>NZ_JAGKTC010000001.1:0-359 GCF_017939625.1 Pseudoxanthomonas helianthi
CAGGCCGCAACGGGGGATTCAATGCAGTTGATTCTCTGGCAAGCACTCTTCTACATCCTTGGCGCTGCTGGTCTGTTTGCGATCGGCGGCCTTCCGCTGCGCACCTACATGCTTATCCGCAATGCTAAGACCTTCGTCCGGCCGGCCCGGCAAATCGGTATTCTCTTGACCGCCTCGTTAGTTGCTGCAGTTCTTGCAAGTCATTTTCTACTGCAACTCGCAAAATGCCTTTTGGGCTATCACTGCTCCGCAAATGCCGCCGGGGGTTGGATCAATGCAGGTTTCATTGGCGCTATCTATTTGTTTTTTGAGATCGTGGCGCTTGCCTGTCGCTGGTTTGGCAGTCGCCATGTTGCAGC
>NZ_JAGKTC010000001.1:412-589496 GCF_017939625.1 Pseudoxanthomonas helianthi
CAGGACTATGAGATACGTCGCCATCATTTTATTGCTATTCGCTTCATGCGATGCCTCAGGCGGAGACCTTTCGGCGCGAGTGGCCGCTGGCAACAAGGCAATTGCAACTCCCGAGGGCAAAGCTTATGACGGGGCTTTGGCCCCGGCTATCCAATCAGCAATGCTTGCCTGTGTTCCTCCAGGCTCACCTGCTGACGGGCGTACCGGAAAATTTGCCCTCGTTGGCTATGTTGACGCCTCCGGCCATCTCTCCGGGATAGAGGTCGAGCCCGTTACTCCCGTGTCTCGTTGCTTCGCAGAGAAGTTTGGGGCCAGCGAACTCCCTGTGCCGCCGTACCCCACCCAATGGGGCAATGCATACCCCGTCACAGTAGAGATGACGATCACTCCGTGAGCGGGCTGGGGTTTCGCCATTCATTCGAACCAAAGCCGCTCCGCGTGCAGGTCTAGTTCCGGCGTTAGCACTCACAACAAGAATCCCGATGAACTCAATCCGTAAAACACCCATAAGCAGTTCATCCAAGCTAGTGCTCGTCCTATTTGTGGTATTTGGCGCCATTCGGGTTGTTGACTTCATCTTCTACGGACAACAAACGCGCGACCTGCTGGCCGGGATTGGTTTCTCCCTCATGGCATTTGGCGTTTACAAAAATGGTTTCGGCAAGACCGCTCCAGATGCAAACGGCCGCTACGCATCCATCGTTGGCGCGGGCTTGGTACTGGCGGCAATCGTCATGCGCTTCTGGCGGTAAGTGCTAACGTTAGGCCGCTGACAAGCATTTCAGGAGACAGCCGAATGCTCACGGGCAGATGCTTGTGCGGGGCGGTCCAGTACCAATCGGCTGGTCCGATGCTGTTTTCCGCCATTTGCCATTGCCGCGACTGCCAGCGAACGTCGGGGACTGGCGGCGTCCCCGTCCTCGGCGTGCCCAAGACTTCCTTCACCGTCTCCGGGCCGATAAAACAGTCATGCACAAAGGGCGGCAGCGGCCTGCAAGCGCTCCGCAACTTCTGTCCTGAATGCGGCAGCCTGCTCTTCGGCACTCCCGAGTCGGCGCCCGATCTGGTGACCATCTACGTCGGCACGCTTGACGACCCGACGCTCTTCCAGCCACGGGAGGCCATCTTCACCGGACACCGTCCCGCTTGGGCGAAGCTCGCTACGCCGCTTGCCGAGCATGTGGCGCTTCCAGGCGCGCAGTGAGGAGTAACGAGACACAGCCTGGCAACTCATTACAAGCCGCTTCGTAGCGGCGCTCAATCCGCACACTAGGCCTCACAGGAGCCCCAGCATGCCACTCGTGACCGTAACAGTTCTCCGGCCGAAGTCCGTCGAATTCAAGGACACCGTGCTCGCCGCCGTCCACGCGGCATTGGTCAGCATCGGGGTTCCCGAAGCCGATCGATTCCACCGCGTACTCGAACTGCCTGCGGAAGACTTCCGCTTCGATCGGACTTACCCGGACGTACAGGGCCGAAGAACGGACGACTTCATCCTTATCGAGATCCTTCTGTCCGCCGGCCGTAGCGTCAAGGTGAAGCGACAGTTCCTGAACCACCTCATGGACAGCCTATCGTCTGCTGGGCACAACCCTGAGAACGTGATGGTCGTCTTCAAGGAAACGACATGGGAGAACTGGGCTTTCGCCGGCGGACGCCAGATCCACGTGCAGTGAATCCCGGCCCCACGCCATGAGATATATCCTCGTCGCCTGAGTTTTCCGGCACCGCACTCGCCGGCACAGATCACGGATGGGTGTCGGAAAGCCTTGGATGCTTTGCCCTGACGCTCCTATGGCGCTTCGTTCAAGCCAGCGCGCTTGGTCGGGACCGTGGCGCCGCGACGCTGACCCTCGGACTCGTCGCTTGCGGCTATGTAGCGGCTTCAGCCAGCCCCGGCTGCTGGCTCCGAACGTGGTGCCGCATCTCCCGAACGATCCGCCCTTGTTCCATTACCAGCACTCGATCCGCACTGGCAATGGTCTCGGGACGATGGGCCACGATGACCTTGGTCAATCTCAGCGCTTTCACCGCATCGTTTACCAGCCGTTCCCTCATCACATCCAGATGGCTGGTAGCCTCGTCGAGGAACAGCAACCTGGGCTCGCGATACAACGCCCTGGCCAGAATGACCCGCTGCTTCTGCCCGCCCGATAGCGAGCTGCCCATGTCGCCGATCAGGCTGTGGTAGCCCATCGGCATCGCGGCGATCTCGTCATGGACGGCCGCCAGCCGCGCAGCCGCTTCGACACGGCCCTGATCGAAGTCCGGATCGAAGAAGCCGATGTTGTCTGCGATGCTGCCAGCGAACAGTTGGTCGTCCTGCATCACCGCACCCACGATGGCCCGGACATTGCGCGGCCCGATCTTGCGCAAATCGTAGCCGCCGACACTGACGCTGCCTGTCGTCGGCTGCAGGAGACCCAGCATCAATTTGACCAAGGTGGTTTTGCCGCATCCCGATGGGCCAATCACGGCGACGGACTCACCCGACTCCACGGTGAAGCTGCAATCCTTCAACACCCACGGTTCGCCGTCGGCATAACGGAACGACAGGTTTTCCACCGCGATGCGGGTGTCGGCCGGCGGTGGGACTTCCGGCCTGCCCAGTGCCTCCTCCGGCGGGGTCAACACGATGTCGGAGAGGCGTTCGCCGTGCAGGCGCAACATGCGAAACTCGACCCATTTGTCGATCAACGCGCCCATGCGCTGGGCGAACTGGTCTTTGTAAGCCAGGTAGGCGATCAGCATGCCCACCGAGAACACATTCTGCAGGGCCAGCACCGCGCCGATCCAGATCACAGCGATGCGTTCGGCGCCGAAGACCAGTTGGCTGGCACTGCTAAAACCCAAGCCCATGCGCGCCAGCCGAACCTCCTGATTGACGGTCTCGGTCATCAGGTTGTCGTAGGTCGCGCGGCGTTGGGATTCCTGCCCGGCCACCTTGACGCTCTGCATGCCGCGCAAGGATTCCAGCAGATGGCTTTGTTGCTTGGCCCCGGCGATCAGCTGCTGCTCGGTGCGGTCGCGGACAGGACGGAAGGCAACGGCGCGGATGGCGACGTATAGCCCCACCGCCAGCAAGGTGACCAAGGCCAGCTTCCAGCTGTAGAACAGCATCAGCCCCAGTGTGACCACGGCCATCAATCCATCGATCATGGCTTCGACGAAACTGGTGGTCAGGGTCTTCTGGATGGCCTGCACGGACGACATCCGCGAGGTAATGTCGCCCAGATGGCGCTTCTCGAAGAAATCCAGCGGCAGCTTCAGCAGATGGGCGAAGACGTTGCCCGTCCATTGCAGGCCGAGCTTCGACGAGAGGTACACCACCGACCAGCCGCGCAGCAGGCCGATGCCGATCTGCGACAGCAATGCCAGTCCGAAGCCCAATCCCAGCACGGTCAGCAGATCCTTGTCGGCTGACACCAGCACCTGATCCACGACCCATTGCATGAAGAACGGGGCCAGGATGACGAAGACCTGCAAGGCCACCGACAGCAGCAGGATTTGCGTCAATGCGCGCCACAAGCCATCTACGGGGCCTGTCAATTGCCGGGCGGTAACGGCAGGCGTCGCCTTCTGCGGATTGAATTCGGCAGTGGGCGCCAGTTCCAGCGCCACGCCGGTGAAGTGGTCGGAGACCTCGGAAAGCGAAAGCCGGCGTTCGCCGATGGCCGGATCGAAGATCGTGACCTTCGACTTGCCGACCTTGGCCAGCACGACGAAGTGATTCAGATCCCAATGCAGCACGCAGGGCAATTTGAGTTGCCCCAAGTGTTCCATTTCCAACCGCAACGGACGGGTGGAAAAACCTAGCTGCTGGGCGATATGAATCAACTGGTTGAGCTTTGCGCCCTTCAGCGACAACGAGAAGCGACGGCGTATATCCGGCAGCCCGACACGTATCCCATGTGCATCGGCAACCATGGCCAGAGACACTAAGCCGCATTCGGCCGCTTCGGATTGCAAAATGAGTTTCATGACGTATGACGATCTTCACCTCGCCGTACGCGCGTCAGAATGAATATCGACCACGCTTCACCGGCATGTGCAATGTCCGCCGCAACTCGTGCTAGCGCTCCTGCCAAATGACAACGCTTGCCACAAGCGAAAATAACCCCAGCGCAAATAGAACGAGGACAAACGCGCGACGAAAGGACGAGATCTCAGGATCTTTCGAATATTGACCCGACCCTATATCAACCTTTACCGCAAGAGCCAGGAGAAAGAAGCCCGCCATTCCATACCACCCTGTAGCACCTGAACCTAGCCGTTCCGCCACAATACCTAATGTAAAAAGACCGACCGAAATCAGGCTTCGTTTTTGACTCGTCATTTTCATCTCCAGAAATCAAAATCCCAGAACTCGCCATCCGGGAATCGCTCCCGGATGGCATAAAACAGCTACGTCATGGAATCCCGATCTACAGCCACGCCAGCTCTAATTGATATAAGTCGTCGGCAGAGCAGGCATTGACTCAAGGGCACCCCTAAGCGCCCTTCCCAGCCAGCTTCCCCATTCATAGGTCATTTCATCACCGCCGGAAACCTGGTCAACCTCGAAAGAACTAAGTTCCTGGATTTCTTTCTTCATCTCAATTCTCCGGGTCAAATCCATCAAGGAAGCCATCAAAGAAGTCTCTGATATTGTTCCGCTCGTAGTAGACAAATGCCAACCCAGCTAATAGGGCGGCATTGCCACCATCAACGATGGAAACTTCATGCTCATTAAGGTCACGCATCTTACTTCTCCAATAGAGACACATTCCCTGTGCCTGGGGCTAGGATTACACCTAACAATTTCCATTCATACATTGGCGAATTTCCCCTTTAATGAGTACAGGGGCTCGAACACCCATTCAATTAATCGGCGTTTCTCGCCCAAGATGTCTGCATCTACCAGCATCCCCGGCTTCAACGGTTCCGGCTTGCCATAGGCTGTCACCGCCTGCTTCGCCAGCGATACGGTGATGCGATAGAACGGCTCGCTGAAGTCCGCGTTGCCGATCAATGCGCCCAACTCGCCGGAGCCCAAGGCGCTGCGGCTGATCCTTACCACTTGTCCCTGGTAGTGTCCGAACTTCTGGTACGGATAGGCTTGATATCGCAGGAACACCTTATCGCCAGGTTCGACGAAGCCGATGGCACGGCTCGGCACAAGCAGCTGGGCCTGCAACTTCGAATTGGACGGCAATAGAGTCATCAGCGGCTGACCTGCCTGCACTGCCTGCCCCGGTTCCGCCAAACGACTGGCAACCAGACCGCCCACAGGCGCATCGACGCGCAATTCTCCATTGGCCTCTTGCTGCACGCGCTCCTGATCTAGCGCTGCCAGATCACGACGCGTGGCCGCCAGCGATGCATCCCGCTGAGTCGGCAATTCGTGTATCGACTGTTCCAATTGTGCGATGTTGCGTCGTAAAGAGGTAGCCTGGCGCTCCAATGCCTGCTGTGCATTGAGCAGGTCCAGCACTGACTGCTGCTGCTGAGCCAGCGACACCTGGCTGACGTACTTCTGCTCGGCCACACTCTTGTAGCGGGACACGGTCTCGTTGCCGATGCGCACCTGCTCGCGACGGCTGGTGATTTCATTCTCGATCTGGGCCAGTTCCCGGCGGGCCGCAGTCAGTTGGCGCACCGCCCCGGCCATCTGGACATCTATCTGCGTCACCTGCGAGCGACCCAAATCTACTAGGCTGCTGCTGCGGGTTCGCAAGCCCTCTCGAATAACGGCCAGTGCGTCGCTCCCTGATGCCGTGACTCGCGGCACGTCGATCCTGGCCAACGGTGAGCCCGCACCGACTTGTGCGCCTTCTTCCTGATAAAGGCGCCCCACGATGCCTGCCGTGGGCGCAACGACGGTGGACAGGCCCCGATCGGGCACCAGCTGGCCGACCACATGAGAACGCCGCGTATAGGTACCGAGCGCGAGGAAGAGAACAATCGTTGACGCAACTGCTGCAGCGACACCCGTGAGAACCCAAAGCCCTATTGGCTGGGCAAGCGAAATGCCACCTAGCCAGCTCGTGCGCTTTGCCTCCAGCACTTCCTTGCGGAACAGTCCCTGCGTCATTGCTGCCTGCCCAAATCGTCCTTGCAGGCTTTGTCGGTAAAAATCAAACTCGCGTCAAGCGACGCCTTCCTTCGAAACCGACGCAATGTGACTTTTCCTACAAATGCGTCACAAGCAAATCAATTGCTTATCGTCTGTCGCAAGCTGAACTCTACAAGTTGCAGTCAATATTGCTTGCAACCAGAAAATCTCAGATGCGGTGTTTGATCTTGCCGCACGAGGGGTATCGCAT
The DNA here is from genome assembly GCF_017939625.1 of Pseudoxanthomonas helianthi. Lineage (GTDB taxonomy): Bacteria > Pseudomonadota > Gammaproteobacteria > Xanthomonadales > Xanthomonadaceae > Pseudoxanthomonas_A > Pseudoxanthomonas_A helianthi. The sequence continues at coordinate 6,718 of NZ_JAGKTC010000001.1, forward strand.
TAACTTGCATTGCAAATACAGTGGCGCAAGGACGAAGCAGGGGTGAAAATGGAGTTTGCCATGCGCATTCGTGCCGCGAGACGCAGCGCAGGCATGTCCCAGCGGGAGCTGGCGACGCGTCTGGGCGTTACCCGCGGTGCGGTTGCCAATTGGGAAAGCGACAATGTCGCTCCCGCCACGAAGCGCCTTCAACGTATCGCACAAGTCACTCGCGTCAATTTCGAATGGCTCGCAACTGGACGCGGACCGGTGAAGAGGGACTCGCCCCCGGATGAAGTCCATGCCCTGGACACCGTGACGGAAACGGTGTTCGATCCCTTGGAACTGCGCCTGCTAAGAGCATTCCGGAACATTTCCCGCCACGACCGCATGCGCATCGTCGACTCCGTCCAGAGCCTTGCGGGCCGGAAATCCATATCATCCGACTAGGACGGTTTCGTCAGCATCCGATGAACGATCGCCGCCGGCAAAGCGCGCCACGGATTACCGGGCGCCCTCACTACCAAGCCACGCGCAGCCCCAGATTACCCTCGACGGTTTCGCGGTCCAGACCTTCGTCGCCGGTGTCGGAGGTGTAGTCGACGGCCAGATAGAAACTGGCATGCTCGTCGAACTTCGCGACCAGCCCAGCACCGAATTCGACCGCGTTGTATTTCTGCTGCGTGACGATGCGGTCGGCGTCGAAACGAACCTCGTCCTGGCCACCGAAGCCGCGCCAGTAGTTGAGCTTCAGGTACGGCTGCCATGATCCGCGCGCCGTGGCGTAGTCGGCCGACAGCCGCAAGCCGACACGGCCGGTGAGCGCGTTGTCCGAATCGAAAGCGACATCGGCGAAAGCATCGTGCTGCCTGTCGAAGGACACACGTTGCCAGACGACCTGCGCCTGCGGCTCCAGCGCCCAGCGTCCGCCTTCGCGCCAACGCACGGGACGGCCGATTTCGAGGGACGCGGTTAGGCCGTCGCCTTTCAGGTCGATGCCCAGCCCGCGCGAGGACGTGGACTTGCCGTCGTAGCGGCTGCCCAGCAAAACGGCATCCAGGTAGCCACCTTGTTCCCCGATGCGCGACCAGTACAGGCCGAGGTGATCGTCGTCGAGCTCGGTCTTGCCGACGGTCAGGTTGTTCCAGCCCAGGGCGAAGCCGCGCACATCGCCATCGGCACGGGTGCGGCCCACGAACAGGCCGAAGTGATCGCGCCGGTTGTCGCCTTCGTGCGCGTAGATGTCCACACCGATCTGCAGCCCCGTAATGGAACCGTCGAAGACCGGTGCCACCGTGCCGCGCCAATGCTGCTCGGTGTCCTGGCCGATCGCGCGAACCCATGCCGCACGCGCGGCGCCATCGCCCTGCAGCAGCATTTGTTCGCCCTGGCGCTCGTGGAAGGTGCCCAGGCTTGCGAGCGACAGCTGATGCACGACCGGTGGCACGACTGCGTAGGTCGGCGTCTCGACGCGATAGAGCGGAATCACGCCTTGATCGTTTGCGGTTGCCGCAATAGCGCCGGGAGTGGGAGGAGATGGAGCTGTCGATTGACTTGGCACCGGTGCGGGATCCATCGCTAACGGTGGCTCGGCGGGCGGCGGCGACGGCGGCTCCGCGGGCGGCGGTTCGGACGGCGGAGCTGGCGGCGGCGCAGGCGGCACTTCCGGATCGGGATCGTCCGGCGTTTCCAGCGAAGGCGGAGGCGGCAGAGCGGGCGGCGGAGTTGCCGGCGGCTCGGGTGGTGCCGGCGGAGGCATGGTGGGTGTGGGCTCCAGGGGATCCGGCGCCGGTGCCGGCGCGGGCGGCTCAGGAGCGACCGCCAGGGCCGATCGCAGGTACCAGTTCTCGGCCGTGCCCGCGCTGACGCCGCCCTTGAACAGGAAATATTCGAACGCTCCCGCCGCGACCGGCGCAGTCAACGCGAAGGCATCGCCGGTCGAAGTGGCGCCATCGATGGCTTCGACCACGAGGATGCCGTCCAGCACGGTGGCGCCGCCCGTTCCGCCCAGGTTGACGATGCCCAAGCCGGTGCCGCCGCTGGCATTGCCGCCGGAAATCACCAGCCGATCCGACGCTGAACTGTCGTCGCCAAGCACGGTTTGCAGATACACCGCGGCGTTGTTGCCGATGTAGTTGCCGGCGATGGTGAAACGATCGGTGGCACCAGAGCTTCCATTGGTCAAATCGATGCGCCCGCCATTGAGCACGGTGGCCAGTTGGCCGGCGTCGAAAGCGCGAATCGAGGCGTTCGCCCCATTGCCCGCGAACAACGTGCTGGTTGGGTCGACCATCAGGCTGCCGGTCCCGCTGCCCGAATCGCCCAGCACCAGGTCGCCGTCGAAGGTCAGTTCGGTGTCGTCGCGTGCGTTCACCGTTTCCCACTGCTGGAAGCGGGCGACGCCGTCGGTGCTGACGTTGTCGAAGTTGAGCGTGTCGCTGCCGAGACCGCCGAGGATGCCCGGCGTCGCGCCTAGATGCGATCGATTCAGGCTGGCCAGCGTTGCGCTGTCGGTGCCGTCACCCAGGTCGACCGCGCCATAGATCACGCCACCGCCGTTCCACGAGAACGTGTCGTCGCCGCTGCTGATGCGCACTTCGCCGCGCACGATGCTACCGCTGACGCTGACGTTGTCGTTGCCGCCGCTGACGCTAATGTTGCCGCCGATGTAACCATCGCTCAGGCGGATCGTGTCGTTGCCGAAACCGGTGACCAGGTTGCCGTCGATGGTGCCGCCGGACATGTCGAAGGTATTGTCGTCCAGCTTCATGTTGACCCGGCCGATGCGTCCCCCGGTCATCTCGGCGTAGTCGCCGTCCTCGAAAGCGCCGACGATGCGTCCGCCGCTCATGCGGAACGTGTCCAGGTTGTCGCCCTGCAGCAACGCGCCGACCTCGCCGCCGCTCATCACGAAATCGTCCACGCCGCCGCCTTGCTGCACGGTGCCGGTGACACCGCCACCGTTGACCGTCATGCGATCGGCGCCGGCGCCCTGGTCAACAGCATCCAGTTGGCCGCCTTCAAGCAGCAGCACATCATCGCCGTCGCCTTGCGTCACCGCGCCGACGATCCGCCCGGCAAGCATCTCCATGCGGTCGTTGCCCGCGCCGAAGCCGACACCGATACCGGCGCCGGTGATGTTGCCGCGGTTGATCAGCGTGCTGCCGAGGCTACCCGTGAACAGCACACCCGCCCCGCCCTGCGCGAGAAGGCTGCCGTCATTGTTGACCCGCCCCTGGTCGCCCAACTGCACTGCCGGCCCCGCCGCAATGTCCAGCGCGGCGCCACTGGCGACATTGACGGTCACGCCGGTACTGCCGGCGGCGGCGATGGCGGTTGTACTGGGATTGGGGGCAGCGGCAGTGCAGGTGACGGTCTGGCCGCTGGCCGGAGCGGTAAGGTCGCATTCGGCCTGCGCAGCGAACGGCAGTCCCAGCGCGATACCGCTCACGAGACCGGACGTGCCGTGGTGCAGGATCCGGGTAATGCAGGCAGAGAGCCAACGCTTCGAAACGGACATGGGCAATCCTCATCCTGGAAATTGCTTGCACGTGCGCGATTGAAATCCGGGAATGCGATTCGGATACGACAGACCTTCCGACTTCGACGAAACGCGTTCCGCATCGAGATCGGTCACTAAATAGATGAGGCACGGCGCTGTTGCAACAGTTTGCGACGTCCGAACGAATGCAATCGCCAAGGCCGTGAGGGAACAGTGACGTCCGTCATGCACGTTTCGTGCTGTTGCGCGTCGCAGGCATGGCGAGCGAAAAACCCGCTTTGTTCGAATCTTCGCGCCGCATTTGCATCGGCGAATTCAAGATGGCCCTTCCTCTGCGCCGCCCGCACCGGGCATATCAAGCCCTGGAGCCCCGAACGAGGCCGACATGACGAACCATACCCTCGGTACCGCTACCGTTTCCGATGAGGCGTCATTTGTCGCCGTGATGACCCTGGCATTCAGCGCGGACCCCGCGGCGCGCTGGACGTGGCCCGATCCTGGGCAATACCTGCGGCATTTCCCCGACCTCGTGAAGGCGCTCGGAGGCAAGGCGCTTTCGCATGGAGGTGCGTGCCATGTCGACAGCTACGCAGGCGCGGCAATGTGGCTGCCTCCGGGGGTCGGTCCTGACGAAGACGAGTTGGCCGATTTGCTGCAACGCACGGGGCACGGTCCGGTCCAGAAGGACCTGTCCGCCCTCTTCGAACAGATGGCCCGCTATCACCCGCAGGAACCGCATTGGTTCCTGCCGTTCATTGGCGTCGATCCGTTCCGGCAGGGCCAAGGCTACGGAGCGGCGTTGATGCGACACGCGCTTGTCCCGTGCGATCGCGACGGAGCGCTGGCCTATCTGGAGTCCAGCAACCCCAGGAACATCCCGTTCTACGAGCGACACGGGTTCGAATTGCTGGGCACCATCCAGGCGGGAACATCGCCGCCCATTTTTCCGATGCTGCGCAAACCGAGGCGCACGCAGGCATGACGATGGATGGGCCGACCGATCGGGCCCACCTAGTTACGGGATCAGAACGGCTTGGCCAGCACCAGGTAAACGATCGCCACCAGCAACAGCACCGGCAATTCGTTGAACCAGCGCAGCGTTTTCGCCGAGGGCAGCGCGCGTCCCTTGTCCAGGCCCTTCAGCCAGCGCCCCGCCACGGTGTAGTGCGCCAGCATCAGCACCACCAGGGCCAGCTTGGCGTGCAACCAGCCGCCGCTGACGTGGAAGCCCAGCCACAGCACCAGGCCCATCAGGAACGCCAGCCCGAACATGATGTGGCCGAAGCGGTACAGCCGCCGCCCCATCAGGGCCAGCCGCGCCTGCACTTCCAGGTTGCCCGCGCTTTCGGCCAGGTTGACCAGGATGCGCGGCAGGTAGAACACGCCACCCATCCAGGCCATGACGAAGACGAGGTGCGCGGTCTTGACCCAGAAGTAGGCTTGCATGGCGTTCGCGGATTGATGACGAAGTGCGAGAGGATACCCTTCCGCAGCCGTCATGTTTCAACCGTCATCCGGGCGAAAGCCGGGACCCGGCATTTGATGCCTTGCGAATCGAAGCACGAGCAAAGCAAGAGCTGGGTCCCGGCTTTCGCCGGGATGACGAACCAAAAGCGGGCTCTCGGACAAAAGCGCGGTACGCTTCTCGCGTTTCCAACACGAATACCCGATTGCCGTGTCCACCAAGCAATACGACGAACGTTACTTCCAGCGCTGGTACCGCCACGGCGACATCGGCGGGCCGCAACGGCTCGCGCGCAAGGTGGCGCTGGCGGTGGCCTGCGCCGAGTACTACCTCGAACGTCCGGTGCGTACGGTGCTCGACATCGGCTGCGGCGAAGGCGCGTGGCGTGCGCCGCTGCTGAAGCTGCGGCCGAAGCTGCGCTACCTCGGCTTCGACAGCAGCGAATACGCGATCGCCCGTCACGGCGCGAAACGCAACCTGCACTTCGCGCGTTTCGGCGATTTCGAGTACTTGCGTCCCTGCCCGCCGGTCGACCTGCTGGTATGCAGCGACGTGCTGCACTACCTGCCGTCCGCCGAACTGCGACGGGGCCTGCCGGGCCTGGCCGAACTGTGCGCCGGCGTGGCCTTCCTCGAGACTTTCGCCCGCGAAGACGAATTCGAAGGCGACCACGACGGCTTCCAAGCCCGCCCCGCCGCCTGGTACCGGCGCCAGTTCGCCGCCCAGGGCCTGCGCTCAGCGGGTTCGCACTGCTGGCTCTCGGCCCGGCTGGCCGGGGAAATGGCTGCGCTGGAAGGCTGAACCATTCGACCAATCCGCGGTCCGGAAGGGGGCGCTTTGCGGTATGCTGCGCCGCAATATCGCATCCGGAAACCTGAACGATGCTGCTTTACCAATGGCATGAACTCAACCGCCACTGGATGGCCCCGTGGGTGCACCTGGCCGAGGCCAACGCGAAGATCTTTTCCGATCCCAGCAGCTGGCTGTCGACCCTGCCCGGCGCCGAGCGCGTTTCCGCCTATAACGAACTGCTGCATCGCCTCGGCAAGGACTACGAAAAGCCCGAGTGGGGCATCCACCAGGTGGAAACCAATGGCGTGATCACGCCGGTGGTGGAACAGGAAGTGCTGCGCAAGCCGTTCTGCCGGCTGCTGCGCTTCAAGCGCTACACCGACGACGCGAAGAACATCGCCGCGCTGAAGGACGACCCGTCGGTGCTGGTGGTCGCGCCGCTGTCCGGCCACCACGCCACCCTGTTGCGCGACACCGTCAAGACCCTGCTGCGCGACCACAAGGTCTACGTGACCGACTGGGTCGATGCGCGCATGGTGCCGCTGGCCGACGGCGGCTTCGGCCTGGACGACTACATCGCCTACGTCGAGGAATTCATCCGCCACATCGGCGCGGACAAGCTGCACGTGATCAGCGTGTGTCAGCCGACCGTGCCGGTGCTGGCCGCCGTGTCGCTGATGGCCGGGCGCGGCGAAGCCACGCCGCGTTCGCTGGTGATGATGGGCGGACCGATCGACGCGCGCAAAAGCCCCACTTCGGTCAACAGCCTGGCCACGCGCAATCCGCTGGCGTGGTTCGAGAACCATGTGATCCACACCGTGCCGGCGAACTATCCGGGCGAGGGCCGCAAGGTCTATCCGGGCTTCCTGCAGCATGCCGGCTTCATCGCGATGAATCCCAGCCGCCACTTCATGTCGCACTGGGATTTCTATTCGGACCTGGTCAAGGGCGACCTGCAGGACGCGGAAGGGCATCGCCGCTTCTACGACGAATACAACGCGGTGCTGGACATGCCGGCCGAGTATTACCTGGACACCATCCGCACCGTGTTCCAGGAATTCCTGCTGCCGCGCGGCAGGTGGAAGGTCAGGGGCGAGAAGGTCGATCCGGCGGCGATCCGCAAGACCGCGCTGATGAGCATCGAAGGCGAGCTGGACGACATTTCCGGCCTCGGCCAGACCGCCGCCGCGCACGAACTGTGTACCGGCATCCCGAAGGCGAAGCACCAGCACCTGACCGTGGAAGGCGCGGGCCACTACGGCATCTTCAGCGGCCGCCGCTGGCGCGACGTGGTCTATCCGCAGGTGCGGGATTTCATCGCGAAATATGCCGGTTGATTTATTCGGTCCGTGAGAACGAAAAAGCCGCCCGAGGGCGGCCTTTTCGTTGCGGCACGCGATCACACGACGGGGTCGCGCACCAGCAACTGCTTGGCCAGCCAGCCATGGAACTTGCCGATGCCGCGCGCCAGGTGCAGCGTGGCGAACAGCAGCAGGATGCCGAAGAGCGACACCAGCGGCAGCAGCCAGGTGCCCATCGTGCTGATGGTCCAGTGCGCGATGGTCACGTCGAACACGCCCGGGATCATCACGCTCAGCGGCGCGGCGGCCAGCATCACCGCTGCGGTCAGCAGCGTCACCGCGAGGCCGAAATACAGGGTGCCCAGCGGCTGCATCAACAGCAGGTACAGCATCGATGTCCAGGTGCTGCCGCTGGTGAACAGTTCCTTCAGGCGCGTCGCCCACGGCTTGTCGCGCTGGGTGTACAGCGGGCGGCGCGGCATGCGTTCGCCCAGCAGCACCTCGACGATGCGGCCTTCGACCAGCGACAGCAGCCGCACCGACATCAGGAACAGCAACAGCAGCGGAATGCCGATGATCAGGATCGACAGGCCGATCGAAAGGCTGGCGCCGGTCGTCACCCAGGTGAAGTAGAAGATGCCGGTGGCCAGCGACAGCAACATGTAGAACAGCGCGCCGTAGGTGCGCGGATCGGCGATCACGCCGAAGAAGCGGCCCAGCGCGGACTTGCGCTTGGGCGGCGCCGGCGGACGCAGCGCGCGGCTGACCGTCACTTCGGTTTCGCGGTAGATCTCCGCCACTTCCTCCGGCGCGCCGTAGCTGCCGGCGACCGAGGCGATCACTTCGGCTTCGGATTTCCCCGCCTGTTCCGCGAGTTCGGAACGCAGGTACTCCTCGGCGTCGTACAGCGCGTCCTGGATCATCGCCGGATCGGCGCCCTTCAACGCCAGGCGCAGCTGGTCCAGGTATTCGGGAATGGTGGTGGGCAGGCCCTGGGCGTTCATTCAAGTATCCCCTCGAGGACGGAATCGACGGAGTCGCGGGTCGCGCGCCAGGCGGCGGCCCATTCGCGCAGGGCGGCGCGCCCTGCTTCGGTGATGCGGTAATAGCGGCGCGGCGGGCCGGTCATCGACGGCTCGACGAAACTGTCCAGCAGGCCGGCGCCTTCCAGGTTGCGCAGCACCGGGTACAGCGCGCTCTGCTTGCCGCTGAGCACGCCGTCGCCGACGCGCTCCAGCTTCTTGGCGATCAGGTAGCCGTACATCGGCTCCTCGGCGCGGGCCAGCACCGCCAGCAGGGCCAGCGACACGGTGCCGGCGCTGAGTTCTTTCTGGAACTTCTTCAGCTGGCTGTCGGCGCTGGATTCGGGCTCGGTCATGGCGACCTCCACTAGGTTGGAGGGAATACTATGTTCAAGTTCGATATAGCGAATGTGCCAATAGTCATCCGAGGCGAAGTTTCTGCATTGTTGACTTACCTACCAACTGGTAGGTAGATTTATTTCCCCTCCAAACGGAACGACCCCGTGGGCATTTCACCTATCGGCTGGATCCACACACTCGGAAGCCTCCCGGCCATTCCGCTTGCCGCCTACATGCTGGTCAGGCATGGACGAATTACTCCCGAAACCAGCACGGGACGCGCCTACTTCTGGTCCATGTTGCTGGGGGCGCTCAGCGCATATCCGGTTGCGCACCAGCCGGTAAGCACGGTCATCGCCACCGCCACGCTCGTGTTCCTGCTACTCGGATACGGTCTGGCGAAATGGCAGCCCGAAGCCCGCCTCGGGGCGTACATCCAGACGATCTCGCTGAGCATCAGCGCTTTCCTGTTGATGATCCCTGCCGTGACCGAGAGCCTGCGCAGGCTGCCGGTCGGCAACCCGCTGGTGACGGACCTGAAGGATCCCTTGTTGCTGGGCGTGCAAGGCACCCTCTTCCTGATCCTGATCGTCGGGGTTCCCCTGCAGCTGCGTGCGCTGTACAAGCAACGTGCCATTGGAGGCCAGTGAGGAATCGATGTCTGTTTCGGAACCTGATTCGTTGGAGTATTCGCCGAAGGCCCGGGAGATCATTCAGCGGACGAACGAGCTGCTCGCCTCCGGCGGATACAACGGCTTCAGCTATGCGGACATCGCCGGGCTGGTGAACGTAAGAAAGGCCAGCATCCACCACCACTTCCCCACCAAGGCGGACCTGGTGACGGCGACGGTTGCGCTGCATCGCCAGGCGATGTTGCAAGGGCTGCATTCGCTGGACCAATCGATCCCGGATCCGTTTGCCCGGCTCGCCGCCTATGCCCGGTACTGGGCGGAGTGCATTCGGGAGTCGAATCCTCCCATCTGCATATGCGCCCTCCTGGCGGCGGAATTGCCGGCAGTTCCGTCCGAAGTCGCCGACCAGGTCAAGGCGCATTTCCGCGACCTCCAGGCCTGGCTTTCCGCAACCCTAGAGGAAGGTTCCCGGACCGGAACCATGCGATTGACCGGCAGCGCTTCCTCCGAAGCCGAAGCGTTCATGGCTTCGATACACGGCGCCATGCTTTCCGCCCGTGCAACGGGGGACGCGTCGCTTTTCTGGCAACTTGCGGAACGGTCTGTCGAACGGCTGAGGGCGGCGTAGCCGCACGACCCTGCCGCGGACAAAGCCGCCCTGAGGAAAGCGCTGTCGCTACAATCCGGCGACCTCGTCCAGGAACCGACCGATGCGCCCGACTCCGCTGCTGACCGCCTGCCTGCTTGCCCTGGGACTGTCCCTGCCCGCCGCCCATGCCGCTGAGCCGACCAAACCGAAGTACCGCAGCGCCTCGGAAATCATCAAGGCCTCGCCCGACAGCGACTGGCGTACGCCCGACCCCGCCAACCTGCTGTACATGGAACTGTCGGCCGGCCGGGTGATCATTGAACTGGCGCCGGCCTTCGCGCCCGAGCACGCTGGCAACATCCGCACCTTCGCCCGCGAACATTTCTGGGACGGCACCAGCATCTATCGTTCGCAGGACAACTTCGTCGTGCAATTCGGCGATGTCGATGGCGACGATCCGGCCAAGGCCAAATCGCTCGGTTCGGCGAAGAAGCACCTGCCGGCGGAATTCCATCGCGCCGCCAAGGGCCTGGATTTCACTGTGCTGCCCGACAGCGACGGCTGGGCGCCGCAGGTCGGCTTCGTCGATGGCTTCCCGGCCGCGCGCGATCCCAAGAAGGGCACCGCATGGCTGGCGCATTGCTACGGCATGGTCGGAGCGGGTCGCAACAACGCCGACGACAGCAGCGTCGGCGCTGAACTGTACGTGGTGACCGGGCAATCGCCGCGCCAACTGGACGACAACATCACCGTGGTCGGACGGGTGATCAAGGGCATCGAATTGCTCAGCGTGATTCCGCGCGGGCCGGAGCCGATGGGTTTCTACGAGAACGCCAGCGAACGCACGCCGATCAAGTCGATCCGCCTGGCCAGCGAAGTGCCGGAAGCCGAGCGCACGCCGATCCAGCTGCTGCGCGCCGATTCGAAGACCTTCGCCGACGCGGTCGAAGCGCGGCGCAATCGCATCGACGATTTCTACAAGCGGCCCGCCGGGCACATCGATCTGTGCAACGTGCCGCTGCCGGCGCGGGATCCGAAGGCGAAGAAGTGACGGCAGGGACGCAGGCGGAACATTTCGCCTGCGGGCAGATCTAGGCCGCCCGCCATTCAACCCATTCGCCAGGACGGACTATTTCCACGCCCTGGTGGCGTTTGCGCGCGGCGGCCAGCAATGCCTGTTCGACATCCGGCATTTCCGCGTAGCCTTCGGCGCCGCTGACGCCGTAGTGGATGGGCACGATCAAGCGGGCGCCCAATACCTGCGCGGCGGCGACGGCTTGTTCCGGGGTCAGTACCGCAGGCACGTCGCTGACCGGCTTGCGCCATGAGAAGCGCGCGCCGTTGATCGGCAGGAACGCGGCATCGAACGGCCCCAGCTGGCGGCCGATATGCCACCAAGCGCCGTGCCACAGCGTATCGCCACAATGGATGATCCGGCGGCCGCCTGCATTGACCACCCACGACACCTGCGGGTCGCCGTAACCGTCCACCGCAGGCACGGCAGTGGCGGTGAAGTCGTTGAGCAGCACCGGCTCGTACAGCGCGCCGATGCGCACCTTGAATCCCGCGGCGGCCACCGCCGCTGCATTGTCCGGCGTGCACACCACCGTGCCGGAAGTGCCGACGATCCTGCGGATCGCGATCGGATCGAAATGATCGGGATGGCGATGCGTGATCAGCACGAAACGCGCGCCTTCCGCATCGTCGAAAGGCACCAGCTTGTCGCGAAGCGCGGTTCCCCAGACATCGGCGTTGGCGAGCGGATCCAGGAACAGATCGTCCTTGCCCAGGCGCAGGCGCACGCCCGCCCAGGCCAGGCGTTGTGCCCGCAACGTCGGTCCGGCGCTCTCCGGCTCCGCGAAAGCGGCGTGGCACGGAACCGCCAGTGCAACCGCCGCCGTGCCGGCCGCCGCCAGGAACCGCCGCCGGCTCAGGCGCTGTGCGGGCTTCATTCGGAGACGCTCGCGCCGGGGTTGAAACCGATCAGGCGTACGCCAAGCTCGCTGCGCGGGCGATGGCTGCTGCCGGGCGCGAAGCGGACATAGGTGCCGGCGGCGTGGCGGTGCCCGTCTTCGATCACCTCCCCGCTGACCACGTAATACGCCTCGCCCTCCGGATGATGATCGACCCAAGGCCATTCGCTGCCGGGCGCCATGTCGACCACCCAGGCGCGCACGCCTGCGGGTGCCGGCAAGTCGCGACGCGAACAACCGGAACCCACTTCCACTGCGACCAGGCGTTCGGGGTCCAGTGCCACGCCAGAAGAATCCATGTCCGCGTCTCCATCGGGCCGGACTCGATCCGGCGACGGCGGGTATGGTTCATGCAGGGGATCGTTGCGGCAATCGCATAATCCGCAACGCAGCCTCAAACAGAATTCAAGACGGCGATGGACGAACTATTTCCCTGCGTTCGCGCCGCATCGCCCACCGGCGAACAGTTGCAGGTCGATCGCGGCCGCCATCGCCTGATAACCCGCATCGTTCGGATGCAGGTGGTCGCCGCTGTCGTAGGCGGGCGCCAAACGGTCCGGTTGGGCGGGATCGCCCATGGTCTTGTCCCAATCCACGACCGCATCGAAGGCGCCGGAACTGCGGATCCATGCATTGACCGCCTCGCGCTTGGCATTGGCCGCGGGTGTCGGTGGTGCCGGGAATTCGGTGCCGCCCCTCGGCAGCAAGGTGGCGCCGACGACCCTGATGCCACGCGCATGCGCGCGGGCGACTAGGGCCTTCATGCCTTCGATGATCTGCTGCGCCGATACGTTCTGGCCGGGTACCTTCTTCAGCACGTCGGACGCGGAGATGTCGTTGCCGCCCTGCAGCAGCACCATCCAGCCTATCGCCGCCTGATCCAGTACGTCGCGATCCACGCGCGACAACGAACTCGGTCCGCGATACGGCGCGACGGCATCGTTGAGGATGCGATTGCCGGCGATGCCGGCGTTGACCACGGCGATATGCGCCAGCGATGGATCGGCCTGCAGCCGCTCTGCCAACCGGTCGGTCCAGCGTGCATTGCCGTTTTCGGTGGAACCCACGCCATCGGTGATGGAATCGCCCAGCGCAACGATCGCGCAGGCGCCCGGAGCGGCCGCCACGTCGATGCCGGTCAGGAAGTAACGCGTATCGTCGGCTTCGCCTTCCGGGACGATCCTGAGGGCGGAAGTGACGTCGCCCGAAGCGATGAACACGGTCTGGTTGCCGACCTGGTGCACTGTCGGCGTCGGTGCGCCCTGGGGCAGGTACACGCTCACGACCAGTTCTTCCAGCGCGCTTGCCGGAAGGGAAACCGCGTCGCTGATTACCTCGCCGCCTGCGGGAATGGTCGCCGTGGCCGCACCTTCGAAGGTCACCGGCTGGTCGGTTCCCGCTGCGATCGCAGGGCCGTTGGCGTGCCGCGCCAGGCGAACCGGGCCGATGGTCACCGCTTCCTTGCCGAATAGGTTGGAAAAATGAAGGCGCAGGTCCGTGCCGCCGATGCTGGTGCGGATGACCTGGCGCACGGTCTGTGCTTTCAGGGCGGGACCGGCTGCTACGGGTGCTGCGCCCCAGGTCGCGACCCACTGCGGTTTCGTTGCGTTCGCCGCTTCTTCCGCGAAAGCGATGGAGGTCGCGGCGAACCCACAGAACAAGGTGGCGATGCCCAATCGAATCAGCGAATGCTTCATGTCAGTCCTTGGCTTGGGATGCGTTGTAGGCGCGGCTGTTTGTTCAGAACCGCCGCATGGCCGCGGCGGCCGATGTTTTCAGGGCATGGATGTGCGGATCCGCGGATTGGTCCGCATTGACGTAAACCGCATCGAGGAAGGCCTGCAGGTCGTGGCGCCGTGCAAGCCAGCCACTGTCCTTGTAGCGCTGCGGCGAGCCGCCGAGACTCGCGGCCAGCGCATCGAACCAGGCGTTCCATTCGGCTTCGGGCAACAGGCCGCGCTGGGCGACGTACAGTACCGGTCGCGCGAGGCGCGCCGGCTCGCCGAACACGTACGCATGTCCCGCCGCGGGGGCTACTTGCGAGGAAACCGCCTCCAGGATGGCCTGCAACTGAGCGCGCTGCAGCGCAGAATTCATCGCCAATTGCAGCAACCAGTCGCTGCCATGGGCCACGCCATGGCGCCAGCCCTCCACCGGGTCGTAACCACGATAGTCCTGCACCGACTTCAAGTAGGCCGCAGCCTCCATCACCATCGCATCGCGTTCCTCCGTCGACATCCAGGGCTCGATGCGATCGGTGCGCGCGATTTCCGACAGCACCAATGCCGCGAACGGGCGGTGGAAACCTTGCCCGTCCTCCTGCCTGAGCAGCCCGTACAGGTTGTCGCGCAAGGAGCGCAGCGTCGTCGTGTCGAGCCGCTTGCCGCGCATCCACGCGCTGTATGCGGAAAAGGCAACCTCGTCGCGCAGCGCCGGATCGGCGTCGCCCAAGCAGGCAAGCAATCCATGCGCCAGCCGGGTGCGCGTCGCATCGTCGTCGATGGCGAACCCGCGCTGCGCCAGCTGCAACAGCGCCGGCTTGTCGAAACCCGGCGGCGGGCAAGGCGCCTGGGCCATGGCGGGCCATGCGCCTGCCAGCCATAGCACGAGCGCCAGACCCGTCCCCCTTATCGGGCGTTCCATCCGGCTACTTCGCCAGCGCGCGATCGATGGCCTTCTGCGCCAGCGGTGCCATCACCGCATAGCCGGCCGGGGTGGGATGCACGCCGTCGGCGGCCAGCTTCGCGTCGATCCCGCCCTGCGCGTTCGCCAGCGCGGACCAGTAATCCAGGTACGTCGCGCCGCTGCGGCGCGCATAGTCGCGGATCCATGCGTTCAGGCGCCGCACCTTGTCCGCGGGTTGCAGGCCCGGGCGCCAGGGGTAGTCGCTGACCGGCAACACCGAAGCCAGTACCACGCGGATGCCGTGCGCGCGAGCGAGTTCGGCCATCGACTGCAGATTGTCCTCGATCATCGCCTGCGTCGCCACGCCGGTATTGCCGGCGATGTCGTTGGTGCCGGCCAGGATCACCACCGCGGCCGGCTTCAGCGCGATCACGTCCTTGCGGAAGCGCAACAGCATCTGCGCGGTGGTCTGCCCCGAGATGCCGCGATTGACGTAGGGCTTGCCGGGGAAGAACGTCGTGCCCTGCACGCGGCCCCAGCCGTCGGTGATCGAATCCCCGTAGAAGACCACGCGTCGCTCGCCCTTCGCCGGCGGCGGCAATGCGGCATTGTCCGCGCGATAGCGATCCAGTTGCGGCCAGTCGGCCAGGCGTTGCTGCAACGAGCGCACCTGTTCGGGGTTCAGCGAATCGGCCGGCGCGACGAACAGCGGATCGGTGGCGACCGGCGCCTGCTGCGCGGCGGGCGCGCCCGCCGTCGCGAGCATCGCCAGCAGGCCGAGCCAGGTAGCCTTCGCCGAGTTCCCGCTCACAGGCTGGCACCGTCGAAGTGAGTGATCTTCAGCGCCGGCAGATACACGTCCGGCAGGCAGCGCACGTTGACCGCGACGGTCGGCACCCCGGTCTTTGGATGCATGGCCTCGCCGAACACCGCGACCCCGCAGTTCGCGCAGAAACGATGCTTGATGTGGTGCTTGTTGAAGGTATAGGTGGACAGGTCCGCTTCGGGGGTCTTCAGGGTCAGCGCTTCGCGCGGCGCGAACCACAGCAGGCCGCCGCGACGGCGGCACAGCGAGCAGTTGCAATCCATCGCCTCGGCGATATCGCCTTCCACCTCGAACGCGACCTTGCCGCAGTGGCAGCTTCCCGCGTGCTTCATGTGCGTTGCCTCCAGGATGGGTGGCGCCGAGCATAAGCCATCCGCCGCTTGCGGCACATGCGCGGCGTCCGGCTTTTGCCTATGCTCCGGTCCTTCGTGCGATGACGCACCGCAACGGAAAACGCCCATGCGCCACAGCCTGCTCGCCCTTGCCCTGATCGCCGCCCTGTCCGCCTGCGGCAAGACCGAAGCACCCGGTCCTGCGGCTCCGGCCGCGCCCGCCGCCGCCACGGACACCTCGCAGGCCGACGCGGCTTTCGCCGACCTGTCGAAGCGGGCGCTGGACGGCTGGCTGCAGCTGTCGCCGGTCAGCGCGACCCAGATCGGCGAGCACAAGTACGACGGCCAGATCGACGACCTGAGCGAAGCAGGCCGCAAGAAGTACCTAGATTTCGCTAGGCAGACGCTGGCAGAACTCGACGCGGTGGATGCATCGAAGCTGTCGCGCGAGAACCAGGTCGACGCGGCGATCCTGCGCAACCAGTTGCAATCGGACATCTGGAATAGCGAAACGCTGCAGAGCTGGGCCTGGGACCCGCAGGTCTACAGCGGCCTGGCCGGCGGCGCCCTCTACAACCTGATGGCGCGCGAATTCGCGCCGTTGCCGCAGCGCATCCGCTCGGCTACCGAGCGCATGGAGAAGATCCCCGCGCTGCTGGCGCAGGCTCGCGCCAACCTCGACCCGGCGCGCGTGCCGAAGGTCCACGCGGAGACGGTCGCGAAGCAGAACGCCGGCATCCTGAGCATCGTCGATACGTTCATCGCGCCGCACCTGCAGGAACTGCCCGAAACCGATCGCAAGCGCACCGAAGCCGCCATCGATGGGCTGAAGAAAGCGGTGGCCGAGCAACAGACCTGGCTGGACAAGACGCTGGTGCCGCAGGCCAAGGGCGACTTCCGCATCGGCGAAAAGCTGTACGACCAGAAGCTGAAGTTCGCCTTGTCCTCGTCGCTGTCGCGCGCCGAGATCAAGCAGCGCGCCGAGGCCGAACTGAAGCGCGTGCGCGAGGAGATGTACGGCATCGCCCGCACCGTGCTGAAGGACAGGCCGAACGCCCCGGCGCTGCCGGAAACGCCGAGCGCGGACGAGCAACAGAAGGCCATCGAAGCCGCGCTGGACCTCGCCTACGCCGAACGCCCCGCGCGGGACAAGGTCGTCGCCGACGCGGAGGCCGCACTGAAGTCGGCCACCGACTTCGTCCGCGCCAAGGACCTGGTGACCCTGCCCGATTCGCCGGTGAAGATCATCCTGATGCCGGAATTCCAGCGCGGCGTGTCGGTCGCGTACTGCGATTCGCCCGGCCCGCTGGACAAGAACCTGGCGACCTTCTACGCGGTCTCGCCGATCCCCGACGACTGGAGCAAGGAACAGGTCGATTCGTTCCTGCGCGAATACAACAGCCGCATGATCCACCTGCTGAGCATCCACGAAGGCACGCCGGGCCATTACCTGGAAGGCTGGCATTCGGCCAAGTTCCCGTCGACGCTGCGCGGCGTGCTGCGCTCCGGCCTGTTCGCCGAAGGCTGGGCGGTCTATACCGAGCGGATGATGCAGCAGCAGGGGTACCTGGATAACGATCCGCTGTTCCACCTGGTGCAACTGAAGTTCTACCTGCGCACCATCGGCAACGCGATCCTCGACCAGGGCGTGCATGTCGACGGCTGGAGCCGCGAGCAGGCGATGGACCTGATGGTGCGCCAGACCTTCCAGCAGGAGCGCGAAGCCGCGGGCAAGTGGACGCGCGCGCAGCTGACTTCGGCGCAACTGCCGACCTACTTCGTCGG
Organism: Pseudoxanthomonas helianthi; assembly: GCF_017939625.1. GTDB lineage: Bacteria > Pseudomonadota > Gammaproteobacteria > Xanthomonadales > Xanthomonadaceae > Pseudoxanthomonas_A > Pseudoxanthomonas_A helianthi. Next base: position 23,880 of record NZ_JAGKTC010000001.1, read on the forward strand.
TGCGCAGGAACACTTCGACCTGCGCAAGGCGATGGAAGCGAAACTCGGCGACAAGTTCAACCTGAAGGCGTACCACGACCAGGTGCTGTCCTACGGCGCGCCGCCGGTGCGCTACGTGCGCGAACTGATGCTGGACGAACCGATCAACTGACGCCAACCCTTTCCGTCGCGCGGGAGGGACTTCACGTATCCTCCCGCGGACACCCACGGGAGTACCTTCGATGCTGCGATACGCGTTGTTGTCCCTTGTGTTGCTGGCTGCCGCGCCGCTGCATGCGGAAACGGCGGGCGCCGCGCCCGCCAGCTGCGCCGCGATCCCCTTCGCCGGTCCCGACGCCGCGGCGGTCGCCACGCCCAGCGACGCGAACGCCTGGGGCGGGCCGCGCAGCGGCCAGGAACCGACCCTGTCCGACCGCGTGGTCCGCTACGAGATCGACGCGACGCTCGATCCCGACAAGCACACCATCGACGGCAAGCAGAAGCTGACCTGGCGCAACCGCAGCGCCCAGCCGGTCTGCGCGGTGTACCTGCACCTGTACCTCAATGCGTTCGAAGGCGCGGACAGCACCTTCATGAGCGAGCAGCGCAACCTCAACTTCGCCTTCCGCAGCGATGTGCCGGTGAAGGACGGCGACTGGGGCTACACCCGGCTGCAGCGGGTGCAGCAGGATGGACAGGCGGTGAAATGGCAGTACGTGCAGCCCGACAACGGCCCGCGTACCGACCGCACCGTGGTCCGCCTCGACTTGCCGAAACCTGTCGCGCCGGGCGCCAGCACCACGCTGGACATCGGCTTCCTCGACAAGCTGCCGCGCGTGGTCGCGCGTACCGGCCATTTCGGCAGCTTCCACCTGGTCGGCCAGTGGTTCCCGAAGATCGGCGTGCTGGAACTGCCGGGCGAGCGCGGCGCCACCGCGCCGCGCTGGAACGTGCACGAATTCCACCTGCACAGCGAGTTCTACGCCGATTACGGCGAGTACGACGTGCGCATCACCGTGCCCAAGGGCTACACCGTCGGCGCCACCGGCGAAGAGACCGGCGCGCCGGTCGAACGCGACGGCAAGGTCACCCGCCGCTTCGTGCAGGGCGACGTGCACGACTTCGCCTGGACCGCCGACAAGCGCTACGCGAAGCCGCTCGACGGCGTCTACGAAGGCCCGGGCAGCCCGAAGGTCAAGGTGCGCGTGCTCTACCCGCCCGAGTACGCGGCCAGCGCGCAGCCGGCGCTGAAGGCGACGATCGATTCGCTGGCCTATTTCTCGCGCACGCTCGGACCGTATCCGTACCGCACCGTGACCGTGGTGATTCCGCCGTACAACGCCGGCGAGGCGGGCGGCATGGAATACCCGACATTTTTCACCGCCGATTCCTTCGCCACGGTCGAACCGAAGACGCTCAGCGAATACGCGCTGGACTTCGTCACCATCCACGAATTCGGCCACGGTTATTTCTACGGGTTGCTCGGTTCCAACGAATTCGAGGAACCGATGCTCGACGAAGGCCTGAACGAATACTGGGACCAACGCATGCTGCGCGAGCGCAAGCAGCAGTTGCACGCGACCACGCCGCTGCTGAAGCGGCTGGGCATCGCCCCGGCGCTGGACGGCTTCGCCGCGGAACGCCTCGGCGCGATGCTGCGCAACCCGGCCGACGGGCTGGGCCGCAATTCGTGGGACCGCATGTCCAGCGGCAGCTACGGCACGGTGTATTCGCGCACGGCCACGACCATGCGCGACCTAGAGGCGCGGGTCGGCACGCCAGCGCTGGAGCGCGCGTTCAAGCTGTACTACGAACGCTGGAAATTCCGCCACCCCAGCATCGCCGATTTCCGCGAGGCGCTCGCCGAAGGCACCGGCCAGCGCGCGGCGGTGGAACAGGTGTTCGCGCAACAGGTCTACGCTACCCGCAAGGTCGACGACCGCATCGCCGAATTCGCCAGCAAGGAAGTGCTGCCGTTGCCCGGCTACGTCGAGCATGCCGGCAAGCTGATCGAATCGACCGACGAAGGCGTGCAGAAGGAGATCGAGCGGCAGCGCGAGGCATGGAGCAAGCGCCACCCGAAAGCCAAGCCCGGCACCGGTCCGTTCCCCTACCTCACCACGGTGCTGGTCCGGCGCGACGGCGCCGACGTGCCGCAGCTGCTGCGGGTGAAATTCGCCGACGGCAGCAGCGAAACCGTGCGCTTCTCCGGCCAGCAGCCTTGGCAACGCTTCGCCTGGACCAAGCCGGTGCGCGCGGTATCGGCGGAGCTCGATCCCGCCGGCCAAGTCTACCTGGACCAGGACAAGCTCGACGACAGCCGCACGCGCGAGACCGACCGTTCCGCCGCCAGCCGCTGGGCCGCCGCCGCGGCCGCGCTGCTGAAAACCTTCCTTGCCCTGCTGGTGAGCGTATGAGCCCGAAACCGCATTCCCGCGACCGACGTCCCAATGGTTTCGCCGCCCTGTTTTCCGGGCTGAAGTCCGCGCTGCAATGGCGCCTGCTGCTGTGGTGGCTGCTCGCGCTGGGCCTGCCGACCCTGCTGTTCGCCTTGCCGCTGTGGAGCGGACTGCAGGCGCAGTTCGGCCATTCCGTGCACGCGGCGGACATCGCCACGGGCCGCAACGTGCCGATGCTGGTCGAAGGCTTCGCCGGACTTGGCGACGATGGCGGCGGCAAGGCGGTGAGCTTCGGCATGCTCTCGGCGATCGCGCTGGCGCTGTTGCTGACGCCGTGGCTGACCGGCATGGCGGTCGCCGCGATCCGCGCCGGCCGCACGCTGCGCATGGGCGAGCTGGCGCACGGCGGCCTTGCCGAATACTTGCGCATGCTGCGCCTGCTGCTGTGGTCGCTTATTCCGCTCGGCGTGGCTTTCGCCGTGGCCGCAGGCCTGTTGGCCCTGGTCGACAAGCGGGCCGAGACGGCGATCCTGGCCAGCGAGGTCGAACACAGCCGCTATCTGGCGATCGCCGTCGCGGCGGTGTTGTTCGTCGTCGCCCACTCGACCATCGAAGCCGCGCGCGGCTGGCTGGGTGCGGAAGCGTCGTTGCGTTCGATCTTCCGCGCGTGGTGGCGCGGCACCAAGCTGGTGTTCAAGCGTCCGCTGGCGACGCTGGTCGTCTACCTCGGCAGCAGCCTAGTCGGTTATGCGCTGGCCGCGCTGTGCGGCTATCTGCGCATCGGCGCCGACGGCGCGGGCTTGGGCGCGTTCCTGCTCGGGTTCGTGCTGACCCAGGCGACCGTCGTTGCGCTGGCCTGGGGACGCATCGCGCGTTTGTATGGTTTCGCGGCGTTGGCGCAGGGACATATCGCCGCGAAGACGAATGCAGAGGCTGATGCATCGCTGGAACCAGTGGCAAGCGAGTCGGCCGGGTGATCTTCTGCTTCCCTTCTCCCACCGGGAGAAGGTGGCGCGAAGCGACGGATGAGGGAAGAAATTCTCAGGCGCACACGCTACGTCCACGCGCATGATGGCTTCCGCCCTCATCCGCCCTGCGGGGCACCCTCAGCCGCTTGATGCGGCTTCGATCCCGGAGGGAGAAGGAAAGCTAAGCGGCGCCGACAAACCCTCCGGTCTGTCTCGCCCACAACCGCGCGTACAAGCCATCGCGCGCGACCAGTTCCGCATGGGTACCGGTTTCGACGATGCGGCCCTGGTCCATCACCACCAGCCGGTCCATCCGCGCGATGGTCGACAGGCGATGGGCGATGGCGATGACCGTCTTGCCGCGCATCAACGTATCCAGGCTGTCCTGGATCGCCGCTTCCACTTCCGAATCCAGCGCCGAAGTCGCTTCGTCCAGCACCAGGATCGGCGCGTCCTTCAGCAGCACGCGGGCGATGGCGATGCGCTGGCGTTGGCCGCCCGACAGCTTGACCCCGCGTTCGCCCACCGTGGCGTCGTAGCCGGTGCGGCCTTCGCCGTCCACCAGGTCGGGAATGAAACCGTCGGCGCGCGCACTGCGCACCGCTGCCTGCAACTGCGCGTCGCTCGCGTCCGGGCGGCCGTACAGCAGGTTGTCGCGGATCGAACGATGCAGCAGAGAAGTGTCCTGGGTGACCACGCCGATCCGGCCGCGCAGGCTTTCCTGGGTCACCGCGGCGATGTCCTGCCCGTCGATCAGGATGCGCCCGCCTTCCAGGTCGTACAGCCGCAACAGCACGTTGACCAGGGTCGACTTGCCGGCACCGGAGGGCCCGACCAGGCCGATCTTCTCGCCGGGACCGACCACGAGGTCCAGCCCCGCAATCACGCCGCCTTGCTTGCCGTAGTGGAAATGGATGTCCTCGAAGCGCACCTCGCCGCGCGTCACCTGCAGCGGCTGCGCATCGGCGTGGTCCTGCACCGCGCGCGGCTTCGCCACCGTTTCCATGCCGTCCTGCACGGTGCCGATGTCCTCGAAGATGCCGTTGACCACCCACATGATCCAGCCGGACATGTTGTTGATGCGGATCACCAGCCCGGTCGACAGCGCGACCGCGCCCAGGGTGATCGCGCTGCGGCTCCACAGCCACAGCGCCAGCCCGCAGGTCGATGCGATCAGCACGCCGTTCAACGCGGTGATGCTGAAATCCATCGCCGTGGTCAGCCGGGTCATCGCGCGCACCTTCGCCGCGTTGTCGGCGACGGCCTCGGCCACGTAGGCGTCCTCGCGCCCGTCATGCGGGAACAGCTTGAGCGTGGCGATGTTGGTGTAGCCGTCCACCACCCGGCCCATGAATCGCGAACGCGCCTGCGAAGCCAGCCACGAACGCTGCTTGGTGCGCGGCACGAAGTACGCCAGCAAGGCGACGTAACCGACCAGCCACAGCGCCAGCGGCAGCATCAGCCACGGATCGGCTTCGGCGAACAGCACCAGCGCCGAGCCGGTGTAGATCAGCACGTGCCAGATCGCATCGACCACCTGCACCGCCGATTGGCGCAGGGCGGCGCCGGTCTGCATGATCCGGTTGGCGATGCGTCCGGCGTAATCGTTCTGGAAGAAGGACAGGCTCTGCCGCACCACGTAATGGTGCTGCTGCCAGCGGATCCGCGCGGTTAGTCCCGGCACCAGCGACTGGTTCACCAGCAGGTCGTGCAGGACGAACAGCACCGGCCGCGCGACCAGCGCGACGAAGGCCATCCACGCCAGCTCGCGGCCGTGCGCGCGGAAGAAATCCGCCGGCGGCGTGTTTCCGGCCAGGTCGATCAGCCGGCCGAGGAATTCGAACAAGGCCACTTCGACCAGCGCGCCGAAGAAGCCCAGCACGCACGCCCACAGCAGGATGCCGCGCACCTGGCGCAGGTAATGCCAGTAGAAACGCCACACGCCGCGCGGCGGCATGCCTTCGCCGGGCTGGGCGAAGATGTCGACCAGCGATTCGAACCATCGCACGATCACGGCGGCGACAGCTCCGTGGCGGACACGATCACCCCGTTGGCGTCCGCGTACAGCCAATGGCCGGGGATGAAATCGACCCCGGCGAAATTCACCGGCACGCCGACTTCGCCCAGACCGCGCTTTTCGGTCTTCATCGGCGTGGCGGCCAGCGCTTTCACTCCCAGTGGCAAGGCCGCCAGCGCCTCCACGTCGCGCACGCCGCCATTGATCAGCAGGCCGCTCCAGCCGTTGCCGACCGCCAGCTCGGCCAGCATGTCGCCGAGCAGCGACTTGCGCACCGAGGCGCCGCCGTCGACCACCAGCACCTTGCCGCGGCCGTCGCTGCCGACCTGCTCGCGCACACGCGAGTTGTCCTCGAAGCAGCGGATGGTGACGATGCGGCCGGCGAATCGGCGGCTGCCGCCGAAATCGCGGAACAGCGGTTCGGCGACCTGCACGTCGGGATGCAGGTCGCACAGGTCGGGCGTGGTCCAGCTCATCGCGGGGTTCGTCGCGGGGGAATGCGCCGACTTTACAGGAAGCGCGTCTACAGGGCCCGGCTGATGGTGAAGCTGCCGAACACCGGCGGTTCCTTCTGCGTCTCGAACTCGCGGGTGCCCTGGTAGCGGGCCAGCGCGAACTTCCAGCTGCCTTTCATCAACGCGAAACCGAAACCGACGTAGGCGACGAAGGGTTCCTTGTCGACGCTATGGCTGTCGCGCCAGGTATTGCCGTCTAGGGTGATGTCGCGCAGCACCCAGCGCGCGTCCGCGGTCAGGAAACCGTGCCAGCGCCATGCGCCGCCGCGCCGGGTCTGGCTGCGCGGCGCGGTGTTCTCGCCGGCCGGACGCAGCGGCGTGCTGCCGAAGTCGTCGGGCAGGCGCAGGCCGAAGCGCACTTCCCCGCCGACATTGGCGAAGGTGGCCAGGGTGCCGACCGCGCCACCGTAATGCGAGATCGCATCCCAGCCCCACACGCCTTCGCTGCCGCCAAAACGGCGCATGCGTTCGTGTTGCAGCATGAACACCGGTTCGTCGTGCAGCTGGTTGTCCCAACCCTTGAAACGGTCCGCGCCGATGATCCGGTGCACGCCGTTCTGCACTTCTTCGCCGCGCGCCGAAGGACCGATCATGCCCAGGCGCAGCTGCGTGGTCTGCAACTGGTCGCCATTGCGCGCGTTGTAGCCCAGGCCGACCAGGAAACCGCCCACGTAGGGCCGGTCGTCCTCGATCAGGTCGCTGCGGCTGAAATCGGTGGGAGTGAAGATCGCGTGAGCGAAGGTCACCACCATGTTCTGCTGTTCGAAACCGCTGGGCTGGATCGCGCCGAGGTAGCGGTTGACCAGTCGCGCGAGACGCGGCAGGCAGGGGTCTTGGGTGTAGTCGGCCAGGTTCGGCGACACCAGGGTCAGCTGCACGCCGTTGCTGTAACCCTGGTCCTGGCCGCCGAACAGATCGTTGTCGACGCGGAAATTCACCGTGGGCGGCAATTCGGTGCGGCGCTCGCAGGTTTCGTCTGCGAATGCGGGGAAAGCGGCCAGCCATAGCAGCGCCAGCAAGGCGACGACTCGGGACATGGGGACGGGTCTTTTCGGGGGGTGGCGGAACAATGCGGCCGGGACGGACCGATTCCAATCGGGGTCTCGCGACAGAGCATCCCATCCGTGCCACGATGATCGGATGAAGAACGACCTGTTCACTTCCGCGCCAACCGCCGCGGACGGCATCCGCGTCGGCATCGGCGGCTGGGTTTATGCGCCCTGGCGGGACAATTTCTATCCCAAGGGCCTGGTACAGCGACGCGAACTGGAATACGCCAGCCGCCACGTCACCGCCATCGAGATCAACGGCACCTATTACGGCGCGCAGAAGCCGGCGACCTACGCCAAGTGGCGCGACGAAACGCCCGAGGGTTTCCTGTTCTCGGCCAAGGCGCCGATGCGGATCATGCAGTCGCGGACCCTGGCGAAGACCGGCCCGCAGATCGACGACTTCCTCGGCGGCATCGCCTCGCTCGGCAACCGCCTCGGCCCGATCGTCTGGCAGTTCGACGCCGGCGTGCGCATCGACCGCGACGATTTCGCCGTGTTCCTCGACCTGCTGCCGGCGACCGTCGACGGGCGCGCAATGCGCCACGTGCTGGATGTCCGCGACCCTGGCTTCGTCGGCACGGAGTTCCTCGCCCTCGCCCGTTCGCACGGCATGGCGACGGTGTTCACCGACTCGGACGAACACCCCTCGTTCGCCGACCTGACCGCCGATTTCGTCTACGCGCGACTGATGCGCTCGCGCGCGGACGTCGCCAGCGGCTATCCGGCCGACGAACTCGACGCGTGGGCACGGCGCATCCGCGACTGGCGCGACGGCGGTGACCCCGCGGACCTGCCGCACCTCGGCGCATCGGCACCGCGACGACCGCGCGAAGTGTTCGTGTTCTTCATCGCCAGCGCCAAGGAACGCAACCCGGCGGCAGCGATGGCATTGCTGGAGCGTATGAGTTCGCCTTGATCGCCAAGAAAGCAACGCATCTGCTGTTGCTTTTCAAGGCCCCGTCCGCAGCGGCGGAGCCGGTGGGTAAACCTCCGCAGGGGCGAGGCACAAGGATGTGCGCCGTTTCCGGAGCCGCAGAGCCTGCCCCGTACTTGATACGGGGATGCGGCTTCCGGAAATTCCCGCCGGCTCCGCGATCCCTTCGCGCAGCGAAGGGCGCGAGGAAGGGTGTGTTTCTTTTGCTTACTTTTCTTTGCACAAGCAAAGAAAAGTAAGTCGCCGTCAGGCGGAATACCGCCTAACCACGCTTGCGAAGATTCCCGTCCAGCCACACGACCAACGCGCCACCGACGACGAACAGCACCAGCACCCCCAGCGCATTGCGCGCAGCCGTGACCCAACCCAGCAGGTTCACGTCGATGAAGGGATACGGGTATTCGTCCACCCACTGCCCGCGCAACAGCGTCCACGCCACGTAAGCCAACGGGAACGCCAGCCAGCGCAACACATCGCCACGGCGCAGATCTCCGTGCGGAACGAACCCCAGCCACCACGCCCAGTACAGCAACGGCACCGCGTAATGCAGGCCGGTGTCCGCCCACCACTGTGCGCCCTGCGGCTGCCACAGATGGCGCAGGACCAGGAAATAGATCGCGCCGGTAACGCCGATGTACAGCGCCAGCGCCCCGCGCCCGCGCGCACTGGCGAAGAAACCCGGGCTGGCCAGCGCCGCATGCACGGCGACCAGCAGCACGCCCACGTTGCTGAGGATGGTGAAGTAACTGAAATAGCGCAGCGTGCCCATCCACGGCCCGATGCTGGAGCGCACCAGTTCCAGCAACAGCACGTACTGCAGCAGCAGCGAGCCCAGCGCCACCGCCGCGATCAGCGCGGCAAGGACGCGTCCGGTCCTGCCGATTCCGTCCGTTACCTGCATCGCCCGTCCCCTTCGCAACCGGTCGGCCCAGCTTGCCACACGGGCGCGGCGCCGTCGCGCGGGCCCAGCGCGCATGGCATGCTGTCGCTCTCCAGCCCCGCGGCACCCGCATGTACCTAGGTTATTACGGACTGCACGAAGCGCCGTTCTCGATCACGCCGGACCCGCGCTTCGTGCATCTCAGCGAACGCCACCGCGACGCGCTGGCGCACCTGCTGTTCGGCATCGACAAGGGCGGTGGCGGCGGCTTCGTCCAGCTCACCGGCGAGGTCGGCACCGGCAAGACCACGCTGAGCCGCCTGCTGCTGGAACAATTGCCGGCCGACACGCGCATCGCCCTGGTGCTGAACCCGCGACAGACCGCCGTCGAGTTGCTGGAAACCATCTGCGAAGAACTGCACATCGACATCGCCGGCAAGCAGGGCTCGGCCAAGGCCCTGGTCGATGCGCTGAACGCCCACCTGCTCGAAGCCTACGCCCGGGGCCTGCGCGTGGTGCTGCTGATCGACGAGGCGCAGAACCTGCCCGCCGACGCGCTGGAACAGGTCCGCCTGCTGACCAACCTGGAAACCGATACGCAGAAGTTGTTGCAGATCCTGCTGCTGGGCCAGCCGGAACTGCGCGCGATGCTGGCGAAACCTGAGCTCCGCCAACTCGCCCAGCGCATCACCGCGCGCTTCCACCTGACTCCGCTGGATCCGAAGGAAACCGGCGAGTACCTGCGCCATCGCTGGCGCGTGGCCGGCGGCGAGCGTTTCCCGTTCGATACGAAGGCCGTGCAGCGCGTGCACACGCGGTCCGGCGGCGTGCCGCGCCTGATCAACGTGATCGCCGAGCGCGCCCTGCTCGCCGGCTACGCGCGCGACACCGCCGGCATCGATGCGAAGTTGATCGATGCCGCCGCGGACGAAGTACTGCCGCCCGTCGCCAAGCGCACGTGGTGGCCATGGCTGGTCGCCGCCGGCGCCGCAACCGTCGCGGTCGCCGCGTTCGCGGCGCTGCAATGGCGGAACGGGCCGACGACGCCCGCCTCGGCTCCGGCGACGACTGCCGTCGAGGCACCCGTGCGGACACCGGCACCGGCGCCGTCGCGACCGAAACCCGTTCCCGTGGAAGCTGTCGATGCCGCCGCGCTGACCCAGTTGATCGGTGCGACCGGCGACACCCCGCTGCCTGCCTGGCAGCACCTGCTGGGATTGTGGAAGTTGCCCGCGGACGCGATCACCGTCGATCCGTCGGGCCCCTGCACGCCGGCCGCGCGAACCGACGTGCACTGCGTGCAGGGCAGTTCGCGCCTGGACGCGCTGCTCGCGCTCGACCGGCCCTTGTTGCTGCATCTGCGCGATGGCGACGCCAATGCCTGGGCCGTGCTGCTCGGCGCCGACGTGCGCAATGCGCGCGTGCGCATCGGCCAGCGCAGCGTCGATCTCGACCGGGTGTTGCTGCAATCGCGCTGGGATGGCGGTTACGTCGGTCTGTGGCAAGGCCCGGCGATGCTGGTCGCGCCACCTCAACCCCGTACCTCCGGACCTGCAGTGGACTGGATCCGGCATGCCCTTTCGCCAACCACCGATGCCGCAGCCGGAACGCCCTACGATGCCGCGCTGTCCCGGGCGGTGCGCGAATTCCAGAACGCGCGCGGCTTGCCGGCGGACGGCGTCGCCGGGCCGCTGACCCTGATGGCATTGGCCAGCGACGCGCCGGGCCCGCACCTGCTGCGCGTGCTGCAACCGAACTGACGAGAGCCGGCGAATGTCCCTGATCCTCGAAGCCCTGCGCAAATCGGAAGCCGAACGCCGCCGTGGCCAGGTACCCGACGTCGCCGCGGAGCTGCCGCCAGCACCCGCGGCGCACGCGCGCCGTTCGCCGGCATGGCTGCGGCCCGCGATCGTCGCCGGCGTGCTGGTCTTGCTCGGCGCGTTCTGGTGGTCGTTGCGCGATGCGTCCCCACCCGTTCCCGTGGCGCCCCTTCCGCCTCAGGCGAGCGCGGAAACCGAAGTCGCGCCACCGGCACTGGTCGTTCGTTCGCGTCCGGCGCCATCGACCACCGCGCCATCGCCCGCACAAACACAAGCGCGGCCTGCACCGGCGCCCGCCGCGCCACCCGCTTCCACGCCCGCGGCCCCGCAGCCCCAGCCGCCGCAACCTTCCGTTGCGTCCGCTTTGCCGCCGACTATCGCGCCACCGCCGCTGCCCGCGCCCGAGGACATTCCGACCACGACTGCGTCGCGCACGGAACTGACCATGCACGTGTGGGACGAATCCGCTGCGCGGCGCTTCGTCATCCTCAACGGCCAACGCATGGGCGAAGGCGATCGCAACGGCGAGTTGCAGGTCGTGTCGATCGAACGCGACGGCGTGGTGATCGAGCGCAACGGCCAGCGTTCGCGGCTGCGTTTGCCCTGACGATCGACATAGGAATGTCAAGGTTTCGGGAGTGGGAGCGACGTAAGTCGCGAATGCTTTTCAAGTGAACACGGAACAACTCAGGACAAAGAGCATTCGCGACTTACCGGCAGTGCTCCGGCACTGCCACTCCCACACCGGGAGAATTCTGCGGGTGTGCAGCGCGGCCAGCGATCGCTGGCTTCACCAATCGGAATGCCCCGGCAACAGGCCGCGCAGTTCCGCATCGGTCAGGTTGCGCCAGCGACCCGGCTTCAGCTCGCCGAGCTTGAGATTGTCGATGCGCACGCGGCGCAGTTGCTTGACCCGGTAGCCGAACGCTGTCGCCATCAGGCGAATCTGCCGGTTCAACCCCTGGGTCAGCACGATGCGGAAACCGAACTTGCCATGCCGGGACGTGCGGCACGGCAAGGTCTGCTGGCCGTGGATCCACAGCCCGCCCTTGGCCATGCCGCGCAGGAATTCGTCGGTCACCGGCAGGTTCACCGCCACCAGGTATTCCTTCTCGTGGTTGTTTTCCTTGCGCAGGATCTGGTTGACGATGTCGCCGTTGCTGGTCAGCAGGATCAGGCCTTCCGAATCCTTGTCGAGGCGGCCGACCGGGAAGATGCGCTGCTCGTGGCCGACGAAATCGACGATGTTGCCCTTGACCGAGCTCTCCGTGGTGCAGGTGATGCCGACCGGCTTGTTCAGCGCGATGTAGACGTGCCGGCGCTTGCCGGCCTTGGCACTGCGCGCACGCAGCAACTGGCCGTCGACGCGGACTTCGTCGCCCTCGCCGACCACCGCGCCGATGCCCGCGACCACGCCGTTGACGGTGACATGGCGCGCGGCGATCAGCCGGTCGGCCTCGCGGCGCGAACAGAAGCCGGTTTCGGCGATGAATTTGCTGAGTCGGGGCAGGCTGGGGCTTTCGATCATGCCTGCATTATCGGCCAAGCCTCGCCACCCGCGCCCGCCTGGCGGATCAATTCCTCCAGCGGACAGGGCTCGTGCAACGCATAACCCTGGGCGAAGTCGATGCCGATGCGCGCCAGCCGCGGCGGGGTTTCCGCCGATTCGATGCCTTCGGCGATGGTTTCCTTGCCCAGCGCCCGGGCGACCTGGGCCATCGAGCGCACCATGGCCAGGTCGCTGCCGCCCTTGCCGATGTCGCGGACGAAGGCGCTGTCGATCTTCACGATGTCGACCGGCAGGTCCTTCAGGTAGGCGAACGAGGACAGACCGCTGCCGAAATCGTCCAGGGCCACGCGGCAACCCCGTTCGCGCACCGCATCGATGAAGCGTCGCGCGTCGGCCAGGTTGCCGATCATCGCGGTTTCGGTGAGCTCGAAGCACAGCCTAGAGGCGACGGCGGGACGACGGTCGAGCCGTTCGGTCACCCGGGCCAGGAAGGCCGGGTCGGCGATGGATTGCGCGGAAATATTGACGTGGCACGAGGCCAGCCGCTGCAGGTGGCCGGGATGGCGGTCGAATTCGCCGAGCACCGCGTCCAGGACATGCCCATCCACCGCCGTGGCCTGGCCGAAGCGCTCCATCGCCATCAGGAATTCGCCCGGCGGATGCAGCACCCCGTCCATGCCGCGCATGCGCACCAGCACTTCGTAGCGCAGGCCCGCCTCCGGCGCATGCAGCGGGACGATCTTCTGCGCATACATCAACAGGCGCCGCTCGGCGATCGCCGCCTGCGCGCTGGTCACCCAGTCCAGGTCGTAGCGGCGGCGCGCCAACGCCCGGTTCGCATCGCTGTAGGCGCGGACGCGATTGCGCCCCTCTTCCTTGGCCAGGTAGCAGGCGGCATCGGCGGCGGACAACAGCCATTCGACGTCGGCGGCGGAAGCGTTGACCTCGACCAGGCCGACGCTGCAATGGAACGGCATTTCCCGTCCGTCCCAGCGGAACGACGTGCGCGAAAGCAGGCCGTGGATTTCCTCCATCGTGCGCAGGCCGTGCCCGAGGTCGGCGCCATGCAGGAACACCGCGAATTCGTCGCCACCCAGTCGGCCCAGCCAGTCGCCGCCCTGCAACTGCTCCGACAGCAGATTGACAAAGCGGCGCAGGAACCTGTCGCCGACCGCATGCCCGCAGGTGTCGTTGACCAGCTTGAACCGGTCCACGTCGATGAAGGCCAGCGTATGGACGATGTCGCCACGGCGCGCCTGCGCCAGGCCCTCGCCCAGCCGACGGCCGATCTCGCGCCGGTTGATCAATCCGGTCAGTTCGTCATGGGTGGCCTGGTGGGCGATTTCGCGGGCCATCGCGTGGGCGTCGGAAACGTCCTCCAGCAGCACGAAGATCCGGTCCGCCGAAGCTCCCGGGCGCGCCAGCGGCGAAGCGGTCCAGCGCACCCAGCGTACGCGGCCGTCGCGGGTCAGCAGCCGGCGCTCGCCGGACTGCAGCCATTGCTGCCAATCGGCTCCGTCGGCGGTCCTGTCCAGGTCCTCGGCCGGGACCATGTCCTGCACGCGCATGTCGCGCAGCTCCGCCAACGACGTGCCCAGCAGCTTGGCCAGCGCTTCGTTGGCCTGGACGATACGGCCGTCCGGCGCGAGCTTCAGCATGCCCACCGCGGCCTGGTGGAAGGCCATGCGGAATTCGGCCTCGGTCTCGCGCACGTGGCGCAAGGTGTGCTGCATCACCCGCAACGAATACCAGGCCAGCAGCGCGAACGCGACGGCGCTGGACAGCAGCAGCAGGCGGCGGATCGCCGCGGCGCCGCGCGCCAGCGAATCAGAGAACTCCACCGTCAGCGGATAGATGCGCGCGTTGATCTCGTACAACCGGCTCCGGTATGCGGCGATCTCATCCGCGTCGGGCGTTCCCCGGCGCCAGCGCGCTTCCAGTTCGTCGGCGATACCGGCCTGGGTCCGCAGGTCGGCGTCGGTACGTCGCCAGGCCCGCACCGAATCGCGCAGGTATGGCGCATCGGCCAGCAGGCGATAGACCCAGATCAGCCGGTCGTGGTCCTCGGGCCGGTTGCCGGCCGCGCGCACGTGGCGATACGCGGCCTCGAGGTCCGGCGGGTCGCGATCCAGCGCCTGGCGCAGGGCCAGGTCCTCGAGCGGAGTGCGCAGGGTCTGGCGCGCCTCGGCCAGGTCGCGCGGATCGCCGCTGCCGGAATAGCGGTACATCGCCAGTACCGACTGCTTCTGCATCTTCGACCACAGGCCTTCGGCATTGACGTAGGCGGTGACGCTGGCCTGGATTTCGAGCACCAGCCACGCGCCGAGCATGCCCAGCGCGACCAATCCGATCAGCCAATAGGCGCGGCCGGGCAGCCGCCGCAACGCCCTGGCATGGCCACGGTCGATCTCGTCGTCCACCACACGCGCATCCGCCCTCGCCACGCATCCCCCCGCGCCCGAGCGACCTGCATGGTCGGTTGCATCGCGTCCCCGGCCGCGATACCCGCCATCCCTGGTCGTTGACCGGAATGTAGCAGAGCCCGCCGGTCCGCGACGGGAATGCCGGCACATTCACGTGGTCGCGAACGCGGCCGCACCCCCAGGCGTCAGGACTGCTTCGGCGGACCCTTGCGATGCGGCTTCTTCGGCCCGCCGGGCTTGAACCCCGGTTTGCCGCCGGGGCGTCCCGCCCGCGCACCGAACTTGCGCGGCGGCTGTCCGCCGCCCTCTTCGCCTTCGCCCAGCCGGCTGATGCGCAGTTGCTGGCCGGAGACCCAGACCTTCTTCAGGTGCATCAGGGTCTCGCGCGGCATGCCTTCCGGCAGGTCGATCACGCTGTGTTCGTCGTGGATGTCGATGCGACCGATGTGCTTGCTTTCCAATCCCGCCTCGTTGGCGATGGCGCCGACGATGTTGGCCGGCTTCACCCCGTGCGCATGGCCGACCTCGATGCGGAAGCTTTCCATGCCGAATTCGGATGCTCCGCGCGGCTTCTTCTCGCGGCGGGGCTTGTCGTCGAAGCGGTTGTCCTCGAAACGGGAGTCGCGCTCGCGCAGCGGCCTCGACTCGCGAACCCTGTCGCCGAACTCGCGCTGCGCGCGTTCCGGCTTGCGGTCCGGCTCCAGCAGCAGCGGCGTATCGCCCTGCAACAGCTTGGCCAGGGCCGCGGCGATCTCCACCGCCGGCACGTCGTGCTCGCGTTCGTAATTCTCGATCAGGCCGCGGAATTCGCCTGACTGGCCCGTCGCCAACGCTTCGCCGATACGGGCGAGGAAGCGTTCGATGCGCTTGTCGTTGACCGCCTCGACGCTGGGCAGCGGCATTTCCTGGATCGGCTGGCGGGTCGCGCGCTCGATCGCGCGCAGCATGCCCTTCTCGCGCGGGGTGACGAACAGGATCGCCTCGCCGCTGCGCCCGGCGCGTCCGGTGCGGCCGATGCGGTGCACGTAACTTTCGGTGTCGTAGGGAATGTCGTAGTTCAGCACGTGGCTGATCCGCTCCACGTCCAGCCCGCGCGCGGCCACGTCGGTGGCGACCAGGATGTCGAGCTTGCCGTCCTTCAGCATGCCGATGGTGCGTTCCCGCTGCGCCTGCTGCATGTCGCCGTTGATCGCCGCCGCGGCCAAGCCGCGCGCCTGCAGTTTCTCGGCCAGTTCCTCGGTGCCGGCCTTGGTCCGGGCGAACACGATCATCGCGTCGAACGGCTCGACCTCGAGGATCCGGGTCAACGCATCCAGCTTGTGCATGCCGCTGACGAACCAGTAACGCTGGCGGATGTTGGTCGCGGTGGTGGTCTTCGCCGCGATGTTGACCTCGGCCGGCTCGCGCAGGTAGGTCTGGGCGATGCGGCGGATCTGGGCCGGCATGGTCGCCGAGAACAGCGCGACCTGGCGCGATTCCGGGGTCTTCTTCAGCACCGCCTCGACGTCGTCGATGAAACCCATGCGCAGCATTTCGTCGGCTTCGTCCAGCACCAGCGTGGTCAGGCCCGACAGGTCCAGCGAACCGCGTTCGAGATGGTCGATGACCCGCCCCGGCGTGCCGACGACGACGTGCACGCCGCGCTTCAGCGCCTGCAGCTGCGGAGCGTAGCTCTGCCCGCCGTAGATCGGCAGTACGTGGAAACCCGGCAACTTGGCCGCGTAGCGCTGGAACGCTTCGGCCACCTGGATCGCCAGCTCGCGGGTCGGCGCCAGCACCAGCGCCTGCGGCAGTTTCCTGTCCAGGTCGAGTCCGGACAGCACCGGCAGCGCGAACGCCGCGGTCTTGCCGGTGCCGGTCTGCGCGGTGCCGAGCACGTCGCGGCCGGCCAGCAGTGCGGGAATGGTTGCCGCCTGGATCGGCGAAGGCGACTCGTAGCCGACCTCGGCCAGCGCCGCCTGCACCGGGGCGGACAGGCCCAGAGCGGAGAACGGCACGGTGGTTTCGGAATCGGCGGACATGGCAGGCTCAGGGCTGATGGCTGCGTATTGTGCGCCCTGCCAGTGGTGTTGTCGCTCGAATCCGCTTCGGCGAGCCCGTAGGAGCGCCCCTGGGCGCGACAGAAAGACTGGCGCTACGCGGAAGATTCCGTCGATTGTGAGGTTCACGGTCGCGCCCAGGGGCGCTCCTACAAGGCCGGCCAGCGATACTCCGCCAGCACCGGGAAATGATCGGACGGATAGCGGCCATCGCGCTGGTCGGTAATGGTCTGCACGCGGCGGACCTGCAATCCCTTCGACCAGACCCAGTCGATGCGGCGGTCGGCCTTGCCGGTGAAATCGTGGAACGTGGCCTCGGGCCCGCTGCGGCGTGGCGCGGTCGTCCACGCGTCCTGTAGGGTGGCGGCCAACGCGCGGTAAGCGCCGCTATCGGGCACGTCGTTGAAGTCGCCGGTGACCACGACCGGGACGCCCTGCGGCAGCTTCGCCAACCTTTGCGCGATCAACGCCGCCGCACGGGTCCGCGCCTCGCCGTCCTGCTCACGATACGGGAAATGGGTGTTGAAGAAATAGAAACGCCGGCCGTCGGACTTGCGCTCGAACAG
This sequence comes from Pseudoxanthomonas helianthi, assembly GCF_017939625.1. GTDB lineage: Bacteria > Pseudomonadota > Gammaproteobacteria > Xanthomonadales > Xanthomonadaceae > Pseudoxanthomonas_A > Pseudoxanthomonas_A helianthi. Next base: position 40,982 of record NZ_JAGKTC010000001.1, read on the forward strand.
GGCCCACGTGACCATGCGCGGGAACAGGTTGCCCCAGGTGATGCTGCCGGCGACTTCGGGCGTGTCCGACAGCCAGAAATCCCCGGATTCGACCACACGCAGACGGTCCTTGCGATAGAACACGCCCATGTGCTCATCGCCGTCGTCGCCGCGCCGGCCGCGACCGAACCACGCGTACTGCGGCAGCCCGGCCACGATGTAATCGCCCTGTTCCTTGAACAGTTCCTGCGTGCCGAACACGTCGGCATCGGCGCGGCGGATGGTCTGCACCAGCAGGTCGCGCCGCGCTTCCCAGCGGTTCACGCCATCGTCCGCCGGCATCAGCCGCACGTTGAAGCTCATGACCCGCAGCGTTGGCGGGGTACCGGCCGCCGATGCGGTGACGGCCACCAACGCCAATCCGGCCAACAGGCCGCGGAACATGGCGATTGCACGGGTTTTCAGCATGAATCGATCCTCCGGAGGCGAACGGGCGGAATTTTGCGCTTCGGGATGTGATTTTATCGATTCCGCCGCGAATCACCTCCATGACCCGCATCGCACGCCTCGCATAATCGTACCGACGACCATGGAACTCGCCGCCCCGATGACCCAGGACTCACGTCTGCAATTCCGGGAATTGCTGGAAAGGCACCACGGCATCGTCGTCGGGGTCGCCAGGACCTACGCGTGGAACCCCGAAGACCGCGCCGACCTGGCCCAGGAAATCGCCGCGCAGTTGTGGCGTTCGTTCCCGCGTTACGACGGCACCCGGAACCTTTCCACCTGGATGTACCGGATTGCGTTGAACGTGGCGATCTCGTACGTCCGCGACAACGGCCTGCGCGGCAGGCGCGACATGCCGCTGGACGAAGGACTGCACGAACTGGCCGACGACAACGCCGTCGACCACGAACGCGAACAGCACATCCGCCTGCTGCACGCGTTCATCCGCAGGCAGAAGCCGCTCGACCGCGCCCTGCTGCTGCTTTACCTGGACGACCGCAGCCAGCGCGACATCGCCGAGATCCTCGGCATCAGCGAAACCAACGTGGCGACCAAGATCGGCCGCCTGAAGCAACGCCTCCGCGAAGAACTCTGACGCAGGCCCACGATAAGGGAAACGCCCATGGAACCCGACGAACTGAAGTCCGCCTGGCAGGCGATCAACCAGCGCCTCGATCGCCACGACGCACTGAACCTGCAATTGCTGCGGGAACGCAAACTGGACGGATTGCGCAGCAATCTGCGCCCGCTGTTCTGGGGGCAGTTCCTGCAGGTGCTGCTCGGCGTGGCGCTGGCGTTGCTCGGCATCGCCTGCTGGAAAAACAACCTGCATGCCGCGGGCTATTTGCTGGCCGGGGTCGTGCTGCACGCTTTCGGCGTCGCCAATGCGGCGCTGGGCGGCATCACCATGGGCCTGATCGGCGGCATCGACCATGCTGCGCCGGTGCTGGACATCCAGAAGCGGCTGACCCTGCTGCGTAAGTTCTACCTGTTCGGCGCCGTTCTCGTCGGCTTGCCGTGGTGGATCATGTGGATCGTGGTGGTGATCGCGTTCGCCGGACTCGCCGGGCACCCGCTGCAGGGCGGTACGCCGGCGTGGATCTGGATCAACCTGGCCGTGGGCGCGCTGGGCTTGCTGGCGACCTGGGGCCTGTACCGCTGGTCGCACGCCGATCCGAAGCGGGCGAAGCTGGCCAAATGGATGGACGACGCCATCTCGACCGCCAGCCTGCGCAAGGCGCAGGCGCGGCTGGACGAAGTGCGCCAGTTCGAGTGCGATTGAGCGCGATTCGCTAGACTGCGGCGATGCAGACCCTCGATTTCGAACTAGACGGCGACTACATCGAGCTGAACCAATTGCTCAAGCTGGCCGGCGTCGTCGACAGCGGCGCGAGCGGCAAGCATCGGGTCGCCGAAGGCCGGGTGCGGGTGGATGGCGAGACCGAGTTGCGCAAGACCTGCAAGATCCGCGCCGGACAGGTCGTCGAGACCGGCGACTGGCGCATCAGGGTCGTCGCCGCCAGCTGAGCGGCGGCGCCCCGTCGAATCACTGGGTCGTGGTCTTTGCCGCGTCGGCCGGAGCCGGCTCCGCGTTGGCGGTGCTCGCCGGCTTGGGCGCAGTCGCGACGGCGACCAGGTCGAATTCCGATAGCGGGCTTTCGTTGGCGCAGGTCTTGTCGGGGAACCCGTATTGCTTTCGCAGCTCGATGCCGCAGGCGTTCAGCGCTTCCAGCCCCGCGACCTCGCTGCGGCAGCGGTTGTCGAAGGCGCGGATGAAGGCGTCGCGGCGGGTAACGAAATCCTGCCCGCATTCGCGCATCAGGCGCAGGCGGTCCAGGTCGTCCTGCACCGGATTGACCCCGTCCAGTCCGTACCATTGCAGCTCGTCGGTGCTGAGCAGGCGCAGGTTGCGGTTCGGCACCGACATCATCTGGTCGGCCATCGCCACCGCGGCGCCGTTGCGTTCGAGGTAGTCGCGCACGCGGCCGTATACCGCGCGCAGCTCCTCGTTCAACTGCGCGCGCGTGGTGGCGGTGGAACTCATGCGGATGATGCGGTGGATGCCGACGTTGCCGCGGATCATGCGCATGTCGCCGGCAGCCAGCACCAGCACGCAGGCGCTGTGGCAGACCGCGCCCTCGCGCACCCACAGCGTCCAGTGCGACCCGGCGATCACGTCGCCGGCCTTGATCGCGTCCTCGACCATGCCGCCGACGGAGTCCAGGTCCAGCACGCGCTTGCCGATCTTCAGCTCGTCGGCGACGTGCACCACGCGCTGCAACAGCGCGGTGAACTTGGCGTCGATCTTGCCGGTGTAGCGCAGCCGCAACACGCCGCGTTCCACGCACGGCGCCATCACGGCTAGCAGGCTCTGCCGGTCCAGGTCGGTCAGCGCCTCGCCATCGCCCTGCCCGGCGTAGTCCAGTTCGCAGCTCAACGATCCTTCGCCCGCGGCCAGCGACAGCGGCGACCAGTCGAGCTTGGGCTCTTCACGCCGAGGCGCGGGCCGCTTCTGCGACGGCGTTTTCTCGACCGGCGCCGTACTGACCGCGCCACCCTCTTCCGGGTTGGCGACCTCGATGGTCTTCGACTTGTTCGCCACGGCCTCCGGCTGGCTTGGCCGGCAGGCGGCGATCAGCAGGCAAGCGATCAGCAGGCAAGGCAGTTTGGACATGGAAACGGCGGGACAATGCATGCAACGGGAATGGAACCAGTGTAACGGCCGCCCTTGCGGCTGCCCGCCTGCAGCCTGAATCGTCGCGAACGCTTCAGCTTCGGCAAATACGCGCCAACATCAGTCCGCGGTGCGCGTCGACGGCGCCAGCACGGGGCGCGGCAACCATTCGTCCTCGAGGTAACGCGGCCTGCACGCCTGCCAACCGCCCCAGGCCAGCGCCAGGATGCACAGGCCGAGGAAGCCCACCGGCCAGGCCCAATGCCCGCTCCATTCATGCAGCAGGCCGAACAACAACGGCCCGAGGCAGGCCAACGTGTAACCCACGCCCTGCACGAAGCTGGACAGCATCGCCGAGCCGGCCGGCGTGCGCGTGCGCAGGTTGATCAGCACCAAGCCCAGCGGGAAGGTCATGCCGGCCATGCCCAGCGACGCAGCCCACAGATTGGGGAACGCCAGCGGCTTCCACAGCATGCCGAGGAAACCGACGGCATAGCAGGCGACGGCCGCCAGCACGATCAGGAACGGCCGGCGCATGCGCGTGGCGACCAGCGGTACCAGCAAGGCCAGCGGCAGCAGCACCGCCGAATACACGCCCAGCAGGTTGCCCGCCGCCTGCGGCGTCGCGCCCGCCTCAACGAACCAGCGCGGCAACCAGGTGAACATCGAATACGTCGCCAGCGAGGTCATGCCGAACATCGCGCACATCGCCCAACCCAGTCCCGAATGCCACGCGCGTGCCTTGCGCGGCGGATGAGTATCGGGCAGGTCGCCGCCGTGCGCGTGGCCCTGCTGGCGCAACAGGACGATCCACGGCAGCAGCGCCACCAGCGACGCCACCGACCACGACGCCAGCGACACGCGCCAGCCGTAGGCATTCGCCAACGGCACCGCCGCGAACGCCGGCAACATCGTGCCCAGCTGCAGCAAGGTGATGTAGAGCGAACTCAGCACGCCGACTCGACCCGGGAAATGCCGTTTCACCAGCGGCGGCAAGGCCACGTTGCCGATGCCCATGCCCGCCAGCGCCAGCAGCGAGGTGACGATCAGCCCCGTCGTGCCCTGCACGAAGCCGCGCGCCAGCAATCCGGCGGTGGCCAGCGCCATCGCCAGCGCCGTGGTGCGCTCCAGGCCCAGCCGATGCACGATGCGCGCGGTCATGACGCCGAAGAAGGCGAAACTCGCGGTAGGCAACATGCCGACCACGCCAGTGACGGCGGAACCGAAACCAAAGGTCTCGCCGACCGTCTGCAACAGCGGCGTCAGCGACGTGACCGCGGTGCGGAGGTTGAATGCAGCCAGCAGGATGCCCGCCAGCGCCAGCCAGCGACCATGTCGCAGGCCTCCCCGAGGCGTTCCGGCGAGAAGCGTTGGATTTTCGGATGCGGGCATGGGAACGATACAGCGTGGGGGACCGCCATTGTCCCAAGCCCGACCCCATCCCGCACGATCACGAGCGGAACGCTGCCATCCATCCGCTTGAAGCTCGCGGCTGCCGACCCTTGCTCGGCCACGACCAGCGATTCGAATCTGCTTGTGCGATTGCCGTTACTTGCCTTCGACCCCGTCCGCAGCGGCGGAGCCGGTGGGTAGACCCCGCAGGGGCGGCGCACAGGGATGTGCGCCGTTTTCGGAAGGGGCAGGATGCCTCGCCCGAAAATTCCCGCCGGCTCCGCGGACCCTTCGCGTAGCGAAGGGCGCGAGGAAGGGTGTGTTTCTTTGGTTACTTTCTTTGCACAAGCAAAGAAAGTAACTCGCGCGTCAGCGCGAAACGCTTTCTGGAGACCGGGAGCAACGTCCATGGATTCCCGCTTTCGCGGGAATGACGAGCAAAGGCAGCCGAGCAGGCTCGGCTCTACAAAGCTGCAGCCGGTACACACGGTGGTGGAACACCGTTAATTCCGGGCGCACCCCCACCCCAGTCCTCCCCCGTCAAGGGGGAAGGCGCAAAACAGAGCAGAGCAAAATCGATTCCCGCCTTCGCGGCGACGACGAGCAGAAACTACACCTGCACCGTCTTCCACTTGCCGCGACTGAACAACCACAGCGTGAACAAACCGACCGACGTCTCCGACACGAACACCGCCCAGAACACCCCCAGCTCCTTCCAGTCGAAGTGCAACGCCAACAACCACGCCAGCGGAATCTGGATCAGCCAGAAGAACACCAGGTTGATCCGCGTCGGCGTCATCGTATCGCCCGCACCGTTGAACGCCTGCACGCTGACCATCCACCAGCCGTACACGAACAGCGAATACGACAGGATACGCAGCCATTCCGCCCCGACCGCGACCACCTTCGCATCGTCGGTGAAGAACGCAACGATGCCATGCGGGAACAGGAAGAACGCCACCGACACCACCAGCAGGTAGGCCATGTTGTACCAACCGATGCGCCATACCGAAGCCTCCGCGCGCTGCGGCTGCTGCGCCCCCAGGTTCTGGCCGACCAGCGTCGCCGCCGCGTTCGACATGCCCCAGGCCGGCATCATCGTGAACATCATCACCCGGATCGCGATGGTCGCCCCGGCGACCGCCTCGCTGCCGATGCTGGCGAGCACGCGCATCAGGAAGATCCACGAAGTCATCGCCACGATCATCTGGCCGATGCCGCCCAGCGAAGTGCGCACGATGTTCCACAACACCGCGCCCTGCCAGGCGATCTGCGAAGCGGCCACGCGGATGTGCTTGCCGCCATGGAACAGCACCCACAGCTGGAACAGCACGCCGACGCCGCGGCCGATGTTGGTGGCGATGCCCGCGCCCTCGATGCCCAGCGCCGGCACCGGGCCGAGACCGAAGATCAGCAGCGGGCACAACAGGATGTTCAGACCGTTCGACAGCCACAGCACACGCATCGCGATGGCCGCGTCGCCGGCTCCGCGGAAAATCGCGTTGATCACGAACAGCAGCATGATCACCGCGTTGCCGCCGAGCATCCATTGGGTATAGCGGTAGCCGTGCTCGAGGGTCCACGCATCGCCACCCATCAAGCGCAACAGGTCCTGCGCCCAGACGATGCCGGCCAGCGCCGGCAGCACCGACGCCAGCAGCGCGACGAAAATCGCCTGCACCGCGCTGATCGCGGCTTCCTCGCGCTTGCCCTCGCCGATGCGCCGCGCGATCACCGCGGTCACCGCCATCGCCAGGCCCATCGCGACCGAATACACCAGGAACAGGTAGCTTTCGGTCAGCCCGACCGTGGCCACCGCCGACGGCCCCAGCTTGGCGACGAAGAAGATGTCGACCACCGCGAAGGTCGATTCCAGCACCAGCTCCAGCACCATCGGCACCGCGAGCAGGAACACTGCGCGACGCAGCGGGATGCGGGTGTAGTCGGCGTGGGTGCCGCGGACCGCGTCGCGCAGTTCGGCCCACAGGGACTGGGGCGCGGCGGTTTCGTGGGCTTCCGGGGATTCGGCGGCGGGCTGTTCGGGCTGCATGTCGGCTCCGTGATTGCGATGCGGATACTGCCATGACGAACGGGAAAGGCGTGGATCGACACGCCTGCGCACGGTTGCGTCAGCCGCCCGCCATTTCCACCAGCTTGGCCACCGTGTTCATGTTGCGGGCCGTGCCCGCCTTCGCCGCGGGGATCTGCAGCTTCGAATCGCGCATCCCGTCGACATCGCGGTAATCGACGTAGATTTCGCGCGTGCCCAGGGCCACCCGCTCGTTGCGCAGGCCCTTGGCCTGGTCCAGCGCACCGGCTGGCGGCACTTCGTCGAGGAAGATCGCCACCACCCGGTTTGGCGCCGAATCCGCGAACGGGTTGGCGTCCAGCGCCTCGCGCATCTGCGCGACCGAACGCACCAGCACGCCGACCGGCTTGCCCGCATAGGCCTGCAGCGCCGCCTCCAGCGCCTGCTTCACCTGTCGCTCGTCCTTGCCGCCGCGCAACACCACATTGCCGCTGGCGATGTAGGTACGCACATCGCGGAATCCCGCCTTCGCGCACAGCGCGCGCAGGTCCTCCATCGGCAGTTTGCCGGTGCCGCCGACGTTGACCGCGCGCAAAAGGGCAATGAAGGTATCCATGTCCCAGCTTAACCGACGTGGGTTTCAGTTGCCGAGCAGCGGATACACGCGCACGTAATCGACCTGCATCGTGGCGGGGAACGCGGCGGCGTCCACGCCCTGCTTGCCGCCCCAGTCGCCGCCAACCGCCACGTTCAACAGCCAATGGAAGCGCCGGTCGAACGGCCAGGCATCTGCGCCGCTGCCTTCGTTGCGGAATTCGAATACCGGCGCATCGTCGATGTAGCCGCGGATCGCATCCGGGGTCCAGTCGATGCGGTAGCGATGGAATTGCGAAGTCGCGTCGGGGACCGGGGTGACGCTGGTCTTCTGCGTGCCGGCGATGTGGTTGTAGGCCTGGGTATGCACGCTGACGTGCACGCGGCCGGGGTCGTAGCCTACGTGCTCCATCATGTCGATCTCGCCCGACCGCGGCCAGCCGCCGTAGGCCCAATCGGTGGGCAGCAGCCAGATCGCCGGCCAGGTACCGACGCCCGGAGGCAGTTTCGCCCGCGCCTCGAAGCGGCCGTAGAGGAAATCGCCCTTGCCCTTCGACACCAGCCGCGCGGAAGTGAAGTCGCTGCCCTTGCGGCGCTGCCTGCGCGCGACGATGTTTAGTACGCCCTTTTCGACGTAGGCGTTGGCCTTGCGCTTGCCGTAGTACTGCAGCTCGTGGTTGCCCCAGCCGTCGCCGCCGATGTCGTAGCCCCACTTCGCCCGGTCAGGCTTTCCCTGGTAATCGAATTCGTCCTGCCAGGCCGGCACGTCCGCGAAACGCCATGCGGCCTGCTGCGTCGGCAACTGGCCGGTCGCGTGTCCCGCGCATGCGAGCAGCAGCAGCGCGAGCAAACAGATCGCTGCCCGCCCGGATTTCACGCCTTCATCCCTTCGACCCCAGGCCGCGTCAACGACCAGAACCCGATGTCGCGGCGCAAACGGTAGCCCATGCGCTCGTACATCGACTTGGCACGCGGGTTCTCGTAGCTGACGTGCAGGAATGGCAGGTCGCCGCGCTGCAGCGTGTCGTTGCCCAGCCACGCGGTCAGGCGACGCGCATAACCTCGGCCGTTGTAATCGGGGTGGGTGCAGATCGCGCTCATCTCGCGGCAACCGGAAGCGCCGAGGCGCTCGCCGATCATCGCCGCGAGCCGGCCGTCTTCGTAGATGCCGAAGTAGCGGCCCATCTCCATCGTGCGCTCGCGGAAATAATGCGGATAGACCAGCGCGGTCAGCGCCAGCACGTCATGGCGATGGCGTTCGTCCAGCGGCACGATTTCGGGACCGTCGGGAACCGGCAGCGGCGCGTCGCAGACCATCTGCGCCAATGGACGATAAGCCTCCAGCCGCCAGCCTTCCGGCACCTTCGGCGTAGTGCCGAGCAGATACACGGATTCGCCCGGCGCCACCAGGCTGCCCAGCGCCGCATCGACGCGGGCGCCATCGCGGGCGACGCCGAGGAACGGCGCGTATTCGGCCGGATAACGGGCCACATCGTCGGCGGCCACGGCCAGGTGCGCGTGGATGCTGCGCAGCGCCGACCAGAACGGTTGGTCGAGTTCGGAAACGGGCATTCAACGATAAAGTGGCGGCGTGGCGGCGACGCCACCCGTGCATGTTCGATCCTCGGATGGCCTCAGGCAAGCGCCATGCGGGCAGCGCCGTCACCGCACGGGTTCGACCACGAAGATTTCACCATCCAGGTCGACCAGATATAGATTGCCGGCTTCGTCCACGCCGAAACTGACCAGGTTGTTGAATTGCCCGGCGTCCGGTGCGAAATCCGCATTGCGCAAGACGAACTCGGAACTGGCCAGCGTGGTTCCCTGCGCCACCCGCGAAACCGGGATCGTCCACGTGTTCGGCACGATGAAATCGGCGAACGCGTACTGGCCCTGCAACTGCTCTATCGGACCGCGATAGACGTAACCACCGATCACGGTGTTGCCCTGGCGCGTACCCGAGCCATGCAGGTATTCCGCAACCGGCGGGGTCAGGCCGACGGTCGATCCACCGCGATACGCCCGCGTGCCTTCCATGATCGGCCAGCCGTAGTTGGCGCTGGCGTCGGTCGGACGCAGCAGGTCGATTTCCTCGACCGCATCCTGCCCCACGTCGCCGATCCAAAGGTTGCCGGTGGCCGGGTCAAATCCGTTGCGAAACGGATTGCGCAGACCATAGGCCAGCACCTCCGGCGCGCCGCCGCCGGTGGCGAACGGGTTATTCGCCGGAATCGCGTAATCGCGCAACGTATCGGTGGCATAGGCGTCGCGCGAAGGGTCGATGCGCAGGATCTTGCCCAGCAGGGTATTGGGATTCTGCCCGTTGTTGTCCGGATCGCCACCCCCACCGCCGTCGCCGACGCCGATGTACAGCAGGTTGTCCGGGCCAAAGCCGATCCAGCCGCCGTTGTGGTTGCTGCGCGGATGCGGCACCGACAGGATCGCATCGCCGGTCGCGGGATCGGCGCGGTCGCGGTTGCCGCTCATCGTGCGGTATTTGCGTATCTCTATCGTGCCGCCGGGAATGGTGACGAACACATAGAACGTACCGCTGTCGCGGAAATCCGGCGCGGTCGCGAAACCGAGCAGGCCGCGCTCGCCGTCCGTCGCGATCTGCCCGGTCAGATCGAGGAAAGGCGTCGGCGCGATCGTTCCGGCCGAGGGCGACAACAACAGGATGCGGCCGCCCAGTTCGACGACGAATACGCGCCCGCTGCCATCCGGCACCGGTGCCAGGAACGCGGGCTGGTTCAGTCCCGCCGCGACCCGGCGCACGCGGAATGCGGTTTCGCCGACATCGGTCACCGTCACCGACAAGGAAAGGGTGGCCCTGGCCATGCCGTCGCTGACCGCCAGGTCGACCTGGTAGACGTTGTCGCGATTGCCATCACCTGGATTTTCGAAATCCGGCGGAGACGCGAACGACAGGCCGCCGGCGGAAGTGATCTGAAACCGGTTGCGATCGGTGCCGCCGGACAACGAAAACGTCAGCGCATTGCCGTCCGCATCCGTGGCCATCGCAGTGTAGAACACGCCGGCGGCGTTTTCCGCGACCGCCGCCGTCCCGGGCGAGGTGAACACCGGTGCCCGGTTCGATGCGGGCGGCGGAGTTCCACCACCGCCATTGCCACCACCGCTACTGCTGCCGCCACCGCCACAACCGGAGACCGCCAGCGCCAGCGACACCGCCAAGCCCACGCCCCATCGCCGTGACACCGTCATCGGATCTCTCCCCGCGCATGTTCGGCGGAGGGTGTTCCTGCGAACGCTAGTTCTGCGTGAAGAGACCAGGTCCCATCCGGCCGGGCAACGTCGCTCGATTGCTCAGGAAACCGGAACCTGCTGTTCCTGCGCCACCACGCCACGCCACCAGCGTTCGCCGGCATGCGGCGCGTCCAGGTCGATGCGTTCGCCCATGACCGGCGTCGCCACTTCGATGCCGCGTTCGCCACCCAAGGCCAGCACGAGTTCGAACGGCTCGAACCACGGATGCATGGCCAGGTCGAAGGTGCCGTTGTGGATCGGCAGCAGCCAGCGTCCGCGCAGGTCCTGGTGCGCCTGCACCGTCTGTTCGGGCTGCATGTGCACGTACGGCCACTGCGCGTTGTAGGCGCCGGTCTCCATCAGGGTGAGGTCGAACGGGCCCAGCCGACGACCGATCTCGGCGAAGCCGGCGAAGTAACCGCTGTCGCCGCTGAAGAACACGCGCCGTTCGCCGTCCACGATCGCCCAGGAACCCCACAGCGTGCGATTGCCGTCGCGCAACCCGCGCCCGGAGAAATGCTGGGCCGGCGCGAAAGTGAACTGCACGCCATCAACCGTCGCGCCCTGCCACCAGTCGAACTGGCGCACGTTCGCCCGCGGCACGCCCCAGGCGACTAGGCGGTCGCCGACGCCGAGCGGCGCGAGGAACAGGTCGGTCTTCTTCGCCAATGCCTTGATCGCCGCCTTGTCCAGGTGGTCGTAGTGATCGTGCGACAGCAGCACGCCGCGGATCGGCGGCAGTTCGTCCAATGCGATGGGCGGTGCATGGAAACGCTTGGGGCCGAACCATTGCACCGGCGAGGCGCGCTTCGAGAACACGGGATCGGTCAGCCACCATTGGCCGCGCAATTTCATCAGCAGGGTCGAATGCCCCAACCGGTAAAGGCTGCGGTCCGGCGCGGCATCCAGTTCGGCGCGGGTCAATCGGCGCACCGGGATCGGCGCGCGCGGTTCGGTGTTCTTCGGCTTGTTGAAGAAGAAGTCCCACATCGTCCCCGCGCCGGGTTGCGGCGCGGTGGCCGGTCTGGGCGTGGTGTTGCGGAACTGGCCATCGGCGTACTGCCGGGAATCCGCGTAATCGCCGAGAGGCGTACGCAGGCATTGGGAAGCGGTCAAGACGATGACTCCGGCATCAGGGGGACACGCCCACCCGACGACGCCTGGGCTTCGCGGCACTATCCGGCTTGCCCAGAGATTGTCGGCGAATTGGCATGGAACCTTGGAACTGGGGTCGGATCGAACGGACGCAAGCCCCCTTCATTCCCCCGATGGCAGGCGGGACTGGCATGCGCTGGCGCCCAGGCAAGCACGGGCTCGTCGCCGCGGCGTCCGCGCGGTCCGCACCCGTCGTGCCCTGCGTCGATCCGACGCATGCCCGAATTTCCCGCTGGAGAGCGCAAGGCAACGGCGGCCGGATCACCGGCCGCCACGGAACGCTCCACGTATCGTCAGCGCGGCTCCAGCACGAATATCTCCCCGTCCATGTCGACCAGGTAGAGATTTCCCGCCGTGTCCACGCCGAAACTCACCAGCATGTCGAAGCTGCCCGCATCGGGCGCGAAATCGGTATTGCGCACGGTGAAAGCGGATGGTTGCAAGGTCGTACCTTGTGCGACCTGGGATATCGGCAACGTCCACACGTTGTGGAGGATGAAGTCGGCGAACACGTAAAGTCCGCGCAGTGACTGCACCGGACCGCGGTACACCGGGCCGCCGATCACCGTGTTGCCCGCCAAGGTGCCGCTGGTAGCGTGAGGGTATTCGGCCACCGGCGCCGTCAGGCCAACGGTCGAACCGCCGCGGTTCACCCGCGTACCTTCCAAGATCGGCCAGCCGTAATTGAGTCCGCCTTCGGTGGTACGCCACAGGTCGACTTCCTCGATTTCGCCCTCGCCCACGTCGCCGATCCACAGGTTACCGGTGGCCGGATCGAACCCATTGCGGAACGGATTGCGCAGGCCCCGCAGCAGCACTTCCGGCGCACCGCCGCCGCTGGCGTACGGATTGCCGGCGGGGATGGCGTAATCGCGTGCCGCGTCGGCCGGGAAATCGTCGCGCGAGGGATCGATGCGCAGGATCTTGCCCAGCAGCATGTTGGGATCCTGCGGATCATTGGGACTGGCCGCGTCGCCGCCATCGCCGATGGCGATGTACAGGTTGTTGTCGTTGCCGAAGCCGATCCAACCGCCGTTGTGGCCGCTGTCCGGATGCGCCACGCGCAGGATGGGATCGGCGGTAGCCGTATCCGCACGGTCGGGATTGCCGGCCTGGGTCTTATAGCGGCGGATTTCGATGGTGCCGTCGGCCACGGTGACGAACACGTAGAAGTTGTGGCTGGTGGGGTAATCCGGCGCGGTGGCGAAACCGAGCAGGCCGCGTTCGCCGCTGACCCCGATCTGTCCGGTCAGGTCGAGGAACGGCGTCGAAGCGATCGCGCCGGTCGCGGGGTTCAGCAGGCGGATGCGGCCATTGCGTTCGACCACGAACACGCGACCACTGCCGTCCGGCACGCCCGCAACGAACACCGGCTGATCGAACCCGGTCGCCACCCGGCGCACCCGGTATGCGGTGCTTTCGGACACATTGGTCACCGTCACCGCCAGGGCCAGCGTGGTACTGGTCTTGCCGTCGCTGACCGATACCACCACCTGGTAGACGTTGTCGCCGTTGGCGTCGACGGGCGCTTCGAAATCCGGCGCCGCGACGAAGGACAGGGCGCCGCCGGCGGTGATCTGCAGGCGGGCGCGATCGGTGCCGCCGCTCAGCGAATAGGTCAGCGTATCGCCGTCCGCATCGGTCGCCGTGGCCGTGTAGAACACGCCCGCGGTGTTTTCCGCCACGCTGGCCGCCGCCGCCGAAGTGAATACCGGGGCCCGATTCGGCGTGTCGGCGACATCCGTCACCGTCACGGTCACCATCTGCGTAGCACTGGCCGTGCCATCGCTGACCGACAGTTCGACCTGATAGACATTGTCGCCGTTGGCGTCGACAGGCGCCTCGAAATCCGGCGCCGCGATGAAGGACAGCGCACCGGCCGCGCTGATCTGGAAGCGGGCACGGTCGGTGCCGCCGCTCAACGAGAAAGTCAGCGCATTGCCATCCGCATCGGTCGCCGCGGCCGTATGGAACGTACCCGCGGTGTTTTCGGCCACGCTGACCGTTGCCGCAGACGTGAAAACCGGTGCCCGGTTCGCCGGAGGCGGTGTCGTACCTCCTCCTCCGCCGCCTCCACCTCCACCGCCGCCGCAAGCGGCCAGCAGCAGCGCCATCATCCCTACCGCACCTACTCCCAAGCCTCGTGAAGTCGTCATCTGACACTCCAAACAACAGGCCCCTGCACTGCGATCCTATCGCGGTATCCGGTCCGCAGGGAAGACGGCTGACGATCCTGACCCCGGGAGACGCCCACGGCGCCGCAGGACCGCGTCAGCTCCCTTTCGCCGTCGCGATCTGCCGCAGCGCCTGTTCGAACACCTCCGGCGACTGCCCGCCGCTGATCAGGTGTTTGCGCTCGATGATGATCGCCGGCACCCCGTTGATGCCGTTGCGCATGAAGAACTGCTCCGCCTCGCGCACTTCGGTCGCATATTCGTCCGCGTCGAGGACCGTCCGCGCGCGTTCGGCATCCAGTCCGACGCCTGCGGCGACGGCTACCAGCGTATCGCGGTCGCTGACGTTTTTCCCCTCGCTGAAATAAGCGCGCAACAACGCATGCTTCAGCGCCGGTTGCCTCCCTTCGAGTTCAGCCCAGTGCAATAGCCGGTGCGCGTCGAAGGTGTTGTAGATGCGGCTGCGCGCGTTGAAGTCGAACACGAAGCCGAGTTCGGCGCCGCGCCGGCGGATGCGCTCCTGGTTCTCGGCCAACTGCGCATCGGTGAGGCCGTACTTGCGCTGCAGGTGCCCGGCGATGCTTTCGCCCTCTACGGGCATCTGCGGATTCAGCTCGAACGGCTGGAAGTGGATGTCGGCCTGCACTTCTCCGGCGAGGCGCTGCAGGGCCTGGTCCAGCGAAGCCAGCCCGATGGCGCACCAGGGGCAGACCACGTCGGAGACGAAATCGATGCGCAGCGTGGTCATGCAGGGACTCCATCGGCGAGGGATGCGCGCATGGCTCGTGCAAAGCCGGCGCCTTGCGAGGGATCGACGCCCAGGTAGAAATCGGGCTCGATCAGTTCGGCTTCCATCAGCAGCCAGCGCCCATCGGCGTCCGGTACCACGTCGATGCGCGCGTACAACAAGGGCTCGTCGACTGCGGCCAGCACCTGTTCGGCCAGCGCGACCGCACCCGCGGGCGGCGACGGCAACAGCGTGTACCGGCCGCCGAATTCCTCCTGGATGCGGAAATCGCCGGCGACCGGCCGCTTGTTGACCACATGGCTCAGGCGGCCACCGAAATACAGCAGCGAGGTCTCGCCTTCGCTCTCGATGGTCGGCAGATAGGGTTGGATCAGCATGGTAATGCCCGTCGTCTCTTCGACGGCATCGCCACGGCGCAGGCGCCGGGTTTTCCACGCGCCGCCGGAAACGCTGGGCTTGACGATCAGCTCGTCCGCGCCGGTTTCATCGAACGCGCGGTCGACCTGTGCCTGCGTCAACCGCTCGGTCCACGCGGTTGGCGGAATCGCCACGCCGCGCCCGGCCAGCACCGACAGGTAGCGCTTGTCCGAATTCCACGCCAGCACGCTCGCCGGATTCGATATCGCCGCGCCATCCCGCTCCCAGCTGGCGCATGCCCGCAGCCAGCGGGCGTGGTCGCGGTGGTAGCCCCAGACCAGCAACGGCAGCACGTGCGCGTAGCCTTTCAATCCCTCGCCGCTGTCGACATGGTCGGTCCAGGGCGTGGGCACGGTGCGGATGTCGGCCCCATCCAGCGCACGTTGCAAGCGAGCCAGCACCTTCGGCCACAAATCGGGATAGGCGATGTCCGCCGGGTCGGGGGTGAGGATGGCGACTTCGGTCATGGGCGAACCTTGGGGGTATCGTTCATACGCAACTCGAGTATGTCTTCCACGCCGTCGACTTCATCCACGTGGGACGAGATTTTCACGAAGCCGAGGCCCGCGGCGAGCGCCTGGGAAGGGAGGTTATCCGGGCGGATGCTCACGATGAACTCGGTCACGCCATGTTGCGCATGCGCCCATTGCATCATGGCTTCGACCGCTTCGCGAGCATAGCCACGACGTCGACAGGATTCGCATACGCCGAACCCCAGCTCCACCGCCTTCGGCGAATACGGCCGCAGGTATTCCGGCGCAGGCGCGGTATGGAAGCCGATGGTGCCGACCATCGCACGCGAGGCGCGATCGACCATCGCCCGCATCAGCCATGGCTGCAGCGTGGGATCGACGCGCAGTTCGCGCAAGCGCATGGCCAGCACGTCGCGGTATTCCGGCTCCGGCCATTCCTGCGGCATCGTCGCACCGAGAATCGCGGCGCAGGCAGCACGGTCACCGGCCAGGGACGCGCGCAGGAAGTCCGGCGCAAGCGGCATGAGATCGAGCCGGGGCGAGGAGATGTGGGACATGGGTCGCTCGATCACCGCAGCGGCAGATCGAGATAACTGCTGCTGTTCCAGCGAATTTCGAGCGGCGCTCCCGCGTCCGCAATGGTTTCGTCCGCCGGATTCTTGCCGCTGCCGAGGTTGAGCTGGCGATCGGGCTGCTTGATCGCGCCCACTGCCACCACGATGCGGCTGCCGGCGGCCAGCTTGCGGCCGAGCAGGCGCGTGTCCTTCACCACGATGCGCTGCGGTTTGCCTGCTTGTAGCAGGCGACGTTCGCGACGATCGGCGTTGTAACTGGCGCGCTGCAGCCAGAAAGCGAGATCGAGGTATTCGCCTGCGGCGTTCAACTCGTAGATGCCAATGGCAAGGTCTGCATCGCGCTTGTTCGCGGTGAACTCGAGGACGCCGGAAAACGGACCGGAGAGCTCGGTATCGCCTTGCATCGGCTCACCGACGAAGACCAGGCCCAGGTGCGGATCCAGCATTTTGTTGACGACGTTCGGCGGCTGCGTCCAGGCGGCATCGCTGCGCTCGGTGAAATCGATGCGCTGCACGATCTCCGCCTTGGGTTTGGGCTGTGCGGACAGCGCGTTCGATCCGGCTGTATCGCCCGGCACTAGGTACAGCCGCTGCGTGCGCGTGGCCATCGCTTCCAGCGTCGGCGCGTGTCGCCAGCTATCGGCGCCCATCACCTGCCAGTTCACCCGGTCGGCCAGCAGGGCCGGCTTCGGCTTGCCCTTGAACACATGGTCGAACCAGTCCAGCCGCAGCGCCTGCAGGTCGATGCGTGCGGACGGCTCGACATCGTACCCCTGCACCGCCGGCAGAACGCCGGTCTGCATCGTGTAATGCTCGTACGGCCCTATGACCAGGGTATGGTCGGCTTCCGGGCGATGCCGCAGGTGCTCGCGGAAATAGTGCAGCGTCCCGATCTGCGCGCCATCGAAATAGCCGGTCGTCGCCAGCACCGGGATATCGAAACCGGCGAACTCCTCGCCTTGCGGGATCATCGCCTGCCAGTAGGCGTCGTAACCGGGATGTTGCAACCACTTGGCAAATACCGGATTCGCGTCGCCATCGATGGCCGGCAGTCCGCGATAGGCGCGACCGCCTGCGTACCAGTCGCGATTGAGCCTGGCCCAGCGTTGCGCATCGCCGTAGCGCGCGTCGTCCAGCAAGCGGTTGCTCGTCGTGTACAACGGCCACGGATACATGAAATTCAGGAAGATGCCGCCTTCCATCGGCACGTCGATGCCGGGCGCGGTGGTGGCAGAAGCGGCGATCGCCTTCAGCGCCTTCGGCCGGTGTTTCAGCGCGGCCCATTGGGTGAAACCGCTGTAACTGCCGCCATACATGCCGACGCGACCGTCGCTCCACGGTTGCCGTGCGATCCAGTCGATCACCGCGGCGGCGTCGGCGCCATCGTGTTCGAAGGGGACGATGGCGTCGGTGCTGCGCCCCTTGCCCCGCGTGTAGGCCACTACGCCGGCATAGCCGTGCGCAGCCATCTTCTTCGCGTCGGCCCAGGCCCAGTCGTCGTTGGCGTAGATGGTGAACGTCAGCAGCGCCGGCAATGGCCCGGACTTCGCCGGGCGTACGACCAGCGTGGAGATCCCCGCGCCATCCGGCGTGCGCACCATGGTCTCGCGGTCGATGGTGTAGCGGCGCGCGTCGTCGTCCTTGAGCGCCGCATCGAACAGGGGCAGGAATGCCGAGTAGGTCGCATGCACCTGGTAGGCACGGACCAGGTCGATGGCCTCGGCCAACGGCAACCGCTTCCTGCCGGCCGCCTTCGCCAAGGCCGCATCGAGTTCTCCGCGCATGCGCGGCAAGCCGCCGCCGAAACCGAATTCCGCCTGCAGTGCGACCTTGTCATCCAGTTCGCCGAAGCGCCGGGCAAACGCTTCGAGCCAGGCTTGCGCGAACGGGATACCACGCCGTGCCTGCTCTTTCGCCCGCGCATACACCTCGTATTGCAGATATAGCGGTGGCTGCCCGGGTGCATCGTTGCGCAACGCGCGGATCGTATCGACGCTTTCGATAGCCTGGGCGTACTGCCCGGCGACCATCTGCAAGCGGAACAGGTTGCCGAGGTAACGCTGGCGGTCGTCTTCGCGATAAGCCGCCATCGCCTCGCGCGCCAATACCGGCATCGCGCGATCGATTCCCTCGCCGTTCAAACCCTCCGGCACGCGGACATCAGGCGCCTGCGCGAACGCGGGCCATGCGAACAATGCCAGCAGCAACCCCGGTAGCCGTTTCATCGGCTTACAGCATCGGTAGCTTGAGGCCCTGCTCCTTCGCGCACTGCTGCGCGATCTCGTAACCCGCGTCGGCATGGCGCATCACGCCCGTGCCAGGGTCGTTCCACAACACGCGGGCGAGGCGTTTGTCGGCGGCCTCCGTGCCGTCGCAGACGATGACCACGCCGCTGTGTTGCGAATAGCCCATGCCGACGCCGCCGCCATGGTGCAGCGAGACCCAGGTCGCGCCGCCGGCCACGTTGAGCATCGCGTTGAGCAGCGGCCAGTCGGACACGGCATCGCTACCGTCGCGCATGGCTTCGGTTTCGCGGTTCGGCGAGGCGACGCTGCCGCTGTCGAGGTGGTCGCGACCGATTACCACCGGCGCCTTCAGCTCGCCGTTGCGCACCATCTCGTTGAACGCCAGTCCCAGCTTGTGGCGCTGGCCCAGGCCGACCCAGCAGATGCGCGCCGGCAGTCCCTGGAAACTGATGCGTTCGCGCGCCATGTCCAGCCAGTTGTGCAGGTGCGCGTCGTCGGGAATCAGTTCCTTCACCTTCGCATCGGTCTTGTAGATGTCCTCCGGGTCGCCGCTCAACGCGACCCAGCGGAACGGACCGACACCGCGGCAGAACAGCGGGCGCACGTAGGCCGGGACGAAGCCGGGGAAGTCGAACGCGTTCGCGCAGCCTTCGTCCTTGGCCATCTGGCGGATGTTGTTGCCGTAATCGACGGTGGGAATGCCCTGCGCATGGAAGGCCAGCATCGCCTCGACGTGCACGCGCATCGACTTCTTCGCCGCATCGCGGACCTTGTCGGGATCGGCTTTCTGTTCGTCCAGCCATTGTTCGACCGTCCAGCCGATCGGCAGGTAACCGTGCACCGGATCGTGCGCGGAGGTCTGGTCGGTGACGCAGTCCGGCTTGACTCCGCGCCGCACCAGTTCCGGCAGGATCTCCGCCGCGTTTCCAAGCAGGGCGATCGACTTGGCTTGGCCGGCTTGCGTGTACTTCGCGATGCGGCCCAGCGCGTCGTCGATATCGCTGGCCTGTTCGTCGACGTAACGCGTCTTCAGGCGGAAATCGATGCTGCTCTGCCGGCACTCGATGTTCAGCGAACACGCGCCGGCCAGCGACGCCGCCAGCGGCTGCGCGCCGCCCATGCCGCCGAGGCCGGCGGTGAGTATCCACTTGCCGCGCAGACTGCCGCCGTAGTTTTGGCGGCCCATCTCGACGAAGGTCTCGTAGGTGCCCTGCACGATGCCCTGCGAGCCGATGTAGATCCATGACCCTGCGGTCATCTGCCCGTACATCATCAGGCCCTTGCGGTCGAGCTCGTTGAAGTGTTCCCAGGTCGCCCAGTGCGGTACGAGGTTGGAGTTCGCCAGCAGCACGCGCGGCGCGTCCGGATGGCTGGGGAACACGCCGACCGGCTTGCCGGACTGGACCAGCAGGGTTTCGTCGTCGCCGAGGGTCTTCAGGGTTTCCAGGATCCGATCGAAACAGCCCCAGTCGCGCGCGGCGCGGCCGATGCCGCCGTACACCACCAGGTCTTCCGGACGCTCGGCCACTTCCGCGTCGAGATTGTTCTGCAGCATGCGGAACGGGGCCTCGGTCAGCCAGGAGCGGCAGCTGAGCTGGTTGCCGCGCGGCGCGCGGATGACGCGGGACGGATCGTGACGCGGGTCGGACATGGAAACGGCACCTTGCTGTTCGATGCGGCATTATCGCAGGCCTGTCCCCTGCCCGTGGCCCGAGGTTCGCCATGACCCTGAATTTCCTGCGCGGCGCATTGGCCCTGCTGTTGTGCGGCGCGGTGTCCGCGGCGGCCGCCGCTCCTTCGCGCGTGCTGATCTTCAGCAAGACCGCCGGTTTTCGCCACGAATCCATTCCGGTCGCGGTTGCTGCGCTGCAGCGGCTGGCCGCGCAACAGATGATGGACGCCGACACCAGCGAGGATGCGGGCGTGTTCACTGCGGAGCGGCTGTCGCGCTACGGCGCGGTGGTTTTCGTCAGCACCACCGGCGACGTGCTCGACGACGCGCAGCAGCGTGCGCTGCAGGATTTCATCGAGGAAGGCGGCGGCTTCGTCGGCGTGCATGCCGCGGCCGATACCGAATACGACTGGCCGTGGTACGGCAGGCTGGTGGGCGCATGGTTCCGCAACCACCCGCCCGGGCTGCAGACCACGCGCGTGCGCTTCGTCCAGGACGGCATCGCCGCGCAGGGCCGCGAATGGCAGGTCACCGACGAGATCTACAACTACCGGGACAATCCGCGTGGCCGCGTGCGCGTGCTGGCCACGGTGCAGGAAGCCGATTACGCCGGCGGCACCATGGGCGCGGACCACCCGATTGCGTGGTGCCACGAGTCGCGGCGTGGCCGCGCCTGGTACACCGGGCTGGGCCACGACGCGAAGCTGTACGCAGACCCGGTGTTCCTGCGCCACCTGGCCCGCGGACTGCGCTACGCGACGCGGCTTTCCGAAGACTGCTGAGCGCTCAGATTTCCGCCGGGCATTGATCGCGGCGGCCGGCTTCGAACGCCTGCACCGCCGCGGCGTTCGCGGGCCTCGGCGGTTGCACGCCACCATCGAAGACCACGCGCCATGCGCCATCGCCACCGCGCTGCCATACCGAGCCGAAGCGCCTCAGGCGCACGCCGCCATCCTTCGGATCGCGGTACAGCCCCGGACCACTGGAATGCGCGGTGCGGCCATCGGGCGCCAGCGACACCTGGTCCGGGTACCAGCGCAGTTCCAGCGCGCTGCCGTCGATGATGCCCTTCCACTCGGCGACGATGGCCTCGCGCCCGCGCGTGCGGCGCGGTCCGCCGACGCCGAATACGGCGCTCGCATCGACATGCTCGGCGAACGCCCCGGCGTCGTGGTCGGCGACCGAACGGGCGAAGCCCAGCTCGCGTTTCCACACTTCGCAACGCGGGTCGCCCTTGTCCGCCGACGCCTGCGCCCATGCCGCGGAGGCGACGAACAGCGGGGCGCAAAGGCCCGCGACGACGATGCCATGCAGTCCTGTCATGCAAGGTTCTCCGGTTTCTGCGAAGCTTGCGGCCTACGATTCGACGCCATTCCCTTCGCCGATGCGCCTGCCATTCGTCAGGGTCGCGTGGCTGGCCTGCCTGTCGCTGCTCGCCGCCTGCGCTACCCCGCCCCGCTCCGCCGCCCAACCGCCCGCTTCCGTACTGCTGGTTTCCATCGACGGCCTGCGTGCCGACTACCTCCAGCGCGGGCTGACTCCGAACCTGTCGCGCCTCGCCAGCGAAGGCGTGCGCGCGCAGTGGATGAACCCTTCGTACCCGGCGCTGACCTTCCCCAACCACTACGCCATCGTCACCGGGCTACGGCCGGACCACCACGGCATCATCCACAACAGCATGAGCGATGCGGAACTCGGCACATTCAAGCTGTCCGACCGCGATGCGGTCGGCGACGCGCGCTGGTGGGGCGGTGAACCGATCTGGATCGGCGCGATGAAGTCGGGCCAGCGGGCCGCGACGCTGTTCTGGCCGGGCAGCGAGGCGCCGATCGGCGGCGTGCATCCGACCTATTGGAAGCCCTACGACGAAACCGTCAGCTACGACGCACGCGTCGACCAGGTGCTGGCCTGGCTGTCGGAACCTGCGGCGACGCGGCCGCGCGTGGCGACGCTGTATTTCGACCACGTCGATCACGAAGGCCACGACCACGGACCGGATTCTCCGCAGGTGCGCGACGCGCTGGTCGAGGCGGACAAGGCCATCGGCCGCCTGGTCGACGGGCTGGATTCGCGCGGACTCGGCGACCGCGTCGACCTGATCGTCGTTTCCGACCACGGCATGGCCACGGTCGCACCGGACCACGTGGTCGCCATCGAGGACATGGCGTCGGTCGAGGAAGCGAAAGTCGCGTCGGTGGGACAGGTGATCGGCATCAACCCGAACCCGGGTTTCGAAGCGCGGGTCGAGAAGAAGCTGCTGGGCGCGCACGACCATTACGACTGCTGGCGCAAGGGCGAGTTGCCGGCGCGCTGGCATTACGGCACGCATCCGCGCGTGCCGGCCATCGTCTGCCAGATGCACGAGGGCTGGGACGCCCTGCCGCGCGCCCAGATCGCCAGGCGCAAGGCCGGCGCGACCCGCGGTTCGCACGGCTACGACCCGGCCTTGCCCTCGATGCGCGCGATCTTCATCGCCAAGGGCCCTTCGTTCCGGCAAGGCGTGGTCCTGCCCGCGTTCGACAACGTCGACGTGTATCCGTTGCTGGCGAAGCTGGCCGGGGTGGCGCCGGCGCCGAACGACGGCAATCCGCAGACCCTGTTGCCGGCATTGAAAGCCCCCTGAACGTCGCCCGGCATTGATGTCCGAAAACGGTTAGTCCGGCCCGGATGCCGGTGCTAGCCTGCACCCATGACATCCCCCGCCCATTCCGTCTTGCCCGATCCGCAGGTCTGCGAGGAAGCGCGGCGCAGCCGCGACGCACGCTTCGACGGCCTGTTCTTCGTCGCCGTCACCAGCACGCGGATCTACTGCCGGCCGATGTGCCCCGCGCCTTCGCCGAAACCGCGCAACGTGGTGTATTACCCGAACGCCGCCGCCGCGGAATCGGCGGGCTTCCGCCCATGCCTGCGTTGCCGGCCGGAGCTCGCGCCCGGCGACGGCACCTGGCGGCGCGGCGACGAAACCGTGGCGCGCGCATTGAAGCTGATCGACCAGGGCGCCCTGGCCGAACGCCCGCTGGCGGAACTCGCGCAATCGCTAGGCTTGGGCGAGCGCCAGTTGCGCCGCCTGTTCAACGAGCGCCTGGGCGCCAGTCCGGTCGGGGTCCATGCGACGCGACGGCTGCTGTTCGCCAAGCAATTGCTGACCGAAACGCGGTTGCCGATCACCCAGGTCGCACTGGCCGCCGGCTACGGCAGCCTGACCCGGTTCAACACCACGTTCCGCGACGCCTACCGTATGGCGCCGCGCGACCTGCGCAAGCGCGACGCCGCGGCGCGCGACGAAGGCCTGTCGCTGCGGCTGGGTTATCGCCCGCCCTATGATTTCGACGCGATGCTGGATTTCCTGCGCGGTCGCGCCCTGCCCGGGGTCGAGCACGTCGACGACGAAAGCTACATGCGCGTGATCGGCACGCCCGCCGCACCCGGCTGGCTGCGGGTGAGCCGCGCCGACGCCAGGGCCGGCGAGCATGCGCTGTCGCTGGAACTGCATGGCGCCGCGCCGGGCGAATTGCTCGGCATCGTGCAGCGCCTGCGGCGGATGTTCGATCTCGATGCCGATCCGCAGGCAATCGCCGCCGCCTTGTCGCGCGATGCGCGCCTGCGCCCGTTGCTGCGCAAGCGGCCCGGTTTGCGCCTGCCCAGCGGCTGGGACGGTTTCGAGATCGCGGTGCGCGCGATCATCGGCCAGCAGGTCAGCGTGGCCGCCGCGCGCACGCTGACCGCGCGTTTGGCGCAGCGCTTCGGCCATGCGCTGGAAGGCGCCGCGACCACGGGATTCCCGACGCCCCTGACCCATCTGTTCCCCACGCCCGACGCATTGGCCGACGCGGATGCCACCGAAATCGGCCTGACCCGCGCAAGGGCGCAGGCGGTGCGCACGGTGTCGCGCGCCCTGCTCGACGGCAGTGTCGATTTCCGCAGCGAGCGCGTGCTGGAGGATTTCGTCTCGCGCTGGGTCGCCCTGCCCGGCATCGGTCCCTGGACCGCGAATTACATGGCGCTGCGCGCGCTGGGCCATCCGGACGCGTTTCCGGCCGAGGACCTGGTGCTGCAGAAGGCCGTGCCCGTCGATGGCTCGCGATTGAGCGCGAAGGCGCTGACCGCCCGCGCGGAAGCCTGGCGCCCGTGGCGCGGCTACGCGGTGATCCACTTGTGGCGCGAATCGATGCTCGCGCCGGCGAAGCAATCATGATTATCCACACCACGATCGACAGCCCGGTCGGCCCGCTGTTGCTGGCTGCCGATGATGAAGGCCTGCGCCTGATCGAATTCCGCGACCCTCGCCATCCCATGGCGAAGCTGGACCAGTGGCAGGCCGGCGACCACGCGACGCTGCGCGAAACCCGCAAGCAATTGCGAGCGTACTTCAGCGGCGAACTGCGCGACTTCGACCTGCCGCTGGCGCCGCAGGGCACCGAATTCCAGCAGAAGGTCTGGCACACGCTGGCCGGCATCGGCTATGGCGAGACGATCAGCTACGCGGAGTTGGCGCGACGCGTCGAAAAACCGACGGCGATGCGCGCAGTCGGCGCGGCCAACGGGCGCAATCCATTGCCGATCGTGCTGCCCTGCCATCGGGTGATCGGCGCGGACGGCTCGCTGACCGGGTTCGGTGGCGGCCTGCCGACCAAGCGTTTCCTGCTGGAACTGGAAGGGGCGCTGCCGCGCGCAAACGACCTGTTCCCCCTGTAGGAACGGATCTTGCCCGCGACCGGAAGGTGGACGTTGCTCGATAAGGCAACGATGTGGGAGCGACGTAAGTCGCGAATCGTCGCGAAGAGCTCGCGACTTACGTCGCTCCCACGTCAGATATCGTCGCGTCGCGGCGCGAGCAAGGCGCGCTCCTACAACAGCGCCTGCACCGTCATCGCGAATTCCGCCGCGATCGCGTCGCGGTCGAAATGCCGGCCTTCCGCGACCACCTGCCGGCCGCCGACGAACACGTCGCGGACCATCGGCCGGTTGCTGGCGAAGATCCAGCGGTCGATCACGTCTTCTTCGCGCGCGCCGGCCAAGGCCGGCATCTCGGCATCGAGCACGATGGCGTCGGCAGCCGCCTCGAAGCCCGTGGCATTCGCCGCGCTCGCCATCACCCCGCGCAGCAAGGTCTCGCCCACGCTCGGCGTATTCGCGGCGACCGCGATGTTGCGATGGCGCGTGGCCAGGCGCTGCCCGTATTCCAGCCAGCGCAGCTCTTCGACCGGCGACACCGACACGTGCGAATCCGAACCGATGCCCCAGCGTCCGCCCGCATCAAGGTAGTCGCGCAGGGGGAACAGGCCGTCGCCGAGATTGGCTTCGGTGGTCGGGCAGATCGCCACGGTCGCGCCGCTGCGGGCGATGCCGGCGACTTCGGCATCCGTCAGATGAGTGGCATGCACCAGCGTCCAGCGCGGGTCGACCTCGGCGTTCGCCAGCAGCCACTCCACCGGCCGCGCGCCGCGGATCGCCAGGCAATCCTGCACTTCGCCGATCTGTTCGGCGATGTGGATATGCACGGGCGCATCGGCCGGCAAGGCCGCCAGCACTTCGCGCATCGCGGCTTCGGGCACCGCGCGCAGGCTGTGCAGGGCGCAGCCGACCCGCAGCTGGTCGCCCTGCCTGGCGTGGAGGGACTCGAACAGGCGCAGGTAGCCGTCCACGTCGTGGCCGAAACGCTTCTGCCGTTCGCCCAGCGCGCGGCCGTCGAAACCGCCGCTCATGTACAGCACCGGCAGCAAGGTCAGGCGGATGCCGGTATCGCGCGCGGCGGCAACCAGCGCCTGCGACATCGCCGCCGGGTCTGCGTAAGGCGCGCCGTCGGGTCGGTGGTGGACGTAGTGGAATTCGCAGACCGTGGTGTAACCGGCTTCGAGCATTTCCGCATACAACTGGCGGGCGACGGCGTAATTGCTTTCGGGAGTCATCCGCGCAGCGAAACGGTACATGGTTTCGCGCCAGGTCCAGAAGGAGTCCTCCGGGTTCGTCTGCCGCTCGGCCAAACCGGCCATCGCACGCTGGAACGCGTGCGAATGCAGGTTGGCCACGCCCGGCAGGCGCCAGCCGGCAGGAACACGCACAGCGATGGGCTCGTTCATGCGTCGATTGTAAGTCCGGCAAAGCCAGCCTGGTGGGAGCGGCTACGGCCGCGATTGCGCTTTCGCGAGAACGCCCATCGCGGCCGTAGCCGCTCCACCAAGGCAGCCCTGCGTACAATGACCGCATGGGCGAATCGCGAAACCAATGGGATGGCCTGATCGTCGGCGCTTCGCTGGCCACGCTCGATGGCGCGCACGGCTACGGCGCCATCGAGAACGGGGCGCTGGGCTGGAAGGACGGCCTGCTGACGTTCGTCGGACCCCGTGACGCCTTGCCCGGCGACCCGATTACCCTCGCCGACGAAGTGATCGAAGCCAAGGGCTGGATCACGCCCGGCCTGGTCGATTGCCATACCCACCTGGTGTTCGCCGGCGATCGCGCGGGCGAATTCGAACAACGCCTGCAGGGCGCCAGCTACGAGGAAATCGCCCGCAGCGGCGGCGGCATCGTATCCAGCGTACGCGCGACTCGAGGCGCCAGCGAGGAGGAACTGCTGGTGCAGTCGCTGCCGCGCGCCCGCGCCCTGATCGCCGACGGCGCGACCACGCTTGAGATCAAATCCGGCTACGGCCTGGACTTCGACGGCGAACGCAAGATGCTGCGTGTCGCCCGCCGGCTTGGCGAGAAACTCGGCGTGATGGTGCGCACCACCTATCTGGCTGCGCATGCGCTGCCGCCGGAATACGCGGAGCGAGCGGACGACTACATCGATGCGGTCGTCGAATGGCTGCCGAAGCTGCATGCCGAAGGCCTGGTCGATGCGGTCGACGCCTTCTGCGAACGCATCGGCTTCGACGCAGCACAGACCCGTCGCGTGTTCGAAGCGGCGCGTGCTCTGGGACTGCCGGTCAAGCTGCATGCCGACCAATTGAGCGATGGCCAGGGTGCGGCGCTGGTCGCGGAGTTCGATGGCCTGTCCGCCGACCACGTCGAGTACACCTCGGAGGACGGGGTCAAGGCGATGGCCGCCGCCGGTACCGTGGCGGTGTTGTTGCCGGGCGCCTTCCACGTACTGCGCGAAACCCGCTTGCCGCCGCTCGCTGCGTTCCGCGAACATGGCGTTCCGATGGCCGTGGCCACCGACTGCAATCCCGGTACTTCGCCGCTGCTGTCGTTGCGCCAGGCGATGCAGCTGGCCTGCACTCATTTCCGCCTGACGCCCGAGGAAGCACTGCGCGGCGCCACGGTCAACGCGGCAAAGGCGCTGGGCCTGGCCGATCGCGGCGCGTTGAAGGTGGGCATGCGCGCGGATTTCGCGCTGTGGGACATCGACCGTCCCGCGGAGCTTTGCTACTGGCTCGGCGGCAGGTTGGCCCAGGCCGTCTACGCGAGCGGCCGTCGCCTGATGTAGGAGCGCCCTTCAGGGCGCGACAGGTCGCTTGCATGGTTCGGGTCGCACCCTGAAGGGCGCTCCTACATAAGCGGCGAATTGCCGCACAATGTCGATTCAACCCGTGGGAGTTCCCTTATGCGTCTTGCTCCGCTTGCGTTGGCCTGCCTTCTCGTTGTCTCCCCTGCCTTCGCGCAGACCTCCAATGACCCCGCGCATCGACTCGCCCAGGACGCGACCATCGTCGATACGCACATCGACGCGCCCGGCATCCTGATGGACCACTGGGCCGATCTCGGCATGGAAGCGAAGGACCGCGAATTCGATTACGCCAAGGCCCGCGCGGGCGGCCTCGATGTCGCCTTCATGTCGATCTACACCTCGGCGGCGCAAGACGAGGACGGCTCGGCGTGGCAGGCCGCCAACGCGATGATCGACGGCATCGAGGCGCTGGTGCAGCGCCACCCTGACAAGTTCGCCATCCTGACGTCGCCGAAGGACGCCGCGCGCCTGATCCAGGGTGGCCGTGTGCTGCTGCCGCTGGGCATGGAGAACGGCGCGCCGCTCGTCGACAAGCTCGACAACGTCAAGTTCTTCTTCGACCGCGGCGTGCGCTACATCACCCTGGCGCACAGCGCCAACAACCGCATCGCAGATTCCTCGTACACGCTGGAAAAGAAGTGGAACGGGTTGAGCCCGTTCGGGCGCGAGGTGGTCAGGGAAATGAACCGGGTCGGCATCATGGTCGATGTCTCGCACCTGGGCGACGCGTCGGCGAAGGAGGCCATCGCGCTGAGCACGGTGCCGGTGATCGCCAGTCATTCCGCGTTCCGCCATTTCACCCCGGACTTCGAGCGCAACATCAGCGACGAACTCGCCAAGGCGGTTGCGGCCAAGGGCGGCGTGGTGCAGGTGCCGTTCGGCACTGCGTTCATTGACCCGGCCAGTGCGGCCAATACCCAGGCGCACTTCCGTGCGATCAACGATTTCAACCAGCGCAACGCGCAGCTGAAGGCGCAGGGCAAGCCCGAGGAATCGCGCGAAGCCTTCGACAAGGCCTGGGAAGCGGCCCATCCGCCGCTCCAGAGCACGCTGGCGCAGGTTCTGGACCAGATCGACTACGGGGTGAAGCTGATTGGCGTCGACCACGTCGGCATCGGTTCCGACTTCGACGGCGTCGACGGCGAACTGCCGAACGAGCTGAAGACCGTCGCCGATTACCCGAAGCTGGTGGCGGGCCTGCAGGCGCGCGGCTACAAAAACGCCGACATCCGCAAGATCCTCGGTGGCAACCTGCTGCGGGTCTGGACGGAAATCGAAGCCGGCGCCAAATAACCGCGCGGCCCGGAACGAAAAAAGCCCCGCGATGCGGGGCTTTTTTGCGCAACCCGAATAGGGCGCTTTATTCCTTGACCACGGCCTTCTTCGCCACGGCCTTCTTCACCGGGGCCTTGGCCACGGCCTTCTTCGCCGTTGCCGATGCGCTCACCACCGCACCCTTCGACACCTGCTTGCGCGCGTTGCCGTAGCTGCTGTTGTAGCGCTTGCCCTTGGCGGTCTTGCGATCACCCTTGCCCATGTTCGTGCTCCTGAAACTGTCAAAAATCCGCACTGGGTGCGGGGTTGCGAGAATATCGGCCGCGAAGTCTATCATGCGGCCCCGTTCCTGACCTCCGAACGCAGCGGAGCCCCTTGGTAAGGGGGCGCCCCGAAGGGCGGGATCGGAGGTACGTAGCGAGGGCGCGAGATTGCGCGCAGCGGAATCTCGGGATTGACGATGCGCAGCAGCGTCAATGCGCGCAAGTCGCGTCGTGGATATGCCAATGGTTGAGGCGCAGATTCAGCAGGTGGGCCAGCCCCACCAGGGTGCCGCCGAGGGTCATCACCACCGCATGGGTCACCGGCGGCGCATGCAGCACCGGCACCAGCACGCCCGCCCACAGCGCGGCCAAGCCGGCCAGCAGCAGGCCCAAGGCGCGGAAGCTGCGGTGGCGGCGGTAACCCCACAACAGGCTGAAAAGCCCGAGCACGCTGACGAAACCGACGAAGCCCAGTTCGAAACCGCTGCCGAACCAGGCCGACAGCCCCAGCGAGGGGATCGCCGCCAGCAGCACCGGGGTCAATGCGCAGTGGATCGCGCAGAGCATCGAGCCGGTGGCGCCGAAGCGGTCGAGCAGGCTGCGCAGTGAGCTGTCGGAGCGTGGGTCCATGGCGGCAAGTATGACTTTCGGGAGGGGTCGGATTCCGATATTGGTATATTATAACATCATTCAAGCCCCATCTTCCCCCGAGGACCCCCATGCCCGGTACCCTGCTCGCCCGCTCCAGCCTTGCCCTGGCCCTGTCCGTCGCCCTCGCCTCGCCCGCCTGGGCCCAGGTCGCCAGCGACCCGGCGAACCAGTCCGCCACCGATACCCGCCACCACGGCGAAGGCGACCGCCACGTCAAGGACCTGGACAAGGTGCAGGTGACCGCCAGTCCGCTGCGCGACACCGCCGATGCGCTGAGCAAGCCGGCCGAGGTGCTGGCCGGCGAACGCCTCGACGAGAACCGCGCCGCCAGCCTCGGCGAAACCATTTCCAGCCTGCCCGGCGTGCAGAGCTCCAACTTCGGCCCCGGCGTCGGCCGGCCGGTGCTGCGCGGCATGGACGGCCCGCGCGTCGCGGTGCTGAGCGGCGGTTTGGCCAGCGCCGACGTGTCCACGGTCAGCCAGGACCATTCGCCGGCGGTGGAAGCCTTCCTCGCCGACCAGATCGAAGTGCTGAAGGGCCCCTCGACCCTGCTCTACGGCAGCGGCGCCATCGGCGGCATCGTCAACATCGTCGACGGCCGCATCGCCGAGCAGCCGATCGACAACGGTTTCAGCGGCCGCGCCGAGATGCGCTTCGATACGGTCAACGACGGCAACAGCGACATGTTCCGCGTCGACGGCGGCAACGACCGCTTCGCCGTGCACGCCGACGGCGTGTACCGCAACAACAAGGACTACGACACGCCCCACGGCAAGCAGGCCAACACCTTCATCGACACCAAGACCGGCGCGGTCGGCGCGTCGCTGCTGGGCGATTGGGGCTTCGTCGGCGCGTCGGCGTCGCGCTTCGAGGACGACTACGGCAATCCCGGCGAGCCGGGCGACCTGTCGATCGGCGAACGCGGGGTGTGGATCCGCATGCGCCAGGACCGCTACGACCTGAAGGGTGGCCTGACCCAGCCGTGGGGCGAAGGCAGCAGCCTGCGCTACAGCTTGGGCCACACCGACTACGAACACGTCGAATTCGAAGGCGACGAGCCGGGCACCACGTTCACCAAGAAGGCCGACGAAGGCCGGGTCGAGGCCGCTTTCGCCTGGGGCGGCGGCTGGAGCGGCGCGATCGGTGCGCAGGCCAGCGATGCGACGTTCGCGGCGGTCGGCGAGGAGTCGTTCGTGCCCGAAACCACGACCCGGGCCGCCGGCGTGTTCGGCGTGGCGCGCAAGCAGTGGAGCGATTTCCAGCTAGACCTCGGCGCGCGCTTCGACAGCGTCAAGGCCGATCCGGTCACCGGGCCTGCACGCGACTTCAAGCCGGTCAGCCTGTCGGTGGCCGGCGGCTGGAAGCTCGACGAACGCTGGAGGCTGACCGCCAACCTGGACCATGCCGAACGCGCGCCGGCCGAGGAGGAGCTGTTCTCCGACGGTCCGCACCTGGCCACGCTGGCCTACGAAGTGGGCAACGCCAACCTCGGCGAGGAAAAGGCCAACCAGCTGGAACTGGGCCTGCAGTACAAGTCCGACTGGATGGATGCGAAGGCGTCGGCCTACTACAACCGCTTCGACGACTTCATCTACCTGGTCGATACCGGCGAGCAATGGCACTTCGAGGAAGAGGATGAATTCCTGCCGGTGCGCCAGTGGGCGCAGGCCGACGCGCGCTTCCGCGGCTTCGAGGGCGAGGCGACCTTCCACCTGGTCGACGACGAAACCCGCGGCGACTGGGACTTGCGCGTATACGGCGACACCGTGCGCGCCACGCTGGCGTCGGGCGGCAACCTGCCGCGCATCGCGCCGTCGCGCCTCGGCGCGCAGTTGCGCTGGGAGAACGAAAGCTGGCGCGCTTCGCTGGGTGCGCTGCGCTACGCGAAGCAGGACAAAGTGGCCGTGGGCGAAACGCCGACCGCCGGCTACACCCTGGTCGACGCGCACGTGGCCTACCACCGCGATTTCGGCGACCACGCGGCATGGGAAGTGTTCGCCGACGGCAGCAACCTGACCGACCAGACCGCGCGCGTGCACACGTCGTTCCTGAAGGATTCGGTGGTGCTGCCCGGGCGCAGCGTGGCGTTCGGCGTGCGTCTGTTCTTCTGAGCCGCCGGCGGGCCTTGTAGAGCCGAGCATGCTCGGCTGCTCTTGCCTTTTTCGCGATCGGACTCGCTCGATCGCTTTGCTTTCGCCGAGCCGGCCCCGCGAAGGCAGGGGTGCCGAGCTTGTTCCGGCACGCTCTTGTTTTCGCGACGAATGGCAAACGCAAGCCGGGACAAGCCCGGCTTCTACGACAGCCACGGCAACGGCAACGGCAGCCGAGCATGCTCGGCTCTACAAGGCCCTGGCATGGCCTGGTTCGCGGAGTCGACTTGTGGAATAGGTGCATATGCACCTATCATGCCGGCATGGCATCCGATCCCTCACCCTGTACCTGCCACCATCTGCGCCGCGCCGCGCGGCGGGTGACCCAGATCTACGACCGTGAGCTGGCCGCGGTCGGCTTGAGCCTGAACCAGTATTCGATCCTGCGCCGCACGCGCCACGGACCGCGCGCACTGGGCGAGCTGGCCGACGAGCTGGGCATGGACCGCACTACCCTGAGTCGCGGCCTGAAGCCCTTGCTCGAAGCGAAACTGTTGAAGGAAGTCCGCGGCGAGGATGCGCGCCAACGGCTGGTCGAACTCAGCGCCACCGGCCGCAAGCGCCTCGAAGCCGCGATGCCGCACTGGCAATGCGCGCAACGCGCGATCGACGAAGGCTTCGGCGTGGAACGGATCGCTCGCCTGCATCGCGACCTCGACGCGCTGGTCGATCGACTTCCGGGAGAACCCGCATGACCCGCCCGACCCCTCGCATGCCTTGGCTATTGCTGTTGGCCGCCACGATGACGCTGCTGGTGACCATGGGCATCCGCCAGTCGCTGGGCCTGTTCGTGCAGCCGATCCGTGCCGGCACCGGGCTGGGCATCGTGCAGATCAGTTTCGCCCTTGCCGTCGCGCAATTGGTGTGGGGCGCGGCGCAGCCGCTGTTCGGCATGTGGGCGGACAAGCGCGGCTCCGGCCGCGTTCTGGTTTTCGGTGGCGCACTGCTGGTGATCGGCATGGCGCTGACGCCATTCCTCACCTCGCAATGGGGCCTGGTGCTGACGCTGGGCATCCTCGGCGCTGCAGGCGCGGGCGCGGGCAGCTTTTCGGTGCTGATCGGCGCGGTGGCGCAACGCATCGAGGCCGACCAGCGCTCGATGGCGGCCGGCGTCATCAATGCCGGCGGTTCGTTCGGGCAGTTCGTGTTCGCGCCGTTCGCGCAGGCCGTGATTTCCGCCGCCGGCTGGGCGGCGGGCATGTGGGCGATGGCGGCGGCCGCACTTGCGACCCTGCCGCTGGCCTGGCCGCTGCGCAGGCGCGAAGCTCCGGCGGCTGCGGCGAGCGCGCAAACCGTCGACGCCGGCATCGGCCTGTCCGAACAACTGCGCATCGCCTTCCGCGACCGCAGTTACTGGATGCTGCACGTCGGTTTCTTCACCTGCGGTTTCCACATCGCATTCCTGGTGACGCACCTGCCCACCGAAATCGCCCTGTGCGGCTTGTCGGACAAGGTGTCGGCCACCGCGCTCGCGCTGATCGGCCTGTTCAACGTCGGCGGCAGCCTGGCCATCGGCGCATTGGGCCAGCGCTACAGGATGAAGTGGCTGCTGGCGCTGATGTACGCCAGCCGCGCCTTGCTGATCGCACTGTACCTGGTGCTGCCGCCGACGCCGATGGTGTTCTACGCCTTCGCTGCCGGCCTCGGCATGACCTGGCTGGCCACCGTACCGCCCACCGCCGGGATCATCGGCAAGCTGTTCGGCGCGCGTTACCTCGCCACCCTGTTCGGCTTCACCCTGCTCTCGCACCAGGTCGGCGGTTTCCTCGGCGCGTGGCTGGGCGGCTTGGCGCTGGATCGCTTCGGCGACTACTCGTGTATGTGGTACGCCGACATCGCGCTGGCGCTGGTCGCCGCGGCCGCCAACCTGCCGATCCGGGAACAGTCGCCGAAGCTGGCGACGGCGATGGCATGACCGAAGCGATGCGCAGCCTGCTCCGCCGCCGAAAGCGGATTGTTCGGTGCGAGCGATTCTCCTGACCACGCTGCGCTAACCGGCACGGTGACAAGGTCCGCCCTGCATCGATCCGGATTCGCCGATTCATGGCTCCCGCCATGCCCGACACCCGCCATTCCCGCCATACGACGAAAAAGCGCTGGTCGGCGCAAGTGACGGAAAACAGTCACGCGCTGGACCTGGACAAGGGCGTGTTCACCTGGCGCAGTCCGCGCAGGATCGCGCAGTCGCTGAAGGACTCCGCCGAATCCAGCCACCGGCGCAAGGCCGATCCGTTCCGTTCGGCGATGTCGATGATCACCTTCTACGTCAACCGCGCCGGCGAGGATTTGCCCGCGGAACGGCGCTCCACGCTGGAAGCGGCGAAGGACGAACTGCGCGCGCTGTACGGCCGTCCGCGCCGGCACCCGGTCCATCGCCGGAAGTGAAGCTGCCCAGCGTCTTCAACGTGAGAGTGGTTGCGGGGAGCTGCAGCCGGGAGGTCGCGAATGCTTTTCGCAGGAGTCTCGCTGGAAGGTTCGCGACTTACGTCGCTCCCACGACGGTTCCTGCAGCGGTTGTGGAGATGGCCGCGCCGGCGCAGCGCGCGCACAGGCCGTGCACTTCCAGCGTCTGCGCCTGCGGTTGGAAACCCAGCGCCTTGGCCCGCGCTTCCAGCTGCGACACCACTTCCAGGTCTTCCAGTTCCACCGCGCTGTGGCAGCGGTCGCAGATCAGGAACGGCACCGAGTGCTGCGCGCTGTTCGGATGATGGCAGGCGACGAAGGCGTTGACCGACTCGAGCTTGTGCACGAAACCGTTGGCCATCAGGAAGTCGAGCGCGCGATAAACGGTCGGCGGCGCGTCGGCGCCCACGCCCTTGCCCGACTTGCCTTCGCGCACCCAATCCAGCAGCTCGTAGGCTTTGACCGGCTTGCCGGCCTGCGCGATCAGTTCGAGCACGCGCGCGCGGATCGGGGTCAGCCGCAGGCCGCGTTCCTGGCAGGCGAGCTCGACCGCCGCCACGAAGCCGCGGGCGTCGTGGACGTGGTGCTTGGGGTCGGTGCAGGCGTGCTTGCTGGCCATGATCCCTATTTAGGCGCCTTTCGACGCCATTTCAACCGCCGCGCCGATCCGCTTGAGCGCCTCGTCCCTGCCGGCCAGGTACACGGTCTGGGAGATGTCCGGGCTGACCTGGGTGCCGGTGATCGCCACGCGCAGCGGTTGCGCGACCTTGCCCATGCCCAGGCCGAGCTGCGCGGCCGCGTCGTGCAAGGCGGTCGAAACCGTTTCGGCGCTCCACTCGCCCAACGCGGCCAGCAGCTCGCGCGCCTTGGACAGCGGGGTCGCGGCTTCCGGCTTCAGGTGCTTGGCGACGGCGACCTCGTCGTAGTTTTCCAGCGGCACGTACCAGACCACGGCCTTCTCGGCCATTTCCTTCAAGGTCTGCACGCGATCGCGCAAGGCGACGACCACGTCGACCGGCTTCGGGCCGTTGGCGAGGTCGAGGCCGAGCTTGCGCAGCTGGTATTCGAGCTGCGGGGCGATGGACTGCGGATCGTCGCTCTTCAGGTAATGCTGGTTGACCCAGCCCAGCTTGGCCATGTCGAGGCGCGCGGCCTTCGAATTGACGTCCTTCACGTCGAACAGATCGATCAGTTCCTGGCGCGAGAACAGCTCCTGGTCGCCGTGCGACCAGCCCAGCCGCGCCAGGTAATTGATCAGTGCGTGCGGCAGATAGCCGGCGTCCTTGTACTGCATCACGTCGGCCGCGCCGGTGCGCTTGGACAGCTTGGCGCCCTGCTCGTCCAGGATCATCGGCATGTGCGCGAACTTCGGCACCGGCGCACCGAGCGCTTCGTACAGATTGATCTGCCGCGGCGTGTTGTTGATGTGGTCGTCGCCGCGGATCACTTCGGTGATGCCCATGTCGAGGTCGTCGACAACCACGGCGAAGTTGTAGGTCGGGTAACCGTCCGGGCGGAAGATCACCATGTCGTCGAGTTCGCGGTTGGCGATCTCGATGCGGCCCTTGATCAGGTCGTCGAAGGCGACCACGCCCTCGGTCGGGTTCTTGAAGCGGATCACCCGGTTCGGATCGTCGCGGTACGGCAGGTTCAGCTCGCGCGCGGCGCCGTTGTAGCGCGGCTTCTCCTGCTTGGCCATCGCGGCTTCGCGCATCGCGTCGAGTTCTTCCTTGGTCTCGTAGGCGTAATAGGCCTTGCCGGCGGCGACCAGTTGTTCGGCGACTTCCCTGTAGCGGGCGACGCGGTCGGTCTGGTAGATCGGGCCTTCGTCGTAATCCAGGCCCAGCCACTCCATCGCCTCGAGGATCGCATCGATCGCCGCCTGGGTGCTGCGTTCGCGATCGGTGTCTTCGATGCGCAGGATGAATTCGCCGCCGCGGTGGCGCGCCTCCAGCCAGCAGTACAGCGCGGTGCGCGCGCCGCCGATGTGCAGGTAGCCGGTGGGACTAGGGGCGAAACGGGTGCGGCAGGTCATGCGGGGCTCGGGCAAAATGAGGCGTGCATTTTAGCCTCCTTTGCAAAAGGGGCGGGCGCCTGCGCAGCAGGCGGCGGGGGATTTGCGCTTCGGGAGCAAATCCCCCTCAATCCCCCCTTTTTCAAAGGGGGAAGTCAAGCGCCTCTCGCACGACTTAGAATCCCCGCATGGCCACTCTCTTCATCTCCGACCTGCACCTCGACGCCAGCCGGCCCGAAGTCACCGAATTGTTCGGCCGTTTCCTCCGCGAAGAAGTCCGTGGGGCCGATGCGCTGTACATCCTCGGCGACCTGTTCGAGGCCTGGGTCGGCGATGACGACAGTTCCGAAGTCGGCGCCTACGTGGCCGCGCACCTGCGTGAAGTGGCGGATGCCGGGGTGCCGGTGTATTTCATCCGCGGCAACCGGGATTTCCTGGTCGGCGACGAATACGCGCAACGCGCGGGCTTCCGCATCCTGCCCGATCCGGCCGTGGTGGTGCTTTACGGCAAGCCGACCTTGCTGATGCACGGCGATCTGTTGTGCACGGACGATGTCGCCTACCAGCAGTTCCGCGCGCAGACCCGTAACCCGGCGTGGCAGGCGCAGTTCCTCGCCCAGCCGCTGGCCGCGCGCCTCGCCTTCGCCGCGCAGGCGCGCGCGGCCAGCATGGCCCGACAGAAAGAGATGAAGGGCGACAACCGCGCGCAGTTCGAGACGATCACCGACGTGACCCCGGCGACGGTCGAGGCGACTTTCGCCCGTTACGGCATCGATACGCTGATCCATGGGCATACGCATCGGCCGGCGATCCATGACCTGGACGTCGGCGGCCATGCTTGCCAGCGGATCGTGCTCGGCGACTGGTACGAGCAGGGGTCGGTGTTGCGGGTGGATGAAAACCGTGCGGATCTCAAGAAAATCTGACGTGGGAGCGAGGTAAGTCGCGAACAGGATTTCGACGCGCTCTACCGATCGAAGTACACGGCAGCTTGAACGGAAAGCATCGCGACTTACGTCGCTCCCACCAGGGAGAATCAGGCGCCAGCTTCCAGCGCCGCCAGCTCGTCCTCGTCGAACCCCGCCTGCAATCGCGCTTCTAGATTGAACGGTCCATGCAGGTAACCGCCTGCGTACTCCCGCAGCAATTCACGGAAGCGCGAACGCGGCTCGACGTCCTGCTGTTCGCAATACCAGCGATACCAGCGCGAACCGGCGGCGACATGGGAGACTTCCTCGCGCAGGATGATTTCGAGGATATCGGCAGTGGCGTCGTCGCCGAGCGAACGCAACTTGACGATCATCCCCGGGGTCACATCCAGCCCGCGCGCTTCCAGCACACGCGGCACCAACGCCATCCGCGCCAGGCCGTCGTGCGCGGTCTTCTCGCACATCTCCCACAAGCCGTTGTGCGCATCGAAATCGCCGTAATCGTGTCCGAGTTCGCGCAAACGCTCGCGCAGCAACGCGAAATGGCGCGATTCGTCGTTCGCCACCGATACCCAGTCCGCGTAGAACGCATGCGGCAACCCGCGGAAGCGGTAGACCGCATCCCAGCCCAGGTCGATGGCGTTCAGTTCGATGTGCGCGACCGCGTGGATGAACGCAGCGCGTCCTTCCTGCGTGCCGAAGCCGCGCCGCGGCAGCTCGCGCGGGTGCACCAGCCCCGGCAACGGCGGCCGGCCGGGCATGCGGATCGGTTCGGGCGATGGCGCGCCGTCGGGAACGGCGAGTTCGCCGCGCGCGAAGGCGGCGGCGTGATGCTGGGTCAGGGCGACCTTTTCCACCGGATCGGCGGCGTCGAGGCAGGCGCGGGCGGCATCAAAAAGAGAAATCATCACGCTTTCGCTTTTTGCCGTCATCCCGGCGCAAGCTGGGATCCATATCGCTCCTGTCTTTCGCTTGAAAATCGGAAGCACCGGCAAAATGGATTCCGGCTTGCGCCGGAATGACGACGCATTGAGCCATCAAGCCCGCCGCTTGTGCTTGGCCTCGTCGGAGCGCAGTTGCTGGATGCGCTCGAAATAGCCCGGTTCGATGCCGGTGACGTACTTGCCGTCGAAGCACGACGAATCGAACTGGGTCAACTCGCGGTTGCCTTCGCGCACTGCCGCTTCCAGGTCTTCCAGGTCCTGGTAGACCAGCCAGTCGCAGCCGAGCAGCTTCTCGATCTCCTCGATGCTGCGGCCGTGCGCGACCAGTTCGTCGGCGGCCGGCATGTCGATGCCATAGATGTTCGGATGGCGCACCGGCGGCGCGGCGCTGGCCAGGTAGACCTTGCGCGCGCCGGCGTCGCGGGCCATCTGCACGATCTGCTGGCTGGTGGTGCCGCGCACGATGGAATCGTCGACCAGCAGCACCACGCGGTTGCGGAACTCCAGGTTGATCGGGTTCAACTTGCGGCGCACCGACTTCACCCGCTCGCCCTGCCCCGGCATGATGAAGGTGCGGCCGACGTAGCGGTTCTTGATGAAGCCCTCGCGGTACTTCACCCCCAGCACGTTGGAGATTTCCAGCGCGGCGTCGCGCGAGGTGTCGGGGATCGGGATGACCGTGTCGATGTCGTGGTCGGGGCGCAGGCGCAGGATCTTCTCGCCCAGCTTCACGCCCATGCGCATGCGCGCCTTGTGCACGTTGACGTTGTCGATCATCGAGTCCGGGCGGGCGAAATACACGTACTCGAAGATGCACGGCGAATGCTGGCCGGTTTCGACGCAGATTTCGGCGAACAGTTCGCCGCGCGGGGTGATGACCACGGCCTCGCCGGGGCGCACGTCGCGCACGCGGGAGAAGCCGAGGATGTCCAGCGCCGCCGATTCGGAAGCGACGATGTATTCGACGCCTTCGTTGTGCTCGCGCTTGCCCAGCACCAGCGGGCGGATGCCGTGCGGGTCGCGGAACGCCACCAGGCCCAGGCCCAGCACCACGCTGACCACCGCGTAGCCGCCCTTGCAGCGACGATGCACGCCGGCCACCGCGCGGATCGCCGCTTCCGGCGTCAGCGT
Organism: Pseudoxanthomonas helianthi; assembly: GCF_017939625.1. Taxonomy (GTDB): domain Bacteria; phylum Pseudomonadota; class Gammaproteobacteria; order Xanthomonadales; family Xanthomonadaceae; genus Pseudoxanthomonas_A; species Pseudoxanthomonas_A helianthi. The sequence goes on from NZ_JAGKTC010000001.1 coordinate 80,094, forward strand.
GTGCTGCATGCCCAGTTCGTGCGCGAACACGTTCAGCAGCACTTCGCTGTCGGATTCGGTGTTGACGTTGCGGCGGTCCTGGGCGAACACCTCCTGGCGCAACGCGTCGGTGTTGATCAGGTTGCCGTTGTGGGCCAGGGCGATGCCGTACGGCGAGTTCACGTAGAACGGCTGCGCCTCGTCCATGCCTTCGGAGCCGGCGGTTGGATAGCGGCAATGGGCGATGCCGACGCGGCCTTCCAGCACGCTCATGCCCTGCGCGTTGAACACGTCGCGGACCAGGCCGTTGCCCTTGTGCAGGCGCAGCTTGTTGCCGTCCGCGGTGGCGATGCCGGCCGCGTCCTGGCCGCGGTGCTGCAGCACCGTCAGGCCGTCGTAAAGCTGCCCGGCGACGTTCTGGTTGCCGACGATACCGACAATGCCGCACATGTTTCGCGTTCTCCGTTCGGCCCCAACCGGGCCAGGATGTCTTTCAGGAAGACGGGGAATCGGTTTGCGGGACGCCTTCGTCCAGCGGAATGGGCAGGTCGATCTGCCGCCTATTATCGCCCGCGCGGGTCCCATTGCCAAAATCGGCCTGCGCCGCGGCCCATTCAGGCAGCCAGCCGCGCAGCCATTGCGCGCCCGGCAGCAGCAGCGGCACCAGTTGCGACCGTTGCCACGCCACTTCCTGCGGCACATGGGTGAAACCGAGCAGCAACAGCAGGACGCAGGCGACGAAAACCCCGCGCAGCGCGCCCAGCGCCCCGCCCAGCAGGCGATCCACGCCCGACAGGCCGATGCCATGGACCAGGCGCCGCACGACCCAGCCGACCACGCCGACGAACACCAGCACCGCGAGGAAACACAGCGCATAACCGCCGAACAGCTCGGTCGCGGTCGGTTGCGGACCGTCGACGAATTGCAGCGCGACCGTTCCGCCGAAGCGGAACGCCGCCCAGCCGGCCAGCAACCACGCGACCATCGAGGCCAGCACGCCGATCAGCCCGCGGATCAGACCGAACAGCGCCGAAACCGAGATGAGGGCGAACAGGATCAGATCAAGCATATGGGCAAGCCGATGCGGGCTGTCTCGGTCGGCATGCGTTCACTGCCTCTTCGCCCGCGACCTGGCGATGAAACCCGGTGTCGGAGAAACCCAATGTGTATAAAAACTTGGTGTGGGAGCGACGTAAGTCGCGAATGGGGCGCGACAAAGCTTCGCGACTTACGTCGCTCCCACATCGGATTTCGTCGCGGCACGGGCCTTCCGGCTCAGGGATGCGGACGCACCTGGCCGCTGATCCCGGCCTTGGCGGCGACCTGCGACTTGAGCTGGTCGGCGGCGGCGCGGGTGGCGACGGGGCCGACGCGGACGCGGTTCTGCGTGCCGCTGTCGGTCTTCACCTGCTCGATGAAGGCGCTGAAACCGCTGGCGCGCAGCTTGTCGCGCAAGGCGGTGGCGCTGGCGGCATTGGCGAAAGCGCCGACCTGCACCGCGTAGCCGGTAGCCGAGGGCGCAGGAGCGGCGGTCGTGGTCGGCTTGGGTGCGGCCACCGGGGGCGTGACCGGCTTGGTCTCGGCGGGCTTCGGCGCAGTCGTGGCGACCGGCTTGGCCGGCTCGGGCTTCGGGGCAGCCGGCTTCGGCGGTTCCGGCGGCAGCGCCTGGGTGGTGACCGCCGCACTGGGCGCGGCCTGCGCCGTGCTGGCGGTCGCAGGCGTCGCCACGGCGGTCGGCGCATCCAGCGCCACGACCTGCGCGTTGACATCGCTGCGTACCTTCACCGCCTCGAGGCGGACGATTTCGGCCTGGGCGCGGTCGGCATACGGGCCGATGCGCACGCGGTAGGCCGGCTTGCCGTTGATCGTGGTCGATTCGCTGAAGCCGGGCAATTGCGCCTTCTTCAGCATCGCCACCATCTGCGCCGCGTCGGCGGGCGTGGCATAGGCGCCGAAGTTGACCGCGTAATCGCCCGCCGCGGTCGCTTCGGGCAAGGTGGTGGAGGCCGGCGCGGCGGCATCCGCGCCCAGCGGGATCGCTTCGCTGGCTGCGGGCGCGGCCGGCTCGCCCGGCTTCAACCCGACCGCGCCACCGGCCGGCACTTCGCCGACGGTGTTCAACGGGATTTCGACGAACTGCCCTTCCGGCGCATCCGGCACCTTGGTCGACACATCGGACACGCCGCTGTCCGGCGCGGGTCCCTTGATCAGCATGGGCAGGAAGATCACCGCCAGGGCGATCAGCACGACGGCGCCGATCAGGCGCTGCTTCAGGGTCGTATCCATCGGGGAACCGGAACACGGCGGGAATGCCGCGCCGGATTATAGGCCCGGCTTCGCGGGCCTCCCCGTCATTCGCCTGAACGCAAGGCGTCCAGCGCGGCGGCGGCGGTGTGGAACGAGCCGAACACCAGCACGCGGTCGTCCGCCTGCGCCTGCGCCAAAGCCGCGAGCAGCGCCCGCGCGACGGTGGCATGGCGCGCGCCCGCGCCTGCACCGGTGGGCGCGAGCTTGGCGGCGAGCGCGCCTGCGTCCTGGTTGCGCGCACCGGCGTCGTCGATGCCGGCGAGATGCCAACCGTCGACCAGGCCGTCGAAGGCCTCGACAACCGGCGCCACGTCCTTGTCGGCCAATGCGGCGAAGACCGCCAGCGTGCGGCCGGGAACCGGATGCGCGCGCAGCCACGCCGCGAGTTCGCGCGCGGCCTGCGGGTTGTGGCCCACGTCGACGCGGATCTCCACGCCGTCGAATTCGAAACGCTGCAGACGTCCCGGCAACTGCGCGCCGGCGATGCCCGCGGCGAACGCGGAAAGCGGCAGGCGCGCGTCCAGGGCGCGCAACGCGGCGACCGCCGCGGCGGCATTGGCCTGCTGCGCGGGCGCGGCGAGCTGCGGATTCGGCAGTTCCATTTCGAAGCCGACCTCGCGCCAGCGCCAATGGGTGGCGTCGACCGGATCGTGGAAATAATCGCTGCCCGCGCGGATCGCGCTGGCGCCGATGGCGTAGGCGCGGCGCAGTACGCTGGAAGGCGGGTCGATTTCGCCCAGCACCAGCGGTTTCCACGCACGGGCGATGCCGGCCTTCTCCGCGCCGATGCTTTCGCGGTCCGGGCCGAGCCAATCGACATGGTCGATATCGACGGTGGTGATCACCGCGACGTCGGCATCGACGATGTTGACCGCGTCGAGGCGCCCACCCAGGCCGACTTCGAGCACGGCGAGGTCGAGCGCGGAGCGCTGGAACAGCCACAACGCGGCCAGCGTGCCGAATTCGAAGTAGGTCAGCGGCACGTCGCCGCGCGCAGCCTCGACGGCCTCGAACGCTTCGGTCAACGCGGCATCGCCAACCTCTTCGCCATCGATGCGCACGCGCTCGTTGTAGCGCAGCAGGTGCGGCGAGGTGTACGCGCCGACCTTCCAGCCGCCGGCGCGGGCGATGGCTTCGATGAAGGCGACGGTGGAACCCTTGCCGTTGGTGCCGCCGACGATGATGGTGCGCTTCGCCGGTTGTTTCAGGCCGAGCCGCTGCGCGACTTCGCGCACGCGGTCGAGACCCATCTCGATGGACCTGGGGTGTTGTCGCTCGATGTAGTCGAGCCAGTCGGCGAGATTCCTGTTCATTGCACCGAACGCACGCCTTGCACGCTGAAGCCCAGCGCCGACTTCCTGCCGTAGATCACCACTTCCACGTCCTGGTCCGGATGCTGGCGGTAGTACGACTCGGGAATGCACAGGTAACCGGGCATCGAGTTCTCCATGGCGCCGCCTTCCAGTCGGTAATCGCAACTGCGGCGGCGATGGGAATAGTCGGTCCGCATCACCGTTCGCTCTTCGTGCGGCACTCCGAATGCGCGGGTGTAGGCCCACGGCAGGGCCTTGCAGACCGATGCCCAGGCGCAGAAGCCCAGCAAAGCCGGCATGAACAGGGTTATCGCGAGCAAACGGCCGGCGGTTTGCACGAATCCGTTGCCCGGCCGCAGCCTGCCCTCGCGCGCCGAAAACACCACCAATGCGAGGGTCGACGCCGCGCCGAAAACCCCGAAGACGATGACCATGGGCACGCCACGCATGCCGGCCACCGGGACGAAGCGGACGAAGAGGCCGCCCAGCCCAAGCAACATGATTCCCATCAGCGCGCTTACCGCCACGGCCCAACCGCGGCTGGGCCGTTCGCTGCCGAACCAGGTCGTCCTCCAGCTCATCCGGCCTCCGTGAAGGGTTACAGCGCCCGGTGCTTCGCCTCGCCGAAGAACGGCGTGTGGTGCGCGCAATCGTTGAGGCGGACGACTTCGAGGGAGTCGATGCCCGGGCCTTCCAGCAGGTTGATCGTGGTCGGCGCCTGGCGGAAGGTCCACAGCTTCGACAACGGCAGGCCGAGGATGCGGCACAACAGCACGCGGTTGACCGCGTCGTGCGCGACCACCAGCAAGGTATCTTCATCGCCGAGGCCTTCCATCGCCCGCGCCAGCCCGCGCCACGAACGGTCCAGCACGTGGCGCAGCGATTCGCCGCCGGGCATCAGCACGGTGTCGGGCTCCTCGCGCCATGCGCGCAGGCGCGCCGGATCCTTTTCGTGGATATCGCTGGCCAGCAGGCCTTCCCATTCGCCATGGGCGATTTCCTGCAGATCCGGATCGATGCCCAGCAGTTCGGCGCGCGCTTCGCCGAGCGCCAGCTCTGCGGTGCGACGCGCACGCGACAGCGGCGACGCCACCGCGCGGTCGATCTGCAGTTCGCGCAGGCGCTGGCCCAGCGCCGCGGCCTGCGCTTCGCCGACCGGCGAAAGCGGGATGTCGATCTGGCCCTGGTAGCGGCCTTCGGCGTTCCATGGCGTTTCGCCATGGCGGGCAAGCAGGATGCGCATGCAACGGGTTCCGGTGGGGTCGGCCCGGGGGCCGCGGAAAAGGACCGGCATCATACCCGCCTGCGCCGCCGGTTGAGGCACATTCGACAACCGCGGCGAGCGAAACTTTCGATTGCCGCGGATTCATGGCGAATCCGCCCGGGAATTCGGTTCGATCTGCCGGTGGCAGCGACCCCGCGGCGTATAATCCGCGCCCTCGAATCCGCAGCCGGAACACAGCTCATGACCCAGGACACGATGAAGGCGCTGGTCAAGCGCGAAGCCGGCAAGGGCATCTGGATGGAACAGGTGCCGGTGCCGACGCCGGGCGCCAACGAAGTGCTGATCAAGCTGGAGAAGACCGCGATCTGCGGCACCGACCTGCACATCTACCTGTGGGACGAATGGAGCCAGCGCACGATCAAGCCGGGCCTGGTGATCGGCCACGAATTCGTTGGCCGCATCGTCGAACTCGGCCCCGGCGTGACCGGCTACAAGGTCGGCCAGCGCGTTTCGGCCGAAGGCCACATCGTCTGCGGCCATTGCCGCAACTGCCGCGCCGGCCGCCAGCATCTGTGCCCGAACACCGTCGGCATCGGCGTCAACCGCGACGGCGCGTTCGCCGAATACATCGTGATGCCGGCCAGCAACCTGTGGCCGATCCCCGACCAGATCCCGTCGGAACTGGCCGCGTTCTTCGATCCGTTCGGCAACGCCGCGCACTGCGCGCTGGAGTTCGACGTGGTCGGCGAAGACGTGCTGATCACCGGCGCCGGCCCGATCGGGGTGATCGCCGCGGGCATCTGCAAGCACATCGGCGCGCGCAACGTGGTCGTCACCGACGTCAACGACTACCGGTTGAAGCTGGCCGCCGACATGGGCGCGACGCGCGTGGTCAACGTGGCCAACCAGTCGCTGAAGGACGTGATGGCCGACCTGCACATGGAAGGCTTCGATGTGGGCCTGGAAATGAGCGGCAACCCGCGCGCCTTCGCCGACATGCTCGACTGCATGTACAACGGCGGCAAGATCGCGATGCTCGGCATCATGCCCAAGGGCGCCGGCGTGGACTGGGACAAGATCATCTTCAAGGGCCTGACCCTGCACGGCATCTACGGCCGCAAGATGTACGAGACCTGGTACAAGATGACCCAGCTGGTGCTGGGCGGTTTCCCGCTGGGCAAGGTGCTGACCCACCAGTTGCCGATCGACGAATTCCAGCAGGGCTTCGACCTGATGGAAGGCGGCAAGTCCGGCAAGGTCGTGTTGAGCTGGAATTGACCCGTAGGGTGGGCACGCTTTTCGTGCCCACCATCCTGTCGCATTCGGTGGGCACGAAAAGCGTGCCCACCCTACGAGATACGTTTTAGGCTGTGGCCGACGCGGGAAACACGCCGTAGCGCCGCGGCGACAAACGCACCTGCGCGCCGGCCTCGGGCGCGCGTTCGCTGGCCGGCAGTTCGATTTCGACTTCCTCGCCCTGCCCCGCCTGCAGGCGCGCGCGCAGGCGCAGGCGCGGGCCGCTGCGCTGGCTGCCCAGCACCACGGCATCCCAGCCCGCACCGTCGACGCCGACATCGAAGTCTTCCGGGCGCACGAACAACTCCACCGCACCTTCGCCGGCCAAGGTTTCCGGCGGCGCAGCGAAATGCGCGCCGGCCACGGTCAGCCCAGCGTCACGGCGCTCGCCGGGCAGGCGATTCACTTCGCCGACGAACGAATACACGAACGGCGTGGCCGGGGCGTCGTAGGCTTCGGCCGGACTGCCGAGCTGCTCGATGCGCCCACGGTTGAGGATGGCGACGCGGTCGGCCAGCTCCAGCGCTTCTTCCTGGTCGTGGGTGACGAAGATCGTGGTCAGCCCGGTGCGGTCGTGAAGTTCGCGCAGCCAGCGGCGCAGATCGCGGCGAACCTGCGCGTCCAGCGCGCCGAAAGGTTCGTCCAGCAACAGCACGTTCGGTTCGATCGCCAGCGCGCGCGCCAGCGCCACGCGCTGGCGCTGGCCGCCGGACAGCTGCGCCGGATAGCGCGACTCCAACCCTTCCAGCTGCACCAGCGACAGCAGTTCGGTCACGCGCTCGCGGATGCGCTTCTCGGGCCAGCGTTCGGCGCCGCGGCGCACGCGCAGGCCGAAGGCGATGTTGTCGCGCACGTTCAGGTGGCGGAACAACGCATAGTGCTGGAACACGAAGCCCACGCGGCGTTCCTGCACACTGAGCCGGGTCGCGTCGCGACCATCGAACAGCACCCGGCCGTTGTCGGCCTGCTCCAGCCCGGCGATCACCCGCAACAGCGTGGTCTTGCCCGAACCCGACGGTCCCAACAGCGCGAGCAGCTCGCCGGGACGGATGTCCAGGTCGATGTCGTCCAGCGCGGTGAACGCGCCGAAACGCTTGCCCAGTTTTTCGATGCGGATGCTCATGATGGATTCCGATAAGGACTTTCTGACACGGATCACGCGGATCAGAACGGATAAAGCTTTTTTAATGGACTTTCTTCCATCCGCTTTTTCCGTGTCGATCCGCGTCCAAAAACACTCCCGCCCCGTCAATGCCGGTGGCTCGCCGCCAGCGCTTCGCTGTGGCGCCATTCCAGCCAGGTCTTCAATGCGAGCGTGACCAGCGCGCTCAGCACCAGCAGCGAGGCCGCGGCGAAGGCCGCGCTGTACTGGTATTCGTTGTAGAGGATCTCCACGTGCAGCGGCAGCGTGTTGGTGCGCCCGCGGATGTGCCCGGACACCACCGACACCGCGCCGAATTCGCCCATCGCGCGCGCGCTGCACAACAGCACGCCGTACAGCAGCGCCCAGCGGATGTTCGGCAGGGTCACCCGCCAGAACGTCTGCCAGCCGCTCGCGCCCAGGCTCAGCGCGGCCAGTTCCTCGTCGGTGCCCTGCTGTTCCATCAGCGGCATCAGCTCGCGGGCGATGAACGGGAAGGTGACGAACACCGTCGCCAGCACGATACCCGGCAGGGCGAAGATGATCTTCGGCAACTGCACGGTGAATTCGCCGAACAGCGGCAGCGACGCGTGCCAGCCTTCGTCGATCAGCGAATACGCCCAGCCCTGCGCGCCGAAGATCAGCACGTAGATCAAGCCGGCGACCACCGGCGACACCGCGAACGGCAGGTCGATCAGGGTGACCAGCCAGCGCTTGCCGCGGAACTGGTGCTTGCTGATCGCCCAGGCCGCGGCGACGCCGAACAACAGGTTCAGCGGCACCACGATGCCGGTGACGATCAGGGTCAGCCTGGCCGCGCTCCATGCGTCCGCCTCGGTCACCGCCTCGGCGAACACCTGCCAGCCGCCGCGCAGCGCTTCCGCGAACACCAGCACCAGCGGCAACAGCAGGAAGGCCAGCAGGAAGCCCAGCGCGCCGAGGATCAGCAAGGCCTGCGCCCAACGCGGCTCGGTCACCGCCGAGCGCGAACGCACGCGCCGACCGTGCTCGGCGGCGGGTCTTCCTTCGGCGGGATCGCGGAACAATTCGGAAGGCACGGCGATTGCGATCGTGGATGCGGTGGTGGCGACGTCGCCCATCCTAGCCCCCTGCCCGCTTTTCCGCGCGTGCAAGTTTCGCCTGCAACGTGTTCACCGCCAGCAGCAGCGCGAACGACAGCAGCAGCATCGCCGCCGCGATCGCGGTGGCGCCCGCGTAGTCGAATTCCTCCAGCTTGATGGTGATCAGCAAGGGCGCGATCTCGGTGACCGACGGCAGGTTGCCGGCGATGAAGATCACCGAACCGTATTCGCCGACGCCGCGCGCGAAGGCCAACGCGAAACCGGCCAATACCGCCGGCCACAACGTCGGCAGCACCACCTTCCACACGGTCTGCCAGCGGTTCGCGCCGAGCGTCGCGGCGGCTTCCTCCAGTTCGCGCTCGGTTTCGGCCAATACCGGCTGCACCACGCGGACCACGAACGGCAGGCCGATGAACACCAGCGCGACCGTAATGCCCAGCGGGGTGTACGCGACCTTGATGCCGGCCGCTTCCAGCCAGCGCCCGATCCAGCCGTTCGAGCCATACAGCGCGGTCAAGGCGATGCCCGCCACCGCGGTGGGCAGCGCGAACGGCAGGTCGATCAACGCATCGAAGAAGCGCCGGCCCGGAAACGAATAGCGCACGAACACCCACGCCACCAGCGTGCCGGCGACCGCGTTGAACGCCGCTGCTGCCAATGCAGTGCCGAAACTCAATCCCAACGCATGCAGCACGCGAGGTTCGGTCCACACCTGCCACAGGCCCGACAGGCCCAGGCCGCTGGCCTTGACGAACAGGCCGGTCAGCGGCACCAGCACGATCAGGCCCAGCCAGAACAGCGTGTAGCCCAGGCTCAGGCCGAACCCGGGCATGACCCGTCGCGATCGCAGGGGCTTGAGTACGCGGGGAAGAACGGAAACGCTCATCGCGATATTCGGCCTACTTCGCCGCCTGGATCTTGTCGAATTCGCCGCCGTCGGCGAAATGCGTGGCCTGCGCCTTCGCCCACGAACCGAACGCCTGGTCGAGGGTCACCAGTTCCACCTTCGGGAAGCGCGCGACGTCGGCCGGATCGGCGTATTCGGGATGGCGCGGACGATAGTAGTGCTTCGCCGCCAACTTCTGCCCGGTCGGCGAATACAGGAACTGCAGGTAGGCCTGGGCGACTTCGCGGGTGCCGTGCTTGTCGACGTTCTTGTCCACCAGCGCCACCGGCGGTTCGGCCAGGATCGACTTGCGCGGCACCACGATGTCGAACTTGTCCGGACCCAGTTCCTCGACCGACAAAAAGGCCTCGTTCTCCCACGCCAGCAGCACGTCGCCGATGCCGCGCTGGACGAAGGTGGTGGTGGCGCCGCGCGCGCCGGTGTCCAGCACCGGCACGTTCTTGAACAGCGCGACCATGCTGCGCCGCACCTTCTCGATGTCGCCCTTGAAGATGTAATCGAAGTACGACCACGCGGCCAGGTAATTCCAGCGCGCACCGCCGGAGGTCTTCGGGTTCGGCGTGATCACCGAAACGCCCGGACGCAACAGGTCGGGCCAATCCTTGATCTGCTTCGGGTTGCCCTTGCGCACCAGGAACACGATGGTCGAGGTGTACGGCGCGCTGTTGTCCGGCAGCCGCTTCTGCCAGTTGGCCGGGAAAAGCTTGGCCTTCTGCGCAATCGAATCGACGTCGTAGGCCAGCGCCAGGGTGACCACGTCGGCTTCCAGGCCGTCGATCACCGCACGCGCCTGCTTGCCGGAACCGCCGTGCGAGGTTTCCACGCGGACGTTGTCGCCCTTCTTCGCCTTCCAGTCGGCGGCGAAGGCGGCATTGAAATCCTTGTAGAACTCGCGGGTCGGGTCGTACGACACGTTGAGCAGTTCCACGTCCTTGGCGGCCGCGGCGGCGGCGACGGTCAGGCCGAAAGCCAGCAGCAGCGTGCGGATGGGTCGATGGTTCTTCATGGTGAGGGTTCCTGGGGGTTCAGAACGCAACCTGCAATCGGGTGAACACGGCTTTCTCGTCTTCGCGATCCGCGCCCGCCGCGGCACCGCCTTCGAACGTGGTGTCCAGGTAGTTGGCGACCAGCTTCAGGTTGCTGGTCAGGTACCAGTTGACGCCCAGCGTCCAGGCCTTGGCCTTGCTGGCCGATGCTGCGGGGTCGGCGAACAGCGGGAAGGTCGCGTCGTCCACGTCCAGTTCGCCGTAACGGCCGACCAGCTCCCACGCGCCCCATCCTCCCTTGCCGGGCGCGAACGGATGCGAGGGCCTGACCACGCCGCGATAGCTGGCGTCCTCGCCGGTCAGCACGTAGCTGGCGGTGGCCTGCCAGGCGGTGTTCTCCAGGTAGCGGGTCGTCGTTCCGACCTGCAATTCCTGCTTCGCTTCGATGTACTCGGCCAGCAGGCCGAAAGCGTTGCGGTAGAAATACGCCTGCGGCGACCAGCGCGTGTGCGTGCCGACCGCGCTGACCGCGCTGCGATAGGCGAAGAACTGCTGCTGCCCCGGCGTGCGGTAGCGCGGCAGGAAGTTGTTGCCGCTGCCGCGCACGTCGCCGATGCTGGCGCCGAGGCCGAAGCCCAGGCCGGACCAGAAACCGGCGTCGTTCTTGAACGGCTCGAAGAACACGCGTCCGGCGTACTCGAATTCGTTGTCGGGGTTGCTGGTGATCGCGTCGCGCCCGTCCACCGTGCCGTTGAACACGCCGATCGCATAACCGATGCGGCCCTGCGCCAGGTCGCCCTGCAGTTGCACGCCGATGTCGCGGTTCGGCGCGATCTCGCTGGGCAGCGCGCGCTCGACGTCGGACAGCGCCGACGAGGATTGCAGGCGCTCCAGCCCGACCGGCGAGGTGAACTTGCCCAGCCGCACCGTCGCCGCCGGGCTGAACTTCAGGTCGGCGTAGGCATCGACGATGCTGGCGCTGTCGCCGGCGAATTCCGGGGTGAAGCGGAAGCCGACCCAGCCACCCAGGGTGCCTTCGATGGTCGGGCGCGCGGTGCGCAACAGGAAGGTGTCGTTGGTGCCGCTGGCCTCGCCGGAAGTGAAGAAACGTCCGTCGCCCTGCAGCAGGCCGCGGATCTTCACTTCGTAGGCGCTGTCGGCCGACTTCAGCGACGCGCCCTTGTCGTTGACCGTCACCACCGGCGCTTCCTTGGCCTTGGCGATGCGGTCCTCTTCCTGCAGTTCCAGCTTGCGCTCGATGATGCGCAGGCGCTGGTCCAGGTCGGCGAGCCCAGCACCTTCGCTTTGGCCCGCGGTTTCGCCATCCGCGCTCAGGCCGAGGCGGCGTTCCAGCGATTCCAGCCGTTTCTGCAATTGCTCCACCGTCGGTTGTCCCTGCTGTGCGAACGCCGGCGCGGCCAGCGAACAGGCCAGCGCACCCGCAAGCCAGACGCCCGCCCTCGGATTCGCCCTGCCGCTGTCCCATGGTGTCCGCATTGCACATTTCCCCGTCGTGAAGGCCCGGTCAGGGCAGAAACCGCATGCTGCAAGCGCACAACCAAGGCGGGAAATGACGAAAACCGCGACGCTTATGCCATGCGGGCATGAATACTGGCGGCGGCCCGGCGCTCACGCGCCTGTCGCCGCCTGCCCCGCTATTCTCGCCTTGTCCGCGTTCGCCGCGCCGGCCGGTGCGCTCCTCCCGGATCCCAGGAAACGTCCCATGAAACTTTCGCTTTCAGATCCCGACCTGTTGCGTCAACGCGGCCTGATCGGCGGCGAATGGCGCGATGCCGATTCCGGCGCCACTTGCGAAGTGCGCAATCCGGCCAACGGCGAACCGCTCGGCACGGTGCCGGACATGGGCGCGGCCGAGACGCGTCGCGCCATCGAGGCCGCGCATGCGGCCTTCCCGGCGTGGGCCCGGAAGACCGCGAAGGAGCGCGCGCAGGTCCTGCGCCGCATGTACGACCTGATGATGCAGCACCAGGACGACCTCGCCGCGCTGATGACCGCCGAACAGGGCAAGCCGCTGGCGGAGTCGCAGGGCGAGGTCGCGTATTCGGCCGGCTTCCTCGAATGGTTCGGCGAGGAAGCCAAGCGCATGTACGGCGACACCATCCCCGGCCATGCGGCGGACAAGCGCATCGTCACCCTGCGCCAGCCGGTCGGCGTGGTCGCGGCGATCACGCCGTGGAACTTCCCGTCGGCGATGCTCGGCCGCAAGCTCGGGCCGGCGCTGGCGGCCGGCTGCACCGTGGTGTGCAAGCCTGCGATCCAGACGCCCTACTCCGCGTTGGCGATCGGCGTGATCGCCGAACGCGCCGGCCTGCCGCCGGGCGTGCTCAACATCGTCACCGGCCAAGACGCGCCGGCGATCGGCACGGAGATGACTTCGAACCCGAAGGTGCGCAAGCTCAGCTTCACCGGCTCCACCGCGGTCGGCAAGCAGCTGATGGCGCAATGCGCGCAAGGCATGAAGCGCATCTCGCTGGAGCTGGGCGGCAACGCGCCGTTCATCGTGTTCGACGATGCCGACCTCGATGCGGCCGTGGCCGGCGCGATCGCCAGCAAGTACCGCAACACCGGCCAGACCTGCGTGTGCGCGAACCGCCTGTTCGTGCAGGACGGCATCTACGATGCGTTCGCCGGGAAGCTGGTGGAAGCGGTGCGCGCGTTACGCGTGGGCGATGGCCTGCAGGGCGCCACCGACCAAGGCCCGCTGATCGACGCGAAGGCACTGGCCAAGGTCGAGGAGCACGTGGCCGACGCGCAGGCGAAGGGCGCGCGCGTCGCCCTCGGCGGCCATCGCCATGCGCTGGGCGGCACGTTCTACGAACCGACCGTGCTGCTCGATGTCGACGCCGGCATGCGCCTCGCGCAGGAGGAAACCTTCGGGCCGGTCGCGCCGCTGTTCCGCTTCAAGACCGAGGACGAGGTCATCGCGATGGCCAACGACACCGAATTCGGCCTGGCCGGCTATTTCTACACCCGCGACCTGGCGCGCAGCTGGCGGGTGCTGGAAGCGCTGGAATGCGGCATGGTCGGCATCAACACCGGCCTGATCTCGACCGAAGTCGCGCCGTTCGGCGGCGTCAAGCAATCCGGCAGCGGACGCGAAGGCTCGAAGTACGGATTGCTCGACTACACCGAGCTCAAGTATGCGTGCATCGGCGGGATCTGAACGCGCAGGCCAGCGAAACATGAGCGATCAGGTTTGACGGTGCAGGCGCATTCACCGCGGCCCCGCCAATGCGACGGCATCGGCGCCTGCCGGGAAATGGAACTGGTCGGAGCCGTCATGCACGGCCTGCCAGACAGCCTCGGCGACATCTTCGGGCTGCGTCGTCGCCTGCGGACGGGCGAAGGCCTCGAAGATGGGACGAGCGAAGTCCGCGTAGGTGTCCGGGATGAGGCCGTTCATGCGCTCTGCCCCGTTCTCGGCGAAGCGCGTGGTCGGGCAGTAGCCGGGTTCGACCAGCTTGACCCGGATGCCGAATGCGCCGAGTTCGTGCGCCAACGAACCGGTGAAACCTTCGATCGCGGTCTTGCTGCCCGTGTAGGCGGCAGCCAGCGGCATGCTGGCGAGGGTCACGCTCGAGGTGACGTTCACGATCGTCCCCGCGCGGCGCTCGCGCATCTGCGGAATCATGGCCTGCACCATCGCCATCGTGCCGAACGTGTTGGTCTCGAACACTTCGCGCACCGTTCGCATCGACGTGGCCTCGAACGCGCCGACGACGCCGATGCCGGCGTTGTTGACGAGGACGTCGACCGGGCCCGCCTCCTCGATGGCGCGAGCGATGCTGCCGGCATCGGCGACATCCAGCGCGACCAGCTTGATGCGGTCGGACGCGGGCAGGAGGGCGGGATTCGGGCGGCGCATCGTGGCGACGACGTTCCAGCCGCGATCGTGGAAGTAACGGGCGGTTTCGAGCCCGTAGCCGGAGGAACTGCCAGTGATCAGGACGGTTTTCATTGCGGGGACTCCATGGTGGTTGGTGCGACCACGATAGGCCCGCCACGAAGGACTATCGATGCTGTAAAGTCCATAAAACATTTGCCACAGTCCTGCCATGACCGACCCCCTTGCCGAGCTGATCGCCCTGCTCCGACCTGCCCGGGTCATGGGAAAGAGCATTTCCGGCGCCGGGCGCTGGGGCGTCCGCTATGCGCCGTTCGGGCACCCCGGCTTTTGCGTGGTGACCGACGGCGCGTGCCTTCTGCAGGTCGATGGCACGGACCCGCTGCGCCTTGAGGCGGGCGACTTCGTGTTCTTGCCCGCTACGCCGGGATTCGTCCTGTCGGGGTTCGAGGCTGTCGAGCCCCGACAGATCGATCCCACCGCCATCGCGGAACAAGGCCATGAACTGCGGCATGGTTCCTTCGAAGGAGAGCCTGACGTGCGCATGCTGGGCGGTTATTTCGTATTCGATTCGCCCGACACGGCGCTGCTGGTGGCGCTGCTTCCACCGGTCATCCACGTCCGGGGCGAGGAGCGCTTCGGCGTGCTGGTGCGCCTCGTGCGCGAGGAAGCCATGCAATCGAAGGCGGGACGCGAGCTCATCCTGACGCGGCTGGTCGAGGTCCTGCTCATCGAAGCCTTGCGCGCGGCACCAAGCGACGCGGCGCCTGCCGGCTTGCTGCGCGGCCTGGCGGACGAGCGTCTGGCCCTGTCGATACGGGAGATGCACCGCGATCCAGCGCGCGCGTGGACGGTGGAGCAGTTGGCCAAGGCCGCGGCACTTTCCAGATCGGCTTACTTCCAGCGCTTCACCCGCGCGGTCGGCATGCCACCGATGGAATATCTGCTCGCTTGGCGCATGGCGATCGCGAAGGACATCCTCGACCGCCAGGATCTGGTGATCGAGAAGGTCGCGGAGCGCGTGGGCTACTCGTCGGCAAGTACGTTCAGCACTGCGTTCGCCCGTTACGTGGGTCGCTCGCCGAGTGGTTATGCCCGCGAGAGGCGCCAATTACGCTCGCGCGCAGCCTGATGCCGGCCATGGGCCGCAAGCGCACACCCGGCGATCCCTCTACAGGCTGACGGTCACGTCCTCACGATATTGCGCATGCGTGTTCGCGATCCGCGCCTCGCCGTCCCGCAATTCATTCCAGGTCCAATGGAAATCGCCTTCGCTGGTGACCTCGCGACCGGAAGCAGCTCGGCAGGCTGCGATGAAGCGCGACTTCATCCCTTGCACCTCGGCCTGGGCAGCCTGCGCCGACCCGGGCGGAAGGAAACCGCGTTGCCCCCAACCTGGCGGTCCCGCACGCGTGATCACGTTGGAGTAACAGGTCGGATTCACGCTGTCGCCAGCGCGCGGCTGCAAGCCGATGCTCAGGACGAAGCGCAGCGATTTGTCGGGTGTCGCGGCTTGTTGATCCGCCGTGGCGGAAGTTTTGGCGGAGGCGGCCGGCTCGCTCGCGATCGTTTTCTGCCCGTCAGGCTGGTGCTCCGTCGTCGCCCGGGTGCTTTGCACATCTTGGCCGGAGTACACACGGTCATTCCGTGTCTGTTGCTCGTACGCCGCTTGCCTTGCAGCTTGCTCAAGCGTCGCGTCCAGCGCGGCTCGGGAGCGCGCTTCGTTCTCCGTCGCAACCGCCACGGCCTGCTGCAGGGTGTTGTACAACGCGGCCTGCGCATTGCTCTGCTGTTCCGCACGGTCACGCGCTTCTTCGCGACGCATTTCTTCCTGCCGCCGTGACTCCGATTGGGTGAATGCTTCCGCATCGGCGATCGTCTTGTCGGTCGTCGGGCTAAACCAACCTACGTCGGCGTAGTCTATGTCGCCGATCTTGCCGCGAATACCAAACCGCCGATTTCCGCCGTTCCGGTGATACCCCAAGTTCCCGGTTTCGGTGGGATGAAGATTGAGCACCACATAGCCGCCAGAAACGTCGTAGCTGAGCACTAGGTCACCCGGATTGCGCGGGTCCGCGTAGTAGCCGTCCAGTGGGCTAGACACCGGCGCGCCCGGGCTGCCCACCAAGTAGGCGGAACGATTGCCCCCTACATCGCCGTCCCACATCTCGACGAGCTCGAACGCACCCGGCACCGCCGTTGCCCGCAGCACGATGCGTCCGTAACCGCGACCGTCGATGAGGCCGCGATCGATGACCAGGGTGTCGCCCTCACGTCGAATGGATAACGTGAACGTGATGCCGCTAGCCGAGTTGCCGACCATCGGGCGGCCTACGTAGTTATCCAAGAAACCGAAGCTCACCGACGCCGGTGGGGCCGCAGCTGGTGATGCCGTTGGCGTTGCGGCCATCGGAGCGGTCTGCGCGGCAGTTGCGACCGAGGAAGCAGCGGCAGGACTTCCAGCTTGGTCGACCGCGAGGTAGCGGTTGAACTGGCCAGGCTCGGCGACGGAAGCTACGGCGCCATTGCGCATCTTCACAGGACGCAATTCGTAGGCGCCGTCGCTGGCAAGCACCGCCTTGTAGTGGAACTTCAGCAGGCCAGTGCCGACGAAGACGACGCTTCCGTCGGGCTGCACCGTGCCGTTCCAGACCTTGTCGCCTACGAAGGTGGATGCCTTCAGGACCAACGTCCCGGCCGAAGCGCCCAGCGTGATCGTCCCGGTCTGCACGGGCTTGTCGTTGCCCGGCTTGAAGTATTCCTCCACCAGGGCCCGGCCCGGTGCCGACCAGTGCCAGCGGACCCTGAAGCTCTCAGGCGATTGGCGCTCGCTGCCGGCGAGACGGGCGTACAAGCCCCACGTCGCGGCGTCGATCTGCGCCGAGGACCGTGTCTGGGCACCGGTCGGAACCGGTGCGGCCACCAGCAGCGCCCCGCAAAGCGCAGCGACTGCCGCGGCTCGAATGAAGTCGGCCATTGGTATCCCCCCAAGATTGCCGGACGATACCACCCCACTCGGGTCATGTCGCCGACCTCGAACGCCGGTTTGCCCTTTCGGCGCCAACCTGCCGGCGAACGCTCCCGGCAGCCCGGATCACCGCGCGTACTTGGCCAGCAACTCCATGATGGTCCGCGCCTCTTCGGCGCGCCCGCGTTCGGTCTTCCCCGCCACCACGTGCTCGCTCAAATGCCCGGCGAGCACCTCCATCATCAGCGCGTGCATGGCGCCCTTGGTGGCGGCGATCTGGATCAGGACGTCCGAGCAATCGGCTTCCGTCTCCATCGCGCGCTCCAGCGCGGCCACCTGGCCCGCGATGCGCCGGATGCGGGTCAGCAGCTTCTTCTTGTCGCGTCGAACGTGCGCCATGGACGGGGATCATATACCCTAGGGGGGTATGTCGCCAGCTGGCCAGCCCACCCCCATGAACCTCGACGCCCTCGCCGCCGCCCGCAGCCACTCCCATGCCTTCGACCAGGGCAATCCCCTCGCCGAGCGCAACACGCGACGGGCGATGATCCTGACCCTGGCCATGATGGTGATCGAGATCGCCGGCGGCTGGTGGTTCAATTCCATGGCCGTGCTGGCCGACGGCTGGCACATGAGTTCGCACGCACTGGCCCTGGGGCTGTCGGTATTCGCCTACGCCTGCGCGCGCCGGTATGCCGGCGACCGCCGCTTCGCCTTCGGCACCTGGAAGATCGAGATCCTCGGCGGCTACACCAGCGCGATCCTGCTGCTGGGCGTGGCCGCGCTGATGGCCTGGCAGTCGGTCGGACGCCTGTTCCGTCCCAGCGCCATCCATTACGAACAGGCCATCGCCATCGCCGTGGTCGGACTGGCGGTGAACCTGGTCTGCGCGTGGTGGCTGCGCGATCACCACCACCACGGGCACGATCACGCGCACGACCATCATCACCACGGACACGATCACGCGCACGACCATCGTCACCACGGACACGATCACGCCCACGACCACCATCGCCACGACCATGGACATGGGCACCACCACGACCTGAACCAGCGCTCCGCCTACCTGCATGTCGTCGCCGACGCCGCCACTTCCGTGCTGGCGATCGTCGCCCTGCTGGGCGGCATGTATTTCGGCGCGGCATGGCTGGACCCGGTGATGGGCCTGGTCGGCGCGGCCCTGGTGTCGATCTGGGCAGTCGGGCTGATCCGGGAAACCGGCCGCGTGCTGCTGGACGCGCAGATGGACGCGCCCGTGGTGGAGGAAATCCGCCAGGCGATCGAGGAAGGCGACGTGCCCGCGCGCATCAGCGACCTGCACGTATGGCAGGTCGCGCGCGGCAAGTTCGCCTGCGTCGCCGAAGTCGTTACCCGCGACGATGCCGATGCCGACCACTTCAAGCGCGCCCTGGCGATCCACGAAGAGATCGTGCACGTGACCATCGAGACCCGGCCGGTCCCGGCCCGGTGAGAAATGGCGCGGCGAGGGGAATACGCGCAGTTCCTCCTCTATTCGCGCGGGTTATCCGACAAAAATGCCACAACGCGCGCCGTACCATGCGGTCGTCCCGCATGCGAAGCCCGCCATGACCCGCGAAACGCCCGCCCGAAGCTCGAACGCCTCTCGCTACCTGTTCCTGTTCCTGCTGGGCTTGGTGGTCGGCGTGGTCCTCGCGGTATTCGCTTTCCGCGCGATCAAGGCGCGCCAGGATCCGTTCCCCGACAGCGTCATGCAGGTCATGGAGAAGCAGTTCACCCTGCTCGATGCCGGCATCGCGGCGAATCGCTGCATGGCCACGGACACCCTGCCGCGCTTGCAGACGCTGCGCCTGGTCGGCAACGACATCGAAACCGCCTACCCCGACCTGGCGGAAGACGCCCGGTTCGCCGGCCATGCCCGGCAGTTGCGCGCCAACCTGGATGCCGCCATCGCCGCGGCCCCCGCCGATTGCGGCGCGGCGCGCGCGGCGCGGGCCAAGGCGGTGGAATCGTGCAAGGCTTGCCACCGGGATTTCGGCGACTGAAGCTCGACGGCGGATCGCTACCGCTACACGGCTTTTGTGGGAGCGACCTTGGTCGCGAATGCCGTTGCTCGTCCTCGCAGCTTCCGGAAAAGCATTCGCGACCAAGGTCGCTCCCACGAGTCGATAGCCCCGGATCTCTCTGCAAAGACCTTCGGACCCTACCCGGCGTGCGGCCGCGCGAGTTTTTCCGGGCGCAGGATGTCATCCAGCGCCTGCTGCGACAGCAGGCCCCGGCGCAGCACGATCTCGCTGACGCTGCCGCCGGTGGCTTGCGCTTCCATCGCCACCTCGGTCGCGGCGACATAGCCGATGTGCGGATTCAATGCGGTAGCGATGCCGATGGAGCGTTCGACCTGCTCGCGCAAGCGATCGGTGTTGGCGGTGATGCCGACCACGCAGTTCCGCGCGAGCGTTTCGCAGCCGCGGCGCAGGTGCGACAGGCTGCGGAACAGGCTTAGCGCCAGGATCGGTTCGAAGGCGTTCAACTGCAGCTGCCCGGCCTGCGCGGCCAGGGTCACGGTCAGGTCGTTGCCGATCACCTCGAAGGCGATCTGGTTGACCACTTCCGGGATCACCGGGTTGACCTTGCCCGGCATGATCGACGAACCGGCCTGTTGCGCCGGCAGGCTGATTTCGCCCAGTCCGGCGCGCGGCCCCGACGACAGCAGGCGCAGGTCGTTGCAGACCTTGCCCAGCTTCACCGCGACGCGCTTCAGCGCCCCGGACAGGTGCACGAACACGCCGCAGTCCTGGGTCGATTCGATCAGGTCGGGCGCGGTCAGCAGGTCGATGCCGGTCAGGTCCGAAAGCTTGCGGCATACCAGCGCGGCATACCGCGGATGCGAGTTGATGCCGGTGCCGATGGCCGTGGCGCCGAGGTTGATCTCGCGCAGGAAGGCCATCGCTTCGCGCAGGCGCAGCATGTCCTCTTCCATCATCACCGCATAGGTGCCGAACTCCTGCCCCAGGGTCATCGGCACCGCATCCTGCAGCTGCGTGCGTCCCACCTTCAGGATGTCGGCGAACTCGTCGCGCTTGGCGGCGAACGCGTCGCGCAGCTCGGCCATCGCGACCAGCAGGGCCTGCGCGTCGAACCAGGCGGCCAGCTTCAACGCCGTCGGGTAGACGTCGTTGGTGCTCTGCCCCAGGTTGACGTGTTCGTTCGGATGCAGGTGGCGATAATCGCCCTTCGCATGTCCCATCAGTTCGAGGGCGCGGTTGGCGATCACCTCGTTGGCGTTCATGTTGGTCGAAGTGCCGGCGCCGCCCTGGATCACGTCGACGACGAACTGGTCGTGCAACGCGCCAGCCCGCACTTCCTGGCAGGCGCGCGCGATCGCGTCGACATGCGCGACATCCAGCAGGCCGAGCTCGCCGTTGGCCAGCGCGGCCGCCTGCTTGATCGCGGCCAGCGCTTCGATCAGCGATGCGTACTGGCCGATGCTGACGCCGCTGATCGGGAAATTCTCCACCGCGCGCAGGGTGTGCACGCCCCAATAGACATCCGCCGGGACCTCGCGGTCGCCGAGCAGGTCGTGTTCGATTCGCGTCGCCATCGCAGTTCCCCGGTTGTCTGCTTTTCCTACCCGATTCAGCCCAGCCCACCCTGGCACAGGTATTTGAAGTGCATGTACTCGTCCAGGCCGTGGCGCGAACCTTCGCGCCCGTAGCCGGAAGCCTTGATGCCGCCGAACGGTGCGGCCTCGGACGCCACCGCGCCTTCGTTGATGCCGACCAGGCCGGATTCCAGCGCCGATGCCAGCCGCGCGATGCGGCGCACGTCGCGGGTGTAGAAGTACGACGCCAAGCCGTACGGCGTGCCGTTGGCTTCGGCGACCACGGCGTCCTCGTCGGCGAAACGGAACACCGGCACCACCGGGCCGAAGGTTTCCTCGCAGGCGAAGTCCATGTCGTTGGAGACATCGGTCAGCACGGTCGGCTGGTAGAAGTTGGGCCCCAGCTCCGGCAGGCGCTTGCCACCGGTCGCCAGCGTCGCGCCTTTCGACAAGGCGTCCTGCACATGACGATCGACCTTCTCCACCGCCTTGGCGTTGATCAACGGGCCGATCTGCGCCTGCGGATCGGTGGCGGGCGCGACCTTCAGCGCCGCCACCCGCGCGACCAGTTTGCGGACGAAGGCGTCGTGCACCGCATCGTGCACGTAGACGCGGTTCGGGCACACGCAGGTCTGCCCGGCGTTGCGGAACTTGGCCGCCATCAGTCCATCGACCGCGGCGTCGAGATCGGCGTCGTCGAACACGATGAAGGGCGCGTTGCCGCCCAGTTCCAGCGACAGTTTCTTCAAGGTGTCCGCGCAACCGCGCGCCAGGTGGCGGCCGACCGGCGTGGAGCCGGTGAAGGTCAGCTTGCGCACGCGCGCATCGGCCAGCCACACGTCGACCACGCTGGCCGCGTTGGCGCGCGAGGCCGTGACCAGGTTCAGCACGCCCGGCGGCACGCCGGCTTCCTCGGCCAGCGCGACCAGCGCCAGCGCGGTCAGCGGCGTGTCTTCCGCGGGCTTGGCGACCACGGTGCAGCCCGCGGCCAGTGCCGGCGCGATCTTGCGCGCGATCATCGCCGCGGGGAAATTCCACGGCGAGATCGCCGCGATGACGCCCACCGGTTCCTTCACCGCCAGCATCTGCCGCCCCGCCACGGGCGCGGCGATCACGTCGCCGGTGATGCGCGCCGCTTCGCCGGCGAACCATTCGACGTAGCTGGCGGCGTAGGCGATCTCGCCGATGGCTTCGGCCAACGGCTTGCCCTGCTCGCGCGAGATCAGCCTGCCCAGGTCTTCCCGGTGTTCCAGCACCAGCGCGTTCCAGCGCAGCAGCAGCCGCGAACGATCCCGCGCCGGCACCGCGCGCCATGCAGGCAATGCGGCATGCGCGGCTTCCAGCGCCGCGGCGGCATCGCGCGCGTCGCCGTCCGGCGCGTTGGCGAATACGCGGGCCAGCGCCGGATCCTCCACGTCGTAACGCGCGCCGCCGAGCGCTTCGCACCAGCGACCGCCCACGTAGTGGGTCGAACGCAGCAGATCGGAACGTTGCAGGGTCAGCGACATGGTGGCGGCCTGGTTGGATTCGGGAAAAACGCGACGGCTCAGTGGCCGGCGACGAGCGTGGCGATGGCCTCGCCGATTTCGCGGGTCGTCGCCTGGCCGCCGAGATCGCCGGTGTGCGGGCCTTCGCGCAGCACCTGTTCGATGGCGCCGAGGATCGCATCGTGCGCGGCGCGGCCGGCGCCTTGCCCGTGGTCGAGGAAATCGAGCATCAACGCGCCCGACCAGATCATCGCGATGGGATTGGCGATGCCTTTTCCGGCGATATCCGGCGCCGAGCCGTGCACCGGCTCGAACAGCGACGGGAACGTGCGCTCGGGGTTGAGGTTGGCCGAAGGCGCCAAGCCGATGGTGCCGGTGGTCGCCGGGCCCAGGTCGGAGAGGATGTCGCCGAACAGGTTGGTCGCGACCACCACGTCGAAACGGGTCGGCTGCATGACGAAGCGCGCGCACAGGATGTCGATGTGCTGCTTGTCCACGGTCACCTGCGGATAGCCGGCGCCGACCGCGTCGGCGCGGCCGTCCCACCACGGCATGCTGATCGCGATGCCGTTGCTCTTGGTGGCCACGGTCAGGTGCTTGCGCTGGCGCGCATTGGCCATCTCGAAGGCGTACTTCAGCACGCGGTCGGCGCCGAAGCGCGACATCACCGTTTCCTGCACGACGATCTCGCGTTCGGTGCCGGCGTACATGACGCCGCCCAGCGCGGTGTATTCGCCCTCGGTGTTCTCGCGCACCACGTAGTAGTCGATGTCGCCCGGCTTGCGTCCGGCCAGCGGGCACGGCACGCCTTCGAACAGGCGCACCGGGCGCAGGTTGATGTACTGGTCGAATTCGCGGCGGAACTTCAGCAGCGAACCCCACAGCGACACGTGGTCGGGTACGGTGGCCGGCCAGCCGACCGCACCGAAGTACAGCGCATCCATGCCCTGCAGCTGGGCCTTCCAGTCGTCGGGCATCATCTGCCCGTGTCGTGCGTAGTAGTCGCAGTGAGCCCAGTCGAAATGCACGAAGTCGAGTTCGATGCCGAAGCGCGCCGCAGCCGCTTCCAGCACGCACAGGCCCTCCGGCATCACTTCCTGGCCGATGCCGTCGCCCGGAAGAACGGCGATGCGATGCTTGCTCACGTTGCGGTTTCTCCTGTCGGCGCGGGGGTTCCGCGGCCGGACGCGACCAGCACGTCGTCCAGCCAGCCGATCCGCAGTTCGGGTACCGAACGCGCCAGTTGTTCGTAATAGGGATGGTGGGGGCCGCGCGCGTAGTCCTCGCGGGCGATCTGGGCGAGCTTGCGGCCGTGGCGCATCACCACGATGCCGTCGCAGACCGCGCGCACGCTGTGCATGTCGTGGCTGATGAACAGGTAGGAGGCGTTGACCTCACGGCGCAACTCGGCGATCAGGTCGAGGATCGCCGCGGCGACCACCGGATCCAGTGCCGAGGTCACTTCGTCGCACAGGATCAGGTCCGGCTGCGCAGCCAGCGCGCGCGCCAGGTTGATGCGCTGCTTCTGCCCACCGGACAGGCCGACCGAGGTGCGTTCGGCCAGCGCCGACGGCAGCTTGACCAGGTCGAGCAACTCGGCCACGCGCCGGCGGCGCGCCGCCGCGTCCATGCCGTGGAAGAACGCCAGTGGACGCTCCAGGATGCGGCCCACCGTGTGCGATGGATTCAGCGCGGTGTCGGCGTGCTGGAACACGATCTGCACGCGGCGCAGCGTTTCGCGGTCGCGCTTCGCCAGCGTGCCCGGCAAGGTCTGTCCGTCGAAACGGACCTCGCCGGAAGCCGGCTCGATCAGGCCGGCGATGCAGCGCGCCAGCGTCGACTTGCCGGAACCCGATTCGCCGATCACGCCAATGGCCTGGCCGCGATACAACTTGAAGTCGACATCCGCCAACACCGGGATCTCGGGCTTGCCGTCGCGCACGCGGCCATAGCCGGCCGAAAGAGCCGACACTTCGAGCAACGCTTTGCCCGCCGTCGGCGGCGGCACGTCCGGCGGGCGTTCGCCGATGCGCGCGGCGTCGAGCAGGCTGCGTGTGTATTCGTCGGCCGGGGTCGCCAGCACCTGCGCGGTGCCGGCGCATTCGCGCATGCGCCCGTGGCGCAACACCAGGATGCGATCGGCCATCTGCGCGACCACGGCGAGGTCGTGGCTGACGTAGATCGCGCTGACCCCGCGTTCGCGCACCACGCGGCGGAACGCGGCCAGCACTTCGATCTGGGTGGTGACGTCCAGCGCGGTGGTCGGCTCGTCGAAGATCACCACGTCCGGATCCGCGATAAGCGCCATCGCCGCCATCACCCGTTGCAGTTGCCCGCCCGAGACTTCATGCGGATAACGCTGGCCGATGGTTTCAGGATTCGGCAACGCCAGCTCGCGGAACAGCTCGATGGCCTTGCGTTCGGCGGCATCGCGCGCCAGCACGCCGTGCAGCAACGCCGGTTCGACCACCTGGTCGATGATCCGCCGCGAGGGATTGAACGAAGCCGCCGCGCTCTGCGCGATGTAGGCCACGCGGCGTCCGCGCAGCGCACGCTTGCCGGATTCCGGCAGCGCCAGCACATCGGTGTCGCCGATCCTCACCCGGCCGCCGGCGATGCGGCAACCGCGCCGCGCGTAGCCCATCAGCGCCAGCGCGATCGTGGTCTTGCCGGAACCGGATTCGCCGATCAGGGCCAGCACCTGCCCCGGCTCGACGATGAAGCCGACGTCGTGTACCAGCACGTTGGCGCCCGCGGCGATGCGCAGGCCTTCGACTTCGATCCGCGCGCCCATCAGTGCACCGCCTTGCGCGCGTCGCGGCCGGGCAGCGCGTCGACCACCAGGTTCACCGCCATGGTCAGGCTGGCGATGGCCAGCGCGGGCGCGACCACGGCCAGTCCGCCTTCCCACAACGCGCCGAGGTTCTCGCGCACCAGCGTGCCCCAGTCGGCGGCGGGCGGCTGCACGCCGAGGCCGAGGAAGCTCAGGCTGGCCAGCAACAACACCACGTAGACGAAGCGCAGGCCCAGGTCGACCGTGACCGGGGCGATGATGTTCGGCAACACTTCGTGCCGCATCAGGTACCAGCGCGACTCGCCGCGCGTGCGCGCGACCACCACGTAGTCCAGCGCCGCCACGTTCACCGCCAGCGCGCGGGCGATGCGGTACGCACCCGGCACGTAGATGACCGCGGCGGTCAGCACCAGCAGCGGCACCGAGGCGCCGAACGCGGCGACCATGATCAGCGCGAACAGCTTGCTGGGAATCGAGATCAGCGTGTCCATGCCGCGGCTGAGCACCGCATCCAGCCAGCCGCCGCTGACCGCGGCGAGCATGGCCAGGCAGGTGCCGATGGCGCTGGCCGCGAGCGCCGCGACCAGGGCTACCGCAACCGTATAGCGCGCACCCAGCAGCACGCGCGCCAGCATGTCGCGGCCGAGGTAATCCGCGCCCAGCCAATGGCCTGCCTGGGCCGGCGCGAACACCGGCAGCACGCCGATGTCCTGCGCCGAGGCCGACACCCACCACGGCGCGACCAGCGCGACCAGCAGCCAGGCGACGACGACCAGCAGGCCGAGGGTGCCGGGCACGCCCAGGCCCAGCGCGCGCTTGCGGCGCGTCGTTGCGGATGCGGCATTGCTGGCGGCGGGTGCGTTCATCGTGCGTGGCGCAACCGTGGGTTGGCGAGGATGCCGATCATGTCGGCGACCATGACCAGCAGCAGGTAGCCGGCGCAGAAGATCATCGTGCAGGTCTGCACCAGCGGGATGTCGCGCTGGCTGACGCCATCGACCATCAGCTTGGCCACGCCGGGGTAATAGAAGATGGTTTCGATCACGATCACGCCGCCCAGCAGGTAGGACGTGCTCAGCGCAATGGCGTTGGCGATCGGACCGATCGCATTGGGCAACGCATGTCCCAGCACCAGCCGCACCGGCGGCACGCCTTTCAGCCGCGCCATCTCGATGTACGGTGCGTCGAGCTGGTCGGCCAGCGCGGCACGGGTCATGCGCATCATCTGGGCGACGATCACGCAGCACAGGGTCAGCACCGGCATCACGAACACGCGCACCGCGCCGGAGAACGAATCGATGTCGCTGGCGTAAGACAGCGCCGGCAGCCAGCCGAGCTTGACCGACAGCACCAGCACCGCGATGGTCGCGATCAGGAATTCCGGCACCGACACCAGCGCGACCGCGCCGCTGTTGAGCAGCCGGTCGAACCAGCTGCCGCGGAACACCGCGGCCAGCGTGCCCAGCAACAACGCCAGCGGCACGCCGATCGCCGCGGTCACCGCCGCCAGCAGCAGCGAATTGGGCAGGCGGTTGCCGATCAGTTCCATCACCGGCGCGTCGCTGACCAGCGAACGGCCGGGATCGCCGGTCAGCAATCCGCCCAGCCAATGCAGGTAGCGCAACGCCATCGGCTGGTCCAGGCCCAGCTGCGCGCGCAGCGCGGCCAGTGTTTCCGGTGTCGCGTCCTGGCCGAGCAGTTCCGCGGCGGCGTCGCCCGGCAGCACCGCGGTGATGGTGAATACCACCACCGAAACCAGCAGCAGCGACAGTGCGCCCAGCCCCAGCCGTTGCAGCAACAGGCGCAGGACCGACTTCATGCGTCCCACCATACGTGTTCGGCGAACTCGTAACCCATCAGGCCGCCGACCGGAATCGCCGACAGGCCTTTCAGGCGCGCGTTGTGCGCGTCCA
Organism: Pseudoxanthomonas helianthi; assembly: GCF_017939625.1. Taxonomy (GTDB): domain Bacteria; phylum Pseudomonadota; class Gammaproteobacteria; order Xanthomonadales; family Xanthomonadaceae; genus Pseudoxanthomonas_A; species Pseudoxanthomonas_A helianthi. The sequence continues at coordinate 106,937 of NZ_JAGKTC010000001.1, forward strand.
GCGAGGAAATGAACAACGGAATCGCCACTCCGCCTTGCTCGTGGATCATCACCTGCATGTCGGCGTACAGGGCCTTGCGTTTGGCCTCGTCGATTTCGGAACGCGCCGTCAGCAGCAACCGGTCGAACTTCGGATCCCGCCAGTGCGCGTCGTTGCCGCTCGAATCGGACTTGAAGAACTGGGTCAGCACCGCGTCGGCGTTGGGGCGCGGATTGACGTTGCCCCAACCGACCGGGCTCTTGCCCCAGTGGTTCGACCAGTACCCGTCCGGCGGCATGCGCCGCAATTCCAGGTTCATGCCGATGGCGCGCGCGGCCTGCTGCAAGGCCAACGTCATCTCGACGGTATAGCTGGCCGCCGGCGAAGCGACCACCGGGATCGGCGCGCTGCCCAGCCCGCTGCGCCGGAAGTGGTAACGGGCCTTGTCCAGGTCCAGCTCGCGCTGCGGCAGGCCGGCGAACCAGAAGCGGTTGGAAGGATGGATCGGCTGGTCGTTGGCGACGATCGCGTTGCCCAGCGCCACCGAATCGACGATGCGCTTGCGGTCGAACAGCAGTTGTACCGCGCGCACGAATTCGCGGTTGCGCCCCGGCGCGATGTCCTGGCGCATCGCCAGGTTGCTGTACTGGCCGGACGACTGGCGGAACACGCGGAACCCGGGATCACCCTCCACGCGGCGCACCGAGCGCGGATCGATCGCCGCAACCAGGTCCAGGTCGCCGGACAGCAGCGCATTGACCCGCGCGCCTTCGTCGCCCAGGCCCGAGACTTCGATCTCGTCCACGTACGGACGGCCATCGCGCCAGTAGTCCGGATTGCGCACCATCACCGAACGCAGCCCGCGCTTGAATTCCTTCAGCTTGAACGGCCCGGTCCCGATGCCGCGATTGAAGTCGCGGGTACCGTCGGGAACGATGGCGAACCAGAACGTCGCCAGCATGGCTGGCAGGTCGGCGTTGGGCTCGTGCAGCAGCACTTCGACTTCGCCGGGCGCGGACGCGCGCACGCTGTCGATCTGGTCGGCGAAGATCTTCGCCTTCGATGCCGTGGCCGGATCCTTGTGCCGCATCAGCGAGAACACCACGTCCTGCGCGCGCAGCGGCCGGCCGTCGTGGAAAGTCACGCCGTTGCGCAGCTTGAGCGTCCAGCGCTTCGCATCGCGCGTCTCGTAGCGTTCGGCCAGGGCCGGTTCCGGCGTCAACCGCGCGTCGAAACGGGTCAGGCAGCTGTACAGCATGCGCGAACGCGCATAGTCGGTCTGGTTGGCCAGCTTGGCCGGGTCCAGCGTGTCGGCGATCGATGCGGTGGCCGTGGCCACGCGCACGCGCCCGCCGTAGCGCGGGCGCGCGGCGACTGCGGCCTCGGCCAGGGTGACGATGCCGGACGAGGCCACCAGGCCGACGCCCGCGCCGAGCAGCAGCTTCAGCACGTCGCGGCGCGAGGCGCCCCGCGCGAGCGCGTCGAGGACACGGCCGCTGTCGGCCGGCCCCAGTCGATCGCGCAGCGCGTCGTCGCTCATGCGCCGTTTCGCTTACAGGCCGACCAGCGCGGCCAGGCCGCCGGCGTCGGCGATTTCGGTATAGCCGTATTCGGGATTGCCCGGGCCATGGCCGCGGTTGATCCACGCCTTGTCGCGGATGCCGACGTCGTTGGCGGTCATCAGGTCGTAGCGCAGGCTCGAGGACACGTGCAGCATGTCTTCCGGATTGCAGCCCAGCGCGTCGATCATGTACTCGAACGGACGCATGCGCGGCTTGTAGGCCTGCGCCTGTTCGGCGGTGTAGACGCGGTGGAACGGCACTTCCAGCAGCTTGACGTTCTTCAGGATGTCCTTGTCGTCGGCGTTGGACAGGATCACCAGCGGGATCTTGTCGGCGATCTTCGCCAGCCCGGCGACGACATCGGGGTGCGGACCCCAGGTCGGCACCGCGTCGCAGATGCTCTGCGCTTCGGCGTCGATGTACTGCAGTTTCCATTTGCGGGTCAGGCGGCGCAGCGCGTTCTTCAGCACGTCGCCGAGCGGCTGCCACGGGCCCAGCACTTCATCCAGGCGATAGGCGGTGAAGTCGGCGAGGAACTGCGGCATGCGCTCGGCCGCGACGCGGTCGGCGAAGATCACTTTCGCCATGTCGTTCGGCTTGTAGTTGATCAGCGTGCCGTAGCAGTCGAAGGAGATGTACTTGGGCCTGAAGGTCATCGCAATGCGCCTGATCGATGGAAGTGGTCGGGTGGCGGGACGCGTCCCCGTTGCATGCACGAAATTGAAGCATGCGCCTGCCGCAGCGTTATCGCGTACTCGGCACGGCGCCGGCGCGAAACTGCGGTTTACGCGCGCCGCTCAGCAGATCCTGTGTGGCGTCTCCCCGCCCCCGGACCGATTCCGGCGCGTCGGATCCCGCCCGGATGCCTTGCCGCAGCATCGTCGCCAGTCATCCGCGGCCGGCCGCAGGGCCTGCGGGATCCTTCCTGCGCCACGGCGGCGGGCTCAGCGACTGGCGCAGGCTGGACAGGAAAGCGGTGGTCCGTGCACTGCGGCCATGGCGGGTACCCAGCATCGCCACCACGGCCGCGGAGGGCGGTTCCCAACCCGGCAATACCTGTTTGAGGCGACCTTGCGCCAGATCCGCGGCGACGTCCCACTCCGAGCGGATGGCGATGCCCTGGCCCGCAAGCGCCCATTCGCGCACGACCGCACCATCGTTGCTGGACAGCGCGGGATGGATGCGCACGGTGGCCTGGCCGCGGGTGGCGTGGCGGAACCGCCACAAGGTGACGTCCTCCGCGTTCTCGCGCACGACCAGGCAACGATGCCGGGTCAGGTCGGCCGGCGCGCGAAGGGCGGGAACCCCGGCCAGGTAACCGGGACTGGCGCAAAGGATCCTGCGGTTCGGCGCCAGCGTGGTGACGATCTGGTCCAGCGGGCCGGGCCGCCCGATGTGAACGATGACGTCGCTGCTTTCGAGCATGCCCGCGGCCGGATTGTCGGTCAGGTCCAGCGCGACCGTGACCCCGGGGTGCGCCCGGGCGAAGGCGTCCACCACCGGTGCCACGTGCAGGCGGCCGAAGCCGTGCGGGGCAACCACGTGCAGATGTCCGCTGACCGCATTCCGGCGGCCCGCCAGCATGTCGGAAAGCGCTTCCAGCGCGTCCACCACGGCCATGCCGTGCGACGCGACCAAGGCTCCTTCGTCGGTGAGGCTCAGCCTGCGCCCCGACCGTTCGACCAGACGCATGCCCACGCGCTGCTCCAGCGCACGCAGGCGCTGGGTCACGGCCGGGGCGGTGACATTCAATTTGCGCGCGCTTTCCGCCAGCGAGACAGAACCGGCCACGACGTTGAAGAACACCAGGTCGTCCGACGTAATCATTAATTCCCGCCTTAATGAAGGAGCCAAGCTGGATTAATTCCATTCTTCATTGCAGGCGATCAGGATGCAATGGTGGTTTGAACCCCCGCTCCGGTGGCTGGCTTCAAACCAAAGGCAACTTCAATTTTCGGACCCAGCGACAGAGGACCCACGGTGAACGAACAACCTATTCGGGCCGGACAGGCCACGTTGCGCGACCTCGACACGCCCTGCCTGATCCTCGACGTCGAGCGCATGGATCGCAACATCGCGCGGCTCAGGACCCGGCTCGACTCGCTGGGCGTGACGCTGCGCCCCCATCTGAAAACGAGCAAAAGCGTCGAAGTGGCGCGGCGGGTCATGGCTTCGCCCGCCGGCCCCGCCACCGTTTCGACATTGCGCGAGGCCTCCCGCTTCGCGGGGGCCGGCGTGCGCGACATCATCTATGCGGTCGGCATCGCGCCGTCGAAGCTGCCCCAGGTCCTCGAATTGCGCGCACAGGGCGTCGACATCGCCGTGGTGCTCGACACCGCGGAACAAGCGCGGGCGGTCGCCAAGGCTTCGCTCGATGCGGGCGTGCGCATTCCGGCGTTGATCGAGATCGACTGCGATGGCCATCGTTCGGGCATCCGGCCGGGCGACAGCGCGCAGTTGCTGGAGATCGGCCGCTGCCTGGCCGAGGGGGCGGAACTGCGCGGCGTCATCACCCATGCCGGCGCGAGCTATGCCGCGCGCGGCGTCGAAGCGCTGCGGCAATGCGCCGAAGCCGAACGCCGCAGCGTGGTGGATGCCGCCACGACCCTGCGCGAGGCCGGCTTGCCCTGCCCCGTGGTCAGCGTCGGCTCCACGCCCACCGCGCACAACGCCACCGACCTGACCGGCGTGACCGAAGTCCGCGCCGGCGTGTTCGTGTTCTTCGATCTGTTCATGGCCGGCGTGGGCGTGTGCCGGATCGAGGACATCGCCCTTTCGGTGCTGGCGACCGTGATCGGGCACCAGCGCGAAAAAGGCTGGATCCTGGTCGATGCCGGCTGGATGGCGATGTCGCAGGACCGCGGCACCTCGAAGCAGGAGATCAACCAGGGCTACGGCGTGGTGTGCGATCTGGCCGGCAAGCCGTATGCGGACCTGATCCTCGCCGACGCCAACCAGGAGCACGGCATCATCGCGGTCCGTCCCGGTTCGAACGCAAGGCTGCCCGACCTGGCGATCGGCGACCGCGTGCGGATACTGCCGAACCATGCCTGCGCCACCGGTGCGCAGCACGGCAGCTACCACGTGGTGCGCGGCGCTTCCGAAGCGGTCGAAGCGGAGTGGCCGCGCTTCGGAGGCTGGTAATGGCCGCAGGCCGCGCCCGCATCGAATCCATCTCCACCGGGAACGCACCCGAACCGAAGGGACACTATGCCCAGGCGATCGTTCACGGCGGCCTGGTCCATGTTTCGGGACAACTTCCCCTGCTGCCGGACGGCTCGCACCAGCCGGAAGCCGGTTTCGATGCGCAGGTGCGGACGGCATTGGACAACCTGTTCGCGATATTGCGTGCGGCCGGCAGCGATCCCGGACGGTTGTTGAAGGTGACGGCCTACATCGTGGGCGTCGAGAACTGGCCGCGCTTCAACGCGATCTATGCCGAAGCGATGGGAGAGGCGCGACCGGCCCGCTCCGTGGTCCCGGTTCCCGAACTGCATTACGGCTATCTGATCGAAATCGACGCCGTTGCGGCCGGCGATTGCCGATAAGCCTTTGGCCTAGGCGACGGGAAGAACCATGGCGACCCTTGCCGATCAAGCGCAGGCGAACGCGCAGCCACCGGCTTCGGGGCCGCGCCAGCAGGCCGAGGTCCGAGCGCGGCCGCGCGCCCTGGACACGTTGCGCGGCCGTTCCGGCCGACATGGTTTCCATCTTCCATGCAGGCCCGCCAAACGCCGCAGGACTTGCCGCACCGAAGCACGGGATTCCGTGCTGTCGGAACAGGCGAATACAGCAACCTGCATGGATCCACTCTGGCTATCCTGACCTGAAACAGGAACCTCGCATGCCCGCACCGCTGACCCGGATCGAGACCTCGACCGAACTGCCCGCAAGCGCCGATGCCGTGATAATCGGCGGCGGCATCATCGGGGTTTTCACCGCCTATTACCTCACCCAACGCGGGATGAAGGTCGCCGTCGTCGAGAAGGGCCTGGTCGGCGCGGAACAATCGAGCCGCAACTGGGGCTGGTGCCGCCAGCAGAACCGCGACGCGCGCGAGCTGCCGCTGGTGACCAGAAGCCTCGACCTGTGGGAGCGTTTCGCAGCGGAGACCGGCGAAGACACCGGGTTCAGGCGCTGCGGCCTGCTGTACCTCAGCAACGACGAAGCGGAACTCGCCGGCTGGGCGAGCTGGCGCGATTTCGCCAGGACCGCGGGCGTGACCACCCACATGCTGAGCAGCGCCGAAGCCAGCGAGCGCGGAAAGCTGACCAACCGGCAATGGCGCGGCGGCGTCTATTCGCCGAGCGACGGCATCGCCGACCCCATCAATGCCGCGCCCGCGGTCGGACGGGCGATCCTCGCGCTGGGCGGCACCATCCACCAGCATTGCGCGGCGCGCGGACTGGAAACGGAAGGCGGCAAGGTCTCGAGCGTGGTCACCGAAAAAGGCACGATCCGTACGCCCATCGCCATCCTCGCGGCCGGCGCGTGGGCCTCGTCGTTCTGCAGGCAGCTCGGCATCCGTTTCCCGCAAGCGGCCATTCGCCAGTCGATCCTCGCCGTTGCCGACGGCCCCGAGCCGTTGCCCGACGCGATGTATACCTCGTCCCTTTCGATCACGCGCCGCGGCACGCTGGGACACACGCTGGCGATCAGCGGCCGTGCGCGCGTGGATCCCACGCCGCAGTTGCTGCGCTTCTCGCCGCAGTTCCTGCCGATGTTCGGCAAGCGCTGGCGCAGCCTTTCCCTCGGCGGCCTGGAAGGCGTCCGCTCGGGCCATGAAAATCTGTCGCGTTGGCGCAACGACCAGGTGACGCCGATGGAGCGCATGCGCATCCTCGACCCCGCCGTCGATCGCGCGACGGTCGAACTGACCCGTGCGCGCGCCATCGAACTCATTCCCGCGCTGAAGAACCGGCCTGTTGTCGCGTCGTGGTCGGGCTATGTCGACAGCACGCCCGACGGCGTACCCGGCGTGGGCGAAATTCCGAAGTTGCCCGGCTTCATCCTGGCCGCGGGCTTCAGCGGCCACGGCTTCGGCATTGGCCCCGGCGCCGGTCACCTGATCGCCGATATCGCCAGCGGCGCCAATCCCATCGTCGATCCGCGCCCGTACCATCCGGATCGCTTCGCCAGCTCGCAGAAAACCCAGGTCGCCGATTTCTGATCGGCGCTCTCGTCGCGACGCCAGGCAGGCGCTCCTGCCGCCGCTCCAGCGCAGACCGACCGGAAGCTACTTTTCCGCCCTTCGACGGACCGGCATCGAGTGGATTTCCGTCGTTCGTCGCCGCGTCGGCTGGACGCGGGAACGGCTCAATCGAAGCCGAGGATCGACTTGGTTTCGAGGAATTCGCCCAGGCCGTGCTCGCCGTATTCGCGGCCGTTGCCGGAGCGCTTGTAGCCGCCGAACGGCGCGTTCGGATCCCAGGCCGGATGGTTGATGTGCACCTGTCCGGTACGGATGCGCAGCGCCACCGCGCGGGCCTGCGCCAGGTCGGTGCCCTGCACGTGCCCACCCAGCCCGTACTGGGTGTCGTTGGCGATGTCGACCGCTTCGTCCACGCCGTCGTAGGGAAGGATGCACAGCACCGGTCCGAAGATTTCTTCCTGCGCGATCCGCATCGAGGTGGTCACTTCGGAGAAGATCGTCGGCCTGGCGAAGAAGCCGTGGGCCAGGCCTTGCGGCCTGCCGAGGCCGCCGCACAGCAGTTTCGCGCCCTCGTCGATGCCGACGCGGATCATTTCCTGCACGCGGTCGAATTGCGCGCGGTTGGCCAACGGCCCCAGCGCCGTGCCTTCCTCGCGCGGATCACCGACGACGATGGCGTCGGCCGTTTCCGCCGCGAGCCTTTCCACTTCGTCCAATCGTGAGCGCGGCACCAGCATGCGAGTCGGCGCGCTGCACGACTGGCCGACATTGCGGAACGCGGTCATCACCCCGAGCGGAACGACCCGGGCGAAATCGGCGTCGGGCAACAGCACGTTGGGCGACTTGCCGCCCAGTTCCTGGGTCACCCGCTTGACCGTCGGCGCGGCCGCCTGCGCGACGAGCACGCCTGCACGATTCGAACCGGTGATCGAGATCATGTCCACGCCGGGATGGGCGGCCATCGCTTCGCCGACCTCGGGACCGGTGCCGTTGACCAGGTTGAATACGCCGGGCGGCAGGCCGGCGTCGTGGATGGCCTGCGCAAACAACAACGCGCTCAACGGAGAGAGCTCGCTGGGCTTCAGTACGATGGTGCACCCCGCGGCGAGGGCCGGCGCCACCTTGGCGGTGATCTGGTACAGCGGCCAGTTCCACGGCGTGATCAGCGCGCACACGCCGATCGGCTCGCGTGAGATCGCGGTGGTGCCGTGCATGGACAGGAACGGGTAATCCGCGAGCAGGTCGCGGGCCACGCGCAGGTGCTCCGCCGCCAAGGGCACCTGTGCATTGCGCGCGTAGCTGATCGCCGCGCCCATCTCGCGCGAGATGGCCTGGGCGAATTCCTCCGCGCGTTCCAGCACCAGCGCGCGGATCCGGTCGAGATAGGTGGCGCGCTCGCCGGCGGACAACGCGGCGTAGGCCGGAAAAGCGGCGCGCGCGGCAGCCACCGCACGATCCACGTCGGCCGCACTGCCGACGGCGATTTCGCCAACGGCCTGCTCGGTGGCCGGGTTCACGATGGGCAGCATGGCGCCTTCCAGCGGCACCCAGCGTCCGTCGATGTAGGCGCCGTGGCGGATCGGGCCGCCCGCCATTATGGTTTCGAACAAGGCTGTCATGGGATACCGCGAAGAAGGAGTTGCACCTGCCTGTCGTCGAGCGATGTCGGCGCCATCAGGACGCCGGTTTCGCTAGAAATACTTCACCCAACCGATGGAAGTCCGACGCTTGAAATTGCCGAACCAGCGGGTCGGGTAATACAGCACGAACCACATCAGCACCGTGACCAGCCAGACGATCCAGAACTGGTCCGGGCCCACGCCGAAGCGCTCCACGCCACTCGGACTCACCTGGTTGGGGCCGAAAGTCGCCAGCAGGATCTTGTAGCCGGTGATCAACACGAGCAGGTGCAGGAGGTAATAGAACATCGGCGCCCCACCGAAGGTCGACATGAAGCGGGTGAAGCCATTGTCGGCCTGGTCTATCGCCGCCAGTATGAAGAAACCGCCGCCCAGGGTCATCAGCAGGAAATCCAGCGAGGGCGGGTACTTGGTGTAGTCGAGGAAATCCATCACCGTTTGCACGGTGGTCGGCCAATGCGTCCACGGCGCGTTCTCGCCGTAGATGTTGAAGCCGCGCAGCACCAGCAGGGCCAGCCAGCAACAGGCTCCCATCAACACCAACAGCTTGCGGCGGCGCGCGCTATCGAAACCGCGCGCGAAGATCGGCCCCGCGCACCAGCCCAGGAAGATCACCCCGACCCACGGCCAGGCCGGATAGGTCACGCGCACCTGCGGCACGGTGTCGAACAGCACGTCGCGATGCATGAACAAGGTCCACAAGGCGTGCAGCGGATGCTCCGGCGGCAGCGCGATCCAGGTATACAGGTTGTGCGTGCAGACGATGGCCAGGCCGGCAACCAACAGTACCTTGCGCGGCAAGCCCGAGGCGAAGGCGAGCACGATCATCGAGAAGCCGATCGCCCACAACACTTGCAGCCAGATCTTTTCCGGCCACTGGCCGACCCACAGGAAACTCATCACGAAGATTTCCAGGAAGATCAGCAGCGCGCCGCGCTTGAGCAGGAAATCCCGCGCCGAACGCGGTGGCGCACCCGGCGGATTGGCATACAGCCAGGCGCCAAGACCCGTGAGGAAAACGAAGATGGGCGCGCAGAAGTGCGCCGCCAGCCGGGTGAAGAACAGGAACGGCGGCGTATCCGAGATCGTCATCGGATCGCTGACCGGATGGTGCAAGTAAAGGTTCTCGCGAACGTGGTCCATCATCATCACGCACATCACCAGGCCGCGCAGCGCGTCGATGGAGGTGATGCGCTTGCCGTGCGCCGCCACGGCGGACGCCAGCGGCGGTGCGCCGGAGAGTGATTGGATGCTGCTCGACATGGTGGACCTCCGGCTGATCTGAAACGACTGCCCTGCAAACCGTGCGACCGGCCCGGGACGGGCCGGCCGCATTCCACGGCCAACTACTCAGAAGGCGTAGCGGGCGTTCAGCGTAATGGTGCGTTCGCTGCCCGGCATCACCCAATACAGGCTGTAAGAGCTGGCGTAGAAGCGCTTGTTGAACAAGTTGTTGACGTCCAGGGTCAGCTTCAGCTTGTCGGTGACATCGTAGCCGGCGACCGCCTTCCACGTCGTGTACGACTTCAGCTTGAAGAAGTCGACCGCACTGAAGGCGGCCTGCGCACCTTCGCGCTCACCCACGTACTGCACGCCGCCGCCGAGATAGGCCTTGTTGCCGGCCACGGCGAAGTCCTTGATCAACAGCACGTTGGCCGAGTCCTTGGGAACGTTGGCCATCTGCCGGCCGGTCAGGCTGAAGCCGGTGAGCGCGGCGTTGTCCTTGGTCACCTGTGCGTCGGTATAGGCATACGACCCGTACAGGCGCAGGCCTTCGGCGATCTGGCCGCTCACGTCCAGTTCCACGCCTTTGCTCTCGACCTCGCCCACCGCCATGCTGTAGTTGTTCGGATCGATCGGGTCGGGGGTCAGCACGTTGTTCTTGGTGATCTTGTACAGCGCCAGCGTGGTGTTGACGCGACCGGTGTCCCACTTGGCGCCGATCTCGTAGGACTTGCCTTCTTCGGGATCGAAAGCGTGCTGGACATTGTTGCTGTCGGGGCGGCTGGCGCCGCTGTTCGGACGGAAGCTGCTGGAAGTGGTGGCGTACAACGACCAATGCTCGTTCGGCTGGTAGACCAGGCCCACGCGCGGACTGGTGGCGGTGGGCTCCTGGTGCACGAAGTTCCCGGTCCTCAGGTTGTGCACGGTCTGCTCGTATTTGTCGTAGCGCACGCCAACCAGCGCCTTCCACCGTTCGCCCAAGTCGATCTGATCCTGGGCGTAAACCGCATAGGATTTCTGGTCTTCATCGGTGTTGATCGAAATCGCCTTCACCGGCTTGGGCGCACCGTAGACCGGATCGTAGGCGTTTATGCCATAGATGGTGCCGGCCGGATCGGCTGCGTTCTGTTTGCGACGATCGTCGAAGCGATAGCCATCCACGCCGAACAGCAGATTGTGGGTAACCTTGCCGGTAGCGACCTTGCCAATGATCTCGAAACGCGCCGAACGGTCGACCGCATTGTTGTCGCGGTCGCGGTAGCGGCGACGCAGGATGTTCCCGGGGCGCAGCGCGCCATAGGGGCGCACCTCGGAACTGTTACCTTCCATCGAGCTTTCACGAAAGCTGAAGCCGGTCTGCAACTGCCAGTTGTCGTTGAACCAGTGCTGCAGGAATACCTGGTGGCCCAGCGACTTGATGATGTGCGGGCCATCGTTGGGTTCACCGTAGAAGTTGTGGATGTCCACGTTGGGCGGAAAGCCGTCGATGGCGACCACGCCGCGATCGAACGGGATTTCCTGGCGCACCGCCTCGATTTCGTACGACAGCGTCGTATCGGGCGAGATCATCCACAGGAACGATGGCGCCACCAGGTAGCGCTTGTAGTGGATGTAATCGCGGAAGCTGTCGCCTTCCTGATACGCGGCGTTCAGTCGGTAGGCGACGGTTTCGCCCAGCGGGCCCGTGGAGTCGATCGCGCCGCGATAGGTGTTGAAGGTACCCACGCTCAGGTCCAGCGTGTTGGCCGCCTTGAACAACGGCTTCTTGGTGTTGATGTTGACCGTGCCGCCGGGCTCGCCGCGGCCGTACAGGGCCGACGACGGGCCTTTCAGGATCTCGACGCTGTTGGTGTTGCCGCCGTCGCGCACGCCGTTGAAGCCGCGGCTGGCACTGAAGCCGTTGACCATGTAGTCGGAGCCGAAGTCCAGGTTGCCGGCGAAGCCGCGCATGGCGTAGCTGTCCCACAGGCCGCCGAAGTTGCTCTGCTGGGAAATGGTGCTGGACAGATCCAGCGCGCCCTTCAGGTCGGTCACGCCGGCGTCGCGCAGCAGGCCGGAGTCGAGGATCTGGATGCTCTGCGGCAGGTCCTTGATCAGCGCGTCGGTCTTGGTGGCGCCGGTCACGCTGAGGTTGCGGTAGGGCTTGCGTTCGTCGCGGACGTTGACCGCGTCCAGGGTCTTGGCCTTGGTTTCGGAGGTGCTTGCCTGTGCGGTGGCGGAAGCGGACTGGGCGGCTTCCTGCGCCAGCGCCATCTGGGTGCAAACGGCGAGGCAGGTGGGGATGAGGATTCGGAATGCGGAGCGGCGGGACATGGGCGTTTCCTGTTGCGAAGGGTGGCACAGGGAAGGGTTTGTTCGGTGCGGTTCCGTCGCACGGACCGAAGCATCCAGAGATCGTTTTGCCGTCGTCTTGTACGAAACATATTGCCGTCATCAAAACGACATTACGCGCCGGACTGCCCTCGCCTCCCCATACATTTGCATTGGCAAAAGGGCCTCCCCGGCAGATCACGCTGCCGTAACCATCCCGGCCCGGGAACCCCTCTGCATCGCACAAGCCTTGTTCCGCCGGGAGCTTCGCGCATGCAAACCACAGTCGGCCGCAAGCGGCGGGATAAGGCGGGTTATCGTTTCCGTTGAAACCTCGCTGCAAGGCGTTTCCATGCACGCAGCGGGTGCGTGTGCACCCCGATGGTTCATGCCTTTTCGTGGGAGCGGCCTCGGCCGCGAATGCTTTTCTCGAGGCCTCCGCAAGGCATTCATGAGCAAGCTCGCCCGCAGAAGAGAGGCGTTTGCCATGCCTGCACGGCAAACAGGCTCCCGCAGGTTCTCCCGTGCAAACGGCAATGAGCATGCCAAGGCGACGCGATCAGGGAAGCAGGTAGCGAATCGACTGGCTCGTGCGAGCGGCAGCAGTACGACAGGATCACGCGTCTACGATTTCCACGCCACCGGCAGGATGATCGCTCGCTGCCGGTCCCGCTCCGGCAACATCACCCCGTCGGATCCAATGTCCCCAGCCAAGCCACGAGCGCAAGGACCAGGACGGCCAGCCCCATCTCCGCCCACAGGCTTTGTTTCAATGTCCGGATCGCTGCGGAGGTATCGCCATCGTCCAGCGCGCGTTGCAGTACCGGGGCATGCCGGAACCGGTTGGCCGCCGCCAGCACCAGCATGCCGGCGAAAGCGCCCAGTTTGGCCAGCAGCAGACGGCCATACAGGCCGTGGACCAGGCCATCGAGCGAAGGACCGACGATGAGCAGGTAATTGAGGACGCCGCTGACGACAAGCACGATGACGATCACCGTGCCGAAGCGGGCGAACCCGCTGGCTGCGCCCGACAGCAGGCGCACGGTTTCAGGACCTTCCTGCCCAGCCGCATGGAAGGCCAGGACGATCAGGGCCACGATGGCCCCGACCCATGCGCCGGCGACCCAGAGGTGGACGATGTCCGAGCCCAGATGCAACCAACCCAGCGCTCCCTCGCTCATCGCGCCATGCCCGGCCCATGCCAACGTTGCGAGGGCGACCCCACCCAGCATCACTTGCGCGCCGACGCGAACCGGTTGCCGGCCGAAGCCCAGGAAGGGCACGCCCACGGCGAACAGCAATGCCGCGACCCGGATGTCCCATGCGATGCCTACGCTGGTCTGGGTCAGCAGCAGCACGGCGACATCCCGCACAGCGGCCGGATCGCCGGACTCGCTCATGCCCCGCGCCATCGCCCACAGTCCCAGGCCCGAGGCGGCAAGGGCCAACAGCGCGGCAACGCCCGTCAACCGGGCCAGGCGCCGCACGATCGGCAAACCCGAGCCGTCGCCCTCAATCGCCTGCAGCACAAACACCGGCAGGCCGAACGCCAGGGCCAAACTGAGATAAAGCGCCAGGCGACTGGCTACCAGCAACGCATCGGGCATCGCTTGCTTCCTACTTCACGCTGAATACCAGCGTGCCTTTCACCGGATGCGTATCGCCGCTGACCACATGCCAGTCGACGCGATACACGCCGGTGGCCAGCGGCTTCGCCGGGGTCAGCACCAGCGACTTGCCGTCGGCGCCGGGCGCGACCTTGGCGGCGATCTTCATCGGCGGCATTTCCATGCCGGGCATCTTGGTCATGACCAGTTCCGCGCCGGAGAGCTTCGGCAACAGCTTTTCGGAAAAGGACAGCGTGATGCTGGCTGGCGCGGCCACCGCGGCATTCGCCGCGGGAACGGAAGCAACGAGCTTGGGGTGCGCGAACACGGAAGCGCTGCCGAGGATCGCGGCGGCGGCGAACAGGCCAATGAAGGCGGAACGGATGCGGGACATTTTCGACTCCTGATGGGGGGAATGGGGGGATCTGCGGGCCGCGTCCAGGATCCGATGCGGATACCGACGACAACGCGGATGTCATCGATACGGCCATGTTCGCCCCGGCACGGGCCGGCCGTGTTGCCGTATCGACTTCAGGGTTTCGGTTCGAACAAGTCTTCGTAGAAACCCCAGGTCTTTACCTTCACGGTCAGGGGCGTTTCGCCCTGGTTGCGGAAATACCAGCCATGGGTGCCTTCGAACGGCGCGGTCAGCGCGCCCTGGTCGTGGCTCAGGCCCTTCTCCTTCCAGTATTGGGTGAAATCGCCGCTGGTGTCACCCTTCTTTTCGCCATGCATGTCGGCCTTGACCGGCGCGCTGGACTCCCACGTGTAGATGAAGTGGTCGCCGGGCTTCATGTGGGCCTTGATCTCGATGCCTTCGTGCGGGGCGATGGTGACTTCCTTCTCGTCGCTGCGGAACGGCGTGGCCTTGACGATGGATGCCTTGGTCTGTTCCGGCACCACGTAGGCCGGCGGAGTGGCGGGCGCCGCGGCGACCGGGGCGTCGTCTTCGGCGTCCTCGCCGTCGGCCATGCGCGTCAGTCCCATGGCCTTGCCCAGGCCGGTAGGGTCGATGCCGCGTTCGGCCGGCAGCACGAACAGCAACAGGATGATCCCGGCGGCCACCAGGGCCAGCAGCGACACCTTCCACAGGGTGCGTCCGGAGACGCGATACGAATCGGCGATGGTATTCATGGTGGTTTATCCCGCTGCCAGGCCGGAAAGCTGGTAGCCGATGAGGATGAAGCCGGCGCACATCAGCGCACCGTTGGCGGCGACGGCGGTCTGGCCGAAGAATCGGGTCTGGCGCCAGAAGGTCATCACGATGAGGATCATCGACAAGGCGATGAACTGGCCGATTTCCACGCCGACGTTGAAGCTGACCAGGTTGCCCAGCAGGCCGTCGCGCGAAAAGGACAGTTCCTGGATCTTGGTCGCCAGGCCGAAGCCATGGAACAGGCCGAACACCAGCACCGCCGCCTTCGGGTTGGGCTGGAAACCGAACAGGCGCTGGAATCCCCCCAGGTTGTCGAAGGCCTTGTACACCACCGACAGGCCGATGATCGCGTCGATGACATACGGGTTGGCGTGGATGTTGAGCAGCACGCCGGCCAGCAGGGTCACGGAATGGCCCACCGCGAACAGGGTCACGTAGCGCACCACGTCGCGCAGTCGGTACAGGAAGAAGATCACGCCGACCAGGAACAGCAGGTGGTCGTAGCCGGTGACCATGTGCTTGGCGCCCAGGTACATGTACGGCAGCACGTGCACGCCGCTCATCGACTGGATGAAGGCCTTGTCCTTGTCGGACACGCCATGGGCCAGCGCATCCGTCGCCAACAAGGCCAGCGCCACCATCAGTAGGGTCAGGCCCGGCGTCCAGGCAGTGCGCCATCTTTCCCGCGGCGGCGGGAGGGCAATGTTCATGAGTGTTTCCCCGGTGATCGTCTTGTGGGAGCGGGCTTGTCCGCGAATGCTTTTCAGGCATCGCAAAAGAGCATTCGCGAGCAAGCTCGCTCCCAAGGGGCAACGGCTCCTGCCTTCACGGAGAAGGCCGGCCAAAGACTTACGGCAGCTTGAACGTGGTGAAGGTCTTGGTGCCGTTCTTGTACTTCACCACCACGCCGACGCTGGCGCCCTTGGGCAGCTTCTGGCTGGCGACGAAGGCATTGCCCTTGCCGGCGGTCAGCGGCACGCTGGTTTCCTTGCCGCCGGCGGTGACCACCAGGCTGGCGGTGGCGTCGGCCGGCGCCACGGCTTCGTCGTCTTCGCTGACGTACAGTTCGACGGCGGCCGGCTTGACCACGAGTTCGAACACGGTTTCGCCGGACATCTTCACCACGCCACCGTGTTGCGGCTTCATGTTGCCGTGGGCGAACACGGCGGCTGGGGCGAAGGCCAGGGTCGCGGCCACGGCCATCAGGAACTTGCGCATGCGGATTCTCCGGTTTCGATTCGTTATTCGGGCTTGTGCGGCAGGATGAACGACAGCGTGGCGCGGTGTTCGATGTGGTCGTACTTGGCCTTGTCGTCGGTCGGGCCGATGTAGATGGCGGCCAGCACGTTCAAGCCCTGGTTGCGGATGTCCAGGCTGACCTCGCCGTTCGCGTCGGTGACCTGCGGGGTCTGGTCGGGATCGTTGACGTAGTCGTGCAGGAATTGCACGCCGGCCTGCGGCTTGCCGTTGAACAGCACCTTGAACTTGGCCGGCTTGCCATAAAGCTCGGGGATCGGGCCCACCGGCACGATCTGCAGCACCTGCCCGGCCAGCAACGGCACTTCCGCCGTCAGCGAATTGAGGAACACGCCGTACTTGTAGTTGTGTTCGACCATCACCGCGTCGGGCATTTCCTCGCGGGTCTTCTTGTAGAACTCGCCATCCTTCGCCCGCGCCCACACGCCGTAGTCCATCACCGCCGTCACCGCGGTCAACGGTTCGTCGCTGTCCACGGTGACGATGGGGCCGTTGGCCTTCAAGGTGACAGGCACTTCCTGCCACGAGGCGTTGTAGCCCTTCGAACCGGTGACCAGCGGCAGGCGCTTCACCGCGTCCAGGTCGTCGGCGCCGACGCCGTAGATCATCGCCAGTTGCTTGGAACGCTGGGCGAACCAGATGGCATGCGCGGAAACCTGGGTCGCCGCCAGCAGCAGGCCGCCGGCGACGGCGGCAACGACAGCAGTCGTGAACAACTTGGAATGTTTCATCGGGCCAGCCCTTGGTGATTGGATGGGGGACGCCTCACCTTAGTACGGATCGCGCGGCGCGAATGTCGGGAACGACGCGGGCAGGCAACGCTTCCTGCGGAAATGCGCGGGGATTTCGGCACATGCGATGTGCGTCCGCACAACGGCCGGTTTTCCGCCATCGCGGAAAGCAAGCCGAACCCTGCACTCAGGGCAGCATGCCGATGGCCTGCAGCAGGCGGGCATGGGCCAGTCCATGCTCGGCCTGGCGGTGGGCGAGCGAGTGGTCGGCTTCGGCGGAAGCGCTCAGCGTGCGCAGCAGTTCGGCCAGGTCGATCTTGCCGGTGGCGAAGGCGCGCTGCAGCAGTTGCGAGCGTTCGCCCAGCATTTGCATGCGTTGGCGTTCGGCGTCCAGTTGGCGCTCGGCCAGCGCAATCGCCCGCTTCGCCGCATCCAGCTCGGCGACATGGCGGCTGCGCGCCAGGGCCAGCTCGGCCTGGGCGGCATCCAGTTCGGTCTGTGCCTGCGCGCGCAACTGGCTGCGGCGAGCGGTGACGCCCAACGGCACGCTCAACTCCACCACGAGGCTGCGTTCGCCCGGTTGGCCGGGGCCCGCGACTTCGCGCTTGGTGCCGATGCTCAGTTCCGGCGGCGCGCCCAGCGAACGCCGCACCGCGGTCAACTGGCCTTCGGCGCGCTGCACCGCCTGTTCGGCGGCCAGCACGGCCGGCGGCGTGCCGGCGGCGGCGACCAGCTTGTCCACGTCGATGTGCGATTCGTTTTCGATTTCGCCGGCATCGGGCATTTGCTCCAGTCCGGTCAGCACGCGCCATTCCGCCTGCCTGGCCTGCAGTTCGCGCTGCGCATCGGCCAGCCCCGTCTCGGCCTCCAGCGCATCCGCACGCGCAGCCAGCGCGTCGGCCCGCACCAGGTCGCCGGCACCGACGCGACGATCGACGTCGTCGGCGAGTTTCTTCAGGAAATCCACCCGCGTCTGCGCCAGACCCACTTCGGCCGTGGCCATGGCGATGGCCCAAGCGGCCTCGCGCACCTTGCCGGCCACTTCCAGCCGTGCCTGCGCCAGGTTGGCGTCGGCCCAACCGACATCGGCGCTCGCCGCGCGCGATGCGGCACCGCGCTGGCCGGGCATCCACAGCGGCCAGCTCAACGCCACTTCGGTTTCGCTGCCGGCCGCGGCGCGGCTGCCGCCGTACCACTGGCCATCGGTGCGCGCATAGGTCAGCGCGGGCTCGTCGGCGGCGAAACTGCGCGCGATGCGCTGGCCGATGGCGGCGCGCACGGTTTCGCCTTCGGCGTGACGCGCTTCGACCGCGCGTTGCCAGGCGGCATCGACGGCTCGCGCCAGGCCGGGCGCGCGACCTTCGACTGCCGCGGTCGCGGGTGCGGCGACCAGCCATGCGGCGGCCAGGAAGCCCGCATGGCGGCGAAGCCCCGTTCGCAACGAAGCCCGATTCATGAGAACCGATCCTTGGCCCGGTAATAAGCGCCGACCAGCGGTAGGAACCACGGCGGGCCGAAATGGCCCGGAATGGCCGGCCACGGCCGCCCGCCCCACGGGTTGTCCAGCGCCTCGCCGGCGATGAGCTTCGCCATCACCTGGCCCATGTGCACCGACATCTGCGTGCCATGGCCGCTGTAGCCGGTGCTGTACCAGACGCCGTCGCGTTCGCCGGCTTGCGGCAGGCGGTCGCGGGTCATGTCCACCACCCCGCCCCAGCAGTAATCGATGGCGACGTCGGCCAGTTCCGGGAAGATGCCGAGCATGCCTTCGCGCAGGATCGGCGCGCTGCGCGCATCGGCCTTGGGCGAAGACACGCCGAAATGCGCGCGGCCGCCGAGGATCAGCCGGTCGTCGTCGGTGAGACGGAAGTAGTGGTGGATGTTGGCCACGGTGGTGCAGGTGCGACGGCGCGCGATGAGCCGCTGCGCGCGCTCGCGGCCCAGCGGCGCGGTGGCGATGATGAAGCTGCCCACCGGCACCATGCGCCGGCGCAGCCAGCCGAATTCGCGGTAGCTGCCATGGCGGCCCGCACCGCTGGCCAGCAATACCTGCCCGGCCTGGACCGGGCCGCGCGAAGTGCGCAGCAACGAAGGCTTGCCAGCGCCGCCGCGCTCGATGCGCTCGACTTCCGCGTTCAGCAGTATGCGGCCGCCGTTGCGTTCGACCGCCGCGGCCAGGCCGTTGGCGAAACGGCCCATGTGCATCTGCGCGCTGCGCTTGTACACCAGGCCGCCGACGAAACGGCCGCTGCAGATTTCCTCGGCGCGGACGCGCGCGGCGTCCAGCAGCTCCAGGTCGGTATCCACGCCATCGGCGACCAGGCGTTCGGCGCTGCGCGCAAGCGCATCGTAATGATGGGGGCGGGTCGCCAGCTTCAGCTTGCCGTTGCGGGCGAAGCCGCAATCGATGGCTTCCTCGCGCACGATGCGCTCGACCGTATCGACCGCGGCATCGTAGGCGCGGTACCACGCGCGCGCCTGCTCGACGCCGACCCGCGCGGCGAGTTCGCCGTAATCGTGCGCCAGCCCGTTGTTGACGTGGCCGCCGTTGCGGCCGGACGCCTCGGAAGCGACGCGGTCGCCGGCCTCGAGCACGGCGACCTTGGCGCCACGCGCCGCCAGCGCCAACGCTGCGGACAGTCCGGTGAAGCCGGCACCGACGATGGCCACGTCGACCGAACCCGGCCAATCGCGTACGCGCGGTTCGTACCGCGGCGCGGTGTCCATCCAGTACGACTGCACCTTCATCGCCCCACCTTCCACTACCCGGACCTGGCGAATACATATCGCATGGGCGCGGCCCTGCCGACGCATGCGCCGGTCCACGTTTCGCCTTCGTCGTGGACGCAACGGGATTGGAACACGCCGCCGCGCGGACGATCTCCGCGATCGACGCCCCACGACGACGCGGGCATGCGTTTCTGCCCGCGGCGTGCAGCAGGGAATGCCGCCCGGCGCACATGCGATCCGGAACGCCGCGCCATCGCGTTGCTGCACCCGCGAAACGGTTGCGCCGGCAACCAACCGGCCGGGCCGATCGACCGAATTTGCTCCGCTTCGGCAAGGATCGCCGCGCAACAAATACCGCCCCGCGGCCCGGCGGCAGCGTAAGCTGCTGCTTTTCGCCGCGGTCTTCGACGCGACAAGAATGTCCTATAGGGTATGCATCCACGTACGTATGGTGCGAGCCACTCGTATCGACCCGTCCCCCCGGTTGCATGTGATGAACACGATCCGCAAACCCGTCTTCCCGACCGAACAGGGCGTCGTCTACCGCCAGATGCGGGAAAGCGATCTCGATGCCGCATGGGACCTGTCGCTGGACCAGCACTGGCCGCATCGCCCGCTCGACTGGTCCACCGCGTTCGCGCTGGGCGAAGGCATCGTCGCCGAAGTCGACGGCCAGCTGGTCGGCACGGCGATGCGCTGGCTGTGGGGCGAGACGCACGCCACCATCGGCCTGGTCATCGTGTCCGAACAGATGCGCGGCCGCCGCATCGGCAGCGCGCTGATGAACCGCATCCTGGAAGGCCTGGAAGACCGCATCGTTTCGCTGCATGCCACCGAGGAAGGCCGCGGCCTGTACGAGCGCCTGGGCTTTGTGCGCACCGGGGAGATCCGCCAGCACCAGGGCACGGCCAGCAACGCGCCGTTGATGGCGCTGGACGAAGGCTGGCGGCTGCGCCCGATGGATCACAGCGACGAAGCCGCACTGTTCGAACTGGACCTGCAGGCGCGCGGCTGGGAACGTCCGCAACTGTTGCGCACGTGGCTGGATACCGCCGAACAGGTCATGGTGCTGGACCACAACGGCACGCTGGACGGCTATGCGATCCTGCGCCGCTTCGGCCGCGGCGTGGTGGTCGGCCCGGTCGTCGCCTCCGACGACATCGGCGCGCGCGCATTGATCGGCTACCTGATCGGCGCGGCCGCGGGCCGCTTCGTGCGCATCGATCTCGACTTCGATTCCGGCCTGGGTTCCTGGGTCGAAGAACTGCAATTGCAGCGCGTGGGCACGGTGACCTCGATGACCCGCGGCCCGCTGCGCCAGGACGCTGACGGCGCACGCCTGTTCGCGCTCGCCACCCAGGCCATGGGTTGAAGTCCACAAGATAGTTGCTCCCACGAAACCCCTGCCCGCCGCATCTTCTTCCGGCAACGCACGAACAACGGCACGCGCGCGGGCGTGGCGGTCGAGCGACGGCACCTAACACCAGCGCCGCGGTCCTACCCTGTAGCCACTCCCACGGTCAGGCCACGCGTCATGCAACAACCGATCCCCGCTCCGATCGTCGTCGAAGCCCCGGCCCGCCCGTCGGCGGCACAAGGACAGTCCGCCCTGCAATCGCTGCGCGCCCTGGATCGCGAACACCTGATCCATCCCGTGTCCGCGTGGCGCGCCCACGAGCGACGCGGCGTGACCGTGCTGGAATCCGGCCACGGCTGCACCCTGCGCGATGCCGACGGCAACGAACTGCTCGACGCCTTCGCCGGGCTGTGGTGCGTCAACATCGGCTATGGCCAGCAGAGCGTGGTCGACGCGGCCACCGAGCAGCTGCGCAAGCTGCCCTACGCGACCGGCTATTTCTCGTTCGGCAGCGAACCGGCGATCCGCCTGGCCGACAAGCTGATCGAGATCAGCCCCGCATCGCTGCGCCACGTGTATTTCAGCGGCGGCGGTTCGGACGCGGTCGACGCCGCGGTGCGCCTGATCGTGCAGTACTGGAACAGCGTCGGCAAGCCTGACAAGAAACACTTCGTCACCCTGCAGCGCGGCTACCACGGTTCGTCCTCGACCGGCGCCGGCCTGACCGCGCTCCCGGCGTTCCATCGCGGCTTCGACCTCCCGCTGCCGACGCAGCACTACATTCCCTCGCCGAATCCCTATCGCAGCGCCGACGCCGATCCGCAGGCGGTCATCGCCGCATCGGTCGCGGCCTTGCGCGCCAAGGTGGCGGAACTGGGGGCGGGCAACGTCGCGGCCTTCTTCTGCGAACCCATCCAGGGTTCGGGCGGCGTGATCATCCCGCCGAAAGGCTGGCTGAAGGCGATGCAGGACACCGCACGCGAACTGGACATCCTGTTCGTCGTCGACGAAGTCATCACCGGCTTTGGCCGCACCGGCCCGATGTTCGCCTGCGACGCCGAAGGCGTGCAGCCCGACCTGATGACCCTGGCCAAAGGCCTGACCGCGGGCTACATCCCGATGGGCGCGACCCTGCTGTCGGACAAGGTCTACGCCGGCATCGCCGACAACACCCCGCCCGGCGTGGTGGTCGGCCACGGCGCGACGTATTCGGGCCATCCGGTGGCCGCGGCCGTCGCCCTCGAGGTGATCCGCCTGTACCAGGAAGGCGGAATCCTGGCGCATGGACAAAAGGTCGCCAGTCATTTCGCCAAGGCGCTGGAGGACCTGGCCGATCATCCGCTGGTCGGCGACGTGCGCCATCGCGGCCTGCTCGGCGCGATCGAGCTGGTCAGCGACAAGGCGACCAAGCAAGGCTTCGACCCGAAGCTCGGCCTGGCCGACCGGATCAGCGACATCGCCTACCGCAACAAACTGGTGTTCCGTTCCTTCGCCGACCAGATCCTCGGCTTCGCCCCGGCGCTGTGCATCACCGAGGCCGAATGCGAACTGCTCGGCCAGCGCCTGCGCCGCGTGCTCGACGAGACGCTCGCATTGCCGGAAGTGCGCGCCATCGTGAAAGGCTGACTACGCATTCGCCGGCGCTCACGGACATTGACCGGTTCTCTCCTCTTAAAACAGAATCATTGGCGTCCACTTCCTGCAGGCAACCACCGTGGTCACATCCTTCAAGCTTGACCGCATCGACCTCCGCATCCTGGCCCACCTGCAGAAGAACGGCCGGATCACCAACGTCGAACTCTCCAACGCCGTGTGCCTGTCGCCCAGCCCCTGCCTGGTCCGGGTCAAGCGCCTGGAACAGGCCGGCTACATCACCAGCTATTCGGCGCACATCGACCTGGCCAAGCTGGGCGACGTGCTGACGGTGTTCACCGAAATCACCCTCTCCGACCACCACGCCGAGGACTTCAGCCGCTTCGAGAAGTCGATCCGCCAGGTCGACGAGATCATCGAATGCCACCTGGTCAGCGGCGGCTACGATTACCTGCTCAAGTTCGTCGTGCGCGGCGTCAACCACTACCAGACGCTGATGGAAGGCCTGCTGGAACGCAACATCGGCATCGAGAAGTACTTCAGCTACATCGTGATCAAGACGCCGTTCGTCAAATCGCACCTGCCGATCGAGCAACTGTTCAGCCAGCACCTCTGAGGGCCATGCCCACCGGGCCGGACTGGACCTGATGCCGCCGGCACCGCATCCGCTTGAGCGGCGACCATGGGCCGTCCACGACGGAATCTCCAGCATCGGAAGGCATCGATCTTTCGCTGCACGGGTCGCCTTCCGCTTCCGCGACCCGCCCTGTGTGACGGCGGAATGTTCTGCCGCCGCCACCGCGACAACCCCACGATCTGCCGCTGCCCCCGGCCGTCGCGGCACCGCTGCCGCCAGCGCCGGGTTTAACCTCGAACCATGCATCCGTCCCGTCCCGACGAGCCCCGTTGCAAGGCCGCGCTGACCCGCGCGACCGAGTACGTCAGGCAGCATCTTGCGGAACCCATTCCGCTGCAGACCCTGGCCGAACTGGCCGGGCTCAGCCCGTGGCGCTTCTCCATCGTGTTCCGCCGGCACATGGGCGTGCCTCCGCATCGCTACATCAGCCTGTGCCGGATCGAACGCGCGCGCCAGCTGCTCGGCCAGGGCATGTCCGCCGCCGCGGTCGCCGATGCCTGCGGCTTCTACGACCAGAGCCATTTCTCCCGCCACTTCAAGCATCATTGCGGAATGACACCGGGACAGTACGCCCAGCGTTGTGGCAGGACGACGACGATCGACCCGGTCGCCGCGCAACTCCATCCCGCCTGAGCCCAGCCCCCGCCATGAACGCCGCTTCCGCCTACGCCGACCTGCTGCCCGACCTCGTGGAACTG
Source organism: Pseudoxanthomonas helianthi (assembly GCF_017939625.1). Taxonomy (GTDB): domain Bacteria; phylum Pseudomonadota; class Gammaproteobacteria; order Xanthomonadales; family Xanthomonadaceae; genus Pseudoxanthomonas_A; species Pseudoxanthomonas_A helianthi. The sequence goes on from NZ_JAGKTC010000001.1 coordinate 130,570, forward strand.
CGCCGCGACCTGCACGCGCATCCCGAACTCGGCTTCGCCGAACATCGCACCGCCGCGCGTATCGCCGAGGCGATGCGCGAACTGGGACTCGACGTGGCCACGGGCATCGGCGGCACCGGTGTGGTCGCGACGCTGCGCAACGGGAAAGGCACGCGCAGCATCGGCCTGCGCGCCGACATGGACGCGCTGCCGATCGTCGAGGCCAGCGGCCTGCCGCATGCCAGCCTGCACCCCGGCACACACCACGGCTGCGGCCACGACGGCCATACCGCGATGCTGGTCGGCGCCGCGCGGCATCTGGCGCGCACGCGCGGTTTCGACGGCACCGTGCATTTCATCTTCCAGCCGGCCGAGGAAGGCTTAGGCGGCGCCGACGCGATGATCAAGGACGGCCTGTTCGAACGTTTCCCCTGCGACGCCGTTTACGCGCTGCACAACTGGCCGTCGCTACCGCTGGGCACCGCGCAGACCCGGCCCGGACCGATCATGGCGGCGGCGGACCGTTTCGAGATCGTCGTGCACGGCCGCGGCGGGCATGCCGCGTTCCCGCAGAGCACGCCCGACGCGATCCTCGCGGCCAGCCACCTGGTCGTGCAGTTGAACGCCATCGTCTCGCGCGACATCGACCCGACCGAATCGGCGGTGCTGTCGGTGACCAAGATCGAAGGCGGCCACGCGCACAACGTCCTGCCCCCCAAGGTCGTCGTCGTCGGCACCGTGCGCAGCTTCAACCCGGACGTGCAGGACCGCATCGAGGCGCGGTTGCGCGAAGTCGCGGCCGGCGTCGCAGCGTCCACCGGCACGCGCATGGACATCGACTACCTGCGCTACTACCCCGCCACGATCAATACCGCCGACGAGGCCGCCATCGCGCGGGACGCGGCGGCGGCCGCGGGATTGCAGTCGTCGTTCGCACCGGTGCCGGCGTTCACTTCGGAAGACTTCGCCTTCATGCTGCGTGCGCGCCCCGGCGCCTATCTCTGGCTGGGCCAGGGCCGTGCCGACCCCGGCGCGGACGGCGAACGCCCGCTGCACCATCCCTGCTACGACTTCAACGACGACGCGTTGCCGCTGGGCATCGCCTGGTTCGTCGCGCTGGTCGAAGGGCAGCTTCGGGCCTGAAAACGGCCCCGGCGTGGCATTCGCATGCCATGCGGATTCGATCGTCGCGAAATCCGCTTAGACGCTGCGCCGATGGATCAGGCCGGGCGCCAGATCGCGTAGACCTTGCGCACGTAGACCTGGCTGTCCCAACTGCACTCGGCGCCTTGCCGGACCAGGAAGATGTCCCCCTTCGCGAAGGTCGCGCGCGCGCCGACCTCGTCCTCGAAACTCACCTCGCCATCGAGCAGGTACATCAACTCGTAATGGCGATAGCGCATGGCCCGGCGGGTGTATGGCGTCGAATCCCATGTCCCGCAAACGAATTCCCCATCCGTCGAACGGTGGTCGGTGAAGTTCCTGCAGGCCGGCGTTGGCGTCGTAAGCAATTCGGCCAAGGGTGCGCCGGAAGGCGCCAATTCGGCGGCGTAGTCGATCGGCACGACCCCCGCATCCTGGCCGGGCTGCGCCTGGTATCGCATGAAGACCAGCGTGGCCGCGTCCCGGGCCGTCCAGCGCACCTCGCTGCCGGCACGGATCACCGCCGACTCTCCCGGCGCCAGCTTCGATTCCAGGCCGTCGACGCGGAGCGACACCTCACCCTCCTCCACGATCACGAACTCGTCGCCGTCGACGGGCTCCCGGTGTTCTCCCTGGGCCACGCGCAACGCGCCGACGGCGACCGGCCCCGGAGGCAGCTGCACATACGACCGCGCCAAACCGCCCCCCGCGGAAAGCGACGCACGGGCGCTTTGCGCGAACTCGCGGAGATCGAAGAACGAGGGATAACCAAGAGGGGCGTTCATACAGCGCGTCCGGATCCGTTTGCGAAAAACGACGCCGGTCAGGTTACTTGCCGTGCCGAAGTGGAACCTGCCGAAGCCGCCGCCGCAGACGGAATATGATCGGCAACATCGCGGGTTTGCCGCATTCCTGGATTACCGATGCCAGATCGGCCAGCTCGGCGTTTCGGGAAGTCAGCCAGCGGCGCCTGGATCCGGTGTCCGGATCGTTCACCCAGCGCTCGCAAGCCGGCAGAATCGGGGCCTATGGGCAAACCCGGCCTCCACCGAGGACTGAACTTTACGGAGCCCAGCAAAAAGGCCCGCCGAAGCGAGCCTAAGTGCTTGAATTCTATGGCGCCCGAAGTTGGACTCGAACCAACGACCCCCTGATTAACAGTCAAGTGCTCTAACCGGCTGAGCTATTCGGGCGGGGCCGCATATGATGCCGGCACTGCCCGACATCGTCAATTCCCACCCGGCGCCAAAGCGAAGGCCCGCATCTCTGCGGGCCTTCTTCTGTCGCCGATCCGGGTCAGAAGTTCGGCGGCCCCGACTGCGACGGACAGCTGACGTACGTATTCGACCAGTTGCTGATGACGTAGTTGCCGGTCACCTTGTCGCAGGTCAAAGTCTGGCCGGATCCCGGATAATTCGATGGGCACAGATAGGTCGGACTGCCGAGGGTGGCCGTGATCACGTCGCCTGCCGCGATCATCGATGCCCTGACCTCCGTGTACTCGCCATTGGGAATGCCGCCCACCGCATTGTTGTTGTACACGGTCATCAATCCATTGCCGGCCGATACATCCGTGCCGAAAGACGCAGCCGCATTGGTCGACGCGAACCCGGTCACGTCATAGACCGTGCGATAAGGCATGGATCCCTGGCCGCTTTGCGTGCTTGTATTGCCGTTCCCTTGGTTCGTGTAGGTGCAGGAAACGGCGGTGACGGAATCCGTGCCGGACGTGTTGTAGTTGCCGACGCGCAACACCATGGCCCCGGCCGCCGAGGCCACCACCGGCAGCGGCTCGCCAGTGTGCGTGGTGCAATCGACCGGATTGGTGCTTCCGCTCACGCCGCACGGCGTATTGCCGCTGCCGAGCGGATGGGTGAATCCAAGCTCGCGCGGGCTGGCCGAGTTGATGGTGTAGTTTGCAGTGCCGAATCTGAATATCCCGCCCGGCGGACCGGACGTCGATCCGTTGATCCGCAAAGGTTGCGCCGCGGTCGTGGCTCCGTTGAAGTCGTCCGGATCGACGTCGCCGACAATCGCGATGCCGGAGTTCGAGGCGCTGGCGCGCGCAGTCGCATTGGTGACCAGGCCATCGGTCGGATTGCTGCCCGGAGTGACCTTGCCGCGAACCGGATCGGTGAAGCCTGGCGAAGTGTCGAAATCCGCATTGGTCACCACGATCTGGGAACCTGAGGTAGGCGTCCATTCCGCAAGCTCGGTCAAATTGATCGAAGTGAACGGCAGGGCCCGCAGGGCGCAATCACGCAATTGTGTGGTGGTGGGCGGATTCGTGCCGGTCCCCAAGCAGTTCGTCTTCGCATCGTTCAGAGCATCGACCGCCTCGGGTTCCAAGTAATCCACGTACAGGCCGCGCGAATGCAGCCAGCGCAGACCATTGACGGGGTTGAAGTTCTGTTCCGGCCGCGGCACGTCCACGCCTTGCGCGGCAGCGTAAGTCGCCGGACTCGGACTGGTCCGATTGTTGTACACCGACGCCGTGCCAGAAGCCGGCACGCGGAAACGCTGGTCTAGATAGTTCAGGACGAAGTTCTGGTAACCGTTCACCGAAGTCGTGCTGGGCGCAGGGGTTCCACCGTTGGACCCGGTATCCAGCAGATTCATGTAATCGTCGGAGAGATCGGCCGCGACATCGAAAATGCCGTCGACGCGGATCAGGCGACAAGCTTCCAGGTAGTTGCCGCCGGGCGCCGCCACTACGCCTATGCCTGTGGTTGGATTTACACTGCTGTAGTGGGTATGACTTGCGCGCCGCGGCGAGAACTTGGCGCCTACCACCCCGTCGGGGTCATGATGGTCGCGGCAACAAGCGTCGCAATAGCGACTCTGGGTCACGCCATTGGCTGCGCGCGCCGGCGCTACGGCGCTGGCTCGCGCCGGCGGTACATAGCGCAAGCCGTTCCAGTAGGTCGGTCGATAGCCGATCTCGGTGGAAGCCGTATTGGAGCAGGTGCATCCAACGACAGTGGTTTCTACCTTTGCCTGCGCCTCCGCCTTGCCACCCGAGAGCGTCGAGTAGGTAAGCACGTCGAACCGGGTTTCAATCGTGTCGTCGCCGCTACGCGCCTGCACCACCGGCTTGGGATTGGTGGCGGCCGTTTCCGAACCGTCGCCCACGGCGATCGGAATCACGCCGGTTTCCGTACTCGGGTCGAAAATGATGACCTTCGGACCACGCGATCGCCCACCGATACTGCGCTGGTTGCGTGCCGAGTCCATGGGATCCAGCGCCGCGATCGCATCCTCCAGCTTGACCACGCCTTGCTGGCCGGCCGCATCCGTCCAGGTAACCGTCACCGTCACGGTTTTGTATTCGCTATTGGCCAGATAGCCGGTACCCGCCGCGGGGTTCGGAGCGGGCAACGCACCCGTGTCGCTACCTGTGTATTTGACGAAACCGGTGGTATTCACCGGTATCGCATAGCGGTCGACCGTCCAACTACGAGTGAAGTTGGTGCCCCCAAGCGTGCCAGTCACGCCTCCGAGACCGCCGGAGAAGCGGCCGGTACCCGCATTCGTGTTGTCGATGTTCTGCGCCGACGTGCTATCAGTCAAGGCCAGATATTCCGCCATGGTCCGGAAGCCGCGCATTTTCTCCAGCTGGTCTTTTGCCAGCGCCAGAGCCACAGACTGCGCACGGGCGTTGGTCGATGCCTTGATCAGATTGGCTTGCAGCGCGGTCAGAGCGAGGATGCCGAACGACAGCACCACGACCGCGATCAGGACCTCGATCAGGCTGAAGCCGGCGATAGGTGAATATTCGCGATTGCGATTCATGGCCTGAAACTCCTCAGATCCCGACTTGGCTGTCGAGCCAACTACCGGACACCTTGCCAAAGCGCACGCCGGGAGGAATGGGACCGTTCGGGTTGGCGCCGACGCTGGTGTTGTCATAGATCAGGTCAATGCTGCCAGTGGTGTTCACATTGCCTTCCACCACCAGCGAGCCGACGATCTTCACGTTGCCGTTGCCGGTGACGCGATCCACATTGGCCTCCGGGGAATTGCTGCGCGCAAACAGCATGCCGAAAAAATCGACGTTGCCGTTGATCCTGATGGTACCGTCGACCACCAGCACCACCGAATTGTTCGCCGAGCCGATGTTGCCGAGGTCGCAGTTGCCGGTTACGTAAAAAATGCCGGTCGAAGCGGTATTGAGCGAGCTGCAATCGGCCAGCACGGTCGCGTTGAAGTCATCGATCAGCGTTGCCGCCGCGCAATTCTGGGTACCGCTGCTGCCGCAGTTGGTGTTGACCGTCGTGGCGTTTTCGTCCACGACGTTGGTGACGTCGAATATGTATTCGAACAGGGAGTCGTCGCTGGGATCCGTGTCGTCGTCCTTCGGCGACGAGCCGCCATGCTGGGCCGGGAAAAACTGGATATCCGCACCACCGCAATCACCATCGGCGTCCAACACGTCTCCGCGCTCGACCTTCACGCCATGCGAATGGCCGGAGAGAAAGTCCACGCCCGAAGCCGTGACCGCAGGACAGCCGCACGCCGTGTTGCTGGTGATGCAAGTGGTCTTCAGCTGGTCGCGCGGAGTGCCCTGGAGGTATTCGCCGATGTGACAGGTGGTCACGCTACCGACGCCCCCGCCACCGCAGCCGGTGCTGCTGTTGCCGATATCGACATTATTCGGCGACCAGATACTCCCGACCACACCATAACCACCGGCGTTCGGGGCAGCAACGATCTGCGCATTGCCCAGCCCCTGAACCGTGCCCGATGCGATCAATGGTACGGCCGCACTCGGCACGCGAGTGACAGCCGTGGCCCACGTCTCCTTCACGGTAGCCGACGAACTTTCGCCGGCCTGCTGGTTGCTGGCAATGAGCGTGATCGCAATGTTGGCGCCAGTAGTCGGCGAAGCTTGGCATTCCGGCTCAGGCGGCGTTGCCGCGCTGTAACCGAGGCGGCATAGCAACGCATTGACCGTCGTGGTGCCAGTGAAGCGCGACGTGGAAGTGGCGGTGTCGCTGGTCAAAGAGCCTTGCTGCAATCCAGCCAAGTTGGCATTCGGGATCGGGTCGATGTCTGCGGTGGATGGATCGTTGTCGTAGTAATACATCTGCTCGCGCCGGACTCGCGAGCGCTCGGCCGCACACGGGTGGGTCATCGCCACGGGACCGCCTTCGCTGGCCAACAATCCCGCAGGGCAACGCACCCAGCGCCTGGAAGTCCCGGTACTTGCGAGCCACCCCCCTTCGGCGGCAGAGGTGTTCACCACCACGGACCGCTTCGCGTTGAGGTACTCGCCGCCGAGGTTCACGGCGAGCTCCGCCATCTGCTCTGCTGCGGTTGCACGATTCTCCGCGGTCGCCGTGCGCTGGTCGAAGAACGAAACGTTGCTGGAGAAAAGCAGAAAGATCGTGACGATGCCCAACAGGAGCAGCGTTATGGCAAGCGTGGTGATGCCCGATTGCCGTTTCGGACCAACTCGGTGGACACGATGGGCGATGGAATTCATGGCGCGCTCGAGATTCATGGAGTGGGGGTAGCTATGCAGTTCGATCCAGGATTCGCGCGGATGCAGTCCGCGCGGACCCGGACCACCGCGTTCACGCCCCGTTTGATGGTGTCGGTTTCAGTGCCGATCAGCTGGCCTTGGATATCGACCGCGATTTCGCGCACCTGGATTCCCGGGCTAACCAACGAATTCGAATAAAAACCTGCATCGGGTTTGTTGAAACTGAGCGATGTAATGTCAATCGTGCGAGGGTCAGACAATGCGCACCAGCCTGTCGTCGTATTACACGCAGGCGGGTAGGAGGCGTAATTCGGTCCGTCGCCGCCGCAGGTTGGAGCCGTCGTCCCAGAGCTCTCCGCGAATTCGATGACGCCTACCTGTCTACCGTTGACCGTACGCAACCTGCGCCGGATCGCCCGCACCTCGCCATTGCTCAGATCCATCATCCCAGGGTTCGCGGGTAGGCGGTCATAGGCGTACACGACGCAGCCATCGCTGGCGCCAGCATTGGCAATCGACATCGTCGAAAAGGGCGAGAAGCCGGTGAATCCGGCCGGACGAGACACATAGTCCATCGCCCTCTCGTCATAACCGGCCCTGCGCAAGTCCTCGGTGATGAAGCTCAGGCTGTTCCGCAGTTCGGACGTAAGGCGCGTCGCGCGAACATACTCGGAATTGGCGCGCAAGCTGGACATCGTGAAAGCCAGCACGGCGCCACTGACGATCAGGCCCGCTACGAGCGCAACCATCAGCTCGATCAGGCTGAAGCCGGCCATGCGACCGTGACGGAAGTTCAGTTTTCGCATCGGGTACGCTGCCATGTTCAACACTGCCGACCGGTGTAATCGGAAAGCTTGGATGGCGCCGCGCTGGGTTCGCACTGGAACGCGCGACCATTGCGGTCTATCACCACGTTGAGACGGTAATCCATCGGGCCGTTTGCTGGCGCCTGCAGAAATATCCTGCCCTCGTCGTCCGAATCCGTCAGGCCGGCACGTTTGGGGTTGATGATCACGAGGCCATCTCCGGAGCCCAGAGTGGTAGCCGATGCGACCCTGACACCATTCCATTCGCGCTGGCTCGCGGGATAGGCGGCGATATCACAAGCTCCAGCGGTCAGGCAGTCGCAAGCGGTGTTGTCGTCCTCATCGATCCTCCTAGCGGCGCCAATGCAGAACTGATCGCCATCGGTATGGAACCCGACCTTGACGAAGGAATCGCGCCGCAAGGCTTCGAAGCGGGCGTTGCCCCAGAAGATGCTGATCTGATCGGCGGCCCCCCTCAACGCGCTACGCTGGCGAAAGTCCTGGAACGACGGCACGGCGAGCACGGCGAGGATCGCCAGCACGGCAAGTGCCACCATCAGCTCGATGAGGGTAAAGCCCCTTTGACCGGCAGGCATGTGTTGCCTCCATGAAACCCCAGCGGCGATGAAACCAGCCCCGATCGGGGAACGCAATCGCCCACCGGATGAACGGTAGTTTGGGGCCGGCCAGCGTCACATTGCGGCCGGGAAGCCATCGTCCGGGAATGTTAGGATGCCCGTATCATGCGTCAGGGGAACCGCATCATGAAGCAGTCCCGGGGCTTCACCCTTATGGAACTGATGGTGACAGTCGCCATCGTGGCCATCCTCGCGGCAATCGCCCTGCCCACGTTCACCGAGCAGGTGCGCAAGAGCCGGCGCAGCGAGGCCTTGCAAGGATTGACGGAACTGCAGCTTCGTCAGGAACGCTGGCGTTCCAATCACGCAACCTATTTCGATGGGACCGGCACAGGGTTCGGCAGCATGCCTTCGTCCAATAACTACACCTTTGCCATCACGAATGGATCCGTCAGTGCCACCGCGTACACCGTGACCGCGACGCCCATCGGCGCTCAGAGCGGAGATCGTTGCGGCACCTACTCCTTCGCAATGAACAACGGTACGGTTACCAAGACCGTGAGCTCCGGCGCAAGCAACTGCAGCCTGTGACTCAGGCGCATTACGTCACCACCCGATAACAGGGCCGGTATTCCCCGGCAATCTTCATCCGCCGCTGCTCCACGAACGCCCGCAGCAACGCATCCAGCGCCTGCATCATCGCGGCATCGCCGTGGATCAGGAACGGACCAAATTCCTCGATGCGGCGCATGCCGTCTTCCTTGACGTTGCCGGCGACGATGCCTGAAAAGGCACGTCGCAAATCGGCCGCCAGCGCCGGTGCGGGACGGCCGTGGTGCAGGTCCAGTGCGGCCATCTTCTCGTGGGTGGGCACGAACGGCTGCTGGTATTCCAGCGGCACGTCGATGGCCCAGTTGAAGTAGAACGAGTCCTTCTGCGCGATGCGGTATTCGCGCACTTTGCGGATGCCCGCCGTCATCTTCTTCGCCACGGCGACGGGGTCGCCGATGACGATTTCGTATCGCGAGGCGGCTTCTTCGCCCAGGGTCAGGCGGATGAACTTGTCGATCTGTTCGAAGTACGGTGCCGCGCCGGTCGGGCCGCTGAGGATCAGCGGGAACGGCAGTCCGGCGTTCTCTTCGCGCAGCAGGATGCCGAGCAGGTACAGGATTTCCTCGGCCGTGCCGACGCCGCCCGGGAACACGATGATGCCGTGGCCCATGCGCACGAAGGCCTCGAGACGCTTCTCGATGTCCGGCATGATCACCAGGTGGTTGACGATCGGATTGGGCGATTCGGCGGCGATGATGCCCGGCTCGGTGATGCCGATGTAGCGCGTGGTGCGGCGGCGCTGCTTGGCGTGGGCGATGGTTGCGCCCTTCATCGGCCCCTTCATCGCTCCCGGGCCGCATCCGGTGCAGATGTCCAGCCCGCGCAGGCCCAACTCATAGCCGACCTGCTTGGTGTAGAGGTACTCCTCGCGGTTGATCGAATGCCCGCCCCAGCACACCACCAGGTTCGGCTCGGACGGCCTCAGGATCCGCGCATTGCGCAGCAGGCCGAACACCGCATTGGTGATGCCGGCCGAGGTCTCCAGGTCCTCGATGCAATCCGGCCCCAGCTCGATGGCGGTCCAGGCGAGATCGCGGACCACGGCGAACAACAGTTCGGCCACGCCGCGGATAATTTCGCCATCGACGAAGGCCATGGCCGGCGCGTTCTTCAGGTCGATGCGCACGCCACGGTCCTGCTGGGTAACGTGGACATCGAAGTCGGGGTAAAGGTCGCGCGCCGCACGCGGATCGTCCGATGCGCTGCCGCTGGTCAGCACCGCCAGCGCGCAACGGCGCAGCAGCTCGTGCATGCCGCCGGCGGACGCATCGCGCAGGCGCGCCACCTCCGCCCGCGATAGCACGTCCAGCCCGCCCTTCGGGTAGATCCGTGCATCCTGCACCGGCAACGCCCTCGATGCCGCTTCGTTCATGGGTTCCGTTCCTGTCGTCGTATTCATTTGGCCGGTGACTTTAGCGCAGAAGCGCGCTCGGGGCATGCCCTCCCAAAAAGAAACGGCCGGGTTGCCCCGGCCGTTTCGGTGTTGCAGAAAATGCAGAGGATCAGAACTTGTACTTCAGGGTCAACAGAGCCTGCCACCGCGAGATGACGCGATGCGGATTGGTGTAGGTGTCGTAGATTCCGAACTCCTGCCAGTTCGGCGCGGTAGGAGTACCCAGGTCGTAGACGTACTTGCCGTTCACGACATCCGAAACGTTGACCAGACGACGGCTGGCGAAGAAACCCAGGCCATCCTGCGTGCCCCAGTCCTTGTTGAGCATGTTCAGGAAGTTGTAGACGTCCAGGCGGACGACGATCTTGTTGCTCTTGAAGAAGCCCGGGAATTCCTGCTGGACGCCCAAGTCGACCTGGTTGAACCACGGCTGGCGCGAGGAGCCGCGTTCCGCGATCCGGCCCCGATGCGACGCCAGATACGGATCGTTGTCGATGAAGGCCTGGAATGCCGCGATCTGCTCGGCGGTGGTACCGGCCTTGTAGGTCACGATCGGGTCATTGACCAGCGGGATATAGGCCAGGTCGACGTTGCTGGCGACGGCATCGCCGTTGACGTCGTTGCCGCCGAAGACCCAGCTGTAGGGCTGCCCGCTGTGGCCGTTGTAGTACAGGCTCACCGAAGTCTTGTTGTCGCCGAAGAAGGCGTGCTCCCAGTTCAGCGAAGCCTTGATCGAGTACTTGATGTCGTAGCGGGACGGCGCTTCGACGATCTCGTTCGGGTTGGCACGGGCCACCCAGTTGTAATTCGAATAGGCCTGCGAACTGGTGCCCGGATTGACTTCGGTGGCGTGGGTATAGGTGAAGCTGAGGTTGCCGCCGAAGCCGCGCGACATCGGCTTGTCCAGCGAGAAGGTCAGCGCGCTGGAACCGCCCAGATCGGTGTTGGTCAGCAAGGTGGAGCGGTAGTAGATCTCGGGATACGCGCCATTGTTGCTGCCGTTGCCGACCTGGCTGGTGTTGGCGTTGGGATAGGTCTGCCAGTAGGAGAGACGGCCGTCCGGCAGGGTGCCCTTCGGCGTGCCGACGTTCGGCAGGACATAGGCGATGGCGTTCTTGTGCTTGATGCGCTGGTATTCGACCGTGCCGATCAGCCCCCACCACGGCAACTCGGCGTCCCAGCCAAGGCTGAACTTCCACGCAGTCGGCAGCTTGAAGTTCGGATCCAGGACGTCGATCTGGCAGTTCGCGCCCCTGACGCAGATGCCTGGCGGAAGCGCGGAGGACTGCACGCCGGGCTGGTTGTTCGGATCGGCGCTGAAGGGATCGGTGACCGGATTGGTGCTGGTGTACTGCTTGGACGAGACCACACCGTTGTTGGTATACGGGTTGGTCAGCCACACGTACGGCGGAACGCTCTGGAACAGACCCGCGCCGCCGCGCAGCTGCATCATGCGTGGCGTATTGAAGTTGTAGTTGAAGGCCACGCGCGGTTCGAACACCTTGTTGCCGGAACCCAGCGTGGTGTCGGACGGATAGCCGAAGTAATGCTCCCATACCGCCGGCTGGACCGGATTGGCGGGGTTGTACTGGCCATTCGGCAGGGTCTGCCCGGCCGGCTGGTATCCGGCGACCGGCGGAGAGCGGTCGGCCTTCGGAATGTTCAGGCGCACGCCGAAGACGACCGACAGATTGTCGTTCACCTGCCAGGTGTCCTGCAGGAACGGGCTGATCTGGCGGTAGGTCCACGCACCCGCCAGGTCCTTCAGGGTGACGCCGTTCGGAAGGACGTTCTTGACGAACGTGCCGTAGTTCTTGGCCAGGATCTCGTCCGCCGGCGTGCCATTGCCGTTCTTGTCGTAGAAGCCATAGGAACCGTGCAGCAACTGGCCGAAGGCGTTGGCGATCTCGTTGCTCAGGAAATCGACGCCACCCTTGATCACGTGGCTGCCGGCGTAGTACGTACCAGACAAGGTGCCGGTGAAGCGCTTGCTATCGATCAGGTTCTCGTGGCGGAAGCGGTCTTCACCCGCGATTACCCAAGGAACGCTGGAGCTGATCTGGGTCGGGTTGTTGGGGCACGCGACCGCGCTGAAGCACGCGAACACCTCCGGCTGGTCTACCGCGGCACCATTGACGGCACCGTACTTCTGGTACCCGATCTTGAGTTCGGTGCTGAAGTTGTCGGTCCAATCGCTGAACAGCTGCACCGAATAGTTGTCGGTCTTGCTCGCCGCGTTGTACCAGTTGCTGGGCATGATGACGCTGTATTCCCTGGCGTACGAGCTGTACGGCTGGGGTTTGGCTTCCTCGGTGCGCTGGAAGGTGAAGCTGGCGCGCTGGCTGTCGGTAATGTTCCAGTCCAGCTTGGCCACCGTGCGCTTGTTCTCCAGGGCCGCCGCCGTGGCGGTACCCGGATCGACGCCGATGGTTTTGAACGCGTTGGCGACTTCGTCCACCTGCGACTGGGTCAGCCGGCCGGTGCTGAGGGCATCGCTGCCGACGCCGGCGAGACCGCTGATTTTCTGTTCTTCGTAGGAAACGAAGAAGAACAGCTTGTCCTTGACGATGGGGCCGCCGAAGGTAGCACCGGTTGTTTCGTTCTTGTCGTAGCCAGTGTACTTCTTGCCATCGAGCTTGCCGACCATGCTGCTGGCGTTGCTCTGAGCGCGGTACACCGAACCATGGAATTCATTGGTGCCCGACTTGGTGACGGCGTTGATGTTGGCACCCACGGAGTCCGAGGTGACGTCGTAATCGCTGACCTTGATGTCGTAAGCCGCGATGGAATCCGCCGAAATCGGCGAGCCGATGAAGGCCAGGCCGCTCGCCTGCAAGCCGAAGGGATCGCCCACCGACAGACCATCGACGCTGATGTTGTTGTAGCGGTTGTTCTGACCGGCCACGGACATCTGGCCTTCGCTCTGATCGGTAATGGTGATGCGCGGATCCAGGCGGGCGATGTCGTCGATGGAGCGGTTGCCGCTGACGGCGGTTTCCAGCGCACGGCCGCTGATCGAGGTGCCCACGCCCTTGTTGTCGGGATTGAAGATGGCCAGGGTTTCGCGCGAACCGACCACGGCCACGGTGCCCAGCGTGGTGGCATCGCCCGAGTGCAACTGCGCGTCGACGTTGCCGACCTTGTTCAGTTCGAGGTAGATGCCCTCTTCGGTATCGGTACCCGCACCCTGCTTGACCACGCTGACCGTGTACGGGCCGCCCACGCGCAGGCCGTGCGCGATGTAGCGACCGTTGGCATCGGTGGTTGCACGACTGACCGTGCCCGACTCCACGTGGGTGATGGTGACTTCAGCACCGGCCACGGGCGCGCCGCCAGCATCGGTGACCACGCCGCCGACGCCGGCCGAGGTGCTCTGCGCGAATACCGGGGCAGCAGCCAGCGCGGCCACCAGACCGAGGGCAAGCTTGGATTTCCGAAGATGACGGGATTGGTTCATTACTGGACCTCAGATGGGATTGGCTTGGAATCGGTATGGTCTGGTCGAGCGGCGCGCGGTTCCCCTGCGCACGGAAGCGACGGCAATCGAAACTGCAAAGAAAAAGATTCCCTCGGCCTTCGATCGAAGACGCGAAGGTTAATTACAGGTTAACACGATAGGCGGGTTTTGTGACGCCCGCATGACGTTGTGCGGCAGCGCACCAAACGGCTATCTCGTTGATGCTTAACGACTTAGAGGCTGGATGGTGACAGTTTCAGGTAAGTCCCTATGCCGTCTAGGAACATCTGTACCGAGATGGCCACCAATAGCATGCCCATCAGGCGCTCGATGGCGGTCAGGGCGCGTCTGCCGAGCATGCGGTACAGCATGGTCGCCGAAAACAGGATCGCCGCCGTCGCGCCCCAGGCGATCAACAGGGCCAGGCTCCACTCGCCCAGCCGGTCCGGCTCGTTGCTGCCCATCAGCATCACCGCCGCCATGCCGGACGGTCCGGCGACCAGTGGGATGGCCAACGGCACGATGAAGGGTTCGCCGCCGGGCAATTCGCCCATCAAGCCTTCCGGCCGCGGGAAGATCATCCGGATGCCGATCACGAACAGGACGATCGCGCCGGCGATCTGCACAGACTCCTGACGCAGGTGCATCAACTCGAGGAAATGCCGCCCCACCCACAGGAAGCCCATCAGCACCACCAGCGCGATCAGCAGTTCGCGCACCACCACCACACGCTGGCGCTTGGGCGGCAACGGCTTCAGCACGCTGAGGAAGATCGGGATGTTGCCCAGCGGATCGAGGATCAGAAACAACAACAGCGCAGCGGAAAGGGTGGTCATGCACCCGGCCCCCAGACCTGCCCGCGGTGCTCCGCGCCGGCCGGCGACAACAGGCGGACGCAGGCCTCGGCGTAGGCGTCCGGATCGCGCAATGCGGCATCCGTGTCGTCGGCGTAGGCCTTGGAACGCAGCGGCGTGCGCATCGGACCCGGCCGCAACGCGGACACGCGTACCGGCGAAGAAGCGAGTTCCGCGTGCAGCATGCCGACCAGCGCCTGCAGCGCTGGCTGGACAACGCCATAGCCACCCCAATAGGCCTGTCCGGTCAGCGCCGGCTCGTTTACCGCAAACACCACCGCTGCGTCGGTCGATTGCTTCAACAGCGGCAGACACGCCTGGGTCAACCACCATGGCGCGGTCAGGTTGACGTGCACGGCACGGGCGAAGGCCGCCGGATCGGTGTGCTCCAGCGGCGTCAGGCCGCGGAATTCGGCCGCGCAATGCAGCAGGCCATCGAGACGGCCCAACTCGTCGTGCAGGCGCCGTGCAAGTTCGACATAGTCGTCGGGCGACGCGCCTTCCAGGTCCAGCGGATACAGCAGCGGTTCGACGCCGACCTGCGTGCACGCGTCGTAGACGCGGTTCAACTTCGGCAGCTTACGCCCGAGCAACACGACCGTGGCGCCCGCCTCGGCGCAGGCGCGTGCCGCTGCGGCGCCCAAGCCGCCATGCGCGCCGCTGACCAGCACCACGCGATCCTGCAGGGCGCGCGCGTCGCGCACGGGAAGGGAAACCAGGCTCACTGCGATGCCGCCTCCACGACGATGCGCTGCAACTCGCCAGACTCGAGCAACTCGAGGGTGATGTCGCAGCCGCCGATCAGCTCGCCATGGATGAAAAGCTGCGGGAAGGTCGGCCAGTTCGAGAAGCGCGGCAGGTTGGCGCGAATCTCCGGCTCTTCCAGCACGTTGATCGTGTAGATCGATTCCGCGCCGGCCGAACGCAGCGCCTCCACCGCGCGACTGGAGAAGCCGCACATCGGGAACTCCGGCGTGCCCTTCATGAACAGTACGAGCGGATGGCCGTCGATCTCGGCCTGGATGCGTTCCATCACCGGCATGGTGTTTTTCTCCAGCATTGACGGCCTGCAAAGGGGCGTCCGGGGTAAACTCCTATTGTAATCCCCCGGACGACTTTCAACCGCCAAGCCAGAGGAACCGCCATGGCCATCGAACTGCCCCCCCTGCCCTACGACCGCACCGCGCTGGAGCCGCATATTTCCGGCGAAACCATCGATTACCACTACGGCAAGCACCACAAGACCTATGTCGACAACCTCAACAAGTTGATCGAAGGCACCGAGTTCGCCAGCCTGCCGCTGGAGGAAATCATCAGGAAGTCGTCGGGCGGCATGTTCAACAACGCCGCGCAGGTCTGGAACCATACCTTCTACTGGAACGGCCTGAAGCCCAACGGCGGCGGCGAGCCCACCGGCAAGCTGGCGGAGCTGATCAACGCCGCGTTCGGCAGCTTCGACAAGTTCAAGGAAGAATTCACCAAGACCGCCATCGGCACCTTCGGTTCCGGCTGGGGCTGGCTGGTGCAGCGTCCCGACGGTTCGCTGGGCCTGGCCAGCACCTCCAACGCCGCCACCCCGCTGACCGGCGAGGACAAGCCGCTGTTGACCATCGACGTGTGGGAACACGCGTACTACATCGACTACCGCAACGCGCGGCCGAAGTACGTCGAGTCGTTCTGGGCGCTGGTCAACTGGGATTTCGTCGCCTCGAACCTGCGCTGATCAGCGACGGATTCCGCGAAAGAAGAAGGCCGGGGGTTTTCAACCGACGAACGTCGGTTCAACCCGGCCTTCTTTTTTGTGGCGTCGCGAAACGATGCACGAACCCGTCAGCGCAACCGTTCGATCACCGGCTCCACTTGCGGCTGTCGCTGCAACGCCACGCCGACACGCTGCAGCGACGCGGCGAGCTCTTCGCGCGAATCCGCCCGCAACGTCGCATGCCCGACCTTGCGCCCGGCGCGCGGCAATTTGCCGTAGTCGTGCCAATGGCCGCCGGCTTCGCCCAGCACCGCGGCGGCGTCGGGCATCGCACCGATCCAGTTGAGCATGCATGCGTGGCCCAGCATGCGCGTATCGCCCAGCGGCAGGCCAAGCACCGCACGCAGGTGGTTCTGGAACTGCGAAGTCTCGGAACCCTCGATGGTCCAGTGGCCGGAGTTGTGCACGCGCGGAGCCATTTCGTTGGCCAGCAAGACGCCGTCCTTGCAGAACAGCTCCAGCGCGAACACGCCGACGTAGTCGATCTTTTCCGCCAGCTTGCGCGCATGCGCGATGGCCGCTTCGGCAAGCGCATCGTCGGCCTGCGCCGGAGCGAGGCTGGCCGAGAGCACCCCGTCGACATGCCAGTTCTCGGTCAGCGGCCAGCTGCGGAATTCGCCGTCGCGGCCACGTACCGCGACCACCGACAATTCCCGCTGGAACGGCACGAAGGCCTCGACGATCAGGCCGACCTTGTCCGCCTGGGCGCCGAGCGCATCCCACGCCGCATCGGCGTCGGCGAGCGCGCGGATGCGGAACTGGCCCTTGCCGTCGTAGCCGAGCCGGCGTGTCTTCAGGATGCACGGCACGCCGACCCGGGCCAGCGCGGCGTCCAGCTCCTCGCGAGTGGCGACCGCGGCGAAGTCCGGCACCGGAATCCCGAGTTCGCGGAACAAGGTCTTTTCCGCCAGCCGGTCCTGGGCGATGGCCAGTGCGCGCGGGTTCGGGAACACCGGCACGCGTTCGCTCAGCCATTGCGCGCTTTCGGCCGGCACGTTCTCGAAATCGAAGGTGGTCACGTCGACCTTCGACGCGAACTCGGCCAGCGCCTTCTCGTCGCGGTAGTCGCCGACCAGCAGCGGTGCGAACTGCCCGGCGCAGGCGTCGGCCTCGGTGTCCATGACCAGAAAACGCAGGCCCAGCGGGGCGCCGGAAAGCGCGAGCATGCGGGCCAGCTGCCCGCCTCCGAGGATGCCGACGGTGGTCATTGGCGCGGATCGTCCGCGGCCAGGACGTCGCCGGTCTGCTTCTCGCGGAACGCGGCCAGCGCTTCGCCGATGAGCGGATGTTCCGTCGCCAGCAGCGCAGCGGCGAACAGCGCCGCGTTGGCCGCGCCGGCGTTGCCGATGGCGAAGGTGGCGACCGGGATGCCGGCCGGCATCTGCACGATCGACAGCAGCGAATCCATGCCGTTCAACGCCTTCGACTGCACCGGCACGCCGAGCACCGGTACCGCGGTTTTCGCCGCCAGCATGCCCGGCAGGTGCGCGGCGCCGCCGGCCCCGGCGACGATCGCACGCAGGCCGCGCGAAGCCGCGCTTTCGGCGTACGAGAACAGCACGTCCGGCGTGCGGTGCGCGGACACCACTTTCACTTCGTAGGGCACGCCCAGCGCATCGAGCTTGTGCGCGGCGTGCTGCATCGTGTCCCAGTCGGAACGCGAGCCCATCACGATGCCGACCAGCGGCTGGGAATGGTTGGCGGTCATTGGCCGTCCCCGATCCTAAAGACGTATTCTACCCGCCTTCCCACGCCAGACCATGCCATGGATCGCAAACTGCTCGACATCCTTTGTTGCCCGGCCTCGCGCCAGCCGCTGGCCCTGCTGGAACCGCGCGGGCTGGAAGCGCTGAACCACGCCATCGCCGCCGGCACGGTGAAGCGGATCGACGACGCGCCGCAGGCCGACGCGCTGCGCGAGGCGCTGGTCACCCGCGACCGCAAGACCGTGTACCGCGTCGACGACGGCATCCCGGTACTGCTGATCGAGGAAGGCATCGCCACCGCGCAGGTCGAAGGCTTCCCCGGCGCATGAGCGGCACCGGCATCGCCGATATCGTCGAACCGCCGCCGTACGCGGCGGTGCTGGCCAATGTCGCCGCCGCGCTGGCGGAAGACCTGGGCCGGGGCGACGTCACCGCGGCGCTGTTGCCGGACGGCGACGACGTCGCCTACCTGCTATGCAAGCAGGAGGCGGTGATCGCCGGGCGTCCCTGGTTCGACGCTTGCCACCGCGCGCTGGACCCGGACGTGCATATCGACTGGCGCGTGCACGAAGGCGACCACGTCCGTGCTGACACCGTGCTGGCCACGCTGGCCGGCCGCAGCCGCGCGTTGGTCTCGGCCGAACGCAGCGCCCTGAATTTCCTGCAGACCCTATCGGGTACCGCCACGGTCACTGCCGCCTTCGTCGATGCCGTGCGCGGCACCCGGACGAAGATCCTCGACACTCGCAAGACCCTGCCGGGCCTGCGCCTGGCGCAGAAGTACGCGGTGCGCGTCGGCGGCGGGGTCAACCATCGCATCGGCCTGTACGACGCGGTGATGCTGAAGGAAAACCACATCCGCGCATTCGGCTCGGTGACCGCGGCGATCCGTGCCGCGCGCGCGGCGCAACCCGCATTGCCGCTGATCGTCGAGGTGGAAACGCTGGCGCAACTGGAAGAAGCGTTGCGCGAGGGTTGCGAACGCATCCTGGTCGACGATTTCGACGCGGACACGCGCCAGGAGGCGGTGCGCATCGCCAACGGGCGCATCCCGCTGGAGGTTTCCGGGAGCGTCGACCTGGGCCGCGTTCGCGCCATCGCCGAGGACGGTGTCGACTGCATTTCGATCGGCGCGCTGACCAAGCACGTGCAGGCCATCGACCTGTCGATGAAGCTCGGCCCGGTGCCGGCTCAGTACGGCGGCTGAGCATGGGCCTGATCCTGCTGATGATCGCCGGTGCCGCGATATTCGCGTACTGGAACGCGGCGCGTGCCGCCGCCGAACGCGCCGAGCAACTGGGCCGCAACGCCTGCGAGGCGGCCCAGGTGATCTGGTTGGACCAGAGCGTGCATGCGACAGGCATGCGCCTGCGCCGCAACGAGGACGGCCGGCTCGGATTCGAGCGCACTTTCCGCTTCGACTATTCCTACGATGGCGTCGAGCGCCACAGCGGCCGGTTGGTGCTGCGTGGCGAGCAGCTGGTGTCGTTCGTCGGGCCGGTGAAACCGACCGTGGTGCCGTTCGAGCGGCTGAACTGATCTTTCCGCGATATCCGACGTGGGAGCGACGTCAGTCGCGAAGCCTTTCGTCGCGGTTCTTCCGGTTGCGGGTCAGGAGCATCGCGACTGACGTCGCTCCCACGCCAGGACTACGGAATCTCGGACTTACTTCACCACGCGCAGGAACGGCGGCCGCTTTGCGCCCGTGGGCGCATCGTCCGGCGCGGGCGCATCGGGCGGCGGCGCATCGTCGCCGCCGTCGGGATCGGGCGTTCCGACGATGTCGTCCGGCAATGCCATGCCCTGCCCGGTTTCGCGCGCATAGATCGCCAGCACCGCCGGAATCGGCACGCGCACCGGATAGCTGACTCCGCCGAAGCGCGCGCTGAAGCTGACGCTGTCGTTGTCGATCAGCAGGTGGGCCACCGCGCGCTGCGCGATGTTCAGCACCACCTTGCCTTCCTTCACCGCACTGGCCGGCACCTGCACGCCCGCCTGGGTCGCGTCGACCAGCAGGTGCGGGGTCATGTCGTTGTCGGCGATCCACTCCGCCAGCGCCCGCAGCAGATAAGGGCGGTGGCTAGTCATACGGGGAGTGGCGTCGTTCATGGAACCTGGATCGGGAATTCGGACATTTCGCGGGAAGCCTAGCACTTCGACCGTGCCCGCGAACCCCCGATCGCGGCTTACGCCGGGATTTCCCGCAACTTCCTTTCCTGGTCGGTCAGGCTGCGGATGAAGCCCGGGTTGCGGAAGATGCGGTTGCCGTAATCCTCGATGGCCTTGCCGTCCTTCGGCAGCGGGATGTCCAGCGACGGCAGGCGCCAGATGATCGGCGCCATCGCGCAGTCGGCCAGGCTCATTTCGGGGTTCAGGAAGAACTTGCTGGCCTTGAACAGCGGTACCGAGGCGGTCAGCAGTTCCTTCAGGCGCTTGCGCGCGGCGTCGGCCTGGGCCTTGTTGCCCAGCTGGATCGCCTGCACCTGCGGCACCCAGTCGTGCTCGATACGCAGCATGGCCAGGCGCAGGCGCGCGCGCGACAGCGGGTCGACCGGCATCAGCGGGGGGTGCGGATAACGCTCGTCGAGGTATTCGCTGACCACGGAAGCCGCGTACAGGACCAGGTCGCGTTCGACCAGCGTCGGCACCGAGTGGTAGGGATTGAGGTCGATCAGGTCCTCGGGCGGGTTCTGCGGATCGACCGCAACCATGTCGTAGGTGACGCCCTTGGCCGACAGCACCAGGCGGACCCGGTGGCACAGCACGTCATCGGTCGAGGAAAACAGGGTCAGGGTATTGCGCATACGCGGACTCGCAGCCATTTGGCTCTCCGACGACCGGAAACCGCCGATCGCATCGGCGCCGCCAGCCCCTTGCCGGCGGTCGCCACGGTTCTAGCGCGATGCTTCAGCCCCAAACCCGGGAAACCTCGCTGTCTCGCAGGCTTTCCGCTCGGACTCGCATCAATGCACGTCGCGCCAGTATTCCTGCTTCAGCAGGTAGGCCAACAAGGCCAGCGCCGCCAGGAACAGGACCACCCACACGCCGATGTTCTGACGCTTGAGCGCCGCCGGCTCGCCGGCGTATTCGAGGAAGTTGGTGACGTCGCGCACCGCCTGGTCGTAAGCCTGCGGCGGCACGTTGCCGGGCTGGGTCACCTTCAGCGCCTCGACCGGACGTTCGCCGGCCGCGTCGGCCTTGCCGAACTCGGCGTGCTGCAGGCCCTGCATCTCCCACAGCGGGTTCGGCATCGACGCGTTGGGGAACAGCTTGTTGTTCCAGCCCAGCGGACGCGATTCGTCCAGGTAGAACGACTTCAGGTAGGTGTAGACCCAGTCGCTGCCGCGCACGCGCGAAATCAGGCTCAGGTCCGGCGGCATCTTGCCGAACCACTTCTTGGCGTTGTCTTCCTGCAGCGACACCTGGATCTGGTCGCCGATCTTGCCGCCGGTGAAGTTGAGGTTCTGCATCACTTCCTCCTCGGTCAGGCCGAGGTCGGAGGCGATGCGCGAGTAGCGCAGGTACTTCAGCGAGTGGCAGCCCGAGCAGTAGCTGACGTAGAGCTTGGCGCCGCGCTGCAGCGAAGCCTTGTCGGTCAGGTCGTTGCCGGCCTGCTGCAGGTCGCCGCCCTCGTTGGCCAGGGCGGAAGCGGAAAGCAGCAGCGCGCCGACCAGGGCGAACAGGCGGACTGTGAAGTTCTTAGTCATGCGTCGTCACCCGCTCCGGCACCGGCTTGGTCTGGTCGATCTTCGTCCACCACGGCATGGTCAGGAAGAAGAGGTAGTAAAGGACGGTCAGCACGCGGCCGATGATGGTTTCGACCGGATCGGTGCCGGGGCCGGCGCCGATCTTCATCAACCACAGGAAGCTGATCGCGAACACCGCCAGCATCGCCCACGACAGCTTGCCGCGGTACTTGAACGACTTGACCTGGCTCTTGTCCAGCCACGGCGCCAGGAACAGCAGCACGATCGCGCCGAACATCACCAGCACGCCCCACAGCTTGATGCCGAAGAACGACGGCACCACGCGCAACATCGCGTAGTACGGGGTGAAGTACCACACCGGCTTGATGTGGGTCGGCGTCACCAGCGGGTTGGCGGCGGTGAAGTTGTCGTGCTCGAGGAACCAGCCGCCGAAGGTCGGCGCGAAGAACACGATGAACGCGGCGATGATCAGGAAGAACGCGACGCCGAAGGTGTCCTTGACCGTGTAGTACGGATGGAACGGGATGCCGTCGGCCGGCGCGGTCGGCGACCAGCGGTTGCCCTTCGGGCCCTTCTTGATCTCGACGCCGTCGGGGTTGTTGGAACCGACTTCATGCAGCGCGCCCAGGTGCAGCACGACCAACAACAGCAGGACCAGCGGCAGCGCGATCACGTGCAGGGCGAAGAAGCGGTTGAGCGTGGCGTCGGACGGGATGTAGTCGCCCATGATCCACTCGGTCAGGCCCTGGCCGATCACCGGCACGGCGCCGAACAGCGAGATGATCACCTTCGCGCCCCAGAAGGACATCTGGCCCCACGGCAGCACGTAGCCCATGAAGGCTTCGGCCATCAGCACCAGGTAGATCAGCATGCCGAGCACCCAGACCAGCTCGCGCGGCTTCTTGTACGAGCCGTACATCAGGCCGCGGAACATGTGCAGGTACACGACGATGAAGAACAGCGAGGCGCCGGTGCTGTGCATGTAGCGGATCAGCCAGCCCCACTCCACGTCGCGCATGATGTATTCGACCGACGAGAACGCCTCGGCCGCGGACGGCTTGAAGTGCATCGTCAGGAAGATGCCGGTGACGATCTGGTTGACCAGCACCAGCAGGGCCAGCGAACCGAAGTAGTACCAGAAGTTGAAGTTCTTCGGAGCGTAGTACTCCGACATGTGCTTCTTGTAGAAGGGCATGAAGCCCGGCGCGCGCGCGGTGAACCAGTCCCACGCGTTGTTGGCGGTGCGTACGATGACATTGCTCATGGCTTACGCGGCCCCCTGCGGGTCTTCGCCGATCACGATGGTGTTGTCGTCCGCGAAGCGGTACGGCGGCACCGGCAGGTTGGCCGGCGCCGGCATCGACTTGTAGACGCGGCCGGCCAGGTCGTAGCGCGACTTGTGGCAGGGGCAGAAGTAGCCGCCCTTCCAGTCGGGGTCGAACGGTTCGGGCTTGATCTCGGGCACGAAGTCCGGCGCGCAGCCCAGGTGGGTGCACACGCCGACCAGCACCAGGATTTCCGGCTTGATCGAACGGTGTTCGTTCTGCGCGTACTTCGGCTGCTGGTCGGTATTGGCCGACTTCGGATCGGCGACCAGCGCGTCCATCTTCGGCAGCTGGGCCAGCATTTCCTTGGAGCGCTTGGCGATGAAGATCGGCTGCCCGCGCCAGGCGATGCCGCTGAGCTGCTGGCCTTCCTGCAAGGCGCTGATGTCGACCGAAACCGGAGCGCCGGCCTGCTTGGCGCGTTCGCTGGGGTTCCACGACTTGATGAACGGCACTGCTGCGAATCCGGCTCCGACTGCACCGACCACGGCCGTGGTCGCAGTCAGGAACCGGCGTCGGCCCGTATTCACAGGGCCATGGACCTCATCGTTGGCCATCCGGCACTCCAGGGAAACTGAAAGGTAGCTATGTGGCTGCCATGGCCCGCGCGTGAACTCCCCCGCCCAAGCCGCGTAATGCAGTTGACGGCCAAGTGTAGCGGAAGGCCTGAACAGCCGACAACTTCACTTATGGAATCAAGGACTTGGCGGGAAAATCCCGGACCGGCGGGTTAGCGGGTCGCCAGCATGCCCCGGTAGCGCTCGGCAAGGACGCCGACGCGTTCCACGTAGCGCTGGGTCTCGCGGTACGGCGGCACGCCCCCGTGCCGGTCCACCGCGCCCTCGCCGGCGTTGTAGCCGGCGGCGGCCTTGGTCAGGTCGCCGTTGTAGCGCTTCAGCAGCCACGACAGGTATTGCACGCCGCCGCGGATGTTCTGGCCGGCGTTGAACGCATCGGTCACGCCGAAACGGCGGGCCGTGGCCGGCATCAGCTGCATCAGTCCCTGCGCGCCGACCCGCGACAGCGCCATCGGGTTGTACGAGGACTCGGCGTGCATGATGGCGCGGATCACCGCCTCCTCGACCCCGAATTCGCGCGAGGCCGAAGCGATTTCCGACTGGTAGGCGCTGGTGTTGAGCCGCAGGGTGCCGAAGTTCAGGTTCGGGTTGCCGCAGGCGTAGCAGGTCTCGATGTAGCTGTACTTGATGACCCGCAGGCTGGCCAGGGTGCCCGCGCCGCGCGGTTTGGCGCTGGTGTAGTGGCGCACGCCGTCCTTGATGTAGGAATAGACCTGCCCGCTGACTACCCGGCGCGGCTGGGTCGGACCGATCGGTACCACGCCACCTGGTTGTTTCGGAGCCGTTGCCGGCGCAGCGGTGGAAACCAGGCCGCCAGACGCCGAAACGTCGACCAGCTTCGGCGCCACGCTGCCGGACTGGATCGCGGGCGCGGCGGCGGTGGACACGCTGCCGACCGTGGCCGGCGCGGCCACGCGGCCTACCCTCCGATCCGGCGTGTAGTGGCTGACCACGGCGCAGCGGGCACCGGCCATGCGCTTGTTGACGTAGGCGGGCACGCCGTCGGCGCCGACGCACTTGTACAGGGTGCCCGCGCTGGCCGGCAGCGCGATCACGGCAAGCAACATCCCCAGCAGCGGCAGCGCCCCCCTCATCCGGCGCAGTGTCCCTGTTTCGCCCATGCTTGCCAAGTCCTTGTCCGGAAAAAGAAACTCCGCGCCGCGCAATGCCCGACGAGGGTCACGGAAGCGGCCGCCGAAGCGTCGTCTCTTCCCCTCAAACGGCAACTCCGGGGCTTTGCGGCCGATTACACTATCCGTCCTCTTCCCAGCCCTCCGGCGCGGACTAACCACCGCTTCCCGGAAACGCCATGACCGATACCACCGCCCCGGCCGCTTCTGGCCTGCTGCCCCTGCCCTCCGCCCTGCCACGCCAGCCGGCCCAGGTCCGCGGCAAGTTGTTCATCAAGACCCACGGCTGCCAGATGAACGAGTACGACTCGGCCAAGATGGCCGACGTGCTCGCCGAGTCGGAAGGCCTGGAGCTGACCGACAACCCCGAAGACGCCGACGTGGTCCTGGTCAACACCTGCTCGATCCGCGAGAAGGCGCAGGAGAAGGTGTTCAGCCAGCTCGGCCGCTGGAAAGCCCTGAAGGCCGGCGGCAAGCCGGTGATCATCGGCGTCGGCGGCTGCGTCGCTTCGCAGGAAGGCGACGCCATCGTCAAGCGCGCGCCGTACGTGGACCTGGTGTTTGGCCCGCAGACCCTGCATCGCCTGCCGGAACTGATCCGCGCCCGTCGCGAATCCGGCCAGCCGCAGGTCGACATCAGCTTCCCCGAGATCGAGAAGTTCGACCGCCTGCCCGAGCCGCGCGCCGAAGGCCCCAGCGCGTTCGTCTCGATCATGGAAGGCTGCAGCAAGTACTGCAGCTTCTGCGTGGTGCCGTACACGCGCGGCACGGAAGTCAGCCGCCCGTTCGAGGACGTGCTGGTCGAAGTCGCGCAACTGGCCGCGCAGGGCGTGCGCGAGATCAACCTGCTCGGTCAGAACGTCAATGCCTACCGCGGCCCCTATGGCGACGGTGAGGTCGCCGACCTCGGCCTGCTGGTCCGCGCCATCGCCGAGATCGACGGCATCGGCCGCATCCGCTTCACCACTTCGCATCCGCTGGAGTTCTCCGACTCGCTGGTCGAGGCCTATCGCGACGTGCCCAAGCTGGCCAACTTCCTGCACCTGCCGGTGCAGGCCGGCAGCGACCGCGTGCTGGCCGCGATGAAGCGCGGCTACACCACGCTCGAGTTCAAGCAGAAGATCCGCAAGTTGCGCGCGGTGCGCCCGGACATCTCGATCTCCTCGGACTTCATCGTCGGCTTCCCCGGCGAAACCGATGCCGATTTCGACAAGACCATGAAGCTGATCGAAGACGTCGGCTTCGACCAGAGCTTCAGCTTCATCTACTCACGCCGCCCCGGCACGCCGGCCGCCGACCTCGAGGACGACACTCCGGACGCGGTCAAGCACGCGCGGCTGGATCGCCTGCAGAAGCACATCAACGAGTTCGCCGCCGGCATCTCGCAGGCGATGGTCGGCAGCGTGCAGAGCGTTCTGGTCGAAGGTCCGTCGAAGAAGAACCCGAACGAGCTGACCGGCAAGACCGAGAACATGCGCTCGGTGAACTTCCCCGGCCACCCACGGCTGGTCGGCCAGTTCGTCGATGTCGTCATCACCGAGGCGCTGAGCAATTCGCTGCGCGGGCGCGTGGCGACGCTGGAGCCCGCGGCCTGATGGCGGACTTCGCGATCCGCCGGCTCGCTGCCCCGGAATTCGAATCCGTCTGGCCGATCTTCGGCGAAGTGCTCGCCGCCGGCGACACCTACACCTATCCGCCCGGGCTGACCCTGGAGCAGGCGCGCGCGATGTGGACCGCGCCGCCGGCACAGTGTTTGGTGGCCGAAGCGGATGGCGAAGTGCTGGGCTGCTATCGGCTGGCGCCGAACCAGATGGTCGGCAGCCCCGGCGACCACGTCGCCAACGGCAGCTACATGGTCGCCAAGCGTGCGCGCGGGCGCGGCTTGGGCGAAGCCCTGTGCCGGCACTCGCTCGAAACCGCACGCGAAGCCGGCTACACCGCGATGCAATTCAATTTCGTCGTGTCCACGAACACTGCGGCTGTGCGGCTGTGGCAACGCTGCGGCTTCGCCATCGTCGGCACCCTGCCCGGCGCGTTCCGCCATCCCTCGCACGGACCCGTGGACGGACTGGTGATGTACCGCAGCCTGTAAGCCGCGCGGATCGCGTCAGGCTACTTCGCTTCGTACACCGGCTTGCCGTCGACGTAGGTGGCCTGCACGTCCAGCGTGCGCAACTGCGCATCCGGCACGGCGAGCGGGTCTTCCTTCAGCACGACGAAATCGGCGCGCTTGCCGACCGCGAGGCTGCCGAGTTCGTTCTCGGCGAAACCGGCGTAGGCGGCGTCGAGGGTGAAACCACGCAGGGCCTCGAACGCAGTCAGCTTCTCCTGCGGCATCCAGCCGCCGGCCGGCTTGCCTTCGGCATCGGCACGGGTAACCGCGGAGTACAGGCCGAGGCGCGGATCGACCGATTCCACCGGAAAATCGGAACCGAAGGCCAGCCGCGCACCGCTGTCGCGCAACTTCCGCCACGCGTAGGCGCCGACGATGCGCTGCGGACCGATGCGATCTTCCGCCCACGGCATGTCGCTGGTGGCATGGGTCGGCTGCATTGAAGCGATCACGTGCAGCCTGGCGAAACGCAGCAGGTCGGCCGGCGCCAGGATCTGCGCATGCTCGACGCGCCAGCGATGGTCGCCGGCCGCATCCGCGTCCAATGCTTTCTCGTAGGTATCCAGCGCGAGCCGGTTGCCGCGGTCGCCGATGGCGTGGGTCGCCGCCTGCACGCCGCAGCGTTTCGCCTTGGCGCTGGCCATGGCCAGTTCTTCCGCCGACATCACCAGCAAGCCGCGATTGCCGTGGTCGTCGCTGTAGTCCTCCAGCATCGCCGCCCCTCGGCTGCCCAGTGCGCCGTCCGCGTACAGCTTCACCGCTCGCATCTGCAGACGTCCCGACGGATGCCGGTACAGGCCATTGGCGCATAGCGACTCCAAGGCGGCGTTGTTGCCGTCGGCCATCGCGTAGATGCGCAGCGGCATGGCACCGCGGTCGGCCAGATGCTGGTAACGATGCAGTTCGTCGAGGCTGATACCGGCGTCATGCACGCCGGTCAGACCATGTTCGACCGCCGCCTGCATGCCCAGTACCAAGGCGCGCTCGGAAGTGGCCCCGTCGGGCGCGGGCCGTGCGCTTTCGACCAGGCCCATCGCGTTGTCGACGAAGATGCCGGTCGGCTTGCCGGCCGCGTCGCGCCGGATCATGCCGCCGTCCGGCTGCCAGGTGCCGGACAGGTCGCGCGACACCGCACGCATGGCTTGCGTATTCGCCCAACCCGCGTGGCCATCGATGCGCGACAGCCACACCGGACGGTCGGGGAACAATGCATCCAGTTCCGCCGCGCTCGGGTATTCCTTTTCCGGCCAGTCGTTCTGGTCCCAGCCGCTGCCCAGCAACCATTCGCCGGGCTTCAGGCCCGCAGCCTTCGCTTTCAAGCGCGCGAAGATCTCGTCCTTGTCGCGGGTGCCGGTCAGGTCCGCGCCCATCATCGAAAAGCCAAGCCCGCTGACGTGCGCGTGCGCATCGATCAGGCCGGGTATCACCGTAGCCGCGCCCACGTCGAGGCGTTGCGCCCCCGGGTAGCGCTTGAGCAACGCCGCGGTGTCGCCGAGGGCCAGGATGCGGCCTTGCTCGTCGAAAGCCATCGCCTGCGCACGCGGCTGCGCGGTTTCCATCGTATGGATCCGTGCGGCGCTGAGCACGGTCACCTTCGCCGCCCATGCTTGCGCCGGCACCGCGACCATGACCGCCGATAACATCCAGCCGAACTTGCGCATTCCCGTCGCTCCCGCAGCCTCAGAAACGCGGACTGTGCGCAAACGTCGGTGGCGGTGCAAGCACGCACCGCACAAAGGCTCAATCCAGCCGCTTGCGGAACCGCAGGATCGCCAGCGTCATCATCGCCGTGGTGAAGGCCAGCAAGGCCAGCACGTCCGGCCACAATTCGGCCAGCGAGGCGCCACGCAGGACGATGCCGCGGATCAGGCGCATGAAATGGGTCAGCGGCAGGACTTCGGCGATCCATTGCGCGAACCGGGGCATGCCGTCGAACGGGAACATGAAACCCGACAGCAGGATCGACGGCAGGAACAGGAAGAACGCCATCTGCATCGACTGGAACTGGGTCTTCGCCGCCGTCGATACCAGCAGGCCCAGGGTCAGGTTGGCGACGATCAGCAGCATCGATGCGCCATACACATCGAGCAGGCCGCCGCGGATCGGCACCTGGAACAGCAGCGAACCCAGCAGCAGCACCACCGTCACCTGGACCAGGCCGACCACGATGTAGGGCAGCACCTTGCCGACCATCAGTTCGCCGCTGGACACCGGCGTGGTGATCAGCAATTCGAGGTTGCCGCGCTCGCGTTCGCGCACAATCGCCATCGCGGTGAACATCACCATGGTCATGGTCAGGATCACCCCGACCAGGCCCGGCACCACGTTAATCGCCGAAACGCGCCGCGGGTTGTACAGCGGCAGCACGCTGATCTGGCCTGTCTGCACGCCGCTGCTGCCGTCCAACGGCATCGCCGCCAGTTGCCGAGCGGTGGCCTGCACCGAGATGTCGCTGCCGTCGACGATCACCTGCATGGCTTCGCGGCGATCGATTCGGCGGCGTTCGAAATCCGGTGGCACCACCACGCCGACCTTGATCCGCCCTTCGCGCAACAGCGCCTGCAATTCCTGCGGCGTCCGCGCACCGGCGACCGGCCGGATCACGCCGGTGGCGAACAGGTCCTGTACCAGCGCACGCGAACCGGCGGTATCGGCCATATCGGCGACCGCCGCCGGCAGGTTGCGCACGTCGGGGTTGATCGCATAGCCGAACAGCAGCAGCTGCAGGGTCGGAATGCCGATCATCATCGCCACGGTCATGCGGTCGCGCGCCATCTGCCGCACTTCCTTCAGCATCACCGCGAACACCTGCCGCGCCTTCATGCCGCTCGCGCCTCCGCGCTGCCGTGGGTGGCCGAGACGAACACGTCCTCCAGGTTCGGTTCGATCGCCGCGACCTCCGCCTCGATGCCTTGCGATCGCAGCGCCTCGCCCATGCGTGCAGCGGCATCGCCGTTGCCGGCGCACAGCACGCGCAGTTCATTGCCGATCTGGGCCACGCTGAGCACGCCGGGCACGGCATGCAGCAGGGCCTGCGCGCGGCGCGGCTCGCGTGCGCGCACACCGAGCGTGCGCCCGGCCAGCTTCGCGGTCAGCTCGGCCGGCGTGCCATCGGCGACCAGACGGCCGGTGTCGAGAATGGCGATCCGGTGGCAGCGTTCGGCTTCGTCCATGTAGTGCGTGGAAACCAGGATCGTGGTGTCCGCATCGGCTAGGTCGAACAGCTTCTCCCAGAAATCGCGCCGCGATTCCGGGTCGACCGCACTGGTCGGCTCGTCAAGGAACAACAGTTCCGGCTTGTGCACGACCGCGCAGGCCAGCGCGAGGCGCTGCTTCTGTCCGCCGCTCATCGTGCCGGCGAGTTGCTTCTGCCGGTCGGCCAGATCGTAGGCGGCGAGCAGTTCGTCGATGCGCGCCCGGCGTGCGTCGCGCGGCAACCCCTGCACGGTGGCCATGAACTCGAGGTTCTCGCGCACGGTCAGGTCTTCGTACAGGGCGAACTTCTGGGTCATGTAACCGATGCGCTTGCGCAATTCCTCCGCCTGCTCGGGAATGCGCAAACCCAATACCTCGATGTCGCCTTCGCTCGGCGTCAGCAGGCCGCACAGCATGCGGATGGTGGTCGATTTGCCTGATCCGTTCGGACCGAGGAAGCCGTACACGCAGGCACGCGACACGCGCAGGTCGACGTGGTCGACGGCGAGCAGTTGGCCGAAGCGCTTGCTCAGCCCGCTGGCGCGGATGGCGAGGTCGGCCTCCCCTGCGGACGCAGGGGGCGGCTGGGAGGGAGTTGTGGGCTCCGTGCGATTCACTTCACCCCTCCTCAATCCTCCCCTGCCTTCGCAGGGGAGGAGGAGAATTCGACCCGCACCGGCACGCCGGCCGGCAGGTCCGCGGGCTTGTCCAGCACGATCTCGGCCAGGTAGCTCAGGCGCTCGGCGTCGTCGCCGGAAAGCGCGTAGTACGGGGTGAACACCGGCTCGCTGCGCACCATGCGCACGTGGCCGGCGTAGGCGCCTTCGCGGCCATCGACGAAGACCTGCGCCGCCTGTCCCGGCTTCACGTTCGCGCGCATCGGCTCGGGCACGTAGACACGCGCATACGGCGCGTCGCCGACCAGCATGATCGCCAACGCGGCGCCGACCGGAGCCTGGTCGCCCAACTTGTACGGCAGGCTGTCGATCCGGCCCGCGCGCGGCGCGATGACGTTGAGTTTTTCCAGGGTGACGCTCTGCACCGCGGCCTGCGCCTCGGCGGCAGCGGCGGCGGCCTGGCCCTGGGCGATCTGCTCGGCGCGGGTACCGTGCAACAGCTCGTCCAGCGCGGCCTGTGCGGCGCGCACTTGCCCGTCGGCGCTGCCGGCAGCAGCGCGGGCGCGGTCCACGTCGGATGCGGCGACCAGTTTCTGCCGGCCCAGCGGCTGCAGGCGCGCGTAATAGGCGCGCGCGTCGCGCGCACTGGCTTGCGCGGCGGCGAGGTTGGCGCGCGCCTGCGCGATCTGCTCGCTGCGCGGCCCCGCTTTCAGTTCGGCCAACGCCTCGCGGCTCTGCTGCGCCTGCGCACGGGCGGCCGCCAGTTGCGATTCGGTGCGGGTCAGCTCCAGTTGCAGCAGCGGCGCGCCGGCTGCGACCTGCTGGCCTTCGCGCACGTCGATGCGGACGATCTTCTCGGCCACCGGCGAAGGCAGGGTGATGCGATCCCATTCCAGCGTGCCCAGCGCCTGCGGCGGCGACTTGTGGCAGGCAGCCAGCGACAGGGCGAACAGCAGCGCGAAGGCGCCGCGCGGTTTCCGGTTCATGGTTTCAACTCCAGTCCGCGGTCGAGCAAGGCCAGGGCATGGCGGCGCACGTCGTCGATGCCGAGATCGTCGGCTGCGAAAACCTGTCGCCAGATCGGCGCGCCGGCCGCGGGGAACATCGTCAGGCCGACCAGCGAAGTCATCAGCAGGCGCGGATCGAGGTCGGGATTGAGCTTGCCCTGCGCCTGCGCGGCGGCGAAACGCCCGGACAGCATCCGTGCCACGTCGGGCGCGATCCGGGTCAGCAGCAGATCGCGCAGCGCGCCGCCTTCGCACAGCACTTCGCGCACCCACAGCTGCGGCCACCACGGATGCTGCTTGATCGCCTCGGTCACGCCGCAGATGAAGGCGGCGATGGTATCGGCGAGGTCGTCGCCCGCCGCGGCGAGCCGCGAGCGCACGGTCATGAACGCCGGCAGCAGGCGCTGCTGGACCAGCGCTTCCTGCAGCTGCGGCTTGTCGCCGAAGTAGTAGTGCAGCAGCGCCGGCGTCACCCCGGCCTCGGCGGCGATGTCGCGCAGCGAGGTGGCGGCGATGCCCTGGCGGACGAAGCAGGCCAGCGCGGCATCCAGCAGGCGTTCGCGCAGGTCCGGGGAATCGGCCGCAGGGCGACCGGGAGCGCGCTTTCGGGGC
The DNA here is from genome assembly GCF_017939625.1 of Pseudoxanthomonas helianthi. Classification (GTDB taxonomy): domain Bacteria; phylum Pseudomonadota; class Gammaproteobacteria; order Xanthomonadales; family Xanthomonadaceae; genus Pseudoxanthomonas_A; species Pseudoxanthomonas_A helianthi. The sequence continues at coordinate 162,629 of NZ_JAGKTC010000001.1, forward strand.
TTGGCAGTACCGGTGGCCGTGGGTTTGCGGCGCGTCGGAGTGGGGGTGGCATCGTTCATGCCGCTATATTTAATTCAATGATTAATTAAATGCAATTGCGAGCCGACGAGCGGTTGCCGGGGCTGGTCGGGACCGCCGGTTTCTCCGCCCCAGGTCCGGCCCGCCTCTGGCCGCGACGGGCCCGCCGCGCTAACCTGCCCGCCCGGCTCCCACCCCGCTCCGTGACCGATACCGATCCGCCGAAACTCTGGGTCTTCGTGCTGCATGCCGCGCCGCTGCCCGACAGCCCGGATTTCAGCGAATACGGCGGTGCCTTCGTCACCTGCTACCAGATGCCCGGCCTCGACGACGACCCGGTCCGCCATGCCAGCGACTTCCTGCGCGCGGCCGGCTGGCAGGTCGTCGCCACCGAAACCACTCCCGCCCTGCTGGCCTGCGAAGATGCGCCCGACGAAGCGCCGTTCGAACAGGCCCTGATCGACGACGAGGCCTATGTGTTCCACCAGTGGCGGGTGGAAGACAGCGCCGGCGAAACCAAACATTGAACCGAAATGCCCGCAAACGACATGTCCGCTGAAAAACGCGAATTCTCCCTGGAACCCGAAAACACCGAGCGCCTGGCCAACCTGGCCGGGCCGTTCGACGCGCACCTGCGCCAGATCGAGCTGAAGCTGGGCGTGGAAATCGCCAACCGCGGCAACCTGTTCCGCGTCACCGGCCCGGACAAGGCCGTGGCCGCGACCGAGAAGCTGCTGCGCGCGCTGTACGAGGAAGCCGGCGAAGAGACCTTCGACAGCCAGGCGATCCACCTGCGCCTGAATTCGGCCAACATCGAACACGTCGCGGAAAGCGGCTACCAGCCGCAGGAAGTGAACATCAAGGTCAAGCGCGGCACGGTGCGCGGACGCGGCCCGAACCAGGCCAAGTACCTGCACGCCATCGCCACCCACGACATCAACTTCGGCATCGGCCCGGCCGGCACCGGCAAGACCTTCCTCGCCGTGGCCAGCGCGGTCGAGGCGCTGAACGAATCGCGCGTGCAGCGGCTGGTCCTGGTGCGCCCGGCGGTGGAGGCCGGCGAGAAGCTCGGCTTCCTGCCCGGCGACCTCAGCCAGAAGGTCGACCCGTACCTGCGCCCGCTGTACGACGCGCTGTACGAGATGTTCGGCGTGGAGAAGGTGGTCAAGCTGCTGGAGAAGAACGTGATCGAGATCGCGCCGCTGGCCTACATGCGCGGGCGCACGCTGAACGACGCGTTCGTGATCCTCGACGAGGCGCAGAACACCACCATCGAGCAGATGAAGATGTTCCTGACCCGCATCGGCTACGGCAGCACCGCGGTGGTCACCGGCGACCTGACCCAGATCGACCTGCCGCGCAACGTGAAATCCGGGCTGAAGGACGCCCTGGAGGTGCTGCGCGACGTCGATGGCATTTCCTTCACCTTCTTCACCGCCCGCGACGTGGTCCGCCATCCGCTGGTGGCGAAGATCGTCCGCGCCTACGACGCGCGCGACGGCAAGGATGCGGAAACCGGAGCAGCGTAAACTCGACGCCATGACCCAAGGCCCCGTCCGTCTCGAAGTCGCCGTCAACTACGCCCTGCCCCGCGCCGGGCTGCCGTCGGCGGTCAGTTTCCGCAAGTGGGTGGCCGCCGCGCTGAAGGGCCGCATCCGCGAGGCCGACCTCGCCATCCGCATCGTCGACGCGAAGGAAGGCCGCGCGCTGAACCGCCATTACCGCGGCAAGGACTACGCCACCAACGTGCTCAGCTTCCCGGCCGACGTGGCCGAGGGCGTCAAGCTGCCGAAAGGCGTGAAGATGCCGCTGCTCGGCGACCTGGTGATCTGCGCCCCGGTGGTCGCGCGCGAGGCGAAGGAACAGAAGAAGCCGCTGGCCGCGCACTACGCGCACCTGACCGTGCACGGCGCGCTGCACCTGCTCGGCTGGGACCACGAGGACGACAGGGAAGCCGAGGCGATGGAGCAGCTCGAACGCGAGATCCTTGCCGAGCTCGGCATCGCGGATCCGTACGCGGACGACGAGTGACGCCTTTCCTCCAACTCGCTCCTGCTTTTGCTCGTCATGACCCGACGTTCGTCGGTTGGAAGCCCCGCGAAGGCGGGAATCCGGTGTCGTTGCTGTTCGGAACGACCGTAGGATCACGAGCGAAAGTCGCTGGATTCCCGCCATCGCGGGAATGACGATATCGACAGTCGACATACTTCGAACCCGGAAACATGGCCCGCCATTACCTGCTAACGCTTTCGCTGCTCGCCTGCGCGACGAATGCCTGCGCCGAAGACACGCCCAAGCCCATCGACCTCCCCGCGCTGATCGAATGCCGCGCAAGCCACGCCGACTTCGTCGCGCTGGGCCCGCTGCTGGAAGAGCCGCTGAAGGCCGTCGCCGCCGGCTGGCAACCGCTGCCGCAGGCGAACATGTTCATGAGCGAATTCCGCCTGCTGCGCCCAATTCGCGTGTTCGGCCGCGACGCCGACCGCATCGCCTTCACCGGCACCGGCGTCGTCGCCGTGCTCGACCTGGCCGATCCGCGCCCGCTGGCCAAGGAATTGGACCTGGATACCGCCTACGACGCGCCGGAGAAGTTCATGGCCGGCAAGGAAGTGCGCAGCGACGATGCCACCCGCGCCGACGGCAAGGCCATCATCGATTCGGCGGTGATCAGCGTATCCAACGTCGGTTCGCATCCCGGCAAGACCCTGGCCGGCTGCAGCTACAGCCAGGAATTGCTCGAGGAACCGGAAACGCCCGCCGCACCGGCCGGAGAAGCCGCGCCGGCACCGGCGCAAAAGGCCGGTTGAGCGAAACCGTCGCCGCGTCCTGCTAGACTCCCCCCGTCGCCCGCCACACGGGCGCTCCCTCGCACATGATGTCCGAAGACGACAGTAGCCTCTCCGCGCCCGAGGCGGAGAAACCCGAGAAACGACGCAGCTGGCTGGAACGCCTGAGTTCCGCATTCTCCGGCGAACCCTCCTCGCGCGGCGACGTGGTCGCGCTGCTGCGCGATGCGCAGAGCGACGGCGTGATCGCCTCCGACACCCTGCGCATGATGGAAGGCGCGCTGGGCATCGCCGACCTGACCGTGGGCGACGTGATGATCCCGCGCGCACAGATGGTCTCGCTGTCGGTGGACGCGAAGTTCCTCGACCTGATGCACCAGGTGGTCGAATCCGGCCACTCGCGTTTCCCGGTGCACGGCGACGACAAGGACGAGATCCTCGGCGTGCTGCTGGCCAAGGACCTGCTGCGCGGCGTGGTCGCCGACAATGGCCCGGGCAGCATCCGCGAACTGCTGCGCCCGGCGGTGCTCATCCCGGAGTCGAAGAAGCTCAACGTGCTGCTGAAGGAATTCCGCCTTTCGCGCAACCACATGGCGATCGTGGTCGACGAATACGGCGGCGTGGCCGGACTGGTCACCATCGAGGACGTGCTGGAGCAGATCGTCGGCGAGATCGACGACGAGCACGACGAGGCCGAGGACGGATCGGCGCTGATCGCGGTGCAGGCCGACGGCCAGTTCGTGGTCGACGCACTGACGCCGATCGCCGACTTCAACGAACGCTTCGGCGCGGAATTCCCCGACGACGAGTACGACACCATCGGCGGCCTGGTCACCGCGGAAATCGGCCACCTTCCGGAAGCCGGCGAGGAACTGACCTTGGGCCGTTTCACCTTCCGGGTCAGCAAGGCGGATGCGCGACGGGTGCATGCGTTCCATGTCACCGTATCGGCGGATAGTTGAAATTTCGAAGTCGTCATTCCCGCGAAGGCGGGAATCCAGCGACTTCCGCCTGATGGCGTGACCTACTCATAGAGCTAAAGACACTGGATTCCCGCCTTCGCGGGAATGACGAGCAAGAGCATGCGCTTCGCCAAACTCATTCTCATCACCCTCGGTCTGATTTTTCCGATACTCGCCTCCGCCGCTCCCCGCGTCGGCGTGATGACCATGGCCCCCGGCGAAATCTTCTTCGAACGCTTCGGCCATAACGCCATCATCGTGCAGGACGAAGCCACTGGCGCCGCGACCAGTTACAACTTCGGCTTCTTCGACCCCAGCGAAGCGAACTTCGTCGGCAACTTCGCCAAGGGCGCGATGCAGTACTACCTGGTCGCCCTGCCGATCGAGGAAGACCTGTCGCAGTATCGCGAATCCGGCCGCGGCGTGCGCCTGCAATGGCTCGACCTGCGACCGGAACAGGCGCAGAAGCTCGCCGATGCGTTGGCGGTGCGCGCGCGACCCGAGAACGCCCGCTATCACTACGACTACTTCGCCGCCAACTGCGCCACCGAAGTGCGCGACGCCATCGACGCGGCGCTCGGCGGCGCGCTGAAACCGCAGCTGCAAGGCCGTTCGCGCGGCAACACCTACCGCAGCGAAAGCGTGCGCCTGGCCTCGCCGGCGACGTGGATGTGGCTCGGCTTCGATATCGGGATCGGACCGGCCGGCGACAAGCCGATGTCGCGTTGGGAAGAAGCCTTCGTACCGATGCGCTTGGCCGACAGCCTGCGCGAAGCGAAGAACAGCGACGGGCGCCCGCTGGTGCAGGCCGAGGTGGAACTGCTGCCGCACCGCATCGCACCCGAGCCGCCGGAAAAACCGCGGCGCTGGTGGCCGTGGCTGGTCGCTGGCCTTGCCGTCGCCATCGCCCTGGTCGCGTTCGGACCACGCCATCCACGCGCGGCCCTGTTTTTCGCACTGCCGTTCTGGCTCTCGTGCGGCGTGCTCGGCCTCCTCCTGGTCTATCTATGGGGCTTCACCGAGCACTGGGCCGCATGGCGCAACCACAACCTGCTGTTGCTGAATCCGCTGTGCCTGCTGCTGCCAATCGGCGCGATCGCCGTGTTGCGGCGCCGCAACAGCGCGCGCTGGTTCCGCGCGGCGCTGGTGGTGGTCGCCGCTTGCGCATTCCTCGCATGGTTCGTGCAATGGCTGCCTTTCGCGTTCGGCTACCAGTACAACCAGACCTGGATCGCGTTGCTGCTGCCGGTGCACCTGGCGCTCGCATACGTATTCACACGGCCGTATCGCATGCGCTGACGCAGGATGCGGCTCCCCGACCCGCGGAGCCCTCCATGCTGATCCGATTGTTCGCGTCGATCCTGCTGTTCTGCTCCGCCGGCGTCGCCGTGGCGCAACCGGCGAAGGTCGCCTCCCCCGACGGCCGCATCGCGGTGGAAATTTCCACCGACAACGACGGTCGCCCCAGCTACAGAGTGTCGCGCAATGGCAAGCCGTTGCTGGCGCCGTCGCGGCTGGGCTTCATCCTGACCAATGCGCCGAAGATCGAGCGCGGGCTGCAGATCGGCGAACCGCAGTTCTCGAAACTCGACGAAACCTGGGAGCAGCCCTGGGGCGAACGTCGCCATGTGCGCAATCGCTACAACCAGATGCGGGTGGCGTTGACGGAAAAGAACAAGCCCTTCCGCAAGATCGACGTGGTGTTCCGCCTCTATGACGACGGCCTGGGTTTCCGCTACGAATTCCCGCAGCAGGATGCGTTGACCGAGGTGAAGATCGGCGAGGAGCTCACCGAATTCAACTTCGCCCGCGACGACGCCACGGCGTGGTGGATCCCGTCGTTCGAATGGAACCGCGAGGAATACCTGTACCACCGCACCCCGCTGCGCGAGGTGGGCGATGCGCAGACGCCGATCACCTTGCGCTTCGCCGACGGCACCCACGTCTCGATCCACGAAGCCGCGCTGGTGGATTATTCGGGCATGAACCTGACCCGGGTGGAAGGCACGCGCCTGAAGGCCGACCTGACCCCGGGCAGCGAGGGCTTCGCCAAGGTCGAGCGCACGGCGCCGTTCCACACGCCGTGGCGCACGCTCACCATCGGCGACAACGCCGCCGCGCTGGCCGATTCCTCGCTGATCCTCAACCTCAACGAGCCGAACAAGCTCGGCGACGTGTCCTGGTTCAAGCCGATGAAGTACGCCGGCGTGTGGTGGGAAATGCACCTGGACCTGAAGACCTGGGCTTCCGGCGCCAGGCACGGAGCGACCACCGAGAACGTGATCAAGCACATCGACTTCGCCGCGAAGAACGGCTTCGGCGGCGTGCTGGTGGAAGGTTGGAACGTGGGCTGGGACGGCGACTGGTTCGGCAACGGCGAGGACTTCAGCTTCACCCAGCCCTACCCCGACTTCGATTTCCCCAAGCTGGCCGCCTACGCGAAGTCGAAGGGCGTGCAGCTGATCGGCCACCACGAAACCTCGGCCAACGCCGCGCATTACGAATCGCAGATGGAAGCGGCCTTCGACCTGGACAAGGAGATGGGCATCCATGCGGTCAAGACCGGCTACGTGGCCGACGCCGGCGGTGCCAAGCTGGTTGGCCGCGACGGCAAGGTGCACCTGGGTTGGCATGAAGGCCAGGACAGCGCGCGCCACCACTTGAAGGTGGTGACCGAAGCGTACAAACGCCAGATCGCGATCAACGCCCACGAACCGATCAAGGACACCGGCCTGCGCCGCACCTATCCGAACTGGATTTCGCGCGAAGGCGCGCGCGGCATGGAGTTCAGCGCGTGGGGCCAGCCCGGCAATCCGCCGGAGCATGAAACCAACCTGGTGTTCACCCGCCTGCTGGCCGGGCCGATGGACTACACGCCGGGCATCTTCGGCATGAAAACGCGCGCGCCGGACGGCGTGGCCACCACCTGGGCCAAACAGTTGGCGTTGTACGTGGTGATCTACAGCCCGATCCAGATGGTGCCGGACCTGGTGGAGAACTACGAAGCCAACCCCGGCCCGTTCCAGTTCATCAAGGACGTGGCGGTGGACTGGGAGGAATCGAAGACGCTCAACGGCGAGGTCGGCGACTACGTGACCATCGCCCGCAAGCAGCGCGGTGGCGACGACTGGTTCCTCGGCTCGATCACCGACGAGAACCCGCGCGACCTGAAGGTGCCGCTGTCGTTCCTCGACAAGGGCCGCAAGTACGTCGCCCAGATCTACCGCGACGGCCCGGATGCGAGCTGGAAGGGCAAGCGCGAGTCGATCGTGGTCGAGCAGCACGAAGTCACCTCGAACGACACGCTGGAGCTGAAGCTGGCGCCCGGCGGCGGCCAGGCGATCCGTTTCGCCGCGAAGTAATCCACTGCCCTTCCCCTTGCGAAAGGAGGGGAGGTTGGGAGGGAGTGAAGCCGGAGTCCGGAAATTCTCCGGAAACACGCGCTCCCTCCCCTCAGCCGCCGGACGCGGCTTCGGGCTCCCCTGCCTCCGCAGGGGAGGGCCACGCTTGCCGCATCGGCACGACTGCCGCACCATTCGCGCATGACCGATGCCGCGAAGCCCGATGTCCCCGCCTGCGTGATCAACTGCGCGGTCTACGACCGCGAGGGTAGACGCAGCAACATCGGCCTCGATGCGATCAGCGACGTGCTCGCGCACGACGATGGCAGCTTCGTCTGGGTCGGCCTGTACCAGCCCAGCGATGCGATCCTCGACAAGCTGCAGGAGGAGTTCGGCCTGCACGACCTGGCCGTCGAGGACGCGCAGCGCGCGCACCAGCGCCCGAAGATCGAGGCCTACGGCAATTCGCTGTTCATCGCGGTGAACACCGCGCAGGCCGAGGAGGACAACACCCTCGGCTACGGCGAAACCCTGGCCTTCCTCGGCCCGCGCTACCTGATCACCGTGCGCCACGGCGCGTCGCGTTCGTACGCGTCGGCACGCTCGCGGGTCGAGCGCGAGCCGGAGCTGCTGGCGCTGGGACCTTCGTACGGGCTCTATGCCGTGCTCGATTTCATCGTCGACAACTACCTGCCGATCGTCAGCGGCTTCAAGGACACGTTGCGCCGGCTGGAAAAGGACGTGCTCAGCGACAGCTACCGGCGCGACACCATCCTGCATCTATACGACCTGAAGCGCGAACTGACCTACATGCGTGTGGCGGTGGCCCCGTTGCAGGACGTGCTGGCGCAGCTGTCGCGCACTACCAGCCCGTTGATCCCGGAGGAAGTGCGCCTGTACTTCCGCGACGTCTACGACCATGCGGTGCGGGTCAACGAGAGCATCGACGCGATGCGCGACATGCTGGGCACGGCGATGAGCGTGAACCAGTCGCTGGTCACCCTGGCCCAGGGCGAAGTGGTCAAGCGCCTGGCCGGCTGGGCCGCGCTACTGGCCGCGCCAACCCTGATCGCCAGCTGGTACGGCATGAACTTCCACAACATGCCGGAACTGCACGGCAGGTACAGCTATTTCGTGCTGATTGCGGTAGTCGCCGCGGTCTGCCTGGGCCTGTACCGCTACCTGAAGAAGGTGCGCTGGTTGTAAGCCGCCGGATGCGACCGATACGGATTCGCCGTCTTTCGAAAGCCGATGCGGTCATCCTGCAGGAATGCCGCCTTTCCGGCTTGCAGGAATCGCCCGAGGCCTTCCTCGCCAGCTACGAGGACGTCAAGGACACGCCGCTCTCGCAGGTCGAGGCGGAACTCGCGGATCCCGACATCCATTACCTCGGTGCCTTCGACGGTGAGCGGCTGGTCGGGTTCATGCGCTACGTGCGGTTCTCCCGCCTGAGCCGGCGCCACGTCGCCGAGGTGCGCAGCGTTTACGTCAGGCAATCGCATCGCCGCGGCGGCATCGCCCGCCAGCTGCTCGACCGACTGGTCGAAGACGCCAGGGCGGCAGGGATCGAATCGTTGATCCTGTCGGTGCTGTCCACCAACCTGTCCGCCCGCCGCTTGTACGAATCCGCCGGTTTCGATGTCTACGGCGAAGAACCCCGGGCCATCCGCAAACCGGGCGGCGACGTCGGCCAGCTTCACCTCTGGCGGAACCTGTCCTCGCACTGACGACGATCGCCGGTTTGCCGGCGGGAGACCGCGGCCTTAAACGCAAAGCACGGTAGCGGCATCCAAAGGCGATTCTCCCCAACCGATCGCCGCCCATGAGCCTCTCCGCTTCTACTTGCCTGCGCCGATTGCTGAGTGGCGTCGCGATCCTCCTTGCCGTTCTCTTGCCCAGCGCGGCCAGCGCCGATTGTGGGCGTTGCAAGGAGATCGCGGAAAAATTCGCCCGCGAAGAAGGTTTCAACGGCACCGTCCTGGTCGCGCAGGAAGGTCATGCAATCTATACCGGCGCCTTCGGCATCGCGGACGCCGAAGCCAAAACGCCGATGGCGCCACGGACACGCTTCGAAGCCGGCTCGATTTCCAAGTGGATCACCGCCATCGTGACGATGCGATTGGTGGAACAGGGCCGCCTGGCGCTGGACGAACCAATCTCGACCTACCTTCCCGATTACCGGCCGGACACCGGCCACAAGCTCACCTTGCGCTGGCTGATGAGCCATTCCAGCGGCGTTCCCAACCAGGTGGACGCGGCGGTCAAGGCCGACCCGTCGCTCAAGCTGAAGTCGCTGGACAACGCCACCGCAGTACGCGCATACGCCAGCGGCGACCTGGCATTCGAACCCGGGACCGACTGGGACTATTCGCACTCGAACTGGCTGATCGTCAAGGCGATCGTCGAACGCGTTGGCGGCCGGCCCTACCCGGAGCTGGTGCGGACCCTGCTGACCGAGCCACTGCAACTGCACGACAGCGGCGTTTTCGTCGGCGATTCGGCAGACGCTCCCGGCATGGCCAAGGGTTACCAGTCGCTGCTGCCGACCGCGACGCCGCGGCACAACCCGGTTCCCGATTTCATGATGTCGGCCGGTGGCTACTACACCAGCGTCGGCGACCTGCAACGGCTGATGGACGCGCTTTTCGACAATCGCATCCTTTCCCCGGCCACGGTCGCCACGTTGACCGAAGTGATCCGGCCAACGCAAAGCTACGCGCTGGGCGGGCGTGTCAAAACGCTGCAGGTGGCAGGGAAGCCACGCAAGGTGGCGTGGGAGTACGGCTCCAACGGCGCGTTCCGCATGCTCGCCTGGCGGGTGCTGGAGGATGGACACAGCGTGGTGCTGGCCAACAACAGCAGCTTCGACCATATGCGCATCGGCGACCTGGCGGCTGCGCTGCTGGATGCCAGTTACGACGGGCCGTCGCCGCATGACCGGCCCGATCCTGTTCCGACCTCCATCAAGACTCCTTAGACCAAAGTCGAAGTCGCCGATGCCGCGCTGCGGATTGATTCCGCCCCGGTCGGAGAGGAACCTTGGCCGGAGTCTTTCCCCGAGGGGTTGCGCATGAAGGGTTTCTCGAAGATCGCCTGGGCCGCGCTGGCGCTGCTGGGCGCGTTCTGCCTGGGCACCATCGCGTTGCGGCGTGGCGAACAGATCAACGCCTTGTGGATCGTGGCGGCCGCGGTGAGCATCTACCTGGTCGCCTATCGCTACTACGGCCTGTTCATCGCCAACAAGGTGATGCAGCTCGACCCGACCCGGGCCACGCCCGCGGTGTTGCGCAACGACGGTCTCGATTACGTCCCGACCAACAAGCACGTGCTGTTCGGCCACCACTTCGCCGCGATCGCCGGTGCCGGCCCGCTGGTCGGCCCGGTGCTGGCCGCGCAGATGGGCTATCTGCCCGGCCTGCTGTGGCTGGTCGCCGGCGTGGTGCTGGCCGGCGCGGTGCAGGACTTCATGGTGTTGTTCATCTCCAGCCGTCGCGACGCGCGTTCGCTCGGCGATCTGGTGCGCGAGGAAATGGGCCAGGTGCCCGGCACCATCGCGCTGTTCGGCGCGTTCCTGATCATGATCATCATCCTCGCCGTCTTGGCGATGGTGGTGGTCAACGCGCTGGCGGAAAGCCCGTGGGGCATGTTCACCGTGGTCGCGACCATGCCCATCGCGATCCTGATGGGCGTGTACATGCGCTTCATCCGCCCCGGCAGGATCGGCGAAATCTCCGTCGTCGGCCTGTTGCTGCTGCTGGGCGCGATCTGGCTGGGCGGCCAGGTCGCCGCATCGCCGACCTGGGGCCCGGCCTTCACCTTCACCAAGGAACAGATCACCTGGATGATGGTCGGCTACGGCTTCGTCGCCTCGGTGCTGCCGGTGTGGCTGCTGCTGGCGCCGCGCGATTACCTGTCCACCTTCCTCAAGATCGGCACCATCATCGCCCTGGCCATCGGCATCGTCATCGTGATGCCGCAGCTGAAGATGCCGGCGTTGACCCAATACGCCAGCAACGGCATGGGTCCGGTGTGGACCGGCGGCCTGTTCCCGTTCCTGTTCATCACCATCGCCTGCGGCGCGGTATCGGGCTTCCACGCGCTGATCTCCTCGGGCACCTCGCCCAAGCTGCTGGCCAACGAGAAACACATGCCGTACATCGGCTACGGCGGCATGCTGATGGAATCGTTCGTCGCGATCATGGCCCTGGTCGCCGCGGCGATCATCGAGCCGGGCGTGTACTTCGCGATGAATGCACCGCCGGCCGCGGTCGGCGGCGACGTGGTCGCGGTCGCGGCCAAGGTCAGCGAATGGGGCTTCGTGGTCACGCCCGACGTGCTCACCGCCACCGCCGCCGACATCGGCGAGAAGACCATCCTCAACCGCGCCGGCGGCGCGCCGACGCTGGCCGTCGGCATCGCGCAAATCCTGCACCAGGTGCTGCCGGGCGAGGACACGATGGCGTTCTGGTACCACTTCGCCATCCTGTTCGAAGCCTTGTTCATCCTCACCGCGGTCGATGCCGGCACCCGCGCGGGCCGCTTCATGCTGCAGGACCTACTGGGTAATTTCGTGCCGGCGCTGAAGAAGACCGAATCGTGGGGCGCGAACATCCTCGCCACCGGAGGCTGCGTGGCGCTGTGGGGCTACCTGCTGTACACCGGCGTCACCGATCCATTCGGCGGCATCAAGACGCTGTGGCCGCTGTTCGGCATCTCCAACCAGATGCTCGCGGGCATCGCGCTGATGCTGGGCACCGTAGTGCTGTTCAAGATGAAGCGCGACCGCTACGCGTGGGTCACCGCGCTGCCGGCCACGTGGCTGCTGCTGTGCACCAGCGCCGCAGGCCTGATCAAGATCTTCGACGGCGATCCCAAGCAGGGCTTCCTGGCCCAGGCGCACAAGTTCCAGGCCGCGATCGCCAACGGCGAAGTGCTGGCGCCGGCCAAGGACATGCACCAGATGCACCAGGTGGTGACCAATGCCTACGTCAACACCACGCTGACCGCGCTGTTCCTGTTCGTGGTCGCGGCGGTGCTGGTGTATTCGATCAAGTCGATCGTGGCCGCACGCCGCAACCCGCAGCGCAGCGACCACGAGACTCCGTACGTCGCCCTGACCCCGGCGCAGATGGCGGACCTGTGATGGGCACTGCCCTGGTCCCCGCCAGCCAGTACCAGACGCCGCGCCGGGTGTGGCGGCGCCTGGTGCAGACCGCGCGGCTGTGCTGCGGCATCCCGGATTACGACAACTACGTGCGGCACATGCTGGAGAAGCATCCGGACCGCGAGCCGATGGACTACAAGACCTTCTTCCGCGAACGCCAGGAAGCGAGGTTCGGCGGCGGCAAGGGATTCCGCTGCTGCTGAGCGACGGCCGGGATTGTCGATTCCGGCCGCCCTCGTTCGTCGATGCTGCGACGGTCCGATCCCCGGGCCGCTTCCGTGAAGGCCAGCCATGTCCCTGAAGCTCTACGCGCACCCATTTTCTTCCTACTCGCAGAAGGCGCTGATCGCGCTGTACGAAAACGCCATTCCGTTCGAATACCGCATGCTGGAAGACGCCGACGCCGCGCGCGAATGGACCGAGCTGTGGCCGATCAAGCGCTTCCCGGTGCTGGTGGACGGCGAACGCACGGTGTTCGAGGCGACCGCGATCATCGAGTACCTGGACGCGCGACATCCCGGTCCCGTGCGGATGATTGCCGGCGACGGCGTTGAAACGCGCATGCTCGACCGCTTCTTCGACAACTACGTGCACCACCCGATGCAGAAGATCGTCCTCGACCACCTGCGTCCGGAAGGCCAGCGCGACGCCTACGGCGTGGGGGAAGCGCGGGAGATGCTCGACCGGGCCTACGCCTGGCTGGACCAGCGCATGGCCGGGCAGGAATGGGCGGTCGATGGCGGATTCGGCATGGCCGACTGCGCCGCGGCGCCGGCGCTGTTCTACGCGGACTGGGTGCATCCCATCGGCGACTCGTTCGCCCAGGCCCGCGCCTATCGCCAGCGCCTGCTGGCCCGGCCTTCCATCGCCCGCGCCGTGGACGAAGGCCGGCCGTACCGCAGCTACTTCCCACCCGGCGCGCCCGACCGCGACTGAGCCCCGGCCGCCCTCCAAACGGCACGATATCCGGCCAAGTGCCCGATAAGTAAACGATTCCAGCCGTCATCGCGGCCGCGATGACGGACGCTTTCGCGTTCCAGCGGTTAGACTAGTGGTTTCAAATTGGCCTTGTTCCTCCGGCCAGCCCGCCAAGGACCGTGAATGAATGCCGTAACCCCGTTGCAGCCGAATTTCGACACCCCCACCCGCCTTGAAGCCCTGAACGACTGGGTCGCCCGCACCGCGGCGCTGACCCGCCCGGACCGTATCCATTGGTGCGACGGCAGCGACGCCGAGAACGCCGCCCTGCTGGCCCGGATGCAGGCCGACGGCACCCTGCTGCCGCTGGACGGCGAGGCCTACCCCAACTGCTGGCTGCACCGCTCCGACCCCAGCGACGTGGCCCGGGTCGAGCACCTGACCTTCGTCTGCACCCGCGAGCGCGACGATGCCGGCCCCAACAACCACTGGATGGCCCCTGGCGACGCGCACGCGAAGATGGACGCGCTGTTCGACGGCTGCATGCGCGGACGCACGATGTACGTGGTGCCGTACTGCATGGGCCCGATCGACTCGCCGCTGGCACGGTGCGGCGTGGAGATCACCGATTCGCCCTACGTCGTGGCCAACATGCGCATCATGACCCGGATGGGCGCGGCGGCGCTGGCGCGGATCGAGCGCGAGGGAACGTTCGTCAGGGGCCTGCATTCCACCGGCGAGCTCGACCCCGACCGCCGCTTCATCATGCATTTCCCGGAGGAGCTGAGCATCCAGTCGTACGGCTCCGGCTATGGCGGCAACGCGTTGCTTGGCAAGAAATGCCACGCCTTGCGCATCGCATCGTGGCAGGCGCGCCAGGAAGGCTGGCTGGCCGAGCACATGCTGATCGTCGGCATCGAAAGCCCGCAGGGCGAGACGCACTACATCGCCGCCGCGTTCCCCAGCGCCTGCGGCAAGACCAACCTGGCCATGCTGATCCCGCCGCAGGGTTATCGCGAAGCGGGCTGGAAGGTGTGGACGGTCGGCGACGACATCTGCTGGATGCGTCCCGGCGCCGATGGCCGCCTGTATGCGATCAATCCGGAAGCCGGTTTCTTCGGCGTGGCCCCGGGCACCAGCGCGCAATCCAACCCCAACGCATTGGCCAGCATCCGCCACGACACCATTTTCACCAACGTCGCGGTCACCGCCGACAACCGGCCGTGGTGGGAAGGCCTGGGCGAAGGCGAGCCGGCGACCGATTGGCAGGGCCGTCCCTACGACCCGGCGAACGGCCCGGCTGCGCATCCGAATTCGCGCTTCACCGTCAGCGCGAAGCAATGCCCCTCGTACTCGCCGGAAGCGGAAAACCCCGCGGGCGTGCCGATCTCGGCGATCGTGTTCGGCGGCCGCCGCGCCTCGCTGGTGCCGCTGGTGTTCGAAGCGCGCGACTGGACGCACGGCGTGCTGGTCGGCGCGGTGATGGGCTCGGAAACCACCGCCGCCGCGACCGGCGCGGTGGGCGTGATGCGCCCCGACCCGATGGCGATGAAGCCGTTTTGCGGCTACCACTACGGCGACTACTTCGCGCACTGGCTGTCGTTCGACCAGCCCGGTGCAAAGTTGCCGAAGGTTTTCCACGTGAACTGGTTCCGCAAGGGCGACGACGGCAAGTTCCTGTGGCCCGGCTACGGCGAGAACATGCGCGTGCTGGAATGGATCCTGGCGCGAGTGCAAGGCACCGCGGCGGCGACGCAGACCGAAATCGGCGCGTTGCCTTCCGCCGGTGCGTTGAACCTGGATGGCCTGTCGCTGTCGGCCGAAGCGAAGCAGGCCTTGTTCGCCATCGACCGAACGCAATGGGCCGAGGAATTCGGCCGCATCGGCGAATACTTGCAGACCCTGGGCGATCGATTGCCGGAGAAGCTGGAGCAGACGCGGGCGGAGATCGCGCGCAGCCTGGGCTGATCGCCGACGCTCGACACGGATGCAGGAAGGGCGAAGCCTCGTGGCTTCGCCCTTTTTTTTGGCGTCCGTACAGGCGGATCCGCAGGCTGTCCTGTATCGCGTTCAACCGGCGTTCCCCTTGTTACTGCCGGCCTTCGCGCCTGCACTCCACCATCCTGCAAGGGAACCCCATGAAGAATCGTCAACGTGCCCGCGTGCGGCACGCGCGTTCGCGCAACCTGCTGGCCAGCGCCGCTGCCACTTTCGTGCTTTGCCTGGGCCTGAGCTCGGGAGCTTCGGCCAACGGCACCATCGGCACGCCCATCCCGGTCGACGCCAGCCTGAGCTGCAAGGATTTCGATTCCGCCAACATCCTCAGCGAACTGGTGATCAATCCGCTGCCGCCGGATGTCACCACGCATTCGGACAGCACGCTGAGCGTGGCCACGATCCATTTCGAATCGACGAACGGCTGGCTGCTCTACTGGCAGCAGATCGGCACGACCCCGGCCATCCACAGTGTCTCGATCAGCGGTGGCGGCAGCGCCATGCTGTACCTGTACGATCCGCCGGTGACCGAAGACGCGGGCCTGCAATTGCCGGCGATCACCCCGCTGACCACGATCACCACCAACACCACCACCAGTTCGCCGATCGAACGGGCTTCGTTCTGCTACAGCACGCCGGGTGAAACGGGCTTCGAAGGTTGCACGCTGGGCTACTGGAAGGTGAAGCAGCACCACGATTCGTGGCCGGCGCCGTACGCCACCTCCAGCAACCTGCAGACCTACTTCGGCCTGGATGCATTCAACGACACCCTGCTCGCCGCGCTCAATTACAAGGGCGGCCCGGGCGTCGACGGCGCCAAGCGCATCCTGCTGAAGCAGGCGGTGGCAGCGCTGCTGAACTCGGCTCCTGGCGCCGTCGACTACCCGCTGACCACCGCGCAGGTGACCAGCCAGACGGCCGCCGCCCTGGCCACGGGCGACCGCGAAGTGATGCTGTCCCTGGCCACGACGCTGGATGCGTACAACAACCAGGGATGCCCGCTGAACTGATGACGGTACCTCGGACGGAGATCGCGCGTAGCTTCCGCTAGCGCGCGCACCACGGATGGACGAAAGGCGAAGCCGCAAGGCTTCGCCTTTCGCTTTGTAGCGCCGGGTTCGCGCATCTGCTTTTGCCTTGTAGGTGCCGGGCTAGTCCCGGCACGCTCTTGATCTTCGTGCGGTGGCAAAAAGCAAGCCGGGACAAGCCCCGCTTCTACAATGGCAACAGCAAAAGCGGCCGAGTTCACTCGGCGCTACAAAGCGGTTCCGCTTAGCCCTGCCCTGCGAGTGCCTGCAGCGCGAGGCCCAGCAACCACGCCAGCACGGTGCCGGTCGCATAGCCGAGCGTGCCCAGCAGCGCCCCCACCGGCGCCAGCGCCGGATGGAAGGCCGAAGCGACGACCGGCGCCGACGCCGGCCCGCCGATGTGACTCTGCGAACCCACCGCGAAGTAGAACAGCGGTGCGCGGATCAGGCGCCCGACCAGCCACAGGATCGCGATATGGAAGCCCAGCCAGACCACGCCCAGCAGCAACAGCGCGGGCTTGTCGAACACCGCGCCGATATCCATCTGCATGCCGATGCAGGCAATCAGGATGTACAGCAGCAAGGTGCCGATGTTCGATGCGCCGACGCCATCCAGCCGACGCATGCGGGTGAAGCTCAGCGACAAACCGGTCACGGTGCAGACGGCGATGATCCACACCAGCGGTTCGCCGAGGCCGGCGCGCTTGGCCCACGGCAACTGCTCCCCGATCCACGGCGCGAAGCCGCCCGCCAACAAGTGCGCCACGCCGACGGTGCCGAACGCGAGGCCGAAGATCATCGCCAGGTCGGTCAGCGTGGCCGGCCGTTCGTGCTGGCTGCGATAGGCGACGAGACGTTGCTTCAGGTCGTCCAGGGCGGTGGTGTCGGCCTTCTGCCGCGCATCGATGGACGCCGCGCGCTGCGCCAGCAACAGCAGCACCGCCATCCACACGTAGGCGACCGCGGCATCGACCACCGCGAACTGGCCGAAGGTGGTAGCGTCGACGCCGAAGATTTCCTTCATCGCCACCATGTTGGCGCCGCCGCCGATCCAGCTGCCCGCCAGCGCCGCCATTCCGCCCCAGGTATCGCCGGCCATCGTCGCCGGGAACGCCGCCTTCATGACCAGGAACGCGAACACGCCGCCCAGCATGATGCTGACCGACGTCGCCACGTACATCAGCAGCAGCTTCGGGCCCAGTTTGAGGATCGCCGGGATGTCGACGGTCAGCGTCAAGAGCACCAATGACGCCGGCAACAACACCCGGCTCGCGACCGGGTTGTACAGCTTGCTGTTGACCCCGTCGATCACGCCCAGGCTGTTGAGGATGCCGGGGATGAAATAGCAGAGCAGCAAGGGCGGAACCAGGTCGAAGAACCGGCGCAGGAAGCCCGATTGCCGCGATGACGCCCAGAACACCATGCCGAGCACGGCGGCCAGCACGCCGAGGACCACGATGTCATTCTGGATCAGCGCCGTCGGGGCTTGGACCTGTTCAACCGCCATGCATGGGCTCCGTCATCAAGGAAACGGCCGTGGCGATGCGCGCCACGGCCCACCGCGTCACTGCCCGATGTGCTGTTTCAGCCAGCCGTTGACCGTGTCGTGCCACAGGATGCTGTTCTGCGGCTTCAGCACCCAGTGGTTCTCGTCGGGGAAGTACAGGAACTTCGACTCGACGCCCTTGCGCTGCAACGCGGTGAACAGGCCGATGCCCTGCTCCACCGGGATGCGGAAATCCTGCTGGCCGTGGATCACCAGCATCGGCACCTTGAAGTTGGCGACGTGGTTGGCCGGGTTGAACTTCTGGTAGCCCTTCGGGTTGTCGTACGGCGTGCCGCCGTTTTCCCATTCGCTGAACCACAGCTCTTCGGTGGCGTAGCCCATGGCCTGGTTCTCGAACACGCCATCGTGGCTGACCAGGCACTTCCACGGCGACACGCCGTTCTTGTCGTACCAGTTGCCTTCGATCCAGTTGACCATAAAACCGCCATAGCTGGCGCCCAGCGCGCAGGCCTTGCCGCCGTCGAGGAAGGCGTACTTCTTCTGCGCCGCCGCCCAGCCCTTCTGCAGGTCTTCCAGCGGCTTGCCGCCCCAGTCGCCGCTGATCGAATCAGTGAACTTCTGCCCGTAGCCGGTGGACCCGTGGAAATCGATCATCACCACCGCGTAGCCCTGCCCCGCGTAGGTCTGCGGGTTCCAGCGATAGCTCCAGCCGTTGCCGAAGCTGCCCTGCGGGCCGCCGTGGATCAAGAACGCGACCGGATACTTCCTGCCTTCCTGGTAATTCCACGGCTTGACCACGTAGCCGTGCACGGTCTCGTTGTTCCAGCCGACGAAGGTGAACTGCTCGGCGTCGCCGAACTTCACTTCGGGCAGCATTTCGCCGGCACTCTGGGTGATCGCGCGCTGCGGTGCCTTGCCCGCGGCATCGGTGACGAATAGCTGGTCGCCGCTCTGCAGCGTGTTGCGGGTGAAGGCCAACGTGTCACCGGCGATGTCGAACGCGGAGACCGAACCCTGCGCGCCGACCACGTTGCTCACCTCGCCATTGGCGACATCCACGGCGAACAGCGGATGCTGGCCCAGTTCGCCGGCGGTGGTGTAGAGGGTCTTGCCGTCGGCCGACAGGGTGATGCCGTCGGCGGACGCGTCCCAGCGCGGCGCGATTTCGCGCGCCTTGCCCGAACCCAGGTCCATCGCTATCAGGGCGAAGCGGTCCGCTTCGAAACCCGGGCGCGCCATCGCACGGTAGTACAGGGTCTTGCCGTCGGCGCTGAACACCGGACCCGCGTCCCAGGCCTTGTTCGCGGCGGTCAGGTTGCGCGCGCCGCTGCCGTCGGCGTTGACCAGCCAGATGTCGAAATTGGTGCTCCACGGCTCTTCGCGGTTGCTCTGGCGCACGCTCATCGCGACCTGCTTGCCATCGGTCGACCAGGCGAAATCGCCGAGGTCGCCGAACGGCTTCGAGGGGATGTCGCCATGGATGTCGCCGCTGAGCAGCGTCGCCGAGGTCAGCATGCCTTCGCCGCCGAGCTTCGCCGCGAACACGCGGTTCAGGCGACCGTCGGCCCAGGTATCCCAGTGACGGATGAACACGCGGTCGAACACCTTGCCGCTGGCCTTCGCGCCCTCCGCTTCTTCGACTTTCTTCTTGGTGCAGGCCAGGTCGGCCTTGCAATCGGGGAACACCGCGAACGCCAGCGCGACCTGCCGGCCATCGGGCGACAGCTTGTACGCGTCGACATCCAGCGGGAAATCGGTCAGACGCTTCGGCTCGCCGCCGGCCAGCGGCATCGAATACAACTGCATCGAACCGGACTTCGCGCTGAGGAAATAGATCGTCTTGCCGTCGCTGGAGAACGCCGGCGAATTGACGTTCCAGCCGTCCGGGGTCAGTCGCTTCGGCGGCGCCATGTCGCGCGTGCGCAGGTTGCGCACCCACAGGCTGGTCGATGCCTTGGTGACCTCCTTGTTGACCTGGCGCTTGGCGAATACCACGGTGCCGCCATCCGGCGAAAGGGTCGGCGACGACACGCGATCGAGCGAGGCGAGGTCGCGCACATCGAAGCCGCGCTCCGCGGCGAACGCCGGAAACGCGGCCAACGTGGCAAGGGCAAGCAGGGTCAGGCGCAGTTTCATTCCGGGCTCCCGGTG
This sequence comes from Pseudoxanthomonas helianthi, assembly GCF_017939625.1. GTDB lineage: Bacteria > Pseudomonadota > Gammaproteobacteria > Xanthomonadales > Xanthomonadaceae > Pseudoxanthomonas_A > Pseudoxanthomonas_A helianthi. Next base: position 182,499 of record NZ_JAGKTC010000001.1, read on the forward strand.
GCAGGAAAGTCGTCGATGGTAGGCCGCGGGGGTGCCCCAGTGCAAAGGAACGAAGTCATATAGTTTCCGCCCCCTTGACCAGCCGTTCGGCTGTTGAAAGCTCAAAAGGGCAGGCATCCGCGCAGCGGATGACGGGGGATTTGCTTTTCGCGACGGCAGAGCGAAAAGCAAATCCCCCTCGACCCCCCTTTCTGCGAAGGGGAAGACAAGCGACGCGCTTCGCTTACGCCTTCGCCGAGCCTTCGCCCTTCACGCCGGTGCGGTAGATCAGCCAGCCGACCAGCGCCAGCACGACGAGGCCGACGTACTGGCTGAAATGGAATTTCTCCGGCAGGGCCAGCACGTCGGCGCGTTCGGACACCACGATCGGGATCGCGATCAGGATGCCCATCAGCGCTTCGCCGGTGATCAGGCCGGCGGAGAACAGCACGCCGGGGCGATGCACGCGGTCGCGCAGGCTTTCGTCATGGGTGCCGACGATGCCGTGGCGCTTCTCGACGAAATAGGCCAGCAGGCCACCGAGGAAGATCGGCACCATCAATTCCAGCGGCAGGTAGATGCCGATGGCCGCGGCCAGCACCGGCACGCGGAACGACGAGTTGCGCGATTTCAGCCAGCTGTCGAACGCGATGACGATCGCACCGATCACCGCGCCGGCGATGATCATGTCCCACGGCAGCTTGCCACCGAACAGGCCCTGCGCCACCGAAGCCATCAGCGTGGCCTGCGGCGCCTGCAACGAACCCGGACGGGTCGGGTCGCCGATGCCGTAGGCCTGCGACAGCAGGTTCAGCACCGGCGCCATGATCAGTGCGCAGGAGAACGCGCCGATGCCCAGCATCAGCTGCTGCTTCCAGGGCGTGGCGCCGACCAGATAGCCGGCCTTCAAATCCTGCAGGTTGTCGCCGCCGACCGCCGCCGCGCAGCACACCACCGCGCCGATCATGATCGCGGCGACCGCGCCGATCTTCGAATCGCTGCCCAGCAGCAGCATCAGCACCACCGAGGCGAACAGGATCGTGGCGATGGTGATGCCCGACACCGGGTTGTTCGACGAGCCGACCAGGCCGGCGAGATAGGCCGATACCGACACGAACAGGAAGCCGGCGACGATCATGATGATGGTCATCGGCACGCTGACGCCCCAGTTCTGCACGATGGCCTGGTACAGGCCCAGCAGCGGCAGCACGAACAGCACCAGCGCCACCAGCATCCACTTCATCGGCAGGTCGCGCTCGGTATGCGGCACGAAACCCTCGCCCGAACCCTTGCGCGCGGCGGCGATGCCGCTCTTCACGCCCGACAGCAGCGACTTGCGCAGCGAGAACAGGGTCCACACGCCGCCGATCAGCATGGTGCCGACGCCGAGGTAGCGGATCTTGTCGCCGCGGATGATGCCCGCCGCCTCCGCCGCGGTCTTTCCGGCGACCTTCGCCATCATCTCCGGGTCGGAGTTCAGCAGGAACGCGTGGTAGAACGGGATCGCGATGTTGTAGGCCAGCACGCTGCCGGACAGCACGACGATGCCGATGTTCAAACCGACGATGTAGCCCACGCCCAGCAGCGCCGGCGACAGGCCGGTGCCCATGTAGCCGAGGTACTTGCCGAAGAAGCCCGCGCCCGCGGCGTTGTCCGGGATCAGGCGCAGGCCGCTTTCCGCCATCAGCTTGACCAGCGCCCCGATGCCCGCGGAGATGCCGAGGATCTTCAGGCCGGGGCCGGGGTTCTCGCCGGCCTTCAGCACTTCGGCGGCGGCCTTGCCTTCGGGGAACGGCAGCGGTTCCTCGACGATCATCGAACGGCGCAACGGCACCGAGAACAGCACGCCGAGCAGGCCGCCGAGTCCGGCGATGGCCAGCACCCACCAGTATTTGAAGTCGGGCCAGTAGCCCATGATGATCAGCGCCGGGATGGTGAAGATCACGCCGGCCGCGATCGACGAACCGGCCGAGGCGCCGGTCTGCACGATGTTGTTCTCGAGGATGGAGCCACCGCCGAGCAGGCGCAGCACGCCCATCGACACCACCGCCGCCGGGATCGCCGTGGCGATGGTCAGGCCGGCGAACAGCCCCAGGTAGGCGTTGGCCGCGGACAGGATCACGGCGAGGACGACCGCGAGGACGACGGCGCGAAGGGTCAGTTGCGCCGGAGCAGGCTGGTTCATGGGCGGTTTCCGCGGTTCCAGAAGGCCGACACGCTATCGGCTGAGTGGCCGCAAGTCCAGCCGCGGTGCGGCGTGCGGCTATACTCCGGCCGGTTTTTCCAGCCATCCGCGGGTCCATGTCCAGCGTCGCCGACCGTTCCATGCCCCCGCCCGCCCGCACCGATTTCCTCGGCCACCCCAAGGGCGTCTTCGTCTGCTTCTTCACCGAGATGTGGGAGCGCTTCTCCTTCTACGGAATGAAGGCGCTGTTGCTGCTGTACTTGCTGAAGCACCATCGCTTCAACGACGACGGCGGCTACGACCTGATCGGCGCCTACGGCGGACTGGTCTACGCGGTGCCGGTGATCGGCGGCCTGGTCGCGGATCGTTGGCTGGGCATGCGCAAGTCGGTGCTGTTCGGCGGCGTGCTGCTGGTGCTGGGCCACCTGGGCATGGCGGTGGAAGGCGAACAGGCACGATTGGTCAACGGCGTGGTGGTGCGCGACGAAGGCGCGCTGCAGGTGTTCTACCTGTCGCTGGCGCTGATCGTGATGGGCGTGGGTTTCCTCAAACCGAACATCTCGACCATCGTCGGACGCCTTTACGCCGCTGACGATCCGCGCCGCGATTCCGGCTTCACCCTGTTCTATGCCGGCATCAACGTCGGCGGCCTGTTCGCGGGACTGGTCTGCGCTTTCCTTGGCGAAACCTATGGCTGGAAATACGGCTTCGGCGCCGCCGGCGTCGGCATGCTGGCCGGGCTGGCGATGTTCCTGTGGGGGCAGAAATACCTGCAAGGCCACGCCGAACCGCCCGCCCCGGCGAAGCTGCGCGAACGCGTCGCCCTGCTGCCGCGCGAGGCATGGATCTACCTGCTGTCGCTCGCCGGGGTCGCCGTGGTGTGGCAGTTGATCCAGCGCACCTGGACGGTGCAGGGTGCGATGCACCTGGTCGCGGCGGCTTTCGGCGCATGGTTCGTCTGGTTCCTGGCCAAGCACTGCAATCGTGTGCAGCGCCAGCAGATGATCGCGCTGCTGGTGACGATCCTGTTCGTGCTGGTGTTCTTCACCCTGTACGAGCAGAGCTACGGTTCGTGGGTGACCTTCAGCGATCGCCTGATGACCAAGGACATGTTCCCATCGCTGGTCAGCGATGCCAGCGGCACCCTGCCGTGGTCGCTTTTCATGATGGCGGCGACGCCGGCGCTGATGGTGGTCGCGCTGCGCGCCAGCGACCGGGGCAACGCGCGCCTGGCCCGCGCCATGGTCTGGCTGCTGGTCCTGGCGATGACCGCGGCGTGCTTCCGCGACGTGGTGCTGGTGCCGCAGACCGCGGGTTCACTGACCTTCCTCGGCTCGTTCTTCATCGTCGTGCTGTCGCCGCTGTTCGCCTGGCTGTGGCCGTGGCTGGAACGGCGCGGGCGCAATCCGGGTAAGCCGCTGAAGAGCGCCATCGGCCTGCTGTTCGCGGGCTTGGCCTTCCTGCCGCTGCTGGCCGCGGCGAAGTTCGCGGGCGGCGGCGCGCAGGCCAGCGTGTGGTGGCTGGTGCTGGCCTACCTGCTGCTGGAAATCGGCGAAATGTGCCTGTCGCCGATCGGGCTGTCCGCGGTGACCCAGTTGTCGGTCGCGCGCGTGGTCGGACTGATGATGGGCGGCTTCTGGCTGGCCACCGCCTATTCGGAAACCCTGGCCGCACAGTTCGGCAAGCTGGCTTCGATCGACATCCCCGAAGGCGCCACGATCGATTTCGCCAGTGCTGCGACGAAGTACGCCAACCTGTTCCAGCTACTGCTGTGGATCGGCCTCGGTTGCGCCCTGCTCGCCCTCGTCGTCGCGCCGTTGCTGCGGCGGATGATGCATGGGGTGAGATAGCCGGTCAGACGCCGAAGGAATCCATTACTCGCGACAATCCCTGTCGCCACTCCGGCAGGTCGATGGCGAAGTCGTGCGCCAGCTTCGATGTATCGAGGCACGAATAGGCTGGCCGGCGCGCAGGCGTCGGATAATCGGCGGTTGCGATCGGAGTCACCACGGACTTGCGTTCGATCAGCCCGCGCATGAACGCCTCGTCGACGATGGTTGCGGCAAAGCCGTGCCAGCTGGTCTCTCCCGTCGCAGTGAGATGCCACGTGCCCGATGCGCGGAATGGCCGGGTGAGAACGGTCGCCGTGACGTCGGCGATCAGCGCCGCCGGTGTCGGCGTGCCAACCTGGTCGGCGACCACGCGCAACTCGTCGCGCTCCTTGGCCAGGCGCAGCATCGTCAACATGAAGTTCTTGCCGTGCGCCGCGTAGACCCAGGCCGTGCGAAAGATCATGTGCCGGCACCCGGACTCACGGATCGCCTGCTCTCCCGCCAGCTTGCTTTCTCCATAGACGCCGAGTGGCGCGGTCGGATCGTCCACGCGATACGGGCGCGTGCCGCTGCCGTCGAACACATAGTCGGTCGAATAATGCACCAGCAACGCATCGCGTTGAGCGCAGGCGCGAGAGAGTACGCCCGGCGCTTCGGCATTGGCGCGGAACGCCGCGTCGCGGTCGCTTTCCGCGCGATCCACTGCCGTGTAAGCCGCGGCGTTGACCACGATATCCGGCGCAACGCGCTCGACCAGTGCGGCCAGCGACCCCGGTTGGTCGAAGTCGCCGACCTCGCATGCAACGGCTCCGGACAGTTGTCCATTGCGCGTGGCGCACACGATGTCGCCCAATTGTGCCAGGCTACGGCGCAGCTCGCGGCCGACCTGACCGTTGGCGCCCAGCAGCAGGATCTTCATGCGGCGTAGATGGGCAGTCGTTCTTGCGGAACATCGGCAAGGAACGGGGCCTTCGCATCCTTGCCGGACAGCAACGGTTCGGACACCGGCCAATCGATGGCGAGGTCAGCATCGTCCCAGCGGATGTTCGCATCCGCCGACGGATCGTAGGTGGCGGTGCACAGGTAGGTGAACAACGCGCGCTCGCTGAGCACGACGAAGCCGTGGGCGAAACCTTCGGGGATCCAGAAATGCCGCTTGTTTTCCGCGCTCAGCAACACCGCCGTCCACTTGCCGTAATGCGGCGACCCGCGGCGGATATCGACGGCAACGTCCCAGACCTCGCCCTCCAGCACCGACACGTACTTGCCCTGCGGCTTCGGCCACTGGTAATGCAAGCCACGCAACACGCCACGGGCCGAAGAAGACACGTTGCCCTGTACGAATGCCGGCTGCAGTCCGTGCTGCGCCAGCTTGTCGCTGTTGAAGGACTCGTAGAAGAATCCGCGATCGTCGCCGAACACTTGCGGCTCGAGCACGAGGCAGCCGGGCAGATCGGTTTCGACGACCTTCACGGCACGTAACCTTGTTCCGGCAAAGCCATCAGGTACTGGCCATAGCCGTTCTTGATCAACGGCTTGGCCAATACGAACAACTGTTCGCGATCGATCCAGCCATTGTTGTAAGCGATCTCTTCCGGGCAAGCCACGCGCAAACCCTGGCGCGCTTCGATGGTCTCGATGTAGTTGGCCGCTTCCAGCAGCGACTGGTGGGTACCCGTATCCAGCCACGCATAACCGCGTCCCAGGCGTTCCAGATGCAGCGAATTCTCGGCCAGGTAGCACTTGTTGAGATCGGTGATTTCCAGTTCGCCGCGAGGCGAAGGCTGCAACGACGCGGCGAATTCCGGGGCGCGGCCATCGTAGAAATACAGCCCGGTCACGGCGTAGTGAGAACGCGGCTGCGCCGGCTTTTCTTCAAGGCCCACCACCTTGCCGTCGGCGTCGAATTCGGCCACGCCGTAGCGCTCCGGGTCGCGGACCCAATAGCCGAATACGGTGGCGCCTTGCTCGCGCGCATCGGCGCGTTTCAGCATCGCCGTCAGGCCCGGGCCATGGAAGATGTTGTCGCCCAACACCAGGCAACTGGGTGCGCCACCGAGGAAGTCGCGACCGATGGTGAACGCCTGCGCCAATCCATCCGGACTCGGCTGCGCGGCATACTCCAGTCGCATGCCCCACTGCGAGCCATCGCCCAGCAGCGCCTTGAACAGGGCCTGTTCGTGCGGCGTGTTGATCACCAGCACTTCGCGGATGCCCGCCAGCATCAACACGCTGAGCGGGTAATAGATCATCGGCTTGTCGTAGACCGGCAGCAGTTGCTTGCTGATCGCCTGGGTGATCGGATACAGCCGGGTGCCGGAACCGCCGGCGAGGATGATGCCCTTGCGTTTCGTCATGTCGAATTCCCTGTCGGCTTACGCGGCCGTTCCGATCCGCTCCAGGCGATAGCTGCCATCGAGCACACGATTCACCCACCCCTGGTTATCCAAGTACCAGTCGACCGTCTCGGCGATGCCACGCTCGAAGGTATAGGCGGGCTCCCAGCCCAACTCGTTCTTCAGCTTGCTGGCGTCGATCGCATAACGGCGATCATGGCCAGGGCGATCGGCCACGAAAGCGATTTGGCTTTCGCGCGGTTGACCGTCGGCGCGCGGGCGACGCTGGTCGAGCAGCGCACAAATGGTCTTGACCACTTCGATGTTCTGCTTCTCCGAATTGCCGCCGACGTTGTAGGTCTCGCCGACGCGGCCCTTTTCGAGCACCGTGCGGATCGCCGAGCAGTGGTCGCGCACGAACAGCCAATCGCGCACCTGCTTGCCATCGCCATACACCGGCAACGCTTCGCCGGCCAGCGCCTTGGCGATCACCAGCGGAATAAGTTTTTCCGGGAAGTGGTACGGCCCGTAATTGTTGCTGCAGTTGGTGGTCAGCACCGGCAGGCCGTACGTGTGGTGGAACGCGCGCACCAGGTGATCGGACGCGGCCTTCGAGGCCGAGTACGGCGAATTCGGCGCATAGGGCGTGGTTTCGGTGAACTTGCCGCTGTCGCCAAGCGTGCCGTAGACCTCGTCGGTGGATACATGGAGGAAGCGGAACTTGTCCCTGGCTTCGCCCTGCAGGCCCTTCCAGTGATCGCGCACCGCTTCCAGCAGGTGCAGCGTGCCGACCACGTTGGTCTGGACGAAGGCGCCCGGGCCGTCGATCGATCGATCGACATGGCTTTCCGCTGCGAAATTGATCACCGCGTCCGGATGATGCTCATCCAGCAGCCTGGAGACCAGCGCACCATCGCCGATATCGCCGTGCACGAACACATGGTTCGGGTCGCCATCGAGCGATGCCAGCGTATCGCGGTTGCCGGCATAGGTCAGCGCGTCGAGATTCACGACCTTGACGCCTTGCGCAACCGCTTCCAACACGAAATTGCCGCCGATGAAGCCGGCGCCGCCCGTTACCATCCAGGTTGGCATTCGCACCCTCGTAAAAAACTGTTTCGAGAAACCGCCGCCGGCAGGTTACTGGCGCGCGATGAACGATGACTTCACCCCGTCAGAACGGAATGTCGTCATCCGCAAAATCATCCACCGGCGCCTGCTGCGGTGCCGGTGCCTGGCGTCGCGGCGCGCCGCCCTGCGAACCGTAATCCTGTCGCGCCGGACGCGCGGGACGATCGCCGCCACTACCGCCTTCGCCGCCGCCCAGCATCTGCATCTCGTCGGCGACGATGTCGGTGGTGTAGTGCTTGACGCCATCCTTTTCGTAGCTGCCGTATTCGAGCCGGCCTTCGATGTACACGCTGCGGCCCTTGCGCAGGTATTCGCCGGCGATCTCGCCCAGCTTGCCGAACAGCTTGACCCGGTGCCACTCGGTCTTTTCCTGCTGGTTGCCGTCGCGGTCCTTGCGTACCGAGGTGGTCGCCAGGCTGAGCGTGGTGATGGCCATGCCGCCCTGGGTGTACTTGACGTCCGGATCGTTGCCGAGGTTGCCGATCAGAATGACTTTGTTTACGCCGCGTGCCATGTCGTGATTCCGTTATGAACGCCCGCCATTCACGGGCAAATGCCATTGAAGTATACCCTCAGGCGCTCCCGCCATCGGCGTTCCTCCGCTTGTCGCGTAGGAAAACTCCCCGGCCTGGGCCTTATAATTCAGCGACTTCCCCGCGCCTTCGCCCATGTCCGCCGTCGCAGCCCCCCGGTCCGTGCCTTCCCTGCCCCAGATCCAGGCCCTGGCCGCCGCGGACATGGCCGCCATCGATGCATTGATCCGCGCGCGCCTTGCCTCCGACGTGGTGTTGATCAACCAGATCGCCGACCACATCGTCTCGGCCGGCGGCAAGCGCCTTCGGCCGATGCTGGTGGCGCTGGCGGGCCGGGCGACCGGCCCGGTCGCCGCCGCGCACCACCAGTTGGCCGCGATCGTCGAATTCATCCATACCTCGACCCTGCTGCACGACGACGTGGTCGACGAATCCGACCTGCGCCGCGGCCGCAGCACCGCCAACGCGCTGTGGGGCAACGCGCCCAGCGTGCTGGTCGGCGACTTCCTGTATTCGCGCAGTTTCCAGTTGATGGTGGAACTGGACCGGATGCCGGTGATGCGCATCCTCGCCGACACCACCAACCGCATCGCCGAAGGCGAAGTGCTTCAGCTGCTGCACGTGCACAACCCCGACACCGACGAAGCGGCGTACCTGCGGGTGATCGAACGCAAGACCGCGGTGCTGTTCGCCGCCGGGTGCCAGCTCGGCGCGTTGGCGTCCGAGGCCGGCGAAGCGATCCAGCGCAAGCTGTACGACTACGGCATGGCCCTCGGCTACGCATTCCAGATCGCCGACGACGTACTCGACTACACCGCCGATGCGGAAGCGCTGGGCAAGAACCTCGGCGACGACCTGGCCGAAGGCAAGGCCACGTTGCCGCTGATCCACGCGATCCGCCATTCCGACGAAACCGTCGCCGCGCGGCTGAAGGAAATCGTGCGCGAAGGCGATGCCTCGGCGATGCCCGAAGTGCTGGCCGCGATCCGCGCCACCGGCGGACTGGAATACAGCCGCCAGCGCGCCTTCGAATATGCCGATGCGGCGATGCATGCACTGGACGGCCTTGCCGACAACGAAGCGGTCGCCGCGCTGCACGGACTGGCGCGTTACGCGGTGGAACGCGGGCACTGAAAACGCAAGCTTTCCGGCGCATGCCACCGCTGCCCGCACTGCTCCGCGAGATCCGTGGCTGCACCTTGTGTTCGCCGCACCTGCCGCTGGGACCGCGACCGGTGCTGCAGGCGGGCGCCGAAGCCCGCATCCTGATCGCCTCGCAAGCGCCCGGTCGCAAGGTGCACGCTTCCGGCAAGCCATTCACCGATGCCAGCGGCGACCGCCTGCGCGATTGGCTCGGCATGTCGCCCGAGGTTTTCTACGATCCCAACCGGGTCGCCATCGTACCGATGGGATTCTGCTACCCGGGCACGGGATCCGGCGGCGACCTGCCTCCGCGTCCCGAATGCGTCCCCGCTTGGCGTGCGCAACTGTTGGCCAGCCTGCCGAACATCGAACTGACCCTGGTCATCGGCCGCTACGCGATTGCCTGGCACCTGCCCGATGCCGGCGCCTCGCTGACCGCGACGGTGCGATGCTGGCGCGAATACTGGCCTTCCGTGGTGCCCTTGCCGCACCCGAGCCCACGCAACGGACTATGGTTGCGACGCAACCCGTGGTTCGCCGAAGAAATGCTGCCAGCACTTCGACAGCGTGTAGCCGAGGTGTTGGCGCAGCGCGACGATCCACCGTAGAGCGGGGCTTGCCCCGCTCGCGTGATCGATGAGGCTAACGAGGCAAGCCCCGCTCTACCGGCCGAAGCGTTCCTTCCAGAAGTCTTCCATCATCCGGTACGCCCGCTTCGCCGCGCGTTCGTTGTACATGCAGCCCGGCGGGCTGTTGGCGGTTTCCAGCGCGAAGCAATGCACCGCGCCGCTGAAGTTGACGAACTGCCAGTCGGCGCCGGCGGCGTTCATTTCCTTCTCGAAACCGGCAATATCGCCCGCCGTGCCCCTGTCGTCGGCGCCGTTGAGCACCAGCACCGGCGTCTTCACCGCGCCCGCCTTCGCCGGCATCGAGGTGCCCAGTCCGCCGTGGAAGGTCACCGCGCCGGCGATTTCAGCCCCGCCGCGCACCAGCTCCAGTACCGAGGAACCGCCGAAGCAATAGCCGAATGCGCCGATCTTCGCCGCATCCAGCGGGGCCTTCTTGCCGGCCTGCGCCTTCAGCGTGTCCAGCGCGACCAGCATCCGCGCGCGCATCACCATCGGCGCGGCGTACAGGGGCTTGACCTGGGCCAGGGCCTCGTCCGCGTTCTTCGGCCGGACGCCCTTGCCGTACATGTCGACGACCAGCACCACGTATTCGCTGCCCGCGACCTGCTTGGCCTTGGCGATCGCGTTGTCGGTGACGCCCAGCCAGTCCGGCACCATCAGCAGGCCGGGACGCTTCGTCGCCACCGCGTCGTCGTAGACCAGGTAGCCGGAAAACGCCTGCTTGCCGATCCGCCACTCCACCGGCTTCGCTTGCGGCGCGGCCATGGCGGCGGATGCGAACAGCAGGGTCAACAGGAACAGGAAGGCTGAACGTTTGCGCATGGCGTCGGTCCTCTTCGTCGGGATGACAACGAGTGTACTCCCCGTGGCAGCGGACTTAGGTGCTCACTTTCCCCGACACTACGGACGCTTCTCCCCGTATTCCGAAAAAGCAATCGCGGGCAAGCCCGCTCCCACAAACTTCCCCACGATGCTCTGTCGGATCAGGCGATGCCGATGCCCGGAATCGCAGAGATCAGCTCGGGATCGAAACCAGCCAGTTCGGCAAAATGGCGGCCGCGGGCAACGTAATCGCGATATTGGCCGAAGCTGGGCGCCCCGGGCGATAGCAGGACCACGCCGGGGCCGCCGAGCAGCGATTCCGCCTTCCTCATCGCCGAAAGCAGATCGTCGGCGGCAGCGAGCTGGAAGCCACCCTCGCCTGCCAGCGGCGCGAGCAGGTCGTGGATGCGCGGACCATTCGCGCCCATCGTCACGATCACGGCCGGCGCCTGCGTACGCATGCGTTCGGCGAAATCGTGCCAGTCCAGGCCACGGTCGTGACCGCCGACCAGCAAGGCCACGCGACGATCGCGGAACACGTCCAGTGCGGCCAGGCTGGCGTGCGGCGTGGTGCTGATCGAATCGTTGACGTAGACGATGCCGTCGCGTTCGCCCAGCGTCTGCAGGCGGTTCGGCAGCGGGCGGAACGATTCCGCGGCGGCGGCCAGCGGCACTGCGTCCAGGCCCATCGCTTCGATGGCGGTGAGCACCGCGCACAGATTGCTGCGATTGTGCCGCCCTGGCACCGGCACGCGCGTGGTGTCGAGCACGAAGGCGTCGCCGCGATGCAAGGCGTCGCCACGCAGGTGCCAGCCGTCCTCGCGGTTGAACCAGCGGATCTCGCTGTCCGGCAACGCGAGCTTGCCGAGGATCGGATCGGCGGCGTTCAGCACGGCGACGCGCGGCCTCGCGCCGGTCACCAGCGCCAGCTTGTCCTCGATGTAGCGGGCTTCGCCGCCATGCCAATCGAGGTGTTCCGGGAAGATGTTCAACACCACCGCGACCTGCGGCCGTGCGCCGCTGTCGGCCACGTCGCGGGTCTGGTAGCTGGACAACTCGATCGCCCAGAATTCAGGCGCCGGCCGGGGATCCAGCACTTCCAGCAAGGGCAGGCCGATGTTGCCGGCCAACACCGTGCGATGGCTGCCAGCGCGCAGCAGGTGGGCCAGCAGCGAAGTCGTGGTGCTCTTGCCCTTGGTGCCGGTCACGCACACCGCATTCGGGACGAAACCCTGCGCATCGGCATGCTCGCCGAACCACAGCGCGGTACCGCCGATGAAGCGCGTGCCATGTTCCGTCGCGGCCCGTGCTTCCGGCTTGTAGGGACTGATGCCCGGCGACTTGATGACGGCATCGAAGGCAGCGAGTTTTTCCGCCGTCGCTTCGGTTTCGACCTGCAACGCTCCATCGCCCAGCGCGCGCGCGTCGTCGATCTCGTTCGGCGAGCAGAACAGCGTCAGCGGCCAGTCCGCTTCGCGCGCGCGCAAGGCATGGTAGGCCGCACGGCCTTCGCGGCCCCAGCCCCACAACGCGACCTTGCGGCCTGCGAGCGCGGCGAGGCGGATCGGCTTGCCGTCAGGCGGCGAACTGCGCACGCAGCTTTTCCCACAGCGCGGCGGGGACGCGATGCTCATCGCCGATCTCGAGCAGTGGCGGCAAGGCCAGCTCCCGCGGATCCAGCTGCGGGCGGATCTCGCGATTGAAGCGCGCCACCAGCGCGTCCTCGCGCCATTCCGGGCGTTCGCCCAGCAGCGCCATCGCCGCGCGCGACTCCTTGCCCTCGCCGACGCATTCGAACGGCTTGTGGTCCTGGAACTCCAGCAACGCATCGAAGCCGCCGGCCTGCGATGCGTCGTCGAGCAGGTTGCGGCCGAAGATGCCGACCAGGCGCGGCTTGGGCATGAACGGCGCCAGCGCGAGGAACACGAAATGGCACTTCGGGCACACGCCGCACCAGCGATTGGCCGGGCGCTCGCCGAGGATGTGGAAATTGCGGTTGCAGCTGGAGAAATGCGCGTCGTAATGCGAATTCTTCGCGAACTGGCGCGCCACCGCGAGCTCGCTGAGCGGGCGCAGCAGCGAGTAGTAATGCAGGTCGGCGGCGACGCGCGACTGCACGTACTCGCCGAACGCCTTCTCGAAGGCCCAGCCCTTCGACCACTGGTGGTTCACCTCACCCGTACCCGGGATCACGCTGCCGTAGCTGGCCGAGCGCTCGTTGGAAAACACCACCTGGTCGGCACCGTGCAGCACCGCGGCCAGCACCATGATCGCCGAGTTGATCGCGGTCACCGGGATGTGGCCGTTCCAGGCGCCCTGCCGGTTCAGTTCGAACAGCTCCGGCGCCAGCGCGCGGCCCAGGTTCAGCGTCGGCAAGCCGGTGCGCGCGGCGCACGCGGCGATCAACTGCGAACCGCCGATCCAGGTCACCGTCTGCTCGACCCCGGCCGAACGCAAGGCTTCGATGCTGACCAGCGAATCCTTGCCGCCGCCGATCGCGACCAGCGCATGTTCGCGCAGGCCGAGCGTCGGCGCGCCTGCCGAATCCGGCGTGTCGACGTGCGGGAATGCGATCTTCCCGTGCAGGTTCAGGCCGTTGCGGTAGGCGAATTCGCCCAGGCCGTTGACGTACACGGTCTCGAGGAACGCTGCGGTGTCCTTGTCGATGGAATAGGCATCGATGCGGATCTCCGCCGGCACCGCCGCCTTGTAATAGCTGACGCCGGCGATCAGGTGCAGCAGGCGCAGCGCGGCTTCGACCGCCTTCGCGCGCGCAGCGTCCAACGCGAACGGCGCACCCGGCACCGTGACCGTCTCCGTCATTTCCGAACCGTCGTCGAACGCATACACCAGCGTCGCGACACCGCTCTGCGCGTCGAAGCCGCAACGGACGAAGCGGAATGCCTTCACCTCGTCGCGTTTGAACAACCAATCAGACATCGATCACCTCTTCACCCGGCAATGCGCGCAGGTTGTATGTACTGGCCATGCTGAAACCATAGGCACCGGCGTCCGCGATCAGCATCACATCGCCCGGCGCGGTCGTGGCCGGCAGCTTGACCCGCTGCGCGAACACATCGCTCGACTCGCAGATCGGTCCGACCACGCCGAAATCAAGCTCGCGGACCTCGTCCAGCCGCGACAGGTTGGCGATGTCGTGCCAGGCGTCGTACAGCGCAGGCCGGATCAGCGCGTTCATGCCCGCATCCAGCCCGACCCGGCGCACGCCGTCCTTCTCGATCACCTGGGTCGCGTCCGCCAGCAGCACGCCGGACTCGGCGACCAGGAAACGGCCCGGCTCGATGGCGATGCGGAACGCGGGATGCACCTGCTTCATCTCGGCCAGGCCGGCGGCATAGCCCTCCAGGTCGAACGGTTCGTCGTCCTCGCTGTACGGAATCGGCAGGCCGCCGCCGATGTCGATGGTCTCGACGCTGCCGATGCGGCGGGCGAAGCCGGCCAGTTCGTCGAACATCATCCGCCAGTGCTCGCGGTTGTCGATGCCGCTGCCCATGTGCGCATGCAGGCCGGTCACGGTCAGGCCCAGCGCGCGCGCGGTGTCGATGAACTCGTCCACGCGCTGCACCGACAGACCGAACTTGGAATGCTTGCCGCCGGTATTGACCTTGGCGTGGTGTCCGCCGCCGTGGCCCAGGTCGATGCGCAGCCAGACCCGGCGTCCGCGGAAGACCTCCGGCCAGCGCTGCAGGATCTCGACGCTGTCGATGGTGGTGTTGACGCCCAGTTCGAACGCCTGCCGATACTCGTCGGGCGGGGCGAAGCTGGGGGTGAACAGGATCCGCGATGGCGCGAAGCCGGGCACGCTGGCCAGCACGTGGCGGATCTCGCCCAGCGACACGCACTCCAGGCCGAACCCCTCTTCGGCCAGCGCGCGCAGGATCGCCGGATGCGAGTTGGCCTTGATCGCGTAGTAACGCTGGTCGATGGCGGCGATGGCCTTCAGCTGGCGCGCGCGTTCGCGCACCGTGGCCAGATCGTAGACATAAGTCGGCGTGGACTTCGCAGCCAGCCGCAACAATGCGTCGCGCTTGCCGGCATCGTGCCACCACGGCAGCGGCCGCGGCCGGAACTGGCCGTTCAGCTCGCGCCAGCGCACGCCGAACACGCCGCCTTCGTACACCGGCATCGCGCCGCTGTCGATCAGCGCCTCGTGCAGCACCGGCAGCAGGCCGTCGGCGTCGGCTTCGTCGATGACGAAGGTCAGGTTCAGGTCGTTGGACGACTGCGAGATCATGTGCACGCGTTCCTGCCCGAACGTGGCCCACACCTCGGACAGCTTGTGCAGCAGCGAACGCATGCCGCGGCCGACCAGGGTGATGGCCGCGCACGGCACGATGATCTTGACCCGGCACAGCCTGGCCAGGTCTTCCGACAGCGCGGCCAGCGCGTCGGTGTTGACCAGGTTCTCGGACGGATCCAGCGACACGGTGACGTTGGTTTCGGCGGTACCGATCAGGTCGACCGACAGGCCATGGCGCTTGAACACTTCGAACACGTCGGAGAGGAAGCCGGCCTGTTGCCACATCGCCATGCTTTCCATCGATACCAGCACGATGCCGTTGCGGCGGCTGATCGCCTTTACCCCCGGCACCGGTTCGGCATTGCCGTCGATGCTGGTGCCCGGCAGTTCCGGACGCTCGGTGTCGAGGATCGCCATCGGCACGCCGGCATCGCGGCAGGGCTTGATCGAACGCGGATGCAGCACCTTGGCGCCGGTGGTGGCGATTTCCTGCGCTTCGTAATAGTCGAGGCGGGTCAGCAGCCGCGCATCCGGTACTTCCTTCGGATTGGCACTGAACATGCCGGGCACGTCGGTCCAGATTTCCACGCGCTTCGCGCCGAGCAACGCACCGAAGTACGCGGCCGACGTGTCGGAACCACCTCGGCCGAGGATCGCGGTGCCGCCGTCCTGGTGCCGGGAAATGAAGCCCTGGGTGATCAGCAACCGGCTCGGCTGCGTGGCGAAACGCTGGCGCCATTCGGCCGAGGGCGCGGTGGTGCAGTTCACCGACAGGCGCTTCGACCACTCGCTCTGGTTCGGCGCGGGCGGCACCGCGTGCAGCCATTCGCGCGCATCCATCCAGCCCATGTCCAGGCCCTGCGCGCGCAGGTAGGCGGCGCCGAGCGTGGACGAAAGCAGTTCGCCCTGGGCCAGCACTTCGGCCTGCCAGTCGAGCGTGCGCGATCGTGCACGCGGGTCGGCCAGCAGGCCTTGCAGCGCGGACAGGCGTGCGCCCAGCACCGCTTCGACGTCCAGGTCCAGCTCCGCGGCGAATTCGCGGTGGCGCTGCGCCAGCGCTTCGACCCGCCGTGCGCTGTCGACGGCGCCGTCGGCGATGGCGGTCAGCTCGTTGGTCACCCCGGACAGCGCCGACACCACCACCAGTACCCGCGCGTCGTTGTCGTCGCCACGTTTCTTCGCCAGTTTGCCAATCGTGTCCCAGCGATGACGACGCGACACCGAAGTGCCACCGAACTTGAGGACGATCCAGCGATCGGGCGAGGAGACGGCGGGGGAAGCTGACATTTTGGCGTTGGTCGATGTTGGGGGCGGAAGCCCGACCGGCGGGCGGAACCGCCGATTCTATAGGAACGCACTACAGGAACGCCCCAAAGGAACGCGGGCCAGCGGACGGTTTCATCCGCCACTTTCGATTGACGCCTGCGCCGGCGCTTCCTACGCTGCACCGCCCTGCCCCGGCTTCCCCCATGGCCACCCGCCGTTATCTGCAGCTCGACGTGTTCGCCGAACGTCCTGGCGCCGGCAATCCATTGGGCGTCGTCCTCGATGCCACCGACATGGATACGTCGTCGATGCAGGCGCTCGCCGCATGGCTGAACCTGTCCGAGACCATCTTCTTCCTGCCGGTCTCCGAAGCCGGTGCCGACTACCGCATCCGCATCTTCACCCCCGGCAGCGAATTG
The DNA here is from genome assembly GCF_017939625.1 of Pseudoxanthomonas helianthi. Classification (GTDB taxonomy): domain Bacteria; phylum Pseudomonadota; class Gammaproteobacteria; order Xanthomonadales; family Xanthomonadaceae; genus Pseudoxanthomonas_A; species Pseudoxanthomonas_A helianthi. The sequence continues at coordinate 199,035 of NZ_JAGKTC010000001.1, forward strand.
CCCTTCGCCGGCCACCCGAGCGTAGGCGCCGCCTGGACCGTGGCGACCCATGGCCTGGCCGCGCCGCGCGACGGCAGGCTGGTCCAGCAATGCCAGGCGGGATTGCTGCCGGTGCGCGTGCGCGGCGAGGCACCGGTGCGGATCGAATTGCGCAGCCCTCGCGGCCGGCCCGTTGAGAACGCGCCGCCAATGGCGCCCGCCGGACTGGGCGCGATCGATAGGACCGCCGTGTTGTGGAACAACGGCCCTTCGTGGTGGCTGGTCGAAGCCGCATCGGCCGAACAGGTGCGGCAACTGCAGCCGGATTTCGCCGCGATCACCGCATGGACGAACGCCACCGCGGCGACCGGCGTGGCGGTGTTCGCGCGCGAACCCTCGCCGGCCCACGACCTCGTCGTGCGCGCGTTCTGCCCCGGCGACGCGGTCGGCGTGCCCGAAGATCCGGTCACCGGCAGCGCGAATGCCTTGGTCGCCGCCTTCCTCCACCGCGACGGCCGTCTGCCGGGCCGCAACGGCGAATACGTCGCCAGCCAGGGCCGCGAACTGGGCCGCGACGGCCGGGTCGCGCTGCGCGTGGACGCCGACGGCGAAGTCTGGATCGGCGGCCAGGTGCAGCAGATCATCGACGGCCGCATCGACTGGTAATCCCTCCCCCATATCCCACGCCCATGACCTTGCGCCGCTACCTGCAACTCGATGTGTTCGCCGACCGCCCCGGCGCCGGCAATCCGCTGGCCGTGGTGCTGGATGCCGTCGGCCTCGACGACGATGCGATGCAGGCCATCGCCCGTTGGACGCGGCTGCCGGAGACCACCTTCGTGTTTCCGGCCACACGTGCCGACGTCAGCTACGCCATTCGCATCTTCAGCCCGCGCCGCGAAGTGCCGTTCGCCGGCCACCCCAGCGTCGGCACCGCGCATGCGGCGCTTGAAGCCGGGCTCGCCGCGCCACGCGATGGCGTACTGGTGCAGGAGGGCATCGCCGGGCTGCTGCCGCTGCGCGTCGACGGCAAAGGCCGCACGCGACGCATCGCCGTGCGTACGCCGCGGGCGAAGGTGGTCGAAACCGCCGAGGCGCCGCAAGGACCGTTACGCGATGCCTTGCGGAATCTTCCCGCCGGCACATTGCCGCCGGCGCTGGTCGACGGCGGTCGCCGCTGGTGGCTGGCGGAGCTGAAGGACGAAGCCAGCCTGCGCGAAGCGCAGCCGGACTGGGTCGCGATTTCGGCGCTGGCCAAGGCCACCGACAGCATGGGCCTGTGCGCCTACGCACGTACGCCCGGCCAACCCTACGACCTGGCGGTGCGTGCGTTCGTCGGGGCACCGGCGGCGTTCGAAGACGCCGCGTCCGGCGCGGCCAACGCGACGCTGGCCGCGTGGCTGAAGTCGCGCGACGCCTTGCCAGGCCACGAGGGCCGTTACCGGGTCAGCCAGGGGCGCGAGGTCGGCCACGACGCGCTGCTCGAGCTGCAGGTGGATGCCGACGGCGACGTGTGGTCGGGCGGACAGGTGCAGACCGTGGTCAGCGGCGAAATCGACTGGCGCTGATTTTCTTCTCCCGCCCGGAGAAGGAAAAACGAAGGGGCCTTGCGGCCCCTTCGTCGTGTTCGCGGATGGGTACTCGCCTTTATTCTGGCGTCACCGACACCCGCACGCGCAAGCGGTCGCCGGGGTTGTAGCTGGTGCGGGTGTGGTAGGTGCGACCCGCGTATTCGTAAGTCACGTCGTAACCGTCCACACGCTCGTCGCTGCCGTAATAACGGCCGTTGACCGGTTCGGGATCGCAGACGCGCACGGTGCCGGTCTGCGCCTGGCGATTGCGCTGCGTGTTGTCGTAGATCGAACGCCCGGCCATGCCGCCGACCATCGAGCCGACCGCGGTGCCGACGTAGCGCCCGCTGCCGTTGCCGACCTTGCTGCCCAGCACCGCGCCGGCGATGCCGCCGAGCACGGTGGCCATGGTGCGGCCAGTTTCGCTGCCGCCATCGCGGCGGTACGCACCATCGCGGTCGTAATAACCGTCGCGGCTGTAGCCGTCGTCGCGCCGGTAATAGCCGTCGCGGTCGTAGTAACCGTCGTTGCCACCGGCGTAGACCTCGTCGCTGCGGCGATAGGTGCAGTTCTGCGAAGTGGTGCGCGACCCGCCGCGACCGATGATCGGATCCACCCGGACCACCCGCGCATAGTCGTAATCGTTGGTGTTGTCGTAGCCGCGGCTGTCGTAGACGTCCCGCGAGGAACCGTAGCTCTGCGCGGACGCGACTCCGGCGAAGGCGAGGCTGGCGGCGAGCAGGCTGGCGGAAAGGCGTTTCATGGAGGGCTCCCCGCGCCGGAATGGCGCAGGCGCATCGTCGGGTCGCACGGGTGAAACGAATCTGAATTCGACCGGCGCTTTCCGCACCGTTTACCCCTGCGACAGCTTGCCGGAAGGCGAGCGGCGCAATCCGTGGCCGCACGGCCGATGGCCAGCCGTTGTCTCGCACAACCACCCCGGGAAATCCGCCATGAACGCAACCCTCAGCCGCCGCCGGTTCCTCGCCGTTCCCGCCGCCCTGGGCGCCGCCGCCTTGCTACCGGGCGATTTCGCAGTCGCGCTCGCCGAGGAGACGCCGCGGATGCCGGATCTCTCCGACTGGTCGAAGGTGCGCGGGCAATTCCAGCTCGATCCCGATTGGATGCATTTCGCCAGTTTCTTCATCGCCAGCCACCCGGCCCCGGTGCGCGATGCGATCGACGGATGGCGGCGCGCGATGGACCGCAATCCGTTCCAGGTCATCGAACAGGGCATGTTCGAAGACGAAGCCCACAACATCCCGCTGCAGGTGCGGGCCGCGATCGCCCGCTACCTGGGCGGTGGCGCCGAGGACATCGCGCTGACCCGCAGCACCACCGAAGGCTTGGCGCTGGTTTACCACGGGCTGCCGCTGAAGGCCGGCGACGAAGTGCTGGCGACCACCCACGATCATTATTCGCACCACGAATCGATCCGCCTCGCCACCCGGCGCGCCGGGGCGACGATGCGCCGCGTGCCGTTGTTCGACGAAGCCGCGCAGGCCAGCACCGGGTCGATGATCGAACGCCTGCTGGCCGCGGTGAAGCCGGCCACGCGCGTGGTCGGCCTGACCTGGGTGCATTCCAGCAGCGGCATGCGCCTGCCGATCCGCGAGATCGCCGCCGCCCTGAAACAGCGCCACCCCGACGTGCTGCTGGTGGTGGACGGCGTGCACGGCCTGGGTTCGACCGACGAAACCGTCGCCACGATGGGCGCGGATTACTTCTGCGCCGGTTGCCACAAGTGGATGTTCGCCCCGCGCGGTACCGGGCTGGTATGGGCCAGCGCGCAGAACTGGGCGCGGCTGACGCCGACCATTCCCGACTTCAGCGACTTCGAAAGCTACGACGCCTGGTCCCACGACCGCGCCCCGGCCACGCCCAACAACGCCGCGCGCATGAGTCCGGGCGGCTTCCACGCGTTCGAACACCAATGGGCGATGGGCGCTGCGTTCGGCATGCACGAACGCATGGGCCGCAGCCGCGTCGCCGCGCGCATCCGCGCGCTCAACGACCAGCTCAAGGCCGGCCTGTCCGGGATCGGCAAGGTGCGCATCCACACCCCGATGTCGGGCGACCTGTCGGCCGGCCTGGTGGCGTTCGAGATCGACGGCGTGAAGACCGACGACGTGGTCAAGCGCCTGCTCGAGCGGCGCATCATCGCCAGCAGCAGCCCTTACGCGGTCAGCTATCCACGCCTGGCGCCCAGCCTGATCAACACGCCGGAGGAAGTGGATCGCGCGATAGCCGCCGTGCGGGAGATCGCGGCCTAGCCGGGCGAAAGTTCATCCAGCCACGCCGCGGCCTGTCGGGCGATGGCGGCCGCGTGCCGTCCGAGCAATGGACCGACATGGCTGGTGGACGACGTCTGCAGCAGACTGGCACCCCACGCATCCGCCATCGCCCTTGCGACAGCGGGCGGCACGTCCTCGTCTTGTGCGGATGCGATCAGCAGCAGCGGGCAATCCGGCTTCCGCGCGGCGAGCCCCGCGTGGGCTTCGCGCAACACCGCGCCGGCTTCGTCGCGCCAATGGCGGAACGCGAACAGCGCGCTCGCATCGTCGGCGTCGGGCATCGCGCGCCGCGTCGTCGCCAACCGCGCATCGCCTTGCCAGCGCACTACCTCCGGCCACTCCCGCACCGGCAGTTGCGCATGCCAGGGCGCGGGCGGCAGCGGATTCACCAGTACCAGCGCGTCCGCATCGTCGGCCGCCAGCAGTGCGAGCAGCCCACCAAGACTGGCGCCGACCAGCGCGCGCGGACGCGGCAGCGCGTGCAACGCCGCCCGTACCTGGACGAGATAGTCGTACAGCGTGGTCGCCGCCAGGCCGGCAGGCGCGGGCTGCAGTTCGAAGGCATCGGTTTCGATGCCCTGCGCCTGCCACGCGCCGCGCCACAGGTTCCATTCCCAGGCGCCGCCGCCGGCGCCGTGGACCAGCAGCGCGTGGTGCGGTTTATTCAACCAGGGTCGCTTCCAGCGACACCGGCACCGACAGCGCGCGCGAGATCACGCAGCCGGCCTTGGCCGCTTCGGCGATCTGCTGGAACTTCGCCGCATCGATGCCCGGCACCTTGGCCGAGACGACCAGCTTGACGCCGGTGATGGTCGGGCCCGGATCCATGCCCGGTTCCATCGTCGCCTCGGCGCGGGTGTTGATGCTGTCCGGGGTGAAGCCTTCCTTCCCCAGCACCGCCGACAGGGCCATGCTGAAGCAGCCGGCGTGCGCCGCGGCCAGCAACTCTTCCGGGTTGGTGCCCTTCTCGTCGCCGAACCGCGTCTTGAACGAATAGTTCTGCGCCTCGAACAGGCCGCTCTGCGGCGTGCTGATGCTGCCCTTGCCCGCTTGCAGGTCGCCATTCCACTGCGCATCGGCATAACGCTTGAAAGCCATGTTGGTGCTCCGGATTGGGGGAAGCGCAGCTTACACCCGCAACGTGACGCCGCTGTAGGAGCGCCTCCTGGGCGCGACCGGAAGAATGGCGTTGCATGGATGTCCGTCGAGCCGGGAAGCTTCCGGTCGCGCCCAGGGGCGCTCCTACAAATGCATGGCCCTTCATTTCGCGCCGCGACTTGACCCGCCCGCCGCATGCCACGATGCTGGCCGCCCCGCCATGACCGCCCGTCGAGCGCACGCTCGCACGGTTGCGCTCCTTCCCTGCGGACAGCCATGACGGCGTATGCGGATTCCCCGCACGTGCCCGGCTATCCAGAGGAGATTCGGCCCATGGCTTATTCGACAGAACAAATCCGCAACGTGGCCCTGGCAGGCCACCCCGGCGCCGGCAAAACCACCTTGTTCGAAGCCCTGCTGCATGCCGGCGGCGCCCTGCAGACGGCAGGCACGATAGAACGCGGCAACACCGTGTCCGATTTCGACCCGATGGAAAAGGCGCGCGGCCACTCCATCGACACCGCCATCGCCAGCACCGACCATTCGGGCATCCACGTCAACCTGATCGACACGCCCGGCTATCCGGAATTCCGCGGCCAGGCGCTGTCGGCGCTGTCGGCGGTGGAAACCGCGCTGATCGTGGTCGATGCCGACAACGGCGTCGCCCACGGCACCCGCCGGCTGATGGAACGCGCGAAGCAGCGCGGCCTGTGCCGGGTCGTGGTGGTCAACAAGATCGACCACGAAGGCGCCGATTGCGCCGCGGTACTGGAGCAACTACGCGAGGAATTCGGCCCCGAGACATTGCCGCTGAACCTGCCCGCCGACGGCGGCGCGCGCGTGGTCGACTGTTTCGGCGGCAACGGCGGCGAGAGCGATCTCGGCCCGGTCGCCGAATGGCACCAGAAGATCATCGACCAGGTCGTCGAGATCAACGAGACGGTGATGGAGCATTACCTGGACCTGGGCGAAGGCGGCCTGTCCGGCGCCGAACTGCACGACGCCTTCGAGCAATGCCTGCGCGAAGGCCACCTGGTGCCGGTGTGCTTCGCCTCGGCGCGCACCGGCGTCGGGGTGAAGGAACTGCTCGATGCGATGGAACGGCTGTTCCCGAATCCCGGCGAAGCCAATCCGCCGCCTTTCGTGAAGGGCGACGAGCCGATTGTCGCCCGGCCCGACCCGGACGCGCACGTCGTCGCCGATGTGTTCAAGATCGTCAACGACCCCTTCGTCGGCAAACTCGGCGTGTTCCGCGTCTACCAGGGCACAGTGAAGAAGGATTCGCAGTTGTTCGTCGACGACGGGCGCAAGCCGTTCAAGGTCGGCCACCTGTTCAAGCTGCGCGGCAAGGACCACACCGAGATAGAACAGGCCATCCCCGGGGACATCGCCGCGGTGACCAAGGTCGACGAACTGCATTTCGACGCGGTGCTGCACGACAGCCACGACGAGGACCAGATCCACCTGGCGCCGGTCGATTTCCCGCGGCCGATGTTCGGACTGGCCATCGAAGCGGCCAGCAAGGGCCAGGAACAGAAGCTGGCCGGCGCACTGCACAAGCTGGCCGAGGAGGACCCGGCCTTCGCCGTGGAAACCAACGCCGAGCTCAACGAAACGGTGGTGCGCGGCCTGTCCGACCTGCACCTGCGGGTGATGCTGGAACGGCTGAAGGAGCGCCACGGCGTCGAGGTGAAGACCCGGCCCCCGCGCATCGCCTACCGCGAAACCATCGGGGCGAAGGCCGAAGGCCACCACCGGCACAAGAAGCAGACCGGCGGCGCCGGCCAGTTCGGCGAAGTGTTCCTGCGCATCGAACCGCTGCCGCGCGGCGGCGGGTTCGAGTTCGTCGACGAGGTCAAGGGCGGCACCATTCCGGGGCAGTTCCTGCCGGCGGTCGAGAAAGGCGTGCGCCAAGTGCTGTCCGGCGGCGCCATCGCCGGCTATCCGCTGCAGGACCTGCGCGTCATCGTCTACGACGGCAAGCACCATGCGGTCGACAGCAAGGAAGTGGCGTTCGTCGCCGCCGGCAAAAAAGCCTTTCTGGACGCGATCTTGAAAGCGAAACCGCAAGTGCTGGAACCGGTCGTGGACCTGGAAGTCAGCGCGCCGGAAGCGCAGGTCGGCGACATCACCGGTGGCCTGTCGTCGAAGCGCGCGCGCATCAACGGCACCGATTCGGCGCGTGGCGAAGTCACGGTGAAGGCGCAAGTGCCGCTGTCCGAACTGGAAGGCTATGCGGCCGAACTGAAATCGGTCACCGCCGGCCGCGGGCGCTACGCGCTCGACTTCAGCCACTACGAACCGGTGCCGGTGCAGGTGCAGCAAAAACTGGTCGAGACGTGGAAACCCAGGCACGAGGACGAGTGAAACGCGGCGCGGCGCCGAGGCGGATCACCGTCATTCCGGCGCCGCGCATCGCTCATGAAGAAAAAACCGCTGGAAAATGCCGTTCCGGACTTGGCGACGGCGCGCGATTGCCCTACATTTCGCCTGCCGACGGTTTCGACCGAAGATTTCGGCCCGAACAACCCACCTAACGAAGGTATACAGGACAACTATGGCAACGAAGAAGAAAGCCGCTCCGAAGAAGGCCGCGAAGGCCGCCAAGCCCGCCGCCGCCAAGCCGATCAAGGAAGCCCTGAGCAAGTCGGGCCTGGTCGCCCACATCGCCGACGCCGCCTCGGTCGCCGCCAAGGACGTGCGCGCCGTGCTGGCCGCGCTGGAAGGTGCGGTGCACGCTTCGGTCAGCAAGAAGGGCGCCGGTTCGTTCACCCTGCCGGGCCTGCTGAAGATCACCGCGGTCAACGTGCCGGCCAAGCCGAAGCGCAAGGGCATCAACCCGTTCACCAAGGAAGAGGTCTGGTTCGCCGCCAAGCCGGCTTCGGTGAAGGTCAAGGTTCGCCCGCTGAAGAAGCTGAAGGACGCTGCCGCCTGATCCTGGCGCACGCTTCGCAAAGCAACACCGCTCGAGACGGCCCAGGCCGTCTCGAGTCGCTTCGGGCCAGATGTTTTTGTGGGAGCGGCCATGGCCGCTCCCACAACGGCTGCCCCGGCGCTGACCGGTGGAACGCTCAATCACAGCCGCGGCGTCGCCGCTGCGCCGGCATCGGCCTATCGTGGCCTCGCGATACCGCAAGCCCCGTTCCCGCCATGACCATGAACACCCCCCAGCACCGCTACCGCATCACCGTCACGCCGATCGAGGCCGATGGCCTGCCCTGCCAGCGGCGCTGCGCGATCGAATTCGAACACCGCGACCGCACCGACTGGATGCGCCTGCTGGAGTCGATCCAGCGCCGTCCGGGCCTCAGCGGCGACGAGCGCTCGGCGCTGGCCGTGGCGCTGCGCCTGCTGGACACCCTCAGCCATCGCGAAGGCGACGAATTGTTCGCCGCGCTGCGCCCGCACCTGGATGCGTTCGTACGGGGCCTGCACGCCCAGCATTGATGCGCGGACGGCTCTCGTGGGAGCGGCCATAGCCGCGAATGCCTTCCCTCACTTTCCCCAAGAGCATCCGCAAGCAAGCCCACTCCCGTACAGCCCCGTGGGAGCGACTTCAGTCGCGAATGCTTCTCCCCGCTTCCTCACTGAAGCGCATTCGCGAGCAAGCTCGCTCCCACGCCATTGCCTTCCCGCGTGCCTCGGCATGAAAGCCGCACCGCCGAACGCAAGCGCCGCTTGGGCGGCTAACCGGGCGTTCACCGCTTTCCGCTAAGGTAGCCGGCATCCGCCCCTGCCCCGGGAAGCCGCATGTCCACCGCCCCGCTCCGCCGCCTCGCCTGCCTGCTGGCGCTCGCCGCCAGCCTGGCTGCCTGCACCACGCTCAACGCGGTTTCCGCCTGGCTCGGCAACGAAGTCGCGTTCACCGCGCCGCAGCTGCAGCGCAAGCTGGACAACAGCTTCCCGCGCGATTTCGACAAACTCGGCGGCCTGGTTTCCGCACGGCTGACCAACCCGCGCCTGAGCATCCCGCAAGGCGACAGCCGCCTGCGCCTCGACTTCGACATCGCGGTCAGCGCGCTGGGCGAAACGCCGGTGGATTCGGGCCACTTCGCCCTGCTCAGCGGCTTGCGCTACAACCCGGCGACGCAAGGCCTGCACCTGGACAACCCGGAACTGCTCAGCGTCGACATCCCCGGCGCGGGCAGCCTGCTCAAGGGCGGCACGCGCGGGCTGATCAACACGCTACTGGCGGATTACGCCGCGTCGGAGCCGGTCTACCGCCTCGACGACGACCTGCTGCGCAAGCTGCCCTCCGGCAAGCGCATCGGTTCGACCAACATCGAGAACGGCCGCGTGGTCGTGCACCTGACCCAGTGACACGCCCGGCAAGGAGCGGGCCGCCATGAAGAAGGGACTTCCCCCCGCCATCATCGCCGCTTGCCTGGCCGGCTTGTGCGCCTGCACGCCATCGCCTGCGCCGCCGGTAGCTCCAGCCCAAAGCACGCCAGCGGCTTCGCCTGCCGCCGCGCCGGCGACGAAAGCGCCCGCAGGAACACCTGGCGCGACCGGCGACGCGACACCGACAGTGGACGAAGCCACGCCTGCCGCCGCCGAAGCCGTGGTCCGCGCGTACTACGCCGCGATCGATGCCCGCGATTTCGCCACCGCCTACGCGCAATGGAGCGACGGCGGCGCGGCCAGCGGGCAGAGCTTCGAGCATTTCCGCAACGGCTACGCCAACACCGCGTCGGTCGAGGCCGAGGTCGGCGCGGCGACCGGCGAAGAAGGTGCCGCCGGTTCGCGCTACATCCGCGTGCCGATCGAACTGCGCGCCACCCAGCACGATGGCAGCGTGCGCCATTACCGCGGCGGCTTCGTCCTGCGCGCGGTGATGGCCGACGGCGCCAGCGCGGAACAGCGGCGCTGGCACCTGTATTCGGCGGATATCCAGCGCCTGCCCGAATGAGCCGCGCTTACAGCTCGAAGCGGTAGCTGAACTTCACCAGCAACTGCTCGTCGTCGCGCAGGTTGAAGCTGTCCAGCAGCAACTGGCTGGAATCTTCCGAGAACTCGTTCTGCCGATAACCGCCACGGCCATAGACCACATACAGGTAGGACAGCGGCGCCAGTTCGTAGCGGTAGCGGATCTGGAAACCCAGGTTGCGCAGGCTGAAGGAATCGACGGGGTCGGCGGTCTTCAGCATGTCGCCGTTCGCCTGCACCCGCCACGCGTCCTCGACCGCCGCATCCATGCCGATCGCCTGCAGCTTGACCCGCAGTTCCTGCTTGCTGCCCATGGCCAGGTTGAGGCCGGCATCCAGCTGGAACGCTTGCTCGTCGAAGCTGCCGATCAGGTTGTCGCCCTGCCAAACCAGCCAATGCGGCACGCGCTCGTAGTACAGGCCGGCGAACACGCTGAACGCATCGCTGATGAAATAGGTCGGCTGGAACCGCGCGTCGAATCCGATCGCCTCGGCCTTCTCGACGCCGCGGCTGAACGCGTTGATCTCGGTCTCCCACGCCCAGTCGCCCTTGCGCGGACGCGTGTATTCGTAATGCGCGTTGAAGTTGGCCGGCTCCTTCATCGCGCCGTGGCCGCGGGTGATCGTGTCGTCGCGCCCGCTGGCGTTGAGGTTGATCTGCGCATATTCCTGGCTGCCGTTGCGCAACTGGCTCTGGCGGCTGACCCGGAACTGTTCGCCCAGGTCCTGGCCGTGGTCGTTGTACACGCCGGTGACCCGCCAGCGCCATTCCTTCGACGAATAGCGCGATTCCTGCGGCAGGTCGGCGAAGCGCTTGCGGAACTCCCAATGCAGGTAGTTCATGCTATTGCGCGACAGGTAGCCGGCGTCGTTGATCTGCAGGTCGTTGCCGAAGTGCATCGCGATCCATTGCTGGCGCCAGCCGTGGTCCATCTGGTAATCGGCCCACAGGGTGGCGCCCATGTCGCGCACGGTCTCGCCGCCCTGGTCGATCTGGCTGCCGAATACCCGCGTCTGCACGTTCCAGCGCGCGTTCGGCCGCCAGTTGTGGTCCACGCCCAGCGTGGTCGCCTCCCGGTCCAGGTACGGACGATCAACGCGGGTCATCATCAGGCCGAGGTTCTGCTTGCCGAAATCGCCGGTCACCCGGCCCGCGTAGAAGGTGCGGCCCACTTCGTCCGCTTCGTCGGCGACGAACAGGCCGTACTTCGCGTTGCCGACGTTGCCATTCAATTTGACCGCCGCGGTGATGTCGCCGGCGCCATTGCCGTCGTCGGCCGGGCCGCCGACCCGGCGCGTGTACAGCAACTGGCTGAAGTCCGACGGCGTGGTGTATTCGAAGATGCCCTGGTTCTCGGTGAAGAACGGGCGCTTGTCGCTGATGAAGGTCTCGGTGGCGCCGAAATTGACCACCAGGTCGTCGCTTTCCACCTGGCCGAAATCCGGGTTCAGCGTGGCCGACAACTGGAACTGGCCGTTCGGCTTCCAGAACAGGTCGGCGCCGGCGTCGAAATCGCTGCGTCCCCGCACGTTGTCGTACAGGCCGGACATGTACGGCGTGACCGCCAGCAGCGACTGGCTGTATTGCGCCACTTCGATCGGGGTGAAGTCGGACAGGAAGCGCGGCAGTTCGAAGCTGGCCGCGGGCCACGCCGAACGCTCGCCGGTGGAACCGATGACCCGGTCCAGGTAGATCTTCAGCGTGCGCTTGCCGTCCGCGCCCTTGCGCATCGGCGCGATGTACCAGGGGATCAGTATCTCCGCCGACCAGCCGTCGGCGTCTTCGCCGACCGCGTGCTTCCAGTTGCCGTCCCAGTCGGGGTTGAAGTTGCTCTCGTTGCTGATCACCGCATCGCCGATGCCGTCGGTCGACGACACGCAGAAGTTGTAGCCGGTACGGCCGTCGCCATCGAAGTCGATGTTGACGTTGACCCGGTCGACCTGCTCCTCGAAGTCGCGCTGCACGCGCTGGCGGGTACGCGGCACGCTGGCCGGTTGCACGTTGCGGAAGCCGATGGCCAGGCCCTCGGGCGTGGCCAGGATCCACGCTTCGGTCGGCTGCGTCCCCGGCGTGCGGGTCAGCGGCTGCACCCGGCGGAAATCGGTGACGTGTTGCGCGCCGGCCCACTCGGCCGGATCGATGCGCCCGTCGATGACCACGGTCGGACCGGATTCCGCCGCCATGGCCGGCACGGCCAACCCGGACAAGACCATCGCAAGCAACTGTCGCATCGACGCACACCCCTGTTTGGATGCGCGCAGGCTACGCAGGCGCCCCCATCCGTGCGCCTGCCGTCGGTCATGTAAACCTTTGGCGCGAACCCGGCATCCCCACTGGGACGACGCCGTTCAGGCCGTCGCGTCGTGGGTCGCGAAGGCGTTTTCGCCCTGCGGCAGTTCCAGCCATTCCGGACGGGCCAGCGCACGGCCGATATCGACGCGACCCGCCTGCCAGTGCTCGTGGATGGCGACGCGGCCGAACTGGTAATCCTTGAAATGGCCGATGCGGGCGCGATCCCGGTAAATAAGGTGGATCACGCTGTAGCGACGGTCGCAGGCCAGTTTTTCCGCATGCTGGCACCACGGATTGCGCGCGCGCACGTCGGCGGGGATTTCCTCCAGCAGTTCGCGCAGCAGGCGCCGGTAGTGCTGGCCGACGCGATGCATGTCGGTGATCGCGCGGGTGCGGCTGGAGTACTGGATTTCCTTCTCGCGTTCGGCCACGTCGAACAGGTTGTGCGGCAGGTCGCCGCGCGCGCTCCACAGGTCGACCTGGAACACCAGCGCATCGCGGCGCGGTTCGGTTTCGAACAATTGCGACAGCGGCGTATTCGACACCAGGCCGCCATCCCAGAACCAGCGTCCGTCGATCTCCACTGCCGGGAATGCCGGCGGCAACGCGCCCGAGGCGAGGATGTGGCGCGCGTCGAGGCGCATCTTCGCGTTGTCGAAGTACTCCAGGTTGCCGCTGGCCACGTCCACCGCGCCGACGCTGACGCGCATGCCGCCGTCGTTGAGCCGGTCGAAGTCGACCAGCCGGTTCAAGGTGTCGAGCATGGGCCGGGTGTCGTACCAGCTGGCGGTGTCGGGACCGGGTACCGCGAACGGGTCGAACCATGCGCGCGGGGCATAGAACCCGCGCTGGCCTTCGACCAGCGCGCGCCAGGCTTCCCACGCATCCAGCCAACTGCGCGAATCGCCGTGCAATTGCCCCAGGCTCGCCTCCTGCCCCTGCGCCGTGGCCGGGAAGAAGAATGGCTGCGACACCGTGTCCCAGAATTCGCGCAGCACGTCGAGCCGCTTCTCCGGTGGGTTGCCCGCGATCAACGCGGTGTTGAAAGCACCAATGGAAATACCGGCCAGCCAGTTCGGCGCGATGCCGGCTTCGTGCAGGCCCTGGTAGACGCCGGCCTGGTAGGCGCCGAGCGCGCCGCCGCCTTGCAGGACGAGGGCGATGTTCTCCGGAACGCGCGGCCTGGCTTTCGACTTGCGAACGGGCGTGGGCTTCGTCGCGGCTCGTTTGGCGGCCATGGACACCTCTATCTGTTACCGGGGATGACTGTCATCCCGAACGTAGCGAGGGACCTGAGTTGCTCTTTCGCCTTCGCTCGTCATTCCCGCGCAGGCGGGAATCGCCCTTCGCCGTCGCTTTTGCTGTTTGAACAAAGAGCAAAAGCCGGAGCGATTCCCGCCTGCGCGGGAATGACGAGCGGAAAAACAAAAGCAGGATCCCTCGCCACGCTCGGGACGACAATTCCGATGGACTTCTTTCGATGGATTCCTTTCGATCCCGCACCGACCTCGACGGGTCGCGTCGGGAACGACTACTGCATGTACCAGCCATGGCTGACCACGACGCTCTGCCCGGTCAGCGCCGCGCTGGGGAACTCGCACAGGAACCGCACCGTCTCGGCCACATCCTGCACGGTGGTGAAGATGCCGTCCACGGTCTGGCCCAGCATCACCTTCTTCACCACTTCCTCCTCGCTGATGCCCAGTTCCCTGGCCTGCTCGGGGATCTGCTTCTCCACCAGCGGCGTGCGCACGAAACCGGGGCAGACCACGTGCGAACGCACGTTGCGCTTGCCGCCTTCCTTGGCAAGCACCCGGGCCAGGCCCAGCAGGCCGTGCTTGGCGGTGACGTAGGCCGACTTCAGCGGCGAGGCCTCGTGCGAATGCACCGAGCCCATGTAGATCACCACGCCACCGCGATCGCCTTCGTACATGTGCGGCAACACCGCCTTGGTGGTCAGGAACGCGCCGTCCAGATGGATGGCCAGCATCTTCTTCCAGTCGGCGAAGGCGTAATTCTCGATCGGGTTGACGATCTGCACGCCGGCGTTGGAAACCAGGATGTCGACCGGGCCGAGCTGCTCGACGACCTTGGCGATGCCGGCATCGACCTCGGCTTCGTCGGTGACGTTCATCGCCACGCCCAGCGCCTTGCCGCCGGCCGCGACGATCTCGGCGGCGACGGTGTTGGCGCCGTCCAGGTTGAGGTCGGCGATGGCGATGGCCGCGCCGGAACGGGCCAGGGTATGCGCGATTTCCTTGCCGATGCCGCTGGCCGCGCCGGTGACGACGGCGACCTTGCCTTGCAGGGGGAGAGCCATGAGCGTTCCTTACGAAGGTGGGGGAATACCGCCATCATTATCCCGGGCTATGGGTTAGAACATCGTTCCAACGGCCAATGCCCCTCTGAATCTCTGGTGTGGGAGCGACGTCAGTCGCGAATGCTTTTGATCCTTGTCCTAAGATTGGCCGAACGACAAGCGTTCGCGACTGACCGGCTACGGCATGCCGTAGCCACTCCTACAGGGAAAATTCCTGCGATTACTTCTTCGGCTGCAGCATCGTCCCGGTGCAGTTCTTCGAGCCGCACTTGCACGCCCAGATCTTCTTCAACCGCGCGGTATGCGGTTCGTCCAGGGTGATGCCGTAGTTGTAGGTCAGCTCCTCGCCCGGCTTGATGTTGCGGATCGCCTCGATGTAGACCCGGTCCTTCTTGCGGTTCTTGCCTTCATGCTCGTCGAAGACCGCCTCGCAGTTCGGATTGCAGCTGTGGTTGATCCAGCGTGCGCGGTTGCCCTTGTGGTTGGCGTCGATCACGTACTCGTCGTTGAGCGTGAACAGGAAGGTGTGGCCGGATTCCACGTCGCCCGAGTCTTCCTGGTCGACTTCCTCGTGGGTACGGCGCTTGCCCTTGTATTCGATGACGAACTCGCCCTTCTTGATCGGGGCGATGGCGAACACGCCGTTACCGTGGATGTCGGACTTGCGCGCTTCGATCTTCTTGTTGGCCATTGCTAATGCGTGGAAGGGGGACGGGCAATTCTCGCACGGCCCGCGCGAAACCTGCCGCAGGCCGGCATGACCGATGGCACGGCGGCGGCCGGACCTGTCCTGTCGCCGTGCCGACCTGCGTATTCATCCGGTCAGTCCCCCTCCGGAAAACCCGATGTCCCTCAAACGCAACTCCCTCCTCCCGCTGTCGGCACTGATGCCGCTGCTGCTCTCGCTGGCCGCCTGCCAGCCCGCCGCCAAGCCCGCCGTCGCGGCCCACGCGCCCGAACCCGACCTGGTCGCGCGCGGCGAATACCTGGTGAGGATCGGCGGCTGCAACGATTGCCACACCCCCGGCTATGTCGAACGCGCCGGCCAGCTCGACAAGGCGCAATGGCTGACCGGTTCCCCGCTGGGCTACAACGGCCCGTGGGGAACTACCTATCCGACCAACCTGCGCCTGCGCATGCAGGAAATGACCGAGGCGCAATGGATGGAATACAGCGCCAACTTGCGTACGCGTCCGCCGATGCCCGACTTCACCGTCCGCGCGATGGCCGAAGAAGATCGCCGTGCGATCTACCGCTTCGTCCATTCGCTGGGCGCCGCGGGCCAGGCCGCGCAGCAGGCGCTGCCGCCCGGCCAGACTCCGAAACCGCCGCTCTTCCAACTGGTGCTGCCGGCCATGCCGGCCGCTGCGGCCGCGGGCGAGGCCGGCGCAAGCCATTGATTTGAAAGCCCACTTGGAGCAATGGGCCGCAAAGCGTACAATTTCAGTACGTTTTAGCGGCCCGTTGTCATGCTTCGCGTCACCAAACTCACCGATTACGCCACTGTCGTCCTGACCGTGCTCGCCGCACGGCCGGGCGAAGTGCACAGCGCCACCGAGCTGGCCGAGCATTCCGGCCTGGAACCGCCCACCGTCAGCAAGGTGTTGAAACCGTTGGCACAAGCCGGCCTGGTCGAAGGCCTGCGCGGCGTGCACGGCGGCTACCGCCTCAGCCGCGACGCCGCCGACATCAGCCTGATCGAGATCGTCGAGGCGATGGAAGGCCCGTTGGCGATGACCGAATGCAGCCAGGCCGAAAGCCACTGCGGCATCGCCCACCAATGCGGCGCCCGCGCCAACTGGCGCCTGATCAACGACGTGGTCGCCGACGCCCTGCGCGGCGTGACCCTGGCGCAGATGCTGCGCCCTTCCCCTTCCGACGACCCCCGACGACGCCCGATCGCGGCGCAGGTCGTCGCCCAATGATTCCGTAGGCAGCCCGATGGCCACCGAAACATCCACATTGAAAGCCGCAATCCCCGAAGCCCAGACCCAACAGAACGCGGAAATCCTGGCCCAGCTAGGCCGCCGCTACGACGCCGGCTTCGTCACCGACATCGAATCCGAATCGCTGCCGCCCGGCCTGAGCGAGGACATCGTCCGCGCCCTGTCGGCGAAGAAAGGCGAGCCGGAATGGATGACCGAATGGCGCCTGGCCGCGTACCGGCACTGGCTGACCATGCCGCAACCGCACTGGGCCAAGCTGGACATCGCGCCGATCGACTTCCAGGCGATCAGCTACTACTCCGCGCCGAAGGGCCCGAAGTACAAGTCGCTGGACGAAGTGCCGCAGGAGCTGCTCGACACCTACGACAAGCTCGGCGTGCCGCTGCACGAGCGCGCCAAGCTGGCCGGCGTCGCCGTCGACGCGGTGTTCGACTCGGTCAGCGTCGGCACCACCTTCCGCAAGGAACTGGCGGACAAGGGCATCGTGTTCTGCTCGCTATCCGAGGCCGTCCACGACCATCCTGAACTGGTGAAGCGCTACCTCGGCAGCGTGGTGCCGACCGGCGACAACTATTTCGCCGCGCTGAACTCGGCGGTGTTCTCCGACGGCAGCTTCGTGTTCATCCCGAAGGGCGTGCGCTGCCCGATGGAACTGAGCACCTATTTCCGCATCAACGCGATGGGCACCGGCCAGTTCGAGCGCACCCTGATCGTCGCCGAGGAAGGCAGCTACGTCTCCTACCTGGAAGGCTGCACCGCGCCGATGCGCGACGAGAACCAGCTGCACGCCGCGGTGGTCGAACTGGTCGCGCTGGACGACGCCGAGATCAAGTACAGCACCGTGCAGAACTGGTACCCCGGCGACGAGAACGGCGTCGGCGGCATCTACAACTTCGTCACCAAGCGCGCCGAATGCCGCGGCGCGCGCAGCAAGGTGACGTGGACGCAGGTGGAAACCGGTTCGGCGATCACCTGGAAATACCCGAGTTGCGTGCTGCTGGGCGACGACTCGACCGGCGAATTCCATTCCGTGGCGCTGACCCACCATCGCCAGCAGGCCGACACCGGCACCAAGATGATCCATGTCGGCAAGCGCACCAAGTCGAAGATCGTCAGCAAGGGCATCAGCGCCGGGCGCGGGCAGAATTCCTATCGCGGCCTGGTCAAGGTCGAGCGCGGCGCCGAGGGCGCGCGCAACTACACCCAGTGCGACAGCCTGCTGATCGGCAAGAAGTGCGGCGCGCACACCTTCCCCTACATCGAGGTGAAGAACCCCAGCGCCACGGTCGAGCACGAGGCGACCACCTCGAAGATCTCCGACGACCAGCTGTTCTACTGCCGTTCGCGCGGCATCGGCGAGGAAGACGCGGTCAGCATGATCGTCGACGGCTTCTGCAAGCAGGTGTTCCGCGAACTGCCGATGGAATTCGCGGTGGAGGCGAAGAAGTTGCTGGAAGTGTCGCTGGAAGGCAGTGTCGGGTAAGGCGGGTCGTGACCCGCCACCCGAAGTCGAAAACAAAAGCATGGCGGGTCATGACCCGCCCTACCGGAACATCGAAATGTTGAAGATCGAAAACCTCCACGCCAGCGTCGCCGGCAAGGAAATCCTCAAGGGCCTCAGCCTGGAAGTGAAGGCCGGCGAAGTGCACGCCATCATGGGCCCCAACGGCGCCGGCAAGTCGACGCTGGGCAACATCCTGGCCGGGCGCGAAGGCTACGAGGTCACGGCCGGTTCGGTCGAGTTCGAAGGCAGCAACCTGCTGGAATTGGAGCCAGAGGAACGCGCCGCCGCCGGAGTGTTCCTCGCCTTCCAGTACCCGGTGGAAATCCCCGGCGTCAACAACACCTATTTCCTGCGCGCCGCGCTCAACGCCCAGCGCAAGGCACGTGGCGAGGCGGAACTGGATTCGATGCAGTTCCTCAAGCTGGTCCGCGAGAAGCTCGCGGTGCTGCACCTGAAGGATGAGTTGCTGCACCGCGGCGTCAACGAAGGTTTCAGCGGCGGCGAGAAGAAGCGCAACGAAATCTTCCAGCTCGCGCTGCTGGAACCGAAGCTGGCGATCCTCGACGAAACCGACAGCGGTCTCGACATCGATGCGCTGAAGAGCGTCGCCGACGGCGTCAACGCCCTGCGTTCGCCGGACCGCGCCTTCCTCGTCGTCACCCATTACCAGCGTCTGCTCGACTACATCAAGCCGGACGTGGTGCACGTGCTGGCCAATGGCCGCATCGTCGAAAGCGGCGGCCCGGAACTGGCGCTGGAACTGGAAGCCCACGGCTACGCCTGGCTGAAGGACCGCATCGCCCCGACCGAGGCCGCGTGATGAGCGCCCTGCTCGAATCGCTGGCCTCCGCCTTCTCCGGCGACGCGGCGCGCCGCGCAATGCTCGACGACGCGCTGCGCGACGGCCTGCCCGGACCGCGCAGCGAAGCCTGGAAATACACTTCGCTGCGCCAGTTGGAACGGCGCAGCTTTGCGCCCGTTTCGGCTGCGCCAGCCATCGATCCGGAATCGCTCGTCGACATCCCGGCGCCACGCCTGGTGTTCGTCAACGGCGTGCATGCGCCGTCGCTGTCGCTGACCGACGGGTTGCCGGACGGCATCGAGCTGCGCTCGCTGTCCGCGGCATCGGCCGAAGGCAGCGAAGCGGCGCGCTTCCTGGGTCGCCGCTTCGAGCGCGGCGACGAAGTCTTCGCACGGCTCAATGCAGCGCTGGCCAATGAAGGCGCATTGCTGCGGGTCGGGGAAAACGTCCGGATCGCCGAACCGCTGCATCTCGTCTTCCTCGGCACCGCCGATCGCATCGACCGTGCCTGGCACCTGCGCAACTTCATCGAGCTGCGCGCCGGCGCAGCGCTGACCGTCGTCGAACACCACCTGGAAGCCGCTCCCCACGCCAACCTGGCGAACGCCCTGAGCCACGTCCATCTCGCGCGCGGCGCACGCCTCGTGCATGCGCACGTGCAAGCCGAAGGCGAACGCGCGACTTCGCTGCTGCGTACCGACGCCGTGCTGGCCCGTGACGCCGAATACCGCCGCGTCGACCTGGAACTCGGCGGTGCCCTGTCGCGCCACGAACTCAACGTACGCCTGGAAGGCGACAACGCCCGCCTGCTCGCCAACGGGGTGCTGCTGGCCACGGGACGCCGCCACGTCGACACCCGACTGGGCATCGACCACATCGCCCGCGACACCGCCTGCGAACTGACCTGGCGCGGACTCGGCGCGGGGCGCGGACGCGCGGTCTTCCACGGCGGCATCCTGATCCGCGAAGGCGCGGACGGTGCCGATGCCAGCTTGTCGAACAAGAACCTGCTGCTGTCCGAGAACGCCGAAATCGATACCCAGCCGGTGCTGGAAATCCACGCCGACGAAGTGAAGGCCGCGCACGGCGCCACGGTCGGCCGGCTCGACGCCAACGCGCTGTTCTACCTGCGCTCGCGCGGCCTGCCGCAGGCGCAAGCGCGCAAGCTACTGACCGCCGCGTTCTGCCGCGAACCGTTGGCGATGATCGAAGATACCGATCTGCGCGCCACTCTGACCGCCCGCGTCGATGCCGCCCTCGCGGCGCTGGAGACCGCATGAACCTGCCATCGACCCACGGAATCGACGCCGTCCACGTCGACTGGGCGCGCATCCGCGCCGATTTCCCGCTGCTGGAACGCACGGTCAACGGCAAGCCGCTGGTCTACCTGGACAGCGCCAACACCGGACAGAAGCCGGCCGCCGTGATCGAAGCGGTGGACGACTTCTACCGTCGCCACAACGCCAATGTCAGCCGTGCCGTGCACACGCTGGGCAGCGAAGCGACCGAGGTCTACGAAGGCGCGCGCAAGAAGCTCGCGCGCTTCCTCAACGTCCGCGCCGACGAGCTGGTGCTGTGCAGCGGCACCACTTTCGCAATCAATCTGGTCGCCTATTCGTGGGCCTTGCCGCGCCTGCGCAGCGGCGACGTGATCCTGGTGTCGCGGATGGAACACCACGCCAACATCGTGCCTTGGCAGCTCGTCGTGCAGCGCACCGGCGCCGAGATCCGCGTCGCCGAGATCCTGCCCGACGGCACGCTCGACCTGGCCGCGCTGTACGCGGCGATGACTTCCGAGGTGAAGCTGCTGGCCGTGACCCACGTGTCCAACGTGCTGGGCACGGTCAACCCGGTGCGCGAGATCTGCCGCGAGGCGCGCAAGCGCGGCATCGCCACGGTGGTCGACGGCTCGCAGGCCGCGCCGCATCGCCCGGTCGACGTGGCCGCGATCGGCTGCGACTTCTACGCGGTCACCGGCCACAAGATGTGCGGCCCGACCGGCACCGGTGCGCTGTGGGCGCGCAGGGAACACCTCGCCGCGATGCCGCCGTTCATCGGCGGTGGCGAGATGATCAAGGAAGTCAGCTTCGACGGCACCGTGTTCAATGATCCGCCGCACAAATTCGAAGCCGGCACGCCGAACATCGCCGGTTTCGTCGGTCTCGGCGCCGCGGTCGATTACCTCGAAGGCGTCGGCCTGGCCAACGTCGAGGCGCGCGAAACCGAACTGCTAGCGCACGCGACCGAGGAACTGAAGAAGATCGACGGCTTGCGCATCTTCGGCGAAGCGCCGGAGAAGGCCGCGGTGATTTCGTTCCTGGTCGAGGGCGCGCACGCGCATGACCTGGCGACCCTGCTCGACCTGGAGGGCGTGGCGGTGCGCTCCGGCCAGCACTGCGCGCATCCGCTGCTGCAGTACTTCGGTGTTGCCGCGACCCTGCGCGCATCGTTCGCGTTCTACAACACGCACGAGGAAATCGAGGCGTTCGTCGCGGCGCTGAACAAGGCGCGCAAGCTGCTGGGCTGATTCTGTTCTCCTCTCCAGGGGAGAAGAGCCTTCCGCCCAAAGAAGCTTCATCGCCGATGTCGGCTCCCGCCCTCATCCGCCTTTCGGCACCTTCTTCCGGAGGGAGAAGGAAAAGCTAAAATTGGCGGATGACCGAACTCTTCTTCCGCGCCGCCACGCCGGCCGACATCCCCGCCCTCGTCGCCCTGGTGACTTCCGCCTATCGCGGCGAGGCCAGCAAGCAAGGCTGGACCACCGAAGCGGACATGCTGGACGGCCAGCGCATCGATCCCGAAGTGTTGCGCAGGGACATCGAACGCCCGCGCAGCCGCATCGTCGTCGCCGAGCGTGGAGGCGAGCTGCTGGCCTGCGCGCACGTGGCCGAGG
Organism: Pseudoxanthomonas helianthi; assembly: GCF_017939625.1. Lineage (GTDB taxonomy): Bacteria > Pseudomonadota > Gammaproteobacteria > Xanthomonadales > Xanthomonadaceae > Pseudoxanthomonas_A > Pseudoxanthomonas_A helianthi. The sequence continues at coordinate 220,660 of NZ_JAGKTC010000001.1, forward strand.
AGGACGGCGCGGGTTATTTCGGCATGTTCTCGGTGCGCCCCGACCTGCAGGGCAGCGGCATGGGCAAGACGTTGCTGGCCGAAGCCGAGCGCGTCGCGCGCGAAGAATGGACGCTACCGGCGATGCGCATGACCGTGATCGACATCCGCGACGAGCTGATCGCCTTCTACGAACGCCGCGGCTATGCGCGCACCGGCATCAAGAAGCCGTTTCCGTATGGCGACGAGCGCTTCGGCATCCCGAAGCGCGACGACCTGCGCTTCGAGATCCTGGAGAAGGCTCTGTGAGCGAGCCGGCCTGGACCTTCGTCTGCGCGACCGGCGAACTGCTGCCGGGTGAAATGAAGAGCGTGTTCGACGAAGTCACCGGCGCGCCGATCGTCGTGTTCAATTACGACGGCGATCTGTACGCGCTGGAAGACCAGTGCAGCCACGAGGAATTCGAGCTGTCCTCGGGCAACTTCGATGCCGACGAGGCCAGCATCGAATGCGTGCTGCACGGCGCGCGCTTCGACGTGCGCGACGGTCGCGCGCTGTGCGCGCCGGCCTACTCGCCGGTGCCCAAGTTCCCGGTCAAGCTGGAACACGGCGGGATCTGGACCCGCGACGACCGCGAGTGACTCGGCGGCGGATTCGCCGGTCCACCTGACGACCCGAACCATCCGGCACGCTAAGGGCCAGCCGCGGGCCGCATTCATTTTTCGTTGTAATTGCAAATCATTCTCATTATTATGTCGCCCGCCGGCGCCGGCCCTGCCTGGCGCCAGACCGACACCTTCCCCACCCCCGCAGTCGCCAGGGTGTCCGACCTTTGCACGGAACCTCCATGAGCTACATCAAATCGCGCAAGCACGCCCCGAAATGCCCCTTCCCCGCCCTGTCCACCGCTACCCTGGCCGCCGGACTGGCCATGGCCCTGCCGGCGGTCGCCGCCGAGGTCGCCCCGGCCGATGCCGCGGACCAGGCCACCACGCTGGACAAGGTGCAGGTGCGCGGCCTGCATAGTTTCATCGTCTCGCCGAAGTTCACCCAGACCCTGCAGGACACGCCGCAGACCATCCAGGTCATCGACAAGGAACTGTTCAACCAGCAGGGCGCGACCACGCTGACCGAAGCGCTGCGCAACAGCGCCGGCGTCGGCACGTTCTATGCCGGCGAAAACGGCAACACCAGCACCGGCGACACGCTGTACATGCGCGGCTTCGACAGCTCCAGCAGTATCTTCGTCGACGGCATCCGCGACCTCGGCAGCGTCTCGCGCGACCTGTTCAACATCGAACAGGTCGAAGTGGTGAAAGGCCCGGCAAGCACGGATACCGGCCGCAGTGCGCCGACCGGCGCGATCAACCTGGTGACCAAGCAGGCCAACCTGCGCAATGCGGCATCGGGCACGGTTTCCGCGGGCAACGACGGCCAGCAGCGCGCCAACGCCGACTGGAACCATGCCTTCGGCGAATCCGGCAATGCCCTGCGCCTCAACGCGATGTGGCAGGTCAGCGACGTGCCCGGCCGCGATCATGTCAACAACAGCCGCTGGGGCATCGCCCCGTCGCTGGGCTTCAATCTGGAAGGCGCGACCCGGGTCTACCTCAACCTGCTGTACGTGAAGCAGGACAACGTGCCGGACGGCTTCGTGCCGACCATCGGCATGGCTGGTTGGAAGCCGCAAAACGGTCTGGCGGCGCTGGTCGGCCATCCCGTCGATCCGGAGAACTTCTACGGCACCCGTGCGGACCATGACGACGTGACCGCCCAGATGGCCACATTGCGCGTCGAGCACGATTTCTCCGACACGCTGAAGCTGAGCAATACGCTGCGCTGGGGCAAGACCCAGCAGGACTACCTGCTGACTTCCTTCCGGGCCATGTCCAGCGATATCGCGTGGACCGATCCGTCCGATCTTTCCACCTACACGATCAAGCGCGGCCTACCGACTTTCAAAGACCAGCGCAACGAGATCCTGACCGATCAGTTGAACCTCCGCGCAGATTTCGCCACTGGGGCCGTACAGCACTTCGTCAGCACCGGCGTTGAATTCGCGCGCGAGGATTACGACTTCTTCGGCCAGGCCGCCACGGGCGGCAGCGCGTGGACGCCGGCGAAACTGTACGATCCAGACTGGAACGCCACCGGGCTCACCTGGGCGCACAACGGCGCCGACCGCCACGGCAAGACCACCACCGTATCTGCCTACGTTTTCGATACCCTGAAGTTCGGCGACAGCTTCCTGCTAACCGCCGGCCTGCGCGCCGACCGCTACAGGATTGATTTCCGCAGCGCAGCCGTATGCGGCACGCCGCCGAACGCTCCCGCCTGCGCCGGCAACCCGGCTGGCACGGTATTGCCCCACCTCGACGCGATCCTCGAGAAAACCTTGGTGAGCGGCAAGCTTGGCGCGGTATACAAGCTCGGCGATACGGTCAGCTTGTACGCCAACTGGGCGATCTCGCAGCAACCGCCAGGCGGCGGCACCATGGAACTCAGCGGTGCAGCCAACAACGCCAATAACCCGAAGTTCGAACCGCAAAAAGCGCGAACCCTGGAAGTCGGTACCAAGTGGAATCTGATCGAGAACGCGCTGGCATTCAACCTGGCGCTGTTCGACACCGAAGTCGCCAACGAAGTCACGCCGGATCCTACCCTGCCCGGCACCTACGTACAGACCGGCCGCAAGTCGGTGAAAGGCATTGAGGCGTCGGTGGTGGGCAACATCACCGAAAGCTGGTCGGTATCGGCTGGGCTCAGCCACCTGAGCTCCCAGGTCGAGGCCGGCGCGCTCGTCTCGGCCGATGGTAGCCGTGCTTTGGCCTATACGCCGGACAACGCCTTCACCGCTTGGACGACCTATCGGATGCCATTTGGCCTGAGCGTCGGCGGCGGCTTGCGTTACGTCGGTGGATTGACCAAAGGCAGCGACGGCGCGGATACCGCCAATGGTGGCGCCACCCCAGCAAACATTAAGTCCTACACGGTCTACGACGCCGTACTGTCGTACCCGATCAACGACAAGCTGACCCTGCGCTTCAACGGCTACAACCTGTTCGACAAGCAGTACGTCGCCGCGATCAACAAAAGCGGTTACCGCTACACCCCGGGCACGCCGCGCACCTTCCTGCTGAGCGCGGACTTCCGCTTCTGAGGCACACTGGGCGGCGGGGATTTCCCCGCCGCCCTGGTCGAGGAACGCCATGCTGCTGCACATTCCCGAAGTGCTGACCCGCGACGAACTGGCGCACATCCGCCAGGCGCTGGAAACGGCCGAATGGACCGACGGTCGCGAAACCGTCGGCGTGCAGGGCGCGAAGGTCAAGCGCAACGAGCAACTGCCCGACGCTTCGCCGCTGAAGGCCGAGCTCGGCCGGATGGTCTCTGCAGCGCTGGAACGCAATCCCTTGTTCTTCGCCGCGGCGTTGCCGCTGAAGACGCTGCCGCCGCGCTTCAACCGTTACGCCGGCGGCGGCGAATACGGCTTCCATGTCGATGGCGCCGTGATGCGGATCGGCGACGGCCAACAGCTGCGCTCGGACGTGTCATGCACCCTGTTCCTCGCCGAACCCGACGAATACGACGGCGGCGAACTGATCGTCAGCGATACCTACGGCGAGCACGAGGTCAAGCTGCCGGCGGGCGACCTGATCGTGTATCCATCCAGCAGCCTGCACAAGGTCGCGCCGGTCACGCGTGGCGCACGCCTTGCCGCGTTCTTCTGGGTGCAGAGCATGGTCCGCGACGATGCGCGGCGACGCATGCTGTTCGAAATGGATACGGCCATCGAAACCCTGCGCCGCGGCGATGCCGACCAGGGCGCGGTGCTGCAGTTGACCGGCGTCTACCACAACCTGCTGCGGCAATGGACCGAAGTCTGATCGCCCGGTCAATCTGCGCTCCGAGCATGCGTTCCTTCCTCCCTCTTTCCCGAAGCCCTTCCCTCGCATGAGCACGACCACCCACCATCGTCCGCACCGCTTCCGCAACGTCAGCTTCCGCTGGATGCGCCAGATCCACCTGTGGGTCGGCGCGTGGGGCGCGCTGGCCACCGTCGTCTACGGTTTCACCGGTCTGGTGTTGAACCATCGCTTCGGCGACAACGCCTGGCCGCAGGGCGACAGCGACGAAATCGCCAAGACCGCGCTGGTGGTGCCGGCGACCGCACGCACTTCGGCCGAGGCGCTGTCGCTGTGGCTGCGCGACACCCAGGGCCTGGATGCACAGGTCATCCGCAAGGGCTCGCCGGGCGGCGGCAACCGCGGCGGCGAACAACGCGCCAGGAACGGCGAACGCGCCAATGGCGCCGAGGCCGGCAAGCGCGGCGGCAACGACAGGGCCGGCGGTCAGCCGCCGAAATGGAATCTGTCCGGCGGCACCGCGCGCAGCTCATGGTCGCTGGAATACACCCCCGGCGGCGAAACGGCCGAACTGAAGCAGAACCGGCAAACCCCGCTGGCGGGATTGAACCGCCTGCACAAGGGCGTGGGTGGCGGCTGGGCGTGGATCGTGCTGGCCGACAGCTTCGCCATCGGCATGCTGCTGCTGGGCCTGTCCGGCCTGTGGATGTGGGCGCGTGGGCGCGGGGTGAAGCAGGTCTTCGTCAGCGTGCTGTTCGTCGGCCTGGTGGTATGGCTGGCGGTGTTCGTCCCCGCGATGCTGTAACCCGCTTCGTAGGAGCGCCCTTCAGGGCGCGACCAGGAGTTTCCCGGCACCGAAAAGATTTCGCTTAACGCGTCTTACGGTCGCGCCCTGAAGAGCGCTCCTACAATCGGGTCAATTTGATCGCCAATAGCTCGCCGCCGCCTTCCAGCAGGAAGCGGCGGCGTTCGTTTTCGCCCTGCAATATCGCCGTGTCGCCGGCCTCGAGCGGCGGCAGGGCGCTGGCTGCGTCGAAGCGGGCCTGCCCGGCCAGCAAGTGGATCGCCCAGGTCGTGTCCGGCTCGGTGAAGAACAGCATCGGCCCGACCAGCGGGCGATGCTGCAATTCGGCGGCCACCGCATCGCGCCGCCACATCAAATTGAAGTCGTGGGTCGGGCCGTCGAGCAATTCGCCGACCAGCGCGCGCTCCCCCGCGAAACGCAGGCGGTCGTGCGGCGGATGCAATTCGCGCACCTCGCCGTCGGCGAAGCGCAGGCGCAGGCCGTTGCCGCGCAACAGCACCAGCTCGCGCTCGATGCCGGGGAATGCGGAGAACGCCGCGTCCTTTTCGATCTCGGCGATCGACACGCGCCAGTTCCAGTCGTCGGCTTCGGGCTCGCGGATGATTTCGCGAGTCCAGCCCAGGCCGTTCTTCCAGCGCACGCGCCGGTATTCGTTGGCCGGCACGACGCGCGGGCCTGTGTCAGTCATGCGTTCCTTCCGGGTTTCGGGAGTTCAGGCAAAAAACATCGCCCGGCGCCTTGCGGCAACCGGGCGATGGTACTTCCCTGTGGGCTTCATGCCGATCCTGCCGGCGTCCTGCCCGCTACCGGCCGGGCCACGGCCCGGCGCATGGGTACATCCTTGTCGGCGTCCTGCCTGCTTTCCTCGGCTTCCTGCCCCTGCGGCCCGGCCAGCCTCCTGCTGTTCCGCGCCGTGGAAACCTTCAGCGCCGCACGAGGTGGCGCGGCCGCAGCGGCGCGGCGGTGGTGGAGGGCGCCGTCGACGGCTTCGCCGCCGGCTGGCCGCGGCCCACTTCGATGCGGTCGCGGTTCTTTTCCACCGTCTTCAGGCCGATGCCCTTGACCATCGCCAGTTCCTCGGCGCTCTTGAACGGGCCATTGGCCTTGCGATAGTCGACGATGGCCTGCGCCTTGGCCGCGCCGATGTTGAGCAGCACTTCGTCCAGCGTGGCGGCATCGGCGCTGTTGATGTTGACCTTGTCGGCGGCGAAGGCGCTGGTGGCCATCAGCAGGGACAGGGCGGCGGCTTTGATGAGGTTGGAAAAGAGGTTCATATGTGCATTCCTTTGGTTTGGGGATTCGATCCACCCGGTGCGATTCCGTTTCGCTGCCGGTGTGGACAGTCTCCTTGCCAAGGCAGGGCCAAGGTATCGCGTGAATGCCGCGTTTTCTGCCGGGAAATTCCGCGACTCCGTGTAGGAAAATTCCTACCCCCTCCCGCAGGGGTAAAATCGGCGGACTCCCGTTATGCTGGAACCCGCATGGACAACACCCGGCTCGACGCCTTCGTCGGCAAGCAATGGGACGATGAAATCGTCCCGCAACTGGTCGAATACATCCGCATTCCCAACAAGTCGCCGATGTTCGATCCCGACTGGGTCGCGAACGGCCACATGGATGCGGCGGTCGAGCTGATGGCCAACTGGGCGCGCAGCCAGCCGATCGACGGCATGGCCCTGGAAGTGATCCGGCTGGAAGGCCGCACCCCGTTGATCTTCATCGAGATCCCCGCTTCCGGCGCCGAGAGCGGGGACGACACGGTGCTGCTGTACGGCCACCTGGACAAGCAGCCGGAAATGACCGGCTGGGACGAAGGGCTGGGCCCATGGCAGCCGGTGCTGAAGGGCGACAAGCTGTTCGGCCGCGGTGGCGCCGACGACGGCTATGCGATCTTCGGCTCGCTGACTGCGATCCGCGCGCTGCGTGAGCAGGGCTTGCCGCACGCGCGCTGCGTGGTGCTGATCGAAGCCTGCGAGGAATCCGGCAGCTACGACCTGCCGGCCTATGTCGACCATCTCGCCCCGCGCATCGGCAAGCCGTCGCTGGTCGTGTGCCTGGACTCGGGTTGCGGCAATTACGAACAACTGTGGTGCACCACTTCGCTGCGCGGCCTGGCCGGCGGCAACTTCAGCGTCAAGGTGCTCAGCGAAGGCGTGCACAGCGGCGACGCTTCCGGCATCGTGCCGTCCAGCTTCCGCGTGCTGCGCGAATTGCTGTCGCGCCTCGAGGACGAGACCACCGGCCGGATCAAGGTCGAAGGGCTGCATGTCGAGGTTCCGGCCGAACGCGTCGAGCAGGCGAAGAAGGTCGCCGAAGTGCTGGGCGACGAGGTCTTCGACAAGTTCCCGTTCCTGCCCGGCATGAAGCCGATGAACGACGACCTGGGCGAGCTGGTGCTCAACCGCACCTGGCGCCCGGCGCTTTCGGTGACCGGCGTGGACGGCATCCCGCCGCTGTCGTCGGCCGGCAACGTGCTGCGCCCGTTCACCGCGGTCAAACTGTCGCTGCGCCTGCCGCCGACACTGGACGGCGCCAAGGCCGGCGAGCTGCTGAAGGACGTGTTGCTGCGCGATCCGCCGTACGGCGCGCAAGTCGAACTGAAGCTGGAGAAGGCTTCCAGCGGCTGGAACGCCCCGGCGCTGTCGCCATGGCTGTCGCAGGCCATCGAGGACGCTTCGCAGGCCGCGTTCGGCAAGCCGGCGATGTACATGGGCGAAGGCGGCACCATTCCCTTCATGGGCATGCTGGGCGAAAAATTCCCCGGTGCGCAGTTCATGATCACCGGCGTGCTCGGCCCGCATTCCAACGCGCACGGTCCCAACGAATTCCTGCACATCCCGATGGGCAAGCGGGTCACCGCCTGCGTCGCCCATGTCGTCGCGGCGCACCATGCCGCCAGCCTGCGCGGCGAGACCACCGGGGTCGGCGCGGTGGCCGGGGGCAGCGCGCACGGCGACCACGGCTGCTGCTAGGATTCGCTGGCCCCACCTCACCAGCCACAGGAGAACAACATGTTCGACAGCTTTCTCGGCTATCTGATCGGCGGCGCCGTCATCGGCATCCTGGCTCGCTTGATCAAGCCCGGCGCCGATCCAATGGGCTGGATTCTGACCATCTTGCTGGGCGTCGCCGGCGCCTGGCTGGGCGGCGGAATCATCGCTACCGCACTTGGCTTGACCAGCTCGCTGTTGATCTGGGTCGTTGCGATCGTCACCGCCATCGTGTTGCTGTTCCTGTACGAAGCCATTCGCAGCAAATCGGCGAAGAAGTAATTCTTCCCCATGCCGCATCGACGCCCCGCATCGCGGGGCGTTTTTTGTTTCCATCCGCTGGCTTACCCTTGCACGATGACCGAAGACCGCGAAACCGCCCGCCTCGACTGGGCCCGCCACGCCCTTGCCGATCCCGGCGCGCAATTGCAGCGCGCTTCGGTGGATGCCGGTTTCCGCAGCTACTGGCGCACGCACGGCACCGGCCCCAGCCGCATCGTGATGGATTCGCCGCCCGGCCAGGAAGACGTGCGCCCGTGGCTGCGCATGCGCGACCTGCTGGAAAACGGCGGCGTGCGCGTGCCACAGGTGCTGGCGCGCGACGTCGAAACCGGTTTCCTGCTGCTGGAAGACCTGGGCGGACCGACCCTGGCGCAGACCATCGACGCCGACAGCGCCGACGCGTGGTTTGCGCGCGCCATCGACGAATTGCTGAAACTGCAGGCGATCGCCCCGCCCGAAGGCATGGGCGAATTCGGCGAAGCGCTGCTGCAGCGCGATGCGGGGTTGTTCGAGGAATGGTTCCTCGGCAGGCACCTGGGCATCGCCCTGGATTGCGACGGCAGCGACAAGCTCGAATTGGTGCAGCGCCGACTGATGGACAACGCCTTGTCGCAAGCGCGGGTGCTGACCCATCGCGACTTCATGCCGCGCAACCTGATGCCGACCCTGCCGCAGCCGGCGGTGCTCGATTTCCAGGACTGCGTGCGCGGACCGGTCGCCTACGATCCGATCAGCCTGTTCAAGGACGCCTTCCTCAGCTGGCCGCTGCATCGCGTCGACGGCTGGCTGGCGCAATACCACGGCCGTGCGCAGGCGGCGGGGTTGCCGGTGCCGCCGTGGCCGCGGTTCCTGCGCGACGCCGACTGGCTGGGCGTGCAACGGCACCTGAAGATCCTCGGCATCTTCTGTCGCCTGCACTATCGCGACGGCAAGTCGAAATACATCGCCGACCTGCCGCGCTTCATCGTCTACCTCGAGGAAGTGCTGCCGCGTTACCGCGAGCTCGATCCGCTCGCCGATTTGCTGGAGAACACCATCAAGCCGGCGCTGCGCGCAAAGGAAGGCGACGCGTGAAGGCCCTGATCTTCGCCGCGGGTCTCGGCGAGCGCATGCGTCCGCTGACCAACACCACGCCGAAGCCACTGCTGCCTGCCGGCGGCAAGCCGCTGATCGCGTGGCACCTGGAAAAACTCGCGGCCATTGGCGTGCGCGAGGTGGTGGTCAACACGTCGTGGCTGGCCGAACAGTTCCCGCAGACGCTCGGCGATGGCGCCGCGTGGGGCTTGCGCATCGCCTATTCCTACGAAGGTCCGCATCCGCTGGAAACCGGCGGCGGCATGTTGAATGCGCTGCCGTCGCTGGGCGACGACGCACCCTTCCTGCTGGTCAACGGCGACGTGTGGACCGATTACGACTTCGCGAGACTGCCTGCCGAACCCGCTGGCCTCGCACACCTGGTGATGGTCGATCCGCCGGAATTCGCGCCGCGCGGCGATTTCCACCTGTCGTCCGCGGGCCTTGTCACCAGCGATGGCGAACCACGCCTGACCTACGCCGGCATCGGCGTCTATCGCCCCGCCATCCTGCAGGGCTGGCGCGAACACACGACGGTCGCGTCGGCCGATGAAACCCCGCCGCGTTTCCCGCTCGCCCCGATCCTGCGCGCGCACATGCCATCCGGCGCGATCACCGGCGAGCGCCACGATGGCCGCTGGACCGACGTGGGCACGCCGCAGCGGCTGGCGGAACTGGATGCCGTGCTGGTGTCGAGCGGCGTTTTGTAGAGACATTTGCCCCGCGATTCGGCGTAGGGTGGGCCTTGGCCCACCTTTCTGCACCGGCGCGGCGGACCTGGGCGCGCCCTACGATCTCGTTTCGATCACCTGCCGCAGGAACGGCACGGTGACCCGGCGCTGCGCCGCCAGGGAGGCGCGGTCGAGCCTGTCGAGCAGGCCGACGAGTGCGCCGAGGTCGCGGTCGGTACGGGTCAACAGCCAGTCGATCGCGGCTTCTTCCAGCACCAGACCGCGGCGCTGCGCGCGATCGCGGAGCACGGCGCGGCGACCGTCATCGTCCAGCGGCGCCAGCGCGATGCGCACGCACTGCTGCAGGCGCGAACGCAGATCGGGCAAGGCCAGCGCGAGTTCGTCCGGCAGCGCCTGCGCGGTGTACAGCACGCTGGCGCCACGGCTGCGGGCGCGATTGTGGAAATCGAACAGGGCAACCTCGTCGTCGCGATTGCCGACGATCTTCTCCAGCCCGTCCAGCGCGACCACGTCGTGGTCGTCCAGGGTCTGCAACGCCTCGCCGGCGCGACCCGCGGCGGCGGCCAGCGGCAGGAATGCGGCGCGGTGTCCGGCCTGTTCCGCCGCCGCACACAGCGCCAATGCCAGGTGGGTCTTCCCGGTCTTGGCGGCACCGGCCAGGAACAGCCAGTCCGCACCGGGACGCTCGGCCAGCGCCTGCAACTGCGCCAGCGCCCCGGCGGGTGCGGCGACGAACGAATCGAAGCGCTGGTCCGGCGGGTAGCGCAGGGCCAGCGGCATTTGCGGCGTGGCGGTCACTTCGTGGAGTCTTGGTTGCCCGGCGCAGGCGGCAGCGCGCCGTCGTCGATGAAGGTGTCCAGCACGATCCGCGGATGTTCGCCGGCGTACAAGTGGCTTTGCGTGTAGCGCTCGTGCGCGTAGCGCAGCAGCACGTTGACCACCGCCGCCAGCGGCAGGCCCAGCAGCATGCCGAGGAAACCGAACAGCTGGCCGCCAGCGAGCACCGCGAAGATCACCGCGACCGGATGCAGGCCGATGCGATCGCCGACCAGCTTCGGCGTCAGCAGGTAGCTTTCGATCACCTGGCCGACGCCGAACACCGCCAGCACTCCGGCGATGTGTTTCCAGTCGCCGTACTGCATCAGCGCGGCGAGCACGCCGAGGACCACGCCACTGGTCGGGCCCAGGTACGGTACGAAGGTCAGCAGGCCGGCGATCAGGCCGATCAGGATGCCGAGGTCCAGGCCCACCACCCACAGGCCCAGTCCATACATCACGCCGAGGATGATCATCACCAGGAACTGCCCGCGCAGGAATCCGCCGAGCACCTCGCTGGATTCGCGCGCCAGCCGGCTGACCGTGTCGATGTGGTCGCGCGGCACCATCGCCGCGATGCGCCCGACCAAGAGGTCCCAGTCGCGCAGGAAGAAGAAGGTGATCACCGGGATCAGCAGCAGGTTGGCGACCCAGCCGAATACCGCCATGCCCGAACGCGACACGTAGCCGAGCACCGTGGTGGCGACGCCGCCGGCCTTCTCCCAGTTGCCGCGCACCAGTTCGATGATGTGGTCGAAGTCCAGCCACACCGACAGCTTCATGCCCACGCGCTGTTCCAGCCACGGCAGCGCGGTGCCCGTCAGCCAGGCCTGGTAGCGCGGCAGGGACTCGACCAGCGTGGCGATCTGGCCCTCGATGATCGGCACCAGGATCAGCAAGGCCACGGCCAGCACCAGCGCCATCGCCGAGAACACCAGCACCACGGCGGTATTGCGCGAACGGCCCTTGGCTTCCAGCCAGTCGACCACCGGGTCGCCCATCCACGCCAACAACGCGGCGACCGCGAACGGCGTCAGGATCGGCGACAGCAGCCACACCACCCACAGCACGCCCAGGCCCAGCGCCGCCCATTGCAGGCGACGCAGGAAAAGCGCGATTTCCTGTTGCGATTCGTCCGTGGTCATGGCGGGCGGCCGAGCCTTATTTCATCCGGTACACGGGCGGGTCGCCTTCGCCGCCCACGAACGGCGCGTCGTCGCCGACCATGCGCTTGAAGCCGGGCAGTCCGCTGACCAGGTCGAGGTTCACTTCGTAAGTGTCGCCGTGCGCGGCGACGGGGGTGATCTTGCGCACCACCGCCATGCGCTGCAGCGCGGCGCTTAGGCGGATGTAGTCGTCGGCGCTGTCCAGGCCGGTGAATACCACCCGATAGCTGCCCGCAGGCCCGGCGCTGCCGCGTTTGGCGTAGCGCTTGATCAGGGCGTCGGCGGCGCCGTCCGCGCCGGCGGCCATGGCCCGGCGTGCATCCGGATCGCTGGACGACCACTTCGACAGCACCTTGCCGCCATCGACGAACACCCAGTCGGCCTTCCAACCGCTGCCGGCGCGGTACAGCTTGCCGACCAGTTGCATCGGCGGGCTGTAGCGCGAGGAGGCCCGCGCGACCGCGGCCACGTCCTGGCGCCAGATCGCGCCGACCACGGCCTGTTCAGCGGCGTTGCCGGCCGGCAGGCCGAGCGCATAGCCGCGCGTCTTGGCCTGGTTCAAGGCCGAGCGGGCCGCATTGGCCTGCCCCAGTCCAACCAGGCGCGGGCCGCTGCCGTCGTCGATCGCCAGCCACAGGACCGGCTTGGGCCGCGGTTCCGGCCAGATGCCCAGGCCCAGCACGCCGGCCAGTTCGTTGACCGCATCCGGCTTGAACCGCGCCACCAGCACGGTGCCGAAGGTCGGCGCACCGCTCGGCGACACGCCCTGGTCCTGGCGGAAGTCGTAGCTGTCCACGTAGTCCTTGGCGTTGCGCAATTCCGCGCCCACCCCGGGCCTGGCGGTCACGTTGCGGTCGCCGGTGAGCTTGGCCAGCACCTTGCCCAGCGCGCGGGCCAGGCCGCTGTTGCGGTCGGATTCGCCCTGGCCGTTGACCGGCACTTCGGTCTGGTAGATGCCTTGCGCACCGGCGACGTCGCCTTCGGTGCGCAGGCCGGTTTGCGCCGAGGCCGTGGCCGCGGACAGTGCGATGAGGGTGGCGATGGCAGCAGCGAAGATCCGGCGCATCCAGCTTCCTTTTGAGCCCCGGTTTGGCGCCGGGACGACGGGGAATTGTTGCCCGAATGGCCCCGGAGCGCCAATCCGGGCCATTCAGGTGCGAAGACGTGCCCTGCAGGCGAGGAGGTTCGGCCAATGAGAAACCCTCGGCTACTCGCCTGCCCGGCTTGCCGCAGCACGCTCCAATTCGCCAAATCCGCAAAATTCGTCGCCGCGCCTTAAAATTGCTCGAATCCCTCCGCCGCTCCGGCCCGCCCCGTGACCCAACCCACCGCCCTCACCTACCGTGACGCGGGCGTCGACATCGACGCCGGCAACGAAGTCGTCGAACGCATCAAACCGCTGGTCCGGCGCACGATGCGCCCCGAAGTGCTGGGCGGCGTCGGCCTGTTCGGCGGCCTGTTCGACGTGTCGAACAAGTACAAGGAACCCGTGCTGGTTTCCGGCACCGATGGCGTCGGCACCAAGCTGATCCTGGCCAAGCAGCTGAACCGCCACGACGGCATCGGCATCGACCTGGTCGCGATGTGCGTCAACGACGTGCTGGTGCAGGGCGCCGAGCCGCTGTTCTTCCTCGACTACTTCGCCACCGGCAAGCTCGACGTCGAGACGACCGTGAACGTGGTCGCCGGCATCGCCAAGGGCTGCGAGATCGCCGGCTGCGCGCTGATCGGCGGCGAGACCGCCGAGATGCCCGACATGTACCCGCCGGGCGAATACGACCTGGCCGGCTTCACCGTCGGCGCGGTGGAGAAATCGAAACTGGTCGATTCCAGCAAGGTGCGCGAAGGCGACGTGCTGGTCGGCATCGCTTCCAGCGGCCCGCATTCCAACGGTTATTCGCTGATCCGCAAGATCCTGCAGCGCGCGGGCAACCCGCTGGACCTCGACCTCGGCGGCGTGAAGCTGGCCGACGCGCTGATGGAGCCCACGCGCATCTACGTGAAGCCGGTGCTGGAACTGCTGGCGAAGCACGACATCCACGCGATGGCCCACGTCACCGGCGGCGCGCTGGTCGAGAAGATCATTCGCGTCGTGCCCAAGGAATTCGGACTGGAGATCGACACCTCCTCGTGGCCGCTGCCGGCGGTGTTCGACTGGCTGCAGCGCGAAGGCAACGTGCCGCGCGAGGAAATGTGGCGCACCTTCAACTGCGGCGTCGGTTTCGTGCTGATGCTGGCGCCGGGCGACGTCGCGGCGGTGGAAGCCGACCTGGATCGCCTGCAACTGGCGCATTGGCGCATCGGCCAGGTGGTGAAGGCTTCCGGCGACGAGCGACTGAAGATCGGCTGAGCCGGCATGACGCGCGCAAAAAGGGTCGCCTTCGGGTTGACGCTGGCCGTCTTCGCAGCCAGCTGGATCGCACCCCGCTGGCCGCTCGAACAGGCGATGCACAGCAGCCTGACCGTGGTCGGCCTGCTGTGGCTGTGGCGGCACGAGCGGCGGTGGCCGCTGCGCCCGGTCCACTTCGTGCTCGTCTGCGCCTTCATCGTCGCGCACTGCGTCGGTGCGCGCTGGCTCTATTCCCAGGTCCCTTACGACGCGTGGCTGCAGGCCGCCTTCGGCTGGTCGCCGACCGCCACTTTCGGCTGGCAACGCAACCACTACGACCGGCTCATCCACCTGATGTACGGAATCTGCCTGACCCCGGCCGCATGGCACTGGCTGCGCCAACGCTGGCCCCGGCTCGCGCCGGGCCATGCGTTCGCGATCGCGACGATGCTGATCATGTGCACCAGCCTGGTTTACGAATGGCTGGAATGGGGCATCGCGCTGGCCATGTCGCCGGAAGCCGCCGAGTCCTACAACGGCCAGCAGGGCGATCCCTGGGATGCGCATGCCGACATGCTGCTGGCGACCTTGGGCGCGCTGCTGGTGTGGCCGTTTGCACGTGCCGAGCGCAAGGAAGCATCCGCGTGACCGCGCGCCTGGCCATCCTCGCCTCCGGCCGCGGCAGCAACCTGCAAGCGATCCTCGACGCGATCGCCGCGGGCGCGCTCGACGCACGGGTCGTCGGCGTGTTCTCCGACAAGCCGGGGGCGGCGGCCCTGCAGCGGGTCGATGCCGCGTTGCGCTGGAGTGCGGACGCGAAGACATTCGCGTCGCGCGAAGCGTTCGATGCCGAACTGGCCGAGGCCGTCGCCGCTTCCAAACCCGACTGGGTGGTCTGCGCCGGCTACATGCGCATCCTCGGCGACGGCTTCATCGCCCGCTTTGCCGGCCGCCTGCTCAACATCCATCCCTCGCTGCTGCCGAAGTACAAGGGCCTGCGCACCCATGCCCGCGCCCTGGAAGCCGGCGACGCCGAACATGGCGCCAGCGTGCACTTCGTCGTGCCGGAACTGGATGCCGGCACGGTGGTCGCCCAGGTTCCCATCCCGGTGCTGCCGGGCGACACGCCGGAAACCCTCGCCAGCCGCCTGTTGTCGC
Organism: Pseudoxanthomonas helianthi; assembly: GCF_017939625.1. Classification (GTDB taxonomy): domain Bacteria; phylum Pseudomonadota; class Gammaproteobacteria; order Xanthomonadales; family Xanthomonadaceae; genus Pseudoxanthomonas_A; species Pseudoxanthomonas_A helianthi. The sequence continues at coordinate 235,816 of NZ_JAGKTC010000001.1, forward strand.
GCGAGCATGCCTTGCTAATCGCCGTTCTCCGGCTCGCCGCGGCTGGCCGCATAACTGAACAGGAGGGCACCGTATGGCTCGACGGTCACCCCCTATTAAATCCCCTGCAGCTAGATTGCACCGGCACGTTGGCGGCCCGCTGATCGCCGCACACCCCCCAACTCCCCGAATTCCCCCAATGACCCGTTTTGCCACTTCCCGAACGACGTTGGCCTTGGCCGCGCTGGCCTTGCTGGCCGGCACCGCCTTCGCCGCAACCGACGACACCACGCCGCCGGTCGCTACGACCGTGGCCGCACCCGTGGCCCTTTCGCCCTTCGTCGCCAGCTACCAGGCCTACAACGCAGGCGACCTGGCCGGCACCGCGGTAATGCGCCTGGTCAAGCGCGGCGGCGACCTGTGGCGCGTGGACATGGACGTGAAAGCCGATGCCGGCCTGGCCGGCCTGGCCGGCATTTCCCTGCAGCAGAGCACCGCTTTCCGCAGCAGCGATGGGCTGAGTTTTGTCCCGCTGGGGCAGAGCACGATGAAGAGCGCGGTGTTCTCGAAGAAGCTGTCCACCGGCGTGTACGACTGGAAAAACCATGTCGCGCGCTGGAGCGGCGACGTCAAGGATTCGCGCAAGGCACCGGTGTCGTTGCAGGATGGCGACCTCAGCACGCTGCTGTTGAACCTTGCGGTGATCCGCGACGCACAGCCGGGCAAAAGCCTGAACTACCGTTTGGTCGACGACGGCCGTGCCCGCGAACAGGCTTTCGCGGTTTCCGCGCAAACCGAGATCGTCGCCGTTGGCGAGCTGAGCTACGACGCCCTGCGGATCAACCGCGTCAACGGCGGCAACAGCGAAACCGTGCTGTGGGTGGCCGCCGGCGTACCGACGCCGGTGCGCATCCTGCAACGCGAAGACGGCCAGGACAAACTCGACCTGCGCCTCGTGCAATACCAGGGAGCCACGTCGCAATGAACGCAACGATGAACATCCGTTTCCCGATCCGCTTCGCCGCCGTCGCCGCACTGGCCGCCGCCAGCTTCCCGGCGCTGGCGCTGCAGCCTTTCAGCGCGCAGTACCAGGCCAGCTACATGGGCATGTCGGCGAGCGCGCAGATGCAGCTCGCGCCGGCCGGCGGCAATCGCTGGTCCTACAGCCTGAACATCCGTTCCAACGTCGGCGAGTACCTGCGCAGCACCACGTTCGACGAAAACGGCGGCCGCCTGCGCCCGCTCGACCACAGCGAAAAGACCAGCGTGCTGATCAAGCGCAAGTCGTCGCAGGCCACCTACGACTGGAACGCGCGCCAGGCCACGTGGACCGGCGACGTCAAGCCGGACCGCGCCGGCCCGGTACCGCTGCAGCCCGGCGACACCAATGCGCTGCTGGTCGACCTGCAACTGGTGCAGGACATCAACGCCGGCAAGCCGCTGAACTACCGCTCCGTCGATGGCGGACGCGCCAAGGCGATGAAGTTCGTGGTCAACGGCAAGGAGAAGATCCAGGTCGCCGGCCAGCAGCGCGATGCGACCAAGGCCACCTACAGCAACGACGACAAGCAGATCGTGGTCTGGGTGGTCAGCGGCATCCCGGTGCCCGCACGCATCCTGCAGCGCGAGGACGGGCAGGATTCCATCGACCTGCGCCTGAGCTCGTGGAAATGACGGCGAAGCGTTTCGCCGGATAGCGAAGAGCCCGGCCAGGCCGGGCTTTTTCATGGGCGCGACGCAAGGCCGCGGAACTACTTGGTTTCCGGCTTGATCACCGTCCGGCAATCGACCCGGATGGCTTCGCCGCTGCCGCGCCATGCGTAGGCGCTGCATTGGCGCGGGCCTTCCTCGGTCTTCTTCACCGTCACCGCGTAGAACGACTGCAGGATTTCCGACTCGGTCACTTGGCCGTCGTTGTTCCAGTCCATGTCCTTGGTCGCCATGCCGCTGATCCCGGCCGCGCCGGTGAAATGCAGCCACGCCACCGCGGCCAGCAACAACACCACCAGGACCAGCAGCGCGCGCCGGCGCGCGCTGAAACGCGGGCGCCCGCCGGGCGCGGGGGCGATCACGCCACCCTCCGGATCTTCGCGCCGAGCGCACCGAGCTTCTGCTCGATGTTCTCGTAGCCGCGATCGAGGTGGTAGATGCGGTCGATGACGGTATCGCCTTGCGCGACGAGGCCGGCCAGGATCAGCGAAGCCGAGGCGCGCAGGTCGGTGGCCATCACCGGCGCACCGCTCAGCTGGCCCACCCCGCGCACCACCGCCGTGTGCCCGTCCACGCGGATGTCCGCGCCGAGACGCAGCAGTTCGTTGACGTGCATGAAGCGGTTTTCGAAGATCGTTTCGTTGATCACGCCGACGCCTTCGGCGATGCAGTCCAGCGCCATGAATTGGGCCTGCATGTCGGTGGGGAACGCGGGGTGCGGCGCGGTGGTGATGTCCACCGCCTTCGGCCGGCGGCCGTGCATGTCCAGGGTGATACGGTCGGCTTCGGTCTCGATCTCGGCGCCAGCCTCGCGCAGCTTGTCCAGCACCGCGTCCAGCGTGCGCGGACGCGCGCGGGTTGCAACGATGCGCCCGCCGGTCATCGCCGCGGCGACCAGGAAGGTGCCGGTTTCGATGCGGTCGGCCACCACGGCGTGTTCGCAGGCACCGAGCCTGTCCACGCCTTCGATGGTGATGGTGTGGGTGCCGGCGCCGCTGACCTTCGCGCCCATCGCGTTGAGGCAATCGGCGAGGTCGACGATCTCCGGTTCCATCGCCGCGTTTTCCAGCACGGTGGTGCCGTCGGCCAGCGCGGCGGCCATCATCACGTTCTCGGTGGCGCCGACGCTGACCATCTGGAACACGTGCTTCGCGCCCTTCAGCCGGCCGCTGCTGCGGGCCTTGATGAAGCCGTGGTCGACGGTGATTTCCGCGCCCAGCGCCTGCAGGCCCTTGATGTGCAGGTCCACCGGGCGCGAGCCGATCGCGCAGCCGCCCGGCAGCGAGACTTCGGCATCGCCGAACTTCGCCAGCAACGGCCCCAGCACCAGCACCGAAGCGCGCATGGTCTTGACCAGTTCGTACGGCGCGACGTGACTGTTCACGCTGCTCGGATCGACGGTCATCGCGTCGCCCTCGTGGACCACGCCGGCGCCGAGGCCGGCCAGCAGCTTGGCCGTGGTCAACACGTCGTGCAGGCGCGGCACGTTGGTGATGCGCACCGGCGCATCGGCCAGCAGGGTCGCGCACAGGATCGGCAGCACCGCGTTCTTGGCGCCGGAGATGGCGACCTCGCCGTTGAGGACCTGGCCGCCGGTGACGATGATTTTCTGCATGGGGTCGCGGATGCTCGTAGGGAGTGGGAAGCCGGACCGCTCAGGGCCGGGTGTCGTGTTGCGGCGAGTCGTCGTGGATCGCGTACCAGTCGGCCTTCGAGCCGGTGAAGATGTGCATGAAGCGCGGCGCGCCGATGTCGGTATCCAGCGTGCCGATCCGCATGCGCAGCAGGTCCGGTTGCGCCGGCCTGCGGCTGTACAGCGGCGAAGCGCATGTCCGGCAGAAGACGCGGAACACGCCCGGCGACGATTCGTATTCGGCCAACAGCTCGTCGCCGTGCAACAAGCGGAAGGCATCGGTGGGGACTGGCGCCACCGCGGCGAATGCCGAACCGGTGACCTTGCGGCAACGCGAACAATGACAGAACACGACGCTGTCCAGCGCACCGTCGATTTGGTAGCGGACGCCGCCGCACAGGCAACTGCCGGCGAGCATGCTCATTCGTCCGGCGTCAGGGTTTTCAACTGCAATGCGTGGATCGCACCGCCCATCAACTCGCCCAGGGTGGCGTAGACCAGGCGATGGCGGGCCAGCGGCAGCTTGCCGCGGAAGGCTTCGCTGACCACGGTGGCCTCGAAATGCACGCCGTCGGCGCCCTGGACCTCGGCGCGGGAGCCTGGGAGCCCCTTTTCGATCAGTTCACGGATGGTTTCGGCGTCCACCGGGCTTTCCGAATAAAATGAACGGTCATTCTAACCCCGGGCCATCGCCTGCATGTCCTCGTCCCTGCCCCACATCGTTGCAAGCGACGACGCCAATCTGGCGGCCAGCGGGCGGCGGGTGGTCGAAATCGAGGCCGAAGCGTTGCAGGCGCTGGGCGGACGCATCGACGGCGCCTTCAGCGAGGCCTGCCGGCTGATCCTGGCGTCGAAAGGCCGCGTGGTCGCCACCGGCATGGGCAAGTCCGGGCACATCGCGCGCAAGATCGCGGCGACGCTCGCCTCGACCGGCACGCCGGCGTTCTTCGTGCATCCAGGCGAAGCCGGGCATGGCGACCTGGGCATGATCACCGATGCCGACGTGGTGCTGGCGCTGTCGTATTCGGGCGAATCCGACGAGGTGCTGGCCCTGCTGCCAGCGCTGAAGCGGCAGGGCAACCTGGTCGTGGCGATGACCGGACGACCGGAGTCCTCGCTGGCCCGCGAAGCCGACGTACACCTCGACGTCAGCGTGCCCGCGGAAGCCTGCCCATTGGACCTGGCCCCGACCAGCAGCACTACCGCCAGCCTGGCGATGGGCGATGCGCTCGCCGTGGCCTTGCTGGAGGCGCGCGGCTTCACCGCCGACGACTTCGCCCGCTCGCATCCGGCCGGCAGCCTCGGCCGCCGCCTGCTGCTGCACATCACCGACGTGATGCACGCCGGCGACGACGTGCCGCGGGTCGGCCTCGAGGCCACCCTGGGCGAAGCGCTGGTCGAAATGAGCCGCAAGCGCCTGGGCCTGACCGCGATCGTCGATGCCGATGGCCGCCTGCAGGGCATCTTCACCGACGGCGACCTGCGCCGTGCGCTGGACAATCCGGGACTCGACGTCCGCGCCGCGAAGATCGCCGAAGTGATGACCCGCAACCCCAAGACCATCGCCGCGGACCAGCTGGCCGTGGAAGCCGCAAGGTTGATGGAAACGCACCAGATCGGCGGCCTGATCGTGGTCGACGGCCAGGGCCGCGCGGTGGGCGCCTTGAACATTCACGACTTGTTGCGGGCACGCGTTGTCTAAAGGAAGGGGCGGCGTTCCGCCCCGACCGGCCGTCCTCCCACTCCGACCGATCCAGCCGATGCCCCACTCCCATCTCTCCGACGTCACCCCCGACCTGCTGGCCCGCGCGGCGAAGATCCGCCTGGCCTGCTTCGACGTGGACGGCACGCTGACCGACGGGCGCATCTTCCTCGATGCCAGCGGCGTCGAATCCAAGGCCTTCGACGTGGCCGACGGCCAAGGCATGATCCAGCTGCGCCGCTTCGGCATCCGCATCGCCCTGATCACCGCGCGCAACAGCCAGGTTGCGCTGAAGCGCGGCGCCGAACTGGGCGCCGACACCTACATCCATGCCAAGGACAAGCTGGCCTGCGTGCGCGAACTGTGCGACAGGCACGGACTGGCGCTGGACGAGGTGTCCTTCATGGGCGACGACCTGCCCGACATCCCGCCGCTGCGCGCGGTCGGCCTGGGCGTGGCGCCGGCCAACACGCATCCGTGGACGCGACCGCATGCGCGCTGGCTGACCCGTGCGCGCGGCGGCGAAGGCGCGGCGCGCGAACTGTGCGACCTGCTGCTCGCGGCCCAAGGCCACGTCGATGCCGTGCTGCGGGAGCTGACCGCATGAACTGGCGGCTGTGGCTGGGCGTCGCCTTGCTGGTCGCCGCGCTCTTTTCCGGCTGGTCGGCATGGAAGCACCGCTCCGGCAACGCCGCCGCCGAAACGCCGCGCTTGCGCCCCGACTACGTGATGCGCGACTTCGAGATGATCAGCCTCGACGACCGGGGCCAGGAAGCGATGACGCTGAAGGCGCCGCTGATGCAACGCAGCCCGACCGACCAGACCTATACGATCACCACGCCGCTGTTCCTGCTGCCGGACCCCAAGGGCCAGCCATGGGAATTGCGGGCGCAGACCGGCTGGGTCAGCGCCAAGGGCGAGGAATTGCGCCTGCGCGGCGGCGTGGTCGGCAACAGCCCGGCGGGGTCGCAGACGCCTACCGAGTTCAAGACCACGCATCTGAACGCTTTCCCCAGCCGGAACCGGATCGCCACCGATGCCGCCGTCACGATCGTCCAGCCCGGTTCTATACTGAGCGGTACAGGTTTCGAAGCCGATACCAAGACCAAGCAGTACTCCTTCAAGTCCCAGGTCCGCTCCCGCTATGTCCCCCAATCCGCGCGCTAGCGCCCTCCTGTTGTCCTTGTTGCTGCTGGCCCCGGGCCTGGCATGGGCGAAAACGTCCGACCGCAACCAGGACATGACCATCGAATCGGATGGACAGAACGGCGACCTCAACGATAACGGCACCAACGTCTGGACCGGCAACGTGCTGCTGAAGCAGGGCACGCTGAGCATCAATGCCAGCCGCGCCGAGCTGCGCCAGCGCAACGGCGACCCGTCGTACGCCGTGCTCACCGGCAAGCAGGTCAAGCTGCGCCAGCAGCTCGACGACGGCAGCTGGATGGACGCGACCGCCGACCGCATGGAATACGACCTGAGCGGCGAAGTCATCACCTTCATCGGCAACTATTGCGTCAAGTCGGACAAGGGCTCGAACTGCGGGCAGAAGATGGTCTACAACACCAAGACCAGCGGCATCCAGGCGGGCGGCGACGGCAGCCGCGTGCGCACGGTGATCAAGCCCAAGTCCGCGCAACAAACCAAGGCAAAGCCCTGATGCTGGCCGCCCAGGGATTGCGCAAGCGCTACAAGCAGCGCGAGGTGGTGAAGGACTTCGGCCTGACCCTGCAGCCGGGCGAAGTGGTCGGCCTGCTCGGCCCCAACGGCGCCGGCAAGACCACCTGCTTCTACATGATCGTCGGCCTGGTCGACGCCGATGCCGGCAAGATCGAACTGGACGGCCGCGACATCACCGCCGAACCGATGTACCGCCGCGCCAAGCTCGGCGTGGGCTACCTGCCGCAGGAACCGTCGGTATTCCGCAAGCTGAGCGTGGCCGACAACATCCGCCTGGTTCTGGAACTGCGCGACGACCTGGGCGCGGACCAGGCCGAACGGGAACTGGAATCCCTGCTCGACGAGCTGCAGATCGGCCACGTCGCCAACCAGCTCGGCGCCAGCCTGTCCGGCGGCGAGCGCCGCCGCGTCGAAATCGCGCGTGCGCTGGCGGCGAAGCCGCGGCTGATGCTGCTGGACGAACCCTTCGCCGGCGTCGACCCGATTTCCGTCGGCGAAATCCAGCGGATCGTGAAGCACCTCAAGGATCGCGGGATCGGCGTGCTGATCACCGACCACAACGTGCGCGAAACCTTGGGAATCTGCGACCGCGCGTATATCCTGAACGAAGGCAGCGTACTGGCACAGGGATCGCCGGAGGCGCTGCTGGCCGATCCCGACGTGCGTCGCGTCTACCTGGGCGAAACCTTCCGCCTGTGACGCGGCGGCACGGCCGCCGGCCGTGCCTCGCCACGTTCACGATATTGCGGAATGAAGCCACGCCTGCAGACATCGCTGGGACAACAACTGGTCATGACGCCGCAGCTGCGTCAGGCCATCCATCTGTTGCAGCTGTCGGCCGCCGAACTGGACCTGGAAATCGCCCAGGCCGTCGAATCCAACCCGTTGCTCGACTGGGCCGACGACGCGCCCGCCGACACCGGCGACAACGCCTCCTCCGAAAGCGAAGCCCCCGCGAACGAGCGCGACGAGGACAACGAGCGCGATTACGAAGACGACCGGGTTCCCGAGGACGGTCCATGGGACGCGACCACCCCGGGACGCGCCGACGGCAACGACGACGAGCATGGCAGCGCCGCGGATCGCATCGTCGAAGCCACCACCCTGCACGGCCACTTGCAATGGCAGCTGTACCTATCGCACCTGTCGCCGCGCGACCGCGAGATCGGCGCGGCGCTGATCGACGCGCTGGAAGACGACGGCTACCTGCGCACGCCGTTGCGCGAAATCGCCGAAACCCTGCTCCCGGCCATCGTCGCGGAGGACGACGAAATCCTCGCCGTGCTGCACCAGGTGCAACGCTTCGACCCGCTCGGCGTCGCCGCCCGTACCTTGGGCGAATGCCTGCGCCTGCAGTTGTCGCTGCTGGACCCGGCCACGCCGCACCGCGCGCTGGCGCTGCAATTGGCCGACGACGCCGTGCTGGAACGCCTGCCGAGAAGCGGCGTCACCGGCCTCGCCGCGGAATTGAAGCGTCCGCCCGATGAGGTCGAACAAGCGGTGCAGTTGCTGCGCTCGCTCGACCCCAAACCCGGCGCGCGCATCGGCGAGCTGAGCCACGACACCTACGTGGTGCCCGATTGCGTGGTCTGGCGCCAGCGCGGCGTCTGGCAAGCGGCCCTGTCCGGCCATGCCGCGCCGCGGGTGACCATCCACAAGGGCTACGAGCAGATGATCCGCCAGTGCGGCGACGCCGACGCCAGCTACCTGCGCAGCCACCTGCAGGAAGCGCGCTGGCTGTTGAAGAACCTGGAGGCGCGCGGCGAGACCCTGCTGAAGGTGGTGCGCTGCCTGTTGCGCCAGCAGGCTGGCTTCCTGGAGTTCGGCGAACAGGCCCTGCGCCCGCTGACCCTGCGCGAAGTCGCCGAGCAGATCGGCCTGCACGAATCCACGGTTTCGCGCGCAGTGGCGCGCAAGTACGTGCGCACGCCGCGTGGAACCCTGCCGTTGCGCGCGTTCTTCGCCTCGGGCGTTGGCACCGAGGGCGGCGGCGAGGCGTCCAGTACCGCTATCCAGTCGATGATCCGCAAGCTGATCGAAGCGGAAAACCCGCGCAAACCGCTGTCCGACGCCAAGCTGGCCGACATGCTGAAGGATTCCGGCATCCCGGTGGCGCGGCGCACCGTGGCGAAGTATCGTGAGGCCATGGACATCCTTTCCTCGCACGAAAGGGTGCGCATGGGGTGAGGCCGGAACGGCCTCAAGCGGCAAGGGAGATGCAATGGCGCTGCCAGACATCCTCGAATTCGGCGGACCCCTGCTTCCCGGCGCCTGCATGCCGGACTCGCCCTCGCTTGCGCGATTTGCCGGCTCGTTTTCCGGATCGTTTCCGACGACACCATCGGCTGGTTCTTTCGCGCGCCAATCGGCATCATCGGGCTGGGCCCCGTTCCCCGCTGGCGGCCCACGCATTCGATGGATTATGAAAACTTACGCCTGCCGCACGATGATGTTCTCCACCATATCAACATGATTCCTTAATCGATCGTTTTCCTGCCGATAACCAAAGGAGCCCACGGAACCCCAAAACATTCCCGCTGTCCCAGTCTTCACCCGCAGCGATGCGGGGCAACCACAACCAGGAGGCAAGCGATGCGTATCGAAACCTATGGCCAGCAGTTCGAAGTCACTCCCGCCCTGCGCGAGTACGTCGAAAGCAAGTTCAAGCGCCTGGAACGCCACTTCGATCAACCCCTGGACGTGCGCACCCAACTCGGCTTCCAGAAGCCCGACTACCTGGCCGAAGCCACCCTCAGTTTCGCCGGCCGCACCCTGCACGCCGACGCCACCGACCAGACCATGTATGCCGCCATCGACGTGCTGGCCGACAAGCTCGACCGCCTGCTGCTGAAGCACAAGCAGAAGAAGATCGACCAGGAACGCGGCCCGCGCGGCGAACACGCGGACTGAACCCCGCCGGCGGGGCATCGAACGGGATGCGGGGGCGGATGGTGTTGCTTTGCCATCCGCATCATGCAAACTGACCGCTTACCCGTCCTTTCCCGGCCTTCCCCCTTGCGGGGGAAGGAGACAGCCGCCGCATGAACGCCAGCATCACCGCCCGCGAACTCTTCGACCAGCAGAAGGAAAAGCTCGGCCTGCGCTGGCTGGCCGGGCAGAAGGGCGAGAAGCGCGAACTCGAATCCGGCGACGCGGTGTCGCGGCGTCCATCGCTGGCCGGTTACCTCAATGCGATCTATCCGAACAAGGTGCAGATCCTCGGTACCGAGGAACTGTCCTGGCTCGATTCGCTGGATTCCCGCCAGCGCTGGGAGACCATCGAGAAGATCTTCTCGTTCCGCCCGCTGGCGCTGGTGCTGAGCAAGAACCAGGCCTGCCCGGAAGACCTGCGTGAGGCCGCCAACGAAACCGACACGCCGCTGTGGGTGTCTCCCAAGCGCGGCCACGAACTGCTGAACCACCTGTCCTACCACCTGGCCCGCACGCTGGCGCCGCGGGTCACCCTGCACGGCGTGTTCATGGAGATCTACTCCATCGGTGTGCTGATCACCGGCGAAGCGGGTTCGGGCAAGAGCGAGCTGGCGCTGGAACTGCTCAGCCGCGGCCACCGCCTGGTCGCCGACGACGCGCCCGAATTCACCCAGATCGCGCCCGACGTGCTCGACGGCACCTGCCCGGAACTGCTGCAGGACCTGCTGGAGGTGCGCGGCCTGGGCGTGCTGAACATCCGCGACATGTTCGGCGACACCGCGGTGAAGAAGAACAAGTACCTGCGCCTGATCGTGCACCTGACCCGGCCGATGACCGAACCCAGCGCGCACGGCTACGAACGCCTGACCGGCGATTCCGGCAGCCGCCACGTGCTGGACCTCGACGTGCCGCTGATCACCCTGCCGGTGATGCCTGGCCGCAACCTGGCGGTGCTGACCGAGGCGGCGACGCGCCTGCACATCCTGCGCACCAAGGGCATCGACCCGGCGGCGATGTTCATCGCCCGCCACAGCAATCTGCTGGAACGCAGCACGCCATGAGCACGCCGAATGCCCATCCCGCTTCGCCGGTGATCATCGTCAGCGGCCTGTCCGGCTCGGGCAAGTCGGTGGCGCTGAAGACCTTCGAGGACCTGGATTACTACTGCATCGACAACCTGCCGGTAGAGCTGCTGCCGGCGTTCGTGCGCAGCCTGATCCGCGACGACGTGCTGTCGCAGAAGGTCGCGGTGGGCATCGACGTGCGCAGCCGCCACAGCGACCTGGGCCGGTTGGCGCAATGGCGCGCGGCACTGGCCGAACTGGGGCTGGAAGCGCGCCTGCTGTTCTTCGACGCCAGCGACGAGGCCCTGTTGCGCCGCTACGCGGACACCCGCCGCCGCCACCCGCTGAGCCAGCAGGGACAGGGGCTGTCGCTGTCCGAAGCGATCGTGCGCGAGCGCCAGATGATCGAGCCGCTGCGCGCGGAAGCCGACACGATCATCGACACCAGCGCGCTCAACGTGCACCAGCTGCGCCGGCGCATCATCAGCGAGTTCGCCGCCGAGCGCGGCGCGGCGCTATCGCTGCTGTTCGAATCGTTCGCCTACAAGCGCGGCGTCCCCGCCGACGCCGATTTCGTGTTCGATGCGCGGGTGCTGCCCAATCCGCACTGGAAACCGGAACTGCGTCCGTTTTCCGGCCGCGATCCGGCGGTGCGCGAATTCCTCGACGCCCAGGCCGATGTCGCCGAGTACGTGGCCCAGGTCAGCGCCTTCCTCGACACCTGGCTGCCGCGCCTGCGCGGCGAAACCCGCAGCTACGTGACCATCGCCTTCGGCTGCACCGGCGGCAAGCACCGCTCGGTCTATCTGGCCGAGACCCTCGCCCGCCACGCCCGCGCGCAAGGCTGGGAGGAAGTGGCCACCTACCACCGGGAACTGGACTGAGTCCGTTCCATTCGCGCCGCTTCCGGCGTGTCGCTCCGGTCTGTTAACGTGCCGGCATGGCTTGCGGCATTCTCCTCGTCACCCATCCGGGCGTCGGCGCGTCGATCCTGACGGTCGCCGGCGGGTTGTTGCGCACGTTGCCGCTGAAGACGGAGGCCTTCGAAGTCCCGTTCGACGCCGACCTCGACGCGCTGTTGCCGCAGGCTTCGGCCGCGTTGCGCCGGGTCGACGGCGGCGACGGGGTGCTGGTGCTGACCGACCTGTACGGCGCCAGCCCCAGCAATCTCGCCGCCCGCTTGGCGCGGCTGGGCACGCCGGTGCGGCGGGTCGCCGCGCTGAGCTTGCCGATGCTGCTGCGGGTGATGAATTATTCCGAACAGACCCTGGACGAATTGCCGGCCACCGCCGCGGCCGGCGCCCGCAACGGAGCGATCATCGACGATGCTTGAGCGCGAACTGACCATTTCCAACCGCCTCGGCCTGCACGCCCGCGCCACCGCCAAGCTGGTGCAGGTGCTGGCGCCGTTCCGCTGCAACGCGACGCTGGCGGCGAAGGGTCGCGAGGTCAACGCGAAGAGCATCATGGGCGTGATGTTGCTGGCCGCCGGCCAGGGCACGCCGGTCATCGTGCGCATCGACGGCGAGGACGAAGCCGCGGCGATGGACGCGGTCGCTTCGCTGTTCGAACGACGATTCGACGAGGATTCCTGATGCGTTTGCTGCTTTCAGGGCACGGCGCATCGCGCGGCAACGCACTCGGCCGCGCGCGCGTGCGCCAGCCGCATGCCCTGGAGGTGGTCGAGCAGCGCATCGGCGCGAACCGGGTCGAAGGCGAGCTGGCGCAGTTGCACACGGCCATCGCCGCGACCCGCGACGAGATGCAGGCGCTGCGGCAGAAGCTGCGCGGCGCGCTGGCCAAGGAGGTCGGCGAATTCCTCGACCTGCACGCGCTGCTGCTGGACGATCCCGAACTGCTGCGCGGCCTGGACGACCTGATCCGCGCCGGGCGCTACAGCGCCGACTACGCGCTGCGCCTGCAGCGCGACAAGCTGGCGGCGGTGTTCGCGGAAATGGACGACGCCTACCTGAAAAGCCGCATGGACGACCTGGACCACGTCATCGGCCGCATCCATGCGCACCTGCACGCGCGCGCCGTGGACCTGGCCGGCGTGGCCGGCGACATTCTGGTCAGCGACAACGTCGCCCCTTCGGAATTGGCGCAGTTGCAGGCGCAGGGCGTGGTCGCCATCGTCACCGCGGCCGGCAGCCCGCTCTCGCACAGCGCCATCCTCGCCCGCAGCCTGCACCTGCCGCTGGTCGTCGGCGCGGCCAAGGCATTGCAGAAGATCAACGATGGCGATGCGCTGATCGTCGATGGCGGCAACGGCCGCGTGGTCGTCGAACCCGGCGCCGACGACCTGCGCGAACACCGCGAACGCCTGCGCGAACTGGCCCGAGAGCAGCGCGAGCTGGACCGCCTGCGCGGCAAGCCGACCCGTACCCGCGACGGGGTGGACATCGTGTTGCTGGCCAACGCCGAATCGCGCGACGACGTGGCCAATGCGCATGCGCTGGGCGCGGCCGGGCTGGGCCTCTACCGCACCGAATTCCTGTTCCTGCAACGCAACGAACTGCCGGACGAAGAGGAACAGTTCCACCATTACCGCGACATCGTGCTGGGCATGAGCGGGCGGCCGGTAACGATCCGCACCCTCGACCTCGGCGCGGACAAGGCCGACCGCACCGGCCTGGCCTTGCAGGGCGAGGACAATCCCGCCCTCGGCGTGCGCGGCGTGCGCCTGTCGCTGAGCCACGACGGGGTGTTCGACACCCAGTTGCGGGCGATCCTGCGCGCGTCGGGCTACGGTCCGGTGCGCATCCTCGTACCGATGGTCAGCGGTCGCGAGGAAATCCTCGCCGTGCGCCAGCGCATCCGCCGCGCGCGGGCCCGGTTGCGCAAGGAAGGCCATGCGGTCGCCGAGGAAATCGCGCTGGGCGCGATGATCGAAGTGCCCGCCGCGGCGATCGCCGCGCACGGCCTGGTCGATGTGGTCGATTTCTTCTCCATCGGCACCAACGACTTGGTGCAGTACCTGCTGGCCGCCGACCGCAACAACGAAGCGCTGGGCGAACTGTATTCGCCGCTGCATCCGGGCGTGCTGCGCCTGCTGCGCCACGTGATCCGCATCGGCGAAGAGAGCAACGTGCCGGTGGCGGTATGCGGCGAGGTGGCCGGCGACGCGCGTTTCGCGCCGCTGCTGCTGGCCTTGGGGTTGACCGAGTTCAGCCTGCATCCCGACCTGCTGCTGGAAGTGCGTCGCGCGATCCGCAACAGCGACCGCGCCGCGTTGCAGGCGCGTGTCGACAAGCTGCTGCAGGCGCGCGACCGCGCTGGTATCGAACGCTGGCTCGCCGCGGTATAACCGCACGAAACGGGTGTGGGAGTGGCTATGGCATGCCATAGCCACTCCCACATCGGATGCCGCGCGGGGTGTCCATATTCCGCCGCGCGGGGGATAATGTGCGGATGAACGCCTGACCTGCCGCGACTCCCACGGGCACCACGCCCTCGGACGCGGTTCCAACGCCACTCCCGGGAGCCGCGCATGGCAGAAGCCGTCCGCCACGACAAGACCGCGCGCCAGCTGCGACTGTTGTCCAGCGCGCTGGACAGCGGCCGGCTCGGTCCGGTGCGGCGGCTGGTCAACACCCTGTCGCCCGCGGAAATCGGCAACCTGCTCGAATCGCTGCCGCCCGGCAAGCGCGAAGTCGTGTGGGGCCTGGTCGATGCCGAGGACGACGGCGAGGTGCTGGTCCATGTCGGCGACGAGGTCCGTGAAAGCCTGCTGGCGGAAATGGACCCGGACGAAATCGTCGCCGCGGTCGAAGACCTCGACATCGACGACCTCGCCGACCTGGTCGAGGACCTGCCGGACACCGTCATCGACGAAGTGCTCAAGTCGATGGACCGGGAGAACCGCGAGCGGCTCGAGCAGGTGCTGTCGTACCCGGAGGACAGCGCCGGCCGCCTGATGAATCCCGACGTGGTCACGGTGCGCGCCGACGTCAACGTCGACGTGGTGCTGCGCTACCTGCGCCTGCGCGGCGAACTGCCCGACCACACCGACCACCTGTTCGTGGTCAGCCGCCGCCACCAGTACCTCGGCCGGGTGTCGCTGGCCGCGCTGGTGACGCACGAGGATTCCACCCCGATCAATCGGCTAATCGACGACGAGCAACCGGCCATCGACGTCGGCGAGAGCGCCGACGAAGTCGCCCGCCAGTTCTCCGACCACGACTGGATCTCCGCGCCGGTGGTCGACGACAACAACATCCTGCTCGGCCGCATCACCATCGACGACGTGGTCGACATCATCCGCGATCAGGCCGAGCACCAGGCGATGAGCGCCGCCGGCCTCGACGAGGACGAGGACCTGTTCTCGCCGGTGCGCCGCGCGTTCCGCCGCCGCCTGCTGTGGCTGTCGGTCAACCTGGCCACCGCCTTCCTCGCCGCCAGCGTGGTCGGCCAGTTCGAAGGCACCATCGACAAGCTGGTCGCGCTGGCGGTGCTGATGCCGATCGTCGCCGGCATGGGCGGCAACGCCGGCACCCAGGTGCTGGCGCTGATGGTGCGCGGCCTGGCCTTGGGCCAGGTCGGTGCGTCCAACGTGCGCACGCTGCTGTGGAAGGAACTGCGCGTGGCGCTGATCAACGGACTGGCGCTGGGCCTGGTGCTGGGCCTGATCGTGCTGTTGTGGTTCCACAACGTCGGCCTGTCGCTGGTGATCGCCGCGGCATTGACCCTGAACCTGCTGTTCGCCGCGCTGGCCGGCGTGCTGGTGCCGGTCACGCTGAAGCGGATGGGCTTCGATCCGGCGCTGGCCAGCGGCATCTTCCTGACCACGGTCACCGACGTGATGGGCTTCCTCAGCTTCCTCGGCCTGGCCACGCTGATCCTGTTGCGTTGAGCGACGCGCCCGCGCGGGCTTTGCTGCAGCGAAGCAAGCCATTCCCGGACGGGACGATATGATCGGCCCGCCTCCGCTCGGGAGGCTCAAGGGAAGGGGGATACATGTACTGGCTTGCACTGATCCTGATGTTCGTCGGCGGCATCTGGCTGATCGTCAACGGCTTCCGCAAAAGCATCTGGTGGGGCTTGGGCAACCTGCTGATTCCGTTCGTGGCCCTGATCTTCGGCCTGCTGAATTTCGCCGAGAACAAGATTCCGTTGCTGCTTTACGTCATCGGCGTGGTGCTGTTCTTCGTCAGCGGCGGTTGGGCAGCCGGCATGCCGGCACCTGCCACCGCATGATCCAGGGCGGCCCGCGTCACGCGGCGCGGGCCGCGTCTTCTTCCCTCCCTGCCCCACAGGTCGACCCGCATGTTCCATAGGATCGCGTTCGTGTTGCTGACCCTCCTTGCTTTGGCCGGTTGCGCCCATGCCCCGAAAACCGCGATGGAACACGGTCGCTTCGAGGCGCGCGAAGTCGAAACCGGCGGCCAGCGCCGCGGCTACCAGGTGTTCGTGCCGGCGGCGAAACACGTGGGCAAACGGCCGGTGATCCTGTTCCTGCACGGCTCCGGAGAACGCGGCAGCGACAACCAGGCGCAGTTGAAAGCAGGCATCGGCCCGTACCTGCGCAAGCACATGGACGATTTCCCCGCGATCGTCGTGCTGCCGCAGATGCCGGCCGATGGCGCGTGGCTGGGGGACACCAACCGCTATGCACTGGCGGCGCTGGATTCGGCGACCCGCGAATTCGGCGGCGATCCGCACCACACTTACCTGACCGGTCTGTCGATGGGCGGTTACGGCACCTGGGAAATCGCACTGGCCGAACCGCAGCGTTTCGCCGCGCTGGTGCCGATCTGCGGCGCGCTGAAGGCGCCCAGCGACGAACTCTCGCTGTTCGTCACCCCGGTCGCCAACGAGGCAGACCCCTACTCGGCCCTGGCCAGCCGCCTGCACCACCTGCCCATCTGGATCTTCCACGGCGCGAAGGACGATGTCGTGCCGCCTGCGGACGACCGCAAGACCTATGCCGCGCTGAAAGCCGCCGGCGCCGACGTGCGCTACACAGAGTTCCCCGACGCCGACCACAACAGCTGGGATCCGGCCTACAACACGCCGGAACTGTGGACGTGGCTGTTCGCGCAAAGACAGCGGTGAGCTGGCGCATTCCATGAATCACTGAAAGGAATCGCATGGACCGGAAAAGCCTGTTTTTCCTCATCGCCGGGGCCTTTGCGATCGCCGTGCCGGCGCTGGCCCAGACCAACGTCGTGGTGGAGA
The DNA here is from genome assembly GCF_017939625.1 of Pseudoxanthomonas helianthi. Taxonomy (GTDB): domain Bacteria; phylum Pseudomonadota; class Gammaproteobacteria; order Xanthomonadales; family Xanthomonadaceae; genus Pseudoxanthomonas_A; species Pseudoxanthomonas_A helianthi. The sequence goes on from NZ_JAGKTC010000001.1 coordinate 252,692, forward strand.
CGCGCCTCTATTCGTCCGCGGAACGCAAGATCGGCTACGAATTCCGCGACGACGTGAATGCCTTGTGGGCGAATCTTCCCAACGATGGTGCCGAAGCCACCCATCGCAAGCTGGAGCCGATCCTGGCCTATTGCGACGCCCAGCGGCGAGCGGGGCGTCGCCTCGTCAGCGTCGCGACGACGCAGGAATACGAGCGCTACATGACCGAGAACGCCAATGGCGAGCCGACCGAATGGATCGACATCGCCTGTCCTGCGGCCTACAAGTTGAAGGGCTATCTCCATGCGGGCGCAAGGCAGGCTCCCGAAGCCATCGAATGGCTGGACCGTGCGATAGCACTGGCGCCGTATTACCCGGAAGCCCATACCGAGAAGGGCTTCGTCCTCGGGCAGTCGGGACGTTTACCGGAAGCGCTGGAATCCTATCGCCACGCCCTGGAGCTCGCCGAAGCGGTCCCGAGCGCCGCCCACATCAAGCCCTTGGCGCTGCGTGGCCAAGGCTGGGTACTGACGGAAATGGGCGACCTGGACGGCGCGCAGCGCGCCTACGAAGCTTCGCTCGAGATCGAACCGGACAACCCGTTGGCGAAGAACGAACTGGAATACATCGCAAAGCTGCGCGAAAAGCAGCCATAACCGATCCCCACCCGGCAATCGCTTCGTAGAGTCGAGCTTGCTCGACTGCTCTTCTTCGGACGTCGGGGAGCAAAGGCAGTCGAGCAAGCTCGACTCTACGAAAAAGCAGCGCTTCGGCCTCAGGCCAGCAACGTCTCCAGCACCGCCATCCTGATCGCCACGCCATTGCTGACCTGGCGCAACACCAGCGATTGCGGGCCATCGGCGACTTCGTCGGTGATCTCGATGCCGCGGTTGATCGGACCCGGGTGCAGCACGACCGCATCGGCCGCAGCGCGGCGCAGCCGCTGCACGGTCAGGCCATAGTCGCGGTGGTAGTCGTCCAGCGACGACACCAGGCCCTCTTCCATGCGCTCGCGTTGCAGGCGCAGCATCATCACCACATCGGCGTCTTCCAGCATCGCGTCGAAATCGTCGCCGACCACGCAGCCTTTCAGGACGCCGTCGTCCGGCAAGAGGGATTGCGGACCGCACACGCGGATTTCCCCCGTCCCCAACGTGTGCAGCGCGTGCAGGTCGGAACGCGCCACGCGCGAATGCTTCACGTCGCCGACGATCAAGACCTTCAGCTTCGAGAAATCCGGCCCCTTGGCCTGGCGGATGGTCAGCGCGTCCAGCAAGCCCTGGGTGGGGTGCGCGCTGCGGCCGTCGCCGGCGTTGATCACCGTGGTGCCTTCCCCGGCATGGGTGGCCAGCATCTCCGCGGCGCCATCCTCGGCATGCCGGACCACGAAGCCGCGCACGCCCATCGCCTCGAGGTTGCGCAACGTGTCCAGTGCGGTTTCGCCCTTGCGCGCCGACGAGGTGGAGGCCTCGAAATTGATGATGTCCGCGCCCAGCCGCTGCGCGGCGATCTGGAACGAGCTGCGCGTGCGCGTGGATGGCTCGAAGAAGAGCGTGCAGATCGTGGTGCCGACCAGGGAATTGCGCTTGCAGGTGCGGCCCAAGGCCGTGTCGCGGATCTGCCCGGCGCGGTCCAGCAGGCGCACCAGTATTTCGCGCGGCAGGCCATCGAGGGTCAACAGGTGTCGCAGGTGTCCGTCCGAATCGAGTTGCAGGGTCATGCAATGCTCCTGAAAAAAAGAATTCTCTCCTTCTCCCGGCGGGAGAAGGGAAAATCAAACCTGCCGCGCATCCTGCGGCGCGGCCAGCCAGCGTTCGATGATTACCGCCGCCGCCACCGCGTCCAGTGCGGCCGCGTCGCGACGCCGCTTGCGTCCTTCGGCGCGATCCAGCGCGAAACGCTGCGCGGCCTCGACCGAACTGGAACGCTCGTCGACCATCACCACCGGCAGGCCGTAACGCACCTGCAATTGCTTGGCGAACGCCTGCGCACGCTGGCGGATCGGCTGGTCGTCGCCTTCCAGCGTCATCGGGTCGCCGACCACCAGGCCGTCCGGTCGCCATTCCTCGCGCAGTCGATCGATTTCCGGCCAGTCCGGCTGGTTGCCGTGCACGTCGACCACCGCCAGCGCACGCGCCTGGCTGGAGAACGCACTGCCGACGGCCACGCCGATGCGGCGCGAACCGACGTCGAAGCCAAGCACGGTGCCGTCCAGCTTCATCGGCGCGGCCTCAGGCATGCCCGCTGTAATCGGTGAGCCGGCTCATGTCCACGCCGATGCGTCCGCCGGCGGCCTGCCAGCGCTGTTCCAGCGGCATCGCGAACAACAGTTCGTTGTCGGCCGGCGCGGTCAGCCAGCTGTTCTCGCCCAGTTCGTATTCCAGCTGGCCTGCGCCCCAGCCGGCGCAACCCAGCACGACGATCGCGCGTTGCGGTCCCTCGCCTTCGGCCATCGCCTCGAGCACGTCGCGGGAAGTGGTCAGGTACAGGTTTCGGCCGACGGCCAGGCTGGACTCCCATTCGCGCGCGCCATCGTGCAGGACGAAGCCCCGCTCCGGGTGGACCGGCCCGCCATAAAGCACCGCGCGGCCGCGCAGGCGCCCGTCGCGCGGGGTGAGCCGCATCTGCTCCATCACCTCGCCCAGGGTGAAGTCGGACGCGCGATTGACCACGATGCCCATCGCGCCCTGTTCGTCGTGCTGGCAGATCAGCGCCACGCTGCGGGCGAAATTGGGATCGTCCAGCGCGGGCAGCGCGATCAGCAACTGGCTGGTCAGGTGCTCGTCCATGCGGTCATTCTAGCCGGGCCGGAGCCGGCCGGCGGCATTGCGCCGTACTCGCATCCCCCTGGTCCGCGAGCATCGTCCATGAAACGAAAAACCCCGCGACGCTGCGCGGGGTTTCTCCTATGCGACGAAGAGGATGGCGCCTGTTCAGCGCACTTCGGCCACTTCCACCCCATCCAGGCCCTTGGCCAGGGTCTTGGCGTCGCCGCCCTGCGACAGTTTGATCTTCAGCCGCACCTCGTTCTGCGAGTCGGCGTAGCGCAGCGCGTCTTCGTAGCTGATCTCGCCGGCCTGGTACAGCTCGAACAGGCTCTGGTCGAAGGTGCGCATGCCCAGCTGCGTCGATTCCTTCATCACTTCCTTGAGCTTGTGGATCTCGCCGTCGCGGATGTAGTCCTGCACCAGCGGGGTGCCCAGCAGGATCTCCATCGCCACGCGCCGGCCCTTGCCGTCCGGCGTGGGCACCAGCTGCTGCGCGACCACGCCCTTGATGTTGAGCGACAGGTCCATCAGCAACTGGGTGCGGCGGTCTTCCGGGAAGAAGTTGATGATGCGGTCCATCGCCTGGTTGGCGTTGTTGGCGTGCAGGGTGCACAGCACCAGATGGCCGGTTTCGGCGAAGGCGATGGCGTGGTCCATGCCCTCGCGGGTACGCACCTCGCCGATCATGATCACGTCTGGCGCCTGGCGCAGGGTGTTCTTCAGCGCGTTCTCCCAGCTGTCGGTGTCGATGCCGACCTCGCGCTGGGTGATGATGCAGCCGGCGTGCTGGTGCACGAATTCGATCGGGTCCTCGATGGTGATGATGTGCCCGGTCGAATTGCGGTTGCGGTAGCCGATCATCGCGGCCAGCGAAGTCGACTTGCCGGTGCCGGTGGCGCCGACGAAGATGATGATGCCGCGCTTGGTCATCGCGAGCGTATTGATGATCGGCGGCAGGTTCAGCTCTTCGACCGTCGGGATGTGGGTCTCGATCCGGCGCAGCACCATGCCGACCTGGTTGCGCTGGTAGAAGCAGCTGACGCGGAACCGCCCCACCCCGGCCAGGCCGATGGCGAAGTTGCACTCGTGGGTCTTCTCGAATTCCTCGCGCTGCGACGGGGTCATCACGTTCAGCACCATGTCGCGGCTCTGCTGCGGCGTCAGCGGCTCCTGGGTGATCGGCGACAGGCGCCCGTGGACCTTCATCGACGGCGGCATGCCGGACGTGATGAACAGGTCCGAGGCCTTCTGGTGCGCCATCAGCTTGAGGTAGGAAGTGAAGTCGTGTTCGCTCATGGCTTTGCTCCGGTGCCCGCGGCCGTGGCGGACGCGGGCGAATCAATGGGCCGGCGGCTGGCGGGCCGGCCTTATTCGAACAGCCGCTTGTCCTTGGCGTATTCCCTGGCGCTCGGACGGGTGATCAGCCCGCGCTTGACCAGTTCCTGCAGGTGCTGGTCCAGGGTCATCATGCCGTACTGCTGGCCGGTCTGGATCGCCGAATACATCTGCGCGACCTTGTCTTCGCGGATCAGGTTGCGGATGGCCGGGATGCCGACCATGATCTCCCACGCCGCGGTGCGACCGCCGCCGACCTTCTTCAGCAGCGACTGCGAAATCACCGCGCGCAGCGATTCGGACAGCATCGAACGGACCATCGGCTTCTCGCCGGCCGGGAACACGTCGATCACGCGGTCGATGGTCTTCGCCGCCGACGAGGTATGCACGGTGGCGAACACCAGGTGGCCGGTTTCGGCCGCGGTCAGCGCCAGGCGGATGGTTTCCAGGTCGCGCAATTCGCCGACCAGGATGTAGTCGGGGTCCTCGCGCAGCGCCGAACGCAGCGCTTCGTTGAAGCCATGGGTATCGCGGTGCACCTCGCGCTGGTTGATCAGGCACTTCTGCGAGGTGTGTACGAATTCGATCGGGTCCTCGATGCTGAGGATGTGCGCGTATTCGTTCTTGTTGATGTGGTCGATCATCGCCGCCAGCGTGGTCGACTTGCCCGAACCGGTCGGGCCGGTCACCAGGATCAGCCCCTGCGGCTGCGCGATCAGGTCGCGGAAGACCGGCGGGCAGCCCAGGTCGTCCAGGCTCAGTACGTCCGAGGGAATGGTGCGGAACACCGCGCCGGCGCCGCGGTTCTGGTTGAACGCGTTGACGCGGAAGCGGGCCAGCGACGGGATCTCGAACGAGAAGTCGACCTCGAGGAATTCCTCGTAGTCGCGGCGCTGCTTGTCCGACATGATGTCGTAGACCATCGCGTGGACCTGCTTGTGGTCCAACGCGGGCACGTTGACCCGGCGCACGTCGCCATCGACGCGAATCAGCGGCGGCAGACCCGCCGACAGGTGCAGGTCCGATGCCTTGTTCTTGACCGAGAAGGCCAGTAGTTCGGCGATATCCACGCGGTGTTCCCCCTTGAAAGCCGCAACTGGAACGAAAACCCCTTGCACGGCAGTATAAACCCCGTCTTCCCCCGCGCAATGGACCCGATCTTGCCCTCCGCCCTGGCTTCGACGCTGCGACGTATCGAAAACGCCGCCCGCGCATGCGATCGGCCAATGCCGCGCCTGCTGGCCGTCTCCAAACTGCAGCCGGCGGCCGCCGTGGCCGCGCTGGCGGCGCAGGGACAGCTCGCTTTCGGCGAGAACTACGTGCAGGAAGCCGCGGCGAAAACCGCCGAAACCGCCTCGCTGGGGCTCGAGTGGCACCTGATCGGACACCTGCAATCGAACAAGGCCGACGTGGCCGCGCGCCTGTTCGACTGGATACAGACCGTCGACCGCACCAAACTTGTGACCGCGTTGGCAAAACACCGCGATGCCGCGCGACCGCCGTTGAACGTGCTGATCCAGGTGAACGTGGACGACGAAGCCAGCAAGGCCGGTTGCCATCCGGACGAAGTCGATGCGCTCGCCGACGCCATCGCCGCCGAGTCGTCGCTGGTGCTGCGCGGGCTGATGGCGATTCCGACCCCGCATGCCGACGTCGAACTGCGACGCCCCGCATTCAGGCGAATGAAGGCGCTGTTCGATGCCTTGGCCGCCCGCCATCCGCGGGCCGACACCCTGTCGATGGGCATGAGCGACGATTTCGAACTGGCCATCGCCGAAGGCGCGACCATGGTTCGCATCGGCACCGCGCTGTTCGGCGCCAGACCTTCCAGACCTTGAGAGAGCGTACATGACGACAAGCCCCTCCATCGCCTTCATCGGCGGCGGCAACATGGCCCGCAGCCTGATCGGCGGCCTCGTCGCCACCGGCATGCGGCCTGGCGATATTCTCGTCGCCGAGCCGGTCGCCGAATTGCGCGATGCGTTGGCGCGCGACTTCGGCGTGCAGGTCCACACCGAAGCTGCGCAAGTTGCCGAAGCCGGTACCTGGGTGTTCGCGGTTAAACCGCAGGTGATGCGCGGCGTGTGCGAATCGCTGGCCGCGGCTGCCCAATCGCGACAACCGCTGGTCGTGTCCATCGCCGCCGGCATCACCGCCGCGCAACTGGACCGCTGGCTGGGCGGCGACGTCGCCGTCGTGCGCACGATGCCCAATACACCGGCCCTGCTCGGCGCCGGCATCACCGCGTTGTTCGCCAACGCGCGCGTCGATGCCGCCGGTCGTGATGCTTCCGAACGCCTGCTCGCCGCCGCCGGCAAGACCGTATGGATCGACGACGAGGGACTGATGGACGCGGTCACCGCCGTGTCCGGCAGCGGCCCGGCCTACATATTCCTGCTGGCCGAGGCGATGGAAGCCTCTGCACAAAAACAGGGCCTTCCTGCCGACACCGCGCGCGCCCTGGTGTTGCAGACGATACTGGGTGCCGCTCGCATGCTGACCGAAGCCGGCGAGGCGCCTGCCGAACTGCGTCGTCGCGTCACCTCGCCCAACGGCACCACGCAAGCGGCAGTTGAAACCTTCCAGGCCGGCGGATTCGAGGCGCTGGTCGATGCGGCCATCGCCGCGGCCACCAAGCGCGGCCGCCAGTTGTCCGCCGCGAACGATTGAGGCCCGCCATGATCCGCAGACTGCTGTTCCCCGCGACGTTGCTGCTGGCCGCCTGCTCCGCCGGCGAAGCGCCTCGCGTCGTCGCCCCGGTCGCGACGGAACCGGCCTATACCGATTTCGGCACGCTGCGCGTGCGCTACAACGCGTTGCCGACGCAAAGCTTGAACGAGCAGATGGCCAAACGCTATGGCGTGCCGCGCGACGCCGGTCTGGCCCTGGTCACGGTCGGCCTGCGCCAGTTGCACGACGGCGAAGAGACGGGCATCGAAGGACAGGCACGGGCCACGGCCGTCGACCTGCAGGGCGAACGCACCCCCATCGCGCTGAAGCCGGTGAAGATCGGCGACAGCTACGTCGACCACATCGGCACTTTCGCGATCAGTCCGCGCAACCATTACCGCATCGAGGTTTCCATCGAAGCGCAGGGTCGGCGCGAGACGGTCGGCTTCCAGCGCGAGTTCTGACGCCAACCCAGCTTACGAATGGCGCTGATTCCACTCGCGCACGATCCGTGCGATTTCTTGGACACCATCACCCAATGCCGCCGGCCCCGGCTGCAGGATCAACGGCGACTTGATCTCGTGCAGCTCGCCGTCGCGGACCGCCGGGATCGCGTCCCAGCCCGGACGCGCGGCGACCTTGTCGGGACGGAACTTCTTGCCGCACCACGAACCCAGGATGAGCTCCGGCGCGCGCCGCACCACTTCGGCGTTGTCGGCAAGAATGCGCTGCTTCGCCAAGGGCTCGCAGGCCAGTTCGGGGAAGATGTCGTCGCCACCCGCGATGCGCACCAGTTCGGCGACCCACTGGATGCCGCTGATCGCCGGCTCGTCCCATTCCTCGAAATACACGCGCGGACGCCGCGCCAGTGCCGCCGCATCGCGCTCGATGCGTTCCAGGCCACGGCGCAATCCGTCGGCATAGGCCTTCGCCTTCTCCGCCGCGCCGACCAGTGCGCCGAGGCGGCGGATGTAATCGAGGATGCCATCGACGCTGCGGTGGTTGGCGATCCACACTTCGACGCCCCGCCGCACCAGTTCGGCGGCGATGTCGGCCTGGATGTCGGAGAAGCCGATGGCGAAATCCGGCTTCAGCTTCAGGATCTCGTCGATCTTGGCGCTGGTGAACGCGCTGACCTTCGGCTTCTCCTTGCGCGCCTGCGGCGGCCGCACGGTGAAACCGCTGATGCCGACGATGCGATCCGCTTCGCCCAGCGCGTACAGCGTCTCGGTCGGTTCTTCAGTCAGGCAGACGATGCGCCGCGGACCCTTCATGGCAATGCAAACGAAGATTCGTCGACGAAGATCGCCGGCACGTCCCAGGGATGGTGCGGGCGGATGCCCTGCTCGATCAGCCGCTGCAGCCGTGCCGGATCGCGCGGGATGCACAGTTCGAGGCGCACGGTTTCCACCTGCTCCAGCTCGCCGACCCGGCCTTGCGACGGTTGTGCGCCCGGCAAGGGACGGAACTGCTCAAGGCCCGGCGCCGAAATCCACATGCCTTGTTCGTAATCGCCCTGCCGCAACGAATCGATCGCGCAGATGCCGCGTTGCAGGCCTTCGAGATGCGCGGGCGGTACGAACACCGTGATGCGATAGACCGGAACCAGACGCATGCGGACGGTCAGGGGAACAGCATGCGCTTCGACCACGCGCCATCGGCACCGCGTTCGTAACGCCAGCGCTCGTGCAGGCGGAATTGCACGCCGTACCAGAACTCGAACGCCTGCGGCACCACGCGATAGCCATTCCAGCCCGGCGGGCGCGGCACCGGCTGGCCGTCGAAGCGCGCCTCGGTTTCGGCGATGCGCTGTTCGAATTCTTCCCGCGAGGCCAGCGTCTCGGACTGGTGCGAGGCCCAGGCGCCGATCTGGCTCGGGCGCGGACGCGAGGCGAAATAGGCATCGGCCTCGGCCGCCTCGACCGCTTCTACCGCGCCTTCGATGCGCACCTGGATGCCGGCCTCGCGCAGCGTGCGCCACAGGAACAGCAGCGCGGCGCGCGGGTTTTCCGCCAGTTCATGGCCTTTCTGGCTGCCGACGTGGGTGTAGAACACGAAGCCGCGCTCGTCGAACGCCTTCAGAAGCACGGTGCGCGCGGATGGATGGCCATCGCGGGTCGCGGTGGCGACGGTCATCGCGTTGGCTTCGGGTTCGCGGCTGTGCTTCGCTTCCTCGAACAGTTGGGCGAAGGTGGCGAGTGCTTCGGTGTAGAGGTCGGTCATGGCAGTGCTATTGTCGCGCGATGCCGCCTTCGCCGCCATCGTCCGCCGGGACTTCCGGGTTTTCCGCTCCCTTCGTCGCCGGCGCATTGGAGGCCGCGTTGGCCGCGGCGTCGGGCCGGCCACCGGTATTCGCGATCTGCGGCCTGCAAGGCACCGGCAAGTCGACCCTGGCCGCGCAGATCGCCGCGCTGGCGCAGGCGCAGGGGTTGCGCATCGCGGCCCTATCGATCGACGACTTCTACCTGACCCATGCGCAGCGCCGGCAACTCGCCCGAGATGTGCACCCATTGCTGGCCACGCGTGGCCCGCCCGGTACGCATGACGTGGCGCTGGCCTTGCATGTGCTGGATAAGCTGCGCGCCGGCGCGTCCGTCGGCTTGCCGCGCTTCGACAAGCTGGCTGACGACCGGTTGCCGGAATCGCAATGGCAACGGGTCGACGAGCCGGTCGACCTGACGATCTTCGAAGGCTGGTTTTTGGCGACGCCAGCGGAGGAAGAAGCCGCGCTGGGCGAGCCGGTCAATGCGCTGGAGCGCGTCGAAGACAGCGAAGGCACCTGGCGGCGCTGGTGCAATACCGCACTCGCCCGCGACTATCCGGCGTTGTGGGCACGGATCGACGCGCTGTGGTTCCTGCAGCCTCCCGGTTTCGAAGTGGTATCGGAATGGCGCTGGCAGCAGGAACAGGCCCTCCAGGCCAGCGATCCATCAAGGCCGGCGATGGATCGCACGCAGGTCGAACGCTTCATCCAGCATTTCGAACGGGTCAGCCGGCAGGCGCTGCGCACCCTGCCGGCGATTGCCGATGAAACGATTCCGCTGGACGCCGAACGCCGACCGCTTTCGTAGGAGCGCCCCTGGGCGCGACCGAAAGATTCGGGATCCTCGAATTTCACCGGCGTCCGAGCGACGGTCGCGCCCAAGAGCGCTCCTACGCCATCAATCGACGATGAAGGTGATCTTCAGGTTCACCCGCCATTCCTGGACCGCGCCGTTGGCGTCGGTGACGACCTTGATCTCGTTGACCCATGCGCCCTGGATGTTCTTCACCGTCTCGGCGGTCTTCTTCAGGCCGGCCTTGACCGCGTCTTCCATGCTGGTCTTGGACGATGCATTGACTTCGATGATCTTGGCGACGGACATGTCGTTTTCCTTCCGTTGAAGGCAGCTGGGCCGCGGGAACCGGCAGCCTAGTCCGGCGGCCGTTAAGCGCCCGCCATGGAGTGCTGGCATCATTCGCCCATGCAGTCCGCTCCCAACCTGATCCTGGTCGGCCCGATGGGCGCCGGCAAGACCTCCATCGGCCGTCGCCTGGCCGATCGGCTGGGCCTGCACTTCGTCGACGTGGACCAGTTGGTGGTGGAACGTGCGGGCGCGGACATCCCGACCCTGTTCGAACACGTCGGCGAAGCCGGCTTCCGCGAACGCGAGCACGCCGCCCTGGCCAGTGCGTTGACCGGCGACGGGCAAGTGGTGTCGACCGGCGGCGGTGCGGTGTTGGGCGCGGAAAACCGCAGGCTGATGCGCGAACGCGGCTTCGTCGTGCACCTGCACGTCAGCGTCGAAGGCCAGTTGCGCCGCGTCGGCCACGACCGCAACCGTCCGCTGCTGCAACGTCCCGACCGCGAGCGCACGCTGCGCGAATTGGCCGCGGTGCGCGAACCGCTGTACGCCGAGGTCGCCGACCTGCACCACGACACCGAAGGCCTCAGCCCGGGCCGCGCCACCACCGAACTGATCGAACGACTGGCCGTGCACTGGCAGCGCGGCGCCATTCCCACCGCGAATACGCCATGAATCCTTCTGCTTCCCCCGAAATAGTCGTGACCCGCTTTGTGGAAGTGGGTGGCGACACGCCGTACCGCATCGCCATCGGCCCCGATCTGCTGACCGATGGCGCCGCTCTGGCCGCGCACGTGCGCGGCCGCCACGTGTTGCTGGTCAGCGATTCCAACGTCGCCCCGCTGTACGCGGGACGCGTGCGCGAGGCGCTGCATGCGGCGCGGCCGGAACTGCTGATCGGCACCTGCATCCTGCCGGCCGGCGAGGAATCGAAGACCCTGGCCCACTTCGGCAAGGCCATCGACGCACTGGCCGAGCTCGGCGCGACCCGCGACGCCTGCGTGTTCGCGCTCGGCGGCGGCGTGGTTGGCGACCTGGCCGGTTTCGCCGCCGCGTGCTGGATGCGCGGGGTCGATTGCGTGCAACTGCCGACCACCCTGCTGTCGATGGTCGACTCGTCGGTCGGCGGCAAGACCGCGGTGGACATCCCGCTGGGCAAGAACCTGGTCGGCGCGTTCCATCCGCCGCGAGCGGTGTTCGCCGACACTTCTGCCCTGCGCAGCCTGCCACCGCGCGAGTTGCGCGCGGGATTGGCCGAGGTGATCAAGTACGGCGCGATCCGCGACCCGCGTTTCCTGCAATGGCTGGAACAGGAACGCGAAGCGCTGCTGGCCGGCGACGACGAAGCGCTGGCGCTGGCCATCGCCGCCAGTTGCGAGCACAAGGCCGAGATCGTCGCCCGCGATCCGCTGGAGAAAGGCGAGCGCGCCCTGCTCAACCTCGGCCACACCTTCGGCCACGCCATCGAGGCCGAACAGGGTTACGGCGGCATGGGCAACGACAACCTCAACCACGGCGAGGCGGTGGCGGTCGGCATGGTGCTGGCGGCGCGGCTGTCGACCGACCTGGGCTTGGCCCCGGCCGGAGACGCGGAGCGCCTTGCCGCCCTGCTGGACGCCTACGGCCTGCCGACCCGCATTCCCGCCGGCCTCGCGCCGGAAGCCCTGTTGGCGCGGATGCGCCTGGACAAGAAGAACGTCGCCGGCCGCCTGCGCCTGGTGCTGTGGCGCGGCGCGGGGCTGGCCGAGGTGGTGCCGGACGTGGACGAAGCCGCGGTGTTGAAGGTGTTGGCCGACTGAGCGCTCCTCCCTTCTCGCCTCGGGAGAAGGTGACGCGAAGCGCCGGATGAGGGTGCGGCCAAGCGGCGGAAATCGACTTTCAGGGAGCCGCCAACGGGCTCCAATGCGTTCCTTGCAAGCTTCGGCAGTCCCGCTCCGCCGTACCCTCACCCCCAACCCCTCCCGCCGGGAGAGGGGCTTGAACCGCTACAATTCGCCCCATGCGCGTCTTCCTGCAGCAACGTCCCAACGCGGGCGAAGCCCCCCGCTACGTCCAGCTAACCCTGCAGCCCGACCTGTTCGGCGGCTGGGAGTTGCTGCGCGAAACCGGCCAGCTCGGCGGCCGTGCCCAACTCAAGCGCGAGCAGTACCTGCTGCAGGACGAGGCCACGGCGGCATTCGAAAAGGCGCGCGACGGGCACATCAAGCGCGGCTTCCAGCAGATGTTCGTGCAGGGCGCGGAAGCGCCGAAAGGCTGATCCTTACCCGAATGTCATCCCGAACGCAGTGAGGGATCTGCTTTTTGCCCGCGGCAAAGCAAAACAGATTCCTCGCCTTCGGCTCGGAACGACAGACCAACTTTCCGGAACAAAATGTCTCCCACCGCACTGAAGAACGACCGCTTCCTCCGCGCCCTCCGCCGCCAGCCCACCGACTGCACGCCCGTGTGGCTGATGCGCCAGGCCGGGCGCTACCTGCCGGAATACCGCGAAACCCGCGCCAAGGCCGGCAGTTTCCTCGGCATGGCCAAGAACCCCGAGATCGCCTGCGAGATCACCCTGCAGCCCCTGCGCCGCTTCGACCTGGACGCCGCGATCCTGTTCTCCGACATCCTCACCGTGCCCGACGCGATGGGCCTGGGCCTGTACTTCGTCGAAGGCGAAGGCCCCAAGTTCGAACGCACCGTGCGCACGATGGCCGACGCGGAAAAACTCGCCGTGCCGGACATGGAAACCGGGCTGCGCTACGTGATGGACGCGGTGCGGCTGATCCGCCGCGAGCTGGACGGCAAGGTTCCACTGATCGGTTTCTCCGGCAGTCCGTGGACGCTGGCCTGCTACATGGTCGAAGGCGGCGGCAGCGACAACTATTCGAAGATCAAGGCGATGGCGCTGAACGACCCGGCCACGCTGCACAGGCTGCTGTCGGTCAACACCGATGCGGTGGTCGCCTACCTGTCGGCGCAGCGCGCGGCCGGCGCGCAGGCGCTGCAGGTATTCGACACCTGGGGTGGCGTCTTGTCGCCGGCGATGTACCGCGAATTCTCCCTGCCCTACCTGCAGCGCATCGCGCGCGAACTGCAACGTGGAGAAGGCGATGAACGCGCGCCGTTGATCCTGTTCGGCAAGGGCAATGCGCCGTACCTGGAAGAACTCGCCGACAGCGGCGCCGAAGGCATCGGCGTGGACTGGCTGGTCGAGCTGGGCGAAGCCGCGCGCCGCACCGGCGGCAAGGTCGCGCTGCAGGGCAACCTGGATCCGGCGACGCTGTACGGCTCGCCCGACGCGATCCGTGCGCAGGCGAAGCAGGCGCTGGACAGCTATGCCGCCGGCAACGGCGGCTCGCGCGATGGCCACGTGTTCAACCTGGGCCATGGCATGTCGCCCGACATGAATCCCGACCACGTCGCAGTGCTGGTCGATGCGGTGCACGAACTGAGCCAGCGCTGACGATTCCTTGTGGGAACGGCCTTGGCCGCTCCCACATTCATCAATCCGCTTTCGTAGAGTCGGGCTTGCTCGACTGTTCTGCTCTCCGCCGCCGAAAGGCAAAGCAGTCGAGCAAGCTCGACTCTACGAAAGGCGGCTACGACTGCGGATCGAGCAATGCTCCGATCGCCTCGGCCAACATGTCGCCGGTCACCGGCTTGCGCAGGAAACCATCGAAACCCGCCTCCCTGGCCAGCGGCTCGGCCTCGCCGTCGGCGCGCGCGGTGACCGCGAGCAATGGCGCGGCAAATCCCTGCGCGCGCAGTTGCCGGGCCAAGGCGAGGCCATCAAGCCCCGGCAGATCCAGATCGAGCACGGCCAGGTCGAAGCGCTGAACCGCGACTTCGGCCAGCGCGGCCAGGCCGTGGGCCACGTGCTGCACGCGATGGCCGCGTGCGCGCAGCAGGCCAGCGATGACCTCGGCCACGGTCGGATCGTCTTCGACCAACAACAGGTCGAGCTCGCGATGCGGCACGGGCGACACCACGGGCGCATCCGCCAAGACCGGCGCCGCGGGCGGCAATGGCAGGTCGACATGGAAGCGCGTGCCCGCGCCCGGCGCGCTTTCCACGGCAATGCGGCCGCCCATCGCCAGCGCCAGTTCCTGGCAGATGGCCAGGCCCAGGCCACTGCCGCCGTAACGCGCCCGGGTGCGGGCGCCTTCGGCTTGTTCGAAGCGCTGGAACAAGCGCTCCTGCTGCGCCACGCTGATGCCCGGCCCGGTGTCGTCGACGCTGAAGCGCACGCCGCCGTCGCGCGGCCTGGCGTGCAGGCTCACGCCGCCCTGCTCGGTGAACTTCAATGCGTTGTTGAGCAGGTTGAGCAGGATCTGCCGCACCCGCAGCGGATCGCCGCGCAGGGCGGCAGGCACGCCCGCATCCACGGTCGCGGCGAAGGACAGCCCGCGTTGTCGCGCGATCGGTTCGCACAGCGCGGTCAGCTCGGCGAACAGCGCGCGCGGGTCGAACGCCTGTTCGTCCAGGTCGAGTTTCCCCGCCTCGATCCTGGCCAGGTCCAGCGCGTCGTTGACCAGGCGCAGCAGGTGCTTGCCGGCGCTCTGGATCGCGGTGGTGTAGCCGCGCTGGCGTTCGTCCAGCGGCGTCGCCAGCAGGAGTTCGCTCATGCCCAGCACGCCGGTCATCGGCGTGCGCACTTCATGGCCGAGAGTGGCGAGGAAGCGGGTCTTGGCCAGCGAAGCCTGTTCGGCCAGCTCGCGCTTGTGCACGGTCAACTGCCATGCGTTGCGCCTGCGCAGGCGTCGACGGTAACTGGCGGCGGCGAGGAACAGGCTGAGCACGACCAGCGCGATCGCCGCGCCGCGCGCCCACCAGGTCTGCCACCACGCGGGATCGACGACGAACTGCAGCACCTGCGGCTTCGACCACACGTTGTCGGCGGTGGCGCCGACGATTTCCAGGCGGTAATTGCCGGGCGGCAACTGGGTGTATATGCGTTCGCCGCTCGCGCCGACTTCGGCCCAATCCGCATCGACGCCGGACAGGCGGAAGCGATAGCGATGGCTGGCGGCGTTCTTGAACGACTCGAGGTGGGCGACCACGCGCAGGTCGCGATCGCCGGGCGCCAAGTGGAAGCCGCCGCGGACCGGCAGCAGGCGCGGACCGTCGGCGGACTGTACGCCGATCGATTCCACGTTGAGCCGCGGCGGTTCGCGCGACGGGCGCAAGGCCAGCGGATCGAAGATCACCAGGCCATGCGCGGCGCTGGCGATGATCCGGCCGTCCTGCGGGCGCAGGATCGGGGGTGCGATGATTTCCTGGCCCGGCAGGCCATCGCGAACGCCGTACAGGCGCAGCGAACGGCTGGCCGGATCCAACCGCAGCAGTCCGCGCGCCGACGACAGCCACAGGACCCCGCGGCGGTCGACCACCACGCCACTGAATTCGATCTGCGGCATTCCCTGCTTCGCATCGAGGCGGCGCTGCAACCGCCATTGCGCGCCGGCGCGCCGGTATTGTTCGACGTAGCCCAGGCCGGCGAGCCAGACATCGCCGTTTTCGTCGAAGGCGAACGCGGTCACCGCCTCTTCCGGCAACCCGGGCACGCCGGTGAAGCGTCGTTCGCGCGCATTCCAGGCACGCACCCCGCGGCTGTCGGCCAACCACACCGCCGAGCCGGGACCGGCGCCGAGGAAATGCAACTGTTCGCCCGGGCCCACGCCGCGGGCGTCGCCGAGCGGGAGCTGTTCGACCACGCCGCTATCGTCGGGCCGACGTGCCTGCAGGTCGCCGCGCAGGTTGGCCGTCCAGATCAGTCCGGCGGCGTCCTGGGCGATGTAGGTCACGTCGTCGCTCAGCGCCGCGTCGCGCGCGTCGCCGGCGCGCCAGCGCCGTTGTGCGCGCGTGGCCGGGTCGTAGCGGGTCACGCCGCCCGGCGTGCCGACCCAGACCAAGCCGTCGCGATCCTCGAACACCGAGCTGGCGATGGTGCCGGGACCGATGTTCTCGACGCGGTGCACGACCGCACCGGTTTCCGGATCGATCTCGTCGAGCGTGCCGCTGGTGCCGACCGCCCAGATCGCGCCGCTGCGCGACGGCGCCAACTGGTAGACCTGCGGATTGCCCAGCGAGTCGGGCTTGTCCGCGCGCTTGGTCAGCACCGAGAACTGGCGCCAGTCAGGCGTCAGGTACCACAGGCCGGAATCCGAGCTGGAAAACCACAGTCCGCCCTCGGCGTCCTCCATCGCGTCGGTGAACTGCGGCTTGGTCGTTCCCTGGATCACCGCGCTGTACAGCGGCACGTGCCAGACCACGTCTTCTTCGGCGCGATACAGGCCTTCGAACGCATCCAGCCAATAAGTGCCCTGCCGGTCCTGCAGCAGGGTGCCGTAGATCACCATGCCGCCTTCGACCACCCAGGGTTCGCGCAGGTAGCCGCCATCGGCGCGATACAGGCTTCCGCCCATGATCGTGCCGATCCACAACGCATTGCTGCGGTCGGCATACAGGCGGGTCACGTAGGGGTGGACCAGCGCCGCATCGGGCACGCGCGCGAAATCGCGCCCGGTCCAGCGCGCCACGCCGCGG
This sequence comes from Pseudoxanthomonas helianthi, assembly GCF_017939625.1. Classification (GTDB taxonomy): domain Bacteria; phylum Pseudomonadota; class Gammaproteobacteria; order Xanthomonadales; family Xanthomonadaceae; genus Pseudoxanthomonas_A; species Pseudoxanthomonas_A helianthi. Next base: position 269,319 of record NZ_JAGKTC010000001.1, read on the forward strand.
TCGGTGCCGATCCACAACGTGCCGTCCGGCGCCACGTGCAGCGAAGTCACCATCGTGCTGGGCAGGCTGCGCGGATCGCCGGCGCGCGGCAGGTAATGGTCGAGGCGGCCGTTCGCCGCCAGCCGGTACAGGCCCGCCTTTTCCACGCCGAACCAGATGTCGCCATTGGCGGTGCTGGTCACCGTCCACACGCTGTCGCCGTCCAGCGCCGGCTGGGTGCGACGGTTCAGATAGCGGAAGCCTTTGCGTTCGGCGTCGAAGATCGCCAGACCCTGGCCGAGCGTGCCGGCCAGCACCCGGTTGCCGCGGTCGATGGCGATGCTCTGCACCACGTTCGCGCTTAGGCCCTGGCCGATGCGCCAGACCTTGAAATCGATTCCGTCGTAGCGGGCCAGTCCGTCGCCCGTGGCCAACCACAGGTAGCCGTCGGCGTCTTCGGCGACGTCCCAAACCGCATTGGAAGGCAGGCCGTCGGCGACGGTCAGTTGGCGTACGCGCGGGGTTTCCGGCAGGCCGGCGCGCGCCGGGGCCGCCAGCCATGCCATGCATGCCAGCGCCAACCAGGCCCGCCAGTTCAGCCGCACCTGTTACCTCCCGCGTCCGCCATTGCCGGTCCTCCCTGTCCCGCCGTGCCGGGCATCCTCGCAATGGACTGTTGCGCGTGCAAGCAGCGGGGCTTCAGCCAGTCCGCCTAGAATCCCGGACATGCGCATCCTTGCCTCCGCCTTGCTGCTGTTCGCGTCGCCGGCCGTTTTCGCGGCGACGGCCACCTACGCGCTCGACCCGGTGCACACCCGGGTGGCCTTCGCGGTCAGCCATGCCGGTTTCTCGCAGGCCATCGGCACCGTATCCGGCAGCACCGGCACCCTGCGCTTCGACCCGGACGACTGGACCACGGCCCGGCTCGAGGTCAGCGTGCCGCTGGAGCGCGCCGACCTGGGCGATGCCGACTGGAACCGCGCCGCGCTCGCCGGCAACCTGCTGGATGCGAAGCGCTACCCCACCGCGACCTTCGTTTCGACCCGGGTCGAACCCAACGGCCCGGATCGCGCCTCTGTGTATGGAACCCTGACCCTGCACGGCGTGGCCAAACCGGTGAAACTCGACGTGACCCTCAACGCGCTGAAGCGCCATCCGCTGCCGCCGTTCCGCCGCACCGCCGGCTTTTCCGCCACGGCGACGATCAGCCGCGCGGAATTCGGCATCGACGCGTGGAAGTCGGTGATCGGCGACAGCGTCGAACTGCGCATCGAGGCCGAAGCCGTGCGCAAGCGCGGCGACGCCGAACCCGACGACGACGCGCCGCCCATCGTCCCGCCTTCTTCCACTTCCACCCAAGAGCCCGCCCAATGACCCTGAAGAACACCGACGACCGCTGGGGTACCGTCAGCCAGAGCCTGCACTGGTTGATCGTGGTGCTGATCCTCGGCCTGGGCGTGGTCGGCCTGATCATGGACGAATTGCCCAAGACCCCGAAATATTTCTGGGTCTACACGATGCACAAGTCGTTCGGCATCACCGTGCTGGCGTTGATGCTGGTGCGGCTGGGCTGGCGCGTGTACGCGGGCGCACCGAAGCCGGTCGCCGGCACGCCGGGCTGGCAGCATGCCGCCGCCTCGCTGACCCATTTCCTGCTGTATGCATTGGCCCTGGGCATCCCGTTGAGCGGCTGGCTGTACGACTCGGCCAGCGGCCTGCGCCCGTTCAAGTTCTTCGGCCTGTTCGCCATGCCCAAGCTGGTGGCGCCGGACGATGCGCTGAAGGCCTTGACCCACGAATTGCACGAATGGGGTTTCTGGCTGTTGATCGCGCTGGTCGCGGCGCATGCCGGCGCAGCGCTCTACCACCACCTGTTCCAGCACGACGCCACGCTGGCGCGCATGTTGCCGCGCAGCTGGCTGAAATCCCCCACCGACGAAACCCTTGCCCCCGAGGACCGCAGCCATGTCGTCTAAATTCACCAGCCCCGCCCTGACCGCCGCCGCCCTGGTCGCGATGATGGCATCGTCCGCCCGCGCCGCCGATTACGTGCAGGCGCCCGGCTCCACCCTCGCCTTCGCCAGCAAGTACGACGGCGAGGTGTTCAGCGGTCGCTTCGGCAGCTTCAGCACCACGCTGAGCTTCGATCCGGCCAAGCTGGCCGCGTCCAAGCTGGACGTGACCATCGGCCTGGCCGGCACCAAGACCGGCAACGAAGACCGCGATTCCACCCTGCAGTCGGCCGACTTCTTCGACGTGGCCAAGTTCGCCCAGGCCCGCTACACCGCGACCAAGTTCCGTTCGCTCGGCGGCAACCAGTACGCCGCCGATGGCAACCTGACCCTGCGCGGCGTGACCAAGCCGGTCACCTTGACCTTCACCTGGACGCCCGGCGCACAGCCGGTGCTGGCCGGCAAGGCGACGGTCAAGCGCCTCGACTTCGGCGTCGGCGGCGGCGACTGGACCGATACCAGCAGCCTTCCGAACGAAGTGGCGATCAGCACCAAGGTCGTGTTCAAGGCGAAATAAGCGCCCGCGTTGTGCCGGACCGGCGGGAATGCGCGCCGCGTGACTTCCAGCCCATGCGGGCCCGGAGCGGACGCGGACACTGCGTGCATCGTTCCGTTCCGGGAAATCCGCCATGCCGCTCCGCTTCCTGCCGTTCTTCCTCGCCGCGCTGGTTGCGGGCCTGCCATGCGTCGCGTTCGCCGGCGACGGCGCAAGCAGTCCCGAGGAAGCCGCACAACGCTACTTCCGTGCCGAGGCGCAGTTCGACCTGGATGCGCTGAAAGCCGTGGTGGATCCGCAATTCGTCGAGATCAGCCCGCTCGGCGAAGTCGACGAGCACGACAAGGTGCTGTCGTTCTACAGGCCCGACCAGAAGGTCGACGCGCCGCCGATGCAGTTCGAACCTTACGCGGTGCGCCTGCACGGCGATTTCGCGGTGATCAGCACGCGCGCCACGATGACCATGAAGGAGCAATCGCGTTCGATGACCGTCGGCTTGACCGCGCGGCGCGACGCGGACGGCTGGAAACTGCTTTCGGCGCAATACACGGTGTTCCGGCCCAAAACCGCCCCGCCCGCCGGTGCTAAACCCGGCGGCTGAGGAAGTCCGCCAGCTTCGCCGCGTCGAACGGCCAGTCCAGCTCCGCGCCGCTGACCGTCTCCCGCAACACCGGCACGCGGACGCCGTAGCGCGCTTCCAGCACGTTGTCATCGTCGATGAACACGCTGTCGAAGTCGGGCGCGCGCGCCGCGGCCAGCATGGCCAGGGCCTGGTCGCAGAGGTGGCAATCGTCGCGCTGGTAAAGGATCAGGGCCAAGGTTCGCAGCCGTATCGTTGCGTTGCGGGACGTGCCGGCAACGAGGGGCCGTAGAATACGCGAATGTCAGTCAGCACCTTCGACCTGTTCAAGATCGGCATCGGTCCGAGCTCCTCCCACACCGTCGGCCCGATGCGCGCCGCGGCGCGCTTCGTTTCGCGCTGGCTGGAAGAACCCGGCCGCCTCGGCGACGTCGCCCGCATCCGCGCCGAGGTATTCGGCTCGCTGGCCCTGACCGGGCGCGGCCATGGCACCGACAAGGCCGTGCTGATGGGCCTGGAAGGGCACCTGCCCAACCTGATCGATCCCGACATCATCCCGCCGGCGCTGGAACGCATCCGCGGCGAGAAGCGCATCACGCTGGGCGGCACCCACGCCGTCGCCTTCGACGAGAAGCGCGACCTGCTGATGAACAAGCGGCAGAAGCTGCCCTATCACACCAACGGCATGCGCTTCACCGCCTACGACGCCAACGACGAAGTCATCGCCACGCGCGACTACTACTCGGTCGGCGGCGGCTTCGTGGTCAACCAGGACGATGCGGCCGAAGACCGCATCGTCGCCGACACCACGCCGCTGCCGTATCCGTTCAAGACCGGCGACGAATTGCTGGCGCAGTGCCAGCGCAGCGGCCTGAGCATCGCCGCGCTGATGTTCGAGAACGAAAAGTCCTGGCGCAGCGAAGACGACATCCGCGCCGGCCTGCGCGAAATCTGGGCGGCGATGCAGAGCTGCGTCGCCCGCGGCATCCGCGAGGAAGGCACCCTGCCCGGCGGCCTGCACGTGGCGCGGCGCGCGCCGGCGCTTTTCGCCGAACTGTCGAGCAAGCCGGAAGCGGCGATGCGCGACCCGCTGACCACCCTGGATTGGGTCAACCTGTACGCGTTGGCGGTGAACGAGGAAAACGCCGCCGGCGGCCGCGTGGTCACCGCACCGACCAACGGCGCGGCCGGCATCATTCCTTCGGTGATGCATTACTTCGACCGCTTCTGCGCCGGCGCCGATGAGGCGCGCGTGTTCGATTTCCTGCTGACCGCCGCGGCGGTGGGCATCCTGTACAAGGAAAACGCGTCGATTTCCGGCGCGGAAGTCGGCTGCCAGGGCGAAGTCGGCGTGGCCTGCTCGATGGCCGCCGCCGGCCTGACCGCCGCGCTGGGCGGCACGCCTTCGCAGATCGAGAACGCCGCCGAGATCGGCATGGAACACAACCTTGGCCTGACCTGCGATCCGATCGGCGGACTGGTGCAGATCCCGTGCATCGAGCGCAACGCGATGGGCGCGGTCAAGGCGATCAACGCCAGCCGCATGGCCATGCGCGGCGACGGCAAGCACAAGGTCTCGCTGGACAAGGTCATCAAGACCATGCGCGACACCGGCCGCGACATGCAGGACAAGTACAAGGAAACCAGCCGCGGCGGCTTGGCGGTGAACGTCATCGAGTGCTGATCCGCATGCGGTCGCACCGATGATCGAAAGATCGGGCGCGGCGAGCTTTCGCTGTGGCCCTCGCCGAACGACGGCGACGCTTGCGCGGCTATGATCCCGGCGAACGATCGGGTTCGTCGAGTGGAGCACGCCACATGTCCGCGAAGATCGGACCGCCGCACGCTACTGAAAGGATTGGGCGCAGGCGCGGCGACCGCGCTGTTCGGCGGCTGCGCTCCTGCCGCGGTGCGCAACCGCACCATGCGCCGCCCGAACATCGTCTTCATCATGACCGACGACCATGCGCGCTCGGCGATGAGCCTGTACGGCAACCGGATCCTGCAGACGCCGAACCTCGACCGCATCGGCAACGAAGGCCTGCGCTTCGACCAGGCCTTCGTCACCAATTCGCTGTGCCTGCCCAGCCGTGCGACCTTCCTGACGGGGCAGTACTCGCACGTCCACGGCATGCGCACCAATGGCGAGGATTCCGGCTTCACTGCCGAACCGCCGCTGCGCAATGCGCAAACCTGGCCGATCCTGCTGGGCGCACAGGGCTACCACACCGGCATGGTCGGCAAGTGGCACATCAACACTTTGCCGCAGGGTTACGACTACACCGCGATGATCAGGGGCCAGGGCACCTACTTCGACCCGCCGATGTGGATCGATGGGCAGTGGCGCCCGCAGCAAGGCCATACCGACGACGTGATCGGCGACCACGCCCTGCACTTCCTGCGCAACGCGCCGCGCGACAGGCCGTTCGCCCTGCTCTACCAGTTCAAGGCGCCGCACCGCGACTGGAACCCGGCCCCACGTTTTCGCAAGCGTTTCGAGGACGTGGAAATCCCGCTGCCGGCCAGCTTCGACGAACCGCTGGAAGCGCGTTCGCAAGCGGTACGCGGCACGATGATGCGGATCGCCGATATGCCCGACTTCCGTCGGGGCGCAAAACCCGGCGGCCCGCAGGGCGAAGCGCTGGCGCGGACCAACTTCCAGCAGTTCATGCGCAACTACTACCGCGTGCTGCTGGGCGTGGACGAGAACGTCGGCCGCGTGCTCGATTACCTGCAACAGGCCGGCCTGGCCGAGGACACGCTGGTGGTCTACACCACCGACAACGGCTTCTTCCTCGGCGAGCACGGCCTGTTCGACAAGCGCCTGATGTACGAGCCGTCGATCCGCATCCCGCTGCTGCTGCGCTGGCCCGGCGGCATCGAACAGGGACGCTTCGACGACGCGCACTTCGCGCTGAACATCGATCTGGCCCCGACCCTGCTGGAGCTCGGCGGAGCACCGGTGCCCGCGACCATGCAAGGCGACAGTTGGAAGCCTCTGGTCGAGGGGCAACCCACGGAATGGCGCAAGGACTTCCTGTACGAGTATTACGAATACCCCGGCGTGCACTGCGTACGCCCGCACCGGGGCGTGCGCAATGCGCGATGGAAGCTGATCGAGTTCTGGCGCGAACCGCGCGAGTACGAGATGTACGACCTCGCCAACGATCCCGACGAGCGTCGCAACCTGGCGACCGACCCCGCGCATGCGGCGACTTTCGCGCAGCTGCGCCAGCGCCTGGCCGAATTGCGCAGGCAGTACGACGACCGCGACCCGGACGACTACCTGCCCGATCAGCAGGTGCCGCAGGAATGCCATTACGGTTGAGCAGCCATGCATCGGGCGGGTCTTGACCTGCCCTACCGCACTAAGCGATCTCCGGATCCTATCGACGGCAGTCGGCTGGGTTGGCCTTGCACGAAGCGTTTATCTGGTTATCCCGCTTTGCCAAGTCCCTCCCAACGACATAGCCCATCGCGATCATGAGCCCGACCACGAGCGCAATCAGCTGAGCGACCTTGAAGAGGTCGATAGCAGGCCGCGCCTTGATGACATCGACGGTCAATGTCGGAGGCAACTCAACGACAGGAGACTTCATGGCTTCATCCAATGCCAAAGGTTCGACGCCGAGTGCGAGCGTGATGGCGGACCTGGACTCCAAGGACGCATTACCCTCGGCTTCAAGGCGCTGGATGGTACGAACGCTCAACCCAGAGACCGCGGCAAGATGCTCCTGGGACCAGCCCTTGTCCTCACGCAATTTCCTAATGAGGCGTGTGTCTAGCTTCACGTCCGATGCCATTTGCTGGATTCCTTTGGATATTGTCGATACCCATGGAATCTTTGTCGATGCGACGGTGACATGACCACGACAGCAACACGACAGATACCCGACATTCAAGCGAATCAATTACATAGCGAACGGAAACGGTGGCGCATTGATGCCGAGCACGTCATCGAGCAATGCCGCAGCGGTGACCTCTGCGCCTGCACCCGGCCCCTGGATTACCAGCGGATTCGTGTCGTAGCGGTCGCTAAAGATCGCAACCTTGTTGTCGGTGCCGCTGCCGCCGCACAGTGGATGGTCGGCGGGCAGCGTGGCGAGGCCGACGCTGGCATTGCCCTCGCTGTCGAAGCGGCCGAGGAAGCGCAGTTTCTCGCCGTTGCGATAAGCCTCGCGGAAACGCTCGCCCAACGGCAGGTCGAGTTGATCGAGTTGGGCATCGACTTCCCCGGCCGGCAACGCCGCCAGCGCCGCCGGCACCAGCGAATCGACGCGGATATCCGCCGCCTGCAGCGGCAAGCCGGCGGCGCGGGCCAGGATCAGCAGCTTGCGGCGCACGTCTTCGCCGGACAGGTCGATGCGCGGGTCCGGCTCGGTGTAGCCGGCTTCCTTCGCCTTGCGCACGAAGCCGGAGAACGGGCGCATGCCGTCGTAGTGGTTGAACAACCACGCCAGCGAGCCCGACAGCACGCCTTCGACCCGATGGATGCGGTCGCCGCCGCGGACCAGTTCGCGGATCGAACGGATCAGCGGCAACCCCGCGCCGACCGTGGCGCTGTCTCCATAGCGCGCGCCGCTTTCGCCAGCCTGGCGGATGGCCTGCGCGCGCGACCAGTCGGCGCCGTTGCCCAGCTTGTTGGCGGTGACCACGTGGATGCCGCGTGCCAGCCATTGCGCATGCTTCCCGGCGACCGTTTCGCTGGCGGTGGCGTCGACGACGATGTCGCCACGACGTAAGCACTTTTCGACTCCCCCTTTTGCAAAAGGGGGGCTGGGGGGGATTTCCGCGGGAGAAGCAAATCCCCCTGTATCCCCCTTTTGCAAAGGGGGAGAAAAAGCACGCGCCTGTTCAATCATGACGGCAAGATCATCACGACATTCCAGCACAATGCGCGAATTCGCCAACCATGCGATATCCGGCAGATGCACGCCACGCTCGCGCAGGTGCAGGTAGCGCGCGACGAAGGCGCTGCCGACCACGCCGGTGCCGAACAACGCGATGCGCGCCGGCGCGGGCTCCTGCGCCGGCGCGAGTCGGACGACAGCGCTCATGCGTCGGCGAACTTGCGTTTCGACGCTTCGGCCACCGCCTGCGCGCGTTCCAGCGCGGCAGACAGGTCGGCCACCAGGTCTTCGGCAGCTTCGATGCCCACCGACAGGCGCAGCAGGCCGTCGGAAATGCCGGCCTTGGCGCGCGCCTCCGCCGTCATCGCCGCGTGGGTCATCGAAGCCGGATGCGCAACCAGGCTTTCGACGCCGCCCAGCGATTCGGCCAGGGTGAAGTAACGCAGGCCATCGATGAAGGCGCGTACTTCGGCTTCGCCGCCTTCCAGTTCGAACGAGATCATCGCGCCGAAACCCTTCTGCTGGCGCGCGGCCAGCGCATGACCCGGATGCGATTCCAGCCCCGGGAAATACACCTTCGCCACCGCCGCGTGCCCATCGAGCAGCGTTGCGATGGCAGTGGCATTCTCCTGGTGCACGCGCAGGCGCGCATCCAGCGTGCGCAGGCCGCGCAGGGTCAGGAAGCTGTCGAACGGCGAACCGGTCAGGCCCAGCGCGTTGCCCCACCAGGTCAGCAGCTCATGGTGTTCCCGAGTCTTCGCGATCACTGCACCGCCGACCACGTCGCTGTGGCCGTTGATGTACTTGGTGGTCGAATGCAGCACGATGTCGGCGTCGAATTCGAACGGACGCTGCAGCGCCGGCGACAGGAAGGTGTTGTCGACCACGGCCAGCGCGCCGGCCTTGTGCGCGGCGTCGATGACGAAGCGCAGGTCGGTGACGCGCAGCAGCGGGTTCGACGGGGTTTCGACCAGCACGACGGCCGGCGACTGCGCCAGCGCGTCGGCCAGCGAACGCGGATCGGTCAGGTCGGCGGTGATCAGTTCGAAGTGGCCCTTCTTCGCCAGCGCGTTGAACAAACGCCAGCTGCCGCCGTACGCGTCGTGCGGCACGACCAGCTTGTCGCCCGGCTGCAGCAACGCATGCAGCACCAGGGTGATCGCGCCCATGCCGGTGGCGGTGACCACCGCGCCGGCGCCGCCTTCCAGTTCGGCGAGCGCTTCGGCCAGCAGGTCGCGTGTCGGGTTGCCGCTGCGGGTGTAGTCGTACTGGCGCTTGTTGCCGAAGCCATCGAAGCTGAAGTTCGACGACAGCACGATCGGCGGGGTCACCGCGCCGTAGGCGGTGTCGCGGTCGATGCCGGCGCGCACGGCGGCGGTGGCGGCGGTACAGGCGGGCGATTCTGGCTGGATGCTCATGGGGGCGGCCTTGCGGAAGTCAGAGATTGGGAATGCGGGAGGCGTGGTCGAAAGCGGTGCCATCGTTGGCTGCACCTGCGCGCCGTGCCGGTTCGTCGATCACGGCCTTGAGGATGGCGTCGATGCGATCGGTTTCCTTCAGGAAAGCGTCGTGGCCGTAGGGCGAGCGCACGATGCGCAGGTGGCCGAGCGTGCCCAGGCCTTCGACCAGGGCGACATGGTCGGCGAGCGGCACCAGGCGGTCGCCTTCGACCGCGACCACGGTGGTCGGCACGCCGATCTGCTGCGGATCGGCGCGGTGCAGGTCGATGGATTCGGACAGGCGCAGGAACGCGGTGACCGGCGTGCGCGCGACGTACTGCGCGCCGGCCGCGTCGAGATAGTCTTCGGCGGCCACGCGCACGCGGCCGTTGACGATTTCCGGCAGCGCGTCGAAACGTTCGCCGAATTCCTCCGGCGTGCGGTAGCTGAGCATGGCGAACTGGCGCGCCAGCGACAGCCCCTGCTGGTCGGCGCACTGCAACTGGCCCAGGGCCACGGACTTGCGCTGCAGCGCGCGCCACGCGGCGGCGAACGGATGCGGCTTGTGCGCGCCGCTGACCGCGATCAGCTTGCCCAGCCGGTGTGGATGGCGGACGGCCAGGTGCTGGCCGACCAGCGCGCCGTAGGAATAACCGACGAAGGCTTGCAGCCGTTCGATTTCCAGCGCATCCAGCAGCGCGGCGATCGCGTCGGCCTGGTCGGCGGGATCGATCGGCGCATCGAGCTTGCCATCGGCGCCGACGAAGTCGAAGGCGAGGATGCGGCGCTGCGCCGGATCCAGCGCACGGCCTGCGCCGACCAGTTCGTTGGCCCAGCCTTTTTCCGGGAACTCGACGCTGGCGGCGATATGGCGATGCGCGGAAATGCCGCCGGCGACGAACACCACCGGCGCGTCCGCCGGGCCCTGCACTTCGTAACGCAAGATCACCGAGCGGGGGCCGGCGTGGCGCAGGGCCAGAACGACAGGGAACTCACCGCGGACGGCACGCACGCCACGATCGACGCGCGCGGTGGTCTGGGGGAAGGAAGTCTGCGGCTTTGCGTTCACGACACTCATGGCGGTTCCAAGGAAACTGAAACGGCCATCGAGCTTCGCGGAGCCCGCGTTCGCCGCGCCGGGAAGGCGCGTTCGAACCATCTTTCGGCGGACGCTTCGCTTGCGCGGGTCCCCGCAGGATTTGGCACCGTCCACGGAAGCTTGCGCGTCCGTCGGTTGCCCCGGCTTCAAAGGGCCTGTCCCTCAGCCGGTCTCGATGGTGCGGGCACTTTGCCAGCCCATCGCCCCGCCTGTCAATCGCTTCATGCCGATAAAGCGATAAATTATTTGCAGTGGAAACCATCGCCAATTCAGCAATGTCGGCAAGGACTTAACGCATACTTTGCATATGAAACGTTTTCAGCCATGGATTGGGGTCCTGGTCCTCCTGCTGGCCGGTTGCGCCAGTACCCCGCGCACCACAGCGCCAGTGAAGGCCGATGCAATGGTTCCGGAGGCCTGGCGTTCCGCGCCTTCCCCCGGCGACGAACTGGACTCCCTGGCCGTATGGCCCAGCGAGACCGGCACGCCCTGGGTGATCGCCACCGCCAAGTCCAGCCACCGCCTGGTGGTGTTCGACGGCGACAGCGGCCAACGCTTGCGCACGGTGGGCGAGCGCGGCCAGCAGCCCGGCCAGTTCAACCGGCCCAACGGCGTGGCCGTGTTCGGCGACCTGCTGCTGGTGGCCGAACGCGACAACCATCGCGTGCAAGTGTTCGGGCTGCCGGAGTTCCGACCGTTGCTGAGCTTCGGCGACGACGTGCTGCGGGCGCCCTACGGGCTGTGGTTGCACGAGGCCGGTCCCGGCCAACTGGAAGTGTTCGTCACCGACAGTTACATGGTCCGCAGCGGAAACGGCACGCGTTCCCACGACAAGGAAAACGACTGGGTGCCACCGCCGCTGGCCGAGCTGGGCGAACGGATCAAGCGCTTCCGCGTGGACCAGGACGACGACGGCACGGTGAAGGCGACCTATCTCGGCGCATTCGGCGACACCGGCCGGTCGGGCGCGTTGCGCATGGTCGAGTCGATCGCCGGCGACGTGGCCAACGATCGCCTGCTGATCGCCGAGGAAGACCCGCGCAGCACGCGCACCTTGCGCGATTACACCCTGCAGGGCCGCTATCGCGGCGACGACCTGCCCGCGTTCGTCGCCGATCCGGAGGGCGTCGCCCTGTGGAACTGCGATGCCGACCAGCGCGGCTATTGGGTCGCGGTGGACCAGCTGAAGCCGACCTTGTTCCGCGTGTTCGACCGTGACAACCTGCGCCCGATGGGCACTTTCACCGGCGACGCCACCGCCAACACCGACGGCATTGCCCTGTATGCCGCCGGCACGCCGCGTTTTCCCGCCGGCGTGCTGTACGCGGTCGACGACGATCTGTCGCTGTCCGCGTTCGACCTGGGCGAGGTCGCGCGCGCGTTGAACCTGTCGAAAACCTGCCAGCCATGAACCGCGCGTGTCGCCCGTGGCTGTTGTTCGGCCTGGCGGCGTTGTTGCTGGCCGGGTCCATGCCGGGCGAAGCCTCGCGCCTGTATCGCTGGAAGGACAAGAACGGCGTCACCCACTACGGCGACCGCCCGCCTGACGCCTCGGTCGCTTCCGCGCGTGATGTCAGCATCATTCCGTTCCGCAATCCGCCCGGCGCGATGGTGCGCCTGCGCGTGGAAAGCCGCGGCCCCTCGTACCAGGTCTGGGCCGACAACAGCCTGTACGGCCCGGCCGAGGTCGAACTGCGCTTCAAGCGCAGCCGCAACGTGCGCGCCACCCCGACCCTGCCCTTGCGCGCGACCATTGCCGCGCGCGCCAGCAGCCGCGTCGCCGAGATCGTGCTGGAAGACGAATTCGCCGCCGGCGACTACGAGCTGGAGCTCGACGCCCTGCCCGGCAACCCGGCCGCACGGCCCGACCTGGGTTTCCAGTACCGCGTGCCGTTCGAATACGCCCGCGTGCGCGTCGACCAGGGCCCGGGCGGCGGCTTCAGCCACGACGACGCGCAGAACTACTACGCGGTCGACTTCGCCCTGCCGGTGGGCACGCCGATCCTGGCCGCGCGCGCCGGCACCGTGATGCAGGTCGAATCCGATTTCGAGAAAGCCAGCCTGAACCGCGAGAAGTTCGGCGGCCGCGCCAACTTCATCCGCGTCCTGCACGACGACGGCAGCATGGCCGTGTACGCGCACCTGCAATGGGACGGGGTGCAGGTGCGGGTCGGCCAGCGCGTGCAGCAGGGCCAGCGCATCGGCCTGTCCGGCAACACCGGTTTCAGCACCGGGCCGCACCTGCATTTCGTCGTGCAGGCCAACCGCGGCATGCAGCTGGCGGCGATCCCGTTCCGCATGTTCGGGCCGCTGGGTGAGCTGAAATTCCCTGGCGGACGGTAACCGCCGCCCGAACTGCCATCCGGTGTGGGAGCGACGTAAGTCGCGAATGCTTTGCTTCTGGCTCCGACAACAAGGGCGGAAAAAGCATCGCGACTTACGTCGCTCCCACGATGAAGATACCGGGCGCGGGGACGTGATGGGGGCCTACGGCGTATAATCCGCGCCTCCCCGAATCCCCGAAACGCCCTTGCGGGCGCCGTCCCCATGTCCGACCCGAACAGCGGCGTGGCCGCCGAAGCCGCGCGCCGCCGCACCTTCGCCATCATCTCCCACCCCGACGCCGGCAAGACCACGCTGACCGAAAAGCTGCTGCTGTTCGGCGGCGCGATCCAGATGGCCGGCTCGGTCAAGGGACGCAAGGCCGCGCGCCACGCGACATCCGACTGGATGGCGCTGGAAAAGGAGCGCGGCATCTCGGTGACCTCGTCGGTGATGCAGTTCCCTTACGAAGGCAAGATAGTCAACCTGCTCGACACCCCCGGCCACGCCGACTTCGGCGAGGACACCTACCGCGTGCTGACTGCGGTGGACAGCGCGTTGATGGTCATCGACGTGGCCAAGGGCGTCGAGGAACGCACGATCAAGCTGATGGAAGTGTGCCGCCTGCGCGACACGCCGATCATGACCTTCATCAACAAGCTCGACCGCGAAGGCCGCGAACCGATCGAGCTGCTGGACGAAGTAGAACGGGTGCTGGGCATCCAGTGCGCGCCGGTGACCTGGCCGATCGGCATGGGATCGCGGCTGAAGGGCGTGGTCCACCTGATTTCCGGCGAAGTGCACCTGTACGAGGCCGGCAAGAACTTCACCCGCCAGGATTCGACCATCTTCGCCTCCATCGACGACCCGGCGCTGGAGGAGAAGATCGGTGCGCAGATGCTGTCCGAACTGCGCGACGAGCTGGAGTTGGTGCAGGGCGCCTCGCATCCGTTCGACGCGGCGAAATACCTGCGCGGCGAGCAGACCCCGGTGTTCTTCGGTTCGGCGGTCAACAATTTCGGCGTGCAGCCGCTGCTCGATTTCTTCGTCGAACACGCGCCGTCGCCGCAACACCGTGCGACCACCACGCGTGAGGTCGAACCCGGCGAAAACAAGCTAACCGGCTTCGTGTTCAAGATCCAGGCCAACATGGATCCGCAGCACCGCGACCGCGTGGCGTTCATGCGCGTGTGCTCGGGCCGCTTCGAGGCCGGGATGAAGGCTTTCCACGTCCGCAGCGGCAAGGAAGTGAAGCTGGCCAACGCGCTGACCTTCATGGCCAGCGACCGCGAGATCGCGGCCGAGGCGTTTCCCGGCGACGTGATCGGCATCCACAACCACGGCACCATTTCCATCGGCGACACCTTCAGCGAAGGCGAGGCGATCAGCTTCACCGGCATCCCCAACTTCGCCCCGGAACTGTTCCGCCGCGCGCGCCTGCGCGACCCCCTGAAGCTGAAGCAGCTGCAGAAGGGCTTGGCCCAGCTCAGCGAAGAAGGCGCGACCCAGTTCTTCCGCCCGCTGATGAGCAACGACCTGATCCTCGGCGCGGTCGGCATGCTGCAGTTCGACGTGGTCGCGTACCGGCTGAAGGACGAATACGGCGTGGACGCCAGCTTCGAGCCCGTTGGCGTGGCCACCGCCCGCTGGGTGCATTGCGCCGACGCGAAGAAGCTGGAGGAATTCCGCGAGAAGAACGCGGTGAACCTAGCCGTCGACGCCGCCGGCGAGCTGGTCTACCTCGCCCCGACCCGGGTCAACCTGCAGCTGGCCGAGGAACGCGCGCCCGACGTGCGCTTCTCCGCCACCCGCGAGCACGCGCACAGCGTGGCGGTGGACTGATGTCGTTCCCTTCTCCCTTCGGGAGAAGAAGGTGCCCGCAGAGCCTGCCCCGTACTTGATACGGGGGCGGATGAGGGCGGGAGAATTCCGACTCTCGGAAACTTTCATCGCGACCGGATGCTTACGCCCTCATCCGGCGCTTCGCGCCACCTTCTCCCGGTGGGAGAAGGGTTTATTCACCATTCGGAACGGCCGTTCCGCGTACAGATGCACGCCATGCTGCGTTGCGGTAATTTGCGCGCATGAACGCCGGCACCGCCCCGCGCCACGAAATCGTCGACATCCGCGATGAAATCGCCAACGCCCTGACCCACGGCCTGGGCGCGGTCGCCGCGCTTGCCGGCAGCGCAGTGCTGATCACCTTGGCGGCGATCTACGGCGATGGCTGGCAACTGGGCGCGTCGATCGTGTTCGGCATCAGTCTGTTGCTGCTCTACACCGCCTCCACGCTGTACCACGCGATCCAGCATCCCGTCGCCAAGGGCCGGCTCAAGGTCTTCGACCATTGCGCGATCTACCTGCTGATCGCCGGCACCTATACCCCGTTCACCCTGATCGGCCTGCGCGGGCCGTGGGGCTGGGGGCTGTTCGCGGCGATCTGGACATTGGCGGTCGCCGGCGTGGCGTTCAAGCTGTTCTACACCGGACGCTTCAAGCTGCTGTCGACGATCGTGTACATCGCGATGGGCTGGCTGGTGATCGTCGCGATCAAACCAATGCTGTCCGCGCTGGACGGCTGGACGCTGGGCTGGTTGCTCGCGGGCGGTGCGTTCTACACGCTGGGCACGTTCTTCTACCATCGCGAATCGATCCCCTACTCGCATGCGATCTGGCACCTGTTCGTCATCGGCGGCAGCGTCTGCCACTTCGTCGCGGTGACGCGGCAGGTGCTGCCCTGACCGGCGGTTCGATCGATACCGCCAACTGAACCGAAGCCGCCGCAAGGCGGCTTTTTCGCGCGCTGTGGACACCGCTGCTGGTCAAGTGGCCACATGGAGAGCGTCCCTGCTCGCAAGACGCCGTTCCGCTGGCGCCGGCCGTCGCGCCGGACCACGATCATCCTTGCGGCGCTGGCCGCCGCGATCGTGCTCCTGGCGATCCTGTGGGACTGGAACTGGTTCAAGCCCCTGGTCGAACGCCAGGTCAGCGCGCGCACCGGCCGCGAATTCCGCATCGACGGCGACCTCGATGTCGACCTGGGCCGGGTGATCACGATCAGTGGAGATGCATTGCGCTTCGGCAATGCAAAGTGGTCGAAGGAGCCGACCATGGCTACGGCCCAGCGCGCCGAGATCGACGTCGATTTCTGGCCCCTGTTGCGTTTGGCCGTGCGCATTCCGGAAATCCGCCTGACCAGGCCACGGCTGCGGCTGGAAACCGGCCCGGACGGCAAGGGCAACTGGAATTTCCTGCGCTCCGACGGAGAGAAGGGCCGGGTGGAGTTCCGCCGATTGTGGGTCGATGAAGGCAACCTGGTATTCCTCGACCCGAGGAAAAAAACCGACATCGACGTGCGCCTGCAGAGCGCTGCGCCCAAACCGGGCGAACGGGCGTCCTCGATCGATGTGCAGGGCGAAGGCCACTGGAGCGGAGAACGTTTCGCGCTGCAAGGCAACGCCGCATCGCCGCTGGCCCTGCGCGAACGGGAGCAGCCGTACCGCATCGATGCGCACGCGCAGGCCGGCCCAACCCGCGCGCATGCGCGCGGCACCCTGCTCGACCCGCTGCGCCTGCGCGATTTCGATCTGCAGCTGACGCTGATCGGGCGCGACATGCAGGACTTGTACCCGCTGCTGGGCCTGGCCATCCCGCCGACGCCGCCGTACCGGTTGAATGGCCGATTCACCCGCGACCGCGATACCTGGCATTACGACAGGTTCACCGGCCAGGTCGGCGACAGCGACCTCGGCGGTTCGGCCGCAGTGACCACCGGCGGCGCGCGGCCGTTCCTGAAAGCGAACCTGGTGTCGAAGCGGCTGGATTTCGACGATCTCGCCGGGTTCATCGGCGCGCAACCGCAGACCGGCGCCAGCGAAACCAGCAATGCCGAACAAAAAGCCAAGGCAGCGCGGGAGCGTGGCGACGGACGCGTGCTGCCGGACGAACCCTACAACCTGGCCAAGCTGCGATCGATGGATGCGGACGTGCGCTGGAAGGCGCACCGGATCAATGCGCCGAAACTGCCGATCGACGACATGGACGCGCACCTGCTGCTCGACGATGGCCTGCTGCGCATGGAGCCGCTGAATTTCGGTGTGGCCAGCGGCGACATCCGCTCGACCATCCGCATGGATGCGCGCGAAAAAATCATCCGCACCCGGGCCGACATCGCGGTGCGCGGACTGGATCTGGGCAAGCTGTTCCCGACCGCCGAAATTGCGCGCACCGCGGTCGGCCGGATTGGCGGCAACATCGCGATCAGCGGCAGCGGCAATTCGGTCGCCCAGATCCTCGGCAGTGCGGACGGCGATGTCGCCGTGGGCATGGGCAAGGGCCAGATCAGCAACCTGCTGATGGAACTGGCCGGGCTGGACGTCGCCGAATCGCTGAAATTCCTGCTCACCAGGGACAAGATAATCCCGGTCCGCTGCGCCTTCGGCGACTTCGCGGTGCAGGACGGAACGATGCGGACGCGCGCGCTGGCCTTCGACTCCACCGACACGATCATCGTCGGCAAGGGCGACATCAGCCTGAAGAACGAAACCCTGGACCTGGAACTGCGTCCGCGTCCGAAGGACCGCAGCATCCTGACGTTCCGTTCGCCGCTGGTGATCGGCGGCACCTTCGCCGATCCTTCGTTCCGCCCCGACTTCAAGCGCCTTGGACTGCGCGGTGCGCTGGCCGTCGCGCTGGGCAACATCGCCCCGCCGGCCGCACTGCTGGCGACGCTGGAACTGGGGCCGGGCAAGGATTCGAATTGCGGTGGACGTTATGCGCGTTGAATCCCCGCCCTAGCAAGCCGAGGGCGACGCGGCAGATTTCGGCTCGCGCTTTTTGCCTAACTCGCGATATACCGCTGCAACTGGTCCAACTGCACCTGCTGGTCCTCGATCACCGCCTTGACCAGGTCGCCGATCGAAATCACCCCGACCACGTTGTCTCCGTCCACCACCGGCAGGTGGCGGATGCGGTGCTCGGTGACCATCTGCATGCAGCGCTCCACCGTGTGGTTCAGGCCCACGGTGATCACGTTGGCGGACATGATGTCGCGCACCGGCGTGTTCGACGAGGAACGCCCGTGCAACACGATCTTGCGTGCGTAATCGCGTTCGGAAACGATGCCGACCAGCCTGCCGCCGTGCATCGCCAATACCGCGCCGACCCCTTTCTCCGCCATCAGCCGGATCGCGTCGATCACCGCGTCGTCCGGCGATACCGCGTACACCTCAGGCGTCTTCGCCCCCAGCAACTGTCGTACCGTGCGCATGGCCCGCTCCTTCGACTAGAGGTTGTGCCAAGGATACTCCCGGCGCGGCCGGTTGCCACACGTCGACCAGGTACAGCGGTCGCTGTTTGGCCTCTTCGTACAGCCGGCCCAGGTACTCGCCGATCAGGCCCAACGCCATCAGCTGAACGCCGCCGAGGAACAGGATCACCACCATCATCGTCGGCCAGCCCGCGACCGGATCGCCCCACAGCAGGGCCTTGACCACGATCCACAATGCATAGACGAAGGCGAGCAGCGCCGTGACCACGCCCAGGTAAGTGGCCACGCGCAACGGCGCGGTGCTGAAACTGGTGATGCCTTCCAGGGCGAAGTTCCACAGCTTCCACAAACCGAAATTGCTGCGCCCGGCCACGCGCGCTTCACGCTTGTAGGGCACGGAAACACGGTTGAAACCGACCCAGCCGAACAGGCCCTTCATGAAACGGTGGCGCTCACGCAACTGCTTCAGCGCAGCCAGCGCGCGTGGCGACAGCAAGCGGAAATCGCCGGTATCGGCGGGCACCGGCGTCTTCGACAGCCGGCCTATCACTCGGTAGAACGCGTGCGCGGTGGCGCGTTTCAGCCAGCCTTCGCCATCGCGCTGGACGCGCGTGCCGTAGACGTCGTCGTAGCCCTCGCGCCAGTGCGCGACGAACTGCGGGATCAGCTCCGGCGGATCCTGGCCGTCCGCGTCGAGGATGACCACGGCGCCCTCGTCGACCTGGTCCAGCCCCGCGGTCAGCGCCGCTTCCTTGCCGAAATTGCGCGATAGCTTCAGCAGCGATACGCGCGCGTCCTGCGCCGCCAGTTGTTTCATCGCCGCCCAGGTACCGTCGGTGCTGCCGTCGTCGACATACAACACGCGGCCATCGATGCCCTCCAGCCGCCGCAACGTCGCGGCGATGCGCGGGTGCAGGCGCGGCAGGGTTTCGGCTTCGTTGCGCGCGGCAACGATGACGGTCAGGCGTTCGGCACTCATGCAGCCATGGTAACCGCTGCGCGTCGCGGCGGTTCCGGCCTAGTCCAGCGTGGCCAGGTAGGCCGTGCCGCCGATCTGCTGCATCTGCCGCTGGATCCGGTTCGCACGACCGGACACGTACGGCCCCGGCCGCGCCGCACTGTAGCGCCTTGGCGCGGGCAGGACGGCGGCCAGACGCGCGCATTCGGCCGGTGTCAGGCGGCTGGCATCCTTGCGCCAGTAACTGCGTGCCGCGGCCTGCGCGCCATAGATACCGTCGCCGAATTCGGCCACGTTGGCGTAGACCTCCAGGATGCGCCGCTTCGGCCATAACGCCTCGATCAACGCGGTGTACCAGACTTCCAGTCCCTTGCGCAGCCAGCGCGTCGGCCCGCGTCCCTGCCACAGGAACAGGTTCTTCGCGGTCTGCTGGCTGATCGTGCTGGCGCCACGCAAGCGCTTGACCGGCTGGCCGCGCCGTTCGGCACGCTCGATCATGCGCTCGTTGTGGGCCTGAGCCTTCTCGATGGCCTTGAAATCGAAGCCATGGTGGCTGGCGAAATTCTGGTCCTCCGCCGCGACCAGCGCCACGGGCAGGTTCGGCGACATCTGCCCCAGGTCGCGCCAGTCGTAGGCCGGGCGGAAGCCGAAATCGCCTTCGCCCCAGGCTTCGAACTGGCGCAGGGCGATGAACGCCGTGAAGGGCGGATCGACGAAGCGCAACACCAGCACCTGCAAGGCGCTGCCCGCGGCGAACAACAGCGGCAGGGCCAGCAACCAGCGCAGCCAGCGGCGCTTGCGGCGGACCGGTTCGGAGGCGGTGGCGGTCAATCGATTCCCCTTCAACTTGTGTATCGCGGCAGGCGCCCGCATTGTCTGGGCTTCCCCACACGACATTATGCCGGCCCGGCCGGCACGGATAGCCCCATGTCCCAAGAAGCCGCCGACCTCCAGACCCGCTTCCTGCTGCCCCGCGCAGGCGTGCGTGGCGTCCATGTGCAGCTGGGGCAAAGCTGGCGGGAAATCCTCGCGCATGGCGACTACCCGGCCACGGCCCGCGAACTGCTCGGCCAAGCGACCGCGGCAGCCGCGCTGTTCACCGGGCATACCAAGGTGGGCGGTCGCCTGTCGGTGCAGTTGCGCGCCGGCGGCCCGCTGCGCACCCTGTTCGCCGAATGCACGGCGGCCGGAACCGTGCGCGGCATCGTCCAGTGCGATGAAGACGCGGAAATTCCCCGCGACCTGACCCGGCAGGGTGACGACGCCCTGCTGGCGATCACCATCGAAAACCCCGGCCTTGATCCGCGCGAACCACAGCGCTACCAGAGCCTGGTCGCTCTGCAATCGCCGACCCTAGCCGAGGCCTTCGAGGACTATTTCCGTCAATCGGAGCAGTTGCCGACCCGCCTGCTGCTGGCCACTGGCGGCGAAAACGCGACTGGATTGATGCTGCAGAAACTCCCGGGCGACGAGGGCGATGCGGACGGCTGGAACCGGGTAGGCGCCCTGTTCGACACCCTGGCCGAGGCGGAATTGCTGGCCACGCCGGCGGCGACCCTGCTGCACCGCCTGTTCCACGAGGACGGCGTCGAGTTGTTGGGCAGCAAGCCGCTGGCGTTCGCCTGCTCGTGCTCGCGGGCCCGGGTCGAAGCCATGCTGCGGTCGCTCGGGGTCGACGAAGCCCGAGCCGCGACGGCCGACGGCGTGGCCGAGGTACGTTGTGAGTTTTGTGGGCAGCAATACCGGTTCAGTCCGGCCGAAATCGAGGAACTTTTCGTCCCCCAGCCGGTCGAAGTGACCGCTCCGGAGCGGCTGCAATAGGCAAAAGTGACGGGCGTCTCGACTTGTTAAACAAACATAAAACGGCTAGCATCGGGCCCCTCCCCAAAGGGGAACCAGCGCCGTTGGCGGGGATCCAAACAAGCCATGAAACCGCGTTACCTGCGACTGCCGACTGCCTTGTTGCTGGCCCTTGGGCTGGCGATGGGCGCGCATGCGCAGACCGCGAGCAAACGCCTGTCCACCCAGCTGCCGATCATCGGTAGCGATGGCAAGGTCCAGGCCGTACTCGTGCTGGAACCCACCGGCGAAGCCACGGCCGGCGCCCGCTGGCGTCTCGGCAGCAACACGCTCGATGCCGCCTTCGGGCTGGAATCAGGCGATTCGCTTGGTCTGGCCTGCGACCGCCAAACCGGCTTCGCCAACAGCATCAGCAGCTTGGTCAGCTATTGCCACGTTGCTGCTCTCGACGACGACCCGCAGGCCAACAAGCGGGTTTCCGCCACCGCCAACCTGACCCGCCCGGGCAGCCGCCTGGGCGTATCCGCCGGCACCGGCCGCGACACCCTGCCCGCCTGGTTGAATCCCGGCAAGCCCGCTGCACGAGTCGAACAGAACGACCTGACGGTATTCGGCGAAAAGAACATCGGCCGTGAAGGCTTCGTCCGCATCGGCGGCGCCGTGGCCCGCGCCCGCCTGGTTCCGGCGGCCGACCTGCCCGCGATCGCCGACCGCTGGAACAGCAAGAGCCTCACCGTCGGCGGCGGTTACGGCGCCTTCAGCGCCAACATCATCGGCCGCGTCGTCGACACCCCGGGCAAGCCGCCCTTCGAAGGCCTCGGCCTGGGCATCACCTGGCGCACCCCGTGGAGCGGCCAACTCACCGTCGGCGCCGAAAACGTCATCACCCGCGGCAAGAACCCCTTCGCCCCCAACAACGACGCCAGCGACGAAGGCACCGTGCCGTATGTGCGGTACGAGCAGGATTTGTAAATCTACTAACGGCGAGCCGACGGGCACCGCTAACTCCGGAAATGTAGGGGACGACCTGAGTCTCGGAACCGCGCTAGATGCAGCCCATCTCATTGAGCTTGGTACGTAGCGGACCCAGATGCGTTGCATATTTTTTCCAACCCGAAATCCTTCTGGTATGGATCGGCTCTCGCACTTGAACGCTACTGGCGGTTGACACAGCGGACATATTCCTTTCTATGTTCGCCATCCCTGTGCCGACTGGCAAACCGCAAAACTCTTGGATCCGTAAACTCTGGCTATGCGGCTCACACACCAGATTTTCATAGCTGACGCTCAAAAACTGCTGCGGGAATTCCGCAGATAACATGTCCGCCCATCTGGAAAAGCATCGGTAGTGAACCGCAACATCCGAAATGTCATAGCTATATTCGTAATACCCTGGGGAAAAGTACTCTTTCAAGTTGCCGAAACAGCTGTCCATGGCATCGCGACGCAGGCAGATCATCTTCGCCTCCGGCAAGGCCTTCAGAATCAAATGCGCGTACAGGTAGTTTGCTGGCTGCTTGTCCACTAGCCAGCGTTTGCCGCCCGCACGCCAACGGACACGATCGATATATCCTCTCCCAAGGCTGTCCAAGTCCACGCTGGCTGCCTTCCTTGCGGCTTCGACGTCCAGAAACCCCGGACAGTAATAATCGGTCTCCCATTTGAACTGCATGCGCAATTCACTGAGTTCGCCACAAGCCGCCACCAAGGGGTGATTCCCAAGTATCCGCTCAAGCAAAGTAGTTCCCGTTCGTGGCATGCCGACCACGAAGATCGGCAAGCAGTCTGTCTGGCGTTCCTGCATCTTCCGTTCCGAAATCGCTCTCGCGCCATGCCCGAGATGTTCGAAAATTAGCTCATCGCTTCTCGCCTCATGGCGTGCCATCTGCTTCTTGATTTGCATAGCCTCGCGCAGAGCTGCCCAAGCCCGGTCGACATCCCCGATGCCATCAAACTCCTTAAATAGGGCATAACCAAGTACCCCCTTGGAACCCTGTTCCGTCGTCGCGCGTATCCGGCGCTCCAGCGCATCGATTCTTGCTTCCGCTCCCTGTCGCACACCAATGGAAGCCAAGGCTAAATACGGATATGGATTGTCTGGCTGCAGCCTTATTGAATGTCCATAGGCGTTGACCGCCTTTTCGAAATCGCCTCTGTATTTCCAGTTATTTCCGCTGAAATACCAAAGCCTGCTCTCGTGGGGCATGCGCTCAAGGAAATAGTCCAGCCATTCACGGACTTCCCTATGCTCGTCCAACTGGGCCAATTGCGAAGCAATTTCCGCTACCAACGACGGCCGCAGCCCCTCGTCCTTAGGGACAGTACTCAATTCTTCGATCGCGGCCCGGTAATCTCCTATTGAAATCAATCCATGAATTACTGCCAATCTCTGCGCCAACGGCAAATGCCGCAAATAGGTAGCAGAAACTCGCGCGTGATGAACCGCAAGACGGAATCTCCGCTGCGCCTGGAATACCCTGCCAAGCAACCAATGCGCCGCTGGATGTTCAGGCGCCACGGACAATATTTTCCTGCAAGCAATCTCAGCATCGCCCAGTCGGCCTGCCCGATAACCGGACTCCGCTTGTCTCCAGGCACCTTGCAGATCGACGTCCGATTGGGTCATGTCCGAATTATCAACCGACTCCTCGATCGAGAAAAGAAAAGGCCGCCCAAAGGCGGCCTTTTCAGCCGAGCTAAAGTGGCTACACCCGTGGCTTACCAGGTGTAACGCACGGTGAAGCGGACATAACGCGGGGCCTGGTAGTTGACATCGTTCAGGAAATCCGGATTGACCCGATAGAAGTAGTTGCCGTCGTCATCGACGGTACGGGACAGCTCACCGGCCTCGTTCCGTTCCGTCACCTTGTGCGAATTGAACACATTAAAGACGGAAGCGTTGAACTCTAGGTGCTTGTTCGCCCAATTAGGCACATAGCTCAAGCCCATGTCGACCCGGTACTGCCACGGGGTACGCCCGAAGCTGCCACGGGCCTTCAGCTCCCGAACACCATCAGCATAGATACCATCCTTGGTGAGGCAATAGAAACTGGAAGCCGAGTATGCCTCGAGTTCGGATGCATCATCCGGATCGAGCGCTTCGAGCGGGATATAGCCTTGGCAGCTGACGGGACGACCCGATTGCACCAGCAAATTGCCGCTGACCATCAGCTCGCTGGTGATATCGTACGTACCGAAAAGCTTGAACGTATGCCGACGATCGTTCGGCAGATAGCCGAAAGCGCCATCTTCGAACATCGCGTGGTCGAAGTCCTGGGTCAGGCCAGCGTCGGTCTGCTCCAGGCTGGAGTTGACATAACCCTCCGAATTGCCCTTGCTATGCGCAAAGGTATAGGAGCCCTGCAGGTACAGTTTGTCCTGCTTCGGGCGCTCCACTGTGAATTCGAGCGCATTGTACGAACGGCGCTCCTTCGGCAGGTTCAGATAGCCTTCGTTAGGTACCTTAACCACGGTCAGATTGCCATCGTTGTTCAGGTCCATGGCGATATGGACGTCCTTGCCCGGATTGATGACCATGCAACCGGCCATCGTGCTCGGATCGAAGTCGTCGTAGCCATTATCCGCTGCCCAGCGAGCGAACGCGGCGTGGGTGCAATAGTCTTCCATGCCGTTCTTGAGCTTACGGTAGATCCCCTTGACACCGACGGTCCAAGAATCCATCGCCCATTGCGCGCCCAGGATGAACTCATCTTGGTACATCGGCTTCAGTTCGGTATCAGCAACCGTCTTGGGGTTGGGCGGGGTCAAGCTGCCATTGACGGACGGGCCCGACAGCAGCGGCCCCAACGTGACCGGCGAGCCATCCGCGTTCCAACCACCGCTATACGAGTAGAACGAAGTCGTCAGCGCTTCGAATCCTGAACCGCGAATATTCGTGTTCGAGGCCACGGGGATGTAATAACGACCGGCGTTACCATAGACCTTAAAGGTCGAATCGCCATTGACGTCCCATGAGAAGCCAAGGCGAGGAGCAATCAAATTGTCTGCCTTGACAAAGCTCTCACCCAAGCCATTCTTGTTATCGAACGATTCCGAACGCAAGCCCAGATAGAAGAGCCAGTTATCAGTTGCGCGCCAAGTATCTTCCAGATAGTAAGCCGTATTCTGCACTTCATACTTGCCGCTGGCCGTCTGGTACGTGCGGACGCGGACGCGGTTACCGGGGTAGTAACGATAGTAAACACCACCGGAGTACTCGAGACCGGCGTTCGTCGAAGTGAACTTCTCGGTATCGTAGCCGAACCGCAGCGTGTGATCGCCAATCAGCCACTCAGCGTCAGCGCGATAGGCCTTGCGCTTGTCGGTATTCGGACCAAACTTGCGATCCGCCGGGGTGAACTCGTTCGGATTCCAGCAACCGATGTAATTCAGATTGAGACCATCGGTGTTGTCGTAGGCCGCTGGGCAATCGGTACCCTCAGGCGCCGTCGTACGCCAATCGCGAACATTCTTCAGCTGTCCCGCAAGCAGCGACAGCGTGAAGTTGTCCGTCAAGTAGCCCGTGTATTTGCCGATATAGACATCACCGCCGTTTTCGTATTCGGCATCATCGGACAACTCATCGTGAGTCTTCGCGTAATCCGTGTTGCTGAAATAGTGCTTCTCGCGCGTCTTAGTTTTGTTACGGATGCCGGTGAATTCGAGCAGATGATTATCCGTGATGTTCCAGTCGAGCTTGACCAGGCCCGTTGGTGTCGTATCGGTGTCACGCTCGCTGGTATTGCGACCGTACAGATCGGTGGAACTGTCCTGACCCTGCACCAAACCGAAGAAGAACAGCCGATCCTTGATGATTGGGCCGCCGCCGTACACGTTGTATTCCAGCGTTTCGCTTTCATTGCCGGAACGGAAAACCGAAATCTCGCCCGGCACTCGTGACTTCACATCACGACCATGTTCGCGCAGGCCCGAGGGTTCCCAGTACACACTGGCGCCGCCCTTCCATTCATTGGTGCCGCGCTTGGTCACTAGGTTGATCACGCCGCCCAGAGAGCGACCATATTCGGCTCCGTAACCGCCCGTCTTGATCTGCTGCGAACCAATCGCATCGAATGGCAGATCGGCGAACGACAGGAAGTTGTAAATGTTGGTGACATCGAATCCATTGATGTAGTAGCCGTTTTCCGCCACCGAGGAACCGCCGAACGAGGCAAGATTGCCAAAGCCGGTGTCACCCTGCACAGTGCCCGGAGCCAGCAGAGCCACGTTGGTGATGTCACGGGCGACGGGCAGCGCCTGGATTTGCTCCTGGCTGAAAACCGTCGTCGATTCAACCGAGGACACGTCAATCGGATTAATACGACTACCGCTCACCGTAATGGCGTCGAGTGTGGTCGCACCGCCAGAACCCGTAGCCTCGAAGGCCACTTGGGTACCAGTGCCCACGGCAACCGTAACCTCACGAGTAACGCCGCCCGACGTTACCTTGTAATGTCCAGGGGGGAGCTGGGATGCCGTGAAGCGGCCGTCCGAGCCAGCGGAAATCTCGCGCGAGGTGCCCGTATCGGTATTTTCAATGGTGACCGTAGCACCAGCTCCAGTCTTGCCGAACAGCGAACCGACTGCACTTTGCGCATGGATGCTGCCCGCGAAGCACATACCGAGCGCAACGCTCAATGCAGTGCGACGCACACCTTTCGAAAAGTATTTGGAACCCTTGTGGGTAGTCATTGATGCTCTCTCTCTCATATAGGTCTGGATACAACCAAGAACGACCGGGTGCAGAACCTAGTCAACTGAACAGGCGCGACGCCATAACACCTGCTTCTCCGAAGGATAACGTAAATTTTACGGTCATGGGAAGGGTTCTCGGCCAGTCTCGGCCCGTCTGATCACTGCAATTTCAATGGGTTAACCAAATTGCAAGCCCCTTGAGGGGCTGATCGACCGAAAAAAATTTTGTTACGTCGGCTAAGTAGTTGCAATTGCTACAGTTTCAGGCAGCAACAATCTCACCGGAGTCTCCGACGATCCACGCTCGCGAGTACAACTCGGCTAGGAATGCTGCACCGCAGCTAAAATTCGCGACAACGGTTCCAGTTGTTGCGCATAGGGCACCCATTTCGGGCGTGGTTGCGTAACGATACCCTCGCGAACTTGCACGGCACTGGCCGTCACAACGCCTCGCTGCCGTGGTGAAATGTCCAGCATCGCCATGTCGAATGGAAGCCCGCAGAAATCGCAAACCCGGCGGAGTTCCCTTTCGGGATGCCGGGTCAACTCTGAATAGTCCACG
The DNA here is from genome assembly GCF_017939625.1 of Pseudoxanthomonas helianthi. Lineage (GTDB taxonomy): Bacteria > Pseudomonadota > Gammaproteobacteria > Xanthomonadales > Xanthomonadaceae > Pseudoxanthomonas_A > Pseudoxanthomonas_A helianthi. Next base: position 296,379 of record NZ_JAGKTC010000001.1, read on the forward strand.
TCCAGCACACGCTCCGGGAATGTCGCGTGCCAATGCCGCATCAGTTCCTGATAGTGGCGGTAAAAGTTAGCCAGATCCGCTTGGTCGTAGCTGTACGGATTCGCATCCGAGAATAGCTCGCGCAGGTTAGAGAAGCACACCTCCATTGGATCGCGAACCATGTGCAATATCTTTGCGTGCGGCAAGGCCTGGCAAATGAATCCGATATTCAGGAAATTGGATGGCAGCTTGTCGGTAAAGAAGCGCTCTCCTTGCAGGCGCCACCCCATGCCCAACAGGTAAGTCCTACCCACCTCGGAGAAATCCGAGCCTTGCGCCCGCCGGATTAACTCCCGATCGATGACACCAGAGCAGTGGCGATCAGTTGCCATTCGCATTGCCGCCGTGAAGTCGTACAACTCCCCCATTGCCCTCAATTGCTTCGCGCCACTCAGCATCTGCTCAAGCAGGGTGGTCCCTGAGCGGTGCATGCCAACTATGAAGATCGGAGTCAACTCATCAGCACTCTCTTCCAGAACGCGCGAAGGTGCGTCCACGGGAAACGCATGCAGCGCCCGGAAGATCGCCTGCGTTTCGGATCGATCATAGGCCAATTGAGCACGCTTGGCCCTGCAACCGATCATCAGCGCTTCCCACGCATCCGCATGCTCGCCCAGATCGTCGAGCGCTTTGTGCAGGGCGAAGCCGAGCAGCGCCAAATCCGCCGGAGAACGCCCAGGGCGCAGGAGTTGCCGGCGGATCTGCTCGACATGGTTGTCGGCTGCGGTCTGCTTACCGAGCGCCGTGAGTAGCCAGTAACCCTGCGCGATCTCGGGTGCGCGCTTCAGCGCGCGCAGCACATCGACCCTAGCTTCCTCGAATCTGCCCAAGTACATGAGCACGTGCGCTCGCGCCAGCAACGTGGTTGGGAAGTCCGGGTCGGCTCGCTTGGCTTCGTCGAGAAACTCGATCGCCTGGCCCGGCAAGTTGGCATAGCTCAGTTGCGCGCCCAGCTTGATCAGCATCGGAATCGGAATGCCGGACATAGGCAGGAGTCGCGCAATGCAGTCCTGCATCTCCTCGATGGCATTGAAAGTGCGCAGCCGCGGAATCAACTCGGACAGGACTTTCGGCGCCCGCACGCCTGTCGCATGCGCACGCAAGGCGTATTCCCGTGCCAATCGGTAATGACCGGCCAGCGAATGGACATACGACAACTGCACGAGGGTTCCTGCGTCACCCGGTGCCGCTTGCAATGCACGTTCGTAGCAGTCGATCGCGCGAGCCCAGTTCTTGGCGGCCGCGAACCCTTCGGCCTGCTGTAACAGCGGCCACACCGCGGAGATCATTCTGGTAGGCCTAGGCTGTCGAAGATCGGCGAAAGCCACGGCGCATACCGCCGCCATGCCCCTACCCCTCTTTGATGCACGGGCTCCCGAACTTGAGCGCTGCTCGCCGTGGAAACCGGCGCGACATTGGTCGTGATGTCCGCGAAAGCCGCATTGCGCGGCAGGCCGATGAAATCCTGCACGCATTCGAGCGTAGCGCCCGGATCGACGGCCAGCGCTTCGTATTCAACGATCTTCACCATGCCCGGAAGGCGCGCATGCCAATGACGCATCCAGCTCTGCGCCAACTTCCAGTGCGCGGCCAGATGATCGAGCCTATAACTGTATGGATAGCTCGCGCCGTGGAACAATTCCTTGAAACCCGAGAAGCAAGCATCCCTGCCGTTGCGGGAGAGGCACAGGATTCGGGCTTGCGGCAGCGCGCGGGCGATCAGCGGGATGCTGAACAGGTTGCGCGGATTCTTGTCGATAACGAACACCGCCTGAGGTTCCACTTGACGAAGCCGCTGCAAGTAGCGCAGGCCTGCTCTCTGCATGTCGATACGTGAAAGCGGACGTGTTTCCCGTTCTTCTAGCAAGGTGCCGAAGAAACTGTTAGAAACTTCGCTGACTGCCATCGACAGGTCGTTCCGCTCACCAGCCGACGACACGCCCGGAATATTGCCCAGCATCCGGTCTAGCAAGGTCGTTCCAGTTCGCGGCATCCCCACCACGAAAACCGGAATCGGCATGCCCGGAACCGACTTGCCCTCCGCGGGCGGGAGTGGATCGCCATCCATCAGTCCCTCGATTTGACGCCGCTCCGCCTCCGGATCGTAGCGGAATTTCTGCGCCATGATTGCGGCGCCTTCACCCAGCGCCGCCCAGGCGTGCTCGACGTCCCCAGCCGCATCCAGTTCATGGAACAATGCATAGTAGAGATGCGCCTGTTCCTCACTCGTTGCCCCATGCGCACTTTGGGCTCGGCGGATGCGATCCACCCTTTCCAAGGGCGATCTCGCCCTGCCAAGGGTCGCCAGCGACCAATGCGCGTCTGCCAGTTCCGGATTTATTTCCAACGTCGCCTCATACGCTTCCCGCGCATCGTCCAACCTCCCCAGGAAGCGAAAGACATTGGCGCGAGCGTAGTGCAGCAAAGCGTTTGGCGGCACGCGCGGCAATGCGTGGCCGATGAACCTGAGCGCATCTTCATAGCGACCGGCAAGCCATAGGTGTTGGGCCAGCATCGGCGACTGGTTGAGTACGTGGGGGTTGTTCCAGTCTGCGGTTAGGATTACCGACGCGACCTCGGCATCCTCAGCGAAATCGAGCAAGCGCAAGCTCACGAAACTGATCTGCCTGTAACGGTTGGCGAACCGCACGGAGTCCGATGCACGCATGACATAAGAACGCGCCATGTGGAAATCTCCGTCGCGTTGCGCATGACGTGAAAGCCGCAACAACGCAGGCACGTGATGCGCATCTAACACCAGGATTGCCCTGTATTCCGAGCGCGCGGACGCGATATCGCGATTGGATTCGAATTGCTGCGCGCGTTCCCACCGCAAATCGAGTTCTTGATGCGTTGGGGTTATCAGATTCATAGCTCAAGCATAAGGCCTGGAAGGCCATCGCGAAACGGGAACGGCCGCCCTGCGGCGGCCGTTCGGGGACTTCCAAAGCGACGTATCGATCAGAAGTCGTACTGCACCATGAAACGCACCGAACGCGGAGCCTGGTAGGCGCGCGGCAACAGGTACGTGCTCAATGGATTGCCGGTAGCGGAATCCTCAGCCACATCGCTAACCGCGATGACCTTCTGCGAATTGAACACGTTGAACACGTCCACCTTGAACTGCAGGCCCGGCGCAAACGAAGGGCGATATGCCGCGTTCAAGTCGACCGTGGTGGTCCAAGGCAGGCGACCTGCCGTGCCACGCGGCACGGCATGTACGGTCGCATCGTTCGAAGCGCCATCCGGCGAGTTGCTGCAACGCATGAAGCCAGAACCGTAGGGATGCGGACTGTAATGGTTATTGCCGGTCACCGGATCGGGCAGGGCCGGGTCCAGATCCAGTACGCCGAGACAGTTGTAGGGACGCCCGGACTGCACCAGCAAGTTGGCACCCAACGACCACTGGTCGTTGAACTGGTAGCTGCCAAATACCTTCAGCGCGTGGCGACGGTCGTTGGGCAGGTAGCCGAAGGTATCGACCGTCAGCTCCTTGTAGTCGAAGTCCTGGGTGGTATTGGTATCAGACTGGCCGATATCCGACTTCACGCCGCCTTCGGTATTACCCTTGTTCGCCGACCAGGTATACGACGCCTGGAAGAAGAACTTGTCCCAATTGCCGTCCAGGAACAACTCCAGTGCCTTGTAGCTGCGCTTGGCGTCGGGGCTTAGACGATCTCCCTTGACTGTGTACGTCGTGTAATGCCCATCGCCATTAAGGTCGGTGACCAAAACCGCATCCTTACCCGGGTTGAACAGGCGGCAGTACGGGAAGCCCGGGTTGGGCACTGTGTACGACAGACCGTCGGCATCAGCGAGTTCGGTAATCGCGGTGTAGTCGCAGTTGTCGTCGATGGCTGCCTTAAGCTTGCGGTAAATTGCGCGAGCGCCCAGGTTCACATGATCTGTAATTGCACTCTGGAAACCAAGGATATATTCATCCTGGTACATCGGCTCAAGATTCTTGGAAGCGATGGTCAGCGGGTCGTGCGCCTTCCCATCTTCGCCGTTGATCAGGTTCAACGGGTTCAGCGGACCGGTCAGTATCGGCGCGCCAGTCACCGGATCCACACCCGAGAAGCGATTGTTGTTGCTACGCTGGAAGATCGATGCGCTGGAACCGCGCACGGCCACGCTGGGGGTTAACGGCAAGGCATAACGACCGGCATTGCCGTAGACCTTGAAGGTCGAATCGCCATTCACGTCCCAGGAGAAGCCGAGGCGGGGGCCGAACTGATTATCGATCTTGACGAAGGCGCGGCCGTCGGCGCCCAGGTTCTCGAAGGTATCCCAGCGCAAGCCCAGATAAGCCAGGAAATTGTCGGTAACCTTCCAACTGTCCTCGATATAGAAGGCGCGCTGCTTGACTTCGATGGTCGTCCCTCGTGCCGTGGTCTGACGGCGCACGACGTCGAACTCATCGCCCGTGTTAGCCTTGCCGTCTGGGCCATTGTTGGTCGAATAACGCCACAACCAGCCGCCGGCGTTGGCTTCGCCTGCCACCGATTCGTAATTGTCGATGTCGACGCCAAAGCGCAGCTGGTGAGAGCCCAGGATCCACTCCGCGTCGATACGGTACTGGTCGCGGGTGTCCTTATTGTTGTCAGCCTGCAGCAGGGCACCGTTGGTCAGGTTGCAGAAGCTGCCATATGGCCCGGTCATTGCCTTACGGTAGCCGGGGCGCACATCGATAATAACCGGGCATCCGCCCAGCGAAGTAGTGCCGGTGATGCTTCGGGTATACGCGGTGTTGATATCGCCGTTGTAGCGCACTTCCGAACCATCCGGGTTGCGAAGGTGCTGCTGGCGCTTGAACTCGCCATGGCCCGCCAATGCGGTCAGAGTGAAGTTGTCGGTCAGATAACCGGTGTACTTCAACACGAAGTTTTGGCCGCCCTGGGTATCGAACAACGTGCCCGCGTAGGCCTTGCGATCCAGCTGGCCCGGCGTGTTGGCATAGACCTTGGTATCCGTCTTCTGCTCATCGGAAAACGCGGTCAGTTCCAGCTTGTTGTTGTCGTTGATGTTCCAGTCGAACTTGGCCAGCCAGGTCGGATTCTTGACCTTGTTGTTGATGTTTTGCAGCGCATCCTTGTTGCCCCAGGTATCTTGCTCGGTATTGCCGTAGGACAGCAACGCATAGGCGAACAGGCGATCCTTGATCAATGCGCCGCTGGCCCAGACGCTCGTGATGAGCTGATCTTCGGCGTCCTTGCTGTTGTCTTCCTCGATCTTTCCGAAATCGCTCGGCGACAACGGATTGGAATACTTGACGTTCTTGACCTTCTCGCGCAGCGAGTCGGGTGCCCAGAACACGTTCGCACCGGCCTTGAATTCATTGGTACCGCGCTTGGTGATCTGGTTGACCACGCCGCCGAGCGAACGGCCGAATTCCGCGCCATAGCCGCCGGTCTTGACCTGCTGCTCGGCAATGGCCTCGAAGGGCACCTTGGAGAAGTTCAGGCTGCGGAACGAGTTGGTGACGTTGAAACCGTTGATGTAGTACTGGTTCTCGGCCACCGACGAACCGCCGAACGACGCCAGGTTGCCGAACGCGGCGTCGCCACGCACGGTGCCCGGGGCCAGCAGCGCCACCGACGTGGTGTCGCGCGGTACCGGAATGCGGGCGATCTGCTCGGACGTCAGCACGGTGGTCGATTCGACCGACGACACGTCGATCGGGTTGACCAGTTGGCTGGCGGTGACGACGACGCTGTCGAGCGTCTTGGCGTCACCACCGGCCGCGGCCGCGAAGCTCACCGGCGTACCGGTACCCACACTCACGCCGACCGCCTCACGAACGACGGTACTGCCATCGGCGCGACGCAAAGTCACGTTGTACCTGCCGGGCTGCAGCGCGGAAATGCGATATGCGCCATCGGCACCCACCACGACTTCACGGCGGAAACCGGTGGCCGGGTTTTCGACCACCACGGTCTCTCCCGACGACGCCTGACCGAAAACCGAACCGGTCGTATTGGACTGAGCCTGCACGCCACCCGCGACGCACATACCAAGCGCAACGCTCAACGCAGTGCGTTTGGCACCTTTCGAAAAGTATTTGGAACCCTTATGGGTAGTCATTGATGCTCTCTCTCGGTGGAATAAGGATCTGGATACGGCCAATGGTTGCGTGCTAAATCCAAGCCAAGGCAACGACAGGCGGTTCGCCACGTACGCCTGTTCGACTTGAGCATAACGCAAATTTTACGGCAGGGGAAAAGACTTCCATGCCAATTCTTGCGAATCACGACTCCTGCAATATCAACAAGTTAAGCAACAGAATTTCGGTTACGCCTTGACGATGCGAGAGGCCTGCGGTCCTGGGGCGGTGATCCGATGTCGGCTCAAGCTAAGTTGTTGCAATTGCTACGGTTTCGGATGGAATGATCTTGCACCACGCGAAAGCAAAGGGGCGCCATGCTCGAACACAGCGCCCGTACATGACCGTATGGATTCGGCTTTTGCCCACGCCGGGGAGTCGCCTTTATTCCAAGCTCAATGTTGCACTGCCAGAAAAAGTCTCGATGCTGATTTCGCCGTCGCCGTTGCCGTAACGGGTGTTGAAGCTGGCGCCGGGGCCGTACTTGGGGCGCTCGATGGTGGCGCCGGGGGCCTTGAGGTCGCCGCTGAAGGTTTCGGCGGTGACGCGGGCGGAAAGGTTCTTGGGTAGCGTCAGGGTCAGGTCGCCGCTGACCGTTTCCAGGTGGATGCGGCCATTGGTGTACAGCCCAGTGCGCAAGGTGGCGTCGCCGCTGACGGTGGTAGCCGACAGTTCGCGCAATCTTTCGTCCTTGACGGCAACGTCGATGTTGCCGCTGACGGTTTCAGTGGAAACTTCGCCATTCATGCGTCCGCGCAAGGTGATGTCGCCGCTCACGCTGTCGACGGTCACGCTGGGGCTGTTGACGGTCAGGTTGACCGAACCGCTGACGCTGTCGACGCTGACTTCTTTCGGCGCGGCGGCCACCACGACATCGCCGCTGACGTTGTCGATCGACAAACTCGACGGCGCCACGCCGGTCACGTGGACATTGGCGGAAACCGAATCGATCTCCAGATCGGCACGCAGCGGAACCATCAGCTGCAGGTCGGTCGGGCCGAACTTGCGGCCGCCCGCCCACCCTTCGCTCTGCGGCGTCTTCACTTTCACTTCGAGGTGGTCGTCGTCGCCTTCGATGATCAGCTTCTCGACGCCATCGCCGAGCGTGCCGCCGATCTTCACTTCGGGACGATCCCAGGCGCGTACCACGATGCTGCCCTTGACGTTGGAGATGTCCACGCGGCCGGTCGGCGACAAGGGGCGGGTCTGGTCGATCGGCGTGCCGGCGAAGGCCGGGACGGACAGGGACAGTGCGGCAGCGAAAGCCGTGGCGAATGCGGTGCGTGTGATGGCGGTCATGGCGGTATTCCTCAGGTCAGGGCGGCGCGCTGGGTCAGTTCCAGACGACGGGCATAGGTGCGGCGCAGCTGCTCGAGCAGGAAGCGCGCGTTGGGGTCGTGTTCCAGCGCGACCAGGATCTTGGCGGCGCTGCTATCGAGGTCTCGCAGCGCCGGGGCGTATGCGGAACTTGAACGCGTCTGCGGCATGGATTGCAGCGCGCCCTGGTATTCGCGGGTAAGCGCGCCGGCTTCCTGGCGCAACAGCGGATCGGTGGAAACGGAACCTGGCACCAAGCCGCCTTGCCAGACGACGCCGACTGCAAGCAGCAAGGAAGCTGCCATCGCGGCAGGCGCGAACCAGCGCTTGCCGCGCCTTGTCGTCCGCATCGGCGCGTCCTGAGGCGTCGCCGCGATGCGCGCGGCGATGTCGGGCCACAGGTCGCGCTGCGGCGGCACATCCTTGCGCAAGGCGCGGAGCTGCCAGCGCAGGGTATCGTCGTTGATGTTCGTTTCGTTCATGCTTCGTCTCCCAACCGTCCGCGCAACAACTGCCGTGCGCGGTGCAACTGCGCTTTCGAACTGCCCACCGCCATGCCGAGTTCGGCGGCGATTTCCTCGTGCTTCCAGCCTTCCACGTCGTGCAGCACCAGCACGGCGCGCGCGCGTGGCGGCAAGGTGGCCACCGCGCGCTCCAGGTCCAGTGACAACGCCGTGGCCTGTCCCGCCGAATCGGCCATGCCGACATCGTCCAGTGCGTCTTCGTCGTCGTCGAAACGCGGGCCGCCGCGGCGGCTGCGCAATTCCATCAGCGCGGTATTGACCGCGAGCCGATGCAGCCAGGTGGAGAAGGCGCTTTCGAAACGGAACTTCGGCAGCGCCTGCCAGGCACGGACGAACGCTTCCTGGGTCAGATCCTCGGCGCGCACGCCCTGCCCGCCGACCAGTCGCGAGATCACGCCATGCACGCGGCCGGCGTGGCGGCGGTAGATCGAGGCGAAGGCATCGCCGTCGCCGCCGGCCGCCGAACGCACCAGCGCGGCGTCCGCTTCCGCGGCGGCTTCGGCGGTGGTGTCCAGGCTCAGTTCGATCACGGCTGCATTCAACATAATCCTTCGGATGCCAGGGGGGCGCGGAAGGTTTAACTCCGTGAATGCCGGGTGGAGAACCCGACGCCCCTCCGGGTTACTGCGGGATCAGCGTACCGATCACGTGTTCCATGTAGGCGTCGAATTCGTCGTGGTGCATGCGCGGCTGTTGCAGCTGCAACGACAGTTGCAGGAAGCCGAGGTAGGCCGAGTAGGCCAGACGGGCACGATGCTGGGCTTCGGCGCGGTTGAGCCCGGCCTGGCGGAACATCGCCACCAGGTATTCCATGCGCCGCTGCGAGATCCGGTTGATCACCGGCTGTACCACCGGATGGTCCAGCGCCTTCAGCAGCTCGCTATAGATAATGTGCGGCTGCATTTCGCGCGCCACCACCATGAACAGCTCGCGCAGGCGCGCGCGCGGATCGGACAGGCCCTCCAGGCTGCTGCCGAACAGGGTTTGCTGTTCGACCACCTCCCAGCGCTCCAACGCGGCCTGCAACAGGGCATCGCGGGAAGGGAAATGCCAGTAGAAGCTGCCTTTGGTGACGCCCAACCGGCGCGCGAGCGGTTCGACCGCGACCGCGGCGACGCCGGCTTCGGCAATCAGATCCAGTGCGGCCTGCGCCCAATCGTCGGCACTGAGACGCGTACTGCGGGGCGGTGTGGCCGGAGGCGGTGTGGCTTCGGTGGTCATGTGACGCATTTAACCATACGCAATGGTTTGTGTTGGTACGTTTGTTGCGCCGCAACAGCAAGTTCAACCAAATCAACAAGTTAGGCGCGAATTTCCCTCCAGAAACCGATTGACTACTCTAAACCGCGAGGTCCATACTAAAGCGTATGGTCAATTCAAGTTACCTCGACGGCGATTCCGTCCGCACGCTCTCGGGTGCTGGCGGGCTGGCGTTGGCCGTCAGCCGCTTTCCGTCCGGTCGAACCGAGGGGCCGTCACTGCTGTTCGCCCATGGCTTCGGCCAGACCCGCGGCGCGTGGGCCAGGACGGCGCAGGCCTTGGCCGCCGAAGGCCACACCGGTATCAGCTACGACGCCCGCGGTCACGGCGAATCGGAACGCAATCCGGTCGAACTGCCCTACACCGGCGACCAGTTCGCCGACGACCTGATCATCGTCGCCGGGGAACAGACCGAAGCGCCGGTACTGATCGGTGCATCGATGGGCGGCTTGTTCGGCCTGATCGCCGAAGCGCGCTGGCCCGGGTTGTTCAGCGCGATGGTGCTGGTCGACATCACCCCGCGCTGGGAGGAAGCCGGCTTGCAACGCATCCTCGGCTTCATCACCGCGTTCCCGCAGGGCTTCGATTCGCTCGAACACGCGGCGGACGTCGTTGCCGCCTACCTGCCGCACCGGCGCAGCCGCAAGACGCCGGAAGAACTGCGCGAATTGTTGCGCGAAGGCCAGGACGGACGCTGGCGCTGGCATTGGGATGCGCGCCTGGTCGACGACTTGGTGCGCGATTGCGCGCAGCACCAGGATGCGATCGCCGAGGCCGCGCGCGCGATCCGTTGCCCGGTATTGCTGGTCAGCGGCGGGCGCAGCGACCTGGTTTCCGCGCGCACCATCGCCGAGTTCCAGGCGTTGGTGCCGCACGCGCGCCACGCGCACCTGCCGCAGGCGACGCACATGCTGGCCGGCGACGACAACGACGGCTTCACCGGCGTCGTTCGCGATTATCTGGCCGAACTGTCCACCACATCCTCCCCTCTTTCCCACGCTGCCGCTGCCGAAGCGATTTCCGGAGTTTCCCCATGAGCATCCTCGCCCCGTTCCTCGCCTTCCTGCTGGCGGGTGCCGTCGCCGCCTACCATCGCCTGCGGCTGGCTTACTGGGCCGCGATCACCGCGACCTTGCTGGTGGCGTGTTGGCTGTTCGGCGCCAACCACACGGCGACGCTGATCGCCGCGGCGATCGTGGCGCTGATCGCGGTGCCGCTGCTGGTCCCGGGCCTGCGCAAGCCGCTGGTCACCGCGCCGCTGCTCGGCTTCTACAAGAAGATCCTGCCGCCGCTTTCGCAGACCGAACGCATCGCGCTGGAGTCCGGTTCCGTCGGCTTCGAAGGCGAGCTGTTCTCCGGCGACCCCGACTGGAAGCAGTTGCTCGACCAGCCCAAGCCGCAACTGACCGCGGAAGAGCAGGCGTTCCTCGACGGTCCGGTCGAAGAATTGGCCCGGATGACCAACGACTGGGAAATCACTCACGTTCACGCCGACCTGCCGCCGGAGCTGTGGGACTTCATCAAGCGCAACAAGTTCTTCGGCATGATCATCCCGAAGGAATACGGCGGCCTCGGTTTCTCCGCGCTGGCCCACCACAAGGTGATCCAGAAGCTGGCTTCGGTTTCCACGGTGCTCAGCAGCACGGTCGGCGTACCCAATTCGCTGGGCCCGGGCGAACTGTTGATGCATTACGGTACGCAAGCGCAGAAGGACCATTACCTGCCGCGCCTGGCCGACGGACGTGAAGTACCGTGCTTCGGACTGACCGGTCCGTTCGCCGGTTCCGATGCGACTTCGATTCCCGACTACGGCATCGTCTGCGAAGGCGAATGGAACGGCGCCAAGGTGGTCGGCATCAAGCTGACCTTCGACAAGCGCTACATCACCCTGGCGCCGGTCGCGTCGATCATCGGCCTGGCCTTCCGCATGTACGACCCGGACGGCCTGCTCGGCGACAAGCGCGACCTGGGCATCACCCTGGCGTTGATGCCGCGCGACACCGCCGGCGTGGAAGTCGGCCGCCGCCATTTCCCGCTGAACTCGCCGTTCCAGAACGGCCCGGTGCGCGGGCATGAAGTGTTCCTGCCGCTGTCGCAGATCATCGGCGAGGAGAACGGCATCGGCGAAGGCTGGCGCATGCTCAGCGAGTGCCTGTCGATCGGCCGTTCGATCACCCTGCCCTCCACCGCCAGCGGCGGCGCCAAGTTCGGCGCGATCGTCACCGGTGCCTACGCGCGCATCCGCAAGCAGTTCGGACTATCGGTCGGGCGCTTCGAAGGCGTGGAAGAAGCATTGGCGCGCATCGCCGGCAAGGCCTATGCGACCAGCGCGCTGTCGCAGGCTACCGCCGCGGCCGTCGACCGCGGCGAGAAGCCGGCGGTGCCCTCGGCCATCGCCAAGTATCACTGCACGACGATGGGCCGCGAAGTCGCCAAGGATGTGATGGACGTGCTCGGCGGCAAGGGCATCATCCTCGGTCCGCGCAACTTCGCCGGCCGCGCATGGCAGGCCTCGCCGATCGCGATCACCGTGGAAGGCGCCAACATCATGACCCGCAGCCTGCTGATCTTCGGCCAGGGTGCGATCCTCTGCCATCCATGGGTGCTGAAGGAAATGAAGGCAGCGCAGGACCCGGATGCGAAGGCCGGCCTGGAAGCGTTCGACCGCAACCTGTTCGGCCACATCGGTTATGCGTTCTCCAACGCGGTGCGTTCGTTCTGGTTCGGCCTGACCGCGGCGAAGATCGGCAAGGCGCCGGGTGACGACTACACGCGCCGCTATTTCCGCAAGCTGGATCGCTATTCGGCCAACCTCGCGTTGATGGCGGACGTGTCGATGCTGCTCCTCGGCGGCAAGCTGAAGTTCAAGGAGTCGCTGTCCGGGCGCCTGGGCGACGTACTCAGCCACCTGTACATGACCAGCGCGATGCTCAAGCGCTACCACGACGAAGGCGCGCCGGTCGCAGACCAGCCGTTGCTGGCCTGGGCCTTCCATAACAGCGTGCACGAGATCGAACTGGCGCTGTCGGCGGCGCTGCGCAACTTCCCGATCCGCCCGGTGGTGTGGTTGCTGTGGGCGCTGATCTTCCCGTGGGGTCGCCGCGCGGAGGCACCAAGCGACCGTCTCGGCCGTCGCGCCGCGGCCTTGTTGATGACGCCGAACGAAGCGCGCGACCGCCTGGCCCAGGGCGTGTTCACCACGCCGTGCGCGAACAACCCGGCCGGCCGCATCGACAGCTACCTGGCCCGCGTGGTGCTGGCCGAACCGGTCGAGCGCAAGTTCCTCAAGGCGCTGAAGACCAGCGATATCGAGGCGCTGGATTTCCCCGCGCAGCTGGACGAAGGCGTGCGCGAAGGCTGGATCACCGCCGAGGAGCGCAAGCAACTGGAGGAACTGCGCGCGATGACCCTGGACACGATCAGCGTGGACGACTTCGATCCGCACGAACTGCGTGCCGCGGGTTACTACGACCTGCCGCAGCACCAGCGGCATCCGCGCGAGGCAGCGTGATCGGCAACCTCCCCTCACGACGGCGGGCTTCGGCTCGCCGTCCTCGCATGAGAACCCGATGAGCGCCGACGTCCTCGAAATCTACCGCAAGCTCGAACGCAAGCCGCTGGGAAAATGGTTGTTCTCGCGGCTGATCTGCTTCAAGGCCCCCTACTTCGGCAGCATCGGCCCGCGTATCGTCGAACTGCGGCCGAACCACGGCGAGGCGACGATCCGTCACCGCCGTCGCGTCACCAACCATCTCGGCACAGTCCATGCCATCGCCCTGTGCAACCTGGCCGAATTCATCGGCGGCCTGACTTGCGACGTCAGCATTCCGAAGTCGATGCGCTGGATCCCGAAGGGCATGCGCGTGGAGTACCTGAAGAAGGCCGTCGGCACGATGCACGCGGTCGCCAAGCCGGCATTCCTGCCGCCTGAAGCCGCCGAAGGCTACGAGTTGCCGTTCGAAGTCGTCGTCGTCGACCCGCAGGGCGAGACGGTGTTCAAGGCAACGATCTCGATGTGGGTATCGCCGAAGCCGGCGCGCGGAGGCTGACGCCATGTCCAGGGACACGACGCCATCGTGACCGGGTTAGTCGCGAACGCTTTTGCCGGAGCGATGAAAAAGTCGGTTCGCGACTTACGTCGCTCCCACACCAACCAGTATCGCGAGGATCGCGAGGATTGCCGGCACGCCCTGCACGAAGAAGATGCGCCGGCTGACGCTGTACGCACCGTACAGCGCAGCCACGACGACGCAGCCGAGGAAGAACAGCACCACGTTCCACTGCCCGCTACCCAGGCCCCACAGCAGGCCCGCGGCGAGGAAGCCGTTGTACAGCCCCTGGTTCGCCGCCAGCACGCGCGTTGTTTCCGCCTTCTCCGGGGTGTTGCGGAAGGTCTTCAACCCCAGCGGCCTGGTCCACAGGAACATTTCCAGCACGAGAAAGTAGCCGTGCAGCGCGGCGACCAGGACCGTCAGGATTTGTGCAAGCAAGAGCATGGCTGTCCCCTCGATTCCGTCAACGACGCGACGCAGTCGCTTCCCCTACCGTCTCCACCCGTTTCCACAGCCGCCAGCCGATGCCAGCCGCGGCGAAGGCAGCCAGCGCACTCAAGCCGGCGAAACCGCCGATGCTCATGCCGACAGCCTTGAGACCGTTCATCCCGGTCGCGATGGCCACGTCGCCGAAACGCCATACCGCAGTGTCCACCGCGTCCTGGCCCTTGTAGCGCACGTTGCGCGGCACGCGGGTGTACAGGCTGTGCCGCGCCGGCTCGGCCATGCCGTAGGCCAGGCCGCGGCTGACGATCAGCGCCAGCACCGTCGGCGCCACCGGCCCCAGCAGCAGCGGCAGATTGAACATCGGCGCATGTGGATCGGCCGAGAACACCACCACCAGCAGCACGGCGATGCTGACCAGCGCCCAGAGCATGATCACCAGCCCCGGGCCCTTGCGCGGCAGCAGCCAGCGGGTCACGGCGATCTGCACGACCACGGTCAGCAGGTTCGCGACCAGGTCGACGTCGGCGTGGAAGCGCGTGCGCGCCGCCGCGTCGGCGAAGGTCGCACCGGAGTAATCGATCATCAGCGCGTAGTTGACCGTGCCGATGCCATCGGCCAGCAGCAGCAGCACGGCCATGCCGCGGATGAAGGGATCCGCGAAGATCTGCTTCAGGCCGTCCCACATGCCGCCGCCGACCGCGTCCTCGTGGCCGGCTTCGTGCCGGCGCGCGCCATGCACGCGCGCCCAGCGGCCGAGCAGCACCACGCAAACGGTGGCGATGCCGAGCAGGCTGGCCGACACCAGCAGCAATGGCGCCACGCCGATCACGTTGACCAGCGAGCGAGTCAGCGTAGGTCCAGCGAGCGCACCCAGGGTGCCGGCGACGGCGATGATCGGAAACAGCCTTTTCGACTGTTCCAGGCTCCAGATGTCGGACATGAATATCCAGAACACCGATACCACGATCAGGTTGAACACGCTGACCCAGACGAAGAACACCATGCCCAGCATGCGCGGGCTGAGCAGGCCCACGTTGGTGAACGCCGGGATGAAGGCCAGCAGGCAGGCGATGAAGAACACGTACACCACCGGTACCAGCACCCGGCGCGGCCAGCGCGAAGCCATGGCGGCGAATACCGGCGTCAGCACCAGCGTGGCGACGAAGGTCGCGGCGTAGAACCACGGCAACTGGGTCGAACCGACCGCGGCCGACAACTGCTCCCGCACCGGGCGGATCACGTAATAGGCGGCCAGCACGCAGAAGAAATAGACGAAGGAAATGGCGACCCCGCGCCATTCTCCCGTGTGGATGCGTCCCTGGTTCGGCTGCATGGCCCCGCTCTCGTCCACTTGGTCCGGCCTCGATTGCGCGCACGGTATCCGATGCACTGCAACATCGCCAGCGGAATTTCGCCTGCGGCGCGTTCCGGCTCAGGCGGTTGCCGTCCGTTGCCGGCCCCGATCCGGCTGAGAGCATTTGCTCTAGGCGCCCCCGATAGCTTCGGCCCGTCTTCGCCCCGGATCCATGCGTGTACGACTACATCATCATCGGCGCCGGCTCGGCCGGTTGCGTGCTGGCCTACCGGCTCAGCGAAGACCCAGGCACCAAGGTACTGCTGCTGGAAGCCGGCCCGCGCGACTGGCATCCCTTCATCCACATGCCCGCCGGCCTGGCCAAGCTGGTCGGCCGCAAGGGCATCAACTGGAACTACGACACCGCGCCGGAACCGCAGCTCGACAACCGCCGCCTGTGGTGGCCGCGCGGCAAGGTGCTGGGCGGCTCCAGTTCGATCAACGCGATGTGCTACATCCGCGGCGCGCCCGGCGACTACGACGACTGGGCCGCGCAAGGTGCGGACGGCTGGAGCTGGAACGAAGTACTGCCCTACTTCAAGCGCGCCGAACGCAACGGCCGCGGCGCCGACGCGCTGCACGGCGCCGACGGCCCGCTGTACGTGTCCGACCTGCGCTACACCAATCCGCTGTCGGCCGCTTTCATCGAGGCCGGGCAGCGCATCGGCCTGGCCCATAACCGCGATTTCAACGGCGCGGAGCAGATGGGCGTCGGCTATTACCAGGTCACCCAGAAGGACGGCGCGCGCTGTTCCGCCGCCGTGGCCTACTTGCACCCGATCAAGGACCGGCCGAACCTCGACATCGTCACCGGTGCGCTGGTGCGGCGCATCGTGATCGAGAACGGACGCGCGGTCGGGGTCGACTACGCGCACGGCGGGCACGCCGCGCAAGCTCGTGCGCAACGCGAGGTGCTGCTCAGCGGCGGTGCGATCAATTCGCCGCAACTGCTGATGCTGTCCGGCATCGGCCCGGCCGACGAGCTGCGCCGCCACGGCATCGATGTGCTCGCCGACGCGCCGCAGGTCGGGCGCAACCTGCAGGACCACCTCGACATCTGCACGCTGCAGCATTGCACCCAGCGCATTACCTACGACCGCGCCAGCGAGGCGAAGACCGCGTTCGACTACTTCCTGCGCGGCCATCGCGGACCGGGTAGCAGCAACATCGCCGAAGCCGGCGGCTTCGCACGTTCGTCGCTGGCCGCCGACGCGCGCGCCGACATCCAGTTCCACTTCATCCCGGCGATGCTCGACGATCATGGTCGCCATCGCCTGCCTGGCGACGGCTATACCGTGCACGCCTGCTACCTGCGTCCGCGCAGCCGCGGGCGGATCGCACTGGCCAGCGCCGACCCGCGCGCGCAGGCGCGGATCGAGGCGAACTATCTCGGCGACGCTGAAGGCCACGACCTGAAGGCAATGGTCGAATGCGCGAAGATCTCGCGCGACCTGCTGGCGCAGGCGCCGTTCGACGCCTATCGCGGTGCGCCGATCTTCCCCGAGCGCAGCGACCTGGACGACGCCGGCCTGGTCGCCTTCATCCGTGCCAAGGCCGAGACCGTCTACCATCCGGTCGGCACCTGCCGCATGGGCAGCGACGCTTACGCCGTGGTCGATCCGCAGTTGCGCGTGCGCGGCGTGGACGGGCTGCGCGTGATCGACGCATCGGTGATGCCGACGCTGATCGGCGGCAATACCAACGCGCCCACGATCATGATCGCCGAGCGTGCTTCCGACCTGATTCGCGGACGCGCGGCATAGTCCGACGAAGATGAATACGGCCAATCGTGACCGCTGTCGCATCGACAAAATTGTCAGCGGGATGAACAGGATGCGCGTTTAACTTCTTTTCGTTTGTGCGTAACCGGAAACCGCCGCTATCATCCGAAAATCCGGTAATGGCAGGCCCGCAGCACGATGAAAGCGAATGGTAGGTGGCAACCCCCTCGTACCCTGCGGATCGGTTTGCTGGGTGCCTTGCTGCCGCTGACCCTCGCCTCCACCGCGCAGACGCCATTCCGCTGGAGCGCAAGCGCCGCGCCTGGTGCCTCCGCCTCGCGTTACGAGCCGGCGACCCAGCCCTTGGCCTATCGCACCTCGTCGTCCGCGTCGAAGGCGATGCCGCTGGCCCAAGGCTTCAACGTCTCCGAATTCGAAAGCCTGGCCGCCAGCATGACCGCCGGCCAGCGCGTGCCCGGCATGGCAATGGCCATCGTGCAGAACGGCCGCGTGCTCAGCGCGCGCGGTTATGGCGTCACCGACGTCGCCGCGCCCCAGCCGATCGACGCGCACACCGTGTTCCGCCTGGCTTCGCTGTCGAAGAGCTTCGCCGGCACCCTGACCGGCCTGCTGGTCGACGACGGCACCCTGCGCTGGGACACCAAAGTCGCCGATTACGTGCGCGACTTCCAGCTCAGCGACCCCTACGCGACGCGCCAGCTGACCGTAGCCGACCTGCTCAGCCATCGCACCGGCCTGAAAGTGCACAACGCCTTCGACCGGGACATCGAAGCCGACGCCGACTACATGACCGTCGCGCACAAGCTGGCCTACGCGCCGATGGAGTGCGCACCGGGCCAGTGCTACGCCTACCAGAACGTCGCCTTCAGCCTGGTGGGCGACGTGATCCAGGCGGCGACCGGCAACGACTACGCACAGCTGGTGAACCAGCGCATCTTCAAGCCGCTGGGCATGAGCGACGCCAGCGTCGGCCTCGGCGGAATTTCGTCGAGCGCGCGCTGGGCGCGTCCGCACACGCGCGGCCGCAACGGCTGGGTATCGCAGGTGCCGAAGCCGACCTATTACCGCCTGCCGCCCGCCGCCGGCGTCAACGCCAGCGTCAGCGACATGGCGCAATGGCTGATCGCCCAGACCGGGCATCGCCCCGACGTGCTGTCGGCGCCATTGCTGGCCACCTTGCATGCGCCGCTGGTTTCCACCCCGGGCGAGATGCGCGCCGGCTGGCGCCGCGACCGCATCTGGTCGGCGGGTTACGCGCTGGGCTGGCGGGTGTTCGACTATGCCGGCCATCCGGTGGTGTTCCATGCCGGCGCGGTGCAAGGCTACCGCGGCCTGGTCGCGCTGGTGCCGGAACGCGACCTCGGCATCGCCATCCTGTGGAATAGCGAGAGCCCCATGCCGTCCGGCCTGCTGCCGACGATCCTCGACCGCGCGATCGGCTTGCCGGCGCAACGTTGGCTGGACATGCCCGACGACGAATTGCTGCTGGCCGAAGCGCCAGCGGCGACGCCCGCAACGCCGGGCAACGACAAGCCGGCCGGCGTGGTCAGCGGCCAGGCGACGGCCTCGCCGAAGTAATCCCGAGTCGCACCGGCTCAGGCCGGCGGACTCTCCAGCACCTGCTTCAACTTGGCCAGTCCGCGCTCGAAGTCCGGACCGATCAGCTTGTCCATCAGCAACCCGAACCACGCGCCGAGCCAGCGCTCGAGCAGGTTGTCGCTCGGCTTGCTGTCGAAACCCCAGGTCACCCTGCTTCCCGCGCCGCCGGCGACGATGGTGTAGGTGGCGATCGCCTTGCCCTGGCTGCCGAAATCCAGGTCGACGACCACCTTGCTGTCGGGAACGCTCTCCAGGATGGTTTGCGCGCCGCTGCCGACTTCCGGCTTCTGGCTGGTCCAGCGCATCTTCGCGCCGGCGCCGGAAGCAGGCCCTTCATAGCTGTACTGCGCCTGCGGATCCAGTCCGGCCCACGGCGACCACTCGTTGAAGCGCTGGAACGAATTCAGCACGGCGAACACTTCCGCCGGTGGGCGCGCGATGGCGACCGACCGCTCCACATGCGTACTGGCCGGCAGCACCAGGCCGCCCACGACGAATGCCACGCCCAGCAGCAGCACCAGGCCCAAGGCCCACTTCAGGAATCTCATCGCGCCCTCTCCCCGTTGGGAACGGCGGCAGGTTACACCCGCGCATAAAAAAACTCTCCCCCCGCTGGGCACCGGGGAGGAGAGTTTCAGGTGTCGCTTACAGTCTTACGGTCTTATCGGGGTCGCTCAGATCAACGGAGCCGGGGTGGCCGGCAGCGCTACCGGAGCAGCTTTCTTCTTAGCCTTTTTGGCGGCCTTTTTGGCCGGCTTCTTGGCGGCCTTCTTCGCGGCCTTCTTCTTGGTGGCCTTCTTCGCGGCCTTCTTCGCCGGCTTCTTGGCTACCTTCTTGGTGGCCTTCTTCGCGGCCTTCTTGGCGACCTTGCGGACGGCCTTCTTGGTGGTCTTCTTGGCAGCCTTCTTCGCCGGCTTCTTCGCAGCCTTCTTGGCGACCTTCTTGGCGGCCTTCTTCACGGTCTTCTTGGTCGCCTTCTTGGCGGCCTTCTTGGCCGGCTTCTTGGCGGCCTTCTTAGCAGCTTTCTTCGTTGCCATGTTATGGCTCCTCGTCAGTTAACTGTGATGGGTACTACGCGTAGCTAAAAGCCCAGTTTCAACAAAACGCCACGGGGATCGGACCCGCAGGCAGCCGCCGACGCGCCAGGCGCGTTGGAGCGGATTGGACGGAGGCGCCAAAAGCGGTGCCTCCTACACATACGAAAACACCCGCGCCGGAACCGGCACGGGTGTCGTCATAGGATTCTTTCGGGGTGGCCGGACGTTTGCTCGCGCTTTCCGCGGGGGACACGAAACCTGCGTACTGTTTGACCAAGGTACGGGCGGAAGGCCGTTTCGTTGTCCGTTTCGTCGCGATGGTCCATCCCTCTTGCGCAGGCATGCGCTTTCTGTTGGGGCGAAACCTAATCACGGTTTTTTCGGGTGTCAACAGTCCGGCGAAAAAAATTTGCGCCGCCGCCGCCGCCGGCCGACCGCGCGCATCCCCGCTGCGACCGCTTCGCCGTCGCCGGCGGAACGCGCGCCATGCTTGGCGCAAGAACGCGCGCAAAAGAAAAAGCGCGCTTTTCAAGTTGTTTTTTCGCGCACGCATATCGGGAAGTCGTTCGATGCATCGCACGCGCGGGCATCGCCGGTACGTGCCGCGCGCGTCCGGAAAGGAATAAATCGCGGCTGAAAATTTCTTGCTCGGGAAGTCCCGATTTCGCGTCGCACAAGCCCCGATGCGCGCGAACTGCGCAAACTTTTCGGCTTGGCGACGCCATCCCGGAGGCGTCGTCGATGCCGCTTCGTCCTGTCGACGATGGTTGCGAACGCTTCCGATCGACGTCGCGATTGCCGCCTCCGGGGACGACCGCGATGGACGGCGGGCATGAAAAAACCCGCGTCGTCGCCGACGCGGGTTTCGATCAGCCGATGCGCCCGGAAGGAATCAGTGATCCTCTTCTTCCAGCAGCTCGGCGTAGTCGTCCGGCGACAGCAGGTCGTTGAGCTGGTCCGGCTCGCTCGCTTCGATGACGTACAGCCAGCCTTCGCCGTAGGCGTCCTCGTTGATCGTTTCCGGCTTGTCGGACAGGGCCGAATTGACTTCGACCACGGTGCCGCCGACCGGCGCGTAGACGTCCGAAGCGGCCTTCACCGATTCGACCACCGCGCTGGCGGCGCCGGCTTCGACCTTGTCGCCGACGTTCGGCAGCTCGACGTAGACCAGGTCGCCCAGCAGGCCTTGCGCGTGGTCGGAGATGCCGACGGTGACGCGGCCGTTGCCTTCGACGCGTGCCCATTCGTGGGACTTGAGGAACTTGAGGTCGCCAGGAATCTCGCTCATGGGTGCTCCGGATATCGTTACGTTGGGGGTGTGAGTGGGCGCTAGTTTAGAGCGGATGCGTCGGCAAAGTCAGCCGAGCATGCCGGGTTGCGGCTGGCCGTCGCGGACGAACGGGAACTTGACCACGCGCACCGGGATTTCCTTGCCGCGGATGTCGACGCGCACTTCACCGGGGTCGCCCGCCGGCACGCGGGCGAAGGCGATGGCCTTGCCCAGGGTCGGCGAGAAGGTGCCGCTGAGGATCTCGCCTTCGCCGTTCGCGGTCAGCACTTTCTGGCCGTGGCGCAGCACGCCCTTCTCGTCCATCACCAGGCCGATCATCTGCCGCGCGGTGCCGGCCGCCTTCTGCTGCTCCAGCGCCGCGCGGCCGGTGAAGTCGCGTCCTTCATCCAGCGCGACGGTCCAGGCCAGCGCCGCCTCGAACGGGGAAACGGAGTCGTCCATGTCCTGGCCATACAGGTTCATGCCGGCTTCCAGCCGCAGCGTGTCGCGCGCGCCCAGGCCGGCCGGCTTCACCCCCGCGGCCAGCAACGCATTCCAGAACGCCACGGTCTGCGCCTCGGGAACGATCACCTCGAAACCGTCCTCGCCGGTGTAGCCGGTACGGGCGACGAACACGGTGATGCCGTCGGCGGTCAGCGCTTCGCGCGCGCTGAAGCGGACCAGCTTGGAGACCGGGGCGCGGTCTTCCTCGCGCAGCAGGCCGATCACCTTGTCGCGGGCGTTGGGCCCCTGTACCGCGACCATGCCGAACTCGGGACGCTCGCGGACTTCGACGGCGAACGGCTTGGCCTGCTCCGCGATCCACGCCAGGTCCTTGTCGCGGGTGGCCGCATTGACCACCAGGCGGAACCAGTCCTCGGACATGAAATAGACGATCAGGTCGTCGATCACCCCGCCCTGCGGGTTCAACATGGCGGTGTACAACGCCTTGCCCGGCTTCTGCAGCTTGTCCACCGAGTTGGCGACCAGCTTGCGCAGGAAGTCGCGCGTATTGGCGCCGTGCAGGTCGACCACGGTCATGTGGCTGACGTCGAACATGCCCGCGTCGCGTCGCACCTGGTGGTGTTCGTCGATCTGCGAGCCGTAGTGGATCGGCATGTCCCAGCCGCCGAAGTCGACCATCTTGGCGCCGAGCGCGCGGTGGGTGTCGTTGAGGATGGTCTTCTGGGTCATGGCGTCCGGAGTGGGCTGGAGAAAACCCGATTATCGCAGACCGGCCCATGTCGCTGTCCGCCCCGTGCCGGCGGTGGCGTTTTCTGGGTTGGAGCACGGCGATCCGGACGCCGAGGCTCCGCGTCCGATATCACGATTCGCCTACAAGGAAGGAGGAGTTCCAATGGCAACCAAGAAAAGATTGCCGATGTCCGTCGTCACCAACCCGATCTGGCTGTGGCTTTTCAAGCACGGCTGGGAAGATCCGGAATGGGGCCGTCGCCCGGCCGACCAGATCGGCATCCAGCTCGCCCTGCACGACCTGGCGGGAATGATCGCCGACGACAAGGTCCGTACCGGCATTCAGTCCACACTCGATTCCGCCATCGCGAAAACGGCCCGCGCCATCGGCTGATCGAATGCGGGCGGCTTTCTCGCGGATGGCCGCCCGCACTGCGCGCTCAGGCTTCCTGCACCTTCAACGTCATCCCGTCGGTCGCCACGATGCGCACCGCGGTGCCGGCGGGCAGGTCCGGGCCTTCGACCGTCCAGAACGCGTCGGCGATCTGCACGCGCCCGCGACCGCGCTCGATGCCCTGTTCCAGCTTCACCACCTGACCGACCAGGCTGTTGGCGCGCTGGTTCAACAGTGGCCTGTCGCTGCCCCGGCCCTTGCCGCGGAACCACTTCAGGTACACGCCGACCGACACCAGCGAGAACAACGAGAACAGCACCGCCTGCACCAGCCAGCCCAAACCAGGCAATGCCAGCACCACCAGCGCCATTGCCGCGGCGGCGAACCCGAACCACAGCATGAAGGCGCCCGGCGCCATCGCTTCGGCGGCGAACAGGACCAGCGCCAGCGCGCCCCACAACGCGAATTTCAAGCTCATCTTCTTCCTCCGAAATCTCTCGGACCGTCATCCCAGCGCAAGCTGGGATCCATTCTGCTTTTGCTTTTGCACTTCCCGGTACAAAAGCAAAATGGATTCCGGCTTGATCAGCCATTCGGCTGTTGAGAGCCGCCGGAACGACGACATTAGGCTGCTGAGGGTCAGGCTCCCGGCACGCGCGGCGGCTTGGCGGCGATGGCCGCCTGCTGCCTGCCCAGCGATTCCTTGGCCAGCTCGGCGATGCCGGCGATAGAACCGATCACGCCACTGGCCTCCATCGGCATCAGCACGAATTTCTGGTTCGGCGCGGTCGCCAGTTCCTTGAACGCCTCGACGTACTTCTGCGCAATGAAGTAGTTGATGGCCTGCACGTCGCCCTGGGCAATGGCGTTCGACACCAGTTCGGTCGCCTTCGCTTCCGCTTCGGCCAGGCGCTCGCGGGCCTCGGCTTCGCGATACGCGGCTTCGCGCTTGCCTTCGGCGGCGAGGATCGCGCTCTGCTTCTCGCCCTCGGCGCGCAGGATTTCGGACTGGCGCGAACCTTCGGCTTCGAGGATCGACGCGCGCTTGTCGCGCTCGGCCTTCATCTGCCGGGCCATCGCATCGACCAGGTCGCGCGGCGGCTGGATGTCCTTGATCTCGATGCGGTTGACCTTGACGCCCCACGGGCTGGTCGCATGGTCGACCACGCCCAGCAGCTTGGCGTTGATGGTTTCGCGCTGGCTCAGCGATTCGTCCAGGTCCATCGAGCCGATCACGGTACGGATGTTGGTCTGCACCAGGGCGATCATCGCCTGGTCGAGGCTGGACACCTCGTAGGCCGCCTTGGCCGCGTCCAGCACCTGGAAGAACACCACGCCGTCGACCTTCACCACCGCGTTGTCCTTGGTGATGACGTCCTGGCTGGGCACCTCGAACACCTGCTCCATCATGTTGACCTTGCGGCCGATGCCCTGCATGTACGGGATCAGGAAGTGCAGGCCCGGCGACATGGTGTGGGTGTACTTGCCGAAGTGCTCGACCGTGTACTCGTAACCCTGCGGTACCACCCGCACGCCCTTGAAGAAGGTCACCACGATGAACAGGATCAACGCAGCGACGACGATTCCGGTCAGCCCCAGGCCCATGACTCTCCCCTTTCCCTTGGTGATGGTGTAAGTCCGATTATAGGACCCTCCGACGACCTGGCTGCGACGGTTTTGCCGCCTGCCGCATCCAACCGGACATATGGCCACCGCCCGAATGCGCTCCAGCTTCGCCATCGACGTCCCCGCCGGCCTGCTCGCCCACGCGCGCGCTGGCCAGGCGCAGGCGTTCGAGCAGTTGTACCGCTGGTTCGAGCGGCCGGTGTTCACCCTGGCCCTGCGCCTGTGCGGCGACCGCGACGAGGCGCAGGAGGTGCTGCAGGACACCATGCTCAAGCTGTTCCGCCAGATACATACCTATAGAGGCGACGGCGGCAGCCCGTTCTGGGGCTGGCTGCGCCAGATCGCGGTCAACGAGGCGCTGATGCGCCTGCGCCGCGGCCGGCAGCAGGTCATGGAGTCGACCGAAGACTCCGACGAGTGGCAGCACGCCGGCGAAGACTTCGCCCCGCCGCCCCCGGCCGCCGCCGATGCCGCGCTGCTGCAGCGCGCCCTGCTGGAACTGCCCGCCCTGACCCGCAGCGTGCTTTGGCTGTACCACGCCGAGGGCTACACCCACGACGAGATCGCCGTGCTGATGCAACGCACGCCTAGCTTTTCCAAATCGCAACTGGCGCGCGGCACCCGCCGCCTGCGCACGATGCTGCAAATAGAGGAACCGGCCCATGCCTGACGACACCCGCATGCCCGATCGCATCCCGCATGGCTGGAGCGATGTCTTTGCCGCAATGCCGCTGGAAACTCCCCAAGGCGATGCCTGGGCGAAGATCGCGGCGGAGATCCGTGCCGTCGAAACCGCGCGGCCGACTCGCCGGTATCGCCGCCCGCTGTGGCTGGCGGTCGCGGCCGCCGCCGTGCTGGCGATCTCCTTGCCGCTGTTCTGGCGGCCGGCGCCCGATACGGTGGCGCCCGCCGTCGTCGCATCGAATCCGGATCCGGCCCCGCGGAACGCGGCGGCATCGCCTCCCGTGGTTCCATCCGAGTCTTCGCCGCGTATCGCATCTCCAGGCGAGCCCAAGGCAGCCAATGCCAAGGCCGCGCCGCCGGATACCCGCGTAGCCCAGCGACCGGCGAAACGGAGCGGCAACAAGGCCGCTCGTCCTGCCGCGTCGACGAACCTGCCTGACGAAACCTCGCTGGCCGCGTTGTATGCGCAATCGGCCCAACTGGAAAGCCTGCTGGCGATGGCGCGCGACGAGCGCGTGGCCAGCGGCACCAGCGCGGCGTTGAGCGATGAACTCGATGCGAAGGTCGCCGGCATCGATGCCGCCCTGATCCAGCCGGGCCTCGATGCGCAACGCCGTGCCGAGCTATGGAACCTGCGCGTGGACACGCTGCAGCAACTGGTCGGCATCGAAACCACGCAACGCCTGTACGCCGCCCGCGGCCAGAGCTACGACGTGGCGCTGGCCAGCATCGACTGATCCCATCCCTTTCCCTTCCCACGCATCAGCGACACGAGGACGACATGAACATCCCGAAGACCAGAACCGCCGCGCTGGCGCTCGCCGTGGGCCTCGCCCTCGCCGGCATCGCCATCGCCCAGGACGCACCGACGCCGGCGCAGCAGAAGGAGCTCGACGCCGCCCGCGCCGACCTCGACAAGGCTGCGCAACGCTTCGCCGAACTGCATCGCAAGTACGGCGGTGCCGACGCGCCGTTCCGCATCGAGAAGCGCATGCTGCGCAAGCCGGTGATCGGCGTGCTGCTGGCGCCCGACGAAGCCGCCGGTGTGCGCATCGCCGGCGTGACGCCCGACAGCGCCGCCGCGGCAGGCGGGCTGAAGAGCGGCGATCGCATCGTCAGCATCGACGGCAAGGCGCTCAAGGCCGCCGATGGTCCCGCGCGCGTCGAGGAAGCGCGCGAACTGCTGGGCGCGGTCGACGCGAAGACGCCGGTGAAGGTGGGCTTCGAACGCGACGGCAAGGCCCGCGTCGTGTCGCTGACGCCGAAGGTCGGAGATCGCCTGATGGTGATTCCCGACAGCATGAAGTTCGACGGCAATGTCCGGATGTTCGCTGGCGACGATGGCGATATCGAAATCCTGGCCGACGAGGTTCGCGGTCAATTGGACTCGCCGGAAACGCGGGCACGCCTCGCCGAAGCGCATGCGCGCGTGGCCGCGATCGACGCCAAGCGCCAGGCCGAATGGGCCGCCGCTATCGCGCCGGCGTTGCAGCGCGAGATCGTCAGCCTGCGCAGCGACTGCAGGGGCGACGACTGCAGGCTGCCGGCGCTGGCCGAGGCCTTCCGCTGGAACGGCCTGAATCTGGCCGCGGTGGACAACGGACTGGGACGCTATTTCGGCAGCGACCATGGCGTGCTGGTGCTCAGCACGGGCAAGGACCTGGCCGGTCTGGAAGCGGGCGACGTGATCCTGAAGATCGCCGGCAAGCCGGTGAACAATCCGCGCGAGGCGATGGATGTGCTGCGTGCGCAACCGGCGGACGGCAAGGTCGGCGTGGAGTACCTGCGCGACCGCAAGCCGGGCAGCGCGCAGGTCAGCGTGCCGAAGGCGCTGCCGTTCAAGGTGCCGGTGCCGCCGGTTCCCCCGGCTCCGCCTGCTCCACCCGCGCCGCCCGCGCCGCACGCAGGCATGACGCCACCGCCGCCTCCGGCCGCGCCCGTCCCGCCGCAAGCGCTGACGGCGCGCAAGGTGGTGATCGTGGACAAGGACGGCAAGACGCGCAGTTGGGAAGGCGGCCCGGACGACACGCCGCCTTCCTGGGTGCCGGAAGAACCGCCGCCACCGCCCACTCCGCCGGCGCCTCCTGCCCCGCCGGTTCCGCCCGCCGATATCTGAGCGAACCGGACGGCCCGGTTCGGGTTGTCATCCCGAGCGTGCCGCGGGAGCTTGCTCCCGCGGCAATGCAGCGGATCCTTCGCTGCACTCGGGACGACAACCGGAACCGGGCCGTTCTCTGCGGACTTACTTGGTCAGGATCAGCTTGTCGTTGCTGGTGTGGCGCAGGCGATAGATGCGGTCGCCGTGGCGGATCAGGATCTCCCGGCGACCTTTCAGCAAGGCTTCGCTGCTGAAGGTTTCTTCGGCCGGTACCGCGCGCGGGCGTTCGCGCAGGCTCAGGGTCGGGTAACGCGGGAACTCAAGGCTCTGGGCACTCATGGGATGGCCTCCTTGGTGGGCGAATCAAATAGTAATGATTCTCATTTGCAAGTCAACCGATTCCTCCATGTCCGCCATTAATGAGAATGGCTCCGGCGCTGCAGGAACTCGCCGGCTACAATTCGCGCCACTTTCCTCCGGGGAGTAGCCCACCGCCTCGCGCGGGTCCGCACATCAACACACTTGGCAGCCGCCATGGTGTGCGGGGCGAAATCGGAAACCCCAGGGTTCCGCGCTTCGTCGGGCAAGACCGAAGGCAGGCGTTGCGTCACCCGGGCCGGGCGGCGCACGTCCGCCTTCGCGTCCATGCGAAATGCCCGGCCCCTGGAGTTCCCCATGCTTTCCCTGCACGCCCTGTGGGTGTCCACCGGCACCGTGGCCCTGGCCGAGATTGGCGACAAGACCCAGTTGCTGGCCTTGTTGCTGGCCGCGCGTTTCCGCAAGCCGTGGCCGATCGCCTTCGGCATCCTCGCCGCGACCGTGCTCAACCACGCCGTCTCGGCATGGCTGGGCGCGGAGCTTTCCGTCCTGCTCTCGCCGGAGCTGCTGCGCTGGCTGGTCGCGGCCAGTTTCCTGGCGGTAGCGTTGTGGACGTTGAAGCCCGACCAGTTGGACGCCGACAAGGAGAAGCTGCCGGCGCATGGCGCGTTCATCGCCACCTGCATCGCGTTCTTCCTCGCCGAGATAGGCGACAAGACCCAGGTCGCGACGGTACTGCTGGCGACCCGGTATTCGCCGCTGTGGGAAGTCGTCGCCGGCACCACGCTGGGCATGCTCGTCGCCAACCTGCCGGTGGTGTGGCTGGGCCATCGCTTCGCCGACCGCCTGCCGCTGAAGGCGGCGCGCTGGACCGCGGCGACGGTGTTCGCGGCACTGGCCCTTTGGGTAGCGTTGCGCGGGATCGACTGAAGGCGAATCGCCGGCGTCACGCCGAGCGGCTATGCTGGCCGGGTCATTCCGTCTGGGGGCGGCATGCCCGGGTTCCCGTTTCGCCAAGTGTTCGCCAGCCTATTGCAGCGTCCCGACGCGGTGATGCTGGAAGTCGGCGCCGGCGGCGAGCTGCAGGTGGCCAAGCTGCGCGCGATGCTGTCCGCGTTGCTGATGCTGTCGCCGCTGATCAACGTCGCCAGCGGCGGCGGCCTGGTCGAATCGATGATCGGCCTGGGCGCGACTTCGGTCGCGGTGATCTTCGCCCTGGTCTGGCTGGTGCTGGCCCGCAATGCCATGCGCTACCCGTGGTTGTCATTCACCACCGGCGCCTACGACGTCACCCTGATCTCGCTGACCCTGCTGATGCTGGCCCTGAACCATCCGCCGGCCGGCTTGAACAGCATGGTCGCGTGGTGCGTGTATCCGCTGGCCATCCTGATGACCGCGTTGCGCAACGACGGCCGGGTGACGCTGTTCGTCGGCCTGCTGGCGGTGCTCGAATACGCCGGGCTGGTCTGGGGCGTGATGCGCTTCGCCAACCCGGAAGACCTGGTCTCGCTCGATTACGGCACGGTCAGCCTGTCGACTCAGCTGCAACGCCTGTTACTGCTGGCGATGGCGACGATCATCACCGCGGCGGTGGTGTATCGGATGCAGAGACTGGTCGAAATGTCCGGTACCGACGGCCTGACCGGCCTGCCGAACCGCACCTGGCTGCTGCACCGCATGCCGCGCCTGTTCGAACGCGCCCGCAACGATGGCGGCACGCTGAGCCTGGCGCTGATCGACCTGGACCACTTCAAGCGGATCAACGACGACATCGACCATCTCGCCGGCGACCGCGCGCTGCGCCACGTGGTCGACGTGCTGAAACCGCGGCTCGGCGCAGGCGAATGGCTGATCCGGCTGGGCGGCGAGGAATTCGTCATGCTGCTGCGCCAGCCGCTGGGCAGTTCCTGGGAACGCCTCGATGCCCTGCGCCGCGAAGTCGCGCAACGGCCGTTCGTTCCCGACCGGCACCTGCCGCCGTGGCCGTTGACCTTCAGCGCGGGCCTGTCGGTGTTCCCGCATGAGGGCCAGGACCTGTCGACCCTGTTGCGCCGCGCGGACCTGCGCCTGCAAAGGGCCAAGCGCGAAGGCCGCAACCGGGTGATCGCGCGCGACCACTGAACGCCGCGCCGGTTGCCAGCCACCGGCGCGCTGGCTACCCTGCCGGCGCAGGTGCGCCACCCGGCGGCCGCGCAACGGGGAAGCCTAGTGAGCCTGAAACTGCGCCTGACGGTGATGAATTTCCTCCAGTTCTTCATCTGGGGGGCGTGGCTGCTGACCATCGGCGCCTACTGGTTCCAGACCAAGCAATGGTCGGGCACCAGCTTCGGCGCGATCTTCTCGACCATGGGCATCTCGGCGCTGTTCATGCCCGCGCTGATGGGCGTGGTCGCGGACAAGTGGATCAACGCCGAAAAACTCTATGGCGCGCTGCATCTCGCCGGCGCGGCGATGCTGGCCTACGTCCCGCAAGTGAACGACCCGCACACCATGTTCTGGGTGATGCTGCTCACCATGGTGTGCTACATGCCCACCATCGCGCTGGCCATCACCGTGGCCTACAACGCGTTGAAGCGCGAAGGCATGGACGTGGTCCGCGACTACCCGCCGATCCGCGTGTGGGGCACGGTCGGTTTCATCGCGGCGCTGTGGACCACCAGCCTGCTGAAGCTGGAAACCTCGCCAGGGCAGTTCTACGTCGCCGCCGCCGCGTCGCTGCTGCTGGGCCTGTATGCGTTCACCCTGCCGCCCTGCCCGCCGAAGATGGGTCGCAGCGAAAGCCGCTCGCTGGTCGACGTGCTGGGGCTGACCTCGTTCCGCCTGTTCAAGGACCGGAACATGGCGGTGTTCTTCATATTCGCGATGCTGTTGGGCGCGGCGCTGCAGCTGACCAACGCCTACGGCGATACCTTCCTGCACGATTTCGCCAATGTCGATGCGTACAAGGACGCGATCGCGGTGAAGTACCCGGCGATCATCATGTCGATCTCGCAGATCAGCGAAACGCTGTTCATCCTGACCATCCCGTTCTTCCTGAAGCGCTTCGGCATCAAGACGGTGATGACCATCAGCATGGTCGCCTGGTTCCTGCGCTTCGGCCTGTTCGCCTACGGCAACCCGGGCCCGGGGCTGTGGATGATCGTGATGAGCTGCATCGTCTACGGCATGGCCTTCGACTTCTTCAACATCTCCGGCTCGCTGTTCGTCGAACAGCAGAGCGATCCGCGCATCCGCGCCTCGGCGCAGGGCCTGTTCATGCTGATGACCAACGGCGTCGGCGCGGTGCTCGGCAGTTCCATCAGCGGCTGGATGATCGACCGCTTCTTCACCGCCGCCGACGGAGCCAAGGACTGGCACGGCATCTGGATCACCTTCGCGGTCTATGCGCTGGTCATGGCGATCCTGTTCGTGCCGCTGTTCAAGCACAAGCACGATCCGCAGCGCGTGGTGGCGACGCACTGAACGCCGACAAGGGTTCCTAGCCATACTCCTCTTTGTGGGAGCGACGTAAGTCGCGAAGCTTTTCGCTCCGTCCTTCACGATTTATCGGTCACGACAATGTCGTGACCACTCCCACACCGGCCATCACCGCTCCTGCGCCCTTACAATCCGCCCATGCGGATCGGTCCCTACGCCATCGCCCCGAACGTGATCCTGGCCCCGATGGCCGGGGTCACCGACAAGCCGTTCCGGCAGTTGTGCAAGCGGCTGGGCGCGGGGCTGGCCGTGTCCGAGATGACCATCAGCGATCCGCGCTTCTGGAATACGGCCAAATCGCGCACGCGCATGGACCACGATGGCGAGCCGGCGCCGATCAGCGTGCAGATCGCCGGTACCGAGCCGCAGGCATTGGCCGAAGCGGCGCGCTATAACGTCGACCACGGCGCGCAGATCATCGACATCAACATGGGCTGCCCGGCGAAGAAGGTCTGCAACGCCTGGGCCGGCTCGGCGCTGATGCGCGACCAGGCCCTCGTCGGGCGCATCCTGGACGCGGTCGTGAACGCGGTCGACGTGCCGGTCACGCTGAAGATCCGCACCGGCTGGAACGCGGACAACCGCAACGGCCTGGTCATCGCCCGCGTCGCCGAAGCGGCCGGCATCGCCGCATTGGCCGTGCACGGGCGAACCCGCGACCAGCAATACACCGGGGTGGCCGAGTACGACACCATCGCCGAGATCAAGGCGGCGCTGCGCATCCCGGTCTGCGCCAACGGCGACATCGACTCACCGCAGAAGGCCGCCTTCGTGCTGAAGCACACCGGCTGTGACGCCGTGCTGGTCGGCCGTGCGGCACAGGGCCGGCCGTGGATCTTCCGCGAAATCGCCCATTACCTGGCCACCGGCGAAACCCTGCCGGAACCCTCGCTGCGCGAAGTGCGCGACATCCTGATCGGCCACCTGGAACACCTGCACGCGTTCTACGGCGAACCTTCCGGGGTGCGCATCGCGCGCAAGCACCTGGGCTGGTATGCGAAGGACCGTCCCGAGAACATCGCTTTCCGCGCCGTGGTCAACCGGGCGGAAACCGCCGAAGCACAGTTGCGGCTGACCCGCGATTATTTCGATGCGCTGATCGCCGGCGTGACCCCGGAATTGCCGGCGGCGGCCTGACCGAAACGCCGGCGCGGGTGGCATCGCGCAACTGAATGCGCAACCCATGCCATTCGTCGGTATGCCTTCGTCCACATGCAACGCACCGTGCGTTTTCGCAATCCTTCTTATCGGAGGCACTCCGCATGCAGGAGGCACCGCGAAGGCCATCCGACCCCTACCCTCGGAGGAACACGCAGATGAAAGCCTCGCTATCCATGCTTGCGCTGCTTGCCGCAGCGGCCTCTCCCGCCTTCGCCGCTCCCGACCCGGACGCGCAGGAAATCGACTTGCAAGCGGTCCGTGCCGAAATGGCTGCGCCTGCGCCGATCAGCGGTTTTCGTGCCTGGCAATTGCTTGCGCTGGAAACCAACCTGACCGCGAAAGACGTGCATCTGGTGCTGACCACCGTCGCCCGCGACGAGCGTTACCACTTCCGCTCCGATCGCGACATGGCACGCCGGTTCGAGCAATCGCTGGGACCGGAGCGTTATTCGGACCTGGTCGCCGGCCTTCCGGTCGAACTGCATTCGCCGGCCGTGCTGGAAGCGGCCCGGAACATGACCGCGTCCGCTTCCGATGCGGGAGATCGCGCCTTGCAGTCGTACGGGCGCGTCGCCGTGGTGATGGCTTCGAATCCGTGAGCCGCCTGCGGCCCCACCACTCCGCCTGACGCCGTTCGCAAAAAACGACCGGCGTCAGCGGCGACGCATTACTCCGTTGCGCGGCTCGCCGGCAGCGCGCCCGGATCATCGACCGCCGTGCGTGGCGGTGATGCCGGTTCGCGCCAGATGCGTTGCCACGTCGCATCCCAAGCCGTCGCGAAATCGCGCGGCGGCGATTCCTGCCGCGGCCGCAGGGCCTGCCAACCGGCGCCCGTGCGTTGCGCGACGTCGAAACGGAAAAAGTAATCCGGTTCGTTGCCCATGCGCAGGTCGCTGAGGCTCAGCACGCCATCGCGCACTTCGGCCTTCGCGAAGTGATGGTTGAACCACAGCAGCCGCGCCACCGCCGGCACGCCGCGCGCCTCGTCCAGCGCCGCGACATCGGAACGATACGCATGGAAACGCATCGGCGCCGAGTCCGCGACGATCGAGCGGAAGCCTTCCACGTAGCCGTCCGGCGTCATGGCGACTACGCGCCACAGCAAGGTGTTCAACGGCGTCGGTACCGAGAAGCGCGGCGCGTCCGGCAGGCCCATCGCGAGCAACGCACGGGACGCCTCGCGTTCGACCAGGGTCTTGGCGAGCAGCGACCAGCCGAGATAGGCGAAACCCAGCGCGACGCCGACGGCCAGCGCCTTCGCCGCGAGCCGTTCGCGCGCAAACCAGGCGACGACGCAAGCCGCGAGCCACGGCAGGGTGAACAGCGGATCGATGATGAACAGGCTGGACCACATGATCGGCCGCATCGGCAGCGGCCAGAACAGTTGCGTGCCGTAGACGGTGAAGCTGTCGATGAACGGATGCGCCATCAGGCAGGCGAAGATCGCCCACCACCAGCGCACCGGCTCGGCCGCCACCCGGCCGCCGCGCCGTTTGAACAATGCCCAGATCGCCCAGGCCACGAACGGCAGTACCAGCCACGAATGGGTCAGCCCGCGATGGCAGGTCATCTGCGCCACCGGATCGCCGAACAGCGCCAACGGGATCACGTCCAGGTCGGGCAAGGTGTTGAGGGCGGCACCGGCCAGCAGCGCCGCGCGGCGGTGGCCCTTCGGCGCGATCGCGGCCGCGATGGCGCCGCCATAGAACAGGTGGGTGATCGAATCCATGCGCGGATGTTAACCGGCGCCGGCGTTCCGTAATCGGCGGCGCGGATTCCCGTACTCCTGCAAGCCGCCCGCACCCGTGCGCGCGGCGACTTCTTTCCATCATTGCAGGGATCCGCCATGAACATCGCTTCGAAACCATGCCTGGGGTTGCTCGGGATCGCCGTGGGCCTCGCCATCGCCGCACCCGCTTGCGCCGATGCGGTCACCGACTGGAACCTGGTCTACGACCAGGCTTCCCCTGCCGCCGGTCCGCCGCCGCATCGCGCCTACCTGGGCGCGCTGGTGCACATCGCCA
This sequence comes from Pseudoxanthomonas helianthi, assembly GCF_017939625.1. Lineage (GTDB taxonomy): Bacteria > Pseudomonadota > Gammaproteobacteria > Xanthomonadales > Xanthomonadaceae > Pseudoxanthomonas_A > Pseudoxanthomonas_A helianthi. The sequence goes on from NZ_JAGKTC010000001.1 coordinate 330,099, forward strand.
TCCACGACGCGTTGAACAACATCGATCCGCGCTACCAGACCTATACGGTCGCATCGCCGGCGCCCGCGTACGCTTCGCCGGAAGCGGCCGTCGCCGCAGCCGCACGCGACGTGCTGGTCGACCGTCTCGGTTGCATTCCGGGCCCGGCGCCCACGCCGGCGAAGCAAGCCGCTTGCGCCAACGTTGCCACCGCCTACACGAACGCGCTGGCCGCCATTCCCGATGGCATCGCGAAGAACGCGGGCATCGCCGCGGGCCAGCAGGCTGCGCACGCGATCCTGGCCTTGCGCCAGGGCGACGGTTCGGAAAACCCCGATCCGCCGTACACCCTCGCACCGGCCGCGGGCGTGTACCAACCCACCGCGCCGAACTTCCCGGTGCCTGCCGAAGCGTCCGTGGGCAAGTGGTTGCCGTTCGCGATGCGCGACTCGTCGCAGTTCCGTTCCGACCCCGGCGCGATCTTCGACCTGACCGGCGCGGTCTACACCCGCGACTACAACGAAGTGAAGAACGTGGGTGCGCTGAGCGTGCGCGCCGCGGCGCCGAATTCCGCCGAGACGGACATCGCCCGCTTCTGGCCGGCCGGTGGCGCCAACTGGAACCTGGTGGCCCGCACGATCATCGCCGACCGCGGCATGCACGACCTGTGGGACGAAGCCCGCCTGTTCGCGTTGACCCGCATGGCCGAAACCGATGGCGCGATCCAGGTGTTCGACACCAAGTACGCCTATACCTTCTGGCGTCCGGTCACCGCGATCCGCTGGACCGGCGACTACGGCAACCCCGCCACCGCGCCGGACCCGAACTGGTTGCCGCTGTTCTCGTTCCCCGGTCCATGGTCCACGCCGCCCTACCCCGACTACACCTGCGGCCTGCCCACCGCCAGCGGTGCGAACACCGAAGTGCTGCGCCGCTATTTCGGCACCGACAACGTCGGCTATTCGCTGACGATCACCTTGCCGGCGCTGGCATCGCCTTCGCTGCCCTGGTCGCTGCCGGCGAGAACCGTCACCCGCAGCTACGCCAGCCTGTCGCAGGCGGCCGCCGAATCGGCCAGCGCGCGCGTGTATGCCGGCATCCACTTCCGCAGCGGCTGCACACTGGCCGTCACCAAGGGAGAACAGGTCGGACGTTTCGTCATCCAGCACTATCTGAAGCCGCTGCCATAGCCGTAACCGCGGCTACGCGGACGGTGCGGACCTCTCTCGCCGCTCCGTCCGCGGCCGCATCCGCGACCGCGACCGTGACCGTGACCGACAACCTGTTCCGTCGCCGCATCTTCGATCTCTACCTGACCGCGCCCGGTCCCGCGCTACGTTATTTCGCGCAGGAGGAACCGGGGGCGCGAGATGCTTCGCAGCACGGCGGTCGGCGACGGATGAGCGGCTTCCAAGACACGCGCTGGAGCCTGATCGCGGCCGCGCGCGAACAACCGCAGCGCGCGCGCCAGGCGCTGGAGCAATTGTGCCGCGCCTATCGCCCGCCGGTGCTGGCCTACCTGCGTCGCAGCGGGATGGCCGGCAACGATGCCGAAGACCTGACCCAGGCGTTCTTCGTGCACTTCCTCGAACGCGGCTGGTATGCGGATGCCGACCCGCAGCGCGGGCGCTTCCGTTCGCTGCTGTTGACCGCGCTGCGCCGTTTCGTCGTCGACCAGCGCCTGCACGAAAGCGCGCGCAAGCGCAGCGCGCCGCTCGTGGGCGACGACGCGCTGGACCGCATTGCCGACGAAGACGAGACCCCCGATGCCGCCTTCACCCGCGCCTGGCTGGGCACGGTGATCGGCCACGCGATGAACCGCTTGCAGGACGAATGGATCGGTACGGGCAAGCGCGAACAGTTCGAGCAACTGGCGCCGCTGCTGGAGCACGCCGATCCGCACGAATTGCAGGCCCTGGCGGTTGCGACCGGCATGCGCAGCAACACCTTGGCGGTGCAGGTACACCGCATGCGCCAGCGCTTGCGCGAACTGGTGCGCCTGGAGTTGCTGCAGACCGTGGGCAGCCACGAAGCGCTCGAGCAGGAACTGGCCGAACTGCGCGGCGTTGCCCTGCCCTCGCAATGAACGATGCGCGCGCCGACGAGCCGCCGCCGCGCGGGGTCACCCGCTGGTGGCGCAATCCGGCGCTGGCGCGCGCGGCATTCGGCGCACCGACCTCCGCCGAACACGACGCGAGCGTCGCGACGGAACCCGATCTGACCGACCCCGCGCAACGCGAATTCGGCGAATACGAATTGCTCGAACTGATCGGCCGCGGCGGCATGGGCCTGGTCTACCGTGCGCGCCAGTGCGGGCTGGCGCGCGAAGTGGCGATCAAGCTGCTGTCGGGCGGGCCCTGGGCCTCGCCGGAATTCGTCGCCCGCTTCGAGCAGGAGGCACGCCATGCCGCGCAACTGCAGCACCCGGGCATCGTCGCCATCCACGAACTGGGCGAATCGATCGACGGGGTCTACTACGCCATGCAACTGGTGCGTGGCGAAAGCCTGGCGCAGCGGCTGCACGAAGGCGACCGCTGGACGCCGCGCGAAGCCGCCGTGCTGTTGCGGCATATCGCCGAAGCGGTGGCCTACGCGCACAGCCTCGGCGTACTGCACCTGGACCTGAAGCCGGGCAACGTACTGATCGACGAACACGGGCATCCGCTGATCGCCGACTTCGGCCTGGCCCGCCGCATCGGCGTCGCAAGCGACGACGAATTCGTGGCGGGCACGCCCGGCTACATGGCACCCGAGCAGGCGATCGCCGGTCATCCGCTGGACGAAGCCACCGATGTCTGGGGACTGGGCGCGATCCTGCACGAATTGCTGGGCGGCCGGCCGCCGGGCGGCGACGATGGCGGCGCGCTTGACGCAACTCCGTCCGACTTGCGCGCGATCTGCCACAAATGCACCGCGGAAGCACCGGGGCAGCGTTATGCCAGCGCACGCGCGCTGGCCGACGATATCGGCCGCTTCCTCGACGGACGCGCCGTGCAGGCGCGCCCGCTCAATGCCGCGCAACGCCTGCTGCGCTGGGCCCGGCGCGAACCGAAACTGGCTTCCGCGCTCGGGCTCGCCGTCCTCATCCTGCTGGTCGGTACGGTCGCGACCGCATTGCAATGGCGCCGCGCAGAGGCCAGCGCCAAGGTCGCGCGGGAGCAGACCTGGAGAGTTCGCGGAAATAGCGCATGGGACGCGATCCGCAATGGCCTGACGTTCGAAGCCACGTCCCCGTTGCTTGCCAACCTCCGCGAACGCGAAGCGCATGGCGATTCCGCCGGCGTCCTCCTCGAACGTTTGCGCCTAGGCACGTTGCATCGGAACAACATACAGGGGATCGACGCCATCGACATCGGAGGACCGGGATTCGCCGTTGCCCTGAACCGCGAAGGGACGCTGCTCGCAGCTTCGTCCGGGGAAGGAGTACTGCGCTTGTTCGATGTGCGCACGCGCCGCCAGCTGTGGCGCGCCGACACGCGCAACGCCAGTCACTTTTGGCCGACCAAGGTCGTCTATCGGATCGGCTTTACTCGCGATGGGCGCCATTTGCTTGCCGAACGCGCCGGACCAAGGGTTGTCACCCGCCCGTCGGGCCAAGACAGTATTCTCGTCGACGCCGCAGACGGCCGTACCGCCCTGCCTCCACCGGAACGATTCGCCGATTTCCGCGACGCCACCTACAGCGAAGATGGTCGGTTCGCGTTGTTGCGAAACCATCGCAACGAAACGCAGCTGTTCCAGATCGACGGCTGGCGCGCACTGTCGGAACGCCGCGCGATTGACGGGGTTAACCCCATGTGGCGGATCGGCGACGGCGCCCGTTTCGTCGCGTTGTCGGTGCCCGGGCGCATAGAAGTACTGGATCCGCGGACTTTGGCCGTTCGCCATATCGTGCACGGCGCTTCGAAATCCGCCTTGTTGCCGGCCTGGGCCGTGCAGCCGGGTGGCGATCTGCTCGCGCTTGGCGCTGCCGACGGCGCCGTGCGTCTGCTCGATACCCGACGCGGATCGTCGCGCGAGCTCAAGCCGGGGCCCTACACATCGGTGGAATGGCTGTCTTTCAGCCCCGACGGCCGCTGGCTGGCCGCCGCGGCTGGCGACCGCGGCTTCGTCTGGGACGTGACCAGCGGCCAGGGCGGAGCATTGCCCGCCGGACGCTTCGATGCCAGCCAAATCGACGTCGATGCGAAACGCGGTACGGTCTTCGTGGTGCATCCACCGGAAGCGACGTTGTGGCAACTGCCTGTCGATGCCAATGGCTCGACCAGCTTGAACCAGCGCATCGCGGCCGCGGAACCGCTCGTCCCGCAATTGCCGATCGGCAGCGCGGCCGAGAACCATGCCGCCACGGCGGCCCCTGCCACGCATCTGGCCGCCAGCATCGATGTCGAAGGCGAACTGCGTCTGTGGCGCTGGCGTGACGACCCCATATTGCAAACCCGCGCGGCGCCGCAGATCGCCGCGGTACTGCATTTCGACGGCAGCCACGTGGCCACAGCCGATGGCCGCGTGGCTCGCGTGATCGCCGTGGATGGCGAACGCCCGGTCTCGCCCGAATTCGTCCATCCGCAACCCGTGTCGCAGGCGTTCCTGGCTTCGGACGACCGTAGTCTGGTTACCGTCAGTGGCCGCGAGATCCGCGTGTTCGACTGGCGCTCCGGGCGCCTGCGTCACCCGCCCGTCGTGCTGGTCGATTCGCCATTGCGCGTAGCGGCCAGCCCCGGTGCCGAAAAACTGTTGGTCAGTACGGGAGCCTATCGCGATGGCCGGTTCCACGAGATTCTGTCCAGCTACGACCTGCGCAAGGGCGTGCGCCTGGCCACCGATGTCGCCGCGCCCGGCCCGCTGCACGGCCTGCGCTTTTCGCCAGACGGCCGTCTGGTCGTGCATTGGCGTTACGGCGAACTGTCGGTACGCGAAGCTTCGACGCTGCACAAGATCGGCCGCGACCTTCATGTCGGTCCCGATGTCGCCAGCGCACTGCGTCGCGTCTTCGCAGATGGCTGGCATCCGGAGGCCGCCCGCCAAGACGAGTTGGCCGGCACACCGGTGGTCGATGCATCGATCAACGCTGGCGGCACGCGGCTGAGCGTGCTGACAGGCCTTTCGGAATTCGCCGATGCGAAGCTGCTGCAATTCGACCCGAGCGATGGCCACCTACTGTCGGCTCGGACTTTCGGCAAGCGCCAGCCGCTGGGGCTGCTGGCACGCCGCGGCGGACATGTTTCCGTCGTCTGGTCGACACTCGGGCCGCAAAGGCTCGACGGTGCCGGCAAGGAACACCCGATGCAGCATCTACCTGGCGGCCTGTTGAAGCCTCAGGCCATCAGCAACGACGGCCATCTGCTGGCCAGCGCGTCCCGCCAAGGCGTTGTGGTCACCGACCTGGACAGCGGCGAATGGGCCGCGGCACCGATGACGGCACCGCTGCCTTCGGATGACACGATTGTGCAGTTGGCGTTCGCCCCCGACGCCGGAAGTCTGCTGGCGCGTTCGCACCATGGACGCTGGGTGTGGTGGCCACTGCCGCGTGAATCGCGCTCCGTGACAACCCTGCAAACACTTCAATCGTGGCTTGAGGACGATAGCCGAGGGGATCCATCGCTACGGGCGGCGCTGCGTGCCGACGATCCCGGTCCACCCCGCGTGTCCACGCTGCGGGTACACACCCCAAAGCCAGCTACCCCCGTGGTGACGCAGCCCGGCTTCGCGTTCGTCGACCTGTCGGCGGCGATCAATAGGGATCTGGACGCCGCCAATGTCGTTCATAGCGACGATACCGGCATCCTCTCGACGCTCCCCAGTGGCGTGCAGCGCTTCCTCGGTATCGATTACGACATCCGCGGCATGGTCGCGCTGGCGATGCCGGTAAGGGAAAACATCAAACCGACCGTCTCGACGTCGGTACCCGTGCCGGTGCCGCGCTTCGATGTAGCCCATCTGTTGATGGGCGCGTGCTGCATGTTGCAGGACATGCCCGGCCTGCTCCGAGTTCCCTATGCCTTCTTAGATATCGCCTATGCCGACGGCAGCCATGCACGCGTGCCCATCGTGTACGGACGCGATCTCATGGAGGCGTGGACAGACACCGGGGACTCGCTTGCGGCGCGCATTGCCTGGGTGGAACCTGGGCCGCGAGCGACGGTCTTCCACGGTTCCGGCTATCGGATCTACGCAGTGCGCCTCGGCAACCCGTACCCGACACGTGAAGTCGCGAGCCTTTCCTTCGCAGCCACCAATGCGGCGTGGAGCGGGCCGATGATCCTCGCCACGACACTAGAAACCGGCGATGCGGAGAAATCCGGCCAGGCCAACTGACTGCCAGTACTCAGGCCGCCTGCGGCAGCGGTTCGCCGTCCATGACCAGGCGCAAGCGCGGCGGCACCAGCGAAAGCGTTTCGCCGGTATGGGCCAGCAGGCGCAGCGTGCCGTCCGCATCTTCCGCCAGTGCGGTAAGGCTTTCGACCCAGTCGCCGTCGTTGGCGTAGACCAGTCCGTCGCGCTGGACCAGCGAGGCGCGGTGGATGTGGCCGCAGACGATGCCGTGCAGGCCCCGCCGCTTCGCATCGTCGATGCCGGCCTGGACGAAGCGACCGATGTAGCGCTCCGCCGCGCCGCTCTGGCGCTTGAGGAATTCCGACAGCGACCAGTAGCGCAGGCCGAACCGGGCGCGCACGAAGTTCAGCAGCTTGTTGCCGGTGAGGATGCGGTAGTACAGCCAGTCGCCGAATTTTTCCTGCAGCGTGCCGAAATGGGTGATGTTGTCGAACTCGTCGCCGTGGGTCACCAGCAGGCGGCGGCCATCGGCGGTGACGTGGATCGCGCGGCGTCGCACCTGCATCGCCGGCAGGGCCAGGCCGCAGAACCTGCGGATCGGCCGGTCGTGGTTGCCGGGGATGTAGACGATTTCCGTGCCCGCGCGGCGCAGCGCGTGCAGCGCTTCGACCACGCGGTTGTGCGCGGCGCCCCAGGCGGCGCGGCGTTGCGCCATCCACCACAGGTCGACGATGTCGCCGACCAGATACAGCTGCCGGCAACGCAATCCGCCGAGGAAATCGGCGAACTCGGCGGCATGGCAATGCTTGGAACCCAGGTGAACGTCGGAGACGAACACCGCGCGGCGCATAGGCGCCTGGCTCTGCTGCGGACTCATGCGGCCACCTCGTCTTCGCTACGGGATTCCAGGTAGCGGGCGCGTTTCTTCGGGCGGATCCGCTGCAGGTCGACTTCGATCAGGCCATCGATCGAATCGCTGAACGCAGGATCGACGCCGAAGGCGAGGAAACGCGCGCCGCCGGGTTCGCACAGGTCGGTGTACTGCTTGTACAGCATCGGCACGGTCGCGCCGAGTGCGTCGAGGTTCTGCTTCAGCACGCGGAACGCGGTCTCGCCGTCGAGCTCGCCGAAGTCGGGCATCGCGGCCAGGTATTCGAACGGACGCATCGACACCGCGTCGCCGGCCTGTGCGCCGTAGTAGCGCGAGTAGTAGGCGACGATCTGTTCGCGTGCCGCCACCGGCAACACGGCGCTGATCGACACCGCACCGAACAGGTAGCGCACGCGCGGATGCGCGCGCAGGTAGGCGCCGATGCCCTGCCACAGGTAGTCGATGCTGCGGCTGCCCCAGTATTCCGGGGCGACGAAGCTGCGCCCCAGTTCCATGCCCTCGGCGATGCGCGGCAGGGCCTCGTCGCGGTAACGGAACAGCCCGGCGGTATACAGGCCCTTGAGGCCGTGCTGGGCCAGGACCGGTGCGCCGCGGGCGATGCGGTAGGCGCCGGCGATCTGTCGCGCAGGCGCGTCCCACAGCACGATGTGTTCGTAATGCGCATCGTAGGCGTCCACGTCGAGGCGCTTGCCGGTGCCTTCGCCGACCTGGCGGAAGGTGTATTCGCGCAGGCGGCCGATTTCGCGCAGCAGCGGAGATTCGGGGGCGACCTGGCCGACGCGGATCTCCTTGCCGTCGCTGGTGCGGCCCAGCATCGACAACCCGGCGATTTCGCGTTCCAGCACCTTGCGGTCGACGGCGGCGACCAGCGGCTCCGGCGCATCGGCGACGTCTTCCGGACTCCGCCCGATGGCGTACAGCGCCTCGCGCACGCGGGCGATCTGCGCATCGGCGTCGCCTTCGGCTTCCACTTGCATGGGGCGCCCGACACGCAGGGTGATGCGGCGCTGCGCACGCTTGAACATCTCCCGCGCCAGCAGCGCGGTGCCGGCCGGCTTGAACAGCGCGGAAGCCCCGTAGAACAACGCCGAATTGCGCGCCTGTATCCGCACCGGCAGCACCGGGGCGCCGGTATTGCGGGCGAAACGCAGGAAACCCCGGCGCCAGCGCGTGTCGCGCACGCCGCGCGGACCCAGCCGCGACACTTCGCCGGCCGGGAACACGATCACGCACTGTTCCGCCTCCAGCGCCTGCTCCACCGCGCGCAAGCTGTCCGCGCCGGGCTTGCCGCCGAGGATGCGCACCGGCAGCAGCAGTTCGCGCAGCGGCTCGATCGACGCCAGGAAATCGTTGGCGACGATCTTCACGTCGCGGCGCACGCTGCCGACGAAATGCAGCAGGGCGAGGGCATCCAGCGCACCGGATGGATGGTTGGCGACGATCAGCAGCCGCCCGCTGGCCGGCACCCGCCGGCTTTCGACCTGGTCGACCACGTAGCGCAGGTTGAGGAAGTCCAGGGTGGCTTCGAGGAAGGCGAAGCCGCGCAGGTGCCCGTGCGTGGCCAGGAAGCCGTAGGCAGCGTCCAGCTTCGACCACCGCCCCAGCCCGCGCAGCAACGGCCGGGCCAGCGCGGCGCGGCGGCCGCGGAACCAGTGCGGGTAGCGTTCGGCGATCTGTTGTTCGAGCGGCTGCATCGGCGGACGGGAGCGGCTGTGTCGCCGCGCAGCCTGAACCCGGCCGGCGACAGCCCGGTTGCGGTTTTGCGGCAGCGGCGTGACACGTCGGCACCCGGCCCAGCCCCCAGCCGAGCGACGGAAACTTAATTCCCGTGCAATCCTGAACGATGCACAATGCACCCCCGTGCGCATCCGTGTATGATGCGCGCCCATCTTTTCATCCGCATAAAGGGATATAAGCCCGATGTCCAGCTACCTGTTCACCTCCGAATCGGTCTCCGAAGGCCATCCGGACAAGATCGCCGACCAGATTTCGGACGCCGTCCTCGACGCGATCCTCGCGCAGGACAAGCGTGCGCGCGTGGCCTGCGAAACGCTGGTCAAGACCGGCGCCGCCATCGTCGCGGGCGAAGTCACCACCACCGCGTGGGTCGACATCGAGGCGCTGGCGCGCAAGGTGATCAACGGCATCGGCTACGACAATTCCAACGTCGGCTTCGACGGCCATACCTGCGCCATCATCAACATGCTCGGCAAGCAGTCGCCGGACATCAACCAGGGCGTCGACCGCAAGAAGCCGGAAGAGCAAGGCGCGGGCGACCAGGGCCTGATGTTCGGCTACGCCTGCAACGAAGCGCCGGAATACATGCCCGCGCCGCTGTACTACAGCCACCGCCTGGTCGAACAGCAGGCCAAGGTGCGCAAGAACGGCAAGCTGAAGTGGCTGCGCCCCGATGCGAAGTCGCAGGTCACCCTGCGCTACGACGGCCACGACATCGTCGGCCTCGACGCCGTGGTGCTGTCGACCCAGCACGATCCGGACATCAAGCAGAAGGACCTGATCGAAGCCGTGCGCTCGGAGATCCTCGTGCCGGTGCTGCCGAAGAAGTGGCTGGAAGCGCTGCCCAAGAACAAGGTGCACATCAACCCGACCGGCAAGTTCGTGATCGGCGGCCCGGTGGGCGACTGCGGCCTGACCGGCCGCAAGATCATCGTCGACAGCTACGGCGGCATGGCCCGCCACGGCGGCGGCGCGTTCTCGGGCAAGGATCCGTCGAAGGTCGACCGTTCGGCCGCCTACGCCGCGCGCTACGTGGCCAAGAACATCGTCGCCGCGGGCCTGGCCGACAAGTGCGAAGTGCAGGTCTCCTACGCCATCGGCGTGGCCGAGCCGACCTCGATCTCGGTGACCACCTTCGGCACCGGCAAGGTCGGCGACGACACCATCGAGAAGCTGATCCGCAAGCACTTCGACCTGCGCCCGTACGGCATCACCAAGATGCTGGACCTGGAGCACCCGATCTACCAAGCCACCGCCAGCTACGGCCACTTCGGCCGCAAGCCGAAGGAAATCTCCTACGTCGACGGCGCCGGCAAGAAGCACACCGCCACCGCCTTCTCGTGGGAAAAGACCGACAAGGCCGACGAGCTGCGCAAGGCCGCGAAGCTGAAGTAAACCTTCGCTTCGGGAAGCACCCCGGACGGGCCGCGCAAGCGGCCCGTTTTCTTTTCGCGCCCGGTAAAATGGCCGCATGTCCCTACTGCAACTCCAGCGCGTCGACTTCAGCGTCGGCGGCCCGCTGCTGCTCGAACACGTCGACCTGTCCATCGAAGCCGGCGAGCGCATCTGCATCGTCGGCCGCAACGGCGCGGGCAAGTCCACGCTGATGCGGCTGATCGCAGGCGAACTGAAGCCGGACGACGGCGAAATCCGCGTGCAGAACGGCGTCGTGGTCGCGCGCATGGCCCAGGAAGTGCCGAACGACACCGACGGCAGCGTATTCGACGTGGTCGCGCAAGGGCTGGGTGAGCTGGGCGAACTGCTGGCCCGTTTCCACCATGCCGTACACGACGGCGACATGGCGGCGATGGCCGCGGCGCAAACCCGCATCGATGCGGAAAACGGCTGGGACCTCGACCGCCGCGTGCAGGCCACGCTGGACCGGCTGGAACTGGACGGCGATGGCGACTTCGCCGCGCTTTCCGGCGGCATGAAGCGGCGCGTGCTGCTGGCCCAGGCACTGGTACGCGAACCCGACATCCTGCTGCTGGACGAACCGACCAACCACCTCGACATCGAAGCGATCGGCTGGCTGGAAGGCTTCCTCAAATCGTTCGCCGGCAGCCTGGTCTTCGTCACCCACGACCGCAGCTTCCTGCGCGCATTGGCCACGCGCATCGTCGAGATCGACCGCGGCCGGCTGACGTCCTGGCCCGGCGATTACGACAACTACCTGCGCCGCCGCGAGGAGCGCCTGCACGCCGAGGCGATGGAGAACGAACGCTTCGACAAGCTGCTGGCGCAGGAAGAAGTCTGGATCCGCCAGGGCATCAAGGCGCGGCGAACCCGCAACGAAGGCCGGGTGACCGCACTGAAGGCAATGCGCCGCGAACGCGCGCAACGCCGCGACCTGGCCGGCAACGTGAAGATGGAAGCCGCCGCCGCGCAGGCTTCCGGACGCAAGGTAATCGAAGGGACGCACGTGTCGCAACGCTTCGGCGAGCGCGTGCTGCTGGACGATGTCTCCGCCACCGTCATGCGCAGCGACCGCATCGGCATCATCGGCCCGAACGGTTCCGGCAAGTCCACCCTGCTGAAGATCCTGCTCGGCGAACTGAAGCCCGATGCGGGCGAGGTCAAGCTGGGCACCGGGCTGCAGATCGCCTATTTCGACCAGCATCGCAGCCAGCTGGACGAATCGCGCAACGCGCTGGAGAACGTCGCCGGCGGCCGCGATTTCGTCGAGATCAACGGCAGCCGCAAACACGTGATCGGCTACCTGCAGGATTTCCTGTTCTCGCCCGAACGCGCCCGCGCGCCGATCACCCGGCTGTCCGGCGGGGAACGCAACCGCCTGCTGCTGGCGCGGCTGTTCGCGCAGCCGTCCAACCTGCTGGTGATGGACGAACCGACCAACGACCTGGACGTGGAAACGCTGGAACTGCTCGAAGAGCTGCTGCTGGACTACAAGGGCACGCTGCTGCTGGTCAGCCACGACCGCGACTTCCTCGACAACGTCGTCACCAGCACCCTGGTGCTGGAAGGCGGCGGCCGGCTCGGCGAATACGTCGGCGGCTATTCCGACTGGTTGCGGCAGCGGCCGGAAAGGCAAATCCCCCTCAATCCCCCTTTTTCAAAGGGGGAAGCAAAAACACCGACTCCTGCTTCTGCCGTCGCTTCGCCCCCTTTGTCGAAGGGGGCCACGGGGGATTTGCTTTCAACGAAGAAGAAGCTCAGCTACAAGGACGCGCGCGAACTGGAACAGTTGCCCGCCAGGATCGAATCGCTGGAAGCCGAGATCGCCGCACGCAGCGAGGCGATGAACGACCCGGGATTCTTCCAGCAGGACAGCGCGGCGATCATGCGTGCGAACGAAGCCTTGGCCGCATTGCAAGCCGAGCTGGACGCGGCCTATACGCGATGGAGCGAGCTGGACACCTGATTTCGTAGGAGCGCCCCTGGGCGCGACCGAGAAAACGACAACAGGTGGAATCGGCCATGGAAGTTCCGGTCGCGCCCAGGGGCGCTCCTACGAAAGCGACGATCAGCCCGTGTTCTGCACGCCCTGCGAAACGCCGTTGACGGTGGCGACCAGCACGCGCAGCAGTTCATCGTCCTCGCGTCCGCTTTCGCGCCAGCGCTTCAGCAGGTCGGCCTGCATCACGCTGATCGGATCGACATAGGGATTGCGCAGGCGGATCGACAATGCCAGGCGCTGGTCGTTTTGCAGCAGCCACTCGTTGCCGCCCAGCGACAGCACCCAGTCGCGGGTCGTCGCGTACTCGCCCTGCACGCGCGGGAAGAACGTGTCGTGCAATGGGCCCGACAGGCGCGAGAACATCTCGGCGATGCTGATGTCGCCCTTGGCCAGCACCATCGAGATGTCGTCGAGGAAGGTGCGGAAGAACGGCCACTCGCGGGCCATCTCGCGCAACGTGGCTTCATGGCCGGCATCGACCGCCGCCTGCAGGCCGCTGCCGACGCCGAACCAGCCGGGAATCACCGCGCGCGCCTGGCTCCAGGCGAACACCCAGGGGATCGCGCGCAGGTTGGACAGCGCCGCATCCTGGCCCAGCCGGCGCGACGGCCGCGAACCCAGGGTCATGCGCTCGATCACGTCGATCGGCGTGGCGCTGCGGAAATAGTCCATGAACCCCGGCGCGCCGACGAAATCGCGATAGGCGCGGCTGCTGGCCTCGGCGACGAGGTCCATCACCTCGCGCCACTTCGCCTCGCGCGGCTCCGGCGGACGCGGGCGGATGCTCGATACGAGCACGGCACCCGCGGCCTGTTCCAGCGAACGCAGCGCCAGCGCGCGGATGCCGTACTTGCGGTGGATCACCTCACCCTGTTCGGTCACGCGCAGGCGCCCGTCGACGCTGCCGCGCGGCGACGCGTCGACCGCGCGCGTGGTCTTGCCGCCGCCGCGGCTGATCGAACCGCCGCGGCCATGGAAGAAGGTCAGCTTGATGCCCAGTTCGTCCGCGGCTTCGAGCAATTCGACCTGTCCGCGCTGCAGGCCCCAGCGCGAGGCCGCGATGCCCCCGTCCTTGCCGCTGTCGGAATACCCCAGCATCACCATCTGCACGTTGCCGCGCGCCGCCAGGTGTTCGCGATACACCGGGTCGGCCAACAGGTCGCGCAGCGTGCCGGGACCGTGGCGCAGGTCGTCGACGGTCTCGAACAGCGGTGCGATGTCCAGTGGCACGTGCCCGTCGCCATCGACCAGTCCGCCACGCCGCGCCAGCGCCAGCACGGTCAGCACGTCGGCGCGGTCATGGGCCATGCTGATGATGTACGCGCCCAGCGCGTCGGCGCCGTGCAGGTGGCGCGCTTCGGCCAGCGCGGCGAACACCGCATCGAGGCGCGGATTGCCCTCGTCCTGCGAGGCCGGCAACGGCTTTTCCCCGCCCGCGTAGGGGCCGAGCAGCGCGGCGCGCTCCACCGCATTGCGGCCTTCCCATTGCGCATCGCCAAGCGCCGCGGCGACCGCGCGCGCATGCACGCTGGACTCCTGGCGCACGTCCAGCCGCGCAAGATGGAAGCCGAAACTGCGCACGCGCCACAACAGCCGGCGCACCGCGAACCAGCCGGCGTGGATGCCCTTGTTCGCCTCCAGGCTGTGCAGGATCAATTCGATGTCGGCGGCCAGTTCCTCCGGCCCGGCGTAGCCGCCCGCAGTTCCTTCCAGCGTCGCCTTCAGGCGCGCGCGCATCAGGTCGTTGAGCAGGCGATAGGGCTGGTCGCCATGGCGCGGGCGCGAGCGGGCCGCCGCTTCCGGCAGCCGCGCGCGGTATTCCTCGATCCGCTGCAGCACCTGCGGCGAAACCGTCGCCACACCCAGCGACTGGCTCAGCAAGGTGGCGAGCTGGCCGAGTTCCTTCAGGTACTTCTTCAGGATCGACCGGCGCTGCGCGCGCAGGGTTTCGGCGATGGTCGTGGCATCGACGTTGGGATTGCCGTCCATGTCGCCGCCGACCCAGGTGCCGAAGCGCAACAGGCGCGGGATTTCCGGCGCCTTGCCCCAGGTTTCGCGGAATGCAGTTTCCAGGGTCTCGTAGAACACCGGCATCACCCGGTACAGCACTTCGGTGACGTAGAAGCCGACGTGCTCGCGTTCGTCCTCGACGCCGGGCCGCACCGGTGAGGAATCGGCGGTCTGCCAGGCCGAAGTCAGGGCCATGCGGAACCGTTCGATGTCGGTGGCACGCTCGCCGGGCGTGCGCCCGCCATCCAGCCCGTTGACCAGGCTGGCGACCATCAGTTGTTCCTTTTCCAGCAAGGCGCGGCGCACCGCTTCGGTCGGATGCGCAGTGAATACCGGCTCGATGTCGATGCGCGGCAGCCAAGCGGCGACCTCATCGAAATCCGCACCCTCGGCTTGCAGCTGCAGCAGGCTGGCGTGCACGCCTTCCGGCTGCGGCGCGCCACCCTGGCGCTGATAATCGCGGCGGCGGCGGATGCGGTGCACGCGCTCGGCGATGTTGACCACCTGGAAGTAGGCGCTGAACGCCCGGATCAACGCTTCGGCGCGATGCGGCGGCAGGTCGGCGAGCAGGCCCGCCAGCGATTGCGGGGGTTCGTTGCCTTGGCGCCGCGCGATGGCGGCGGTGCGCACGCGTTCGACTTCGGCGAGGAATTCCGGCGAAACCTGTTCGGCCAGCATGTCGCCGACCAGGGCGCCGAGCTTGCGCACGTCCTCGCGCAGGGGAATATCGGGAGCGGCGAATTCGAGGCTCTGGGGGTTGTTCATCGGGTGCTTCGATGGGGAGAGGGGCGACGCGGGAACAAGCCAATCACATACCAATTGCGGCATTGCAGCAGACCACTGCAAGCCTACCCCATGGCCGTGATTTCGGCATTTATCGTTTCATCCGGAACAAGCGATATAATCCTGTTGCCGTCGAGGGGCGCTGCGACTGTATGCGGATCCCTCCGCAAGAGCCCGCACATCCATGTGCGGACTTTTCAATACAGCCAGGCTCGGCGGCATTCATCGGTAACGGCGCCCGGAACAGAATGCGAGTCCGCCTCGCCCTATCCGGAGCCGTACACCATGAACGCACAGGTCAAGACCTTCTCAACCGAAGGCGACTACAAGGTCGCCGACATCTCGCTGGCCGACTGGGGCCGCAAGGAAATCGACATCGCCGAGCACGAGATGCCGGGCCTGATGTCGATCCGCAAGAAATACGCCGCCGGCAAGCCGCTCAAGGGCGTGCGCGTCACCGGCTCGCTGCACATGACCATCCAGACCGCGGTGCTGATCGAGACGCTGAAGGACGTCGGCGCCGACGTGCGCTGGGCTTCGTGCAACATCTTCTCGACCCAGGACCACGCCGCCGCCGCGATCGCCGCGACCGGCACTCCGGTGTTCGCGTGGAAGGGCGAATCGCTGGAAGAATATTGGGACTGCACGCTGGACGCGGTGACCTTCCCCGGCGGCAAGGGCCCGGAACTGGTCGTCGACGACGGCGGCGACGTGACCCTGCTGATCCACAAGGGCTATGAGCTGGAACAGGGTTCGAAGTGGGTCGACGAACCGGCTTCCTCGCACGAAGAGCAGATCATCAAGAACCTGCTGAAGCGCGTCGCCAAGGAACGCCCCGGCTTCTGGACCAACGTGGTCAAGGACTGGAAGGGCGTGTCCGAGGAAACCACCACCGGCGTGCACCGTCTGTACCAGATCGCCGAACAGGGCAAGTTGCTGGTGCCGGCGATCAACGTCAACGACTCGGTGACCAAGTCCAAGTTCGACAACCTGTACGGCTGCCGCGAATCGCTGGCCGACGGCCTGAAGCGCGCGATGGACGTGATGCTGGCCGGCAAGGTCGCGGTGGTCTGCGGCTACGGCGACGTCGGCAAGGGTTCGGCGCATTCGCTGCGCGCCTACGGCGCCCGCGTCGTCGTCACCGAGATCGACCCGATCTGCGCGCTGCAGGCGGCGATGGAAGGCTTCGAGGTCAACACGGTGGAAGACACCCTGGGCCAGGCCGACATCTACGTCACCACGACCGGCAACAAGGACATCATCACCCTCGAACACATGAAGGCGATGAAGGACCAAGCCATCGTCTGCAACATCGGCCACTTCGACAACGAGATCCAGGTCGATGCGCTGTACGCCTCGGGCGCGACCAAGACCAACATCAAGCCGCAGGTCGACAAGTTCACCTTCGCCAACGGCAACAGCATCTTCCTGCTGGCCGAAGGCCGCCTGGTCAACCTGGGTTGCGCGACCGGCCATCCGAGCTTCGTGATGTCGAACTCGTTCTCCAACCAGACCCTGGCGCAGATCGACCTGTGGGCGAACAAGGACGTG
Organism: Pseudoxanthomonas helianthi; assembly: GCF_017939625.1. Lineage (GTDB taxonomy): Bacteria > Pseudomonadota > Gammaproteobacteria > Xanthomonadales > Xanthomonadaceae > Pseudoxanthomonas_A > Pseudoxanthomonas_A helianthi. Next base: position 346,745 of record NZ_JAGKTC010000001.1, read on the forward strand.
TACGAGAAGACCGTGTACCGCCTGCCGAAGCAGCTCGACGAGGAAGTCGCCCGCCTGCACCTGGAGAAGATCGGCGTGAAGCTGACCAAGCTGACCCAGGCCCAGGCCGACTACCTCGGCGTGCCAGTCGAAGGCCCGTACAAGCCGGAGCACTACCGCTACTGAGTCCTGCCCGTCGCTTTATGCTCGTCATTCCAGCGCAAGCAGGAATCCAGTTTGCCGTTGCCCTCCCCCTCCGGCGCACGGCAAAGGCAATATGGATCCCGGCTTGCGCCGGGATGACGGCGCGGATTTTCATGCAACCTCAAGCAGCCCGGCTTCGACTTGGATGCCCCATGCAGACTCCCGTTTCATTTGAGTTCTATCCGCCGAAAACCGACGAGCAGCGCTCGCAACTCGACCGCACCGCGGAGAAGCTGAAGACGTATTCGCCCGAATACGTCTCCTGCACCTTCGGCGCGGGCGGCTCGACCCTGAGCTTCACTTCGGAAACGGTGCGTCACCTCAAGCAGGAACACGGCTTCGAAGCCGTGCCGCATATCTCCTGCGTCGGCGGCAGCCGCGAGGAAATCCGCGAACTGCTGAAGCTGTACCGGGCGATCGGCTGCAAGCGCCTCGTCGCGCTGCGCGGCGACCTGCCCTCGGGCATGGGCCACCCGGGCGACCTGCGCTACGCGTCGGAGCTGATCGAGTTCATCCGTGCCGAACACGGCAGTCACTTCCACATCGAAGTCGGCGCGTATCCGGAAATGCATCCGCAGGCCGAAGACGCGATGGTCGACCTCAAGCATTTCAAGGCCAAGATCGACGCCGGCGCCGACGGCGCGATCACCCAGTATTTCTACAATCCCGACGCGTATTTCCACTTCATCGACGCCGTTCGCCGCCTCGGCGTGCAGGTGCCGATCGTGCCGGGGATCATGCCGATCTCCAACTTCAGCCAGTTGCGCCGCTTCTCCGAAGCCTGCGGCGCCGAAATCCCGCGCTGGCTGGGCAAGCGCATGCAGGCCTTCGGCGACGACGCGGAGGGGATCCGCGAGTTCGGCGCCGACGTGGTCGCGCGCCTGTGCGAACGACTGGTCGCCGGCGGCGCGCCTTCGCTGCATTTCTACACGCTGAACCTGGCCAAGCCGACCCAGGCAGTGTTGTCGCGGCTGGGATGACAGGCGCGCGGGCGCCGCGCTAGGCTGCGTCGATGCGTTCCTGTTCCCTGCTGGCGATCCTCGCGCTGATCTGCGCGGCCGCGTTCTGGCCGCACGACGCCCGTGCGCAACGAGGCGTGCATCGCTGCGAAGGGATGGATGGCAAACCGGTGTTCACCGACAAGCGCTGCGAAGACGTCGGCGCGATGGATGCGCTGCCGCGTGCCGCCACGCCCACGGCCGGCAACGTCGGCGGCTCGCCGTTGCGCGGCGGCTGTTCGCGCACGCTCAGCGACCTGGTCCACCAGATCACCGCCGCGATCGACAACCGCGACGTCAACCGGCTGGCCAGCGTGTACCAGTGGGCCGGCGCGTCCGACGAAGCGGCGAACCGGATCCTCGACCGGCTCCAGGTCATCGTCGATCGCCCCTTGCTCGACATCGAGCCGATCCGCCCGGCTCCGCCGCCGATCACCGACGACGCCGGCAACATCGTCGACACGAACGAGGATGGTTACTACCCGCAGACCGCCACGCTATCGCGCCCGACCGGTCTGCGGGTGATGCAATCGCTGAAGAACGGCAGCGCCACGGCCAGCACGACCTTCGGCCTGCGCCGCAGCTACGGCTGTTTCTGGATCTCTTTGTAGGAGCGCACTTCAGTGCGCGACCGTAGAACGGCGCTGCGCGGAATTTTCCGTAAAACCCGAAGGCTCCCGGTCGCGCACTGAAGTGCGCTCCTACGATGCACGCGAGAACTTCAGGGTCGCGATCACGCCGCGTTCCGCACCCGGCCGCACGCCGACCTGCCAGTCGTACAGATCGCATAGCCGGCGGACAATGGACAAGCCGATACCCCCGCCCTGCGAATGACCGGCATGGGTGCCTCGATAGCCGCGTTCGAACAGCCGCGCGGCGTCCTCTTCGCTCAGGCCCGGACCGGTGTCGATCACTTCGACCGCATCCGCATGCAGCTTCACCGTGACCGACCCTTCCTGCGTGTACTTGACCGCGTTGCCGATCAGGTTGCCCAGCGCCACCGCCAGCGCCGACTCGGGCGCGTCGACGGTCAGGCCGCTCTCGCCTTCCATGCGAAGTTCAATAGGTTTGTTGCCCAGTTGCGCGCGATGCGCGTCGAGTTGCTGCTCCACCACCTTGGCCACCAGCGTACTGCCCTGCCCGCGTTCGTTGCGCGACAGCAGCAGCAGCGAGCCGATCAGGTCGGTGCATTGCTGTTCGGCGCGCTGGATGCGCAGCAGGCGCTGGACCAGTTTCTCGTCCAGATCGGGCCTCGCCAGCAGCAGTTCGGTAGCGCCGCGGATCACCGCCAGCGGCGTGCGCAGTTCGTGGCTGACGTCGGCATTGAACTCGCGGTCGCGCTGCACCACTTCGGTCAGGCGCTGCGAATAATCGTCCAGCGCCTTGGCCAGCTCACCGACCTCGTCCTCGGGGAAATGGGGCGCCAGCGGCCGGGGGTTGCTGCTGCCACGATAAGCGCGCAGGCGCAAAGCGAGTTCCGATACCGGGCTCATCACCCGCGATGCGGACCACCAGCCGATCAGCAACGAAATTACGGTAAATACCGGCACCACGATGTACAGCGCGCGCTCGAACTTCTGGCTGCGACGTACGCTCTCGCCCGTATCGTAGGCCAGGAAGAACCAATGATCGGGAGTCTTCCGCACCGCGAGCTTGTAACTGAAGGGCGTGCCGTCTTCGTTGGTCCCGCTGAGATTGTGGATGCCCTCGCCGAGGCTGTACCACTCCGGGTACTCGTTCTTCAAATCCGCGTATTTCTCCTTGGAGACCACCCGTCCATACATCTGCTGCACGGGCAACCCGATGTCGCGGCCGCCGCTGGAGAAGTAGCGCTGCGCGTAGGCATCGATATTGCGATCCATCAAGTCGGTGATCATGTCTTCCTCGACGCGGTTGCGGACCCAATTGGTCGCGAACGCGAGCAGCAGGGTCAGGCCCAGGCCCAACAGGAAGAAAGACATGACGATGCGGGTGCGCAGCCGGCGCCGCAGCACCGGGCGCCGTCGCGCAGGGGCGGGGTCAGTTGCTGCCATCGGGCGCGGCGATCCGGTAGCCGATGCCGTGGCGCGTCTGGATGTAGGCGCTGTCGAACGGCTTGTCGACCACGCTGCGCAGGCCGTGGATGTGCACGCGCAGCGAATCCGAATCGGGCAGTTCCTCGCCCCACACGCGGGTTTCCAGCTCCTGTCGCGTCACCACCGCCGGCGAGGCCTCCATCAGCGCCTGCAGGATCTTCAGCGCGGTCGGGTTGAGCTGCAGCAGCTTGCCCTGACGGCGCACTTCCAGCGTGTCCAGGTTGTATTCCAGCTCGCCGACTTCCAGCACGCGGGTCTGTGGCGCCTTGCCGCGGCGCGACAGCGCGTTGAGCCGCACCTCGACTTCCTGCAATGCAAACGGCTTGACCAGGTAGTCGTCGGCGCCCGAATCGAAACCCGCCAGCTTGTTGTCCAGAGTGTCGCGCGCGGTCAGCATCAGGATCGGGGTCTGCTTGCGCGCTTCATTGCGCAGCTTGCGCGAGACCTCCAGACCGTCCATGCCCGGCAGGTTCAGGTCCAGCACGATGGCGTCGAACTCGTGGACCACCGCAAGATGCAGTCCGGTGACGCCGTCGGCGGCGAAATCGACCGTATGGCCGTGGTCTTCCAGGTAATCGCCCAGGTTGGCGGCGATGTCGCTGTTGTCTTCGATGACGAGGATGCGCATGGGGCAGCTCCTGTAGGCGTGGCACGTATCGACCGCGGCCAGCGTTGCGGGTTCCCTCGGTTTAACAATCGCAACTTAACAAATTCCACCCGGCTTTCGCATGAAGCCGCCGCGTGCCTCACAGGAGCGCCCCTCTGGGCGCGACCATAAAACGGCAGCGCACCGAGGTTCCGCGGATTCGAAGGCTCCCAATCGCACCCAAGGGCGCTCCTACGGGAAGCCAAAAAAAAGCCCGGGCAGTGGTCCTGCCCGGGCCAAGAACAACCCCGATTTACCGTAATCCTGTGCATCCAGTCGCACTGACGGGGCGTGCAGGAATCGCGGTTCGGACAGCCTAGCGGCCGGGCGATTAAACCAATGTTAAAAATTTCGTTAAGGATTGGTGGGCAATCTGGCGCCGAAACGTAACACTTTGATTTTATTGACGAGAGATGACCCGACCGGCGATGTGATCGATGATCGCCTCGGCAATGCCCCGCCCGGTCGCCTGCTCGATACCTTCCAGCCCCGGGGTCGAATTGACCTCCAGCACCAATGGTCCGCGCTGCGAGGCGATCAGGTCGACGCCGGCGATCTCCAGCCCCAGCCCCTGCGCCGCGCGCACCGCGGTGGCGGCTTCCTCGGCACTGGCCTCGGCGACCTCGGCGCTACCGCCGCGATGAAGGTTGGAACGGAAATCCCCTTCGGGCGCCTGCCGGCGCATGCAGGCCACCACGCGGTCGCCGACCACGAAGCAGCGCAGGTCGGCGCCCTGCGCTTCGCCGATGAATTCCTGCACGACGAAATTGGCGTACAAGCCACGCAAGGCCTCGACCACGCTGCGCGAGGCCGAAAGCTTCTCGGTGAGCATCACGCCGGCGCCCTGCGTACCTTCGGTCAGCTTGATCACATGGGGTGGTGGGCCGAGCATCGACAGCAGGTCGGCGGTGTCGTCGGGGTTGTCGCCGAACACCGTCGCCGGCAGGCCGATGCCCTGCGCGGCCAGCAACTGGTGCGCGCGCAGCTTGTCGCGCGCGCGCAGGATCGCGTCCGACGGATTGGGGCTGAAGCTGCCCATCAGCTCGAACTGGCGCAGCACCGCAGTGCCGTAGCGGGTGACCGAAGCGCCGATCCGCGGCAGCACCGCGTCGTATCCGGATACGGGCCGGCCCTTGTAATGCATGCCGAAACCGTCGCAGGCGATGCGCATGTAGCAGCGCAGCGGATCCAGCACGCGCACGCTGTGGCCGCGCCCGCGCGCCGCCTCGACCAGGCGGCGGGTCGAATACAGCTGGCTGTTGCGGGAGAGGATGGCGAATTTCATTCAAGAGGCCCAAGAAGGTTCGGCATCAACCAAGCGTAACCCCGGAGCTTGCCGTTGTTGTTGCAATTGCTGTTTCTGCTTTTGCCTCCCAGTCCCGCCCGCGGCGGCGGAGCCGGTGAGCAAACCCAGCAGGGGGCGGCGCGCACGATGCGCACCATTTTCGGAAGGCACATGGATATGCCGTCCGAAAATTCCCGCCGGCTCCGCGTACCCGCAGTGCCGCAGGCTCGGAGGGCGCGAGGAAGGGTGTGTTTCCCTTGCTTAATTTTCTTTGCACAAGCAAAGAAAAGTAAGTCGCCGAAAGGCGAAATGCGTTTCAGCTACCAAATGGCAAAAGCAACAGCAGAGCCGCTGGATCCCCGCCTTCGCGGGGATGACGAGCCAAGAAGATTCCCTAGCTGCTGCGCCGCTTGAACAACCACGCCGACACTCCCAGCATGATCACCGGCGGCAGCGCGTAGGCGAGGCGGAAGTCCAGCTTGAACGCCGCGGCGAAGCGGCTGAACAGCATCTGCAGCAACAGGAACCCCAGCGAGAACAGGATGCCGAGGAACAACCGCTTGCCCAGGCCGCCGCTGCGCAGGCTGCCGAACGCGAACGGGATCGCCGCCAGGCACAGGGCCAGCACGTTCACCGGATAGAACCAGCGGCTCCAGTAGCTGTCCTCGTACTCGCGCGCATCCAGGCCATTGCGTTCGCGGTAATCGATGCTCTGGGCCAGGTCGCGCGCGGCCATGTAGCGCGGATTGGCGATACCGATCGCCAGCGCGGCCGGATCCAGCTTCGACTCCCAGCGTTCGCTCGGCGACCTGGCCTGGCTGACCGAACGCGCGCCGAAGGTGGTGCGCAGGACATCCGACAGCATCCATCCGCCATCCACGTGGCGCGCGCTGGCGGCGTGGGAGATCGAGGCCAGCCGACCATCGTCGGCGACCTGGTACAGGCGCACGTCGCGCAGCAGCAGGGTCGGCTTGCCTTCGGCATCCATTTCCTCTTCGCCGTTCTGCGCATTGAGGAATACGTCGCCCTCGCGCGCCCACAGGCCCGAATAGCGCGCCACCGCGACGCGGTCCGACCGCGCCGCGGCGCGGAACGCGGTGCCCTGGCTGTCCGACCAGGAGCCGAGGGTTTCCATGTTCGTGACCATCAGCGCGGTCAGCAGCGCCAGCGCGACCGCGACCGAGATGCTCAGGCGCCGACGCGACAGGCCCAGCGCGCGCAGCGCGGTCAGCTCCGAGGTCGCGGCCAACTGGCCGAGGCCCATCAGCGAACCGATCACCGCCGCATAGGGGAACAGATTGTAAAGACGGCCCGGCACGGTATACGCGACGTAGACCAATGCATGGGTGAAGCTGTAGGTGCCCTTGCCGAAATCCCTGACTTCGTTGCTGAGCGCGATCATCACGTCCATGCCCAGCAGCACCGCCCAGACCAGCAGCACGGTACCCGCCACCACCCGGCCGACGTAAAGGTCGTGCAGGTTCGGACGCCAACGGATCATGCTTTCACCGTCTTGGGCTTGCCCAGATGGCCGTCGCGCAGATAGAACCAGACCGCGAGCGCCAGCAACGGCAAACTCAGCCACCACAGGCCCAGCGCAGGCGGCAGCTTGCCTTCGGCCAGCATGTTCGTGCCGTTGAACATCAGGCTGACCCCGACCAGATAGGCGAGGAAGCCGAGGATGATCCGGCCATAACGCGCCTGCCGCGGCGAACTGCGTGCCAGCGGCAGGGTCAGCAGGGCGAAAGCCAGCGCCAGCAGCGGCGGGGTGACCCGCGCGTGTAGCTGCGCATTGGCCTGCGGCCGCGAGTCGCGGAGCAGCTCGGTCGTGGGCAGCATTTCCGGATCCCGCTCATCGCGGGCTTCTTCGCTGACCGGCAGCGCGAATTCGTTGCTGGCGAAGCGGATCAGGCGATAGTCGCGGCCTTCGTTCAACGGCCCTTCGACGCGGAAACCCTGCTGCAGGCGCAGGTAGCGGTCCTTGTCGCCGTCGAAGAACAGCTGCCCGCCGCTGGCGGTGACCACGTCGACGCGGTCGTCGCGCTGGCGCTGCACGAACACCCGGCTCATCTGCGTGCCGTCACCGGACAGCCCGCCGACATAGACCACGCTGCCGTTGGGCAACGTGGTGAACTTGCCGGCGTCCAGCCCGGCCACGACCAGGCTGCGATTGGCCTGCTCGATCATCTGCACGCGCGTGCGGTCAGCCCAGGGGCCCAGCCACAGCGACAACAGGCCGATCACCGCCACCACCGGCGCGACCAGCATCAGCAATGGCCGCAGCAGGCGGCGCGGGCCCACGCCTATCGAGGTCAGCACCGGCATTTCCGAGTCGCGATACATCCGCGCGAAGGCCAGCAGCAGGCCCAGCATCAGGGCCAGCGGCAGCACCAGCGGCAGGTAGTTCAGCAGGCGCAAGCCCAGTTGCGACAGCATCAGGCCCGCCGGGACCTTGCCTTCGGCGATTTTTCCCAGCAGATCGGCCAGCACGCCGCTCAGGCTGACCGTCAGCAGCACGATCAGGGTCGCGACGAAGCTCTGGGCGAATTCGCGGAAAAGGTAGCGGTCCAGCTTCGGCATCGGGCTTGATTTACAATTCGGGATTCATTGCGCCGGGCGGCCGGACCGCTTCGACTCGACCGGCGATTGTACGGAATCGCCCTACTTCTGCTTGGGAAATCTGCTCAATGGCCTTGGAATTCACCCTGAACCACGACGCGCCGACCGGCGCCGCCTTCGACTGCATCGTGGTAGGCGCCTTCGCCGACAAGTCGCTGACACCCGCCGGCCAGGCCATCGACGCCGCCAGCGGCGGCCGCCTGACCGCCTTGCTGGAGCGCGGCGACATCAGCGGCAAGACCGGCAAGACCGCCCTGTTGCCCGACCTGTCGGGCGTAGCCGCGCCGCGAGTGCTGGTGATCGGCCTGGGCGATGCGGCCAAGTTCGCGGTGCCGCAATATCTCAAGGCGGTCGGCGATGCGGCCCGCACGCTGAAGATCGGTCCCAGCGCCAGCGCGCTGTTCACCTTGAGCGAAGTCGAGGTGAAGGGCCGCGATGCCGCCTGGAACATCCGCCAGGCCGTGATCGCCGCCGACCACGCCGGCTATCGCTACACCGCCACGCTGGGCAAGAAGAAGAACGACGAAGCCGGCCTGTCGAAGTTCGCCATCACCGGCACCGACGCCAACGCACTGGCGCAGGGCGTGGCGATCGCCGAAGGCGTGCAGTTCGCCCGCGAGCTGGGCAACCTGCCGCCGAACATCTGCAACCCGGCCTACATCGCCGAACAGGCGCAGCAGTTCGCAGCCGCCAACGGTGCCGAATCGGAAATCCTCGACGAATCGCAGATGGAAGCGCTCGGCATGGGTTCGCTGCTGTCGGTCGCGCGCGGCTCGGCCAACCGGCCGAGGCTGGTCGTGCTGAAATGGAACGGCGCCAAGGACACCGAAGCCAAGCCCTACGTGCTGGTCGGCAAGGGCATCACCTTCGACACCGGCGGCGTCAACCTGAAGACGCAGGGCGGCATCGAGGAGATGAAGTACGACATGTGCGGCGGCGCCACCGTCATCGGCGCCTTCGTCGCCGCGGTGAAGATGAAGCTGCCGCTCAACCTGGTGGTCGTCGTGCCGGCGGTGGAAAACGCCATCGACGGCAACGCCTATCGCCCGTCCGACGTCATCACCAGCATGTCCGGCAAGACCATCGAAGTCGGCAACACCGACGCCGAGGGCCGATTGATCCTGTGCGACGCACTGACCTATGCCGAGCACTTCAAGCCCGAGGCGCTGGTCGACGTGGCCACCCTGACCGGCGCGTGCGTCGTCGCCCTGGGCCGCTACGCCACCGGCCTGATGAGCAAGCACGACGACCTGTCGAACGAGCTGCTGGCCGCGGGCGAGAACGTGTTCGACCGCGCCTGGCGCCTGCCGCTGTGGGACGAATACCAGACCCTGCTGGATTCGACCTTCGCCGACGTCTACAACATCGGCGGCCGCTGGGCCGGCGCGATCACCGCGGGCTGCTTCCTCGCCCGCTTCGCCGAAGGCCAGCGCTGGGCGCACCTCGACATCGCCGGCGTGGCCAACGACGAGGGCAAGCGCGGCATGGCCACCGGCCGTCCGGTCGGGCTGCTGAGCCAGTGGCTGCTGGACCGGGCCGCGTAAGCCCGCAGGCCGCATGTCACGCGCCGACTTCTACCTGATCGCCAAGCCGCGCTTCCTCGGGCAGCCGTTGCTGCTGGTGTGCGAACTGGCGAAAAAGGCGTACGCGGCCAACCAGCCGACGCTGATCCTGGCGCGCGACATGGCCCAGGCCGAGGAACTGGACGACCTGCTGTGGGCGTTCGATCCGGACGAATACTTGCCGCACCAGATCGTCGGTGCCGACGAAGACGAAGACGAAACGCCGGTGCTGATCGCCGCGCCGGAAACCGACGCCTCGTCGCGGCCGCTGGTGATCAACCTGCGCGACGACGTCTGGCTGAAGCCCTGCGACCGCATCCTCGAAGTCGTCCCCGCCGATCCGGCCGCCCGCGAACCGCTGCGCGAGCGCTGGAAGCAGTACAAGGCGCTTGGTTTCGAATTGAACAAACACGATATGTAATCAATCGTCATTCCGGCGCAAGCCGGAATCCAATTTGCCGTTGCTCTTTCAGCACGAAGCAAAAGCAAAATGGATCCCAGCTTGCGCTGGGATGACGGCCGACAGACAGCCCAGATGACCACCCTCGCCTCCAGCTACGACCCCAAGACCTTCGAAGCCCGCCTGTATTCCGAATGGGAGAGCGCCGGCTACTTCAAGCCATCCGGCCAGGGCACGCCGTACACCATCCTGCTGCCGCCGCCGAACGTCACCGGCACGCTGCACATGGGCCACGCGTTCCAGCAGACCCTGATGGATGCGTTGATCCGCTACCACCGCATGCGCGGCTACGACACGCTGTGGCAGGTCGGCACCGACCACGCCGGCATCGCCACCGAGATGGTCGTCTCGCGCAACCTCGCCCTCGAAGGCAAGGGCGAAACCCGCGACTCGCTGGGCCGCGACGGCTTCATCGCCAAGGTCTGGGAATGGAAGGCGCAGTCCGGCGACACCATCGAACGGCAGATGCGCCGGCTCGGCACCTCGGGCGACTGGTCGCGCAGCAGCTTCACCATGGACGCCGGCCCGTCGCAGGCGGTGATCGAAGCCTTCGTGCGCTGGTACGAACAGGGCCTGATCTACCGCGGCCAGCGCCTGGTCAACTGGGACCCCGTACTGAAGACCGCGATCTCCGACCTGGAAGTGGAAAGCGTCGAGGAAGACGGCTTCCTGTGGTCGATCCGCTATCCGCTCGCCGACGGCGCCAGCTACGAGCACGTCGAAACCGATGCCGACGGCAAAGAAACCCTGCGCGAGACCCGCGATTACCTGGTCGTCGCGACCACCCGCCCGGAAACCATGCTCGGCGATACCGCGGCGATGGTGCATCCGCAAGATCCGCGCTATGCGTCGCTGATCGGCAAGGAAGTGGTGCTGCCGCTGACCGGTCGCCGCATCCCGGTGATCGGCGACGACTACGTCGACCGCGAGTTCGGCACCGGCGTGGTCAAGGTCACGCCCGCGCACGATTTCAACGACTACCAGGTCGGCGTGCGCCATGCGCTGCCGATGATCAACCTGTTCACCCCGGTTGCGGCGATCAACGACAACGCGCCGGAGAAATACCGCGGCCTCGACCGCTACGACGCGCGCAAGGCCGTGCTCGCCGATCTCGAGGACCTCAGCCTGCTGGTCGAAACCCGGCCGCACAAGCTGCAGGTGCCGCGCGGCGACCGCACCGGCCAGGTGATCGAGCCGTACCTGACCGACCAGTGGTTCGTGAAGATGGACGCGCTGGCCAAGCGCGGCCTGGAACTGTTCGAAAGTGCCAATGGAAAGCCGGGTGAAATCAAGTTCGTCCCGCCGAACTGGATCAACACCTACCGCCACTGGATGGAGAACATCCAGGACTGGTGCATCAGCCGCCAGCTGTGGTGGGGTCATCGCATCCCGGCGTGGTTCGACGAAGCGGGCAACTGCCACGTCGGCCGCGATGAAGCCGAAGCGCGCGCCAAGGCAGGTCTATCCGCCGACGTGAAATTGACCCAGGACAGCGACGTGCTGGAAACCTGGTTCAGCTCGCAGCTGTGGCCGTTCTCGACCCTAGGCTGGCCGGACGAAGCCGCGATGAAGGAACGCGGGTTCGACCGCTATCTGCCCTCGAACGTGCTGGTCACCGGCTTCGACATCATCTTCTTCTGGGTGGCGCGCATGGTCATGGCCACCGACAGCTTCACCGGCAAGGTTCCGTTCAAGGACGTCTACATCACCGGCCTGATCCGCGACGCGCAGGGCCAGAAGATGTCGAAGTCGAAGGGCAACGTGCTCGACCCGCTGGACATCATCGACGGCATCTCGCTGGAGGACCTGCTGGCCAAGCGCACCACCGGCCTGATGAAGCCTCAAGACGCGCCAAAGATTGAGAAGGCCACGCGCAAGGAATTCCCCGACGGCATCGCTGCGCACGGTGCCGATGCGCTGCGCTTCACCATCGCCGCGCTGGCCACCCACGGCCGCGACATCAAGTTCGACCTAGGCCGCGCCGAGGGCTACAAGAATTTCTGCAACAAGCTGTGGAACGCGACGCGCTTCGTGTTGATGAACACCGATGGCGTCAGCTTCCACGGCAAGCCGCAGCCGAAGACCGACGCCGAGCGCTGGATCCTCGCCCGCCTCGCGCAGGCGACCGACAAGGCCGCGGCCCACTTCGCCGAATACCGCTTCGACCTGCTCGCGCAGGCGCTGTACGAATTCGCCTGGAACGAGTTCTGCGACTGGTTCGTCGAACTGGCCAAGCCCGCGCTGAACGGCGATGACGCCGAAGCCGCGGCTTCGACCCGCCACACCCTGCTGTACGTGCTGGAATCGCTGCTGCGACTGCTGCACCCGCTGATCCCGTTCGTCACCGAGGAACTGTGGCTGCAGGTCGCGCCCAAACTGGGCATCGAGGGCCGGACGATTTCGCTGCGGCCCTACCCGGCCACCGCCGATTCCGCCGGGCAGGATTTCGCCGGCGCCGAAGCCGACGTGGAATGGCTGAAGGCCATGGTTTCCTCGCTGCGCCGCATCCGCAGCGAACTGAACGTCGCGCCGGGCAAGACGGTTCGCCTGCTGTTGCAGGGCGGAGACGCCCAGGATCGCGCGCGCGCCGACAAGTTCGCCGCGTCGCTGAAGTTCCTGCTGAAGCTGGAAGGCATCGAGTCGCTCGACGCTTCCGCCGAAGCGCCCGCTTCCGCCGCCGCGGTGGTCGGCGAATTGAAACTGCTGGTGCCGCTGCAAGGCCTGGTCGATCTGGATGCCGAGCGCGTGCGACTGGACAAGGAAATCGCCCGCGTCGCCGGCGAGAAGGAAAAGAGCGAAGCCAAGCTGGCGAAGTTCAGCGACAAGGTGCCGCCGGCGGTGATCGAACAGGAGCGCCTGCGCCTGGCCGACTGGAGCACCAAGCTGGAAGCGCTGCAGGGGCAGCGCGCGAAGCTGGGCTGACCCGTGTAGGAGCGCACTTCAGTGCGCGACCTGGATATAGGACTTGCGGACAATTCCGTGGGCCGAAACGTCTACGGTCGCGCACTGAAGTGCGCTCCTACAAAAAGGTTACAACGGCGGCATGCGCTCCACTTCGCCGTCCACCAGTTCCATCGCCATCACGATGGCGTCCTCGCGCCCGTCGCGCGCCGGGTAGTAGCGCGGGCGCCGGCCGATCTCGTTGAAGCCTTCGCTTTCGTACAGCGCCTTCGCGCCCGGGTTGGACGGCCGAACTTCGAGGAACACGCGCTCGGCCTTGCGGTCGCGGGCGTGCTTCAGCAACGCGCGCAACAGGAACCGGCCCAGGCCACGGCCCTGGCGTTCGGGCGCGACGCAGATGTTGAGGACGTGCACTTCGCCGACGGCGAGGCTGATGATCGCGTAGCCGCTGACCGCGTCGCCTTCCAGCAGCAGCCACGCCGGATAGCCGGCCTGCAGGCAGTCGCGGAAGATGCCGCGCGTCCACGGGAACGGATAGGCGCGGTTTTCGATCGCCATCACCGCATCCAGGTCGGACTCGCGCAGCGGCCGCAAGGCGGGTGCGGCGTCGGCGCGCACCGCGCTCACCCCGGCATGCCCTTGCGCAGCGCGCGCAGGCGCGGCCACAGCGCGCGCTTGGCCGCCGGGTTGCCGCGCAGCTCGGACGAAGGCGGCCATTGCGCGATGAGCTCGGCCATGCCCGGCGCGTTCGGGTTGATCGCCGCGGCGCGGATCAGGGCGATGTGCAGGCGGTCGGGCAGTCGCGCGGCCGGGCGGCGCGTGGTCGGCGCGGCTTCGCGCGGGGTAGCCGGTGCCTGCGGAGGCAGGGCGCGCGTGCGCTGCGGCGGTGCAGGCGTGCGTTCGGAAATCGTGGCGGGCGCAGGTGCGGCTTCCGCCGTTACCTCCGGCAACGCGCCGCGCACGTACACCGCATGACCCAATGCGGCCAGCCAACCATGCTGCTCGGCGGTCCACAGCGGCGAAGCGGTTTCGCTCACGCGGCGGCGTCCGGCTTGTGGCGGCGGGCACGCTGCCACAGCCAGTAGCCCGGGCCGGACAATGCGTACAGCACGCCGACCGCCAGCAGTACGCGCGGCAGGTCGACGACCAGCACGGCGATCACCACTGGGATCAGCAGCAGCACCACGAACGGCACGCGATCGGACTTCGGCCCGTTGCCGCCGCCCTTGAAGCTCCAGAAACGTACCCGGCTGACCATCAGCAACGCGCAGCACAGGGTGACCGCAAGCGCGACGTAGCGCAGTTCCTCGCCGTTCCAGCCCAGGTCGCCATCGGCGAAGGCCCAGACGAAGGACATCATCAGCCCCGCGGAAGCCGGGCTGGCCAGGCCGATGAACCAGCGCTTGTCGACCACCCCGACCTGGGTGTTGAAACGGGCCAGGCGCAGCGCCGCGCAGGCCGCGTACAGGAACGCCACCGCCCAGCCGACCCGGCCCAGGGTGCTGCCGTCGTACTTCAGCGCCGACAGCGACCAGTGGTACATCACCAGCGCCGGGGCCATGCCGAAGCTGACCAGATCGGCCAGCGAGTCGTACTGCACCCCGAATTCGCTGCTGGTGCCGGTCAGGCGCGCTACGCGGCCATCGAGGCCGTCGGCGATCGCGGCGATGAACACCGCCACCGCGGCATGCACGAACTGGCCGTTGGCGGCGGCGATGATCGCGTAGAAACCGCCGAACAGGCCGGCCGTGGTGAACAGGTTCGGCAGCAGGTAGATGCCGCGCGAGCGCGGGGCGGGTCGGTTTTCGTCCATGCCGGCAGTTTAGCCTAGAGCGTGTCATGTGCTTTGGAGTGCTTCAAAGTGCATGGCACGCTCTAAACGCGCGCTTGCCCGACCGCCCCCGCAGTGCTGCAATGCCGGGGTCCAGCCCCTCGGAGCCGCCATGCGCCACCTGCCCCTGTGCTGTTCGCTGGCCTTGGCCCTCGCCGCCCTTCCCGGTGCCGCGCAGGAACGTGTCTACCAGTGGAAGGACGCCAATGGCGTTACCCACTATTCGCAGAACCCGCCCGCCGGCCGCGCCTACCAGGAACGCCGGATCGACGGCAGCGACCCGGCGGTGCCTGCGAAGCCGGCGGCCGCGGCCGAAAGCGCGGACTGCGCCCAGGCCCGCGCCAACCTGAAGCTGCTGGACGGCAACAACCCGTCCCTGCTGATGGATTCGGACAAGGACGGCAAGCCCGACAAGCCGCTGGACGAGGCCGAACGCACCCGCCAGCGCGGTCTGGCCCAGCAATGGATCCAGCGCCAGTGCACGCCGACCGCGGCGGGCAGCTGAAGCATGCGCTCCGCGTGGCTGGCGCTGCTGGTCGGGCTGCTGGTCGGTGCCGGCATCGCCTGGTGGCAATCGCGGGACACGCCCGAGCAGCTTCGCGACAGGCACCAGCGCGCCGAACGCGCCGCGGCCGCGCAGGCCCGCGATGCCGAACCCGTGCTGTATCGCTGGCGCGATGCCACCGGCGTGCTGCAGGTGACGGAAAAGCCGCCGAAAGGCCGGCCTTACCAGCGCGTTCCGCGCGAGGCGAAGGCCGGCATCGAGGTGCGCGGAGAGTAGCTTTTGCTCCCCTTCTCCCGGAGGGAGAAGGAAAAGCTGGCAAAATGACCGCTTTCCCCCGCAGAACCTCCCCACGATGCGCCTGTCGCAATTCCATCTCCGCACCACCAAGGAAACCCCGGCCGACGCCGAACTGGTCAGTCACCAGCTGATGCTGCGCGCCGGCATGCTGCGCAAGCTGGCCGCCGGCCTCTACACCTGGTCGCCGCTGGGCCTGCGGGTGATGCGCAAGGTCGAGAACATCGTGCGCGAGGAAATGAACCACGCCGGCGCCATCGAACTGCTGATGCCGACCATCCAGCCGCGCGAGCTGTGGGACGAAACCGGGCGCTGGCAGAAATTCGGCGGTCAACTGCTGAAGATCAAGGACCGCAAGGAGCAGGAGTTTTGCTACAGCCCCACCGCCGAGGAAGCGGTCACCGATTTCGCCCGCCAGGAACTGAGCAGCTACAAGCAGCTGCCGGTGAACTTCTACCAGATCCAGACCAAGTTCCGCGACGAGATCCGCCCGCGCTTCGGGGTGATGCGCGCACGCGAGTTCCTGATGAAGGACGCGTACTCGTTCCACCTGACCGATGAAGACCTGGCGCGCGAGTACAAGAACATGCACGCCGCGTACACCCGCATCTTCACCCGCCTGGGCCTGCAGTTCCGCGCCGTGCAGGCCGACAGCGGCGCCATCGGCGGCGACGCCTCGCAGGAATTCCAGGTGCTCGCCGATTCCGGCGAGGACGCCATCGTGTTCT
The DNA here is from genome assembly GCF_017939625.1 of Pseudoxanthomonas helianthi. GTDB lineage: Bacteria > Pseudomonadota > Gammaproteobacteria > Xanthomonadales > Xanthomonadaceae > Pseudoxanthomonas_A > Pseudoxanthomonas_A helianthi. The sequence goes on from NZ_JAGKTC010000001.1 coordinate 362,832, forward strand.
CCACCGCCAGCGATTACGCGGCGAACATGGAAACCGCGACAGCCGCCGCGCCGGGCCCGCGTCCGGCCGCCGCCGATGCGCTGCAGAAGGTCTCGACGCCGACGCAGAAAACCTGCGAAGACGTCGCCGCGCTGTTGGGCATCCCACTGGCGCGCACGGTCAAGTCCGTCGCGGTGATGACCGATGATGGCTTCGTGCTGGCGCTGGTGCGCGGCGACCATGGCGTCAACGAAATCAAGCTGGCCAAGGTGCCGGGGCTGGCCGATTACCGCATGGCCAGCGAAGCCGAGATCCTCGAACACCTCTGCAGCGAACCGGGCTTCCTCGGCCCGCTGGGCCCGAAGAAACCGATCCGCGTCGTCGCCGACCGCGAAGTCGCAGCCATGGCCGATTTCGTGATCGGCGCCAACGAAGCCGGCTTCCACATCGCCGGGGTCAACTGGGGCCGCGACCTGCCCGAGCCGGACGTCGTCGCCGACATCCGCAACGTGGTGGCCGGCGATCGCGCGGTGGACGGCGGCGAGCTGCGTATCGCGCGCGGCATTGAGGTCGGCCACGTGTTCCAGTTGGGCCGCAAGTACAGCGAGGCGATGCAGTTCACCGTGCTGGACGAGAACGGCAAGGCGGTGGTGCCGGCGATGGGCTGCTACGGCATCGGCGTGACCCGCATCGTCGCCGCGGCGATCGAACAGAACCACGATGCGGCCGGCATCCTTTGGCCAGAACCAATGGCACCGTGGCAAGTGGCGATCTGCCCGATCAACCCGAAGAACGATGCCGCGGTGAACGACGCGGTGCAGTCGCTGTACGACGAACTCGCCGCCGCCGGCATCGAAGCGGTGATCGACGATCGCGGCCTGCGTCCGGGCCCGATGTTCGCCGACATCGAACTGATCGGCATCCCGCATCGCGTGGTCGTATCCGAACGCGGCCTGGCCGCCGGCACTTTCGAATACCGGGCGCGCAACGCGGCCGAAGCGGAAAACCTCGACAGGGACGGCTTGCTGAAGCGCCTCGCCGGCTGACGGAAAGCCGTTGCCGGATGCGGACAGACATCGCGTTAATGTCCCGTCCGGCACGATCCTCCAGGCCACATTCCTTTCCGTCACTGGAGCATTCGATGCCGATCGACTTGCGCGGCCTTTCCGCCAGACAACTGGGCGTCCTGATCGCGAAAGCCAAGGAGCAGCAGACCCGGCTGGCCAAGCGCACACCCATCGCCACCATCCGCAGCAAGATCACCCGTTTCGCGAAGGCGGAGGGCTACACCATCGAGGAATTGTTCGGCGTCCCCGACAAGGTCAGGCCACGGCGCAGGCCCGCCAAGAGCGTCTCTCGCACGGGCCGCAAGATCGCGCCGAAATACCGCAATCCGGCCAATCCGAAGGAGACCTGGACCGGCCGCGGCCGTCAGCCGCGCTGGTTGGCCGCATTGGTGGCCAAGGGCAAGAAGCCGGAGAATTTCCTGATCGGGAAGAAGTGACGCCCGGTGCGCCACGGAATCGAAAACGCCGGCATCGCCGGCGTTTTTCTTTCGGCGTCCGCAAGGCCCGATTCTTCCTGCGGGGGCCGAGCAGGTCCGGCCAGCACCGCTACAGGTTCTTCCGCGTCGGTACCAGCAGGTTGCCGAACAGCAGGCCCGCGATCAGCGCCATCACCACGTTGACCACCAGCAGCAACGCCGAACCGCCGCCGTCGTCGCCGGTCTGCTGCACCAGGTTCATCACCCCGCGCAGGCTGGTGCTGCCGGGTACCAGCATGATGATGCCGGGCACGCGGATCAGCGCGCCGGGGCGGTTCATCTTGCGCGCGTACAGATTGCCCGCCGCGGTCAGCACCAAGGCGGACAGGAAAATGCCGACCTGACTGCCCCAGGCGTCGCCGGCGATGCGCGAGATCAGGTAGCCGGCGATCGCCGCCGACATCACCCACGGATAATCGCGGCGATGCGCCTTGAACAGGGCGGTGAATGCGAAAGCGGTCAGCACCAGCGCGCCCCATTCCACCCAGTCGGGCTGCGGCCGCCACGCGCGTACTTCCGGTACCAGCCCGATCAGTTGCGCCAGGGTCACCGCGATCATCGCGCCGACGGTCAACTTCAGCACCGTGGTTACCGCGCCGGCGAAACGTGCGGTGCCGGAAACTAGGTGCTGGCTGGTCAGCTCGTTGACCGCATTGGTCAGGGTCAGGCCCGGCAGCAACACCACCAGCGAGGCGATGATCACCGTGTTGAGGTTCAGCGGCACCACGAAGCTGGCGACGAGGATCGCGACCATGCCGGCGAGCAGCGCCGAAACCGCATCGCTGGCTTCCTTCAGGCGCGGCCGCTTTTCGGTCAGCCGCGACAAGCCGCCGATCAGCAGGCCGATCAGGCCTGCCGTGGCGATGTCCGGCCATGGCAGCCGCCACAGCCCGGCCACGCCGGCGGACGACAGGCCGAACACCAGCACCTGCGCGATGCGCCAGCGCCGGCTGCGCGCATGGTCCAGCCCGCGCAACGCCGCGTGGCCCTGGGCGATGCTCATGCGTCCGCCGGCCACCGCCTCGGCGATGCGGTCGGCCTCGCTGAGCTTGTGCAGGTCGTTCTCGCCCGGGGCCAGGCGGATCACCCGCGTGGTGTCGGTGGCGCCGAGCGGCTTGCTCGGATCGCTGAAACTGAGGATCACGCCGGTCGGGTTCGACCACGGCTCGCATTCCAGCCCCAGCCGCCGCGACAGCGCCTCCACCGCTGCCTCGAGCCGCTGCGCGGTGGTGCCGTAGGTGTGCAGGCGCGCGGCGATTTCGCAAACGAAGGCGATGCGCTGGGCGTAGGTGGCGGACATCGGCGTCTGCGTCATGTTCATAGTGTAAGCGGGCGACACGCTGCGGACAGGCATGGATCGGCGGCCGGATTTCCCGTGAACGCCACGTCGCGGGCAAGGCCCGCGTCTACACGCTATCCTCGGCACGCATGACCGAATCCTCGCCGACCCCCGCCCCGCCGCAATGGCGCACCGACCCGGACGACCCGGCGCGCGCGCTGCTGCTGGGCGACTGGAGCCTGGCCACGGCGCTGTCGCTGGGCGAACGGCTGCGGCAGATTCCCGACGGCACCCGCATCGTCGATGCCAGCGGCATCGACCGCATCGACTCGGCCGGCGTCCTGCAACTGCTGCGCTTCGCCAAGCGCCGCGAGCTGCCGCTGGAGAGCCTGCAGTTCCGCGACGAACACCAGGCCCTGGTCTGCACCATCGAGGATGTGGTCGACGAGCGCCCCAGGCGCGCACGCGACTATGGCTTCCTCGCCGCGCTGGCCCGGCTCGGCCAGCGCGTGCACGTCAATGCCGGCGAGGTCGTCGCCCTGCTCGGCTTCACCGGCGAGAACCTGGTCAAGCTGCTGCGCGTGCTGCGCCAGCCGCGCCGGCTGCGCCTGACCGCGACGGTCAGCCATATCGAACAGGTCGGCCTGGATGCGCTGCCGCTGGTCGCGCTGCTTTCCTACCTGGTCGGTGCGGTGATCGCCTTCCTCGGCGCCACCGTGCTGCGCGATTTCGGCGCGGAAATCTTCGTGGTGGAACTGGTCAGCTTCGCCTTCCTGCGCGAATTCGCCGTGCTGATGACCGCCATCGTGCTGGCCGGCCGCACCGCCAGCGCGTTCACCGCGCAGATCGGCGCGATGCAGTCCGGCGAGGAAATCGATGCCATCCGCACTCTCGGCCTGGACCCCATCGATTTGCTGGTGATCCCGCGCCTGCTGGCCCTGCTGGTCAGCCTGCCGCTGCTGACCTTCGTCGCGATGCTCGCCGGCTTGGCCGGCGGCGTGACGGTCGGCGCGTTCAACCTGCATATTCCGCCGCAGCAATACCTGGCGCGCATGCACGAAACCATGGAGCTGCGGCATTTCCTCGTCGGCATGTCGAAGGCGCCGGTCTTCGCGATGGTGATCGGCCTGATCGGCTGCCTGCAGGGACTGCAGGTACAGGGCACCGCGCAGTCGGTCGGCGAGCGCACCACCTCCAGCGTGGTGCAATCGATTTCGCTGGTGATCGTGATCGACGCCATCGCGGCGTTGTGGTTCATGCAGATGGACTGGTGAGCGCGATGGAACCTGCGAGCGACCCGTCCCCGATCGTTTCCGTGCGCGGCCTGCGCAACCAGTTCGGCGCGCAGGTGGTGCACGACGCGCTCGACCTGGACGTGCGCCGCGGCGAGATCCTCGGCGTGGTCGGCGGCTCGGGCACCGGCAAATCGGTGCTGATGCGCTCGATCCTCGGCCTGCGCCGGCCCGAAGCCGGGCAGATCCGCGTGTTCGGCATCGATGCGCTGTCGTCCGACCCCCGCGACCGCCAGCGCATCGAGCGCAACACCGGCGTGCTGTTCCAGGACGGCGCGCTGTTTTCATCGCTGACCGTCGGCGAGAACGTGGAAGTACCGCTGAAGGAACACCACCCCGAACTGCCGGACAGCTGGCGCTACGAACTGGCGCTGCTGAAGGTGAAGCTGGCCGGGTTGCCGGCCGACGCCATCGACAAGCTGCCTTCGCAATTGTCCGGCGGCATGCGCAAGCGCGCCGGCCTGGCCCGCGCGCTGGCGCTGGACCCGGGCCTGCTGTTCCTCGACGAGCCCACCGCGGGGCTGGATCCGATCGGCGCATCGGCTTTCGACGAACTGATCCGTACCCTACAGCGCGCGCTGGGCCTGACCGTGTTCCTGATCACCCACGACCTAGACACCCTGTACGCTATCTGCGACCGGGTCGCGGTGCTGGCCGAGAAGAAGGTGATCGCGGTCGGCACGCTGCCCGAGATCGAACGGCTGGACCATCCGTGGGTACGCGAGTATTTCCACGGGCCGCGGGCGCGCGCCGCGCGCGCGCAGACCGAGCGGCAGTTGTCCGCTTTGCGAGGAGCTTGAATGGAAACCAAGGCCAATTACGTGCTGATCGGCGCCTTTACCCTGCTGACCGGGATCGGCATGCTGCTGTTCGGGCTTTGGGCGGCGAAGTATTCGAGCGACCGCACCTGGCAGGACTACCACGTGGTGTTCCGCGAAGCGGTCACCGGCCTAAGCGTCGGCAGCCCCGTGCAGTACAACGGCATCGCGGTCGGTTCGATCACCAAGCTGTCGCTGTCGCCGAACGACCCCGGCCAGGTCGTCGCCCGCCTGCGGGTCGACGCATCCACGCCGATCAAGGCCGACACCCGCGCCAAGCTGGCGATCACCAGCCTGACCGGCCCGACCATCATCCAGCTGACCGGCGGCACGCCGCAGTCGCCCGCGCTGACCGCAGTGGACCGCAGCGAAGCGCCGCTGATCCAGACCACGCCTTCGGCGCTGCAGAACATCTCCGATACGGCCAACCGCATCGTCGAGAGGCTGGACACGGTGTTCAGCGACAAGAACGTCGCCAGCATCGGCAATACCTTGCAGAATCTCGACGACATCAGCAGTTCGCTGGCTGCGCAGAAGGACGACCTGCGCGCATTGATCGTCAACGCGCGCGAAGCCGCGGCCAAGCTCGACACCACGCTGGCCACCACCAACGGCACGATGGAACGGCTGGACCGCAACCTGGTCCAGCAGCTGCCGCAACTGGTGAACAAGCTGGACGGCACGCTGGCGAAACTCGATTCCGCCGCGGATAACGCCGACGCGATCCTCGGCGAGAACCGCACCGCGATCAACAGTTTCGCCAACGACGGGCTGGGCCAGTTGGGTCCGACCCTGACCGAATTGCGTTCGCTGGTGCGCGACCTGCGCCGGATCAGCGACCGCCTGGAAGGCAATCCCGCACGTTACCTGCTCGGCCGCGACGCACCGAAGGAGTTCGAACCGAAATGAAGCCGGCATCCCTGACGCGGAAAACCCTGCACATCGCCTTCGCCGCCGCGAGCCTGTCGCTGCTGGCCGGTTGCTCGATCCTCGGTAGCGGCCCGAAAAGCGGTCCGGCGACGATCTATGCGCCGAACGTGCGCGTCGCCGCCGACGCGTCGTGGCCCACGGTCGACTGGTCGCTGGCGCTCGCTCCGCCCAGCGCCGCGCGCATCGTCGATGGCGCCCGCATAGCGGTACGCCCCACTCCCGACGAACTGCAGGTGTACAAGGGCGCGGTGTGGGCACAGCCGGCCACCGGCCTGCTCGAAGACGCGCTGCTGCGCACGCTGGAGGATTCCGGGCGCATCGCCTCGGTCGCGCGCATCGGCGCCGGCGCCCGCGCGGACTACCGCTTGCTGATGGACCTGCGCCGCTTCGAGGCCGACTACGCGGGGCGAGCCGTGCCCAGCGCGACCATCGAGGTCAACGCCAAGCTGATGCGCATGCGCGACCAGCGCATCGTCGCCACCCGCACCTTCCTGCAGGCCCAGCCTGCCGCCGACGTCGAGGTGCCGCAGGTCGCCACCGCGTTCGAGCAGGCGCTGTCCGCGATCACCCGCGATCTCGCCGGCTGGTCGTTGCAAAGCGGCCAGGCCGATGCGTCTGCCCGATGAACAAGCATAAGCGAACACAGGTGCGTTGCAGCCAATACTACACATCGAGTCGCCAACGGATTCGGCCAGCTGACCCAACATTTGTCTCTCATCGAGCGGCAGGTTGCGGTGCGACCATTTGCTAGAATGCAAACATGTCGAGCCGAGACAATCGATGCATTTTCTGAAGACGCATGCATGGACGTTTGCTTTGGCGAGCCTCGCCGCGCTCGCAATCTACTTTTTTGAAGGGCACGCAGGGCTCAACCTTTGGGACGAGGGATACCTTTGGTACGGATCGCAGCGAGTGGTGCTCGGCGAAATGCCCATGCGCGATTTCTACGCCTATGACCCGGCTCGCTATTACATAACCGCCGCAGTCATGCGCGGCTTGCATAGCGACGGGATCATTGCAGTTCGAATAGCCTCCTACGCATTCCAGGCCCTTGGCATCTGGACCCTTCTGATCGCCCTCAAACGCGACCACACGCACATTTCACAATGGAACACCCTTCTCGTACTGATCCTGGTACTGCTGTGGATGTTCCCTCGCCACAAGCTTTTCGATGTATCGACCACCATCATGGTAGTCGCCGCGCTGGCGGCCTGGATTCGGCAACCTGACTCACGAAGGACCCTGCTGCTTGGCGCAATGGTCGGCTTGGCTGCATGCATGGGCCGCAACCACGGACTGTATGCCGCTGTTGCGGCCGCCCTCGCATTACTGGTCGTACCGCAAGCGCCCATCTCCCAGAAATGGAAATCTTTCGCCGTACTGGCTGTTGGCGGCACGCTTGGATATTCGCCTATGCTGCTTGCCATGGCATTTTCCCCCGGCTTTGCTTCATCGTTTTTCGAAAGCATCCGCATGCTCTTCGAGATTGGGGCGACCAATCTTCCCATTTCCGTGCCGTGGCCATGGCTAGTCAGGATCGACAGCGGCCCGGGCGTGCTGCTTCGTGATGTCGCTATCGGCCTGAACTTCGTCTTCTTGCTGGCGTTTCCGCTATTGGCACTGGTGTATCTGTGGAAGAGCCGCCAAGGCCTGCGCCCACATGCGTCAATCACGATTGCTGCCGTCCTAGTCGCATTGCCCTATGCACATTTCGCAATCTCCAGGGCGGATGTGTCGCATCTGGCACAAGGGGCCATCCCTGCCATAATCGCAGCCGCAACATGGAACTGGCCATCGAGAAAGTCGACGTGGGCAGTGGGAGCCGTCCTGCTACTCAATGCATTGGTCGTAATGCTTCCGATGCATCCGGGCTGGCAAGCACGCAAAGAGTCGTGGAAGGAAATCCGCATCGTCGGCGGAGAGCAATTGGTGCTGCCCCCCAGCACCGCGATGGAGATCGGCGCCCTCCAAAAAACAGTCGAGCATTACGCCGGCTCGAGCAACCCTTTCGTGGCGACACCCTACTGGCCGGGGGCGTATGCCCTGATGCGCCGGAAGTCGCCAATGTGGGAAATCTACTCACTTGTACCCCATGGTCCTACGTTTCAGTTAGCCGAAATCCAGCGCATCCGCTCCGCTCATCCAGCCCTGATCCTGCTGCAAGATTATGAGATCGACGGAATGCCGCAGCGGCGATTGGCCGCGAATCAGCCGCTTCTCTATCAGTACCTAGTCACTGAATACGCCAGCCTTCCCGCAGACCCCTCCTTGCCTTCGGTACGCATCCTCATCCCGCCTGCCACCCAAACAGCGGACTAATCCCGCTGGCAAGTGCCTCCCCAATTGCGACAGGGCAACGGCAAGAACTCGGACCATCCGGCCAAGCCGCCTCGTCGATTTCGCCAGAACCGCATTTGCCGTCCCCACGCCAAAGCCACGACAATGATCCTTCGCAACCAGGTAAGCGCAGACGGAGCCCACCAATGAACCAGGATCCAGCCATCGAACGCGACGTGATGGAGTACGACGTCGTCACCGTCGGCGCGGGGCCGGCCGGTCTGGCGTTCGCGATCCGGCTCAAGCAACTGGCGGCGGAAGCGGGCCGCGAAGTCTCGATCTGCGTGCTGGAAAAAGGCTCCGAGCCGGGCGCGCACATCCTGTCGGGCGCGATCATGGACCCGAAGGCGCTGAACGAGCTGTTCCCCGATTGGAAGGAACGTGGTGCGCCGCTGAAACAGGCGGTGACGAAGGACGAGTTCCTGTTCCTCGATGAAACCGGCGCGAAGGCCACCCCAAACTGGCTGCTGCCCGAGTGCTTCCACAACGAAGGCAACTACATCGTCAGCCTGGGCGCAGTTACCCGCTGGCTGGCGCAACAGGCGGAAGCTCTCGGCGTGGAAATCTTCCCTGGCTTCGCCGCGGCGGAGGTGCTGTACGACGAGGCGGGCGCGGTCAAGGGCGTGGCCACCGGCGACATGGGCATCGGCAAGGATGGCCAGCCGACCGACCAGTACCAGCGCGGCATGGAACTGCATGCGAAATATACGATCTTCGCCGAGGGCTCGCGCGGCCAGTTGGGGCGCCAGTTGATCGCGAAATACAAACTGGAGGAGGGCAAGGATCCGCAGAGCTACGGCATCGGCATCAAGGAGCTGTGGCAGGCGGATCCCGCGAAGCACCAGCCTGGCCTGGTCGTACACACCGCCGGCTGGCCGCTGGACGGCGACACCTATGGCGGCTCGTTCCTGTACCACGCCGACGACGGCAAGATTTCGATCGGCTTCGTGGTCGGCCTCGACTATAAGAACCCGTGGCTGAGCCCGTTCAACGAATTCCAGCGCTTCAAGACGCATCCGGCGATCCGCAAGCATCTGGAAGGCGGCAAGCGCATCGGCTACGGCGCGCGCGCGATCACCGCCGGCGGCCTGCTGAGCCTGCCGAAGACCGTATTCCCCGGCGGCGCGCTGGTCGGCTGCGAAGCCGGCTACCTCAACGCCAGCCGGATCAAGGGCAGCCATGCCGCGATCAAGACCGGCATGCTCGCCGCCGAGGCGGCATTCGCGGCGCTGGGCGAAGGCCGCCAGCGCGACGAACTGTCGGCCTATCCCGCCGCGTTCGAGAAGAGCTGGTTGCATGCCGAACTGCTGCAGTCCAAGAACTTCAAGCAGTGGTTCAAGAAGGGCCGCACCTTCGCCACGTTGATGACCGGCATCGAGCAATGGCTGCTGCCGAAGCTGGGTATCCGCAACCCGCCATGGACGATCCATCGGCAGAAACCCGACTACGCTTGCCTGGAACCGGCGGCGACGCAACCGAAGATCGAGTACCCGAAGCCCGACGGCGTGCTGACCTTCGACCGCCTCAGCTCGGTGTTCCTATCCAGTACCTACCACGACGAGAACCAGCCGGCGCACCTGACGCTGAAGGATCAGTCGGTCCCGGTCGAAGTGAACCTGCGCGAATATGCGGGTCCCGAAGCACGCTACTGCCCCGCGGCCGTGTACGAATTCGTCGGCGAAGCAGGAAACGAACGCCTGCAGATCAACGCTGCCAACTGCGTGCACTGCAAGACCTGCGACATCAAGGACCCGACCCAGAACATCGTCTGGGTAGCCCCGCAGGGCGGCGGCGGGCCGAATTACCAGAACCTGTAACCGCGTAAATCCGCGGGAGCGGGCCCTGCCCGCGATGATTTTCGCCGGATAACCCGTCGATAAAAGCATCGCGGGCAGGGCCCGCTCCTACGAAGCCTTACCTACGCCCGTAGACGTCGTCCAAGCGAACGATATCGTCTTCGCCCAGATAGCTACCGGACTGCACTTCGATCAATTCCACCGGCGCGTCGCCGGTGTTGCGCAAGCGGTGCACGCTGCCCAGCGGGATGTAGGTGCTCTGGTTCTCGTGCAGATCGAACACCTTGTCGTCGCAGGTCACTTCCGCGGTACCCGAAACCACGATCCAATGCTCGGCGCGCTTGTGGTGCTTCTGCAAGCTCAACGCCGCGCCCGGATTGACCACGATGCGCTTGACCTGGAAGCGCTCGCCCATGTCGATGGAATCGTAGCTGCCCCACGGCCGGTAGACCTTGCGGTGGAAGAGGTGTTCCTGCCGGCCGGCCTGTTTCAGCTTATCGACGATGATCTTGACGTCCTGCACGCGGTCCTTGCGCGCTACCAGGGTCGCATCGGGCGTATCGACGATGACCAGGTCTTCGACGCCGAGCGTCGCGATCAGGCGTCGCTCCGACGCGCGCACCAGGCTGTCGCGCGTATCCACCGCGATCACGTCGCCCTCGGTACGGTTGCCGTCGCCGTCGCGCTCGGCGACCGACCACAGCGACGACCACGAGCCGATGTCGCTCCAGCCGCAACTGACCGGAACGACCGCGGCACGCGCGGTCTTCTCCATCACCGCATAGTCGATGGAATCGTTGGGGCTGGCCGCGAAAGCATCGGCATCGACGCGAATGAAGTCGAGATCCCCACGTGCGGCGACATGGGCCTTGCGCACGGCGTCGAGCATCGCCGGCGCATGCGCAGCCAGCTCATCGAGGTAGCGCTGCGCCTTGAACAGGAACATGCCCGAATTCCAGGCGTAGCCGCCATCGGCCAGATAGGCCTCGGCGGTGGCCAAATCCGGTTTCTCGACGAAGCGCGCAACCTTGAAGCCATCTTCGCCCAGTGCTTCGCCGCGGGCGATGTAGCCGTAGCCGGTTTCCGGATAATCGGGCTGGATGCCGAAGGTCACCAGCCAACCCGCTTCGGCCAGCGCCAACGCGCGTTCTACCGCATCGCGGAACGCGGCCTCGTCTTCGATCAGGTGGTCCGCCGGCAATACCAGCATCATCGCTTCGGGCGATGCGGCGATCAGGTGCAAGGCGGCCAGCGCGATCGCCGGTGCGGTGTTGCGCGCGAGCGGTTCCAACAGGATGCCGCCGCTGGGAATGCCGATGCCCTGCAACTGCTCGCCGACCATGAAGCGATGGTCGTCGCTGCATACCGTCACCGGCGCCTGCGCGCCGGGCAGGCGGCTGGCCCGCAGTACGGTTTCCTGGTACAGCGAATGCTCGCCAACCAGGGCGAGGAATTGCTTGGGCAGGTTCTGCCGCGACAGCGGCCACAGGCGCGAGCCGCTACCGCCGCTGAGGATGACCGGATGAAGCATGGTGCGTGCCTGCAATGGGTTGCACGCATCATAGCAATCGCGCACCGGGGTCCGGGCGTGAGGTTCAGGCCGCCTTGCGGTAGGCGACGCCGGTTTTCTGCTGCAGTTCCTCGTCGCTGACGCCCGGCGCGGTTTCGACCAGCACCAAGCCTTCGGCCGTCACGTCGAAGATCGCCAGGTCGGTGATGATGCGGTCGACCACGCCGACGCCGGTCAGCGGCAGATTGCACTCGGGCAGGATCTTGTGTTCGCCGTTCTTCGCGGTGTGCTCCATCAGCACGACGATGCGCTTGACGCCGGCGACCAAGTCCATCGCGCCGCCCATGCCCTTGACCATCTTGCCGGGCACCATCCAGTTGGCCAGGTCGCCCTTGTCGGTGACCTGCATCGCGCCGAGCACGGCCAGGTCGATGTGGCCGCCTCGGATCATCGCGAACGAGTCGTGGCTGCCGAAATAGCTGGCCCCGGCGCGCGCGGTCACGGTCTGCTTCCCGGCGTTGATCAGGTCGGCGTCGACTTCGTCCTCGGTCGGGAAGGGACCGATGCCGAGCAATCCGTTTTCCGACTGCAGCCAGACATCGACGCCTTCGGGAATGTAATTCGCCACCAGCGTCGGCAGGCCGATGCCGAGGTTCACGTAGGCGCCGTCGGTCAATTCACGGGCGGCGCGCTGCGCCATTTCATCGCGGGTCCAGGCCATCACTTGTCTCCTTGGCGAACCGTGCGGTTCTCGATGCGCTTCTCGGGATTCGGGTTGACCACGATGCGATCCACGTAGATGCCGGGCAGGTGCACGTGGTCGGGATCCAGCGCGCCTATCTCGACCAGTTCCTCGACTTCGGCTACGCAGACCTTGCCGGCCATCGCGGCGGCGGGATTGAAATTGCGCGCGGTCTTGCGGAACACCAGGTTGCCGGCCTTGTCGGCCTTCCACGCCTTGACCAGCGACACGTCGGCGACCAGCGCGGTCTCCATCACGTAGTGGTGTTCGCCGAACTGGCGGGTTTCCTTGCCCTCCGCCACCACCGTGCCGTAGCCGGTGCGCGTGTAGAAGGCCGGAATGCCCGCGCCGCCGGCACGTAGGCGCTCGGCCAGCGTGCCCTGCGGGTTGAATTCCAGCTCCAGTTCGCCGGACAGGTACTGGCGCTCGAATTCCTTGTTCTCGCCCACGTACGACGAAATCATCTTCTTGATCTGCCGCGTCGAGAGCAGTTGGCCCAGGCCGAAGCCGTCCACGCCAGCGTTGTTGGAAATCGCCGTCAGCCCGGTCGCACCGCTGTCGCGTAACGCGGCGATCAGCGCCTCGGGGATGCCGCACAGGCCGAATCCGCCGACCGCGATGGTCTGGCCGTCGGCGACTATGCCCTTCAGGGCCTCGTCGGCGCTGGAATAAAGCTTGTTTTTGGCCATGGGCCCGTTCCGTGTGGGGTGTATGCGCTAGTTTAGTACGCCGCCCCGGTACGCCGGCATGCCCTTTCGGGCAATGGCCGTGAACGCCAGCCGACCCTACGCGCTCGCACGGTCGTCCCCACGCCGGTAAAATCGGCCTTCCGCCCGCCAGCCGCCGCTCGCCGGGCCCGCGCAAATCCAAGGATCCCCAAACCCGATGAAAATCCTCGTCGCCTACAAGCGGGTGGTGGACTTCAACGTCCGCATCCAGGTCAAGCCGGACGGTTCCGGCGTGGTCACCGACGGCGTGAAGCTGTCGCCGAACCCGTTCGACGAAATCGCGCTGGAAGAGGCCCTGCGCCTGCGCGACAAGGGCATCGCCACCGAGGTCGTGGTCGCCACGATCGCCCCGGCCGATGCCCAGGCCCACCTGCGCAACGGCCTGGCCATGGGCGCCAACCGCGCCATCCACGTGGTTTCCGACCAGGCCATCCAGCCGCTGACCGCCGCGCGCGCCCTGCTGAAGCTGGTCGAGAAGGAACAGCCGGACCTGGTCATCCTCGGCAAGCAGGCCATCGACGACGACGCCAACCAGACCGGCCAGATGCTGGCCACGCTGTGGGGCCGCCCGCAGGCGACCTTCGCTTCGAAGCTGGACATCGCGGACGGCAAGGCCACCGTGACCCGCGAAGTCGATGCCGGCCTGGAAACGCTGGAAGTCGATCTGCCGGCCGTGGTCACCACCGACCTGCGCCTGAACGAACCGCGCTTCATCAAGCTGCCGGACATCATGAAGGCCAAGAGCAAGCCGCTGGAAACCCTGCCCTTCGCCGACTTGGGCGTCGAATCCGCCGATTTCCTCAACACCACCCACTACGCCCCGCCGGCCAAGCGCAGCAAGGGCGTGATGGTCAAGGACGCGGCCGAACTGGTCGCCGCACTCAAGCAGAAGGGGTTGCTGTAATGACCAAGGTCCTCGTTGTCGCCGAACACCTGGACGGCAAACTCAACGCCTCCACCGCCAAGACCGTCAGCGCCGCGGCCGCGCTGAATCCTGAGGCCATCGACATCGTCGTGCTGGCCGCCGATCCGGCCGCCATCGCCGCCGAAGCCGCGCAGATCGCCGGCGTGGCCAAGGTGCTGGCCGTGGCCAACCCGGCCAACGAACATGCGCTGGCACAGGTGTTGGGCCCGCAGATCGCGGAACTGGCCAAGGGCTACAGCCACGTGTTCGGCCCCAGCACCACCTTCGGCAAGGACCTGATGCCGGTCGTCGCTGCCCTGCTGGGCGTGGCCCAGGTGTCCGACCTGATGGCCGTGGACGGTCCGCATACGTTCAAGCGCCCGATCTACGCCGGCAACGCGATCATCAGCGTCGAAGCCCCAGCCGACCGCACCGTCGTCGCCACCGTGCGCACCGCCTCGTGGCCGGAAGCGGCCAAGGGCGGCAACGCCGCGGTCGAAACGGTTTCGACCAACGCCGCCCTGCCCGGCCATACCCGCTACGTCGGCCTCGCCGCCGGCAAGTCGGATCGCCCCGACCTGCAAAGCGCCAAGCGCGTCGTCTCCGGCGGCCGCGGCGTCGGCTCGGCCGAGAACTTCAAGGTCATCTACGCCCTCGCCGACAAGCTCGGCGCCGCCGTCGGCGCCTCGCGCGCCGCGGTCGACGCCGGCTACGTGCCCAGTGACCTGCAGGTCGGCCAGACCGGCAAGATCATCGCGCCCGAGCTGTACATCGCCGTCGGCATCTCCGGCGCAATCCAGCATTTGACCGGCATCAAGGACGCCGGCACTATCGTGGCGATCAACAAGGATGGGGAAGCGCCGATTTTCGAGATTGCGGATATCGGGTTGGTGGGCGATCTGTTCCACCTGTTGTCGGAACTGGAAAACGCGCTGTAGCCTGGAAGGTTCGACGCACCCGTGCGAAGCGTTGTGATTCTTTGGGACTTCGCCTCCTCGCTAACCCACCAGAATAGCTCCTCGGCCAATTACCGCGTGGGGCTCAACATGTTACTCGCGCATATGCAGAGTCGAATACTCCTATGCGGTCGCACCTTCTTCTCTCTTTACGCATAGCTGCAATAGGCACGGGATCATGATCGTAGGAAATGGAATGTTGGCCCAGGCTTTCGGCGCGTTCAGGGCCGACCCCGGGATAACCGTCTTCGCCGCCGGCGTGTCCAACTCACAGGAAACTCGCCCAGAGGAATTCCAACGAGAGCGAGACCTATTGTTGTCTTGCTTCGAAAGCTTTCATGGTAATCGCTTCGTATATTTCGGAAGCTGCGGCGTTGCAAATGACCCAGCTGCACTGTCTCTCTATTTGCTTCACAAGCTGGAAATGGAAAGGATCGTAATTTCGAGACCCGAGGGCATTGTCTTCCGACTGCCACAGGTCGTAGGAAATACTCGAAACTCCCATACGCTCACCAACTTTCTTCGCGACAGAATTCTCAAGAAAGAACCATTTCAGGTATGGAGCGAAGCAGAGCGCAACCTCATTGATATCGAGGACGTTGCCGCAATCGCTCGCGCATTTCTCGAAAAAGACGATATCCCGGGAGACCGCACCTATTCGATCGCCTCGGAGAAATCCCTCCGCATGATCGAAATCGTCCGCATATTTGAACGCACCCTTGGTGTCTCGGCCCGGTTTGAGTCTCTGCCAAAAGGCGACCCATTACAGATAGACGCGTCCGAAGCACTGCGCGTTGCCCATGCGCTTGGCATGGATCTGGGCGGAAATTACGCCGAACGAGTTATTCGAAAATACTATTCACAATATTCGGTTACTCCCGGAATAATGCCCATTTCGACATGACAAATGCAAGTGGAAGCAGCGCCACTACACTCACTCCCCACGCAAGCCATTGAGGTACTCCGACAACCTCAACGCATATCTTTAGGATTATCCAACTGAGTACAAACTGGACCAAATAGGTCAGCGGGAAAAGTGCAGCCGACTTTCTGTTCATCGGCCTATTAAAGACCAACAACGAGCTTGTCACATAGGCCATGATGATGCCTGCCGCATACGAGATGACATAGGCCAGCTCGTAAGACATCCGCTGTAGAAGCAATAGATAGATCACATATGTCGCGCCCGTGCACAAGATGCGCATCAACGTAAAGCCCGCAAGCACTTTCATATTTCGAACCCGCCACCTCCACGGCGCGACAGAATGCGGGCCGTGGCTTCAACGACATATACAGGCTTACGATATGCAGCCGCCATCAAACGGCCGATATATTCGCCGAC
Source organism: Pseudoxanthomonas helianthi (assembly GCF_017939625.1). Classification (GTDB taxonomy): domain Bacteria; phylum Pseudomonadota; class Gammaproteobacteria; order Xanthomonadales; family Xanthomonadaceae; genus Pseudoxanthomonas_A; species Pseudoxanthomonas_A helianthi. Next base: position 378,988 of record NZ_JAGKTC010000001.1, read on the forward strand.
GACGCCGAGAATGGTTAACTGGATTCCGCACGCAAACAAGACAACTGACATGATCGAAGCGTACCCCGGACTCGTCACCCATCCCATCAGTCTAGCCACAAGAACATAGATCATATAGATGAAGCTGGAGCAAGCGATAACAACTCCAGCATAACTAGCCAAACGCAGCGGCAGCTGGGAGAAGGTGATGAATATGTTTAGCGCATGTGATATCAACTTACGCAAGGTGTAGGCGCTCTCACCAGACAATCTTTCGCCGTGCTGGACTTGCACGGTCGCGACGCTGTTGGTTATCCATGAAAGCATCCCGTCAATGTACGGGCGACTCAAGTCGAACTGAGCCAGCCGATGAGCCAAGGTCGCATGCATGGCCCGAAAGGACGTGTAGTCCTCATTCAGATCCGGGAATGCACGCTTTAACGTTAGCCGCATCAGTTCTGATGTCAGATTCCTATACCAGGCGTGCTTGCGCTTAGGGAAAACCCCATAAACGAGCGGCGCTCGCTCCTTACACGCAAGAAGCATCGCGGGCATCGCTTCGGGAGGGTGCTCTAGATCCTCATCCATGGTTATCACCCACCGACCGGTTGCATGCGCCAATCCGCACAATGTGGCCGCATGCTGCCCGTAGTTTCTGGTCAGCCTGATTCCCACGATCCTGCCGTCGCTTTCGGACAGCGATGTAATTGCGAGCCAATTGTTTTCATGCCCACGATCGTCAACCAGTATCAACTCAAATGAATAGCCCGTAGATTCCAGCACGTTTGTTATTCGCGCATGCAACTCAGGCAACATTGCCGCGCCCGCATACACCGGTACGACGACCGAAACATCAAGAGGGTTATCCAAGTCCGTCATCCTTTCCGCCACGTCATTTCGCTCCCTCGGGAAGGCCAAGCCGCTCCCCAAGCCCAAAAAAGCTTTCCAAAGTTTCTCACAAGACACGGCATCTATGCGTACAACCGCAAACCAGCGCTCTACCTCCCCGCGCGAAGGCGAGGGCGCGCTCCTTCGGTCCGCCATATCATGCCTTCGGACGCTATATGATTGAATACCCTATATGACTATATGAACGGTCTGCTTGGCATGCATACTTCCCCCTTCTTCCGTCGACCATCCTGGCAACTCTCGCTGGCACTGTTCCCTTTCCTGATCGCGGCAATCTTGGCCCTTGTGGCGCCCTTCTACACATTCCTTCAGACCGACGATTTTTGTACTTTCGCCAGGGTAATTCATCGCGAACACGGAAACCCCTTCGCCGACGCTGCATACATGTATCAGAACTGGTCGGGGCGCTACTCCGCTATGTTTACGGTATCACTCGTTGCCACGATCAGCTTATTCGTGCCAGTCGGATTAGCCTACAGCTTGTCTCTTGCTTGCTTCCTTATCCTCTTCGCCTTGGCGTGCCTGGCGATCTCACCGCTGATAGATACGAATCGTCGCGTCAGCGTCCCTTTTGCAGCCATCCTGTTCGCTTCTACTTTGATAGCAATGCCATCCAAGCTGGAGCAATATCTCTGGCTGACCGGCGCCGCCGTCTACTTCATCGGCACATCTCTGCTATTTGTATTAATCCTTGTCATGTCGGCGCCTCGTGCTGACCGAACTAGAGCGATACCGAGAGAGGTTCTGATCGGAGCTTTGATAGCTTTGATAACAGGTTTCAACGAATTCCTCGCTATCGTCACCGGAGCATGCGTGCTCTGGTTTGGATTCCGCGACATTCGAGCAGAAAAGAAGAACTGGCACCAAGCGATACTGCGTCTGACAATATTCGCTGCAGCGTTCGCTACAACCATCCTCGCGCCCGGCAACTTCGCTCGCGACTCCACAAGCGTCACCGCACGACACGAGATCGGTAATGCAACTGCGCTGGCAATCAAGAGCCTGTGGCAATTCGCGCATGGAATGTCGGAACAGCAGACATTACCTATATTCGCCGCGCTAGTCGGGTCTGCGGCGGTCGGCGCAATGGTTGCACGAGGCAGATCAAAGATTCGCGATTGGGCGCCAGTCGCCCTTATCCTGCTGTGCTCTCTTCCGATGCATCTCTGGGTATATTCATTTCTGACTGGCGAAGCTGCGCCCGGTCGTGTCCTTAACCAAGCATTTATGCATGTGACGGCGGCGGGCTGTTTGGTGGCTGCAGCCATTGGCTCGCGGTTGTCCGCTCTTTCCGAACACAACCCGACTTCTTGGGCGGCGGCTTTGCTCGGACTTGCGGGGATATTCTTGATAGCCAGCCCAAGTTTCCGCAGCTTTGCTAGGGTCGCTCATGAATTTGCGCCCCGATGGCACGCGCAACAGTTGGAACGTCACCGAGGGTTCGGCTCACTGCCCAGGCCCATCTCTCAGCCTGCGTACGTACGACCTTATTCTTTGGGAGATTCCAGCCCTCCTGTCTTCGCCGGCGCGGACGTAACTTCTTCGCCAGAGAATTGGATTAATCGCTGCGTGGCGGACTACTACGAGGCAAATTCGGTGATACTGATGCGACGGACCCAGTACTAGCCAGCACAAGAAAGAAAGGCGCCCCCTTTGGCGCCTTTCTTCAATGCCCTGCTTGGGCCCTACTTGACTAGCAACCGCTTTCCGCTCTCGCAGAAATACTTGACCCCACCGCGCTCCAGCATCAAATCGACATCATATTCACCCTTCGGGACAGAGCTGTCGAGCGTGACGAGGACGTCATAACCTGCCGTCGCCAATGCAGGGACCTTAAAAAAGGTAGCTACATCTGCGCGCTCCCAGCCGGTCTTTGCCGGTATTCCATAATTCGCCCCATCGCCCTTGAGGACGATCTCGAACTCCCCCGCCGGAGCGTCCTGCGGATCGATAAAGAAACCCTCAAGACGCGTCGGACTATTCGCCTGAGCCGACAGATCTTTACCGTCATCCGGTGTCGTCAGCGAACACTGCTTCGTAGTCCACGTTGCGCCGGCCAAAACAGATGGCTCCTGGAGTTTAACCTGAGCACCATCAATCAACAGAGGAGAAGTTGCCGGCTTCTGCACGTCTGCCGGGTTCGTAGTGACTGCAGGTAAAGTTTCCGCCGATTGGCCTTCCACCTGTTCACTAGCCGATTGACTGCAGCCCGTCAAAGCGACCGCAATTACCATCAGTGCATTTCGAACTTTCATATTCTTCTCCGTATGATCCGCTAAATAAATGCTTGGCGATTCGTTCATTGCAGCCGGAACAAAAGACGATGGCAGGCTCGCGCAAAAGATTTCAGCCATGGATGACGTTCGATCAAACCGTTAATCCAACCATACCTAGCTCTGTAAGCAAGTAATTCATCGTACAGACCAAATCGATGCTCAAACAAATACTCTGCATTCTTTGCAAAAAACTGGACATTATCACGGAAGATATGTGCGTAAGTTGCCACTACCGCGGCGCGGTCCGAGGAGAAATTGGTCGTACGCGACGTTTGCTGAATTCGATAGTTGAACAAATACTCGTCCAATTGGATTACATCTCGCCCAAGGGCGACAATTTTGACCCAAAATTCGTAATCTTCGACTCCTCGCCGCAAAGATTGGTTGAAGCCGTTCACCAATTCCCAATCAGCCCGCCGAAACAAGCTCGTGACAAAAATTACGTTGTCGATGACAAGCTCGCGTAGGCTATAGGCGGGTAGACCCCAAGGTCCGCTTTCTGCGCCAAACTTGAGGGCTTTGCAGTATACGATTCCCACATTTGCATCGGCTCGCATCGCTGCGACGGCCTTTTCGACATAAGTGGGCTCGATCGTGTCATCCGCATCAAGGGGGAGTATGAATTCTCCCGAGCTTGCTTCGATCGCCCTGTTCCTTGCTGCCGCGGGGCCTGCATTTTCCTGATGAATGACTCGAGTCTTCGGCCAATGGGCACTAGCGATAATTTCCCGCGTACCGAGGTCGGTCGAACCATCGTCGACCACGATTATTTCAATATCGGCGTAAGTCTGCCTCAATACAGACTCTATTGCCTCTCCCAACGTCATCCCGGCGTTAAAACACGGAATGACCACCGAAACCAAATTGGACATGACGTTCCCTGTCAGTTTTTTGTGCCAGCCAGCTTCCTGAACGCCTTCGCTAATGTCGGCACTACTCCAATTTCAAGACTAGACCACATCAGCTTGTCGAGTAGACCAGGATTCGCAGACATGCGCAGAGTCGGCCACTGCTGAGCCGTCAACGCGTCCGTAGCGTCGCCGGAACCCTTCTTGGGCTTGACCGCTAAGATTTGCGCATCACTCGCTCCGAATGGATCGGGAATCTGCTCAGACAGGCCTGGCTCCCGGTACGCCGCTCTGGCCTCGTTGGATATCTTCCTGCCATCCGCGTAAGCAGCGTAACTCCACGGCAGTTTGCCAAGTTCGACCTGCCCATTGGCCTCGAGCAGCGAAACGTACTGCCGGTACAGCTTTTCAAACGTTGGCCGATTCTCGGGAGTTAGCCACCATCCCATTGCGCGTTCGATCATCCCCGAATCGAAGCCGGAAAAATGGATGAAGCGCAGCGGATCCCCATTCACCACGTAGCGTCCGCCCTCTTCCCTCAGATCGCTGCCCAGCAACGACCATGTGGCGAAGTCATAGCCATGATGCTTGAGGATATGAACGTCGAAAAAGCTCGGCGCCAGGTCGATCCACTTCTGATCAGTGAATATCCCGCGCGGGATATCGTCGTAACAGAACCAGAAAAGCCGCTCTGCCCACCATTCGAGGAACTGGATGGCGTTATCGCTGCGGCTTACCGCAAGGAAGCCGAGGTTGAAGGTGCCGTGTGCCAGCGAACTGATTTCCATGTCGATATTTCCGGGTCGCAGCAAATGCGGGCACACCACGACCGTGGCTTCATCCAGTTTGTTTTCCAATTCGATAAAATCGCTGTAGACCAGAACATCCGGATCAAGGTAGACAAATTTGTCGGCTTCCGGGAATCGGTCGAGCAAGTTGCGCATGAATTGCCCCTTCACCGCAGTCGATGCTTCGACAATCGAATGCCGGAACATAAACTGGTCGAAATTGCCCCAATCGGCGTCCTTGGCCAGAACCACGTGATCGAAATGCGGAAAATCGAGAGCCACCTGCGGCGCCTCGCGTTCGACCAGGCACAGGACAAATACAGCGTCGCGGCAGTTGCGTTTGACCGATTCGGCCAACGCCATGGCCTTTGGCAGATAGTTGGAGCAAATCGAGGTGAAATAAATCATGGTGCGCTTCCTTTGGCGGCCTTCCTGTCCATCCATTTCCGAAGCTGGCGGCCAACCAAGGTCGCTTCGTACTGGTCAAGTCGTGATTGTAGGGCATCGCCCCTGCTCGAAGCAGCCTGCAACTGATCGAGCAGACCCTCACGGATGCGCATGGCCTCCTCGGACCACGCGATCTGCCTAGCCAGCCCCAGTTCGGTCTCTGCCAGCTCCAAGCGCACCTGCGCCAATGCCGCCTGCAGCTCCTCTTGCTTCGCCACCGCCGCATCCGACCAAGTCAACTGTGCGACCAGCTTCAAATTAGTCTCCGCCAGTTCCGCCTGCAGGCGGTCGAGCTGAGCTGCCTCCAATTCGGCCCGGACCAGCTGTTCGGTCAGTTCCGAGTGCGCCTGCGCCGATGCCGCCTGCAGCTCCTCCTGCTTCGCCACTGCCGCATCCGACCAGGCCAATTGTGCGGCCAGCTTCGAATGCGTCTCCGCCAGCTCGGCCTGCAACCCCTCCTGCTTCGCCACCGCTGCATCCGACCAGGCCAATTGTGCGGCCAGCTTCGAATGCGTTTCCGCCAATTCCGCCTGCAGCTCCTCCTGCTTCGCCACCGCCGCATCCGACCAAGCCAATTGTGCGGCCAGCTTCGAATGCGTCTCCGCCAGTTCGGCCTGCAACTCCTCCTGCTTCGCCACCGCCGCATCCGACCAGGCCAGTTGTGCGGCCAGCTTCGAATGCGTCTCCGCCAGTTCCGCCTGCAGCCGCTCACGCTCGGCCACCGCCGATTCGGTCCAAGCCAGCTGCGCATGAAACTCCGAGCGCACTGCGTAAACTTCATTACGTGCCGCTTCCGCGTCACGACGAAAATGCAGGCACATATGCGATAGCGATTCGATCAGTACCCTTGAACCCTCCAGCGACTGTTCCAACCGCTGGGCCAACTCGTCAAATACGCTTGGTCTTACCGACCTGCCTTCGGCCAAGTCAATGAATCGTGCGTAGGCCTCTCCGGCGATCTTCGCCACCGGCGTCGCCGATTCCAGGCCCTCGCTTGCGCCGAAATGCCGATCTTCGCAGGCGACAAAGCTATCCAACGCCGCTTGCCCTGCCCCTCCATCGATACTCACGCCCAGCGATTGCAGTGCCGTCCGCATGGCGGCCAAGGGTGCACGCATCAGTTGATCGTAGGTCAGAACGAAACGGCGCAGACGACGTGAATCACGCTCTGCGGCCAGCATGTATCTCAACCACAGCACTTCGGACACCAGTGCTGGCCAATCATTGCGCCGATGGATCGATGCCGCGACTTCCCGTGGATGCCTGGCAACCAGCAACACGCGCGGCTCGGCTCCTGCTTTCGCCAAGCCATTCCGCCACGCCGGCAGCAATCTACACAATCGTGGATCCTTGATTGCGAATACAGGCGTAGTCGCGAACTCCTCCCGCACCATTTCGGCGATGGCCATACCGGCTACCTTCGCGGCCTCCGTCTGCTGCCACCCCTGCGGCAAGGCACGAATATCATCCCAGCGCCTGTCAAGCGCATCGAGCAGCTTATCGTCGATAGCGACCGCACGCGCATGTTCGAAATATCCTTTCGGATTGTCTTCGCCGGGCTCCAGCAACGAGCTCCCCAACGGAATGCCCAGCCTCTCGAGGCTGCCGGTTACTGCCGAAGTCCCGCTGCGGTGCATACCCGCAACCAGAAGGCCGACTCTCCGGTCGCGCACGCCGTCCATCAGCTGCGCCACTCCGCGCTATCCTCAACCACTAGGTCCACCAGCGCGGTGGAGCGCAACACGCCAGTCGGTTGTACGCGAAACATCGCCACATCGATGTGGCGATCGATATAGTCCTCCATATCTCCATCACTGGCCAAACAGCCAGCATTGAGAAAGTACATCCCCGGATTAAGTAGACAACGGAAACGGAAAGACACTTCGATTGTTGCGCCTGCTGGCACGAGTGACATGTGCTGATCATCGCGATCGGTGGCGTGGCCACCGATCTCCACTCCCGTGATGGTGCGAATCATCATTCCACAACGCACCCGGGCCAAACTGCGCCCAACCATTACGCGATAGGTGTAGATGTATTCCTCGCCATGCACCAGCACATTCACGCGCTGACCGCTGACATCCAGCAATCGCGGATCGTCGATCTTGGCGCCACGATCGGCATAGGAAACGGTGCTGACAGGCCGCATTTCAGGATCGAACCAGGCCAGTTGCGCATCCTGTTGCGGCTTCGCATGTTCCTGAATCACGGAACGCATCTGATTCACGTCGACATCGCCCTCGCGATCATTGCGAATGGCTTCGCGAATTGCAGGCTGACGACCTGGGGGTGCGTAGATCATTTTCTGGTACTGGGCCACTACCCTGCGCGGCGCCCCCCGAAAAAGCACCTCGCCATGATCGATAAGAATCGCTTCGTCGCAAAGATCCACGACGGTCCCGGCAGAATGGGATACGAACAGCACTGTCGCCCCGGATTCGCGTATTTGCTCGATACGGGAAAAACATTTGCGTTGAAAGGCCTCGTCGCCTACCGACAGCGCCTCGTCTACCACCAAAATTTCCGGAGTGACATTGATCGCAACCGCAAAAGCCAGACGCACGTACATGCCACTGGAGTAGCTCTTTACTGGCTGATCGATGAATTCGCCGATATCTGCAAAAGCGAGGATGTCCCCCAATCGCACGTCGATCTCGTCGCGCCCCAGACCTAAAATGGAGGCATTGAGATACACATTCTCGCGCCCCGTGAATTCCGGATTGAAGCCAGCGCCCAGCTCCAGCAGCGCGGCAATGCGCCCATTCACCTGTACCGCCCCGCTGCTCGGCGCCAAAGTCCCGCAGATGATCTGCAATAACGTGGACTTACCCGAGCCATTGCGCCCCACAATGCCGACGCACTGACCTCGACCGATTTCAAGGTCAATACCTCGAAGCGCGTGAAACTCACGCCGCCAGTGCAAGCCTTGACGGGGATCGAACAACTCAAGTAGCCGATGGTGCGGCTTATCGTAAATCGGGAACATCTTGTGTACACCCGAAATACGGATCGCCGGATTAGAGGACATCGGCGAACCCTTTGCGAACATATGCGAACCACGCGTAAGAAAGCCATGCAAAGCATGCTGCGACCAGCGCGTACAGGGCCAGCCCTCGCCAGTCGGGCAGCGCTCCCCAAACCATGACTGCACGCGCCTGATCCACAATGAATGACAACGGATTGAGCAGAAATACCAAGCGATACTTCTCGGGCACCGAAGCAGCGGGAACCATTGCGGAGGACAGGAACAGCAGCGCCATGCTAATCATGCCTATCACCTGCTGTATATCTCGCAGATAGACGGCGAGTGCCGCCAACAACCAAGACAAGCCAAGCGCCACTATTGCCAACGGCAGAAGAACCAACGGCAACAGCACGATGGTCCAATCGAACGCGTGATCTAACAGCAAGCGAAGACCAATGAATACGAGCACATTCATCAAACAATGAAACAGTGCAGACAGCAGCATGGGCCATGGCAGGATGCCCAATGGAAACACCACCCGCTTGACGAAGGCTGGATTTCCCACGATCAAGTCGGGCGCGCGCATCATGCACTCGGACAAAAGGAAATACACCACCAGTCCTGAGAACAATACCACCGCAAAATGACTGTTCGCTGCCTGTGGCTCGGGCCATCGTCCATTCATGACAGTACCGAATGCGAAGGTGTATATCCACGACAACAAGAGCGGATTCGCCAGTGACCAGAAAATACCCAGGCTGGCGCCACGATAACGCCCACTGATCTCGCGCTTTGTCAATTCAGCCACCAATGCGCGATGACTCCATAACTCACGCAAAGGCGCTAGTGGAAAAAGCATACGATTGTCGAAACCCATAGAACCCGCCATATCATGCGCTCTTGGCAACACTCAATCCGTGTTGCAAATCCCCACGCAAATCCGATTCATCCTCGACACCCACACTCAATCGCACCAACGAATCACCGATACCAAGCCGCGCTCGTCGTTCGGACGGAATCGACGCATGCGTCATCACCGCCGGGTGGTTGATCAGGCTCTCTACGCCACCGAGCGATTCGGCCAAAGTGAACAACTTGATGTTCTCGCACAGTTTCTTGGCCGCGCCGAAGCCGCCCTTCAGCACGATCGAGACGATGCCGCCGTAGCCTTGCATCTGGCGGCTGGCGAGTTCGTGCTGCGAGTGCGATTTCAGGCCGGGGTAGATGACCTTCTCGATAGCCGGATGGGTCTCCAGCCACTGCGCCAGCGCCAGCGCATTCTCGCAGTGGGCTTTCATACGCAAGTGCAGGGTCTTCAGCCCGCGAAGGGCGAGGAAACTATCGAACGGCCCTTGCACGGCACCAATCGAGTTCTGCAGGAACACCATCTGCTCAGCCAATTCCGCGTTATCGCCGACCACGGCGATGCCACCCACCATGTCGGAGTGTCCGTTGAGGTACTTGGTCGCGGAGTGCACGACGACGTCGGCGCCGAGTTGCAGCGGGCGCTGCAGGATCGGCGAGGCGAAGGTGTTGTCGACGACGACGATCAGGCCGTGCCTGTGCGCGATTTCGGCGACCGCGGCGATGTCGACGATCTTCAGCATCGGGTTGGTCGGGGTTTCGATCCAGACCAGTTTCGTCTTCGGGGTGATCGCGGCTTCGAATGCGGCCAGGTCGGTCAGGTCGACGAAGCTGAAGTCCAGTGCGGCGCTGCGCTTGCGTACGCGTTCGAACAGACGGTAGCTGCCGCCGTAGATGTCGTCCATCGCGACGACGTGGCTGCCGCTGTCCAGCAGTTCCAGCACGGTCGAAGTGGCGGCCATGCCCGAGGCGAAGGCGAAGCCGCGCGTGCCGCCTTCCAGCGCGGCGACGCAACGCTCGTAGGCGAAGCGCGTGGGGTTGTGGGTGCGCGAGTACTCGAAGCCCTGATGCACGCCGGGACTGCTTTGCGCGTAGGTCGATGTCGCGTAGATCGGCGGCATCACCGCGCCGGTGCTGGGGTCGGGCGACTGCCCGCCGTGGATGGCGAGGGTGCCCAGCGCGAGTTCGCCTGCCTTGGCGCTCGAATTCGGATCCGACATAAGGGTTTCCATGAAAACTGGTGGATTCTACCGATCCGGGCTGAACGGGTTTTCGCAGGCCCGGCGGGCCGTCATTGCACCCGGCGGCGCAGGTAATTCAACAGGTCGATGCGGGTGATCAGGCCGAGGAAGGCGTCGCCGTCGGTGACGATAGCCACCTGGCCGCGGTCGAACACCGGCAGCAGCGCCTCGATCGGCGATTTCACGTCCAGCCGGTCCAGCTTGCTGACCATCGCGGTGGACACCGGGTCGCGGAAACGCGCCTCGTCGCCGTACACGTGCAGCAGCACGTCGCTTTCGTCGACGATGCCGACAAGCTTCTGCCCTTCCATCACCGGCAGCTGCGACACGTCGTAAAGCTTCATACGCTGGTAGGCGGTGGTCAGCAGGTCGTTCGGCCCCACGACCACGGTGTCGCGCTGGCTGTAAGGGCGCAGGATCAGGTCGCGCAGGTCGCCGTATTGCGTGCGTTCGAGGAAGCCGTTGTCGAGCATCCAGTAGTCGTTGTATTGCTTCGACAGGTACTTGTTGCCGGTGTCGGGCACCAGCACGACCACGTTCTTCGCTTCGGTCTGCTCGCGGCAATACTTCAACGCCGCGGCCAGCAGCGTTCCGGTGGATGAACCGCCGAGGATGCCCTCTTTCGCCAGCAGTTCTCGCGCGGTGTGGAAGCTTTCCGCATCGCCGATGGCGTAGGCCCTCCTGACCCGCGAGAAGTCCGAGATCGATGGCAGGAAATCCTCGCCGATGCCTTCGACCAGCCAGGTGCCGGACTTCTCGCTGAGCGTGCCTTCGTTGATGTACTGGGCGAGGATCGAACCGACCGGGTCGGCCAGCACCAGTTCGGTATGCGGCGATTTTTCGGCGAAGCAGCGCGACAGGCCGGTCATCGTGCCGGAGCTGCCGCAACCGAACACGATGGCGTCGACCTTGCCGTCCATCTGCCGCAGGATTTCCGGGCCGGTGCCGAATTCGTGCGTGGCCGGATTGTCGGGATTGCCGAACTGGTTGATGAAGTACGCGCCGGGGGTTTCGGCGGCGATCTTCGCGGCGAGGTCCTGGTAGTACTCGGGATGGCCCTTGGCCACGTCGGAACGGGTCAGCACGACTTCGGCGCCCATAGCCTTCAGGTTGAAGATCTTCTCGCGGCTCATCTTGTCCGGTACGACGAGGATCAGCCGGTAGCCCTTCTGCTGCGCAACCAGGGCCAGGCCCAGGCCGGTGTTGCCGGCAGTGCCCTCCACCAGGGTGGCGCCCGGCTTCAGGTCGCCGCGCTTTTCCGCCGCCTCGATCATGTTCAGGCCGATGCGGTCCTTGATCGAGCCGCCGGGATTGGTGTTCTCCAGCTTCAGGAACACCTTGCACGGGCCCGCGTCCAGGCGCTGGGCCTGCACGATGGGCGTATCGCCGATCAGTTCGAGTACGGAAGCGTGGATGGCCATGCAGTTCATGTTCGGTGGCGGGGTGCGCGATTATCGCATTGCGCCGGAACGCCGGTAAAAAAAGCCCGCGCACATGGCGCGGGCTGGCAGGGATGACGCGGACGGCAGGGCCAACGAGGAAGCCCCGCCGCCCGCGACGATGGGACTCAGTGCGGCTTGGATTCGTAGATGCGCAGCAGGCGCTGCTTGGCGACCAGCTTCTCGCGCTTCATCTGTCCCAGCAGGTTGTCGTCGATGGGCAGTACGCCCAATTCGGCGTCCATGACCTTCTTGTCGAGCTCCCGGTGTCGCTGGTAAAGCTGCTTGAATTCGGGGTCGGCCTTGATCAAGGCGTCGATTTCGGTCTGGGGTTGCCCTTCGAACATGTTGACCTCCTTCCGCAGGATTTATTCAGGCGCGAATACGAACGCCCCGGCCTCTACGGCACGGGGCGTTGGTCGGGGGGAAGAACCAAGGCGCGATGGACGGGTTGCCCGCATGCGCCCGCGCGGACCCGGGGACCGGGGCGGGGCTCCTGCGGAACTGGCGTCGGCGTCATCGTCTCGACTCTCCGTTCACCAAGCGGAAAAGACCCGCTTGGGGATATGACCCTACTCCTCCAATCCGCCCCCGGCAAGCGCTGTCTCAAGTACCTCGTCGGCCCGGCATTGCGCGATCTCCGGAACGTGACCGGCGTCGCCGGGAAGCGCTAAATTTCCGTTCAAATCATTGAATACAAAGGTTTTTTAAGGAGAGACCACGATCTCCACGGCACGCGCCTTGCTGCCCTTGCCCTGATCCGCTGCCTGCAGGCGGGACTTGGGAATCCCTGCCGCGGCCAAGGCGCTGCGCACGGCCTCGGCGCGGCGCTGGCCGGAGGTCTGCGCGTCGCCGTAGCCACCGATGCGGGCCTTGGCCTTGGGCACGGCCTGCAGGTAGGCGGCCAGGGCGGCGACGCTGTCCTGGCCGGCCTTCGACAGCTTGGCCAGCCCCGATTCGAAACTGGCGCCGCCGAGGGTGAACACCTCGCCACGGTTGTCGAACTTCGATGCCGGCAGCTTCAGGCCCGAGACCAGTTCGGCCTCCTGCCGCGCCAGTTGCGCCTCCTTGCGCTGGGCGGCGCTGAGCTTGGCGGTCTGTTCTCCGGCCAGCAGGTTCAACGAATCCTCGGCCTGCACGCGGGCCTGGGCTTCGGCGTCGGCAGCGGCGCGCAGCCGCTCGGCTTCCTCGGCCTGGATCTGCATCTGCATGCGCAGGCGCTCGGCCTCGGCGCGCGCGGCTTCCGCGTCGCGGCGGCTGACTTCGATGCGCAGTTCGCCCAGGTTGCGTTCGGCCTGGTCCAGCTCGCGTCGCGCCAGCGCGGTGCGCGCGGTGGTTTCGGCGATTTCCACGCGGCGTTCGGCCACGTACAGCGCATCGGGCTGCTGCTTGCGCTTGGCCTGCGCCAGTGCGGCGATGGCCTGCTGTGCCTGCAGGCGCTCGAACGCAGCGACATCGGCATAACGCGGATCGACCTGCAATGCCTGCAGGCGCTGGCCTAGGCGCGATACGTCCGGATTCTCGGCGGCCGACGCCGAGGCGGCAGCCAGCGCAAGACCAAGCAAAGCCAGGGTGGGGAATCGGAAGCGTTTTGTGTTCCTCATGTTCCGTCTCCGGCCGGCGCTGCCGGAAGCGGTTCGGACAGGGGCGTATCCGGCAACGTGGTCGAAGGCAGCGCAGGCGGCGGCGATGGCGGCTGCTCGAGCCGTTGCTGCAGTTCCGCAATCTCGGCGCGACGCTGTTCGAGCTGGGCCCGAGCGACCGCTTCCTGGCTGCGCGCGCGGGCCAGGTCGGCATCGGCGGCGGCGCGCTGCGCCAACACGGCGGCCTGGCGGCGTTCGCTGCGTCCACCCTGGCTGGCCGTCTGCGCCGCGGCCAAGCCTTGCCGCGCGGAGGCGAGCAGGTCGGGTGCGTACTGGTCGGCATCGGCCTGGTCGGCGCGATCCACCGCCTGCTGCGCGGCCTGCACTTCCGGCACGACCTGGGCCACGGCGGAGCCGGCGAATGTGACGCCGAGCAGGATTGCCATGGCCGCTGCATACCGCGAACCGGCGTTTTGTGCGAAGCTGAAATGCATTATCGAAACCCGTGTCCGTAGGGGTGGGCGCGCGGTTATTGTCCGAAGCCGCCGGCGCGCTTGCAACGTCGCCGGCCACGAAGGGGATCATTGCGCATGGATATCGGCTATTTCCTGAAGCTGATGGCGGAAAAATCCGCTTCCGACCTGTTCCTGAGCACGGGCGCGCCCGTCTACATCAAGATCGAAGGCAAGCATTTCCCGCTCGGCAACACCCCGTTGCCGCCCGGCACCGTGCAGAAGATCGCGTATTCGCTGATGGACGCGGGCCAGGTCGAGACGTTCGAGCGCGAACTGGAGCTGAACATGGCGGTGGCGCTGCCCAACGTCGGCCGCTTCCGCGTCAACGTGTTCAGGCAGCGCGGCGAAGTGGCGATGGTGATCCGTGCCATCCGCCACGTGATCCCCAGCATCGAGGAACTGCACCTGCCGCAGGTGCTGAAGGACATCATCATGACCCCGCGCGGGTTGGTGCTGCTGGTCGGCTCCACCGGCTCGGGCAAGTCGACCACGCTGGCGTCGATGATCGACCACCGCAACCGCAATGCCAGCGGCCACATCCTCACCATCGAGGACCCGATCGAATACATGCACCAGCACCGCATGTCGCTGGTCAACCAGCGCGAGGTCGGGCTGGACACCCACGCCTTCCACACCGCGCTGCGCAACGCCATGCGCGAAGCGCCCGACGTGATCCTGATCGGCGAGATCCTCGACGCGACGACCATGGAAGCGGCGATCGCCTTCGCCGAAACCGGCCATCTGTGCCTGGCCACCCTGCACTCCAACAACGCCGACCAGGCCATCGAGCGCATCCTCAATTTCTTCCCCGAGGCGGCGCACAAGAACATCCTGATGAACGTGGCCCTTAACCTGCGCGCGGTGGTATCGCAGCGCCTGGTGAGCAGCGTCGACGGCAGCCGCATCCCCGCCGCCGAGGTGCTGATCAATACGCCGATGATCCGCGACCTGTTGCGCCGCGGCCAGGTGCACGAGATCAAGCGGGCGATGGAAGAATCGCTGGAGGAAGGCATGGAAAGCTTCGACCAGTGCCTGTTCCGCATGGTCAAGCAGGGCAAGATCGAGATGGAGGAAGCGCTGCGCGCCGCCGACTCGCGCGACGGCCTGGCGCTGAAGTTCCGCCTGTCCGAAGGCCACAGCGGCGAACACGACCCGTACGCGCTGCCGACCCCGCCGCGGATCACCCAGGGCCTGGGCTGAGAGAGAGGCTTGCGGGAGCGGCTATAGCCACGATGCCTTTCCCGAAAAACCCATTGCGGCTATAGCCGCTTCCACCAAGCCTGCGCCAACGCAGGTCATGCCTGTCCTTGCGGTGCGTCCGGCTGCAGTTCGGGACGCGCATCGGCGAATGCCGGCAGCGCCAGGCACGTCGCTTCGATGCGGGCGATGTGCGGGAATGCCGCGACGTCCACGCCGAAGCGGCGCGCGTTGTAGACCTGCGGCACCAGGCAGCAATCGGCGATGCTCGGCACGTCGCCATGGCAATAGGCACCGGTGGCGGGCTCTTCGAGCAATTCCTCGAGCGCGCCGAAGCCCTGCTCGATCCAGTGCTGCACCCATGCGTCGCGCTCGGCCTGCGGCACGTTCCAGGTGTTCTCGAAGTAACGCAGCACGCGCAGGTTGTTCAAGGGATGGATGTCGCAGGCGACCAGCAGCGCCATCGCGCGCACGCGGGCGCGGTCGCGCGCGGCGACCGGCAACAGCGGCGCATTCGGCCAGGCTTCGTCGAGGTATTCGAGGATCGCCAGCGATTGCCGGATCGTCCGCGTGCCGTGGCGCAGCGCCGGCACCAGTTCCTGCGGGTTGACCGCCTTGTATTCGGCCGAATGCTGCTGCCCGCCATCGCGGAGCAGGTGCACCGGCACGGTTTCGTAGCGAAGGCCCTTGAGGTTCAGGCCGATGCGCACGCGGTAGGCGGCGCTGGAGCGCCAGTACGAATAAAGGTGCAAGGAATCCTGCGTCATGGTCAGCCGCCCCCAACGGTCTGTCCGGACCCGTCCACGATAGCGGCTTCGCGATGCATGCCCATGCCTTCCGTCGCCGCCCTGCGCCCGCCGGGCGGCTAACCGGCCTGCTGCGGCTCGATGCGCTGCTCTATCGCGCCGAAGATCGACGCGCCCGACGCATCCAGCATTTCGATCCGCACCACGTCGCCGAACTTCATGAACGGCGTGCTCGGCTTGCCGTCGCGCAAGGTCTCCACGGTACGCTTTTCGGCGAAGCACGAGGCGCCCTTCGAGGTGTCCTCGTTGGCGATGGTGCCGGAACCGACGATGGTCCCCGCCGATAACGGCCGGGTCCTGGCCGCGTGCGCGACCAGCTGGGCGAAGTCGAACTGCATGTCCACGCCCGCTTCCGGCGCGCCAAACCACTCGCCGTTGATGTGGGTCAGCAACGGCAGATGGACCTTGTTGCCGCGCCAAGCATCGCCCAGCTCGTCGGGCGTGACGAACACCGGCGACAGCGCCGAGCGCGGCTTCGACTGCAGGAAGCCGAAACCCTTGGCCAGTTCCGGCGGGATCAGGTTGCGCAGGGACACGTCGTTGACCAGGCCGACCAGCTGGATGTGCGCGGCCGCCTGTTCGGGCGTGACCGCCATCGGCACGTCGTCGGTGACCACGACGATCTCCGCTTCCAGGTCGATGCCGTAGTCCTCGCTGACCACCTTCACCGCGTCGCGCGGACCGTAGAAGCCGGCGCTGGTCGCCTGGTACATCAGCGGGTCGGTGTAGAAGCTGGCCGGCACCTCGGCGTTGCGCGCGCGGCGCACCCGCTCTACGTGCGGCAGGTAGGCGCTGCCGTCGACGAATTCGTAGGCGCGGGGCAACGGCGCGGCCAGCTCGTGGAAGTCCAGCGCGAACTCGCCATCGGCGTTGCCGGCGTTCAGCGCTTCGGACAACGCGTTGAGGCGCGGCGCCATGTTCGACCAGTCCTCCAGCGCGCGCTGCAGGGTCGGCGCGATGCCGGTGGCGCGCACCGCGCGGGTCAGGTCGCGGGAAACGACGACCAGGGTGCCGTCGCGGCCTCCTTCCTTCAGCGAACCGAGCTTCATCGAGACTCCAACCGCCTTGATCTACGGGAATTGTTTCAATTGTAACTGAACTGCCGATGTCCATGGCAGGGCCGGAAACCTTACTGCAAGCCCGGGCGTGATGGGTTTTCCCCGGCTTCGCCGGTTAGCGAAGGGAATGCCCCGAAAGCCGCCGGCTCGGGCACGACTCCCCAACCCTCCGAGGACCCTTGCAATGAATGTTTCGATTTTCGCTCGTAACCCGCGCGTCCCTTCGGCCTTGGCGCTGGCCGTCGCCCTGGCGCTGCCGGCAGCGTGCCTGCTGCCCGTCGACGCGGCGCACGCCGGCGATGTCTGCGATACCGCCGAAGCCGGCGAGAACGGCAACGGTGCCCAGGCCGACGGCGACCGGGCGATTGCCTGCGGCCTCGGCGCCAATGCCCAAGGCGACCGATCCGCCGCCTTCGGCCATGGCACCCAGGCGATCGGCCAGTCGTCGATCGCATTGGGTTCCAATGCCTATGCGCAAAGCGCCAACAACGTCGCCATCGGCGGCTGGTACGACAAGAACGGCAACGGTCTGGTCGAAACCGGCGAGTACACCCGCACGGTCTGGGATCGCGCGGTGGCCGTCGGTGCCGCGGCGCTGGCCACCGCCAATGACACCACGGCCTTGGGCACCTCGAGCACCTCCTCGGCGGCGTTCGCCAGCGCCATGGGCGCGCAATCCTCCGCTTCCGGCAGCGGCGGCACTGCCACCGGTGCGCTGAGTTCGGCGAGCGGTGCCAGCGCCACCGCCAACGGCTTCTTCAGTGTCGCCGGCGGCCTGCATGCCTCGGCATTCGGCGCGGAAAGCCAGGCCGACAACGAGGACGGGACCGCTATCGGTTACAGGAGCAACGCCGGCGGATTGCTCGCCAGTGCGCTGGGTACCGAAAGCGAAGCCGCGGGCGACCACGCCACCGCACTCGGCGGCAAGGCGCAGGCCAGCGGCAACTACAGCATCGCCGCCGGCGTGCAATCGGTGTCCAGCGGCCACTTCAGCGCCGCGTTCGGCCGCATGGCGCGGGCCACCGAGGACGCCGCCACCGCAATCGGCTCGCAGGCGCAGGCCGGTGGCTATGCCAGCACGGCGTTGGGAACGCTGGCCACGGCCAGCGGCGCCAACAGCACGGCCGTCGGCTACCAGTCCGTCGCCGACGAGGACAACACCGTTTCCGTCGGCAACGCTAACAACCAGCGTCGTATCACCAATCTCGCCGCCGGCACCAATGCCACCGACGCGGTGAACCTGTCCCAGCTGCAGGCCGCGATTTCCACCGCGAACGCATACACGGACACCGCCGTCGCTACCGGCGGCACCGCCGCCAATGCCTATACCGACGACAGGGAAGCCGCGATCCGCGCCGACATGGCAACCGCCGACGATGCGGTCCTGGCGGAAGCGAATGCGCACGCCGATGCCGGCGACTCGGCCACGCTTGCGGCATCGAAGACCTACGCGGACAACAAGTTCGCGGCCTGGAACGACGGCTTCGCCGACTTCCAGCAGCAGGTGGATGTCCGCTTCGCGCAAACCGACAAGCGCATCAGCCAGATCGGCGCGATGGGCGGCGCGATGACGTCGGCGGCGATCAACACCGCAGGCCTGCCGGGCCGCAATCGCGTGGGCATGGGCGTGGGCGTGCAGAACGGGCGCTCTGCTGTTGCGATGAGCTACCAGCGCCTGGTGCGTCCGAACGCCAGTGTCTCGCTCACCGGTGCCTTCTCTTCCGGCGAAAACAGCGTCTCCGCAGGCGCTGGCTTCAGCTGGTAAGTCCGCCTGGCGAACGCGCGTGGGCTCGGTGGGCAGTGGGCCACCAGCGCGCGGTCGGCGACAAGACGGCTTTCACGGTCGGCGGCGCGTTCAGCGACGACGGCGAGAACACCGCGGGCAGGACTTCGGCGTGGGTTGGTAATCGCCTTTCGCTGCACGCAGGCGAACAACCGGCCGGCGCCTGATGGCTTCGCCCGCCTTTTGACGGTTTTCCAGTGAGTGCCGGCGAAACCGGCGCGTTCCGAACCCATCTTTCTCCAGGAGCATGCAATGAATACGACCCGCCGCTTCAACTCCCCGCGTCGCCGCCACGTGCTGTCCATGGCGATCCTGTTGTCCTTCGTCGCCTGCGGCCACGCGATGGCCGGCGATGTCTGCGACACCGCCGAAGCCGGCGAAAGCGGCAACGCAGCGACCGCGGACGGCGCCGATGCCGTGGCTTGCGGAGCGCGGGCCACGGCCAGCGCGAACTTCTCCACCGCGTACGGCGTGGACAGCCAGGCGACATCCTTCCATGCGGTGGCGATCGGCAACGGCGCCCTCGCTCCCGGCGACCGCAGCACCGCGGTCGGCGGCATCGCCAAGGCCGGCAACTCGAGCGTTTCGATCGGCTTCGGCAGCGGCAACGCCGACGCTTCCGGCGCGATCGCCGTCGGTTATTTCACCCGTGCGGAAAGTGGCGGTACCGCGCTCGGCCACAACGCAGACGCCGTCGCGGACGCCACGGCGGTGGGCCATATCGCCTTTGCCACCGGTGAATCCAGTACGGCGGTCGGCCATCTGGCCCAGTCCAGCGGCGCGTTCTCGGTGGCGCTGGGCGAAGGCAGCGTCGCCAGCGCCCATCGCAGCACCGCGGTCGGCCCGGAGGCGAAAGCCACCGGGTTCCTGGGCGTGGCGGTCGGCGGCTACAGTGAAGCCAGCGGCTACAGCAGCGCGGCAGTCGGCTACAACGCCATTGCCTCCGGGGAAACTTCATCGGCCTATGGCAACGGCGCGCGCGCGACCGCCGGCTACACCACCGCCAGCGGCAACCATGCCTCGGCCTCCGGCGAAGGCAGCACGGCGATAGGCCACAGCAGCATGGCCGAAGGCGAGAACGATATCGCCCTGGGCCTGGGGGCGCGCGCCGCCGCTGGCGATGGCATCGCTTTGGGAACGCAAAGCCAGGTCCTTGCCCAAGGGGGCATCGCCCTCGGCACCGACAGCCATGTGCAGACCGGGGCGACCAATGCCGTAGCTATCGGCAGTGGTTCGGTCGCCGACCGCGCGAACACGGTTTCCATGGGTTCCGCTGGCGCCGAACGGCAGATCAGCAACGTCGCCGCCGGCACCCAGGCCACCGACGCGGCCAACGTGTCGCAACTGCAGTCCACGCTGGTTTCGGCCAATGCCTACGCCGACAGCAAGTTCGTCGGCTTCAGCGACGACTTCGAGGCTTATCGACAGCAGACGGATCGCCGCTTCGGCCAGCAGGACCGGCGCATGGATCGCGTGGGCGCATTGAGCGCGGCCATGTCGCAGATGGCGATCAATGCCGCGGGCGCGCAGAGCGCGCGCGGCCGGCTGGCCCTGGGCATCGGCTCCTATGGCGGCGAGCAGGCGTTGTCGATCGGCTATGCGAAGAAGATCGGCACGCGCGGCAGCTTCAGCCTGGGCGGCGCGTTCGGCGGTGGCGAAAGCAGCGGCGGCGTGGGCTTCGGCATCGACCTGTAAGCCACGCCGTCACGCTCAGCGGGAACCCTGCGCCGCGCGGACCACTTCCTCCGCGCGGCGCAGCCGGGCGTCCTTGGCATCGAGCAGGCGCTTCAGGTTCGCCTGTGCGGTTTCCAGCGCGGCATCCGCGCCCGGACGCCGCGCCGCCGCTTCGCAAGCCGCACGGATCACGCCGACATAGGCGAGCCTGGCCGGATCGTCGTTCGCTTCGGCGGTCAGCGCATGGGCGCGCTGCGCCGTCGCGCATCCGGGATCGGGTGTGCCGAACACTATTTTCGCCCGCGCCAAGTCGCGCAGGGCGCCGGCCGCGGAACGCGTGCCTTCGCCCATCGCCGCTTCCCAGCTGTCCACGGCCTGTTGTAGGTGGACGAGCGCCTTCGCATCGCCGCGATCCAGTTCGATCGCGCCCAGCGTGTGCAACGAAGTCGCGGTCGAGTGGTGGCGAAGCCCGTATTTCGCCATGCGGATGCGCAAGGCTTCCTCGGCCAGCGGCTGCCCCTGCGCGGCGTGCCCCGATTCCAGTTCGCAGGTGGCCAGGTTGTTGGCAACGGTAGCCACGCCCGGATGCGCATTGCCGAACTGCGCGCGTCGCATCGCCAGCACCTGGCGGAACAGCACCGCGGCTTCGCCGAACCGGCGTTGCGCGTAGAGCACGCTGGCCAGGTCGTTCGCCGCGCCGACGGTGCCCGGGTGGCCGGGCCCGTACACCGACGTGCGCAGCGCGAGTTCCTCGCGACGCAGGGCTTCCGCTTCGGCCAGCGGCCCGGTATTGGCCAGCACCATGGCCAGGGCGTCCAGCGCCCGCGCGCGCAACGGATCGCGCGGCGGTGCGGTACGCCGGATATCGGCAAGCGTGGATCGCGCCAGGCGTCCGGCATCGTCCAGCCGGCCTTCCAGCACGTGCAACGAGACCAGGCTCATCGCGACTTCCTGGGTTCGCCTGTCGCCTGCCCCCAGCAACTGCATCCGCGAGCGGTGCGCGGCCTCGTACGCAGCGCGCGCTTCGTCGCGCCGGTTCAATGCCTGCAATTCCAGCCCCCGCTGGTGCGCGGCGGTCGCCTGCGCCAGGCGGGTGTCGCGATCGTTCGCGAGCAGGAGCGGCTGCAATGCGTCGAGCACGGACAACGCTTCCGGATAGCGGCCGAGCTGATGCAACAGGCGCGCGCGGGTCAGCTCCTGTGTCCGGTACAAGGCCGCATCGCCGACACGCAACGCGAGCGCGGAAGCCTCCGAGGCGAGGGACAGCGCTTCGTCGTAATGGCCCAGGCCGCGCTGCGCATCGGCCATCGCCCCGAGCAGTTCCGCGCGAACTTCAGGCCGATCCTCGAATTGCCCGCGCATCCGTTCGACGCCGCGGCCGAGCAGCTCCTGCGCGGTCACTTCGCGGCCGCGCGCCATTTCCGGATCGGCCAGTTCGAACAAACCGCCCATGAATTCGAGCACGGCGCGCGACTTCGCGCTTTCGGCCAGCGCGTGGTCGCGCTGCAACCGCGCCTGATGACCCTGCCACAGGGCCACGCCCAGGCCGGCGACCAGCGCGACCAGACCCAGCGCGGCAATGGCGGAAGCCAGCGCGTGCCGATGCAGGAAGCGCCGCGCCCGGTACGACCAGCCGCCGTTCGCGGCGGCGACCGGACGACGGTCAAGCCAGGCCTTCAAGTCCGCGACGAGTTCCTGCACCGAAGCGTAGCGCGCCTGCGGCGACAGCGCGCAGGCCTTGCCGGCGATCGCGTCGAGGTCGCCGCGCAAGCGCTTGCGCCAACCGCAGTCGTCCCCGGCCAATGCGCTCGGCAATGGCACGCGCACGTCGCGGTCGGCCGCCGTGCGTCCAACCTTGCGGCACGCCAGCAACTCGGTCAGCAGGATGCCCAGGCTGAAGACATCGCTGGTCACGTCCAGGCTGGCGCCGGCCAGTTGTTCGGGACTGGCATAGGCTGGCGTGCAGAAAGCCAGCGGGTCGGCGCTGCCCTGCCCCAGCACCTGGGCGATGCCGAAATCCAGCAGCACCGGCGAGTCGGCATCGCGCATCAGGATGTTGCTGGGCTTGATGTCGCAGTGGATCACCAGCCGCTGGTGCGCGGCCTGCACCGCAAGGCAGACGCGCAGGAACTGGCGAACGCGCGCCTGCAGGTCCAGCCCTTCGCGTTCGCAATGCGCGTCCAGCGGCGCGCCGGGCACGTATTCCATCACCAGGTAGGGATGGCCCGCGGGCGTGGTGCCGCCATCGAACAAGCGGGCGATGCCAGGGTGTTCCAGCTCGGCCAGTATCTGCCGCTCTTCGGCCAGGCGGCTGGCCACGCCCGCATCGGCGGCCAGGCCGCGCAGCAGCTTGATCGCGACGCGCTGGCGGAACAACTGGTCGGCGCGCTCGGCCACGAACACCGTGCCCATGCCGCCGCTGGCCAGCCGTTCGACCATCTGCCATTGGCCAAGACGCTCGCCGACCTGCAGTTCCGTCTCGGGCAACGAGGCCATCAATTGCCCAAGCGGTCCGAGTGCGCGGTTGAAGCTGATCGTCTGCGCTTGCAGCAACGCCATCGCTTCCTCGATGGCGGCGCGATCCTCGGTCAGCGCTTCCAGCCGTGATCGCCATTGCGCCTGGGGCAGGTCGCAGACCTTTTCGAACAAGTCACGCAGCCGGTTCCAGTCCGCGTTCGCCATGTCGCCGCCCGTGTCGCCGGCTCAGGCCAGCTGCCGGTTCAACCAGGCCTTGGCGAAGCGCAGGTCGCGTTCCACCGTGGGGACCGATACGCCGAGCACGCAGGCGATCTCGTCGTGGGCCATGCCGCCGAAATAGGCCATTTCCAGCGCCTTCGCCGGACGCTCGTCGTTGTCCGCCAACTGCTCCAGGCATTGGTGCAGGGCTAGCACGTCGTGTTCGATCACCAGTCCGGACTCGCGGTCGGCATGCGACAGGGTCAGCGCCAGCGCGCCGCCGCCGCGCTTGTCCGCGGCTCGCGCCCGCGCGTGGTCGACCAGCACCGCGCGCATCTTCAGCGCCGCCAGGGCGAAGAAATGCGCCCGGTCCTGCCAGCCGACCTCGTTGCCGAGCAGGCGCATCAGCGCCTCGTGGACGACCACCGTCGGCTGCAAGGTGTTGCCGGCGCCGCCCTGGTTGAAGCGCGCCGCGGCCATGCCGCGCAGGGTGTCGTAGACCTGCGCCAGCAGGCGATCGCGCGAGGTGTCGTCCCCGTCGCGCCATGCATGCAGCAGATTGGTCAGGTCTTCCGCCATTCCCCGGCTCCGTCGCGTTCCGTCAGCGGCCGACGCCGGATCGTAGCCGAGCCCCCGCCGCGACGCGATACGGACCTTCGATGCACCTCGCGAAACGCGACGGCCGTCGTGAACCCTCAGTCGTCGCCCTGGAACCCGCCGGACCGGTAGGTCAGCACCAGTGTGTCGCGGTGACCCGCGCCATCGAGCGGCTGGATCGGCGTCGACTCGTGGATCATCCGCGCGTCGTCGAGGAACAGCAGCGACCACGGCTGGGTCAGAGTGAAGCGCTGGCCGTTGGGGCCGTCGGCTTCGAACACGCGCGTTTCGCCGCCCTTGATGCCCTCGCGTCCGACCAGCAGCACGGCGACGAAGTCGACGCCATCGCGGTGCGCGCCTTCCGGCGTGGGTCGGCCGATGCCATCGCTGGTGTCGATGCGGAAGGTGTGCGCTTCCACGTACCACGGTTGCGCGCCCTTCAGCGCGGAACAGGTCGTGCCCAACGCCAGCAACAGCTTCGGCCAGGCCGGATTCGCCACCAGCGTCGGATCAACCGGTTCGAACCAGCGCAGCATGCCGCCATGCAGGGCGTTGTATTCGAGCGATTGCCAATGCGCGCGGTGCGGCGTCTGCCGCAGCTCGCCGCCGTCGGCAACGAAGCAGGAATGCCGGCGCTGGCGATAACGGCCGCCGTCCTTCAGGTACGGATCGGGACGCAGGTCGTCCCAGTACGGATGCAGCGCATCGAGATCCGCGATATCCAGGCCGGCCAGCTTGCCCAGTTGCGCGGGCGGCAGCACCGCGTAGCCGTGTTCGCGCACCTGCGCGATCAGCTGGTCGGCGTTGGCGAAAGGCGGCGGGAAACTGGCGACCACGACTTCGACCTCGATGCGCGCCGGAATGTGGTCCGGCCTTAGGCGTCCATTGTCGCCGTTCGCCGCTGGCGCGGAAAGCGCATCGACCGAAACGCAAAAACCCGCGCGAGGCGGGTTTTTGCGTGGATTTCGAAGATGGCAGCCCCGGATGGATTCGAACCACCGAATGCCTGAGTCAGAGTCAGGTGCCTTACCGCTTGGCGACGGGGCTATGCAGCGGATTGTAGCGCCGAAGCGAGGCTCCGGCGCAAGCAAACCATTAACGCTTGGAGAACTGGGTGGCGCGGCGAGCCTTGTGCAGGCCGACCTTCTTGCGCTCGACTTCGCGGGCGTCGCGGGTCACGAAGCCGGCCTTGCGCAGCTCGGTCTTCAGCGACTCGTCGTACTCGACCAGCGCGCGGGC
The DNA here is from genome assembly GCF_017939625.1 of Pseudoxanthomonas helianthi. Taxonomy (GTDB): domain Bacteria; phylum Pseudomonadota; class Gammaproteobacteria; order Xanthomonadales; family Xanthomonadaceae; genus Pseudoxanthomonas_A; species Pseudoxanthomonas_A helianthi. The sequence continues at coordinate 403,872 of NZ_JAGKTC010000001.1, forward strand.
GATGCCCAGGCGGATCGCACCGGCCTGGCCGGTGGTGCCGCCGCCGCTGGCGGTGACGAAGATGTCGAAGTTCTCGGTGTTCTTGGTCAGCTCCAGCGGCTGGCGCACGATCATGCGCGCGGTTTCGCGGCCGAAGAATTCGTCCAGCGGACGATCGTTGACCGTGATCTTGCCGGTGCCCTTGCGCAGGAACACGCGGGCGGTGGAGGACTTGCGACGGCCGGTGCCGTAGTTTTGAGTGATGGCCATGACTTAGATATCCAGGACTTGCGGCTGCTGGGCGGCGTGCGGGTGCTCGGCACCCTTGTAGACCTTGAGCTTGCGGTACATGTCGCGGCCCAGCGGGCCCTTCGGCAGCATGCCCTTGACGGCGATCTCGATGACGCGCTCCGGATGGCGCTCCAGCGCCTGGGCCAGGGTCTCGGTCTTCAGGTTGCCGATGTAGCCGGTGAAGCGGTGATACAGCTTGTCGTTCAACTTGTTGCCGGTGACGTGGATCTTCTCGGCGTTGATCACAACGAGGTAGTCGCCGGTGTCGACGTGCGGGGTGTACACGGGCTTGTGCTTGCCGCGCAGGCGGCGGGCCAACTCGCTGGACAGGCGGCCCAGGGTCTTGCCGGTGGCGTCGACGAGGTACCAGTCACGCTGGACGGTCTCGTTCTTGGCGGTAAAAGTGGTCATGGCGAAACTCGCAGCTTGTGGTGACTGGTCGGGCGGATTCCGGGACGGGCCGCGGAACTTTGCCTCGCATTGGCGTGAAGCGGGGACAACACAGAAGCGGAATGATAGCCCGCGGCGCCAGCTGTCGCAAGTCCGGAAGCCCGGCCGGACGAGCGGCACGAGCCGCGGCACAATATCGACCATGATCTCCCGCAGCCTGTCCCCCGCCGATCGCTTCCTCGTCGAAACCCAGCGCGCGCTGGAAACCGTGTTCGGCCAGCCCCCGGCCAGCCGGCCCAACCCGGCCGCCGATACGCCGGAAGTCGAGCTGGACGCCGCCGAGCGGCGCCACGCCGCCGGGCTGATGCGGATCAACCATGTCGGCGAGGTCTGCGCGCAGGGTTTGTACTTCGGCCAGGCCGCGGTCGCACGCGACGATGAGACTCGCACCCACCTGCTGGCCGCCGCGCAGGAGGAAACCGACCACCTGGCCTGGTGCGCCGACCGCCTGCGCGAGCTGCACAGCCGGCCCAGCCTGTTCAATCCGCTGTGGTATTCGGGCAGCTATGCGCTGGGTGCGCTGGCCGGCTTGCGCGGCGACGGCTGGAGCCTGGGTTTCGTGGTCGAAACCGAGCGCCAGGTCGAAGCCCACCTGGACGAGCACCTGCAGACCCTGCCCGAAGCCGACCTGCGCAGCCGCGACATCCTGCAGGTGATGAAGGCCGACGAAGCCCGCCACGCCGATCACGCCGAACAGGCCGGCGCGCGCCGGCTGCCGCAGCCGATCCCGTCACTGATGGCAGCCGCGTCGAAATTCATGAAGACGGTGGCCTACCGCCTGTAGGCGACCCCATCGGGGGAGCGACGTAAGTCGCGAACGGAGCGCGATAGTCCGAACGAAGAGCGTTCGCGACTTACGTCGCTCCCACGACGGGTGGCACGGCTACGAGGACACCACTTTCAGGCCGACCACGCCGGCCACTATCAGGCCGATGCACAGCAGGCGCGCCGGCGACATGCTTTCGCCGAACAGCAGCACGCCCAACGTCACCACGCCCAGCGCGCCGATTCCGGTCCAGATCGCGTAGGCGGTGCCCACCGGCAGCGTCTTCAGCGATTGGGTCAGCAGCCACAGGCTGATCGCAGCGGCGACCAGGGTACCGACGCTGGGCCACAGCCGGGTGAAGCCCTGCGTGTATTTCAGGCCCACGGCGAAGCCGATTTCGAACAGGCCGGCCAGCAGCAGATAGATCCAGGACATGGAAACCTCCAGCAGATGTAAAAAGAAAGCGGCCCGGAACTTCCGTTCCGGACCGCCGTCGGTAGCGTTGCGCGGCCAGGCCGCGGGCGGGCCGTCCCGCCTTGATTCGAGGGTCAGCCTAGCAAGCGCCGGCCGAACCGGATGTAACCGTCATTCGACCAGGTTGCGGCCGTGGTACAGCTCTTCGATCTCGCGCTTCAGCCGCGCTTCGATCTTCATGCGCTCCTTGAACGACAGGTTCTTGGCCTTTTCCTCGAACAGGTAGGTGTCCAGGTCGAAATCCTTCACGTGCATCTTGGTGTGGAAGATGTTCTCCTGGTACACGTTCACGTCGATCATCTCGTAGCGCGAACGGATGTTCTTGGCCAGGTAGTCCTGGATCGAATTGATCTTGTGGTCGATGTAATGCTTCTTGCCCTTGATGTCGCGGGTGAAGCCGCGCACGCGGTAGTCCATGATGACGATGTCGGACTCGAAGCTCTCGATCAGGTAGTTCAAGGCCTTCAGCGGCGAAATGACCCCGCAGGTGGCTACGTCGATGTCGGCGCGGAAGGTCGCGATGCCGTTGTCCGGGTGGGTTTCCGGATAGGTGTGCACGGTGATGTGCGACTTGTCCATGTGCGCGACCACCGCGTCGGAGATGATCTCCTTGCCGGCGTCCTTCTTGTCGATCACCGGTTCCTCGGAAATGAGGATGGTCACCGATGCGCCCTGCGGATCGTAGTCCTGGCGGGCGACGTTGAGGATGTTGGCACCGATGATCTCGGCCACGTCGGTGAGGATCTGGGTCAGCCTGTCGGCGTTGTATTCCTCGTCGATGTAGGCGATGTAGCGCTGGCGCTCCTCTTCGGTCACCGCGTAGCAGACGTCGTAGATGTTGAAGCTCAACGCCTTGGTGAGGTTGTTGAAGCCCTGCAGGCGCAGGCGCGGCAGCGGTTTGACCACGACGGTAGTCCCTCGGGGAAGGAAGCGGATTAGGGGCGCGATTATGGGGCAATCGGGCCGTCAGCGGTATGGCCGCGGCCTGTGTTTGCCGTGAAGCCCGTATTGGCCTTAAGCTCCCAAGATTCCAGAGCCCATGTCTGCAAACCCCAGCATGTCAACCGCCCTCCCGCGTCAGGCGTACAGTCCGCTTTCCCCCGACGCTGCGACGACCGAGCGTTTCCTCCTGCACAGCCACCGCCGCCGCTACCCCGCCCGGACCGACGTGTTCCGCCCGGGCGACCCCGCGGGAACCCTGTATTACGTGATCAGCGGCTCGGTCAGCATCATCGCCGAGGAAGAGGACGACCGCGAGCTGGTGCTGGGCTATTTCGGGCCCGGCGAGTTCGTCGGCGAGATGGGCCTGTTCATCGAATCCGACCGTCGCGAAGTGATCCTGCGCACCCGCACCCAGTGCGAGCTGGCCGAGATCGGCTACGACCGCGTCCACCAGCTGTTTTCCGGGCAACTGGCGGCGGACGCCCCGAAGCTGCTGTACGCGATCGGCGCGCAGCTGTCGCGGCGCCTGCTGGACACCAGCCGCAAGGCCAGCCGCCTGGCCTTCCTCGACGTGTCCGACCGCATCATCCGCACCCTGCACGACCTGGCCCGCGAGCCGGAGGCGATGAGTCATCCGCAGGGCACCCAGTTGCGCGTGTCGCGCCAGGAGCTGGCCCGCCTGGTCGGCTGCTCGCGAGAGATGGCCGGTCGCGTGCTGAAGAAGCTGCAGGCGGACGGCGCCCTGCACGCGCGCGGCAAGACCGTGGTGCTGTACGGCACCCGCTGATGCCCGGAAAGTCGCGATGAAGTGTCCCAAGTGCGGCGGCTCGATGGAGCTGGTGGTCGAGCCGGAAGCCGACGCGCACCGCTGCAGCCAGTGCCAGGGCCTCTGGTTCGACATGCGCACGCACGAGCTGTTGAAGCGCCGTGCCGGCGAAATCGATACCGGCGACGAAACCAAGGGCCGCGAGTTCAACCGGATCGATCGGATCAAGTGCCCGGTCTGCATCGGCAACCTCGAACTGATCCGCATGGTCGACCCGCAGCAGCCGCACATCTGGTTCGAGAGCTGCCAGAACTGCTTCGGCCGCTTCTACGACGCCGGCGAATTCCGCGACTTCGCCGAGCATGGCTGGCGCGACCTGCTCAAGGACCTGCGGGCCGTCGCCCGCGACTGAATCCATTTGGCCCCGATGTGGGAGCGACGTAAGTCGCGAACCCAGGGTCGGATTCCTCCGCGCCGTCAATGACTCGAAGTCTTGGACGCTGCAGGCAGTTGCAGCGCCACGGCTTCGATCTTCGCGACTTACGTCGCTCCCACGTCGGAGCTTAGGGGATTCCCTTCGCCGCCGCGCTTGGCGCAACCCCAATTGAGGATCGGCGTGCCCGGCGGCAGCAGGCGACGGAACAGCTCGACGCGCTTGATGCCGGGGTTCACCACCACGGGCTTGCGCGCCGCCTGCAGCAACGGCAGGTCGGCGGTGGAATCCGAATACGCCGCGGCGATGTCGCCGTAACCGCGCTCGCGCAGCATGCGCAGCTTCTCGGCATGGTGGCAGTGGCGGGTGGCCATCATTGCGCCGAAGCGCGGGCCGACCGCGGTGCCGATCACCGGCACGTCCTGATGGGCGACGAAGGCCAGGATCGCCCGCGCCAGCTCCGGCGGCGCACCGGTGGCGACCACGACTTCGTCGCCGTTCGCGCGGTGCCCGCCGAACACCTCCAGCGCGCGCGGCAGCAGGCGCGCGCGGATTTCGCCTTCGTGCTCGATCACGTAGCGGTCGAGCAGCGCGTCGAAGCCGCGCCGCCGGTGCAGGCCCAGCGTGGCGATCCATACATAGCCGGAAATGCCGTGGCGCCGGGTCGGCAGCCACGCGACCATCGGCCCCAACACCAGCGAAGCGACGATCGACCCCGCCGCGCGCAGCGGATTGCGCTTCAGCATCCAGCGCAGGGCATGGCTGAAGGAATCGCCGTCGTACAGGGTATGGTCGAAGTCGAACACGACGACCGGCGCGTCGGCGCGGGGCGCCGGAGAAGCCTCATTCATGCGTCGAAGAATAGCGCACGCAGGGCCTCGCCCGGCTCCTCGGCGCGCATGAAGGTCTCGCCGACCAGGAACGCGTGCACACCGGCTTTGCGCATCTTCGCCACGTCTTCCGGCACGAGGATTCCGCTCTCGGTGACCAGCAAGCGGTCCTTCGGCACCGCGTCCTTCATCGACAGGGTCACGTCGAGCGACACTTCGAAGGTGCGCAGGTTGCGGTTGTTGATGCCCAGCAGCGGCGCCGGCACTTGCAGCGCGCGTTCCAGCTCGTCGATGTCGTGCACTTCCACCAGCACGTCCATGCCCAGCTCCATCGCCAGCCCGGACAGGTCGGCCAACTGCACATCGTCCAGCGCGGCAACGATCAGCAGGATGCAGTCCGCGCCCAGCGCGCGCGCCTCGTACACCTGGTACGCATCGACGGTGAAGTCCTTGCGCAGCACCGGCAGCGTGCAGGCCTCGCGCGCCTGCTGCAGGTAGGCATCGCTGCCCTGGAAGAAGTCCACGTCGGTCAGCACCGACAGGCAGCTGGCGCCGCCGAATTCGTAGCTGACCGCGATGTCGGCGGGGCGGAAATCGGGACGGATCACGCCCTTCGATGGGCTGGCCTTCTTGACCTCGGCGATCACCGCCGGCTCTCCGCGCGCCACCGATGCGCGCATGGCGCGGGCGAAGCCGCGTACCGGCGATGCGTCGTGCGCACGCGCCCGTACTTCGGCCAGCGGGGCCTGCGCGCTGCGCGCGGCGATTTCCCCGGCCTTGCGCGCGAGGATGGTGTCGAGGATGTCGCTCATTCGGTTTCCGTGATCGGTCCCCGCCAGTGCGGGGGCGGCGATTTTCGCATCATTCTCCGGTGGCCGCGCCGTCGCAGTCCCAGCCATAGGCGCGCTCGACCCGGGCCACGCGCACTTCGAAATGTTCGTACCAGTCGCTGCGGCCCTGGGCGCGCGCCGCGGCGTGCTCGGCGTTCTGGCGCCAGCCGCGGATCGCATCCTCGCTGTCGAAATAGGCGACGGTGATGCCGAAGCCGTCCGCGCCGCGCGTCGACTCCGCGCCGAGGAAACCCGGCTGCGCCGCCACCAGTTCGGCCATGCGCTGGGCCATCGCCGCATAACCGGGCTCGTCGCGATCGCTGCGGCGCGAGGAGAAGATCACCGCGTAGTACGGCGGCTGCGGCAGCGTGGCGAATCCGCTGGCGGACATTCAGCCCACCCCGCCCTGCCGGGCCAGCGCCTGGGTGGCGGCGACGAACTCCTGCAGCTTGCTCATCGCGTGGCCGCGCGAAATCGCATCGCGGGCGCGTTCGATGCCGTCCTCGATGCTGTCGGCCGTGCCGGCCACGTACAGCGCCGCGCCGGCATTGAGCGCGACGATCTCGCGCGCCGGGCCCGGCCGGTTGTCCAGCACGCCCAGCAGCATCGCCCTGGATTCGGCGGCGTCGCCGACGCGCAGGTTGCGGCTGGCCGACATCGCGATGCCGAAATCCTCGGGATGCAGCTCGTATTCGCGCACCTTGCCGTCGCGCAATTCGCCGACCAGCGAGGCCGCGCCCAGCGACAGTTCGTCCATGCCGTCGCGGCCCCACACCACCAGCGCGCGTTGCGCGCCCAGTTCCTGCAACGCGCGCGCCTGGATGCCGACCAGGTCGGGATGGAACACGCCCATCAGGATGTTCGGCGCGCCGGCCGGGTTGGTCAGCGGACCGAGGATGTTGAAGATCGTGCGCACCCCCATCTCGCGGCGCACCGGCGCGACCACCTTCATCGCCGGGTGATGCACCGGGGCGAACATGAAGCCGATGCCGGTTTGCGCGATCGATTGCGCCACCTGCTCGGGCTGCAGTTCGATCGAGGCGCCCAGCGCTTCCAGCACGTCGGCGCTGCCGGAACTGGACGACACGCTGCGGTTGCCGTGCTTGGCCACCTTGGCGCCCGCCGCGGCGACCACGAACATCGAGCAGGTCGATATGTTGAAGGTGTGCGAACCGTCGCCGCCGGTGCCGACGATGTCGACCAGGTTCGCGCGATCGGCCACGTCCACCGTGCGCGAGAACTCGCGCATCACCAGCGCCGCGCCGGCGATTTCGCCGATGGTTTCCTTCTTGACCCGCAGGCCGGTCAGGATCGCCGCGGTCATCGTCGGCGACACGTCGCCGCGCATGATCTGGCGCATCAGGTCGACCATCTCGTCGTGGAAGATCTCGCGATGCTCGATGGTGCGCTGCAGGGCTTCTTGCGGAGTGATCGACATGGTTCTGGACGGATCAGGAGATGACGAGGTAGTCGCTGGCGCAGGCGATGCCGCGATGCGGGCCTTCGACCAGCGCGACGTGGCGACCGCCGACCGAATCGACCGGAATGCACGCGTCGACATCGTACAGCGCGTCCTTGTGCGGCAGCAGCCAGCCCGCGTCGGCCTGCGCCTTGCCCTTCGCCTTGGCCTCGCCCGCGTCGTTGGCGACGATCAGCAGGTACTTGTGCGCTTCGCCGAACACGTCCTTTTCGTAACCGCCGAGGTTGATGAAGAACAACCGCGGCGAGTCCGCCGGCGCGGGCGCGTCGGAGAAACGTACCTGGTAGGGCCCGACGCCATCCACTTCCATCCACGAATCGACGTGCAGGCCGCGCGGTTCGCCGAACCACTGCTCGCGCAGCTGCGGATAGGTCGCCTGCAGGCTGTCGCCGACGGCGAAGGCCACGTCGTGCAGTTCGATGCGCGCCTTGGGATGGGTACCGCCGATCATCACCACGAAAAGCCTTGCGGAAGCCGGCATTTCAGCGTTCCAGGAAGTTCTTCAGCAGCGCGTGGCCGTGTTCGGTCAGGATCGATTCGGGATGGAACTGCACGCCTTCCACGGGGAATTCGCGGTGGCGCAGGCCCATGATTTCCTCGAAGCTGCCGTCGTCGTTCTCGGTCCATGCGGTGACTTCGAGCTCGGCCGGCAGCGACGATTTCTCCACGACCAGCGAGTGGTAGCGGGTCGCTTCGTAACCATCGGGCAGGCCGGCGAACACGCCATGGCCTTCATGGCGGATGTGCGAGGTCTTGCCGTGCATGATCCGCCCCGCGCGGATCACCTTGCCGCCGTATGCCTGGCCGATGCTCTGATGGCCGAGGCAGACGCCGAGGATCGGCGTGTTGCGGCCGAGCCGTTCGATCACCTGCAGCGACACGCCGGCCTCGTTCGGCGTGCATGGCCCCGGCGACACCACGATGCGCTCCGGCGCCAGTTTCTCGATCTCGTCCACGCTCAACGCGTCGTTGCGCTCCACCCGCACTTCCGCGCCCAGCGCCTGAAGGTACTGGACGAGGTTGTAGGTGAACGAGTCGTAGTTGTCGATCATCAACAGCACGGCGGCCTCCATCGGCGCCGGTGGGGGAAGGGCAATCTAGCCGCCCCGCCCCGATGACGCAATGCATCATCAGGCGTCGGCGCGGGGCAGGACCACCCGCACGACCAGCCCGGGCCGGCCGTCGCCCAATACGATGCCGCCCCCATGGCGCTGGGCGATGGCGCGCACCAGGCTCAGCCCCAGTCCGGTGCCGGGAGTGCCGCGGGCCGCGTCGAGCCGCTCGAAGCGGTCGAATACCCGCTCGCGCTCGGCCTCCGGGATCCCCGGCCCCTGGTCCCGCACCTGGACCGCGGCCTGCCCCGCTTCCGCCACGACCTGCACCAACACCTCGCCGCCGTCGGGGCTGAACTTGACCGCGTTGTCGAGCAGGTTGGCCAGCATCTGGAACAACTGGTCGGCGTCGCCATGCACCGTTGCCGGGGCGAAATCGCCGCGCACGACGATGCCGCGCTCGGCGGCGACCGCCGCATACAACTCGATCGCATCGCCGGCCAGCGTGTCCAGCCGCACTTCCGGGCCGCTTCCGGCGGGCGCCTGCGCTTCGATCCGCGACAGCCGCAGCAGCGCGCTGAACGATTGCAGCAACTGGTCGGTTTCGCCGATGGCCTCGTCCAATTCGCCCGCCGCGACCGGCCGTTCGCGACGGCGCAGGGCATCCAGGCGATTGCGCAAGCGGGTCAATGGCGTGCGCAGGTCGTGGGCGATGTGGTCGGTGGCGTGGCGCACGCCGTCTATCAGTGTTTCGATGCGATCGAGCATCGCGTTGAAGCGGCGCGCCACCCGGTCGAAGGCGTCGCCGCTGCCGTCGCTGCGCACGCGCAGGCCCAGTTCGCCCTCGCCCACCCGCGCCGCGGTCGCGTCCAGCGCACGCAGCCGGGCGCCCACCCAGCGCGTGGTCAACCAGCCGATCAACGCGCCGACCAGCGCCGCGACGATCAGCGCGGCCAACGCCGCGCGCAGCATCAGCGCAAGGAAGCCATCCTGCGAACGCGCGCGCACGCCGGTCAGCAAGGTGCCGCCATCCGGCAGGCGTTGCAGCGATGCGATCACCCGCGGGTCGCCATCGCCGTCGATGTCGCGGAATTCGACCCAGCGCTTCGACGCGGGCCAGCGCGGCAGGCGGCTGAAATTGCCGGCGAGGACCTTCCCGTTCGCGTCGAGCAGGGCATATACCGCGTCCGGGTCGTCGGGCTCTTCGACGCGGCCGCGGATTTCCTCCAGCAACTGCGCACGCCCGGATTGCCGGTACAGGTCGGACAACCCGGCGGCGTCGGCGCGCACCACCTCGCGCGCATCCTTGTCCAGCAGCGCGGACACGGCGAAGTACACCCCGGCGCCGAGCAAGGTGAAGGCGGAGAAGAACGACAGCGACACCGCCAGCGCCAGGCGGAAACTGGTCGAGCGCGGCGCCGCGCTCATTCGCCGAGCCGGTAGCCCGCGCCGCGCACGGTGTGCAGCATCGGCGTTTCGAAACCCTGGTCGATCTTCTGCCGCAACCGGCTGACGTGCACGTCGATGACGTTGGTCTGCGGATCGAAGTGGTAGTCCCACACCGCCTCGAGCAGCATGGTCCGGGTGACTACCCGGCCGGCCTGGCGCATCAGGTATTCGAGCAGGCGGAATTCGCGCGGCTGCAGTTCGATGGCCTTGCCGGCGCGCAGCGCGGAACGCTTCAGCAAGTCGAGTTCGAGTTCGCCGACCTTGAGTCGGGTCGGCAGTTCGCCGCCGGCTGCGCCGCGCCGGGCCAGGCTGTCCAGGCGGGCGCTGAGCTCCGCATAGGCGAACGGCTTCACCAGGTAGTCCTCGGCGCCGGCGCGCAGGCCTTCGACGCGGTGGTCGACGTCGCCCAGCGCGGTCAGCATCAGCACCGGAGTGCGGTTGCCGGCCCCGCGCAGCGTGCGCAGCAGGGTCAGGCCGTCGAGCGCCGGCAGCATGCGATCCAGCACCAGGGCGTCGTAGCTTTCGGTGGTGGCGAGGAACAGCCCGTCCTTGCCATTGTCGGCATGATCGACACTGTGTCCGTCTTCCTTCAGGCCCTTGGCGATGAAGGCGGCGATATGCGTGTCGTCTTCGACCAGCAGGATGCGCATGCGGTTTCCTCGGAAGCGTGTCGAGGATACGACACCGGCGACAACGTGGCGCCGGCGCCAACAAAAAGCCCCGCCGGGGAGACAGCGGGGCCTGGCGAAATTACCCGGCCGCCACGGGCTTGCTACGTGGCGTGCGGCTTACTTGCTGGTGGACGCATCGGCCGGCTTGGCGGCCGCGGCCTTGGCGGCATGGTGGCGGTGGTGCTTCTTGACCGGCGCCTTGCTGTCCGACTTGGCGGTGGTCGCCGCGGCGGCGGGCTTGGCCGGCGTTGCCGGGGTCGCCGGCGTGGTGGCGGCGAAAACGGTGGCGGAGCTCAGGGCCAGGGCGAGGCCGAGGAGAACGGGCTTGGTCTGCATGATCGTGTGTCCTGTCGACGGATGGAGGGAACCGCATCTGGATCGTCGATCCATTGGCGACAGGTTGCGCCGGCCCGCCCGAAGACGCGCTTGCCGGAGCATGAAGGAAATTTAATCCGCGCGGCGCAGCGGCGTGGCGCTAAGTGTCGTGGCCGACCTGGCCCTGATCGAAACCGCGGGTCTTGCGCACGGCCAGCTGATAATCGCTGCCGATGACCTCGTGGTACCCCCGCAGCGTCGCCAGAAGGCCATCGACGCCCAGCTTGGGTGTGTCCACGGCCACGCTGTCGATCTGACGCAACCGGGCTTCCCTGCGCCAATCGCCGCCGCGCAACTTGGTCAACCGGCGCGACAACCCGCTCGGTTTTTCCGGCTCGCCCAGCTTGGGCGGCACCCACAGATAGTCGTCGAAGATCATCACGCCGCCGACCTTCAGCAACGGCCACGCCATCACGCCATCGGCCAGTGCGCCGAACGCGGAATGCCATCCATCGACATAGACGATGTCGTAAGGCCCCTCGAGCTTGCGCAGCATGTCGAAACTGGCGCCGGCGTGTTCGCGGATCTTCGCCCGGTGCGCCGCGGTGTTTTGCCGGAAACGGGCGTGGTAATCGCCGTAGACCGGATCCGGGGCGAAGAAATCCACGCAGTCGATGCGCGCGTCGTCCGCCGTAAGGATGTTCTCGCACAGCCACAGCGTCGACCGGCCCTCGAAGCTGCCGATCTCGAGCGCACGCAACCCCGTGCGTCCGGAGAAACTGCCCAACCATTCACGCCAACGCGGAACGTTGTGCTCGAACCAGTTCTCCTGAAAGTCGCCGACGTCGTCGGTCATGTCGTTGTTCCCGTATACGAGTGGATCACAAGCCCTTCGCCGCCTCCGCGACCGCACGGAACAGCGCCCTGCCCTTGTTCATGGTCTCGTCCCACTCCTTCTCCGGGTCGGAATCGTAGACGATGCCCGCACCGGCCTGCACGTGCAGCTTGCCGTCCTTGATCACCGCGGTGCGGATGGCGATGGCGGTGTCGGCATCGCCGTGCCAGCCGATGTAGCCGATGCTGCCGGCGTAGACGTTGCGCTTGATCGGCTCCAGTTCCCGGATTACTTCCAGCGCACGGATCTTCGGCGCGCCGCTGACCGTGCCGGCGGGGAATGTGGCACGCAACACGTCGGCATAGCTCAGGCGCGGCAGCAACTTGCCGGTGACTTCGCTGACGATGTGCATCACATGGCTGTAGCGTTCGATCACGAAGCTGTCGCCGACTTCGACGCTGCCCGCTTCGGACACACGGCCGACGTCGTTGCGGCCCAGGTCGATCAGCATCAGGTGCTCGGCGCGTTCCTTCGGATCGGCGAGCAATTCGGCTTCCAGGGCTAGGTCTTCCTCGTGGGTCTTGCCGCGAGGGCGAGTGCCGGCGATCGGGCGCACTGTCACCTCGCCGTCCTGCAGGCGCACCAGGATTTCCGGCGACGAGCCGACCACCTGCATGTCGCCCACGTCGAGGAAATACATGTACGGCGACGGATTCAGCGCGCGCAACGCGCGGTACACGTCGACCGGGCGCGCGGCGAACGGCACGCTGAGGCGCTGGCTCAGCACCACCTGGAAGATGTCGCCGGCGCGGATGTATTCCTTCGACTTCTCCACCGCGTCGATGAAGCCTTCGCGGGTGAAGCCGGAGACGAAATGGCTTTCGTCGAGCACGTCGCGGCGGATCGGCGGCGGGTAGGCGGTGGCGGTGCCGCGCAGCTTGGCGACCAACTGGTCCAGCCTCGCCTGGGCGCTTTCCCAGGCGTTTTCCTGCGAAGGATCGGCGTGCACGATCAGGTACAGCCGGCCCTTGAGGTTGTCGAACACGGCGACTTCCTCGCTCAGCATCAGCAGGATGTCCGGCGTGCCGAGCTGGTCGGGATTCGGATTAGCGGCGAGTTTCTTCTCGATGTATTCGATGCACTCGAAGCCGAACCAGCCGACCAGGCCACCGCTGAAGCCCGGCAGGCCTTCCAGCTTCGGCACGCGCTGCGCGGCGCGCAGGGCTTCGACTTCGGCGAACGGATCGGCGACATCGCGGCTTTCGACCAGGCGACCGTTCTCGCGCGCTTCCAGCGTGTGGCCGCGGAACGCGATGACCCGCTTCGCCGGCAGGCCGATGATCGAATAGCGGCCGAAGCGTTCGCCGCCCTCGACCGATTCGAACAGATAGGTATGGGGCGCGTCGGCGAGCTTCAGATAAACCGACAGCGGCGTGTCCAGGTCGGACAGCACTTCGCGGACGACAGGGATGCGGGTATGGCCTTCAGCGGCGTGGCGCTGGAATTGCTCGAACGAAATCAAGGCAGCTTTCCTTCCGGGAAACAGTGGCGGGGCGGACGACGGCGACGGGCCACCATCGCCAGGGCCGGCGAGCGGAAGGAAGATCGCGGGGGAGCGTCTGCGGGGTCACGCGCCAACTTTAACCGATCCGCCCCGTAGGAGCGCCCTTCAGGGCGCGACCGGACCCTCGTCGCGCCCTGAAGGGTGCTCCTACAAGAGCAAGGTCACATTCCTGTCATCCGGAACGGCTAACGTGGAAAGTCATAGCAGGGACGACTGGCGGAGGCAGGATCAGCCTCCAATCTTCCGGGGCGGTGGCGCAGGCCATCGCCCCATTTCATTTGCAACTAATGCGCCGCGGCAACCTCGGCGCGCATCTTCTCGATCATCGCCTTGTAGTCCGGGGCGTTGAAGATGGCCGAACCGGCGACGAAGGTGTCGGCGCCCGCGGCGGCGATCTCGCGGATGTTGTCGGCCTTCACCCCGCCGTCGATCTCCAGCCGGATCGGCTTGCCCAGCGCGTCGATCTTCTTGCGCACCACGCGCAGCTTGTCCAGCGCCGAGGGGATGAAAGCCTGGCCGCCGAAGCCCGGGTTGACCGACATCAGCAGCACCAGGTCGAGGTCTTCCAGCACCCAGTCCAGCACGTCTACCGGCGTGGCCGGGTTCAGCACCAGTCCCGCCTTGCAGCCATGCGACTTGATCAGCTGGATGGTGCGATGGACGTGGTCGCTCGCTTCGGGATGGAAGCTGATCACGCTGGCGCCGGCTTCGGCGAAATCCGGCACGATCCGATCCACCGGCGACACCATCAGGTGCACGTCGATCGGCGCGGCGACCCCGTGCTTGCGCAGCGCCGCGCAGACCATCGGGCCGATGGTCAGGTTGGGCACGTAGTGGTTGTCCATCACGTCGAAGTGGATCCAGTCCGCGCCGGCCTTCAGCACGTTGTCGACTTCTTCGCCGAGCCGGGCGAAATCGGCGGAAAGAATCGACGGGGCGATGATGCAGTTGGACATGGGTTCGCTCAGCGTTTGCGCAGTTTCTGGATGCGGTCGTAGGCGGCGTTGATTTCACGCGCCTTGGCTTCGGCCTGCGCGCGCAACTCGGGGGCCGCGCCGGCCAGCTTGTCGGGGTGGTACTGGGAAATCAGCCGGCGATAGGCCTGGTCGACTTCGGCATCGCTGGCGTCGCTGGTCAGGTTGAACACCCGATACGGGTTGTCGCGGGACAGGCTGAACCAGTCGCTGTCGAAGGCATGGCCGACCAGCAGGCCGATCAGCCCGCCGACGGGGTGGCGCATCAGCAGCCAGCCGGCGATGAAACCCAGCAATTTGCCGTACCAGCGGGTCATTCGCCGCCCTGCGTGGAAATCCGACCCGCATTTTACGGTACACGGCGCCCCCACAGTCGTACACTACGCGGCCCGCTGCCGTCCGCGGGCCTCCGGCCCGGGCGCAGCCGCCACGCTTGCAGGAGTGTCCGTGCCCACGACGTTGCTTGAATCCGACCTGCCCGGCCTGCCGCTGCGCCACCGCGGCAAAGTGCGCGATGTTTTCGACCTGCCGCGCGAATGCCTGCCCGAAGGCGCGCCGCCCGGCGAATACCTCCTGATGGTCGCCACCGACCGCCTCAGCGCGTTCGACGTGGTGTTGCCCGACCCGATTCCCGGCAAGGGCGAGATGCTCTGCCAGATCTCCAACTTCTGGTTCGCGCAGACCGCGGACCTGATGCCCAATCACCTGACTGGCATCGACGTGGCCAGCGTGCTGCCCGCGGGCGTCGACCCTGCCCTGTATGGCCAGCGCGCAGTGGTGACGAAGAAGCTCAAGCCGGTGCCGGTGGAAGCCATCGCCCGCGGCTACCTGATCGGCAGCGGCTGGAAGGACTACCAGCGTACCGGCAAGGTCAGCGGCATCGAACTGCCCGCCGGCCTGCGCCAGGCCGAGCAATTGCCGGAGCCGATCTTCACCCCGTCGACCAAGGCCGCCGTCGGCGACCACGACGAGAACATCGACTTCGACAGCATGGTCAAGACGGTCGGCGCCGATCTGGCCGAGAAGGTCCGCGACGCGACCCTGCGCCTGTATCGCTTCGCCGCCGAATTCGCCGCGCAGCGCGGCATCCTGCTGGCCGACACCAAGTTCGAGTTCGGCACCGACGCCGACGGCCGCCTGCATGTCATGGACGAGATGCTGACCCCGGACTCGTCGCGCTATTGGCCGGCCGATCAGTACGAAGTCGGCACCAGCCCGCCGAGCTACGACAAGCAGTTCGTGCGCGACTACTTGGAAACGCTGGACTGGAACAAGACCGCGCCCGGCCCGAAGCTCCCGGCCGAAGTGATCGAACGCACCCGCGCCAAGTACGCCGAGGCGTTGCAGAAGCTGGCCGGCATCGCGATCTAAGCCGGTGTGGGAGCGACGTAAGTCGCGAAGTCGGAGCCAAGTTGTTGCCGATCGCAGCGGCAGCCAGTGGCGGGTGACTTGTGTAGACAATCCTCCCGGCCTCGTTTTAGTGGCGTCGCTTCGATATTCGCGACTTACGTCGCTCCCACACCGGCTTAGATCGCGCTTCAGGCGTGGCCATGCCACGCCCCGGCGAAAGGCGTATGCTTCGCGCAGATCGGACATGCCCGCTAGCCAGAGAGCCCATGCACGCCACCGCCGAACGGCCCATCGACCGCTTCTTCGCCAGTTATTCCGCCGACCACCAGCACCCCACCAACCAGCTGATCCACGTATTCGCCGTGCCGGCGATCCTGTGGTCGGTGGTCGCTTTGCTGTGGTGCATCCCGGTGTTCGGCACCCTGTTCAAGACGGGGGTATGGGCGGCCTTGGCGATGTTCGGTGCGTGGATGTTCTATTACCGCCTGTCGCGGCCGATCGGCTTCGGCATGCTCGCGGCGTTCTTCTTCATGGGCTGCCTGTGCCGGCTGCTGCAGGCCGAATACGGCCTGGGCGGCCTGTTCAAGCTGGCCGTGGGCGTCTTCGTCGTCGCCTGGATCGCGCAGTTCATCGGCCACAGCAAGCTGTTCGAAGGCAAGAAGCCGAGCTTCTTCACCGATCTGACCTACCTGCTGATCGGCCCGATCTGGGTGCTGGCGAAGTTCTATCGCAAGATGGGCTGGAAATACTGAGCCACGGGTTCAGCCATTGGCCGTCGTCGTCGGCTTCAACGTCATCCGCAGCCACGACCAGCCGAGTACCGCCGACAGCAGCGATCCGCACAGCACGCCCAGCACCGCCGCTTCTCCGAAGTGGCCACCGACATTGCCGTAAGCGAGCTTGGCGATGAACAGGCTCATCGTGAAGCCGACGCCGCACAGCATGCCCAGGCCGAGCATCGCCGGAAAACCCATTCCTTCCGGATAGCGCGCGATGCCGGCCATCCGCGCCATGAGCGCGGTGGCGACGATGCCGACCGGCTTGCCCAGCAGCAGACCGACCGCGATGCCCAGCGGCACCGGTGCCATCGCATCGCCCGCCTGCATGCCGCCTAGGGCCAATCCCGCGTTGACGAAGGCGAATAAGGGCAGGATCAGGTACGCGACCCAAGGATGCAGTGCGTGTTCGAGGTGTTCCAGCGGCGAGTGTCCTTCGTTTGGCCCACGCAACGGAATCAGCAAGCCGGTGACCACGCCGGCCAATGTCGCGTGCACGCCCGACTGCAGCACGAAGTACCAGACCACCGCGCCCAGCACCAGGTACGGCCACAACCGGGTCACCCCACGCCAGTTCAGCAGCAACATCAGGCCGATGCCCGCGCCGGCCCAAGCCAGGTGGCCGATCGACAACTGCTCCGTGTAGAAGATCGCGATGATCAGGATCGCGACCAGGTCGTCGACCACGGCGATCGTCGACAGCAGCAGCTTCATCCCCAGCGGCACGCGCGGACCGAGCAGCGCAAGGATGCCCAGGGCGAAGGCGATGTCGGTGGCGGTGGGAATCGCCCAGCCGCGCATCGCGACCGGATCGGCATGGTTCACGCCCCAGAAGATCAGCGCCGGCACGGCCACGCCTCCGACCGCGCACAGCACAGGCAGCAGCATCTGGTCGAAACTCGAAAGCTGCCCGCTGAGCGTCTCGCGCTTGATCTCCAGCGCCACCAGCAGGAAGAACGCCGCCATCAGCGCGTCGTTGACCCACCATTCCAGCGGATGGTCCATCGCGAATGCACCGACTGCGAAGCCGATCGGCAGATGGCGGAAATGCTCATAAGCATCGTGCAACGGCGAATTCGCCGCCAGCATCGCCAGCGTCGCGGCAACGATCAGCACGATGCCACCGGCGGCCTGCAGGCGGAAGAACTCGCGCAGCAGGTGCAAGGTGCGGGCGACGGGACGGGGGCGGCTCATTGGGCGATGCTAGGTTGAATACGCGTCCGCAGACAAGTTTGCAGTAATCAGGCCGTTGTTTTTGCTTTTCGGGCCCGTCCACAGCGGCGGAGCCGGTGGGTAAACCCCGCAGGGGCGACGCGCAGGATGCGCGTCGTTTTCGGAGGGCACATGGATGTGCCTTCCGAAAATTCCCGCCGGCTCCGCGGACCCTTCGCGCAGCGAAGGGCGCGAGGAAGGGTGTGCTTTCTTTTGGTTACTTTTCTTTGCACAAGCAAAGAAAAGTGACTCGCGTGCCAGCGCGAAAGCTTCTGTAGGAGCGCACCTTGGTGCGCGACCGGAAACCTCATGCATCGAGGAACTGTCTACACGGTTTCATTCTCGTACTCGCGCACCAACGTGCGCTCCTACGGGAGCAAAAGCAAAATGGATGCCAGCTTTCGCTGGGATGACGAACAAAAATCAGCGGATCGGCATGACATCCTGCGCGGAACCGATCAGGTACACCGCGAACGCAACCCACAGCACGAACGCGCCCAGCAGGATTCCGCCCTCGTAACGCTTGATCTGCAGATCCCCGCGCAGCATCGGATACAGGGTCAGGCAGAACGCCATCGACGCCGGCAACGCATAGCGCACGCACAGGTCGGGCAACTGGATCGGCGCCGGCGACAGCGCCGCCATGCCGCCGACGATCACCAACAGATTGAACAGGCTCGAACCCAGTACGTGCCCCAGCACCATGTCGCCCTGCCCGCGCCGCGCCGCGGCGATCGCGGCGGCCGCTTCCGGCAGGGCCGTGCCGATGGCCACCGGCAACAAGCCGACCAGCAGCGGCGACCAGCCCCAGGCCGTGCCGATCTGGGGTGCGGCCTGCACGACGAACTTCGCGCCGTAATACAGGAATGCGGCGGCGATGACGAAGCGCAACACGTTCAGCCACAACACCGTGCGCGTCGCGGCGAATGCCTCCACGCCCTGCTGCACCTGGGCGCTCTCGCCGCGCGCGCGCGCCAGCAGGAACGCCAGCATGGCGACGAAGCCAAGCAGCAACACGATGCCTTCGATGCGACCGACCGCACCATCCAGCGAAAAGACGATCAGCGCGAACGTCGCCACCGCCAGCAACACCTGCAGCGGCGACAGCACGCGCATATGCGCCAGCAGCGGCGCGGCCATCGCCGCCAGGCCCAGGGTCAGGCCGAGGTTGGCGACATTGCTGCCGATGGCGTTGCCCAACGCCAGTTCGGCCTGGCCGTGGACGACGGCGTAGGCGTTGACGAACAGTTCCGGCAGCGAGGTACCGAAGGCGACCAGCAACAGGCCGGCGACGAAGGGCGACGCACCGAGTTTCTGCGCCAACCCCGATGCGCCCTTGACGATGGAATCGCCGCCCAGCGCCAGCAGCACCAGCCCCAGCACGAAAAAGCCCCAAGCCTCTGCCATCACAAGTCCCTCCCCGGCGGTTCGGGCGATTCTATGCGCAGTTCCGCGAAGACGGCCAGCCTAGCCCGGCCGGCCGCACGCTCAGGAACAGCCTTCGACGTAATCCACCTGCGGCGTCAGGCCGATGCGCCATTCGGTGGCCTTGCCGTTCTCGTCGGTCTCGAACACCAGTTTGCTCGGTGCCACGCCACTGGCGGCCACCGACAGGTAGTTTCCGCCTTCGACGTACTTGTGCGGCATCGACTGCAATGCGCCGTGGTACAGCTTCTGCAGTTCGGCTTCGCCCATGCCGATCTTGCCGCCGCCGGGCGCAACGATCTCGTCGGAGGCCACGTCGAGGCGCACGAACTTGTCGCCTTCGATCATGAAGGCGATCTTGTAGCCCTGCTTCGCCTGCGTGGCAGGAATGAGGTAATAGCAGCCGCCTGGTTCGTCCGGCTTCGCGTCGCCGAGATCGCCGCCCCAGGCCATGCGTACTTCCTCGGCACTCGCGCCGAATTTCGCGGGGCCGAAACCAGCAAGGCTGATCGCACCTTCGGCCGGAAGATCGACGTGCAGCGAGCCCGTTGCGGGTGCCGTGGGTTCGGCAGGCGGCGCTTCGATCGGCGCGGGGGTTGCGGCCTGCTGCGACTGCGCGGGTTTTCCCGCGGCCGGTTCCGCCGGCGCAGGGGCCTTGCAGGCGGCGAGCGACAACACGATCAACGGGAAGATTCCGGCGCGCATCTGCGTACTCCGTCAGTCCATGGGTCCTGCCGATAGCATCGCATGCCGCCGCCTTCGCGACGCGTCGACGGGGAAATGTCACGCGGACGTAACTTCCCGCGCGCAACGTGCGGCGGCTCGAAGGCGGACCCACGCATGCAGCCCCGCAAGACCGACCAGGCCC
The DNA here is from genome assembly GCF_017939625.1 of Pseudoxanthomonas helianthi. Classification (GTDB taxonomy): domain Bacteria; phylum Pseudomonadota; class Gammaproteobacteria; order Xanthomonadales; family Xanthomonadaceae; genus Pseudoxanthomonas_A; species Pseudoxanthomonas_A helianthi. The sequence goes on from NZ_JAGKTC010000001.1 coordinate 423,604, forward strand.
GGCAAGCCCTGTCCATCCGCGACGGGAGCCTGACCCTGCGCGAACGCCGCGTGCTGATCCTGTGCGACGGCCAGCGCAGCGTCGAGGAACTGACTTCGATGCTCGGCCCCGAAACGCCGTCCCATATCCGGCGGCTGCGCGACGCGGGCTATCTGGTCGCCGTGGTCGAAGCACCGCCACCACAGGCACCCGTATCGGCGGCCGATACCGTTGCCGCTTCCGCGCGCCGCCGTTCGCTGGTCGCCGCCAAGCTGTACCTGCTCGGCATGCTCGAACTGCAGCGCCATCCGGATGCGGCCTGGCATCGCGACCGGCTGCAGGCCGCGCAAGGCGACGAGGACACGCTGGTGCAATTGCTGGCCGCGCTGCATTGCCTGCGCCAGGCGGCCAGCCCGACGCTGGCGCAGCGCGTGCGCGAACGCCTGACCGAAGTATTGCCCGAGCCCTACCTGCCCGCGTTGCAGCAAGCCGACGCGGCGCCGGCCGTCGCCTGAGGCTCAGCCGCGGAAATTCTTCTTCAAGCCCGCCCAGCACTGCGGGTAATCGCGCTGCCGGTGCTTCGCTTCCAGCGCCTGCGCGACCGGACGGATCACCGCGCGCGTCTCGAACATGAAGGCCAGGGTGTCGGCGATCACGTCCGGCTTCGACAGGTCTGCGTTGCTGGCTTTCTCGAAGGTCGCCGCGTCCGGGCCATGTCCGCTCATGCAGTTGTGCAGCGACGCACCGCCGGGCGCGAAGCCTTCGGCCTTGGCGTCGTACACGCCGTGCACCAGGCCCATGAACTCGCTGGCGATGTTGCGATGGAACCACGGCGGCCGGAACGTGTCCTGCGCCACCAGCCAGCGCGGCGGGAAGATTACGAAATCGAGGTTCGCCGTGCCGTGGGTGTCGCTGGGCGAAGTCAGCACGGTGAAGATCGACGGATCCGGATGGTCGAAGCTGATCGAACCGATGGTGTTGAAGCGGCGCAGGTCGTAGCGGTACGGCGCGTAGTTGCCGTGCCAGCCGGCCACGTCCAGCGGCGAATGGCCGATCGGCGCGCGCCACAGGTGGCCCTGGAACTTGGCCACCAGTTCGAACTCGCCTTCCAGGTCTTCGTAGGCGGCGACCGGCGTTTCGAAATCGCGCGGATTGGCCAGGCCATTGGCGCCGATGGGACCGAGGTCGGGCAGGCGCAGCAGCGCGCCGAAGTTCTCGCACACATAACCGCGCGACGCGCCATCCAGCAGGTCGACGCGGAAACGCACGCCACGCGGGAGCACCGCGACCTGCTGCGGCTCGACGTCCAGCACGCCCAGCTCGGTGGCGATGCGCAGCCGGCCCTGCTGCGGCACGATCAGCAGCTCGGCGTCGGCGTCGTAGAAATAGCGGCCGTGCATCGATACGTTCGCCGCGTACAGGTGGATGCCGACGCCGTGCTGCGCGGCGGCAGAACCATTGCCGGCCATCGTGTAAAGGCCTTCGATGAAATCGGTCGGCGCCTGCGGCAAGGGCAACGGACTCCAGCGCAACCGCTCCGGCGTCACCGGACCATCGCCGAAATCGTTGTGAAAGCGCGGCTGCAGGAACGGCGCGAATTCGCCATGCACCCCCGCGGGGCGCAGGCGATACAGCCAGCTGCGCCGGTTCTCACCGCGCGGCGCGGTGAACGCAGTGCCGGACAGCTGCTCGGCGTACAAGCCGTGCGCGACCTTCTGCGGCGAATTGCGCCCGACCGGCAGCGCGCCGGCGACCGCTTCGGTCGCGAATTCGTTGCCGAAACCGGTCATGTAGCCAACATTCATCGCCGTTGTCCTCGAAGCGTACTTTTGACGCGGATAGACGCGAATGAACGCGGATCATTCCGTGAATCGTCCATGCCTTGCCCGATTCTATCCGCGTTGATCCGCGTCGAAAAAGTCTTAAAGCACGCCGCGCTTCATCTGGTCGCGCTCGATGCTCTCGAACAGCGCCTGGAAGTTGCCTTCGCCGAAGCCTTCGTTGCCCTTGCGCTGGATGATCTCGAAGAAGATCGGGCCGATCGCGTTCTGGGTGAAGATCTGCAGCAGCTTGCGCTTGTGCGTTTCCGGATCGGCGTCGATCAGGATCTTGTTCTTCGCCAGCCGCGCCACGTCCTCGCCATGCTCGGGGATGCGCTGGTCGATCACCTCGAAATAGGTGTCCGGCGTGTCGAGGAACTCGACGCCCGCCGCGCGCATCTTCTCCACCGTCGTGTAGATATCGTCGGTGAAACAGGCGATGTGCTGGATGCCTTCGCCGTGGTAGGTGTCCAGGTATTCGTTGATCTGCGACTTCGGGTCGGACGACTCGTTCAACGGAATGCGCACCATGCCGTCGGGCGCGGTCATCGCCTTCGACAGCAGGCCGGTCTTCGCGCCCTTGATGTCGAAGTAGCGGATCTCGCGGAAATTGAACAGCCGCTCGTAGTAGTCCGCCCACTTGGCCATGTTGCCGTGGTACAGGTTGTGGGTCAGGTGGTCGATGAAGGTCAGGCCGAAACCCTTCGGCATCAGCTCGACGCCCGGCAGGTATTCGTAATCGGGGTCGTGGATGGTGCCCTTGTCGTCGTAGCGGTCGACGATGTACAGCATGCAGCCGCCGATGCCCTTGATCACCGGCGCCGCCACCGCCTTGGTCAGCTCGTCGGCGGCGTCGAAGGATTCTGCGCCGTTCTTCAGCGCCTGCACCCGTGCCCATTCGGCCAGCTTGTTGACCCGGATGGCGAAGCCGCAGGCGCTGGGTCCGTGCTGCGCGGCGAAGCGCGCGGCGAACGAATCCGGATCCTCGTTGATCAGGAAGGTGCAGTCGCCCTGGCGGTAGGTGCTGATCGGCCGGGTCTTGTGCCGGGCCACCTGGACGAAGCCCAGTTTGCGGAAATAATCGTGCAGCGCGCCGCCCTGCCCGGCCGGCGCGGCATACTCGACGAACTCGAAGCCGTCGATGCCCATGGGGTTGTCGAAGGTCGTGACTTGCATGCCACGGGGGGGTTGTGCGCTCATGGCGACTCCTCGGTGACGCGGCCCGCACAGGATGCGCCGCCGCGTGGAAGACTTACGTAGACGCTCTTTATAGTTTCAACTGTAACCATAAGCAAGCGGCAGCGCCACATGACCCCGTCCAAGCCTGAAACGTCCTCCCACGAAATCCTCGACCTGGAGCGGCTGGTGCCGTACCGGCTCAGCGTCCTGTCGAACAAGGTCAGCAGCGCCATCGCCGGCGAATACCACCGCCGCTTCGGCCTGGCCATCACCGAATGGCGGGTCATGGCGGTGCTGGGCCGCTTCCCCGGCCTGTCCGCGCGCGAAGTCACCGAGCGCACCGCGATGGACAAGGTGGCGGTCAGCCGCGCCGTTGCGCGCCTGTTGGAGCGCAGCCTGATCCAGCGCGAGATCCACGGCGACGACCGCCGCCGCTCGGTGCTGACCCTGTCCGAGGACGGGTTCCGCGTCTACGACGAGGTCGCGCCGATGGTGCTGGAATGCGAGCGCCAGCTGCTCAGCCCGCTCAGCGATGAGGAACGCGCGCAGCTCGACCGTCTGATCGACAAGCTGGGCAAGGAAGGCCTGAAGCGGATGAACGAGCACATCTGACGGGCCAATCGCCGCTGCAGTCGCAGGGCGGGCACGCCTTTCGTGCCCACCGTGCAATTCTCGGAGGCGGGCAAAAAAGCGTGCCCACCCCCACGCCCGACTACCGGATGCCATAAGAAAACGGCGGCCTAGGCCGCCGTTTTCCACTCGATGCCGTCGGCGATTACTTCACGCCGTGCATCAGTTTCTGGATCAGCGGCGCGATCAGGAACAGCGCAACGCCGCCGATGATCAGGATCCAGAAGCCCTGCGTGTAGCCGGCATGCGCCGACGCCACGGTCATGCCGGTCTCACCGCTGACATGGCTGGCGAAGATGCCCGACAGGTTGTTGCCGATGCCGGTGGACAGGAACCAGCCGCCCATCGCGAAGCCGACCAGCTTCACCGGCGCCAGCTTGGTGGTCATCGACAGGCCGATCGGCGACAGGCACAGCTCGCCCACCGACTGGATCACGTAGACCATGAACAGCGTCCAGAACGGCACCTTGCCGGCATCGTCGACCAGGCTGGACAGGGCGAACATCAACAGCAGGAAGGCCAGGCCGTTGAAGATGATGCCCAGGCCGAACTTGCGCGGGATCGACGGGTTGTTTCGGCCCATCTTGATCCACAGCCAGGCAAGGACCGGCGCGACCGTGATGATCGCCAGCGAGTTGACCGACTGGAACCAGCCGACCGGGAAGATCCAGCCGCCGAAATCGCGGTTGACGATGTTCTGCGCGAGGAAGTTGAACGAGCTGCCGGCCTGTTCGAAGAAGCACCAGAACAGCACGTTGAACAGGAAGATGAGCAGCATCGCGATGGCCTTGTCGCGCGCCACCTTTCCTTCGCGGAAGCCTTCGACCAGGATCAGCACGCACAGGCCAACGAACATCGCGCTGAGCACCCATTGCAGCGTGCTCGCGTCGATGGCAAGCAGGAAGTAGTAGCAGGGAATCGCGACCAGAGAAGCCAGCAGCACGTACAGCACGCGCAGCTTGCTCGCGCCTCCCTCAAGCGGACGGCCGATGCCGCCGAGCTGGCGGCGGCCGAACCAGAACCACACCAGGCTGATCAGCATGCCGACGCCGGAGGCGATGAACACCACCTTGTAGTTCGGCATCGCATCGGTGCCGAACAGCTTGTCGGAGAACCAACCGGTCAGGATCGGCGCAATGAAGGCGCCGGAATTGATGCCCATGTAGAACAGGGTGAAGCCCGAGTCGCGGCGCTGGTCTTCGGGCGCGTAGAGCTTGCCCACCATCGCGGAGATGTTCGGCTTGAACATGCCGTTGCCGGTGATCACCGTGGCCAGGCCGATCTTGAACATGGTCTGGTCGGGATACGCGATCATGAACAAGCCGACCGCCATGATCGCCGCGCCGAGCAGGATCGAGCGCTGGTAACCGAGGATGCGGTCGGCGATGTAGCCGCCGAAGATCGCTGCGGCGTATACCAGCGCCAGGTATGCGCCGTAGATACGGCTGGACGGCGCTTCGCCTTCGCCCGAACCCTGGTAGAACTCCGCCACCATGTACAGCACCAGCGCCCAGCGGATGCCATAGAACGCGAAGCGTTCCCAGAACTCGGTCATGAACAGCATCCACAACGGACGCGGATGACCCATTACTTGCTTGAATTCCGGGATCGTCCCCGGCGTGGTCGTTGCGGCACCGCTCATGCGGTTTCCCCCTCAAGTCGTTCAGGAATGGAAGCCCGCCGTGGGAACGGGACGGCGCAGGATGACGAACAGTTACAGATGCGTCAATCTGCCCGATCCTGCGACCCCGAATAAATCCCAATCAATTCAGCCATTTGCGAATGCCTGACCCTGTAGAGTCGAGCTTGCTCGACTGCTCTCGCTATCCAGCCGCCGCATGAAAGCAGTCGAGCAAGCTCGACTCTACGAAGCGGAAGCATCGCGGCTATAGCCGCTCCCACCGCGCCTGACGAGGCTCAGCGGTTGAGTCCGACCTGGGTGCGCACGTCGAACAGTTCGGGGAAGAAGGTCAATTCCAGCGCCTGCTTGAGGAAGCCCACGCCGCTGGAACCGCCGGTGCCGCGTTTGAAGCCGATGATCCGCATCACCGTGCGCATGTGGCGGAAGCGCCACAGCTGGAACTGGGTTTCCAGGTCGACGAAGTCCTCGCACAGCGCGTACTCGCGCCAGTACTGGTTGGGGTTTTCGTAGATGCGTTCGAACACCGGCAACAGCGTCGTGTCCATCGCATGCGGCTTGGACCAGTCGCGCTCCAGGTTGGCGACCGGCACCGCATGGCCCCAGCGCGCCAGGTAACGCAGGAATTCGTCGTAAAGGCTCGGCGCCTCCAACGCGGCGCGCAGCCGCGCCTGGCCTTCCGGATCGTGCTCGAACACCTTCAGCATCGCCGCGTTCTTGTTGCCCAGCAGGAACTCCACCGTGCGGTACTGCACCGACTGGAATCCGGACGAAGGGCCGAGCACGTCGCGGAATTCCATGTACTCGGAAGGCGTCAGCGTCTCCAGCACCGACCATTGCGCGGTCAGCTGGTCGAACACCCGCTTGCAGCGCGCGGCGACCTTGCCGAATTGCCATACGCGGTCGTTGCGCAGGTGGTCGATGGCCGCGCTCAGTTCGTGGATCAACAACTTCAGCCACAACTCGCTGGTCTGGTGCTGGACGATGAACAGCATCTCGTCGTGGTGCGGCGGTTGCGACAACGGTTCCTGCGCGGATAGCAGGCGATCCAGGCGCAGGTAGCCCGCATAGGTCACGCGTCCGGCCAGATCGGTGTGGATGCCGGCTTCCAGCGGGCGCTGGTTGTCCTGGATGCTCATGTGGAACCTGAAGAATGGCGGCGAAGACGCGGGCCGGCCATGTTACCCGCTCGGCGTCATGCGGTCGTCATGCGCAGGCCCGAGGATTCGGCCACAATGACCGGGCGCGGTGGGGTTCCCGCGTCCATTTCCGGAGAGAGACGGCATGAAGTACGGATTGCTGCGCCGCGTGGCGCTCGGGGTAGTGCTGTGCGGCGCGTTCGGCGCGGCCCAGGCGCAGGTAGTCATCAGCCAGGTCTACGGCGGCGGCGGCAACAGCGGCGCCACGCTGAAAAGCGACTTCATCGAACTGCGCAACAACGGCGCGACGGCAGTGGACCTCACTGGCTGGAGCGTGCAGTACGCTTCCGCCGCTGGCACGTCCTGGACCAACAAGACCGCGTTGAGCGGCAGCATCCAGCCCGGCGGTTATTATCTGGTCAAGCAGGCCGATGGCGCCGGCGGCACCACCGACCTGCCCACGCCGGACGCCACCGGCACCATCGCCATGGCCGGTACCGCCGGCAAGGTCGCGCTGGTCAGCAACAACACCGCGCTCAGCGGCGCCTGCCCCAGCGGCGGCGGCATCGTCGACTTCGTCGGCTACGGCAGCACCGCGACCTGCGCCGAGACCGCGCCGACCGGCACGCTGAGCAACACCACGGCGGCGCTGCGCAACGGCGACGGCTCCGTCGACACCAACAACAACAGCGCCGACTTCAGCATCGGTACGCCGAACCCGCGCAACAGCAGCGCCGAACCGCCGCAACCCGAGCCTGCCACGCCGCGGACCATTCCCCAGATCCAGGGCAATGGCCTGGTTTCGCCGCACGTGGGCGAGAAAGTCGTCACCGAAGGCATCGTCACCGCGCGCAAGTTCAACAACGGCTTCTTCCTGCAAAGCGCCAACGACGACGGCGACCCCGCCACCTCTGAAGGCGTATTCGTCTTCACCTCCAGCGCGCCGCCGGCCAGCGCCGCGGTCGGCAACCGCGTGCGCGTCACCGCGAAGGTCGAGGAATTCACCCCTTCCACCAACCCGAACCAGCTCAGCATCACCGAACTGTCCTCGCCGACGGTCGAAGTGCTGGAAACCGGTGTCGCCCTGCCCGCGCCGGTGGAAATCACCGCCGCCGAGCTCAACGCCAATGCCGCGCCCGGCACGCTGGAGAAGCTGGAAGGCATGCGGGTCAGCGTGGCCCATGCCATCGCGATTTCCGGCACCGATGGCAGCATCGACGAGGACGATGCCATCGGCGGCACCGACAGCGTGTTCTACGTGAAGCTGCCGGAGACGGCGACGCCGTTCCGCGAGCCCGGCATCGGCGTTCTGGACGTCATCCCGATCCCTGCCGACAAGAACCCGCCGCGCTTCGACACCAACCCCGAGCGCCTGATGGTGCGTGCGCGCCAGCAGATCGGCGCCGCTTCGCTGTCGCTGGACGGCGGCGCGCAGGTAGACGGCCTGGTCGGCGTGCTCGACTACTACAGCGCCACTTGGGCCCTGCTGCCGGACGCGACGAGTCCACCGACGGTGACGGGCGGCAAGCTGCCGGAAGCGGTCGCCGACCCCGCCTACGAAGACGTGACCATCGGCGGCTTCAACCTGTTGCGCTTCTTCGACGAAGTCGCCGATGGCGACGGCGCGCCGACGCTGAAGGCCGCCGCCGTCGACAAGCGCCTCGGCAAGACCGCGTGGGCCATCTGCGATTACCTGAAGGCGCCGGACATCCTCGGCGTGGTCGAAGTCGAGCACCTGGCGATCCTGCAGCGCCTCGCCGACCGGATCAACACGACCTGCGCGCGTGCGCCGGGTTACGTGGCCTATCTGGTGGAAGGCAACGACGTTGGCGGCATCGACGTCGGCTTCCTGGTCAGCACCCGCAGCCTGGGTGCCAGCCCGCGCGTCGAAGTGCTCGACGTGCAGCAGATCGGCAAGAACGCCGTGCTGGCCAATCCCGACGGCAGCAGCAGCCTGCTCAACGATCGCCCGCCGCTGGTGCTGCATGCAGTCGTGCACCAGGACAACGGCGCGTCCTACCCGGTCACGGTGATCGCCAACCACCTGCGTTCGCTCAACGATATCGACAGCATCGCCGCCGGCAGCAACGGCTGGCCGACCGCCGGTGCGCGGGTACGCGCCAAGCGCGCCGAACAGGCCCGCTTCACCGCGCAGCTGGTGCAGGACGAGCAGATCGCGCATCCGGGTTCGAAGATCGTCATGGTCGGCGACTTCAACGCCTTCGAGTTCAACGACGGCTACACCGACGTGCTGGGCATCATCAAGGGCGAGGAAGCGCCGGAAGACCAGGTGCTGACCTGGGTGCCGAGCCCGCTGACCTCGATCCTGATCGACGGCTCGCAGCTGATCGGCGATCCCGCGCAGCGCTACTCGTACGTGTTCGAAGGCAATGCGCAGAGCCTCGACCACGTGCTGGTCAACGAAGCGCTGGCGCTGGACGACGTCGGCCTGAGCGTGGACCACGCGCGCATCAACGCCGACTTCGGCGTGTTCCACTACGGCGACGCCGCCACGCCGTTGCGCGTGTCCGACCACGACCCGGTGCGCCTGAGCATCAAGGTGCCGGCATTCCGCAGCGCCAACCTGTCGGTGCAATTGCAGGCCTCGTCGGCCACCGCGCACGTGGGCAGCGATATCGGCTACACCGCCCGCGTGGGCAACACCGGCCCGAACGCTGCCGCCTTCGCCGCCGTCGCCTTCGTGTTCGACGCGCTGCTGAGCCCGGCGGTGACCGCCGCCGACGGCTGGACCTGCGCCGCGCCGGTGCAGGACGCCGCCACCACGACGGTGACCTGCGCCACGCCGAGCCTGGCCAGTGGCGCCAGCGCGGACTTCGCCCTGACCGCGATTGCGCCGGATTCGGCCGGCGGCAAGTCGCTGGGATTGGCCGCCGCCGTGCAGTCGCAGATTACCGACCCCGCCAACGCCGACAACCAGGCCAGCGTATCGGTCGGCATCGAAGCCAGCGCCGACCTGGCCGTGTCGCTCAGCGGCCCGAAGACCCCGAGCGGCAAGCTGAACTACGGCCGCACCGAAACCTTCCCGCTGACCCTGCGCAACAACGGCGCGGACAAGGCGTGGAATCCGTCGGTGACCCTGCGCGGCGACGCGCTCGCCGCCAACGTGGCGATCGCCGCGCCAGCCGGCTGGCAGTGCGAGGTCGGCGGCGATGGCGCGAACTTCGAAGCAACTTGCCGCTTCGCCGGCGCGTTCGCGGCCGGCGCCAGCCAGCGCTTCGACTTCGCCATCGTCATTCCGGCGCGCCCGAGCAGCATCTACTCGCTGAACCTCGACGCGGCCGCCACCGCTTCCACGCCCGATCCGCAGACCGCGAACAACGCGGCGCGGTACAGCAACCGGATCGTCGGCGTGCCGTAAACGCCAGGCCATCGGCGGAAACCGAAGACGCGGCCTCGGCCGCGTCTTTTTTTTCATCCGGATTTCAATACGAATCAGGTAGCGACTTCCTCTCCCCGCATGCGGGGAGAGGATGCCGAAGGCAGGTGAGGGGCCCCGGAGCCAGTGTCAGTTCCGGCGCAAGGCCACATCGGGTGCTGGGAAAGTCGGGCCTTCCGCAATCGAATTTCCATCGCGACTCAAAGTGCATCAGCTCCGGGCTACCCTCATCCGGCCTGTCGGCCACCTTCTCCCCGCATGCGGGGAGAAGGAAACCCACCCGGATTCCGGAGACTTTTTGTGCCCGTTTGCGCGCGGTCACATTGCGCATGGAACTTCGCGCCAACCTGCAAGCTCCATCGCCATGCGTATTGACGCACCGCACGAAAGGTTTGCCTTCCGGCTTCCTTAACATGGCGCGCTTATCATGTTGCAGATGCAACCAACGGTTTGAAGCAATGACCCTCGCGGCGAAGTTCGAAATCGAATACCTGCAGTTCCTCGGCCCCGACGGCACCCTCAAGGGCGAGTTGCCCGAGGCGGCGCGCGATGTGGCGCGACTGAAGGAACTGTTCAAGCAGATGCTGTTCGTGCGCACCTTCGACGGCAAGGCCGTGGCCCTGCAGCGCACCGGCAAGCTGGGCACCTATGCCTCCTGCCTGGGCCACGAAGCCACCCATATCGGCATCGGCGCGTCGATGCGGCCGGACGACGTGTTCGCCCCCAGCTACCGCGAGTACGGCGCGCAATTCATGCGCGGCGTGCGCCCGCGCGAAGTGCTGCTGTACTGGGGCGGCGACGAACGCGGCAACGATTACCAGAACGAGCCGGCCCGCCACGACTTTGCCTGGAGCGTGCCGATCTCGACCCAGTGCCTGCACGCGGCCGGCGCGGCGCTGGCGTTCAAGTTGCGCGGCGAGGACAACATCGCCGTGAGCACCTGCGGCGACGGCGGTTCCTCGAAGACCGATTTCTACGCCGCGCTGAATTCGGCCGGTGCCTATTCGCTGCCGCTGGTGCTGTGCGTGATCAACAACGGCTGGGCGATCAGCGTGCCGCGCAAGGCGCAGACCGGCGCGCAGACGCTGGCGCAGAAGGGCCTGGCCGGCGGGCTGCATTGCCTGCAGGTGGACGGCAACGACCTGATCGCCGTGCTGGAGGCAATGCGCATCGCCGGCGAACGCGCGCGCAGCGGCGAAGGCGGCAGCGTGCTCGAATTCGTCACCTATCGCCTGTCCGACCACACCACCGCCGATGACGCGCGCCGCTACCGCGACGACGCCGAAGTGAAGGCCGCATGGGAACGCGAGCCGATGACCCGCCTGCGCAACTGGCTGACCGCGCAGAAGCTGTGGAGCGAAGCCGAAGAGGCCGCGTGGAAGGACGAGTGCGGCGCACGCGTCGACGAGGAGGTCAACGCGTACCTCAACACGCCGGTGCAGCCGGTCGAGGCGATGTTCGACCACCTGTACGCAGATCCGCCGCCGGAGCTGCTGGCGCAACGTGCCGCCGCGATGGCCGCGGAGGGTCGGGCATGAACGTGGAGACCGCGAAGACCGTGAAGACCGATGCGACCGCCGGCACCCTGGCGCCGATCACCCTGATCGAGGCGATCACCCAGGCGCTGGCCTGGGAAATCGCCCACGACCCGTCGGTGCTGGTGCTGGGTGAGGACGTCGGCGTCAACGGCGGCGTGTTCCGCGCCACCGCCGGCCTGCAGCAGAAGTTCGGTGCCGACCGGGTTCTCGACACGCCGCTGGATGAAACCACCATCGCCGGCCTCACCGTCGGCCTCGCCGCGCAAGGCATGAAGCCAGTGGCCGAGGCGCAGTTCGACGGCTTCGTTTACCCGATGGTCGACCACGTGATCTGCCACGCCGCGCGCCTGCGCAACCGCACCCGCGGCCGCCTGCATTGCCCGATGGTGCTGCGCGTGCCGTGGGGCGGCGGCATCCGCGCGCCGGAACACCATTCGGAAGCCAACGAATCCATCTTCACCAACGTGCCGGGCCTGCGCGTGGTGATGCCGTCGTCGCCGCAGCGCGCCTACGGCCTGCTGCTGGCCGCCATCCGCGACCCGGATCCGGTCATCTACATGGAACCCAAGCGCATCTACCGCCAGTACAAGGAAGTGGTCGCCGACGACGGCGAAGCGCTGCCGCTGGACGTGTGCTACGTACTGCGCGACGGCACCGACGTGACCCTGGTCAGCTGGGGCGCCCAGGTCAAGGAAGCGCTGGAAGCCGCCGACGCGCTGGCGAAGGACGGCATCAGCGCCGAAGTCATCGACGTGGCCACGCTGAAGCCGTTGGACTTCGACACCATCGCCGAGTCGGTGGCCAAGACCGGCCGCTGCGTGATCGTGCAGGAAGCGCCGCGCACCGCCGGCTTCGGCGCGGAGATCGCCGCGCGCCTGGCCGAGCATTCGATGTACGACCTGCTCGCCCCGGTCGAACGAGTCACCGGCCCCGACACGCACATTCCGCTGTTCCGCCTGGAAATGAAATATCTGCCGAGCGTGGACAAGGTCGTCGCCGCGGCGAAACGGGCCATGGCCGCGGGATGAGCGAGCCCGCGCCCGCCGTGATCAATTTCGCCGAGAAGCTGACCGGCTTCTCCGAGCACTGGTCGCCGCGCGTGATCGCCGAGATGAACGATTACCAGTTCAAGCTGGCCAAGCTGCAGGGCGACTTCGTCTGGCACAGGCACGACGACACCGACGAAGTGTTCGTGGTCATCGACGGTCGGCTGCGCATCGATTTCCGCGACGGCGAGGCGGTGCTCGGTCCGGGCGAGATGATCGTCGTGCCACGGGGGGTCGAGCACCGCCCCCATGCCGACGCCGAATGCCAAGTCTTGTTGGTCGAACCGCGCGGCGTGGTCAACACGGGCGATGCGGGCGGCGCGTTCACCGCCGCCAACGACGTCTGGGCATGAACATGGGCATGAAGCGCGCCCGCGTCGTCGTCGCCCACCATGCGCCCGAACACGCACCGATCCGCGTGGCCAAGGGCGACACCGTGACCCTCGGCGAACGCGACATCGACTGGCCCGATTTCGTCTGGACCACGCTGGCGCAGGGCATCGGCGGCTGGATCCCCTCCACGCTGTTCGATCGCGAAAGCGGGGAGGCGGTCGCGCAGGACGATTACGATACCCGCGAACTGGACACCGAGGTCGGCGAGATACTGACCCTGCACCGCGAACAGGCGGCGTGGTGGTGGGCCGAAAACGCACGCGGCGAACAGGGCTGGGTCCCGGCCCGCGCCATCGAATTCATCGAAGAGAATCCAGCATGAGCGAAAGCAAGACCTTCCACCTTCCCGACCTCGGCGAAGGCCTGCCCGATGCCACCATCGTCGAATGGTTCGTCAAGGAGGGCGACACGATCCGCCTCGACGAACCGCTGGTCTCGATGGAGACGGCGAAGGCCGTGGTGGAAGTGCCCTCGCCCGTTTCCGGCAAGGTGCTGAAGCTGGCCGGTGCCGCCGGCGACGTGATCGTCACCGGCGCGGCGCTGGCCGAATTCGAGCCCGACCCGAACCTGCCGCAGCGCGCGGAAGCGCAGGACACCGGGCATTCCCATGGTGCTGCGCCCGCGAAATCTGCGGCCCCGTCCACGGCAAAAGCCGAAGCGGCAAAGGCCGAACGCGACGACGCCGGCACCGTGGTCGGCGCGATGCAGGTTTCCGACACGGTGCATGCCGAACAGGCCGTCGCGGTGGGCGGAGTCAAGGCGATGCCGGCGGTGCGTGCGCTGGCGAAGAAACTCGGCGTCGATCTTTCCCGCGTGCGCGCCAGCGGCGCGGACGGCGTGGTCACCGCTAACGACGTGAAGCAGGCGGCTGCCGACGGCACCGCCAAGGCAGGTACCGCCGCGCCCGTTCCCTCCCCCTCCGCCGCCGTGCCGGTGCGCGACGCACAACAGCGCACCGCGCTTTCCGCTTCCGGCAAGCCGATGCGCACGCAGCCGCCGGGCGTCGTCGCCAGCGGCCAGCCGGAGCAGTTGAAGGGCGTGCGCCGCAACATGGCGAGGGTGATGGCCGATGCGCACAGCAAGGTCGTGCCGACCACGCTCAGCGACGACGCCGACATCCATGCCTGGCAGGCCGGCAACGACGTCACCGTGCGCCTGGTGCGCGCCATCGTGCGCGGTTGCCAAGCGGTGCCGGCCTTGAACGCGTGGTTCGACGGCGACAAGCTGACCCGCACCCTGCATCCGCACGTAGACATCGGCATCGCCGTGGACACCGACGACGGCCTGTTCGTGCCGGCGCTGCGCAATGCCGACATCCTCGACGCGCGCGGCGTGCGCGAAGCGGTGAATCGCCTGCGTTCGCAGGTCGAGGACCGCAGCATTCCGCCGTCGGAACTGACCGGCTACACCATCTCGCTGTCGAACTTCGGCATGTTCGCCGGCCGCTACGCCACCCCGGTAGTGGTGCCGCCGTGCGTGGCCATCGCCGCCGCTGGTCGCGCCCGCCACCAGATGACCCCGGTGATCGGCGGCTTCGAATCGCACAAGGTCATCCCGCTGTCGCTGACCTTCGACCACCGCGCCTGCACCGGCGGCGAAGCCGCGCGCTTCCTGCGCGCGATGCTCGACGACCTGGCATTGCCGAATTGATCGGTGGGAGCGGCTATAGCCGCTCCCACAAAGCTCGCGCCCCTGGGGCTCTCCGATAAAGAGGAATTCGCCATGCCCCACCGCAGCCGCCTCGCCGGTTTCATCATCGACTGCAACACCGACGACCTCGACGCCGCGGCCGACTTCTGGTCGCAGGCGCTGGGTTGCAGCATCGCCGACCGCGACGCGGGCGACGAGACCGCCGAATACCAGATGTTCGGCGACACGCCGGGCGATCTGCACATCGAAGTGCAGAAGGTGTCGCATCCCTCGCGCGTGCACCTGGACATCGAGGCCGACGACGTCGACGCCGAGGCGGAGCGGCTGGAGAAGCTCGGGGCGAAGAAGATCGCCTTCGTCAAACGCTGGTGGGTGATGGAAGCGCCGACCGGGCAGCGCTTCTGCGTGGTGAAGATGAAACACCCCGAACGCGGCGCACCGGCGAACACCTGGGAAGTCCTGTAGGAGCGCCCCTCGGGGCGCGACCGGGAGAACGGCGTTACGGGGACAGGGCGTAAGGGCGGGGACCTTGATCGCGCACTGAAGTGCGCTCCTACAGGTTTCGGAATTCCGGCTTCAACGCAAATCGCGCAGCCACCAGCCGCGCAGCGGCACCGCGACGGTCAGCACGAACAGGAAAGCCCCGTAGGCCACCAGCGTGGCCAGCACCTGTTTCCAGATCGCGCCGCTGGCCAGGTCGGCCGCGCCCAGCGCGTAGCCCACGCGCATGCCCGCGAAGCTCAGCGCCAGCGCCACGGCCAGCGTCGCCATGTCGAAGACCTTGCGCCGCGTGCCGCGAGGTTCGCGCGGGAAGAACCAGAACAGCGCGCTGAGCAGCAGGAACCAGGGGAGGAACAGGATCAGGGCGAGGTACGGCATCAGGCGGCCTCGCGCATCGCGGCGAGCGCGGCCAGCACGTCCTCGACCGGCACCAGCACTTCCTGTATCTCGGGCGTCTGCAATTCGTCGCCCGTGCGCGCCTGCTTGAGCACGCCGATCGCGCGCCCCGCGTCCTTGGGCAGGTCGAAGCCGGCGCTTTGCACCAGCAGCTTCCCCTCGCCGTCGAGCAGCTTGAAGTAGAAGCGGTCGTCGCTGTCTCGGTATTGCTTGAACTGGGGCAACGCCGCCTTGTTCGCGGCCTTCGCCTCGCTGCCGGCGGACTGCTTCGACAGGTCGCGAAGCCCCACCGCATCGCGCAGTTCGGCGAGGAACGGTATGGCGTACTTCTCGCGCAACCGCGCGCCGCCGTCGCGCAGCACCGCCTCGATGTCGGCCGGCTTCGCGATCAGCGTTTCGTACTTGTCGCGCAGCGGGGCGATTTCCGCGTCGATGCGCTCGAACAGCTTCTGCTTCGCATCGCCCCAGCCGATGCCATCGGCATAGGCCTGGCGCATCGCCGCGGTTTCCTCGGCGCTGGCGAAGGCCTGGTACAGCTGGAACAGCGCCGAACCTTCGGTGTCCTTGGCCTCGCCCGGCGCGCGCGAATCGGTGACGATCCCGGCGATCAGCTTCTTCATCTCGTTGCGCGAGGCGAACAACGGGATCGTGTTGCCGTAGCTCTTGCTCATCTTGCGGCCGTCCAGGCCCGGCAGGGTCGCGACGTTGTCGTCGACCAGCGCTTCCGGCAGCACGAAATAATCGCGGCCGTACACATGGTTGAAGCGCTGGCCGAAGTCGCGCGCCATTTCGATGTGCTGGATCTGGTCGCGGCCGACCGGCACCTGGTTGGCGTTGAAGATCAGGATGTCCGCGGCCATCAGCACCGGGTACATGAACAGTCCGGCGGTGATCCCGGCATCGTCGTCCTCGCCATCGGCGCGGTTCTTGTCCACCGCGGCCTTGTAGGCGTGGGCACGGTTGAGGATGCCCTTGCCGGCGACGCAGGTCAGCAGCCAGGTCAGCTCGGTGGTTTCGGGGACATCGCTCTGCCGGTAGAACCACACCTTGGCCGGGTCCAATCCGCAGGCCAGCCAGGTCGCGGCGATTTCCAGGGTCGAGCGCTGGGTCTTGGCCGGATCCTGCGCCTTGATCAGACTGTGCAGGTCGGCGAGGAAATAGAAACTCTCGGTGCCCGGATTGCGGCTGGCGGCCACGGCCGGGCGCACCGCGCCGACGTAGTTGCCCAGGTGCGGGGTGCCCGAGGTGGTGATGCCGGTGAGGACGCGGGTGACAGCAGGGGTGGCCATGCGGTGCGGATCGTTGCGGGAACTGAACCTGGCAAGTGTAACCGCTCGCCCCGCCG
This sequence comes from Pseudoxanthomonas helianthi, assembly GCF_017939625.1. GTDB lineage: Bacteria > Pseudomonadota > Gammaproteobacteria > Xanthomonadales > Xanthomonadaceae > Pseudoxanthomonas_A > Pseudoxanthomonas_A helianthi. The sequence goes on from NZ_JAGKTC010000001.1 coordinate 440,256, forward strand.
CCCCTCGGAGTCTGTCCAACGCCTTTGGCTTTTGTCCCTCATCCCGGCGAAAGCCGGGACCGGCTCTTGTTTTGCATCAGTGTTTCAGTAGCAAGAGCAAAAGGCTGGGTCCCGGCTTTCGCCGGGATGACGAGGGATTTTCAAGGGTTTGAAGAAGCCCTCAGCCGCGACGATGCAGCCACCAGGCCACGACCAGGCCCAGCACGACCGCCCAGAATGCAACGATCAGCACCGCGCCGAGCCGGCTGCGCGGGCGTTCGCGCCGCTGGCGCAGCCATTCCTGCGCCTGTCCGCGGCATTCGGCCAGTACCGCCGGGGGCAGCAGGCGCACGGCCAGCCAGATCAGGCCAGGCAGCAGGAGCGCGTCGTCCAGGTAACCGAGCACCGGGATGAAGTCGGGGATCAGGTCGATCGGGCTCAGTGCATAGGCGACCACGCCGGCACACAACGCCTTCAGCCACCACGGCGTGCCCGGATGGCGCGCGGCGAACCACAACGCCAGCGCGTCGTCGCGAACGCGGCGAGCCCATTGGCGGATCGTGTCGAATACGGACATGGCCGCACGATAGCGTAGGGGCCCCAGACAGGGGCAGGTTTTGCGATCGTCATTCCCGCGAAGGCGGGAATCCAGCGACTTTCGATCAGCGCACGAGATTGCATGAAGAGCAAAGACACTGGATTCCCGCCTTCGCGGGAATGACGACACTACTTCTTGATGTCGTCCCATTTGAATCATTTTCCTGGCGTTCAAACAGGCGCAACCCCACTCCCCGCCAACCCGCGTTCTCCGCAATGCCCCAACCCGGAGAACGCCCATGTTCCGCAAACTGCTTCTGATCCTGGCCGCCCTGCTCGCGACCTCCGCCTGCACGCAGCTATCGGCGCGGCCACTGGTCGAAATGACCGTCGTCGACCGCGACCGCGGCGACTGGCTGCCGCAGTACCGCCATCGCGGCGACACCTGGATCGCAGGCATGCCCGGCCATCGCTATGCCGTGCGCCTGACCAACACCACCGGCCGCCGCGTGCTGGTGGTGCTGTCCGTGGACGGCATCAACGCGGTCACCGGCCAGACCGCCAGCGCATCGCAAGGCGGCTACGTGCTTGATCCGTGGGAGACCACCGAGATCAACGGTTGGCGCAAGTCGCTCGACGACGTGGCCCAGTTCGTATTCACCGATCTGGGCGACAGCTATGCCGCGCGTACCGGGCGTCCGCGCAACGTCGGCGTCATCGGCATCGCCGTGTTCGAGGAAGCGCGACCGCGCTACGTCCCGTACCCATCGCCCGCGCCCATCAATCGCGACAATGGCTATTCGCGCGCCGAAGAAAAAGCGGCTGCGCCCGCCGTCGCCGAATCGCGCGCCGCTGGCGTCGCGCGGCAGAGCATCGGCACCGGCCATGGCGAACGCGAGTGGTCGCCGGTCGGCGAGACGGATTTCGAACGCGCCAGCCGCTCACCCGCACAGGTCGCCGAGGTGCGCTACGACGAAGAACGCCGGCTGGCTGCGCTGGGCATTCTTCCGCGCCCGTATTGGCGTCAACGCGACGAAGCACCCCGAGCCTTCCCCAGTGGTTTCGTCGCCGATCCGCCGGGATGGCACTGACCCTCTGGCCGAAAAGAACAACGGGCCTTGCGGCCCGTTGTCGCCTGCGCGATTTATCGCCGGATCAATGCTTGTTCATGTCCAGGGTACGCTCGAATTCGCGCACTTCCCTCTCGGCACGATCGCGATCCCAGCCGTAACGGGCCTGCAGCCGCCCCGTCAGGTATTCGGCGTTGCCTGCGGCGACCTTGAAATCGTCGTCGGTCAGGTCGCCCCACTGGGCCTGGATCTTGCCCTGGATCTTTTTCCAGTTGCCGGCAATGATGTCTTTGTTCATGGCACGTCCTCTCGAAAGTCTTCGCGGCGGGGCACCGCCACATCACTTTCGCGAAGACCCGGTTGCGAACCGGTCAAGCGCAGGTCAAGCCGCCATTATTCACTGGGGTGAATGCGCGACGATTCCTCTGCCCTAAAAACCGAAGGGCCAGTCGCCCGGCCCTTCGGTTTCGAAATCCGCGATCCGGCCGGATTACTTGCTGGACGCGTCTTCCACTTTTTCGCCGACTTTCTGCACGTCCTTGCCGAACCCGTGGACGGTGTTGCAGGCAGACAACAGGCTCATGGTCAGGATGGCGAGCAGCGAGGCAATGGCGATGCGTTTCATGGCGACTCCGTGTGATTGCGATTGGTACGGCGAACGTGAACGGCGCGACAGTAGCGCGGTTTCCCGCGGATTGGAACTGCCGCTGCCGGGCCGCCGTCGCGGCCGTTCAGCAGACGACGGGGCCGGTCGCCCGGCCCCGTCTATTGGCCCGCGGGCCGGCTCAGCAATGCATGTCCTTGCAGTCCTGCGCCTTGTCTTCGACCTTCTCGCCGGCCTTCTGCACGTCCTTGCCGGCGCCGGCCATGGTGTTGCAGCCGGCCAGCAGGCCGGTGGAAAACATCGCCAGCATCAACAGCGTCATCAAGCGTTTCATGGATTGCCTCCTTGACGTCCGGGTTGGCGCAGAGGCGACGCAGCAAGCCCCGCCTCCACGCGACTACGCTGGACGCAGGCGCGTTCACCGAGGATGAATAGCGCTGGGGCGGATTCAGTTTTCGCTCATCTGCGCGTCGGCTCCGCAAAGCGCAGATGACGCCAGCCTCAGTCGCGCATCAGGGTCGATTTGCCGAACAGGCTTTCGACAAGGTCGACCGCGAGCTTGGCGGTGCGGTTGCGCTTGTCCAGGATCGGATTCAGCTCGACGATGTCCAGCGAACCCATGCGACCGCTATCGGCGATCATTTCCATCACCAATTGCGCTTCGCGGTAGTTCGGCCCGCCGGGCACCGTGGTGCCGACGCCCGGCGCGATGCTCGGGTCGAGGAAATCCACGTCGAAGCTGACATGCAGGTGGGTGTCGGCGTCGACGCCTTCGAGCGCTGCTTCCATGGTGCGCTTCATGCCGTTCTCGTCGATGTAGCGCATGTCGTACACGTCGATGCCGTGCTGCTTGATCAGGCGCTTTTCCTCCGGATCGACCGAGCGGATGCCGATCTGGCGGATTTCCCAAGGCTGCATCGCCGGCGCATCGCCGCCGAGCCGGGTCAGTTCGTCCGGACCGATACCGCACAGGCAAGCCACCGGCATGCCGTGGATGTTGCCCGAGGGCGTGACCCGGCTGGTGTTGAAGTCGGCATGCGCGTCCAACCACAGCACGCGCAGGCGCTTGCCCTGCTCGCGGCAATGCCGGGCCACCGCGGTGATCGAACCCAGGCCCAGGCAGTGGTCGCCGCCGAGCAGGATCGGCAGGCGGCCGTTGCGGAGTTCGGCGCCGACCGCATCCATCACCACGCGGTTCCAGGCCACGACTTCGGCCAGGTGGCGGTAACCGGCGACCGGCTTCTGCCACGGATTGCGCGGGCCATCGAGATTGCCGACATCGCGCACGTCCACGCCGCGCGCGACCAGGGCCTCGCCCAGCCCGGCGATGCGCAGCGCTTCCGGCCCCATGCGCGCGCCGCGATGGCCCGCGCCGACATCGGTGGGCGCGCCGATCAGGGACACGGGGGGATGGGTCTGGCTCATCGCAGTCGCATTCGTGGAAAGCAGGCGGGCAGTTTAGCCGGCCTGCTCTCTGGACGCCTTCGGCGCTGCAACAGCCGCAACCGCTGAATGGTGCCGCTTGTCCGAATCGAACGGACGACCTACCGCTTACAAGGCGGTTGCTCTACCAGCTGAGCTAAAGCGGCGAAGGCGTGGATTCTAACGCAGTGCAGCGCAATCGACCGGGCGGGCTTGGCCCATGGCGGCGGTGGCGGCCACCGATACATCGGCCCACCACTTCGACGCGCCTACCTGCCCGACCGGCTGCAATTGCGCGGCAAAGCCCGCCGCCTGCAGTGCGGCCTGGCGACGCTGCGCGCTTTCGCGGTTGCGATAACGGCCCAGGGCGATGCCATTGGCCTGCTCGCCGGTGTTGATGACGAGGTAATCGTCGAAGCCGGCTGCACCGATGCGCTCGGCGACGGCTTGCGCGGCAGCGCGGTCCGCGAGCGGCGGCAACAGTACCGAATAGGCACTGGCCGCGCCCGGCTCCTCGCGGGTGCGCGTCGCCAGTGCGCCGACGCGTACGGCGGCAGCGCCGGCAGTGGCGGCATCGGGGAACGGACCCAGCGCATAGCAACGATTCGCGGCGACGGGCGCAGACAGCGCGGCGGCCGGTGCGGCCTTGGCGACAGCAGGCGCGATCGGCGGCGTTTCAATGCGAGGCGAAGCAACCGGGGACGGCGCCGGCATGCGCTCGGCGATCAGTTGCAACCTCGGCACCCCCGTCGGCTGTTCCGGCGCGGCCGGCGCAGCGCCACCGGGACGCGATAGCCACCACATGGCGACGCCCAGGTTGAGGATGGCGAGGAATACGATCAGCGCGCGGATCAGCATGGCGGGATTCTATTGTCTTTCCTCCTCCCCCCGGGAGAAGGAAAGTCAACCGCGTCCCACCTTCGCCCACGTCGCCAGGCCGTGCAGTACCAGCGACGGCTCCCATACCGTCTGCGGCAAATGGCCGCGCAGCGTATCGGCGCCACCGCCATGCAGCAGCAAGCGCGGGCGCGCGCCGAGCAGGCGCTCGCCTTCGTGCAGGCTGCGCTCGACCAGGGCCAGCGCCGCGCCTTCGCAACCCGAAGCCAGCGCGTCTTCGGTATCGGCGGCGAACTCGCCGAACGCGCCGCCGGTTTCCGGCAACTGCGCCGCGGCCTCGTGCAGCGCGCGGCGCATCAGCGTGGGCGACGGCGCGATGCGGCCGCCGCGATGACGGCCCTCGCCATCGAGCAGATCGATGGTCAGCGCCGTGCCGACGCCGGCGATCAGCCATGGCGACGGGCCGCGCGCGTGTGCGGCGAGCATGGCGAGGAACCGATCCACGCCCAGCTTCGCCGGTTGTGCATAGGCGATGCGCACGCCGGCCAGGCGCGGCTGGGTGCGTGCGACGGAAATGCGGTCGAAGCGCGCGCTCAATGCATCGAGCACCGCGACGGTCAACGTCGGCGACGCGACGCTGGCCACGTAGGCGCAACCGCCGTGCGCCGGCAGCACTTCATCCAATGCCGCGACGAAACGGTCTTCGTCGTGGCCCAAAGCCTGTACTTCGCCCGGCGCGCCGTCGTCCCGCAACGGCGCGCACTTCAGGCGGGAATTGCCCAGGTCGAACAGCCATTCGCTCATTTCGCCCTCACGCTGACGTCGCCGGCATACAGCCGTTGTTCGCTGCCTTCGATCTGCATGCGCAATGCCCCGTCTTCGGCAAGGCCAGAAGCAATGCCGCGGCGGGTACGCAGGCCTTCATGCACGTCCACTTCGCGACCTGCCAGGGCATCGAGCGCGGCGTAACGCGGCAGGAACGGCGCCAGGCCTTCGGCATCGAACCGGTCGAACGCCGGCAACAGCGCACCGAGCAGCGCGGCAACGATCCGGTTGCGCGATACCGCTTCGGCGGACAGCGACTGCAAATCGATCCACGGCTGGTCGATGCCGGCCGCATGCGTTTCCGGCATGCGCACGTTGATGCCCAGCCCGACCACGGCCCGCACCGGGCCGCCGTGTTCGCCGCCACCTTCGACCAGCAAACCGCCGAGCTTGCGGAACCCATTCGGCGACACCACCACCAGATCGTTCGGCCATTTCAGGCGCGCGCCATCGAAACCCGCCTCGCGCAGCGCTTCGGCGGCGGCGATGCCGGCCACCAGGCTCAGTCCACCCAGCCTCGCGAGCCCCCCTCCGAACTGCCGGGCCAGCGACAGGTAGATGTGCGCGGCCAGCGGCGAGGCCCAGGCGCGGCCACGGCGGCCGCGGCCGCCGGTCTGGCGCTCGGCCAACAGCACTTCCACGCCGCGCACGGGCGTGCTGCGACGCAACAACTCGGAGTTGGTCGAATCCAGCGACCAGGCGACTTCCAGACCCGCCAGACCTGCCCGCAGCGGGGCAGGCAGCGCGGCGCGGATCGCCTGGGCGTCGAGCCAGTCCGGCGCCCGGGCCAGTGCATACCCCTGCCCCGGCCGGGCCTCGATATCGACGCCTGCCTCGCGCAGGGCCTCGATCCGCTTCCACATCGCCGCGCGGGTCAGGCCCGTTTCGCGGGCCAGTTCGGCACCGGAAACCGGGCCGGCCGCCAGTCGCAGCAACAGGTCGCGATCCACGCTCATGCGGGCAGGCTGAACAGGCGGAAGGGGGACATGCGGTCATTATGCGCGACGAATGCAGCCGCTTCGCCCCGCCCCCGGGGTTTCGCGCTATATTCAGCCGGTTATCCGCCCGCCTCTGCCGAAGGATTCGCCATGCGCCGCACCGCCTGCCTATTGCACGCCACCAGCCTCGGCCTGTTGCTGTTGTGCGCGGTCGCGCCGGCCATGGCGCGCAGCGGCGTCAACGCCGCGGCCAACGGCGACGGCCCCTGCACCGAAACCCAGGACCCGGCCACCGAACGCGCGCGCCAGACCGCTGAATCGCGCAACAAGGTGACCGTGCCGGCGACCGCGAAACCGGCCGTGCGCAGCGCCGGCGGCGGCAACGCCGTGACCCGTGGCGGCGGCGGCGACGACACTCCCGCGCTGCGCTCGCATGGCGCGAAGTGGCACAGCTTCCTGCCGGGCATGTTCCGCTGACCGTCAGGTCCTGGCTCGACCGGCTGCGCGGCAAGCCGGCTTCCCTTCCGAACGAATTGTGGCGCGACCTGCGCGCCGGCATGCCGTGGCTGTCGCAGCTGGACGACGCGCGCGGCGAACGCCTGCGCGCGCTGGCCGAACGCTTCCTGCACGAGAAGACCGTAACCCCGCTGGACGGCCTGACGCTGGATCAACGCCAACGCACGCAACTGGCGGTGCTGTGCTGCCTGCCGCTGCTGGAATTCGGCGCCAACGGCCTGCGCGGCTGGTCGCAGTTGCTGGTGTATCCGGAAGCGTTCCGCGTGCATCGCAGCCACGTCGATGCGGCCGGCGTGCTGCACGAATGGGAAGACGAGCTGATCGGCGAAGCCTGGGACAGCGGCCCGCTGGTGCTGTCGTGGGCCGACGTGCAGGCCGACCTGGACGAGCCCGACGCCGGCTTCTGCGTGGCCGTGCACGAGATGGCGCACAAGCTCGACGCGCTGGACGGCGCGATGGACGGCACGCCGCTGTTGCCGCGCGAATGGCAGCGCGAATGGGCGCGCGATTTCCAGCGCAGCTACGACGCGTTCTGCGCCAGCGTCGACCGCGGTCGCGAAACCCGCATCGACCCTTACGCAGCCGAGTCGCCCGAGGAATTCTTCGCGGTCGCCAGCGAATACCACTTCTCGGCACCACGGGAACTGCAGGCGGAGCTGCCGGAAGTCGCCGCGCACCTGCGGCGGCTCTACGGCGCGTCGCCGTTCATGTAACGCACTTCATGTAACGCTCCCGTGCAGCGGGCGGCTTGCCACGCCCGGCATTTGCCTGCACGCTTGCCGCAGCGGCCCGTCGGCCTCGGCGGCGCCGCGACAGGGGGAAGCTGTGAGCGGCAAGAACATCCATTGGGCGGTGGCGCTGAACCGGCGCAATCGCTCGCTGTCTTTCGCGTTGTCGTTCCTCGTGGTCGGCACGCATCTGCAAGTCGTCGGCGCTTCTCCCTTGCAGTGGCTGCTGCTGACGCTGCAGCTGCTCGCCTACCCGCAACTGGTCTACTGGCGTGCGCTGCGTTCCGCCGATCCCTTGCGCGCGGAAGTACACAACATGCTGCTCGATGGCGTGCTGCTGGGCGCATGGTGCGCGTTCTGGGGCATGCCATTGTGGCTGTGCTTCCTGTTCTTCATCTGCGTCTGCCTGAACCTGATGATCTTCGAGGGCCTGCCCGGCCTGGCGCGTGCGCTCGCGGCGATCTGCGTCGGCGTCGTGCCGGTGGCATTGCTCACCGGCTTCCGGTTCCGGCCTGATACCACCCTGGCGACCAGCCTGCTGTGCATCGCCATGCTGGCCACCTATTTGCTGACCTTCGCCTATGGCGCGTACCGGCGCGGCCTGGCTTTGCGCGAAAGCAGCGCACAGTTGCACGCGCGCCTCGAGGAAATCACCACGCTGCAGACGCGGCTGCAGGAACAGGCTTCGCGCGATCCGCTGACCGGCCTGTTCAACCGACGCCATTTCGATCGCGCGTTGGCCGAGACGCTGGCGCATTGCATCCGCGACGACAGGCCGCTGACGCTGGCGATCACCGATATCGACCATTTCAAGAAGATCAACGACAACCACGGCCATCTGGCAGGCGATGAGGTGCTGCGCAGCCTCGCCGATCTGCTGTCCGACAGGGTGGGCGATGCAGGCATGGTGTGCCGGTTCGGCGGTGAGGAGTTCCTGCTGATGTTGCCGGGCATGCCGGCGACGGAAGCGTGCGGGTTCGCCGATGCGTTGCGCAGGGAGTTCGAATCCTCGCGGGTGAGGATGTATGGCGAGGAGATCGGTACCACGCTGTCGTTCGGTGTCGCCGTTGCTCCCGAGGACGCTGCGGAAGCGCATGCATTGCTGCGCAGGGCGGACGCCGCGCTCTACACGGCCAAGCTGCGCGGACGCAATCGCGTGGTGATGTTCTCCCCCGTCGACCTCGCCGACGCCGCGGCGTCGTGACCCGCGCCGCCGGCGCTACAGGCCGGCCGGGAGACGCACTTCGAATCGCGCGCCACCGAGTTCCGGGGAGCGGCCGACGTGCAGTTCCCCGCGATAGTCCTTCACCAGGTCCTGCACGATGGCCAGGCCGATGCCGTGGCCCTGCACGCGTTCGTCGCCACGCACGCCGCGTTGCAGGACGTGGGCCACGTCCTCCTCGGCGATGCCGGGGCCGTCGTCGTCGACCGCCAGCAGCAGGCCGGCGCGGCGGTTCGGCACGCCCGAGACCGGGGCGACGGTCAGCAGCACGCGCGAGCGCGCCCACTTGAACGCGTTCTCCAGCAGGTTGCCCATCAATTCCTGCAAATCGCCCGGTTCGCCATGGAAGCGCGCGGCCGGGTCGATCTCGAACTCGCAGATGACCCGCTTGGCCGCATACACCTTCTCCAGCCCGCGCACGATCTCCTCGGCATGCGGCTCGATCGGAAGCGGCGCGGCGAACAGCTTGTGGCCGCCGGACGCGGCGCGCGCCAGCTGGTAGGACACCAGGTTGTTCATGCGCCGCAACTGCGTGTCGAGTTCGTCGCGCAAGGCGATGGCATGCACGCCATCGTCGAGTTGCGCGCGCAACACGGCCAGCGGGGTCTTCAGGCTATGCGCAAGATCGGCCAGCGTGTTGCGCTGGCGGTCGAGGTGCTCGCGCTCGCTTTCGATTAGCGCGTTGATGCTTTCGGTCAGCGGCTCCAGCTCGCGCGGGTGGCGCTGGCTCATGTGTTCGAGCTGGCCGCGCTGCACCTGTTCCAGTTCGTCGACCACGCGGTTCAACGGACGCAGGCTCCAGCGCAGCACGTACATCTGCAGCAGCAGCAGGACCACGCCGGCGCCGCCGAGGTACACCCACAGCGCGCCGCGGAACACGCGCAGCTGGGCCGCCAGGGCTGCGGTGTCCTCGAGGATGTAGACGGTGATCGGGAACTCGTTGTTGGCGTCGCTGGGCGAGGTCCAGATCAGACCGATACCGTAGCGGTACACCTCGCTGCGGCTGCCATCGATCTCGGTGATCGGTAGCGGGCCTTCGAAGACTTCCTGCTTCGGTGCCAGCATCGGCCCCACCGGCAGTTCCGGGCCTTCGCCAGAACGGCTGACCCAATGCGAATCCTGCAACACCACTTGCGCGTACAGGCCGCTGCCGGGGCGGACGAAACGCGAGTCCGGGGGGTTGGTGTCGACGACGTAATCGATCACCGCGTTGTCGCGGTCGAAGTCGATGCCGTTGAGGTAGGCCTTGGCGTAGCTGGCCATGCGTTCGCGCAGGTTGCGCTGCGCGGTCGGCTGGAAGGCCTTGTCCAGCGCGTAGCCGGCGAGGAACAGGAACGCGACCAGGCCCAGGCTGGCGGCGAGCAACTGCCGGGCCCGCAACGAACGCGGGCGCCATCCGCTGAACGGATCGCGCCCGGTAGACGTCGCTGCTTTAAGCATCCGCCATTATTCCTCTGTCCCCGGCCCCGCGAAGCCCGCGGGGCGTTCGCCTACGGCACGCGGCAATGCCGCGCAAGCGCCGTAGGCTCACCCCTCATTGCGCGCAATGGCGAAGCGATATCCGCGGCCGCGCACGGTTTCGATCGGCCGGATCTCGCCTTCCGGATCCAGCTTCTTGCGCAGGCGGCCGATGAAGACCTCGAGCACGTTGGAATCGCGGTCGAAATCCTGCTGGTAGATGTGCTCGGTCAGGTCGGCCTTCGAGACCAGCTCGCCGGCGTGCATCATCAGGTATTCGAGCACCTTGTATTCGTAGCTGGTCAGGTCGACGTTGCTGCCGTTGACGCTGACCGTCTGCGCGGCCAGGTCCAGCGCGACCGGGCCGCATTCCAGGGTCGGCTTGCTCCAGCCGGCGGCGCGGCGCAGCAGCGCATTGACGCGCGCCAGCAGCTCTTCGACGTGGAACGGCTTCACCAGGTAGTCGTCGGCACCCTGCTTCAGGCCCTCGACCTTGTCCTGCCAGCTGGAACGGGCGGTCAGGATCAGCACGGGGAATTTCTTGCCCTCGTCGCGCAGGGCCTTGATCAGCTCCATGCCCGACATCTTGGGCAGGCCCAGGTCGATGATGCCCACGTCGAACGGCACCTCACGGCCCATGTACAGGCCTTCCTCGCCGTCCTGGGCGGCATCGACCGCGAAACCTTCGCGCTTCAGCCGCGCGGCCAGGGTTTCACGCAAGGGGGCTTCGTCTTCTACCAGCAAGATACGCATGGACTCTCCTCAGAAGGGGCGACCGCCCGTTCACGAACGCGATGGGCGTAGTGGAACAGATCGAAGATGAACGGAGAGTAGAAGATGAACGGAATCGCGGGCAAGCCGCGGCTCCGCGGGCCGTTACTGCCCGGGCGGGCGGCGTTCGCCGGCCGACGGCTGCGGCGGGCGTTGGGGCTGGCGCGATTGCGGCACATCGTCCATGTAACGGACGCGGCCGCGCTCGTCGATCAGCTTGACCCGATTGAAATCGCGGCCGTCGGACTGCACGCGTTCGGCGCCCAGTACTTGCCCGCCGGCGGTCTTCTGCGCCCAGCGCACCGACTCGGACATGGTCCGCTCGCGGGCGGGCATGGGCATCGGCGGAGCCGGGAACCCACGGTCTTCGCCGCCCCCGCGCATGGCCGGACCGGCATTGCCATTGCCCTGCCCACGACCCTGCTGCTGCGCCCACGCGGATGCGGACCCGCCCACAAGGGCGATGGCGAGAACGACAAAAACGAGAGCGCGGGCACGGAACATAACGAAATCGTAACGGGTACTAGCCAAGCCGGGGATGAACGAAACAGAGCGAGCCGGGGTGTCCGGGAATGGCCGCCATGTTTGGACCGAAGCGGTGAATTCGGTCTGAATTTATCCACAGGCCCGGACCGGCATTCAGCGGGCAGGAAGCGGGGATTTCCGCTATGCGGCTGGCGACAACGCCGCCGGGCGGGTCGCGGCAAGGGCCCGCTCGACCAGCGACCAGTCCGCGCCCGGCCGGTGCGCCCCTTCGCTGAGGATCTGGCGGAAGCCGCGCCCGCCCGGCTGGCCGTGGTACAGGCCCAGCACGTGCCGGGTCATGTGCTTCAGCGCGATCCCGCGCTGCAGTTGCGCCTCCACGTACGGCCGGAACGCACGCAGCAGTTCCTCGCGGCTGCGCAACACGGCGCCGGACAGCGCCGCGTCCATCCGGTGCAGCACGTACGGATCGTGATAGGCCGCGCGGCCGATCATCGCCCCGTCGCAATGGGCCAGGTGCGCCCGTACCGCGTCGACGCCGTCCACGCTGCCGTTGATGCCGATCCACAGGTCGGCGCGTTCGCGCTTCAACCGGTACACCCAGTCGTAGCGCAGCGGCGGGATTTCGCGGTTCTCCTTCGGCGACAGGCCCTGCAGCCACGCCTTGCGCGCGTGCACGAAGAAAGTATCGCAGCCGGTGGCCGCCACTTCGTCGACGAAGGCGCGGAAGCGGTCGTAGTCCTCCAGTTCGTCGACGCCGAGCCGGCACTTCACCGTCACCGGCACCTTCGCCACCGTGCGCATCGCCGCGATGCAATCGGCGACCAGGGCCGGCTCCTTCATCAGGCATGCGCCGAAACGACCGGCCTGCACGCGGTCGGACGGACAACCGACGTTGAGGTTGACTTCGTCGTAGCCCCATTCGGCGGCGATCGCCGTCGCCTGCGCGAGATGCCCGGGATCGCTGCCGCCCAGTTGCAGCGCGACCGGATGTTCGCTGTCGTCGAAGCCGAGCAGGCGGTCGCGATCGCCATGGATCACCGCCTGCGCATGGACCATTTCGGTATACAGCCGCGCGCCAGGCGCCAGCAGCCGGTGGAAAACCCGGCAATGCGAATCCGTCCAATCCATCATCGGAGCGACGGACAGACGTTCGGGGCGTGGGCTGAGAGCGACGGTTTGCATCGTTGCGATTTTATCCGGCAAGCGGCCCAGGCTGCCGCGCCCACGTCATCCAACGAAAACGGCGGCCCGAAGGCCGCCGTCCGATGTCGCGCCGGCTGGTGCCGGGTCAGTGCTTGCCGTGGCCTTTCCCGTTGCCGCCATTGCCCTTGTTCTTTCCCTTGCCATTGCCGCCGGCCTCGCCCGGGCCACGGCCCTTGTCCGGCTTGCCGTGCTGGCCGCCGTTGCCTTGGCCGTGATCGCCATGCGAGGCGTTGCCCTGCCCCTTGGCCTTGCCGTGGTTCGGGTAATCGCGGCGCAACTGGGCGTCGAGGACGATGTCGCGGCCCCAGCGGTCGTAACTGGGCACGAAGCCCTTCTTCAGGCGATGGAATTCGGCCGAGCCCGGCTTGATGCCCAGGCGCTTGGCGACCGCGCCCCAGCCCTGGCCATGGTCGCGGTTCCATTCGTCGACCACGTAGCGGCACGGGCGACCGATGATCTGGGCCAGCGCGCAGGCGTAATAGACATCGCCCGGCGCCCAGCGCTGGCGCACCAGCAGGTCGGTGACCAGGTCGCGCGGCGCGCCGTAGTAGCGGACCATTTCGTCGGTGAACGGATCGCGGTAGCGGCTGCCATAGCGGTTGATGTCGTTCAGCGAAGTGTCGACCCAGACGTCGCCGCTGCGCGGGTTCCAGCCGAAAACATAATCCTGGGCCGAGGCGGTACCGCCGACCGAGGCCAGCGCCAAGCCCAGCCACAACAGTTTGGTATTGATCCGATTGCGCATCGCAGTGCTCCTTGAACGGCCACGACCGAAAGGTCGCGGCCCGGGTGGTGTCAGGTGTGCGGTGATGAGGGGTTAGTCGGGCTCAGTCGTCGTCGCGGCCGTGGCGACGCCAGCGGCGATCGTCGCGGTCGTCGTCCCAATCGTGACGGCGATCATAACGATCGCGATAGTAGTAGCGGTCGTCGTAATAGCGACTGGCGTGCTTGTACTTCTTGTACTTCGGCGCATTGCGGTAATAACCGTAGGCGTTGCCGTACGGCGGTCCGGCACGATAGACGTCGCGCGGGATATAGCGGTAGTAGCTCGGCCGGTGGTAACGGTCGTAGACCACGACCAGGCGGTTGTCGTAGCCATACCGCGGCCCGTAGCGGTAATACGGCTGGCCACCGTTGATCACGACGTCGGCCACGTCGACCAGCACGCGCACCAGATCGTCGTCGCGCGCCTGCGCCGGGGTCGGCGTCAGTGCGCCGATGCCGAGGCCCGCCGCGAATACAGCCGGGGCCAGCCAACGGGTCAGGGACAGGGTAGCCATTGCATCCTCCAATGCCCGCCGACGGGCGGGACTGGGCATACGATGTGGTGGCTCGGGTGAACGGACTTTTAACCCGACCGGGACGACGCACGCCGCAGGGGCCGGCGTTAATCCGCAATGCGGCAACGGTTCATCCGGCCGTCGCCAGCGCCACGATCTCCCGCAACGCTGCAGGAAGCTCGGCAGCACCAACGACTGCACGCAGTCGCGCCTCGTCGCCAGCGAGGCCGTGCTCGTTTTCCAGCGCCCAGGTGACGTGGTAAGGCATGTGGATGCCCCAGCCGCCCAGTTCGATCACCGGCGCGATATCCGAACGCAACGAATTGCCGATCATCACGAAACCGTCGGGGTCGGTGCCCAGCTCGCGCAACACCCGCGCGTAGGTCGACGGATCCTTTTCCGACACGATCTCGATGCGATGGAACAGATCGGCCAGGCCGGAACGGGCGATCTTGTCTTCCTGATGGAACAGGTCGCCCTTGGTGATCAGCACGACGGCGTGCTCGGCGGCGATGGCCTCGACCGCGGAACGGATGCCGTCGATCAGTTCGACCGGATGCGCCAAGGTGGCGCGGCCGATTTCGACGATGCGGTGCAGGTCGGCAGCGCTGATGCGCTCGCCGGTCAGCTCGATCGCCGCTTCGATCATCGACAGGGTCATGCCCTTGACCCCGTAGCCGAACACCTTGAGGTTGCGGCGTTCGACTTCGAGCAGGTGGTCGAGGGTACGGCGATCGCTGAGGTCGATATAGCCGCCAAGGACGCTTTCGAAATCGCGCTCGGCGGCGCGGTAATAGTCCTCGCTCTTCCACAGCGTATCGTCGCCGTCGAAGCCCACCCAGCGTATCGCGCCCATCGCCGTTCCCACCTCGTGCAAGTCAGCGCACAAGGTTAATGCAGGCGCGAGGCGCGTGCGACGAACCACGCCGGGTTTGCACGCCCCGACGCGGTCCGTCGCTACCTACCTCGATCGTCGTTACGGCGTGGTCGGCGTGGAGGTCGCCGGCGGCGTGGTCGTCGAACTGTCGGCCGGCGGCGTGGTGGCCGGGGCCGGTTCGGACGACGGAGCCGGCGAGGACGACGGTTCGGGGCTGCTCGTATCGGACGGCGTGGTGCTGCACGCGCCGAGCAGGGCGACACACATTCCCAGCGCGATCAAACCGCCGGCCTGGAGCAATGGCTTCTTCATGCTTGTGTTCCTGTTCTGGTGGATTGCGGGAGAGTTACTTCTTTTCTTCCGGCTTGGTTTCGTCGGCCGGAGCCGGCGGTTCGCTGCTTGCCTTGTCCGCATCGGTCGGCGGGGGCGTGGGCTCGCTGGCCGGCGGCATCGCACCGGCGTCGGTCGGCGGCGCCGTGTTGGCGGCGTCGGCCGCCGGCGTGGTCGCGCTGCCACCGCTCACGTCGCTGGGCGCGGACGGAGTCGGCTCCGGCGGCGGCGTCTGTTGTTCCGCAGTCGACGGTGCCGTCGTGTCGGCGGATTCGCTGGTCGGCTGGCACGCGGCCAGGGCCAGGGTGCCGCCCAGCGCGACGGCCAAGGCCAGGACCTGCGGGAATTTACGCATTTCGGTATTCACGGGTGAAATCCTCCTCGTCCAAGGAATGGGTATCGCGTCGCAGGCGATGTACTTACGGCTTCTTCTTGCCGGCATCGTCGGTCGGCGGCGGCGTACTGCCGTTCGCTGCGAATTCGCTTTCGGACAACTTGCCGTCGCCATCGACATCGCGCTTGGTGAAGTCGCTGGTCAGCGCGGCGTCGGCCACGGCTTCGTCCTTGCTGATGTAGCCGTCGGCGTTGGCATCGAGCTTCTTGAAGTCGCTCGCGCCTTGCGATTGCGGCGAAGCGTTGTCGCTGCCGGTCGGCGGCGAAGTCTGCTGCGCGTCCTGCGCCAGCGCAGTGCCGGCGGCGAACAGGCTGCCGCAGGCCAAGGCCAGGGTCAGTCGGCGGAATGGAGTGAGGGCTCGCATGATGTTCTCTCCTTGCATGGTTCGCATGCAGTCGAGGTTCAAAGGAAGCCGCGATGCGCAAGGCGCACCGCGGCTCGCGTCCTGCGCGGCGTTTTGTTACTTGCTCGGCTTGGCCGATTCGCCGTAGTTCTTGCTGACGAAGGCCTTGTATTCCTCCTTGGTCAGGCTGCCGTCGGCGTTGCCGTCGGCCTGGCCGAACACCTGGGAGAGGCCCGGGTTGGAAGCGGCTTCATCCTTGCTGATGTTGCCGTCCTTGTTGGTGTCGACATCGTCCCAGCCCTGCTTGCCGCCGCTGGCGCCGGCCTGGCCGGTCGCCTGCGTGGCGGCGCCGGAAGCACTGCCGCTGGCGTCGGTCGGCTGCGTCTGCTGGTCGGTCGGCTGGGTCTGGGTGGCGGCGCCGGCCTGGCTCTGTGCCGAAGCGTCGGTCGTCGGGGTCGGGGTCTGCTGCTGGGTGGCGGCGGCGTCCTGGGCGAACACGGCCGGCGAAGCGAGGGCGGCCGACAGGGCCAGCAGGGCGATCAGGGGCTTGCGATTGTTGGTCGTCATCTTGGGTCTCTCTCGTGCGTTCGTGGATGTTGAAAGTGCGCGGTTTCTGCACACGGCGCCACGTTGCCCAAGCACGACTGAACGCTTTTTGCCTTCCGACCTGAACGTGCACGCAGGCTTAACCACAAGCGCGACGGATGCGAATACCCACTTCGTTAAGCGATGGTGACCGATGGATGAAGCGTTGTCCGAATGCGTGAAACGCGCGTGCGTCGCACGTGAACTTTGCGATTTTTCGGGTACTTACGCAGTGTGGCGCGCGCCCGAACCGCGACTGAACAACCACCATCCCACCACGATGCCGAGCCCTGCGCCGGTGAACTCGCAGACCACGCGCGAGCCCAGCGAATCCACATCGTGGATGCCGGCCAGCGCCAGCCGCGCGTACAGCGGCGACTCCAGTTTCATGAAGCCGAGGGAGAACAGGTTCCAGGAATCCACACCCGCCGCGACCGCCACCGCGCACAGGCTGCTCCAGCCGATCACGTGGCCGATCGAGAAACCGATGACGCGGCCGAGCCAGTGCCACAGCGCATACATCAGCACGGCAACGAAGAAAGCGATCAGTCCGGCTTCGAGCGCGCCGAGAAGGCCCAGGTGCAAGGGAAGATTCATGCGCGGACCGGGCTTACTGCAACGCCGAAGGATTCACCTGCATCGACAGGCGTCGCATGCGGAGCAGCAGGCCCGCGCCGTTGACCAGCGAATACGAAACCAGTGCAGCCGCGATGCCCAGGGTCAGCGGACTGGCCTGCTGCGCGGTCTGCGCCGCGGCGCCGGAAAACGCGCCATTGGCATAGCGCCAGGCCAGCCGTCCGAGCAACAGCAGGGTCAGCGCGCCGCCGATCCACGGATTGGGCGTGTACCAGCCCTGCCCATCGCGCCATTCGGCGTGCGTGTGGCGCAAGGCGAACCCGCCCAGGACCACGCCGGCCGCCACGCCGATCGCAATGCCCGACACCACATGGGGCAGGAATGCCGCCGCCACGATCAATCCGACCAGCGCCACCGACACCAGCGCCAATCGGATCGTGGTGCGCACCGGTTGCCAGCGCTGGCGCCCGAAGCTGCGGCGGATGCGGCGGTAATAGGCCCAGCCGATGGCCGCCGTGGCCAGGTACGGGGCATAAGGCGCAAGCGCAGCGGGCATGTGGCTTCCTTCACTGGCCGCGAACCGCGGCGTGGACCATGATTCTATGCGTAGCGGACATCCCCCGTCCGGTGGAGAACGTCATGCGTCCTGTCGCCCTTGCCCTGCTCGGCCTCACCTTGGCACTGCCCGCCTGCCATGGCGCACCCGCTCCGGCGCCGGTCGCCGAAGACGCGAAGCCGTTCGCGGTGAACGAAATCGCACGCTTCGACCAGCCGTGGGCGATGGCCTTCCTGCCCGACGGTCGGCTGCTGGTCACCGAGAAGCCCGGCAAGCTGAAGCTGCTCGACCCGAACACCGGCAAGAGCAGAGAAATCACCGGCGTGCCGCAGGTCGCCTACGGCGGCCAGGGCGGCTTCGGCGACGTCGCCTTGCATCCGCAGTACGCGCAGAACCATTTGATCTACGTCAGCTATGCCGAAGCCGGCGACGGCGACGTGCGTGGCGCGGCGCTGGCACGCGCGAAACTGGCGCTGGACGCGAATGGCGGCGGCGCGTTGCAGGACCTGCAGGTGATCTGGCGCCAGCAACCGAAGGTGACCGGCGAAGGCCATTTCGGCCATCGCATCCTGTTCGACCGCGACGGGTATCTGTGGCTCAGTTCGAGCGAGCGGCAGAAGTTCGATCCTGCGCAGGACATGAAGACCAACCTCGGCAAGATCCTGCGCCTGCGCGACGACGGCACGCCGGCGCCGGACAACCCGTTCGCCGCGCAAGGCGGCGTGGCGGCGCAGGTGTGGACGCTGGGCCACCGCAACGTGCTGGGCGTGGCCTTCGACGCCAAGGGCCAGTTGTGGGAAACCGAAATGGGCCCGCGCGGCGGCGACGAGTTCAACCGCATCGAACGCGGCAAGAACTACGGTTACCCGATCGTTTCCAACGGCGACCATTACGACGGCCGCACCATTCCCGACCACGACACCCGCCGGGAATTCCGCGCGCCGCTGGTCAGCTGGACGCCGGTGATTTCGCCGTCCAGCACGATCATCTACAGCGGCGACAAGTTCCCCGCATGGCGTGGCAACGCGTTGATCAGCGGTCTGTCGTCGCAGGCGCTGGTGCGCGTGCAGATCGACGGCGACACCGCGCGCGAAGTGGAGCGCTTCGACATGGGCCAGCGCATCCGCCAGGTCGTGCAGGGCCCGGACGGCGACCTGTGGCTGATCGAGGACGGCCCGGACGCGCGCCTGCTGCGCCTGAGCCCGAAGGGGTGAAAGCTTTTGACGCGGATAAACGCGGATAAAGCAAATACAGGGGAAAGAAGGATTTCTCGCCACGCTCGAAAGGACAACTTATTTTGTCCGCTTCGCTTTATCCGCGTTTATCCGCGTCAAAAACCGCTACTCGCCTTTCGATGCCGCCACCGGCACCGCGTCGGCCGGCCGCTGCGGCTTCGGCCCCAGCACTTCGCGATAGCGCGCGTTCAACGCCATCACCTTGTCGATGTAGGCGCGGGTTTCGGCATACGGCGGCACGCCCTTGTACTTCGCCACCACGCCGATGCCGGCGTTGTACGCGGCGGCGACCAGGGTCAGGTCGTTCTTGTAGCGCTTCAGCAAGGCCTTCAGGTGGCGTGCGCCGGCGTCGATGGATTCGCTCGCCGAATAGGGATCCTTGACCCCGTATTCCTTCGCCACTTCCGGCATCAGCTGCATCACGCCCTGTGCGCCCTTCGGCGACAGCGCCTTGGCATCGTAGCCGCTTTCGGCATGGGCGATCGCGCGCAGCCAGGCCTCGGGCACGCCGCTCTTCTTCGCCGCGGCCTTGAACGGCTTCGGGAACAGGTCCATGCGCGGCTTGCCGATCTTGCCCAGGCCCGGATGCGCCGGTTCGCCCGGCGGGGTGGCCACGGTGAATTTCAGGAACGGCACCGACCCGGGCAGCTTGCGCGTGCTGTAAACCTTCTTCCCGTCCTGCTCGCGCTCGTACAGCACGCCGCTGAACACGCCGAAGTTGCCCCACAGGTTTGGCGTCTGCACCGCATCGTCCGGAATTTCCTTCGCCTCGCACTTCGAACCCGGCTCCGGCGCAGTGGCCAGGCTGACCGTGCCGGCGCGCACGCAGCGGTACACGGTGCGCGCCTGCGCAGGCAGGGCGCAGGCGAGCAGGCAGGCGATGGCGAGGGCGGCACGTAGCGGCATGGGCGCGGATTCTACGTCGCCCCCGGCTGAATGCCGGATGCACCGACGCAGGGTGCGCCTTGGCCCGCCCAGAGATGGGCCCGGGCCCGCCCTACGATTGCTTGACCGCGTGGCCGCCGAACTCGTTGCGCATCGCCGAGATCAGCTTGTCGGCGTAGGAATCGGTATCGCGCGAACGCAATCGCTGCAGCAGCGACAGGGTGATGACCGGCGCGGGCACGTCCAGGTCGATGGCCTCGGCGACGGTCCAGCGGCCTTCGCCCGAATCGGCCACCCACGGCGCGATGCCTTCCATCTCCGGGTTCTTCTTCAGCGCGTCGGCGGTCAGGTCGAGCAGCCAGGAACGCACCACGCTGCCGTCGCGCCAGATCTCCGCCACCTGGGGCAGGTCCAGAGCGAATTCCGCCTTGTGCTGCAGGATGGCGAAGCCTTCGGCGTAGGCCTGCATCATTCCGTACTCGATGCCGTTGTGGACCATCTTGGTGAAGTGTCCCGCCCCGCTGGGTCCGACCCGGCCCCAGCCACTGTCCGGCGACGGCGCCAGGGTGGCGAACAGCGGACGCAGCCGTTCCACCGCGGCTTCGTCGCCGCCGATCATCAGGCTGTAGCCTTCGGCCAGGCCCCACACGCCGCCGCTGGTGCCGCAGTCGACGTAGGCGATGCCGTGTTCGGCCAGCATCGCAGCGCGGCGCTGGGTGTCCTTGTAGTTGGAATTGCCGCCATCGACGATGGTGTCGCCGGGCGCAAGCAGTTGCAGCAACTGGTCGAGGGTGTCGTCGACGATCTTGCCCGCCGGCACCATCAGCCACACCGCGCGCGGCGCGGGCAGCTTGGCGACCAGTTCCGCCAACGATGCGGCGGCTTCGATGCCGTTGGCCGCGGCCGCGGCGCGGGCCTGTTCGCCCGGATCGAAGCCGGCGACCCGATGCCCGCCGCGCAGCAGCCGCTGCGCCATGTTCGCGCCCATCCGGCCCAAGCCCACCATGCCCAGTTCCATAGCCCGCCTCGTGCGTTTCGTTGGCGCATAGGGTCGCACGGCCCGCGTCAACGCCGAAATGCCGTCACCGGACTGCAATGTTGCATGCCTAGCGTTGCGGGGTTCCCCCTCGATGGATTCCGCCATGCCCCGCCGCGCCCTTGCCTTCGCCGTCCTGCTCGCCCTGCCCCTCGCCGCCAGTGCGGCGCAATGGACCCTGGTCAACAAGGTCGAAACGCCGGCCACCACCCGCGATGCCGCGCGCCTGCCCAAGGGCACGCCGGACTCGGCCAACCTCAATCGCTTCGGCTTCTACTCCGACCTGGCCTACGACGCGAAGACCGGCGCCTGGTACGCGCTGTCCGACCGCGGCCCCGGCGGCGGCGTGATCGATTACGCCACGCGCGTGCAGCGCCTGCGCATTCCCTACGACGCGAACACCGGCGCCATCGGCCAACCGGTGGTCGAGAAGACCCTGCTGTTCACTGCCGAGGACGGCCAGCCGTTCAACGGGCTGAATCCGCAACTGCTCAACGGCGACGTGGCGAAGCTGGGCCTGAGTTTCGATCCGGAAGGCCTGGCGATCGGCAACGGCGGGCATTTCTATGTCGCCGACGAATACGGTCCCAGCGTCTACGAGTTCACTTCCAGCGGCCATTTCATCCGTGCGTTCGCCACGCCGGAAAACCTGCTTTCGCGCACCGCCGGCGGTACGGCGGATTACGTCGGCGGCCGCCCGACCATCGTCCACGGTCGCCAGGACAACCGCGGTTTCGAGGGCCTGACCCTGACGCCCTCGGGCAAGACTCTGGTCGGCGTGCTGCAGGATCCGCTGGTCGACGAAGGCGCCAGCAACGATGGTCGCCGCAGCCGCAACCTGCGCGTGGTCGCATTCGACGTGGCCAGCGGCCGCGCCATCGCCCAATACCCTTACCAACTGGATGCCATCGCCGAGATCAACGCGCGCGATGCGGCGGTCGCGCCGTTTTCGGCGACTAACCAGGGCCGCAGCATCGGCCTCAGCGCGATCCATGCGCTCAGCGAAACCGATTTCCTGGTGCTGGAACGCGACAACCGAGGCCTCGGCGTCGAAGAAACGCCGGCGCCGCTGCACAAGCGCGTCTATCGCATCTCCACCGCAGGGGCGACCGACGTGTCCGCCGTTTCCCTGGCCGGCAGCAACACCCTGCCCGCAGGCATCGCGCCGGTGACGAAGGTGCCCGAGCTGGACATCCTTGCGGCCTTGCGCGATGCGGGTGCGCGCGACATCCCCGAGAAGCTGGAAGGCCTGGCGATCGGCCCGCGTCTCGCCGATGGCCGCCATCTGGTCCTGATCGGCAGCGACAACGACTACAGCGTGACCCAGACCGGAGCCGGCGAGCAGTTCGAAGTCTGCGTGAACCGCGACACCGGCGAGCGCGTGTCGAACGTGCCGCTGGATGGCCAATGCCCGTCTGGCCTCTCGCGCATTCCCGGCACGCTGCTGGCGTTCGCGGTCCGCTTCTGAAAGTCCGTAGGGTGGGCACGCTTTTCGTGCCCACCCACGACGCGAACGGAAACGGTGGGCACAAAAAGCGTGCCCACCCTACGACTCCCTCAGATCAATGCGAGCAGGCGATCCAGCCGCGCATGCGGATCGTCTTCCTGCAACAGCGACAGCCGCTGCGTGGCGCTGATCGGCAACAGCTCGGCCAGACGCCAGCCGATCCAGGCGGCGTTGTCGAGTTGCGCGGGCGCCAACCCCGGCGCCTGCTGGTCGATCTGTTCGATCAGTTTTTCCAGCACGGTGGCCAGCAGGCCATGTTCGGGCCGCACTTCGTCGTCGGTATCGGCATCGCGCCATTCGATCTCGCCCACGACCAGCCCGTTGTCTCGCACGCGGGTACGCAACACGTGGAAACGACGGCGTCCGCGCAGGCGCAGGCTGAGCAGGCCGTCGTCGCCGATGTCGAAATCCTCGATCACCGCTTCGGTGCCGAATGCCGCCGGCGTGGCCGGCGTGCCGACTTCGTTGCCGTCGAGGATCAGGCAGATACCGAAGCCCGAGCCGTTCCGCCCGCAGTCGCGCACCAGGTCGAGGTAGCGGCGTTCGAATACGCGCAGTTGCAGCGCCGCACCGGGGAGCAGGACGGTGTGGAGGGGAAATAGCGGAAGGGTTTCGGTGGCCACCGGAAAATCCTAGGCGATTTTTCGTGGGAGCGGGCCCTGCCCGCGACCGGTTGTTCGAAGAATCCGGCGTGGGAGTGGTTACGGCATGCGGTAACCGGCGTCGCGAACGAGGCGCGAAAAGCTTCGCGACTTACGTCGCTCCCACATCATGCGGCAGCGCATCCCGGGCCTCGTGCGGTCTCCGCCTATGAGAGCGTGGCCAGGAATTTCCGCGGCGCCCCATCGAACCCGCCGTTCGACATGAACACCACATGGTCGCCCGCCTGCGCCAGCGCGCGCAGCGCGGCGATCAATTGATCCGTATCAGGCACTGCCTCTGCTTGCCCACGAATCGAGGCAACCACCTTGTCCGCATCCCAGGACAACTCCGGGCGGGCGAGGAACACCACCGCATCGGCATCGTCCAGCGACGGCGCCAGTGCATCGGCATGCGCACCCAGGCGCATCGAATTGCTGCGCGGCTCCATCGCCACCACGATGCGCGCCGGGCCGACCTTCGCGCGCAGGCCCTGCAAGGTGGTGCGGATCGCGGTCGGATGGTGGGCGAAATCGTCGTAGACGGTGACGCCGCCGACTTCGCCGAGCACTTCCAGCCGGCGCTTCACGCTGCGGAATCCCGCCAGCGCGGGAATGACCTTGGCCACGTCGACGCCGACCGCCGCGCACGCGGCCAGCGCAGCGACGCCGTTGAGCACGTTGTGGTCGCCGAGCATCGGCCATTCGACCGTGCCCACTTCCGCGCCCTTGTGCAGCACGACGAACGAGCTGCCATCGTCGCGCAATTTGCGCGCGCTCCAGTCGAAGCTTTCGTCGGACGTTCCGTTCAGAAGCCCGAAACGCTCCACCGGCGTCCAGCAACCCATCGCCAGCACTTCGGCCAGGCGCTCGTCGTGGCCGTTGACCACCAGCCGGCCGCGGCGCGGCACCGTGCGGACCAGATGGTGGAACTGGCGCTGGATCGCGGCCACGTCGGGGAAGATGTCGGCGTGGTCGTATTCCAGGTTGTTGAGGATCGCGACCAGCGGCCGGTAGTGGACGAACTTGCTGCGCTTGTCGAAGAACGCGGTGTCGTATTCGTCGGCCTCGACCACGAACTCGCGGCCCTTGCCCACGCGCGCCGACACGCCGAAATCCTCGGCGACGCCGCCGATCAGGAAACCCGGCGTGCGGCCTGCCGCTTCCAGCAGGTAGGTCAGGATGGTCGTCGTCGTGGTCTTGCCGTGGGTACCGGCCACCGCCAGCACGTCGCGGCCCGGCAGCACGTTCTCGGCCAGCCACTGCGCGCCGGAGTTGTACTTGCGTCCGGCGTCGAGCACCGCCTCCACCGCCGCGTTGCCCCGCGACAACGCGTTGCCGACGACGATCTCGTCGCATTCGAGCGAGATGTTCTCGGGCAGGTAGCCCTGCATCAGGGCGATGCCGAGTTTTTCCAGCTGGGTGGACATCGGCGGATAGATCGCCTGGTCGCTGCCTTCGACCTTGTGCCCGAGTTCCCGCGCCAGCGCGGCCACGCCGCCCATGAAAGTACCGGCGATGCCCAATATGTGAATCTTCGACAAGATGCGTTCCTACCCGGTTGCGCCGCTGCAGACGGAGCCAAACCCGCACGCCACCGATTCCCCCTTTCCCGCTTGCGGGACAGGGATGGAGCGAGGGTGGGTTTTGCTCATGGCGGAATTGTCGCCGATTTCCCGGCCGCCATCCCGCTCCCATCACGTTTCAAAAGACAAGCCTGTGCTAGCTTCCGCGGACCGTTCCCCCTCACCGCGGAACTCGCGGCACCAGTGGGGCGGCACCCAACCTCGACCACCCAGGAGCTTGCAGATGTCGAAGTCCAAGTCTCTTCGTCCTTTCGCTTCCCTCGCCGCCGCCGTCGCACTGGCCATGGCCGGCACGTCCGCGATGGCCGCCGATTCCGTTTCCCCCGCCCTGAAGGCCGCCCTGCAACGCGACCTGGGCCTGTCGGGCACGCAGTTGGCGCAATACCTCAAGATCGAGCGCCTGGCCGCGCAGCAGGAAAGACAGTTGGCCAAGGCGCAGGGGCGCCACTACGCCGGCAGCTGGATCGAGCGAGCGGCCAGCGGCGATTACCGGCTGGTCGTCGCCACCACCTCGCTGCAGCCGCAGAAGGCGCCGGCCGGCGTGGAGATCCGCCAGGCGCGCCACAGCCTCGACACGCTCAATGCCTCCAAACAGCAGCTCGACATGCTGCTCGCCCAGGGCGCCAAGGTGCCGAAGGGCGTGTACACCTGGTCCGTGGACCTGCCCGGCAACAGCGTGACCCTGGGCATCGCGCGCGGCGCCGAGCAGGCCGCCATCGAATTCGTGGCCCGCAGCGGCGCCGATGCCGAGACCGTGCGCTTCGAGACGATGGACGAGGCACCGAGCCTGCGCAGCGACCTCAAGGGCGGCCTCGGCTACCTGCGCAGGCCGGGCGACGGTTATCTGTACGCCTGTTCGATCGGCTTCAACGTCACCAAGGGCACGACGCCCGGCTTCGTCAGCGCCGGCCATTGCGGCGACGCAGGCGAGCCGGTGTATCTGGAAGGCTCGGCCGGAACGGGTCCGCAATGGACGCTCGGTCCGCAGGTCGGCACGTTCCAGGGTTCCACCTTCCCGAATCCGGGAAGCACCGGTACCGACATGTCGTGGATCCAGGTTTCCGCGGGCAACACCCAGCCGGCGACCGTCTATGGCTGGGGCAGCGGCGATGTCACCGTCAAGGGCAGCGCCGAAGCCAGTGTGGGTGCGGCGGTCTGCCGTTCCGGCCGTACCACGGGCTGGCGCTGCGGAACCATCAAGACCAAGAACGTCACCGTCAGCTATGTCAGCGGCGAGACGATCCTCAACCTGACCCAGACCACGGCCTGTTCGGAAGGCGGCGACTCCGGTGGTTCCTACATCACCAGCGCGGGACAGGGTCAGGGCGTGCTTTCGGGCGGCTCCGGAAGCTGCCGGGGCAAGAAGATCAATGCTCCCGGCAATTCCTATTTCCAGCCGCTGAACCCGCTCCTGTCTTTCTACGGCCTGACCTTGAAGACCAGCCCCTGATCCGCAGGCGATGCAGGGAACGAAAACGCCCCGGCAAGCCGGGGCGTTTTCTTTGCAGCGAAGCGCGATTCGATCAGCCGACCACCTTCTCCGGCGCGATGGCTTCGACGATGCGGCTGAACACCTCGTCCAGCGAGCCGACGCCGTCGACCACGGTCAGTTCGCCGTGCTGGCGGTAGTACTCGATCACCGGTGCGGTCTGGTCGGTGTAGACCTGCAGGCGCTTGCGCACCGATTCGGGATTGTCGTCGGCGCGCCCCTCGGCGGCGGCACGGCCGGCGATGCGCTCGACCAGCAGTTCGGTCGGCACTTCCAGCTGCACGGCGGAATCGAACTTCTGTCCCAGCTTTTCCAGCAACTTGCCCAGCGCATCGGCCTGGGCGAGGTTGCGCGGATAGCCGTCGAGAATGAAGCCGGCCCGGGTGTCGTCGCGGGAGAAACGGTCTTCCAGCATGCCCAGCAGGATCGCGTCGCTGACCAGTTCGCCGCGGGCCATCACTTCCTTGGCCTGCAGCCCCAGCGGACTGCCCGCGGCCACTTCGGCCCGCAGCAGGTCGCCGGTGGAAATGTGCGGCACCTGCAGGTACTCCTTCAATCGCGTGGCCTGCGTGCCCTTGCCCGACCCCGGCGGCCCCAGTAGAACCAATCGCATTGCTCAAACTCCCGAAATGAAAGACCGGATCGCGGCGGGGCGATAAAATTCCCCGATGTTGCGCCGCGTTACGGGTTCAGCTTACCCCATCCCGCCACTTCGGAACGTACAACCATGGCCCAAGGCACCCTGCTCTACGCCCAGTCCGGCGGCGTCACCGCCGTCATCAACGCCTCGGCCGCCGGGGTCATCGCCGAGGCCCGCACCCGCAAGGTCAAGGTGCTGGCGGCGCGCAACGGCATCCTTGGCGCGTTGCGCGAGGAGCTGATCGATACATCGAAGGAATCCGCCGCGGCGATCCGTGCGCTGGCCCACACCCCGGGCGGCGCCTTCGGCTCGTGCCGGGTGAAGCTGAAATCGCTGGAGGCCGACCGGGCCAAATACGAGCGCCTGCTGCAGGTGCTGAAGGCCCACGACGTGCGCTATTTCCTCTACAACGGCGGCAACGATTCGGCCGATACCGCGTGGAAGGTGTCGCAGCTGGCCGCGGCCTTCGACTACCCGCTGACCTGCATAGGCGTGCCGAAGACCGTCGACAACGACTTGGCCGTCACGGATACCTGCCCCGGCTTCGGCTCGGCGGCGAAGTACACCGCGGTGTCGGTGCGCGAAGCCGCGCTGGACGTGGCGGCGATGGCTGAGACATCAACCAAGGTGTTCGTCTACGAAGCGATGGGCCGCCACGCCGGCTGGCTGGCCGCTGCCGCCGGACTGGCGGGGGAAAAGCCCGACCAGGCCCCGCACCTGATCCTGTTCCCCGAACGTCCGTACGATGAAACCGATTTCCTCGCCCAGGTGAAGAAGATCGTGGCCAAGGTCGGCTATTGCGTGGTCGTGGCCAGCGAAGGCATCCAGACCGCGGACGGCCGCTTCGTCGCCGATGCCGGCGGCGGCACCGATTCGTTCGGCCATACCCAGTTGGGCGGCGTGGCTTCGTTCCTCGCCGGCCGGGTCAAGGACCAGCTCGGCTTCAAGGTGCACTACGCCCTGCCCGACTACCTGCAACGTTCGGCCCGGCACATCGCCTCGAAGACCGACTGGGAGCAGGCGCAGGCGGTCGGCAAGGCCGCGGTGAAGTTCGCGCTGGAGGGCCGCAATGCGGTGATGCCGGTGATCGTGCGCACCTCGGACTCGCCGTACCGCTGGAAGATCGAAGCGGCGCCGCTGAGCAAGGTAGCCAACCACGAGAAGAAATTCCCGCCGGGCTTCATCCGCAAGGACGGCTACGGCATCACCGCCGCCGCCCGCCGCTACCTAGCCCCGCTAATCAAGGGCGAGGCCTATCCGCCCTATGGCAAGGACGGTATTCCGGCCTATGTCGAACTCAAGAACGTGGCGGTGCGGAAGAAACTTCCGGCATGGGAAGGCTGAACATGCGGTGGAACGGGGGATGCCCCGCTCTACAATGCCGCCGCGGTGAAGGGGTTTGCCGCGACCGTTCCGTAACGATCAAGGGGGATTGATCCATGAAAATTTGCGCTTGGATGTTCGCGGGCATGCTCGCGCTGGCTGCGTCGGCGCCGACCATTGCGGCGGAGAAATACCTGCCGTCGGTGGAGACCAACGCACCACCGAAAGAACCCTTCATCGCCTTCGACAAGATCGAGTTCGCCGATATCGCGCTGAAACCGCCGTTTGCCGGGCAGAAAGCGAATGAAGCCGCACGCGAAAAGATCCAGGCGAACTTCACCACCCGCATCACGCCGATGTCGGTCGCGCTGGACTCGCGCCCGGCGCGCCGCGACCCGCCCCGCGTGCTGCTTGTCGAGCCGTCGATCGAGAAGATCAAGTACATCGGCACTGGCGCGCGCATCTGGGCCGGCCCGATGGCAGGCAGTTCGCAAGTGCTGATGAAGCTGAAGATCACCGACAAGGAAACCGGCGATGTCATCGCCGAACCCGAGTTCTATCAGCATGCCAGCGCCTGGGGCGCGGCCTACAGTCGTAACGACCAGGACATGCTCAGCCGCATCACCGATCTGATGAGTGCGTACTTGAGCAACAACCTTGAAAAAGCCGTCGGCGGACGAACTGGCGCGGAAGGTCTCAAGGACTGAGCCATCGAGCGCCGGCAGGGGGAACGCGTCCACGACCATTTCCGAGCGTCGTTTTTCACGCGGCCTTGATCCGCCCGCGACCTAGCCTGCGCCGTCCACCGGAGATGGGAGATCGTCATGCGTCGGATCCTGGTTCGCGTCATGTTCCCCTGCCTGCTGCTTGCACTGGCCTCCGCCACCTCCGCCCAGCAGCTGAGGATCGAATCGAAAGGCCAGGCCGCCGAGGGCGCCGAACAGGACGCCAAGCTGGCGGTGGCACTTTCGGAGACGCTAGGGCTGCCCAAGAACGGCAAGGCCCAGGTCGTGCTGTTCCGTACCCCGAAATCGCCCGGCGATGACATCAGCCTCAGTGGCGATGGCAAGCCGCTGGGCGAACTGCCAGCCGGCCATTACCTGCCGGTTTCCAGTACCGCGGGCACGCACGTTTTCGGCACCGACACCACGGCGCTGACTTTGAACGTGGACGCTGGCAAGACCTACTTCGTGCAGGTCGCCCGCGACCGCACCGGGCGCCCCCATCTGTTGCGCTCCACCGCAACCAGCTTCCAGCGCGTCGTGAAATGACCCTCACCGCCGCGCGGAAGCGCGCGGCGACGGCGCTTCCCGGGAACATGCCGCACTGCGGCAGGAGCGCGGGCGGAAGCACGCCATAATCGGCCCGCTTTGCCTGTAATCCATCCAATCTGGGAGGGGTCATGCTGGAGATGCACGGTTTGACGCTCGCGCTGGTCTGCGCGGCGGTGGCGATCCTTTACGGGATCATTTCGGCGCGCTGGATCCTGAAACAGCCCGCCGGCAACGAACGCATGCAACAGATCGCCGCTGCGGTGCAGGAAGGCGCACGCGCCTACCTCAACCGCCAGTACACCACCATCGCCATCGCCGGCGTGGTGCTGTTCGTATTGATCGGATTGTTCCTCAGCTGGCCCAGCGCCATCGGTTTCCTGATCGGCGCGGTGCTTTCCGGTGCGGCCGGCTACATCGGCATGAACGTGTCGGTCCGCGCCAACGTGCGTACCGCCGAAGCCGCGCGCCACGGCATGGGCCCGGCGATGGACGTCGCGTTCCGCGGCGGCGCGATCACCGGCATGCTGGTGGTCGGCCTGGGCCTGCTGGGCGTGGCCGGCTACTGGTGGCTGCTGCCGAAGTTCGGCATCGAAGGCGAACACGCGCTGCATGCGCTGGTCGGCCTGGCCTTCGGCAGCTCGCTGATCTCGATCTTCGCGCGCCTGGGCGGCGGCATCTTCACCAAGGGCGCCGACGTCGGTGCCGACCTGGTGGGCAAGGTCGAGGCCGGCATCCCCGAGGACGACCCGCGCAACCCGGCGGTGATCGCCGACAACGTCGGCGACAACGTCGGCGACTGCGCCGGCATGGCCGCCGACCTGTTCGAAACCTACGCCGTCACCGTCATCGCGACGATGCTGCTGGGCGGACTGATGGGCGCCGAAGCCGGGCACAACGCGGTGCTGTACCCGCTGGTGCTGGGCGGCGTGTCGATCATCGCCTCGATCATCGGCGCGTTCTTCGTCAAGGTGAAGGCCGGCGGCTCGATCATGGGCGCGTTGTACAAGGGCGTGATCGTGTCGGGCGTGATCGCCGCCATCGCCTTCTACTTCGTGACCCGGGACATGATGGGCGACAGCGGCTACGGTGCGATGAACCTGTTCTGGTGCGCACTGATCGGCCTGGCCCTGACGGGCGTGATCGTGTGGATCACCGAGTACTACACCGGCACCCAGTACGGCCCGGTCAAACACGTCGCCGCCGCGTCCACCACCGGCCACGGCACCAACATCATCGCGGGCCTCGGCGTGTCGATGAAATCGACGGCGATGCCGGTGATCGCGGTGTGCCTGGCGATCTGGGGCGCGTATTCGCTGGCCGAGCTGTACGGCATCGCCATCGCCGCGACCGCGATGCTGTCGATGGCCGGCATGATCGTCGCGCTGGACGCCTACGGCCCGATCACCGACAACGCCGGCGGCATCGCCGAGATGGCCGAGCTGCCTTCCGAAGTGCGCGACGTCACCGACCCGCTGGACGCGGTGGGCAACACCACCAAGGCGGTGACCAAGGGCTACGCCATCGGTTCTGCCGCGCTGGCCGCGCTGGTGCTGTTCGCGGACTACACGCACAACCTGGGCACCACGCATCCGGGCGTCGAGTTCAAGTTCGACCTGTCCGACCACATGGTGATCATCGGCCTGCTGATCGGCGGCCTGATCCCCTACCTGTTCGGCGCGATGGCGATGGAAGCGGTCGGCCGTGCCGCCGGCAGCGTGGTCGAGGAAGTGCGCCGCCAGTTCCGCGAGATCAAGGGCATCATGACCGGCGAAGGCAAGCCGCAATACGACAAGGCGGTGGACCTGCTGACCCGATCGGCGATCAAGGAAATGATCGTGCCCTCGCTGTTGCCGGTGGCGGTACCGATCATCGTCGGCCTGCTGCTGGGTCCGAAGGCGCTGGGCGGCTTGCTGATCGGCACGATCGTCACCGGCCTGTTCGTCGCGATTTCGATGACCACCGGCGGCGGCGCGTGGGACAACGCCAAGAAGTACATCGAGGACGGCCACCACGGCGGCAAGGGCAGCGAAGCGCACAAGGCCGCGGTCACCGGCGACACGGTCGGCGACCCGTACAAGGACACCGCCGGCCCGGCGATCAACCCGCTGATCAAGATCATCAACATCGTCGCCCTGCTGCTGGTGCCGCTGTTGCCGGTCGATGGCTGGCTGGGCTCGAAGACGGAAACCGCCACGCCAGCCGCAGCCGAGGCGCCGGCCGCGGTGACCACCAGCGATGCCCGACACGCATCGCCGGTCGCCGGCCGCGTCGAACTGCCCGCCGCGAAGGACGCCAGTCCCGCCGGGCGGACCGATACCGGCATGCCCTGACCCGCAGGGGCTTCAGGCGAAAAGGGCGGCTTGGCCGCCCTTTTCGTCGTCAAAGCAAAATCCCCCGTGGCCCCTTTGCAAAGGGGGCGAAGCAACGGCGTAGTGATCCAAACCCCCGCTCCTGGGGAGGGCGAGGTTTTCTTCCCCCTTTGCAAAAGGGGATTGAGGGGGATTCGCTCTTGACCCCAAGCAGCGCGGCAAATCCCCGCCTGCTGCAACGCAACAAGCGAACGCGTAGAATGCCGGCCCTGTCCACCACCCCGCTCGGAGCATTACCCCATGGGCCTCGACCACGTCGCCACCGGCAAGAACCCGCCGGACGAGATCAACGTCATCATCGAAATCCCCAAGGATTCCGAGCCGGTCAAGTACGAAGTCGACAAGGAAAGCGGCGCGATCTTCGTCGACCGCATCCTGTCCACGCCGATGCGCTACCCGTGCAACTACGGCTACGTGCCCAAGACCCTCGGCGGCGACGGCGATCCGCTCGATGTGCTAGTGGTGCTGCCGCTGCCGCTGATTCCCGGTTCGGTGATCCGTTGCCGCCCGGTCGGCGTGCTGAAGATGACCGACGAGGCCGGCAGCGACGAGAAGTTGCTCGCCGTGCCCGCCAACAAGATCTTCAACGGCTATTCGCACATCGAGGACATCGGCCAGGTGTCGCCGCACTGGCTGGAGCGCATCGGCCACTTCTTCGAGCACTACAAGGACCTGGAGAAGGGCAAGTGGGTCAAGGTCGATCGCTGGGGCGACGCGGCCGAAGCCAAGCAGATCATTGCCGAAGGCATCGCGAGCTACCAGCCCAAGGGCTGATCCGGATCTTCTGCCTTCAACGCAAAACGCCGCTGCGATCCAGCGGCGTTTTCGTTTTCGGCGCTTCGCGACTCAGGCGTTGCCGCTGGTCCCGCCCCGGGAACGCAACAGGCCCGCCAGGCGCGCCACCACCACGGCCAGGTACATCACGCCGTTCCACTGTTCGACCACCAGCAGCATCCGCGCCTGCGGGCTGCCCGGATAGATGTCCGACAGGCCGGTCGCGGAAAAATTGGTTGCACTGAGGAACAGCAGTTCCACCCAGCTCAGGGACTCGAGCTGCGTACCGGGAATGACGAATGCGCCCGGCTGCAACAGCTGCATGCCGGCGAATACCCAGGCATAGGCCTCGGCGAACAGCATGAAGGTCGCGCCGGCCGCCCACATCTCGTCGATGGTGGTGCGCTCGTCCTGCATCATGTAGGCGATCAGCGCGGCGGCCGAGTAGAAGAACGCCGCCGCATAACCGGCCGCACCGACCACGCCGAGCGCATGGACACCGGTCAGCCGATGCGCGCTCCACGCGATGATGCCGCTGGCCGCCAGCAGCGCGGCGATCCAGGCCGCGCGCGGCGACTTGCGCACCATCCATATCGCCGCCCACAACACGCCGACGCTGATCGCGGTCAGCGCCAGCTGCCCGCCGGCGTCGTCGAACCACGGATACAGCAGCACCGCGGCCAATTGCACCAGCAGCAAGGTCCGCGATGGCGCGCGGCGCAGGCGAAGGAGCAGGTTCATGCGCCTACTCTACCGCGCTATTCCGCGCGGTAGACCTGGGCGCCCTGCTCGCGGAATTCCTTCGACTTCTCGGCCATGCCCCGTCCGATGACATCGTCATCGGACAAATCATGCTCGGCCGCGTAATCGCGCACGTCCTGGGTGATCTTCATGCTGCAGAAGTGCGGGCCGCACATGCTGCAGAAGTGGGCCAGCTTGTGCGCGTCCTTGGGCAGGGTTTCGTCGTGGAATTCCTTGGCCTTCTCCGGATCGAGGCCCAGGTGGAACTGGTCTTCCCAACGGAACTCGAAGCGCGCCTTGGACAGCGCGTTGTCGCGCACCTGCGCGCCGGGGTGGCCCTTGGCCAGATCCGCCGCATGCGCGGCGATCTTGTACGCCATGATGCCGTCGCGCACGTCCTCGCGGTTGGGCAGGCCGAGATGCTCCTTCGGCGTCACGTAGCAGAGCATCGCCGTGCCGTACCAGCCGATCATCGCCGCGCCGATCGCGGACGTGATGTGGTCGTAGCCCGGGGCGATGTCGGTGGTCAGCGGGCCGAGCGTGTAGAACGGCGCCTCGCCGCACTCGGCAAGTTGCTTGTCCATGTTCTCCTTGATCAACTGCATCGGCACGTGGCCGGGGCCTTCGATCATGGTCTGCACGTCGTGCTTCCACGCGATCTTGGTGAGTTCGCCCAAGGTTTCGAGCTCTCCGAACTGCGCAGCGTCGTTGGCGTCGGCGATGCAGCCGGGACGCAGGCCGTCGCCGAGCGAGAAGGCCACGTCGTAGGCCTTCATGATTTCGCAGATGTCCTCGAAGTGGGTGTAGAGGAAATTTTCCTTGTGGTGCGCCAGGCACCACTTGGCCAGGATCGAACCGCCGCGCGAAACGATGCCGGTGACGCGCTTGGCGGTCAGCGGCACGTAGCGCAGCAGCACGCCGGCGTGGATGGTGAAGTAGTCGACGCCCTGCTCGGCCTGTTCGATCAGCGTGTCGCGGAAGATCTCCCAGGTCAGTTCCTCGGCGCGGCCGTCGACCTTTTCCAACGCCTGGTAGATCGGCACCGTGCCGATCGGTACCGGCGAGTTGCGGATGATCCACTCGCGGGTTTCATGGATGTGCTTGCCGGTGGACAGGTCCATCACCGTGTCGCCGCCCCAGCGGATCGCCCAGACCAGCTTCTCGACTTCTTCGGCGATGCCGGACGACACCGCGCTGTTGCCGATATTGGCGTTGATCTTGGTCAGGAAATTGCGCCCGATGATCATCGGCTCGCTTTCCGGATGGTTGATGTTGTTCGGCAGGATCGCGCGCCCGCGGGCGATCTCGTCGCGGACGAATTCCGGGGTGATGATCTTCTGGATCGATGCGCCGAACGATTCGCCCGGGTGTTGCGCCAGCAACGCGGCGTCGCGCACCGCTTCGAGGCGCTGGTTCTCGCGGATCGCGACGAATTCCATCTCCGGGGTGACGATGCCGCGCTTCGCGTAATGCATCTGCGAGACATTGGCGCCGGCCTTGGCCCGGCGCGGCAGCGTGCGACCCGGGAAACGCACGGCATCGAGCTTCGGATTGGTTTCGCGGCCGCGACCGAATTCGGAGCTCAAGGCGGTCAGCAGTTCGGTATCGCCCCGTTCCTCGATCCACTGCGCGCGCAGCGCCGGCAAACCGCGCGACAGGTCGATGTGCGCATCGGGATCGGTGTACGGGCCTGAGCAGTCGTAGACGGTGACCGGCGGATTGTCCTCGCCGCCGAACAGCGTCGGCGTCCTGGTCAACGCGATTTCGCGCATCGGCACGCGCAGGTCGGCACGCGAACCTTCGATGTGGATCTTGCGCGAACCGGGAATCGGCCGGGTCACGGATTCGGAAAGTTGCTCGGTCTGTTGCAGCAGGGAGGAAGGTACGGCGTTCATGCGGTTCGTCCTGGTCGGGCGCGCGAGGAATTCGCGGCGCGGACGAAGCGGCGGCACGGAACGGCGGTTCGTTCCGCGAAGCTTCCCTACGCCGGTCTCAACCGGATCAGGTTCGAAGGGTCTGTCTCAATCCCCGGCCAGGCCGGCGATACCCCCGCTTCGACCGTTATTAGACCACAGACCCCACCGGGGCCGGCCTTCACCGTGCGGGCAAGGCCAGTCGCCCGCAGTCGTCCGGACGAGCGGATTTCGCAGCATCAACCTCGGCGCGAGTCTGCGCCAATTGCGCACGCCACGAGCCTGCCTCGCCGGCCACCGCATCCAGCGCCCGTAGCGCCTGCGCGCGGCAACCCAGCTCGCCCATCGCCGAGGCGTAATTGTTGGACAGCACCGGGTCGCCTGGCGCATGCGCCAAGCCATCGCGAAACAGGCGTGCCGCCGCGCGCTTGTCGCCGCTCGCATAGGCCTGGTTGCCCAGCGCCAGATACACGCGCGGCTCCCCGGGCCAGCGACGCCGGGCCGATTCGTAAGCGGGCCTGGCCGCCGCCGCTCCGGCCACCGCTTCGAAATCGGCCACCGCCTTGAGATAACCGGCGGGATCGTCGCTGGCCGGCAGTTCGCCCGGCTTCAGCGCCAGCATCGCCCAGCGCCCGCCCCAGTCCCAGGTGCGCATGAATTTCGGCGCGGCCACGTCCAGCGCGCGCTTCTCGCCGCTGTTCAACAGCACGCGATTGCGATGCGCATCGGCACCGACCACGACCGCGTAATGCCATTTCGGCACGGTGCGGGTCAGCAGGTTCTGCAGTATCAGGACGGGGTGACCGGCCTGCAATTCCGCGAACAACGCCTCGGGCGTTTTCGCCACGGGATAGGGAATGCGCCCGGCGCGGCGAGTGGCGCCGAGCAGTTCGACCTGCAGGCTGCCGTGGCGACCGGGCAGGTAGACCTGCGGCGCCAGGCCTTCCGGCGTGGCCGGAACGCCGCTGGCGCCCAGCACGCCAGCCAGCGCGGCGGGACCGCACTGGTATTCGGTCTGCGAATGGAAAGGCACCCGCTGCGACAGGTCCACGCCGGCGGCAGGAATGCTGCCCTGCAATTGCAGCGGCGGATTGATCGCACAGCCGGCGCACGCCAGCACGAGCCCGGCGAGCAGCGCCCGGCCCAGCCGCCGACGTGCGGTCACACGCGATTGAAGATGTTGGTGACGCCGACCAGTTCCAGGATCAGCAGCACGACGAAGACGATGCCGATCACTGCCAGCACGCCGCCGCCGGCCGGCATGCGGTCGACCTGGCCTTGCAACTGCAGCAGTTCGGCGTCGCTGAGCGAAGCGATGCGCGCGTCGGCGTCGACCGGGTTCACGCCGTAATGCTGCATCGCCTGGCGCACGTCGTCGCGTGCGAGCGCGGTGCGCACCTGTTGCTCGGTGCTGGCGCGCGCTTCGGCGGAAAGGGCTTGCTGGGTGGTGATGACGCCGGCATACGCGTTGGCGCAAGTGCCGGAAACCAGGGTGACCGCGACAAGGGCGGCGAAGGTCTGCTTCAGCAACATGGTGGACTCCGCGGTGGTCCGGAACGGGACAATCGCGACTATAACGGCGGAGCGAACGACTGGTTCGGGGCACGTACCGGAGCCCCGCCCAAGGTTCAGCAATGTCACGCGACCTTCACGCCATCTCTCGGAAAGGCGTCAATCCGTGAGCGACAGGCCATCCGGTATCGCCGGCGGCACGAAGGCCGTTGCATCGCCGAACTCCGGCCAGCCGGCGCGCAGCGCGGCCATTACCCGCGGGTCGTGCCGATGCGCGTCGAGCAGCCATCCGCCGACCCCGGCGCAATCGACGGCTTGCGTCCTGCACAGGAGCGGACCGGATGGAATCGGTGCCGAACGCCACAGCTCGCGCGCCCCGGCCGGCGTTTGCGCATCGAATACGTCCGCCGCGAGAGCGGCTACATCGGCGCGTCCGCTCGCCAGGGCTTCCAGCGCAGCGGCATGCGAACCGGCGTAGGCCAGCGTGGCGAATCCCGTGGCGGGATCCAGGCCGAGCTGCTTCAGGCGCGCAACAGGCACGAAACCACCGGAAGCGGAATCGGGGCCGACCAGGGCCAGCCGCAACTTCGCGGCCTCGCGCTTCAATGCAGGGAGTGAATCGATGCCCGCTCGCGCGACGATCACGGCGCGGTAGCGATCGGCCTGCGCCGGCGGGACGTCGGGCACCGGCAACGCGACGATGCGTTCGCGCCACCGTCGGGATTGCAGGTAGCCGTGCAGGTTGGGCACGGCGATATCCACTTCGCCCCGCCCCATCGCTTCGACCAGCGCCGTCGGCGAAGGCAGCACTTTCGTTTCCACCGTCCGCCCGCTGCGCTCGGCCAGGTAATCAGCCAACGGGCGGATGGCGGCGGCGCGGTCGCGCTGCGGGTAGGCGTAGGTGGCAACGACGAGCGGAGCCGCGTCGCTGGCCTGCGCCGGAAGCGACATCGACAACACGCATGCGCACCACGCCGCGGCGCACAGGCGCCACGGGAATCGGGAAAACAAGGTTCAGACTCCTTCCAGCAGCGATCGGTCGCGCACCGCACCCTTGTCGGCGCTGGTGGCGAGCAGAGCATAAGCCTTAAGCGCGGTGCTGACCTTGCGCGCCCGCGGCTGGGCGGGCTTCCAGCCTTGCGCGTCCTGCGCGGCGCGGCGTGCGACGAGTTCTTCGCCGGCGACGAGCAGTTCGATGGAACGCTGCGGAATATCGATACGGATGCGGTCGCCGTCGCGGACCAGGCCGATGGCGCCGCCGGCCGCCGCCTCCGGCGAGACGTGGCCGATCGACAGGCCCGAAGTGCCGCCGGAAAAACGCCCGTCGGTCAGCAACGCGCACTGCTTGCCCAGGCCCTTCGACTTCAGATACGAAGTCGGGTACAGCATTTCCTGCATGCCTGGCCCGCCCTTGGGGCCTTCGTAGCGGATCACCACCACGTCGCCCGGCTTCACTTCGTCGCCGAGGATGCCCTGCACCGCCGCGTCCTGGCTTTCGTAGACGCGCGCCGTGCCTTCGAACACGTGGATCGACTCGTCGACGCCGGCGGTCTTCACCACGCAACCGTCGGGCGCGATGTTGCCGTGGAGCACGGCCAGGCCGCCTTCACTCGAATACGCATGCGCGACGTCGCGGATGCAGCCTTCGGCGCGGTCGATGTCCAGCGACGGCCAGCGCGTGGCCTGGCTGAAGGCGACCTGGGTGGGGATGCCTGCGGGACCGGCCTTGTAGAACTCGGCGATGGCGGCATCGTCGTTGGTCGCCACGTCCCACTTGCCGAGCGCGTCGCCCAGCGTCTTCGCGTGCACGGTGGAAACATCCGTGTGCAGCAGGCCGCCGCGCGCCAGTTCGGCGAGGATCGCCATGATGCCGCCGGCGCGGTGCACGTCCTCGATGTGGTACTTCTGCGTGTTCGGCGCGACCTTGCACAGCTGTGGCACGCGTTTCGACAGCCGGTCGATGTCGCGCATCGCGAACGGCACCTCGGCCTCCTGCGCGGCGGCGAGC
Organism: Pseudoxanthomonas helianthi; assembly: GCF_017939625.1. Taxonomy (GTDB): domain Bacteria; phylum Pseudomonadota; class Gammaproteobacteria; order Xanthomonadales; family Xanthomonadaceae; genus Pseudoxanthomonas_A; species Pseudoxanthomonas_A helianthi. Next base: position 478,723 of record NZ_JAGKTC010000001.1, read on the forward strand.
AGGTGCAGGATGGTGTTGGTCGAACCGCCCATCGCGATGTCCAGGGTCATCGCGTTTTCGAAAGCTTCGAACGTGGCGATGCCGCGCGGCAACGCCGTCGCGTCTTCCGCGCCGTACCAGCGATGGCACAGCTCGACCACGGTGCGTCCGGCGCGCAGGAACAGCTGCTCGCGGTCGGCATGGGTCGCGACGACGGTGCCGTTGCCCGGCAACGACAGGCCCAGCGCTTCGGTCAGGCAGTTCATCGAGTTGGCGGTGAACATGCCGCTGCACGAACCGCAGGTCGGGCAGGCGCTGCGTTCGACCGCGGCGACCTGCTCGTCGCTGGCGTTCGGGTCGGCCGCCATCACCATCGCATCGATCAGGTCGAGCTTGTGTTCGGCCAGCCGGGTCTTGCCCGCTTCCATCGGCCCGCCGGACACGAACACCGTCGGGATGTTCAGGCGCAGCGCGGCCATCAGCATGCCGGGAGTGATCTTGTCGCAGTTGGAAATGCACACCAGCGCGTCGGCGCAATGCGCATTGACCATGTATTCGACCGAGTCGGCGATGATCTCGCGGCTGGGCAGCGAGTACAGCATGCCGTCGTGGCCCATGGCGATGCCGTCGTCGACCGCGATGGTGTCGAACTCGCGGGCCACGCCGCCGACGCGCTCGACTTCGCGCGCGACCAGTTGGCCGAGGTCCTTCAGGTGCACGTGTCCCGGCACGAACTGGGTGAACGAATTGGCGATGGCGATGATCGGCTTGCCGAAATCGCCATCCTTCAGGCCGGTGGCGCGCCACAGCGCGCGGGCGCCGGCCATGTTGCGGCCGTGGGTGGAGGTCTTGGAACGGTATTCGGGCATGGGGAGCAGCGTCCGGCGAATTACGGAACCGAATTCGCGCCGGCAAATGTGATGAGGCCGACGAGGATATTCGCACTTCGCGAAAGCTGCATCGGTTGCGTATGCAAGCGATGCGGGCGCAACACGGTGGGAACGATTCCGGTCGCGAATGCTTTTGAAAGAATCGCAAAGCGCATTCGCGACCGCGGTCGCTCCCACAAAAGCAGTTTCCGCTGTGCAATCCACGGTTGCAGCTGCAACCAAATCCATGCTTGACAAGCGCTTTTTTGCCGTGGTTTCCTAGCACGATGCTGCAACGCCACACGCCCGCGACGAAGACCCAGACCGACCGCCTGCCGGCGTCGCTCCTCGTACTCGTCCTTATTACCTCGCCCACAGGTGCGGGACGGGCCGGCGTGTAAGCAACAGACCACGCCAGATTCGCGAACCCCGCACCGAAAGTGCGGGGTTTTTTGTTTCTACCGCTTTGTTTTCAAACGAAACCAATCCCAAACCCAACCGGAACCATCGCCATGACCAGCAACCTTCCCCAGCCCAAGATCGCCGTCGTCGGCTACGGCAGCCAGGGCCGCGCCCATGCCCTGAACCTTCGCGAATCGGGTTTCGACGTGGTCGTCGGCCTGCGCGCCGGCGGTCCCACCGAGTCCAAGGCCAAGGCCGACGGCTTCGTGGTGAAGTCGCCCGCCGACGCGGTGAAGGACGCCGACCTGGTCGCGGTGCTGACCCCCGACATGGTGCAGAAGAAGCTGTACAACGAAGTGCTGGCGCCGAACATGAAGCAGGGCGCGGTGCTGCTGTTCGCGCACGGCCTGAACGTGCACTTCGGCATGATCGAGCCGCGCGCCGACCTGGACGTGGTGCTGGTCGCGCCGAAGGGCCCGGGCGCGCTGGTCCGCCGCGAATACGAAATCGGTCGCGGCGTGCCGTGCATCTACGCGGTGTACCAGGACAAGTCTGGCAAGGCCGAGCAGTACGCGCTGGCCTACGCCGCCGGCCTGGGCGGCGCGCGCGCCAACATCATCAAGACCACGTTCAAGGAAGAGACCGAAACCGACCTGTTCGGCGAGCAGGCCGTGCTGTGCGGCGGCGCTTCCTCGCTGGTCCAGGCCGGCTTCGAAACCCTGGTCGAGGCCGGTTACCAGCCGGAAATCGCCTACTACGAAGTGCTGCACGAACTGAAGCTGATCGTCGACCTGTTCTACGAAGGCGGCATCACCCGCATGCTGGAATTCATCTCCGAGACCGCGCAGTACGGCGATTTCGTCAGCGGTCCGCGCGTGATCGACGCTTCGGTCAAGGCGCGGATGAAGGACGTACTGACCGACATCCAGAACGGCACCTTCACCAAGAACTGGGTCGCCGAATACGAAGCCGGCCTGCCGAACTACAAGAAGTGGCAGCAGGCCGACAAGGACCATGCGATCGAGAAGGTCGGCCAGCAGCTGCGCGCGAAGATGGTCTGGCTGCAGGCCAACGCTTCGCAACCCGATACGGACGAGCAGGCCGCCGCATGAACGCAACCGCCGCCACTGCCCCACGCAATGGCGCCCGCTGGATCGCCCACGCCCTGGAAACAGAGGGCGTGGACACGCTGTTCGGCTATCCCGGCGGCACCATCATGCCGTTCTACGACGCGCTGGTGGATTCGAACCTGAAACACATCCTGGTGCGCCACGAACAAGGCGCGGCGCTGGCGGCCAACGGCTACGCACGCGCCTCCGGCAAGGTCGGCGTGTGCGTCGCCACCTCCGGTCCGGGCGCGTCGAACCTGGTCACCGGCATCGCCGACGCGATGCTCGACTCGGTGCCGATGGTCTGCCTGACCGGCCAGGTGCCGACCGCACTGATGGGCACCGACGCGTTCCAGGAACTGGACGTGTTCGGCCTGACCCTGCCCATCGTCAAGCACAGCTTCCTGGTGCGGAAAGTCGACGACCTGCCGCGCGTGCTGCGCGAAGCCTTCCGCATCGCCCGCGAAGGCCGCCCCGGCCCGGTGCTGGTCGACCTGCCGAAGGACGTGCAGATCGCCGACGCTTCGCACCTGCCGGATCACGTGCCGGCCGAAGTCGATGCGGTGCCCGCACCCGAGGCGGCGAAACTGGCCGACGCGCTGGCGGCGATCGCCGGCGCCGAAAAGCCAGTGATCTATGGCGGCGGCGGCATCGCCCTGGCCGACGCAGTGGACGAGTTCCAGCAATTCGTCGAAGCGTCGAAGATCCCCACCGTGCTGACCCTGCGCGGCCTGGGCGCCCTGCCCGGCAACCATCCGCAGTTCCTGGGCATGCTGGGCATGCACGGCACCCGCGCGGCCAACATGGCGGTGCAGGAATGCGACCTGTTGGTGGTGGTCGGTGCGCGCTTCGACGACCGCGCCACCGGCAAGCTGGCCGAATTCGCGCCGTTCGCCCGCGTCCTCCACATCGATGCCGACGCCTACGAGATCTCCAAGCTGCGCACCGCCGACATCGCCGTGCCCGGCAACGTCGGCGCCAGCCTGAAGGCGCTGTCCGCCGCGCGCAGCACCTGCGACGACTGGCGTGCGCGCTGCAACGGCAATCGCGAGAAGCACGGCTTCCGCTACGACGCGCCGGGCAGCGACATCTACGCGCCGGCGTTGCTGAAGCGACTGACCGAACTGGCCCCGGCCGACGCCATCGTCTGCAGCGACGTCGGCCAGCACCAGATGTGGGTCGCGCAGCACTGCCAGTTCGGCCATCCGCGCAACCACCTGACCAGCGGCGCGCTGGGCACGATGGGCTTCGGCCTGCCGGCGGCGATGGGCGCGCAGTTCGCCTGCCCCGATCGCACCGTGGTCCTGGTCAACGGCGACGGCGGCTTCATGATGAACGTGCAGGAGCTGGCGACCATCGCCCGCTGCCAGCTGCCGGTGAAGATCGTGCTGCTGGACAACAGCGCGCTGGGCATGGTCCGGCAGTGGCAGGAACTGTTCTTCGCCGAGCGCTACAGCGAGATCGACCTGTCCGACAACCCGGACTTCGCCGCGCTGGCGCAAGTGTTCGGCATCCCCGCCAAGCGCATCGAACGCCGCAACGAAGTCGAGGACGCGCTGGCCGACCTGCTGGCCCAGCCAGGCCCGGCGCTGCTGCACGTGTCCATCGACGTCAAGGCCAACGTGTGGCCGCTGGTGCCGCCGAACCACGCCAACAGCTCGATGCTGGAATCCAATCCCGCGAAACCATCCGCCGAGCCTGCCGTCACGGCCGACGGCCCGGAGAAGAAGAATGCGTTACCGGCTTGAACTCAAGCTCAAACCCGCCGAGGGCGCGTTGCTGCGCGTCCTGGGCATGGTCGAGCGCCGCGGTTTTCCGCCGCATGCGGTGCACGCCACCCACGACGGCGAAGGCTATTGGGCGCTGGCGTTGGTGATCGACAGCACCCGCGCGCCGGAGACCCTGCGCCAGCAACTGCTGAAAATCTACGATGTCGAGGAATTGTCCTTCAGCGCGGTGCAGGAACTGAGCATGGACCGCCGCCACCGGGATCGCGCCGCATGAACGCCACGACCGCCAGCGCGGAAGCCGTGGTCCGGAGGCGTCTTCTTCGAGCTCAGCCGTTCGCCCGCCACGATGCCTGAGCCGCGCGCCGCCGCCGGCAGCGAAAGCGACGTCGGTGACGTAGGCGTCACCGTCGCCGACGTGCTGGCCGCGCAATCGCGGCTGCGCCGCTACCTGCCGGTCACGCCGCTGCACCACGCCGAGCGCTTCGGGGTGATGCTGAAACTGGAGAACCTGCAGCGCACCGGTTCGTACAAGGTCCGCGGCGCGTTGAACGCGCTGCTAGCCGGGCGCGAACGCGGCGATGCGCGGCCGGTGATCTGCGCATCGGCCGGCAACCATGCGCAAGGCGTGGCCTGGGCCGCGTACCGGCTTGGCGTGCCCGCGATCACGGTGATGCCGCACGGCGCGCCGGACAACAAGATCGCCGGCGTCGCCCACTGGGGTGCCACCGTGCGCCAGCACGGCGACAGCTACGACGAGGCGTTCGCCTTCGCCCGCGACCTGGCGCAGCTGCATGGTTACCGCTTCCTGTCCGCGTTCGACGATCCGGACGTGATCGCCGGCCAGGGCACGGTGGGCATCGAGATCGCGCCGTACGCGCCGGACGTGGTCATCGTGCCGATCGGCGGCGGCGGCTTGGCCTCGGGCGTGGCGCTGGCGCTGAAGTCGCAGGGCGTGCGCGTGGTCGGCGCGCAGGTCGAAGGCGTCGATTCGATGGCGCGCGCGATCAAGGGCGACGTGCGCGAAATCGCGCCGGTGCCGACCCTGGCCGACGGCGTCAAGGTCAAGGTGCCCGGCTTCATCACCCGCCGCCTGTGCGCCAACCTGCTGGACGACGTGGTCATCGTCCGCGAAGCCGAGCTGCGCGAAACCCTGGTGCGGCTGGCGCTGGAAGAGAACCTGATCGCCGAGGGCGCCGGCGCCCTGGCCCTGGCCGCTGGCCGTCGCGTCGCCGGCAGGCGAAAATGCGCAGTGGTTTCCGGCGGCAACATCGACGCCACCGTGCTGGCGCGGTTGCTGTCCGAGGTACGCCCGCGTCCGCCGCGCAAGCCGCGCCGGCGCGTGCCCGAGCCCGCCGCCCCGCCTTCCGCCCGCAACGAAACTACCGTCCTGCCCTTCTCTTCCGTTACCAAGACCCAGCCGCGCGCCACCCCCAAGCAGACCGCATCGCGCCGCGCCGCAGTAGAAGCCATCGAGGAATCCGCCTGGTGAACACGCAATCCCAATACGTACGAATTTTCGACACCACCCTGCGCGACGGCGAGCAATCGCCGGGCTGCAGCATGACCCCGCAGCAGAAGCTGGTGATGGCGCGTGCGCTGGCCGAGCTCGGCGTGGACGTGATCGAAACCGGCTTCCCGGCCAGCTCGCAGTCCGACCGCGAGGCCGCTGCGCTGATCGGCCGGGAACTGCGCGACACCACCCTGTGCGTGCTGTCGCGCTGCCTGCCCGGCGACGTGCAGGCTTCGGCGCGCGCCCTGGAAGGCAGCGCCAAGCCGCGCCTGCACGTGTTCATCTCCACCAGCGCGCTGCACCGCGAGCACAAGCTGCGCATGAGCCGGGAACAGGTGCTGGAATCGATCCGCAGCAACGTCGCGCTGGCCCGCCAGTACGTCGACGACGTCGAGTTCTCCACCGAGGACGGCACCCGCACCGAAGAGGACTTCCTGCAGCAGGCCGTCGCCGTGGCGATCGCCGCCGGCGCCACCACGATCAACGTGCCCGACACGGTCGGCTTCACTACGCCGGAAGAAATGCGCAGCCTGTTCCAGCGCCTGATCGCCAACGTGCCCGGCGCGCGCGACGTGGTGTTCAGCGCGCACTGCCACAACGACCTGGGCCTGGCCGTGGCCAATTCGCTGGCCGCTATCGAAGGCGGCGCGCGCCAGGTCGAGGTCTCGATGAACGGCATCGGCGAACGCGCCGGCAACTGCGCGCTGGAAGAGCTGGTGATGGCGCTGAAAGTGCGCGGCGCCTTCTTCAACGCCGACACCGGCATCGACACCCAGCGCATCGTCGCCACCTCGCAGCTGCTGCAGCGCCTGGTCGGCATGCCGGTCCAGCGCAACAAGGCGGTGGTCGGCGCCAACGCCTTCGCCCACGAATCTGGCATCCACCAGCACGGCATGCTGCGCCACCGCGGCACCTACGAAATCATGCGTCCGCAGGACGTGGGCTGGCCGGACACGCAGATGGTGCTGGGCCGGCACAGCGGCCGCGCCGCGGTCGAGGCGCGGTTGCGCGCGCTGGGCTACTGGCTGGAGGAAGAGGAACTGGACACCGTGTTCGAACAGTTCAAGGCGCTGTGCGAGAAGCAGCGCGTGGTCGAGGACGCCGACCTGCAGGCATTGATGCAGGACGGCGCCGAAAGCCAGGGCTACCGCCTGGCCTCGATGACCGTCGGCGACGCCGGCCATCGCGCCCGCGCCACCGTCGAACTGTCCGATCCGGAAGGCCAGCGCCTGTTCGAAACCGCCGAAGGCGATGGTCCGGTCGATGCGCTGTTCGCCGCGCTGGCCAGCGCCACCGGCGTCGACCTGAAGCTGGAAAGCTACCAGGTGCACAGCGTCGGCCTGGGCGCCGACGCGCGCGGCGAGGCGAACCTGAGCGTGCGCTACGAAGACCGGGAGTACGACGGCACCGGCACCAGCAAGGACATCATCGAAGCCAGCGCGCTGGCGTGGCTGGACGTGGCCAACCGCCTGCTGCGCCAGCGCAGCGCGGCCAAGTCGGAGGCGGTCGCCGCATGAGCACGCCCCGCACCCTGTTCGACAAACTGTGGGACGCGCACGTCGTCGTGCCGGAAAGCGACGCCGCGCCCGCGGTGCTGTACATCGACCTGCACCTGATCCACGAAGTCACCTCGCCGCAGGCCTTCAGCGAACTGAAGTCGCGCGGACTGAAGCCGCGCCGCCCCGACCGCACCAAGGCGACGATGGACCACTCCACGCCGACCCTGCCGGCCGGTGCCGACGGCAAACTGCCCTACTACACCCAGGCCGCCGAAACCCAGGTCGAAACGCTGGCGCGGAACTGCGCCGAATACGGCATCGAGCTGTTCGACATGGCCTCGGACAATCGCGGCATCGTCCACGTGATCGCGCCGGAACAGGGCTTCACCCAGCCGGGCATGACCATCGTTTGCGGCGACAGCCACACCAGCACGCACGGCGCGTTCGGTTCGCTGGCCTTCGGCATCGGCACCAGCGAGGTCGGCCACGTGCTGGCCACGCAGTGCCTGCTGCAGCGCAAGCCGAAGACCATGGCGATCACCGTCGACGGCGAACTGGCGCCCGGCGTCGGCGCCAAGGACGTGGTCCTGCACATCATCGGCAGGATCGGCGTCAACGGCGGCACCGGCCACGTCATCGAATACCGCGGTTCGACCATCCGCACGATGGACATGGACCAGCGCATGACCCTGTGCAACATGAGCATCGAGGCCGGCGCGCGCGCCGGCATGGTCGCTCCGGACGAGGTCACGTTCGAATACGTGCGCAATACGCCGCGCGGGCCGAAGGGCGCCGATTTCGACGCCGCGGTCGCGCGCTGGCGCGAATTGCGCAGCGACGAAGGCGCGAAGTTCGACGTCGAAGTGAGCATCGACGCAAAGGACATCCGCCCGACCCTGACCTGGGGCACGCACCCGGGCACCGCACTGGCGGTGGACGCGCCGATCCCGGCCGCCAACGATGCCGCCGCGCAGAAGGGCTTGGACTACATGCACTTCCACGCCGACGAGACGCTGCAGGGCAAGCCGGTCGACGTGGTGTTCGTCGGTTCCTGCACCAACGGCCGCCTGCGCGACCTGCGCGAAGTCGCCGAGGTGCTGAAGGGCCGCAAGGTCGCCGCGAACGTGCGCATGCTGGTCGTCCCCGGTTCCGAGATCGTCAAGCGCCAGGCCGAAGCCGAAGGCATCGACGCCATCGTCCGTGCCGCCGGCGCCGAATGGCGCGAACCCGGCTGCAGCATGTGCATCGCGATGAACGGCGACCTGGTCGCGCCGGGGCAACTCGCGGTCAGCACCAGCAACCGCAATTTCGAAGGCCGCCAGGGCCCCGGCTCGCGCACCTTGCTCGCTTCGCCGCTGAGCGCGGCGTGGGCAGCGGTGAACGGAAAAGTCTCGGACCCGCGGGAGCTGTTTTCCAAGGAGGTGGCGTGATGGCCGGTTTCCGCGAACTGAAGTCGAAGAGCGTGGTGCTGGGGCAGACCAACATCGACACCGACCAGATCATCCCCGCGCGCTTCCTGTCCACCACCGAACGCGCCGGGCTGGGCAAGAACGCGTTCAACGACTGGCGCTGGCAGGCCGACGGCACGCCGAATCCCGATTTCCCGTTCAACCAGCCGCACAACCAGGGCCGCTCGATCCTGCTGGCGGGGCGCAACTTCGGCTGCGGCTCCTCGCGCGAGCACGCACCGTGGGCGCTGACCGACCTGGGCCTGCGCGCGATCGTCAGCAGCGAGATCGCCGACATCTTCCGCAACAACTCGCTGAAGAACGGCCTGCTGCCGATCGTGCTGAAGGAAGAAGACGTGCAGGCGCTGATGCAGCGGCCGGACGACGAACTGACCGTCGACGTCGCCGCGCGCGAACTGCGCTCGCCGGACGGCCGCGCTTACGCCTTCCCGCTGGACGGCTTTTCGCAGACCTGCCTGCTCGAAGGCGTCGACGAACTCGGCTACCTGCTGGCGCGCCATCCGGAAATCGCCGCCTACGAACAACACCTTTGAACCTTGGGAGCGGCTATGGCCGCGATGCTTCGGCGAGAAGCCTTCGCGGCCATAGCCGCTCCGACAAAGCACAACAGAAACAGGATTTTCCATGCAAGCCAACATCGTCGTACTGCCGGGTGACGGCATCGGTCCCGAAGTCGCCGCCGCCGCGGTTTCCGTGCTGAAGGAAGTCGCGCGCCGCCACGGCCACGAATTCCGTTTCGAAGAGCGCGACATCGGCGGCATCGCCATCGACCGGCACGGCAACCCCTTGCCCGACGCGACGCTGCAGGCGTGCAAGGACGCCGACGCGGTGCTGCTGGGCGCGGTCGGCGGGCCGAAGTGGTCGGATCCGAACGCGAAGGTGCGCCCCGAGCAGGGCCTGCTGGCGATGCGCAAGGGCCTGGGCCTGTACGCCAACCTGCGTCCGGTCAAGCCGCACCCGGCCGCGCTGGACGCCTCGCCGATCAAGCCGCACCTGCTGACCGGCGTGGACATCGTCGTGGTGCGCGAACTGACCGGCGGCATCTATTTCGGCGAGAAGACCCGCAGCGCCGACGGCGCCAGCGACCTGTGCAGCTACAGCGTGGCGGAAATCGAACGCGTGCTGCGCCACGCCTTCCGCCTGGCGCGCGAACGCCGCGGCTTCCTGGTCTCGGTGGACAAGGCCAACGTGCTGGAAACCTCGCGCTTGTGGCGCGACATCGCCAACCGCATCGGCCGCGAGGAATTCCCCGACGTGCGCCTGGAGCACCAGCTGATCGATTCGATGACCATGCATTTGCTGGCCAAGCCGCGCGAATACGACGTGATCGTCACCGAGAACATGTTCGGCGACATCCTGACCGACGAGGCCTCAATGCTGGCCGGCTCGCTGGGCCTGTTGCCGTCGGCGTCGCTGGGCGAAGGCAAAGTCGGCGTGTACGAGCCGATCCACGGCTCCGCCCCCGACATCGCCGGCAAGGGCATCGCGAACCCCTATGCGACCATCCTGAGCACGGCGATGCTGTTGCGCCATTCGCTGGGCCTGGAAGCCGAAGCCGCCTGCATCGAACGTGCGGTTGATGCCGCGCTGAACGCCAAGGCCTTCACCGGCGACCTCGGCGGCAAGCTGTCGACCGGCGAAGCCGCGCAGGCAGTGATCGCGCACCTTCCGGCAGATTGCTACGTGGCCGAATTGCGGGATTGATGTTCCGCTCGGAACCGGGGGCGACGCTTATGCGCCGCCCTCCTCCGCCTTCACCTTGAACCACGCCGCATACAACGCCGGCAGGAACAGCAAGGTCAGCAACGTCGCCACGGCCAGGCCGCCCATGATCGCCACGGCCATCGGGCCGAAGAACGCGCTGCGCGACAGCGGGATCATCGCCAGGATCGCGGCCAGCGCGGTCAACACGATGGGACGGAAGCGGCGCACGGTCGCGTCGATGATCGCGTGCCAGCGGTCATGGCCGGCGCGGATGTCCTGGTCGATCTGGTCCACCAGGATCACCGAGTTGCGCATGATCATGCCAGCCAGCGCGATGGTGCCGAGCAACGCGACGAAGCCGAACGGCACGCGGAACACCAGCAGCGCCAGGGTCACGCCGATCAGCCCGAGCGGCGCGGTCAGGATCACCAGGAACATCCGCGAGAAGCTGCGCAGCTGCAGCATCAGCAGGGTGACCACGACGCCCAGGAACAGCGGCATGCCGGCGGCGATGGAGTTCTGTCCGCGCGCCGAATCCTCGACCGTACCGCCGGTTTCCAGCAGGTAGCCGCCGGGCAACGTCGTGCGGATGCCTTCCAGCGTCGGCAGGATCTGCGCGACCACGCTGGGCGGGGTCAGGCCGGTACGGATGTCGGCGCGCACGGTGACCGTCGGCAGGCGGTTGCGGTGCCAGACGATGCCGTTCTCGAACGCGTACTCCAGGTTGCCGATCTGCGACAGCGGCACCGACGCGCCGTTCGCGGTCGGCACGGCGAGGCTGCCGAGCAGGTCGAGGCGCGCGCGTTCGTCGTCGGGGCCGCGCAGCAGGATTTCGACCAGGCGGTTGCCTTCGCGATAGGTGCTGACGTGCAGACCGGACAGCGAACTGGACAGGAAATGGGCGACGTCGCTGCTGCTGACGCCGAGCGCGCGGGCGCGTTCCTGGTCGATGTTCACGCGCACGATCTTGCTCGGCTCGCTCCAGTCCAGGTTGACGTTGGTGGTGTTCGGGTTCGCGCGCACCTTGGCTTCGACCTGGCGGGCGATGGCCTGCACGCGGTCGATGTGTTCGCCGGAGACGCGGAACTGCAGCGGATAGCCGACCGGCGGGCCGTTCTCCAATCGGGTCACGCGCAGCTGCAGCTCGGGGAACTGCCGCGCCGCCTCGTCGATCAGCCAGCTGCGCAGCTTCTCGCGCGCCGGCAGGTCCTTCGCCAGCACCACGAACTGGGCGAAGTTGGCCTGCGGCAGTTGCTGGTCCAGCGGCAGGTAGAAGCGCGGCGAACCGGTGCCGACATAGGCGACGTAGTTCTCCACGCCCGGCTGCCTGGCCAGCATCGCTTCCAGCTTCTTCGCCTGGGTTTCGGTCATCCGCAGCGAACTGCCTTCGGCCAGCTCCATGTCGACCATCAGTTCCGGACGGGTCGAATCCGGGAAGAACTGCTGCGGCACGAAGCGGAACATCGCCAGCGACAGCACGAAGGCCGCGATGGTCACCCCGATCACCAACCAGCGGTGGCGCAGGCAGAAATCGAGCAAGCGGCGGAAACGCTGGTAGAAGGGACGCTGGTAGGGATCGTGCGCGTGCGCGCCGTGTTCGCCCGCGTGCGGTCGCGGTGCGAGCCAGTCGGCGAACGCAGGGTAGCGATCCGCGAGACGCTCGCGCAGCGCGCGGAGGCGCGCGGCCGGCGAACCCGGTTTCGGCGCCTTCGGCGGCAGATGCAGGTCCGGCAGCATCTTGTCGCCAAGGTACGGGATGAACAGCACCGCGGCGATCCACGACACGCACAGGGCGATCGTCACCACCTGGAACAGCGAACGGGTGTATTCGCCGGTGCTGGACGCGGCGGTGGCGATCGGCAGGAAACCCGCCGCGGTCACCAGCGTGCCGGTCAGCATCGGGAACGCGGTCGATTCGTAGGCGAAACTGGCGGCCTTCAGGCGGTCGAAGCCCTGCTCCATCTTGATCGCCATCATCTCCACCGCGATGATCGCGTCGTCGACCAGCAGGCCCAGCGCCAGCACCAGCGCGCCCAGCGAGATCTTGTGCAGGCCGACGCCGAAGTAATGCATCACCGCGAAGGTCATCGCCAGCACCAGCGGGATGCTCACCGCGACCACCAGGCCGGTGCGCAGGCCCAGCGAGAAGAAGCTGACCAGCAGGACGATGATCACCGCTTCGGCCAGCACGCGGACGAATTCGCCGACCGATTCCTCCACCGCATGCGGCTGGTCGGATACCTTGCGCAGCTGCATGCCCAGCGGCAGGGTCGTCTGCAGGCGCTTGAACACCTCTTCCAGCGTGCTGCCGAGCTTGAGGATGTCGCCGCCGTCGCGCATCGCCACGGCCAGGCCGATGCCGTCCTGGCCGAGGAAGCGCATCTTCGGCTGCGCCGGATCGGAGAAGCCGCGCTTCACCTCGGCGATGTCGCCCAGCTTGAAGGTGCGGCCACCGGCGCGGATCGGGAAGTCGCTGATTTCCTGCACCGACTTGAACTCGCCGCCCACGCGCAGTTGCACGCGGTCGCTCGGCGTTTCGAAGAAGCCGGCGCTGGTCTCGGCGTTCTGCGCGTCCAGCGCCTGCTGCACCGCGCTCAGCGGGATGCCGAGCGTGGCCAGCTTGGTGTTCGACAGCTCGACCCAGATCTTCTCGTCCTGCAGGCCGATCAGTTCGACCTTGCTGACGTCGGGCACGCGCTGCAGTTCCAGTTGCAGGCGGTCGGCGTAGTCCTTCAGCACCGCGTAGTCGAAGCCGGGACCGGTCAGCGCGTAGATGTTGCCGAAGGTGTCGCCGAATTCGTCGTTGAAGAACGGCCCGACCGTGCCTTCGGGCAGGGTCGCACGGATGTCGCCGACGCGCTTGCGCACCTGGTACCACAGCTGCGGCACGTCCTTCGAATTCATCGAATCGCGCGCGACGAAGATCACCTGCGATTCGCCGGGGCGCGAATACGAGCGCACGAATTCGTACTGGCCGGTGGTCATCGCCGCCTTCTCGACGCGCTCGGTGACCTGCTTGGCCACTTCCTCGGCGGTGGCGCCCGGCCACAGCGTGCGCACCACCATGACCTTGAAGGTGAACGGCGGGTCTTCCGACTGGCCGAGGTGGCGGTACGACCATGCGCCGACGATGCCGAGCACGATCATCGCGTACAGCACCAGCGTGCGGTTGGTCAGCGCCCACTCGGAGAGGTTGAAGCGGCGCATGGGGTTACTCCGGCTTCGTCGCGGCGACGGCCTGCATCACCGGACGGTTGTTTCCGTCCACCGGCGCAACCGCCTGGCCTTCGCGCAGCAGGTGGCCACCGGCTGCGACGATCCAGTCGCTGGCGGCGACGCCGTTCAGCACCGGCACGTCGACGTCGCCGTAGCGTCCCAGCGTCACCGAACGCGATTTCGCCTGGTGCGTGCGCGGATCGACCACCCACACCGCGGTGCGGCCGTTCGCATCGCGCTGCACCGCCGACAGGGGCACGCGCAATTCGGCTTGCGGTCCCGTATCGGCGACGTAGACGCGCGCGCTCTGCCCCAGTTCCACCGCCTTCGCGGCATCTCCGGGCAGGTTGACCTTGGCGGCGAAGGTGCGGGTCTGCGGGTCGGCGGCGGCGGAGATTTCGCGGATGGTGCCGGGCAGGCGTTCGCCGGGCGCATTCCACAGTTCGACCAGCACCGGCCGGCCGAGGCGGAACTCGCGGATGCGGTTTTCCGGCAGGGCGATGACCACGTCGCGGCCACTGTCGGCGGCCAGCGTATAGATGGTTTGCCCGGCGCCGACGACCTGGCCGGCTTCGGCCTGGCGGCTGGCGATGACGCCATCGCGCGGCGCGCGCAGCTGGGTGTAGGCGGCCTGGTTGCGGGCGACATTGGCCTGGGCGCGCGCGGCTTGCGCCTGCCCCTCGGCGGCCTTGAACGCAGCCAGTTGCGCGTCGTAGGCGGAACGGCTGATCAGTTGCTGGTCGACCAGCTTCGAATAGCGCGCCAGGTCGCCGCGCGCGCGGGTCAGGTCGGCTTCGGCGGCGGCCAACTGGGCCTGCGCGGCCTGCGCCTGCAGGGCCTGGTCGCCGGGATCGAGCACGGCCAGCAACTGGCCCTGGCGGACCGTGTCACCCGCGCTGACTTCGCGCCGCACCAGGTTGCCGCCGATGCGGAACGACAGCGGGCTTTCCTGCCGCGCGCGGATTTCGCCGGCATAGGCGGACAGGGCCGCCTGCGCACCGCCGCCCGGATGCACGACCAACGCCGGCCGTGGCGCCTCCGCCGGCTCGCCATGGCCGCCGCATGCCGCCAGCAGCGCAACCACCATGCCCGTGAGTCCCAGACGCAAAGCGCGCATCGACCTTCTCCGTGATCGCCAATAAATGGACTTATCGGTATAGTATAAATATCGTACCGATTAGTCTAGTATTGCAGCATGACTCGCCAGCCCGCCTCCGCCAGCTCGCCGTCGACGCCCCAGAAAGCCACCGACAAGCCCGTGCCGGGCCCGGGTCGGCCCAAGGATCTGGGCAAGCGCGCGGCGATCCTCGACGCGGCCAAGCGCCTGTTCGTCAGCCACGGCTACCTCAACGTCAGCATGGACCAGATCGCCGCCGAAGCCGGCGTGTCCAAGCTGACCGTATACAGCCATTTCGGTGACAAGGAGACGCTGTTCTCCGAGGCGATCCGTTCCAAGTGTTCGGAAATGCTGCCGGCGGACCTGTTCGAGATGCCGCTGGAAGGCAGCCTGCGCGAGCAGTTGCTGGCCATCGCCCGCGCGTTCTTCGCCCTGGTCGGCAGCGACGAGGCGCTGGCCCTGCACCGGGTGATGCTGACCCAGACCGACGAGCCGCTGCGCCAGCTGTTCTGGCAGTCCGGCCCGCAAGCGGTGCACGACGCCTTCGCCGACTTCCTGCGCGCGCGTATCGCCAGCGGCGAGCTGGTCATCGACGACGCCGACCGCGCCGCGCACCAGTTCTTCGTGCTGGCCAAGGGCCACCTGCACAACAGCATGCTGTGCGGCCTGCTGGCCGAGCCCCCCCTGCCGGCCGAGGTGGATGCCCACCTGCAGGCCACGGTCGATTTCTTCCTGCGCGCCTATGCGCCGCGCTGAAGCCGGCCGCGACGGTGCCGGAAGTCCCGGTGACGAGAGTCCCGATTACTTCCGGCACTGCGTATCGGTGTGCTACCACGGCCATCCTGTGGCCGTTCCCACGACCCGCGGGCCGCTAGAATGTTCGGCCCACCCCGCCGGATTCCCCACGCCATGACAATCAACTACGCCCAGGCCCGCGAAGCGATGGTCGAACAGCAGGTCCGTCCCTGGGACGTGCTCGACGTACGCGTGCTGGAAACGCTGTCGCGGCTGCCGCGCGAAGCCTTCGTGCCCGAAGTGCACCGCGCCCTCGCCTATGCCGACATCGAACTGCCGCTGGGCCATGGCCAGAAGATGATGAAGCCGGTGGTCGAAGGCCGCACCCTGCAGGCGCTGGCCATCCAGCCGGACGAGGAAGTGCTGGAAATCGGCACCGGCAGCGGCTACCTCAGCGCCTGCCTCGGCGCGCTGGCCCGCGACGTGGTCAGTCTGGAAATCGTTCCCGACCTGGCCGCCGCCGCGCGGTCGCGCCTCGACGCGACCGGGCTGGGCACCAACGTCCGCATCGAAACCGCCGACGCCCTGCACTACGCGACCGAGCGCCGCTTCGACGCCGTCTGCGTGACCGGCGCGGTGGCCGAAGTGCCGGCGCAGTTCCTGCAATGGCTGCGTCCCGGCGGCCGCCTGTTCGTGGTCCGTGGCCGCTCGCCGGTGATGGAAGCCGTGCTGGTGCGCAACGATGTCAACGCTGCGCGCATCGATTCGTTGTTCGAAACCGATCTCCCCTACCTGACCGGTGCCGCCCCGGCGCCGCAGTTCGTGTTCTGAAAACGACCAAAGACCGAAGGAATCCGCATGAGTCGTCTCCCCCTCGTCGTCGCGTTGGCCCTGGCCCTGCCCACCGCCGCGCAAGCCACCGACCTGCTGCAGACCTATGAAATGGCCCGCGCCGGCGACCCGCAGCTGGCCGCTGCCGAATCCGACCGCCTCGCCCAGAAGGAAGGTGCGGTGCAGGCGCGAGGTGCGCTGCTGCCGCAACTCAACGGCAGCGCCAGCCTCAACCGCGACCACAGCAGCCGCCCCGGCAGCCTCACTGGCGATGATCGCGGTCGCAGCTACGGCGTCACGCTGAGCCAGAGCGTGTTCGACTGGGCCAACTACACCAGCCTACGTGGACAGAAAGCGCTGAGCCACGCCGCCGACTACGACCTGGAAGCCGCCAACGATGATTTGATCGTGCGCACCTCCAACGCGTATTTCGACGTGCTGGTCGCGCGGGAGAACCTCGCCGCCGCCGAAGCCAACGAAACCGCGCTGAAGAAGCAGTTCGATTTCGCCCAGGCCCGCCTCGATGCCGGCCTCGCCCCGATCACCGACCTGCACGAAGCGCGCGCCGGCTACGACTCGGCTCGCGCCAGCACCATCCTCGCCCGCAACGCGCAGGACGATGCCTACCGCGCGCTGGCCGAGATCACCGGCCAGCCGATCACCGAACTGAAGGCGCTGCCGGACGATTTCCGCCCGCAGTTGCCGGCCGAAGCCAGCTCCGAGCAGTGGGTCAACACCGCCCTGGACAAGAACCCCACGCTGAAATCGCTGCAGTACCAGGTGCAGTCGGCCGAAGCCGGCGTGTCCACCGCGCGCGCCGGGCATTACCCGTCGCTGGATCTGTCCGGTCGCTACAACAATTCGACCGGCTGGGATTCGGTGCATGGCCCCGGCACGCCCGGTACCTCCGTCGATACCGAAGGCCGCACCATCGGCCTGACCCTGACCGTGCCGATCTTCTCCGGCGGCATCACCCAGTCGCGCGTGCGTGAGGCCATTGCTCGGCGCGATTCCGCGCAAGACGGCTACGAGCAGACCAAGCGCGCGTTGGTGCGCAGCACCAGCAACGCCTACCAGGCGCTGGTCGCCGGCGTCAGCGAAGTCGAAGCGCGCCGCTTGGCGCTGGTCTCGGCGAAGAGCGCCTACGACGCCTCGCAGGTCGGCCTGGAAGTCGGCACCCGCACCGTGCTGGACGTGCTGAACAACCAGCGCACGCTGTTCGCCGCGCAGCTCGACTACGCCACCGCGAAGTACAACTTCCTGCGCAGCCGCCTCGGCCTGGAGCAGGCCGCCGGCACGCTGGACATCGACGACGTGCAGGAGGTCAACCGCATGCTGACCGTCGACGCGCCGGCAGTGAAATCGCAGTAATCGATACCGCGTTCCGTGTCACGAAAAACCCGCGTTCCCCGCGGGTTTTTTGTTGGCGCCGATGTGGGAGCGGCTATGGCCGCGAAGCCTGCTTTGTAGAGCCGAGCTTGCTCGGCTGCCCTTCATCCAATGCCAATGAAGCAAAAAGCAGCCGAGCAAGCTCGGCTCTACAAAGGCAGGTCCGGCGCGATCATCGCCAGCGTCTTCTCCAGCGCACCACGTCCGGCTTCGACCAGCGCGCGGCCAGCGGCAGCCATCGCCTCGCGCCGTACCGGATCGCCGAGCAACGCTTCGAGTTCCGCCGCTACCGCATCGGCATCGGCGCCGATGCGCAAGGCATCGGCTTCCTTCAGCCGCTTGGAGATCTCGCTGAAGTTGTGCAAGTGCGGACCGGTAACCATCGCCGTGCCGACCGCCGCCGGTTCCAGCAGGTTGTGGCCGCCGATCGCCTGCAGGCTGCCGCCGACGAAAGCCACGTCTGCGCAGGCGTAGAACGCCATCAGTTCGCCCAGCGTGTCGACGACGAATACATCGACATCCGCGCCTGGCCATGCATCGTGACGACGCGTGGCGGTTTTCCAGCCGGCCGCACGCGCCTGCTCGACCACGCGCGGGAAGCGCTCGGGATGGCGCGGCGCCCACAGCAGCAACAGGTCGGGCCAGCGCGTGCGCAGGCGGCGATGCGCGGCGATCACCGCGGCTTCCTCGTCCTCGTGCGTGCTCGCGGCGATCCACGCCGGACGCGCGCCGGGATGGCGCCGGAATTCGGCCACGAACGCATCCAGTCCGGCCGGTACGGCGATGTCGAATTTCAGGTTGCCGGTATCGACCACCTGGTCCTGTCGCGCGCCCAGCGCGACGAAGCGTTCACCGTCGCCGGCCGACTGCGCGCCGATCCGGCGCAGACTGCGCACCACGCGCGAGATCAACGGACCCAGCACGCCGTAGCCGCGCAACGAACGCGCCGACAGGCGCGCGTTGAGGATGTACGCCGGCACGCCGGCATCGCGGCAACCGAAGAGAAGGTTCGGCCACAGCTCGGTTTCCATCACCAGCGCCAGCCTGGGGCGGAAGTGCTTGAGGAACCTCCCCACCGCACCAGGCAGGTCGTAGGGAACGTAGACATGCTGCACGTCGTCGCCCCACAGCGCGCGTGCGCGCGCCGAGCCGGTCGGAGTGATGGTGGTGATGAGCCAGCGCAGCTGCGGATGCCGCTGGCGCAACGCCTCGACCACGGGAATCGCGGCGTTGACCTCGCCCACCGACACCGCATGCAACCACACGTCGACCGGTCGCGCCGGCTGCGGGTACGAGGCGTAGCGTTCGTTCCAGCGCTGGAAGTACTCGCTGAAACGGAAGCCGCGCCAGATCAGGTGGTAGACGGTGACCGGAGTCAGCAGGTAAAGCACGGCCGAGTACAGGCCTCGCAGCAATTTCTCGGTCAGGTCCGTCCGCATCGCGGAAAGGATACTCGCCCCGACCGCTACAATGCGGACATGGCAGCGAACACGCCCGACCACGACCCCGCCCCGCTCGGCCCGCGCCAATGGCCGGCGTGGCTCGGCATCGGCCTGGCGGCCGCGCTGGCGCGCCTGCCGTGGCCGTTGCAGCGCGCCTTGGGCAGCGCGCTGGGTCGGGTGTTGCCGGTGCTGGTGCCGGAGCGTCGCCGCATTGCCGCGCGCAACCTCGCGCTGTGCTTCCCCGAGCTGGACGAGAAGCAGCGAGCCGCGTTGTTGCGGCAAAGCTTCGTCGCCCTGGGCATCGGCCTGTTCGAGTTCGCCCGTGCCTGGTGGGGCGGCGTGGCGCCGATGCGCGAGGGCCTGCAGGTCGAAGGCCTGGAACACCTGGAAGCCGCGCGTGCCGGCGGCCGCGGAGTCATCGTGGTTTCCGGCCACTTCACCACGCTGGAAATGGCCGCGCGACTGATGTGCGACTACGCACCGCTGGCCGGCATGTACCGGCCGCACGACCAGGGCGCGATGGAGTGGGCGGTGAAGCGCGGCCGCCTGCGCTACGCCAGCGCGATGTTCACCCGCGAGGAACTGCGCCCGGCGCTGAAGCACCTGAAGCAGGGCGGCCTGCTGTGGTTCGCGCCCGACCAGGACACGCGCCGCGGCGACAGCGTGTTCGTGCCGTTCTTCAATCGTCCGGCGTACAGCCTGACTTCGACGCACCAGTTGGCGCGGCTATCGGGTGCGGCGGTGATCGCGTTCTCGCACGTGCGCCGCGACGACGGCGGCTACACGTTGAAACTCTCGCCTGCGTTCACCGACTTCCCGACCAGCGACGCGACCGCCGACACCGCGCGGGTAATGGCGGCGATCGAGGCGATGGTCCGCGACGCGCCTTCGCAGTATCTGTGGATCCACCGGCGCTTCAAGCGGCAGCCGGATGGCGGCAGGGGCGATCTTTATCGGTAGGGCGGGTCATGACCCGCCCTACGCCCTCCGGTAAACATCCGCCTCGCCCGGCGGCCTTGTCTTGAAGCGGCGATGCACCCACAGGTATTGCTCGGGGTGCTCGCGCACGACCTTTTCCAGTTCGGCCATGTAGCGCGCCGCGTCGGCGACCGGATCGCCCGACGGCCAGCCGCTCCACGTCGGCTCCACGCGCAACTTGTAGCGGCCGGCGGGCGTGCGATGGAACCAGAACGGCAGCACCACCGCATTCGCGCGTCTGGCCAGGTCGGGCGTTGCGGTCAGGGTCGCCGCCGGTACGCCGAAGAACGGCACGAAGGCGTTCTGGTAGGTGAAGTTCTGGTCGGCCGAATACGCGAGGATGCCGCCGCGCGACAGCACGCGCAGCAGGCCGCGCACGTCCTTCTTGCCGACGACCTCGGCGAATACGCGCCGCCGCGCTCCGTCCAGCAACGCCTCGATGCAGGCATCGTTGTTGCGCCGGGCGACGATGCTGACGCGCTGGCCCAGCGCTTCGCCCAACAGGCGTGCGCACAGTTCCGAGTGCGGGAAATGCCCGCCGAACAGCATCACGCCACGACCCGATGCCAGCGCGTCGCGCACATGCTGCAGGCCTTCGATGTCGGCGATGCCGCGCAGCGCCGACGACGGCGCGTACCAGCCACGGACCAGCTCCAGCGCTCCGGTGACGGTGGCGCGGAGGTTGGCATCCACCAGCCGGCGGCGTGCGTCCGCGTCCAATTCCGGAAAACACAGATCGACGTTGATTTGCGCGATGCGACGCCGCTTGCGGAGCAATGGCTTGAACGACCACGCCAGCGCCGCGCCGAGCGCAAGCAGCAAGGCCTGGGGAAGACGCGCGACCAAGGCCAACACGAAGTTCGCAGGCGCGATCAGCCAGCAACGCGTTCGCGCTTCAGCCATCGTCGCGCGCCAGCAGGCTGCCCGAATACAGCGCCGCCAGCAGCAGGGCCACGCCGCCCCAGAAAGTGGAATAGAACGCGAGGTGGGTGTTGAGCGGGAACACGGTCACCGCCAGCGCCAGCATCGCCGGACGCGCGCGTTCGCGGGCCGCAGCCGGCGCGTAGCGCCACGCGCGCCATGCCAGCGCCGCGCCGGCCAGCCACAGCAACAGACCGATGGCGCCGGTTTCGCTGAGGATTTCCAGCACGATCTGGTGCGCATGAAAGGCCGGCCCTTCGCCCCACGCGGCCTTGGCGCCGGGCTGCGGATCGCAGGCCGGGAACGCGTCGCGGAAATCGCGGATGCCGACGCCATTGACCGGATGCTGGCGCACCATGCACGCGGCCGCGCCCCAGATCCGCGCGCGCCCGGACAGGGCCGCGTCGACGCCCTGCTCGTCGGCGGTCAGGGCCATCGTGGTGCGTTCGATGCGTTCGCGCATCTGCGGCAGCGCGATCGTGAGCGCGCCCAGGGCGATCGCGCCGAAGACGAATACCGCCAGCATTTTCTTCCAGCCCAGCAGGCCCCACCCGGACAGCAGCAGCACCAGCGCATAGGTGATCCACGCCGCGCGCGCGCCGGACAGCAGCACCACCAGTCCGACCGCCGCCGCCGCGACGATCCAGCCGGTCACGCCGAACCGGCGTCCGGCCGCGTACAGCGCGAACGGCGACAGGCTGGCGACGATCTGGCCGAGTTTCGGGTTGCAGGCGCCGAACACGCCGTTGACGCGATCGGCCGCGAGCAGGTTGTCGGCCGGGCACAGGCCGTGGCCGCTGATCGCCCATTTCAACTGGTCCAGGCCCCAGAACAGCGGACTGGTGCCGAACGCCGCCTGCGCCAGCGCGTCCAGCGTCCATAGCGCGACGATGATCGACAGCCCGCCGAAGGTGATGCGGCGCCCGCGCGTATCGGCGACCGCCATCGCCACCAGCCACAGGAACGGCAGGTAGCGCAGGCCTTCGAGGCTTTTGCGCAACGCGTGCGCCGGTTGCAGCGCATCGGGGGTGGAAAACAGTTGCGGCAGCCAGTACGCGGCGAACAGCACCGTGGTCAGCGCCCAGGCCGGCCCGCTGAGCAACGAGGCGCCGTCGCGGAAGCGCGACAGCAGCAGCCGGATGATGGCCAGCAACGCGCCCAGCACCATCACTCCTTCGGCGACGCCGGGCGCCGGCCAGAGCGCGACGAAGGCCAGCACCCAGGCGGGCGCCCAACGCCAACCATGGGGCGTGGTGTTGGTGGATTCGGCGGTCGTGGCTTGGGCGGTCATCGGTCAGCGCGTGGCGGCGATCGTGCGATAGAGGTCCAGCGTGGCGTCCTGCATCGCACGCAAGGTGTAAGGCATCGTAGCCAATGACGGCGGCGGATGCGCGAGCAAGGCCCGGGCGGTGCTGAACAGGGCGCCTTCGTCGAACGGAGCGACCGCGCCTTGCGGCTGCAACTGCGCCAGCAATTCGCCGACGCCACCGTGCGCCCAGCCCAGCACGGGCCGGCCCACCGCCAACGCCTCGACGACGGTGCGGCCGAACGCCTCGGGCTTGCGCGACAACTGCAATACCAGATCGCTGGCGGCATAGGCTTCGGCGATGCGCGAAGTCGGTGCGGTGAAGGCGACGGCCTCGGCGACGCCGAGCCGCGCGGCTTCGGTTTCCAGTTCGGCGATGTAATCCGCTCGCCCCGCCTCGCGCGCACCGGGCAACCACAACCGGGCGTCGAAACCTTCGTCGCGCAGTGCGGCCAGCAGGCGCAGCGCGTCGGCATGGCCTTTCAGCCGCGTGCCGCGGCCGGGCAGCAACAGCAATGGACCGTCGCCGCCGAGTCGCGGATGTTCGGCGACGACACGGGCGCGCGCCTGCGGGTCGGGCGATGCCGCGCGCGGGAACTGCGCGGGATCGATGCCGCGCGGGATCACCGCCAGTTTCGCGGGATCGGTCTGCGGGTAATGCGCGAGCACATAGTCGCGGACCGTGTCCGACACGCAGATCACCTTCTCACCGCGGGTCATGATGCCGCTGTACCAGCCGGGCGAATTCAGGCCATGCACGGTGGTGACGAAACGGGGCCGCTCGCCTGGCGGCATGCCCTGCAGCGCGCGCCATGCCAGCCATGCCGGCAGGCGCGAACGCGCGTGGACGATGTCGGCACCGGTTTCGGCGAACAGCCGGCGCAACGCGCCCACGTGGCGCAGCGTCGCCAGCGACTTGCGGCCGATGTCGAGCTGCACATGTTCGGCGCCAGCATCGCGCAACGCCGGCACCAGCCGTCCGCCTGCCGACACGACGACCGCGCGATGGCCGGCCTCGACCAGCGCGGCGGCGATTTCCAGGGTGGAGCGCTCGACGCCGCCGGACTCCAGCGCCGGCAGCAGTTGCACCACGGTCAGGCGACGCATCGAAGCGACGCGGCGCGGCTCAGTCCACCAGCACGAAGTGCGAGCCGCAGTACGGGCAACTGGTTTCGCCGCCGGGCTCCTTCTCGATGGGCAGGTACACGCGCGGATGCGAGTTCCACAGCGCCATCGACGGCAGCGGGCAGCTGAGCGGCAGGTCGGCGCGGTGCACGGTGTAGCGCTTCTCGGCGTTGGCGGGCGCGGCGGCGGTCTGGCTCATGGCGGCGTTCGGTGCGAAGAAGAGGCGCGCAGTTTACCAGCCCAAGGCGCCCCAAAAAGAAAAACGCCGGCCGCAACAGGCGCGGCCGGCGTCCCGGGGGAGGGAATGTGGGGCGATCGGCTTACTGCGCCGGCTTCGGCACCATCGCTTCGGTGGTGATGCGGATCTGCACTTCGTCGCTGACGTTGGGCACGTACTTGGCCAGGCCGAAGTCGCTGCGCTTCACCGTCGTGGTGGCGTTGAAGCCGATCGCGGCGCGCTTGCCCAGCGGATGCTCGGCGGCCTTGTTCAGGGTCGCGTCCAGCACCACCGGCTTGGTGATGCCGCGGATGGTCAGGTCGCCGGTGACCTTCAGCTTGCCCTTGCCCGCGGCCTCGACCTTGGTGCTCTTGAAGGTCGCCGTGGGGAACTGGGCCGAATCGAACCAGTCGGCGCTGTTGAGGTGTTCGTTGAACAGCGCGCTGAAGGCCCACAGACCGTTGATCGGCAGGCTCACTTCGACGCTGGAGGCGGAAACCTTGTCGGCGTCGTAGACCAGCGTGCCTTCGACCTGGCTGAAGCCGACGCTGGGGTTGGAGAAGCCGAAGTGGCTCCAGCTGGCCAGCACGTTGGTGTGGTTGGGGTCGAGCTTGTAGCTCACCGGGGCGGCGAAGGCGGAACCGGCGAAGGCGAGCAGTGCGGCAACGAGCAGGGTCTTGCGCATGGTGGCGTGTCCTTGTGGGAGTGCGGGGTTATTGAATCGGAACGGCGTTACGGGGGCGTGATTCACTCGATCCGCGCCGCTTCGTCGAACGGCAGGCGCGGGGAACGCGGATAGACGCTGGCGGGGTCGCCATGGCCCAGGTTGATCAGGAAGTTCGACTTGACCGTGGTGCCGGCGAAGAAGGCCTCGTCGACCTTGGCGTTGTCGAAACCGGACATCGGGCCGGTGTCCAGGCCCAGCGCGCGCGCGGCCATGATCAGGTAGGCGCCCTGCAGGCTGGAGCTGCGCAGCGCGACCCGGTACATGCGCTCCTCCGGCGAGCCTTCGAACCACGACTTGGCATCGACATGGGGGAACAGGTACGGCAGCTTGTCGTGGAAGCGCATGTCGTAGCCGACGATCACGGTGACCGGGGCGGCCATGGTCTTGGCGTAATTGCCCTCGGACAGGGCCGGGCCCAGCTTGGCCTTGGCTTCCGCCGACTTCACGAACACCAGGCGCGCCGGCGTGCTGTTGGCCTCGGTCGGGCCCAGCTTCATCAAGTCGTACAGCTGGCGCAGGGTCTCGTCGCCGATCTCGCCGCTGAAGGCGTTGTAGGTCCGCGCATTGCGGAACAATTGGTCGAGCGCGGCGGGGTTGAGGGCGTCGGTCATGGCAATCCTTGAGAGGCGGGGGAAGGGCGATCGGGTTCGCCCGACTTCGAATACGGGCCGCAGTGTAGAGTGTCCCGACTTTCGCACCATCCAGCCCTGCCAGAACGGATTGTTTCCAGTAGTGGAACGAATAAACGCTACCGCCACCGATTCCATGCAAACCTGGGCGGTCAGCGACGGCCACGCCGGCAACCGCCGCCAGGCCACCGCCCTCGCGGATGCGCTGGGCGAATCGACGTTCGATTGCGAACTCGCACCTCGCGCGCCATGGCGCTGGCTGGCGCCGCGGCTGTTCCCCGGCGCCGCCCACGCGTTCGGCAACGCCTTCGCCGACGCGCGCGCGCCGGCACTGGCGATCGGTTGCGGCCGCCAGGCGGCGCTGGCGACGCGGCTGCTGCGCGCACGCGGGGCCAATACGATCCAGATCCTCGACCCGCGCCTCGACCCGGCCCATTGGGATTTCGTCGTCGTGCCGGAACACGACGACCTGCGCGGCCCCAACGTGGTTACCCTGCTTGGCAGCCTCAATCCGGTCGACGATGCGTGGCTGGCGCAGGCACGCGAACGCTTCGCCGCCTTCGCTGCATTCCCGCAGCCGCGCACCGCCGTGCTGCTGGGCGGCAGCAGCGCGCACGCGCGCTTCGATCGCAACGCGTTCGAAGTGCTGGCGGCACGGCTGGAAGTCGCACTGGCCCGCGACGGCGGCAGCGTGCTCGTCACCGCCTCGCGGCGCACCGATGCGAAGGTCATCGCCGCGCTGCGCCACCGCTACGTGGAAACGCCCGGCGTGGTCTGGTGCGGCGAGGAAGACGGCGAGAACCCCTACCCCGGCCTGCTGGCCTGGGCCGACCGCATCGTGTGTTCGCCCGATTCGGTCAACATGGTTTCCGAAGCCTGCGCCACGCGCGTGCCGGTGCACGTGTTCGACCCGGGCCGGGTGCGCGGCCGGCCGCGCGCTTTCCTCGACGCCCTGCTTGCGCGTGGACGGATCCGCGCTATGGATGGCGCATTGCAATCCTTCGACGTACAACCCTTGCGCGAAACCGCAAGGGTCGCCGCAATCCTGCGCGAGCGCCTGCATTTGAGGGAGCGGCTATAGCCGCGATGCCTTTCGCATTTCAGTTCAATCAGAAGCAATCACGGCTATAGCCGCTCCCACAAGGCGCCTACCCGCGCGAATCGAAATCCAGCCCGCAGTCGTGCGATACGCTGGCCACGACGGAACGCGCCGCAGCGACGGCATCGTTCTCGACGACGATGCGGGGCCTGCGGTCCAGCGTGCAAGCCAAGCCTTCGCGCAGGAACGTGGCGTGCGCCTGTGCCAGCGATATCCCGGCGTCCTCGCCGAAACACCCCGCCTCGCACAGCGCGACGATCAACGCAGCACTGTTGCGTGGTGCCAACAGCGTGGGATGCACCCACGACTCCCGCAGCACGAGGTATTGCAGCAGGAACTCGAGGTCGACCAGGCCGCCCGCCCCCTGCTTCAGGTCGAAGCGCGACGCGTCGCTGCGATCGAGCTCGGCGCGCATCCGCGCGCGCATGCCGATCACGTCGTCGCGCAACTTCGCCGTGTCGCGCGGACGCGACAGGATCTCCTGGCGGATCGCGTCGAAGTCGGCCAGCAACGATGCGTCGCCGGCCACGCCGCGTGCGCGGACCAGCGCCTGGTGTTCCCAGGTCCAGGCGCGTTCGCGCTGGTAATCGCGATAGCTGGCCAGCGACGACACCAGCATGCTCTTGCTTCCATCCGGACGCAGCCGCGTGTCCACTTCGTACAAGCGGCCGGCGCCGGTCTGCGCGCCGAGCAGCGCGACCAGCTTCTGCGCCAGCCGCGCATACCAGCGCGTGGCGTCGAGCGGACGTAGGCCTTCGGATTCCGCCTGTGCCGGTGCGTCGTACAGGAACACCAGGTCGAGGTCCGAACCGAAGCCGAGTTCCTCTCCCCCCAGGCTGCCGTAGCCGATCGCGGCGAAACGTCCGCCGGCGATGCGTCCATGCGCGGCCACGACCTCGGCCTCGGCCATGCGCAGCACCGCCCGCACCACCGCATCGGCGAGCCAGGCGAGTTGACGGGTACTGTCCTGTGCCGGCTGGCGACCGTCGAGCGCCGCAAGGGCGACGCGGAAGCTCAATGCCTGGCGGCGCTCGTTGAGCGAACGCAATTGCTGTTCGGCGTCCTCTTCCTGCAATGCCGCTTCGATCTCCGCCTGCAGGCCGGCCTGGTCGGGCAGCGGTCCGGCGACACGCGCATCGAGCAGCTCATCGAGCAGCAGCGGATACATCGCCAGGCGTTCGCCCAGCAGCGCGCTGCGCGCGAGCACGTCGACCAGCCTCGCCAGCGCGCTGGGCTGCTCGTCGAGCAGGGCCAGGTAACTGGTGCGGCGCAGGACGGACTGCAACAGGCCCAGCGCGCGCTTCAGCGCGGCATCGGGCTGAGCGGAACGCGCGGCCGCTTCGAGCAAGGCGGGCAGCACGCGATCGAGCCGTACTCGCGCAGCGTCGGACAGCGCGCGCACGCCACCCGACTGGGCGAAATCGCGCAGCAGGGCATCCGCGCTGCCCGCATCGGCGAACCCGGCCGATGCCAGCGTTTCCGTTTCGCCGCCGTCCGGCAACGCGCGCCAGTACACGGCCAGCGCCCCAGGCTGCATGTCGCGGCGGCGTGGCGCCAGCAACTGGGCGAATTCGGTGGAGACGCGTGCGCGCACCTCACGCAGTTCGACCAGCAGCGCTTCCCAATCCGCATGGCCCATGCCGATGGCGATGCGCGCGCGATCCGACGCGTCTTCCGGCAACGCATGGGTTTGCGCGTCGCGCAGCATCTGCAGGCGATTCTCCAGCTTGCGCAGATGGCGATACGCATCCGCCAGCGCCGCGCCATTGCCCGCATCGATCTGTCCGGCCTGCACCAGCGCCTGCAGCGCGGGCAGCAGGCGGCGTTCGCGCAGGCTCGCTTCGCGACCGCCGCGGATCAGTTGCAAGGCCTGGGCGAGGAATTCGATTTCGCGGATGCCGCCGGGCCCGCGCTTGATGTCGTCGGCCAGTTCGCGCCGCGCCACTTCCGCGGCGATGGCCGCCTTCATTTCGCGCAGGCCGTCGAGCGCGGTGTAGTCCAGGTAACGGCGGTAGACGAACGGACGCAGGCTCTGCAGCCAGGCTTCGCCCGCGGCGATGTCGCCGGCCACCGCGCGCGCCTTCATCCACGCATAGCGCTCCCAGTCGCGGCCCTCGCGCTGGAAATACTGGTCCATGCCGGCGAACGACAAGGCGACGCGGCCGGCATTGCCGAACGGACGCAGGCGCAGGTCGACGCGATGGCTGAACCCGTCGGCGGTGGGTTCGTCCAGCAGGCGCGCCAAACGCTGGCCGAGCCGCGCGAAATATTCCTCGGCTGCCAGGGGGCGCGCGCCATCGGATTCGCCGCCCTGCGCGTAGCAATAGACCAGGTCGATGTCGGAGGAAAAATTCAGTTCGCCGCCACCGAGCTTGCCCAGGCCGAACACCACCAGCCGCTGCATGCTGCCGTCGCTGGCGCGCATCACCCCATGCCGCTGGGCGAATTCGGCTTCCAGCGCGGCCAGGGCGGTCTGCAGGCATCGCTCCGCCAGCCGCGTGCTGCCGGCGAGGATTTCCTCGACCGGCGCGCCTTCGACCACGTCGCGCCAGACGAGCCGGGTCGATTCGGCAGTGCGATAGCGGCGCAGGCGTTCCGGCCACGTCGCCGGCGCATCGGCAGTCAGCTCCGGCGACGGCAGCGGCGTAGCCGCATCCGTGGCCAGCTGCGCCAGCAGTTCGGGCTGCCGGCGCAGGGTTTCGATGGCGAAGTCGCTGGCCACGGCCAGAGCGCCGAGGCGTTCGCGCAGCGACGGGTCGTCGGGCAGTTCGGGCAGGCGCGCCAGGGCACGGGCGCGCAGGGCGTCGAGTTCGGGGAAGACGGCGGGATCCACGCACGGATTCTGACATGCCGCCCCTGCGCACCAGCCCGCTGCGGGTCGGCCGGCAAATCGCGGGCATAAAAAAGCCCGCAATGGCGAGGCCAGTTGCGGGCTCTGCTCCCTCCCCCACGTCGGGTAGCGAGCGCATCGTGCTCAGCCGCACACAATCTTGCACGCTGCAGTGCAAAACAGTACCGGGGAGTTCAGGGCGACAGGCGAAGCTGAACGCTCTTCGGCCCCGGAAAAAAAACCCTCGCGGTGGGTTTCGCGCTGCGGATGACCGACGGATCGACGCCCGCATGGATCACGATCTCGCCCTGCCGAGCCTCAGCCCGACCGGGTTTTTCGAGGGGGAACAAGCCGCCGCTCCCGCGGCCAACCGGGCTAGGATGACTGGAAGAACGGGGAGAGATCGAGCTTGCGGAACATGAGAGGACTCACCTTGGCCGCCGCGGTCCTCGCGTTGGCAGCGTGCGGTCGCGACAGTGCCGAGCCACCCACGCCGGCAGGCGTCACCGCAGCCACCCGCATCGATTTCGCGCATGTCGCCAATTACGCCGCACCGCCGCTTCCCGCTTATTTCGACGAGACGGTCGCGGCGCTGGACAACAGCCCGGCGTCCAACCCCATCGATGATCGAGTGGCGACGCTCGGGCGCGTGCTGTTCCATGATTTGCGCCTGAGCACCAACAACCGCGCTTCGTGCGCCTCCTGCCACCAGCAACGGTTCGGCTTCACCGATCCGATGCGCTTCAGCAACGGGATCAGCACTGCCGGCACCACCGATTTCCACGCCATGCGGCTCGGCAACCTGCGTTACTGGCAACCGGGAACCACGTTCTGGGACAGGCGCGCCGCCAATGCGGAGGCGCAGGCGAGCCATCCGCTACACAGCCTGGTCGAGATGGGCTGGAACGAGCCCGCGGGCGGCATCGACGCGCTGATCCGCAAGATGGCGGCGACGGCCTATTACCCGGAGCTGTTCGCCTGGGCGTTCGGCGACACCACGATCACCGAGCCGCGCATCCAGCAGGCGCTCGCCCAGTTCGTACGTGCGATGGTCTCGCGGGACAGTCGTTGGGACGCCGGCTATGCGCAGGTCTTCTCCACCACCGCGCCGATGCGGGCGCTGGACGTCGACCTGCCGAATTTCACGCCGGAGGAAAACCGCGGCCGGCACCTGTTCATGGCCGGCGTGGACGAAGGCGGCGCCGGCTGCGCATCCTGCCACCTGCCTCCGACCTTCGCCCTGGCAGCGGACGCGCGCAGCAATGGCCTGGACGACGGAGAGACGCGCCTGTTCAAGGCGCCATCGCTGCGCAGTGTCGGCCTGACCGGGCCCTACATGCACGACGGCCGGTTCGCGACCCTGGCGGAAGTGGTCGATTTCTACGCGACCGGTGTGCGCGACGGCCCCGCGCTCGATCCGCGCCTGCGCCAAGGATCCGGGCCACGGCGCCTGGACCTGAGCGCGGCCGACCGCGCGGCGCTCGTCGCCTTCCTCAAGACGCTTGACGACCCGGTGCTCAGCACCGACCCCCGCTTCGGCGATCCGTTCCGGCGCTAGCTGGCCCGGATCGCGTACAGAGTCGCGTTGCTGATCGCATAGACCCCGCCGTCGGCACCGATCCAGGTCGGCGTGTAGGCCTGGCCGAGGCCGGAGTTGAGCCGCACGTTCTGCGAGAACGTGTTCGTGGTGAGGTCCCAGCGATACAGGACGCCGTCTTCGTTGTTGGCGAGGATCGACTTTCGCAGCGGATCCGCGGCCATGGTGTTGATGCACCATTCGCGCCGCGCCGTGGCCGAGCCGACGTCCAGCGTCGGCCCGAGGATGGTCAGCACCTCGCGCATCACCTGGATGGTCGGCACGATCGTATCGGCCTGGCTCGCGCCAGGATCGAGGACCGCGAGCTGGTTCAGTCCCGTGCCCGTGTTGACGCCGGCATAGTTGTTGTACTTCTGCGCCAGCAGATAGGTCGAAGTGCCGGTGTAGGACGGCACCATCGACGCCGGGATCACGCTTGGCGACACGTCCCAGCCGAAGCTGCCCGGTACGCCCACCGGATTCAGCAGGGCATCGAACTGCAGCAGCCAGCCGCGCGCGTTGTGGGTTCCGAACGTCCTTTCCAGCACGCCGTAGAACACCCGGCCGTCCGGGCCGACTACCGGCGATGCCGTGCCGTCGTCGCTGACGCGCGCCGGAACGCCCAGGTTCGGATCCATCAGCACGACGCTGGCGCGCGTCGCGAGCGTCGTGCTGTCCAGGGCCAGCAGGACCCCGGTCTGGGTCGTGCCCGGCGCGCCGCGGTTCGCCGCGATATAGACGGTGGTGCCGTCGATCGAGAGCGCCGGCGCGCAATTGAGCACCGGCTTCTGGATCGTGGAATCGCCGGCCGCAAGGGCAACGCCGACCCAGATCGCCGTGCCATCCGGCGCGACCCGGGCAACGCCGCTCACCAGCCCGGCGGGATTCGCTCCGGTCACCTGGAAGCCGAAGAAGACATTGCCTTGCGCGTCCGCGGTAAGCGGCGTGTTGATGAATACACTGCCGTCGAATGCGGCGGGATTGGCGTTGTATTGGGCAGTGCCGTAAAAGACCTGCGGCGCCAACGTGCCATTGGGCGCGTCCCCGTCGTTGCGCACCAGCAGCTTGCCGCCAGCGCCCGGCACATAGAGACGGCCTTGCGCAGTGAGCAGCGGGCTGTAGGGCGGCAGCCAGTTGTGCGGCGGCATCACGTAGTCCGTATCCGCCGACCAGATGAGCGTGCCGTTCGCGCCGTTGCGGCCTTCGATCCGATAGCCGCCGGTGGCGGTCTTCTTCACCGGAATGACCACGGTGTTGTGGGTCGTCACGACCGGCGAGCCGTAGTGGGTGAGCAACGCGCCGGCCGGCGTGTATTGCGGGTCGAGATCGACCTTGGTTGTCCAGGCGACGTGCCCCAAGTCCTGCGAGGCGATCGCGCTCGCCGCCGTGTGCTGCGCATCGCGCCCATAGCCGAACCAGGCGGGGCCGGTCACGGGCGGGGGTGGCGGCGGGGGCGGTGGAGAGGGCGGCGACGGAGCGGGACTCGAATTGCCTCCGCCCCCACCGCCACCGCAGGCGGCGAGCGCGATGGACGAAGACAGCATCGCCAGCGCCTGGCGGCGCGAAAGGAGCAAGGGAGGCGGCGGAACGGGATGGCGGCTCATCGCGCAGGCATGCTCCTTCGGTTCGATGCGGCGCACTCTGCCGCAAACACGAAGCCCGGCACAAGGCCGGGCTTCGTGGTCGAGCTTGGCGGAGGGCGCCGGATCAGAAATCCATGCCGCCCATGCCACCCATGCCGCCCGGCGGCATCGCCGGTTCTTCCTTCTTCGGGGCCTCGGCCACCATCGCTTCGGTGGTGATCATCAGGCCCGCGATCGACGCGGCGTTCTGCAGCGCGGTGCGGGTGACCTTGGTCGGGTCGAGGATGCCGAACTGGACCATGTCGCCGAACTCGCCGTTGGCGGCGTTGTAGCCGAAGTTGCCCGAACCGGCCTTGACCTGGTTGACGATCACCGACGGCTCTTCGCCGGCGTTGGTGACGATCTCGCGCAGCGGGGCTTCCATCGCGCGCAGGGCGATCTGGATGCCGTGGTTCTGGTCTTCGTTGATGCCCTTCAGGCCTTCGATGGCCGCCTTGGCACGGATCAGGGCGACGCCGCCGCCCGGCACCACGCCTTCTTCCACCGCCGCACGGGTCGCGTGCAGGGCGTCTTCGACGCGCGCCTTCTTTTCCTTCATCTCGACTTCGGTCGCGGCACCGACCTTGATCACGGCCACGCCGCCGGCCAGCTTGGCCACGCGTTCCTGCAGCTTCTCGCGGTCGTAGTCCGAAGAGGTCTCTTCGATCTGCGCCTTGATCTGCTTGATGCGCGATTCGATCGCACCGGTGTCGCCGGCGCCGTCGATGATCGTGGTGTTTTCCTTCGACACCTGCACCTTCTTGGCGCGACCGAGGTCCTTCAGGGTGGCCTTCTCCAGCGACAGGCCAACTTCTTCCGAGATCACGGTGCCGCCGGTCAGCACGGCCATGTCTTCCAGCATCGCCTTGCGGCGGTCGCCGAAGCCCGGGGCCTTCACCGCCACGACCTTGACGATGCCGCGGATGGTGTTGACCACCAGGGTCGCCAGCGCTTCACCTTCGACTTCTTCCGCCACGATCAGCAGCGGCTTGCCGGCCTTGGCCACGCCCTCGAGGACGGGCAGCAGGTCGCGCACGTTGGAGATCTTCTTGTCGTGCAGCAGGATGAACGGATCGTCCAGGTCGGCGCTCTGCGACTGCTGGTTGTTGATGAAGTACGGCGACAGGTAGCCGCGGTCGAACTGCATGCCTTCGACGACGTCGAGTTCGTTCTCCAGGCCCGAACCTTCTTCGACCGTGATCACGCCTTCCTTGCCGACCTTCTTCATCGCGTCGGCGATGATGTTGCCGATCGACTCGTCGCTGTTGGCCGAGATGGTGCCGACCTGGGCGATGGCCTTGTCGTCGGCGGTGGGCTTGGACAGCTTCTTCAGCTCGTCGACGGCGGCCACGACGGCCTTGTCGATGCCGCGCTTCAGGTCCATCGGGTTCATGCCCGCGGCCACGGCCTTCATGCCTTCGCGGATGAACGCCTGGGCCAGCACGGTGGCGGTGGTGGTGCCGTCGCCGGCGTTGTCGCTGGTCTTGGAAGCGACTTCCTTGACCATCTGCGCGCCCATGTTCTCGAACTTGTCGGCCAGTTCGATTTCCTTGGCGACGCTGACGCCGTCCTTGGTGATGGTCGGGGCGCCATAGCTCTTCTCGAGCACGACGTTGCGGCCCTTCGGGCCCAGGGTCGCCTTCACGGCGTTGGCGAGCACGTTGACGCCGCGCACCATGCGCGAACGGGCGTCTTCGCCGAAACGGATGTCTTTGGCAGCCATTGCGATTACCTCAAAAGGAATTCAGTAGGAATGAGTTCTGTGGGAGACGAAGGGCGATCAGAGGATCGCGAAGATGTCGTCTTCCTTGACCACCAGCAGTTCCTGGCCATCCAGCTTCACTTCGGTGCCGCTGTACTTGCCGAACAGGACCTTGTCGCCGACCTTGACCTGCGGCGCGCGCACGTTGCCGTTATCGAGCACCTTGCCGGCGCCGACGGCGATGACCTCGCCCTTGATCGGCTTTTCAGTGGCCGAATCCGGGATCACGATGCCGCCCGCGGACAGCTTCTCTTCTTCCATGCGCTTGATGACCACGCGGTCGTACAGCGGCTTGATGTTGGACATGGCAACCTCTGCAAATGGTTGATTGTTGGGGAAAAACCCGGCGATTTTAGCAGTCGGGCAAGCCGAGTGCCAGAATCGCGGACGAAGAAACCGGGCAAAGCCCGGGGTGCCATGGAGATGGGGCGGCCAGACCGGCTTTCAAGGGGGCGACGGCAATGGCGCACCAACCCGAGGGGAACATCCGTCGCGCAGCTCACCTGTCCGATGGCAGGTCACCGTGAAATGCGGGTCGCCAAACAAAAGAGCGCACATGACGAGTCATGTGCGCTCCGAGGGAACTGGGGAACATCCATTTGCGGTGAATCCAAACCTGCGCCACTCCCGCCGCCGACATCCTGTCTGCCAGCGTCCTTGCCGGCGTGCATAGAAATAGCCCCGGGAAAGGAGTCTGGGAAGCCGAATTCTGCAACAGGCAGCTCAAAAACCAGCCAGTTCCAGTACCGATAACATTAGTACCCCGTTGTTTTTATTCGCCTTCCTAAAACTTTGGATACCACAAGCGAACATCCTGCGCCTATTATTGCTCACCTGGTTATTATTGGTAGCGAAAAACACGCCGCCACCACCCGCGACCCGCAATGGGGAAGCGGTAGCAGAGAACACCCATGACCCCACAGGAACGCATTCGCCTGGCCCGCCGCTCGGCCGGCCTGTCGCAAAACCAGCTGGCCAAGATGGTCGGCGTGCAGCGCAGCGCGGTCAGCCATTGGGAAGCCCCCAACGGCAAGAGTCCCAGCGTGGCGCACCTGCGCGAAGTCGCCCTGGCCACGTCCAGCCAGTTCGAATGGCTGGCCACCGGCCGCGGCAGCATGACCCTGCTGAAGGAAACCGCGCTGGATTCCATCGCCACGGCCGAGGCCATCCTGGTGGAGGATCCGACCGAATTCCGCTTGGTGCTGGCCTTTCGCGAAGCGCCCCTGCGCGCGCGGGTGGCGATGCTGGAAGTGATGGAAGCCCTCGCCACGCAGCGTACCGGCCGGAGCCGTCGCACGGCGCCCTGAGCGGGCGTTCGGGACTTGCCGCCGGTCCGGAAAAAGGCGGTCTGCGATAATCCGCCGATGCCCGTCGTCATCGCCTTCTGCACCTGTCCGGACACCGGCAGCGCCGCCCGCATCGCCGCTGCGCTGGTCGAGGAACGGCTGGCAGCCTGCGTGAACCGGCTACCCGGGGTAGCCTCCACCTATCGCTGGCAGGGGCGAATCGAACAGGCCGATGAGGTCCTCTTGCTGATCAAGACCACCGCCGACTGCCTGCCGGCACTGCGGCAGCGCCTGCCGCAGCTGCACCCGTACGAACTGCCGGAGCTGGTTGCGGTCGAAGCCACCGGCGGCCTGCCGGCCTACCTGGACTGGGTCGCCGCCGAGACCCGCCCCGACGAGCGAAACGAATGAGCTGGTTGCGTCCCCTTTTGGCCTTGCTGGCCCTTGCCCTCGCCTTCCCCGCCGCCGCGGTCGACGAGAACGACCTGCTGCCGGTCGACCAGGCCTATGTGTTGAGCGCCAGCGCACCGAGCCGCGACCGCATCGAGCTGCACTGGAAGATCCACGACGGCTACTACCTGTATCGCCATCGCACCAGCGCCACCGCGACCGGTTTCACCGCCGGCGCGCTGCAATTGCCGCCGGGCACGCCGCACGAAGACGAGTTCTTCGGCAAGGTCGAGACCTATCGCGGCGAACTGCTCGGCGTGCTCACCGGCACCGCCAGCGCCGACAAGGTGACGCTGAAGGTCAAGTACCAGGGCTGTGCCGACGCCGGCATCTGCTATCCGCCGCAGACCCGCACG
This sequence comes from Pseudoxanthomonas helianthi, assembly GCF_017939625.1. GTDB lineage: Bacteria > Pseudomonadota > Gammaproteobacteria > Xanthomonadales > Xanthomonadaceae > Pseudoxanthomonas_A > Pseudoxanthomonas_A helianthi. Next base: position 514,608 of record NZ_JAGKTC010000001.1, read on the forward strand.
CTGACCGTGACCTTGCCGCCGGCTGCGGCCGCGGCGACGCCGTTGCCGGGCGCACGTCCGACAGGCGCATCGTTGTTCGGCGTGGGCACCGGCTCGACGGCAGGCGCCACCGATGCGGCGCCGCTGCCGGCCGAGCAGGCGTTCCGGTTCGAGGCCATCGCCAACAACGGCAACGAACTGCTGCTGCGCTTCACCCCGGCGCCCGGCTACTACCTGTACCGCGATCGCACCAGCCTGGCGCTGGAAGGCGCGAAGGGCATCGCCCTGCAACGGCCAAAATGGCCGAAGGGCGCGAACTACCACGACGAGCATTTCGGCGACGTGGTGGTCTACTTCGACCAGATCGATGTCCCGGTGCCGCTGCTGCGCGAGCACGGGCTCGCCTTCGACGCGACCCTGAAGGCGACGTTCCAGGGCTGCCAGAAGGAGGGCATCTGCTATCCGCCGATGACCCGGCGGGTGAAGCTGTCGGTGCCGAAGGGCGCGGTCAGCAAGCCGTCGGAAATCGAAGCGCCGGTCGCGACGCCGATGCTCGCGCCGCTGCCCGGTGCCGATGCCAATGCGAGCGCGCCCGCGATCGAAAGTCCGACGGCCGCACCGACGAATGCCGCAGTGCCCGCCAATGCGGCCAACCCGCCGCGCCAGCCGCCGCCTGCAGATGCCGGAAATCGGCCAAGCATCGGCTTGTGGCTGGCCTTGCTGCTCGCCCTCGGCGGCGGCTTGATCCTCAATCTGATGCCCTGCGTGCTGCCGGTGCTGTCGCTTAAGGCGCTGTCGCTGGCGCAAAGCGGCGAGAGCCGCGAACACGCACGCCGCCACGCCCTTGCCTACACGGCCGGCGTGCTGGTCAGCTTCGCCGCACTCGGTGCACTGGTGCTGGCCTTGCGCAAGGCCGGACTGGCGCTGGGCTGGGGCTTCCAGTTGCAGCAACCGCTGGTGGTCGCGGTGCTGGCCCTGGTGGTGTTCGTGTTCGGGCTGAGCCTGTCGGGACTGTGGTACGCCAGCATCGGTATCGGCCAGCGCGGCAGCGCGCTGATGCAAGGCGGCGGCACCCGCGCGGATTTCTTCACCGGCGTGCTGGCGGTGGTGCTGGCGACGCCGTGCACCGCCCCGTTCATGGGCAGTGCGCTGGCCTACGCCTTCGCCGGCCCCGCGGCGGGCGGCATGCTGGTGTTCCTGATGCTCGGCCTCGGCCTGGCCCTGCCGTTCCTGCTGATCGGCTTCGTGCCGGCGCTGGCGCGCCTGTTGCCGAAGCCAGGCGCGTGGATGGAGACGCTGAAGCAGTTGCTGGCCTTCCCGATGTACGTCACCGCCGCGTGGCTGGTGTTCGTGCTGGCCTCGCTTCGCGGTGCCGAAGCCGTGTGGCAATGGCTGCTGGCGGCGATCGCGCTGGCGTTCGTCGTGTGGGCCTGGACGCGGTCGCGCCAGACCGGGCGCAACGGCTGGAGGATCGCCGCGCTGCTGGTCCTGGTCGCGACGGCATGGCCCCTGGTGAACCTGTATCGCTTGCCGAAACCCGAAGCGGCGGCCGCGACCGCACGCGACGGCCTCGCCCGCGTCGCCTACTCCGAACAGGCGCTGGCCGACCTGCGCGCGCAACACCGCGTGGTATTCGTGAACATGACCGCGGACTGGTGCGTGAGCTGCAAGGTCAACGAGAAGGCCGTGTTCTCCCGCGCCGGCTTCCGCGCCGCGCTCGAATCCGCCAACGCGGTCTACATGGTCGGCGACTACACCGACGTCGATCCGGCGATCACCGCCTTCCTCGAAAAACACAAGGCGGTCGGCGTGCCGCTGTACGTGGTCTACCCGCGCAACGGCGGCGAAGGCGAAGTGCTGCCGACGATCGTGACCCAGTCCATCGTCGACGGCGCGTTGCAGCGGGCCGCGCAATGAAACCCGCAACGAAGATCGTGCTGGCGGCATTGGCCGCCGGCGTGCTCGGCGTCGCGGCCGGGTTGTGGCGGGAAGGTCGCTTCACTTCTTCTTCCTCCGCGCCCGCGGCGGCACCGGCCGTCGCCGGGGCCGAGGTGGGCGATCCCTTGCCCTCCGTCGCCCTGCCCGACCTGGACGGCAAGATCGTCGACCTGCGCACCCGCTTCGCCGGAAAACCGCTGCTGATCAACGTCTGGGCCAGCTGGTGCGGGCCGTGCGTGAAGGAAATGCCGGAACTGGAGCGCTTCTCCCGCGAACAGGGGACCCACGGGACCCAGGTCGTTGGCCTGGCGCTGGATACTCCGGAAGCCGTGCGCGAATTCCTTGGCCGGGTGCCGGTCGGCTACCCCATCGTGCTGGATATGCCCGGCCCGGCGGACGCCAGCGTGCGCCTGGGCAATACCCGTGGCCTGTTGCCCTACAGCGTGCTGGTCGGCGCCGACGGCCGCATCGCCAAGCGCAAACTGGGGCCATTCGAGGCCGGGGAAATCCGCGACTGGGCCCGATAAGTCCCGTAGTGCTGCCCTTCGGGACCGGATCCGGAATTCAAACAATCATTTAAATCGCCGACAACTCCGCCGAACTGGACACTAAAGCCGGCTTCGCGCAGACTTCCCGCCCACTCACGGAGGCGCGTCATGGCGAAATTGCTGGTCCTGCATGGGCCCAACCTCAACCTGCTGGGCACGCGCGAGCCGCAGATCTACGGTCACGAGACCCTGTCCGACATCGACGCCGACCTGCGCGCCCGGGCCATGGAAAAGGGTCACGACCTGGAGACCTTCCAGTCCAACGCCGAGCACGAGCTGGTCGCCCGGGTCCAGGCCACGCGCGAAGACGACACCGACTTCATCCTGATCAACCCGGCCGCCTTCACCCATACCTCGGTCGCCCTGCGCGACGCCCTGGCGGCGGTCGGCCTGCCCTTCATCGAAGTGCACCTGTCCAACCCGCACGCGCGCGAGCCGTTCCGCCAGACCAGCTATTTCAGCGACCTGGCCGTCGGCGTGGTCAGCGGCTTCGGCCCGCTGAGCTACGGCCTGGCGCTGGTCGCGGCGATGCGCCAGATCGACGGTACCGAGTAACCGTTCCCGCCGGATCGGGCCCCCGCCCGTCCGCGCGACCGACTTTTCGAATTCAACCCAGAGGCCACCATGGACCTGCGCAAGATCAAGAAACTCATCGACCTGCTGGAAGAATCCAACCTCGCCGAAATCGAGATCAAGGAAGGCGAGGAATCCGTGCGCCTGGCGCGCGCGCCCAAGGGCGGCTACGCCCCGGTCGCCGCCGCGCCGGTCGTGGCCGCGCCCGCGCCGGCCGCGCCGATGCCGATGAGTTCGCCGACCGAAGCCAGCTCCGGCGGCAGCGCCAAGCCGGCGTCGCCGGGCCTGCCCGAGGGCCATGTGTTGCGCGCGCCGATGGTCGGCACCTTCTACGCCTCCTCGGCACCGGACAAGCCGCCGTTCGTCACCGTCGGCCAGACGGTCAAGGCAGGCGACACGCTGGCGATCATCGAGGCGATGAAGATGTTCAACCCGATCGAGGCCGACGTTTCCGGCACCGTGGTCGCCATCCTCGGCGAAAGCGGCCATCCGGTGGAATTCGACCAGCCGCTGTTCGTGATCAACTGAGGCGCGCGCGATGCTCGACAAGGTCGTAATCGCCAACCGCGGCGAAATCGCGCTGCGCATCCTGCGCGCATGCCACACGCTGGGCATCCGCACGGTGGCGGTGCATTCCACCGTCGACCGCAACCTCAAGCACGTGGCGATGGCCGACGAGTCGGTGTGCATCGGCCCGGCGGCGTCGAAGGACAGCTACCTCAACATCCCGGCGATCATCGCCGCGGCCGAGGTCACCGACGCGCAGGCGATCCATCCCGGCTACGGCTTCCTCAGCGAGAACGCCGACTTCGCCGAACGCGTGGAGCAATCCGGCTTCATCTTCATCGGCCCGAAGGCCGACACCATCCGCATGATGGGCGACAAGGTCGAAGCGATCCGCGCGATGCAGGCCGCCGGCGTGCCCTGCGTGCCCGGCAGCGGCGGTCCGCTCGGCGACGACATCATCGCCAACACCAAGATCGCCCGCGAGATCGGCTACCCGGTGATCATCAAGGCCGCGGGCGGCGGCGGCGGCCGCGGCATGCGCGTGGTCCACGCCGAAGGCGCCTTGAAGGCGGCGATCGAAACGACCAAGTCGGAAGCGAAAGCCGCGTTCGGCAACGGCGAGGTCTACATGGAGAAATTCCTGGAGAATCCGCGCCACGTGGAGATCCAGGTGCTGGCCGACGGCCAGGGCAACGCCATCCACCTGGGCGAACGCGATTGCTCGATGCAGCGCCGCCACCAGAAGGTGGTCGAGGAAGCGCCGGCCCCCGGCATCAGCGCCGAGCAGCGCGCCGAGATCGGCAAGGTCTGCGTGGAAGCCTGCATCCGCATCGGCTACCGCGGCGCCGGCACCTTCGAGTTCCTGTACGAGAACGGCCGCTTCTACTTCATCGAGATGAACACCCGCATCCAGGTGGAGCACCCGGTGACCGAACTGATCACCGGCATCGACCTGGTCGCCGAACAACTGCGCATCGCGGCCGGGCAGAAGCTGTCGATCAAACAGGAAGACATCCAGATCAACGGCCATGCGATCGAGTGCCGGATCAACGCCGAGGATCCGGAGACCTTCCTGCCGAACCCCGGCACGATCGCCGGCTTCTATCCGCCGGGCGGTCCCGGCGTGCGCGTGGACACGCACATCTACACCGGCTACCGCGTGCCGCCGAACTACGATTCGATGATCGGCAAGCTGATCGTGCACGGCCCCGACCGCGAAACCGCGATCGCGCGCATGCACGTGGCGCTGAGCGAGTTCATCGTCGACGGCATCAAGACCAACATCCCCTTGCAGCAGCGGATCATGCGCGACCAGGGTTTCCGCGCCGGCGGGCAGAACATCCACTACCTGGAAAAGCGCCTGGCGGAACGCAAGAACAAGGCGATTTCGCTGGGGTGAGGCGCCGCTGCCTGCGGCGCCGGGCGTCATTCCCGCGCAGGCGGGAATCGCTGCACCGCTTTTCGTCATCCCGGCGCAAGCCGGATCCAGCCTTGCTGCCGCTTTGCTTTTGCTCGTCATTCCTGCGCAAGCAGGAATCCATTTTGATTTTTGCGGTTGCTTCTGCCTTTGGCCGAAAGAGCAACGGCAAAATGGATCCCAGCGTTCGCCGGAATGACGTGCACGGCCGAGCCCTGATCCGGGCTTGCACCGAAATGGCGAACAAAAGCGTACGCTTCCCGTCTGCTTACCCTCTTCGCTCCGTCCCATGCCCTACCTCGAGCTTTCCCTACGCTGCACCGAAGATCGGCAACCACGCTACGAAAACGCGCTGGAGGACGTCGGCGCGCTGTCGGTGACCATGCTCGACGCCGATGCGGACACCTCGAACGAACGCGCGATCCTCGAGCCGGGCGTCGGCGAAACACCGCTGTGGAACTCGCTGGTGCTGATCGCGTTGTTCCCCGCCGAAACCAATGCACTGGCATTGCTCGCCGCGCTGGAAGCGTTCGATCCCGGCCTCGACTGGTCGCAGGCATCGTTCCGCACGGTCGAGGACGAAGACTGGGAACGCGCATGGCTCGACCAGTTCCAGCCGATGCGCTTCGGCGCGCGCACCTTCATTGTGCCGTGGAACCACGAGCTGCCCGACGAAGCGAACACGTCGGATGCCGCAGTGGTGCGACTCGATCCCGGCCTGGCTTTCGGTTCCGGTACCCATCCGACCACCGCGCTGTGCCTGCGCTGGCTGGACGAACTGGCTGCGCATGGCGAACTGCAGGGCAAGCCGGTGCTGGATTTCGGTTGCGGCTCCGGCATCCTCGCCCTGGCCGCGCTGAAGCTCGGCGCAGCGCGCGCGGTAGGCGTCGACAACGACCCGCAGGCGCTGGTCGCCAGCCACGACAACGCAGAGCGCAACGAGGTCGGCGACAGGCTGGCGGTGTACCTGCCGGCGGACGAACCCGTCGCCACCTACCCGGTCGTCGTCGCCAACATCCTCGCTTCCGCGCTGGACGCGCTGGCCGAAACCCTCGCGGCGCGCGTCGCGCCGGGCGGGCGGATCGCGCTGTCGGGCATCCTGCACGGACAGGAAGGCGAACTGCTGCAGCGCTATGCCGCGTGGTTCGATCGCTTGGCCGCGACGCAGGACGGCGACTGGATGCGCATCGACGGCGTGCGCCGCTGACGGCTTCCTCGTCCCGCGCCGGGCATGCTTGAATAGCGCGTGCCCCGGATCTGCCCGCATTGCCGTTTTCCATTCGACCCCGATTGGGGCGACGACGCCGTGCCCGCGGCATGCCCGCGTTGCGGTGGACAGCTGCGCGCTGCGCAAGCGAATTCCGCGCCGATGGGCATCGCCACGTTCCTGCGCACGCCGACGTCCGACGACACGTCGGCAAAATCCCTGGCCGACGCCGGCATCGATACGGAGAAGGCGGAAAACGCAGGCTCTGCCCCTGCCAAAGCGGAAGTCGCTTCCGCGGTGGAGACCCCTGCGAGGCCGGCCGCAGCAATGCCGCCTGCAACCAATCCGGCATCTGCAACCGTCAAGGCTTCGCCCAGCTTTGCCCGGCGCACGGTGGAACCCGCGACTTCCCGCCGCGCCGCGCTGTGGCAATGGATCGCGCTTGGATTGCTGTTGTTCGCGTTGCCGCTGCAACTGCTGCTGGCCGACCGTTCGCGCCTCGCCGCCGATGCCGAATGGCGCCCGTTGCTCGCGTCGCTGTGCGGCGTGTTGCATTGCGAGCTGCCGCCGTGGCGCGAGCCGCAGGCCTTCACCATGATCGAGCGGGACGTGCGTCCCATTCCCGGTTCGCCGGGCGAGCTCCAGGTCCATGCGACGTTCCGCAACGATGCGCGCTGGGCGCAGTCTTGGCCACGCCTGCAGTTGTCGTTGGCCGATGCCGACGGCCGCAAGGTCGGCGCGCGCGATTTCGATCCGCGCGAATACCTGGGCCGCGCGCCCGCCGACCTGCTGCAAAGCGGACAGAGCGCACGGATTGCGTTCCGTATTCGTGAACCGGCCGCGCCCGCGGCCGCTTTCCAGTTCGAGTTCCGTTGATTCTTCCCACGTTCCGACCAGCGGGCATGTGCACGCGGGCGGATCACGCGCTAGACTCCCCTCCCCGCCGCAGCCGGCGGGTTGCCGATTCATCCACGGGACTTTCCTTGAACGTCGCCTCCACCCGCCACGACGCCAATCGTGGCCCGTCGAAACCGCCATTGCGCGAACACGTGGCCCAATCCGTGCGCCGCTACCTGCGCGACCTGAACGGCTGCGACGCGGATGACGTGTACGAGATCGTGCTGCGCGAGATGGAAATCCCGCTGTTCGTTGAAGTGCTCAACCACTGCGAAGGCAACCAGAGCCGCGCCGCTGCGCTGCTGGGTATCCACCGCGCCACCCTGCGCAAGAAGTTGAAAGACTACGGGCTGGCCTGAAGTTCTTCCTCCCCCCTTTGAAAAAGGGGTACTGAGGGGGATTTGCTTTTCAGCGGGTTTCGCGCGCTTTCGACAGCCGAATGGCTGGTCAAGGGGCAACGGCAACGCCGATACCGCCCCGCCGCTATAATTTGCGTCCCACCCGCTGCACCCCTCCCCATGTCTGCCGATCTCCTGCCCGTGCGCCGGGCATTGCTTTCCGTTTCCGACAAGACCGGCCTGGTCGAACTGGCGACAGCCCTCGCCGCCCGCGGCATCGAATTGTTGTCCACCGGCGGTACCGCCAAGGCGATCCGCGATGCGGGCCTGCCGGTGAAAGACGTTTCCGACATCACCGGTTTCCCCGAGATCATGGACGGCCGGGTCAAGACCCTGCACCCGAAGGTGCACGGTGGCCTGCTGGGCCGGCGCGGCATGGACGATGCGGTGATGGCCGAACACGGCATCGAAGGCATCGACCTGCTGGTGCTGAACCTGTATCCGTTCGAGAAGGTCACGGCGAACCCCGACGCGAAGTTCGACGACATCGTCGAGAACATCGACATCGGCGGCCCGGCGATGCTGCGCGCCGCGGCGAAGAACTTCGCCTACGTCGCCGTCGCCACCGATCCGGCGCAATACGCCGGCGTCGTCGAAGAACTGGGCGCGAACGACGGCCGGCTGTCGGCGCAGACCCGTTTCAAGCTGGGCGTTGCCGCGTTCAACCGCGTCGCCCAGTACGATGCGGCGATCAGCAACGTGCTTTCGGCGATCGAAATTCCCTCGGACGAAGGCGCGAAGAACCGCAAGCGGTTCTCCGACCAGGCCAACGGTTCCTTCGTCAAGGTCATGGACCTGCGCTACGGCGAGAACCCGCACCAGCAGGCCGCGTTCTACCGCGACCTGTATCCGGCGCCGGGTTCGCTGGCGACCTTCGTCCAGTTGCAGGGCAAGGAACTCAGCTACAACAACATCGCCGACAGCGACGCGGCGTGGGAATGCGTGCGCCAGTTCGACGTGCCGGCCTGCGTGATCGTCAAGCACGCCAATCCCTGCGGCGTTGCCGTCGGCGCCAGCGTGCTGGAGACCTACGAAAAGGCCTACGAAACCGACCCGACCAGCGCGTTCGGCGGCATCCTCGCCTTCAACCGCACGCTGGATGCGGCGACTGCGAAGACCATCCTCGACCGCCAGTTCGTCGAAGTGCTGATCGCACCGGATTACGAGGAAGGCGCGCTGGACTACGCGAAGAAGAAGGCCAACGTGCGCGTGCTGCGTATCCCGCTGGCCCCGGCCAGCAGGAACTTCATCGACACCAAGCGCGTCGGTTCCGGCCTGCTGATGCAGACCGCCGACGACCGCGTGGTGGGCCGCGACGAGCTGAAGGTGGTGGGCAAGATCGCACCGACCGAAGCCCAGTTCGCCGACCTGCTGTTCGCGTGGAAGGTGGCCAAGTTCGTCAAGTCGAACGCGATCGTCTACGCGAAGGACCAGCGCACCATCGGGGTCGGCGCGGGCCAGATGAGCCGCGTGTATTCGGCGCGCATCGCCGGGATCAAGGCGGTCGACGCGAACCTGGTCGTACCCGGCTCGGTAATGGCCAGCGACGCGTTCTTCCCGTTCCGCGACGGCATCGACGCCGCCGCCGAAGCCGGGATCAAGGCGGTCATCCAGCCCGGCGGCTCGATGCGCGACAACGAGGTGATCGCCGCGGCCGACGAGCACGGCATCGCGATGGTGTTCACCGGCGTGCGGCATTTCCGCCACTAACGCTTCACTGCCGTCATCCCGGCGAAAGCCGGGGTCCATTTTGACTTTGCCTTTGCCTCGCAGTTCGACGTAAAAAAACAACGGCAAGATGGATTCCGGCTTTCGCCGGAATGACGATCTAGGAGTTTTTCGAATGAAAATCCTCGTCATCGGTTCCGGCGGTCGCGAACACGCCCTGGCCTGGAAGCTCGCGCAATCGCCGCGCGTTTCCGAAGTGATCGTCGCGCCGGGCAACGCCGGCACCGCGCGCGAGGACAAGTGCCGCAACGCCAACGTCGAAGTGAAGGACCTCGACGGCCTGCTGCGGCTGGCGCAGGACGCGAAGGTGGAGCTGACCGTGGTCGGCCCGGAAGTGCCGTTGGTCGCCGGCGTGGTCGACAAATTCCGCGAAGCCGGCCTGCGCATCTTCGGCCCCACCGCCGCTGCCGCGCAGCTGGAAGGCAGCAAGGCCTTCGCCAAGGACTTCCTCAAGCGCCACGGTATCCCGACCGCGTTCTACGAAGTGCATACCGACGTCGATGCCGCGCTGGCCTACGTGCGCGACAAGGGCGCGCCGATCGTGGTCAAGGCCGACGGCCTGGCCGCCGGCAAGGGCGTGATCGTGGCGATGACGCTGGAAGAGGCCGAGGCCGCCGTGCGCGACATGCTCTCGGGCAACGCCTTCGGCGATGCCGGTGCGCGCGTGGTGATCGAGGAGTTCCTCGACGGCGAGGAAGCCAGCTTCATCTCGATGGTCGACGGCAGGACCGCACTGCCGATGGCGACCTCGCAGGACCACAAGCGCGTCGGCGATGGCGACACCGGCCCCAATACCGGCGGCATGGGCGCGTATTCGCCCGCGCCGGTGGTCACGCCGGAAGTGCATGCGCGGGTGATGCGCGAAGTGGTGAACCCGACCATCGCCGGCATGAACGCCGACGGCATGCCGTTCACCGGCTTCCTCTACGCCGGCTTGATGATCGACAAGGCCGGCGCCCCGAAGGTGATCGAATTCAACGTGCGTTTCGGCGACCCCGAGACGCAGCCGGTGATGCTGCGCCTGCGCTCCGACCTGGTCGAACTGGTCGAAATGGCCATCGACGGGCGCCTGCACGAAGCCGAAGCGCAATGGGACCCGCGCCCGTCGCTGGGCGTAGTGATGGCGGCCGAAGGCTACCCGGACGCGCCGCGCACCGGCGACGTCATCAATTCCTGGGATGCCCCGGACGTCGACGACACCAAGGCCTTCCACGGCGGCACGCGGGCCGAGGGCGAGAACGTCGTGACTGCGGGCGGTCGCGTGCTGTGCGTGGTCGCGTTAGGCGACAGCATCGCCGAAGCCCAGCGCAAGGCCTACGCCGAAGTCGCCGGGATCTCCTGGCCTGGCGAGTTCCACCGCCACGACATCGGCTGGCGGGCGATCGCCCGCGAACGCGGGGAGTAAGCCGATGCAGGAACGCGTCGAACCGTTCCGCGCGTTCGCCATCAGCCAGCTGGCGCGCGCCCTGGAATCGCAGGGCCGCTCGGTCATCCACATGGAATTCGGCCAGCCCTCCACGCCGGCACCGGCCCGGGCGCTCGCCGCCGTGCGCGACGCGCTCGACCGCGATCCGCCCGGTTACTGGGAAAGCCTGCCGCTGCGCCAACGCATCGCGCACCACTATCGCGAACGCCATGGCGTGGACGTCGATCCGGCCCGGGTCGTCCTGACCTGCGGCGCTTCACCGGCGCTGTTGCTGGCCCTGCTGACCCGGTTCCAGGTGGGCGAGCGCATCGCTTTCGCCCGGCCCGGCTACGTCGCCTACCGCAACACCGCGCGCGCCGCGCACCTGCGACCGGTGGAAATCGGCTGCGGCCCCGAATCGCGCTACCAGCTCACTGCCGCGGCACTGGCGGCGCTGGACCCAGCGCCGGCCGGCGTGATCCTCGCCAGCCCGGCCAATCCCACCGGCACGATCATCGCGCCGGAGGAACTGCAGGCCATCGTCCGCGTCTGCCGCGAGCGCGGCACCGCCATCGTTTCCGACGAGATCTACCACGGCCTGCATTACGGCGAAGCCGCGCATTCGATCCTCGAATACGCGCCCGAGGCCTTCGTGGTCAACAGCTTCTCCAAGTACTACAGCATGGTCGATTGGCGCCTGGGCTGGCTGCTGGTTCCCGAAGCATACGTCGACACCGTACGCGCCTACGCCGGCAACCTGTTCCTGACCCCGCCATCGCCCAGCCAGCAGGCTGCGCTGGTGGCGATGGACTGCGACGACGAGTTGGAAGGCCACCGCCAGGTGTACGCGCGCAACCGCGCCCTGCTGCTGGAAGCGCTACCGTCGATGGGACTGCAACGGATCGCGCCGCCCGACGGCGCGTTCTACATCTGGGCCGACGTGGGCCATCTCACCGACGACAGCCTCGCCTTCTGCATGCGGCTGGCGCAGGAAACCGGCGTCGCCCTCGCGCCGGGCATCGATTTCGATCCGGTCGACGGCCACCGTTTCATCCGTTTCAGCTTCGCCCCGGGCACCGGGCAGGTCGAGGAAGCGCTGCGGCGGCTGCGGCCCTGGTTCGCCGCGCAACCGTCCATCCGCTGACCCTCCGGCGCGACGCAGGGGAACGCCAACCCCGCCGTTTCCGGTGCGATACTCCGGATTCCATCCACGCACGGGGAAAAGCGAGATGAACGACAACGCACGCGCCGATCTCGGCAAGCTGGTGTTGCGCCTTGCATTGGGCGTCCTGATCCTGCTCCACGGCATCGCCAAGCTGAAAGGCGGATTGGCCGGCATCGTCGGCATGGTCGAGGCCCAGGGCTTGCCAGGCTTCGTCGGCTACGGCGTGCTGATCGGCGAAGTACTCGCCCCGGTACTGGTGATCCTCGGCCTGTACGCGCGCATCGGCAGCCTGTTGATCGCAGCCAACATGCTGGTCGCCCTGGCGCTGGTGCATATGGGCCAGTTCGGCCAGCTCAACGAGCAGGGCGGCTGGGCGTTGGAACTGCAAGGCATGTATCTCGCCACCGCCGTCGCCATCGCGCTCCTTGGCCCAGGTACCTACAGCATCAACCGCAAGTAACGCTGCGCGCCACGGCGAGGGCCGGTTGGCCTTCGCCGTGGTGATCATGCACCCTCCTGCGTCTCCTGCGGCGCAGGCTGCAACTGCCCTGCCAATTCCTCCAGCGCCGAAATCTGCTGTTCCAATGCATCGTGCAGTTCGCTCTGGCGCGTCATCAGCGCCTCGATCGCATCGGCCTGGCCGAACTTCTTCAGCTCGCCGTCGAACAGCAACCACTGCGCGGTCAACTGCTCGACGTAGTTCTTGGCGTAATGCCGCATTTCCCGGAGCTGGTTCAGGCTGTCGTTGACCTGCTCCAACGGCGTCTTGGTTTCCGTGGACATGGCGACCTCCTCGCGGATGCGCCCGCAGCGTAACCACGCGAAGCTGGCTCGGAGCCGAACGCGGGAGTTCGCCGTAAACATCGCGTGAATAAGCGCCGCGCAGCTCCCGCACGAATGCAGCGCACCGTCCCGCGCGGCTTTCAACCGTCGGCGCGTTCGCTCCCACGATCCTCGGCGGCGGCCACGACGCGGATTCGCCACGTATTGCGTCCCGCCTGCTTGGCCGCGTAAAGCGCGGCGTCGGCGACCAGCAGGAGCGTGTCCGCGTCGGTGGGCTCGGCCGCGTAAGCGATGCCGATACTGGTGGTGGCGATCAGCCCGGTGCCGTCGATGTCGATGCTGTGATGCATCTCGGCGACGAGCTGGCGCGCGATCGATTCCGCGGCATCGGGCAAGGCCACGTCCTCGATGATCACCGCAAACTCATCGCCACCCAGGCGCGCGACCAGGTCGGTGCGACGCACGCACCCGGTCAGGCGCTGGGCGAACGAACGCAGCACCCGATCGCCGGCGGCATGGCCCCAGGTATCGTTGATGCCCTTGAAGTGGTCGACGTCCAGATACATGAGCGCGATCGGCGTGCGGTGGCGCTGCATGCGCAACAGAGCAAGGCGGAGGCGTTCCTCGAACTGGCGGCGATTGGCCAGGCCGGTCAGCGGGTCCACGCGCGCCATCTGTTCCAGCTCGCGGCGGCTCTCCGCCAACGCGGCTTCAGCGGCCACGCGGCCGGATACGTCGCGGCCGGTGTAGATGATGTCCATGCCGTCGCTGTCGATACTGGGAATCGGCCGGGTCACCGCTTCGATCCAGACGTAATGCCCGTCCTTGTGCTGCACGCGATAGATCGCCGTATGCGCTTTCCCGTCGGCGAGCACCTCTTCCATGGCCTGTTGCTGCATCGCGCGATCATCGGGGTGGACCAGGCTCCAGCGCATGCCCAGCATCTCGTCTGGCGACCAGCCGAGGATGTCGCGCGCCGAGGGCGAGACGTACACGCGTTCGCCGCTGGGGCGCATCCGCACGATCACGTCGTGCGAGTAGTCCGCCAGCATGCGGAAGCGCAGTTCGCTCTCGCTCAGCCGCGCGTGCAGGCGCTTGCGCTCGGCCATCGCCAGCGCCACCGGGATGGTCATCACGCATGCGCCGGCGACGTAGAGCTGCAACAGGGCGATGTGTCCGTTCCTGCCCAGCGCATCCACCAGCATGATCGGTCCCATGCCCATCGCCGTGGCCACGCTGCCGATGACGCCGAACAGCAGGATGCCCACCGCCACGCCAGCGAAACGATGGCGGAACGCGGCCAGCAGCAGCGGCGGGTACGCGAGGAACAGCACCGGATAGCGCACGCTGAACACCACCGTGCTGACGACCACGATCAGCAGCATGCTGAGGACGAAAGACCAGCGCCGGCCCGGCGCGGTAAACAGGGCGCGGCCCTCGCGATGCACCACCACCGTCGCCGTGGCGAAGATCACCATGCCGACCACGTGGGCCGCATACCAGCTGACGAAACCGCCGAGCAGGTGCCCGCCGCCACGCAGCGCATTCACAATGGAAATGAGCACCCCTGACACCGCACAAGCCGCCAGCGTGGCGACCGTGGCGATGCCGCCCAGCTCGATCCACCGCTTCGGATCGCCGATATCGGGCACCCTGCGGCGCACCACACCGGCGACGATCAGGACCTCGACGATATTGGCCAGGCCGATCGCCGCGGCATGCAGGGGCGCGAATCCGGACGAAAGCCGCGCAAGCACGTCGGCAAGCAGGCCCGCCAGCAGGTAATAAGGCCATGACGCCGTGGGTCGCGACAGCAGCCAGCCGGTCAGGAAGCCGTTGCCGAGCCAGATCGCGGCCAGTTCGCCGGGTCCACGGGTGAATTCGAGCAGCAAACGGTCCAGCAGACCGATCAGTGCCGCCATGGCAAGCACATCCCGCCACATGCGCGCCGGTGTTTGAATGGCAGCCCTCATGCCAACTCGCTCAGCCCGGAAGAAGCGTCAATACCATAGCGAAAATTAATGCCGCGTGGCGAAGCCTCCGCCCCCGGATTCGTAATCCTTTCGTCGTGGAAGGCGCAGAACCGGATCTGCTAGGCTGCGCCGACCCCGGGGAGGACGCATGTCCAGCCATAACCAGTTCCAGTTGCTGCGGCAGCGCCGCTTCCTGCCGTTCTTCGTGACCCAGTGCTTCGGCGCGTTCAACGACAACGTGTTCCGCCAGGCGATCATCGGCCTGCTGTTCTGGATGCAGGCTCCGCCCGCGCAGCGCACCTTGTACGCATCGTTGGCCCCGGCGATCTTCATCCTGCCGTACTTCCTGTTCTCCGCCACCGCGGGACAGATCGCCGAGAAACTGGACAAGGACCGGCTGATCCGCATCACCACGACGATGGAGATCTTCATCATGTCGCTGGCGGCGTTGGCCTTCGTGCTCAAGGCACTGCCGCTGCTGCTGGTGGCGCTGTTCGCCACCGGCGTGCAGTCGACGCTGTTTGGACCGGTCAAGTACTCCATCCTGCCCGCGGTGCTGCATCCGCGCGAACTGACCGGTGGCAATGGCCTGGTCGAAATGGGCACGTCGGTGAGCATCCTGCTGGGCATGCTGGCCGGCGGCATGATATTCGAAGTGTCCGGCGCGCACGGTCCGTGGGTCGCGGGCGCGACGGTGATCGCGCTGGCGGTGTGCGGCAACCTGGCCAGCCGGATGATTCCGCACGTCGGCGCGGCATTGCCCGAGCTGCGCATCAACTGGAATCCGCTTCCCGAATCGCTCGACGTGCTGCGGCTGGCCCGCAAGCAACTGGCCGTGCGCAACGCGGTGCTGGGTGTTTCGTGGTTCTGGTTCGTCGGCACCGTGTTCGCGACCCAATTGCCGGATTACGCGCCGTTGAACCTCGGCGGCTCCAACCTGCTGTACGTGTTCGTGCTGGCGCTGTTCTCCATCGGCACCGGCGTCGGCTCGATGCTGTGCGAGAAGCTGTCCGCGCGCA
This sequence comes from Pseudoxanthomonas helianthi, assembly GCF_017939625.1. GTDB lineage: Bacteria > Pseudomonadota > Gammaproteobacteria > Xanthomonadales > Xanthomonadaceae > Pseudoxanthomonas_A > Pseudoxanthomonas_A helianthi. The sequence continues at coordinate 530,145 of NZ_JAGKTC010000001.1, forward strand.
CGGTGGAAATCGGCCTGGTGCCGCTGGGCGCGTTCGGCATGAGTGCGTTCCTGTTCGACCTGTATTTCGCCCGCAGCGGCACGGCGACGGCGCACGGGCTGGACGTGGCCGGCTTCATGGCCCAGCCGGGCAGCTGGCGGATCGTCGTCGACCTGGTCGGCATCGGCCTGTTCGCCGGCTTCTTCGTGGTGCCGCTGTTCGCGCTGATCCAGAGCCGCACGCCGAAGACCGAACTGTCGCGGGTGATCGGCGCGCTGAACATCCAGAACTCCGGCTTCGTGGTCGCCGCCTCGCTGATCTGCCTGGCGTTGCGTACCTGGGCCGGCTGGAGCATCCCGCAGATCTTCCTGGCACTGGCCATCGCCAACACCCTGGTGGCGATCTGGATCTTCACCATCGTCCCCGAATTCCTGATGCGTTTCCTCAGCTGGCTGCTGGTGCGCACGCTGTACCGGCTGCGCCTGCGCGGCATCGACCACGTCCCCGACGAGGGCGCGGCGCTGATCGTGTGCAACCATGTCAGCTACATGGACGCGCTGATCCTGTCGGCTTCGATTCCGCGGCCGGTGCGCTTCGTCATGTACTACCGGATCTTCAACATCCCGGTGATGAGCTGGATCTTCCGCACCGCGAAGGCGATTCCCATCGCCGGCGCGAAGGAGGACCCGGTGCTGATGCAGCGCGCCTTCGACGAGGTGGACGCGGCACTGGCCGATGGACAACTGGTATGCGTCTTTCCGGAAGGCGCGCTGACGAAAAACGGCGACATCGCACCGTTCAAGTCGGGCGTGGAAAAGATCCTCGAGCGACGCCCCGTGCCGGTGATCCCGATGGCGTTGAAGAACATGTGGGGCAGCATGTGGAGCCGTCGAGATTCGCGACTGGGTCGCATGCGCGTGCCGCGGCGCCTGCGTGCGCATGTCGAAGTGGTCGCGGATGCACCGGTCGACGGTGCCGGCGCCACGGCGGAGTCGCTGGAAACGGCGGTGCACGACCTGCGCGGCGACGCGGCCTGAGCGCGACAAGCGCACGGGCCTGCGGCAAACTATCGCTCTTTCATCCAGGGGAACTCCATGAACCAACCACCGCCGATCCACAGCGGGGCGCAGGAATACGTGCCCAACAATCTGGTCTGGGCGATCCTGTCCACGCTGTTCTGCTGCCTGCCGCTGGGCATCGTGTCGATCGTCTATGCCGCGAAGGTCGACGGCCTGCGCGCCGCGGGCGACATCGCCGGCGCGCGCACCGCATCGGACAAGGCGAAGTTCTGGGCCTGGTGGTCGCTGGGCGCCTGGGCCGGGCTGGTCGCGCTGTATCTGCTGTTCGTCGTTGTCCTCGGCATGGCCGGGGCGCTGGGCGGCGCAAACTGAGTCGATTAGACTGCGTCCGGAACCACTCACTCACCACCCAAATGGAGCACTCCCGATGAGCACTGTTCCTCCTCCCGCGCCCGGCATGGCCGGCAGCGTTCCCAACTACCTGGCCTGGTCGATCATCTCGACCGTGCTCGCCTCCTGCCTGTGCTGCCCGCTCGGCCTCGTCGGCATCGTGGCCATCGTGTTCTCGAACAAGGTCAACACCCTGTTGCGCCAGGGCGACATCGCCGGTGCGCAGCGCGCGTCGGCCACCGCCAAGACCTGGTGCTGGGTGGCGACCGCATTGGCCATCATCGGCCTGTTGATCAACATCTGGGCCTACTCGACCGGCGGCCTGCAGCAGTACATGCAGGCGATGGAACAGATCCAAGCCGCGCAGTCTTGAACCTTGCGCTGAAACCGCTGCATCTCGCAGGACTGACGGCGGCCGCATTCGCGGCCGTCGTCGGTTTCTGGTTGCTGCGCCATTTCGATCCCAATGCGGCGGGCAATCCCTTCCCGGGCTGCGTGTTCCGCGCGCTGACCGGCTATTACTGCATCGGTTGCGGCATGACCCGCATGCTGCATGCGCTGGCCCACGGCGACGTGATACGCGCGTTCGCGATGAATCCCTTGGCGATGGCGATGCTCTCGCTGTCGCCCCTGCTGGCGGCATGGCGGCTGGGTTGGCAACCGAAGTTCCTGCAGCCGTTGATCGCCCTGCTGGCAGAGCCGAAGTTCTGGCTGGTGCTGCTGCCGCTGTACTGGATCGCCCGCAACCTGCCGTGGTGGCCGTTCACGCTGCTGGCGCCGGGCGGGTTGTTGTCGTAAACGCCTTTCCCGTTTCTTGCGAAAGAAAGGCGAAGCGCAAGACAAGCTTTCGTAGAGTCGAGCTTGCTCGACTGCACTTCGTTCCCGCATCGGGAAGCAAAGCTAAGACGAAGGCGCGGCCGGCGAAGCACGCCGGGCGTTCGCTGACGCGCGCGGCAATGCCGCGCAAGCGCCGTATCTTCTTCGACAACCATCCGCCGCCTTCCGTGGCGAAACATATCGACTTCGGACGGTCCAGCCCGGCCATCCATGGCCGGGCGTTCGCTGAGGCTGCGCGGCAATGCCGCGCAAAGCTCGCCTCAGCTCACCCAACCGGCGATGACGAAGACGGCCATTACCGCCAGCCATAGCAGCAGGACGCGCCAGACCAGGCTCATCGCATCGCGCAGTTCGGGCATGTCGCGCAGACGCGGCACCAGGCCGTCGGCGACGTAATCGGCGGCTTCCTCCGCCAGCTCCGACTTCACGCTGGCCCGCGCCGCGGCGGCGAGGAAGCCGGTATCGAGTTGCAATTCGGCGCCGCCCGCGCCGCGCCATGCCTGCAACACCACGTCGAAATTCCCGACCAGCGCCATCGACCATGTCATCAGCTGCGCAACCGGCCATTCCAGCACGGCGCGCAAACCGCGCGCGCCCGCGGCGGTGGCCGGCGGCAGGCGCTGCGCGTATTCGCCCTCGCAGGCAAAACCGACCAGGCGGAACAGGATCGCGCCGAACGGGCCCAGCACCGCGAACCAGAACAGCACGCCGAACCAGCGCCGCAATGCGCTGGAGAACACCGCTTCGACCAGGGCGGGACCATCGTCGCGCGGCGTCTCGTCGGACGGCCACAGGCGCGCGATGGCGTCGCGGCGCCCGGCTTCCTCGTGGCTGTCGATCACCGCCTCCACGTCGACATCGAGGTCGCGCGGACCCCACGCGTAAACCAGCACGGCGACGTAGTACAGGAACCCCAGCAGGCCCAGCCATGGCGCGTGCAAACCCCATTGGATCAGCACGACCAGCAGCAGCGGCGGCACCAGGGCCAGGACGATGCCGTAACGGCCTCGCCAGAAGCTGCCCTCACCCGCGTGCGTGTCCAGCCATTGCAGCCACTGGCCGAACCAGCCGTAGCGACGCGCCGAGCCGACCAGCGCCGGGGCGACGTGGCCCAGCACCAGGGCAAGGACGGCAGCCACCAGGGTGACGAACATGCAAAACCTCCACCGTTGATCCTAGCCTGCCTCGTGTGGAGGCCGCGGCTACATTCCCCGCACCAGTGCTGCGGCGTTCAGGCCAGGGCCCCACGCTGCATGTACCAATGCTCGATCAACGAACGGGCAATCGAAATCGGCGAGGACAGCAGGACGCCTTCGCCATCGTCCCCCGCCGCCTCGCGCCGCAGGGCTTCGCCGATTTCATCGACGCCGAACCAGCGCGCAGCCTCCAGCTCGCCGTCGACCTGGGGCTCGTCGGGTTCGGCATCGGCCTCGAAGCCCAGCATCAGCGCGCCGGGGAACGGCCATGGCTGCGCGCCGAGATAGCGGCTGGCGCGCACACGCACGCGGGTTTCCTCATAGACCTCGCGGGCCACGGTCTGCTCCAGCGACTCGCCCGGTTCGACGAAACCCGCCACCACCGACCAGCGTCGCGCCGGCCAGCCGGACTGGCGGCCGAGCAGCAGGCGTTCGCCATCGCTGACCGCGACGATCACCGCTGGATCGACGCGCGGGTAGTGCTCGCGTCCGCATTGGGTGCACGCGCCCTGATAGCCGGCTCGGCGGAATTCGACCGCGCCGCCGCAGGTGCCGCAATGACGCGTGCCTGCGTGCCAATGCAGCAGCGCGCGGGCCAACGCGAACACGCCCGCCTCGAAGGCCGGCCACGTGGCTGCGGCCCGGCGCAGGTCGATGCGTTGCGGCGCTTCGAAGGAAACCACGTCCGCGCGTACCGCGAACCATGCCTGCGCTTCGCGCAGGCCCAGGAAGATCGCGGCGCCCGGTCCACCGCCGAGCTGTGTACCAGTGACGACCATGGCTTGCCCGGTTTCATCGGCGTGGGCGCGGCCCTCGTCGTCGACGATCAGGATACGCGCCTGCGGCCACAGCCCGAGCAAGGCCGCAACGTCGTCGCGCAGCTTGTCGGCGCGGTCCAGGGGCGTGTCGGCGAAGGCGTAGCCGGAAAGCGCGGGGCGAGTGTCCATGCGAGCCGCCAGTTTAACGCCAGCGGCGGATTGCTCGGCCATTCGGAGCCCGCACATTGGGCTTTATCGGGCGTTATGCACCGATCCGACGCGGAAAGGAGTTTTAGACGCTGAAGCTGCTGCCGCAGCCGCAGGTGGTCTTCGCGTTCGGGTTGCGGATCACGAACTGCGCGCCATGCAGGCTTTCGCTGTAATCGACCTCGGCGCCCATCAGGTATTGCAGGCTGAGCGGATCGACTAGCAGGGTCACGCCGTCGGTGTCGATGGCGAGGTCGTCCTCGGCGCGGTTCTCGTCGAATTCGAAACCGTACTGGAAGCCGGAACAACCGCCGCCCTGGATGTACACGCGCAAGGCCAGCGCCGCGTTGCCTTCCTCGCGCACCAGTTCACGCACCTTGGCGGCCGCGGCGGCGGTGAAGTTCAGCGGGCGCTGCAGCGACTGGTAATCGGGGGCGGCGCCGGGCAGGGAAACGAGACTGCTCATGGGTTCAAGCATGGGGTTGCGGCCAAGGCGATTCAAGCGCGCGGATGGAACGCTGCATCAGGCGCCGCCCGCGCCGGGCTTGGCCACGGCATCGGCCCAGCCGAAGGACTGCTCCACCGCCGCACCGCGCTGCGGCACCAGCCGTACCGCCACGCGCGTGGGAGAGAAACCGACCGGCAATACCAGATCGCCTTCGACCTGCTCGAAATACTTGAACGAGTACGCCACCCCCGGCGCATTGGCCTGCTGGCGCAAGTCGGCCCAGGCCAGCCGGCGCAGCTTGCCGCCCTGGGTGCCTTCCACCGCCAGTTGCAGGCTGCCGGCGTTGACCGCACCGCGGTTCAGGTTCTGGGTCAGGGTGGCGGTGAAATGCCAGGCCTGTTCGCCCTGCGCCTGCAGTTTCAGCTCGTGCACGGTCAACCCGCGGCGCTGCGCGGTGGCGCCGACGAAGCGCTCGTAGAACGCCACGTCGGCGCGCAAGCCGGCGATTTCCTCGTCGCGTTCGGCCAGCGTGCTCTGCAGGTCGGTGTTGGCGTCGCGGCTGATCTGGTCGGAACGGGTCAGCGTGGCGACCTGCTGTTCCAGTTCGGCGACGCGCTTGCGTTGCGTTTCGAACTGCGCGGCGCTGGGCGTCGTGGAAGGCGAAGCGGCCTGCATGGTCTTCCACACGCCCCACGCGCCGAAGCCCAGCCAGACCAGGGCCAACACGCCCAGCACGTACAGCAGGAACCGCGCCCAACGCGACAGGGGCTGCAGGTGCGGGCCGGGAGGCGCCGAAGCGGACGCGGGCGCCGGGTCGGGGTTGTCGCTCATGCCGCCAGCATAACGCCCGACGGATGAAGCTCAGCCGTTGGCGGCAGCCGGGAACGGCAGGGGCGCGGCGGCCGATGCGACGGCTTCGGCCTGGGCCGCGTCGCTGTGGATCAGCCGGCCGGTCAGGGTCGCGCCGGCGCGCATTTCCACGACCTTGTAATGGACGTTGCCCAGCACCCGCGCCTTCGACGCCAGTTCGACCCGTTCCGAGGCGTGCACGTCGCCCTGCAACTGGCCGTCGACCACCACCACCGGCACGCGTACCTCGCCTTCGATGCTGCCCTGTTCGGCCAGGGTCAGCACTGCCGGCGCGCCGTCCTCGGCCAGCACCTTGCCGTGGATGCGGCCCTCCACGTACAGCCCGCCGCTGAACACCACGTCGCCGCGGATCACCACCTGGGGGCCGATCAGGGTGTCGATGGTTTCGCCGTGGCGGCCGGGTTTGGGCTTGAACATGAGGGCACTCCGGATGTCAGGTCCTGGCGGTCTGCCAGTCGAAATCGCGCTCCACCGCGACGTCGCCGCCGAGCAGCGAAACGCGCACGCGTTGCGGGACGAAACCTTCCGGCAGCATCACGCTGCCTTCGAGTTCCTGGAAATAGCGGAACGAGTACGGCTGCTCGGGCGCCGCGGGATTCTGGTGCAGCTGCGTCCAATCCACCCGGGCGAGGCGACCGTCGCGCACGCCTTCGATCAGGAAGCGCATGCGTCCGCTGCTGACCGTGCCGCGGTTGAGGTTCTGAGTCAGCACGATGCGGTACTTCCACGCCGCACCGCCGGCGGACACGAACTGCGAAGAATGCACGTTCAGGCCCTGCGGCTGGCTGGTCGGCCCGACCAGACGCTCGTAGAAGGCCACGTCGGCGCGCAGGCCGGCGATTTCCTCCTCGCGCTGGGCGAGGGTGTGCTGCAGGTCGAGGTTGGCGTCGCGGCTGATCTGGTCCGAACGCGCCAGGGTCACGTCGCGCTGGCCCAGGTCATGCAGGCGATCGCGTTGGGCCTGCAATTGCCGCTCGGCCTGGTCCATGCGCCGGCTGACCTCGGCCAGCCTTGGCGCGGCGCGGTGAGCGGCCCATTGCCAGGCCACCGCCACGCTGAGCGACCACAACGCGACGATGGCCAACGGCGCCAGCCAGCGTCGGCGGCGCGGTTCGCGCAGGACGATGCGGTAACGGGACGGGGCGCGGGACATCGTCAGCGCTCCGGGTTCGGCGAGTTTTTGCGCATCGATGCATCCCCTTGCCGCCCCTGTTTCGCTCAGGTGGCAGCCAGATTCCCGGCCTATACTCGGCGGCGACACGGGCCCCTGTACCCGGTCGCCGTCTCCGCAGTCTAGGGGAAAAGCCGCCATGTCCGAGGTGCATCTTTTCGTAATTGGGATCCTGTTGGCATGGATGGCCGGGATCCGGGTCTACCTGACCGTGTTCGGCATCGGCTTGGCCGGTGCGCTGGGCTGGGTCGACCTGCCGACTGCGCTGGAGCCGGCCGAGTCGTGGTGGGTGCTCGGCACCTCCGGCGCGCTGGCGCTGGTGGAGTTCTTCGCCGACAAGATCCCGGGCGTGGATTCGGGCTGGGACCTGCTGCAGACCCTGGTGCGGATTCCCGCCGGCGCCTTCCTCGCCGCGGCGACGCTGTCGCCCGACGGCCACCTCAGCGGCGGTGCCCTCGCCGCCGGCGCCGGAATCGCCCTGACCAGCCATGTGCTGAAGACCGGTTCGCGCGCGCTGCTCAATACTTCGCCCGAACCGGTGTCGAACTGGACCGCCTCGATCACCGAAGACGTGGCCGTTACCGGCGCATTGGCGCTGGCCTTCGCCCACCCGTGGATTGCGCTGTTCCTGGTCGTCGGGGTCAGCGTGCTGGTCGCACTGGCGATCTGGTGGGTGTGGCGCAAACTCAGCCGCGGGGTGCGCAGGCTGTTCGCGACAGAATCGCAGTCGCCGCGCACGGCGATCGAATAACGGCTGCTGCGGCACGTAGGGTGGGCATGCTTTTTGTACCCGCCGCGGAGGTCAATGGTGGGCACAAAAAGCGTGCCCACCCTACTCAGCTTATTCGTCCAGCTTGGTCAGCAGGTAGTTCGGCTCGCCGATGCGTTCGATCAGCGACAGCTGGGTCTCGATCCAATCGATGTGTTCTTCTTCCGAGTCCAGGATGTCGGCGAACAGCTGGCGGCTGACGTAGTCGCCGACGCTTTCGCTGTGCGCGATCGCCTCGCGCAGCAATGGGACGGCTTCCATCTCAAGCGCCAGGTCGCACTTGAGCAGCTCCACCGGGTTCTCGCCGATGCGCAGCTTGCCCAGCGCCTGGAAATTCGGCAGGCCGTCGAGGAACAGGATGCGCTCGGACAGCTTGTCCGCATGCTTCATCTCGTCGATCGATTCCTTGTATTCGTGCTCGGCCAGTTCCTTCAGGCCCCAGTTCTTCAGCATCTTGGCGTGCAGGAAATACTGGTTGATCGCGGTCAGCTCGTTGTACAGCGCGCGATTGAGGAATTCGATGACCTTGGCGTCGCCCTTCATGACCTGTTCCTTGGGAGAAGATGCGCGCAGCTTAGCCCTGCGCGCCGCGCAATGACGGAACGCGAATCGTGTTCATTTCGAAGAAAACGCGCGCCGGGATGGCGCGTCAGGCCGCGTGCGACAGCACCGGCACCGGGAACGGCGAAGCGCGTTGCGCATCGCGGGCTTCGTTCAACAGGTCGGCCGCCATGTCCAGGCAGGTGCCGCAGGTCGCGCCGCAGCCGGTGCGCATGGTCAGCTCGGCCACGCTGCGGCAACCGTTGGCGGCGGCTTCGCGAATCTGGTGGTCGGTGACGCCGTTGCAGACACAGACGTACATGGCGGATCGGACATGCGGACGGGCGCGGAATGGCCCGGGCCTATTCAAGCCCAGATGAGAATGATTGTCAATTCTGACCGGATCCGTCCCTTCCCGCCCCGCCCCGGCTGCCGGGATTGCCGCCCGGCCGGCGCCGGGACCGCCCACGCGGCTGCGGGAGCCCCGTGCCCAGGCTGGCGGCTTCCAGCATCAGCTGGGGAATCGCCTGCATGCCGGCCACCATCTGCGCGAACGGCGCCAGATGGCGCAGCGCGCGGGCGTATACGCCGCGCTTGAAGGTGACGACATGCTCCAGCGGGTACCAGAAATCGACCCAGCGCCAGTGGTCGAACTCGGGGGTTTCGGTCAGGTCGAGGCGCAGATGGGCCTCGTCGCCGATCAGCTGCAGCAGGAACCAGACCTGTTTCTGGCCGATGCAGACGTGGCGCTCGTTGCGGCGGATCGCCCGCTGCGGCAGGCGATAGCGCAGCCAGCCGGGGGTCGCGCCCAGCACCAGCACGTGCTCGGGCAGCAGGCCGGTTTCCTCGCGCAGCTCGCGGTACATGGCCTCGAGCGGGGTTTCGTCCGTGTTCATCCCGCCCTGCGGGAACTGCCAGCCGTCCCGGCGCACCCGTCGCGCCCAGAACACCCGGCCGTCCGGGCGCATCAACACGATACCGACATTGGGTCGGTAGCCGTCCGGATCGATCACGATGCGGACTCCTGAATATCTACTGCCCCCGACAATGCCATGTCCCGGACAACGCCACAAGCCGGCCGGCCGATAATTGACGTAGGCCCGAGAGCCGGGGAAAATACGGGGTTCACGCGGCTATGTAGCTCAGCCGGTTAGAGCACAGCACTCATAATGCTGGGGTCGGTGGTTCGAGTCCACCCATAGCCACCATCTTCCGCGTGCGACATGCCCGCATGTTGTCTGCGCCGAGACGATCGACGCGTCACGTCCAACCCCGCCAGCCAGCGGGGTTTTTCATTTCCGGTCCGTCCGTTGCCGATCCCCGTCTGGCTTGTCGACGATGGATTCTTCGCGTTGCCCGTTTCTAGGCCGCAATCACACGGTTTTTCCTGATCGCGCGTGCGGCGGACGCTCTCGCCTGCCACTTGCCTGTTCACTCCAGGCGAACACACGCCGGCTATCGTCGCGACATGGCTCGCCGCACCTCCCGCGAACCGCCCAAGCTCGGCAAGCCCGTGGATGAGGTATTGACGGGAAGCCTGGCGACATTGCGGCGCGAGGCGAGCGATTGCCGGCGTTGCCCTTTGTGGCGCTTCGCCACGCAGACCGTGTTCGGGACCGGTCCCGGCAATGCACGGATGATGCTGATCGGCGAACAGCCTGGCTCGCAGGAAGACCTGCAGGGTGAACCCTTCGTCGGGCCGGCCGGTCATCTGCTGCGCGATGCGCTCGCCGAAGCGGGCATCGATGTCGCAAGCCTGTATCTCACCAATACGGTCAAGCATTTCAAGTACGAACAGCGCGGCAAGGTACGATTGCACAAACGCGCGAACTCATCCGAACAGGCTGCGTGCAGGCCGTGGCTCGCCGCGGAACTTGCACGCGTTCGACCACAGATCGTCGTTGCGTTGGGGGCCATGGCGGCGCAAACCTTGTTCGGCAACGCGTTCCGCCTCACACGGGAACGCGGTCGATGGCATCCGCTGGGAGAGGACACCCAGGCCATGGCGACCTGGCATCCCTCGGCGATCTTGAGGATGCGCTCGCCCGAACGGGAGGAAGCGCGCAGGCAACTCGTGTCCGACTTGCAGCGCGCCGCCGGGAAACTTTCAGAATAGCCGGTGCGCAACATGGCACCAGCCACCGCGATGGGTCTCAACGAAAATCCCGGCTGCGCGCCACAACTCCAGCAAGCAACGCGTCGACGTTTTCCATCCTGTCGACGATCAGGTGCTGCACGCCGTCGACCCGCTCCAGCCGTCCATCGATGGCGAGCAGGTGGCTTTCGACCAGCACCCGGTGCTGGCGTTCGGACACATGGGCCCAGACGACGGCGTTGACCATGCCGTGCTCGTCTTCCAGTGTCACGAAGGTCACCCCGCTGGCGGTCTGCGGTCGCTGCCGCATCCGCACGATACCGGCATAGCGCACGCGCCGGCCATGCGGCGTCTGGGCCAGATCCGAGGAACTCCGGTAACGACGCGCCGAGAGCTGGCTACGGATGAAGGCCAGCGGATGCTTGCCCAGCGTGGTCTGGGTCGTGGCGTAATCGGCCCGCATGTCCTCGAACGAGGTCGGCACCGGCAATGTTGGCGTGGGCTCCGGCGTCGCCGCCAGCCCGTCGAACAAGGGCAATGGTTTCTCGACACCGGTGACCTTCCACCGAGCCCGGTGCCGATGGCCCGCCAATCCCTTCAATGCGCCGGCATCGGCCAGCATCGCCAGATGTCGCGGCTCGAGCTGGCAGCGATCGCTAAGGTCCGCGACGTCGACGAACGAATACCTGGCGCGGGCCGCACTGATCCGCTCGGCCGCATCCTGCGGGAAACCCTTGATCATCCGCAGGCCCAGGCGGATCGCCGGATCTTCCGAAGCATTGCCGGAGGCAAATGCCAGGGCGCAGTCCCAATCGCTGTAGCGCACGTCGACCGGCAACGTCCGGATGCCATGGCGCCGCGCGTCCTGCAGGATCTGGTCCGGCGTGTAGAACCCCAACGGCTGACTGTTGATCAGGCTGGCGGCGAACGCGGCCGGCTCGTGGCATTTGAGCCAGGTGCTGGCATAGGTGATCAGCGCGAAGCTGGCGGCATGGCTCTCCGGAAAACCGTAGCTGCCGAAGCCCTTGATCCGTTCGAACAACTGTTCGGCGTACTCGCGGGTGTAGCCGCGCGCCAGCATGCCGGCGGTCAGGCGTTCCTGATGCGGCTCCAATCCACCGCGTCGTTTCCACGCGGCCATCGAGCGGCGCAACTTATCGGCCTCGCCCGGCGTGAACCCGGCGGCCGACACCGCCACCTGCATCACCTGCTCCTGGAACAGCGGCACGCCCAAGGTGCGTTCGAATACATGCTTCAGCTGTGGCGGATAATCGATCGGTTCTTCTTCGCGGCGACGGCGCAGGTAGGGATGGACCATGTCGCCCTGGATCGGACCCGGGCGGACGATGGCGACCTGGATCACCACGTCGTAGAACTTCTTCGGCCGCAGCCGCGGCAGCATCGCCATCTGCGCACGTGACTCGATCTGGAACACGCCGACCGTATCGGCGCGCCTCATCATCGCGTAGGTCGGCCCGTCTTCCGACGGGATCGTCGCCAAGGTCAGATCGCGACGACCGGCGGCGCGGAGCATCGCCAACGTCTTGCGCACCGCGGTCAGCATGCCCAGCGCCAGGCAATCGACCTTCATCAGGCCGAGCGTGTCGAGATCGTCCTTGTCCCACTGGATCACCGTGCGATCCGCCATCGAGGCGTTCTCCACCGGCACCATAGTGTGCAATGGGTGTTCGGAGATCACGAACCCGCCCGGATGCTGCGACAGGTGGCGCGGAAAGCCGATCAGCTCGGCGGTCAGGGCGACGATCTGGCGGATGACCGGCGACTCGGGATCGAATCCCCGCTCCTGCAACTGCGCAGCCGAGGGCACGCGTTCGCTCCAGTAATCGAGCATTGCCGACAGTTCGCTGACCTGGTCGGGCGGCAGGCCCAGAGCCTTGGCCACGTCGTTGATCGCGCTGCGGCTGCGGTAGCTGATCGCCACCGCGGTCAGGGCCGCGCGTTCGCGGCCATAGCGTTCGTAGACGTACTGAAGGACCTCTTCGCGCCGCTCGTGCTCGAAATCGATGTCGATGTCCGGCGGCTCGTTGCGTTCTCGGCTGATGAAACGCTCGAACAGCAAATCGATGCGCATCGGGTCCAACTCGGTCACGCCCAGGGCAAAGCACACTGTCGAGTTCGCCGCCGAGCCGCGACCCTGGCACAGGATCTGACGGCTGCGGGCGAAGCGGACCAGGTCGTGGACGGTCAGGAAGTACGACTCGTACTTCAGTTCTGCGATCAGCGCGAGCTCGTGCTCGATCTGGGCCCGGGCCTTGTCCGGGATGCCGTTCGGCCAACGCCAGTGGATGCCCTCCTCGGTCAGATGCCGCAACCAGCTGGTCGGCGTGTGGTCCGCAGGCACCAGTTCGTGCGGATAGGTGTAGCGGAGCTGGTCGAGGGTGAAGGTGCAGCGCTGGGCCAGGCGCACGCTCTCGGCCAGCAACTCGGCCGGATACATCGCGGCCAGCGCCTGGCGGGTGCGCAGGTGGCGCTCGCCGTTGGGGAACAAGCGCCAACCCGCTTCCGCGACCGTGCAGTGGTGGCGGATCGCGGTCAGCGTGTCCTGCAGGGCACGACGTCCGCGCACGTGCATGTGCACGTCGCCGGCAGCGACCATCGGCAGGTCGTGCACTTCGGCCAGCTGCTGCAGCTGCTGCCAATGCCGGTCGTCGTGCGGGCCGCGATGGCGCTCGACCGCCAACCACAGCCGTTCCGGGAACACGCGTTTCAACCAGAGGATGTCTGCTTCGGCCGTCAGGGACCCCTGACAGAGGAGACAGAAAAGCCCGGCCACGCCGTCAGGGAAGTCCTCGCGCAGGCATCGGTATTGCCCTTTCTTCGCCCGGCGTCGGGCGACGGTGATCAGTTGGCACAGTTGCTGGTAGCCGGCGATCGTCTCGCATAGCAGGACCACCTTGGGGCCATCCTCGACCTGGAATTCGGCGCCGACGACCAGGGGAACACCGGTCTCGTTCGAGGCTTCAAAGGCGCGAACGATGCCCGCCAGCGAACACTCGTCGGTAATCGCCAGCGCGGCATAACCTTGCTGTTTGGCCCGTTCGAACAGTTCACGGGCGATCGAAGCGCCGCGCTGGAACGAGAACGCCGACAGGCAATGCAGTTCGGCATAGGCCGGCGCGCTCATGCGAACCATCCATGCAGCATCAAGGGCCCTTCCTGGCCCGGTGCCGTGAACGCCCAGGCACGTTGTCCCTCGCGGGTCTGGACGATGTAGTAATCGCGACGCACATCGCCGTCCCACCAGCCCGATTCGATGCGCTCGGGTCCGGAGACGATCTGCAAGCCGAAACCGCGCAGCGGGATCGGCTGCGGCAACAACCAGGCCGGGCGCGGGGGCAACGACGACGGCACCACCGAAACCGACGATGACGACGATGCGCGTTCGGGCCGATGATCGGCCTGCACCGCCAGCGGCTGCACAGCGTCATCGCCGAGCCGGGCGCGCAGGCGCTCGCGCAGTTGTTCCCAGGGCACGGCCTGCGACGGCCGGGCGTCGAACAGGTCGCGCGCGACCGGCACGAACGGCGGCAGTTCCTCGGCGAGCAAGCGCATGCCGCGGGTGCCGGCCGGCAGCTGCAGATGGTCGAGGCGGCTGCGCGCCAGGTCGAACAGCACGGTGGCGTCGCGCTCGGGCGTGAGCAGGCCGACCACCAGTTCGCTGTCGGGAAAACGCTCGTGTTCGAACTTCAGCACGAAGCGCTGCACGCCGCCATCGCGCGAGGACAGGAACGTGGCCAGGTCGCGGGTCAGGCGGCGCAGCGGGAACAGCAGCGCCAGGCTCGACTCGACTTCGTACTCGAATTCGATCCGTGCCTCGAACCGGTCCGGCGGCTGGAAATAATCCAGTGGCGGTACCTGCCAGCCGCGGATCGCATCCAAGTGCTTGAGCACCTCGGGCGGGAAGCGCCGCGCGAGGCTCTCGCGGGCCAGCGCGAAAACCGGCCCCAGGGTGCGCAGGCCCGAGCGCGAGAGCGCGGTGGTCACCGGCTCCGGCAGGCCACTGCGTTCGATCGGGATCCGGCCCAGCGCCGTTTGCAGATGCGACGCATCGACGCCGATGCTGTCGTAGGCCTGCGCCAGTGCATGCGCGGCATGCGGATACGGCGCGGCCACGATCCGGTGCCGGAAGCCCAGCTCGGCCAACTCACTGCGCATGCGGCGCTCGATGTCCGGCCACGTGCCGAACAGCGCGCGGCTGGCGCCGATCTCCAGTACCAGCGCATGCGAGAAGTCCGTGCTGACCTGCGAGCTGAAACCATAGGCCCAGCTGGCCAGCATCGTCATCGCTTGCTCATCGCACTTCGGATCGTGTTCCTGGATCGCGAAATCGCGCGTCAGCACCTGCGCGGCCGACAGCAGCATGCCGCGGCGCAGGCCAAGCTTATGCGCGGCAGGACTGACCGCATGCAGGACACGCCGCTGCACCGGGCCCGTGACCAGGGCGAGTGCGATGCCGGGCTCGGGCTGTTGGCGGAGGACGGCGTCCATCGCCAGATGCGGCAATCGCAGGCAGGCCCAGTGCATGGCGCTTCACGAGGCCAGCGCGATCGGCTGCGCCGGAGCCAGGCCACCGCGGCACTTGAGCACGCGCACCTGCCGTGTGCCGGCTTCCAACTGCACCCGCAGCGCCGCCGGCGAAGGATTGCGTGCGTGCCTGGCTTCGCGAAACGCGAAACCCAGGCATTGGCCGGTCTCCGCGGCGACCTGCAGGCGACGCAGGGCGCGATCATCGGCCTGCTGCGGCCAGCACAGCACCGCGGCACACGCGGCCGAGCGCAGGCATTGCTCGCTCGCCCACAACGCATCGCGCGGATTGGCCTGCACCACCTGCAACCACGACAAGGCAATGCCCGCATAGGCCCAGCCCGGCGCATGGACGCGATAAGGAGGTGCGATCAGCACCACGCGTTGCCCGCCCTGGGTCAGGCGCGCGAGTGTGGGGAAAAGCAGCGCCAGTTCGCCCACGCCATCGGCAGGAATCAGCACTTCAGTCAGGGCGTGGTCCGGCCAGCCACCCTGCGGCAACCGTGCATCCAGCGCGGCATGCCCCGTGGGCTGCCGTGAGTCGCGCGATACCGACGCGTTGGCGCCGCGCCAGACGGTGCGCGCGTCCAGCAATCGATCCAGTGCAACGACGGCGCCCATCAGTCCTGCCTGACCAACCCGCAATACAGTCCTTCGATCGCGAAGTCGGCGTCCCTGGGCACCTCGATGGGCGCGTAGTCCGGATTGCGCGGCAGCAGGCGGATGCCGCGCGTGGTGATCTTCAGGCGCTTGATGGTGATTTCGCCATCGATGCGCGCCACCACGGTCTGCCCGTTCTCCGCCGAACTCGTCTGCCGCACCGCGACCAGATCGCCATCGAAGATGCCGTCGTCGCGCATCGAATCGCCCTTCACCCGCAACAGGTAATCGGGCCGCTGGCGGAATAGCGCCCGATCGACCACCAGCGATTCGTCGAAGGTATTCGCAGCGCCGATCGGCGCGCCGGCCGCCACCCGGCCCAGGATCGGCAGGTCGAGCTGGTCGCGCGACGAACGGGTCCGTCGTGACGTGCGCAGGCGGATGCCGCGGGCCCGGTTCGGCACCAGTTCCAGATGACCCTTGGCAGCCAGGGCTTCGAGGTGTTTCACGACCCCGCGCGGACTGGCCAGATCGAACGCGGCCTGGATCTCCGGGATGCTCGGCGGCATGCCTTCCCGGGCCGTGAAACGTTCCAGGAAGGACAGGATTTCGGCTTGGCGATCGGTCAGTGCGCTCATGGTATAAATATTTATACCTTCCGGTTCCCCTTGCAACCGCTCCAGCATCCGCAACCGGATCGCAGGGGTTGCGACGCCGACGATTCAGCCTCTTAGCGATGCCTCCTGCCACGTCACCCGAACTCGTTTCCACCCTGAATGCGGCCCCCGGTGCGCAAACCGGCTACCGCGGCCGCGCCTTCCTGTACGTGCTGGTCGCGTCCGGACCCGAAGACCTGCTCAAGGTCGGCATGACCCACGATCCGCTCGCGCGATGGTCCGCCTTCCATCCCCGCTGGTTCGAAGCCTTCGATCTCGAGCACAGCCTGCTGGTCGAAACCGAAACCCGCCAGGATGCGCAGGCGCTGGAAACCCAGCTGCACCGCGCGCTCGCGGCGCACCACTGCCCCATGCCCATCACCATGCGCGGCCAAGCCGGTGGCGGTACCGAGTGGTATCGCGGTGCCTACGCGGCGGCGCGACGGTTCGTCGCTGCCCGGCAGGCGGAGGGATTCGTCGCGCACTTCGCGGCGAGCGCATGGCTAAAGGCGGCCATGCGCCAACAGCAGGACCGGCTCGAAGGACTGCTGCACCAAGCCCATGCCGATCATGCGGCCGGATGGCTGTCGCCCGCCCAGCAGCAGGCGATGCGCGACCTGGTCGATGCTCATTTGACGCTCGATCCACAGATCGCGGCGCGCCTGCCTGCCGACGCCCTCGGGGCCTTGGGCATCGTTCCATGAACACGGCCGCGCTCCTGTTCGATACCGGGCCGCTGCTACTCGTCGACGACGCGGAAGGCGGCATCCGCTATTGGCCGCAATGGTTGGCTCCCGAACAGGGCGACGCATTGTTCGCGCAGCTGCGGGACGGCATTGCTTGGCACAGCGAACAGCGCCCAATGTACGACCGCATCGTCGACGTACCCCGCCTGCAGGCGACGGTGGCGCTGGGCAACGATGATGCCCTGCGCGAGCTGGCGGCTCGCATCGCCGTCGTGGCGCCGGCGCGATATTCCCATGTCGGCCTGAACTTCTATCGCGACGGCCACGATAGCGTGGCCATGCACCATGATCGAACGCGCCATCTCGTCGATGGCGCACCGATCGCGATCCTGTCGCTGGGCGCGCCCCGGGACATGCTGATTCGCCGCCAACACAAAGGCGCACGGGCCCTGCGCATCGCGCTCGAACCTGGCAGCCTGCTGGTCATGAGCCATGCCAGCCAGTTCACGCACGAGCATGGCATCCCGAAGACGACGCGCCATGCCGATCCGCGCATCAGTTGCGCATTCCGTGCGCGTTTGCCTGTCAATCCAATTTGACGAGAGTCAATGCAGGGGAACAGGAGGAGCAACGATCCGCCAACGGCCACTAAGCGGCGTCAGCCGCTGCGCTGCCTCGCAAACCAAAGACAATACGCCGCGTCCTTCACCGACGGGCGGAGCGCGCCCGTTTTCCACCCTTGCGTTGCGCAGTCGCGCGACTTTTCACGAACTCAGGGAAGGTTTCCGCCAGCGACGCCGTCTCCGGCAGGATGTAGAAAACCCCGCCCCGCTCGAACGTCGGGCGAATGATCTGCTCGTAGAACTCGGGCGAGACGTTGATGCAGCCATGAGTGACGCGGTTGTCGTCAGGCGAAGGCGATGCCAGGCGTTCGGGGCGTTTCTCGGCCGGAACGCCGGTAGCGGTAGGGTGGATGGAAACCGCGGACTCGTAGTCCACCCACAGCACGCGTCCGGCGTCGATCGACGGGCCGAAACCGCCCACGAAGCGACCGGCGGGCGTCGTGCGATCCCGGCCAGGAATCTCGCGTAGCGCGAGGCCGGCGACGCCGGGGGCCGTATGGTCGCCGGTCGCCGAGCCAAAAAGCCCCGGCGCCGCGCCGCGCAGCCGGCCGTCGCCGCCGAACACCAGGACCTGTGCAGCGGCCTTGTCCATGATCGCGAACGGATAGCCCTGGCTGTCCTTGGTTGCGACCACCCAGCCAGCAAGTTCAATCACCGTATCGGACACTTCCTGGTCTGGCGGAAGCTGATCGATGGCGGCGGCTACCGGTTGCGCGGGGGCATCGCCGGCGCTGGCCACGTCGATGCTCGCGAACGCCAGCGCCATCGCCAGCGCGCCATAGACGGCCCGGATTGCAGGATATGTGTACGTACGAATGGGACGTTTCCTCGGAACGAAGACTGCGTGACGAAGGGAAACCAGTGGCCTGCAAAGGCCACCGGGTCCCGGCTTCGAACCGTTCGTCACGAATGGTGCAACAACGATCAACCGCGCGGCGAGCGGCGGGGGGCCGATTCGAGCTGCTGGACGCGGCCTTCAATCTGATCCAGGCGCTGGTTGGCCTGCTGCGCGGACTGATTGGCGGACTCGGCGCTCTGGGCCGCGCCCTGCACCTTGGTGTCGAGTTGATCGAGGCGCGAGTTGATCGTCGCAAACTCGTCCTTATAGGTGGCGCAGGCGCCCAGGCTCAGGGCAACGATCGCCACGCCGAGCAAACGCGCCGTCTTCAGATGCTGATGGGTCAGGGACATTTGAATCCTCCTTCGTTTGGGAGCTGGGAATATAGCGGCCTTTTTGCCCTAGTCATGGAGCCGTCTTCAGTTGATGTTGGCGTACGTGGAAGGATTGTGAAGACGCGACAACGCTTGAGATTTGCGCCTGGAATCGATCAATTTTCATGGAAAAACGGGGTATTTTGACTTGGCCGTCACAAACCTATCTGCGGCTTACAGCCACGCCAAAAGGTGAATAGCGGGCCCTGACAAGCGAGCAGTTTTGCAACGTCGCAGACTTCTTCCCGACTTCCATCACCAGTCTCTTCCCACTACTGCGCGCTCCTTCCTGATCGTCTCGAAGCTGCTCTTGCACTTCCATCATCCAGCGACACACTCGATCTCGACGGCAGTACCAAGATCGAAACGTGAGCGCTGAGACCATTTCCGACATGGAGGCCGCACGGTTTTTCGCGTTGGCCCTCATCCATTCTCGTGCAACGCACTTGCAGGCCCTTGATCTTCCTGGCGCGTGGATTGGCTCCTCTCAAGACGGGCCGATTGGCCCCTTGGTCATGACCAATTTCACTGCTTCCCATGCGACGCGGCTGGTTTGCTAGCGCCTCCGCTTCCGGATGCAGTTGCATGCGGTTGAGAAGATTCGCAGCGAACCCCTGCCGGATTCCGTCGATCCCATCGACTTCAGGCGTGCGCTCGCGTTCATGTCCCTTCCACCCCGGAGCAAGGAACACATGCGCCGTTTCACCATCCCTGTTGCGCTGCTTTTGCTGACGCCGCTGTGTGCGCCGATTTCCATGGCGGCCTCGTGCAAAACCCCGGCGGACAAAGTCCTGGACACCTCGCTGCGCGCATTGGGGGGACGCAAGTTGCTGGAAGGAATCGACGCCGTCGAATTGCGGGCGAACGTCGCACGTAACCTGCTGGAGCAGTCCATCCGTCCGGAGGGACCCTGGATCCAGGATATGTACCAGCTGCAGCTTACGCTCGACTTCCGGCACGAACGTGCGCACGGCACCGAACGGCGAACCTCGCGCCTGGGCTGGCTGGCGCCGCCCGAACGACCCGCGGCACCGGTCGAGTACGTCGTCGCCGACGGCATCGCGGCGAACCGCGCCGGCGACAAACTGGTGCCTGCGAGGCAGTCCCTGGTCCAGGACATGCAGGAGCTGCTCGCGTTCAATCCGCTGCAAGTGTTGCTCACCGCAGCCCAGGCACCCGATGCGTGCCTGCGGGGCAACGAGATCCTGCATGGCACCGGGCAGGACATCGTCGCCTGGACCTGGCGCGACCTGAAGGTCCGCGTGCTCATCGACACGAACACCCATCTGCCGTCGGAAGTGGCCTGGTCGGGACCCCGCCCGCGCGACATCTTCTGGAATGCGTGGGGCGACGTGGACACCCGCATGCATTTCGAGAACTGGTCGCTGCGACCGAACGGTTTGCGAGTGCCATCGCAATGGTCGTACGTGCGCAATGGCTTGCCCGATCAGAGCTGGGAACTAGGCGCGCTCGAACTGGCCACGCACCTCGACCCGGCGACGTGGAACCTGCCCAGCACGTTGCGTGACGACATCGCACGTCTTCCTGCCGACGTCGACAGCATCCCGCTCGGATCCTCCCAGTCGCCTCCGGTCGAGATCGCACCCGGCGTGGTCCGGATTCCCGGCCGATGGGACGTGACCCTGGTCCGCCAGCACGATGGCGTCGTCGTCATCGAAGCGCCGATCGGCAACGGGTACTCGATCCGCGTGTTGCAGGAAGCCGCAAGCCGTTTTCCCGGCCTGCCGGTGAAGGCGGTGGTGACCACGTCCGATGCGTGGCCCCACATCGCCGGGCTGCGCGAATATGCCGCCCGCGGCATTCCGATCTACGCCCTCGATCTCAACGTCGCCGTCGTCGAACGCCTGCTGCGCGCTTCCCACGCCTCCCGGCCCGATTTGTTGCAGCGCGCGCCGCGTGGTGCCCGGCTGCACCCTATCGGCTCGCGCACAGCGATCGACAGTCGCGAGAACCGCGTCGAGCTGGTTCCGCTGCGCACGGCGGTCGGCGAGCGGCAGATGCTGGCGTGGCTTCCAGCAAACCGCCTCGTCTACACCAGCGACTTGGTCCAGCCCTCGGGGCCGAAGGACTGGTTCGCGCCGGAGATGCTGCTGGAGCTCCGGCAGCGGCTTGAAGCGGCGGATATCGCCCCGCGACACGCTTACGGCATGCACTACCCGCCCACGGCATGGAACGAAATGACCGGCTGGCTCGACGCCTATCTCGCCCCGGAACAGGACACGGTCGCGGCACCATGAGAGGAAATGCGCCCGGAATGCGAAGGCTGCCCACGATCATCAAATGGGCTTGCGTCGCGGGGCTGATTGGCTTTGTCGCTGGCGGGACATGGATAGTCCGGCTTCCGGAAGGTGTCGTCGCGACGGCCGCCGCGGTGCCCTTGGCCGAAAGCGCCGCGAGTCTGGTCCGGCTGCATCCGCCCAAGCGCCCCCAGCGTCCGGTGGTCGCGGTGATCGGCCTGAACGCAGGCACCGAAACCACGGATTACCTGATGCCCACGGGCATCCTGCGCCGCGCCGATGTCGCCGAAGTGAAGCTGGTCGCCGTCGAGGACAATCCCGTGAAACTGTATCCGGCGCTGAGCGTGCAACCGGATATGGACATCGCCGGGTTCGACGCCGAATATCCCGCCGGTGCCGACTACGTGATCGTCCCGGCGATGCGTCGCGACGACGATCCCGCCATTGCCGCCTGGCTGCGGGACCAGCAGCGAAGAGGCGCCATCCTCATCGGCGTATGCGCCGGCGCCAAGGTACTGGCCGCAGCGGGACTGTTAAGGAACCACCGGGCGACGACGCACTGGTTCTATCGCGACAAGCTGCGGCGAATCGATCCGTCGATTACCCTCGTGGCCGATCGCAGGTGGGTCGTCGAGCCAGGCTTGGCCACCACGACGGGAATCTCGGCATCCATGCCCATGGCCTTGACCCTGATCGAAGCCATCGCCGGCCGCGGCAAGGCCCTTGAGGTCGCGCGCAGCATCGGCGTCGAACACTGGGATGCCGGACATGCCAGCGCGGCGTTCCGGATGACGCGTCCCTTCGCCACCACGGTATTGGCCAACAGGCTCCGGTTCTGGCAACGGGATGAGCTCGAGATCGCGGTCGCGCCCGGGTTCGATGCCGTATCGCTGGCCATCGCCGCCGATGCATGGTCCCGCACGTATCGCTCCCGCGCGGTCGCGCGGGCGCCGGCCGGCGCGACACTGATCGACCGCGATGGCATCCGGGTACTGCCTGACGCCGTTGGACCCGCCGGAAAAAACGCCGAATACATCGACGCCCCCGGAATGGCCGCGCCCGCCGCCACGATCGACCGGACGCTCGCCGCCATCGCGGGCCGTTACGGAGACAAGACAGCGGATGTGGTCGCCATGCAGCTCGAATATCTTCCGCACTCGCCATGAACGGCCGGATCGTGACCGGGATTTGCGCGAGTCGCTTCGATGTAGCCCACCTTTCCCGTGCGAGTCATTGATCCCATGCCTGAAGCAAGCAGAGCCAGCTACGCACTCCCGGCGCTTGTCTACGTCCTGTTTATCGGCGTCACGTTCTTTCCCGACGTCCAACCCGTGTTGGTCAAGGCCTTTGGCAGCGGACCGTTCGGGCTTCCGGTGACACTCGTAGTCGCGTTGGCCCAGGCAGTCCTGTTGTTTCCGTTCGTATTCGCCATTCATCACTTCATGCGGATTGCCGAACAAGCCGCCCGGGATGGACACGGCATCGGCAAGGTCGGTTTGCTGGTTTACGCGATGACAGTCGGGCAGCGCCATCCACGATTGCGGAGGTCGCAGGTGTTTTCGCTGATGGGCCTGATTTACTTCGTGGCCCTGTGCGGCGCATGGATCGTGTACGCCGACGCGAGAGGCATCTAGCTGGCGGCTGCGCCTGCGTGTCGTCGTGTTACCCCCAGCGGGCAACGCCCACCTCCCCCGGTCGCCCCTCTCCGCCTCGCGAGCTTGGGCTTTTGGGAGATCAGCTGAACGTCAATCACGGAATAACGATTACCTAACGTTATCTCGCCAGCTTCTTTATGAGACCGTGCGTATTCAGCGCGTGGTTTTGCGACTGGAGAGACAAATGCCGAACGGTTCCAATCACCCTCGGTCGGCCATCGACGTCGAGGCGGAGCTGGCTTACTGGATGCGAGCGCTGCCCGAATGCGATTTCCATGATGGGGAGCCCTTCAGCAGATATGTGAAGAGTTTCAAGTTCGCGTACGACGCCTTTGTCCAGCACCAGGGAAGGCCACTGGACGAGCTCTGGGTCGCGCTCGAGGAGAGATACAAGACTCGAATGCCCGAGGGAGATCGACTTCCCTGGCCATCGATGAAACACCTGCTGCAGGCAGTGTGGAACAAGCTCGATGCTTCGCCCCCCGGAAATGCGACCCCGGCAGGTTCCCGCCGCTCTCCCGAAACGAATGACAGGCCCTCTCGCGCTTCTGGCGCGGTCGTTTTTGGGATCGGCCCGGGCTCGACCCAGGAATACCGCGATACGTAATACCGCCTGCAACCGACGGCCGGATGTTGCCAACGCTTACCGACAGTCTCACCTCTCGGTAACCCCACATCCGATCTAGTAACCACTCGTCGCTGGATGGAGAGCACGCCATGAACGAACAGCAGAACGAAATCGAAGGCTTGGAGAGGGCATTCTGGGACTCCCTGATCGCCGGCATGCCGGAAGTCGCCACGAACATGCTCACCGAGCCTGCCGTGGTGGTCAGCGGCCACGGCGCGAGGAAATTCGATCACGCCACCTATACCCGGATGGCCAGCGACGACAAGTACAAGCTGGTCAGCTACGCGATGTCGGATATGGACGTCATCTTCCCTCGAAAGGACGTTGCGATCGCGACCTACCGCGTGGACCAGAAGTTGGAGATGCAGGGAAAGCCGGTCCAGATGGATGTCTACGATACGTCCACGTGGGTGAAGATAGACGGGCAATGGCGATGCGTCATGCACACCGAAAGCACGGCCGAGCCAGCGCACTGATGCCTTGGCGCAGCCGGAGCGGCGCCTGGCTTTCCGGATGATCCATCTGAGCGGCGGCGCTCACGCTCGCGTCACCTATTCTGCCCCGGCCCGTTCAATCGCCATCGCGTCGCAGGTCTTGTTCGATCCGCTGCGTGCGACGCTGTGCCCAGGCATCGCGCACCAGTGCGTACTCGTCATAAGCCGTGCGCCTGGCCTCGTCCATGGGCAGGAGTCCGGCGCGCATATCGACGATCTCGAGCAATTGCAATGCGCCCGCCGCCTGCCCATCCTCGACGTATGCGAGGGGCGAAAGCCGCCGGTCCGCTGCGACGGCCGCGGCATCGCGCACCGTACGCGGACCCAGGAGCGGCATCACCAGATAGCGCGAATCACGCCAACCCCAGGTTGCGAGCGTCTGCCCGAAGTCCTCTTCATCGCGCTTCGGTATCCTCATGCGCGTCGCGGGGTCGAGCACGCCGACAATGCCGACAGTCGTGTTGACGGTGAATCGCCCCAACGACTGCAATGCATGAACGGGATGGCCTTGGAGCAGCTGGTTCAGCGCGGTCGCCGGCGTTCCCAGGTTGGAAAAGAAGCGCGATACGCCCGACCTCACCGGTGCCGGCACGGCGTTCGCATAGCCTTTGGCCAACGGCCGGAGGATGTATCGATCAAACAGGTTGTTGAACCGATGGATTCTCCGGTTGTATTTCTCCCATGGGTCGCGCAGGACGGCGTCCGTGTAAAGCGCATGGGCATCCTGCTCGACCTCGGGTAGTCCCCCGCCGTGCGACGAATCCGGTGGCTGACCCGCGGGCGCGACATCGATCATGAGCGAGTGAGCGACGGGTGTCCCCGCAGCGGCGGACGCGCCGATGCTTTCTTCTGGCACCACCGCCATTGCCGGTTCCAGCTCAACGGTTGGCAGCGGTGGAAGCGCGACGGGATCATCCGTCGTGTCGCCTTCCGCAACTTCCTGCACGACAGGTACGCCGCTGGTTTGACCCAGGTGACCGCCAGGGCTTGCGCAGCCACTGACGGCCAGGAAGGCTGCGGCGAACAAGAGGGAATTTGGAAACTGCATCGAGGCACTCCCGGTCTGTTCCATGGCTGGGCAGACAGGGTGAACCGGCGATGTCGCCAAAATGTCGTATTGCTTCCCGGCGTGGCGAACGCCCCGGAAATCCGGCTAAGGCGCGAAAGCGCTGGCGGTGACGTCCAGCGTGGCCCGGGTGCCGCCCGCAATGGCCGCATCGATCGAGAGCATCCAGCGGAAACGGTCGCATATGCGGCCGATCAGGAATAAGCCGAGCCCCTGTCCGCGAACGGGCGTCGATTGGCGCAGGCTGTCGCGATAACGCCGCGCCGCCTCGACCGGATCGAATCCGCTACCCGAGTCGGTCACCGAAACGACGCCGTTCTTCAACGACACCTCGACGTGACCCACTTCGGTGTTCTCGATCGCGTTGCGTATCAGGTTGCTTACGGCGATGCGTACCATCGATTCGGGCGCGGCGATGAAGGTGGGCTCCAGTTCGCCCACCCGCAACTCCGCACTCTTGCCGCGCAACAGGTGTTCGTGGTCGCCGACCAGGCGCGGAAGGAATTCGTGCAGCACGGTGACGTCGATCGGCCCGGAATCCGGTTCGCGTGCCAGGTACAGCAATGCAACCATCGTTTCCGACAGATCCTCGACCGCATGCTCGATCCGTTCCAGCGCAGGGCGCGATGCGTCAGGCAACCGGATCTTCTTGAGCACGTCGACCGCCCCCGCGATCACGGCGATGGGGGTCCTGAATTCGTGGCTGGCCTGGTCCAGCAGGCTGCGTTCCCGGTTGATGAACTGATCGACGCGTTCCAGATGCGCGTTGCTGGCCTGGGCGATCACCTGGATTTCTTCCCGCTTGTAGTCCGTCGGCAGCCGGGAGCCTCTGTCCTGGGGATCCATCGTCCGCATCCGGTTCGCCAGGTCCCGCACCGGCCGGACCAGGTTTGCGTGCAGCCACGCGATCGCTCCGCCGATGAGCAGGACGAGAAGGACCGCCCAGACGACGCTCATCATTGCATAGCGGTTTTGCTGGCTTTCCAGCTTCTCGATATCGATCACCGTGACGAGCCGGCCCGCCGGGAGCGCGACGACCCGTGCATGGAAGGCGCCGGTGCCGCGGAAGTCCGGAACCTCTTTGAAAAAGCTTCTGTAGCTGCCCTCCGTCGAATAGTTGCCGGGCGGCAGCTTGGCCAGGTAAGCCGGTAGGTGTGGCGGCCCGCTTCCATTCTCCACGTACCAGGATCGGACGATGCCTTCGCTCGGCAGGGAGCCGCTTCGGCCTTCGCGCACCCGTGCCGCATGGTCCGCGGACACGGATTCCAGCAAGTCGACCCAGTAGGGGTGCATGACCAGGAGCTGGCCGCTGATGCTCTGGGCAGCCAATGCCACCAACGCGACGAACCCGAACAAGATCAGGGCGACGCTGATCCACCAGTGGACGCCGTGCGGCTTGCCGATCTTGGGCATGGTCCTATCCGAGGTCGCAGAGCCTGTAGCCGGCCCCCGGAACGGTATGCAGGAGCGGCCTCTCCGCATCCGAATCGATCGCCCGGCGAATCACGTGCATGTGCGAGCGCAGCAGGTCGTTCCCGGGCGGATGGTCTCCCCACGCCGCCCGCTCCAGACGTGGCCTCGTCACCACGTTCGGACTTTCCCTCATGAGCAGCTCCAGCAGCCGATGTCCGATCCGGGTCAAGGCGATCTTCCTTCCCGCGCGCCGGATCTCCATCGTTCCCATGTGGTACTGGAGATCGCCGACCACGAGGATGTCGTCTGGAACAGCGGACTGCTTGAGGCGGGAAACCAGCGATCTCAGGCGTACCTCGATCTCGGGCAGGGCGACCGGTTTCACCAGGAAATCGTCCAGACCCGAATCGAATCCATCTATCTTGTCGCCCAGCTGATCCCGCGCGGTCAACATGATGACGGGAACCCGCTTCTTCGCTTCGCGCCGCAACCTCCGCAGCACCGTCAGTCCATCCAGGCGGGGAAGGTTCCAGTCGAGCACGATCGCGTCGTAGTCCCTGGACGATGCCAGGTGCAGCCCGGACAAGCCGTCCGGCGCGGCATCCAGACTGTGCCCGCACGCCTCCAGATAGTCGTAGAGGTTGGCTGCCAGTTGCGCGTTGTCCTCGACGATGAGGATCGACAGGGATGCTTTATTCACGGCCGGTTCGCCTGCAATGATCACCTGCTCCAGGATCGTTCGCGATATGTCGGAAGTAGCGTCGGTCACCAGGAATGTCGCCGACTTGCATGGCGAGCGACCGACTCTAGCACCTTGCCAACCGTGGCCACCAAGGATGGCTTCCCGGATTCCTGCCGCGAAGCCGTTTGCCGAACCGCGACGAACGCGCGGTGCCACCGCCGCCGTTTTCCCACCGGCGCGATGATGTGGCGCGGATGTCGTGGAAATGTCGCATGCGGCATGTTTCGCAAAGACCAGACATGCCGCCGGCCTTGCGTGGTTCGACTGCATCCTTGCCAGGCGATGCCTGGCCAGGACGACAAGCTACCGCGGTGGCGGAACGGAAATGCCCGCTTCGGTCTGCAATACGGGCTTCATGCTCCCGTCGGCGTTGTATTGCAGATACTCGACGGTGACCGCGCGCCTGCCGATGGCGCCGTTCTGGTCGCCGATGGCGAGCGTGGCGTTGTGCAGGAACAGGTACCAGCGGCCCTTGAACTCGGCGATGCCGGGATGGATGGTGAAGCTGTACTTGCCCGAGCCGGTCAGTTCGCCGCGGTAGGTCCAGGGTCCCCGGATCGACGGCGCGGTCGCATAGGACACCTTCTCGTCGCGGTGCTTGGCGCGATCGAGCGAGGCGTAGGTCAGGTAATACATCGCACCCCGCTTGTGCAGCCACGGGCCCTCTTCGAAGTGCGGCGGCGTGATATCGGTGATCGGACCGTCGATCTCGATCATGTTCGGCTTCAGCCTGGCGATGTAGCACTGGCGATTGCCCCATGCGATCCAGGTGGTGCCGTCGTCGTCGGTGAACACGGTCGGATCGATGTCTTCCCGACTGTGGGTGCCCTTGGGCGTCATCTCGTTGGTGATCAACGCCGAACCCTTCGCATCGACGAACGGGCCCGTCGGGCTGTCCGATACGGCGACGGCGATGGCCTTGCCCGGATGCGTATCGTCGTGCTCCACGGCGGCGTAGAACCAGAACCTGCCGTTCTTTTCGATCACCTGCGACGCCCAGGCATCGGCCTTGGCCCAGGCGAAGTCCTTCACCTTCATGATCGGGCCGTGGTCGACCCAGGTCGCCATGTCCGCGGTCGAGTAGACCAGCCACTCGCGCATGTTGAACATCTCGTCGCGCTGCGCTTCGTCGTGGCCCACGTAGAGATAGAGCCGGTCGCCCACCACGAGCGGGGCGGGATCGGCGGTGAACTTGTCGCGGAACAGCGGATTCGACCGCGGTGTGGGGGCCGACGGCTCCTGCCCGAACGCTTCGCATACCCATGGCAGCATCAGCACGGCGGCAAGGCATGCGGCGAACGCGAGGCGATACGGTGTCATGGCGCCTGCTCCTTCGTGCGGATGCGGTTGCCCTTCCCCGCCTGTTCCAGCCAGCCGTGCATCTTCATCCATGCCGCGAAGGCGTCGAACCAGCCGGTGCTCGTCGTCGGCTTGGCATACATGCCGAAGCCGTGCCCGCCCTGCTCGTACAGATGGAATTCGACGGGCCGGCGCGCCGCACGCCAACGCTCGATCAGGCCGAATCCGCCATCGGCGAACAGGCCGTCGTCGGCGGCGATCGCGACGAACAGCGGCGGCGCATCGGACGGTACGTCGAGCGGCGCCAGGGGTCCATAGATGTTGCCGATGAAGGCCGGCCTGGCGTCTTCGCCGGCGAGTACGGTGGCCAGCGTCAGCATGCCACCCGCGGAGAAACCGACCATGCCGATGCGCTGCGGATCGACGCCCCATGCCTCCGCGCGACCGCGCACGAGCGCGAACGCGGCGCGCGCATCGGCGATCTGCGGAGCGAGCTGCGGGATCGAGGCCGCCGGATCGATCCGGTGCGCGGGCGCCGGGCCGGAAAGCATCTCGCGCATGGAGCGCGCGAAACCGTCCAGGTCGGCGGGCGTCGGTTGCAGCCGGTACTTCAGCACGAAGGCGGCCACGCCACGGTCGGCCAGCGCGCGCGCCACGTCCCAGCCTTCGTTCTGCATCGAGAGCGAACGGAAGCCGCCGCCGGGCGCGACGATCACGGCCGTGCCAGTGGCCTTGGCCGGATCCGGCAGGAACGGGGTGAGCGTGGCCACGCTGACGTTGCGCGCGAACACGCTGCCGTACTGGCGATGCCAGGCTTCCGCCTGCGGCGCCGCCGGCCCTGGTCCGGTGCCGAGCACGATCGCAGTCGGCTGATCCGGCGTGGCGATGGCGGTCATCGCATCGTCCTGGGCGTGGGCTGCAACGCACATCCACGATAGCGCCGCCAGGGCGATGCGCTGGATGGGGGTCATGCGGGTGCGACTGGGGCGCATCGTGGTTCTCCTGCGGTAATCAGGAAACAGCGTGGTCGGCCTTGCTACGCGCCGCCACGCACTCGTCGTCCGCGCACCATGCGAGCTCGAAGGCAAGGCGGAGGTGCTGCCCCGGCTGCAACACGTGCGGCGCAAGCGTGAATGCATCGGGCGGGCCGGTCTGCGGCTCGACGCAGGTCGCATGGGCGTCCGCGTCGTACACCACCCAATGATCGGTATCGGCCTGCAGGCGTATGCGCTGGTCCCCGCGTGCGAGCGCGATCTCGCCCTCCGCCACAAAACAGTCGTCCCAGGGACCGGCCACCGGCGGCACGCGCGGCAGCGTGGCGATGCCTTCCGCGTCCCGCGGATACATCGCCGCAGGCGCGAAGGTCAGACGGTCAGGCTTGCGGAACCAGGGATGCCAGCCCAGCACCGCCGGCATTGCGCAGTCGCCGGCCTGCACGGCAAGCTCGAGGTACAGGCGGTCTTCCAGCAGCCGCACCGATTGCGTCGTGGTGCCCCCGAACGGCCAGTAGTCGTCGTGCGGAAGCGCCAGCGAGAGGGCGGCGCTGTCGGCCTCCAGCGTGTCGATCCGCCAGGGCCGGGAGAAGCCGATGCCATGGATCGCGTGGCCACCGAAGTTCACCGGCAATGCATACGCACGGCCATCCAGATCGAAACGTCCACCGCGCACGCGTCCCGCCCAAGGCACCATCGGATAGCAGCCCCAGGCGATGGCGGCGGGCGCGACGTCGTCGGGCTCCACCAGCCAGTCCACGCCCGCGAAGCGGATCTGTGCGATGCGCCCGCCGGCTTGCGGCGCCAGTGCGACCTCCAGCTGGCCACGCCGGAGCCACGACAGCGGCCCCGGCGGCATCGGCGCCAAGGCGTCGTTCCGCGGCTCGGGCGAGGGATCAGCCGCCATAAGGGTCGATGGTAGCGATCTGCCCATTCGCATCATGTTGCAGCGGCGTGCATTTCACGGTGCGCAGGTGGGTGACGCCGCCGGAGAACAGTGCATCGTGATAGAAGAGGTACCACTGCCCTTCG
Source organism: Pseudoxanthomonas helianthi (assembly GCF_017939625.1). Lineage (GTDB taxonomy): Bacteria > Pseudomonadota > Gammaproteobacteria > Xanthomonadales > Xanthomonadaceae > Pseudoxanthomonas_A > Pseudoxanthomonas_A helianthi. The sequence goes on from NZ_JAGKTC010000001.1 coordinate 560,325, forward strand.
AAGGCGCAGATCGAATGGTGGGTGGTCCAGCCCACTACCGGATTCAGGATCACGCCCGCGTAGGTGAAAGGCCCGTAGGGGCTGTCGCTGACCGCATAGCACAACAGGTGCGTGTTGCCGGTGGAATACGACAGGTAATACCTGCCGTCGTACTTGTGTACCCATGGCCCTTCGAAGAACCGGCGCGCATGGTCGTCGGCGTGCAGAGGTTCCCCGTGTTCGTCGAGGATCACGATCTCGCGCGAAGGCTCGGCCAGCCGCGTCATGCCGGCGTCCAGGCGCGCAATGCGCGGACCGAGTGCAGGCGCTCCGCCGACGGGCTCTGCATGCGCTTCGTCGTACCGGTTGTCGCGGTACTTCTGCAGTTGCCCGCCCCAGATGCCGCCGAAATAAAGATAGTGCGCACCGTCGTCGTCCTCGAACACGGCGGGGTCGATCGAATAACTGCCTTCGATCGGCTCCGGCTCGGCGGCGAACGGACCTTCGGGACGATCGGCGACGGCCACGCCGATGCGGAACAGTCCGTGCGCATCCTTGGCGGGGAAGTACAGGTAATAACGACCGTCGCGACTTGCGGCGTCCGGTGCCCACATCTGCCGGTCCGCCCACGGCACGTCGCGCACGTGCAGGGCGACGCCGCAATCGGTGACCTCGCCTTGGGGCGAGTCCATCCTCAGCACGTGGTAGTCCTCCATGCCGAAATGTCCGCCTTCGTCGTCGAACGGCGCACCGGCATCGATGTCGTGCGAGGGATAGATGTAGAGGCGCCCTTCGAACACGTGCGCTGACGGATCGGCCGTGTAGATGTGGGTCACCAGGGGCTTGGAGATCTCGTGCGCCGACAGTTGCGCCAGGTCGGCGCCGGGCGTCGGGTTTTCGTCGTGCGTCTGGATGTCGGTCATGGGCGAAGTACCGGGAATCACGCGGTCGCATCCGCGGCGCGGCGGCGTTGGCCGAGTTCGTGTTCGATCCGCGTCTCCATCCGCTTGTCGATCTCGTAGATGAAAAGCAGCGCCACGCAGGCCAGGAACGGCAGCGAGGCGTACACGCTCACCGCCAGGCGGATGCCCTGCACCGTCTGCTCGGCCTGCGCCGGCAGGTCGGGGTCGTAGCCGTAGTGGGCCAGGATCGCCGCGACCAGCGCGCCGCCGATGCTCAGGCCCAGCTTCAGCCCGATCAGGATCGCCGAGAACACGATCGCGGTGGCGCGGCGGTGGTTCTTCCATTCCGACCAGTCGGCCACGTCGGCCACCATCGCCCACAGCAGCGGGATGGTGATGCCGTACAGGAAGCCGTGCAGCAGCTGCGCGAGCATCGCCAGCCCGACCGACCGCGGCGACAGGAACAGGAACGCCAGCAGGCACAGCGTGGACAGCAGCAGGAACACGCCGAACACGTTGCGCTTGCCGTAGCGATCGGCCAATGGCTTGGAGAAGCCGATGCCGACGATCATCAGGATGATGCCGCCGCCGTTGAACAGGCTCAGCGCCGAGGTCGGCGCGTCCTTCGGCCACTGGAATTCGGTCAGGCCCAGGCCGGTCAGCAGCGAGTTCAGCCCGGCGATGAAACCGTTGAAGCCGATGTCCTGCAGGTACGTGGCCAGCGCCGTCTCGTCCAGGTAGTACTTGAAGTAGTACACGTACATGCCGCCCTTCAACGCCAGAGTGACGAACACCAGGATGGTCAGCGCCAGCATCACCTGCCACGGACGGTTGCGCGCCAGGTCGCCCAGGTCCTGACGGACGCTCGACTTCTGCGCCGCTTCCGGCACCACGCGCTCCTTGGTGGTGAAGAAAGTGATCAGGAAGCACACCGTGCCTGCCATCGCGAACAGCGCCATCGTGTTGTGGAACCCTTGCACCTTGTCGCCGCCGCCGAGGATCAGCACCAGCGGCAGCAGCAGCGCCTGGATCACGAACTGCGCGACCATCACCGCGACGAAGCGGTACGACGACAGGCTGTTGCGTTCGGCCATGCTGCCGGTGATCACGCCCGACAGCGCCGAATACGGCAGGTTGTTGGCCGCATACACCGCCACCAGCAGGGTGTAGGTGGCCAGCGCGTAGAACACCTTGCCGCTTTCGCCCAGGTCCGGCGTGCTGAACGCCAGCAGCGAGAGCACGCCGAACGGGATCGCGGTCCACAGGATCCACGGCCGGAACTTGCCCCAGCGCGTGCGCGTGCGGTCGGCGACCAGGCCCATCACCGGGGTGAACACGAACGCGCCGAGCAGGCCGCCGGCGAAGATCACCGTGCTCGCGGTGCCGGCGGGGATCCGGTACACATCGGTGTAGAAGAAGGCGAGGAAGGTGACCAGGGTCTGGAAGATCAGGTTCGCCGCCAGGTCGCCCAGGCTGTAGCCGATCTTTTCGACAACCGAAAGTTTTTCCGGAGTGCTGTTCATGACCACCGCTGCAGGTTTTGCGTAGGGACCGGAGATCGGCGCGAGCCGCTCCCGGACAAGGCGCGGGCCGCGCCGGCGTCACGCCGGAACGGGCCGCGGTGTTTGCCTGTTATTACTGCATCCTCCACCGCGCCGATACGGGGCCCGGTTCGGTCTTGCGGTCCGGTCGGATTGCGGAAAGCGCGAACCCTTCGAATCCCCGCCTACCGGAGTGAATGTTAGCGCTACCATATTTTCTTCCGCACGCTGCAAAGCAGCAATCGGCAGTGCCTCCTTATGGGCCGCGATCACTCTTTCGCCAGCAGCTCCTGCACTGCATTGGCCAGGTACAGGTAGCTGCCGCCCAGGTCCACCACGTACTCGTTCTGGCCCCAGAAGAATGGCCAGTTGGTGCGGTTTTCCGGCAGGTCCGGCGGCAGCACCAGCACGCCGGGCACCACGCCGCCGGCGATGTAGGAGAAATCGGCGCGGTTCATGCCGTAGGCGACCAGCTGCGATTTCGCGCCAACCGCGGAGACGAAGGAATGGTCCCCACCGGGATGCGTGCCGAACAGATAGTCCAGGCCGCGATACACATCCGCGCGGTCGAGCAGGTCCGGGAAGGCGCGGCGCAGGTAGTCGTTGGCGATGGCCTGCGTCACCACGGCGGCGTTGCCGGCCCAGCCGGCACGGGTGACGATCACGCCGAAGGGGTTTTCCTGCTGGCTCTTGCGCAGCCCGACGACATAGGCCTGCGCCAGTTCGCGCAGCTTCGCCTTGTAGCCGGCATCCATCATCGGCAGCGCGCGCACCGCGATCGCCACGTTGTCGCCGAAGAAGCGCGTGCCCACTTCCGGCAGCAAGGCCGCCACGCGCCTGGCGTACTTGTCCTGCTTCGTGGCCTGCAGCAGTTCGACCGCGGCCTTGAATTCCTCGTCGGCCAGAGGCCCGCCGGTGGTGTTGCCGAATTTGAACGTGTACGGCGGGCGCGACTGCTCCTCGTCCCACACCTTCTGCGCCGTGCGCAGCGCCTCGTCCGCCAGCGCATCGTCGTAGCCGCGCAGCGCGCGGCTGGCGGCCGCCAGCGCCGCGGCCGAACCGTAGTCCAGCGCCGAGGCGCGGGTGGTGAAGGCCCAACGGTCGTCGAATTCGCCGCTGCGCTCGCCTTCGCGCCGAGTCACCAGTTGCTCTGGCGATGGCGACTGCGTGATGGGCACGAACATCCTCCCGGGATGGCGCTGCGCTGCGTGCGGATCGAGCGACTTGTCGTAGACCAAGCCGTCAGTCTTGCTCAGCGCGTCGCCCAGGTGCGGGTACTGGTACAGGTGCGCCTCGACGATGCCGTGGATGGCATGACCGACGGTGCGGTATTGCGCCAGCAGGTAGCGGGTGCCGTGTTCGATCTGCTGGAGCAGGTCGGGCTTGCCGTCGGGGCGGTGCAGTTCGACGTAGCGCGCCTGCTGGCTGACCGTGGTGGTGTCGCGCTGCGGCCGGAACCGCTCCCAGGTCTGCACCAGCATGCCGACCAGGTGGTACTGGGTCTGGGTGCGGATGTCGAAATCGCCGGCATCGAGCCAGCCGCCGACGTTGAGGCCGGGAATGTGCTCGAAGGGCGCGGACTTCGTATCCGTCTGCGCGCCCATCGCATACAGGTCGAAGTGTTCGTAGTTCGGCGGCGCTTGCAGCGCGTCGTCCAGATGCGAGGCGCCGTGCCAGGTGCGATAACCCTCGCGCACGCGTACGTGGTCCATCTGCACCGGCAGGTACACGTCCAGGGTGGAATGCCACACGTCGGCATAGACGTCGGCGTCGATGCGGAACGGGTCGCCGCGCTGCGCACCGTAGTCCACGCGATAAAGGCCGGGTTCGCGTACCTGGGAGAAATCGAAGCGCAGATAGTTGTAGCGCAGCCAGCGGCCCCAGGCCGTGGCTGGGCCTTCGAACACAGTCTTCTCGCTACCGTCGGCTTCGATCTTGACCAGCCGCGCGCTGCGCTGCGGCGTGTCGTTGCGGTCGAGCTCGATCACCGCGATCTTGTCCTGCGCCGGGTGGTAGCCGACCTGGGAATGGGCGATCACCGGCGCGCGCAACCAGTCCGGCACGGTGTTGGCGTTAACCTGCCATTCGATCACCTTGCCGGTCCTGCCCGCCGGCAGCGGGCTGCGCAGCACGTACCAGCCGTTCTGCGCCTTGTTGCGGCCGTCGTACAGCTGCAGCATGGTCTCGCCGCGGGCCTGCACGGTGACGCGGCGCAGCGGATCTTCCGGCGCCAGCACGATGCGCTTGCCGCTGGCGATGGCGCGCGGTTCGGTCGCGCCGTCCGCATCGGCGTCCATCAAGGCCGACGGATGGCGCGGGAACAGTCCGGTCTTGCCGTCGACCAGGTAGCTCTTGCCGAAATACGCCACCGGCACGAATTCCAAGTTGAAGCCGGCACGGCCTTGCAGCGCTTTGGGCAGCGGCTTGTCCAGCAGCACGCGCACTGTCACGCCGTCGCCGCCACCCTGCACTTCGATGCGATAGTCGAAATCGAACTGCGGGTAGCGCATCCGGGTTTCGATGCGCTGGTGCGCGGCGTCAACCTTGCGTTCGACCAGTTCGGCGATCGCATCCCACTGCTCCGGGGTGCGGTTGAGGCGCACGTCGCCGTTGGTGGCGGTGCGCTCGCCGTGGTGCACCAGCTCGATGCCGCCGGTCTTGGCGTCGTTGAACAGGCCGCCGGGGGTGTTCGCGAACACCAGCACCTCGGCACCGCGCGCCTCGAAATAGTCCTGCGCGTTCAGGCGCAGGTCCTGCGCCTGGATCGGCGCGGAGAGCAACAGGGCCATCCACAGCATCGCGTTGATGTTGCGCATCGTTTCGTCCGGTTCGTGGCTGTTCCGAATTCGCGGCGCCACACGGCCGGGCGCATGCGGCATGGCGCGCGCCGCCGCATGAGCACGACACATTGTTAGCGCTATCATTCGGCTGCGATGATGCCGTTTTCCGGCGAAAATGCTTGCTGCAGTGTGTCAATCGGCCCGCGCATGGAGTCCCCGATGCCATCGATCTACCGCACGATCCTGATCCCGGTCCTGCTGCTGCAAGCGGCCTGCGCGACCTCCCCCGCGCCGACACCGGCAGCGCCGGGCATCGGCAAATTCAGCGTCTACGACGCGGCCTTCCATCGCGTTGTGCCCGGCGGCGCGAAGATCGAGAAGGTCGCCGAAGGCTTCACCTGGTCGGAAGGGCCGACATGGGTGAAGCAAGGCGCCTACCTGCTGTTCACCGACGTACCGGAAAACACCCTGTACCGCTGGTCGCGGCGCGATGGCCTCTCTGTGCTGCTCAAGCCTTCCGGCTACGCCGGTCCGCCGCTGCAGGAATTGCGCGAAGCCGGCGCGAACGGCCTGTCCGCGCAAGCCGACGGCAAGGTGCTGCTGGCCGATTCGGGTTCACGCCTGGTCGCCGAGCTCGATCCGGAGACGAAGACCAAGACCCCGCTGGCGTCGCGCTACGGCGGCAAGCGCTTCAACAGCCCGAACGACCTGGTCCGCAATGTCGATGGCGCGGTCTTCTTCACCGATCCGCCGTACGGTTTGAAGGACATCGAGAAATCGCCGGTGCGCGAGCTGCCTTTCAGTGGCGTGTACCGGCTCGACCCCGATGGCAGCGTGCATCTGCTCGACGATTCGCTGGCCTTCCCGAACGGCATCGCCCTGTCGCCGGACCAGCGCACCCTGTACGTGTCCAACTCCGATCCGGCGCGACCGGTCTGGATGGCCTATTCGCTCGACGCTCGGGGCGAGGTCGTCGGCAAGCGCGTGTTCGCCGACGCAAGCGACCTGATGGGCGAAGGCGTGCAGGGCCTGCCCGACGGCATGGCCATCGCCGCCGACGGCACGCTGTTCGCCACCGGCCCCGGCGGTGTGATCGTGTTCGACCCGCAAGGCCGGCGCCTGGGCCGGATCGAAACCGGCACCGCCATCGCCAACTGCGCCTTCGGCGACGACGGCCGCACGCTGTACATGACCTCGCACTCGTTCCTGGCACGGGTGCGGGTCAATGCGCGCGGGGTCGAATTCGCGCAGTGAGTCGCGCGCAGTCGCTCTCCGCCGCCGCCTACTTCGTCACCGTCAGCCGCGTCGTCGCGCGCACGTCCGCACTCGACGCGCCGACCTGCACTTCGTACGCGCCCGGGTCCACCGCGTAGGCGTTGCGCTGCTCGTCCCAGCTGCGCAGGTCCTTTGCCGGGACGATCGCGAAGCGCACGCTGCGTTCCTCGCCCGGTTGCAGGTGGATGCGCTGGAAACCGCGCAGCTCGTGGCGGGCGCGATCGTGCTTCGGATCGAGCGGCTTCAGATACAACTGCACGACCTCGTCGCCGGCGCGCGCGCCGGTGTTTTTCACCTTCACCGACACCTCGACCGCCTGCTTGGCACCGACGCGGCTGCGATCCAGGGCCAGGCCCGAGTAGGCGAAGCTCGTGTACGACAGACCGTGGCCGAAGGCGAACAGCGGTTCGCCGTCGAAGTAGCGGTAGGTGCGGCCGCGCATCGCGTAGTCGTCGAACGCGGGCAGTTTCTCGTCGGCCTTGTAGAAGGTCACCGGCAGGCGTCCGGCCGGATTGGCGTCGCCGAACAGCACGTCGGCCACCGCATTGCCGCCGCGCTGGCCCGGATACCAGGCGACCAGGATCGCCGGCAGGTTCTGCTTGGCCCAATCGACCGCCAGCGCGGAACCGGTGGTCAGTACCAGCACCACCGGCTTGCCGGTCGCGTGCAGCGCTTCGAGCAGCTTGCGCTGCGTTTCCGGCAGGTGGATGTCGGTGCGGTCGCCGCCGGCGAAGCCCGGGTAGTCGACCTTCATTTCCTCGCCTTCGACGTCGCCGGTAAGGCCGCCGGCGAACACCACCACGTCGGCATCGCGCGCCGCCTGCACCGCTTCCTCGAACGGCGGCTTCGCCCCAGGCATGCGCCAGGCCAGGCGCACGCCGGCATCGCGTTCGCCTTCGCGGTACTCGACGCGGATGGCGTAGGCGCGTCCGGCCTGCAGTGGCACGCTGGCCCGGCTCGCGGTCAGGCGGTCGGCCTGCTGCCAGCGATCGATCACGCGCTTGCCGTCGAGGTAGACGCGCACGCCGTCGTCGGCGGACGCTTCCAGTTCGTAGGTGCCCGAGACCGGCGGCAGCAGCTGGCCGCTCCAGCGGATGCTGAAGTTGTCGTCGGGTACCGCTTCTCCGGGACCGGCTTCGCCGCGCGCCAGCAGGTTGTCGGTCGGCGAGCCGCGGTCCCAGTTGAAGCCGATCACCGGATCGACCCGAACCAGCGCCGGCGTACCCGATAGCTCGGTGTTGCGGAAATATTCGCCGCGCAGGCCGCGCTCGCTCGAGCCTTTCTGCGGGCGCAGGTACTGGGCCTCGATCAGTGGCGTGGCCGTCGGGTCGTTGCGGCCTTCGACCAGGTCGACGCCGCGCGCGTAGACCACTTCGGCCCGCGGGGCCGCTTCGCGGATGCCGCGCAGCAGGGTGACCGGATCTGCCGGGGTGCCGTAGTAGTTGCCGAGCAGGGCCATGGTGTCGTCGGCGGTGGGGCCGATCACGGCGATGCGCCGGGTGTCGCGCGACAACGGCAGCACGCCGTCGTTCTTCAACAGCACGATCGATTCCTGCGCCATCTTCCGCGCCAGCGCGTCGTGTTCGGGCGACTGCACCACCGAGTACGGGATCTGCGTCCACTTCACCTGCTGCGGCGGATCGAACATGCCCAGGCGCATGCGCGCGGCGAGCAAGGTGGTCAAGGCCTTGTCGAGTTCGGCCTCGCCGATCAGGCCCTGCTTCACCGCCACCGGCAGGTGCTTGGCATAGGTGCTGCCGCAGTTGAGCTCGGTGCCGTTCTTCACCGCCAGCGCGGCCGCTTCCTCAGGAGTGGCCACGATCTTGTGGTTCTGCCAGATGTCGCGGATCGCCCAGCAATCGGACATCACGTAGCCCTTGAAGCCCCAGTCGCGGCGCAGCGTGTCGCGCAGCAGGAACTGGCTGGCGCTGGCCGACTCGCCGTAGACGCGGTTGTAGGCGCCCATCACCGCATCGACATGGCCTTCCCTGACCAGCGCTTCGAATGCCGGCAGGTAGGTGTCGTACAGGTCGCGCTTCGACGGACGCGCATCGAAGTGGTGGCGGTCGGCTTCCGGGCCGCTGTGCACGGCGAAGTGCTTGGCGGTGGCGTCGAGCTTGCGGTAGTGCGGGTCCAGCGGTGCGCCGGTCGCTGGATCCATGCCCTGCAACCCGCGTACGAAGGAGATGCCCATGCGCGAGGTCAGGTACGGATCCTCGCCATAGGTTTCCTGGCCGCGGCCCCAGCGCGGGTCGCGGAAGATGTTGATGTTCGGCGACCAGAACGTCAGGCCCTGGTAACGACCGTGCTTGCCCTCGGCGAGGAAGCGCTGGTGCTTGGCGCGGGCTTCATCGCTGATCGCGGCCGATACCTGGTCCATCAGCGGGACGTCGAAACTGGCGGCCATGCCGATGGCCTGCGGGAACACCGTGGCCTCGCCGGCGCGCGCCACGCCGTGCAGCGCCTCGTTCCACCAGTCGTAGGCGGGCAGGCCGAGGCGCTCGATCGCCGGCGAGTCGTTCTGCATCTGCGCGGCTTTTTCTTCCAGGGTCATCCGCGATACCAGGTCGGCGGCACGCGCTTCGAAGCTGCGCGTGGTGTCGAGGTACGCCGGCGTGGCCTGCGCGGGCGTTTGCGCCTGTGCGTGGCCGGCTTTCGGTACAGCCCACAACATTGCGGCCGCAATGCAGACGGCCAGGGATTTGTTGGCGTAGCCCATCTTCGTCTCCCGTTGCTCTATTCGGATGTTTCGCTGCGCGCGTACGGCCCCAGGGTGGCGCCGACGAAGCCGCCTGCCACGTCGGTGCTGAGGAGGGTGCCGGCCTCGTCCTGCCGCAGCAGGCGCCAGCCCTTGCCATCGGCGTCGTAGGCGAACGAATAAGCGCCTGCGTTGCCGGCGATCTTCAGCTTCAGGCTCGTGCCCGCATCGATCGGCATGTCGGCGATCGTCTCGATCTTCCCGCCCGTGTTCCGTTCCAGGAACAGCTGCGCCTTGCCCGTCTGGCGGCGCACGCCGAGGAAGTACCAGTGGGTTTCGTTCTGGTAGGCCGCCAGGCCCGCGGCGACGCCGGGCCGTTGCGGCACGTCCAGCGCGGTGCTGGCTTCGAACACCAGGTGCTGCTGGCGCCGCGCAAGAAACGACGGGTTGCGCTGGGTGTCGAGGTTCTCGGCCAGCGGATGGATCGTCAGCTTGCCGGGAGCGGAAGCGAAATCGGTCCAGGCGGTCTTCGGCACGCGCACGTACAGCCAGGCCGGATCGAGCCTGGCCTTGTCGAACTCGTCGCGCCAGGTGAAGTTGCCGCTCAGCGGCGCCTGCCTCGCATCGCCGCGCATCCACGACGGTCCCGGGGCCGCACGCGGAATCGCGCGGCCGCTCCCGAGGATCACCGGCCAGCCATCGCGCCATTCCACCGGCAGCAGGAAGGTTTCGCGGCCGGTGTTGTAGTGCGTACCGCCGTAGTTGCGGCTGGCCAGGAAGGTGGCCCACCAGCGCCCGTCCGGACCCTCGACCAGGTCGGCGTGGCCGGCATTGGTCACCGGCTCGGCGCGGTCTTCGGGCAGGTCGCGCTGGGTCAGGATCGGATTCTTTTCGTACGCAACGTAAGGACCCCACACATTGCGGCTGCGCAGGACCACCTGCGAGTGCTGCGGGCCGGTTCCGCCCTCGGCGCAGGACAGGTAGTACCAGCCGTCGCGCTTGTAGATATGCGGGCCTTCGATCCAGATCGGCTTCTTCGACAGATCGACACCGCCGTTGATCACGACCTTGGCTTCGCCCACCGGTTGCAACTTCTTGATGTCGAACTCGCGCAGCCAGATCGCGCGATGGCCTTCGTAAAACGGCTTGCCTTCCGGCTCGTCGTTGTTGAGCAGGTAGACCTTGCCGTCGTCGTCGAAGAACAGCGAGGTGTCGATGCCCCCGACCGTCGGCAGCCATACCGGATCGGACCACGGCCCGGCCGGGTTCTTCGCGGTGACGAGGTAGTTGCCGCCATTGTCGACCGCGGTGTTGAGCACGTAGAAGGTACCGCCGTGATACTCGATGGTCGGCGCGAACACGCCGCGCGAAATGCCCAGCCCATCGAAATCGAGTTGCGATGGACGATCGATGACGTGGCCGATGGGTTTCCAGTTGACCAGGTCTTCGCTTTCGAACACCGGAATGCCCGGGAAGTACGCGAAGGTCGAGTTGACCAGGTAGAACCTGTCGCCGGCGCGGGTGATGCTGGGGTCGGGATGGAAACCGGCCAGGATCGGATTGCGGTAGTGCTTCGGCGGCAGCGGCGCGTCGAAGGCCGCATCCTTGCCGGTGTACTCGAACCAGTCGATGCGAACCGGTTCGGCGGCATGGGCAGGAATACCCACAAGCACCAGCAAAGTCAGGAGCAAACTCCTCCCCCTTTGAAAGAGGGGGTCGGGAGGATTTGCGCTTTGCCGGAGGAAAAGCAAATCCCCCCTAGCCCCCTTTCTGCGAAGGGGGGGGCGTATCGGGTCGGCCGCGGACATCGCGTCGATGACGGCCTTGGCGTCGACGACCTCGCGATCGTTGCTGGAAGCGTAGCGGCGGGTCTCGGGGAACACGCTCATGGGAATTCCTGCGCGGAGCATCACTCGACTCCGATCTCGAACGGGCCGGCCGGCAGGCCGTCCGTGTCGAACAGGGTGACGACGGGGCTGTCGGCCCAGGCATGGCGCACCCGGGTCGGGTTCACCACCGGTGCGCGCAGCACCACCGTATCGCTGCCGCGAAGGCTTGCTTCGGCGTAGCGGCAAGAACCCGGTGCATCGCCGCACAGTTCGAACGCGATCGGGCCTTCGGCGCTGTAGGCGACCAGCTTGCCGCGGACATCGGCGAACGAAACTTCCACCGCATCGCCGTTTCGTTTCGCCGTGCGCGGAACCGGGCCGGTCGCGGCGATCTTCTCGCCGTACACCACCTTGCGCGCGGCCCGCGCGAGGCGCGCGCCCAGTTCCTGCTTGTTGGCCGGATGGATGTCGTAGCGATCGCCGATGTCGATGGCCACGGCCAGGCCGCTGCGCGGGTCCTCGGCGACGACTTCGCGCTGCACTTCGCGCAGTTCCGCCCAGCCGCTCTCGGTCGGCTGCGTCGGTGCGGGACCGAAGTTGGCCAGTTGCACGACGAACAGCGGCAGGTCCTTGCCGAAGTGCGCGCGCAGGTCGTCGCGGTACGCACGCAGCAGCCCGCGGTATGCGGCGGCATCGCCGGTGTTCGATTCGCCCTGGTACCACAACGCGCCACGCATGCCATAGCCACCCAGTGGCTTCACCATGCCGTTGAACAGCGTGCCCTTGCCCTGCGCCGACAGCCACGGTGCCTGCGGCGGCGTACCGGCTTGCTTCGGCACCACGCGGTATTGCCATCCACGATCCAGCGGCACCGAACTGCCGTCGGCAAAGCGCAACGCACGCGGCGCGTCGCCGGTCAGGCCACCGTCGGACCAGGTGTTGAGCACGTTGACCACCAGCGTGTTTTCGCCTTCGTGCAACAGGCCCGCCGGCAAGGCGTAATTGCGTTCGCCGCCGCCATAGCTGCTGCCGACCGCACGGCCGTTGATCCAGGTCACATCGACTTCGTCGGCCACGCCCAGCGCCAGGGTCGCGCCCTGCGCGGCCTGCTTCGCATCCAGCCGGAACGTGGTGCGGAACCAGAGCATGCCGGTGAAGTCGGCCAGTTGCGGCGTCCATTCGCGGTAGTTGCCGAGGCCGCGCGGCGCGGCGGTCCAGTCGGCGCTGGATGCAACGTCCTTCCACGGCTCATCGCCCTGGGCCACGCCCGGCGCCGAGCGCCACCATTTCGTCCACAGTTCGCCCCAGCCGGTATTGGCGGCGAGCGGATCGTCGGCGTATCGCGCCAGCAGTTCGAGCTGTTCGTCGAAGCCGCCCAGCCTGTGCAGGGCTTGCGCGCTCAACCAGGCTTCGATGCGCGAACCGCCCCATGAGGAATTGATCAACCCCATCGGCACGTCGACGCGCTTCTGCAGTTCTCGCGCGAAGTAGTAACAGGTTGCGGAGAACTCGCCGACCGTGTCCGGCGTGGTCGCCTGCCATTGCACCGGATCGATGAAGTGCGCGCGCGGCACCATGCTTTCCTTCAATCCGACCTTGAGCATGCGGATGCGGTCGTTGTGGGCGTTGCTGATTTCCGCCCAGGTGTTGAGCCCGCGCTTGACCTGCAACTCCATGTTCGACTGGCCGCTGCACAGCCAGACATCGCCGACCAGGATGTCGTTCGCGGTTTCCGATGCGGCGCCGGAACTCGCCGTCAGCGTGTACGGGCCGCCGGCCTTCTGCGCCGGCAGCGTCGCCTCCCAGCGGCCGTCGGTACCGGCCTTGGCCTTCACTGTCTTGCCGGCGAAGGACACCTTCACTTCCGCACCGGGTGCGGCCTCGCCCCATACCGGGATCGGTCGATCGCGCTGCAGCACGGCGTGGTCCTGGAACATCTCGTGCAGCAGCGGCGAGTCCGCCGCGTGCGCCAGCGGCGCCAGCGCGAACAGGCCCAGCGCCAGCGCACCCTTTTTCGAAGTCTTCATTTTCCGTCCCCCGGCGCATACGGGAATTCGAGCGATTCGTAGTAGTCCAGCGAATGCGCGGGCGGCGAGTGGCCGACCGGCAGCGGCAGGCCGTTGAGGCTCTGCCAGTAGGCGATGCTGGCGTCGCGCCACCATTGCGCCTCGTCCTGCTGGATGGCGAGGAACGCGGCGACCTGCGCGTGGCGCTCGGCATCGACGTAAGGCGACAGGTCGCCCCAGGTGGCGCGCATCTTCTTCACTTCATCCACGCCACGGTCGTAGCGATGCACCAGCTCGTCCCACAGCGGACGGCCCGACTTCGTCGGGTAATCCCATCGCAGGTGGTGGAACCACAGCAGGAACTCCTCCGGGACCTGCGCCGGATCGTCGAACCGTTTCGCCAGCGGCGGTGCGTATTGCGCGACCGCGTTGCTGCCGCGCGAACTGCGGTCGAAACCGATGCCCGCCTTGTCCGCGCGGTGGTAGTACACCGGCGTCCAGTCCGCGCGCGGCGCGCCCGCGTCCCACGGCATCGGGCCGTAGTGGTGGCCGCGGCCCATCAGGTGGTGCAGGCCCAGCGGGGTCATGTAATCGACCACCGCTTCGCGCGAAGCCATCATCATGTCCACCACCGGCACGACGAAGCGCGGATCGTTGGAGAACGTCATCCGCACCCAGTCTTCGGCGATGGCGCGCGACGAAGCGTGCGGATTCCACGCCATGCGGCCGAAGGCGTACCAGTTGGCCTGGTCGAAGTGCGAACCGCTCCAGTTGCGGTCGCTGCCGATGTTGGCCACGCCGGCCATGCCGCTGAGCGCGTGCCCTTCCAGCGATCCGTCGACGACGTTCGCCACGCTGGCACCCGCGCCGCGCGCGAAGGTGTCCGAACGCAGCGTTTCCTCGTACAACGGGCCCAGGTACGCCAGGTGGGTGGCGAAGCCCAGGTATTCCTTGGTGATCTGGAACTCCATCATCAGCGGCGTCTTCGGCATGGCGCCGAACAGCGGATGGAAGGGCTCGCGCGGCTGGAAGTCGATGGCGCCGTTCTTCACCTGCACGACCACGTTGTCGCGGAAGGCGCCATCCAGCGGCACGAATTCGTCGTAGGCCTGCCTGGCGCGATCGTCGGGTTGTTCGTGCGAATAGACGAAGGCACGCCACATCACCACGCCGCCGTGTGGCGCCAGGGCCTCGGCCAGCATGTTGGCGCCGTCGGCGTGGTTGCGGCCGTAATCCTGCGGACCGGGCTGGCCTTCCGAATTGGCCTTGACCAGGAAGCCGCCGAAGTCAGGGATCGCCTTGTATATCTCGTCGGCCTTGGCCTTCCACCAGGCGCGCACGCGCGGATCCAGCGGATCGGCGGTGTCCAGGCCGCCGATTTCCTTGGGCGCGGAGAAACGCGCGCTCAGGTACACGCGGATGCCGTAGGGACGGAAGACGTCGGCCAGCGCCTCGACCTTCTCCAGGTACATCGGCGTCAGCACCCGTGCATTGGAGTTGACGTTGTTCAGCACCGCGCCGTTGATGCCGATCGAGGCATTGGCGCGGGCGTAATCGGTATAGCGCGGATCGCGCCAGCCCGGCAGCTTGTGCCAGTCCCAGATCGATTCGCCGGCGTAACCGCGCTCGACATAGCGGTCGAGGTTGTCCCAGTGATCGAGCACGCGCAGCCGCAGCTTCGGCGCCTCGCGGATGTCGAGTCCGGCCAGCGGCTGACCGGTCTGCAGCAGGCGCAGCAAGTGGAACGTCCCGTACAGCACGCCGATGTCGCGGCGCGCCGCAATAACCAACGCGGCGCGACCGTCGATGCGCCCTTCGCGAAGGATGAAGCCGTCCTCGCCGAGGACTTCCACCTCGCGACGGAAAGGCGCCAGCCATGGCGACGAATCCGGGGTGCCCAGCACCAGCGGACGCCCACCCGCGAGGGTCGCATGCAGCCGGGGCGCACTTCCCAGCAAGCCGGTCAGGCCGCGCCGCAGCTCGTCGCGGGCTGCGCGTTGGGTGGGCGTGGCATTGGGCGCCACGACGTCGCCGAGGCGATGACGATAGTCTTCGACCCGCGCCGGATCGGCAGGCACGTAACGCAACCACAGCGCATAGCCGTCTTCGGCCCGCGCATCGCCCACCCAGGCCAGCAGCGCCAGCAATCCGGCCAGCAGCACCCACGCGCGGTCGCCGCGACGTGGCGTTAGCGGTAACATTCGTCCGTCCGAGGGACACGCGGCCCGGATGTGTTCCATCATCCGCTTCGGTGTCCAGCTCGGGTCGGTTGGCCGCAACGCGGCGCCGTCATGGTTGAAGAAGGGAACGCGTGTTGAACAAGCCGAAGAAGTCGATCCGCCGCAAGAGCAGCGGCGTGACGATCGATGAAGTAGCCGCGCTGGCAGGCGTGTCGCCGATGACCGTATCGCGGGTCATCAACGGCCAGGGCAAGGTTCGCGACGCCACCCGCGAGCGCGTCATGCGTGCGGTGCGCGAACTGGACTACACGCCCAACCTCGCCGCGAGTTCGCTGGCGGCGGCGCAGCACACGCGCGTCGCGCTGATCTATACCAACCCCAGCGGCGCCTACCTGCGCGAACTCCTGGTCGGCCTGCTGCGCGTCGCTTCGCGCACCGCCATCCAGTTGGTGGTCGATTACTGGGACGACCTGGACGCCGAATCCGAACGCAAGGCGGCGCGCGCGCTCGGCGCCCGCGTCGACGGCGTGATCCTGCCGCCGCCGCTGTGCGAATCGCATGCGGCCGTGACCGAACTGGTCAAGGCCGGCGTGCCGGTGGTCGCCATCGCCTCGGGCCGCTTCAGCGACGAGATTTCCTGCGTCCGCATCGACGATTTCCGCGCCGGCAAGGAGATGGCGGAACACCTGATCCGGCAGGGCCACACGCGCATCGGTTTCATCCGTGGACGCAGCGACCTGAGCGCCAGTTCGCGGCGCTACGACGGCTTCGTCACCGCACTGCACGAGGCCGGGCTGGAAGTCGAACCCGGACTGGTGCAGCAGGGCGACTACACCTACCGGTCCGGACTCGTGGCCACCGAAAAGCTTCTGGCGCACCGCAAGCCGCCGACCGCCATCTTCGCCAGCAACGACGACATGGGCGCGGCCGCGATTTCGGTCGCGCACCGCCGCGGGCTGGACGTGCCGCGCGACCTGTCCGTGGTCGGCTTCGACGACACCTCGGCCGCAACCACCGTGTGGCCGGAACTCACCACCGTCCACCAGCCGATCGCCTCGATGGCGAACGCCGCGATGGACATCCTGTTGCGCGGCATCCGGCGCAAGACCGACAGCACGCGCGTGCTGGTGGATCACGTGGTGCCGCACCGGCTGGTCGCCCGCGATTCGGTGGCGACTCCACCCAAGCGGCGATAGCGCGCGGCGCGGCATTATTCGTCGCGCTCAGCGCAGCAGATACTGGTTTAGCAGGTTCTCATAGCGTTCCTGCTTGCCGCTGACCTGCTTCGGCTCGCCCTGCTTGACCGCGAGGGCATGCAGGTCGGCCAGGCCGAGCTTGCCGTCCTCGAAGTCCTTGCCCGCCCCGCCGTCGAAGCTGGCATAGCGGTCCTTTCGCCATTGTTCCCATGGCGATTCGGTCAGCAG
This sequence comes from Pseudoxanthomonas helianthi, assembly GCF_017939625.1. Lineage (GTDB taxonomy): Bacteria > Pseudomonadota > Gammaproteobacteria > Xanthomonadales > Xanthomonadaceae > Pseudoxanthomonas_A > Pseudoxanthomonas_A helianthi. Next base: position 576,939 of record NZ_JAGKTC010000001.1, read on the forward strand.
CGCATGGGCCACCTCCAGCCCGCGCGCGAACGCATCCATGCCGCCGATGTGGGCGATGAACAGGTCCTCCAGGTCGGTCGACTCGCGGCGCACCTTCGCATCGAAGTTCAGCCCGCCTTCCAGACCGCCCTGGCGCAGCACCACCAGCATCGCACCGACCGTATCGTACAGGTCGGTCGGGAACTGGTCGGTGTCCCAGCCGTTCTGCGCGTTGCCGCGGTTGGCGTCGATGCTGCCCAGCAGGCCATGGTCGCTGGCCACCTGCAGGTCGTGCTCGAAGGTGTGCCCCGACAGGGTGGCGTGGTTGGCCTCGATGTTGAGCTTGAAGTCCTTCTCCAGCCCGTGTGCCTTGAGGAAGCCGGCCACGGTGGCGCTGTCGAAGTCGTACTGGTGCTTCATCGGCTCCATCGGCTTGGGCTCGATCAGGAAGTTGCCGCTCAGGCCGATGCTGCGGCCGTAGTCGCGGGCGATGGTCAGGAAGCGGGCGAAGTGGTCCAGCTCGCGCTTCATGTTCGTGTTGACCAGGCTGGCATAGCCTTCGCGGCCGCCCCAGAACACGTAGTGCTCCCCGCCCAGCTCGACGGTCGCCTCCAGCGCGTTCTTCACCTGTACCGCCGCACGCGCCACCACCGCGAAGTCCGGGTTGGTCGCCGCGCCGTTCATGTAGCGTGGGTGCGAGAACAGGTTGGCCGTGCCCCACAGCAGCTTCACCCCGGTGGCCTGCTGGCGTGCCTTGGCCAGGCCGACCATGTGCTTGAGGTGCTTCTCGTACTGGCCGATGTCCTCCTCGTCCGGCGACAGGTCGATGTCGTGGAAGCACCAGTACGGCACGCCCAGCTTGCTGAAGAACTCGAACGCGGCATCGACCTTGGCCTCGGCCGTGGCCAGCGGGCTGGCGCCTTCCCACGGGAACTTGCGCGTGCCCGGACCGAACGGGTCGTGGCCGGCGTTGCAGAAGGTGTGCCAGTAGCAGGTGGCGAAGCGCAGGTGCTCGGCCATGGTCTTGCCGCCGATCCGCTTCTGCGCGTCGTAGACCTTGAAGGCCAGCGGGTTGTCCGAGCCGCGACCCTCGAACGGGATGCGGCCGATGCCGGGGAAGTATTCCTTGGCGCCGATGAAAGGTTGCGTGCTCATGGGACGGTGTTCCTGTGGTTGGGCCGGTGGGGCGTGGGGGACGTCAGCCGCGCTGCAGCGGGGCGACGGCATCGAGGTAGTGCAGGAAGCGTTGGTAGGCGTTCGCGTAGGCGGCCGCGCGCGCCGGATCGGGCGTGGCGGACCGTGCCGGATCCAGGGCGACGTGGGTGCGGGCGATGTCGGCGATCGAAGCGTCGTCGCCATTGGCGCGAGCGGACGCCCACAGCGCCTGCAGGGCCGCGCCGAACGCCGCGCCTTCGGCCTGTGCGGGCACGTCCACCGGCAGGCCGAACACGTCGGCGACCAGTTGCCGCCAGGCCGCGCTGTGGCTGCCGCCGCCGGTCAGCACGATGCGTTCGAACCGCATGCCCGCGCGCACGAAGGCGTCGTAGCCGTACTTCAGGCTATAGGTCGCTCCTTCCATCGCCGCGCGGTACAGATGTGCGGGAGAGAAGTTCGTCGGGTCCAGTCCGGCCAGCACGCCCTTGCCGTGCGGCAGGTCCGGGGTGCGTTCGCCGTTGAGGAACGGCAGCATCGTCAGCCCGTCCGCGCCGGGCGGCGTGGCATCGAGGTGGGCATCGCCATCGCGTGTGCTGAAGCCGAACAGTTTCGCCACCTGTTCGGTCGCCACGGTGCAGTTCATCGTGCAGATCAGCGGCAGCCAGCCGCCGGTGGACGAGCAGAACGCCGCCCACGCGCCTTGCGGATCGACCACCGGCGTATCCGAATACGCGAACAGCGTGCCCGAGGTGCCCAGGCTCATCGCCAGCCGGCCTTCCTCCACGCAGCCGGTGCCGATGGCGGCCATCATGTTGTCGCCGCCGCCGACGGCGACCTGCACCGTGGGCGACAGGCCCAGTTGCGCGGCGATGGCCGGATCGATGGGGAACAGCGCATCGGGGGCGGCGATCGGCGGCAGGCAGTCGGCCAGGTCGCGATCCGGATCGGTCGCGCGCAGCAAGTCCTTCGACCAGGTGCGTGTACGCACATCCAGCCAGCCGGTGCCGGAGGCATCGCCGTACTCGCAGAAGCGTTGGCCGGTCAGCACGAAGTTCAGATAGTCGTGCGGCAGCAGGATGCTGGCCAGCCGGGCATACGCCTCGGGGCGATGGGTCTTCGTCCACGGCAGCTTGGAGGCGGTGTAGCCGGCCAGGATCGGGTTGCCGGCCAGTTCAATCGTGCGCTGCGCGCCGCCCACCGCGTCCATGATCTGCGCGCACTCGGCGGTGGTGCTGGTATCGCACCACAGCTTGGCCGGAGCCAGCACGTTGCCTTCCGTATCCGCCGGCACGAAGCCATGCTGCTGGCCGGACACGGCCAGCGCCACCACGCGGGCGCGCAGGCCGGCGTCGAGGCGCGCGAAGCAGGTGTGCATCGCAGCGACCCATGCCGAGGGATGCTGCTCGCGACTGCCGTCCTCGCTGCTGGTCAGTTCCAACGGCTCGCTGGCGGTGGCCACGACCTGGCGCGCCGTCGCGTCGTACAGCACCACCTTCAGGCTCTGTGTGCCTGCGTCAATTCCGGCGGTAAAAGCCATCGAACCCAGCCTCCGGCAGATCAAAAGTTAGCGCTACCTTTTCGTCGGAAAAAAAAGGAACCGCCTCGGCCGCCCCTTCCTTACCGGACCGCGGAGTCGCCCAACGCGGTCACGGCGACACTGTAACCAGCGTCTGCCGAAAAAGCCTGCTGCACCGCGGAATTCCACGCGAAACAACGACTTGAATGCGGCGAAGCGAGGTCCATCAGCCCACGTCGATGAAGGCATTGACCGACAACCGGCCCTTCAACGGATCGGCGGGTGGGACCAAGGCGTTGTCGATGGTGGCCGAATGCAACGAATTGCGTCGGTACACCAGCATGCGGTTGAACACGCCTTCGGCCTGGTCGATCCGTTCGAACAGTGCGGTGTCGCCGTTGATGTAGCTCGCGTCTGGCGCGTCTTCGCCACGGCTCTCGCGCTGCAGGCATTCGAAATACGCGGGCACCCGCGTTTCGCCGATGGTTTCGAAGCCCGTCCGCCGATGCCGGTAGAACGCAGTGCCGCCCCAGCCTTCGCGGAACAGGTAGTGCACGGTCGCCAAGCCGTTGTCCGCGTTGGAATCGAAATGCGGTATGCGCTGCAGGAAATTCAGCTTTTCCGGCGGCGTGGTGACCAGCGAGTAGTGGCACATCGGGAAGGAGAAGTGTCCGGGCGCCATGCCGAAATGCTCGCGCAACAGCGGCTTCAGCAGGCTTTCCAGGAAATATTCGTACGACGCCGGCGCGCGTGCGCGCAAGCCGGGGAAATACGCGCCCTGCACCGAAAAGCGACTGCGCGCGGCCTTGTTCACCAGCTTTTGCGGATCGGCCACCACGTTGTCGATCACCAGCAGTGGCGCGCCTTCCGCACCGATCCGCCGTACCTGGAGGCGCAGTCCGGGGTGCGCCTGGATCAGCATCTGCGCATCACTGGATCAGGCCTCCGCCGACGCCCGCGATCTTGCCGGTCACCCGCTCATGCTGCCGGGCGCGTGCGTACATCTGCTCCCAGGCCGAGGGCGGCGCCTTGCAGTAGCTGTCGATGAACTGCTCTTGGCTGGGCATGGACGCCACAGCGGCATCGATCGGCTTGCGCACGCTTTCGAGCAGGCGCTTGAGATCGGTGTCCGAAAGCGCGCGGGTCAGTGGATGGTGGCTGCGGGGCACGACGCCCTGGCCGAGCATGCAGTGGGTCCAGGAGTCGAGGCGGAACAGCTCGTCCTCCCCCTGCCATGCGTAGCCGGTCTCACGGAACACCTGGATGCGCTCGGCCAAGCCCGGTGGCAGTTCCATTTCGCGGCACTGCTTCCACAGGGGCTCATCGCGCTGGTTGAGGTGGTAGTGCATCACGACGAAGTCGCGGACGTGTTCCAGCTCCTGGCGGCTGACCTGGTTGAAGCGGTCCACCGCCGCCTGGCTGATGCCTTCGGAGGGGAAGAACTGCACCAGGCGGGTGACCGCGCTGAGGGTCAGGTGGATGCTGGTGGATTCCAGCGGCTCAATGAAGCCGCTCGCCAGTCCGAGCGCGATCACGTTCTTGTTCCAAGCTTTGCGCCGCCGCCCGGTGCGGAACGGGATTATCCACGGGTCGCGCAGCGGCTTGGATGGGTTTTCGGCGAGCAGTTTGGCGGTCGCCTCATCGTCGGACATGTGCGCATCGGAAAACACGATGCCGCACCCGATCCGGTGCTGGAGCGAGATCTTCCAGTGCCAGCCGGCCTCATGCGCGATCGCGCGCGTGTACGGCACCGCCGGTCCATCGGCTTCGGTCTGCAACGCCACCGCGCGGTTGCTTGGCAGCCAGTGGTTCCAGTCCTCGTAGCCGGTGTGCAGCGCCTGCTCGATCAGCAGCGCGCGCGCGCCGGTGCAGTCGATGAACAGGTCGCCCTCGATGACCTGCCCATCCTCCAGCACCAGCGACTGCACGTAGCCACTGTCCGGATCCTGGCGTACCTGGGCGATCTTGCCCTCGACGCGCTTGAGCCCGCGGCCTTCGCACTTGACGCGCATGAACGCTGCATACAGCCCGGCGTCGAAATGGTAGGCATAGCTCACATCGCGACGCTCCGCCGTAGCCGCCTTGGTCCAGCGCATCGACCATTGCTGGGCGTTCTGGCCGGCATCGAACAGGGCGAATCGGTCCTGGCGAGCGGCGACGGTCTCCAGGCAGTAGTCGCCCAGTTCGCTCTGCATGCCGCGGCGGCGGCTTTCCAGCCAGAACTGGTGAAAATCGCACGACCAGGTATTCACGCCGGTGGTGCCGAACGGATGGATGTAGCGTGAACCCGGGCGAACCCAGTTCTCGAACGAGATCGCCAGCTTGAAGCTGCCAGCGACCGAGCTGAGGAACTCGCGCTCGTCGATCTGCAGGAGGCGGTGGAAGGTGCGGATGGTCGGGATCGTGGACTCGCCCACCCCGACCGTGCCGACCTGCTCGGACTCCACCAGGGTGATGTCGAGCAGGTCGCGGAACTGGTGGGTCAGCGCGCACGCGGCGACCCAGCCCGCGGTGCCGCCACCGGCGATCACGACTTTGCGGATCTTCTTCTCGGTCATCTTCCCCTCCGCCTCAGCGGTTCAGCTTGTTGATCAGCATCGCGCGCAATTGCCGCGCCAGCGTTTCGTCGATCGGCCCCAGCACCTTGCGCGCCTGCGGCGGCAGATGCTCGCCGGCGCGCTGCGCATCGCCGAACACGTAGTAATCGAACAGCGCGCGCCAGGCCTGCTTCTCCCGCGGCGGCCGGTCGCGCAGCGCCCACAGCGCGTGGTACAGCGCCTGCATCGGCGCCGGGATGTGCGCCGGCGCGCCGTTCCACCAGTAGTTGACCAGTACGTTGAACGGCTCCAGCGCCTGCACGTGGTGCCACCACAGATTGGGAATGAAGATCGCATCGCCCGGTTCCAGCACCGCGGTTTGCGCCGCCGCCCGGGCCTCGCGGAAGCGCGGATAGCGCTGGAAATCCGGATCGGCGAAACCGACCACGCTGACCGCCTGCCCGCCCGGCGTCGGCTCCAGCGGACCCGGATACAGGTTGACGACCTGCTCCGGCGGCAACACGGTGAAGCGACGGCGACCGACCGCGCAGCAGGCGATGTTCTCCATCGCGTCGTAGTGGCAGGAGGCGGTGACCCGGTTGCCGATCCAGATGCTCGGCGGCGCCTGGATGCCATGCGCGGCGAAATCGAAATCGTTGTGCGCGCGCAGACCGGGCAGGCGCGTATCGACCAGCAGCGAAGCCACGTAGTACGTCGGCGGCTGCGCATCGCCGGCGTGCGCGGCGATGGCGTCGAGCACCTCGCCCAGCGGACTGCGCCGCACTTCGATGTTCAACGCGGTGAAATCGTCGTTGTAGAACGGGCGTCCTGCGATTTCCGGACCGCCATGCGAATAGGTCACCGGCTGGCCGTTGTAGTGGCTTCGCAGATGGTCCATCGCCTCGCGCATGCCGCGCCGGCCGGCCTGGACCAGGCTCCAGTCGCGGGCGACGCCGCGCAACACGGCCGGCTGGCCGGCGGCGAGCAATTCTTCCAGCGGCAGCTCGCCGGGCCGGCAATCCGGCCACTCGGGCAGGCAGGCGATCGCTTCGGCCATGGCGCTCAGCCGACCGTGGCTTCCTGCAGGCGCAAGCGACGCTGTTTCTCCGCCATCAACCGGCGCAGGTTGTGCAGCGAAGACAGCATCAGGTAGATGCCTTCGAGGAAGTTGTCGCGGTGCAGGCGATGCAGCGCTTCTGCATCCAGCGCGGCCAGGCGCTCGCGATCGATGCCGTACAGGCCGGTCAGGTTGGCGCCGTGTTGCTCATCGAACTTCAGTTCGATGTTCACCGGCTGGATCAGGCCCAGCTCGTCGAACACCGCGTACATGGCCTTGCCGCCCTCTACCCCGTCGCGGATGCCGCGCAACACGCTGGCGATGCTTTCGAGATACGGGCTTTGCCCGCCCTGCGGCAGGAACACCGGCTCGCCTTCGCCGCGGCCGATGCGCGGATGCTCCACGTCGACGTGGATCACCGGCTCGTCGCGCAGCTCGCCATCGACTTCCTGTTGCTGGAATCCGATCAGGAACGGCCCGCGTGCGATGTAACCGGGCAGGTAGTTCGCGTTCCAGCGGCCGTCCTGCAGGAACAGGTTCTCGTTCGATTCGAATCCCAGCAGCGCGACCGCCTGCCAGCCGCCGTCGTCGCGGTCCTTGCGCAGGAAGATCGGGTATTCGCGCTGCAGTTCGGCGAACTCGGTCGGGAACGCCGGCACCAGGCCGACCTCGTCGCCGTACTCGCGACCGAAGCGGGTAACGACGCGCAAGTCCTTGTGCGTCACGTTGTTCAGCAGTTCGTGGCGGGGCATGTCGACTCTGGCTGCTTGGTGTCCGCGTTGATGTTATGCGCTTTCCCGGCGAGCGCGAAGGTCCGGCCGGCGCGTCCGAAAGAAAACGGGGCCGCTGCGGGTGCAGCGGCCCCATGCAACGCCGGCCCGGGAGCCGGCGCGGGAGGGCTCAGAACTTGAAGCGGAAACCCAGCATGTAACGCGGCGACTGTTCGACCGCGCGGACCATCTGGTTTTCCGAACGCGCATGCCAGCGCACGTCCTCGCCGGTCAGGTTGATCGCTTCGAACGACACCGTGAACTGGTCGGTGAAGTCGTACGACACGTTCGCGTCGATCTGCTGGTAGGCCTCGACGAAGTACGGGTTGCGGTTGTTGCCGTTCTGGTTGGCCGCCATCAGGTACTCGTCGCGCCAGTTCCATGCCAGACGGGCCGACCAGCCGTGCTTCTCGTACATCAGCACGGCATTGGCGGAGTCGCTCAGGCCCACCAGGGCGAACACGTTGGCGCCCGGATCCGCTGCGCGGTCGACGCCCACGTCGCCCTTGACGATGGTGTAGTTGGCCAGGATGCCGAAACCGCTGTCGCCGAAGAAGTACTGGCCGCCGATTTCCCAACCATGCAGGTTGGCCGAACGCTGGTTGACCGGGACGTTGACGTCGAACTGGTACAGCGGATCGTCGGCCTCGCCCACGATGTCGTACGCGGACTCCATGGCGATCTGCTGGGGATTACTGCCGTTGTAGGCCGCCAGGCCGCCGCTGCCCGGATTGCGCAACATCGCCAGCGCGGTGAACAGCGTGGTGTAGTTGCCCACGCAACCTTCGGCCGGATTTCCGCCTGCCGCGGTCACCTGGGCGACGCACTCCGGACTGTTGAGGAAGGCCAGTGCCGCCTGCGCGTCCGGACCGGAGGTCGGGTCGGTCAGGCCGTACAGGTTCTGGCGAACCACGGTATTGCCGACGAAGTTGTCGACCTTCTTGCGCCAGTAGGTCACGCCCACGAAGCTGGACGGAGCGAAATACCACTCCGCGCCCAGGTCGATGTTGCGCGATTCCAGCGGCAGCAGCGACGGGTTGTTGGAACTGCCGCCGCCGCGGTACTGGTCGCCGAACAGCACCGAGCCGCTCGGGCCGCCCGGAGTCGCACCGGCGTACAGGTTGCCGTACGGAGCGCGGGCGATGGTCTTGCTGATCGACGCGCGGGCCTTGATGTCTTCGGTCAGGTCGATGCTGAAGTCGAGGTTGGGCAGCAGATAGTTGTAGCTGGCCTTCTCGCTGAACGGCTGTTTCTCGGCCGACAGGTTGATGCCGAAGTCGTTGTTGGACATCCAGCGGACCGCGCTGGGGATCTGGATCATCGACGTCGACGTTATGTCGGTCTTCTCATAGCGCGCCCCCACGGCGAGGTGGGCCGGCATGCTGCCGATGTTGAAGTCCTGGTCCCACTGCACATACGCGGCCTGGGTCTTCTCCTCGATCAGGTTGTCGCTGTCGTAGGTGGTGCGCGCCTTGGCGCTGATGCTGCCGCAGTTGGCCGCCCACGCCGCCGGCGCGGTGCCGCTGGCGCACTTGTCCGCCGCCCATTGCGCCAATGCGCTGGCATTGCCCCACCACGCATTGGGCGACGCCCCGCTGGCGTTGAAGTCGTCGAACAGGCCGACGATGTTGATCTGCTTCAGCAAAGCGGCCATGTCCGCGACCTGGCCCGCATCGTCCACGCCCCAGTTGCCGAGCGTCATCAGATGGCCATGGCCGTCGACATTGAGGCGGCGCATCGACACTTCGGAAGAATCGACGCCGAAGGTGAAGCGGCCGCTGTCGAAGTCCAGAGCGCCGTCGATGCGGCCCTGCTTGACCTCGCTGTCCTGGCGGGTGGACCAGATGCGCAGGATCTGCGAACCGAGCTGGCTGGGAGGGAAGGCGGGATTGGGCGTGCCATTGGTACCGGCCAGCGCATCGGCGGTGGTCGGGTACAGGGTCGGGCTCATGATCGGCAGGCCGCCGTTGAACCAGTATTCCTGCGAGAAGTTGTTGTTCACCCGGTCCGGCGCCACGCCGGCGAGGCTGAACGCGGTCGAGCTGCCGCCGGTGAGCGGATCGTTCGGCAGGCTGCGGACCTTGGTGTTGTGCCCGTCGAAGGTCAACGAGAAGCGATCGTTGACGTTCCATACCGCGTTGAAGCCCAGCGAACCCAGCTTGTACTTCTGCTCGTTGTGCTGCTGCTCGAAGCCGAAGTCCTTGCTGCTGCCGGCGATGTCGCGGATGTAGATCGGCGTGGCGACCTGGCTGTCGCCGTCGAAGGTCACGTGATCGAGGCTGTTCTGCAGCCACATGGTCTGCTCGCCGCGATTCTGCGCGATCTCGTTGGTCGAGTAGGTGTAGTCGAGGGTGAAGGTGAAGGCATCGGTCGGGGCGAATTGCAGCACCGCCTGGCCGTTGACGCGGGTGCGCTCGAAATCCTGGAACGCATAGCGCAGGTCGTTCGGCATCGAATACAGCTGGCCGACCTGCGGCGCGTTCTCGACGGTGCCGCCCGGGCGCAGGTTCGGCAGGGAGCCGGTCCAGCGGGACACGTTCCAGCCGTTCTCGGTGGCCTGCACCGAACCGCCGTGGCGCTTCTGGTAGCTGCCGCTCACGCCGAAACCCCAGGTCTTGTCGGGGTTGCTGTAGCTGAAGATGCCGGACATTTCCGGGGTGATCTCGCTGCCGAGGACCTGCGACTGGTCGGACACCGCCTTCATGCCAACGCTGGCGAACGTGCCGGTACGATCGAGCGGACGGGCCGTCTGGATGTCGATGGTGGCGCCGATGCCGCCGCTGGGCACGCCGGCCTGGCCGGTCTTGTGCACGACCACGCCGCTGATCGCTTCGGAAGCCAGCTGGGCGAAGTTGAACGCGCGGGTGCCCGAACCGGTTTCGCCGAGTTCGGCGGCACCGCTGCCGAAACCGTCGGCGCCCGGGATCTGGCGGCCGTTCAAGGTGACCATGTTGTATTCGGGACCGAAGCCGCGCGCGGTGACCTGCGCGCCCTCGCCGTCGCGGCGGTCGATCGAGATGCCGGTGATGCGCTGCATCGACTCGGCCAGGTTGGTGTCCGGGAACTTGCCGATGTCCTCGGCGCTGATCGCGTCGACCACGCCGACGGCATCCCGCTTGATGCCCATCGAGTGCTCGAGGCTGTTGCGGATGCCGCTGACCACGACGGTATCCAGCGTGGTGGCCTGGTCCGACGACTGCTGCGGCGTGGACTGCGCGGCGTTCGCGGGCGCGGCCTGGGCGGTTGCATCCTGGCCGAACGCGGGGTTGATGACCAGCACGCCTCCGACGAAGGTGAACATGGCCTTCGATTTGAATTTCGCCAACTTCCGGCTCATGAACTTGCCCTCAGGTCTGGAGTTCTACGGGAACTGCACGTGCGCATGGATCTCCCCTCTGGCTTGCGATCGTATGGATGTATCGCCCCCTCCCAGGGGCGCCCACGGGCGAGGCCCGTCTACCAGGCCGGGGTCGGCGGCGGTCGCGAAGGACCGTTCGCATTCCGGCTTTTCAAGCGTGATCGGACGACTGCACGACGGAGAAGCGCTTCGCTGCTCCCCTTTCGATAGGGAGTGAGTGGTAGCGCTACCATCGCGTCGAGGCGCAGACTAATCATGGGTGTTCGTACTTGTCACCATGCAGCGCAGCAAATCCTCCGGAAACGCATCCATGGCCGAAACAAGAACTGCAAAGACCCGGCTTCGGAAAACGGTTTCATGGCACCGTATGCGCAAATAATGGGTGTTTCGCCCGACACCCGCTCCTCGGCCCAATGGAAGCAACCGCGTGAAAAGGACCCAGAAAAAAACCGCTCGCCGCAAAGGGCGCGCCGTCACCATCGACGAAGTGGCCAGCCATGCCGGCGTGTCCCCAATGACCGTCTCGCGAGTGGTCAATGGCCATGCCGGCGTGCGCGATGCCAACCGCGAGCGGGTGATGCGCAGCATCCACGAGCTCGGCTATCGCCCGAACCTGGCCGCAAGCACCCTGGCGGCGGCGCAACACACCTGCATCGCGTTGATCTACACCAATCCCAGCTCCAGCTACCTTCGCGAGCTGCTCGTCGGCGCGTTGCGCGGCTCTGCGCGGGTAGCGGCGCAACTGGTGATCGAAACCTGGGATGGATTGAGCGCGGAAGAGCGGCGCGCAGCGGCGCGCCAACTCGCGGGCAGCGTCGCCGGGGTCATCCTTCCACCCCCGCTGTGCGAGTCCAAGACCGTCGTCTCGGAGTTCGTGCGCGCCGGCGTCCCCGCGGTGTCCATCGCTTCGGCCCACTTCAGCGACACGATTTCGTGCGTCCGCATCGACGACCATCGCGCGAGCTACGACATGGTCGCGCACCTCGTGGCGCACGGCCATCGGCGCATCGGTTACATCAAGGGCGATCCGGACCAGACCGCCAGCGCGCATCGCCTGCAGGGCTACAAGGATGCGTTGTCCGAGGCCGGCATCGCGTACGACGACAAGCTGGTCCAGCCGGGCCATTTCACCTACCGGTCCGGGCTGGAAGCAGCCGAGCGCCTGCTCGCGCTGCGCCGCCCGCCCAGCGCCATCTTCGCCAGCAACGACGACATGGCATCGGCGGTGGTATCCGTGGCGCATCGTCGCGGCCTCGACGTACCGCGCGATCTCTCCGTGGTCGGCTTCGACGATACCTCCGCCGCGACGATGGTGTGGCCGGAACTGACCACCATCCACCAGCCGGTCGCCGCAATGGCCGACGCAGCGATGGACATCCTCCTGCGCGAGATCCGGCGCACTTCGCCTTCCACCCGAGTCATCGTGAACCAGGTGGTGCCGCATCAACTGGTGACGCGCGACTCGGTTGCAGATCTTCCGGATTCCACCGCCGGACGGAAGGCAACTGGCTAGAGACGAAGTGACTGGCGCTCAGGTTGCCCTGGCTTCATCTGGCATAGCGGCTCTCGGCACCCGGACCATATTCCGCTCCGCTCGGGAGAGCTACTTTGAGCGCAGCAGAGCAAGTGTGGTCTCCACTGAGGGCAGAAGGTGGCGGCTCGTAGGGGTTCTGAGACATTGGCCGACCTAATGCCTGAGTATGCCGAGCGGCGAAGCGGCTTTGGCTTGAATGAATTGTTAGCCATCAAAAGGCACTCGTTAACGCGTCTGAATAGCTCAACTCACTGAGGAGCCAGTCATTCTTTGGCTTATAGAAATAGAAGATCCAAAAAACAGCATGCCTCTCGAATTTCTGGATATAGATGATTCTTATGAGCGAATCAGCCACGGTGTCGTTTCGGAGCAACTCATATCCGATTGATTTCCCGTAGCGCGTAGCTTGGACAGGGGCTTGCATCTCCAATTGCCCAAGAAGCACATCGAACTGGCTTGAAGGAATCGCAAGATATGGGCGAGCGAGCTCCAAGCCGCCCCGGACATCGCCTGTGCTGGCCTTTTGGACAACCTTCTCAGCAAGCGCGACCGCGGCCGTCGAATCCTTCAACTCTCCTGTCATTGCGACAGATGGCGACAACATGAGTAAGAGAAAAAGAGCGATATCACGCATGACGTCCTCCCGGATGGC
>NZ_JAGKTC010000001.1:589551-590461 GCF_017939625.1 Pseudoxanthomonas helianthi
TGCCACTTGCCTGAGCGTACGACAGCTTGAGCTCTTTCTCAGGCGAGGCAGCACCGACTTGAACGGTAACTTGCTTCTCCGACTCTTGCCACGAAGCTGACCACATGAGTCCAGGGAACTCCGAGGTTAGGCGTGTGCTGCGACCAGTCTTGGTGCTGAAGAGAAAGATGTGGCCGGTTGAAGCTTCTTGATACACGGCAAAGTCGCCGGACGGTGAGGGTGACATGCGATCACAACGAGCTAAGTTTTGACCCTTGTAATAGCAATAGCCGAAATGCCCGACAGACTCGAAACCGCCACGAACTTCTTCCGCGGCAGTGATAAGCCAAAAATCATGACCGAGCGACTGAAATGCCTCAAGACCTTTTACTTTGGGCGGGCCGTGTTGTGAGGCACAGGCGGTTACTGCAAGAGCCATTAGTGCGGTCACGAGGATCTTCATGTGACACCTAACGCCTGAACTAAGCCGAGCCGAGAAGCGGCTTCGGCTTGAATGAATTGTTATAGCTCACTCCCAGTAACTGTCCTTGCGTGACAAGGCGAGCTCTTTGCCATTGCTAAAATTGCCGGTCAGCTCTTTGAAACCAATAGTGCCTGTGAACTGAGAAGAAGGACAGCCGGGCTTGCCATGCGCCGGAAGCGTGATGATCACTTGGTCTGAAGTCATTACAACTTGTCCAATGAGCGGCTGGCTGATCTTGCCGTTGGCGCATTGAACGATCGCGTAGTAGTCGGACTCAGCTCCAGCGGCGCGATCTCCTTTAACGATAAAGATCTCATAGCCATAGAGCAGGCCATCTTTGTCAATGTCTAGAGACGAGAACAGGCCGGTCTTTCTGGGCTGACAGCCAGTCAACAGCAGAACTGCCAGAAGTAGAAAGAATATGCGCCGCAAAACTCTCATGTGAGC
>NZ_JAGKTC010000001.1:590518-1164682 GCF_017939625.1 Pseudoxanthomonas helianthi
GCCTCAAAGCCGGAACCACAACGGCCGCTCAGCCGACGTGACTACAAAGCCGGAATCGCCTTGTTGGATGTCAACAAATTGCCAACCCGTTGAGGCGAACTGACCGGCGACAACTGTGTTCGGGGAGGCGAGAACGGCAAAGAACGTTCCTGGTGCTCCAAGGCCATGATCGGGCCCAAGGTTGTTTAAGGCGTCCGTATCCGCGACAGACGACGGAATGCCCTCCACGACGAGAATCTCGCCACCGGCATACAGCGTCGGAAGATAGGCGGCAAATCCGTCCTCTTCCAGGATGTTGCAAGTTGCGCTGATGAAGTCTTCGAATTCCAACGCAGTCTCCATTGAGGCCTAACTACGATTAGACCCCAAAGTGGGGTGTAGCGCGGATTCTGGACACGTCCTCGTGAGCCAGTCAATCAGACTTTTCCTACAAGAATCCGGGGGTTGCACGGGCAGCTTGCAGTGGCCCCAGATGAAACATTGAGGGTGTTATACGGTAAGGAGACCGTCTAATGCCCGACGTGGAGAATTCTGCAGCCCTAAGCAATCAACCCGAGCCCGCCGAAAGGCCTCGGTTGTTCGACGAAGTTCGACGCAAGTTGCGGCTGAAGCACTAAAGCCTGCGCACAGAGCAGGCCTATCTGTATTGGATTCGCAGGTATATCCATGCCAATGGTCGCCGACACCCGCGCGATTTAGACGGAGTCGCCATCGAACACTTCCTGAGCGAACTGGCCCGCCGCCACCGGGTTGCCCCCAGCACGCAGAACCAGGCCTTGGCCGCCTTGCTATTCCTCTGTCGGGAGGTTCTGGCGATCGGATCGATGAAGGGCCCTCGCGTGCCCTCTCCGGGCCGGAAGCCGTCACTCAACCGTGACGGCATCCCGATCCGGAGCGGAGTTTTCGTATATGCGCCACAAGCGGCTTGCCAGGCACGCAAGCCGCCTTACCCGAATCATCGACCGAAGTAACGCAGACTCACTGCGACACGGCCACCACCACGATCGACTTCGGCGGCAATTCCAGCGCCAGCGGCGCTCCCTTCGTTCCCGCGCTATAGGGCGCTGGCACCAATGCATTCGGCTGGGCGAAGGTGTTGTGCGCATCCATGGCACCGGCCGTCAGAATGCGACCGCTCACGGCGCCGCTGAGATTGGTCTGCACGCGCGCGGGCCGTTCCGGGTCGAGGTTGACCAGTGCGAGCACCGTGCCGCCGTCCGCAGTCCGCGCCGCCGACACGTCCACGGCCGGCAGCTCGACTTCGCCCTGGTGCCAGCGCGGCGCCTCGACTTTCGCCGTCAGCGGTACCGCGCCGCGGAACGGCTTGTAGAGGTCGAACGCGTGGTAGGTCGGGGTGAGCGTCATGCGTGGCCCGTCGGTCAGCGCCATGGCCTGCAGGACGTTGACCATCTGCGCGATGTTGGCCATCTTCACCCGCTCGGTGTGGCGATGGAACACGTTGAACGTGAGCGCCGCGACCAGCGCATCACGCAGCGTGTTCTGCTGCTGCAGGAATCCCGGATTGGTGCCCGGATCCGGAGCATGCCAAGTCCCCCACTCGTCGACATACAGCGCGATGCGCTTCTTCGGATCGTGCTTGTCCATGATGTTGGACACCGCGACGATGCGTTTCTCGATGCCCAGCGCGGATTGCAACTCCTTCGCCCAACGGTCGGCACCGAACCCGGTGGCCGGTCCCTTGTCTTCCCAGGGGCCGGCCATGGTGTAGTAGTGCAAGCTGAACGCATCCATGTGCGCGCCGGAGCGCTCCATCAGCACTTCGACCAGGTGATCGTCCTGCTGGCCGTCGCCGGAAGCCACGCGTTGCGTGCCTTGCAGGTAGGTGGCATAGCGGTTGTGCAGGTCGGCCTGGTATTCGGGGCGCATGTTGCCGCCGCAACCCCAGCTCTCGTTGCCGACGCCCATGTACTTCACCTTCCAGGGCCGGTCGCGGCCGTTGCGGCGGCGTTCCTCGGCGAGCGAGGACTTGCTGTCCGAGGTCATGTATTCCAGCCACTGGCTGGCGTCACGCGGCGACATCGAGCCCATGTTCGCCGCGATGTAGGTCTCGCTGCCGAGCATCTCGGCCAGGTCCATGAACTCGTGCGTGCCGACGCGGTTGGTTTCGGGCACGCCGCCCCACCAGCGGTTCAAGCGAACCGGGCGCTTGGCCGGATCGCCGATGCCGTCGCGCCAGTCGTAGTCGTCGGCGAAGCAACCGCCGGGCCAGCGCATCACCGGCACCTCGAGGCGGCGCAACGCTTCGACCACGTCGTTGCGCCAGCCGCGGGTATTCGGGATCTTAGATTCCGGTCCCACCCACAGGCCGCCATAGACGCCGGTGCCGAGATGTTCGACGAAATGGCCGTAGACCTCAGGTTCGATGCGCGGGCCTGCGGCTTCCGTCGAGACGGTCAGGCGCACCTGCGCGGGCTCGGCGGCGATGGTCGCGGTCGTGCACAGGGACAACGCCAGGGCCGCAGTGGGAAGCAAGCGTTTCATCGTCGATTTCATGGGATTTCTCGTGGTCGGTCGGTGGTTTTTCGGTTGGCCCGCGGTGCTCGTCGGAACGATCAGGCAACGGTGCGCGGCGGTGAAGGGTTGCGCGGCATCGGGAACTCTCACCCGCTCAGCGGAAGATCCTCTGCGCGAAGTGGTAGAGGTTGTTGGCCCAGCTGTCGCCATCGTGGCCGCGGTCGTCGACGTTCCAGACATGCGGAACATCGTGTTGCTTCAGATACACATGCACGCCCTGCGAAACGTTGATGAGGCCATCGCGGTTGCCGCACGACAGGTATAGCAGTGCGAATCGCCGGCGCGCCTCCTCCGGCTTCGGCAGCAGTTCCGCCGGCGGACGCGTGTTGGGGGCCGGGGAGAAGGCACCGATCCAATCAAACGTATCGGAATGGCCCAGGCCGAAGTTCAATGCCTGTCCTCCGCCCATCGACAGGCCGGCGATGGCGCGATGCTCGCGGTCCGCGTACGTCGGATACTTCTTCTCGACCGCCGGGATCAGGAATTCCAGCAGGTCGCGCTCGAACTTGGCGAAACCGGCCGCGTTCTCCTCGGTGAACACCCGATCCTGCGGCGGACTGCGGTCGTCCGCCAGCGCGCGGCCGTTGGGCATGACCACGATCATCGGCACCGCCTTGCCGTCGGCGATCAGGTTGTCGAGGATGGTGTTCGCGCGGACGTAGCCCCGCCACTCGTCCTGGTTGCCGCCGATCCCATGCAGCAGATAGAGCACCGGGTACTTGCGGTCGGCCGAGTATCCGGGCGGCAGGTAGACGTTGGCCCGGCGTTGCGTGCCGGTGACGCCCGACGCATAGACCAGTTCCTCCACCCTGCCCTGCGCGCCGCCCGGGCGCGCCTCCCTGAACCCTGCCGGCGCATCGGGAAACGCGCGCACATCGTCGGGGGCCAGCACGATGGGACGGGCGAAATTGGCGCGTGCCCGATCAGGGGTGACCTGCTCCACCTGGCGCGCGAACGAAGGGACGGCAATGGCGATCAGCAGAAGGCAAGCGGCGACGCCGATCGACGTCATGCGCAGGGCTGTGTTTCGCTCGCGGGAACATTCCTGGCGTACCAACGGGTTGCGCATGCGGTTCTGATTCATTGGATTACCTCGCTCTCTCTTGCGATCATGTTCAGGCGACGCGTCATAAAGCAGGCACGGTCCACGCATCAGCGTTGGCCCGGCTCCGGCGTCAGCGTCACCAGCACGACATCGTTGCTGCGCATGGGCACCTCGAATCCGAACTCGCCGGCGGGCCCGACCTGTACCCTGCGATCGGTCTCCGGCAAGTCGCGGGTCAGTTCGTGCAGTTTGCCGATCTGGCTGTCGCTCAGGGAAGCGGGTGCGCCCATCTCGATGTAGGCCGAGTACGCATCGTTGGCGCGGAACCCGGTGCGCTTGACCTGGAGCCGGTACGCACCCGACGCGAGGTGCTTGAACGTGAGCCGCGCCGTGGATACCGGCGTGGCGGGAACGAGCCGGGTGTAGAACGGCCGGTTGCTGACGTCCTGCCGGGGCTGGTTCCAGCTCCAGATCAATGCCGAAGTACTGGCGCCATCCGTCGCCAGCAGCGACTCGGGATCGGCGGACGGAATCTCCTTGCCGCGCAGCGCGTGCATGTACTTGTAGGCGAAGAACGCCGGCTTGCGGATGCCTTCGCGGTTGAGCAGCCCGAAGCCGCCGTGGAACGGCGTCGGCGGCGGGCCGGGTTCCTCGAACAGATCGGTGTAGGTCCAGTAGCTCATGCCCTGCGCCATGCCCTGCGTGGCCTTGAGCTTGCTGAGGATGTACGGCGCGCTGACATACGAATCGTGCACGGCGTCGCGCGGCGTGTAGCTGGTGCTCCACTCGGTGAAGTACAGAGGCAGCGAGGGGAATGGCGAGGCGCCGATCTGCTCCCGCACCCGGCGCACGTCGCCGACGATGGCGTCCGGGGATGGCGAAAGCTTGGTATCGGACTCGCCCTTCTCGTCGAGGAAACCGCCGTCCACGCCGTAGGCGTGCGTGGTCACGAAATCCACCGGCACGCCGTTCTTGTGCGCGTAGGCGAGGAATTCCGGCACCCACGCCGCACCTGCGGTCGAGGGGCCGCCGACCTGCAACGTCGGGTCGATCGCCTTGATCGTCCTGGCGGTCGCCGCGTAGAGCTCGAAGTAGGCCTGCTGGTCGGCGCCTTCCCAGAATCCGGCGAGATTGGGCTCGTTCCAGACCTCGAAATACCACTGCCGTACTTCCGCGACGCCGTAACGTTCGCGCAGGTGGCGCACGAACGCATCGACGAGCTCGCGCCACGGCGCCAGCTTCGGATGCGAGGTATTGCCCTTCCAGTAGAAGATGGTCTGCTCCGAAGTGGCCATCGCCTGCGGCGTGAATCCAAGTTCGATGAAGGGCTTGATCCCTTTCGACAACAGGTCGTCGTAGAGCTGGTCGATCCTGGTCCAGTCGTACACGGTGCGCCCATCCACCACCCGCACTGTGCCCAGCGCATCGTGGAAGATGTCGTGGAAGCGGACGTAGCGGAATCCCAGTTCGTCCACGGCGAGCTTCAGGTGCGCCTGGCTGTCCGGCCTTATCAAGGTGCCCGGAAAATCCGAACCCACGGACAGGTCGAAGAAGCGGTCCAGCGGACGTTGCGCGCGCGCCAGGTCGACCGTGATCTCGCGTGGTGCGGCTTCGGCCGCGGCCGCCGCGATGGGTACGGCGCCGAGGATCGCCGCCATCACGACAGTCAGCGACCAGGCCTTCGATGGCCACGCGCGCCGCGGTTCCAACAGGGGTGCTTGCATCTCGTTCTCCTGGTTCGTATCGGGCGACGCGACGCGAAGACCGCGGGTCGACGCCCCATTGCGCGTGTTGGTCATGGCACCGGGGTGATGCGCAGCATGATCACGCCGTGCGGAGCGACCGTCCCCGCATAGCTGCCGCGCAGGCCCTTCGAGACCTGCTTGTTCCACAAATCCTTGGCGTCGGCCGTCAGGCCCTCGGGCAGGTTGAGCTGGTCCCAGCCGACCTTCATCGTGGCCGGCGCCTTGCCACGGTTGAACAGCACCACCGCCTGCTCACCGCCCTTCAGCGGGCGCGCCCAGATCTCCAGATCGCCTTCCTTCCAGATGCGCCGCGCCTGCCGACCCAGCGGGTCCTGGTCGACCGCGATGACGTCGGCATTGGTGAGGATGCGGCGCGTGTCCGCGTCCATCTTCGACAGGTCGTTGCCCGCGATCAGCGGCGCCGCCAGCATCGCCCACAGCGAGAAGTGCGATTCGTACTCGGTGGTGGTCATGCCGCCGTTGCCGACTTCGAGCATGTCGGGGTCGTTCCAGGCGTTCGGCTCCGAATAGCGCCAGAGTTCGGCCTGCAGGTCGAGGATGTCGGTCATGCCGTGCGACCATTTTTCCTTGCCTTGCCAGGCGTCGAAGATGTCGCCGGTGGTGCGCCACAGGTGGCCCACCGGCTGCGCCCAGCGTTCGGGGTGGTTGTCGCCCCATTCGCAGATCGACAGCACGATGTCGCGCCCCGATTCGCGCAGCGCCTTGGCCATGATGGTGTAGGCGGCTTCCGCGTTGCGGGGACCGGTGTTGCACCAGTCGTATTTCAGGTAATCCACGCCCCACTTCGCATACTGGCGCGCGTCCTGGAACTCGTGGCCGGCGCTGCCAGGTCGGCCGCCGCAGGTCAGCACGCCGGCGTCGGAATAAAGGCCGAACTTCAGCCCCTTCGAATGCACGTAGTCGGCGAGCGCCTTGATGCCGCTGGGGAAACGCTCGGGATCGGCGACGATGTTGCCGTCGGCGTCACGGCTCTTCTGCCAGCAGTCGTCGATGACGATGTACCGGTAGCCGGCGTCCTTCATGCCCGAGGCCACCATCGCATTGGCCTGTTGGCGGATCAGTTGCTCGCTGACGTTGCAGGCGAACTTGTTCCACGAGTTCCAGCCCATCGGCGGCGTTAGCGCGAGCGATGGCTTGGGCGTGTCGAGCTTGAGCGTTTCGTGGGCCTGCACGGGCGCCAGGGCGATCAAGCCGAGTAAGGCGACGACATGTGCGGCACGTCTGATCAGGAAATGCATGGGCGAACCTCTGGAAGGAATGGCCTTGAAGGGAATGTGCATGTGTGTCGCTCTGTGCGGCTCGTCATCGAGGGGTCGCGTAGTACCTCAGCGGGAGTCGGCCGCAATGCTGATCTCCAGCACGGTGAACGGCTCGCCGCGCCGGCTCGTGGGCACCGATACGCTCAGGCCCTGCGGCCCGTCGCGCCAGGCCACCTTGTCACCCGACAGGTTGCGCACGCCCGTCACCTTCCCGGGCAGCACCGGCAGCGCCAGCTCGGCGTCAGGCCAGCGCTGCACGAAGAGGTAGCGCTTGTCGCCGCGCTGGGTCATGCCGTAGATGCCGTCCACCGGCTGCAGCGGCCCCGGGCGCGTGCCGTAGACCGCCTGGCCATAGCGATGCAGCCAGCGGCCCACACCGCGCAGCGTCTCGCTCTGCTTGGGCGGCACGACGCCGTCGGCGTCGGGGCCCAGGTTGACCAGCAGGTTGCCATTGCGCACGACCGCATTGACCATCGCGTCCACGACCTGGTCGGCGCTCTTCACGTTGCCTTCGGGCACATAGCCCCAGGCGCCGTTGATCGAGAAGGTCTTCTCCCAGGGGCGCGCGCGGATCGGGCCCTCGATCGGGGCGTCGCCTTCCACGGTGTCGAAGTCGCCCTGCCAGCCCGAGCGCGGGTTGATGACGATCTTGGGCTGCAGCTTGCGCACGATGCGGTTGAGGCGGTCCGGCTCCCAGAACCACGCGGCATCGGCGTCGGTTCCCTGGTGGGCCAGCCAGCCGCCGTCGTACCAGAGGATATCGATGCGGCCGTACTGGCTCATCAGCTCCTGGATCTGGCCGTAGGTCTGCTGCTTGAGCTCGCGCGCATTCTCCGGCATTTCCTTCGGGTGGAAATAGGCCGGGAAGCGCCAGTCCAGCGGCGAGTAATAGAGGCCCACGCGCAGGCCGTGGCGGCGCACTGCCTGCACCCAGGGCGCGACGAGGTCGCGCTTGGCTGCGGAATGCGGCGCGTCGAACTGGCCCCAGCTCGCCTTGCTGGCGAACAGCGAGAAGCCGTCGTGATGACGGGCGGTCAGCACCATGTAGCGGGCGCCGCCGTCGGCGGCGAGCTGGGCCCAGGCGTCGGGGTCGTAATGCTGCGGGTTGAAGCGCTGGGCGAGCTTGGCGTACTCGGCGGCAGGCACCTTGTCGTTGAACATGTGCCATTCGCCCTTGGCGGGAATGGCGTACAGGCCCCAGTGCACGAAGACGCCGAACTTGGCGTCGCGCCACCAGGCCATGTCCTCTGCCGGCAGCAGCAGGTCGGGGGCCAGCGTAGGGTCGGCGTTGGCGGTCTTGAGGGCGGAACGCTGCTCGTCGCTGACCTGGGGCTCGGCCGCCAGCGCGATGCCGGCCAGCAGGCTGCAGGCAAGCGCGATCAGGGAGAGCAGGCGGGAAGGCTTCATGGAAGGAGCTGATCCGGTTTCCAGGTGGGTGGAAGTCATTGGGTTGCTCGGACGTTTGTCGAAATCATCAGCGCCACCTCGATCACCCCTTCTGCCCCTGCCAGTTCGTCGCTGCGGGCGCGCAGCATCGCGTGGCCGGTCTCGACCGTGCACTGCAGGTTCGCCTGCGCATGCTGTTGGACATCCTGCGTTGCCATGCGCTTCATTCGCCTCGCACCAGGCGAAGATCGAACAGGCCGGCGGTCCGGCGGCCGGGAAAGGCGACCAGCTTGACCGTGATGCCACGGCGAACGGCGGTCCGGGCGAGCGCCTTCGGCAATGCGATCTTGCGCTCGGCGAAGGTGTCGCCCGCATCGCCTTGCAAGCTGACGGTCTCCAACCGGCGGCCGTCGACCAGCAGGTCGAAACCCCGGTTGCGGTCCGCGCCATGGAAGCTCAGCAGCAACTCGACCGCAGTGGCAGGATCGGTACCGTCGCGGGCTTTCAGCCGATAGGACATCCAGCGGCCCGTATCGCGCCAGTGGCGCCCCATGCGGACACCGGTGTTGCTGTCCTCGCCCTGGTACTGGTGCTCGACTTCGGGCTGCTGTTCGCCGGGCGCTACCCGATCCAGGGTGCGATCTTCCAGCGCCTGTCGCCGGCGTTCGTCGGCCTCGATCCGCCGCACCAGCGCGGGATAGGCGGACGCGGTGGCCGTGCGCCAGTACACGACGTAACGCGCGTCATGCACGCGGAACAGCGGCTCCAGTTGCAGCGATTCGAACGCTGCGGGCCGGATCAGCGCGCCTGCCTCGAAGGTGAGCGGGCGTCCCGGAACAGGCCTGACCTGCTCTGCCAACGCATTCCGATCGCCGACCAGGATCGGCGCGCCATCCAGGGGCAGCAACGGTCCGCCCGCGACGTGGCTGCCGCGGCCGGCATCGGCGATCAATCCGTCCAGATGCTCGGTGCCGGTGCGCGCGGCCAGCACGATCGGGCCGTGCATCAGCGCCACGTGGTCCGAGCCGTCCGGCAATCCTTCCGCGCGAGTGCGCATGGGCAGGTCGATCTCGACCCGATCGCCATCGGCCCATTCGCGCTCGATGCCGGCATAGGAGGACGGCTTGGACTGCAGCGGCCAGGGTTTGCCGTTGACGCGCACGTCGAGCGGCCCTTCCAGCCAGTGCGGATGGCGCAGGCGCAGGCGGAAACGCTGCGGCTTGCGCAGCTGCAGGGACAGGCGGCTCGATGCCTCGTCCGGGAATCGCGTGTCCTGGCGCAGAACCAGCCCGCGCTCGCGCCATTGCAGTTGCGAAGCCATGTACAGGTTGACGGTCAGCGATTGCCCGTCGTGCGCATACGCGAACGCGCCATGGCGCCCATGGTTCTCGATGCCGGTGCCGACGCAACACCAGAAGCATTCCTGCGGTTGCGAATAGACCCGGTAGTGGCGCGGGCGGATCGGAGTGAAATAGACCAGGCCGCCATGCCGCGGGTGCTGGCTGGAGAGAATGTGGTTGAACAGCGTGCGCTCGTAGAAATCGGCGTAGCGTGGCTGCGGATCCAGCCGGTACAACTGCATGCTCAAGCGCAGCATGTTGTAGCTGTTGCAGGTTTCCGGGCCTTCCGGCGATTCCAGCATTGCGCCGAAGTCGGCAACGGGATTGAAATGCTCGCGCACGCTGTTGCCGCCGAAGGCGATGCTGCGCCGCCGGGTCACCGTTTCCCAGAAGAAGGCCGCGGCGTCGATCCAGGCCTGGTCGCCATCCAGTTCGCCGATGCGGGCGAAGCCGATGACTTTCGGGATCTGGGTGTTGGCGTGCAGGCCGTCCAGCGCGTCTTCGCGGCGCAGCAGTGGGTCGAGCAAGGCACGGTGGGAAAAACGCCGGGCCAGCGCCAGGTAGCGCCGGTCGCCGGTGATGGCATGGACGTCGGCGAGCACTTCGTTCATGCCGCCATGTTCGGTGGCGAGCAACGCCTGCATTTGTCGTTCGTCGAGTCCGGCGACCAGGCGATCGGCCCAGTCGGCGAAGGCAATCAACATGCCGCGCGCCTGCCGGTTGCCCGCATGCAGCCAGGCATCGCGCAGGCCGGCGAACATCTTGTGCAGGTTGTAGAACGGCACCCACGCATCGCCCAGCGAAAACGAACCGGCATCGATGGTGCCCGCCGCGACCTTGCTCCACAGCGCGCGTCCGTTGGGCACGGCACCGACGTAGCCGTCGCCGTTCGCCTGCTGGCAAGCGGCCAGTTCCGCCACCATGGCGTCGAGGCGCCGGCGCATTTCGTCGTCGCCCTGTGCGGCTTCCTGCGCCAGCGCCGACAGGTAGTGCCCGGCGGTATGCCCCTCCAGGCCCATCGATTCCCAGTTGGGGTACTTGGATGCGCGCGGCGCCAGTCCCGCTTCGATCCGATACGGCGCGACCAGGCGATCGACTTCCAGCGCGGCAAGATAGCGACGGTTGAGCGCATGGGAATGGGCGAACACGCCTTCGCCCAGACGGATATCGGCAAGCGCGAACATGCGGGTAACGCCGGTGCCGGCAGCGGTGGCGCTGCCGGCCCAGGCAAGGCGCGGCAGGGCCGCCGCCAAGGCCACGGACTTGACGAAGCTGCGCCGGCCGAAACCGTTGGCGTGGCCGAGTTTCATGCCGGCCGAAGTCGGAACGGACGGCGACCGCGATCGGGAACCTTCGCCCTCATCGGCCGACGGGCTCCAGCACCACCGCCGCGCCGCCGGCCGGCGACAGGCGCAGGGCGAGCGCATCGCGCTGGGTGACGATCCGCTCGCTGCGGCGGACGCGATCGGGCGCGTCGCCGTCTTCCCACACCGTCGCGCGGTACCGGCCCGCAGGCAGGAAGCGCAGCGGCACGCTTGCATTGCGTCCCTCGTCGGCGGTCATCGCGCCTACGTACCAGGCCGTGCCGGAGCGTCGCGCCAGCACGATGTCGCGGCCGGGCTCGCCCGAAAGGAATTGGGTTTCGTCCCACGCGGTGGGCACGCGCTTGATGAACTCGAAACCATCGGCGCCGCGATACGCGTCGGGGTCGTCCGACACCATCTGCAGTGGGCTGTCGTAGACGACGTACATCGCCAGCGCCTGGCCACGCGTGGTGCGGACCAGCGGCATCCGGGCACGCACCTCGAACGCCTGCGGCGCGACGTTGCGGAAGCCGCCCGGCGTGTAATCCATCGGCCCGGCCAGCATGCGCGTGTACGGCAGCATCAGGTTGTGCTCGGGCGTGATGCGCTTGTCCATCTTGTTCCACTCGGCGCCGAGCACGCCTTCCTGGGTGATGTAGTTCGGATAGGTGCGCTGAAGGCCGGCGGGCACGTAGGCGCCGTGCATGTCCAGCAGCAGGTGGCGCTTCGCCGTCGCGGCGGCGAGACGCTGGTAGAACGCGACCATCTCCTGGTCGTCGCGGTTCATGAAATCGACCTTGACGCCCTTGATGCCCCAGCGCGCGTAGGTATCGAGCACCTCGTCCATGCGCGGCGCCAGGTGTTCCCAGTGCGCCCACAGCAGCAGGCCGACGCCCCTGTCGGCGGCGTAGCGCACCAGGGCGGGCATGTCGATGCCTTCGGCGGCGCGGGTGATGTCGGTGGTGGGCAACGGATCGCAGCAGGGGCCGGCGCCCCAGGCCCAGCCGGCATCGATCAGGTAGTAAGGGAAGCCCGACTCCGCCGCGAAGTCGATGAAGCGGTGGTAGGTCGCCAGATCCGGCTTCACGCCCTCCAGCGGACCGGACCACCAATCCCAGGCCGCCTTGCCCGGCTTGACCCAGCCGAAGTCGCTCGCCGGAGATGGATTGAGGTTGCCGATCAAGGTCGAACCGATCATGTCGCCGACCCGGTCGCCCAGCATCACCACGCGCCATGCGGTGCGCAGTCCGTGCTCGGAAACGAAGGCCGGGCCCGCCCTGCCCGGCACCGCCGACAGCCGCAGGTGCAACGCTTCGCCTTCGCGTTGCAGCGATGCGCCGGCGTAGCCCTCCAGGTACGCCTGGGTAATGGCGAGCGAGGCGCGGCCCGAGCGGTCCGTGCAGACCAGGGGCACGTCGTAGCGCTGGCCTTCGGCCAACTGCGCGAACTTCAGGCGTTCGAAGAGCGCCTCGTGCGCGGAATCGACCTTGCTCGCCAGGCACTCGGAATCCGCGGGCAGCATGAAGGCGGTGCGCTCGCCGAGCAGGCGCACCGGCGCCGGGTCGTCGATGCGGTAGCGGAACGCGACACCATCGTCGTAGGCGCGCACCTCGACGATGAGCTTGCGCGCATCCGCTCCGGTTTCGCGGAACGTGAGCGTCGCACCGCGGTAGCGGTCATGCGCCACCGCCGCCTTGGTCGCCACCAGCGGAATGTCGCGGTCAACCTCGGTGTCTTCGCGGCTTGCGAGCGTCATGGCGCCGAACGGGCGCGCGCCTTCGAGCTGGAGTCCCAGCGGTGATGCGGCGACGACAGTTTCCCCGCGCCACTGCACGGAGAAGCGGCTGGCGTCGTCTTCGACGCGAATGACCGCGTTGCCGTGCGGCGATGCGACGCTTTGCTGGCCGGCGACGGCGGATCCTGCCGCTGCCGCCAGGGACAGAGCGGCGATCGTCGCGAGGGGTTGTTTGTGCATCTTCATGGGATGACCTTCATGGCGTGAAGTGGAGTTCGACCGGCGTGCCGTCGTAGCGCACCGTCTTGGTCTGTTCGCGGTCGCCGACGCGCGATGGCATCAGCCGGACGTTCAGCGTTCGCGTAGCCGCCATGCCGGGAAAGCGGCCTTCGCGGGCACCGATGCGCAGGGCATGCGCGGCATCGTCCCAGGCGAGCGCGACCGTGGCGTACTCGCCTTTCTCGTAGCGGTAGGTTTCGCCGTCGTCGTCGTACAGGGTGAAGCGGCCGTCCGCGCCGGGATAGATGCGAATCTCGTAGGGCGCGTCGGGTTTCTCGTTCGCGTACTGGACCACCGGACCCAGCGGCACGATCGAGCCTGCGCGCACGAACAGCGGAAACTCGTCGATCGCGTAGGGCCGTGTGGTGCTGGCGCCACCGGCATGGCGCTGGCCGTTCCAGAAGTCGTACCAGTCGGTTCCCGCCGGCAGCAGCGTGCTCTGCTGCTGATCGAGCTGGCGATTCGCGAGCGCGTCGCGTTCGCCCGGCGTGCGCCAGGCCAGCCGCATCACCCGTCCGCCGCCCTTCTGGAAGTAATCGACGCGCACGCGCACTGCCTGCCCCTTGCGCAGGACGACACGTGCCCCTGCGAAGCGCGCACCGGCTTCCTTCCAGTCTTCGACGACGAGCTTGTCGTCGAGCCAGACACGGAAGCCATCGTCGCCTTCCACGCCGATCTCGTACTCGCCGTCTTCCGCTGCGACGATCTGGCCCTGCCAGCGCGCCGAAAAGCCGTGCAAGCCCTCCAGTCCGGGCGGCACGCTGCCCAGCGGCGGATCGGGCCAATGATGTTCGGCCTGCGTGTCGATGGTGCGGCTGGCGAGCGCGTCGAAGTTCACGCCACGGTAGTACTCGAGCGCCAGGCCCGGTTGGCCGTCGGGCGTGCGCAGCTGCGCCGCCGGTACCGTCGACGGTGGCGGCAGTTCGGCATGGAACATCGCCTTGGTGATTGGCTGCACCAGGAACGCGGGACCGAACATGTAGGTGTCGTCCACGTGGCGCAACGCGACCTGGTCCGGGAAATCCATCGCCAGGCCGCGCATCATCGTGTAGCCGTCGTGCGTGCTGGCCCAGGCCAGGCTGTACACGTAGGGCAGCAGGCGGTAGCGCAGTTCGGCGGCGCGGCGGATCGAGCGGTAGACCTCCGGGTCGAGTGCCTTGAATGCCCAAGGCTCGCGCTCGATCGACGTGCCGTGGATGCGATAGACCGGATTGAAGATGCCGAACTGGTTCCAGCGCGCGAACAACTCGCGATAGCCCGGGTTGCGTTCACCGCCGGACACGTTGACGAAGAAGCCGCCGGTGTCCTGGGTCCAGTACGGCAGTCCGGCCATCGAAACGTTCAGGCCGCCGGCGATCTGCGCACGCAGTGCCTCCCAGCTGGCCGTGGTGTCGCCCGACCATGGCATCGCGGCATAGCGCTGCTGCCCGGCCCAGGCGGAACGGGTGAGGGTGAACACGCGCTTGTCGACGAGGTCGGCGCTGGCGCGCTGGCCTTCGTAGACGCCGCGCGTGGTCAGCAGGCTGTAGACATTGAGGTAGCGCGCGAAGTCGCCCATTGCATTGCGGCCGAGGCGCTTGATGTCGGCCTCCACCTCGCCCGGATCGTGCGCGGCGCCGCCCACCTCCACCTCGGCGCCGTCCATCCATAGCGCGTCGACGCGGATATCGAGCAGTCCCTTCTTCAGGTGCTTGAAGTAGATCGCCCGGCCTTCGTCGCTGAAGGCGTCGTAGATGCGCGCGCGCTTGGAAATCCAGTGCAGCGGCTCGAAACGCAAGCCCTCGGCATCGAGGTCATGGGCGAGCTCGGTGTCGTTGCCGACCGAGGGCCAGATCGAGACCATCAACCGCGCGTGCAGATCGTCATGCAGCGTGCGCACCATGCCGACCGGATCCGGATAGCGTTCGCGATCCCAGATCATGCCGCTCCAGTTGCCGTCCCACTGGCCGTTCTTCTCGCCGCCCCAGTACTGCCAATCCTGCACAATGACATCCAGCGGGAACCGTTCCTCGCGGAAGCGCCGCGTCACCTCCAGCAGGCGTTGCTGCGTGGCATAGCGCTCCTTGCTCATGAACAGCCCGAAGGCGTATTTCGGGAACATCGGCGCGGCGCCGCTGAGGTGGCGGTAGCCCGCGATCACTTCGTCCATCGTGTCGCCGGCCACGAAGTAGTAATCGACGCCGGCAGGCGCGTCTTCGGCGCGGAAGACGGCACCCTGCGGGCCGTCGGAAAACGTCATCTTCGAATACGTGTCCCACAGCAACCCGTAGCGGCGGGTCGACACCAGGAACGGTACGACGATGCCGATGTTGGTCTGCACCATCAGCACGTCGCGGCCGCGGTAGTCCATGTACGGTTCGTTGTACTGGCCCAGGCCGTAGAGCGACTCGTCGGGGGTCAGTGCGAAACGCTGCTCGATGGCGTAGGTCGCGGTTCCCGAAGGTTCGGTGCCCGGCGTGAGCACGGGCGCCTGTTGCTCGCGGAGCAGCGGCGTGCCGTCCGGTCGTTGGAATGCGAGCGTTCCGCTGCGTTTGTCGACGACGACGCGCAACCCGGGACCGAGGATGGCGAGTTCGTCGACGGATTCTGCGATGTCGAATTGCGGTTCCTGCGGCGACGCGACGACGACCAGACTGCGCTGCCGGGTGTACGCCTCGCCCTTGTGCGCCGAGACGCGCACGATGCCGTCGCCGTAGAACAGCACGCTCTTCAGCATGCCGTTCACCTGGAACACGACTCCGCCAGAGGCGCGAGTCCATCCGAAGCCCGCATGCGTCGCGACGGGCAACCGTTGCAGCTGGCCCGCGGCGTCGAGCGCGTTCGGCAGCTCTGTCGCGCTGGCCGTTGCGGCACCCGCCAGCGCGGTGCCGACGAGAATCGCTGCGAGCGCGTGCCGCGCGGCGGCGCGGATCGCTCCGGATACTCGCGAGGCCACGCTCATGCGAGTCCCGGTCCCCTCAGTTTCAGCGCGATCGCCGCTTGTCCGGCGAGTCCCTCCGGCAGCCTGATCTCCAGCCCCTTGCGGCTGCGCTCGAACGACAGGGCTTCGGTCGAACCCAACACCTCGACGCGCTCGATGGCGCCCGGCGCCAGGGCCGAGTCCTCCGCCAGCGAGGCGATGCGCAGCACGCCATCGCGCGGCCAGCCCAGCCCGATGGCATACAGCGCACCCGCCTTGCTGGTGAAGCGGATGTCCTCGGCGGTGAACGATTGCGCCTGGCCTTCGCTGAAACCCCCGCTACCCACCCGCGTGGGGCCTTCGCCGAAGCTGCGCCACGGCCGCGTGCCATGGATGGCTTCGCCGTTGCGCCCCATCCAGTCGGCCATCGCCGCGAGGAACTTGCGCTCGTCGGCGTCGATGCTGCCATCGCCGCGCACCGGGATCGACAGCAACAGGTTGCCGTTCTTGGCGACGATGTCCGCCAGGCGATGGATCACGCTCGTAGCCGACTTGTACTGGTGGTTGTCGAACAGCGAGCGGTTGTAATGCCAGTCGCCGATGCAGGTGCAGGTCTGCCACGGCAACGGCTCGATGCCGTCCCGCTGGCCGCGCTCGATGTCCTCGACCAGGCCCGCGCGACGTTCGGGCGGCATCTTCTTGGCGTTGACCACGGCTTCCAGCTTGCCGCCGTGCCAGGCCATGCTGGCGTTGTAGTAGTACGCGGTGATGTCCAGGCCGGCCTGGCCGAGCGGAAGGCCGGTATCGTCGAAGTAGACCAGGTCGGGCCGGTAGCGGTCGATCAGGTCGCGCGCACGCAGGTACCACTGGCGCACGAAGGCCGGGTTCGCTGCCGGAGGCTTCTCGTCCCAGAAGCCGGTGTTCTCGTCGTGCCATTCGTTGGCGGTGCGAATGGTCGTGATGCCATCGGGCATGACGATGTTGCGGCCGGTGTACAGCTCCTGCGGATCGAGGCCTTCCCACCAGGTGCCCTTGCCGTCGGCCTTGGTCAGCCGATAGGCGTCGTAGCGTTGCCCGGCCAGCGGACCCTCCGGATCGTAGCCGTACGCCGTCTGCAGCCAGTGCCAGGCGTGCGCCGAGTGGTTGCTGACACCGAACCGCAGCCCTCTCGCACGCGCCGCCTTGGCCCAGGTGCCGACGATGTCGCGCCTGGGGCCGACGCGCATCGAATTCCATGCGTGGTACCTGGACTCGTAGGCGTCGAAGTTGTCGTGGTGGTTGGCGAGCGCGACGAAGTACCTGGCGCCGGCCTTCTCGTACAGGTCCATCAACGCCTCGGGTTCCCAGGCGTCGGCCTTCCAGCGGTTCTGCATCTCCATGAAGCCCGTCCTGGTCGGATGGCCGTAGGTCTTCAGGTGGTGCTCGTACTGCGGGTGGCCCTGGCGGTACATGTGGCGCGCGTACCAGTCGCCCATCTCGGGCACGCATTGCGCGCTCCAGTGCGCCCAGATGCCGAACTTAGCGTCGCGGAACCAGTCGGGCGCGCGGTAGCCGTCCACCAGGGAGCGCCAGATCGGGGCGAATGTGGGCGCGAGCGCCGAAGCTCTCGCGCCCCACAAGGGAAACGTGGCCGCGGCGGCGGATCCAAGAAAAGATCGTCTGGACAGTTTCATGGCTGGGAAAATGGTGGTAACGCCGATATCCGTTGGCATCACGCAGGGAGTTCGTGGCGCCGATGCCTGCCATCCGCGGATCGTCTAGATTCACCGCGAAGCATGCGGCACACCAATATCGAGAATGGCATCCATCGATAGCGAATTCGACGCGAGCACGCCACGTCGGCGTCCTTCCACCCCCTGCCCAGCAATTGCGCTTGCGTCGCCTCGAATATCGACAGCCATGGTTTTTCCGCTTTTTTTGGAAGCGCCGGATGAATGCACGGTTTCAGACGGCTGGCGCAGCATAGGCCGCTGTCTTCGTCGCATTCCAATGAAGCTTTCGGTGAGAGCAATTCCCTGGGCGCATACCTCGCGCAGAATCCTGCGCAACAAAGGAATGGAGAGATGCACGGCGGTAGTCGCCATCGATCATCCACCGAACTCGCCGCTGCACTCCCGCCAGGCGGCTACCGCGACAGGCAGCCCATGAGCATCCGCAAAGCCTCGTCTACCAGGGATCGTGCGCAAATCAACCTGACGATTGGCGAGGTACTCACGGAAGAGCACGAAATGCTCCGGGTTGAACGACTCGACATTCTCGACCCGTCCGCTGCGCGGAATTTGCTCGGTCAGGACGCGATACTATTTCGAAGCGCCGGCCCCGAGCGCGGATGGGCCAAGCTCCACGTCGACCACGTGCAGCAGGCGCATCTCGGCGCCGGCCTCGACATCCTCGTCGGCGGCAGCGGCGATGGTATCGGGCGCGATTCGCACTGAAACGACCGGCGGCGTGTCCGCCGCTTCGTTACCGCAAGCACACGACGAAAACGCAGGCCCCGCGACGGGCAACAGCATGGGAAGAAGCGCGTGAGAACGAATTCGATGACGACGTATCGCCTGGTAACCGCACTGTTTTTGGCGCTAATCGCATGGCAGGCCCGGGCGGAAATCCGCAACCTGTCGCAGGACTGGCGTTTCCATGCCGGCGAAGCGGAAGGCGCCGGACGCAGCGCGTTCGACGATGGATCCTGGCTCCGGGTAGCCGTGCCGCACGACTTCTCGATCATGGACAAGGCGCGCGGAAACGACTCCGCCCAGCGCACGCCATTCGACCCTGCCACCCTCAGCGGCCAGGATTCGGGCTATCTGCCGGGCGGGATCGGCTGGTATCGCCGGCACCTGCCGCTGACCGCGGAGGAGGCTTCGCGCATCGTGCTGCTGAACTTCGAAGCGGTGTACATGGATGCCGAGATCTGGGTGAACGGCGAGCGCCTGGCGCGGCATCGCTATGGCTACAGCGCGTTCTCCGTCGACGTGACCGGCAAGGTCCGCGCCGGCGACAACACCATCGCCGTGCGCGTCGATCACGCCGATCCGTCTTCGCGCTGGTACGCCGGCTCCGGCCTGATCAGGCCGGTCACCGTGGATATCCTCGATCCTGTCCACGTGGAGCCCGCGAGCGTCTTCGTCGCCACTCCGGCGGTGAGCGAGGCGCGGGCCGTGGTTTCGGTGACGGCCGCCATCGTCAACCGTTCGCGCAGGGCGCAATCCGCCGAATGGGTTGGGAAATTGCTTGCGGCGAACGGCGAAACGGTCGCCGAAGCACGGCGGACGCAGGCGCTTCCCGCCGGCGCGCGCGCCGCACTGTCGCAGGAACTCGCGGTGGCACGGCCGCGCCTGTGGTCGCCGGATTCCCCGAATCTGTACACGCTGGTGCAACAGGTCCGCGTTGGTGGTGCGCTCGTCGACGAGCGACGCACCCGCATCGGCATCCGCGAGGTTTCCCTCGACGCCGCCAACGGCCTGCGCATCAACGGCCAACGGGTGCTGCTGCGCGGCGGCAACATCCACCACGACAATTACATGATTGGCGCCGCCGGCGCGCCCGACGCGGACGCCCGCAAGATCGCGCTGATGAAGGCGGCCGGCTACAACGCCATCCGCAGCGCGCACAATCCGGCCAGCCAGGCCACGCTCGACGCGGCGGACGAACTGGGCATGCTGGTCATCGACGAAGCTTTCGACAGCTGGAACAAGCACAAGAAATCGCAGGATTATTCGCGTTTCTTCGCGGAAGACTGGCCGCAGGATATCGACAGTCTCGTCGTCAGCGGCCGCAACCATCCCAGCGTGCTGTTCTGGAGCATCGGCAACGAGATCCCCGAAGACGGCACGCCCGAAGGCGTCGAAACCAGCCGCAAGCTTGCCGCACGCGTGCACAGCCTCGATCCGACCCGCCTCGTGACCCAGGCCATCAACGCCGGTCCGCCGAGAAGCACGAATCAGGCCGCGATACTCGGCGTCGTTGGTTACAACTACCACGCCGATCTTTTCGACGCCGAACACGAACGGCTTCCCCAGCTGGCGATGTACACCTCCGAGTCCCTGCCGCAAGACCTGTTCCCCTACTGGCGCGCGGTCGAAAGCAAGCCGTGGGTGATCGGCGACTTCGTCTGGACCGCGGTGGACTACCTCGGCGAATCCGGCATCGGCTGGATGGGCTACAGCCAGGACTGGCAGAAACTCGGCCCCTACCCCTGGCACCTGGCTTACTGCGGCGAGATCGACGCGACCGGACGCATGCGACCGGCCGCATACTATCGCCAGGTGGTCTGGAAGACCGGCATCACGCCGATTTCCGCGTTCGTCAGGCAACCCAAGGGCACCGAAGATCTGCCCGACCGCCACTTTTACCCGATCGTGCCGCCGCACAACGATTGGTCGCTGGACGACGTGCATCCCAGTTGGACCTGGCCTGGACAGGAAGGCCGCCGCCAGGAAGTGCTGGTCTATTCCGAATTCCCTGAAGTGGAACTGCTGCTCAACGGAAAGAGCCTCGGCCGCAAACCGGTGGGCGTGGACAGCGAATACAAGGCCGTCTACGAAGTGCCCTACGCACCGGGACGCCTGCTTGCCGTCGGCTATCGCGACGGACGCGAGGCCGGGCGTTGGGAATTGCGCACGGCGGGTCCGGCTGCAACCGCCGTTGCGTCGGCGGACCGTTCCCGGCTCGCCGCCAACGGCGACGACCTGGCCTACGTCACGGTGGAATTGCACGACGCCGACGGCACGCCGGTCTACGCGCGCAAGGACGACCGGCAGGTGCGCGTGCGCGTGCGCGGAGCGGGAACGCTGGCCGGCATCGGCAACGGAAACCCGGTGGACGTTTCCAGCTTCCAGTCCGGCGAACGCGACACCTTCCACGGGCGCGTGGTCGCCGTCGTCCGTGCCGGCACGCAGCCCGGCCCCATCGTCATCGACATCGACGCGGAAGGCCTGCCGTCCCGCCAGCTGCGCTTGCACGCGGTCGCGCCCCGCCAGCACTGAGCGCACCGATCTGACCCCGCGCGGTGCAGCCCAGACCGCCCTCGGGACCTCTGGATGTGTCGTCATCCCCGCGAAAGCGGGGGTCCATGGACGTTATCTCTTTGCAATACCAATCCATGGTTCGCGCGCTCACGGGACTTTCCACCGACGCATGGCGGCTCATGACGAGCAAAAGCGCGTCGTTCGGAGTTCCCTAGGTTTCGGCCTCGCCCACCCGGACATCGCCGGGCGTAGCAGCGGGTTTGCAACCCCAGATCGCATAGAAGAGCACGTAGAGTTCGCACGCCGCGGTCAGCAGGAAGGAAGACTGCAGCCCGCAGGCGTCGGCGATCCAACCTTGCACCACCACCAGCGCGCCGCCGGCGATCGCCATGATCAGCAGGCCCGCGCCTTCCTCGGTCAGCGCACCGAGTCCGCGGATGCCGAGGGTGAAGATCGTCGGGAACATGATCGAGTGGAACAGGCCCACGGAGATCAGCGCCCACATCGCCAACGAACCGCCGGCAGTCGCGGCCACTGTCGTCACCACGAAAGCACCGATCGCGGCCACCGCCAGCACCTGCTCCGGTGCGACGCGACGCATCAGGAAGCTACCGAAGAAACGGCCGACCATCATGCCGCCCCAGAGCAGGAACAGATAGCGCGATGCCTGTTCGTGGGTGAGGTTGCCGATCTCCGGCGCCGAGACGAAGTTGATGAACAGGTTGGAGACGCCGATCTCCGCGATCAGGTAGATGAAGATCGCAGGCACACCGAAAACCAGGTTGCGATGCTTCCACAATGAACGAAGCTTGCGTTCCGCTGCCGCAGGACGGGACGGCCCGCCCAGCGCCGGCAGGCGATAACGCGCGATCGCGAACGCCAGCGCGACCAGAACAACGGCGACGATGATGTAGGGCAGCACCACCGATTGCGCATCGGCCAGCCTCATCTCCCTCGTGAGCGATACCGCGCCGGCTTCCGCGGTGCCGGATGCGCTGCGTCCCAGGATCAGGTAGCCGCCGAACAGCGGCGCCAGCGTGGTCCCCAGCGAATTGAACGCCTGCACCAGGTTGAGCCGTGCCGACGAGGTGGCGGGCGGACCGATCACCGCCACGTAGGGATTGGCCGCGACCTGCAACAGGGTGATGCCGGAGGCAATCACGAACAACGCGGTCAATACCACGGCATAGGACGGGATCTTCGCCGCAGGGACCATCAACAACGCACCGGCGGCCATCACGGCCAGACCGACGACCAGCGCGGCCTTGTAGCCGATCCGTTCGATCAGCTTGGCCGACGGGATCGAGGCGACGAAGTAGGCGATGAACCACACCGACTCGATCAGCGTGGTCTGCGTGTAGGAAAGATCGAATACGCTGCGCAAATGCGGCAACAGCGTGTTGTTGATGACCGTGATGAACCCCCACATGAAGAACAGGGTCGCGAGCATGGCGAGCGCGCCGCGGTGGCGCCCGGGCTCCGTTCCCTGCCCTGCCATCGCGTTCGCATCGCCTCGGAAATCGACAGGCATGGGGTTTCCCGCTTATTTGGAAGCGCCGGATGAAGGCAAGATTCAGACGGCTGGCGCAGCATAGGCCGCTGCCTTCGCCGCGTTCCAATGAAGCTTTCGGTGGGAGCAATTCCCTGGACGCATACCCCGCGGAGGCCGGTGCGCAACGAGGGAGCGGAAAACCACATGGCGGCAGAGCCGGTCGCTCGCCGAGCGGGTTCTTCCGCGCACTCCGACCAGGCGGTTACCGCGACAGGTATTCGACGATCATCCGCGAAGCCTCGTCCACCAGGGCTTCCGCTTCCTGGTCCGTCAGCCTGGTGCTGCGCAGCACCGCGTTGTGGGCCAATGCCTCTATCGAGGTCACGCACACATAGGCAGCCAGATCCAGGTCGACCGGGCGCAAGTCGCCCCGGCGGTTGGCGAGGTACTCGCGGAAGAGCGTGAAGTACTCCCGGTTGAACGCCTCGACATTCTCGAGCTGTCCGGTGCGCGGAATCTGTTCGGTCAGGACGCGATGCAACTTCGGATCGATCCGGTGCGCACGGATCGCGACCGCGACGATTCTCGGAATCGCATGCTCGATGGGCTGGTCGGCGACCTCGGAAAGTACCGATCGAACGAGCTGCATGGTGGAGTGGTTGTGGCGGCCGATGACGGCGACGACGAGCGCCTCCTTGCTCGGGAAGTACTGGTACAGCGAGCCCACGCTGACCCCGGCCACTTCCGCGATCCGGTTGGTACTGGCCTTGTCGAAGCCCTCCTTCACCAGAATGCGAGCAGTCGCCTCGACCAAGGCATCGACCGTCGCGCGCGATCGCTCCTGGGAGGCTTTTTTTCGCGGTTTCGTAAGCGGTTTGCCGGCCATGTCGCGTCATCCGGAATGCGAGTAGGAAATACGAGCTATCACTCGTATTTTATCCCTGTCGCCGAACACGCGTCGAGCCGCCCACTCGCCTTTCCAACTTCAGCCATGCCGAACGCCGCAATAAACCTCTGGGACAAATTCGCCAAGTTCGCCGACCTCGGATCCCCGCGGGTCATCGCCGAGACCGGCAACTGCCAGTTGAAGTTGGTCAAACTGCTCGGCAAGGAAGTCTGGCGATTTCCCGCGGACAGGATCGTCCTCGTGCTGGATGGGGAACTGATGCTGGGATTGCACGATGGCGCCGTGTGGCTTTCGGCCGGCGAGATGTATGTGGTCCCGCGCGACATGGAGCATCACCCGCTGGCGACGGACGAGTGCTCGGTCATGCTGGTCGAGCCGAAGATCGAGCGCGGCGCATCCGTAATGCCTGCCGAGATATGGGTCTAACCACTGGCGATGCGGACAAGTCATCCTGAAAGTACGGAGATCGGCCTCATGCTTTATCCCATCCTGCTGGGCGTCCATGGTTATGGCATGTGCCTCGCCCTGCTCCTCCTCGTGGCCAGCGAACTGTTGCTCATCGTCGCCCGCCGTGGCCAGGCCACGCCTGCGCGTGCGGCGCTCCATCTGGGCCGATACGCCGGGATCGTGGTCCCCGTTGGCGTGCTGGCCGGCATCGCGCTGTTCTTTGCCGGGGGCTGGCCCTTGACCGCGTGGCTGGTCGCCTCGCTGGTCCTGGTCGCACTGCTGATCGTGGTGGAGCGCCGCTTCGTCAGTCCATGGCGGGCACGTTCCCGGCCGCTGTTGGAAGGAACCGCGTCCAGCGACGACGTCAGGGTTCTTGTCCGCGACACCCGTGCCCTGCTTGGACGCGCCGCGATGATGGGGCTGTTTGGCCTGGTCGTCTTGCTGATGATCGTGAAGCCCCGCCTGGGTTTCTAGCCCTCGGCCGCGAAACCACCACCGGAGTACTGCAATGCAGGCGACGCTGAAACGATTGTTCCAATACAAGGCCTGGGCGAACGATGCGCTGTTGACGTCCCTGGCCAGGCTCGGCGAAGAAAGCCAGATCACGCAGCTCGCCGTGAAGGCACTGAGCCACACCTACATCGTCGACCGGATCTTCGCCGCCCACCTGCGGCGAGGCAACCATTCCTACGCATCCGCCAACGCGAGCCAGCTGCCGATGCTGACCGACCTGTCCGCGGACATCCGGAGATCCGACCGCGATTACGTCGAATACGTATCGACACTGGATGCAGACCAAATGGCCGAACGCATCGACTTCATCTTCACCGACGACGCGCCGGGCCGCATGTCGCGCGAGGAAATGCTGATGCACCTGATCGTCCACGGCGCGGGGCATCGGGGCCAGGTCAGCGCCCTCATGCTGCTGAATTCCCTTCCCCCCGCGAACGACGGATTCACCACCTACCTGCATGCAGCCGAAGCTTCCTTGCGGGGGCGCGGCGAGCAGGCCGCCGCTACTTCGACTCGATGAACCTGAGCCCCACGCCGGGCTCGGTCGCGATGTAGCGCGGCGATACCGCGCTCTCGCCGAGCTTCTGCCGCAACTTGCCGACCAGGATGCGCACGTAATGGGTGTCGTCGACGTGGGTCGAACCCCAGACCTCGCGCAGGATCTGCGGCTGGGTCACCACGCGACCGGCGTTCTTCAGCAGCAGCGCGAGCAGCGCGTATTCCTTGCGGCCCAGGGCCAGCAGTTCGCCGTCCAGCCGCACTTCGCGGCGGGCCAGGTCGATGTGCAGGCGACCATCGTCGAAGACGACGTTCTCTTCCTTGGCACCTGCATGCTGGCGCAGCAATGCGCGGATGCGCGCCATCAGTTCCTGGGTGCCGAACGGTTTGGTCACGTAATCGTTGGCGCCGGCATCGAGCGCGGCGACCTTCTCGGCCTCGCCCGCGCGCACGGTCAGCATGATCACCGGAACCGGCGTCCACTGGCGGAGCTCACGCAGCACTTCATGGCCATCAATGTCCGGCAGGCCGATATCGAGCACGACCAGATCGGCACCTTGCGCCGCCGCCGATTCGAGTCCCTCCCTGCCGGTTGCGGCCAGGGCCACTTCGTATCCCTGCGCACGCAGGCTGATGTCGAGGAACCGCCGGATCTGCGGTTCGTCGTCGATCACCAGCACGCGTGCCGGCGTGGTCGTGGCTTCAGTCGGCATCCGGTTCCTTCGGCAATGGCGTCATCAGCGGCAGGGTAATGCGTACCAGCGTGCCCTGCCCGTCCGGCGCCGGCAAGGCTTCGACGCTGCCGCCATGCGCACCGACCATGCCTTGCGCAATGGTCAGCCCGAGGCCGGTACCGTGGCGCCCGCGATCGCCGCGCTCCACGCTGTAGAACATGTCGAAGATGCGCTTGCGTTCTTCCTCGGGGATGCCCGGACCGTGGTCGCGCACATCGACCTGCAAGCCGCCCTCCGCCAGCCGCGCCGCGACTTCGATCGCCTTGCCGGGCGGCGAGAACTTCGCCGCGTTCTCCAGTACGTTGAACAGGGCCTGCTCGACCAGCGCCGGATGCACCCAGATCGGCGGCAGGTCCGGCGCGAGTTCCACACGCAGCACGACATCCGGCTGGTAACGGCGCAGGCGACCGGTCGCCGAACCGATCAATTCGTCGACGCCGATCCAGTCCCGATTGAGGCTCAGCCCAGTGTGCCCGAGCCGGGTCATGTCGAGCAGGTTCTGGATGTAGCGATCGAGGCGGTCGCCTTCCAGCAGGATGGTGTCGAGCAGGCTCTTGCGGTCCTCGGCGCTCATCGCATCGCTGTAGTTGGCCAGGCTGCCGGCCGAGCCGACCATGGCGGCCAGCGGCGAGCGCAGGTCGTGGGAGACCGACGAGAGCAGCGCCGAACGCAGGCGCTCGGTTTCGTTGCCGACGCGCGCCTGCTCCAGGTCGGCGACCAGGCGCGTGCGCACCACCGCTTCGCCGATGTCCAGCGCCATCGCTTCGACCAGGCGCCGTTGTTCCGCGCCCAATCGTTGTGCGTCGGCGGGCAGGCGCAGGCCGATCACGCCGAGCGGTTTGCCGTCGGCCAGCAGCGGCAGGAACCACCAGTCGGCGTTCGCCAGCGTGTCGGTGAAACGCCCGGCGGGCTGGCCATGCTTGCGCGCCCAGTCGGCGGCAGCGCGATCCCGGTCGCCGACCGCGAACGCGCCATCGCGCGGCAACGGATCGTCGCCGAGCTGCAGCAGCGCATCGCCGCCGGCATAGCGCTGCAACGCGAGGCGTCCCGCTTCGACCACCTGGCCGACATCGGCCGCACCGGCGAGTTGCCGGCCCAACGCCTGCAACGCGGTGGCGTGCGCGTTGGCCGCGCGCAGCGCGATCACCTGCGCGCGCAGGCGCGAAGCCAGCCGACCGGCGACCAGTGCCGCAACCAGGAACAGGAACACGGTGGCCACGCCCTGGCGCGCACCGATCAGCAGGGTGAAGCGCGGCTCGATGAAGAAGAAGTTGTAGGCGAGGAAACACAGCGTCGCCGCGACCACCGCCGCGGCCATGCGCGTGCGCGCGGCGACCAGTACCACGGCGACGATGAACACCATCGACAGATCTTCCAGCCCGGCGAAGCGCTGCAGCAGCCAGCCCACCGCGGTGGCGATGGCGGCGGTTGCGACCGGCAGCACCAGATCGGCGAAACCCAGGCCCAGGCCGGTGCGACGCAACGTGCGACGCGCGCGGGCCCGCGCTTCCGGCGGACTGACGATGGTCAGTTCGTAATGCGCGCCGCGCTGCAGCAGCTGCTGGGTCAGGGTGCGGTTGAACATGCGCGCGAACGGCCGCTCGCGGGTGCGGCCCAGCACGATGCCAGAGGCGCCGATGCGGCCGGCGTGATCGAGCAATGCATCGACGATATTCGCCCCGTGCAGCACCGCCGTTTCCCCGCCCAGGCGGCGCGTGAGCGCGAAAGCCTGGTCGATCTCGGCCTGGCGTTGCGTATCGAGCGCGCCTCCCTGCACGGTGACCACGGTCCATGGCGCGTCGCGGCGTTCGGCGATGCGCCGGCCGACCCGGACCAGGTACTCGGACGCGCCGCGTCCATCGATCGCGACCAGCACGTGCCGGCGCAAGGCGATCCCCGGCAGGCCGCGCGCGGCCTGCGATTCGCGGAAATCCTCGTCGACGCGGTCGGCCGCGGCCTGCATCGCCAGCTCACGCAGCGCGGCCAGGTTGGACGGCGAAAAGAACGCCTGCAGCGCGCGCTCGGCCTGCTCGGGCAGATAGACCTTGCCCTGGTTCAGGCGTTCGATCAGCTCGCGCGGCGGCAGATCGACCAGGCGGATGTCGCGCATGCGGTCGAACACCGCATCCGGCACCGTCTCGCCGACGCGCACGCCGGTGATGCGATGGACGACATCGTTGAGGCTTTCCAGGTGCTGGATGTTGATGGTGGTATGCACGTCGATGCCGGCATCGAGCAGTTCCACCACGTCCTGCCAGCGCCGCTCATGGCGGCTGCCGGGCACGTTGCGATGCGCCAGCTCGTCGACCAGGACGACGCGCGGACGACGCGCCAGCACCGCGTCGATGTCCAGTTCCTCGAGGGCATGCCCCTGGTACGCGATGCGCTGCCTCGGCAGGACCTCCAGGCCTTCCAGCAGGGCCGCGGTTTCCCCGCGCCCGTGCGTCTCGACGATGCCGACCACGACATCGACGCTCTGCCGGCGCAGTTCGCGCGCGCGCGCCAGCATCGCGTAGGTCTTGCCGACGCCCGGCGCCGCGCCCAGATAGACGGTGAGCCGTCCGGCGCCCTGCCGGCGCAACTCGCCGGCCAGCGCATCGGCTTTCGCTTCGCGATCCTCGCTCATGCGCTCATTGTGCGCCGCGGCCGGCATCGAGCGCATCCAGCGCCAGGTTCAGCGCGAGCACATTGACGCGCGGCTGACCGAACAGGCCCAATTGCGGACCTTCGGTCTGCTTCGCGACCAGCGTTCGCACCACGGCTGCATCGAGGCCGCGCGCACGCGCCACCCGCGCGATCTGGATGCGCGCGGCTTGCGGACTGATCTGCGGATCGATGCCACCACCGGATTGGGTGACCAGATCGCCGGGAACGTCGGCTGGATCGACGCCTTCGCGCGCGGCGACGCTTGCGCGCGCTTCGTCGATGCGCTTGCGCAGGTCGGGGTTGGTCCGCGCCTGGTTGCTGCCGGCCAACGCCATCAGGTCGTAGTTCGACGCCGACGGGCGCGGCTGGAAATAGCGTGCATCGGCGAACGGTTGCGCGACCAGCGCCGAGCCGACGATCTTGCCACCGCGTTCGACCAGACTGCCGGTCGCCTCGTGCGGGAACAGGGCGCGACCGAGGCCCGCGGCGAGCAGCGAATAACCCAGCCCGAACAGCAGCAGCGTCGCCAGCGACAGGCCGATGGAAGCGCGCAGCAACGAGCGATCATGCGAAGCGGCGGTGGAAGTTTCGGTATTCATTGGGTCTCCTCAGGTGCCGATCGTGGCGGCCAGCAGCAGGTCGATCAGCTTGATCGCCGGGAACGGCAACAGCACGCCGCCGACGCCGTAGACCAGCATGTTCCGGCGCAGCAGCGCGGTGGCACCGGCCGGGTGGAAGCGCACGCCGCGCAAGGCCAGCGGGATCAGCAGCGGAATGATGATCGCGTTGAACACCAGCGCCGCCAGCACGGCGTTGGTCGGGCTGGACAGGTGCATCACGTTCAGCGCGGCCATCGAGGGAATCGCACCGGCGAACATCGCTGGCAGGATCGCGAAGTACTTCGACACATCGTTGGCCAGCGAGAACGTGGTCAGCGCGCCGCGAGTGATCAGCTGCTGCTTGCCGACTTCGACCACCGCCAGCAATTTCGCCGGATCGCTGTCGAGGTCCACCATGTTGCCGGCCTCCTTCGCCGCCTGCGTGCCCGAGTTCATCGCCAGACCGACGTCGGCCTGGGCCAGCGCGGGGGCGTCGTTGGTACCATCGCCGACCATCGCGACCAGGCGACCGCCGGCCTGTTCGCTGCGGATGCGCGCCAGCTTGTCTTCGGGTCGGGCCTCGGCGATGTAGTCGTCGACGCCGGCCTCCGCGGCGATGGCCGCTGCGGTCAACGGATTGTCGCCGGTGATCATCACCGTCTTGATGCCCATCGCGCGCAACTGGGCGAACTTCTCCTTGATGCCGTGCTTGACCACGTCGGACAGTTCGACCACGCCCAGCACGTGGCGGCCGTCGGCGACCACCAGCGGCGTGGCACCGCCGCGCGCGACCTGCTCGACGCGCCCGTTCAATTCCGCCGGCATTTCGCCGCCCAATGCGGCCACGTGGCGCACGATCGCGTCCATCGCGCCCTTGCGGATGCCGCGCCCGTCGGCGAGATCGACGCCGGACATGCGGGTCTGCGCGCTGAAGGCGACGAAATGCGCGTCGGGGGGTTCCTCGACCGGTTCGCCGGGCCGGCGCGCGAGCTTGACGATGGACTTGCCTTCCGGGGTCGGGTCGGCCAGCGAGGCGAGCAGCGCCGCTTCGCGCAGGCGCGCCAGGTCGATGCCGGCCAGCGGATGGAACGCAGTGGCCTGGCGGTCGCCGTGGGTGATGGTGCCGGTCTTGTCCAGCAGCAGCACGTCGACGTCGCCAGCCACTTCCACCGCCTTGCCGGACTTGGCCAGCACGTTCGACGACAACGCGCGGTTCATGCCGGCGATGCCGATGGCCGGCAACAGTCCGCCGATGGTGGTCGGGATCAGGCACACCAGCAACGCGACCAGCAACAACGGATCGAGTTTCGCGCCGACGAAGCCGGCGATGAACGGCAACGTCACCACCGCGATCAGGAAGGTCAGGGTCATCGTCGCCAGCAGCAGGCCCAGCGCGATTTCGTTCGGGGTCTTCTGCCGGTTGGCGCCTTCGACCAGGGCGATCATGCGGTCGAGGAAGCTGTTGCCCGGTTGCGCGGTGACCCGCACGACGATTTCGTCGGACAGCACCTTGGTGCCGCCGATCACGCCGGAGCGGTCGGTGCCGGCTTCGCGCAGCACCGGCGCGGATTCGCCGGTCACCGCGGATTCGTTGATCGTGGCCAGGCCGCGCACGATCTCGCCGTCGGCCGGCACCAGTTCGCCGGCGGACACCACGACCAGGTCGCCGGGCTTCAGCTCGGCGGCCGGAAGCGTCGCTTCGCTGGCGCCCTGCAACACCGTGTCGACGCGCCGCGCGACCAGGTCCTTGCGTGCGCGGCGCAGCGACGCGGCCTGTCCGCGGCCGCGCGCTTCGGCGACCGCTTCGGCGAAGTTGGCGAACAATACGGTGACGAACAACAGCGCGGTCACCGCCCAGCCCAGCGCGGGCGGTGCCTTGCCGGCCAGGGTCAGTCCCGCGCACAGCACGGTGCCCAGCCAGACCACGGCCATCACCGGATTGCGCAGGGCGTGCTGCGGGGACAGCTTGGAAAAAGAGGCGACCACGGCGGCCCGGAATCCCGCGGCGTCGAGCAATGCGGGCCGGTGGCCGCGCGAAGCGGTGGAGAGGGAAGCATCGGTCATGGGGAATTCCTCAGTTCGCGGTCAGCGCGAGGTGGTCGGCGACCGGCCCCAGCACCAGCGCGGGCATGAACTGCAACAGGGTCAGGATCACGACTACCGCGATCAGGGTCAGGGCGAAGGTCGGGGTTTCCACGTGCAAGGTGCCGGCGCCTTCGGGCGCGACGCGCTTGCGCGCGAGCATCGCGGCGATGGCCAGCGGCAGGATCAGCGCCGGATAGCGGCCCAGCGCCAGCACCGCGGCGCAACTCAGGTTCCACCAGTAGGTCGCATCGCCCAGCCCTTCGAAACCGGAACCGTTGTTGGCGAAAGCCGAGGCGTACTCGTAGAACACCTGGCTGATGCCATGGAAAGCGGGGTTGGAATTGCCGGTGATCGACGGAACCGCCAGGGTGATCGCGGTGAAGCCCAGCAACACCAGCGGTTGCAGCAGCACCAGCACGGCGAGCAGCTTCACTTCAGGCGCTTCGATCTTGCGTCCGAACAACTCCGGCGTGCGACCGGTCATCAGGCCGGCGAGGAACACGCTCAGCAGCAGATAGACGAGGAACTGCTGCAGGCCGCAACCGATGCCGCCCCAGATCGCGTTGACCAGCATGTCGCTGATCGCCACCAGGCCGGTCAGCGGCGCCAGCGAATCGTGCATCGCGTCGACCGAACCGTTGCTGGTCTGCGTGGTCACGGCCGCCCACAGCGCGGAGGCATCGGCACCGAAGCGCACTTCCTTGCCTTCCATCAATGCGATGTCCGACGCAGCCGCGGAATGACCTTCGGCCCACAGCGCCAGTGCGGTGGACGCCAACGACATCGCCAGCATGCTGCCGAACACCAATGCGGTGAACTTCTTCCTGCCGGTGAACGCACCGACCATGAAGGCGACCGACACCG
Source organism: Pseudoxanthomonas helianthi (assembly GCF_017939625.1). Taxonomy (GTDB): domain Bacteria; phylum Pseudomonadota; class Gammaproteobacteria; order Xanthomonadales; family Xanthomonadaceae; genus Pseudoxanthomonas_A; species Pseudoxanthomonas_A helianthi. Next base: position 621,819 of record NZ_JAGKTC010000001.1, read on the forward strand.
GCAGCAGGATGATCGCCAAGGTCTCCAGCACGTTCGCCAGCGGGGTCGGGTTCTCCAGCGGCACGGCGCTATTGGGGCCGTACCAGCCGCCGCCGTTGGTACCGAGCTGCTTGACCGCCACCATCGGCGCGACCGGGCCCAGCGGAATCTTCTGTTGCTTCATTTCCACCGCCGCGTCGATCGGCGTGGCCACCGGGCCGCCGTCGAGCGTGGAAGGCACGCCCTGCCAGGTCAGCGACAGCGACAGCAGCAAGCCCAGCGGCAGGAACACGCGCACGGCGGGGCGGATCACGTCGGCCCAATAGTTGCCGACGTCGGCTTCGCGATCCGTCGTTCCGAATTGCTCCTGTGGCTGCCGTCCATGGCGCGACATCGCGGCTTGCGGATCGTCCGGCCCGGCCATCCCTGGCCGGGCGCTCGCGAACGCAGGCGATGCCGATAGGGCATCGCCTGCAAGCGCGTTCGCTCGCCCGCCGAACAGCCCGCGCAGCGTCGCCGCAACCAGCGCGAGGCCCATCATCGGCGTGATCACCTGCAAACCGACGATGGCGGTCATCTGCGCCAGGTAAGACAGCTGCGCCTGTCCCGAGTAGTGCTGCTGGTTGGTGTTGGTCAGGAACGAGACCATCGTGTGCAACGCCAGGTCCCAGCGCATGTTCGGCGCGCCGTTCGGGTTCAGCGGCAACCAGGCCTGGGTCATGAACACGAGCCAGGCCAGCGCGCCGAGCACCAGGTTGCTGAGCAGGAAGGCGCCGGCATAGCGCTTCCAGCCCATGTCCTGCGCCGGGTCGACGCCGAGCAGCCGGTACAGCGGACGTTCGATCCAGCCGAACAGGCGGTCGCCGCGCATCGGCGCGCCGCGCATCACCGCGGCCAGGTAACGGCCCAGCGGCCAACCCAGCGCGATGGCGAGCGCGAATACGAAAAAGAATTCAGTCATGGTTTTTCCCCATCGTCCTGCGTGGTTTGCGCGTGATCGCGGCGAACATGGCGCGGGCGCCGGCGAGCACACCCGCCAGGGTCAGCGACATGCAGAGGAAGTCGGCGGCCATCGTTCGCCTCAGAACGACGCCTGCAGCGCCGCTTCGATGCGCGAACCGGCGAAGTCTTCGCCGAAGATGCGTTTCGCGTCCGCGTCCGTCGCGTGCGCAGTCAGGCGTGCCTCGAACGGGGCTTTGAACGCCCAGATCGCGCTCAGCTGGCCATGCGAGTAGCCGTCTTCGGCGACCACTTCGTCGTCGAGGAAATAGTGGGCGACGACGGCTTCGAAGCGGAACCGATCGTTGACCGGGAACCGGGCGCCGAGCTGCGTGTACACGCCGCTTCCGTCATAACCCAGCGCTTTGTTCGAATAGCCCGCCGACAGCCAGTAACGGTCCTTGTACGCGAGCGTGCCGTTGAGTTCGGTCCAGTCCAGATCGACCGTGGTCGACGGATAGCGGTAATGCAACACATTGAGGTCCAGTGCCCAACCATCGCCGACGCGCTTGCCCCAACCGATGGTGAAATCCAGTTCGCTGCTGGCATGGGTTTCGGGAGCGAACTCGACGTTCGAGCCCCAGGCCGATGCGTAGAAACCGGAATTGCCGACCACCTTGACACCTGCTTGCACGGCCGGATCGCCGTGCGTCTGCGTGCTGCCGCGCCAGACGTAATCGCTGGTGAGAGCGGCATTGCCGCTTAGTTCGGCGGCATCGGCAGGCGAAGCCGCCAGGGCCACGACGATGATGCCGATGGCCGTGGCCAAGGGAGCCGCCATCTCCCGGGTGCGGAAAAGGCGGCGGAATCGGGAAAACGACATGGGGAATTCGTCCGCGCGGCCGGATCGGCCGACGAAGAAATTTTCCGCGTCGGAGACGTAAAGCCGCCATGCCGCGCAGGCGCCCGCAGCGTAAATTCCGCGTAAATTCCGGCGGAAAGCGTTGAGTCATGCGTGGTCCGACGCCCCGCAAGCACGATCAAATGAGCCGTTCGCGCGCCGGAAAAGCGGGACCTGCCACACGTCACGCTTCGGTAACGGCAAGTGTGTTAAGTGGAGGTGCACAACGGCGATTTCACAGCGCCGTCGACCTCGGGCCTCCGTGCAGTCCCTGCCGGTTGGCCCACATGAACAATCGCGATCCGGGCACGAGGGAACTCGTGTTCTCCACCTATATTGCTGCGCTCGAGAAAGCCTTCGGCGACGAACCCTGGAATGACATCGAAAGATGCGCCGAGCGCATCTGGATGGAGTGTCGCGAAGAGGAAGATGGGGATTGGGAGAGCATCAAGGAGCGCGTGCGGGCGGAATGGCAGCGACGGCAAGTGCGTTGTTGAGCCGCGCTCCGAGCTGAAGCCGGTGCTCCCGTGCGCCGGGGCAGGCGAACGCAGGCGCCGGATCGCCTACTGGCGCCAGGCTTCTTCGCTGCGCTGCTCGAAGTGCTGGTAGGCCGTCTTCAATCCGGTCAACACCTCGGCCGAGGTTTCGAACAGGGCTTGCGCCTTCGGGTCGGAGACCTTGCCGACATCCTCGCGCAGGTGTTCGGTCAGCGCATCGAGCATGCCCTTGATCTTCGCGGTGTGGTGGCGTGGATCGGATTCGGAATATTGCACGGGATCGGCCATGACGTTCTCCGCTCTGGATGTCGGGGCATGAGTGTTCGTCCGGGACCGTTAATCCGGAGTGGACCGACCGTGATGAAAGCCCCGGTGTTACCGGTTCCGATGCGCCTGGCTCACATGATCGCCACGCGCACCGGAAGACAGTGCCGGGAAACCACGACGGACGGAGGCGAGGATGAAATCCCATGAAGACCATGGCCGCTACGGATCCGCCGCGGGAACAGGCCACTACGCCCGCCTCGCGATCATGGCCGCCCTCTCGTTCATTGCCATGTATGCATTGATGTATGCGATGGTCGATGCGCTTGCTAACGTCTACCACAACCTCAACCAGGTCTACATGGCCGGGCTGATGGCGGCGCCGATGGTGCTCATCGAACTGGCGCTGATGCGCTCGATGTATCCGCGCAAGGCGCTCAACGCGGCACTGGTTGCAGCGAGCCTCGTCATCATGCTGCTGTGCTGGTGCGGCATCCGCAAGCAGGCCGCGATATCCGACCAGCAGTTCCTGCGTTCGATGATCCCGCACCACGCCGGGGCGTTGCTGATGTGCCGGGAAAACAGGCTGACCGATCCGGACCTGCAGCGCCTGTGCCGCGAGATCGTCGCTTCCCAGCAGTCCGAGATCGGCCTGATGAGATCCAAGTTGCGCTGATTCCGGCGCCGTATCGGAAGGCGGCAGCGACGAACTCGGCCAAGCCCGGAAACAAGTCAGGCGACAGCCGCCCGGACGACGAGATGCCGGGCGGTGCCGCCTGTATCCGCCCGGAAAGGGCGGAAGAACAACTCCTCATGCAAACGACGGATCAGGGTTTGCTCGGATCCTTCTTGCCATCGTCGTTGTTGGTCTTTCCGTCGCTCGCGGCGTTGGCCTCTTCGGCAGCATCCTGAGCCTGTTTCGCTGCATCTGCCGACTGCTCGGCGGAATCGGCCATATCGTCGCGGCGCGTGGCGTCGCCAGCGGTCGCATTGCCGGCCGCCGTACTCGCGGCATCGGCCGAAGCCGCCGCTGCGTCGGCTGCCGTCTGCGCCGCATCGGCTGCGGCCGCGTCGCCAGTCGCGGCGGCATTGCTCGCCGCCTGTTGCGCTTCGCCCGCCGATTGCTGGGCTTCGTTCGCGGAATCCGCTGCCTGTTGACCCTTGTTGCAGGCCGCAAGCGCGAGCCCGAGTGCCACGACGAGCAGAGCCTTGTTGAAGTTCATGACGTTCTCCTGTGGTTGCCTTTGCGGCCGCTCCATACTCGGGGGCGCCATGTCGACAGGATGAGAAATTGCCCGGCGGCCGTATTCAGCTTGGGGGATCCGCGGCACGGGACTCGTGTTTCTCCTGCCAGGCAGTTCCGTCTTGCCCGCGCCTGATCGCCGCGCGCCAGGTTATTGCCATTGTTTTTCGCGGGGGCTTTGCAAGCCGGATGGCACGATCGACGCGGTTGGCAGAGAAGGAGACACCTCATGAAAACCGCACTCAGGCTGATCGCGGGATTCGCCGCGGGCGCCGCCGTCATGTACTGGCTGGATCCGGTCGCCGGGCGGCGTCGCCGCGCCCTGGCGCGCGATCAGGGTTCGGCGGTGGGCCGCAAGGCCAAGCATTTCGCCGAAGCCAGGTCGCGGCGCGCGGCGAACCGGATGCTGGGCGTGCTGGCCAGGGCGCGATCGCGTCTTTCCCACCAGCCGATAGACGACGACACCCTGCAGGCGCGCATCCGTGCCCGGCTCGGCCACATCGTCGAGCACCCCGGCGCCGTGGAAGTGAAGGTGAACGACGGGCATGTCGAACTGACCGGCAGCGCCTCCACGAGCGAGGTGGACGAGCTGGTGGACAGCGTGGCCGCGATGCAGGGCGTGGAAGGCATCAATTACCGGTTCTCGATGCACGAGGCGGAGGACGCCCGGCCGCCGTCGGCCCAGCACTGATCAGCCCGAACGTTTCGCGCGCGTGCGCGCCGCCTTCTTGGCCGCTTCCGAGCGGCCCTTGGCGCCTTTGGTGCGAGCTGCCTTCTTGGCCGCCGCCGAACGATCCGCGGCGCTGCGCTTGCGCGCGGCGGATTTGGCCTGGCGCCCCAGGGCGCGTTTCGATGCGGCGGAAGAACCTTCCCGTTCGAGCGCCTCGCTCGTCGCATGCGAGCGGGTCCGCGAGACCTTCTTCGCCGACTTCCCGGATTTCTTGCCCGCTTCCAGGTCCTTCTTGGCCTTTTGCCGGGTCTTGGCGCTGCTCTTGCCCTTTTCCGGTGGCGGCAGATCGACGCCTGCGCGGCGGGCCTTGGACAGGCCGATCGCGATCGCCTGCTTGGCGGAGCGGGCACCGTGCTTGCCTTCGCGGATGTGCTCCATCTCTTCGTGCACGAATTCCCCTGCCTGGGTGCTGGCCGACTTGCCCTCGCGCTTGTCCTGCCTGGCGCGCTTGACGGTTTTTTTCTCGGGCATGACCGATCTCCTGCGAGGGATGACACGGGAAAACTATTCGCGGTTCGGTTACCGGCGGGAGAAAAGTCCCGTGAACACGGCACGCCTCGCCACAGTCGGCATTAATTCGCGGCGGAGACGCGCCAGATCCGGTTGCCCACATCGTCGGCTACCAGCAATGCGCCGTCGGCGGCGACTGCTACGCCGACCGGACGGCCGCGTGCGTGGCCTTGCTGATCGAGGAACCCCGTCAACACGTCGCGTGGCGATCCCTGCGGTTTGCCGTTTTCGAACGATACGAACACGACCTTGTAGCCGCTGAACTCACGCCGGTTCCAGGAGCCGTGTTCGCCGATGAAGGCGCCCCGTTCGTAGCCGGGCAGGCGCGCTCCCTGCGCGAAGGCCAATCCCAGGGCAGCGACGTGCGAGCCGAGCGAATAGTCCGGCGGAATCGCCCGCGCGACCAGCTCGGGCCGCTGCGGCTGCACGCGTTGGTCGATGTGCTGGCCGTAGTAACTGTAGGGCCAGCCATAGAACGCACCGCGCTTCACCGAAGTCAGGTAATCGGGAACGAGCTCATCGCCGAGTTCGTCGCGTTCGTTCACCACCGTCCACAGTTCGCCGGTTGCCGGCTCCCACGCCAGGCCGACCGGATTGCGCAGGCCGGAGGCGAATATCCGCCGCGCACCCGTCGCGACATCGATCTCGAGGATGTTGGCCCGCTCGGTTTCCTCGTCCATTCCGTTTTCGGCCGCATTGCTGTTGGAACCCACGCCCACGTACAGATGCCGGCCGTCGCGGCTGGCGAGCAGGCTCTTGGTCCAGTGGTGATTGCGCGGCCCGCCCGGCAGGTCGGCCAGCTTGCGGGGCGGCTCCGTGATCGAGTCCATGCCCGGCTTCCATGCGACGCTGACCACGGAATCGGCATTCGCCACGTACAGGCGATCGCCGACCAGCGCCATGCCGAACGGCGAATGCAGCCCTTCGAGCAGAACGCTGCGCGTTTCGGCAATACCATCGCCATCCGCATCGCGCAGCAACGTGATGCGGTTCGCGCTGTCCGCCGCCGCGCCTGCACGGCCCATGACTTTTTTCATGACCCACACACGCAGGCCTTTCTCCGCCGGCTTGGGCGGCGCGTTGGTTTCGGCCACCAGCACATCACCGTTCGGCAGCACGTACAGCCAGCGCGGATGGTCGAGGTCCTGGGCGAACGCCTGCACCTTGAGTCCAGGCGCCGCGACCGGCGCTTCGCCGGCCGTCCAGCCCTTGGCCGGCGCCACGTGGACGATGGGAAACACATGCTTCTTCTCCGGCGCGGGCAGGACCGGATTCGCCCCCGTCTGCTGCTGCGCCCCGGCTTCGCCGGCCAGCAGCATCCATCCCAGCGCAAGCGCCGCCAACCCTCGGGAGGAACTCATGCCGCACCTCCGATACGGATCGCTCGTTGCGTACGTCGCGCAACCGCTAGCGATGATCGCGATGGCCGTGGCCGGACTTCTTGCCGCCGCCGTCCTGCTTGTTGACCGTCGCCCAGGCGATCCGTTCGGCGGTTTCCTTGCTCTTGCCCGCCGCTTCCTGGCGGTGCTCGATGTGCTTCGCCTGGCGTTTCTGTTTGTCCGAATAGCTGGATTTGTCTCCGCGGGACATTGCGCATCTCCGCTACGTCGGCAATCGCCGACGCAGGAATGGTGAGCTTCCCGTTGTGATACGCGCGTCAAGCGGATGTTGGGGTTTAACGACCTCTCCATCGAACGCGACCTATCTTTCCGATGAATCCACCGGAACCGCTCATTCGTTCGTCCATGCGCCCCCACGACACGGTCATCTACCAGATCGATCCGCGCCTGTTCCGCGACGCGAACGGGCATGGCTGGGGCACGCTGGACGGCATCACCGAGAAACTCGATTACCTGGCCTGGCTCGGCGCAACGGTGATATGGCTGCTGCCGTTCTATCGTTCCGGCGACCGGGATGGCGGCTACGACGTCGTCGATCATTGCGCCATCGATCCGCGCCTCGGCGACGAGGCGAGTTTCGATCGGCTGGTGCGCGCCGCCGAGCGGCGTGGATTGCGCGTGGTGACCGAATTGGTGATGCAGCACACCTCCGATCGCCACCCCTGGTTCCAGGCGGCCCAGCGCGACAGGAAATCGCCCTATCGCGACTACTACATCTGGCGCGACCAACCCGAGGCGGACGGATCCAAGCCGATCTTTCCGCCCATCGAATCGGGCGTGTGGCGCTGGGACGCGATCGCGGGGCAATACTATCGGCACCGGTTCTACGCCCATGAGCCCGATCTCGAACTCGCCACCCCGCAGGTACGCGAGGAGGCGCGGCGGATCATGCGCCACTGGCTGGACCGCGGCGTCGCCGGCTTCCGCGTCGATGCGATTCCCTACATGGTCGAGCGCGCCGCCCGGGCCGACCCGGAAGACGGCGGCCGCTGGCTGTTGCGGGAAATGAATGCAGAGGCGCGGCGCGCGCGCAGCGACCCCGTGCTGATCGGGGAAGCCGACATCGCGGCAGGCGAATACGGCACCTATCTCGACGACGGCAGGCGCCTGACCCACGTGCTGGACTTCCACCTGAACAACCATCTGTTCCTGGTGCTGGCCCGGCAGGACGCGAGCGAACTCGCCCGAACGCTGGCCGAGTACGGCGAGGACGCGCCCGCCGCGCGGCGCGTGGCCTGGCTGCGCAACAACGACGAACTCGACCTGGAACAGCTCAGTCCCGAGGAACGCAAGGAGGTCATGGACGCGTTCGCGCCCGAACCGTGGATGCAGCTCTACCATCGCGGCATCCGACGCCGCCTCGCGCCGATGCTGGACGGCGACCCGCAGCGCATCTCGATGACGCATGCCCTGCTCTTCTCGCTCGGCCAGATTCCCGTGCTGCGTTTCGGCGACGAAATCGGCGTGGGCGATGAACTGGAATTTCCGGAGCGCGAATCCGGCCGCACGCCGATGCAATGGCATGCGGGGACGCATGCCGGTTTCACCGACGGACCGGCGCCCTGGCGCAAGCCGATCGCGGGCGGTCGTTATGGCTACGAACGGCTCAACGTGCGCGCACAGAGGCAGCAGAACGATTCCCTGCTGTCGCGGATACGCCGCCTGCTGCATGCCCGTCGCCACTGCGAAGCGCTGTCGCAGGCTCCGCGGATCGTCGATGTCGGCAACCGGGCGGTATTCGCGGCGCTGTTCGAGCACAACGGGAGCCGGCTGCTCGCCCTGGTCAACGTTTCCGCCGACGCGCAGCGGATCGCCCTGCCCGGCGGGTCAGGCGATTTTCAGGTTGAACTGGCGAGCGATGTCGACTTTCCAGATCCGGCCAGTGCGCGGCTCAGCGCCTACGGTTACGCCTGGTTGAGCGCCTGACGCAGGGCGGACCGGCTCTTGCGCAACGCGTTCGTGAAATCGGCGTCTCCGGCCGAATCCGCCGCTTTTCTCGCGAGCTTACGGATATGACCCGAAACTGGATATCCACGTTCACCCAGGAAGGCCGCATGAGCCCTCGAACCCGGCCGCAGCCACGACCCGCAAGCCATGTCCATTGCCGGACCTGCGAATAGTCATCCGGACCTGCAGCGACTGCCCTCGCTGGAATCGTTGCCCTTCTGGATCCGCGACTGGGTCACCGTGATCGCGCCGTTGGGCGAGGCCCTGCTGATCCTCGGCGTGGCCTGGGTGCTGCGCACGTTCCTGCGCAAGGTCGTCCAGTGGATCTGCGAACGCTACGAAATGTCCCCGGAAATGGCGGTCGGCGCGCGCAGGGTGTCCGGCTTCCTGGTCTATACCGCCGCCTTGCTGCTGATCCTGGAGCGGATGGGCGTGTCGCGCGCGTCGTTGTGGACCGCGCTGACCGGGTTCACCGCCGTCGCCGCCATCGCCTTCTTCGCCGCCTGGAGCGTGTTGTCGAACGTGTTCTGCACCTTGCTGATCCTGGTGATCCGGCCGTTCCGCCTGCACGACCACATCGAACTGATCGAGAACGGCGAAAAGCCCGGCATGCAGGGCCGCGTGATCGACGTCAACTTCATCTACACGACCCTGCAGGAAACCCGCGCCGATGGCGAGGACATCACCCTGCAGATACCGAACAGCCAGTTCTTCCAGCGGACGATACGGCGCTGGCGTGGGACCTCGTCGTCCTGAACGCCGACTTGCGCCGTGAAAACCTTTTCCGTTTCGCGGCGGTCCTCGACAAGGCGATTCTCGACAAGGCGCTCCTCGACAACATGTTTCGCATTGTATTGACCCTGCGGTGCTTAAGTTCGTCCGCACAGGAGGCCTCACATGAGCAGCGCTCGCACGCTTCCGATCTGGACCCTCGACCGCATCAGCGACGGCTTCCGTCCCGGCCTGCCGCCCTCGGCGGACGTGGTGGTGGTCGGCGCCGGTGTCGCGGGTTTGACCACGGCTTGCCGGCTGGCCCAGGACGGTCGCGATGTCTGCGTGGTGGATCGGGAAGGCATCGGCCAGGGCGAGTCTTCGCGCACCACCGCGCACCTGGCCTCGGCGCTGGATGACCGTTTCTATCATCTGGCGCACTGGCATGGCGCCGAGGGCGCGCGGCGTGCGGCGGAAAGCCATGCGGCCGCGATCGACTGGATAGAGCGCCTGGCGATGTCCGCGGACGACGATTGCGGTTTCCGGCGCGTGCCCGGTTATCTGTTTTCGTACGACGGCAAGACCGATCGCCTGGAGAAGGAGCTTGGCGCCGCGCGCGATGCAGGCCTGGAGGTGAGCTTCGAAGCGGGTATCCCGCAGTTGCCGAACCTCGGCCCGGCGTTGCGTTTCGAAAACCAGGCGCGCATCGACATGGGCCGCTATCTGCGCATTCTCGCCGAAACCTGCCGGGCATCGGGGGTGAAGTTCTGCCTCGACGAAATCGCCGAAGCCACCGGCGGCGATTCGCCCACCGTGGTGTCGGCGGCGGGCACGCGCCTGCCCGCCGCCGCGGTGGTTATCGCGACCGACGTGCCTTTCCACGAGCGCTTCGCCGTCCACACGAAGCAGGCGGCCTACCGCACTTACGTGGTGGCGGGACCGGTCGACGAGGGCGCCCTGCCCGACGCGCTGATCTGGGACGACGGCGATCCGTACCACTACATCCGTCTCCTCGACACGGCCGACGGCAAATGGGTGATCGTCGGCGGGGAGGATCACAAGACCGGACAGGACCACGATCCGAAGGCCTTCGTGCGCCTGCAGGAATGGGCCCGGGAAAAGCTGCCGGGCGTGCACTCCTTCACCCATGCCTGGTCGGGACAGATCATCGAACCGGCCGACGGCCTGGCGTTCATCGGTGCCGATGCCGGCGGGGAAGAGAATCTTTACGTGATCACCGGCGATTCCGGCAACGGAATCACCCACGGCACCCTCGGCGGACTGCTGATCGCCGACCTGATCGCCGGCCGCGACAACGCATGGGCCACGCTCTACGATCCGAAGCGCAAGCTGCTCCGGGCCTCCGGCGACTGGATACGCGAAAACACCAACGTCGCGCTGCAATACCGCGACTGGGTCGAGTCCGGCGATATCGCCAGGCCGGAAGAACTGGCGCCCGGCGAAGGCGCGGTCGTCCGCCACGGCATGCACCGGATCGCGGTTTACCGGAAAGGCGATGGCGACTTCGCGGCGTTTTCCGCGCAATGCCCGCACCTCGGCTGCGCGGTGCGCTGGAGCCCACAGGAAAAATCCTGGGATTGTCCCTGCCACGGATCGCGCTTCGATGCGCAGACCGGCGCCGTGCTCAACGGACCGGCCAACGCGCCGCTGCAACCCAGCGCATGGCCCCTCGAGGACCGCGGCCCGGATTGATCGCTATCGGCGCGACGCGCCCGGACGCTGTCCGCCGATGACGCGTCTGGCGATAAGCGCACCCAGGCCCAGTCCGGCACCGAAGGCCGAATACGTCGCCAGCATCGCCGGTGGCGACAGCCGGCTTTCGAAGCCGGGATTGAGCCTGCGCGGCACCACGTGATAGTCCACGACATAGGCCACGGCGGCGATCGCGCCGGCGCTCGATGCGATCGCCAGGCTGTCGTGCCTGTTGCGGACCGCCCGTTCGTGCAACACCGCCCAGAACACCGAACTGGCGTGGTGGATCGCGTAGCCCACCGCGGTGTGGCGCAGCGAGGGCTGGGCCCGGTGCCTGGCGCGATCGCCCCACAGCCAGTGGCTGGTCGCGTTGGTTCCTGCGCTCAGGCTGCCCGATCGGCGGCGTCCGCACAGCGAAATCACCAGCGTGGAGACCACGCTGGCCACCGACCCGGAAACGAACGCCCGCTTCGCGAGCGGCACCCATTGCCTGCGCCATGACGAGGGGCGGCTATTCGCAGGCATGGCGGTCAACGCAGGCGGGACAACACCGCGTCGCCGAAGTCGGCGATGAAACCGCCCTGGTCGCGATTGACGTTGTGCAGGTACAGGTTTTCGAAGCCCAGGGCGATGTACTCGCGCAACCATGCGGCGTGCTGGCCGGGATCGTCGGAGACGTGCACCGCTTGGCGCACATCGGCTTCGCTGACCGAGGCGGCCGCGGCCTCGTATTCTTCGGGAACGCCCAGGTTTTCCGAGACATCGGGCGGCAGCACGTTGGTCCGCCATTGCGTCCACGCGTCGCGCGATGCCGTTCGCGCATCGCGCGCATAGGACAACTTGACCTGCAGGTGCAGCTCGCCCCGCCCGCCCGCGTCGCGGTACGCCGCGGCGATGGCGCGCAGGCGCTCCTTCGGCATGCTGACCGTGATCAGTCCGTCCGCCCACGCCGCGCCCCAGCGCGCGGTCTCCGGCGTCAGCGCCGCCAGCACCAGTGGCGATGGACGTGGCGGCAAGGTGTAGAGCTTCGCGTGGCGCACCTTGAACGCACCGTCATGGTCGACCTGCCGCCCGGACCACAGCGAACGCATCACCTCTACCGCTTCGAGCAGGCGCTGGTTGCGCGCCTCCTTGGTCGGCCAGGCCTCACCGGTGATCGCTTCGTTGAGCGCTTCGCCGCTGCCGGCGGCCATCCAGAACCGGCCCGGAAACATCTCCGCCAGCGTCGCGGCCTTTTGCGCGACCACGGCCGGGTGATAACGGCCCACTGGCGAAGAGACCACGCCGAACGGCAGCCGGGTCAGCGCCATCGCCGCGCCGAGCCAGCTCCATGCATAGCCGCTCTGGCCCTGCTCGCGGCTCCAAGGATGGAAATGGTCCGAGCAGGTGACCGCCTGGAAGCCGGCCCGTTCGGCTTGTTGCACGAGCGCCAACAATTCGCTCGGGGCGAATTGCTCGTGGGATGCATGGAAGCCGACGATGGCCATTTCATGACTCCTTTCCGGCCCAGCTTAATCCGCCGCTGTTAAGGCGATGGATGCAGCCTTGTGACGCGGGATGAGCATTCCGCGTGTTAAATCCGGTGCATGGCCAACTCGATCGGAAGCAGGCATTGGGCGATCGCCGAGGGATATCTGCCGGGCTGGAGCACGGGAGAAGACCCGGCGTTGCAAAGCCATGAAACGTGCTGCGTACTGAACGCCGGCGATGCGCCGGCGAATCTGGCGATCACGCTCTACTTCGAGGACCGCGATCCTGCCGGTCCCTATCGCGCACGCGTCGAGCCGCGCCGTACCCTGCACCTGCGCTTCGACGCGCTGACCGATCCGGAACCCGTACCCCGGGCCACGCCGTACGCCAGCACGATCGAATCGGATGTTCCCATCGTCGTGCAGCACACGCGCCTGGATTCGCGGCAGGCGGCGAACGCCTTGATGACGACCATCGCCTATTCGGGTTGAAGACGCGCGCAGCGCGACCAATTGACCGAAACATATTCGACGCGGCAACCGCGAAGGCACCGCGCGTCGATAGGGCAGCGCAAAAGATGCCGACCGGCGAACGACCCGGTCCGGAGAGGTCGGAAGGTTTCTAGGACTGACGATCCACGAATTTGAAGAAGCGGCTCTGCCCGCCGTCGAGCGTCTCGTCCTGATACAGGAAGGCCAGTCGTTCCTGATCGAACTTCTGGAAGAACTCATCCCAATCGATCTCTTCGAGATCCTCGTCTTCGCTGAACTTGATCCGCAGGACGCCGACATGCTCGTCCTGTTCAGTGCCGCGTACGCTGGCGGGGCGTCCGCCGCGTTGTTCCGCCCATTCGCGGATGCGCGCGTGATCCGTGGTTTGCCTGGAAGAGTGCGATGCCATCGTCCGTCTCCGTTCTCTGGTGCCCGAAGCATGAATTCCCTCGGGTTGCCCGCCGGTGAAAACAATGGAAATGGACCGGCAACGACGCCGTCTGCCCCGCGCCTGTTCGAGAAGGTCACATGCGCCTTTTCATCTTCTCTTCCTCGATCGACAAGGATAAGGAAGGCCTGATTCCCCCGAAGGGGCATGCAGATGGGAAATGAAATCACGCGAGGCCTGGTTGTCCTGGGATTCGCCATTCTGGCTGGCTGCCGCGACCCGAACATGCCGGCGCCACCCGCCACAAGCGCAGACGCCACGATCAATCCTGCGCCCTCGCCAGCGGCGAACAATCCGGTGGACACGAACGAGTCGGTCGCGACCGAAGAGGAACGCGACGCGCTGGGCGTGCTCAACGCGATCAACGAACACGAGATCGCCGCCGCGCAGCAGGCGCTGGACAAGGGCGTCACCGCCGATGTCGAAGCCTTCGCCCGGATGATGCTCGAGCAGCACACCGACAACCAGCAGAAGACCGCGGCCCTGGGCGCCAACCAGACCGGCAAAGACGCCGTCAAGCAACGCAAGGCCGGCGAAGCCGGACTCGCCAAGCTGGCGGCCATGTCCGGCCCCACCTATGCCCGCGCCTACATGGACGCGATGGTCCAGGGCCATGCCGAGGCGCTGTCCGTCCTCGACTCGAAACTCATCCCGCAGGCGACCACTCCCGCCGTGCAGACGCATCTGGCGGAAACGCGCGAAGCCGTGGCCCATCATCTCGCAAGGGCCAGGGAAATCATTTCGGCAATGAAGTCGCGATAGGTCACCGTCGCCCCGACGCCTGTCCCGGCCTGCCGCAAACCCGCGACGCGGGATCTTGCTCAACCATTCGCGCGACGGTAACGGGCCTTTTCATATAGTTTCCGCATAGCTGAAGGCACGGAGACAAATATGAACGCGCCCACGCTGGCGATCGTCGACGACGATCATGATTTCGGCTTGTTTCTCGCATCCATCGCCAAGCGCAGGGGCTTCCAGACCCAACAGTTCCACACGGTCGCGGAAGCTTGTCCCTGGTTGAACCGGAACGACGCGGAATTGACCATGCTGGACATGGCCCTGCCCGACGGCACGGGCTTCGATGTGTTGAAAAGCCGTCCGCCCGAACACCGCGGCCGGATCGTGTTCGTATCGGGCACCGGCGATGCCGATGAAATCCGCCGCGCCGTCGCCTCTCCTGCCGACGAGTTCCTGGGCAAACCGCTGGAAGAAGGCGCCATCGATCGCCTGCTTAGCCAGGCGCATGCGCGATTCTCCAGCAGGATGAAGGGCCAGCTCGACCATGGTCGCCTGCTGATCGGGGAAAGCGCGGCGATGATGCAGGTCCGCGAGGACATCGGGCGCGTCGCCCCGACCCGGCTGAGCGTGCTGATCGCCGGCGAAACCGGGACGGGGAAGGAAATGGTGGCGCGCGCCATCCACCAGGAGAGTGGAAGACGCGGCCGCATGGTCAGCGTCAACTGCGGTGCAGTTCCCGCGGATCTCCTCGCCAGCCAGTTGTTCGGCCATGAACGCGGTGCGTTCACCGGCGCGAACAGCCGCCACCGCGGCTACTTCGAGCAGGCCGAAGGCGGCACCCTGTTCCTCGACGAAATCGGCGAAATGCCCGCCGCGCTGCAGGTCTACCTGTTGCGCGCGCTGGAAACCGGCAGCATCGTCCGCGTCGGCGGCACGGAAGAAGTGGCACTGGACGTGCGCATCATCGCCGCGACCCATCGCATCCAGACCGGCGAACCCGGTCCGCTGCGCGACGACCTCTACTACCGGCTGGCGCGCTTTCCCATCGAGATACCGCCGCTGCGCGCGCGCGGCGCGGACATCGAGTTGCTGGCGAACTCGTTCGTCCACGCGCTGAACCGGGAATACGAAGAAGACAGGCGACTGGACCCGGCCTGTCTCCCGCGCCTGCTCGCCTACGCGTGGCCCGGCAACGTCCGCGAATTGATGTCCGCCACCGAACGCGCGTACTTGCGATCGCCGAACAGCCTGGTCCACGTCACTCCGATCGGATGCCGTGAACATTCCGCCATCGAAGCGGACCGCATCTGCTTCCGTCCTGGCATGACCTTCCGCCAGATGGAGGACGAGATGTTGCGGCATACCCTGGCCTACCATCGCGGCGACAAGACCGCGGCGGCGAAGAGCCTCGGGGTCAGCGTGCGCACGATCCACAACCACCTGGCACGGCTGCGCTCCCATGGATGAGCAATCGCTGCACCGGCTGCGCAACGAATTGAACATCATCTCCATCGGCGTGCTGATCCTGAAGGACAAGCTGCGTCTCTCCGGCGCCGAACGCCGGGAAGCCATGGAAGTCCTGCGCAAGATGGAAGCGGCCATCGCGGAGTGCGCGGCGCTGGTCCGCAAGAAGGACCCGCCTTCCGGCGAACTTCCTTCCCGCTGAGCCGGCTTTCCGGTCATCGCGTGAAGAAAAAATTTCACTCGCGGGCACAACCTGCGCGTCTCGGCGCATCGCAACTCATCCATGGGAACCCGGCGGCGATGGCACGGGAATTGCGTATGCCAAGGTAAGCACCGGACCGTCGTTTCCTTTCCGACACGCGGAACCGGTGCACCACCGGCAACGCAAGAGGAATCCGAAATGACCAAAGCGCTACCGAGCAAATTGCCAGAATGCTTCCGCTGGTTGAAGGAAAAGGATCGGCGACGCCTGTTTCTGGACGACGTCGAAGTGCTGGAAGTCCGCCAGCAACGCCTGGGCTGGGTCGTACGCGTGCACTTGAACGATTCGGTGCAGCCCCATCCGGTGATCGTGGTCCGTTCGATCGATGCGGGCATGAGATGGGGCGCCCGCTGGAGCAAGATGCGCGCGCCGCAGTTGGTCGCCATGGTCGCGGGTCGGCAGCGGCACGCGGCGCGCAAGACCCTCCCTGCAGAAGCACGGCTGCAAGGATCCGCTACCGCAGCAGGGCCTGCCTAGCCGACGCGTCGCGGCCATCGCAGCACCTGCCCCCGAGGAGCACGCCATGAACCGAGATCGAAAGGATCCGCCCGCTCCGGGCGAGAACCGCAACCGCCCGGAATCGCCGGTCGAGCGGCATCACCGCAAGCGCCACGAGAGCGAGAACCACGACGAAGCGCTGGAGGAATCGTTTCCCGCCAGCGACCCGCCCTCGCCCTTCATTCCCTCCAGATCGCCGCCGGTTGCCGCGACTCCCCCGGTGTTCAAGGGACCCAAGCGGCGCGCCGCGACCGTCAAGTCCGATCCGGACAGGCCGGGGAAGTCGACGAAGGAGTCGGTGCAGGATCGCGGCGAACGCGACCAGCGCGAAGAAGTAAAGCGCAAGCAGTCGCGCGCGCCACGCGATCACACATGACGCGATCACACATGACGCGATCACGCAGGAATCGTTTCCCCGTTCAGCTCATTACCGATGGGGTGTCGTAATCCAGCTTCCGCGCGTCGACCCTGGCCATCGCCGCTTCCAGTTCCTCCTGCATCGACTCTTCGGCATCGACCACGACCAGGACGTTGCCCGCCTCGATCTCGCTGGCGAAGCGCCGATGCACGGGATCGACGATCGCGGCCCCCATCAGCGACGAGGCCCAGGCGCCGAGCACGGCGCCCATCGCGATGCCCAGCGCCAGGCCCCACCAATGCGTTCCGCCGAACACAGTCAGCACCACCAGCGAGCCCACCAGGCCCAGCGCGGCGCCATACAGCGCCCCGCGGAACGCGGCGGGGACGAAGTCGCTGTCGGCGATCTTGCGCCGGTTGCTGATGCGGTTGATCTCCATGTCGCGGCGGGCGACGAACGAGATGTCGTCGTCCGCGACGCGACAGTCCCGCGCCGCCTGCGCCGCATCGCGCGCCTGCTCCATGCCTTGGGTGAGGAAGACCTGTCGGTGTTTCATGGCGGTGCCGGTGCGGTCAGCGCGCGGGCTGTACCATCAATGCACTGGCGTCCACGCGGGTGACGCCGTCGATGCGGCCCGCGACGTCGACGGCCTTGTCCTTCTGCGCCCGGTCGGCGACCATGCCGCTGAGCCTGACCACGCCGTTGGTCGTTTCGACCTCGATGTCCTTCGCCGGCACGTTGTCGGCGACCATCAACTCGGACTTCACCTTGGTGGTGATCCAGGCGTCGCCGATCGGCTGCGAAGTCTTGTTCTTGTCGCCGACCGTATCCCGCGGAATGGCCTGCTGGGCCACCGCCAAGACGGAAGTGGCCGTCACCGCGAGAGACAGCGCGGCGGTCGCGAGGAGCCGGGAAATGCGCGCGACTTTCATGGGAACCTCCTGCATTCGTTGGTTGCGAGGTGCGCCGCCTCCGAACGTGCAATGCCGCGCAGTTGCGGGCAGGGTGCAATGCGCGGGATTCCGAGCGGGTGAAAAGCGACGTGACCGACAGGCCGCGTTCAATCGGTCGGCAGGGGCACTTCGACGGTGCAAAGCAGACCGTTCGGCTCCAGCCGGTAGGAAGTCCTCGCCTTGAGCTGGTAGGGCAGGGCGCGCTCGATCAGCTCGCGCCCGTAGCCGCCGGAGTGCACGCCGTCCGCAGGCCGTTCCGAAGGCGTTTCGAATTGCTCGCGCCATTCCATCTGCAAGACCGGAGTGCCGTCCTCGCGCGAGGCGGTACGCCAGCGGATGGCGAGCCGGCCGGAATCCGTCGACAAGGCGCCGTACTTGGTCGCGTTGGTCGCCAGCTCGTGCAGGGCTAACGCATAGGTCTGCAAGGTGGTGGAGCGGAGCCGTACACCGGAGGGTCCGTCCAGGAGAACGCGCTCGCCATTGACGCCGTGAGCCCGCAGTTCCTCCATCAGCAGTTCGTCGAACGAAACCTTGTCGCCATCGGTCAGGCGCGACAGCAGCCCATGCACGCGGGCGATCGCGCGCAGGCGGTCCGAATACGCCGGACCGAACTCGGCCAGCGTGGCGGATTCGCGCAGGGTGCGTTCGGAAACCGCCTGCACCACCGCCATCAGGTTGCGGGTGCGATGCTGCAACTCGGCGATGAGTACCTGCAGCCGGTCGGCGGCCTCTTTTTCCTCGGTGGCGTCGTGGCCGATGCCACCGATGCGGACGACCTTGCCGTCGTCGTCCAGCAACGGGAACTTGGTGTTGCGCATCCAGCGGACGCGGCCTTCCGGGTGCCAGATGCGATATTCGGTCAATGCCCGCTGGCCGTTGCGGACTTTCCCGATCGCCTCATGAACCATGTGGCGATCCTCGGGCAGGATCAGTTCGATCCAGCTTTCCAGCGCAGGCCGCGCCAGCATGGAACGGTGGTCCATGCCGTAGATGTGGTCGAACGCGGGGCTGAGGTACTCGAGCTCCAGGGTGTCGGCGTTGCGTATCCACAACACGTCCGACGAGGCCTCGCCGAACTGGCGGAAACGCGTATCGCTTTCGCGCAGTTTGCGTTGGCCGACCGGCCGATCCATCACCTACCCCTGCGCCAACAGCCCGGCCACCGCGGCGATCACCTCGTCGGCGAGGATCGGCTTGGTGCAATGGGGTGCGTGGGCATAGCGCGACGGGGCCATGTCGCGGTCGTAGCCGGAGGTGAACACGAAGGGGATGCCCTGCTCCAGCAGCCGGTCGGCGACCGGGTACACGCTCTCGCCGCCAAGGTTCATGTCGAGGATGGCCGCGTCCGGCAACGGCGGGCCGGCCAGCGAGCGCAGCGCATCGTTCACGCCGCCGACGGGGCCGGCGACCGAGGCGCCCGCGTCCTGCAGGGCGTCGGCCAAGGCTTGCGCCAACAGATATTCGTCCTCGGCAACCAAAATGCGCCGCCCAGCCAGCGGAAGTGTCACGTGTCGTGCCCTTGATGCAACCGGCGCAACACTTTGCCGACGGGGCGTAAGCATCGCGTGAAAATCCCGCCGCGACGACGGCTCATGTCCCCGTCTGCCGATGCGGTGCGCGAACCGGCTTGGACTGCGGCGAGTTGTGCTGGCGCAGGAAGATCGACAGCACCACGATGGCGAGCACCGACAGGAATTCGCTTTGCCAGTTCTGGAACGACTCGAACCAGAACTGGCTGCCGGTGAAGTGGTCCCACAGCGCTATCGGCGGCTTCCCCTTCATCGCCCGCTCGTCCAGTTCGTGGCGCCAGCTGCCTTCGAGGTGGGCGAGGAACGACGCGGCGAACAGCAGGAAAAAGGCGATGGCCAGCGAGTTCGAATAGACGAATTCGCGCCAGCCTCCCGCCGTCGCCCAGGCGGGTGCCGGTCCCGGCATCACGCGCTCCTCTTCCTCGGCGGGATCGAGCGGACGCGATTCCGCGGACCCGCGCTGGCGCAGCCAGACGGTCAGCAGCACGTACATGCCCATCTGCAGGAATTCGCTTTCCCAGTTCTCGAACGTGGCCGACACGAAATGGCCGGTTTCCAGATAGGCCACCAGGCTTAGCGGCGACATGCCCTCGTCGGCGCGCTCTTCGTTCCAGGCGGCGTGTCCGGCCAGGACCTGCCCGACAAGGCTCACCACGCAGATCGCCAGCAAGGCGAGGCCGAGTCCATGGCGCACGTACCACGGGTGCGCGGAGGCGTTGTTCATGCGTTCGACGCTAACAGTCCCCCGTGAGCAGGATGTCAATGCAGCGTGGGGCGCTGCCGTCGCCGCGTCGATTCGGCCCACTGCGCGGCACGGGACAGGGTTTCCGGTTTGGAGAGCGCGATGTCCCCATAGATGAACCAGACCAGGTCCTCGCCGTTCTCCCGCTGCTCGTGCACCAGGCGCAGCCTGCGTCCGTTCCATGCGACCTCGCCACCCTCCGGATCGGCGGGGTCGTCGATCCGGCCCACGACGCATTCCACGCGCCGCGGCGTGACGATCAACGAAAACACCTCGGTCATGGCCCGAGCATCGGCCATCGCGTGTTGCCTCGTCGTGAGGCCGCGTTCGACATCCTGTTATCGGGGCCGCCCCTAAGCTGGCCGCGGACATCCAGGAGAACGCATGGAGATCGTCAGGGCTTTCCAGGTGTTCGAGAACGACCCGGAAAAGACGCCGTTCGCCGCACAGGACAAGCCGGGCCGCTGGACCAGCGGCAACGCCCCCGCGATCTATGCGTCGTGCGAGCCGTCCACGGCGATGCTGGAATTCCTGGCGCACCTGCACGGCCAGGCGCACGACGGAATCTGTTGCGCGCGCACCGCGCTGCGACGGGAATGGATCGAGGAGCCGGAATCGTTGCCGGAAGGCTGGCGCGACTGGCCTTACCGGAGCGACGTCCAGCAGATGGGCGACGGCTGGCTGGCTTCATGCCGTTCGCCGGTGTTGCGGGTGCCCAGCGTGCTGGTGCCGGGTGCGTACAACCTGATCATCAATCCCGCTTGTCCCGAGTGGCGGGCGTGCACCACGGAACATTGCGAGGTCTACCGTCTCGACAGCCGGCTTGCCTGAAATGCAGACCCAGATTCCCAAACACATCCGCAAGCGGCTGCACACCTTCCTGCCGTCCGCGCTGCAGGATGCCGCCGACACCGACATCTTCGGGGTCATGGCGCACCTGGAGCCCGCCGTCGACGAGCTGTATGCGCACACGCCCAACACCGCGCACATCGCGCTGACCGAAATGCTGCTGCACATGGCGGCCGAATACCAGCTGGTCGAAGAGATGGCCCACATCGCGCTGCACAGCAGCCACCACGCCGCCAACCTGGAGGACGACGACGGATGAATCCGCCGCTGCGCACGCGAGGAAGAAAGAGCTGCAACCGTGCGGAAATTTTTTCGCTGCGACGGAACGGCGCGGCGACGCGAGCGCCAAGGATCAGGTCCCGCGCCTTGGCATGGCTATTGCATACCGACCGGGGCCAACCACAAGAGGAACCATCGTGATGGACAAACAAGTGGGAACGGAGCTGAAAGCGGCCCTCAGCGATCTGCAGAACCTGGCCGTCCGTGTGGCGGAAATGGGCCGCGAATGGTGGGACAACCGGAGGGACGACATGAACCAGCAACATCGGCGTTACGAAGCATCCCGCGAGCATGGCGAACGCGGGTACGGCGAGGGATACGGGATTTCGCGCGCCACCGGCGGCACGGAACGCGAAGAAGGCCAGGCCTACCGCGGCGATCGCGGTTACCGCGAGCACATCGCCCGCGGCGAACGCGGGCCGTACGGACCGCAACCGGGACGCGAACGCGAATACGGACGCGGCTTCGATGAAACCGAGTTCTATTCCGGCGCAGGCGCGGAAACTTCGCGTGCCGGACGCGCCCGGTTCGAGGACGACGAGGCCATGGGCGAGGGCGCCCGCGGACGCGAATACGGCTATGGAAGCACCGGCTATGGCTATGGCAGTGGCGGCAGGACCGAGCAGAGCGGCAGCCGGTACGGCCAGGGCCGCGGCGGCTATCGCAACGAGGACAGCCTCTACGGCTACAGCCAGGGACGCCAGGGTTATGGCCGCCGGCCGGAGCAGAACCTCGGCCAGGGCAGCTATGGCCAGCGCGAATACGGCCAGGGCGGCTACGACCAGGGCAACTACGGACGCGGCCCGGACACGGGATACAACGATTACCTGGGCAGCGGCTATTCCGAACAGGATCGCGGCTTCACCGGTTCGCGGTACGACACGGGTTCGCGCTACGACACCGGCTACGCCGGCCTGGGCAACGACTATTACAACGAACGCGGATACAGCGAACGCGGACAGACCCAGCGCATGGGCGAGCATCGCGGACGCGGCCCGAGGAACTACCGGCGCTCCGATGAACGCATCACCGAGGACTTGAACGAACGGTTCACCGAGGATGCGCTGCTCGACGCCAGCGACATCAACGTCAGCGTCAGCGACGGCGTCGCGACCTTGCAGGGCACCGTCGAGAACCGCTGGATGAAGCACCGCGCCGAAGACATCGCCGACGCCTGCAGCGGGGTCAAGGACGTGCGCAACGAAATCCGGGTAAGCGGCAGCCAGCAGACCCGCTCGGAAGCGACGGGGTCGATGGCGACGTCCGGGACAACGACATCCGGGACAACGACATCCGGGGCAACGACGTCCGGAGCGACGACGTCCGGTGCGAAGACCACGGGCGATGAGCAGCGTTCCCAGAAGGTCCCGCAGGCGCCCGGCACCACGGCGGTGGGCGGAACCACGCATTGATGGGCATGCCGCACGCGAGGCCCCGCACGCTGGAAGCAGGTTCCGACCGGCGATCCGGCGCGCGGCGCCTCCGTCCCCTCGCCTGGGGATTGTCCGCGCTGGCCATCGCCTGGGTGGTCCGCACGCTGGTGGAGCAACGCCGCGCCGACAACGCGGCGGGCCTGGCGCGGATGGTGCGCATGGCCGGTCACCTGGCCGCGGCCAGGGCACTGGCCGAAGTCGTCGAACAGCGCGCGTCCGACGAGGAATTGCGCGCGGCTGCGGAACGCTGGCAGAGCGCGCTGGCGCCCGGCGGCGCATGGGACGAACTGGCGGAAATCCTGCCCGCGCATGCCGACCTGCCCTACGCATCGATGCGTTCGGTCGAGGGATTGCCCAGCCCCAACTTCGACCGGCGCGCGGCCGGGGAGATGCGCCAATGGCTGGAAACCGCGCACGGACTGTGCAACGGGCTGGCGCTGTCGAACTCCGCGCAGATCCGCCGCCGGGCGCACCGGGCCATCGCCTTGCTGGAAGCATCGGCCTGCGACATCGACCTGTACGGCCAGCGCGAACGGCTGGCGGCCGCACCCTCGCCCGCCTGACCGGAGACCCGACGCATGCATGCACTGACCTACCACGGGAACAAGGACGTGCGCGTCGAAACCGTGCCCGACCCCGAGCTGCGCGATGCGGACGACATCATCCTCCGGGTTACCGCCACCGCCATCTGCGGATCGGACCTGCACATCTTCCGCGGCAAGATACCGGGCGTGCGCGAAGGCGACGTGCTCGGCCACGAGTTCATGGGCGTGGTCGAATCCGCCGGCCGGGGCGTCACCGAGGTTGCCAAGGGCGACCGCGTGGTGATCCCGTTCGTGATCGCATGCGGCGAATGCTTCTTCTGCAAGCTGGGCGAACACGCGGCCTGCGAATGCACCAATACCGGATCGGGCACCGCCCTCAACCGCCATGACGTCCGCCCGCCCGCCGCGCTGTTCGGCTACGGTTCGCTTTACGGCAGCATTCCCGGCGGACAGGCCGAATACGTGCGGGTGCCCCACGCCAACGTCGGCCCGTTGCGTATCCCCGACGAGTTGTCCGACGAACAGGTGCTGTTCCTGTCCGACATCCTGCCCACCGGCTACCAGGCGACGATCAATGCCGCGGTCAGGCGCGGAACCAGCGTGGCGATCTTCGGCGCCGGGCCGGTCGGGCTGATGGCCGCGGCCTGCTGCCGGATGATGGGGGCTGAACGCATCTTCATGGTCGACCACCATCCCTACCGGCTCGACTTCGCCGCGCGCACCTACGACGTGCAGCCCATCAACTTCGACGAACAGGACGATCCGGTGGCGGAGATCGTCGAAGCCACCGCCGGCCGCGGCGTGGACGCCTGCATCGATGCGGTCGGTTTCGAAGCCAAGGGTTCGATCGCCGAAACCGTGCTCACCACGGTGAAACTGGAAGGCAGCAGCGGCACCGCCTTGCGCCAATGCATCGCGGCATGCCGGCGCGGCGGCGTGATCAGCGTCGCGGGCGTGTATGCCGGCGTCCTCCATGCCTTCCTGTTCGGCGACGCGTTCGACAAGGGATTGCACTTCGCGATGGGCCAGACCCACGTGCAGCGTTATCTGCCGGAGCTGCTGTATGCCGTGCAGGAAGGCCGGCTGCATCCCGAAGCGATCATTTCGCACCAGCTGCCGCTGCAGGAGGCGGCCAAGGGCTATGCGATGTTCAACGACAAGCAGGACGATTGCCGCAAGGTCATCCTGACGCCCTGACACGGGGTGAGCCGAAGGATCTGCCCGCCTTCAGCGCGGGCCCCGTTCTTCCCGGTCGCGTGCGCGATGATCGCGCAGCAAGGCGCTGAGCACGATGCCGCAGCCCAGCGCCGCGGCCAGCACGAACAGCACCAGGGCGACGATCGGATAACCCCACAGCGTGTGCGGCGTCGGCACCCGCATCAGTTGCGCCGAGGCCAGGATCAGCGCGGCGGTGATGACGCCGATGGCG
Organism: Pseudoxanthomonas helianthi; assembly: GCF_017939625.1. GTDB lineage: Bacteria > Pseudomonadota > Gammaproteobacteria > Xanthomonadales > Xanthomonadaceae > Pseudoxanthomonas_A > Pseudoxanthomonas_A helianthi. The sequence continues at coordinate 646,141 of NZ_JAGKTC010000001.1, forward strand.
ATGCGGTTGGCGATCTTCTGCAGGTTCTCCATCATCCGCGACTCGTCCAGGCCCACCACCCGGAACTGCAGGCGGTTTTCCGCGAGCAGCGACAGGATGTCGGAGAACTTGCGCGGACCGTCGCGCAGCAATCCCTGCACCTCGAGCAGTTCGCTGGCCAGCGCCGGCAGCGACAGCGAACGGCGCAGGTTGGCGCGCATGACGTGCTGCAGTTGGTCCTCGATGACCCGCTGGGTATCCAGCTCCGGCGCCAGCGCATCGCAGACCGCATCCAGGTTGAGCAGGGTCTTGCCGAGCAGGCTCAACTCGGGCGGCGCGCGCAGGCCGCAGCGGGTGGCGATGCGGACCAGTTCCAGCAACACCCTGCCCTCGGACATCGAGGCGCGATGCGCGGCGTAACGCGCGATCAGCTGGCTGATCTCGCGCATGTAGCGCGATTCGTCGTAGTCGGCCAGGCGCACGCCCAGGTCGATGCCCTCTTCCGCGACCTGTTCGCCGCGCCCGTCGACCGCGGCGAACAGCAGCTTGAGCAGGCGATCGCGCTGCTTCGGCGACACGTTGGTGACCATGCCCAGGTCGAAGATCGCCAGGCGTCCCTCGGGCGTCACCCGCAGGTTGCCGGGATGCGGATCGGCATGGATTTCCCCATGCACGAACACCTGGTCGAGATAGCCGCGCAGCAGTTCTTCGGCCAGCGGCGTCATCGGTTCCTCGACACGGCGTATGCCTGGCACCTCGTCGACCCGGATGCCATGCACCAGGTCCATGGTCAACACGCGCCGGCCACAGTAATCCCAGATCGGCCGCGGCAACCAGAGCAGAGGGAACGGCGCAAGGTGCTCGCGGAAGCGGTCCAGGTTCTCCGCTTCTGCCACGTAGTCCAGTTCGGCCATCAGGGTGCGACCGAACTCCCCGAGCCAGTCGGCGAAGCGGACGTGGCGACCCAGCTCGGTCATGTGGTCGGCGGCGTCGGCGAATTCCCTGAGCACGTCCAGGTCGCGGATAAGCTGCTCCGCGACGCCCGGGCGCTGCACTTTCACCGCGACTTCCTTGCGGTCGCGCAACACCGCGCGATGCACCTGGGCCAGCGATGCGCTGCCCAGCGGCTGTTCGTCGAAGGCGGCGAACGCCTTGCCGATGCGGACGCTCAGCTCGTGCTCCACCCGCTCGCGGATGGCGTCGAACGGCACCGGCGCGACGCTTTCCTGCATCCGCTCCAGCGCCACCGCGTACGCCGGCGGAACCAGGTCCGGACGGGTCGACAGCATCTGTCCCAGCTTGACGAAGGTCGGCCCCATCGCCTCGAGTTCGCGCGCGAATTCCTCGGGGCTGCCTTCGCTCGCGTCGTCGGGGATGCTGTCTAGGCGCACGCCATGGAAGATCCCCGCGTTGCGGTAGCGGAACAGGAAACGCACGATCTCCGCGCGGCGGGTCATCTTCCCCGTCCCTGCGCGACCCGCGGCGCGTTCGGTGTCCATGTCCGACCTGCGTCCTTGGGGATGTCAGTGGGGTGCGGCCACGCCCTGCAGCAGGTCCTGGGAGGCGCGCGAATCGCCGCTGCCGGCGAAGTTGCCCAGCGAGACGATGCCGACCAGGCGCTTGTCGCGGTTCACCACCGGCAGGCGCCTCACTTCCAGGCTGGCCATGTTCTTGGCGACCGATTCGATGTCGTCGTCCTCGTGGCAGTACTTCACGTCGTTGGACATCGCCTCGCGCACGCGCGAATCCGGACTCAGGCCGCGCGCCACCGCGCGGATCGCGATGTCGCGATCGGTCAGGAAGCCGACCAGCCGGTCGTTCTCGCCCACTGGCAGGCTGCCGATGTCGTATTCCGCCATCAATTTCGCGGCCTCGCGCAGGCTGTCGTCAGGCGAGACCACGCAAACATCGCTACTCATCATGTGTCCGACTTTCATGTCCTTCTCCAGGTTGCGGGGGGTGAGGGGATTGCCTGCGCGACATGCGGCGGTCGACCCAGGAAAGAATCGTCAGCACCACCAGCGTGAGCGCGGTCGCCAGCAGCGCGAGCCACGGATAGCCGAGCCCGCAGGCGATGCCGATCACCGCCACCATCAGCAGCGACGCGGCGGTGGTGATGCCGACCACGGCCGCGCCGCGATGGGCGAAGATCGTGCCCGCGCCGATGAAGGCCACGCCGGAGATCACCGCTTCCATCAGGCGGAACGGATCGATCCTGATCTGCATGCCGGTCCGGTCCAGCGTGGCCAGCATCATGCTGCCCATCCCGGTCAGCATCGCCGCGGCGGCGGCCACCAGCATGTGGGTGCGGAAGCCGGCCGGCCTGTCCTTGATCTCGCGCTCCAGGCCGATCGCGCCGCCCAGCAGCATCGCGAAGGCCATCTTGGCGATCACCTCGCCTTGCGCATCCATGTCCGGCATGCGCCTCGCCTCCGGGATGCGATGGATCGGATCGCAGGCATGCTCACAGCATCCGCTTGCGCTCCTGCTCGGCGCGCGCCGCGCCGATGGCGGTTTCCACGTGCTTGCGTTCTTCCGGCGGCGGCAGCACTGCCGGCAGGCCGAGCGACTGCATCCACAGTTCGCGCGCCCAACCCTTGGTGTGGTAGAGGTGGTGGTCTTCTTCCTTTTCGACTTCGGAATGCGCCTGCTGCAGCAGCTTGCCTTCCTTGCCGCCCTTCGCCGCGACCTGTCCGATCAGTTCCCAGTTCTGGTGGTCCTTGGTCTCGGCCAGCACCACGCATTCGGCGGCGACCAGTTCGGCCGCGGCCGGATCGCCGTTGGCCACGGCCATCTCGATGGCGGTCACCAGCGACTGGCCCAGGCTCGCGACGACTTCGCGTCCGGGGCTGCTCTCGTCGGGATCCTTGCCCAGGTCCTCGAATACCCGGACGAGGATCTGTTCATGGCGTCGTGTCTGCTCGAGGTATTCCTGCCATTCCTGCACCAGGTCCTCGTTCTGCGCCGCGCCGAGGGCGGCGGTGTAGACCTGGATGCCGCCCTGCTCCGTTTCCAGCGCCTGCAACAGCAGCTCATGGATGCCAGGCTGATCGGTAAGCGAAGAACGTGCCATGGTCGACCTCCGGGTCGCGAGTCGGGGATGGCCCTGTTGTAGGAAGGCAAGCGGAAAGAAAGGGTGAATCGCCGGGTGAAGACGATCGCCGCGCCTGCGTTCGCATCCTGCTTATGCGCGCTGCGGAATAGTGGCCGCAGTCCATGGTGGAGATGTCGAAATGAGCGTACCGCGCTATCCCAAGCCGCCTTTCAAGCCGCAGCAGCAGAAATTCCCCGGCAAGACGGACAAGATGGAACCGCGACCGGACCACGGCGAGGAAAGCTACATCGGCCATGGCCTGCTGGTCGGCAAGCGCGCGCTGATCACCGGCGGCGACAGCGGCATCGGCGCGGCCGTGGCGATCGCCTTCGCGCGCGAAGGCGCCGATGTCGCCATCGCCTACCTGCCGACCGAACAGAAGGACGCCGACCACACCCTCAAGTACGTCCGCGATGCCGGCCGCAACGGTTACGGGCATCCCTGCGACGTCAGCGATCCCGAGCAGGCCGAAGCGCTCGTCCGCGCCACGGTGGAGAAACTCGGCGGCCTGGACGTGCTGGTCAACAACGCGGCGTACCAGCGCTATTTCGAGAACTTCGACGAGATCACCCTCGACGAATGGCACAAGACCTTCGCGACCAACGTGCATGCCCCGTTCAACCTGGTGCGCTTGGCCGTGCCGCACCTGAAGGAAGGCGGTGCGATCATCAATACCGCCTCGGTGCAGTCGAAGAAACCCAACCCCAGCATCCTTCCCTACGCGACCAGCAAGGGCGCGATCGCCAACCTGACCATCGGGCTCGCCGGCATGCTGGCCTCGCAGGGCATCAGGGTGAACGCCGTACTGCCCGGCCCGATCTGGACGCCGCTGATCCCCGCCGGCATGTCCGAAGAGGAACTGGTGAACTTCGGCGACCACGTGCCGATGGGACGGCCCGGGCAACCGGCCGAACTGGCTTCCGCCTACGTCATGCTCGCCGCCGATACCGCCAGCTACACCTCGGGCGCGCTGTTGAACGTGTCCGGCGGCGCGGTGACCCTGTAACCGCGTCGCGGGCGCATCGACGCCGTGCCGGCCCGGATCCCGCGGTCCTCTCGGGATCGAAGCCAAGCCTTACGTCACCCCATCGATGCGCCCTTCCTCCTTGTACGCACGCACCTTGCGCTCGGCGATCGCGCCGCGCGAACCGACCACCATCTCGGTCATCCACGCCATCAGCACGTCGGTGTAGTCCTTCTGCGCGTTCTTCTCGCTGAAGCCGTGGTCGGCGCCGCGGATCAGCCGCCGCGTCATCGAGCGCGCGCTGCCGAACGCCGCGGCATAGCTTTCGATGACCTGCCGCGGAATGATCTCGTCGTGCTCCGCCTCGACCAGCAGGACATCCCCTTCGAACTGCGCGCATGCGCGCAGCGCGCGGTTCTCTTCCACCGCCACCGGGCGATGGCGATAGCGCAACAGCTCGGGATCCTCGTGCAGGCGGCGCTTGGGCGACTCCCAATCCTTGTCCAGGTAGATCGCGGGCGTGCGCAGCGCAAGCCAGCGCACCGGCCTGACCTGCGACAGGATCGCCGCAAGATAGCCGCCATAGCTGATGCCGACCACCGCGATCGCCTCGTCGTCGACATGCGACTGCCGGGCGAGCCAGTCGTAGGTGGCGCACAGGTCCTGCAGGTTCTGCGCGCGCGTCACCGTATCCCGGCTCGCCGCCCGCGCGCTGTGGCCGCGCAGGTCGAAGGTCAGACATACGCAACCGAGGGCGGCCGCTTCCCGCGCGCGGCTGAGATCGTGTTCCTGGCTGCCGCCCCAGCCGTGCACGAACAGCACGCCGGGCAGCTCGCGCTGCGGCGAAAGTACCGTGGCCTCGACATTCTCGTCGTCGGTTACGTCGATCCGGCAATGGTCCAGCTCAACATCCATAGGGGATGATCCTCGCGTACTTCCGCGGCGACTCCGCGTCGCCATGGCAATAAAGGACCGCGCCCTCGGGCAACGGCTCGTCGCCGTAGGATTCCCCGGTTTCCGCAGCTACCGAGTTGCTGCCCGGATTGCGGGAAAACCACTCCAGCGCGAACACCTCGGCCATGCTGGCCCCGCCGAACCGCCACGACTGCTCGAGTACGCCCAAGTGCCGGTCGCCGCGGGCGTCGACGCCGACGATGACATCGTAATTCCGCCGCGACGCCACCACGCCGTAAGCCCCGCGCACCAGACGGTCGTAGGCGTTGGCCGCGACGATGGCGCGGACGACGTCGCTGCCGGCCGCCAGCGCCGACGGAAAGGAACCGCGCACCACGGTCAGCGCGGAACCGCCGTATACCTCCGAGCCGGAAGGGTCGAGGACGTTGTGTTGTTCGCCCCAATAGGCGATGTCGTAACCCGGCAGGCTCGAGCTTCCCACGCTGTAGGTCTTCGCGCTTTCCAGATGGCGCTCGACCACCAGCCCGCCGGGAAACAGGGAGTCGTTTGCCGCATCCAGCCATGCCGACAGCTCGTGCTGGTCGCGCACCATGGCCTGCCCTCCTCCGCCTCGCGCGAACGGCCACTTCAGCCGCACCGCGCCGTCTTGCAGCAGCGCCTTGCCGGCCTGCCAGGCATCGTCGCGGGCGAACACGGAATAGCCCGGCAGCGTGTACTTCTCGATGCCGGCGATGTGCTTCCATCCTTCCGGCATGGCCTCCGGCCTTCCCCAAGGCGGGTGGCTGACCAGCTTGGTCGCGACGAATCCGTGCGGAACGATGCCGCCCCACAACTGGGACTCCATGACGATGCCGCGAGCGTCCGCCTCCTCGCGGGTCAGGGTGAACATCGGCAGGTAGTAGGTCGCGTCGCCCTCACCGGCGCCGGCCTGCGCATCGTCGTACTCCAGGCCCAGCAGTGCGGCGAGCCGGGCCGCGGCGAAACGCAGGGTGACGATCTCATGGCTGGCGCACGGTTCCGTCTCGCTCCAGACGATCGCCAGGCGACGCAGGCGAGCGGGCGAAGCGATGCCCGTGCCGTCCCCGTCATCCAGGTCCGTTTGTTCCCCGATCGCATTGCCCGGGTTCATCGCTTCGCTTCCACCTCGGATTGCTCCATGTCCAGGAACTGGCGCGCGGTCGATTCCAGGTGCTCCACCAGCCAGGAGGCCATGGTCCGCTCCTGCTCGAAGATTTCCAGGCAGACCGCGCGCGTCTCCAGGTCCTCGGCGGCTTCCGCCGCGACGACCAGCGTTTCGTAGATCGCGACTTCCATGTGCTCGAACGCGTAGTCGACGACGACGTCGCGCATCACTTCGTCCGACACCAGCGTGTTGCAGGCGGCATGCATGGCGGCCATGAAGCTCGCCGTGGCGCCTTTCACCGACGGGACCGACGCGCCATGGCGCGCCAGACATGCCTCCAGTTTGCGTGCCTGTTCCTGCGTTTCGTACAGGTGCTGTTGCAGGCGCCGGGCGAGGATCGGGTAATGATCGATGCGCCGGACCTGCACGGACAGCATGGCTTCGGCTTCCCTTTCCATCACGTAGGCCTGCCTCAACCATGCCACGAGACGATCGCTGGAACGGGAGATCATCACTCTTGCCTTTTCATCGCGGCGGTGGCCCGATCCGCCTGATGAATGGGCTTCACGCTTCCGACGAAGTCGCTACTCGCCTTCGCGACGATTGCCCATCTGCCCGCGCTTCTGCCCAGCCCGGCGCGCCTCATCCGAATCGAATTCGTGTGCGTTGCCGCTGCGGTGCGCAGCCTTGCCGCCCTTGCTGGCGATCTCGCGCTGGCGCTGATCGTCCATGCCGGCGAAGCCGCGCCCCCCGCTCCGGGCGTTCTGCGGATTGCGGTTCTGGTTGGTAGCCATTTCTCTAACTCCTGGTTTACCGGTGCACGTCGCACCCACCCGGGTCTTCTGCAATCGCCGTGCCAACTTCGCCTGGCGCGCGGCACCCGAGAAACGGAAACCGGCCGCCGTCCCGAAGATGAAGAATTTCTTTCCGCAATACGCATAATTTTCTCAGAGCCAGCGTTTGTGACGCGCCCACATCACCAGACTCAAGGCAAGGGCGATCGAGCCGAGCACGGCGATGGCGAACCCGGCTTCTCCGCTGGTGTAGAAGTGCGCCAGAAAATTCATGCCGAGCCAGCCGGCGATCACCGACAGGGAGCCCACCACCACCGTGGCAAAGGTCAACACCTGCATCGAGTTGTTGGTGTCCAGGCTGGTCTTTGCGCTGAACAGGCCGAAGCTCTCCATCACCAGGTCGCGCGCGTTCTCGGCCATATCCAGCGCGCGCTCGAATCGCTCGTCGATCGACCGGAATCCCCGCTGGACCCGCTCGGGATTTCCGGGATGGAATCCCGGCCGCGCCAGTTCCGAATACACCGCGCGATGCAGAGCCAGCGTGCGCCGCAGGCTCGACGCGGCCATGCACAGGCGACGGAGGTCGGGCAGGCAGTCTCGCGGCTCGTCGTCGAGGATCTTTTCCTCCAGCCACTCGACTTCGGATTCGAAAGCCGACACCGCATGGAAATAGGTTCCGATCTGGCGGTCCAGGATGAAAGCGGTCAAATGCTCGGCGGTCAGGGTCCCTGCATCGCGTTCCGCCGCCAGCTCCCGTTTCAGGCTCGCGAGCTCCTCGAGCGCTTCGTCATGCAGCGTCACCACGGTATTCGAGGAGGCCACCACCATGACCGGAACGCTCGCGAACGCGCTGCCGTTTCCCTGCCGCAGCAGGAAGGCCTGCAGCCAGATCGCGCCATCGGATTTCCCCAGCAATGGCGCGATGCGCCGCTCGCGCCATATCGCCAGCGCTTCGCCCGGCAGGCGCAGGTCCTGCCACAGCCGATCCAGCGTGGCCTCGGTTTCGCCCGCCATGTCCACCCACAACAGGGAATCTTCCGCGGGCTCGTATTCGCCTACCGACGGAAGCGGAATCTCGCGGGCCTCGCGTCCGAACAAATGGGCCTTGCTTTCGTTCGTACTGGTCATCCGAGGCCCGCCTGGCATTGCTGTCCTCCACTATTCACGCGATCCGCTGCCAGCGCGTGAATCCGCCCGTGAATTCCGGATGCGTGTTTTTCACGAACTGGTAATCCACCCGCGCCTAGGTTGTTGCCGCATCGGCATCGCATGCGCATGCCGCACCAGGAGGCATGTCATGGCACACGTCAGGCTCCGCGCCACCGGACCCCGAAGCGGCTTCGAAGTATTGGTCATCGCTCTGCACGGGCTGGAGGGCGTGCAAAGCGTCGAAGAGGTAGCCGACCTCATGCCCCACCTGGACGACGAGGATTCCAGTTCGGCCGGCCTGGTCGACGATGCAGCGGGCGCGGGCTTGCACGCGCTGGAGATCGAGGTGAGCCCGCCCTTCGCGGAAACGGTCCGCACCATCTCCGACGAGGTGGCCGCGCGGCAAGGCCTCGTGCTCGAGTACGTGGACGACTTCTGAGCGATGGCGCTGGTTTATACCTCCGACACGCAGCCGGGGTTGCGCCGGCGGCGTGCGGGGCGGGGCTTCGTGTACATCCGGCCGGACGGGCGTCCGCTGCGGGACAGGAAGACGCTGGCGCGCATCCGCGAGTTGGCGATACCGCCCGCCTACGAAGACGTGTGGATCTGCCCGGATCCGCATGGACACCTGCAGGCCACCGGGCGCGATGCCCGCGGACGCAAGCAGTATCGCTACCATCGCGATTGGCAGTCGGAGCGCGGCCAGCACAAGTACGACCGCATGGTGGCCTTCGCCGAAGCGCTGCCGCAGCTGCGCAGGCGGATCAACGCCGACCTGGCCCTGCCCGGGTTCCCCCGGCAGAAGGTGGTCGCGCTGGTGGTGGCATTGCTCGGCCAAACCTTGTTGCGCGTCGGCAATGCCAGCTACCAGAAGCAGAACGGCTCGTACGGCATCACCACGCTGCGCAACGTGCACACGCATTTTGTCGCTTCGGGACGCGTGCAGTTCGCCTTCCGCGGCAAGGGCGGCAAGCCGGTGGAAGCGGTGGTGAACGATGCGCGCCTGGTCCGGCTGGTCCGGCGCTGCCAGCAGCTTCCCGGGCAGGCGCTGTTCCAGTACCGCGAGAACGGCACGGTGCAGCGCATCGGTTCGGACGATGTGAACGAGTACCTGCGCACGCACCTGGGCGGACCTTTCACGGCCAAGGATTTCCGCACCTGGGGCGCGACGCTGTTCGCGTTCAAACTGCTGGCCGCGATCGACCCGCCGCCGCAGGAAGACGAAGCCGGCCGTACCCGCGTCCGCCAGGAGGTGCTGCGCCAGACCGCGGCGCTACTGGGCAACACGCCGCGGATCTGCGCGAAGAGCTACGTGGATCCCGGCGTGTTCGATGGCTGGGAGCGTGGTCGGCTGCAACAGGCGGCCCGCCGTGCCCGGGGGCCGCGCCAGTGGGAGCAGGCCGCGATCCGTTTCCTGAAACGGATGCATCGCGCCGGATGACGCCGGCCCTTCAGCGCTCGTCGGCGAGGGCCAGTTTCTCCCCGACCTTGTCCAGGTTCTGGCGGAGCCGCGCAAAGCCGCTCCACGGATGCGAACGCGTGCGCTTCATGCGGCGCAAGGCCGACGCCATGTCGTAGGCGTTGCCGCCCTTGATCCGCCCCAGTTCTTCCCAGCGCAGCGGCATCGCCACCGGCGCGCCTTCGCGCGCGCGCAGCGAAAACGACGCCACGCTGGTCGCGCCGCGGCCGTTGCGCAGGTAATCGATGAAGATGCGGCCGTTGCGGAACTTCTTGCTCGCGGTGGCCACGTACGCCAGCGGATCGGATCCGGCCATCGACTCGGCGAACGCGTGCGCGAATGCCTTCACCCGCGTCCATGGGCAGGCCGGCTTCAGCGGCACCACGACGTGCAGGCCCTTGCCGCCCGAGGTGCGCACGTAGGAAACCAGGCCCAGGGCGCGCAGCCGCTTGCGCACCAGTCGCGCCGCTTCCACCACCTGTTTCCAGGCCACGTCCGGCCCCGGGTCGAGGTCGAAGACGATGCGATCGGCCAGGTCCGGCGAGTCGGCCTGCGAGCCCCAGGGATGGAATTCGAGGGCGTTGAATTGCACGAGTTCCAGCAGGCCGGTCTCGTCGTGCACCACCAGATAATCCGCCCGCGTCCCGTCCTCTTCCTCCAACGGCACGCTGTCCACGCGTTCCATGCCGGCCGTGTGGTGCTTCTGGAAGAAGCAAGGCCGCGCCGCGCCCTGCGGACAGCGCACCACCGATACGGGGCGTCCCGCGATCTCGGGCAGCAGCCAGCGCGCGATCCGCTGGTAATAGTCGAAGACCTGGGCCTTGGTGATGCCACTGTCGGGAAACACCACCCGCTCGGGGCTGGTCAGTTCCACCGGCGTGGGCTTCTTCGCCGATCTGCCGCGTCTGGTCGACATGGTTTTCTCCGCCTTGTGTGTGCCCGGCGCCGCTTCACGCAGATCGCTCGCCTCCTTGTCGCGGCGGATCGCCTTCAACGATGGCTGGCGCAACAATCCCTGGTTGCCGCGACCGTGATGGAATACCTCCACCACCAGTTCCGGCTTCACCCAGTGTGCGCGCCGCAGATCCGGATCGTCGACATCGACATGGACATCGGCAGGCTTCCGCGCAGAGCCGGACAGGCGCTCCGACAGCTCGGCCAGCAAGGTATCGCTGAAGCCCGAGCCCACGCGACCCGCATATCGCCAGCCGTGTTCGGCGTCCGGCGCCGCCAGCAGCAGCGCGCCAAGCCCGAGGCGGCTGCCCCGCGGCGCCGTGTAGCCGACGACGACGAATTCGTCGGACGCCCGTTGCTTGATCTTGCGCCACGCATCGCCGCGTCCGCTCCGGTAAGGCGCATCGGCCCGCTTGGAGATGATGCCCTCCAGGCCGCGCTCGATGGCCATGGCAAGCGCTTCGTCGCCGCGCCCCTCGATATGCGAGCTGTACACCAGTCGGTCCGGAGGGTCCGCGAGGATTTCCGCCAGCAGGGCCTTGCGCTGCGATTGCGGGCTGTTCGTGAGGTCCACTTCGCCGACCTGCAGGACGTCGAACAGCACATAGGACAGCGTCGCGTTCTTCTCCCCCGACAGCGTGGCCTGCAGCAAGGAGAAGTCCTGCTGGCGCCCGGCGCCGGCCACCAATTCGCCGTCCAGCACCGCGTCGGCCAGGCCCAAGGTTTCCAGCGCCGAAACGATTTCCGGCACCTTGGCCGTCCATTCCAGTTCGTTGCGCGACCATAGCCGGACCGTCCCGCCGTTGATTTGCGCGATCAGCCGGTAGCCGTCCCATTTCGCCTCGTGCAGCCACCGCTCGCCCTCGGGCACCTGCGCCTGCAAGGTCGCCAGCTGCGGCGCCACGAAAGCGGGACGATGCCGCGCCTTGCGTGCGCCCTCGAGTTCGGCGGCATGCTGCGCCCAGCGGGTTCCGCTTCGTGTCCGCTTCTTCGACGGACGCGTCTGTTTGCGGGCCGTGCCGCGCCTGGAAGCGGCCGGAGATGAAGCCACGCCCTGCAACAGGTCGTCGGCCTCGCGCTTCCCTGCATAGTCGTCCTTTTCCTTGAACAGCAACCACTGCGGCTGCCGCGCGGGCTTGTGCGTGCGTACCAGATGCCAGCCGCCCTTGAGCTTGTCGCCGAACAGATGGAAGCGAAGATGGCCTTTCGCCAGCTGCGCTTCCGGATCCTCGTCCGTCGACCACAATCCGCGATCGAAGATGGCGACGTGCCCGCCGCCGTATTGCCCTTTCGGGATGTCGCCCTCGAAGTTGGCGTAATCCAGCGGATGGTCCTCCACCTCCGCGGCCAGGCGCTTGACCGCCGGATCGAAACTCGGCCCCTTGGGCACCGCCCAGCTCTTCAGCGTATTGCCGACCTGCAGGCGGAAGTCGTAATGGCGCCGACTGGCATGGTGCAGTTGCACGACGAAGATCGGACGGCGTCCGCGTCTCCGCTGCCGGTCGGCCTCGGGTTCCGGCGTGTTATCGAACCGGCGCTTGCGCCGGTATTCCTGCAGCGTCACCGTGCGTCCTCCGTCGACCGGGCCGTGGGAAAGGGACCTTGCGCCATCGGTTCATCGCGACGCCGTCTTGCGCGTGGACTTGCGCGTCTTCTTCGCCGCCTTGCGCGCCGTCTTCTTCCTGGCCGTCTTCTTTTCCGCCCTGGCCTTGGCCGGCGTGCGCTTCTTCTCGTCCAGGCTCTTGCGCAGCAAGGCCATGAAATCGACCACGTTGGTGGCCACGTCCTCGCGTCCGGGCGCCTCTTCCTCGGCGATCTTCGTGGTGGCGCCCTTGGCCTTGATGCGCTTGCGGATGATCGCCTGCAAGCGTTCGCGGAATTCGTCGTGGTAATCGTCCGGCTGCCAAGGCACGACCATCGAATCGATCAGGCTCTTGGCCATCTCGGTCTCCTTGGCGCTGATGCGGTAATCCGACGGCTTGCCGGTGGGCAACTTGTACTCCTCGGGGTCCACCAGTTCCTGCGGGTAGCGCAGCATCATCAACACCAGCGCGTCGCCTTCGGGCATCACCGCACACAGGTACTCCCGCGTGCGGATCACCACCCTCGCCACGCCGACCTTCCCCGCGGCCTCGAGCGTGTGCCGCAACAGCACGTAACCCTTCTCGGCCTTTTTCCCCGGCACCAGGATGTAGGGCTTCTCGAAGAAGCGGACGCCGATTTCCTCGCGATCCACGAAAGCCTCCACGTCCACCGACTCATGGGTCTGCGGCGCGGCGGAGGCGATGTCCTCCTTCTCGATGACGACGTAACTGCCCTTGTCGTACTCGAAGGCCTTGACGATGTCCTTCCAGGGCACCTCTTCGCCCGTGTCCGCGTTGACCCGCTCGAAGCGGATCGGCTTCTTGTCGCGCGAATCCAGCATGCGGAAGCTGATGTCCACCTTGCGCTCGCCGGGCATCAGCGAGACCGGGATATTGAGGAGACCGAATGCCAGCGTCCCCGACCAGATGGGTCGTGCCATATGTCACCTCAGCGTTTGGGAATACCGCTGCCGGGCTTGCGCTAGCGGGGGCTCAGCTCGAACTGGCCCACGTCCACGCCGATGGTCACGCCTTCACCGGTTCCGGCCAGCGCGAGCGAGACCGTGCCCTTGGTCAGCAATTGCGCCGACCCGCTTTTAACCACGCCGACATCGGCTTCGGCCTTGACGTATTTGCCGAGCACTTCGTCGATGGCGTGCACGTCGGTGAACCGCCCGCGCCCCTTGTCCACCTTCCATTTCCCCACCGTGGCGCCGATCGCGCGCGCCTTGATGGAGACCGGCAGGCTTTCCTTGCCGCAGTGGACCGTGCCGGATCCGGTCGCCTCCTCGTAGACCAGCGACCAGCCGTCCAGCGTGTAGTCCAGTTTGCATTCGAGATCCTTCTCGGCGGCCGTCGCGGAACCCAGCGCCAGGCCCAGGCTGCCCACCAGCGCCGCCAGCACGTATCTGCTTTTGGATGGAGACTTCATTGCGGCTCTCCCTTCTGCATTTACCAAGGGCACCCTATAAACCGGACAGTAACGAGCGAGTGAGATATCCGCCGACAGGCATCACCTGCGCATAACGGAAAGCGCCAGGATCGCCGCCGCTTCACCTCGAACACACGCGGCATTCACCCCTGCGTTCCTAGGCTGGCGTCGTTCCCCTGTGGAGGTGAGACCCATGCTCATGCTCCAGACTGCGGCGATCCTGTTCGCGATCGCAGCCCTTGGCGGGTTGACCATGGCCGGCATTCGTTTCGCCCGCGGGCACAATCCGCCGGCATGGCTGGCCATGGGGCACGGCTTGCTAGCCGCCTCGGGCCTGACCCTGCTCTTGTATGCGCTGTGCACTTCGCCGGTGCCGCAGCTGGCGATGGCCGCGCTGGCCCTGTTCCTGCTCGCGGCCATGGGCGGCGCAGTGATGAGTCTGGCCTACAAATGGCGGCAACGCCTGCTGCCCGCATGGCTGGTGATCGCGCATGCAATCGCCGCGGTGGTCGCCTTCGTCCTCCTGGGCGTGGCCGCTTTCGCCTGAGATGCCGGCGGGCCGATCAGGGCGGCCACCGCATCAGGGATCCGCTTGCGGGGAATGCGAGGACCTGAAGTTCCTCGCCTGCTGCGGGAAACGTATCCGTGTAAAATTCCCTTCTTTTGTGGCCTCAGCATGCCGGAACCTCGTCCCCGGGCAGCGGTCAGCAGCCCGACCTTGGTTCGCCTGCTGTCCCGCGTCGCCAGCCTCGACCCTCCTTCCCCTCCCGCCTTGGCGGACCGGTTGACCGACTGGATCGACTGGCCGCGCGGCGTCGCCCTGTACACGGCGCTGGATGCCTCTCCCGATCCCGCGACTGGAGCCTACTTCGACGCGGCCGTCGACGACGAATGCGTTCGCGCACGCGCTGGACTGGAGGCACGGGTCGCGGAGTCGCGGGCGTGCACGCCGCCGAAGCCAACCGCGGACAAGCTTCCCGATGGAACTGCCTTCCGCAAACACTATGTCAGCCTGCAGCGGGATATCCAGGTCGTGACCGGTCGCTTGCGCGGTCGCCTGCGCGACATGCTGGCCGCGGCCGGCATGACCCGGCTGGCCGAGGTGGATGCGGTGATGGAGCGCGTGCTCAGCCCGCGCGAGTTGACCTTGCTGTCTCGCGTTCCCGACATCCTGCAGGCCCACTTCGAACGTCTGGGCAGTGCAAACGCCTCTCCGGCGTGGGTGGATGGGTTCCGCCGCGACATGCAGGAAGCGCTGCAGGCCGAACTCGACGTCCGTTTCCAACCGATCGAAGGCCTGCTCGCCGCGCTTCGAACTTCCACGCAAAAGACCCCATGACCCGGAACCTGCCCAAGCATCTCCTCTTCTTCGCCGGCCTCGCCGTCATCTGCTGGATCGCCGCTGGCTACCTTGGCTCGAACCCGCTTGGTGCGACGGTCGCCCTGGTGATCGGCATCTGCTACGTGGCGGGCGGAATCGAACTGCATCGCTACCAGCGCGCGACCGCTTCGCTCGATGCGGCCGTGGCAGCCTTGGCCGCGCCGCCATCTTCCCTCGATGCATGGCTGGAGCAGTTGCCTGCGGGTTTGCGCCACGCAGTGCGTCTGCGCATCGAAGGCGCGCGCGCGGCGCTGCCCGCGCCCACGTTGACGCCCTACCTGATCGGACTGCTCGTATTGCTGGGCATGCTCGGCACGCTGCTGGGCATGATGGCGACCTTGCGCGGCACAGGCCTGGCGCTGGAAAGCGCGACCGACCTGCAGGCCATCCGCGGTTCGCTGGCCGCGCCGGTGAAGGGACTGGGCTTCGCCTTCGGCACCTCCATCGCCGGTGTTGCGGCTTCCGCGATGCTGGGCCTGCTCTCTGCGTTGTGCCGGCGCGAACGCTTGCAGGCCGTGCATGCGCTGGACGCGAAGATCGCGACGACTTTGCATGCCTATTCGCAGACGCACCAGCGCGCGGAAGCCTTCAAGCTGCTGCAACGCCAGACCGAGGCGATGCCGGTCCTGGTCGACCGCCTGCAGGCGATGATGGAAACGCTGGAACGCCAGCACTTGGCCGCGGGAGAACGCCTGGTCGCCGACCAGAAGGCTTTCCATGCCCGCACGGAAGCCGTTTACACCCGTCTGGCGGCGTCGGTGGAACAATCGCTGAAGGCCAGCGTCGCCGAGAGCGCGGGCATCGTCGGCACCACGCTGCAACCGGTGGTCGAAGCGACGATGGCCGGCATCGCCCGCGAAACCGCCGCGTTGCAGGATGCCGTGCACCAGATGGCGCAGCGGCAGGTCGACGGCTTGTCGACGCATCTGCGCACCGCCACCGACGACATCGCCGGCCAGTGGAATGTGGCGCTGGAGCGGCAGCAGCAAGCCAATGCATCGCTGTTGCAGGAGCTGCGCGCCACCCAGGACGGCTTCGCCGAAGCCTTCGGCCAGCGTTCGGAAACCCTGGTCGAAGTCCTGTCGTCGCGCTTCGAATCCGCTGCGTCGCGCGCGTCCGAAGCATGGGACGGCGCGCTGGTACGCCAGAACGCCGCGCATGAAGAGCTTTCCGAGCGCAACCGCAATGCGCTGGCCTCGGCCGCCGCGGCATTCGGGCAACAGGCGACCTCGCTGGCCCAGGGCCTGCAGCAGTCGCATGCCAACTTGCAGGCCGCACTGGAAGCGCGCGAACAGGAGCGCCTGTCCGCCTGGTCGGGGACGCTGGCCGCGATGACCGCGGAACTGGACCGCAACTGGCGCCAGGCCGGCGACGCCGCCAGCGAACGCCAACGCGAGATCTGCGACACCCTGGCCCGCACCGCGAGCGATATCTCGGCGCAATCACAGGCCCACGCCCGCGACACCATCGCCGAGATTTCCCGATTGGTGCAGGCCGCTTCGGAAGCACCGAAGGCCGCCGCCGACGTCGTCGCGGAACTGCGCCAGAAACTTTCCGACAGCATGGTGCGCGACACCGCGATGCTGGAAGAGCGCAGCCGCCTGCTGGGCACGCTGGAGACCCTGCTCGACGCGGTCAACCACGCCTCCACCGAACAGCGCACCGCGGTCGATGCGCTGGTGGCCACGTCGGCGGACCTGCTCGAGCGCGTGGGCAACCGCCTGGCCGAACGCGTCGAAGCCGAAACCGCGCGGCTCGATACCGCGGCGGCACAAATCACCGGCAGCGTGGTCGAGGTCGCCAGCCTCGGCGAAGCCTTCGGTGCGGCCGTGCATGCGTTCGGGCAATCGAACGAAGCGCTGATGGAACGCTTGGACCGCATCGGCGGCGCACTGGACCAGTCCCTGTCCCGCAGCGACGAACAACTTGCCTACTACGTTGCTCAGGCCCGCGAAGTCATCGACCTCAGCCTGCTGTCGCAGAAGCAGATCATCGACGACCTGCAACGGCTCGGCGGCCAGCGCACGCTGGTGGACAGCGAGGCGGCATGAGCGACGAGATCGAACTCGACGCCGATTCGGCGACCCCGGTGTGGGCCGCGTTCGGCGACCTGATGTCGGTGCTGGTCGGCGCATTCGCGCTGCTGCTGGTCGGCCTGATCGGCGTGCAGTTGCAGCTGTCGCACCGGTTGGACCAGGAAATGCGCCAGCGCCAGCTCGACGAACAGAGCCGGCGCACGCTGGAGCAGGTGCTGGCCGAACCCTTGGCCGAAGGCCGCATCACCCTGGTCGACGGGCGCATCGGCATCCGCGGCAACGTGCTGTTCGCGCTGAACTCGGACCAGCTGCAGCCCGAAGGCCGGGCGCTGCTGAAAAGCCTGGCCCGACCGCTGGCCGGCTACCTGCGCACGCGCGACGAAGCCCTGATGATCAGCGGCTTCACCGACGATCGTGCGGTGCGCGCCGGCAGCCGCGACTTCGCCGACAACTGGGAACTCTCCGCACAGCGTGCGCTGACGGTGACGCGCACCCTGGTCGACGATGGCGTACCCGCGTCTTCGGTGTTCGCCGCGGCTTTCGGTTCCCAGCAGCCGCTGGAGTCGAATGCGAACGAAGCGGGGCGCGCCAGGAACCGGCGCGTGGAGATTGCGCCGGTGCCACGATTGACGAAGGCGAAGGCCGTCGCGCATGAGCGGTGACGGCTCCCCTGCCCGCCCATCCGCGCAACGCGTCGAAGGGCGCGGTGCATCGACACGGCAACGCGTGATCGAGGCGATGGAACGCCGTGCCGCGAACCTGCAAGGTGCCGCGAAACAAGACGTGCTGGCCCGGCTCTCCGCGCTGGCGGCTGCGGCGCCCTCACCTGTCGATTCTGCAGCCGATCGCGCTGCCGCGCCGGCATCGCAAGGTAGCCTGCGCATGCTGCTCGAGCACATCGCGACGCATTCGCGAACATCCGATGGCGGTCCGGATACGGAGCCGCTTGCGATCACCCGGTCGAACGTTCCGCCGATGGATGTCCTGGGCGAGGCCAGGCAACTCTGGTCCCGACTACGCAGCGAAACTCAAGCGCGGGAAGCGCTTGCCGCCGAGCCCACGGGCGCCGGCCCGCTCAACTCCGCCCAGCTGGTGCATCGCGCGTTGAAGCTGATGCGCGACACCTCGCCCGAGTACCTGCGCCACTTCCTGTCGTACGCGGATGCGCTGTCCTGGCTCGCGGAAATCGTCCCGGATCCCGGAAAAACACCCGCCGCGCCCGTCAGAAGCCGCGCCCGGAGCAAACCGAAACAGACGCGGCAACGGTCCTGACGCCTGCCGGATTCACCAGAACGACGCGTACAGCGCCACCAGGATGGCGACCACGGCCAGGGCGCCGATGTTGAACGCGCCGCTGGTGCGGTAATCGACGTCGTGGGTTTGCACGATGTCCTTCTCCGGGCGGTGCGGCGTCGCCAGCGACACGACCACGGCCAGCGCCAGTGCGAGCAGGAAGACCAGGCCCATGCGGTCCATGAAGGGTAGTTCGGGGACGAACCTCTTCAACGCGATCGACAGCACGAACGAACCGATCGCCGCGGACAACGCGCCGGCTTCGTTGGCGCGTTTCCAGAACAGGCCCAGCACGAAGATCACCACGATGCCCGGAGTGAAGAAGCCGGTGTACTCCTGGATGTACTGGAAGGCCTGGTCGAAGCTGCCCAGCAGCGGCTTGGCGGTCACGATGCCGAGCAGCACCGCGACCACGGCGGCGATGCGGCCGACCCGCACCAGTTTCGCCTGGTCGGCGCCGGCGTTGCGCTTGGCGTAGAAGTCGAGGGTGAAGATGGTCGCCACCGAATTGATCTTCGAGGCCAGCGAGGCGACGATCGCCGCGACCAGCGCAGCGAACACCAGGCCGAGGATGCCGGTGGGCAGCAGGCGCATCATCGTCGGGTAGGCCTGGTCGGGCTTGTCCAGTCCCGGCGCCAGCACCACCGCGGCGATGCCCGGCAGCACCACGATCACCGGCATCAGCAACTTGAGGAAGGCGGCGAACAGCACGCCCTTCTGCGCTTCGCCGATGTCCTTCGCGGCCAAGGCGCGCTGGATGATGTACTGGTTGAAGCCCCAGTAGCTGATGTTGGCGATCCACATGCCGCCCACGAGCACGCTCAGGCCCGGCAGGTCCTTGTAGAAGGGATTGTCCTTGTCGAGGATCATCTGGAAGTGCTCGGGATGCGCGGCCCACAGTTTGTGGAAACCGGCGACGATGCCCGCGCCTTCGCCGATCCGGTCCAGGGTCAGCGCCGCCACCAGCAACCCACCCAGCACCAGCAGTGACACCTGCACGATGTCGGTCAGCGCCACCGCCTTCAGGCCGCCGTACAACTGGTAGGCCAGCGCGAACATGCCGATCAGCGCCAGCGCCAGCATCTGGTCCATGCCGGTGACCTTGCTGACCGCGATCGCGCCCAGCCACAGGATCGAGGTCAGGTTCACGAACACGTACAGGCCCAGCCAGAACACCGCCATCAGCGTGCGGATGCGGTTGCCGTAACGCTGCTCGAGGAACTGCGGCATGGTGTAGATGCCGTTGCGCAGGAACACCGGCAGGAACCACTTGCCGACGATCAGCAGGGTCGCCGCCGACATCCATTCGTACGAGGCGATCGCCAGGCCGATGGCATAGCCGGAACCCGACATGCCGACGATCTGTTCGGCCGAAATGTTGGCAGCGATCAGCGAAGCGCCGATCGCCCACCACGGCAACGACTTGCTGGCCAGGAAGTAGTCCTTGGCGTCCTTGCTGTGGCCGGCCTTCTCGCGCGATACCCATTGCGCCAGCGCGAACACGCCGGCCAGGTAGACCAGCACGATGGCGATATCCAGTGTCGACAGACCCATGCCGCCTTCCCCTGTTGTTATCGATGGCGCGAAAGCCCGGTCACTTGACCGGGCAATCCACGGTGACTTCCGCTTCGTTCAACGCGCCCAGCGCGATGCGCGATACCGACAGGTCCAACGCCGCCGCACTTTCCAGCACCGGCAGTTGCACCAGTTTGCCGACGTCGGCGCCGGCCACGGCAAAGCACTTCAGCGGCACGCCCACCACCTTCCACTGCCCTTGCGGCAGCGAGGCCAGGGTCTTGCGCAGGTCGACGCGACCCGAGCAACCTTCCCCGCAGCCCACCCCCAGCCAGACCGGCGCGGTGATCGCGCTGTCGCGACGCAGGGTCAGTTGCAGTTGCACATCGCCGTTGCTTTCGCGGGTGACATCGATCGGCGTGGCCGATGCCAGCACCCAACGCGCGGCCTGCGCGCCCGACCATTGCAGGCGGCGTGCGTCTTCCTGCGCCTTGTGGTCGACCGCGCTGAGCTTGAGGCTGCCATCGGCCAGCGCCACCGGCATGGTGGTCGCCGGCATGTTGGCCTGCGAGGCGCTGGACAGTTGCAGCGCCAGACCGATGGCCGGCTTGCCCTTGGCGAAGTACACGCCACTGGCCGACTGCTCGCCGGTGATGCCGGACTCTTCCGGCAACGGCGCAAGGTCGCCCTCGTCGGCATAGGTCAGGCCGTAGCCGAACTTGAACTGCGGGTCGTAATCCTTCTGCCCCACGTTGTTGGCGTATTGCGTCGCGGTACGCGGCCAGCTGAAGCTCAGCTTGCCCTTGAAGTCGTGCTGCACGCTGCCATCGGCCTTGCGCAACAACACGTCGGCGATGCCCGCGCCTTCGGAACCGGGCAGCCACGCCGCGACGAACGCATCGGCGGCGTTGATCTCGCGGTTCACCCACAACGGACGTCCGCTGAGGAACACCGCGACCACCGGGATGCCTTCCGCCTTCAGCCGCTTGATCAACGCCAAGTCGGCATCGTTGCCCGGCTTGTACGACAGGTTCGGGATGTCGCCCTGGAATTCGGCGTACGGATCCTCGCCGAACACCACCACGGCCACGTCGGGCTTCGCCTTGTACTTGCCGTCCACCGCCAGTTCGGTGGTTCCGCCGGCGGCCTTCGCCTGCGCGGCGATGCCTTCGTAGATGGTGTCGGCGTTGGGGAAGTCCTTGCGCGTGGTGCCGGTACCCTGCCAGTTCAGGGTCCAGCCGCCGGCCTGCTTGCCGACGCTGTCGGCGCCGTCGCCAGCGACCAGGATGCGTTGCTTCGGCGACAGCGGCAGCAGGCCCGCGTTGTTCTTCAGCAGCACCAGCGACTCGCGCACCGCCTGCCGCGCGACAGCACGGTGCTCGGGCGCACCGAGCAGCGCGAACTGGCCACCGACCGTGCGCGCGGACGGCTTGCCGGCTTCGAACAGGCCCAGGCGGAACTTCACCCGCAGGATGCGCGCGACCGCTTCGTCCAGCCGCGCCTGGCTGATCTTGCCGGCCTTCACCGCGGCCAGCGTGGATTCGTAGAAACCCTTCCAGCTGTCGGGCGCCATGGCCATGTCGAGGCCGGCGTTGATCGTCGCCGGGCAATCGGTGGCGGTGCAGCCCTTGACCTGGCCGTGCCCGTTCCAGTCGCCGACCACGAAACCGCCGAAGTGCATGCGTCCCTTCAGCACTTCGGTCAGCAGGTGCCGGTTGCCGTGCATCTTCTCGCCGTTGACGCTGTTGAACGAGGCCATCACCGTCTGCGCGCCGGCGGCGATGGCCGGCGGATAACCGGCGCCATGGATGCGCGCCAGGGTCGCTTCGTCGACGGCGGTATCGCCCTGGTCCTTGCCGTTGCTGGTACCGCCATCGCCGAGGAAGTGCTTGACCGAGGCGATGACGTGGCGACCGTCGAGGAATGCGGGCGACCCGACCTTGCCCTGCAACCCCTCGACCATCGCACCGGCGTAGCTCGCGACCACGTCGGGCGATTCGGAATAGCCTTCATAGCTGCGCCCCCAGCGATCGTCCTGCGGCACCGCCACGGTCGGCGCGAACGCCCACTCCATGCCGGTGGCACGGGTTTCGATGGCGGTGACTTCGCCGATCCTGCGCATCAGCTCAGGGTCGCGCATCGCGCCCAGGCCGATGTTGTGCGGGAACAGCGTCGCGCCGACGATGTTGCTCTGCCCGTGCACCGCGTCGATGCCGAACAGGATCGGAATCGCCTTGCCGCCGCCCGAGGTGTCCATCGATGCGGCGTAATACGCATCGGCCAGGGCCAGCCACTGCGCCGGGCTGGCGTCGTACTTGCCGCCCGGGTCGGAATTGCCGCCGGCCAGCACCGAGCCGAGCCGGTACTTGCGCACGTCTTCGGGGGTCAGGCTGGCGATGTCGCCCTGCACCAGCTGCCCGACTTTTTCTTCCACCGTCATCGTCGCCAGCAAGTCGGCGATGCGCTTCTCGAGGGCCGGGTCTTCGGCCAATGGCCATTTCACCTCCGGCCACGGCGACGACGGTGCGGCGGCCTGGGTCGCCGCAGGTCCGTGTTCGGGCTGGCAGGACACCAGGGCCAGTGCGACCAGGACGGCCAGGGCAGGCTTGCGGAGGGGTATGCGCTTCATGGGTTTCATCCTTCCATCTGCTCCAGTTCCTTGCCCTTGGTTTCGTGGATGAACCGCCGCACCAGGAAGTAGCTGATCACCGCGCAAACCGCGTAGAAGGTGTAGCTGGCGGCCAGGCCCAGGCCCGACGCCATCAGGGGGAAACTCTGCGCGATGAGGTAGTTGGCGAACCACTGGGCGAAGCCGCACACCGCCAGCGCCGAGCCGCGGATCTGGTTCGGGAACATCTCGCCCAGCATCACCCACATCACCGGACCCCAGGAGACGTTGAAGAAGATCACGTAGAGGTTGGCGGCGATCACCGCGACCACGCCCATCTGCTGCGAAAGCACCAACTTGCCCGCCGGGTCGAGGGTGCCCTGGCTGAAGGCATAGACCATCGCGAACAGCGTGACCGCCATGCCTGCCGAACCGATCAGCAGCAGCGGCTTGCGGCCGATCCTGTCGATCACCGCGATGGTGACGAAACAGGCCGCGATCGACACCACGCCGGAGCCGATGTTGATCAGCAGCGAGTCGGCCTCGGTGAAGCCGGCAAGCTGCCACAGCGTCGACCCGTAGTAGAAGATCACGTTGATGCCCACGAGCTGCTGGAATACCGCCAGCAGCAGCCCGGCCCAGACGATGGCGCGGATGCCGAGGAAACCACGGCCTCCGGCAGGCGTCAGCACGTCGCTCAGGCGCGGCCGGTGGTCGGCCAGGAAACTGGCCTTGATCTCGTCGAGCTTGGTGGCCGCTTCGGCAGGGCCCAGCAGGCTGACGAGCACCGCGCTGGCTTCCTCGTGCCGACCCTTGGAGACGAGATAGCGCGGGCTCTCCGGAATGAAGAACAGCGTGATCAGGAACACCGCCGCCGGGATCGCCTGCATCAGGTACATCCAGCGCCACGCTTCGATCCCGCCCCAGAACGGCTGGGTCGAACTGCCCGCAGCCGCCGCGAGGTAGTAATTGACCACGAAGGCCAGGGTGAGGCCCGTGATGATCATGATCTGCTGGGCCGTGGTCATCCGGCCGCGGATGGCCGCCGGCGCGACTTCGGAAATATAGGCGGGCGAAAGCACCGAGGCGGCGCCCACGGCCATGCCGCCGAGGATGCGCGCGAAGACGAAGAGGGAATGGTTGTGGGCCAGGCCCTGGATGACCGCCCCGATGAGGAACAGGACGGCGGCCAGCCGCATCACGTTGCGACGCCCCATGCGGTCGGCCAGCGTGCCGGCGAAGAACGCACCGATGACGCAGCCGATCAGCAGCGAGCCGACGGTGAAGCCCAGGCCGGCCTCATCCAGGGCGAAGGCGCTCTGGAGGCCGGGCTGGGTGCCGTTGACCGCACCGCTGTCGTAGCCGAAAAGCAGGCCGCCGATGGTGGCGACACAGCTGATGAGGACGACGAATGCCGTATTTTCCGCGCTCGTGGACGCGGTCTTGCCAAGCGAGCCGTTGTTCATGCTGGAGTGCCTGTATGTCGTTGTGGAAACCTCGCAACCGCGACGCGCGCGATTGCCCCTCTCCTCTTCCAACCATTCCCCCTGCCTACGCAAGGAAAGGGGCTTGCATTACACGCGGAGCAAATACTGGTTTAGCAGGTTCTCATAGCGCTCCTGCTTGCCGCTGGCCTGCTTCGGCTCGCCCTGCTTGACCGCGAGGGCATGCAGGTCGGCCAGGCCGAGCTTGCCGTCCTCGAAGTCCTTGCCCGCCCCGCCGTCGAAGCTGGCATAGCGGTCCTTTCGCCATTGTTCCCATGGCGATTCGGTCAGCAGCGCATGGGCCACCTCCAGCCCGCGCGCGAACGCATCCATGCCGCCGATGTGGGCGATGAACAGGTCCTCCAGGTCGGTCGACTCGCGGCGCACCTTCGCATCGAAGTTCAGCCCGCCTTCCAGACCGCCCTGGCGCAGCACCACCAGCATCGCACCGACCGTATCGTACAGGTCGGTCGGGAACTGGTCGGTGTCCCAGCCGTTCTGCGCGTTGCCGCGGTTGGCGTCGATGCTGCCCAGCAGGCCATGGTCGCTGGCCACCTGCAGGTCGTGCTCGAAGGTGTGCCCCGACAGGGTGGCGTGGTTGGCCTCGATGTTGAGCTTGAAGTCCTTCTCCAGCCCGTGTGCCTTGAGGAAGCCGGCCACGGTGGCGCTGTCGAAGTCGTACTGGTGCTTCATCGGCTCCATCGGCTTGGGCTCGATCAGGAAGTTGCCGCTCAGGCCGATGCTGCGGCCGTAGTCGCGGGCGATGGTCAGGAAGCGGGCGAAGTGGTCCAGCTCGCGCTTCATGTTCGTGTTGACCAGGCTGGCATAGCCTTCGCGGCCGCCCCAGAACACGTAGTGCTCCCCGCCCAGCTCGACGGTCGCCTCCAGCGCGTTCTTCACCTGTACCGCCGCACGCGCCACCACCGCGAAGTCCGGGTTGGTCGCCGCGCCGTTCATGTAGCGTGGGTGCGAGAACAGGTTGGCCGTGCCCCACAGCAGCTTCACCCCGGTGGCCTGCTGGCGTGCCTTGGCCAGGCCGACCATGTGCTTGAGGTGCTTCTCGTACTGGCCGATGTCCTCCTCGTCCGGCGACAGGTCGATGTCGTGGAAGCACCAGTACGGCACGCCCAGCTTGCTGAAGAACTCGAACGCGGCATCGACCTTGGCCTCGGCCGTGGCCAGCGGGCTGGCGCCTTCCCACGGGAACTTGCGCGTGCCCGGACCGAACGGGTCGTGGCCGGCGTTGCAGAAGGTGTGCCAGTAGCAGGTGGCGAAGCGCAGGTGCTCGGCCATGGTCTTGCCGCCGATCCGCTTCTGCGCGTCGTAGACCTTGAAGGCCAGCGGGTTGTCCGAGCCGCGACCCTCGAACGGGATGCGGCCGATGCCGGGGAAGTATTCCTTGGCGCCGATGAAAGGTTGCGTGCTCATGGGACGGTGTTCCTGTGGTTGGGCGAGGTGTCGCGCGGGGACGTCATCGTGCGATCACCGCTTGCCCACGACCTGCGCGTTGCCGTCGTAGCGCACGGTGACGTCGGCCGCCGGCTCCAACGCACCGTTGTCGCCGCGTGGACCGTCGACGAAACGCACGCGGATCTCGCGCTGCGCCGGCATGCCCGGGTAGGCGCCTTCGCGCTTGCCGATGCTCAGCTCGCCCTTCGCCTGGTTCCAGGCCAACGGGATGCGGCTGAACTCGCCTCGCTCGTAACCGTAACTGCGGCCGTTGTCCTCGTACAGCGAGAACGTACCGTCGGCGCCCGTGTAGACCTCGATGGTCAGCGGCGCGCCCGGCTGTTCGTCCACGTACTGCTGGACCACGGTACGCGGCACGATCGAGCCGGCGCGCACGAACAACGGCATGCGCTGCAGCGGAGCCGCGGCCTCGATGGTCTGCCCGCCGTCGTAGCGCTTGCCGGTTTCGAAGTCGATCCAGGTGCTGCCCGCCGGCAGGTACACCGGGCGCGAGGTCGCCTTGAACCTGGTCACCGGCGCGACCAGAAAGGCCGGACCGAACAGGTACTCGTCGGCCACGTCGCGCGCCTTCGCGTCGTCCGGGAAATCCATCGCCAGCGCGCGCAGGATGGTGCCGTCCTTCTGGTAGGTATCGCCGGCCAGGGTGTAGACGTAGGGCAGCAGCGAGTAACGCAGCTTCAAGTAATAGACGAAGCTGTCGTACTCCGGCGTTCCGGGCGGGGCGATGTTCCAGATCTCGCGATACGGCGCCTGCCCGTGCAGGCGGAAGATCGGCACGAAGGCGCCGTACTGGAACCAGCGCAGGTTGAGCGCGCGCCATTCGGGCACGTCGGCCGGGTTCTCGTCGATGTAGCGTTGCTCCGGCGCGAAGCCGCCGATGTCGAAGCTGACGTTGGGAATGCCCGCCATCGACGCGTTCACCAGGCCCGCGATCTGCTGTTCCATGTTGCTCCAGCGCGGCACGATGTCCCCGCTCCAGAACGCCGACGCGTTGCGCTGCTGCCCGGCGAAGGCCCCGCGCGAAAGAATGAAAACGCGCTTGTCGGGCGTGGTTTCGCGCGAACCGCGATACACGCCGCCGGTGTGCACCAGTGGATAGGAGTTGAAGAACTCCGCCGACGGTCCCAGCGAGGTCGGCGTGGTCCGCGCCTTGCGTTCGTCGATGTTGATGCTGTCCTGCTGGTCGGGCTCGCTGGCGTCCAGCCACCACGCATCGACGCCCTTGCTGTTGAGCTTGGCATTGACCTGCTTCCAGAAGATGTCCTGCGCCTCCTTGGAATACGGGTCGTAGAACGAATTGACGTAGCCCTCGCCGATCCAGTCGCGCACGCCCAGCTTGATCGGACGCTGGTAGATGTGGCCGGCCTTGTCGAGTTCCTTGTAGTTGTCGGTGGTCGGATAGAACTTCGGCCATACCGAGATCATGAAGTTCGCGTGCTGGCCGTGCACGTGGCGGATCATGCCGTCCGGATCGGGGAAGAACTGCTTGTCGAAATCATGCGAGCCCCACGCATCCACCGGCCAGTAGGACCAGTCCAGCACGATGTTGTCCAGCGGCAGCTGGCGCTTGCGGTACTCGTCGACGGTGCCGGTGATCTCGTCGCCGGTCTTGTAGCGCTCGCGGCTCTGCCAGAAGCCGTAGGCCCACTTCGGCAGCAGCGTGGCCTTGCCGGTCAGCGTGCGGTAGCCGGCCAGCACCTGGTCGGCGTTGGCGCCAGCGACGACGTAGTAATCGATGTTCTGCGCGGCTTCCGACCAGATCGACAAGTCCTTGGCCACGTCGGCCGGCTGCGGATCGCGGTGCAGCAGGGCGACGTAGGCCGGATCGATCATGTTCCATTCCAGCTTGAGCGTGTGCTTTTCGCCGGCCTTCAGATCCAATGCGAATTCGTGGTGCCAGGCGTTCCAGTTCTGCCGCCAGGTGTCCTGAACCAGCTTGCCGTCGATCCACAGCTTCGCGTACTCGCTGTTGAACAGCGAGAACGTGTGGCGGCCATCGTTCTTCGCGCTGAAGGCGCCTTCCCACGTGACCACGGTGCGCTTGCCCTTGGGCGGCACCGCCTCCGCGGGAAAGTGCGCGTAGTCCTCGCGGAACTGATAGTTGACCTGCTTTTCGTCGCGACGCAGCTTCTGCACGCCATCCACGGCGTACGTCGCGGTCAGCGCGCCCGGCTTGCCCTCGGCGTCGAACAGGTCCAGCGACTCCGGCAACGGACGCAGGCCGCGCGGATCGCCGTAGCGGGTGATCGAGTTGTTGTCCCACAGGATGCCGTAATGGCGGCTGGAAACCAGGTACGGAATCGGCTTGTCGATGTTGTGCTGCAGGAGCTCGACATCGCGGCCCTTCAGGTTCATCCAGCCCTGCTGGTGCATGCCGGTGCCGTAGAAGGCTTCGTCCGCCGGCGATTCGAAACGCTGGCGGATGCTGTAGTAATCCTTGCCTTCGATCTTGACCGGCTGGAAGCTGCGTGCGTGCTCCTGCAGCAGCGGCTTGCCGGCCGCGTCGAAGAAGCTGACCTGCCCGGTTTTCGGATCCACGCTGGCGGAAATGCCCTGCGTGGACAGCTTCACCTGTCCGCCGACCTGCGAAATCTCGAATGCCGGCGGCTTGCCCGCATCCACGCGCATCAGGCTGGGCGTGCGGGCGAAATCGCCGTCCGGGTCGGCGGTCACCCGGAGGATGCCATTGCGCACCACTTCGATGCGCACGTCGGCGGCGTCGGCGTCGCTGGGCCGCACGATCACGCCGTTGGCGAACTGTTCGTAGTCCTTCTTCCCGGTGCCGCAGGCCGACATCACGGCCAGGGTCAACAGCAAGGGCACTGTCCTCAGGTGCTTCATCTTTCGCTCCGCTCGTCAATAAGTCGCCAGCTTGACCCGCAGCAATTGCGGGGCGCTGGAAAAGTTGAGGCCGTAGTCGGTCTGGTCGCCGTTCCAGCGGCGACGGAACTGCCACTTGCCGTTTACGTAAGTCCCTTCGTCCACGTAGTCGTAGATCTGGCGCGCGGCCACGGCCGGGTCCGCCGCTTCGATGTTGATGCGCGCGTGCGCGCCGGTGACGAGGAATTCGTCCGGCCCCAGCTGCACCACCAGCGCGCGGCCGATCGGTTCCGGATTGCCCGGGGGTTCGCCCTGGAACCAGAACTGCGGCACGCCGTAGGTAACCCGCATGTTCCAACGCGCGTCGATCTTCAGCGTCTGCACCGCCTGCCCGGGCTGCTCGGCGGTACCGTGCACCCTGCCCTCGAAACCGGCCTTCGCGATCACGCGCATCGCCGGTGCGACCAGCCGGTAGTTCAGGGCGAAGTCCTCCAGCGTTTCCGGATTCATCACCTTGGCGCCGAGCGGATAGTTGGAGTACCTGGTGTAGTCGATGCCGAACGGCGACCAGCCGATCGCCTGCTCGCCCAACGCGGAGAAGAAATAGCGCGGGTATTCGGCACGGTTGCCGGTTTCGGCCACGAACAACGGATTGTCCGCACGCGAGTAGCGGTCCAGCACCGTGGTGTAGCTGGCGTAGTCGTACATGTAGATGTCCGGCGCCAGCAGGTCGATATGCGGCGCTGCCGCCTTGTACACGTCCAGCACGTTGTCCGTGGCGCCGCCGCTTTCGTACTGGCCCGGCTGGCCCGGATTGAACGGGCCGCGCAACGCGGCATTGACGTACATCGGCAGCGGATACGCGGCCTTGCCGGCTTCGGCGACCTGGTCGATGTAATGCGCGACATGCCAGGCATGGAAGAACTCGTCGGCATCGGCGCCGAACACGTCGCGCCAGTTGCCCGATTGCTTGCCGAGCTTCTTCAGCAGCGCTTCGGGCACCGGGCCCTCGAAGACCTTCTGCGCCAGCGGCGAGAAGTCGCGCACGCTGCCGTAAGTGCCGGGCTCGTTCTCTACCTGCACCATGATGACGGTGCGTTGCGGATCGGCCGCCTTCAGGTGCTTCATCAATTGGACGAAGGCCTTGCGGTCGGCATCCAGCGTGGCCCGCGCATGCGGCGACAGCGAATTCAGCGTGCGCCCGTCGGCGGCGACCACGCGCGGGTAGCGCGCGTTGTCCAGCTTCACCCAGCGCGGTGCGTAGTTCGGCCCGTTGTTCTTCCAGGTGGCGAACCACAGCAGCACCAGGCGCACGTCGTGTTCGCGCGCCTGCTTCAGCAACGTGTCGACGAAGGAGAAGTCGAACTTGCCCTCTTTTGCTTCGACCTGTTCCCAGGCGACGGGCACCATCACCGTATTCGGCTTGAGCACGGCCATCGCCGGCCATACCTCGTCCAGCGCCGCCGGCCAGTTGCTGGAATTGTTGACCTGCGCGCCGAGGATCAGGAAGGGCGCGCCATCGACCAGCAATGCATGCCGGCCGTCCTTGCTGACGATGCGCGGAATCGGATTTTCGCCGGCGGCCGCTTGCACCGTTCCGGTCGCCACATCCTTGCCCTTGGGTTGGCAGGCCGCCAGCAGGCCGATTGCCGCAAGCAGCAACAGCGTGCGCAGGAGGCAATGGCCATGATGTCGCTTCATTGCGTTCGCTCCTTCCTCACCAGGCATCGCTGCGGAACGGCGATGCGGGCAGGCCCACGTCGTTCGCCAGGTCGGCATCGGCCGGGTTGTCGCTCCACGCATACCGCACCGCGACCGGAACCGGAACGGCATCGCTCTGCACCACCACCTTGTCGCCGCGAACCATCGCCTTCGCCGGATGGAATACGCGATCCGCGCCGGCCAACTTGAACCCATGCACTTCGTTGCCACCGCCGCGAACGGCGAGCGCGCCGTTGCCCGCGGCGAACGACAGCGTCGCCGTGCCATGCTCGACCTGCATGCCGGTGAACACCGGCCCGCTGTAGACCAGAGTTTCACCGTAGGCGACATGGCGCGCCGCCAGCGCCAGGCGCTTGCCGACGTCCTGCTTGTTGCGCGGATGGATGTCGTCCGGGTTGCCGATGTCGATGGTCACCGCCTGCGCGGTGGCCGGCAGCGACAGGGTCTTCGATTGCGATTCGCGCAGTACCGACCACGGACTGCTGTCGCCCTGGTCGGCGCCGGAAACCCAATTGGCCAACTGCACCCACAGGAACGGCAACTTCGGCGCATGCCACTGCGCGCGCCATTGTCCGATCAGCGCCGTGAACTGTTGCCGGTACGCCAACGCCTGCGCCGTGGTGCCGGCGTTGGCTTCGCCCTGGTACCAGATGGCGCCGGCGAGGGCGTAGGGCTGCAGCGGATGGATCATCGCGTTGTACAGCAGCGTGGGCACCTGGTTCTTGTCGTCCATCATGCTCACGCTGGCTTGCGCGGGGCGGAAGCGCCAGCCCTGCAGGGCCAGGCGCGCGCCCTGCGCCGGTTGCACGAACACTTCGGACGGTGCGCCGTGGATGCCGCCGCCACCGCCGGTGTCTTCCACCCGTACGGCGACGTGGTTGACGCCGGCATGCAGCGCCGAGGCCGGAACCTCGTACACGCGCGCCACGTTGTACTGCTGCCGGGTCTGTCCGACCTGGACGCCGTTGACCCAGGTGGTGTCGGTGTCGTCGACGCGACCCACGCCCAGGGTGACGCCCGCGCGCGCCTGCGCTTCGGTCAGGGTGAACTGCGCGCGATACCAGGCGATGCCGTCCACGCCGTTGTAGCCCTCCGATTCCCACAGGCCCGGCACAGCGATCGGCGCCCACTGCGATTCGTCCGCGTCGGCCGCTTGCCAGCCGCCGTCGTCGGCGGGCAACTTCCAGCGCGCCAGCTTTTCCCGCGTCTTCGCCAGCGCCGCCTGGTTGGCTTCGCGCATTTCGCGGCCGCGTTCGGCCAGTTGCTGCGGCGACAGGCCCAACGTCTTCGCATCGCTCCATGCCTCGATGGAACTGCCGCCCCAGCTGCTGTCGATGATGCCGATCGGCACACCGAGTTTCTGCCGCATCTGGCGCGCGAAGAAATAGGCGACGGCCGAGAAGTTGCCCGCCGTCTGCGGCGAGGCCGCGACCCATTCACCGCCGGCCAGTTGCCATTGCGCTTCGTCCGACCACGACTTCGGAACCTTGAAGTGGCGAACCAGCGGATCGTTCGCGCGGGCGATCTCCGCTTCCGCATCCGCCGCCTGCGACAGCGGCCACTCCATGTTCGACTGACCCGACGCCAGCCAGACCTCGCCAACCAGCACGTCGCGGATGGCAACCTCCTCCGCCTCGCCCTCGCGCACGCGCAATTGGAACGGACCGCCTGCGGCATGCGCCGGCAGCTCGACCCGCCAGGTGCCGTCGCTGGCGGCGGTAGTGGTCGTCTCGCGCGCATCGAAGCTGACCCGGATCCTGGCGCCGGGCGTCGCCCGGCCCCACACTGGCAGCGGCTGGTCGCGCTGCAACACGGCGCCGTCCGAAAACACGAGCGGCATCTCGATCTTGGCGTGCGCGGAAGATGTTGCCAGCCACAGGATGGCTAGCGGAGCGAAGTGTCGTTTCAAGAATCGTTCTCCCGATGCTGGATTGCAGCGTAGTAGTCTCTGATGACCTGCCAAGCGAGGTTACGCTCGCCATGTTCGGCAAGCACGCACGCAAGCACCGCGGCCAGAAGCGGCCGCCTCACCGCGGATCTCCGTACCAGATGCCCCGGCCTTCGGTGCCGAAATACACGCGACCCGGCACGCGAGGATCGCCGGTCACGTGGCGGATGACACCGCCGAAACGATGCGCGTCATCGTCGATCCGCCGCCACTGCCGGCCTTCGTCGTCCGAGCGATACAGGCCCAGCTTGCCCGCGACGCGACCGAACAGGAACAACACCGGCGAGCCGCCCTCGCTGGCGGACTTGCCCAGCCCCAGCGACTGCGCAGTGTCCGCGCCAGCCAGCCGCACCAGCTTGCCGGCTGCCCAACGTTGCAGGCCGCGCGACCCGGCGGCGATCCACACGCCGCCGTCGTGCCTTGGATCCGGATGCAATTCGACGCGCGTGTCGTCGCCAACCGCAGCCGCGTCTTCCGCAGCGGCCGCGACCTGACGGAATTCCATGCCGCCATCGACGCTGGCGAACAGCGCGCCGGTGGCGGTGTCGAAAGCGTGGAAGAGGTTCGCGTCGAAACGGTCGCCTTCCGCTACCGCGGTTTTCGGCAGGCCACGCGCGGATTGCCAGTGCCCGCCGAAATCCGCGGTGAGCCAGTGCTCGCCCCCACGCGGTTGCAGGATCGCGCGCTTGCCGTCGGCGGACAGGGCGATGCGCCCGGCCACGCCGCCGCCGGGCGGATCGCTGGCGAACACGTGCCAGTTGCGTCCGCCGTCGCGCGAGTACGCCGCATGCGGCACGTTGCCGGGATCGTCGTGGAAATACCCGGTGCGGGCGAGTACCCCGGTCGCCTGCCCGGCCATGGCCAGGTCATGGGTATTGTTGTAACGCGGCGGCCGCGCGAACTGCACCGTGGTCTTGTCCAGCGCATCGTGCACGAAACCGTCGATGTCGCCCAGGCCGCTGATCAGGTGCGCGCCCTGCGGCGGACTGAGCAGCGCCAACGGCACGGTTTCCTCCAGGCCGATGTTGTCGAACCGCCACTGCACGCGGCCGCCGCCGTCGAACGCGCCGAGGTTGCGCGAGGCCCAGATGCCATAGCCGGTGACGAACAGCGCGCGGTCGGAATCGAACGGATCGATCTCCAGGTCGGCCAGCCAGTGCGGCGTGGCCTGCGCGGTCCACGGGGACGCGCTGTGGTCGAAGTCCGAATGCGCGAACACCGCCTTCCACGTCTTGCCGCCATCGACGCTGCGGAACAGCTCGTCGCGGGGGCCGTAGCGGCAGAACGTGCTGGCGATCAGCGTGCGTGGATTGCGCGGGTCCACTGCGACCGCGCCCCAGCCGAAGCCATCGCCTTCCGAGTCGATCGATTGAGGCGCCGGGGTCACTTCGGTCCAGCGTTGCTGCGCGGGCTCGAACTTCCACACTGCGCCATCGTGCATGACGTCGGGGCCGGGTTCGTCGCCATAACTCAGGTAGAACGCACCGTCGCCGGCGCGCACCATGTGGTTGGGGCGCAGGCCGACGGGCTGGCGGGCGACCGGATGCCAACTCGCGCCGGCATCCTCGGAGACGTACAGGCTGGTCTCGCGCGTGGACACGCCGGCATAGATGCGCGGCGTCGGCGAACCCGGCTTGCCGCTGTCGGGCTCGAACACGACGAAGACGATGCCGATCTGCTGCCTGCGCCAGCGGTTTTCCGCGCTGGCCGACGGCGACGTCGCGATGGCCGGGAAACTTTCCACCCGCGACCAATGCGCGCCGCGATCGCCACTGCGCCACAACCCGTGCGTGCGCGAACCCAGCATCAACACGCGGCCGTCGTTGGGATCCACTGCGAGCCGCTCGCCGTTGCCGCGGCCCAGTTCATTGGCGCCCAGCTTGAATGGCAGATCGCTGCGCGCGAAGCTGCGGCCGCGATCGCTCGAGCGCAGGATCGCGGCATTGCCGGAGCGCTCGGTGGTGTAGGTGCCGACGGCCAGGTAGACGCGCTCCGGATCGGCAGGATCCAGCGCGATGCTCTCCACGCCGAAGCGACCCTTATCTTCTTCGCCCATCCAATCGAGCAGCGGCTGCCATCTGTGTGCGTCCGGCAGCCAGCGGTACGCACCGCCCATGTCCGTACGTGCGTAGAGCAGCCCCTTTTCGCCCGGATGGAATACCAGTCCGCTGACGAAACCGCCGCCGCCGACGGGAACGTTGTACCAGCGGTAGCCCGCGGGGGCTTCCTGCGCAAACACGGCGGGCGCGAGCAGGAAGAGCAGAAGGGCGAATGTGGGGAAAAGCCTGTGCATCGGATTCTCCGGTACGGAGGGAGAGCCGGTGCGCCTTGCGTGGAGCACACTCTCGAGAGGGACCGGGAAGGGAAGCGAACTTCCCTGCCCGGCCGCCTGACGATCAGAACGTGAAGCGGAGGGTCGCTGCGTAACGCCGGTCGTTCACGTACCAGGACGTGACATGGCTGCCCGCTCCGTTCTGCTTCATGATCGTGCGCTGTTCGGCGTTGTTGAGGTTGTTCATCTCCAGGCCGATCTGCACGTTGTCCGAGAAGCGGTAGAAGATCGAACCGTCCAGCTGGCCGTACGCGTCGCTGTACACCGGCAGCTTCCAGGCGATCGATTCCTGATCCAGATTGTTGTTGGTGCCGTTGTAGCCGTTGGCGCCCACCGACAACAGGAACTCGCTGCGCCAGTTGTAGGCAAAACGCACCTGCCACGGACCCTTCTCGTAGAACACGGCCACGTTGTAGGAGTTCTTGGACAGGCCATCGGCCGGCAGCTTGCCGTAGGAGGAGCCGTCGGTGTCGCGGGGCACCACGCTCGGGTCGTTCGGCACGTTGGTGCTGCTGTCGATATAGGTGTAGTTGGCTGACATGCCCAGCCCATTCAACGGTCCCGGCAGGAAGTCGAAGAACTGGTTCCAGCCGATTTCCGCGCCCTGGATCTTGGCCGTGCCGGTGTTGACCGGACGGGTGACCAGGTACTCGTAATCGTTGCCGTCGTCGCCCTTGTAGGTTTCGAACCGCGCCTGGCGGCGGAAATAATCCTTCAGATCCTTGCGGAACAGGTTGATCCACGCCATGCCGCCATGTTCCGGATTGAAGTACCACTCCAGCGACAGGTCGAACTGGTTGGCCTTCATCGGCGTCAGGTGCGGATTGCCGTAGACATCGCTAGTCAGATCCATGCATCCCGCAGGCAAGACCGTCGGATCGTCGCTGGGGTCGTTCGGAGTGCCTCCGTTCTGGATATCGCGGCAAGCTACTCCACCGACCACATGGTCCTGATTGACGGCGACGCTGAGCGTTTGATACGCCTGCAGCTCATTGAAGCTGGGCCGGGCGATGGCCTTGGACGCAGCGAAGCGCAGGATCAGGTTGTCGGCCAGTTCCCACTTGATATTGGCGCTGGGCAGCACGTCGGTGTAGCTGTTCTGGGCGGCGATCGGCTCGCTCTGGCCATGGCCGAGGTAGGGCGCTGTGCTCGTGTTCGGCCAGACCACGAAGCCGTTGGCTTCGTTCTCGGTGCGGATCACGCGCACGCCGACGTTGCCATCCAACCGCATGTCATCGACACCGAAGTTCAGCATGGCGTAGGCCGCGTAGGTGCGCTCACCCTGCACGTTGCGCCACTGCGGATCGGTCAGTTTGCGCGGCGTGATCGCGCCGTAGCAGCAGTTGTAGTAGGGAGCCGCCGCGGCGTGGATGTCCTGGTAGCTGACCGGGAACCCCAGCGCGGTCGCCAGGATCGGCGCGTAGAACTGGCCCGGGGTATTGGCCTTGCCCTGGTAGAAATTGGAGAACTGGTTCAGGTGGGTCAGGCTGGTGTTGACCGTGCTGCTCAGGTCCAGCCCGGGCAACGGCTCGTTACCGGGCAGCGCCCACCATTGCATCCAGGTCTGGAAAACCGGTTGCCAGTCGTAGCCGGTGTTGACGTTGGTAGCGTCGCGGTCGGTTGCGCGCACGCCGACCTTGAACGACTTGATGAAGCCGCTGTCGAAGCTGTGCTTCAGATCCGCGCGCCAGGCCAGTTCCTTGCCCAGGTTGTCGTCGCGGTGATCCATCGTGAAGCCCCAGTAGTAATTCGCGGGGTTCGTGGTGAATTGCGGATCCACGCCGATGGACGGCAGGCCGCCACCGAGGTCGACGTCGATGTAGGGAACGTTCACGCCCAGCGATACCGTGGAATCCAGGCCCTTGGTGGTGGCCTTGATGTACTGGAAATCGGTCGAAAAGTCGGTGGCGTCGCTGAACTGCCACTTCATGCCCACCGAGAAGTCGGTGGTCTTGGACTTGCGGTGCGAGGCGCGGATGTCCGTGCCCATCGGAATGTCGCCGGTCTGGACCAGCCGTCCGGAGCGGAAAACGTTGCCGTCAAGCTCGTAGGGCTGGCTCGCGTCCAGCGCCACCTGGGTGGGGTCGTTGCCGACGAAGATGGCATCCTCGTACCACAACTCGTCGTAGCGGCTCTGGAAGCCGGTGGCATAGAACTCGAGGCCGGCGCGGGGGCGCCATTGCAAGGCCAGATAGCCGCCCTGTCGTTCGCGGTCGTAGGTCAGCGTGCGCCAGTCGGCGCCGCGCGGCAGCCACAGGGTTTCGTTTTTGACGCCATCGCCGTTCAGATCGGTGTTGCGGGTCTCGAAGAACGGCCGCAGGAACATGCCGTCGGTGCGCGTGGCCAATCCCGAATGGGCGATGTCGACCAGCACGCCGAATTCGCCCGCGTCGGTGTTCCAGCGGTTGCTGTACAGCACGGAACCGGAAGGCTCGAGCTTCTTGGCGAAGTCGCCCTTGTTCGCGCTCATCGACACGGCGAACTTCGAATCCTTGAAATCGAACGGCATGAAGGTGCGCAGGTCGACCGAACCACCCAGGCCGCCCTCGATCATGTCGGCCTTCTGGTTCTTGTAGACGTCGACGCCGGACATCAGCTCGGACGGCACGTCCTGGAAGCTGAGGCTGCGGCCGCCGGAGGCGGAGAAGCTGTCGCGCCCGTTCAACTCGGAACGCACCTGGGTCAGGCCGCGCACCTGCACGCCGTTGCCCTCGGCCGAGAAGTGTTCCGGGTCGCCAACGGACAGGAAGTGATCGATGGTGACGCCGGGAATGCGCGACAGGGTCTCGGTGACGCTGCGATCGGGCAATGCGCCGATGTCCTGCGCGGTGACCGAATCGACGAAGGTTTCGGCGTCGCGCTTGATGTCCTGGGCGCGGTAGACCGAAGCACGGATGCCGGTGACCTGCACCTTGTCGAGGTCGGTGACCTCTTTCTTTTCCTTGTCTTCGCCGGTCGACGCTTCCTGCGCGTGGGCATTGGCTCCCAAAAGGGTGGCGATGGTCAGGGCGATGACCGTGTGCTTCAGAGCGCGGGTGGAAGCGGCGCGTGCGCCCGGATTGGCCGGGCGGCTACGGAGCGTTGACATGAATGTTCCCTCCCAGGACACATGGCATGCGATTGAATTTAGGTAGCGCTACCTCGGCAGGACGCACGATCAACCGCCATCTGCCGGGCTGGATCGGAGCTTAGAAGAAGCAAGACATGCCATACCAATGAAATATTCGTTAGAACATATATTCTGTTGGAATACATGGAAATGGACACAGAGCCGAGAGCCCGCTTATGTTCGTCCGGGGCGCACGGAATGAGCAGACCGGTGCCGCCCGCCCGCTCATCCACGGTCCGGGTACAGGCGGCGGGCAGTCGTCCGCAAGGCCTGCAACACCCGCTCGGCACCGGGAGACAGGACCTGATCGCGGCGGCGAATGATGCCGAAGAACTCCATGCGCACCCCCAGGTCCACCGGCAACACGCCCATCTGCCCGGTTTGCAGGTATGGCGCCACGGATTCGACGGGCAGGGCGGTCAGCAGGTCGCTGTGCCGCAACAGATGGATGATCACCGGCAGCGACGCGGTTTCCACGATGTCCTGCGGGGGCGTTACCCCCTGCTCAAGGAACGCGGCATCCAGGCGGGAACGCAGCACACTGGCGGCCGGCGGCATGATCCAGCCATATTCCACGAGGTCCGCGTGGGTCACCTGGGGCCGCCCCGCCAAGGGATGGCCGGCACGCGCGATGACCGCGTGGGGTTCGTCCGCCAGTGGCTCGAAATCCAGCTCCCCGGCGCCTTCCGGACCCAGGATGCGGCCCACCACGATGTCCAGTTGGCCATCGAGCAGCTTGGCCACCAGCGGCCGGCTGTAGTCCATCTCCACCTTGATCAGGATGTCCGGGAAGTCGCGCTTGACCGCGGCAATGGCCTGGGGGATCAGGTTGGTGCCCGGGTTCACCACCGTGCCGATCGCTGCCTGGCCCATGCGGCCGTCGCGCAGCGCAGCGATCTCGTCATGGGCCCGTCCGATTTCCGACAGCGCCGAGCGTGCGCGCCGGATCAGCGCCTGCCCGTACCAGGTGGGCTCGACGCCGCGCGCATGCCGCTCGAACAGCGGCACCCCCAGCAGCGCCTCCATTTCGGCCAGCAACTTGGACGCGGCCGGCTGGGTCATGTTGGCCGCCTCGGCGGCACGCAGCACCGAACGTTGTTCGTACAGATGCAGCAACAGGGACAGGTGGCGTGTCTTCAGCCGGGTGGCGCCAAACCAGCCGGTGGTGGGCTGAACCATGAAACCTCCGGAAGTGGGAAGCTTTGCTATTCGTACACGGAATAGCCTACGACAAAAATTTCATTTGTCGTACATAGATGGGGACGCGAGGCTATGTCACGCTTCCAACAACGGGTCGGGCACAGCCAAACCGCGCGGTCCGGGCAGACGCCCGCAGGTCGTCGCAGGGCCGCCGTTCCAGGGGACCTGCGATTTGATCGATCCAGCCAGGGAGGAGGATTCATGGCCATACCGCAGCGCGATCACGACTAAACGCATGGACGCATCGCCCCTTCCCTTCCGCTTGCCGCTGGTCGCCATCCTGCGTGGCATCACGCCGGGCGAAGCGCTCCCGCACGCGAGCGCGCTGGTGGAAGAAGGCTATGACGCCATCGAAATCCCGACCAATTCGCCGGATTGGAAAACCAGCGTGGCGGACTGCGCGCGTGAATTGGGTGCGCACGCGACCATCGGTGCCGGCACCGTGCTGACCCAGGCGCACGTGGATGCGCTGGTCGATGCGGGCGGCAAACTGATGGTGACGCCGAACACGCGCCCGCCGCTGATCCGCTACGCGGTGGATCGCGGCCTGCATGTCGCCGCCGGCTTCGCTACCGCCAGCGAAGCCTTCGATGCGCTCGATGCCGGCGCGCAGACGCTCAAGCTGTTCCCCGCTTCCGTGCAGGGACCGGCCCTGGTGCGCGCACTGCGCAGCGTGCTGCCGCCCGTTCCACTTTTCGCCGTCGGTGGCGTCACGCCGGAAAACCTGCCCGCCTACCTCTCCGCGGGCTGCCACGGCGCCGGCATC
This sequence comes from Pseudoxanthomonas helianthi, assembly GCF_017939625.1. GTDB lineage: Bacteria > Pseudomonadota > Gammaproteobacteria > Xanthomonadales > Xanthomonadaceae > Pseudoxanthomonas_A > Pseudoxanthomonas_A helianthi. The sequence continues at coordinate 685,271 of NZ_JAGKTC010000001.1, forward strand.
GGCGGCGAACTCTATCAACCTGGCCAGGCGGTCGAACGCACGCGCGAACGCGCGCGCCGTTTCCGCCAGGCCTACCTGGACCACTTCGCATGAAGATCGTGCGCCTGAGCACCTACCACGCAGCGCCCCGCTGGCTGTTCCTCAAGGTCGAAACGGACGAGGGCATCACCGGCTGGGGCGAGCCCGTCATCGAGGGACGCGCCGCCTCGGTGGAGGCCGCCGTGCACGAACTGGGCGATTACCTCATCGGCCAGGATCCGGCGCGCATCAACGACCTGTGGCAGACGCTGTACCGCGCGGGTTTCTATCGCGGCGGCGCGATCCTGATGAGCGCCATCGCCGGCATCGACCAGGCGCTGTGGGACATCAAGGGCAAGGCGCTGGGCGTGCCGGTCTACCAGTTGCTCGGCGGCCTGGTCCGCGACCGCATGAAGACCTATCGCTGGGTCGGTGGCGACCGCCCCGCCGACATCGTCGCGCAGATGCGCAACCACCTGGCGCAGGGCTTCGACACCTTCAAGTTCAACGGCACCGAGGAACTGAAGCTGATCGACAGCCCGCGCGCGATCGACGCCACCATCGCCAAGGTCGCGGCGATCCGCGAGGCGATGGGCGACAGCGTCGATTTCGGCATCGACTTCCACGGCCGGGTCAGCGCACCGATGGCGCGCGTGCTGCTGCGCGAACTGGCGCCGTTCAAGCCGCTGTTCGTCGAAGAACCGGTGCTGCCCGAGCAATGGGAGTACTACCGCCCCCTGTCCGATGCCACGTCCATCCCGCTGGCGGCGGGCGAGCGCATGTATTCGCGCACGGAATTCAAGCCGGTGCTGGCGGCCGGCGGCCTGGCGATCGTGCAACCGGACCTGTCTCACGCCGGCGGCATCACCGAATGCGCGAAGATCGCCGCGATGGCCGAAGCCCACGACGTGGCCTTCGCGCCGCACTGCCCGCTGGGACCGGTGGCCCTGGCCGCCTGCCTGCAGGTCGACTTCGTGTCCTGGAACGCGGTGCTGCAGGAACAGAGCATCGGCATCCACTACAACGAAGGCACCGACCTGCTCGACTACGTGCTCAACAAGGAAGATTTCCGCTGCGACGACACCGGCAGCATCGCCGCGCTGCCCAAACCGGGCCTGGGCGTCGAAATCGACGAGCAGCGCCTCATCGAAGCCAGCCGCCGGCCGCCGCGTTGGCGCAACCCGCTGTGGCGACACGGCGACGGCAGCGTGGCCGAGTGGTGACGTCGTGACGGAGGCGCTGGCGAGTCTCGCCGTCGACAGCCGCTGCGTCCTGGGCGAAAGCATCCTCTGGTGCGAACGTCGCGAGGTGCTGTACTGGGCCGACATCCTCTCCGCGAAGCTGTGGCGACATGATCCGGCCAGCGGGCGCTCGCACACGTGGTCGCTGCCCGAATCTCTTGGCTGCCTGGCCCTGGCCGAGGATGGCCGTTTGTTACTGGGGCTGGCCAAAGGCCTGTACGCCAGCGATGTCGAGTCGCAGCTTGAGGCGCACGAACTGACCTTGCATCGACTGGCCGAGGTGGAAGCCGGCGTTCCGCACACCCGCATGAACGACGGCCGTGCCGATCGCGAGGGCGGGTTCGTGTTCGGCACCAAGGACGAACGCGGCGGCACGCATCGCGGCGGCCGCTTCTACCAGTACACCGCCCTGCACGGGCTGCGCGAACTCGCGCTGCCGCACGCGGCCATTCCCAACTCGATCTGCTTCGACGCCAGCGGAAAGCGCATGTACTTCTGCGATTCGGTCGAACTGCGCATCCGGCAATGCCGTTACGACGCCGGCACGGCGACGGTATCGGACATCGAGACCTTCATCGACATCGACCTGCCCGGTGCGGAGCCGGACGGTTCCGTCGTCGATCGCGAGGGCGCGTTGTGGAATGCGCAATGGGGCGCGGGGCGCGTGGTCCGCTATCGGCCCGACGGCAGCATCGACCGCATCGTGCATGTGCCCGCGCCGCAGACTTCCTGTTGCACCTTGCGCGGGGACACGCTGTACGTCAGCAGCGCGCGTGTCGACCTGGACGCGGAGGCGCTGGCCGCCCATCCGCTGTCTGGCGGCGTGTTCGCGCATCGGCTCGACCGCGCTCTCGCGCGCGGCGAAGACCGGGTGCGACTGCCATGATCGCGGTGGATTGGGGCACCAGCAGCCTGCGGCTGTATCGGATGGACGACGACGGCCTGGTCCACGAACGCCGACGCAGCGACCACGGTGCGTTGGCCAGCAAGGGCCGTTTCGCCGAAGTGCTCGCGCGGGAAATCTCCGGCTGGGACGACCCGTTGATCCTGATGTGCGGCATGGTCGGCGGGCGCGGCGGCTGGCAGGAAGCGCCTTACGTGGTCTGCCCGGTCGGCAACGCGGAACTGGCCCTCGGCATGCGGCCGATGCCGTCCAGCGAATTCCCCGGGCGTTCGCTGTGGATCATGCCAGGCCTGCGCGACGCCAGCGCCGACGCGGTACCCGACGTGATGCGCGGCGAAGAGACGCAGCTGGCCGCGCTGCTCGACGTCTTGCCCGGCGGCAGCCACATGGTCTGCCTGCCTGGCACGCACAGCAAATGGGTGACGGTGCGCAATGGCCGCATTTGCCGCATCACCACCGCGATGACCGGGGAAGTCTATGCCGCATTGCGCCAGCACAGCATCCTGGCTCAGTTGATGCCCGCCACGGACGGCCGCTTCGATGCCTATGCGTTCGACGCCGGGCTCCGGCGCAGCGCGGAGAACGGCGGCCTGCTGCACCATCTGTTCGGCGTGCGCACCGCGGGGCTGTTCCAGCAGTTCAGCGAGGCCGCTCTGCCTTCGTATCTTTCCGGCATCCTGATCGGTCACGAGATCCGCGCGTCCGGTCTGTTCCCGCAATCCCCGCGCCCCGCGCTGGTGCACCTGATCGGCAACGAGCGGCTGCTCGCTTCGTACGCGCATGCGTTGCGGACCCTGGGCATCGGCGTGCAACGCCACCCCGAGGATCTCGCCGCGCGCGGCCTGCACGCGTTGTGGCGACGTCGCTCCGCCACGGCCGCGACGTCGGCGTGAGCCGGCGTCGCGACCTGGAGAAAATCCCGATGACCAAACCGTTCGCATGGAGGTTGCTGACTGGCCTGGCAACGTTGTCGACCATGCCGGCGAAGTGCGCGTCGCCAAGTTCGCGCCTGTTCCTGCGCCTATCGTCCCTGACGCCCGGTGCGAAGGACCCTGAATGACAAACACGACTCGCCGGAACCTGTTCAAGGCAGCACTCGCGGGGGCAGTCGCTGCTCCCCTGCCGCGCATCGGGACCGCGCAAGCGACATGCCCGACGGCCATGCCGCCACGATGGAAACCGGGCCTCGAGGACCAGCGCAAGGCAGACCTCGGCGACGGCACGTACCTGAATCCGATCGTCGCTGGCGACCATCCGGACCCGACCATCCTCAAGGATGGCGACGACTACTACATGACGTTCTCGTCGTTCGATGCCTATCCCGGCCTGGTGATCTGGCATTCGACCGACCTGGTCAACTGGACACCGCTCGCGCCGGCGCTGCGCGAGCCCGTCGGCACCGTGTGGGCGGTCGACCTGTGCAAGCACGCCGGGCGCTATTTCATCTACCTGCCCACGCTCGCCAAAGGCGAGGCATGGAAGATCCATGTCATCTGGGCCGACGACATCCGCGGTCCGTGGAGCGAACCGGTCGACCTGAAGATCGACGGCTGCATCGATCCCGGCCACGTGGTCGGCGAAGACGGCAAGCGCTACCTGTTCGTCAACGGCATTCGCAAGATCCGCCTCACCGACGACGGGCTGGCGACCGACGGCGCGCTAGAACCCGCCTACAGTCCGTGGCGCTATCCCGACGACTGGATCACGGAGAACTTCGCGCCCGAAGGGCCGAAACTGTTACGCAGAGGCCCATGGTTCTACCTCGTCACGGCGGTAGGCGGCACCGCCGGCCCGGCCACCGGCCACATGGTGATCTCAGCGCGCTCGGCCTCGATCCACGGCCCCTGGGAACACTGCCCGCACAACCCGCTGGTGCGCACGCTCTCCGATGCCGAGCCCTGGTGGTCGAGAGGCCACGCGACGCTGGTGGAAGGTCCGGCGGGCGATTGGTGGATGGTGTACCACGGCTACGAAAATGGTTTCCGCACGCTGGGCCGGCAGACCTTGCTGGAACCGATCGAATGGACCGAAGACGGCTGGTTCAGGACGAAGGGCGGCGATTTGTCCAAGCCCATGCGCAAACCGGCGGAAGGCAAGCCGGGATCGGCCGGCCTCGCGTTGTCCGACGACTTTTCCCGCGACCGCTTCGGCACGCAGTGGTCGTTCCACGATCCGCACCCCGACGAGATGCGGCGCGTCGTCCGCGGCGACAAGACGCTGCAACTGGCCGGCGCCGGCACTTCGCCGGCCGACAGCAGCCCGCTCACCTGCATCGTCGGCGATCGTTCCTACCGGGCCGAAGTCACGCTCGAATTGATCGGTAACGGCGAAGGCGGCCTCTTGCTGTTCTACAACCACAAAGCCTTCGTCGGCATCGGCTTCACTGCCGAGGAACTACGCGTGTTCCAGTACGCCGAGGAACAGACCTGGGCACGGCAGAAAATCCCCACCCGGCGCGTGCGCATCCGGATGACCAACGAACAGAACGTAGTGACCTTCCACCATTCCCACGACGAAGGCCGCACCTGGACGCGACTGGACACGCGCATGGAGGTCTCGGGGCTCAACCACAACGTGTTCGGCGGCTTCCTCAGCCTGAGGATCGGCATCTACAGCGCCGGCGACGGCGCCGTGCGATTGAGCGATTTCACCTATCGCGCACTTGGACTCACATGGCACGCGGGCCCGGCCTGACTCTCCCGACGCTAGCGTCGCCTGACGATGCCGGCGGCATTACCGGTTCTGGCCACTCTTCTTCCCACTTACCCGCCACGCGTCAACTTCAACAGCGCAACGCCATGGGCAGGAACGTGCATGTTGCGCACGCCCGACGCCACCGGCTTGCCGCTCCAGGCGTCGACGACCGAAACCTTGCCTTCGGGCCAACCCGCATCAGCCGGGGAAAAGGCGATCTCACGACCAACCGTGTCGCGATTGAACAGGCCGATGGCCACCGCGCCATCGGCCAGCGGCTTGACCCAGATTTCCGTCGATCCGTCCTTGCGCACCGCCTTGCCCTGCCGTCCCAGACGATCCTGGTCGATTGCGATGACCTGCCGGTTCAACAGCAATGCCAGCGTCCCGGCGGACATCTCGCGCAGGTCGTTGCCCAGCAGCAGCGGCGCGGCCGATAGCGCCCACAAGCTCATGTGCGTCCGGTATTCGTCCGCATTCATGCCGCCGTTGCCCACCTCGAGCATGTCGGGGTCGTTCCAGCCGCCCGGTCCCGCGTTGGCCGGATCGCCATTCCTGGCGAAACCGATGCCCGCCATCACTTCGTATCTGTCTTCGATGTCGCCGGTAGTGCGCCACAGATGGCCACCGACATCGCGCCCCCAGGTGCCGACCTGGTCGCGGCCGTACTGGCACAGGCTGTAGATCATCGGACGATGCGTGGCGCGCAGCGCCTCGCCCATCTGCTGGTAGGCCAACCGCACCTGTTCGGGCGTGCGGAAGATGCCTTCGCCCGAACACAGGTCGTACTTCAGGTAGTCGATGCCCCATTGCGCCCAGGTCTCGGCATCCTGCTCGACGTGGCCATAGCTGCCCGTGTAGCCCGCACAGGTTTTCGGACCCGGCGAACTGTAGATGCCCAGTTTGAGTCCCCTGGCATGCACGTAGTCCGCCAGCGCCTTCATATCGGGAAAACGCCCGTTCGGCTGCAGCACGCCATTGGCGTCGCGTTCGCCCTGCCAGCCATCGTCGATGTTGACATGGACGTAACCGGCATCCCGCAAGCCCGTGGACACCAGTGCATCAGCAATGCCCCGGATGGTGCGGTCGTCGATGCGTTCGGCGAATTTGTTCCAGCTGCTCCATCCCATCGGGGGCGTCTGCGCCTGCCCATCGGGTGGCAGCTTCTGGGGTTGCGGCAAAGGTGCAACGGCAAAAGCCAGCCGCTTGGCATCAGCCAGCGTGCCGCGTTCGGCCTGCAGGTCCACTCGCTGATACCAGATGTCGCCAGCGACCCGGACCCGGCCGGCCGTCAGCGTGGCCTTCCACTCCTTGGGCGGCAGCCTGGCATTGCCGTTGTCGATCTCGAACCGGGCGGTGTCGCCTTCGATGCGCAATTTGCTCATCGGTATGTCGCCATACCAGTCGGTGGTGATGGCGCCGACGACATTCCCTTCCTTCCAGGCAATGCGCATGTAGCGCAATCCCGGGAAGTCGGGGCCCTGGCCGAATACCCACACGCCTTCGAACTTGCCGGCCACCTGATCGGGTTTTCCGATTGGCGCCGGCTCGCCGGCAAAGACCGTCGGCCCCGCCAGCGCCAGCACGCAGCAGAAAATTGCCTGTAAGCCGGCCCTGAGTGTCCAGCCGTGGCGCGACCGTTTCATGTGCGGATTCCTGCGACCTATGGGGAAACGAGCGACTTCGGCGAAGCGGGCAATTTCAATGCCTTCCGGATCAGGCGGGAATCAGCCAGCCGCCGAACAGCGGGCCGGCGGTATCGCCGTGCTGCGGTTCAAGGCGGATCTTCAGCGCCTGCGCGCCGCGGGTCAGTTCCTGTGGCAACGCATAGTCGCGGTCGACGAAATCGATGACCTGGCCGCGCTCGACCGTGACCTGCACCGCCAGCTTCCCGTTGACCAGGATATTGAAACGGCCCTTGTCGCTGCCCCAGAAGCGCAGGCGCAAGGCCATCGGCTTGTCGCTGCCCTTCATCTCGAATTCGACGAAGCCCTTGCCGCGCACGTCACGGCATTGCTGGCGGCGATAGGAACCGCCGAACGAGGTGTCGCTGACCAGCTTGTGCGCCTTCTCCGATTCCTCGTTGCCGAACTGGATCATGTCCACCGCGCTGGTGCGCAGCGCAAGGCTTTCGGCCTTGACCTTCTCCCGGCGCGCAACTTCCTGCGTCCATTGCGCGGACGTCATGTAGCGGAAGTACAGCGCGCTGCGGCGGTCGTACTGGGAAAAGAACGGCACGAAGGTCAGCGGCTCCGGCCGGGTGGTACTGGCCAGGTAGCGTCCTGGCTGCGGCAACTCGGCGAAACCCGACAGGGGAGACACGTCGGCGACCAGGGCCGGGTCCGGCTGGTCGTACGGCGCGCTGACCGGCCCCAGGTCGGCGGCCATGGCCAAGGGCCCCCGCATCACGGTGACGCAGTTTTCGTCGCCCGCGGCGTGTTCCAGTCGCAGAGGCGTGTCGAATTCGACTTCGACGACATCGCCCGCCTGCCAGGCGCGCGACAAGGCCAGATAGCCATCCGCCGCCTTCGCCTTCTGCGCTTGGCCGTTCACGCGCAATGTGTAGCGTCCCTCGCTCCAGGCCGGGACGCGCAACATCAGGCGAGACGGAGCGTTGTTGCCCGCGCGGTCGATCTTCAGGCGCACCTTGCCGTTGTCCGGCACGCCGCTGTCCAGCTGCAGCGCCAGGCCGCGTTCCTTCCAGTCGAGTACCGATGAAATGTACAGGTTGACGTAAAGCGATTCGGCATCGTGCCAATAGATGGAATCTCCGAATTGCGCGTGCGCCTCCATGCCGCTGCCAACGCAGCACCAGAACGAATCGAACTTGTCGGAGAACCCGCGTTCCCCGCCCGTGATCATCGGCAGCATGTAAGCGAACATGCCGGTGTCGGCATGGTGGGCCGACATCGTGTGGTTGTGCAGGGTGCGCTCGTAGTAGTCGAAGTAGCGCGCCTGCGGCGTCCACTGGTACAGGTGCCGGGTCAGCTTCAGCATGTTGTAGCTGTTGCAGTGCTCGCAGGTCTGTTCGGTCAGGAACGACGAGATCGTGTCGGGGGACTGGAAGTATTCGCGATCGGCGTTGCCGCCGATGACGTAGCTGTAGTGCGCGGTGACCGTTTCCCAGAAGAAGCGCGCCGCCGCCGCCGAGTCCGCATCGCCCGCCACTTCGAACTGGCGGGCTTCGCCGATGAACTTCGGCACCTGGGTGTTGGCGTGGCGGTGCGGCAGGTCGTCCTTGCCGGCGATGGCCGGGTCCACCACCTTTTCGTGGCGCAGGCGCTTGCCGATGGCGATCCAGCGCGGGTTGCCCGTGCGCGCGCCCAGCTCGATGTACGACTCGTTGAACCCGCCGAACTCGCTGTCCAGCAGTTTCTGCATCTGCTCGTGGTCCAGCGCGTCGAACACGCCGGCGAAATACGCCGCCGCTTTCTCTAGGACTTCCAGCGCCTGCCGGTTGCCCGCCAGTTCGTGCGCATCGAGCAGGCCGGCGAACAACTTGTGCTCGGTATACAGCGGCGACCAGCTGCCGTTGAGGTTGAAGGCGCTGCCCTTGATGATGCCGCGGCGCACTTCCTCCATCACCACCTTGCCGCCTTCGATTTCGCCCTTGTCGTTCTTGCGCGAGAACCCGCCGACGTAGCCGTCGCCGTCGCGCGCCTGCGCGCGCGCCAGTTCGGACACGATGTAGTCGATCCGCGTCTTCGCTTCGGCATCGCCGGTCTGCGCATGCAGCTTGGCCAACGCGCTCAGGTAATGGCCCAGGGTATGTCCGGAAATGGTGTCGCCTTCCCAGCCGCCGTAGATCGCGCCCTTCGGCTCCAGCCCGGCATACTTGAGAAAGGTATGCAGCAACCGGTCCGGCTCCAGCTCGAACAGATAGCGCTGGTTGACCAGCAGGGAATCCAGGAACAGCGACGGCTTCAGCCGAACGGCCTGCAGCGGCACCGCCGTGACTTTCCCCGCTTCCGACGCGGCGGCCTCAAGCGGGAATTTCAGCAAGCCGGCGGCCACGGCCAGCGCGCTCCATTGCATGAAGCGGCGGCGCGCGGCGTTTTCGATCGACGAATCGGCGGGAGAATGGGGGCACGTGTGGGGTTTCGTCATCGTGTTGCGCCTCGGCTACGGCCCGGTCATACCGGAAAGAAAAGTGGACGCTGCCTCAACGCCCGGCCGGGCCAGGACGATTGGGAGGGAGAGGCAGCGTCCCATACTGGTTCAATCGTCTTATCGGCTCAGGCGCCCTTCCTCAATCCCAGCGCATGCGCACGCTGAACTGGTAGGTCTTGGCCTCGTAACGCGGCCCCAGCGGCAGATACTTGGTGTTGCCGAAGTAACGCTCGGTCCTGTCGCCCAGCAGGTTGGTCGCTTCCAGGCTGAAGGTGACGAACTTGTACGGAGTGTAGTTGAGCGCCGCGTCGAGCCGCGATGTTTCCATGGTGTAGGGCGAATAGGCCGGTTGCTCGGTCCAGACGAAATCCTTGCGCTTGGAACGCTGGTTGTAGGCCAGTCGCGCACTGAACTTCGGGGTGTCGTAGTACAGCGCCAGGTTCATGGTTGATTTGGATGTACCCGGGGCATCGAAAATGCCCGGGATCTGCGCTTCCTCCTCGCTGAACGGGAACAGGATCTCGAACTTGTCCAGATAGGTGAAATTGGCGCTGGCGCCAAAGTTGGACCATTTGCCCGGCAGGAAGTCGAAGAAGCTCTGCACCGAGAATTCGTAACCGCGGAATTCGCCAGGGCCCGCATTGCGGTTCTGGAAGACCAGGGCGTTGGTGCCAAGCTCCGGCACATATTCTTCCTCGACGCCGTAATACATGAAGCCATCCGGCTTCTTGACGAACGTAGCGAGGCTGGCGGACCCCGCCCGACCGAAGTAATACTCCAGCGACATGTCGTAGCTGCTCTCGCGATTCGGCCTGAGATCCGGGTTCCCCGCGTATACGGCTGGCGGATTGGCGCGGGTTTCGTAATAGGCGAATGGGCGAAGCTCATAGAACGGTGGCCGCTCCACATTCTTGGTATACGCGAGGCGCAACTGTAATTTGTCAGTGAAATGAACGATGCCGTTGATGCTGGGCATCACATCGGTGTAGCTGCCCTTGCCGGTCGCATTCTGGATGATATCGGGACCGCCATTGACCGTATCCGGCCGGTAGTTGGCGCTGGTGCTCACGCCCTCCGTTCTGGCCACACGAACGCCGGCTGTGCCATCGACCGGCACGCCTGCGTCGAAGCCGAAGTTCAAATTCACATAGGCCGCCGCAGTCTTTTCGTTGGAGACGTAACTGCCGCCACGATTCGCCTGGGGACGGTAACTGCTCCATTCGGAAGACCACCATTGCCCCGGATAGTTGGTGGCGAGGTACGACAGCACCGAGCCCCATTGCGAGTACAAGTCCGCGCCCGACAGGTGGTACCAACTGGGCAGGTTGGCCGCTCCGTCGAGGTTCAGCTGGGTGGTCAGGATGTTGCCGCCCGTGGGGAAATCGACCAGGGAAGGCGATTGCCCGTCCTGCATCGGTATCGCATCCCGATAGCCATAGAAGCGTTCAGTATCCCGATCCGTGAAACGAACGCCCGTCTGCACCGAGCGGACGAACCCGTCGCCGGCGGGCGTATAGGTCAGGTCCAGGTGACCGATCAGTTCATTGGACTTGGCGCGGGCGAGTTCGTCGTGCAACTGCAGCAACCGATAGCTGCTCAAGTCGTCCAGATCCGCCCCGATGAAATCGATGTACGGCCCGCCGCCGGGAACGTTGGGCGAATTCACGTCGATGCTGGCGCTGGTCGCGCCGGCCAACCGCATGATCTGCAGGATGCCGTAGTACTGGGTCTTGCTCCAGTTGTATTGCAGGCCACCATCGACCTTGAACGATTCGTTGTGCCAGTGGGTTTCGAAGTTTGTGGTGTAGTTGTCAGAGTCCACCATCTCGAAATAGGACTCGGGCCCGCCATTGACCCCATCGGGGCGCGACACGGTCACCGACTGCACGGTCTGGCCATCGGGCGCCAGCTGGATGTCGGAAAGATCGTAGTTCCATTCCCGGACCACCAGGTGCAGGCGGTCGCGCTGGCGCTTCTCGTTGCTGCCGAAATACGAGCCTTCGAGCAGGAAATCCAGGTTCTCGGACGGTTTCCACTGCAGTGCGGCATTCAACGAGGGGCGCTTGATCGAACCTTTCTCGACGCCGTAGTTCACCGCATAGGGCGCAATGGCGACATCGCGCAAGTTCGCCGGCATGTTGTCGTACGTCTCGGCGAAGAACAGGCTGGGCGATTCGCTGTCTACGAAATTCTCCTCGTAGTTGTTCTCGGTATACGAGGCGTTGAGCAGGACGCCGAATTCGCCGTGCCCGGTGTCGAACCGGTTCGACCACAGCACGCTGCCGTAAGGGCTCCAGTCCTTGCCGATGTCGCTGTAGACCGTGCGCAGGCTGCCGGCGACCGTCGAACCCTTGGGCAGGTCTAGCGGGCGGCGCAATTCCACGTTGACGGTGCCGGCGATACCACCCTCCACCTGGTCGGCGGTACGGTTCTTGTGCACTTCCACCGACTTCAGCAATTCGGCAGGGATGTCGGCCAGGTTGGTCGCACGCCCTTCGCCGACGCTGGACATGTTGCCGTTGATCGTCGTCTGGATGTCGGTGAGGCCGCGGATGGAGACGCCCGAGCCCTCGCCATGGATGCGGTCGAGCTGCACGCCCGTCACTCGCGACAATGCCTCAGGGACGTTGTTGTCGGGCAACTTGCCGACGTCTTCGGAAACGATCGCGTCGACGATGTTCTTCGCGTTGCGCTTCTTTTCCTGCGCCGATTCCAGGCTGCCGCGAATGCCCTTGACCACGACCTTGTCCATTTCCTGCGCGTCCGCGTCGCTCGGCATCGCGCCGCTGGCGGACAAGGCCAACGAGGCGACTTTGCCCGCTTCGATCCTGACGCGGCGGGACGAGAGCCTGCGATCGCCGCTCATCAGCACCACTTCGTATTCGCCCGGATTCAGGCCTTCGCGGACGTAGGCACCGGAGGCATCGGGCCGGCTTTCCTGCGACGCGCCCGTGCCGAGATTGCGGATGACGATGCGCGCGTCGGCGGGCACGGCACCGGCGACCGAGCCGCCGATGCCACCCGTTGCGTCCTGCGCCTGGGCGGACAGCATCGGCAAAAGGGCCGCGAGCACGGCGCCGCACAACAATGCGGGTCGCATGCGGCTGCCCCGGGGTTGAAGCTGACTGGATCTGCTCATGAATGACCTCGTGACGGGGTAAAAGAACAATCCAGGGGCCGCATGCCCGGGCACCCTCCCCAGCTATGCACTCGACCGGCGGCTGACACCGCTTACTCCCCCGAAGCAGGCCGGAAGCCTGTCTTGAACCAAGCGTCACCCAAGGGCCTTCAAGCGTCTTGCGGAAATCAATCAGCTTCCACGCTGATATATGCAAAAATTATTATTTAGGCATATATCGATATTTTTATACGTATTAGTAAGACGCTGCCCCAAAGCGTCCCGGCCGATCAACAACCGCCCGACCCGACGGGATGCACGAGCAATCGCGCCGGACTCATGTGGAACACGTCCGCGGGGATGCGATGCGTGTCGCCGTAGACCCTGCCCAGCAGCCGATGAAGCACGGGATCGTATCGGGCGAGATCCTGATCGTCGGCGATGGTCGATGCGCCGTTCGCATACGCCATGTTGGAGTCGAACCAGAATTGCGTGCCTTCGGCCCAGTACTCCTGCACCGTCGTCATCGCATACGAGTCGGCCCACAAACCCTTGCGCATCGCCTGCCCGTAGGCAGCTTCGACTTCGCGATGGAAATCCGGCTCGATTCTTTGCAGGGTGGACAGGATGTTGTGCGAGAACTCGTGCACGAGGATGCTTTCGCCGAAGTAACGGGAGCCCGCCACGCCGAGCAGGTTCTCTTCGCCGACCGTGGTGTAATCACCGCCCATGCCGCGTGCGCGGCCGTTCCAGTATTGCGCGTCGGTCATCGCCGCGATGCGTGCGTAGTTTTTGCGTTCGCAAAAGGTCAGGCGCGGATCGTCCTTGGCCGGTTTCTTCCAGTCGCGCTGCTCGGGAAGATCCATCGTGCCTTCGTCGATCGCCATCACGCCCACGCGCACGCCGCGACCGACCATGTCCACACGCACGTCGGGCCGATGGGCGAGCATGGCGTCGACGATGTCGCGGGCGATCAGCAATGCGTCGTCCGAAACCCTGGCCGAGGACACCACCGGGATGCCGCCGGCATCGACGTGCTTGGCGTAGAACGGATCCAGGCCAAGCGCCGCCGGTGGCGCGGCGACGGTGAACGAGGCATACGAGCGCACCAGGGCATGCGGGGCCTGAGCCGACTCCCCTGCCCATGCGCAGCCAGTGGCAAGCGCCGCGAGTGCAAGCAACCGCTTCGGCCAGATGGCCGCACCCGCCGATCTTCCCGGGCGCCGCTTGTGCGATCGAACGCGTTCAATGCGCATCGCAGTGCCGTGCCGCTGAGGATGAAACCGTGAGCAGCCGTTGCGGCTCGACCGCCAGCACTTCCCATTCCTGTACCGCGATAGCGGCATGGCCCTTGTCGTCGCCCGACGCGTCGAAGACCGCACGCACGCAACGCGTGGTCACGGGGGCGAAGGTCGTCTGCTCGAAACGGCCGGGCCGGCTGGCGTAGGCGCTGGCATCGCGTACCGGCCGCCACGATCCCTCGTCGAAATATTCGAGATGCCAGGCCTTGGGCGGCGCGACGCCGACGTTGGCGCCAGCCGGCTGGTCGGCCCAGAACATGATCCGCGTGGCATCGATGGCGACCGGCCGATCCCAGCTGTACTGGATCCATTGCCGTGGCGGATTGTGTGGCGTCCAACTGCCCCACATGTCCGGCGGCAACGGCGATTTCCTGACGATTCCGTCGTTCAAGGCGCGGATCCAGTACTGCACCGGAACATCCGGACTGTTGGAAGCCGATGCCCATGCCGCCGGCGCGACGTTGCGCGTGGCGGCCTGCGGCGGCGTGGGAGGACGCGTCGGCGTCACCGGGAGCATGCGCGCGGGCGACGCACTGTCGTCCCATTCGAGCCGGTCGATGGCCACGCTGCGGCGGAAATGGCCACCGCCTTTCGCATCGGCGGTGTGATAGACGAGATACCACTGTCCCTTGAACTGCACGATGCCCGGATGCGACGTGGTCGAGGAGACCGGCGCCAGGACCACGCCGCGATAGGTCCACGGTCCCATTGGCGAAGGCGCAGTACCGTAGGCGACGCAGGCGTGATACAGCGCCGGTGTGCATTCGGAATCGGGACCCGCCTTGTTGCCGGCATAGGCCAGGTAATAGACGCCGTTGCGCTTGAACAGCCAGGGCGCTTCGAAGAAGCCGTCCAGCGTCGATACAGTCACTGTCTTGCCTTTCGGCGTGACCATGTCGCGGTCCAGCTCGATGCCGCGCAGCTGACCGAAGGTTCCCCAGTACAGGTAGGCGCGGCCGTCGTCATCGAGCAGCACGGTCGGATCGATGTTCTGGATGTGGTTCGGTTCTGGTAGGGACTGCGACACGATCGGGCCTTGCGGATGCGCATCCCGCCACGGCCCGAGCGGACTGTCGGCGACGGCCACGCCGATGGCGAATGGATCCTTGTTCGACGAATCGCGCTCTTCCACGGGCGCATACAGGTAGTAGCGCTTGTCCGACCCGCGCACGATCTGGCTGGCGTAGGCCCGTCCCGGAGCCGCCCAGGCGAACACCTGCTCCGGCCGCAGCAATGAAGGATGGTGCGTCCAGTTTCCGCCAGCGACGTCCGCGGTCTCCAGCAGCTGCCATTCCTTCATGATGAAATCGTTGACGTCCTCCGGCGCCTCGTCGCGTCCGGCCAGGATGTAGAGCCGACCATCGGCCACCAGCGGCGCCGGATCGGCCGAGTAGTACTCGCCATCGGACAGGATCGGATTGCGTTCTGCATGGAGGGCTCGCGCCGGCGCCTTCGCGGAAGCGGCAGGCACGAGGGTGGCGAGGCAAGTGCACAACGCCAGGAATTTGTTCTGCAACGACGGCATGCTGGCTTTCCCGTAACGATGGACTTTCTGGTGCACGACGCTTCGCGGCGCGTTCATTCGCCTTCGACCAGGACCTCGACCCGGATCGGCAGTCGCCCGCTGCCACCCCGGCCCGCCACATGGCCCTCCACGACGAAGCGGCCGGCGCGGGCATAGCTGTTCGCCGCGACCGGAGCCCATTCGATGCCGCGCAATTCGCGCGAACCGTCGTTGTACTGGACCGTGGCCAGGTCCGGCAGCGTCGGCATGCGGCGGACGAGCGTCTTCACCGGCGGCAACGCGTCGACGGTGTTGATCTGTCCCGGCTCGGCCGCGCGCACCCAGACGCTCGCCGATACCGGCAGGCCGCCATCGGCCAGGCCGTGCACGTCGATGCGCCCGTCGGTTTTCAATTGAGACGCATCCACCTGCGGCCAGATCACGTCGATCTTCATCGTGGTGCCGTCGGCGTAACGTGCGTCCACTTGCCGGGGCAGGTTTGGCGCTCGGCCGATTCCAGTACGCACGTCGACCGAAGCCACGGATACCGGCACATCGGCGAAGACCCGCCACTCGTCCACGCCCAATGCCGCGTGGCCGCCATCATGGCTGGCCGTCGCGACGACGGCGCGCAACGCGTCGGTCGTGATCGGCGCGAAACGCGCGAGACTGGCCCTGTCCTTGTCCGCGATCGCATAGCCGCCCTTGGGCACGATATCGACCCATTGGCCTCCAGCGCGATACTGCAGTCGCCATGCAACCGGCTGCGCGACGCCGCCTTCCGGTTGGTCGTCCCAGAAATGCAGTGCGCTGGCGGATATCCGCACGGGCTTCCGCCATTCGTATTGCAGCCATACCGTCGCGGGTTGCTGCCGCCCCCAACTACCCCAACGCCGATCGGCGGAGAGCTCGTTGCCCGGCGTCGGCACGATTCCATCGTTCAAGGCCTGCACGCGGTGGTGCGAGGCGGTGAACTCGGCGCTGGCGACGGCTTCGCCCTGTATCTCGACCTCACGCCCGGATTCCGGAGCCGGCGCATTTACGCGAACATCCGCATGGCCCTGCAACGCGCCGTCGTCCGCAGTCAGCCTTAGCACATAGTCGCCCGGCTGCGTGAAGCGGACGGTGCCAGTGGCCGCGGCGGCATCCTCGAAGATCGCCTCGCCCTCCTTCGGTCCCGAAACCATCGACCAGCGCAACGCCAACGTTCCACGCGGCAGGGCATCGTCGCCGATGCGACCGACCACGCGCACTGCGGCAGCGGCGCCCGGGCGATCTTCCTGCCAGGCCTCGACGCGAGGCGCCAGGTTCGCGGCGCGCGCGGGAACCTTCGCTCCCGTCGCCCGCACCTGGACTTCCTTGATGCCGGTGCGCATGGTTCCGGCATGGGTTACCAGCAGGCGCAGGCGAGAGGCGGTGATTGCCGGAAAGCGCACGCGATTGAGGTTGCCTTGCACGATCGGGTCGTCGCGCAACTGACCTGGGACGGCCTTCCATTGCGTCCCGTCGAGGTATTGCAACGAATACATCCACGGTGGCGCATAAGCCGCGCGGGTTCCGGAAAAGAAGCCATGCTGTTCGCCTGCCGGCGACGAGCTGCGATAGAAGTACACGCGCACGTCGTCGAAGGAACGAGGCTGGCCGAAGTCGAGTTCGACCCAGTCCTGGGGCGATGGCGAACCGGCGCTGCCCCAGAACGGCTCGTTGGCGGTGCTGCCGTCGACCGCTGTCTCCGGCGCAAAACCCGGTGCGGCGTAGCTCGCCGAGGCCTTCGCACCTTGGGCCAGGTTGCGATCGTCGGCTTGCCGCAAGTCGACGCCGATCCCCGCCTTGCCCAGAACGTCGGCAACACGCGCGTCCGGCGCGATTGCCACCTGTTCCGGTCTTTCCAATTTAACGGGCCGTGCCGAAACCATCCGCGCCTGCGACGGATTGATGGCATCCGCTGCCGTCTCGACTTCGCCGGTCGCAGGATCGTAGACCACGTGCGCCAGGCGATCGACGGTGAACGCCAGCTTGCCATCGACGAAAACCGAATAGCCTCGCGGGATCGCTCCGCCATAATGGCGGCCGTCGCGATCCCACGTGATCGACAGATCGTGGCCGTGATAGCGCAGATTGTCCGCGGCGAAATGGTCCCAGCCGATATCGACCGGATACAGTTCGATCTTCGCGTCGCTGCGCGGGCGCAAACCCATCGCGTCCTCGATCATGGTGAAGTTGGTCGCACCCAGCTGCGTGTGGTGGATCCATGACCGGTAGCCGATGCTGCCTCCCCGGCCGGCGCTGCCCTTGGCCCAGAACTCGTTCTGATCGGGATAACGGTTGTCGCCGTCGATGTAATGCGCCCACGCGTTCCAGTACAGCAGCTTGCGGTACGACTGTGCGTCCAGGTAGGGACTCGGATAGTCGCGCAGCGCCGAGGCGAACAGGCGAAACGCGACGGTTGAGTTGATCACGGAGAAGTTGTTGCTGCCCTCCTCGCCACGGGCATGCTTGTCCGCCTGGTTGGCCGTGTAGAACGGGAACACAGGGTATTGGCCAGCATCGGCGAACAAGCGCAATGCTTCCCTGTATTTGCGGTCGTAGTCCGGGTCGCCGACCTTCGGCATCAGGCCGACGCTGAACGGGTAATAGTTGTTGGTTTCTTTCCAGTCCACCAGCGAGCCGGGGCCTGCGGCCTGGCGATGCTTGAGCAGGTTGCCGCGCAAGCCCATCGAATCCGGCGCGCGGGTTTCGTCCTGCCACAGCACCTTCAGCACCGCGTCCCGGATCCGGCTCGCCGTCGCCTCCAATTCCGCCGCCATCTCCGGATCGCCGGAAAGACGCGCCGCCTGCGCCGCGGCCACCGCATTGGCGTAGACGTAGGCGCTTTCGGTGCGGTCCATCCGGGCCATGCCGTGGCGCTTGGCCCAGTCGAACGACACCGCGTCCGCATCGTTGCCGGTCATCGCCGCCCAGTCGTACTCGATCAGTCCGTTGCCGTTACGGTCGTAGGCCTTCAGCAGGCCATCGACGTCGTCGCGGCCGTAGCGGGCGAGCTTCGCCGCGATCGCCGCCGGGCCGCCATGCACCTGGTACGAACGCCAGGCCGCGGCCGTGATGTACTGCGCGTAGGAATTGGACCAGTTCTCCGGAGAACCGGGGTTGTCCACGTACTTGCCGCCGGCCGCGACCTCGCCCGCTCCGATCCACGACCCGTAGGCGTAGGTCGGGTCGCGCAGGTACTTCAGGTCGTCGATGAACATGCACGTGGTCAGGACGATGGCGTTGTTGTAGCCGAGCACGCCCTCGATCGCCACCGGGAACTGGTAGTCGTTGCCCGGCACGTCGGCATCGAGGAAGTTGAAGCGCAGCAGCCACCAGCGATAGAACAACGTCTTGTCGATGTTGTCTTCCGGCGTATCCAGCCAGGGGATGTTGTCTACCCACCAGCGGTTGTAGTCGGTCACGTGGCGCGCGTAGGCCTGCTGCGGCGCCTGCGCGACGGTACGGCGGTATTCGTCCAGCGAGGCCGGGATTTCGCGGGTGACCAGGCCCAGTTGCACCTTCACGGCCGGCGCGACACCGTTCGCCGGCACCCGCACGCTGCGGACGATGGCCGCGCCGTCGACCTTGAAGCCATCGCCCGACAGGCGCGGGAAGACCGTGGTGATGCCGTTGCGCGCCGCGAAGGCGCCGGTAAGCTCGTTGCCGTCGGCGTGGGTGGCCATCGGCGACCATGCCTTCAATGTCAGCGTGCGGGCCTTCCCATCCGTCGAAAACAAGACTGCATTCGCCACCGCCACGTTTTCCCGGGTGATGAACTTGGTCAGTCGCAGACGCACGCCTGCAGCGGCATCTTCGTAGATGCTGCTGAAGTAGCTCGGCGTCTGCCGGCGCTGCGCCGCCAGTTCCCGGAGTACCAGCGTCTTGCCGTCCTGCTCGACCTGCAGCCTGAACAACGCATCGTGGCCGGTCTTGTGCCAATAGGCGGCTTCGCCGACGAAGCCCGGTTGTTCCGGCTTATGCGTGTACAGGTAGGCCGCGCGCCCGCGGGTGAACAGCCAGTTGTTGTCGTCGCCGAAACCGCCCGCGCTGCCTTCACGCGCAAGCATGCGGTCGATCCAGAAATCGTTGCCGGGCAGCTGGCCGGCCCCGTGGGCCTGGTCCAGGGCGAATATTCTCGCCAGATGGGCGCCCGGCACGAATGCCACGCCCGTATCGGGCACGGGTTCGGCCAGCCCCTTGAACACGGGGTAGCCGATCTGCGCGTTGCTGTTCGCCGACGATTCGGCTTGCGCTGACCTCGGCCCTGCAGACAGTGTTAGCCCCAGGATGCCGATCGCGACGAACAGCGCATGTTTGTGTACCCGGCCCATACGCATCATCGCCACTGACACCCGACATCCCGAACAAGCTTCAAGCAGACCCTCGCGAAAAGCGCGGCTTGCCGGAACCATGCGGCGAGCCGAAAGGCCTTTCCCCGGTCCCGGGGACGCGACCGACATGCGTGCCGGTCGCGCCCGGGGGCAGCGCCATCAGAACTCCAGGCGGGCCTTGACCCACAGGTAGCGGCCCATCGTGTCGTAGGTGCTGGCATCGGTATTCGCGGCGCTGGAGGTCCAGCCGTAGAACACCGGCGGCTTGCGGTCGAACACGTTGTTGATGCCACCGGAGAGATTCAGGTGCAGGCTTTCGATCTTCCGGCCCACCGAGAGGTCGTGATAGACGACCGAGCCGACGTCGAAGTACACGCAGGATCCGTCGGCCGCGGTGTTGTCGCAATACCCTTCAAAGGGGCTGCTGGTGGTCGTGGTGCCGATATAGCGGGAATTCCACGACGCATGCCAGGGGCCGCGGTCCCAGCCCAGGTTGACCGAACCGCGCCAGCGCGGCAGGTTGCCCTGGCTGGACGACTCGCCGACGTAGTTGTGGTCGATGCCGGCGATGCGGTATTGCTGCATGAAGGTGGCGTCCAGGCCCAGGCGGAAGTCGCCGTAACGCGTTTCCGCGAGCTTGTAGCGCAAGCCCACGTCCATGCCGCGCACGTCGACCTTGCCGGTATTGATCGCATAGGGCACCGAGATGGTGACGAGCTGGCCGTTCGCATCGCGCTCGATCAATCCGCAGAATGCGTTGTCGCCGGCATAGCACTTGTCCAGCACTTCGGCATACCAGGTGCCGTTGATCATGTCTTCCAGTTCGACCTTCCACCAGTCCATGTTGACGGACAGGCCTTCGGCCCAACCCGGGTCGTAGACGAAACCAACGTCATAGGAGCGCCCCTTCTCCGGCTGGATGTCGAAGCCGACGTTCGCGGAACCGGAGGTGATCACCGTCACCTGCGAGGTGTTTACGAAGCTGCCGTCGGTGGGGACGTTGACGCACGCCGCGGGATTGCCGCCGCCGGTGTAGCCGGCGCAGGGATCGTAGTATTCCTCGGCGGGATCCATGATGCCGTTGTACGGAGAGCCGTACAGATCGCCGAGTGCCGGCGCCCGGAACACTTCCGACGCCGTCGCGCGTACCAGCAGGTTGGAGATGGGCCGCCATTCGATGGCGACCTTGCTGTTGGTGGTGCTGCCCCAGGCGTTGTACTTCGAGTAGCGGGAGCCGATGTTGAGGTTCAACGTATCGGCCATCGGCGCGCCCTTGAGCAGCGGGATCAGGAATTCCGCATAGGCTTCCTTGACCAACTCTTCGCGACCCTGGTTGAGGATGCAGCCGTCGTTGTAATCGCAACTGCCGAACTCGTCCGCGGCCGCGACCGTGCTGGTCGTGCCCTGGCTGAAGTCGTTCCTGCGGTACACCAGGCCGAAGGCGGCTTGCACGTCGCCCGCGGGCAAGGCGAAGAGATTGCCGTTGACGCTCGCCTCGGCGAACTTCATCGTGCTGTTGTCCAGCAGGTCCACCGGCATCTGCGTGGCCCGGATCGCGGCGATCGTCGCCGGATCTTCCGGATTGAACACGTTGATCGGCGTGCAGTTGGCGATGACGTTGCCGGGCGTGCCGCAGCGGAGCGTCCCGGTTTCGTCCATGAAGGAGGCACCCGCGGCGTTGTTGAGCGCGGAAGTCACCGAGAAGCCCGTGCGCACGAGGGTGTCCTTGTACTTGGCATAACCGGCGCTGGCCTCCCATTGCCACGACGTGTCCGGCACCATGCCGCGCAGGCCGCCGACGATGTTGGTCTGGTACATCTCCGACTTGTAGACACGGGTATTGGCGCCGATCGAGCGCATGTTGTAGCTGACCAGGTCGTCGCCGAACGGGTTGTAGTAGTTCTGTGCGGCGTTGGGGATGTACAGGCCATACGCGGTCAGCTGCGAGGTGGTCTTGCTGCTGGCCCAGAAGGCGTCCAGGTAGCCCTGCACGTTCGGGGTGAAGTCGAAGGTCGCATGCGCGGCGAAATTGGTGCGCTCGACCGGGGTGATCAGGTACTGGCCGTAATAGCTGTTGTAGCCGTCGACGCCGGAGACGAACTCGTGGAAATCGTCGGCCGTGACCGCGCCGGGCGCCATGTCGGCGTTCGGCGCCCAGACGCTGCCATCGGAGAGCCTGGCGGTGGTACCGGTGCCGCGCATTTCCGCGACCTGGCCATTCACGTATTGCAGGCGCTTCCTGGCGTAGCTGCGATCGGAGTCGTACAGCGCGTTCATGGAACTGTGGGTCAGGCCTAGGATCAAGCTTCCGCGGTCCCAGCTCTTGCCCCACTCCACGCCCATGGTGCGGCGGTTGCCGTCGCCGTGACTGCTGGCGCCGTAGTCGGCGGTCACCGCGAAGCCGTCGTACTTGTCCTTGAGGATGATGTTGACCACGCCCGCGATCGCGTCCGAACCGTAGACGGACGACGCACCGTCTGTAAGCACGTCGATCCGCTCCACCATTGCCGCCGGCAACGCGTTCACGTCGACGCCAGGCGCAGCACTGACGCTGCTGGCCGGGCCGGCCATGCGATGACCGTTGACCAGCACCAGGGTGCGTTGCGGACCGAGGTTGCGCAGCGAAACCAGCGCGCGGCCATGGCTGAAGCCGGAGTTCATCGCGACGTTGGGCATGAAACCCGCCATCGCGGGCAGGTCCTGCAACAGATCGCCGATGGTGGACTTGCCGCTGTCTTCGATCTGCTGCCGGTCGATCGTGATCACCGGGCTGGCGGTTTCGGCATCGACGCGGCGGATGTGGGAGCCGGTCACGGTGACGGCATTGAGCGTGGTCGCTTGCTTGTCGCTTTCGTCGGCGCCAGAAGCAGTCTCCTGTGCCAGCGCCGGCACGCTCGCAACCGCCAGGGAAATGGCCAGGGCCAGTGGCCGCAGCGTGGTTTTCGCGTAACGCGCCGCGACGGCAGGGGCACGGCAGGTGAGGCTGGCTTGCATCGGGAATCCTCTTGGATTTTCTGGCTGGCAATTGGAGTGTCGTAGCGACGGCGATCGCCCTGTCGGCGCGCTAGGTCGAGAATCGGACGCTTCCACCTTGCGTCACGAAATCATCTTGACGGCGTCATCTTCTTGATCTACGTCGCATGCCGTCTAGACGCAATTGACGAGGCGGAATGCAGATATCCGCAATATGCTGAGCAATTTACAAAAGGCGCGATGCCGCGCTATCGCATCGATATCGATTCGAATAAGTCAGCCATAGAAAGCTTGTATACGTACGCGCGATCCGGGCGCGGCATCGACGCGGACGCGATCCTCATGCGGACCTTCGATTCCCGCTTCCCGACCGTCGACGACCACTTTGCGCAACGCCTTTCCCGCCGGCACGCGCAGCGTCAACCACGTGTGCCCGGGAGCACGCGTCGGCAGCGTCAGATGGCCATCGATCCGCTGTTCGTCAGGCTTGCACTGCAATTCCAGGCTGACGCGACCCCAGGGCGTGGGCAGGCCTTCGGCGGCGATCGGCGTTCCGCGGGCGAGCCAATCGCGCGGCACTGCGCGCGCGATGAACAATTCGTCGCCCTGATCGAAGACGAGCATCCAGCGCAACAGCAACGGCACGGTCATTTGCGCCGGCATGCAGAACAGCGGCATGCCGCCGGTGATGCCGGCCACTTCGCCCGCCGTCCAACTGCCGCGCGTGTGCGCCTGGTAGCGATGCGCATACAGGAACAGCAGGTATTCCTCGATCCTGTCCAGCCGCAGCAACTGCTGCGCATGGCCGTAGGAGATGAAACCGAGGATGTCGCGCGCTTCCGGCGAAGGTTTCCAGATGTTGGAAACGATGCCGAGCGTGGTGCCTCCGTGCCCGCGCAGGCAATCGATCATCAGGTTGGCCAGATCCGCAGGCAGTACATCGGCCTGCAGCAGCTCGACGTAGACGCGATGCGACCACAGCTGCTCGCTCTTGCTGGGATCCTCCTGCGACATCGCCTGGCGAAAGGTTTCGCGGGTACCGGGCAACGGACCGAGATAGGCCGGGGTCAGGTCGCGGCGCACGTTGGCGCGGATGCTCTGCAACAGGCGTTCGCGCAACTGCCCGGCCCTTTGCA
Organism: Pseudoxanthomonas helianthi; assembly: GCF_017939625.1. Taxonomy (GTDB): domain Bacteria; phylum Pseudomonadota; class Gammaproteobacteria; order Xanthomonadales; family Xanthomonadaceae; genus Pseudoxanthomonas_A; species Pseudoxanthomonas_A helianthi. The sequence goes on from NZ_JAGKTC010000001.1 coordinate 708,631, forward strand.
GCCACCGTTGCGGCAGCGCAGCCTGCGAGGACAGCATGGACCACACCGCGGCTATGTCCTCCCATCCGCGTATCGCCATGGCGCTGTTGGCGTAATACGGTTTCCACCACAGCGAGGGATCGGGATACAGGCACGCGTCCGATTCGTTCCAGCCATGCAGCAGGCCGTGGCCGCGGTCGCTCTTCGGCAAGGCGAGGCTGGCGTCGTGCAGGTCGGTCAGGATGCGTGCGGTACCCTCGATCTTGCCGAGGTGCTTGCGCAGCAACGCGACATCGCCGGTGCAGCGCAGGTAACGCGCCAGCAGCGACAAGGTCAGTCCGAACTGGCCTACTTCGGGGCCGCGCATGTTCACCATGCCGCCGGCATCCATGAACGAGACGAAGTAGTTGTCCAGCACGGCGGCAGCCTGGTCGAACCGTCCCCATTCCAGGTTGGCATACAGCGAGCTGGTGAAAGTGTCCTGGAAGCCGTCGTATTCGTTGCCGTAGTAGTCGCGGTCGACCGCGCCGTATTTCGGCTCGACGCCGCCAGGCCGTACCACCAGCTCGCGCGCGAAGGCGTGGCGCGCCATGTCGGCCCAACTCGGGTCGGGCAAGCGCAACGCCGGGAAATCCGCCAACTTCTGTTCCCAGTAGCCGGCGAAATCGACCAGGCCGGCATAGAACTGTTCCGCACTGGCGCTGCGCCTTGCGGGCGGGAACTCCGGATAGCTGTGGCCATACACCACCTGGGTGGCCTTGCCGCCTTCCACCAGCATCGCCCGGTGCCAGGTCTGCACCACGAACTTGTCGCCGGCGTTGACGTCAGCGAATACCAGGATGTCGTACCAGCGGCCTTCGCCCGCCGGAATCGCCTTGTGCACGGCCGGCATCCATCCGCCCAGCAATCCTTCGCTGCGCCGGGCGACCCATTCGTTCCTGGCCAGTTCGGGGAAATACTGGATGGCACGATATGTGCGCGTGCGTCCGTCGGGAAACACCTGCATGGTGTCGTTGCCCTCCGCGGTGCCGACGAAGGTCGTCCATGGCAGACGGCCGTTGTAGTCCTTGGCGTCCAGCCGCGAGGCCGGCGGCGGCGCCACGTCGCGCACTTCCGCCTCGTCTGGATCGCCGTCGCGCAGCAGGCGATCGGCCAACAGATCGGCTTCGGCCATCGCGACATCGCGCAGCGCCATGCCGAAATACGGCGGCGAATCGCTGCCCCACGCCGCTTCGGTCCGTTTGCCCAGGACCAGGACGCCCTGGTCGCATCTCAGTTGCAGGTCACCGTCGATGCGGTCGAGGTCTTCGTGGACGGTCCATTGCCGCCCCGCATGGGTGAATGCACCCATCGGGACCATGTCCGGCGCCTTGGCAGCGCTTGCGGGTTGCAAGCGCGGCATGACCGGTATCCGCGCGATGCTGTCAGCCGTGCCGTTTGCCGCTCTCGCCCCGGCGTGTATGCCCGGGGCAGTGGCGGCGACGGCGGTCGCCGCAAGGCTGTTGCGCAGGAAGTTTCTTCTGTCCATGGGGGTTATCCAACGGCGTGGGGATGGCGACGGGCGACGTACCGGCATGCGTGGGTCATGGCGCGAGCCCTTCCGGTGCGCAGCGATTCAGCGCGGCGATCGCGTCGTTCCAATCCGAATGCGGCGGAACCGCAGCGAAGCAGTAACGGATGCGTCGGCGATAGGTTTCGCCCGGCTGCAGGATCGCGCCGGGAAATTCCAGTCGGTTCGGGGCATCGGGAAAACCCTGCGGCTCCAGGCAGACTCCACGCCCGAGATGGGGGTGGCGCGCATCCAAGCCCTGCCCTTCGTAGAACTGGACGGCCGGCGCGTCGGAAACGATCCGCATCGCCACGCCGCTGTGCGGCGAGTACAGTTCGGCCACGCAGTCGGCATCGTTGGCCAGGACCAGGCAATGGTCGTAGCCTCGCCCGCGCACGATCTGCTCATGCGGCGGGCGGGCGTTCCGTTCGATCATCGCGGGTTGGCGGAAATCGAAAGGCGTCGCGGCAACGGAAGCGATCTCGCCGGTCGGTATCAGCTCACGATCCACCGGCAGATAACGGTCGGCCGGCACGCGCAACCATTGCCGCGCCGCGGGCACCGCGGCATCGCCGGCGAGATTGAAGTACGGGTGATGGGTCAGGTTGACCGGCGTGGGTGCGTCGGTGGTCGCCGTATACGCAAGCTCGAGGCAATCGCCATCGAGGCGAAAGCTGGCGGCGACGTCCAGCGTTCCCGGATAACCTTCGTCGCCCGCGGGAGAACGGTGCTCCAGCACCAGCCGGTCCGCCGCACTTTCCGAAATACGCCAGAGGTGCCGGCCGAAACCCAGATGCCCGCCATGCAGGTGGTTGCGACCTTCGTTCGCACTGAGCAGATGCTCGCGCCCATCCAAGGCGAAACGCGAGCGGGCGATGCGGTTGCCGAAGCGGCCGACCAGGATGCCCAGGTAGTCCTCGTTCGGCTGGTACGCCGCAAGGTCGGCATGGCCCAGCACGACCGACACGCGTCCCGTAGGGCCCGGCACGCTGAGTTGGCGCAAGACGCCGCCGTAGCTCAATATCTCGGCTTGCAGGCCCGACGCGCCGCCCAGCGCGATGGCGTGGACGCTGCGTCCGTCGTCCAGGCGGCCGAACTCACGCAACATGGCGTGCGCCGGAGCCTGCGGCATCCACCCAGACCCGCATCTCGCCTTCGCCGCGATTGGCCCAGCAGAAATACGGCACGAACAGCAGCGGCTGGCGCTGCACGGCCGCCTCGGGCGCATCGTAGCGATACAGACCGCCCGCCGTATCCGGCGCGACGCGCAGGCCTTCGCTGCGGATCAATGTCTTCCCCGCCAATACGCCGTTGCCTTCCTGCAATTCGAACCCGGCATTCGCCGGCAACGCGAGCTGGTGCAGGTCGGTGCCGTTGTCGGCCTGCTCCAGGCAATAGACCAGTGGGCCGCGCTGCAGGGCCACCTTGCCTGCCGCATGGCGCAACGAAGGGTGCGCGCCAATCCGGAGCACCGGCATCGGCAAATCCAGCGCGATCCGGTCGCCCGGTCGCCATTCGCGTTGCAGGTGGACGTAGCCCTTCCTCGGCACCGCTTCCACGCTTTCGCCATTGATGGCCAGTCGCGGTCGTGCGCACCAGTCGGGAATGCGCACGGCCAGCGTCGTGGCGAACGGCGCATCCGCGAGGATTTCCAGTTCGACCCGCTCCTGCCACGGATAGTCGCCATGCTGGCGCAGCGTGAAGCGCGCGCCGTCGCGCCGGATTTCGGCGTCGCTGCCGACATAGAGGTTCACGTACAGCGCATCGTCGCGCTGCGTGTATACGTACGCGCCCAGCGAGGCCAGGAGGCGGGCAATGTTCGGCGGACAGCAGGCGCAGGTGAACCAGCGCTGGCGTACCGGCTTGACGTGGTCGTACACGTGGTTGCCGCCCATGATCGAGGGTACCGTCTGCAGCGGGTTGACGTAGAAGAAACGGGTTCCATCCAGCGACATGCCGGCCAGGACCGTGTTGTACAGTGCGCGCTCCATCACGTCGGCGAAGCGGGCATCGCCTTCCAACTGCAGCATGCGGCTGGCGTACATCATCAGGCCGATGGAGGCGCAGCTTTCCGCATAGGCGCTGTCGTTGGGAAGATCGTAGGCGCTGGTGAAAGACTCGCCCCAGCCTTGCGCGCCGATGCCGCCGGTGATGTACATCTGCCGTTCGACCATGTCGTCCCACAGGCGCAGGCAGGCTTGGCGCTTGGTTTCGTCGCCGCTGAGGCGGGCCAGGTGGGCGACGCCAGCCATCAGGTAGACGAAGCGCACCGCATGCCCGGTCGCCGTGCGCTGTTCGACGATCGGCGCATGCGCCTGGCTGTAGGCCTTGTCGCGCACCATCCAGTCGCGACCGTGGCTGTCCCAGTACGAGGTGCGCCCGCGCTTCTCGAACTCGACGTCGTAATAATGCGGCTGGGTGCCGCGCTGCTCGACGAAGAAGCGCGCCAGTTCGAGATAACGCGACTCGCCGGTGGCTTCATGCAGACGCAACAGGGCCAGTTCGACCTCTGGATGCCCCGGATAGCCGCGCAACTGGCCGGGCCCCGGGCCGAACACGCCATCGATGTGGTCGGCGAAACGGCAGCACACATCCAGTAATCGGCGCTTCCCCGTCGCCTGGAAGTAGGCCACGCCGGCTTCGAACAGATGGCCGGCGCAATACAGCTCGTGGCACTCGGCCAGGTTGCTCCAGCGTTCCTGCGGCGCCTTGAGGGCGAAATAGGTATTGAGGTAACCGTCCGGTTGTTGCGCGGCGGCAAGCACCTCGATCACTTCGTCCGCGGCGCGTTCCAGTTCGGTATCGGCCTGCTGGCACAGCAGGTAGGCGACGGCCTCCAGCCATTTGGCCACGTCGCTGTCCTGGAAGATCATCCCGAAGAAATCGCCCTGCTCCAGTCCCGCGGCGATGCGGAAGTTGGCGATGGCGTGGCTGGGTTCGGCATCGGGGATGCGGTCGTTCAGGGCCTGCCACTGATAGGGCACCACCACGTCGCGGACCAGCGCCTGGTACTGCGCCCAGAACGGCGAGGTGATGCGGATGCGGTGGAGGTCGAGGTCTTGCGTGTCGGACATTGCGGATCGGTCCAGGGGAGAAGTTCAGGCGCTACGTTGTTCCAGATCGCGTTCGATGCGGCGCATCGTGGCGTCGTCGAGCCGGCAATAGCCCAGCACGAACGCCAGCAGCAGGTGGATCGCCGCCGGAATCAAGGTCTGCATCGCGGTGATGCCGGCGATCGAAGTGGCGGTCTGCGCCACGCCGGCCCGGTAGCGGACCAGGTAGAGCACCAGCGCGATGATGCCGGCGCCGGCGGCCCACGCCAGTTTGATGAACACCAGGTTGAACGCGAAGTTCATGCCCGACGAGCGCACGCCGGTCTTCCATTGGCCGTAGTCGTCGGCGAAGGCCATCACCGAGAAGTGCAGCGGCAGGCATAGTCCCAGCACCACGCCGCTGCACAGCATGACCAGCAGCCATGCGGCCTGCCATTGCGTGCCGCCCGGAATGAACCACATCAGCACCGACAACCCGGCCATCACCAGGTTCACGTTGCGGTACAAGCGCACGGTGTCCATGCGCCGGGCCAAGGGATTGACCAGCACCGCACCGAGTATGGCCGCGACGGCGATGACGCCGAAGAACAGCGAAGAGTATCCGGCCCCGCCCTGCAGCACGTAGGTGATGAAATACATGTACCCGCCGCCGCGCAGGTTGAGGATGGTAATCAGCAGGAACGACATCACCAGCATCAGCTGCAACTGGTCGTTGCGGCGCACCGCCTCCAGCAGCCGCCGCGGCGAGAACGCCTCCACCTGGGGCGCAATGCGTTCGCGGACCCAGAAGAAGCAGCACAGCAGCATCGCGACGGCGACCGCGCACATCGCCATCACCGACAATTGGTAGCCACGCGCGGGGCCCTGTCCACCGTCCCAGGCCTTGACCAGCCAGGGCAGCGACATCGACACCAGCAGCGCGGCCGCGCCGCACAGGGCGAACCGCCACGACTGGCACGACACCACTTCCTGCCGAGACACCGTCATCGCATTGATCAGCGCGCAGTACGGCACGTTGATCGCGGTGTAGCCCAGCGACAGCAACAGGTACGTGGCGCAGGCCCAGACGATCCGCGCGTCCCCATGCCATGGCGGCACCGTGAAGGCCAGCACCACGACGACGCCCAGCGGCACCGATACCCACAACTGCCAGGGCCGGTAGCGTCCCCAGCGACTGCGCGTATGGTCCGCGATCATCCCCATGACCGGATCGACCAGCGCGTCGAACACCCGGACCACCAGGAACATCAAGCCGACCGTCGCCGGCGAAATGCCGTATACGTCGGTGTAGAAGAAGTTCAGGAAGTTCATCGTGAGCACGATGATGACGTTGCCGCCGGCGTCGCCCAGGCCGTATCCGATCTTCTCGCGCAGGGCCAGGCGCTGCATGGAGCCCACCCTTGCGCTGGCCACGGGTGGGCTTGCGGCTGTTTCCACGGTCACGGGCCTTCTCCTACGGATCCAGCGGCTTGCGCGCTGCTCGACAAGCAGGCCATCTGCGCGCGCGGCGTCATCGCTTTCTCCAGAACAGTTGCTGCAACAGGCAGAACACCAGCAGCAACGCGCCGATGGCGATCCGCGTCCACCAGGAACTCAGTTCGCCGTCGAACGAAATCAGGGTCTGGATCACCCCGAGCACCAGCACCCCGGCAAGCGTGCCGGCCACGTAGCCGCTGCCGCCGCTCAACAGGGTTCCGCCGATCACCACCGCGGCAATCGCATCGAGCTCCAGTCCGGCCGCATGCTGGCTGTAACCCGAGAGCATGTAGAACGTATAGACCACGCCCGCCAGTGCAGCACAGAACCCGCTCAACGCGTAGACCTTGATCGCAGCGGCGTCCACCGGCAAGCCCATCAGGCGAGCGGCGGTTTCGTTGCCGCCGATCGCATAGACCGTGCGACCAAAACGGGTCGTGGCGGCCAGCAACGCCCCTGCCGCCACCGCCAGCAACGCGATCACCGCGCCCACCGACAGGGTGTTGCCTCCGCCGACCGGTATGCGCAGGTAGGCGACCGATGTCATGAAGGGGTGGTCGATGTCGATCGAATCCACGCTGATCAAGGTAGCCAGACCGCGGGCCATGAACATTCCGGCCAGGGTGACCACGAACGGCTGCAGGCGGAAACGCCGGATCAACACGCCCATCAGTGCACCGAAGCCGGCGCCCAACGCCAATACCAGCGCGATGGCCACGAGCGGATGCCAGCCGTGGCGCTGGACCAATTGCGCCAGCAGTACCGTACTGAAGGCGACCACGGCGCCGACCGAGAGATCGATGCCGCCGCTCAGGATCACGAAGGTCATGCCAACCGCGACGATGCACAGGAAGGCGTTGTCGACCAGCAGGTTCAGGAAAACCTGCGGCGACAGGAACCCGTCATACAGGATGCCGCCGGCCCCGACCATGGCGGCGAACAGCGCCAGCGTGGTCAACAGCGGAGCGTAGGCGGAGTTGCGTCGCCACCTGCCCTGCGCGCGCGCAGATGGGGTCGTGTCGGATCGAGCGAGCGCATTCACGACTGTCGTTCCCGTCCGTGGAAAGCCGTCAGCGTCCTGACCCAGGCGCGAAACTCGGGCGATTGCAGCAGCATCACCGCGAACACCAGCAAGGCCTTCACCACCATGTTGACCTGCGGGGGCACACCGACCGCATAAATCGTCGTGGTCAGGGTCTGGATGATCAACGCGCCGACCAGACTGCCGGCAAGGTGGAAACGCCCGCCGCCGAGCGCCGTTCCTCCCAGAGCCACGGCGAGAATCGCGTCCAGTTCCAGCAACAGTCCGGCGTTGTTGGCGTCGGCGCTGCTGACGTTGGAGCTGACCAGCAGGCCGGCCACCGATGCGGTGAGCGCGCAGGTCACGTAGGCCGCGATCGTGATCGCACGAGCGCGCACGCCTGCGACGTGGGCCGCCAGGGGGTTGTGACCGATGGATCGCACGAACAGACCCAGTGCCGTGCGCCGCAGCAGCCCTTGCAGCGACACGAACGCGCATGCCACGACGAACAACGAGAACGGCACGCCGAGCAGGAAGCCCTTGCCGAGGAAGGCGTAAGGCGGGTAGTAGATGGTCAATACCTGGCCGCCGCTGAGCAACTGCGCGATGCCCCGGCCCGCGACCATCAATATCAATGTCGCCACGATCGGCTGCATGCCGACCGTGGCCACCAATACCCCATTCCACAATCCGCACAGCGCCCCGATCGCGAGCGCGGCGGCAATCGCCAGGAACAGCGGCACCAAGCCATCGCCCTGTTGTGGGCCAATGGTCCAAGCCGCGGCCGTGGCCGATATCGCCAGCACGGCGCCCACCGAAATGTCCAGGCCGCGTATCGCAATGACTAGGGTCATGCCCAGCGACACCAGCGCCAACGGCGCGGCGCGGTTGGCGATATCGACCAGATTGCCGTACAGATGTCCGTCGCGCCATTGCAAGGACAGGAACCCGGGATTCAACAATCCGTTGCCCAGCAGCAACAGCGCCAACGTCAGCAGGGGCCAGAACAAGGGCCAAGCCAGCCAGGCGCGTACCCGTTCCCACCTGGATGGCGGCGGACTGGTGTGCGGGCGAGTCGTTTCCATGGCCGTCAATCGCCCGCGATCATTGCCAGCACCCGCGGTTCGCCGCAACCACCCGGCAGTTCGCCGGCCTTGCCGCGTCCACGCATGACGGCGATGCGGTCGCACAGGCGCGCCAGTTCTTCCACCTCGGCCGAAATGAACAGCACCGCCATGCCCTCGCGTGCGCGGCGCACCACTTCGGCCATCAGGTTCTGCTTGGCGGCGATGTCGATGCCGCGCGTCGGCTCGTCGAGGATCAGCAGCTTCGGATCGGTCGCCAGCCAACGCGCCAGCACGACCTTCTGCTGGTTGCCGCCCGAAAGCAGCCCGACCGGCGTTTCGATATCCGCCGCCTTGATGTCCAGCGCCTCGATCAGTCGTCGCGCCAGTTCGTCCTGCTTCGCGCGCGACAGGAAGCGCTGCCATCCCAGCCGCGCCTGCAGCGCGAGCACGATGTTCTCGCGCACCGACAGGTCGGCGACGATGCCTTCGGTCTTGCGCTCTTCAGGGCACATCGCCAGACCAAGCCGCACGGCATCGGCCGGATGGTGCAGCGCCACTTCTTCGCTCTCGATGCGCAGGCGCCCTTGTTTCGCGCGGTCCAGGCCGAACAGCAACCGGGCCAGTTCGGTGCGACCGGAGCCCAACAGGCCGCCCAGCCCCAGCATTTCGCCGCGATGGATCTGCAGGTCGGTCGGATGAAGTTTTCCGCGCAGGCCGAGGCCTTGCGCGTCCAGGACGAGCGGGACATCCGCCCGGGCCGGCCCGGCTGCCTCAACGGGCTCGGCCAGCCGCACCTCCCGGCCGACCATCGCCGACACCAGCGCGGGTTGCGGCAATTCCGCCGCGACGTATTCGCCGACGAGGCGTCCGTTGCGCAGAACGGTAATGCGATCGCTGACCGCATAGACCTGGTCGAGGAAATGGGTGACGAACAGGATGGCCATGCCACGCTCGCGCAGCTGCGCGAGGATGCGGAACAGCTCCCTGACTTCGCTCTCGTCCAGGCTCGACGTGGGCTCGTCGAGGATCAGCACGCGCGCCGAGACGCCCAGCGCGCGCGCGATGGCCACCATCTGCTGGATCGCCACCGGGAAACTTCCCAGCGGCGCGTCGACGTCGATGTCCAGGTGCAATTGCCGCAACAGTTCGCGGGCTCCGCGCCGCACCAAGGCCCAGTCGATCGTGCCGAGCAGGCGGCGGCGCGGATAACGACCAGCGTACAGGTTCTCCGCGACCGAAAGATTCGGGCACAGGTTCACTTCCTGGTACACCGTGCTGATGCCCGCCCGTTGCGCCTGCAGCGGGCTTTCCGGGGCGATTGGGCGGCCATCGATGCGCAGCTCGCCCTGGTCGGGGCGCTCCACGCCGGTCAACAACTTGATCAGGGTCGACTTGCCGGCCCCGTTCTGGCCCATCAGCGCGTGCACCTCACCGGGACGCAAGACCAGATCGACGCGGTCCAGCGCCTTCGTCGCGCCGAAGCGCTTGCCCAACCCGCGCGCCTCCAGCACCACCGGCGAAGTCGACGGCATGCCGTGCCTCAGTACTTTCGCTTCGGCAATTCGGCCGCGGCCTGGCTGGCGACGAACACGCCTTCCTCGACCACCACGCGCTTGGGCACGGGCTTGCCGGCATGCACGTCGCGCACCAGCTCGGCGAGGCGCGGGCCGAACAGCGGGTTGCATTCGACGGTGGCGTTCAATTTGCCCGCCTTCATCGCCTCGAATGCGCCCCGCACGCCGTCGATGGAAACGATGCGGATGTCCTGTCCCGGCTTCAGCCCCGCTTCCTCGATCGCCTGGATCGCGCCGATGGCCATATCGTCGTTGTGCGCGAACAGCACGTCGATCTTGCCATCCTCCGCCTTGAGGAAGGCCTCCATGACCTCCTTGCCCTTGGCCCGGGTGAAGTCGCCGCTCTGCGAGCGAACGATCCGGAAGCGCGGGTCCGCGTCGATAATTTCATGGAAGCCTTTCATGCGATCGATGGCGGGCGCGGAGCCTACCGTGCCTTGCAGCTCGACCACCCGCATCGGTCCCGGCTTGCCTTCGCTGTCCTGCAGCAGCCAACGCGCGGCCTTGCGTCCTTCCTCGACGAAATCCGAACCGATGAAGGTCGCGTACAGCGAGTCATCGGACACCTTCACCGCACGATCGGTCAGCACCACCGGGATCCGCGCCGCCTTGGCTTCGCGCAACACGGTTTCCCAACCCGATTCGACCACGGGGGAGAACGCGATCACGTCCACGCGCTGGGCGATGAACGAGCGTAGCGCCTTGATCTGGTTTTCCTGTTTCTGCTGCGCATCGGAAAACTTCAGGTTGAAACCGGGCGCTTCCAGCGCCGCGCGCACCGACGCGGTATTGGCGGTACGCCATTCGCTTTCCGCCCCGACCTGGCTGAACCCGACGGTGATCCTGTCTGCCTGTCGGTCGGCGCCGCTCGGCGAGCAGCCGCACAGGACCAGCAACGACATCATTCCCAGCAAGAACGATTTTCCCATGATCCTCCTCCCTTTACGGCCACCCAGTATCGCCGCCGTTGGCTACAGCGCACGGACGCCATGCAGCGCGAAGCCCGAGCCTATCGTGCTCAAGGTGTTGCGCAGTGGCGCGCCGAGATCGGGCAACTCCACTTCGAACACATCGCCCGGCTCGGTGCGCACGCCGTCGGCGAAGCTCAGCGTGGCCGTGCCGAAGAAATGCAGATGGACGTCGCCCGGGCGACGGTGCTCGGCATACTTGAAATGGTGGTATTCCAGGTTGGCGATCGAATGGCACATGTTGGCCTCGCCGGTCAGGAACGGTTTTTCCCACAGCACGCGGTTGTCGCGCAGCACGCGGCTGGTGCCGCGCAGGTCGCGCGGGAGTTCGCCGACGCGCAATTCCGGCCCGATCGCGCAGGCGCGCAACTTGGAATGCGCGAGGTACAGGTAATTCTGGCGTTCGGTGACGTGATCGGAAAACTCGTTGCCGACGGCGAAACCCAGCCGGTGCGGCACGCGATCCGGGCCGATCAGGTACAGGCCGACCAGCTCCGGCTCCTCACTGCCGTCCAGGGCGAAATCCGGCGACGACAGCGCTGCGCCCGGGGCCGCGACGATGCCGCCGTCGCCCTTGTAGAACCATTCCGGCTGCGCGCCCGGCGCATCGCCTTGCGGAATGCCTCCTTCCACCCCCCACTGGAACATCCGCATCGAGTCGGTCAGCGTGCCGGCGTCGGATTGCTGCTTGAGGTTCTGGTGCATCGCGTCGCGGGCCGAAGCGCTGCCCAGGTGGGTCAGGCCGGTACCGGTGACCCGGCAATGCGCCGGATCGGCGTGGTGCAACGGGGTCAGCACGCGGCTTTCCGCAAGCAGCTGCGGGTAGTCGTAGCCGCCGCCCGTGCCATGCAGCGCAGCCTGCTGCTGCAGGCCACGACCGTTGCGGATGGCAAGCGTGGCCAAGTCGTAGGTGGAATCCACGCCATCCAGGGCCTGCACCCTTTGGCCTTGCGGATCGACGACGCCAACTCGCGTACCGCCGGTGTCGTCGAGAAACTGGATCAAACGCATCGGGTTCCACCCTGCCATTGAAAAGTCAGCCCGGCCTGCCTGCCCGGGGCATGGCAGGGCGGTAGCGGCGACCCTGCGATAGTGGGCTGGAAATCGATATGCGACAAATACATATTTCGTCGTAATCTATATATATCCAATTATACGAAGCCGCCCAAATGCATTCCGCCCCCTGGTTCATACGCGCGCGCCTCAAGACCCGCCAGCTGATGCTGCTGATCGCGATCGAGGAAGAGGGCAACATCCATCGCGCCGCCGAAGTGCTGAACATGTCCCAGCCGGCCGCTTCCAAGTTGCTCAAGGACCTGGAGGACATGCTGGGTGTGTCCTTGTTCGAACGCCTGCCGCGCGGCATGCGACCCTCATGGTACGGCGAGAGCATGATCCGCTACGCCCGCATCGCCCTGTCCAGCCTGGGCGCGGCCGGGGCGGAGATCGAGGCGTTGAAGGCCGGTCGCGCCGGTACCGTGTCGATCGGATCGATCGCTGGCCCTGCGATCAGCCTGCTGCCCATCGCGCTGGCCCGGATCTCCCAGGCCAATCCCGACCTGCAGGTCTCCCTGCTGGTGGAGAGCAGCGACGTGCTGCTGGAACGGCTGGAACAGAACCGCCTGGACCTGATGGTAGGCCGCCTGTTCGCGCGCCACGACAAGCGCAACCTGCAATACGAAGCGCTGGCCGAGGAGGACATCTGCGTCATCGCGCGGCCGGAGCATCCGATTTTCTCCCTGTCCCGTCCCGGACTCGACGATCTGGCCAGGGCCATGTGGATCGTGCCGCCGGAAGGCAGCGTGCTGCGCCATCGCTTCGAACTGATGTTCCAGAGCGCCGGCCTGCAGGCCCCGCAGCGGGTCATCGGCACCGCCGCACTGCTGTTCCTGACCAAGATGCTGCAGGAAAGCGATTACCTGGCGGTGGTGCCGCTGGATGTGGCCCGGCACTACGCCGACTTCGGCATGGTCGGGATCGTGCCGGTGGAACTGTCCTGCAAGATGGATTCGTTCGGGATCGTCACCCGCACCGATTGGCTGCTTTCGCCGGGCGCGCAGATCGCGCTGCAGGCATTGCGCGATGCGGCCAGCGAAACCTACGCCCCGCTCTAGCCCACCGGACCACCGCCGGCGTCAGGACCAACCGGCGTCGACGACGAACTCCTGCGCGGTGCACGCGCGCGACTGATCCGAGGCCAGGAACAGCACCATCGCGGCGATGTCCTCCGGCAACACCTTGTCCGGCAGGCACTGGTTGCGCTTCAGTTCGCGCTCGCCCTCTTCGTCCAGCCATAGTTCGATCTGGCGCTGGGTCATCACCCAGCCCGGCGTGACCACGTTGACGCGAATGCGGGACGCTCCCAGCTCGCGCGCGAGGCCGCGGGTCAAGCCGTTCACCGACGACTTGGCCGTGGCGTAGACCGGATAGCCGCCGGTCTTGGTCTGCCAGCCGGTGGATCCCAGGTTGACGATGGAACCGCCGCCCAGCCGCTGCATGCCAGGCACCACCGACTGGATCGCGAAGAACGCGGGACGCTGATTGATCGCGACGCGCCGGTCCCAGTATTCCGGGGTGACCTCGGCCAGCGCATGGCGATCGTCGCTGCCGACGTTGTTGACCAGGACGTGGAAGTCGCCCAGTTCGGACGCGGCGTCGGCGATGGCCTGCTGCAGCGCGGCCACATCGACCACATCGCAGCGTCGCTGCCAGGGTTTCGGATGTCCTTCCGCGGCGATGCGATCCGCGAGCGCCGCGCCGGCCTCCGTGGCCACGTCGACGAACGCCACCTGCGCGCCCTGGCGGGCGAAAGCCTCGACCAGCGCCGCGCCGATGCCACTGCCTCCGCCAGTGATGAACACCCGTCGCCCCGACAGCTCGGGATAGCGGGCCCGTCCGATGGACAGGGTCTCCGCCGGTAGCTCCGCGGTGTCTGGATGCTGCATTTGAGGGCCTCCGAATGGTTCGCGAATCGATGAATATATTTATATCGATAACGCGTAAATTGTTATTTTTACAGTATCAATATGCCCTGTAGCATCGCCGGCGTAAAGCACCCAATGCCTAGGCACGATCAATCGCCTTTCGCCCGCCGGCCACAGGATTCGCCCCTCTATGGACTCCCCCAAGAAACCCCGCCGGCGCAGTCAGGAATGGTTCGGCCGCGACGGAAAACAGGGTTTCTACTATCGCAGCTGGCTGAAGGAACTCGGGACTCCGCACGACATGTTCGACGGGCGGCCGGTGATCGGCATCTGCAACACCTGGTCGGAGCTGACCCCGTGCAACAGTTCGCTGCGCGAGCTGGCCGAACACGTCAAGCGCGGCGTCTACGAGGCCGGCGGATTCCCATTGGAGTTCCCGGTGATGTCGCTGGGCGAAACCCAGATGCGACCCACCGCGATGCTGTTCCGCAACCTGGCCAGCATGGACGTGGAAGAGTCGATCCGCGCCAACCCGATCGACGGCGTGGTGCTGTTGATGGGCTGCGACAAGACCACGCCCTCGCTGCTGATGGGCGCGGCCAGCGTCGACCTGCCCACCCTCGGCCTCTCCGCCGGGCCTTCACTGTCCGGCAACTGGCGCGGCCAGCCGGTCGGCTCGGGCACCGGGGTCATCCAGATGTCGGAAATGGTTCGTGCGGGCGGATTGAAGCAGGAGGAATTCGTCGAGGCCGAAGCCTGCATGCAGCGCTCCAAGGGCAGCTGCATGACCATGGGTACGGCGTCGACGATGGCCAGCATGGTCGAGGCGCTGGGGCTGTCCCTGCCCGAGAACGCCGCCATTCCCGCGGTCGATTCGCGACGCTTCCGCCTGGCGCAGCTGAGTGGCCGCCGCATCGTACAGATGGTCCATGAAGACCTGCGCATGTCCCGGATCCTCACCCGAGCGGCGTTCGAGAACGCCATCATGGCCAATGCCGCGATCGGGGGTTCGACCAATGCGGTGATCCACCTGCAGGCCTTGGCCGGGCGTATCGGCGTGCAGCTCAGCCTGGACGACTGGGACCGGATCGGTTCGCGCCTGCCCTGCCTGGTCGACCTGAAGCCCTCCGGTCGCTATCTGATGGAAGACTTCTACTACGCCGGCGGCCTCCCGGCGGTGTTGCGCGAGATCGCCCCGCATCTGCACCTGGATGCGATGACCGCCGGCGGCCGCACGTTGGGCGAGGACATCGCCAACGCCCCGTGCTGGAACCGCGAAGTCATCCGCACGGCGGAAGAACCGTTCAAGCCAGAAGCCGGCATCGCCGTGCTGCGCGGCAACCTGGCGCCCGACGGCGCGGTGATCAAGCCGTCGGCCGCATCGCCGAACCTGCTGCGGCACCGCGGCCGCGCCGTGGTTTTCGAGGACATCGAGGACATGAAGGCGCGCATCGACGACGAAGCGCTGGACATCGACGAGACCTGCGTGATGGTGCTGAAGAATTGCGGTCCCCGCGGTTATCCGGGCATGGCCGAAGTCGGCAACATGCCGCTGCCGCCGAAACTGCTCCGTCGCGGCATCACCGATGTCGTGCGCATTTCCGACGCCCGCATGAGCGGCACCGCGTACGGCACCGTGGTGTTGCACGTCTCGCCCGAAGCCGCCGCCGGCGGCCCGCTCGCCCTCGTGCGCGATGGCGACTTCATCGAACTGGATGTCCCCGGCCGGCGCTTGCATCTGGACGTGGACGAAGCCGAACTGGCGCGACGCCGGGCCGAATGGCGCGAGCCGCCCCGCCCAACGCGCGGCTGGGCCAAGTTGTATGTCGACCATGTGCAGCAGGCGCATCTGGGCGCCGACCTCGACATTCTGGTCGGCGGCAGCGGCGACACGGTCGGCCGCGACTCGCATTGAGCCCGACGCGGGAATGAAGGAATTACTGGCACGCGGCCCCGTCCGTTGCGTTTGGCCGCTGGCCGCCGAACTCGGCGAAGGCGCTTACTGGTCGGCGCGCAAACAAGCGCTGTTCTTCGTCGACATCCTCGGCCAGCGCCTGCATCGGTTCGACCCGGACAGCGGCGTGCGCCGCAGCTGGGATTTCGACGAACCCGTCAGCGCCGTGGCCGAGCGCGCCGGGAAACCGGGCCTGCTGGTGACCCTGCGCAGCGGCTTCGCCGTTTTCGATCCCTCCGATGCTTCGTTGACGCGGTTGCACGCCCCAGCGCAGGAACCCGCGGACAATCGTTTCAACGACGGCAAGTGCGATGCCCGTGGCCGTTTCTGGGCCGGCACCACCGATATGGCCTGCGAACGCCCAGCCGGTTCGCTTTACCGCTTCGACGCCGACGGTAGCTGCAGCGTGCACGCGCAGGGCTTGCGCATCGTCAACGGACCGACCTGGTCGAGCGATGGCCGAACCATGTTCGTCAACGAAACCGGACTCGGCCGTACCTGGGCCTACGACTTCGATCCGCAACAGGGCTCGCTGGGCCCGCGTCGCCTATGGTTGCAGCACCCCGGCTGGAGCGGCGCTCCCGACGGAATGACCACCGACCGCAACGGCCGCCTGTGGATTGCCCGCTGGGGCGGTGCCGCCGTCGCCTGTCACGAAGCAGACGGCGATGTACGCGCATTGGTACGTCTGCCGACTTCCAACGTCACCAGTTGCGCCTTTGGCGGCAAGGACCTGGATACGTTGTACATCACCACCGCGCGTACCGGGTTGAACGAAACGCAACGCGCACTGCAGCCCCTGGCCGGCGGCCTGTTCGCCGTCGATCTGCACGTGCAGGGCGAAGCGGGCATCCCCTTTGCCGGCTGAGCACGCGCGGTCGGCGAATCAACGCACGGCTTGCTGCGAGACAGGAGCGTCCGCGTTCCAGCGTGGTGTCGCCGCTTCCTGCAGATGGCGCACGAAGAAATCGAACTGGCGGCGCTGCACGTAGTCGATCGGCCCGGTGGAGCGGCCGACCGAGTGCTCGCCACCCGGCACGTTCAGCAGATCGAAGTCCTTGCCGGCCGCGATCAGCGCGTTGACCACCTGGGCCGTCGAAGCGGGATCGACGTTGCTGTCCTGCTCGCCGACGATCAGCAGCAGATCGCCGCGCACCGCCGCGACGTTGGCTGCGCCGGACGCGCGCACGTAGGACTCGTCCACCGGCCAGCCCATCCATTGTTCGTTCCAGCTGATCTTGTCCATGCGGTTGTCGTAACAGCCCGCATACGCGACGGCCACGCGATAGAAGTCCGGGTGCCGCTCCAGCGCGCCGAGCGCGCTCTGCCCGCCGGCCGAGGCGCCATAGATGCCGACCCGGCTGATGTCGTAGGACGGGTCGCGCGCCGCCAGCGCGCGATGCCAGGCGATGCGGTCGGGAAAACCCGAATCGCCGAGGTTCTTCCAGGCCACGTCGTGGAAGGCCTTGGAACGGTTGGCGGTTCCCATGCCGTCGATCATCACCACCATGAAGCCCAGGTCGGCCAGCGCCTGCATGCCAATCTGCTTGTCGCCGCCGGCGTGGTAGCCGAACGGCCAGAAAGTCTTGGGCACGAACGAGTCGTGGGGGCCGGCGTAGATGTTCTCGACCACCGGATATTTCTTCGACGGATCGTAGTCGCGCGGCCGCACTAGCATGCCCCAGATGTCGGTGCGGCCATCGCGCCCTTTGGCGACGAAACTCTGCGGCGCCTTCCAGCCGGCCGCGAGCAGGCGCGAAATGTCGCCGCGTTCCAGCGTGCGCACCAGGCTGCCGCCGATGCGGCGCAGCTCGGCGACCGGCGCACGGTCGGGACGCGAATACACGTCGACGTACCACTGCCCATCGCCGGAGATGGCCACGTCGTGGTCGGCATCGGCTTCGGTGAGCCGCGTCAGTCCCGTGCCGTCGAAACCGACGGCGAAGACGTGCCGGTAATACGGGTCCTTGCCCCGGTCCATGCCGCTGGCGCTGAACCAGATGCGGCGCTTCTCGTCGTCCACCCTCAGCACATCGCGCACGACCCAGTCGCCACGGGTGATCTGCCGCTTCACCCGGCCGTTCGCGCCATCGATCAGGTACAGATGGCGCCAGCCGTCGCGCTCGGAAATCCAGAGCAGTTCCTTGCCCAGGCCGTCGACTTCGTGAGCGAAGCTGCGGTCGGCGTAGACGAAGGTCTTCGCCGTCTCTTCCACCGCCGCATGCGCACGGCCGTTCGCCGCATCCACCGCGACCACGCGCATGCGCTGGAAGCCGCGCTGGACGAAGTCGAAAGCAAGGCTGCCGCCGTCGCGCCGCCAGCGGATCGGCGACAGCGAATACGGATTGGCGAACAAGGCATCGTCGATGTCGGTGCGCGTACCGTCCACGCCGAACAGCACCGGCCGTTCGACGTCCACCGCATCGCCGGGCTTGGGGTACAGCTGCGTGCGCACGAGCGGCTGCAGTTGCCCCACCGGGGAAGATTCCACCCGGGTCACGATGCGCGCGAATCCGGGCTGGACCCGATAAAGCGCCAGGCGCCGCGAATCCGGCGACCAGGCGATGGTTTCGGGATCGTAGAAGGCATCGGCCCGGCCGTCCCGGCTCAATCGAACGAGTTTGCCGTCGGTGCGCCGGCGCAGCATCACGTCATAGCCCTCGACGAATGCTTCCCACTGCCCGTCCGGCGAACGTCGCGGCGTATTGTCCGCCGCAACGCGCAGGTCCCTGACCACGCCGAACCCTCGCGGCCTGCCTTTCTCCACCACCATCGCGCAAGCGTATTCGCCGAGCGTGCAACGCCAGGACACGTAATCGACGTCGAAACGGATCGCGCCGTAAGGGTCGCCGCCCTCGGCGTCGTAGGCGAAGCGCTCGAACGGCAGTCGCAGCGGGGCGTAGGTCCGCCCATCGGCCTTGCCCAGCGCCTGCGCCAACCTCGCCGCATCGAACGCCGGGCGCATCGCATCGGCGCCCGGCTCGCCCAGCACGAAGGCGAAGCCGCCTTCGACGGTCTTGCGATAGTAGAAGCGGCCGTCTCCGCGCCATTGCACAGGGAATGCCACGTCGCGAGTCAGCATCATCCATCGCTCGCGCAGTCCCAGCGAACGCTGGTAGTCCGCCGCCTGCGGCGCAGCGCCCAGACCGGCCGCGACCAGCCACAGGCCGGCCAGCAGTATCCACGCAGTCATTCGCTTCGTCGCGGGGAAATCGCGGCGCCGACGCCGGGCGCCGACGCGGCTGTCTCCTGCCCTACTCGCCATCGTCTTCTTCCAGCGCAAGCTCGTCGCTACGCAAACCGGTGCGCGCGCCCCATTCGTAGATGAAGAGCGCGATCACGGCCATCAACAGCGTGTCCCAGGGATGCACGATGCTGCCGTTGCCGCCGAAAGTGCCCAGCCACGACACCAGCATGGTCAGCGCATAGAAGGCGATCAGCCACAGCGAGCAGCCCACCTGACGCAGCAGCCGCGATCTGCCTTCGGTCGTGGGCAAGCGGTACGCCACGTAGGCCAGGAACATCGCCAGCTGCACGCCGAGCAACCAGCACAGGGTCTTCCAGCCGGACCAGTACACGATCAACGCCGCCACGATGAACGACAGCGGCCCCAGGACGCCGATCCAGCGCACGCGGAACGGTCGCGGCAATTCTGGCGCGCTGCGGCGCAGCGCCGCCACGGTCACCGGCGCCACCGCATAACTCAGCACCAAGGCCGCAGATACCACTTGGATCAACGCTTCCCACGACGGGAACGGCAAGGTCCAGAACACCGATAGCGCGAAACTCAGCCACAGCGCCGGGCGCGGAATGCCGGACTTGGCGTCCACTCGCGTCAGCACGCCCAGGAAGCCGCCGCTGCGCGCCCAGCCATAGACCACGCGCGGCGTCGCGTTCATGTAGATGTTGCCCGTCCCGCTGGGCGAGACCACCGCGTCGCAGACCACCAGCACGGCCAGCCAACCCATGCCCAGTGCCAGCGCGATGTCGCGATAGGGCAACGAATACAGCTTGTCGATGCCGGCCCAGCCGCCCGCGAGCTGCGCGGTCGGGATGCCGCCAAGGAACGCCAGCTGCAACAGCACGTAGATCACCGTGGACAACGCCACCGAGAGGATAAGCGCGAACGGGATGGTGCGCTGCGGATCGCGCACTTCGCTGGCCACCGAGACGATCGGGGTCAGGCCGAGGTAGGCGAAGATGATGCCGCCGGCCGAGATCGCCGCCTGCACGCCGGCCGCGCCGGCGGGTGCGAAACCCTGCACGTGCAGGTTGTCGGTATCGAAGTGCGCCATCAGCATCGCAATCACCAGCAGCGGTACCAGGAACTTGAACACGCTGACGATGTTGTTGGCGGCGGCGAACGTCTTCACGCTGAAGTAGTTGAGCAGGAAGAACAGCACAAGCAAGGCGAACTGGAACAACCAGCCGAGCAGGCTGGGGTGGTTGCCATCGGCTTGGTTGAGCGACGGGAACCAGGCGGCGGCGTACTGCCGGCTGGCCTCGGCCTCGATCGCGATCAAGCTGGAGAACGCGATGAGGGTGACGAATCCCACCAGCGAACCGAGCAGCGGGCCGTGCGAATACTCGGGGTAGCGCACCGCGCCGCCTGCGCGCGGCAGCGCCGCGCCCAGTTCGCAATAGACCAGTCCCAGCAGGAATACCGCGATGCCGCCGATCACCCAGGACACGATGCCTGCCGGTCCCGCGATGGCCGAAACGTGGCTGGCCGAGAACAGCCAGCCCGACCCGAAGATCGCCCCCAGGCCGATGAAGGTCAGGTCGACCAGGCCGAGTTGCTTGTGGAATTTTCCTTGCGTGGCCATGGATGCCCCCGGTGGCTGGCTGGTGTTTGCGATACGGCGGTCAATTGACCTTGTCGGCCCATGGCGACTTGCCGCCGTCGGCAATGAATTCGTCCATGCGTTGTTCCAGCACCGGCAGCGGCACCGCGCCCAGGGAAAGCACTTCGTCGTGGAAGGCGCGGATGTCGAACTTCGCGCCCAGCGCGCGTTCGGCCTTGGCACGCAGTTCCAGGATCTTCAGTTCACCCAGGTAGTAGCTCAGCGCCTGCCCCGGCCAACCGATATAGCGATCGACCTCGGTGCCGATCTCGTGTTCGCTCAGCGCGGTGTTGTCGCGCAGGTAGGCCAACGCCTGTTCGCGGGTCCAGCCCTTGTGGTGGATGCCGGTATCGATCACCAGGCGCGCCGCGCGCCAGGCCTGGTAGGTCAGGTAGCCGAAGCGTTCGTACGGCGTGGTGTAGATGCCCATCTCCTGGCCCAGGTATTCGCAGTACAGCGCCCAACCTTCGCCATAGGCCGACAGGTACGAATAACGGCGGAAATCCGGCAGGCCCGTGTCCTCGGCGGCCAGCGACATCTGCAGCGAATGCCCGGGCGAGGATTCGTGCAGGGTCAGCGCCGGCAGCACGTACAGCGGTCGCGAAGGCAGGTTGTAGGTGTTGAGCCAATAGGTGTCGATGCCCCCGCGGCCACCGGTGTAGAACGGAGCGATGTCGTCCGGCACCGGCTTGATGGTGAACCGTTGGCGGGGCGCGCGGCCGAAATAGTTGCCGAGGTTGCCATCCACCACCTTGGCGATCCATGCCGCCTGCTGCAGCAATTGCGATGGCGTCTTCGCGTAGAACTGCGGGTCGGTGCGCAGGAACTGCAGGAAATCGGCGAAGCGGGTTCGGGGACCGCGACCCTTGAAACCGACTTCGTCCATGACCCGTTCCATCTCGCCGCGGAGGCGCGCGATCTCGCGCAGGCCGGTCTGGTGGATCTGTTCGGGGTCCATGTCGGCGGTGACGTATTCGCGGATCTGCGCGCGGTAGTAGTCCCTTCCGTCGGGCAACAGTTCGGCCGCCAGCGTGGTGCGCGCCTTCGGCGCGTATTCCTCGCGCATGAACTTCAACAGCCCCGCGTAGGCCGGCCTGACCCGCTCCGCGATCAGCTTCAGCGCCTGGTCGCGCAGCTGCGCCTGTTCGGCGGAAGGAATGCCCGGCGGCATTGCCCTGAACGGGGTATAGAACAGGTTGTCCTCGCCCCTGGCCGCGGCCACTTCGGCGATAGTCTGGTCGCGTCCGGCCAGCGTTATCGCTGGCTGGCTGAAGCCCCGCGCCAGGCCTGCGCGCATGTTGGCGATCTGCTGGTCGAAATAACGCGGAATCTCGGCGACAAGGTGCAGGTAGCGCCGGTAGCCCTCGGCATCGCGGATCGGCGCACGCGCGGTATAGCCCAAGTCGGTCCAGAACGCGGTGTCGCTGTTGAACGGCATTTCCCATGCGCGGAATTTCTGCCGGTCCAGCAGGGTCTCGACCTGCTGGCGATACACCAGGTAGTCGATCCGATCGCGACCTTGCAGCCGGTCGGGCGCTATCTTGTCCAACCGGCCCAGCACGTCCTGCCAGTAGGCGGTGCGGCGCTGCTGGCTGGCCGGATCGACCTGTGGCAAGCGGTCGGCGCTGTCGTTGAAACCGTTCTCGTCGCTGGCGCCAGCCAGCTCCTGGCCACGCCACTTCCACTCGCTCTGGTAGATCTCGCGGAACTGCTGGCCTGGGCCGATCTCGTCCCCGGCCCATGCGGCGGACGCCGGTACGAACGCCACGAACACCAGCAGCAACACGCGCGACAGCAGCTGCATCTCATTCCCTCCGGATCAGATTAAAGGCACACGGCGCATGCGGCGCGGTGAAAGCGGGCGACCAGCACTCGCACGCTCACGCGAACGGCCGGTCGATGCCCGGCGATGGCGGGGTGAACCACTGCGCGCCGCTTTCGCTGACGTGGAAATGGTCTTCCAGGCGAACGCCGAACGCTTCCGGCACCACGATCATCGGCTCGTCGCTGCAACACATGCCCGGCGCCAGCGCGGTGTGATTGCCGCGTACCAAGTACGGTGCCTCATGCACGCTCATGCCGCAGCCATGCCCGGTGCGGTGCGGCAGGCCGGGCAAGCGGTAATCGGGCCCCAGGCCCGCGGCTTCCAGCACCTTGCGCGCGGCCGCATCCACCGCTTCGCAAGGCGTTCCCGGGCGGACTGCGTCGAAAGCAGCCTGCTGCGCGGCGCGTTCCAGGTCCCAGATGCGGCACTGCGCGTCGCTGGCGCGACCGAAGATCCAGGTCCGCGTAATGTCGGACTGGTAACCCTGTACCGAACAGCCGGTGTCGATCAGCACCAGGTCGTTCTCGCGCAGCGATTGCACGCCGGGAATGCCGTGCGGATAAGCGGTGGCGTGGCCGTACTGGACGATGCAGAAGGTGGAGCCGTTGTCGGCGCCGAGCGTGCGATGAGCCTCGTCGATGAAACGCACCAGCTCGTCGGTGCGCAGGCCTTCCTCGGCCAGGCCCGCGGCGAGGCGATGCACATGCAGGGTCATGTCGCAGGCCTGCTGCATCAAGGCCAGTTCCGCCGGCGACTTGCATGCGCGGCAGCCGTCGACGACCGGAGCGGCATCGGCGATGGCGCGCGTATCGAGATGGCGACCCAGGCCGGTGTGGACCCAGAAACCCGCAGCCGGATCCAACCCCAACGTTTTCGCACCGCGCTCGCGCATCGCCTGCGCGACTAGCGCATGCGGGTCTTCATGTTCTCCCCACAGGCGCTTTTCCGCCGGAATCGACAGCACCGCATCGAGCGAGCCCTCCTCGAACGCCGGGCACACCAGCAGCGGCGAGCCGCTGGCCGTCAGCAACAGCGCCACCAGGCGCTCGCTGGCGCCCCACGGCACGCCGGTGAAATAGCGCAGCGATGCGCCCGCGCCGATCAACAACGCGTCCATGCCATGCGCGCGCATCAGCGCGCGCGCCCGTTCCAGCCGTTGCTGGTATTCGTGCGCACCGATCGGCGGAGCCCGGTCGCGCCAGGGCGCCAGTTGCGCCCGGGCCTGCTCACGGGTCAGCCCGCCGATCTGCGCACTCATGCCTTCGCCTCGACGTCACCCCGGCTCCACTGCCCGTCGATCTGGCGCCAGATGCCGTCGACGTTGCGGTCGCGCAATTCCGGCGGCAGCAACGCATCGGGTACCTGGTCGTAGCTGTGCAGCGCGGTAAAGCGGCGGATCGTGCCGGGCATGCCCACGGCCGAAAAACCCGGATGCGTGGTGCTCGGGAACGGACCGCCGTGGTTCTGCGCGGGGCTGACCGCGACGCCGGTCGGCATCTTGTTGGCGATCAAGCGGCCCACGCGCGCGCGCATCACCGGCGCCAGCGCCTGCCAGGCCGCGTCGTCGCTGCCGTCAGGGGCACGGTACAAGGTGCCGGTCAGGTTGCCTTCGAATGCGCCCGCCACGGTCTTGGCCTGCTCGAGGTCGGACACGCGCACCAGCAGGCTGACCGGACCGAAGGCTTCGGCCTGCAGCGCATGGGCGTTTTCGAGGAAATGACGGCCGGTCACCGCCAGCAACGTCGGCTGGAAGCGGAACCCGTCCTCCGCACCTCGCTTGCCGCCGGCCAGCACTTCCGCACCGGCGCCGATCAGTCCGGCCACGGCTTCCTGCAAATGCTGCAAGCCGCCTTCGGACAGCAACACGCCGGCTGCACCCTCGGCGAAATGCCGTTGCGCGGCCGCGACGAAGGCATCGCTGCCGTGGCCGTCGATCGCCACGACCACGCCGGGATTGGTGCAGAACTGGCCCGCGCCCATCGTGCACGAGGCGAAGAACTCCTTGGCCAAAGCTTCGGCCTGCGTGGCCAGGATGCCGGGCAGCAGGAACACGGGATTGATGCTGGACAACTCGCCGTAGAACAGCACGCCCGCCGTGTCCGCGGCCGCTTTCAAGCCGAGGCCGGCGCTGCGGCTGCCGGTGAAGCCGATCGCGCCAAGGCGCGCATCGGCCGCCAGCTTCAGGCCCAGCTCGCGCGGGAACTGGTACAGCATCTGCACGGACTGCGTCGGCAATCCCGCTTCCTGCAGCGCTTCATGCGCCAGTTCCGCGAGGCGCTTGCTGGTGCCCGGATGCGAGGGATGCGCCTTGGCGATGACCGGATTGCGCGCGGCGATCGCCGAAGCGAAATCGCTGCCGGCGATGCCGTTGAAGGCGAACGGGAAGTTGTTCGGCCCGAACACCAGCACCGGTTTGCCCAGCGGTGCGAGGTGCGCGCGCAGGCCGGCCGCGGTGTCGATCACCGGCACGGTCCAGCTGCGTTCGCGCACCGCCGTGGCCGCCTGCCTCAGCTGCCCGCTGGTGCGCGGGATTTCCGCCGGCAGGAAGCGACCCTGCGCGGAAAGCCCGGTCTCGCGCTGGGCCAGTTCGGCCAATGCCTGGGCGTTGGCATCGATCCGCGCCGCATAGGCGTCGAGGAACGCGGCGATGCGCTCGGGTTCGGTCGCGGCGAGGGCTTCGGCCGCGGCGCTGGCCGCGGCCAGCGCCGCTTCGATGTCCGCCGCGCCACTGGTGGGAAATTCCGGACCAAAGGCTTCGCCCAGCGCCGGATCCACCGCGCGGAAGGTTTTCACGGTTTCCTGGCTCGGTTGCCAGCGACCGGCGATCAACACGGGTTCGATTTGCACGCTCATCTCGTTTCTCTTCTCGTTGCTTGCGTCCGTACTTCCATCGATTCGCAGGGTCGGCGCCGGCGGCCCGCGACCACTCGCGCGGGCGATCCGGCACTCAGAGCTTCGGCCGGTTGGCGATGGCGTGGTCGATCACCTTCAATGCGGCTTCGCGCTCGGCGCCGAACACCGGCAGACGCGGCGCGCGCACGCGTTCGTTGCCCAGGTCGACCTTCGACTGCACCAGCTTGATCAGCTGGACGAACTTGGGCACGGTGTCCAGGCGCAGCAGCGGCAGGAACCAATCGTACAGCGCGCGCGCCGCGGCGTAACCGCCATCGCGGGCCTGTTCGAACAGCTTCACCGACTCCACCGGATACGCGTTGACCAGGCCGGCGATCCAGCCTTCCGCGCCCATGCACAGGCCTTCGACGATGGCGTCGTCCATGCCGACCAGCAGCACCAGGCGTTCGCCCAGCACTTCCTTGATCGCGGCGAAGCGGCGCACATCGCCCGAGGACTCCTTGACCGCCTGCAGGTTGGGGAATTCCGCGGCCAGTTCGGCCATCTGCGCCGGCAGGATGTCGGTCTTGTAGGCGACCGGGTTGTTGTACAGCAGCACCGGCAGGTCGGTGGCGCCGATCACGGCGCGCGCATGCGCGGCCACCTCGTGCCAGTCGGTCGAGTACACGTACACCGGCAGCACCATCAGGCCGCGCGCGCCCACCGACTTCACCGCCCGGGCCAGGCGCACTGCTTCGTCGGTCGACAGCGAGGCGATGCCGGGAACCACCGGCACCTGGTCGCCGACGGCTTCCACCAGCGTCTTGACGATCGCGACCTTCTCGTCGAAGGCCAGCGTGGCCGCTTCGCCGAGCGAGCCGAGCGGAACGATGCCGGTGCAACCGGCTTCGACCAGTATGCGGGCATGGCGGGCCAGGAAGGCGTGGTCGACGTTGCCGTCTTCGCTGAACGGCGTGGTGATGGCGGGCAGGACGCCCTTCCAGAAGGAAGCATTGCTCATGGGGTTGCACCTTGGGAGTGGTTGGAAAAGGATTCGGCCAGCGTCGCCAGGCGCGCCGGGAACAACGGGGGACGACGACCGGCGCCGGGACTTTCGACGCAGGCAGGATCGAGTTCCGCCAGCGCGGCTCCGCAGATGCGGCCTTGACAGGCGCCCATGCCGCAGCGGGTGGCCAGGCGTGCATCGCGGGCGCTGGCGAAGCCCTGCAATTGCCGCAGGGTGACGTCTTCGCAGCGACAGACCACCGTGTCGGCGTCGGCCAGGCTGCGAATACGCGGATCGAGCACGAAGCTGCGCGCCAGCAACCCGGCGAACGCGCGAGCATGCCGGCGTTTGCGCTGCACGGCGCGGGCCGGACCGGAATGGCCGGCGGCAAGGTGTCCGGCGATCGCGCCTTCGACCTGGGCGCAGTCGCGGCCACCGATGCCCAATGCTTCGCCGGCGGCGAATACGTGCTCGACGCTGGTCCGCAATTCGGCGTCCACGGCGACGGCCGGATGCGCACCCGCAAGCTCCAGGCGGCAACCGAGCGACTCGGCCAGTTCGGTATTCGGCACCAATCCGTAGCCGACGGCGAGATGGTCGCAGGCGATGCGTTCGCGACCGCGCGGGCCATCGATCTCTACCTCGCGCAGGCGCGCATCGCCGTGCGCGGCCACCACCACGCTTCCGCCGCGATACGGGATGCCGGCGAGTTGCAGTTTCATGCCCAGCGCCTGCGCCGCCTTGCCCGGCCAGCGCGGCAAACGCAGGGCAAAACCGCGCACGGCCGCGGATGAAGCCTGTTCATGAATGCCCAGCACCTGCGCGCCATGACGTTTCAGGGTGAGCGCCGCTGCCAGCAGCAGCGGACCGCTGCCTGCGACGACCGCGCGCTTGCCGATCATCGGCCAACCCTGCTTGACCAGTGCCTGCGCGCCACCGGCGCCAGTAACACCAGGCAAGGTCCAACCGGGGAACGGCAGCAGCAACTCGCGCGCGCCCGTGGCCAGCACCAACGCGCGGTAATGCAATCGCAAGGTGCCTTGCGCGGTTTCCGCCAGCAGGCATTCGGGTCCGGCCTGCACCACCTGCGCCTGCGCGATCCACTCGACGCCGTGTTGCGAAATCGTCGCCAGTACGCCGACTGCCGGCGATGGCTGCGGCGCGGCGACATCGTGGCGCCACACCTGCCCGCCCGGCCGCGGCTGCGCATCGATCAGGCCGACGCGTACGCCATGCGAAGCGGCCGCGGCGGCGGCATTCAATCCGGCCGGGCCGGCGCCGACCACCAGCACGTCGAAGTGGCGGACCGATTCAGTCATCCGTACGCACCTCCATGCCGTCCCGCACGGGCGTCATGCACGCGCGCATCTGGGCCACGCCATCGATGCGGACCCGGCATTCGAAACACACGCCCATGCCGCATAGCGGCTCGCGCGGCATGCCGTTGCGCGAGCGACGGAACGGACGACCCAGCACGGCGATCGCGGCGGCCACGCTGGCATCGGCCGGCACTTCCACCAGCTGCACATCGACGGTCAGGCGCACGATGTCACTCATGCGGCCACCCCCGCGCTGGCCTGGATGCGGGAAGGCGAATAGGGCGACAGGTCCAGTGCCGGCTGGCGACCAACCAGCAGGTCGACCAGCAAACGCGCACTGCCCAGCGCGGTGGTCACGCCCAGGCCTTCATGGCCACCGGCAACATAGACGCCGTCGCGGCCCGGCACCGCACCCAGATAAGGACGACCGTCCGGCGTGGCCGGACGGAATCCGGTCCAGACGCGGATCGCTTGCAAGGCCGCGAGCCCCGGCAGGTATTCGAACGCGCGTTGCAGCATCTGTTGCAGCAACGGCAGCGACACCTCGCGGTCGGTGCTGCCGAATTCGCGCGACGAGCCGATCAGGATTTGCCCGGTCGGGCGCGGCTGCACATTGAAGGCAACGCTGCTCTCCGCCTGGCCGTGCGCGGAAGTAGCGTAGTCCAGCGCCAGCAGTTGGTGGCGTACCAGGCCCGGGTAGCGATCGGTGATCGCCAGTTGTCCCTTGCGCGGGCGCAACGGAAGCTCCGGCAACAGTTCGGGCAAGGCACAACCGCTGGCCACCAGCACGCGACCTGCGAGGCGCTGTCCATCCTCCAGCGTCACGCCGTTGTCTTCCAGAACACGGACCCGCCCGGCATGGAAGCGTGCGCCGCGATCCACGGCTTCCCGGACCAGATGCCGCGCCACGTTCGGCGGATACACCACCGCTTCGCGGGCCACGCGCATTCCCCCGGCCAGGCCCGGCGCCAGCGCCGGTTCGGCGCGATAGAGCGCGCCCGCATCCAGTTTCTCGGCATGCACGCCTGCGGCGGCCAGTCGTCCTATCTTCGCGTCGACGGAATCCAGCTCGGCTTGCTCGCGCGCCACCCACAGGGTGCCGCAGCGGCTGAATTCGGCTTCCGGCAATTCCGCGAAACGTTCCCACAGCCGCAGCGAGTACGCCGACAGCGCCAATTCTGCCGGGTCGTCGTCCATCGCCACCAGATGGCCCATGGCCGCGGCGGTCGACGCGCCACCGACAGGCCCGGGTTCGACCATCGCCACGCGCAGCCCTTCGGCCGCGGTTGCCTCGGCGCATGCCGCGCCGACGATGCCGGCGCCGATCACGATGAGGTCGTAAGTACTCACGTTCCCGCGGGCGGCGTGGTGCCGATGCCCCATGCGAACGGATCGACCGGATCGATCAGCAGTTGCGAGCGCGCGGTGACGTGGGCTTCGCCGGTAATCCGCGGCAGGATGCCTTTGGCGCCGTTGCGGTACGCGCCTTCGAAAACACTGCCCAGCACGCCTTGCTGCACCCAGCGTTCGCCTTCGGCCAGCTTGCCGTCCGCCGCCAGGCAGGCCAGCTTGGCGCTGGTTCCGGTTCCACACGGAGAACGGTCGTAGGCCAAGCCGGGGCACAGCACGAAATTGCGGGCCTGCCCGCTTCCGTCGGGCGCGGGTCCGTTGACCTCGATGTGGTCGATTTCGCCGCCTTCCGCGCCGGTGATTCCCGCGGCTTCCAGACCCTGGCGGATCGCTTCGGTATAGGCGGTCAGTTCGCGCTGGTGTTCCAGATCGATCGGGCACGGGGCTTGCGCGGTGATGTAGAACCAGTTGCCGCCCCAGGCCACGTCGCCGCGGACGACCCCGTGGCCTTGCACCTGCACTTCGACACCGGTGGCGTGGCGATAGGACTCGACGTTGTCCACCGACACGCGGCCATCGGCGTGCAATTCGACACCGACCATACCGACCGGGGTCTCGATCAGGTGCCGGCCGGGCTGCAGCCGGCCCAGGTGGGCGAGCGTGCGCACCACGCCGATCGTGCCATGGCCGCACATGCCCAGGTAACCGACGTTGTTGAAGAAGATCACCCCGGTACAGGCGGCGGGCTCCACCGGCGGCAACAGCAAGGCACCGACCATGGTGTCCGAACCGCGCGGTTCGCAGGCGATGGCGCTGCGCCAGTGGTCGAATTCGTGGCGGAAGCGCTGCAGGCGCGCGGCCAGGCTGCCGCCGCCCAGGTCAGGGAAGCCGGACAGGACCACGCGGGTCGGTTCGCCGGCGGTATGGGAATCAATGACTTCGATGGTATGCATGACGGAAGGAATCTTTCCACCGGCCGGCCACAGCGAATAGCAACCAATAGTCCTTCCGGATGCCGAACTTCGCACAACTCGGGCGAAGATGCTGTGCCTTTTCGGGTAGCATCATTGCCATCGTCCCCTTGAAGGACATTCGTTTTTTCCGAGGTCCCTGCAATGGACATCATCCTGCCGGCCCTTGAAATCCAGGCGCTGTTCGATACCGTTCCGGATGCGGTTTTTTTCATAAAGGACTGCGAGGGACGCTACACGCACTGCAATCTCACCCTGGTGCGGCGCCTGGGGCGGAAGGAACGCGACGAGGTGATCGGCAGGACGGTCTCGGAATTGTTCCCGGTGCTCCTCGGCGGAACCTACCAGGCGCAGGATCGCCGCGTGCTGGCCGGCGAGTTGATCGACAACGTGCTCGAGATCCACCTCTATCCGAACCAGTTGCCGGGCTGGTGCCTGACCGTCAAGCGTCCGTTGCGCAACGACGGGCGGATCAGCGGCCTGATCGGGATTTCCCGCGACCTGGGCCAGCCGGACAACCGCCATTCCGCGTACAAGCGCGTGCAGCGGGTGGTCGATTACATGCAGGAGCACTTCGGCGAAACCCTGCGCGTGCAGATGCTCGCCGAACTCGCGGGTCTTTCCGTGGCGCAGCTGGAGCGGCACTTCCGCCGCGTGTTCCAGATCACGCCGCAGCAACTGCTGACCAAGCTGCGGATCGAGGCAGCGATGCGCTTGCTGCAAGGCAACAACACGATCGCCAACATCGGGCAGAGCTGCGGCTTCGCCGACCAGAGCGCGTTCTCGCGCCAGTTCAAGGCGACCGTCGGCATCAGTCCGCGCGATTACCGCGCGCTACAAGCCTCGAGCCCGCAGTCCTGACGCATCGTGCATGCGGCGCGCTACCGCCCGGGATGAAGGCCGCCGGCGCGTTTTGACCCAGATCAAGGCAGGAACGCTCAGGCGCGACTAGCTTGGCAGCATGGGCACATTGACCTTCGATCCCGATCTGCTGCGCCGCTACGACCGGCCGGGGCCGCGTTACACGTCGTATCCGACTGCGCCGCAGTTCCACCCCGGTTTCGGCGAAGCCGAGCTGCGCGATGCGGCCGCGGCGAGCAATGGCGACCCGATCCCGCGGCGCCTGTCGTTGTACGTGCATGTGCCGTTCTGCGAAAGCCCGTGCTTCTACTGCGGCTGCAACCGCATCATCACCCGCGACAAGGCGCGCGGCGAGGCCTACCTGGCGCGGCTGTACCGCGAGATCGCGTTGACGGCCGAGCTGTTCGATCGCGACCGCGAGGTGGTGCAACTGCACTTCGGCGGCGGCACGCCGAACTTCCTGGCGCCGGCGCAGCTGGGCGAGGCCATGGACGTGCTGCGTCGTCATTTTCACTTCTCGGATTCGGCCGAACGCGACATCTCCATCGAGCTGGATCCGCGTTTCGTTTCGCCCGAAGACATCGCCCAATTGGCGCGCGTAGGCTTCAACCGCGCCAGTTTTGGCGTGCAGGATTTCGACCCGGCGGTACAAGCGGCAGTGAACCGCGTGCAGAGCGTGGAAGAAACCCGCGCGGTGATCGATGCATGTCGGGCCAGCGGATTCCGCTCGGTCAACATCGACCTGATCTACGGGTTGCCAAAGCAACGCATGGAAGGTTTTTCCGCCACCCTCGACACGGTGGCGGCGATGCGCCCCGACCGCATCGCGGTGTACGGCTACGCGCACCTGCCGCACCTGTTCAAGCCGCAGCGGCAGATCGACGCGACCGACCTGCCGGACGCGGAAACCCGGCTGACCCTGCTGCAATTGGCCATATCGAAGCTCACGGACGCCGGCTACGTCTACATCGGCATGGACCATTTCGCGCTGCCCGACGACGACCTGGCCATGGCCCAGGCGCGCGGCGGCCTGCACCGCAATTTCATGGGTTACACCACGCACGCGGACAGCGACCTGGTCGGACTGGGGGTCAGCGCGATCAGCCATATCGGGGCCAGTTTCAGCCAGAACCCGCGCGACCTGCCCAGCTGGCAGGCTGCACTGGACGAGGGCCGGCTGCCGGTGTTCCGCGGCATGCGCCTGGACGAGGACGACCAGATGCGCGCCGACCTGATCCAGGCCCTGATGTGCCAGGGCGAGATTCCGGTGCGGATGCTGGAGCGCCGCTACGCGATTTCCTTCGCCGACTACTTCGCCGAGTCGCTGCAGCGGCTGGAACCGCTGCTGCGCGACGGCCTGGTGGGGATCGGCTCCGAACGCATCACGGTGACCTCGCGCGGGCGCCTGCTGTTGCGTAACATCGCGATGTGTTTCGACCGCTACCTCGACCAGCCCGCCACCACGCTCGCACCGCGGTTTTCCCGCGCGGTCTGAACCGCGCATGGAGTCTTCCGTGAGCCTGGCGGCGTTCCCGCGCCTCGACGTCCGCACCATGGCGGACGATGGCGACGCGTTGCGCTTCTGTTCCACCTGCGCGTTCTCGCAAGCCTGCCTGGACCAGGGCATGGACAAGTCCGCGCTGCTCGACCTGCACGTGCTGGTCGAACACGTCGGGCCATTCCATGCCGGCGAGCACATTTTCCGCGAAGGCGATCCGTTCGAAGCCATCGCCGCGGTGCGCGCCGGCACGGTCAAGACCTACGTGATCGACCAGGATGGCCGCGAACACGTGCTGGGCTTCCACCTGCCCGGCGAGGTGATCGGCCTCAACGCCATCGATGGCGACCACTATCCGTGCAATGCGGTCGCGCTGGACACCGTGATGCTGTGCCGGTTCTCGTTCCCGAAGATCGCGGTGCTGGCGGCGCGGCTGCCGGGCCTGCAGCGGCAGCTGTTCCGCCTGCTCAGCCGCGACATCGGCCGTGCGGCGCTGCTGGCCGGCGACTGGAGCGCGGACCAACGCATGGCGGCCTTCATCGTCGGCCTGTCGCGGCGGTTGGCGGCGCGCGGTTTTTCGCCCAACCGCTTCCAGCTGACCATGGCCCGCACCGACATCGCCAACTACCTGCGCCTGGCGCCGGAAACGGTGAGCCGCGTACTCAAGCGTTTCCAGCAGGAGGGGCTGCTGGCGGTCGACCGGCGCGAGCTGGAGCTGACCGGCCGCGACGTGCTCGAGAAGCTCGCCGGCCCGGTGCTGCGCGACTGAAGCGCATCGCGCCTCCATGCCGTCGCCGTTGCACGCGGCGATCGCCTCTCGCCCGAACCGCGCGCATTTGATCCAGATCATGGCGGGGCACGATCCCCACGGCCAATGATGTGCGCGATCAAACAAAGGAGAGGCGCATGTCCATCACGAAACGGCTGTGGCTCGGCTTGGGGGCCCTGCTGGCCGCCAGCTTCGCCGCCATGCTCTGGCTGGGTGCGGACCTGGTCCACACCGCGCCGCCCGTTCCCGACCGCGTGGTCGCCGCCAACGGGCAGGTGCTGTACACGCGCGCCGACATCGAGCGCGGCCGCCAGGTCTGGCAAAGCATCGGCGGGCAACAGCTGGGTTCGATCTGGGGCCACGGCGCCCTAGTCGCCCCCGACTGGTCGACCGACTGGTTGCATCGGGAAACCGAAGCGATGCTCGAACTGAACGCACGCACGGAAACCGGGCAACCTTACGCTCTGCTGCCGGAGGGCGAACGGGCGAGGATCCAGGCCCAGGTCCAGCCGCAGATGCGCGGCAACACCTACGACGCGGCGAAGAACCAGATCGTGGTCAGCGACCTGCGCGCGCAGGCGATCAGCCAGGTCGCCGCCCACTATGAAAGCCTGTTTTCCAACGATCCGGCCACGCATGCGCTGCGCGAAGCCTATGCGATGCGCGAGAACACGGTGCCCGATGCGGACAACCGCCGTGCGATGACCGGCTTCTTCTACTGGACCGCATGGGCGGCCGGCACCGACCGGCCCGGCGAGAGCAACCGCACCTATACCAACAACTGGCCTTACGAGCCGCTGATCGGCAATCGACCGACTTCCGGCACCTTCGTCTGGTCGATGTTCTCGCTGCTGTTCCTGATCGGCGGCATCGGCCTGCTGGCCTGGCACTACGCGGCTTACCACGGCAAGGAAGCGCTGCCGACCCCGCCTTCGCAGGACCCCCTGCTGGGCCTGACCATCACGCCGTCGATGCGGGCCACCGCCAAGTATTTCTGGGTCGTCGTCGCGCTGTTCCTGGTGCAGATCCTGCTGGGCGCGACCACCGCGCACTATCAGGTGGAAGGGCAGGAAGCCTATGGCCTGAAGATCGCCGAGTTCCTGCCCTATGCGTTGACGCGAAGCTGGCATACCCAGCTGGCGGTGCTGTGGATCGCCACCGCGTGGCTGGGTACCGGCCTGTACATCGCGCCGGCGATTTCCGGGCACGAACCGAAGTTCCAGCGCGTCGGCGTCAACTTCCTGTTCGTCTGCCTGTTGATCATCGTGGTCGGCTCGTTCGCCGGCCAGTGGTTCGCGGTGATGCAGAAGCTCGGTCTGAAGCACAACTTCTGGTTCGGCCACCAGGGCTGGGAATACGTGGACATCGGCCGCTTCTGGCAGGCCTTCCTGTTCGTCGGCCTGCTGCTGTGGCTGGGCCTGGTGGGCCGCGCGCTGTGGCCGGCGCTCAAGCGCAAGGACGAGATGTCCTCGATCGTCGGCCTGCTGTTCCTTTCGACGATCGCGATCGGCCTGTTCTACGGCGCGGGCCTGATGTGGGGCGAGCACAGCCACATCTCGGTGGTCGAATACTGGCGCTGGTGGGTGGTGCATCTGTGGGTGGAAGGCTTCTTCGAAGTGTTCGCGGTGGCGGTGATCAGCTTCCTGTTCGTGAAGCTGGGCCTGCTGCGCGGCAAGTCGGCCACCGCCAACGTGCTGTTCGCCACCATCGTCTACCTGGCCGGCGGCGTGCTGGGCATGTTCCACCACCTGTATTTCGCCGGCACTACGACCGCGGCGGTGGCGTTGGGCGCGAGCTTCTCCGCGCTGGAAGTGGTGCCGCTGGCGCTGATCGGACTGGAGGCGCACGAAACCTGGAGCCACAGCCGGGCCACGCCGTGGATGGCGCGCTACAAGTGGCCGATCATGTTCTTCCTCGCGGTCAGCTTCTGGAACCTGGTCGGCGCCGGCCTGTTCGGCTTCCTGATCAACACGCCGCTGGCGCTGTACTACATGCAGGGCCTGAACCTGACCCCGTTGCACGGCCACACCGCGTTGTTCGGCGTGTACGGCATGCTCGGCATCGGGCTGATGCTGTTCTGCCTGCGCGGCCTGCGCCCGCAGGCGCAATGGCCCGAGGGCGCGCTGCGCGCGGCATTCTGGACGCTCAACATCGGCCTGGGCCTGATGGCGGTGCTGACCCTGTTGCCGATGGGCGTGCTGCAGCTCAACGCCGCGCTGGAGCACGGCTACTGGTTCGCGCGTTCGGCCGAGTTCATGAACCGCCCGATCATCGACATGCTGGTGTGGATGCGCATGCCGGGCGACACGATCTTCAGCGTCGGTGCGCTGGCGCTGGCCTGGTTCGTGCTGAGGCTGTGGCTCGCGCAGCGACGTGCTTCCGCGCCGATTGGCCAGCTCGAGGAAAACCGTCGCTGACGGCACTTCGCGGCCCGGCGCACGCCGGGCCGCTTCCGACGCCCATCACAGGAACGCCTTCCATGGAATTCTCCCTGCGCATCGCCGGTCGGGTACCCGACCTCGTGGCGGTCGGTCGCGAACTGGCCGCCGTCGATCCCTCCGTCCTGTTCGACCTGGCCGCCAGCGGGCAGGCCGTGCGTATTTCCGCGATGGCGACAGAACAGGAACTGCTCGATTGCCTGCGCGCCGCGGGCGTGGATGCCACGATCGACGACATCACGCGATTGCCTTCGGTGTGTTGCGGAGGTTGCGGTGGCTGAGCAAGCCGCCCTTTCGCCGCGGCTGCTGGCGCACGCGCCGCACCGGCTGCTGTTCTTCGTCGGCGCGCTCAACGTGCTGCTGGCGATGGGTTGGTGGTTGCTGTGGCTGGTGGACGCGCGGTGGCAACTGATCGGCCTGCCTTCCGCAACGCCGTTCGGCGGCTGGATCCATGCGTTCGTGATGCAGTACCAGCTGTTGCCGCCTTTCATGTTCGGCTTCCTGATGACCACCTTCCCGCGCTGGACCGGCATGCCCGACCTGTCGCGCTGGCATTACGTACCAGTGGGCCTGGGGCTGCTGGGCGGGCAGTTGTCGGTGATCGGCGGCATGCTGTGTGGACAAGCGGCGATGGTGCACGTCGGCGCGATCATGTCGCTGGCCGGATGGAGCTACGGGTTGGCGCAACTGTTGCGCGTGCTGTTGGCCGAACGCCGCGCCGGCCGCGGGCCGACCTGGCATGCCTGGTCGTGCTTCGCGGCGCTGGGCTTCGGCCTGGCGGGTTTGCTGTCGATGGCCGTGTTCCTGCACGGCGACAATCCATGGGCCGTCTTCATCTCGATCAAGCTGGGCACTTTCGGATTGCTTCTGCCGGCTTACCTGACGGTGGCGCACCGCATGTTCCCGTTCTTCGCCGGCAACGTGGTGCCCGGCTATCGCGCCTGGCGGCCCATGTGGCTGCTGGCCGCGATGTGGGCTTTGCTGCTGGCCCATCTCGGGCTCGAACTGGTCCACGGCTACGCGTGGTTGTGGCCGGTGGATGCGGCGTTCGCCGCGGGCACGGCCAGCGTGTTGTGGCGCTGGTGGCCGCGCGCGCCGGCGCCGGGCATCCTGCGAGTGTTGTTCGCCGGTTTCGCCTGGCTGCCCGTCCCTTTCGCGCTGTATGCCGTGCAGAGCGCGGTCTACGCGGTCTCCGGTGCCTTCGTGCTCGGTCGCGGCCCGGCGCATGCGTTGTTCATCGGTTTCTTCGGCAGTCTGCTGGTGGCGATGGTGACCCGCGTCACCCAGGGGCATTCGGGACGCCCGATGCACATGCCGGTTGCAGGTTGGTTCGCATTCATCGCACTGCAGGCGGTCGCGGTCGTGCGCATCGCCGCCGAAGTCGCACCCGACGGCTACGCCTGGCAGGCGCTTGCCGCGGCCGGCTGGCTGCTGGCGTTCCTGCCGTGGGTGTTGCGCTCGCTGTCGATCTACCTGCGTCCGCGCGCGGACGGCCGCCCCGGCTGAGACGCGCGCCCATGTCGCCGATGATGGAGTTCTACCCGCAGATCAAATGGACGCACGTGCACGCGGTGATGTGCAGCGGGGCGCTGTTCGCGCTGCGCGGCGGCGCGAAGCTGCTGGGTGCGCGTTGGCCGCGGCACTGGTTGCCGCGTTACGGCAGCTACGCCCTCGACACGATCCTGCTCACTTCCGCCACTATGCTGTTCACGATGTTGCCGAAGGCGATCTTCGCCAACGGCTGGCTGGTCGCCAAACTGAGCCTGCTGGTGTTGTACGTGTTGCTGGGCGTGATGGCGATGCGTCCCAGGCGCACGCAGGTCGGGCGCGCAGGTTGCTACGTGGCGGCGCTGGCCGTGTTCCTCTACATGTTCGGCATCGCACGCTTCCATCATCCGCTGGGCTGGCTGTTGCCGCTGTTGGGCTGATTCGCATGCGCAATGTCCCTGTCGTCCACGATCCGAACGCCAGCCGTGCATGGGCGCACGACGCATTGGCCCTGCTGGAACAGGAGGCCACGCGTTCGGCCGACACCCCTCTGCTGCGCCTGGACTTTCCCGGCTTCCCGCACATCGCGTTCTATTTCAAGGACGAGGCCAGCCATCCCACCGGCAGCCTGAAGCACCGGCTGGCGCGTTCGCTGTACCTGTATGCGTTGTGCAACGGTCGCCTGCATCCGGGGCAGACGGTGGTGGATGCGTCCTCGGGCAGCACTGCCATTTCCGAAGCCTGGTTCGCGCGCCTACTCGGCCTGCCCTTCATCGCGGTGATGCCGTCTTGCACCGCGCCGCAGAAGATCCGCGACGTGCAGGCGCTGGGCGGCCAGTGCGACCTGGTCGAAGACCCGGCGCAGGTGCACGCACGCGCCGCTGCGCATGCCGCCAACGGCGCCTGCCACCTCGACCAGTTCGGACTGGCCGAGCGCGCCACCGACTGGCGCGGCAACAACAACATCGCCGAATCGATCCTCGGCCAGCTGCGTCGCGAACCCCGGCCGGAACCGAGCTGGATCGTCTGCGGCGTGGGCACCGGCGGCACCTCGGCCACCATCGGCCGCTACCTGCGCTATCGGCGACTGCCCACGCGGCTGTGCGTGGCCGAACCCGTCGGCAGCAGCTACGCGTACGGCTGGCAGTACCGCGACCGCGATGCGGTGGCCAGCCGACCCACGTTGATCGAGGGCATCGGTCGGCCGAAGGTGGAGCCGGGCTTCATCTTCGACGTGGTCGACGAGGTGATCGAAGTCGAGGATGCCGCATCCATCGCCGCCGCGCTGCAACTGGAAGCGCTGCTGGGAAGCGGCTACGGCGGTTCGTCGGGGACCAATTTCGTCGCCTGCCTGCGGCTGGCCGCCGACATGCGCAGGCGCGGCGAGCGCGGCAGCATCGTCAGCCTGCTGTGCGATCGCGGGCAGCGCTACCGGCAGACCCTGTTCGATCCCGACTGGCGCGCGACGCATGGCGTAGACATCGCGCCATGGCAGCAGGCTCTGTCCGATGCGCTGACGACAGGCATCCTGGTGCAGCCTCAGTCCGCGGACGCATCCCACTGCGGGTCGTCGAACAACTGCGGATAGCGCGCCAGCGCCTCGCGCATTCCAGCGATCGCTGCCGTCGGCGGCTCCCGCGCTTCGCGCAGCGCGCTGGCTCCCGCAAGGAACTTCGCCAACAGGCCGTGCAGCGCGATGTCGGCGTCCGGCGCCAGGCGGCAGTTCGCCACGATGTCCCCGACGGCGGCGTCGATCAGATCGACGGCACTCGCGGCCTGCGCGGCGTCCATATGACCATGCCGGTAATGGCCGAGCACGACGACCGCGGTACGGACGCGCCGCATGCCATCGCGCAATGAAGCATCCGTCGGCCAGCGATGCGCGGGAACCCCTGCTGGCGCGGGACGCGCGTGCGAGGCATGGGCTTGCGCGCCATGGGCTTCGCGGACGATCGGCGGCGTCACGGACAGCAGCAGGATGGCGATCAGCGCGGAAACGGGAACGACGACTCTCGACGACATGGAATCTTCCTGGCAAACAAGGCAACTGCAAGACTCTGCTCACCGCGGGCTCGATGTCTTGATGCAGGTCAAGCGAATCGCGCCGTGCGGGCCTGCCGCCCTCTCCATTTGATCTGGATCAACGCGGTTGCCCCGGCTGCCCACGATGCTTGCGGCCAAGCCAGACCCTCAACTCAACAGGGAACTTCACGATGAAACCCGCCGTCCGGTTCGCCACCCTGATCCTGGCCCTCGCGGTCTCGCTGGGCCTGTCCGCCTGCCGGAACGATTCCGCGCAGCGGGCCTCCGATGCCGCCGAGGATTCCGGCGGTTCCGCCAAGGGCGATTTCGGCCCGCCGCAGGGCGAGCCGGTCAAGGCCGTGCTGACCAGCCCGCCGCTGGTGCCGCCCGCGACCGGGCGCACCGCACCGGCCAAGGTCATCGTCGAACTGGACGTGGTCGAGAAGGAGATGGAGATCTCCGAAGGCGTGACCTACACCTTCTGGACCTTCGGCGGCACCGTGCCGGGCAGTTTCATCCGCGTGCGCCAGGGCGACACGGTCGAGTTCCACCTGCGCAACATGCCGGACAGCAAGATGCCGCACAACATCGACCTGCACGGCGTGACCGGCCCCGGCGGCGGCGCGGCGTCCAGCTTCACCGCGCCCGGCCACCAGTCGCAATTCACCTTCAAGGCGCTCAACGCCGGCCTGTACGTCTACCACTGCGCCACCGCACCGGTGGGCATGCACATCGCCAACGGCATGTACGGCCTGATCCTGGTCGAGCCGCCGGAAGGCCTGCCCAAGGTCGACCGCGAGTACTACGTAATGCAGGGCGACTTCTATACGAGCGGCAAGTACCACGACAAGGGCCACCAGGCCTTCGCCATGGACAAGGCCATCGACGAGCATCCGACCTACGTGCTGTTCAACGGCCGCGAAGGCGCGCTGACCAACG
The DNA here is from genome assembly GCF_017939625.1 of Pseudoxanthomonas helianthi. Lineage (GTDB taxonomy): Bacteria > Pseudomonadota > Gammaproteobacteria > Xanthomonadales > Xanthomonadaceae > Pseudoxanthomonas_A > Pseudoxanthomonas_A helianthi. Next base: position 748,358 of record NZ_JAGKTC010000001.1, read on the forward strand.
AGAAGGCGCTGCAGGCCAAGGTCGGCGAGAAGGTGCGCCTGTACGTCGGCAACGGCGGCCCCAACCTGGTGTCCAGCTTCCACGTCATCGGCGAGATCTTCGACAAGGTCTGGTACGAAGGCGGCCGCCACTACCAGGAGAACGTGCAGACCACGCTGATCCCCGCCGGCGGCGCGGCGATGATGGAATTCCACACGGAAGTGCCGGGCAGCTACGTGCTGGTCGACCATTCGATCTTCCGCGCCTTCAACAAGGGGGCGCTGGCGATCCTCAAGACCGACGGCGCCGAGGACAAGACGGTCTATTCCGGCAAGGAAGTGGACGAGGTCTACCTGGGCGACAAGGCGGTGGGTACGCCGTCGATCGCCGCGATCGGCGCGGCCGCGGCCGCCACGGCCAGCGGCAAGGTCACCCGCGAAGAACGCATCGCCGCCGGCAAGTTGCTGTTCGCGGGCACCTGCTCCACCTGCCACCAGCCCAATGGCGAAGGCCTGCCGGGCGTGTTCCCGCCGCTGGCCAAGTCCGACTTCATCGCCGCGGAACCGAAGCGCGTAGCCAACATCATGCTGCACGGCCTGCACGGCAAGGTCACGGTCAACGGCAAGGACTACGATTCGGTGATGCCGCCGATGTCGCAGCTGACCGATGATGAGGTCGCCAACATCGGCACCTACGTGCTCAACAGCTGGGGCAACCCGGGCGGCGAGATCACCCGCGACGATGCGAAGAAGGCGCGCGCCGCGGCCCCGGTCGAAACCGGCCCGGGGCACTGACATGCGCCGTGCCGTCCTGTTCGCACTGCTGCTGCCGGTCGCCGCCGCATTCGCGGCGACCGCGCAGGATTACGCGCCGCTGCCCGGCGGCACGTTCCGCAGCGCGCTGCGCTACGAGGACGCCAAGAACGGCGTGCGCATCGCGCCGTTCGCGTTGATGCGCAAGCCGGTGACCAACGCCCAGTTCCTCGCCTTCGTGAAAACGAATCCGCAATGGCGGCGCGACCGTGTCGCCGGCGTGCTGGCCGAATCCCGCTACCTCTCGCACTGGCGGGGTCCGACCGAACTGGGACCGCAGGCCTTGCCCGAGCAACCGGTGACCTGGGTCAGCTGGTTCGCCGCGTCCGCGTACTGCGAGGCGCAGGGCGCGCGCCTGCCGGACTGGAACGAATGGGAATACGCGGCGGCGGCCGACGAAACCCGTCGCGACGCGCGCCAGGATCCGGCCTGGCGCGAGCGCATCCTCGCCTGGTATTCGCGCCCCTCCCGCGCCGCGCTGCCGCGCGTGGGGTTGCAGGCGCCCAACGCCTGGGGCGTGCAGGACCTGCACGGGCTGGCATGGGAATGGACCGCCGACTATTCGTCGCTGCTGGTATCCGGCGACAACCGCAACCAGGGCGACGCCGACAAGGCCAAGTTCTGCGGCGCCGGCGCGCTGTCGATGGACGACCGCGACAATTACGCCGTGCTGATGCGGGTGGCGATGCTGTCTTCTCTGCAAGGCGCCGACGCCACCGCCAACCTCGGCTTCCGCTGCGCGAGGAGCGCACGATGAAACGACTGTTCGCCTTGCTGGCTTCGATGACCGTTGCGTTGGCGCTGGCCGGCGGCAATGCGTCGGCTGCGCAAACCGCGCCCTTGCCGCGCGACTCGGTCTACCAGCTGCCGCTGCGGCTGACCGACCAGGCCGGCCGCAGCGCGGACTGGCGCACGCGGCGCGGCAAGCCGCAGCTGGTATCGATGTTCTACACCTCGTGCCATTACATCTGCCCGCTGATCGTGGATTCGGGCAAGGCGGTCGAAAAGAGCCTCACGCCTGCGCAACAGCAACGGCTGGGCATCCTGCTGGTCAGCCTGGATCCGGCCCGCGATACGCCCGCCGCCCTGCAATCCATCGTCGACAAGCGTAGGCTGGACACCGCGCGCTGGACCCTGGCTTCGCCGCCCTTGGGCGAGGTGCGCGCGGTCGCCGGCGTGCTCGGCATCCGTTACCGGCCGCTGGCCGACGGCGAGTTCAACCATACCAGCGCGCTGGTGCTGCTCGATGCAGACGGACGCATCCTCGCCCGCAGCGAGCAGGTCGGCAGCCGCCCCGACCCCGAATTCGTCGCCGCGGTCCGCCGCGCGCTGGGGCCATGACCACCGCGCCATCGCCACCGCGAGGCCACCCGCTTCCTTTCCTCACCGGAGTAATGCCATGAAAACCACGTCCAAGATCCTGGCCGCCCTCGCCCTGCTGGGAGCCGCTTCCGCGGCGCAGGCTTCGCCCAACTGCACGATCAAGCTGAAGGCCAACGACGCGATGCAGTTCGACCTGAAGACCGCGACGGTCTCGGCGTCGTGCCCGAAGATCAACATCGAGCTGGTCCACACCGGCAAGCTGCCCGCGCAGGCGATGGGCCACAACGTGGTGATCAGCCAGACCGCGGACATGAACGCGATCACCGCCGCCGCGATCAAGGCCGGCGCCGCCGCGGGCTACGTGCCCAAGGGCGGCGCGAAGGTGATCGCGGCCACGCCGCTGGTCGGCGGTGGCGCCAGCACGAAGGCGAGTTTCGCCGGCAGCAAGCTCAAGGCGGGCGGCGATTACAGCTTCTTCTGTTCCTTCCCCGGCCATTCGGCCCTGATGAAGGGCAAGCTGGTGGTGACCAAGTAGTCCATCGCGGCCGCTGGTGCGGCCGACAATTTGATCCGGAGCAAGCGCGATGCGCGCGGCCGGCGCAAAGTGGCGCCGTTCGCGCGCACCGCGCTTTCCGGAGAAACGCCATGAACCGCGTGCACGGCAAGGTCTGCATCGTTACCGGCGCTGCGCTCGGGATCGGCCGGGCCTGCGCGCTGCGGTTGGCCGAAGAAGGTGCGAAGGTCGCGCTGTTCGACATGCGCGATGCCGAAGGCGAAGCGTTGGCCGCCGAGCTGCGCGCGCGGGGCCATGAAGCGACCTACTGGACCGTCGATGTCTCCCGTGAAACCGAGGTCTCGGCCGCGATGGTCGCCGTGGCCGCGCGGTTCGGCGGCGTGCACGTGCTGGTCAACAACGCCGGCATCGCCGGGGCCAACAAGCCGACCCACGAGCTCAGCGAAGCGGAATGGGATCGGGTGCAGGCGGTCAACGTGAAGGGCGTGTTCCTGTGCACCAAGCACGCGATCGCGCACATGCGCCGGGCCGGGCAAGGCAGCATCGTCAACCTGTCGTCCATCTACGGCCTGGTCGGCGCCGCCGACGTGCCGCCCTACCACGCCTCGAAGGGCGCGGTGCGGCTGATGAGCAAGAACGATGCGCTGATCTACGCCGGCGACCGCATCCGGGTGAATTCGGTGCACCCCGGCTTCATCCGCACGCCGATGGTCGAGGCCCACCTGCGCGACAGCGGCGCGCAGGACCTGGAGGCGGCCGTGGCCGAGGTCGGCCGGCTGCACCCGCTGGGCCACATGGGCGAGGCGGACGACATCGCCTGGGGGGTGGTCTACCTGGCATCGGATGAATCCAAATTCGTGACCGGCGCCGAGCTGGTGATCGACGGCGGCTATACCGCGCGCTGATCGCCGGGGGACTTGATCCGGATCAAGTCGCCCGACCGGCATATCCGGAAAATTTCGCCCGTCATCCCAGCAGGCGATCCCCATGACCTCGACCGATGCCTTGCCAGGCCCGAACGGCGGCGACCTGCCGGCGCGCGACCGGTATTACAACGACAAGGTGGTGCTGCAGTTCTCGGTGGCCACCGTGGTCTGGGGCATCGTCGGCATGGCCGTGGGCGTGCTGATCGCGGCGCAGCTGTACTGGCCGACGCTGTTCGAAGGCATCCCGTGGCTCAGCTACGGCCGCCTGCGCCCGCTGCATACCAATGCGGTGATCTTCGCCTTCGGCGGCAGCGCCCTGTTCGCCACCTCGCTGCACGTGGTCCAGCGCACCTGCCACGTGCGCCTGCTCAACGACAGGCTGGCCGCATTCGTGTTCTGGGGCTGGCAGGCGGTGATCGTCGCCGCCGCGGTCACCCTGCCGATGGGGCTGACCCAGGGCAAGGAATACGCCGAGCTCGAATGGCCGATCGACCTGCTGATCGCGGTGGTCTGGGTGTCCTACGCGGTGCTGTTCTTCGGCACCATCGCCAGGCGCAAGGTCAAGCACATCTACGTGGCCAACTGGTTCTACGGCGGCTTCATCCTCGCCGTAGCGCTGCTGCACATCGTCAACAACATCTCGATGCCCGCCGGGCTGATGAAGTCCTACTCCGCCTACAGCGGCGCCGTCGATGCGATGGTGCAGTGGTGGTACGGACACAACGCCGTCGGCTTCTTCCTGACCGCGGGCTTCCTCGGGATGATGTACTACTTCGTGCCCAAGCAGGCCGAACGCCCGATCTATTCCTACCGCCTGTCGATCGTGCATTTCTGGGCGCTGATCGCCGTGTACATGTGGGCCGGCCCGCACCACCTGCAGTACACCGCGCTGCCCGACTGGGCGCAGTCGGTGGGCATGGTGTTCTCGCTGATCCTGCTGGCGCCGTCCTGGGGCGGCGCGATGAACGGCATCCTCACGCTGTCGGGCGTGTGGCACAAGCTGCGCACCGATCCGATCCTGAAGTTCCTGATCGTCGCGATCAGCTTCTACATGATCGCGACCTTCGAGGGGCCGATGATGTCGATCAAGACGGTCAACTCGCTGTCGCACTACACCGACTGGACCATCGGCCACGTGCATGCCGGCGCGCTGGGCTGGGTGGCGATGATCTCGATCGGTTCCCTGTACGCATTGATGCCGCGCCTGCTGGGCCTGAAGTCGATGTACTCGACCAGGTGGATCGACCTGCACTTCTGGATCCACACGCTGGGCGTCGTGTTCTACATCGCCTCGATGTGGATCGCCGGGGTGATGCAGGGCCTGATGTGGCGCGCGACCAACGCCGACGGGACGCTGACCTACAGCTTCGTCGAATCGCTCAACGCGACCTATCCCTACTACCTGGTGCGCTTCGGCGGCGGCGTGCTGGTGCTGGCCGGCATGGGTCTGATGGCGGCGAACACCTGGAAGACCTTCGCGATGGCGAAGGTCCGCGAACCGCAGCCGCTGCTGCCTCCCGATGCCGCCGACGCGCGCGCCTGAGGAACCGAGATGAGCGAGAGCAACATTCCGCACAAAAGCAGCAACTCCCACGAGAAGATCGAGAAGAACGTCGGCCTGATGGCCGTGCTGATCGCGGTGGCGGTGTCGTTCGGCGGACTGGCCGAGATCGTGCCGCTGATGTTCCAGGCCGAGGCGATCAAGCCGCTGCCGGGGGTCAAGCCCTACCCCGCGCTGCAGCTGGCCGGGCGCGACGTGTACGTGCGCGAAGGTTGCTACAACTGCCATTCGCAGATGGTGCGCACGCTGCGCTTCGAGACCGAACGCTACGGCCACTATTCGCTGGCCGGCGAATCGGTGTACGACCGCCCGTTCCAGTGGGGCAGCAAGCGCACCGGTCCGGACCTGGCCCGCGTCGGCGGACGCTACTCCGACGATTGGCACCGCGTGCACCTGACCGATCCGCGCGCGGTGGTGCCCGAGTCGAACATGCCCAGCTTCCCATGGCTGGAGAAGAACGAAATCGACGGCCAGCAGGTCGCCGCGCACATGCGCGCGCTGAAGAAGCTGGGCGACCCGTACACCGACGCGCAGATCCAGCGCGCAGCCGACGATGTCGCCGGCAAGACCGAACTCGACGCCGTGGTCGCCTACCTGCAAGGCCTCGGCAAGCACGCTCCGCGGGGAGGTTGAAATGGTTTCCGGCATCGTCACGGCATTGTTGCTGGTGGTGTTCCTGGGCGGCTGGGCGTGGGCGTGGAGCCCGCGCCGGCGCCAGGATTTCGAGGAAGCGGCGCGCCTGCCGCTGGACGACGCGCCGATGCGCGACGGGGAGAACGCGCGATGATGGGCAACGGCTGGTCGTGGTACGTCATCGCGCTGGTCGCGCTGAACATCGGCGGTTGCGCCTGGCTGCTGTGGTGGACGGCCAAGCGCCGTCCCGGCGATCCGAAGCCGGAAGACACCAGCCATGTCTGGGACGGCAACCTGACCGAATACAACAAGCCGCTGCCGAAGTGGTGGATCAACCTGTTCTGGATCACCATCGTGTTCGGCATCGGCTACCTGATCTGGTACCCGGGCCTGGGCAACCTGCATGGCTACGCGGGCTGGACCTCGCAAGGCGAACACGCCAAGCAGAAGGCGGCCTACGACGCCCGGCTCGACGAGACCTTCGCGCCGTACCGCAACCGCCCGATCGACGCGCTGGCTGCGGACCCGGCCGCACTGAAACTGGGCCGCTCGATCTTCGGCAACACCTGCGCCACCTGCCATGGTTCGTCGGCGCAGGGCGCGACCGGCTATCCGAACCTGACCGACGATATCTGGCACTGGGGCGGCAGTCCGGACCGCATCCTGGAGACCGTGCTCGACGGCCGCGAAGGCGTGATGCCCGCGTGGGGCCCGACCCTGACCGGCATGGCCGGCGAGAACGCGGTCGATTACGTCGCCGCCTATGTGCGCACGCTGTCGCAACCGGATGCGCTGCGCAACGACTACATGGCCGCGCAAGGCAAGGCGCTGTACGACGGCACCTGCGTCGCCTGCCATGGTCCCGCGGGCAAGGGCGATCCCGCGATGGGCGCGCCCGACCTGACCGACGGCTACTGGCTGTACGGGGACAGCAACGACGCGATCCGCCAGACCATCGCCAAGGGCCGCCACGGTTCGATGCCGGCGCACCGCGCCTTGCTGGGCGAAACCCGTGCGCGCCTGGCCGCGGCGTACGTGTGGTCGCTGTCGCACAAGCCGGCGGCGCCGAACAAGGGCGATTGAACGATGGGTTCGCCGGCGTCCGATTTCGATCATCCGCCGCGCCCGCTGGCGCAGCGCATCGGCGCGATCGCCTGGCCCAGCTTCTTCGCCGCGGGCGTGGCGACGATGGTGTTCTTCGCCTTCGTCGATCCGCTGGAACTGCGCGACCTGACCTTCCCCTCGCTGCCGATGACGCGCGGGCTGGGCTACACCCTGGGTTTCTTCATGTTCTGGCTGGCCACCGCGTCTTCCAGCCTGTTCACCTGGTGGCTGCTGCGCCCGGGCAGCCGCTTCAACCGCGGACTGCGCTGAAGCGCGACGCGAGGACGGGACGGTGAAGAACAGATCCATCGATATCGCGCTGACGGGGGACGAAGGTTCGTTCTACGTCAGCGAACGCAAGGTCTACCCACGCGACGTCAGCGGCCGCTACGACCGCCTGCGCATCGCGGCGGTGGTCTGGCTGCTGGGCATGTTCTACGCCTTCCCCTGGCTGCGCTGGGACGGTCGCCAGGCGGTGCTGTTCGACCTGCCGGCGCGCAAGTTCCACGTGTTCGGCCTGACCTTCTGGCCGCAGGATTTCCCGCTGCTGGCCCTGCTGCTGATCATCGCCGGGGTGTCGCTGTTCTTCTTCACCGCGCTGGCCGGCCGCCTGTGGTGCGGCTACGCCTGCCCGCAGACGGTGTGGACCGAGACCTTCCTGTGGATGGAGCGCTGGACCGAAGGCGACCGCAACGCGCGGATCAAGCTGGACGCGGCGCCATGGTCCGCGAACAAGCTGCTGCGCAAGGGCGGCAAGCACGCGCTGTGGCTCGGGTTCGCGCTGTGGACCGGCTTCACCTTCGTCGGATTCTTCACCCCGATCCGCGAATTGGCCACGCGATTGCCGTTCTCGCTGGGCGGATGGGAAACGTTCTGGATCCTGTTCTACGCGTTCGCGACCTGGGGCAACGCCGGGTTTCTGCGCGAGCAGGTGTGCAAGTACATGTGTCCGTACGCGCGCTTCCAGAGCGCGATGTTCGACCGCAATACCCTGCTGATCGCCTACGACCCGATGCGCGGCGAGCCGCGCGGCCCGCGCAAGCGCGGGCTGGGCAGCGTGCTCGAGCGCGGACGCGGCCTGCTCGAACAGTTCGCCGCCTACGACTACGTGTTCCGCGCCAGCCGGCATCCCTCCGCCGCCGACAACCGCGTGCACGCCAAGGGCACCATCACCTTCGACCGCGACGCGGCCGAGCCGTTGCCGAAGTTCGCGCCGGAACAGCTGGGCGACTGCATCGACTGCACGATCTGCGTGCAGGTCTGCCCGGTCGGCATCGACATCCGCAATGGCCTGCAGTACGAATGCATCGCCTGCGGCGCCTGCATCGACGCCTGCGACGAGGTCATGGCCAAGGTCGGCTACCCGAAGGGGCTGATCCGCTACACCACGCAGAACGCGCTGGACGGCAAGCCCACCCGCGTGCTGCGCCCGCGCATCCTGGTCTATGGCACGTTGCTGCTGGCGCTGCTGTGCGCATTCGCCTGGGGCGTATCCACGCGCACGCCGCTGATCGCCGAGGCCTTGCGCGATCGCAACGCGCTGTACCGGGAAACCGCCGAGGGCGTCGAGAACGGCTACACGCTGAAGCTGGTCAACAAGACCGAGCGTGCGCAGCGTTACAGCATCGACCTGGAGCGGGACGACGATAACCGCCTGGTCCTGCGCGCGCCGCGCAGCGTCGCCGTGGCCGCCGGGGACGTGGCTTCGGTGCCGGTCACCGTGCTCGCGCCGGCCGGCACCCATGGCCGGCGCAAGATCGAGTTCGTCGTCGCAGACGCCGACGGCAGCGTGCGCAAGGAAGTCGAAAGCAGCTTCTTCGGACCGATGCCATGAATGCCGGCGAACGCGAAACGACGAAGCGCAGCGCGTGGCGCGAGCCGATGGTCTGGCTGGTGGCGGCGATTCCCGCCGCCGCGGTCTTCGCCACCTTCGCCCTGCTGGCGGTGGCTGCGCGTTCGTCGGGCAACAACGACAGCGTCGCCGACCGCGTGCAACGCACCGCGCAGGTGCAGGTCGCCGATCTCGGTCCGGATGCGCAAGCGCGTGCGCTGCGGCTCAGCGCGGTGGTCCGCAGCGACGGCAGCGGCATCGACGTGCTGCCGGTGGAGGGCGAGTTCGACCGCACGGCCGCGCTGCAGCTCTCGTTGCGCCATCCTGCGCGCGCCGACCTCGACCGCACGCTTCGGCTGGCGCCGAGCGCAACCGGCTGGCGCAGCGACGACGCGTTCGCGCTGGACCACGACTGGAACGTGCAACTGCAACCGCTCGACGGCGCTTGGCGCCTGCAGGGTCGCTGGACCGCGCGGCGGCAAGCCGTCTACCTGCATCCGGCGCTCGGCGAGTAGGCGCGATGGACGCCACGTTCGCCGTCGCCCCAGTGGATTCGCCGCAGGCCGTCGAATCCGGCTGCTTCCATTGCGGCGAAGCCCTGCCCGCCGCGCCGGCGCGCCTGCGCGTGGACGGCGCCGAACGGGTTTTCTGTTGCGACGGCTGCGCGGCCGCCGCGCAATGGCTGCGCGACGCGAAACTCGACGACTACTATCGCCTGCGCAACGGTCCCTCGACGCGCGTGACCGGGGACGACGCCGACCTGGCGTTGTGGGACCGCGAAGAAACGCTGGCCGGGCACGCACGTGCGGTGCCCGGTGGACGCGAGCTGACCCTGCTCGCCGATGGCATGCGCTGCGCGGCCTGCGCCTGGTTGATCGACCGCGCGCTGAGCCGCGAACCGGGTGTACTGGAAGTCGCCGCCAATGCGGTCACCGGGCGCGTGCGCATCGCCTGGGATCCTGCGCGCACCGCGCTGTCGGCGCCGCTGCGGCGCCTGCTCGCGCTCGGCTATCGCCCCTACCTGGCTACCGGCGACGCCAGCGAACGCGAACGCCGCGCCGAACGCAACCGCTGGCTGCTGCGCCTGGGCGTGGCCGGGCTGGGCGCGATGCAGGCGATGATGTTCGCCGAAGCGCTGTACCTCGATACCAATGCCACGATGTCGCATGCGATGCGCGACTTCCTGCGCTGGATCGCCTTCCTCGTGTCCACGCCGGTGGTGTTCTACGCGGGCTGGCCGTTCCTCGCCGGTTGCGCGCGCGAGCTGCGCCACGGCCGGCTCGGCATGGACACCTTGGTCGCCACTTCGACCCTGCTGGCCTGGTTCGCCAGCGTGGTGGAAACCGTGCGCGGCGGTCCGCAGGTCTGGTACGACGCCGCGGTAATGTTCGTGTTCCTGCTGTTGGTCGCGCGCATGCTGGAACAGCGCGCGCGCAGCCTGTCCGTCGCGCGGGTCGACGCGCTGGCGCGGGCGCGTCCGGCCTTCGCGCTGCGCGAACTCGAGGACGGCACGCGCGAACAGGTGGCCGCGGCGATGCTCGCCGCCGGCGACATCGCCTGCGTCGCCATCGGCGAAGCAGTGCCGGCCGACGGCGTGCTGCTCGATGCCGAAGGCCGCTTCGAGGAAGCGCTGCTGACCGGCGAATCGCAGGCGGTGCGCAAGACTTCCGGCGACGCGGTGTTCGCCGGGACGGTCTGCCGCGAGCGGCCCGCGCGGCTGCGAGTGGTGGCCACCGGCACCGCGACGCGGCTGGCGCAGTTGGCGCAACTGGTCGAACGCGCGCAGGCGCACCGTCCCGCGCTGGCGCGCAGCGCCGACCGGGTCGCGACGGGGTTCGTGATGGCGTTGCTGGCCGCGGCGGTGCTGGTGTATTTCGGCTGGCGCGCCCATGAGCCATCGCGGGCATTCGAGGTGACGCTGGCATTGCTGGTCGTCAGCTGCCCCTGCGCACTGTCGCTGGCGATACCGGCGGCGCTGGCCGCGGCCAATGGCAGCCTGGCGAAGCTGGGCGTGTTGCCGCTGCGCGCCGATGCACTGGAGCGACTGGCACGCATCGACGACATCGTGTTCGACAAGACCGGCACGCTGGGCGACGGCCGGCCGCGGCTCGAGCGCATGCAGGTTTTCGGCGATTTCCGCGAAGCCGAGGCCTTGCGCATCGCCCGCGCGCTGGAGCGCGACAGCGGGCATCCGCTGGCGCAGGCGTTCCGCCCCGGCATCGCCCAGGCGACGCCCACGAGCGTGGCCGAAGACGTCGTCGCGCATCCCGGACAAGGCATCGCCGGGCGCGTGGACGGACGCGAATGGCGGCTGGGGCGCGCCGATTTCGCCTGCGTGGGCGTCGATGACGGCGCGCTGTGGCTCGGCAATGGGCTGCGCGCGTTCGCTCGCTTCGAAGTCCGCGAAAGCGAACGCACCGGCGCCGGTGCGGCCTTGCAGGCCCTGCGCGAAACCGGAGTCGCCGTACACCTGTCGAGCGGCGATGCGGCCGGCGCAGTGCAGCGGTTCGCCGCACGGCTGGGCATCGCCGGCGCACGCGCGCGGCAGGCGCCGGAAGACAAGCTGGCCTTCGTTCGCGAGCTGCAGCGCGAGGGCCGCCACGTGGCGATGGTCGGCGACGGCATCAACGATGCGCCGGTGCTGGCCGGCGCGGACGTATCGATCGCGTTGGGCGAAGGCGCCGCGCTGGCGCAACGCGCGGCCGACCTGGTGCTGACCGCGCCATCGCTGGCGCGCATTCCCGCGGCGATCGCCCTGGCCCGGCGCACGCGCCGCGTGGTCCGGCAGAATTTCGCCTGGGCGATCGGCTACAACCTGCTGGCGCTGCCGCTGGCGGCGATGGGCTTGGTGACGCCCTGGCTGGCGGCGTTGGGCATGACCCTGTCGTCGCTCGTGGTGACCTTGAATGCGCTGCGGCTGGCGCGCATGCCCGCGGATGGGCACGACGCCATGGACCGAACGGAGGATCGCGCATGAGCATCCTGTTGCTGCTGGTGCCGTTGAGCCTGCTGCTGCTGGCGCTGGCCATCGGCGCGTTCGCCTGGGCGGTGAAACGCGGCCAGTTCGACGACCTGGATACGCCCGCGCTCGACATCCTGGTCGACGACGAGGAATCCGCAACGCCGGGACGCACGGGGTCCGGCGATGCCGCTTGACGGACTGGTGCTCGGCGGCGCATTGCTCAGCGGCCTGCTCGGCGGCGCGCACTGCGCGGCGATGTGCGGCGGCATCGCGACCGGATTCTCGACGCGGCAACGCGGCGGCTGGTGGGTTGCGTTGCAACCCAACCTGGGCCGGATGGGCGGCTACGCACTGGCCGGCGCCATCGTCGGCGGCGTGGGCCATGGCCTGCTCGACATCGCGCGGCTGCCTCATCTCGCCGTGGCGTTGCGCGCCGCCGTCGGGCTGGTGCTGATCGTCGCCGCACTGCGCCTGCTGGACCGGCGCGGCCGTTTCGCCTTCCTCGGCATGCCCGGCGCGGGCCTGTGGCGCTGGCTGCGCCCCTTGCAACAGCGCCTGCTGCCCGCGGACAGCGCGGGCAAGCGCATCGCCCTGGGCATGCTGTGGGGCTGGATGCCGTGCGGCCTCAGCACCACTCTGCTGGCCGCGGCCTGGCTGCAGGCCAGCGCAGCGCATGGCGCGTTGACCATGGCCGCATTCGGGCTGGGCACCTTGCCGGTGATGCTGCCGCTGACCTGGGCCGGCGCGCGTTTCGGCCAGCGCCTGCAACGCGGCGGCTGGCGTACCGCGATGGGCCTGTGCGTATTGCTCGCCGGAGTGCTGACCCTGACAGCGCCGTGGCTGATGCACGCCCCCGCCTTGCACGGCGTGCTCGCGGCGCTGGGCTGCCGTAGCTTGCCGGCGTGATGGAATCCGAGGCGGGACGGAACTCGTTGTGGGAGCGACGTCAGTCGCGATGCTCTTCGCATCGAATGAGTAAAAGCATCGCGACTGACGTCGCTCCCACGACGGAAGCTTTTCGAATCCGGGCGAATCCGCTCAGGCGCGGCCGCGACGGCGCGGTTCGTCGTTTTCGGCGCTGTGCGCGAGCCGGTCGAGTTCGGCGATGTCGCGGATGTCGATGCGCCGGCCGACCACCTCGATGACGCCATCCTCCTGCAGGCGGGTGAACCCGCGACTGACCGTTTCCAGCGCCAAGCCGAGGTAGCGCGCGATATCCTCGCGGCTCATCGGCAGCTTGAACTGGGTCGGCGAATGGCCGATGTTGCGGTAACGCTCGGACAAGCCGTGCAGGAACAGCGCGATGCGTTCGCCCGCCTGCCGGCGCACCAGCATGCCGAGATGGTCCTGGTCGCGGTCGACGCTCTTGCCGATGACCTTCAAAAGCTGTTGTTGCAGCGACGGCAATTGCGCGGCGACGCTGGCGAGCTGGTTGAACGGCACTTCGCACACGTTCGACGTGGCCAGCGCGACCGCTTCGCAGCGATGCGCTCCCGCGCCCAGCGCATCCAGTCCGATCAGTTCGCCCGGCAGGTGGAAGCCGAGGACCTGTTCCTCGCCCTCCTCGCTGATGCTGATGGTCTTGAACGCCCCGTCGCGGGCCACGTAGACCGCGGTCAAAGGATCGCCCAGGCGATACAGCCGTTCGCCGCGCTCCACCGGCCGGCTCCGGCGCACGATCTCGTCCAGCCGTTGCAGTTCCTGCGCATTGATGCCCGCCGGCAGGCATAGCTGCTGCAGCGAGCAGAATGCGCAACCCCGGCGAAGGCTCGCAAGATCAAGGACAGGGGCCTCTGACATGCGCTTATGGTGCCACTACCGCTGCGTGTTGCAACCGGACGCTCTCGCCTCGTCCGGAGGGGCAGCACCCTCGAGGGCTGCGACATGCGCTGCATGGCAGGCCTCGCGACAGGCGGAACGTCCGGATCGTTCCTCGGCGCCGGATTGACCCTCGCCCTGAAACGCTGCCCGTGCTTCGCGCCCGGCAAGCGCTATCACCGCAAGGCGGTGTCGGTAAAGGGCCGTCGGTGTCCTTCTCCCGATCTAGCCGCTCGATTACAGTCCATGCATCTATTCGATGGGGAAACACGCGTGCTCAAGTCGTCGTTGCTGAAGGGCTGGATGTTGTCGATGGGTTTGATCTTGGCTTCGATGGTCCACGCGGACGAAGTGCAGGTGAACCGCAAGGGTTACAGCCTGCAGGCGGAGCGGCAGGGCCAGGGGGCGGTCGCCGTCGTTTTCGAATCCGGTTTCGGCCAGGCTGCGGGCACGTGGAAGGACGTCGTCGCCGACCTTGGCAACGAATGCCGGTGCATCGCTTACGCACGTGCGGGATTGGGCAAATCGGGAACGGACGGAAAGCCGAAGACCATCGAGCAGCACCTGCAGGACCTGGCCGCCGTGATGGATACGCTTGCGCCGGACCGGAAGGTGATCCTGGTGGGGCACTCGTACGGCGGCCTGCTGGCTACCGAGTTCGCGCGTGCGCATCCCGAGCGTGTCCAGGGTCTCGTACTCGTCGACCCGGCGACCATGGACCAGCGCCATGCCTTCAAGCAAGCGGATGGCGAACGCGTGCTGGCCGACGACAAAGCGCTGCTGTCGATGCTGCCCCCCAACATGGCGGAAGACTACAAACTGCTGATCGCCCAGCTGGACAGCGCGGCGACCGCGGCGCCGCGGCCCCTGCCGGACGTGCCGGTAGCCCTGCTCACTTCGACGCAAGTGGCGGCCGAGCCCTTCGTCTTCGAGGAAACGCCACAAGGCAAGGCGTTGTGGAAACGGCAGCACGCGGCATTGTTCGCCGGTTTTTCCCGCGGCACCCACCAATACTTCGCCACCGGGCACAACATCCATCGTGAAGACCCGAAGGCGGTGGCGGACGCGATCCGGTCCGTGATCGCGGCTTCCCGTACCGGCGACTGAAGGCTCGGGTCCGAAACAGGAACACGAGGGCCCGGCAGCTCCGGGCCCTCGTGGCGACGCCATGGATCAATCGTGCAGCGTGGCCGGATCGACCGTCGGCGCCGGCAGGCCGAGCGCGGCGATTTCGTCGTACACGCTCTGCGATACCGGCAGGCCCCACTTGCGGAAGAAACCGCTCAGGTCCTTGCCCGATACCTCGCACGACTTCAGCATGAAGTAGCGCATCCGCTCCGCATCGCCGCCGGCGACCGGTCGTTCGACACGCGTCAGCTTGTGCAGGTCGCGATAGAACCGGTCGCCGAAGGCCAGCCACAGCTGCTGGAACATGCCGAGGCGCACGTAGTTCGAGGTGGTCGAAGCGTTGTAGTTGCGCTGGCCGTCGGGCAAGGCCAGGAACGCCCAGATGCCGGGCCACTGGTTGTCGCGCACCAGGCGCGGCGGACTCACGCCGAAGGCCCGCTCCACCGCCAGCGAGTAGATGTTGACGGTGCTCTCGGTCACCGCGGACCACTTCCATGCCGTCTGCTGGTGGGTGTGGCCCACTTCGTGCCACGGCCCCCAGCCGTTGGCGCCGGTCAGCATCGCCGGATCGGCCACGCGCACCAGGTAACTGGGCGGCAGGGTGATGGCGCCTGTCCATGACGAAGGATTGCCTCCGGAAGTGCGCACCGAAATCAGCAGCCGGTTGCCGCGCGGCATGTGCTCGGGCGCGGAGCCGTCGATCCCGCTGATGGCCTCGGATTCCTCCACCACCAGGTCCAGCGCATCGCACATCAGCTGCTGGTCGTACTGCTGCAGGTTGCGCGCAAGCACGTCTTCGACCCGGCGCATGGTGAACATCGCGCGGTCGCAGACCATCATCACGTCTTCGACGTCGTCGAACACGTCGAACATCTGCAGGTATTGCGCGTGGGTCGTCTTCCGCGTCACGAAGTACGGGACCCGCTTGAAACCGTCGGAGAACTCGATGTCCGCCACGCTGTCCGGCGTCGCCGAGGTGTACTGGATGTACGCGGTGCCGCCCCAGGTGTCGTTGAACGGGCTGCCGGCCACGTCGACGCCGTCGGTCTGCGCGTTGATGAGGTTCTCGCCTTCGACCAGCGGATAGAAGGTGCGCGAAGGCCGGACCGTGTCGCGGTGCGGGGTGCCGACGACCAGGATCGGCAGGTCGGCGCCCTTTTTCAGCGTGACCTTGATCCGCAGCAGCGCACCGGGCGCGACGTGGTAACCGGTCGGCTGCATCTCGTTCTGCGGCGTGGTGACCTGCAGGCGCACGCCATCGACGTCGCGCTTGATCGTCTCCACGAAGGTCTGGGTACGCGCGGCGCCCAGGCAGAACTTGCCCTGGTCCCACGCGCTGGTGCATTGGCCGTACTTCGAATAGCCGTTGGCCAGGCACCACTGCTCGGTGGGCTTGGGACAATAGCCGGTCTGGTCGGCGAACGCCGGGGCGGTGCAGAACAGCAACGGCAGCATCGCTGCCGCAAACGCGAGCCACTTTCTCATCTTCGTTACTCCTGGAATCGAGCGGGTGGTGACGCAAGTGGGGCGAACCGTTCGCCCCGATGGAGAAGCACGGACAAAGGGCCGGCGCTACCCGCGTGCGATCGCGGGAAACCATGGGCCGCACCTTCCCCGCGCGATCGCCTGTCGGGCGACACGTTCCGGAACGGCAATGGACGGCGATGGCGAGGGAACTTCGCTACCGGTTATGCAGGACTTCCGGCAGAGATCCGTGTGTCGCGGCTATGCAGGCACGGACCGAAAGGCTTTTGGCAAACACGAACTTGACCGAACCATTCTGGATCCTCGCGTCGTGGGTTTGACCGGACGTATCGAATCGCGAACCTGCGACCCGCATGGATTCTCCGGCGCGCCCCGGGTCGACGGATGTGATTCGCATCACCTTCCATTTTCCGGTTCACGGATGTGGCCGGAGGTCTGCCGATCTTTATGATCCGAAGCGCACAGGGGACCGGCAGCGCGGCCGATTTCACCCAGAAAAAAAGCCCCGGCCTGGGCCGGGGCTTTTCTGGAGCCGAAGACTGGGCGGTCAGAACTCCTGCGAGAAGCGCAGGCCGATGGTGCGCGGCTGGTTGGCGATCGAGTAGATCTGCCCGTTCGGGAACTCCGGCAGCGTGCCCGTCGTCGAGCAGACCGCGCATTGCGTATAGCGGGCGAACTCGGCGTGCTCGTCGGTCGCGTTCTTGATGTAGAAATCCAGCGACCAGTTGCCACGGCGGATTCCCGCCGAAAGGTCCAGCACCGAGTACGACGGCAGGTTGCCGAAGATTTCCTGGTCGGACTTGATCAGCGCGGACTTGCGCTCGCCCTCGTAGACCGCCGCGCCCTGCAGGTAGAACTCCGACTCGCCGACATCGAAGGTGTAGCGCGCGGTCAGGTTGCCCTTGACCTTCGCGGTGACCGGCAACTGCGACCCCTTGGGCGCCTGCGGATCGTCGCAGACCGTGGTCGGGTTGCCGTTGTCGTCGTTGGTGCCGCAGTAGTTCGAGGTCAGCTTGGCGTCGTACCAGGCGAAGCCGCTGGAAATGCGCAGGTTGTAGGTCGCGGCCCACAGCAGGTCGGTCTCGAAGCCGTTGATGCGCGCGCTGCCGGCATTGCGGATCACCGACAGGCCGGCGTTGCCCGGCGGGATGAACGAGAACTGCATGTCCTCCCAATCTTCGCGGAACACGGCGCCGTTGAAGATCAGGCGGTTGTCGGCCCAGCTGGTCTTCCAGCCCAACTCGTAGTTGGTCAGCGTGTCGGGCAAGTAGGTCAGCGCGATCGGGTTGGACGGGTCGTTGCTGCGGTTGACGCCGCCCGGACGGTAGCCCTCGGACCAGGTGGCGTACACCATGGCCTTGTCGCTGAACTTGTAGGTCAGGTTGAAGCGGCCGATGTGGTCGTTCTTCTCGACGGTGCGGTCGAGGTTGACGCAGGGCGCGCCGCGGAACTTCTCGTCCGAGAAGCAGCGCGCCTCGCCGTACTTGCTGCTCCAGTTGTCGTTATAGCCGTAGAAGCCCTTCAGGCTGTTCTTGTAGCGGAAGAAGCGGATGCCGGCGGTGGCGGTCAGCTTGTCGGTGGCGTCGAACGAGATTTCGCCGAACGCCGCCTCGTCGTGGTCCTTGCGCACCTGCTGGGTCAGCCAGATCGTGTCGGGCCAACCGGTCACCTCGAAGCCGCTGAAGTCGCCGACGATCTTGTAGTCCTGCAGGATGTTGTGCTTCTGGTTCTGCCAGAACAGGCCGGCGATGAAGCGCACGCGCCGGTCCTGCGGCGAGGAGATGCGCAGCTCGTGGCTGTCCTTGGTATAGCCGTCCTTGCCGATGATGTATTGCGACGAATCGACGACCGTGCCCGGCGCGCAGGTGAAGCTGTCCAGGTCCAGGTTGGTGCAGAAGTACGCGCCCGACCCGTACAGCGAGTCGTACCAGAACGAGTAGTCGCTGTAGTCCGAGGCGCTGTCGACGTCGCGGTCGAGGTGCGCGTAGGCATAGGTCAGGTCGAAGTTGCCGATCTTGCCCTGCACGGTCAGCGCGGCCTGGGTCCAGTGGTCGTCGAAGTACTCGGGGATGAACTTGCGCGTCTGCAGCTTGCCCACGTCCGGGCTTTCGGCGAAGTTGCCGTCCTCGTTCTTCTGCTGGGTCATCAGCGTGGGCATGATCGACCAGTTGTCGTTCAGGTCGATCTTCAGCGCCGCGCGCACGCCGGTGGTTTCGACGTCGTTGAAATCCTTCTTCGCCAGCGCGGCATTGTTGATGGTGCCGTGGCCGCCGCTGTCGGCGTCCCACGACGGATAGGTGCGGGTGCCGAAGACGTTGTCGATGTAGCCGGCGTCGTATTCCTTCCAGCCGACCAGGCGGATCGCGGCGTTCTTCGACAGGGGGACGTTGACGAAGGCATCGATGGCATAGCCGGTGCCGCCATGGCTGACCGAATTGGCCTCCACCGCGTAGCCCGAGGCTTCGCCGCTGGGGTCGGGCTTGTTGGTGATGATGCGCAGCGTACCGGCCTGCGAGCTGGCGCCGTACAGGGTGCCTTGCGGGCCGGCGAGCGCCTCGATGCGCGCGATGTCGTAGATGTGCACGTCCAGCGCGCCGCCGATGGTGGTCACCGGCTGCTCGTCGACGTACACGCCGACGCTGGGCTGCGGTCCCGAGTGGTTCTGGTTCTCGCCGCTGGCCACGCCGCGGAAGTACGGCACCGATGAACCGCCCTCGCCGGTGTCGTAGGACACGCCGGGCAGGAACTTGGCGTAGTCCTTGAAATTGGTGATGTTGAGTTCGCTGAGTTTCTCCTGGCCCAGCACCTGGATGCTGATCGGCACTTCCTGCAGGTTCTCGGTGCGCTTCTGCGCGGTCACGGTGACCGTGTCGAGGGTGGCCGCCTTCTGTTCGGTGGTGGGCGCCGGCGCGGCCTCCTGGGCGAAGGCGGGCGTGGTACAGGCGAGGCAGATCGCCGCGGCGAGCGGCAACCGGACGAACTGTCCGGGCTTGCGGTTGCGATGTTTCGGTTTGGACATCTCGTTCCCCTTGTGGCTGGTTTTATTGAGGGAAGGCGCGGCAGCGATGGGCAATGCAACGGACTACGGAAACGCGGGTACGGCGGGATAGGCGTCGAGCACGG
Source organism: Pseudoxanthomonas helianthi (assembly GCF_017939625.1). GTDB lineage: Bacteria > Pseudomonadota > Gammaproteobacteria > Xanthomonadales > Xanthomonadaceae > Pseudoxanthomonas_A > Pseudoxanthomonas_A helianthi. The sequence continues at coordinate 767,557 of NZ_JAGKTC010000001.1, forward strand.
GGCCCAGCGCGGATTTCAGTGGCGACAGCCAGGGTTCGTAATGGCGCCAGTGGTCGACGCCCTCGCGGTAGATCGGCTGGCGCACCTGTTCGGAACTGGCGGTGCGCACCGGGCGCGCGTTCTCGAAGAAGCGCAGGCATGCGTCCTCGAACGGCAGGCCGCAGTAGTCGAGCAGCCGGCGCACTTCGGCTTCGGTGTCCACGACCATGGTTTCGTAGATCACCCGATGCATCCGACCGGGCAGGACCTCGTCGAAATGCGCCATCAGTTCGACGTAATCGCGGTAGTAGCGGCCGAGGTCGTCGAGGCTGTAGCTGAAGCCCTGGCCGCGGGCGAAATGCTGCTTGAAGCCGGAGAAGCCGCAGGCCAGCGGATGCCGGCGCGCATCGATGATCTTCGCCTTCGGCAGGATCAGCTGGATCAGGCCGATGTGCATGAAGTTGTTCGGCATCTTGTCGATGAACAACGGCGTGCCGGCCTTGCGCTGCACGCGCGTGTTGGCGAGGTATTGCTCGCCCAGCGCGCGCAGTTCCGCGCGGTCGAGCCGCTCGACGACATCGTGGTACGGCATGTCGCTGTCGCCGCCGCCACGCAGGCGCAGGTCGCGGCTGATCGAGGTGATCTCCGGCAGCTCCATCGTGCCTTCGACCTGCGAGTGGCTGGAAAGGATCTGCTCGAGCAGGGTCGAGCCGGCGCGCGGCAGGCCGACGATGAAGATCGGATCCGGCGCATCGCTGCCGGCGCCTTCGCGGGCGGCGAAGAATTCGCGGGTGTAGGTGCGTTTGATCCGCTGCACCCGCGCATGGGTGTTGTCGGCCGAGTAACGCAGCTGCGCACGGCGCACGGCGTTGCCGCGCGCGTAATGGGCGAACGAATCCGCGTATTCGCCGGCGTCTTCCAGCGCCTTGCCGACGGCGAACTCCAGTTGCAGCCGATCGTCGTCGGACAGTTCCGTGCGCTGCAACTGCGCGCGCATCGCCGCCAGGTCGGCGGCGGCGAAGCGGAAGGTCTTCAGGTTGGCCAGGCTCCACCAGGCTTCGCCAAAACCCGGCTCCAGCTCGACGCAGCGGCGATACGCGGCGATGGCCTGGTCCTGGTAGCCGGCGGTTTTCAGCGCGTGGCCGTAGCTCAGCCATGCGCGGGACTGCTGCGGATACTGTTCGAGCAGTTCGCGGTAGATCGCGATGGCGGGTTCGTAGTCGCCGATCCGGCACAGCACCACGGCCTTGAGGTTGCGCGCGGCCGCGTTGCCCGGTTGCTGCTTCAACAGGCGCTCGGCTTCGGCCAGCGCGCGTTCGGGCTGGTTGCTCCGGTACAGCACCAGCGCGTAGTTCTGCCGCGCGGCGTGGAAATTCGGTGCCAGTTCCAGGCAGCGAGCGAGCAGGTGCTCCGCGTCCTCGTAGCGACCCAGCCGCGCGGCCAGTTCGGCCAGCATGCGGATCGCGGCGACGTCGGTGGGCGCGCGCTTGAGGTGTTCGCGCAGGCGCTGTTCGGCCTCGGGAATGCGGTCTTCGACCAGGGCCGATGCGGCCGCCAGCAAATCGGGATCGCGGGTGGAATGGCGCACGTGCTGCGCGTAGGCCGCATCGGCACCCTCGTCATCGCCCGCGGCCCCGAGGTGGTCCGCCAGCACCAGCCACGCCTGCGGCAGGTCGGGCTTCAACGCGACCGCGCGGCGCAAGGCGCCCAGCGCCTCGTCGCCCCGCCCCGCATGGCCCAGCGCAATGCCCAATTCCAGTTGCACCGGCGCCACGTGCGGCTGCGAACGGGCCAGCGGCTCCAGGATTTCCAGCGCCTGCCGGGTGTCGCCCTGTCGCGCCCGCGCCATCCCGAGCAGCAGCACCGCCTGCGGATGGTCGCCGACGACCTTGATGATTTCGTGGGCCTGCTCGGCGGCGAGCGCGGGATCGCTGGCGAGCAGTCGCGAGGCGTGGGCCAGTGCGGTCTGCAGGTCCGCGGATGGCGCCGCCGCCGTGGTCATGCCGGGAGGTCCCCCGACACGGACGCTCCGTTCGCGACGGAGATTGCGCCCCTGTGCATGACCGACTCGAACCGCATGCAGCGTTGCCTCGGCGACGGAAGATGTCCAGCAACTATAACCAATTCCTAACGATTGAAAGGGGCGCCTCCCCGAGGTTTCGAACAGAAGAATTCCCGATTACGCCCGCGTTCCGGCGAACGGGGCCATGGCATGATCGAGGCCCGTCCGGAAGCCCGCCATGCGCGCAAACACGCCTCCCCGCAGACCCTCCCGCCGGCCCACATCCGGCACGCGCCTGACGACCCTCGCCCTGCTGGCCTGCCTGCCCGCCGCCCAGGCCCTGGCCGGACAACTCCTGGTCCGGGCTGGCCACCTGGTCGATGTCGAAACCGGCCGCGTGCTCGTCGCTCCGCAGATCCTGATCGAGGATGGACGCGTCCTGCAGGTCTGCCGCGATGCCTGTCCGGCATCCGCGGAAACGCCGCGGGTGGACTGGTCCGCGTTCACCGTCGTTCCCGGCCTGATGGACATGCATACGCACCTGGCCGACGAAGGCCAGAGCGCGGATCCGGGTGCGCCGCTGAAGAGCACCCCGGCACGAGATGCTTTCATCGGCGCGAAACACGCCGCCGACACCCTGCGCGCCGGCTTCACCACGGTGCGCGACGTCGGCGCCTACCGCAGCTTCGCCGACGTGGCGCTGCGCGATGCGATCGAAGCCGGTTTCGTGCCCGGCCCGCGCATGTTCGTCGCCGGCGCATACATCACCGTGCCCGGCGGCGGCGGCGAAATCACCGGCCTGCCCGCCGGCGTGACCGTGCCCGAGGAATTCCGCCGCGGCGTGTCGCGGGGCGAGGCCGACGTGCGCAAGCACGTCGATGCGGTGATCGACCATGGCGCCGACTGGATCAAGGTGATCGCGACCGGCGCGGTGCTGGCCGCCGGCACCGAACCGGGTTCGCCGGAATACAGCGAGGCCGAGATCCGCGCCGCGGTCGAGGAGGCGAAGAAACGCGGCGTGTCCGTCGCCGCGCACGCGCACGGCGCCGAAGGCATCAAGCGCGCGGTACGCGCCGGCGTGCGTTCGATAGAACACGGTTCGCTGATCGACGACGAAGGCATCGCGCTGATGAAGCGACACGGCACGTGGCTGGTCGCCGACATCTACGACGGCGACTACATAGACACGGTCGGCCGCGCCGAGGGCTGGTCCGAGGAAGTCCTGCGCAAGAACCTGGAAACCACCGACGCGCAACGCGAAGGCTTCCGCAAGGCGGTGAAGGCCGGCGTGCACATCGCCTACGGCACCGATGCCGGCGTCTACCCGCATGGCGACAATGCACGCCAATTCGCCTACATGGTGAAGTACGGGATGACCCCGCTGCAGGCGTTGCGCTCCGCGACGATCGATGCCGCGACGCTGCTGGGCAAGGAAAAGGAACTCGGTTCCATCTCGCCCGGCAAGTTCGCCGATCTGGTCGCCGTGGCCTGCGATCCGCTGGCCGACATCGAATGCCTGCGCCAGGTGCGCGGGGTGATCAAGAACGGGGTCGAGGTGCCGTTGCCGTCGTCCCGATAGCGCCCTGCGCGAGGTTCCGGGGGAAGGCGTAAGTGAGATTTCCGGCAAGGGCCACTCGCAGGGTCTGGGCTCCAGCCGTACCGCATGGGGGATCGGGGCAGCTGGATCGTCTGGGTTGTTGTCACCCAACGATGAGGTGTTCCATGCGCAGTCTGCTGGTGTTCCTGTTCGCTTCCGTGCTGGCCACGTCCGCCCTGGCCGGCAAGGCCCCGCCCTACACCTACGTCCGCATCGGCAGCGCAAACGATGTCGTGCGCGCCACCACGCCGGGCACGGTCCTGATGGGCGGCGGCACCGATGTCGACGCCGCCTTCCAATGGCTATGCAACCTGGGCGGCAATGGAGACTTCCTGATCATCCGCGCCACCGGCACCGATGCCTACAACCCGTACGTGCAGGGCTTGTGTCCGAGTGCGAATTCGGTCGCCACGCTGATCATTCCGGACGCGACGGCTGCGAACCATGCGGACGTGGCGGCGATCATCGCCAAGGCGGAGGTGGTGTGGATCGCCGGCGGCGACCAGTCCAACTACATCAACTACTGGAAAGGCACGCCGGTGCAGTCCACGCTCAATGCGCGCATCGCGCAAGGCGTGCCGGTGGGGGGCACCAGTGCCGGCCTCAACGTGCTGACTCAGTTCGTCTACAGCGCGAACGCCAGCCAGGGGGCGACCAGCAGCCAGGCGCTGGCCGATCCGTTCAACCGCTACCTGACCTTCGACCGCGACTTCGCCGCGGTGTCAACGTTGCAGGGCATCATCGGTGATCCGCATTTCGCTGCGCGCGACCGCATGGGCCGCGACCTCGCCTTCCTGTGCCGCGTGGCGGCCAACGGCTGGAGCACGGCACCGCGCGGCATCGCCGTCGACGAAGCGACCGCGCTGCTGGTGGCCAACGGCGGTTACGCGAGCGTGGTCGGCACGGGCAAGGTGTACTTCCTGCAGGCGCCGGGCTTGCCGCAGGTTTGCGCCGCCAAGCAACCGTTGACCTATCGCAACGTAGGCGTCGCGCGCATCGCCGCGGGCGACGGTTTCGATCTCGTGAATTGGACACCGGCGGGCGGAACGACCTACACGGTCACGGCCGAGGCGGGTGTGCTGAGTTCCACCCAGCCCGGCGGATCCGCTTACTGAAACCGGACAGCTCGCGAAGGAGCAATGATCGTGGCCACGGAGGGCTCCGGTATTGCAACGATAATTGAAGCATGGGGTCGGTAGTCGTGACTCTCGCAGCGCGCTGCCGGCCCCACCTTCCGCTCCCACCAACCCATGTTCCGTGCGATGCCCAAGCGGCTTGCCGTCCCTTTCATGATATGGCGATCAGCTCCCGCAACTGCGCCGCGAGAAAATCGCGCAGGTGCTGAACGCTGGTAGTCAGCGAAGCGCGATGGGCGAAAACCATTTGCAACGGCGCCCGCTGCCCCCAAGTGGATGGAAAGACTTCCACCAGTCGTCCCGCGTTCAAGTCGCGGATTACATCCACCCGGGATTTGTAGATCAGACCGGCCCCGGCAAGCGCCCAACGCCGAACCACATCGGCATCGTCACTGATGCGATCGCCGCCCACGCGTACGCTGCAGGCGCCACTCGGCAACTCGAAGCTCCATCGATCGTGGACATGATCGTCCATGACGTAGCACAGACAATTGTGCTTGCCGAGATCCGCAGGCACGCCCGGAGCGCCCATCCGAGCCAGATAGGCCGGAGCCGCGCATACCACCCGACGATTGTCGGGTGCCAGTGCCAGCGACACCAGGCTGGAATCCTCGAGAACCCCGTAGCGGATAGCGACATCGACTGGTTGCCGGAACAAATCGGCCATTCGATCGCTGATTCGCAGTTGCAGCGTCAACCGCGGATGCCGTGCCTGAAATGCATCGAGCCAGGGCAACAGCACGTTGCGTCCCAGATCGGACGGTGCGGAGATCTTCAGGACACCAGCGATCTCCTCGCGGCCCTCGCTCAACACCTGTTCTCCGCTGGCAAGTGCCGACAACGCGGCGCGCGCATGCGGCAGGTAGCGCTCGCCGTCTTCCGACAAGCGCATGCGCCGGGTCGATCGCACGAAAAGACGGACACCCAAAGCGCGCTCCAACCGCTGCAGCGCTGCACTGGCCTGAGCCGGAGCGATGTCCAGTTCGCGCGCGGCAGCCGAAAAGCTCCCGGTTTCAGCCGCACGCACGAATATCTGCAGGTCGTCCAGCCGCACCATTTTCGTTATTTCGCGGAAAGTAATTCCAGCATAAGCCTATTTATTCGAAAAATGGAGGAAATAGCATGCTCGAGAGGCGGCGATCTGACGCCGCACCACCCCGGAGATCCCTCATGTCGCTCCATCCTCGCTTCGCCCCCTTCGCCGCATGCATCGCCTTGGCAGTGCCCTCGATCTCGCATGCGACCGAATTGCTGTCGCCCCAAACACTCATCGTCGACACGCAACTTCCTGCAGCGCAGCAGGAGGCACAGATACTGGCTGCGCGTCGCTACGGCACGTTCTGGTCTACGGGCGACGAAACACTCGCGCTGCAGGCGTTGGCTTCCGATTTTGTCGACCGCACCCTGCCGCCTGGACGTGCACAAGGCCGACCGGGACCATTGGCCGCATCCAGAACATTCCGCGCCGCGGTCCCGGACCTGAACTGTCGCATCGCGCAGATGGTGGTGGCGGGCGATCGGGTGGTCGTGCACCTGCATTTCAATGGCCACTTCACCGGCAGGTTCAACGGACAACCGGGAACCGGCCAAGTCATCGATTTCATCGCCACCGACATCTATCGCATCGCCGACGGCCGCATCGCGGAGAATTGGCACATCGAAGACAATCTCACCTTGCTGCAGCAGATGGGGGTCGTTGCGCTGTGAATTCACGCCCGTCCACGACGCAGGATTTCGCCAGCAGTCAGTTCGAGCCTGCGGGTGGGCACAAGGGCTTGGAGGAACGCCTCGTCGTGGCTGACGACGACCATCGCGCCCGCGTATGCCGCCAGCGCATGCTCGAGTTGCCTGACCGCATCCAGATCCAGGTGATTGGTCGGCTCGTCCAGCAAAAGTAGCTGGGGAGCCGGACGGGCGTGAAGCAAGCAGGCGAGGACCACGCGCACGCGTTCGCCTCCCGATAGCGAGCCGAGGGGCAGGTGCATGCGATCGCCTCGCAACTGCAACCTGGCAACCAGTTGGCTCCGTTCTGACCGTGGCATGTCGGGAATGGACCTGGCGAGGTTATCCAACGCGGACAGCGATGGATCCGGTCCCTCCAGGCGTTGCGACAGATAAGCCGCCCGGCTGCAATCTTTCTCGATCACGCCTTCGTCGGGTCGCAGCGCCCCTGCGATGATCTTCAGCAGCGTGGTCTTGCCTACGCCGTTGGACCCCGTCAGGGCGATGCGTTCGGGACCGCGAATCGCCAACGAAAGGCCATGTTCGCCAAACAAGCGCCGGCGACCCCGGTGGACCCGGATCCCGTTGCCCGAGAACAACAACTGATCGGAAGCTACGCGTGTGGCGGGAAGGCTGAAATCCACGGGATCGATGTCGTGGAATGAACGCGCGGCTTCGCGCAGGCGTGCGGCGGCATCCTCCAGCCTCGCGCCGTGGACGTTCCTGGCCTTGCCTGCGGATGCCTGCGCGGTACGCATGCGGTTGCCCGCCACGATCCGGGGCAACCCCGACTTCGCGAGATTCTTCGCCGCATTGCCCATGCGACGCTCCGCACGCTCATGCGCCTGCTGCCGTTCGCGTCGTTCGCGCTCTACTTCGCCTTGCAGCCGGCGCAGACGTTGTTCGGTCGCCTGGCGTTCGATCTCGACGGCACGTTGGTAGGCCTCGAATCCGCCGCCAAATACTCCGATCCCGGACGATCGCAGCTCCACGATCCGGTCCATGCCATCCAGCAGTTCGCGATCGTGACTGGCCACCACCACGCAACCCGGCCACGTGGCCAGCACTTCGCCCAATCGCTGTCGTCGTGCCCTGTCCAGATGGTTGGTGGGTTCGTCCAGCAACAGGATGTCCGGCCGTTGGAGCAGCTTCGCCGCCAGGGCGAGCGATGTGGCTTCACCCCCGCTCAAACTGGCCAGGCGGCGGTGCAGCGGCACATCGGCCAAGCCGACCTGCTCGAGCGTTATCGCGACCCGCTCGCGCAGGTCCCACTCGCCATCGAGCAGCTCGAAATCGGCAGGCTCGCCGCGACCTTCGGCGACGGCGTCGAGTGCTGCCAACCGCGATTCGATGCCCAGTACGCTGGCCACCGGCGACCGCATGTCCAGTGCGATTCCTTGCGGGAGATAGGCGAGCGCGCCGCGCACTTCAAGCAGGCCGGAAGTCGGCCTCAGTTCTCCGGCGATCAATCGCAGCAGCGTGCTTTTGCCCGCGCCGTTGGGTGCCATCAGGCCAATCCGCGAGGGCCCGAAAGCGAAGGTCAGGTCGGCCAGCACCGGCGTGCCGTCTGGCCACGAAAAAAAGAGATCGGAAGCGCGGATATGCGCATCGGACATGAGGCAGTCTCCATCGAGGGACGCACCGTGCGGCAAAGCGCCGCGTGGCGGTTACGACCGGCATCACACCGCTCTGCGGCAGGTCACGGTCGGGCGTTCGAGGAAATAGCCGTTATCACATGTCCGGGAATGTCTCCTTGTGGATGCCGCATTCTAACCTGACGGGATGAATCGGGACTGCCTGGCGCTGGCACCTCGGCAGGCGTATCGATGGTCGACACGAACACCTCATCCATCCAGCTCGATATCAACAGACATCGCGCGCCCCACATCACTCGGCGGTCACGCTCTTCGCCAGGTTCCTCGGTCCAGGTCGGTACCGCGCGCCAGTGCGGCACTCCGCACGCCCGGCATGCCGGGAAAAGACCGCAACCCTGGCGGTCGTTCCGGCATCCAACCGGTCTACACGCAACCCACGGGGACTTCGCGATGAATGCAGGACCGGTTTGCCGCCGCTCGATTCCGGCGGTCCGACGTTTCGTCAGGCACCTGCGTCATCTCTCGACAATCGCCGGCTTCATCGCCGCTGGCCTGGTCCCTGCAGCGACCGCAGCCGAGCCGCCGGCCGATCCGCTGATCATCGCCGAAACGCGGGTCGTCCATTCCGCCATCCTGGGCCAGGACCGGAGGATTTCCGTCTATCTGCCGCGCATGGGCACGGGTTCGAACGAGAACGGTCCCTTTCCCGTGCTTTACCTGCTGGATGGCGAACGCCAGTTGCCGCTGGTCGCGGGGCAGATCGACTATCTATCGAAGATCAACCTGTCGATGCCGCAGATGATCGTGGTGGGCATCGATACCAACGGCTACGACCGGCTCCACGATCTCACGCCCACCCATTCCGATCGCGCCGATCCCGACAGTCCGATCGTCACCGGTCCGTCTTCCCCGACCCGAACTTCGGGTGGCGGCGAAATCTTCCTGAGGTTCCTCGGCGAAGAGCTGGTCCCTTACGTGGATCGCCACTACCGGACCGCACCCTTCAAGGTATTGGCGGGCCATTCGCTAGGCGGCCTGCTGACCGTGCACGCCCTGCTCCGGCAGCCGCGGATGTTCGACGCGTATGTCGCGATCAGCCCTTCGCTGTGGTGGGACGACGAATCGCTGATCCTCGGCGCCGGCCCGTATCTGGGATCGGGCCGGCTGGCGGGCAAGCGACTGTTCCTGAGCATTTCCGGCGAAGGCGGGAAGTTCCACGACGGGCTGGCGCGCTTCGATGGCTTGTTGAAAGCGCATGCGTCTTCCGGCCTGGCATTCCGCTACCGGGAATACCCGGACGAAACCCATGCCAGCGGCCCGGTGGCGGCCTATTACGATGCCTGGAAGTTTCTTTTCCCGGCTTGGCTGTCCCCGACGACGGACGACACGCCGCAAAAAACCGACGCGTTCTATGCGGAGCAATCGCGTCGTTATGGCTATCGCATCGTCCCGCCCGAAGGCATCGTCAACGGCCGCGGTTATGCCGCCCTGCGCAGCGGCCGCGCCGCCGATGCGCTCGGCTTCTTCCGAATGAACATCGCGAATTACCCCGGCTCCGCGAACGCTTTCGACAGCCTGGGGGATGCCTATGTCCAGAGCGGCGCGGCTTCCCGGGCCATGGCCTGCTACAGGCGTGCCCTGGCGCTGGCGCCCTCCAGCGAGGATACGCGCCGGAAACTGGTCCGGCTCAAGGACAGCGGCGGGACAGCGGATGCTTCCGGCTGCGACCCGGAGGGCAGTGGCACCCACGGCACTCCAGCCGCCCATGTTCCATCCCGCGCTATTCGACGGTAACGGACTTGGCCAGATTCCTCGGCTTGTCCACGTCGGTGCCGCGCGCCAAGGCGGTGTGGTAGGCCAGCATCTGCACCGGGATGGTGTGCACGATCGGGCTGAGCACGCCGGTGTGGCGCGGGGTGCGGATCACGTGCACGCCTTCGGATTCGCTGAAGTTGCTGTCCTGGTCGGCGAACACGAACAGCTCGCCGCCGCGCGCCCGCACTTCCTGCATGTTCGACTTGACCTTCTCCAGCAACGCGTCGTTCGGGGCGATCACCACCACCGGCATCGCCGCATCGACTAGGGCGAGCGGGCCGTGCTTGAGTTCGCCGGCCGGATAGGCCTCGGCGTGGATGTAGGAGATTTCCTTGAGCTTCAACGCGCCTTCCAGCGCGATCGGGTAATGCACGCCGCGGCCGAGGAACAGGGCGTTCTGCTTCGGCGCGAAACGTTCCGCCCAGGCCACGATCTGCGGCTCCAGGTTCAGCGCGTGCTGCACGCTGCCGGGCAGGTGGCGCAGCGCTTCCAGGTAAGTCGCTTCCTCTTCCGCATCGACCATGCCGCGGATCTTGCCCAGCACCACCGCCAGCTGGAACAGCGCGGCCAGCTGGGTGGTGAACGCCTTGGTCGAGGCCACGCCGATCTCGGCGCCGGCGCGGGTGTAGCAGACCAGTTCGCTGGCGCGCGGGATCGCGCTTTCGGGCACGTTGCAGATCGACAGCGTGTGCGCGTGGCCCAGCAGCTTGGCGTACTTCAGCGCCTCCATCGTGTCGAGGGTTTCGCCCGACTGCGAAATGGTGACGACCAGGTGCTTCGGATTGGCGTAGGCGGCGCGGTAGCGGTATTCGCTGGCGATCTCCACGTTGCACGGCAAGCCGGAAATCGCTTCGATCCAGTAACGCGCCGTCATGCCGGCGTAGTAACTGGTGCCGCAGGCGAGGATCTGCACGCCTTCGATGTCCTCGAACACGCTGCCGGCCTTGTCGCCGAACAGCGCCGGCGAAAAGCCGTTTTCGACCGCCGCTTCGATGGTATCGGCGATGGCGCGCGGCTGCTCGTGGATTTCCTTCTGCATGAAGTGGCGGTACGGGCCCAGTTCCAGCGAGGCCAGCGACACGTCGGAGACGTGCACTTCGCGTTGCGCCGGCTGGTCGTCCGCGCCGAACACCCGCACCGATTCGCGGGTGACTTCGGCGGTGTCGCCTTCTTCGAGGAAGATCACCTTGCGCGTGGCCTGCACGATGGCCGAGACGTCCGAGGCGATGAAGTTCTCGCCTTCGCCGATGCCGACCAGCAGCGGGCAGCCCATGCGGGCACAGACCATGCGCTCGGGCTCGGCGCGGCTGATCACCGCCAGCGCGTAGGCGCCGGTCAGTTCCTTGACCACGTGCTGCAGCGCGGCCAGCAGGTCGTCGCCGCCCTGCTTGAGGTGGTAGTGCATCAGGTGGGCGATGACTTCGGTGTCGGTCTGCGACTCGAACACGTAGCCCAGCGCGCGCAAGCGCTCACGCTGTTCTTCGTGGTTCTCGATGATGCCGTTGTGGACCAGGGCGACGCCGTGGCTGATGTGCGGGTGCGCGTTGGCTTCGGTGACGCCGCCATGGGTCGCCCAGCGGGTATGGCCGATGCCGAGGCTGGCGTCGAAACCCTCGGCCGCGGCCGCGTCGGCCATCTCCGAAACCCGGCCGGTGCGGCGCACGCGGCGCACGTCGCGGTCGTTGATGACGGCGATGCCGGCGGAGTCGTAACCGCGGTATTCCAGCCGCTTCAGGCCTTCGATCAGGACCGGCACCACATCGCGATCGGCGATCGCACCCACGATTCCACACATGTTCCGAAAACTCCCTGGTCTGGCCGGCGATTGTAGCGTCGAGGCGGACATGGACCGGTCACGCGGTGTCCGCCGACTGTCCGGGCGGACACGCGGACACTGCGAAAGCGGCGCTTACCCCTTTTCCATCAAAGACTTGCGATTGGCACGAACGATGCTGACAAGTCCCTGTCCATCCATAAACGCCGCGCATCGATGATTCGGGACACTTCCGCCCAGGACCAGGTACTCCGCCCCGCCGCCACCGCCACGCGCCGCCTGCCGCGCTGGGCGCCCTATGCCGCCGGAGGCGCGGTGCTGCTGGCCGCGATCGTCTGGGTGGCCGGGAGCTGGCTGTCGGGCGCCCGTTCCTTCGACGCCGACCGCGTGCGCATCGCCGAGGTCAAGCGCGGCGACCTGGTCCGCGACATCAGTGCCGACGGCCGGGTCATCGCCGCCAACAGTCCGACCCTGTACGCGATCTCCGCCGGCACGGTGGCGCTGAAGGTCGTCGCCGGCGACGTGGTGAAGAAGGGCCAGGAGCTGGCGGTGATCGACAGCCCCGAGCTGCGCAGCAAGCTGGTCCAGGAGGAATCCACCCTGGCCAGCCTCGAAGCCGAGGCCAGCCGCGCGGTGCTCGATGCGCAGGTCGCGCGGCTCAACGCACGCAAGTCGCTGGACCAGGCCGAGATCGACCACACCGCCGCGCAACGCGACCTGGAGCGCTACCAGCGTGCCTATGCCGGCGGCGCGGTGTCGCACAACGACCTGACCCGCGCGCAGGACGAACTGCGCAAGGCCGAGATCGGCCTGGCCACCGCGCGCAAGGATTTCATCCTGCAGGGCGAAGGCGCGGGGCTGGACGCACGCAACAAGCAGTTGCTGGCCGAACGCCAGCGCGCGGTGGTCGCCGAGCAGCGCCGCCAGGTCGATGCGCTGACCTTGCGCGCGCCGTTCGACGGCCAGGTCGGCCAGGTGCAGGTCGCGCAGGGCACCAGCGTGGTCGCCAACGGTCCGGTGCTGGGCGTGGTCGACCTGAGCAAGTTCGAAGTCGAGATCAAGGTGCCGGAAAGCTTCGCCCGCGACCTCGCGATCGGCATGCCGGCGCAGCTGACCAGCAACAACACGGCCTACCCCGGCGAGATTTCCGCGGTATCGCCGGAAGTGGTCAATGGCGAAGTCAACGCACGCATCCGCTTCAGCAAAGAGCAGCCGCCCGGCCTGCGCCAGAGCCAGCGCCTGTCCGCGCGGATCCTGCTGGACACGCGCCGCAACGTGCTGAAGGTGGAGCGCGGCCCGTTCGTCGAACAGGACGGTGGGCACCACGCCTACGTGATGGACGGCTCCACCGCGGTACGCCGTCCGATCCGGCTGGGCGCCAGCAGCCTGAGCGAAGTGGAAGTGCTCGACGGCCTGCAACCGGGCGACCGCGTCGTGATCGGCGGCAGCGACCAGTTCGGCGACGCCGAAAAGGTGAAGGTCAACTGATGCGCCGCCCATTCGCCCACGCCACCGTTCCGGCCCGGCGCCGAACGGTCGATCAAGCCGGGATCCGTTTGACATTGCCTGCCCCTCTCTCCGCACGCGATGGCAAAAACGCTCCGGATCCCGGCCTTCCCCTGTCCCACGACCGCTAACCGAACCCTTCTCGCATCACGACCGACAACCCGAGGAACCCGCCATGCTGGAAATGCACCAAGTCACCAAGGTCTACCGCACCGAACTGGTCGAAACCCACGCCCTGCGCTCGCTCGACCTGCACGTGCGCGACGGCGAGTTCGTCGCGGTCACCGGGCCGTCCGGCTCGGGCAAGACCACCTTCCTCAACATCGCCGGCCTGCTGGAGACCTTCACCGGCGGCACCTACAGGCTGGACGGCGAAGACGTCAGCGGACTGTCGGACAACGCGCGCAGCCGGCTGCGCAACCAGAAGATCGGCTTCATTTTCCAGAGCTTCAACCTGATCCCGGACCTCAACCTGTTCGACAACGCCGACGTACCGCTGCGCTACCGCGGCATGCCGGCGGCCGAGCGCAAGCGGCGCATCGAGGATGCGCTGGCCAAGGTCGGCCTGGGCTCGCGCATGAAGCACTATCCGGCCGAGCTGTCCGGCGGCCAGCAGCAGCGCGCCGCGATCGCCCGCGCCCTGGCCGGCGGCCCGAAGCTGCTGCTGGCCGACGAACCGACCGGCAACCTCGACTCGCAGATGGCCCGCGGCGTGATGGAACTGCTTGAGGAAATCAACCAGCAGGGCACCACCATCGTGATGGTCACCCACGACCCGGAACTGGCCGCTCGCGCGCAGCGCAACGTGCACATCGTCGACGGCATGGCCACCGACCTGTCGGTGGAGCCGGCGCTGATCCGCGCCGCCCACGCCGCGCAGCTCGACCCCGCCACCTCGACCACCGCCTGAGGAACCAGCCATGCTTGGCTACTACTTCAACCTGGCCCTGCGCAGCTTCAAGCGCAACAAGGCGCTGACCGCGCTGATGGTGCTGGCCATCGCCCTGGGCATCGGCGCATCGATGACCACGCTGACCGTGTTCCACGTGCTGTCCGGCGACCCGATCCCGGGCAAGAGCGACCGCCTGTTCTACGTGCAGCTGGATCCGGCGAGCATGCAGGGCTACCAGCCCGGCGACGAACCGGAAACCCAGTTGACCCGCTTCGACGCCGAGGCGCTGTTGCGCGACAAGCGCGGCCTGCGCCAGACCATGGCCAGCGGCGGCAACGTGGTCGTCGATCCGCAGCGCGAAGGGCAGACGCCGTACCTAGTCGATGCGCGCTACGCCAGCGCCGACTTCTTCCCGATGTTCGAAGTACCCCTGCTGTTCGGCCGCAGCTGGACCAAGGCCGAGGACGACGCGCATGCGCGGGTGGCGGTGATCGACCGCGAAACCAACGAAAAGGTGTTCGGCGGCGGCGACAGCACCGGCAAGACCCTGCGCATCGCGCCGTACGATTTCCAGGTGATCGGCGTGATCGACACCTGGCGCCCGGTGCCGAAGTTCTACGACCTGTACACCGGCCGCTACGGTTCGCCGGAGGGTGTGTTCCTGCCCATCGCCACCGCACTCGACCTGAAGTTCGGCACCCAGGGCAACACCAACTGCTGGGGCGACTCCCAGGGCGACAGCCATTCGCTCAACGCGCCCTGCGCCTGGGTGCAGTACTGGGTGGAGCTGCAGTCGGCTTCGCAGGCCGGCGACTACCGCAACTACCTGACCAATTACTCGGACCAGCAACGCAAGGCGGGTCGCTTCGAACGGCCGACCAACGTGCGCCTGCGCAACGTGATGGAGCTGCTGGAGTTCAACAAGTTCGTACCGGGCGACGTGCGCCTGCAGCTGTGGCTGGCGATCGGCTTCCTGCTGGTCTGCCTGATCAACACCATCGGCCTGCTGCTGGCCAAATTCCTGCGCCGCAGCGGTGAGATCGGCGTGCGCCGCGCGCTGGGCGCGTCGCGCGCGGAGATCTTCAAGCAATGCCTGGTCGAAGCCGGCACGGTGGGATTGGCCGGTGGCGTGCTGGGCCTGGGCCTGGCCCTGTTCGGCCTGTGGGCGGTGCGGCAACAGCCGGCCAGCTACGCCGAGCTGGCGCACCTCGATGGCTCGATGCTGCTGCTGACCTTCGTCCTGGCCCTGGTTGCCAGCCTGCTGGCCGGGCTGCTGCCGGCATGGCGCGCGATGCAGATCACGCCCGCCGTGCAACTGAAGACGCAATAAGGAGAACGCCATGGAAATCCGTCCCATCCTCTCCACCCTGCGCCGGCACAAGACCGCCGCCGCATTGATCGTGCTGGAGATCGCGCTGACCTGCGCGATCATCTGCAACGCGCTGTTCCTGATCGTCGAACGCCTGGACCAGATGAACATCTCCAGCGGCATCGCCGAGAACGAACTGGTGCGCATCCAGGCGGCGAGCCTGCGCCAGCTTGGCGACGACGATGCGATCAACAAGTCCGTCACCAACGAGTACCTCGACATCCTGCGCCACGTGCCGGGCGTCACCCAGGTCGCCGGCTCCAGCCAGATCCCGTTCGGCAACGGCAGCAACAACAGCGGGGTACGCCTGGCTCAGGAGCAGCAGAACAACACCCTCAACGCGACCGTGTATATGGATGGGGGGACCCTGCTGGAAACCTTCGGCCTGCGCCTGGTCTCCGGCCGCGATTTCAACGCCGACGAATACCAGGAAATGTCGGTGGTGGAAAAATCCGGCGACGACGGCCAGATCAACGGCGCGATCATCAACCGAACGATGGCAGAGAAGCTGTTTCCCGGCCAGAACGCGGTCGGCAAGGCGTTCTACAGCTGGGGCAACAAGCCGATTCGGGTGATCGGCGTGGTCGAGGAACTGATCCGCCCGAACAACTTGGGCCTGGGCCAGTATTCGATGATCTTCCCGATCCGCCAGTACAACGCCGGCATGGACTACGTGTTGCGCACCGAGCCTTCGCGCCGCGCGGAAGTGCTGAAGTCGGCCGTCGACGCGCTGAAGCGCGCCGATCCCAACGTGCTGGTGGTGAACCAGAACACATTCAGCGAACTGCGGCGGAAGTTCTTCGAGCAGGACCGGGCGATGGCATGGATGCTGGTGGCGGTGATCGCCGCCCTGCTGATCGTCACCGCGCTGGGCATCGTCGGCCTGGCCAGCTTCTGGGTGCAGCAGCGCACCCGGCAGATCGGCGTGCGCCGCGCGCTGGGCGCGACCAAGGCGCAGATCCTGCGCTACTTCCAGGTCGAGAACTTCCTGCTGGCCGCGGTGGGCATCGTCCTGGGCATGTTGCTGGCCTTCGGCATCAACCAGGTCCTGATGAGCAAGTACGAACTGCCGCGCCTGCCGTTCTGGTACCTGCCGATCGGCGCGCTGGTGCTGTGGGCGCTGGGACAGGTCGCGGTGTTCGGCCCGGCGCGCAAGGCCGCGGCGGTGCCACCGGCCATCGCCACGCGCAGCGCGTGAGGTCGTGCCCGGCAGCGGTCGATGCGAAGGTTCATCGGCCGCTGCCTATAGTCGCCGCATCGACTGCCGGAGACCGAACATGACCCTGCGCCTGCCCGCCCTGTTGCTTGCCCTCGCCTTCATTCCCGCCGTCGGCCATGCCCAGGCCGCGGCACCGACGCCCGCCGGCGTCGCGATATCGCAAGCCACGCTGGACGAACTGGCCGGCACCTATCGCACGCCACAAGGCATCCCGCTAAGAGTGTGGCGCGAAGGCACCACGCTGAAGGTCCAGGCGGAAGGCCAGGCCGCGTGGGCGCTGGTGGCCGAATCGGAAAGTTCGTTCGCCGTGCCCGGCCTCGACGCCAGGATCAGCTTCGGCTTCGACGCCAGTGGCAAACCGGGTTACCTGGTCCTGCGCCAGGACGGACGCGACACCAAGGCCATCCGCGACTGACGCGGCGCCTCACCACCTCGGGGGAGATTGCATTGGACAAGTTGCTTGCGGTGCTTTGCCTGGCATGCGCCGCACCGGCGTTCGCTGCACAGGCCGATGTCCCGAAGGGCGCATCGCTCGAGGCGACCATCACCGCGCTGGATGGCGCCGTGTTCGACGCCTTCAACCATTGCAGCGATCCGGCGCAGTTGCGCAGGCATGCGGAATTCTTCGCGCCCGACGTCGAGTTCTACCACGACACCGGCGGCGTCACCTGGACGCGCGAAGCGATGATCGCCAACACCGCGAAGTACGCCTGCGGCCACTACACCCGCGAGCGGGTCAGCCTGCAGGTGTCGCCGATCAAGGACTTCGGCGCCATCGCCCAGGGTGTGCACCGCTTCTGCCAGGTCGACAGCGGCCGTTGCGACGGCGAAGCCGACTTCGCCATGGTCTGGCGCCTGCGCGAGGGCCAGTGGCAGATCACCCGCGTATTGAGTTACGGCCACCGGCCCAGCGCCGATACCGTTCGACACGACCCGAAATAGCCTTACGATTGCCCCATGCCGACCGTCCTGATCATCGACGACAACCCCGCCGTCGCCACCGCGCTGGACGTGCTGTTCTCATTGCACGACATCGCCACGCTGCATGCCGAATCGCCGCAGGCCGGCCTGGCGATGCTGCGCGAAGAAGCCATCGACCTGGTCATCCAGGACATGAACTTCACCGCCGATACCACCTCGGGCGCCGAGGGCGAGGCCTTGTTCGCCGCGATCCGCGAGAACCATCCCGACCTGCCGGTGATCCTGCTGACCGCGTGGACGCAACTGAGCAGCGCGGTCGGGCTGGTCAAGGCCGGTGCCGCCGATTACCTGGCCAAGCCCTGGGACGACGGCAAGCTGCTGGCCACGGTCAACAACCTGCTGGAACTGGCCGAGGCGCGGCGCGAACTGGATCGCCGCCGCGCGCGCGAGAAGCAGCGCCGCGAACAACTGCAGGCGAAATACGACCTGCGCGAAGTGGTCTTCGCCGATCCGGCCAGCGAACGCGTCATCGCCCTGGCCTGCCAGGTCGCGCGTTCCGACCTGCCGGTGCTGATCACCGGGCCCAACGGCAGCGGCAAGGAGAAGCTTGCCGAAATCGTGCAGGCCAATTCGGCGGTGAAGAACGGCCCGTTCGTCACCCTGAACTGCGGCGCACTGCCTTCCGAACTGATCGAAGCCGAACTGTTCGGCGCCGACGCAGGCGCCTACACCGGCGCGAACAAGGCGCGCGAAGGCAAGTTCGAGGCCGCCGACGGCGGCACCCTGTTCCTCGACGAAATCGGCAACCTGCCGCTGGCCGGGCAGATGAAGCTGTTGCGGGTGCTGGAAACCGGCAAGTTCGAGCGCCTGGGTTCCAACCGCGAACGCCACGTCGACGTGCGCGTGATCAGCGCGACCAATGCGGACCTGCCGGCGATGATCCGCGAAGGCAGCTTCCGCGAAGACCTGTACTACCGGCTCAACGCGATCGAGCTGGCGCTGCCGCCGCTGGCCGAGCGTCCCGGCGACATCCTGCCGCTGGCCGAACGCTTCCGCCCCGACGACAAGCCGTTGGGCGAATCTGCGCGCAATGCGCTGTTGCGCCATCCGTGGCCGGGCAACGTGCGCGAGCTGCGCAACGTGGTGCAGCGCGCCGGCCTGCTGGCCCAGGGCGATCGCATCGAAGCGGCCGACCTCAACCTGCCGAAGCCGCCGGCGCAGAAATCCAGCGCCTCGGCCGAGGAACCGGATCGTGCCGGCATCGAAGCCGCGCTGGCCCGTGCCGGCGGCGTGATCGCGCAGGCCGCGGCCGAGCTCGGCCTCAGCCGCCAGGCCTTGTACCGGCGCATGGAGCGCCATGGCATTCGGCCGACATGAAGGCGCCTATTCAACCCGCGATGACGGAGCCTTTGCGTTTGCTCGTCATTCCCGCGCAGGCGGGAATCGCTCTGTGCTTCTGCTCTTCCAACCGTAATGGCGAGAATGGCAGAGCCAAAATCAAGAGCGATTCCCGCCTGCGCGGGAATGACGAGCGAAAAGCGAGCACGCGCCGCTTGCTCCCTCTCTTCTACGCGGGAAGGGAAAACGCGTACGCAGTGCGTGGGGGAGAGAGATCGACCTTTGCTTCCGCTGAGCCGGAAGCACGCTCGTTACGCTCGCATCCCCGCATCCGGCGCTGCGCGCCACCTTCTCCCACAAAGGGTGAAGGATCTTGATCCGCCGCTCGCTCGCAGGCCGTCTGCTGTTCTGGCTGTTGCCGCTGTTCGTCGTGGCGGTCGCCCTGCCGCTGCTGCTGTCGCAATGGCTCGACGACGCCTGGCTGATCGCCCTGCTGTCGGCGATGGTGGTGTTGCCGCTGGCATCGTGGGCCATCCACCGCGCCCTGCAACCGCTCGCCGCGCTGTTCCGCGCGTTGGCCGGCAGCGTCAACACGCTGCGCGACGGCGAATACAACTCCGGCATCCACTGGCGCGGCAACGACGAACTGGCCGAACTGGTCCGCGCCCACGCCGATCTCGGCGAAGTACTGCGCGACCAGCGCCAGAGTCTGGTGCAGCGCGAGCTGCTGCTCGACACGATGGTGCAGAACACCCCGGTGGCCATGCTGCTGGTCGCCGCCGGCGGCGACCGCGAGCGCCGCGTGGTATTCGCCAACCTCGCTGCGCGCAAGCTGCTGCATGGCGGCTGGAAGCTGGAAGGACAACGCTTCGACGAACTGGTCGCGCGCGCGCCGGTGGAGATGCGCGAGGCGATGGCGCGCAGCGGCGACAGCCTGTTCGTGATCGGTGGCGAAGACATTGAGCAGAAGCCTGCCCCCGCGGAGGCGGGGGGCGGCGCACAGGTCGAAGAGCAGGTCTACCACCTCGCCCGCCGCCAGTTCCGCCTCAACGGCAAGCCGCACGAATTGTTGCTGCTGCGCCTGCTGACCAGCGAGCTGCGCCGCCAGGAAGTGCAGACCTGGAAGAAGGTGATCCGGGTGATCAGCCACGAGTTGAACAACTCGCTGGCCCCGGTCGCGTCGCTGGCGCATTCGGGCGCCGAGCTGGTGCGGCGCGGCCGCTACGAACGCCTCGACGACGTGTTCGCCACCATCGAGGACCGGGCGCGCCACCTCGAGGGTTTCATTCGTGGCTATGCGCGCTTCGCCAAGCTGCCGCAACCGCAGTTGCAGACGGTCGACTGGGGCGGGTTCCTCGCCGGCCTGCAGCGGCAGATCGACTTCCGCCTCGAAGCCCCGGTCGAAGACCTCAGCGGCCGTATCGACGCCGCGCAGATCGAACAGGCCCTGTTGAACCTGCTGAAGAACGCGCACGAATCCGGCTCATCGCACGACGAGGTCGCGCTGCGCCTGACCCGCCTGCCCGACTGGTTGCGCATCGAAGTGCTCGACCGCGGCGGCGGCATGAACGATGCGGTGCTGCAGAACGCGCTGGTGCCGTTCTATTCGACCAAGCGCAACGGCACCGGCCTCGGCCTGGCCCTGACCCGCGAGATCGTCGAAGCGCACGGCGGCCGCCTGTCGCTGCACAACCGCGAGGGCGGCGGCTTGTGCGTGGCGATGCAGCTGCCCCTCTCGAACGAGTGAGTCAGCGCCTGGGCCGATAAGGATCCGGATTCGCCAGGTACACCGTGCTCCACAGTTGCGCGGCGTTGGATTCGTCGGCATCGCCATGGCCTTGGCCGAACGGCACCGGTCGGTAACGGCCATCGGCGTACGTCCAAGACCATAGTTCGGACGTGCGCATCGCGTCGGTGGCTTCGATGGCCTTCCACAAGCGCTTCTGCGCATCCTGCAACTCGCCACGGACCTCATCGGGGAGATCGCGACGTTGCAGCTGGCGTGCCAACCCCGCGGCCATCAATGCCTGCTGCCACGACCAGACCACGGTGCCGTGATAGGCATTGCGGCCGAAGTCCGCGACTACGCCGGCGTCGGCGAATGCCGGATTGGCCACCAGCATGCCGGCATCGGTCATCAGCCCGGCAGGGAACGGGCGCAGCGTGGCTTCGACCATGCCCTGCAAGGCTTTCGGTTCCGGATCGCGGAACAGCAGCGCGAAGCCGCCGTCGGAATGCAGCACCGGGATCGGCTTGCCCGCCTTGTCCAGCGACAGGGCATCGAAACGCAATGCCTCCTTGGGCAGGCTGGCCAATGCCGCCGCCGGATCCGCGCCCAGGCTCGTCGCGTAGCGCTGGATGTTCGCGCGCGCCGTCGCAGCCGGCAGTTCTACCCGGAAAAGCAATGGGGCGCGCTGCGACCAGATCGCGCCGACGGCGCCAGCGCTTGAAAGAAACCGACGTTGCGCGGCAGTCGCATGCTGCTGCAACAGCCCCGCTTGCTCGAAGCGCGCGATCGCCTCGAGCGCCGCCGGCATGAGCACGGCATTGACGTCGTAGGCATAACGGCCGCCTGCCAGTCCGCGTTCGCTGTCGCGCCACTGGCCGACGCTGAAACCCGGTTTCAGCGACACCAGGTTGCGCGCGACAGGCTCGCGGGCGAAGGCCTGCGCCGAGCGCAGCACGAAGCCGAAGTTGCGCGCCAGCGCGGCGCCCAGCGTTTCTCCCGTCGTCGTCTTGCGCGCGAGGAAGGTTGCGGCGCGCTCGCGACCTTCGGGCCGGTCGAGCAGCCAGGCCGCGGCGACCGGCGCCAGCATCAGGTCGTCGTCGATCATCTTGTAGTCGTAGATCGGCGCATCTTCGGACTGCGCCGCCGGGACATCGCCCTTGCGCCGGCGCAGGACGGCGAATTCGCCGATGTCTTCCTCGTGCGCGACCTCGCCCTGCGCATCCAGCCGCTCCAGCACCGAAGCCAGCCCGTCCTCGATGGGTTCGGCCCGCAAAGCCGGCATCAGCAGGCGCAACGACATCAGCGTGTCGCGGCCGAAATAGGTATCGAAGCGCCACGACCCGGCGAGGAACTTCTCGCGGTAACTGAGGAACCCGAGCGCTTCGCGGCTGCGCGGATCGCTGCCTGCCGCTTCGCCGAACAGCGCCGCAGCGGGCAACGGCGTGAGCGGACGCTCGCCTGTCAGCGCGGTGATGCGCAGGCGCAACGGCTCGCCGTCGCGGTCGGCGGCGAGCGCGACCGCGGTGCCTGCGCCCGCGCTCGCGTGGCCATTGAGCAATTCGACCGCGATTTCGTAGCCGGGGGCGCCATCCAGTCGCGGCCGCGACCAGGAGACGCGCCGCGCCCCGACCTGCGCGCGCGTCGCGACCGACGGTGGATAGGCGACGCCGAGCTGGAAGTCGCGCAGCACGCGCACGCTGCCCAGCACCGCATCGCGCACCACCAGCCGCGATGCGCTGGCGCTGGCTTCGGCGACGATGCCGTGCAAGGGCCGACCGGAGGCATCGGCCGCGTGCGTAGCGCCCAGCGTTCGCAGCTCCCAATGCACCGGGACCGGGCCGCGTTCGAACCACAAGCCGGTACCGCTGTTGCCGGCGGGAAATGCCACCAGCACCCGCGGCTGCGCACCGGCGTTGAGCAGCAGGTGCGCGGCGGACGGCCCCTCCCGGCAGAACGCGTTGGTCGTGTTGCCTTCGACGATGCGGAACTGCAGTTCCGCGCAACCCTCGTGCGCGCTCGCCGCTGGCGCCATGCACATCGCCAGCGCCAACGCGCACCAGCGCAACTCTGCGAACCCGCGCCTGTCCGGCATCACCAGATGTACTTCGCCTGCAGGTTGACCTCGCGGCCTTCCAGCGGACGCGCCAGCAGCACGTTCTCGCTGCCCGACACGGCCGTGCCGAAGATGCGCGAATTGCTTTCGGTCAGGCCCAGCTCGTTGGTCATGTTGGTGCCGCGCAGGTTGAATTGCCAATGGTCGCCGACGTTGGCGGTCACGCCGAAATCGAGCGTGTGGTACGAACCCAGCTGCTGCAAGCCCGACTGGTCCTGGGTGTGCGCACCGACGTGAGTGTAGGTCAGGTAGGGCGTGACGTCGCCCCAGCCGTACATGAACTGGTAGCTCGGAGTGAACATCCAGCGCAGTTTCGGCTGCCGCTGCAGTTGCTGGCCTTCGATCGGCTGGCACTTCTCCTCGCCGTTGATGTCGGTGTACGGGAAACAGGCGTCGAAATCGCTGTACTGGCCGTCCAGGTAGTTCGCCACCAGTTGCAGGCGCAGGCGCTCGACCGGTTCGACCCAGCCGATGAAGTTGACGCCCCACGAATCCGATCCGTAGGTCAGCGGACTGCCGACCGGCGTGCCGAGGCCGTCGGTCGGCTGGTACAGCAGGCCCTTGAACCGGCGCTTGTAGGCGCTGATGTCGGCATACAACAGTTTCGACTGGTACTTGAAGCCGACCTCGTAGTTGCGGATCTTCTGCATCGGCGGGAAGTTGTTGTTGGTGGTGCCGCGGATGCCGTTGTCGAAGTCGAGGAAGTGCCCGCCGGTGTTGGCGCGGGCATAGGCCGACATGTGGTCGGTGAAGGCGTAGTTGGCGCCGGCGGTCCAGGTCGGATGGGTCTTCTTGTACTCGATCTTCTGGTAGGTGCCGTCGCAAACCGGTACCGCGTTGTCGTAGAGCGTATTCGGATTGCCATCCAGGTCGATCACGCCCGTGACCGGGTTCCCATCCGCGTCCACGCGGCCATCGCTCATGAAATTGCAGACGTTGTTGGTCGAATCCTGCTGCTCGACGCGGCCGGAGAGGTCCAGCAACCACTTGCCGATCCGCCACGAATCCGACATGTACAGCGCGGTATTGGTCGCGGTGCCGTGCTGGGCGATATGGAAGCCGCCGAAATCGGCGAAACCCTGCGCGTCGGTGCGCTGTTTCACCTGCCCATCCGCGGGATCGACGTAGCTGACGGTGATCGGCGTGGCGTTGGGCGTGTTGCTCATCAGCATCTGGTTGCCCAGCGACCACTTGTCGTCCATGGTGTAGTGGTTGACGTACAAGCCGACGGTCAGGGTATTGCCTTCGAACAGTTCCTTGCTCAGGCGGAAATCGTTGCTGATGCTCTTCAGGTGCTTGTGGATCGACCACCAGCCCTGCTGGATCACGCTCTGGTCCAGCGGCACCGCGCCGCCGCCGACATAGGTCGCGGTAGCGGAGCCCGCCGGCAACTTGAAGCCGCCGGGGGTGTCGGGGTTGTACAGCATGTCCATCAGCGAAGCCGGGTTGTTGCCCGAGAACAACGCATTGGTGTCGGCATCGCCCGCATCGAACAGGAACTTGTCGCTGATCGACCAGCCGTTGCCGAGGTCGTAATCGAAGTTCGCGCCGACGAAGACGAAATCGGCGCCGCGTCCGTCGGCGAGGTCTGCGTTCTTGCCGCCGCCCGGATAAGTCGGCAAGAACACGTGCTGCATCGCCTTGCTGTAGTACGTGTCGGTCAGCGGATCGAAGCCGGGATAGGCATGGAAGCGGTCGCTGCCTTCCTGCACCACCGGGATCGGCGTGATGAACTGGTTCTTGTCGTTGAGGTAGCGCGCATACAGGGTCAGGTTGCCGCGGTCGCCGAACTCGCGCGACAGCGTGCCGGTGATTTGTCCGCCTTCATCGGCCTTGAATTGCGGATCGCGCACGCCGTCGGAACTGCGCCAGAAGCCGCCGAGGCTGCCGTACCAGCCGCTCTGCCCGACCGGAAAGCCGCTGAACGCATCCAGCCGCCACAGGCCCTCGTCGCCATAGGTCACGCCGACGCTGCCGTAGGGCGTGTCGCTGCCGGTCTTCAGGAAGAAGTTCGCGGTCGCGCCCATTTGTCCGCCGGCGAATACCGCCGACGGGCCGCCTTGCAGGATTTCGACGGTGGAGATGGTGTCGTCGAGCCGGAAGATCGTCGTGGTCTCGAAGAACGACAAGGTCGGCATGCCGTACAGCGGCGAGCCCATCAGCATCGTGGTGAAGTACGGCGCATCGCCGCCGCCCGGGAAGCCGGCGATCTCGATGTTGGCGCCGGTCTGCCCGCCGCTGGATTCGGGCCACATGCCAGGCGAGATCTTCAGCAGGTCGGCGGTGCTTTTCGGGTTGGATTGCTTGATCTGCTCTTCGGTGGCGGTGACGATGTTGTAGCTGGCCTCGAGCTTCTTCACGCCGCCGGTCACGCTGCCGGTCACGACCAGGGTGTCGAGCGTGGTGGTGGACGATTGCGCCGGAGACACCTGGGCCGTTGCCGGCTGCGCCGCCTGTTGCGCGGGCGGTTGCGTTTGCGTCGACTGCGGTGGCGGCGACGCCTGTTGCTGCACCTGCTGTTCCTGCGCCTGGGCGAGGGCGGGCAGCAGCGAAACGATGGCGATCGTCAACACTCGACGGGTGAGATGGCAACGGCTCATGGGGCTTCCTCCACGAAAGTGGTGTCGTTGGACCGCGGATCCCGCCTGGCCGCGCGTGCTCCGCAGCGGTCCGAGAGCGTGCGGCCACGGTTGAGCAAGCAATGTGAAGAAACCGCTGGGCGATGCATGAATGCGACGGATGCAACGGTTTCATCTTCGTGAATCGGCACAAATGACAGCGCAGGACATGGGGGAAGCCGCCGCACGTGTGCGCTGCAACAAGACTCCTCGCATCGCAACATCGTCATCCACGCGGCTGTCCGGCTCCGCGCGCACGTAACGAAAGCCCGGCTATGCTGGTTTTTACTTCGCCGGCTGGAATCGATGGAGCGCGCGATGAGAAAAACCGCCTGGCTCGTGCTGCTGTCCTGCCTGTTGCTGCCGTCCGCGCCCTCGATGGCGCAGGACTGCGTGCCCGCCTATTCGCGGCTCTATGGCGAACTGTTCGAGACCGCGCAGAAGGATCTCCCGGAAGGCAAGTCGCTGGTCGACGCAGTCCCCCGGCAACCGCCGGCCGGCATCGTGGCCGAGTACGAACACCAACGGCGCCAGCCAGGGTTCGACCTGGCCAAATTCGTCGCCAGCCAGTTCGCACCGGCGCCGGCGGCGAACAGCGATTACCGCACCGAGCCGGGGCAGGATGTACGCAAGCACATCGACGCGCTGTGGAGCGTGCTGGAACGCAAGCCCGGCCCAGTCGATCCGCGCGGCTCGCTGCTGCCGCTGCCCCATCCGTACGTGGTTCCGGGCGGTCGCTTCAACGAAATCTACTACTGGGATTCCTACTTCACCATGCTGGGCCTGGAGGAAAGCGGCCGCCACGACCTCGCCGTGGACATGGTGAAGAACTTCGCCTGGCTGATCGACCATTACGGCCATATCCCCAACGGCAACCGGGTCTACTACCTCAACCGTTCGCAACCGCCGTTCTTCGCCGCGATGGTGAACCTGATCGCCGAGCGCGACGGGCCCTCCACGCTGAAGACCTACCTGCCGCAGCTGCAGCAGGAATACGATTTCTGGATGGAAGGCGCCGACACGCTCAAGCCGGGCGAAGCGCACCGGCGCGCGGTGCGGCTGGCGGACGGCACGCTGCTCAACCGCTACTGGGACGACTGCCCGCTGCCGCGCGAGGAAAGCTACGGCAACGACGTGCGCACCGCCGCCGAATCCAAACGCCCCGCGGCGGAGGTCTATCGCAACCTGCGCGCCGGCGCCGAAAGCGGCTGGGATTTCAGCTCGCGCTGGTTCGCCGACGGCAAGACGCTGGCGACCATCCGCACTATCGAGATCGGGCCGCCCGATTTGAACAGCCTGCTCTACCATCTGGAAACCACGCTGGCCGAGGCGTATGGCGTCGCCGGACAGAAGGACGAGGCGACGCGGATGCGCGAGCGCGCCGACGCGCGGAAGAAGGCGATCCTGCAGCACCTGTGGAACGCGAAGGACGGGGTGTTCGAAGACTACCTGTGGAAGGAAGGCCGCACGACCGGCCACGTCACCGCCGCGACGCTGTATCCGCTGTTCTTCGGCATTGCCGGGCGCGACCAGGCCGACCGCACCGCCAAGCGTGTGCAGGAAACCTTGCTGCAGCCCAATGGACTGGCGACGACCACCGTGCGCACCGGCCAACAGTGGGACCTGCCCAATGGCTGGGCGCCCTTGCAATGGATCGCGATCCGCGGTCTCGACGCCTATGGCCACCGCGATCTCGCAGCAACCATCGCCAGGCGCTGGATCGCCGGCAACCTCGCGGTTTACCGGCAGAGCGGCAAGCTGGTGGAGAAGTACAACGTCACCCGCAGCGCCGAGGGCGGCGGTGGCGAATACCCGCTGCAGGACGGCTTCGGCTGGACCAATGGCGTGCTGCGGAAATTGCTGGCGTTGTATCCCGATGCGGCGACCGGGACTGCGGCGGATGCGGCCGCGCCAGCACGCTAATTCCAAGAAGTTAGTCGCAACGCTCTTCGATCCCGCCCGTCTGAATGGTCAACGGGAACGCAACCGCTCCGTGGCCTCCAAAAGGTCGCTTTCTTCTGCTTCCAGCAAAAAGGTGGCAACAGGATAGTTCCCGGTTGCTGCCGCAATGGCGGCCAATGCTGCTGTTCCGATGGACGTCTCCCAACCCGGGCGCGCGGCCAAAGCAACCAACGCGGGAATTCGGGCCATGGCTTCGTCGTACGAGAGTCCAAGCTCGTCCGGGACTGTTTGGCCTGAAGCAACACGGGCGATCTCAATGCTCGCCGGAAGCAGGAAATAGCTCATCGATGCCTTGGCTGGCGCCAACGCGAGCGCATCAACAATGTGCGGTACTGCCGCAAAAGAAGCCGGATAGACATCGCCTTGGTGACAAAGCGAACTCCACAAGCTGAACCACGGCTCATCGCGATACGAAGACTCGTTCGGAAAGCCGGCAAGTTGACGCAAGAGAGCCGGCGTGTCCGATGCAGAGCCATAGGCATGCCTGAGGCTCGCCCATCGCGGATCATCGAGGGATAACGACGTACCCACGCTAGAGAACTACTTCTTCACCGGCCGCTGCCACCCATCCACCGTCACCTGCCGTGCCCGCGACACGGTCAGCTTGCCGCCCGGCGCATCCTTGCCGATCACCGAACCCGCGCCGATGGTTGCGCCCTGGCCGATGGTGACCGGCGCGACCAGCGCGGAGTTGGAGCCGATGAAGGCGTTGTCCTCGATGGTGGTGACGAACTTGTTCACCCCGTCGTAGTTGCAGGTGATCGTGCCGGCGCCGATGTTGACGCCGCTGCCGACCACCGCGTCGCCGAGGTAGGTCAGGTGATTGGCCTTGCTGCCCAAGCCAAGCGTGGCCTTCTTGGTTTCGACGAAATTGCCGACATGCACATTGTCGGCCAGCACGGTGCCGGGACGGATGCGCGCATACGGGCCGATCAGCGCGCCCGCGCCGGCGACGACGCCGTCGATGTCGCAATGCGCGTGTACCTTGCTGCCCGCGCCGATCTTCGCGTCCTTGATCCGCACGAACGGACCGATACTGACGCCATCGCCCAATTCGACGTGGCCTTCGAACACCGCGTCGACGTCGATGCTGACGTCGCGGCCCACCGTCACCGTGCCGCGCTGGTCGAAGCGCGCCGGATCCGCGAGGCGCGCGCCGGCCACGCACAGCGCGCGCGCCTGGCGCAGCTGGAACGCGCGCTCGAGCTGGGCGAGCTGCCACGGATCGTTGGCGCCTTCGGCCTCCATCGGATCGACGACCAGGACCAGTTCCGCCGGGGTGAATTCGGAAGCGGCGGTGGCGAATACATCGGTCAGGTAGTACTCGCCCTGCGCATTATCGTTGGACAACTTCGACAACCACTGCTTCAGGGCGACCGCGTCGGCGGCGATGATGCCGGTGTTGATCGTGCGGATGCGGCGCTGCTCTTCGCTGGCGTCCTTCTGCTCGACGATCGCGGCGACCTTGCCGGCTTCGTCGCGGAGGATGCGGCCGTAACCGGTCGGATCCTCCGGTTCGGCGACCAGCACCGCCAGGCGACCCGGTGCTTCCAGCAGGCGTTGCAGCGTTTCGGTGCGGATCAACGGCACGTCGCCGTACAGCACCAGCACCTTGGCCTCGTCCGGCACCTGCGGCATCGCCTGCGCGACCGCGTGGCCGGTGCCGAGCTGCTGCGCCTGCTGCGCCCATTGCAGGTCCGGCTGGTCGGCGAAGGCGGCCTGCACCTGGTCGCCGCCATGGCCGAACACCACGTGCAGCGCCGCCGGTCGCAACGCGCGCGCGGCGGCGATGACCTGGGCCAGCATCGGTTGCCCGGCGATGGGCTGCAGCACCTTGGGCAGGGCGGACTTCATCCGCTTGCCTTCGCCGGCGGCGAGGATCACGACATGCAGGGGCTGGGACATCCGGGCGTTCCGTTGCGATGAAGCGGGAATTCTAAGCCAGCGGTTACGATGGCGCCCTTTCCCCGGGCATGAACGCGATGAGCCTGATCCGACAGGGCGGCAGCTACGTGCTGGTCGGCCTGCTGCAGCTGCTGCTGGACTGGGCGGTGTTCGTCGCCGCCACCGCATTGGGCGTGCCGGCGGCGCCGGCCAACCTGGGCGCTCGCGTGTCGGGGGCGATGCTCGGCTTCTGGCTCAACGGCCGGGTGACCTTCGCCCGCGATGGCGAGGCGCGGCTGGGCTGGTGGCGTTTCGTCCGTTTCGCGCTGGTGTGGCTGGCGCTGACCGCGATCAGCACCTGGCTGGTGGCGACGCTGGCCGCGCGCTTCGGCCTGCATTACGCCTGGCTGGCCAAGCCGGTGGTGGAAGCCGCGCTGGCGTTGCCGGCGTTCTTCCTGTGGCGGCAGGTGGTGTACCGCTAGCGAATTGTGGGAGCGGCCTTGGCCGCGAATGCCTTGTTGGGTGAGCCGTAGAGCGGGGCTTGCCCCGCTGCTTCTACGCCGCCGTGCGATTCATCGAAAGGCAGCGGGGCAAGCCCCGCTCTACGAAAAAGCGCAAAAAAGCATTCGCGGCCAAGGCCTCTCCCACATCAGCGCGTCGCCAGTCGTTGCAGGTGCCAGCTGGCGGCGCCGATCACGCCCTGGTGCGGATCTTCGACCAGCCGCACCGGCACATGCTCCAGCACCGCGCGCATCACACCCTTGTCGAGGAAACGCGCCTGGAAGTCGCTGCCGGGGAAGAATTCCAGCAGGCGCGGGACCATGCCGCCGGCGACGAACACGCTGGTCGCGCCGTGCGCCATCGCCAGGTCGGCGAGCACGCTGCCTAGCGCAGCGCAAAAGATCCGCACCGCTTCGAGCGCATGCGCGTCGTCGCCGCGCCGTGCCGCTTCGATCACACCGGCCGACGTCGTCTGCCGCGCATCCGCATCGTCCATGCGGCACAGCGTCGCGTAGGTCTTCAGCAGGCCGGGGCCGGCGACGACCTGCTCGCAGGAAACGTAGGAAGTCTCGGCCATCCACGCCTGCAGCAGGGCGATTTCCCGCGGTGTGCCTGGCGCGAACGACATCTGCCCGGCTTCGCCCGGCAGCACCAGCACGCCGTCGCGGCAGGGCACCCGCAACGCGGAGCCCAGGCCGGTCCCCGGGCCGACCACCAGGCTGGGCCCCGGCTCGGCATCGCCGTCGAAGCTGCTCAGCGGCCGGCAGCGTTCCTTGCGCAGACACTGCCCGGCATTGGCGGCGGCGGCGAAATCGTTGACCAGCGCGACTTCGGCGAACCCCTGGGCGCGCAGCGCGGCGGCCGACAGTGTCCACGGCAGGTTGTTGTTGATCACCGTGTCGCCACGCACCACGCCGGTAGTGGCGATGACGATGTCGCGCGGCGCGGGTTGCGCGTGCTTGGCGACGAAATCGGCGACGATCGCTTCGAAGCTGGCGAATGCACCACCCTGGTAGACCTGGTGGGCGAGCACTTCGATGTCGCCATCGGGCAATCGCCGGACCTGCGCCAGTCGTGCATGGGTACCGCCGACGTCGGCGGCGAGGAAGGGCGCGCCGTTCAGCGGCGAATCCGCCTCGGCGTGGGTCTGGGTGGGGTTCGACATGCGACGACTTCAGCGATCCGGTGTCGATTGTGAGGCCGGCGCCGCCTTGCCGCAATCGGTGGCGTCGCGGATGAAACGCCCATTGCGCGTGGCGATGTCGCGTTGCCAGCAGCGCCCGTCTTCCTCGATGCGATAACTCTGGCGGGTGTCGGCCACGGCGCGACGCTTGTCGCGCGGCACGCCGCGGTCGTACGAAGCGTTGCCGATGAAACGATCGCGCGTGCGCCGGCTGGACTGCGCCTTGCCGTCGCGGGAACGCACGGTTTCGACATCGTCGTGGATGCGGATGTCGGTGGTCAGGCGCACCTTCGGGTCGGTCTTCTCGGTCGCATCGCCCTTTTCGCCGGGCTTGCCGGCGCTGCCGCCTTGCAGCGGCACCTGGCCGATGCCGCCGTCGAAACCGAAGTTCTGCTCGATGGTTTCCGCCTCCACGCCGACCTTGCCCCTGCGCGTGACCACGGCGCGATCGCGCCAGTCGGCGAGCATGCGGTCGTCGTTGTCGTCCATCGAACCCCAGCGATGGTGCACGTCGGCCTGCAGCGCGCGTTCGACCGTGGTTTCGACCTTGCCCTTCGAGCCGCGCACCTCGCCGCGCGCGCGGAAATGGCGTGCCCCGAGGAAATGCAGCGACTGGTCGTCGGCGACCGCAGCGTCCAGGCGCATGTCGTGCGAGGCTTCGCCCGCGTCGTAATCGAGCAGCTTCGCCCTGGTGCGTTGCACGCCGGCATCGCGCCAGACCTGCAGGTTCGGCAGCAGCTTCCAGCCTTCGCGGCCTTCCGGCACGCCGGCGACATGCAGGCGCACTTCGTGCGGCTTGCCGTCGTTGAGCAGGCCGATGAAGGGCGTCAGGTCATAGCGGATCGGCTGGATATCGAACGTGCGTGGCGCGGGGATCGCGTACCACAGCAGCGGGTTCGACCAGCCGCCGGTGTAGATGTGCGGATACGGCGCGGCGATGCCGGCGATGCGCCCGTCCAGCAACACCCGCACTTCGCGATACGGGCCTTGCGGGTTGTGGCACCAGTAACCATCCAGCGGCACGGCGTAGTACCAGAATTCCTCGCAGCCGCCGCCGGAACCGGTGGCGTAGACCTCGGCCAGCAGGCGCTCGCTGTTGGCGGGAATCGCGATCTTGCCGACGGTATCCGCGCCGTCTTCGTGCAGGCCATCCAGCGGGAGCACCACATCGGCGGTTTGCGCAGCCGGGTGCTTGTCGTCGGCGCGGAAGAACAGCAGGCTCAGCCTGACGTCGAACACGCCGGTATACGTTTCGTTGACCACGTTGCCGAGGAACATCTCCGCGTCCTGCGGCTGCGCGAACAGCGGCGCGTAGGCGCTGACGTCCTTCTCCACGCGCCATTCGATGCCTTCGCGCGACGGTTCCGGCGAACTGGTGCGGAAGATGGTCACGCCGCCGACCGAGAACTGGCCGATGCGGTCGTACTGGCGGCCCTTCACCGCGCCGTCCAGCCGCAGCACCACCTTGTGCCACGGGCCGGGGCATTGCTTCGCCGCATCGATGCGCGCCTTGGCTGGATCGAAGCTGGCGAAGCCGTGGTGCAATACGTCGACCGTGCAAGCAGGCATGCCGGCGGGAACCGGCGACGGATGCGCGGTACGCGGGTCGTCGTGGTCGTTGCCGAAGTTCTTCGGCGGCTCGACGGCGTGTGCTGTACCGGCCAGCAAGGCCAGCAGCGGGAAGGACAACAGTCTGTTTTTCATGAACGGAAACAACCTCGAATCCCGCGTAAATCCTCGAAGTCGTCATTCCCGCGAAGGCGGGAATCGCTCTGTCGCTCTTCGGACGGATCATCGGGGTCCGATAGAAGAGCGATTCCCGCCTTCGCGGGAATGACGGTGTTTTTTGAACTTCCGGTCAGTGGGTAAGCACCGCTCCCGGCAATTCGATGCTCCACGCGTACGCGCCCGCGGTCTGCTTGCGCACCGCGGCGGGAACGTCCACCACGGTCGCGTCGCCTTCACGCCGCCACGCCAGCGCCGCGTCGCTGCCGAGCACCCGCACGCTTGCCCCAGCCTCCGGCGCCGGACCCGGGATCTTCAGCTGCGCCGGTAGGGTCTTTTCCTTGTCGTCGGCCAGGTAGATCGCATACACCGTCCCGTCCTTCAGCCGCGTGTAGCGGAACTTGCCGGCGCGGTACGGCGCGACCGCGCGGCTGGCATAGATCGCCTGGCCGTTGAGCTTCATCCACTGGCCGATCTGGTGCAGGCGCTCGATGGCTTCGGCCGGCAGTTCGCCGTTGGCGTCGGGACCGACGTTGAGCAGGTAGTTGCCGCCCTTGGCGACCACGTCGACCAGCATGTGCACCACGTCGCGCGCGGGCTTGTACCTGTCGTTGGGCACGTACGACCACGAATCGCCGAGGGTCATGCAGGTTTCCCACGGATACGGCAGCGGCTCGTCCGGGATCTTCTGTTCCGGCGTGCGGTAGTTCTCGTAGCGTCCGCCAACCGCGCGGTCCACCACGATCAGGCCCGGCTGGTTCCTGCGCGCCAGTGCGGCCAGTCCCGGCATGTCGATATCCTGCGGCCACGGCACCGAACCGCTGCCGGGCTTCGCGTCGGGATGCTCGCGCGGGTTCACCCAACCGCCGTCGAGCCACAGGATGTCGAGCGGCCCGTATTGCGAAGTCAGCTCGCCGAGCTGCGCATGGGTGAAATCGACGAAACCCTTCCACAACTCGGGGTGCTTGCGCGTGTCGTAGTTGACGTTGCGATCCGGCGTGGCCCAGCGCGGCGCCCAGTAGTTGTCGCTGTGCCAGTCCGGCTTGGAGAAGTACGCGCCGATGCCGAAGCCGCGTGCGCGGAAGGCATCGAACACTTCCCTGGCGATGTTGGCGCGCGGGTTGGAATGGAACGGCACGTTCGATGCGGTGATCCGGTAATCGGTCTGCTTCGTGTCGAACATGCTGAAGCCGTCATGGTGCTTGGTGGTGAACACCACGTACTTGGTGCCGGCGTCGGCGGCGACATCGGCCCACTTCGCCGGATCGAACTTCACCGGGTTGAAGGTGGTCGGCAGCTGCTCGTAAGCCTGCTTGTAGCCGACGTAGTCGTTGGCGTACTTCCCGGTGTGCGGATTGCGCTTCGGCGGACCGCACCAGTCCACGTCCTCGGAGCAGATCGACCACGACTCGACCACGCCCCACTGGCTGTACGGGCCCCAATGCATCATGAAACCGAATTTCCAGTCCTGCCATCGGTCCAGCTTGCGCACGACCAGCGGGTCGGTTTCCGGCACGTAGGGATGTTCTTCTTCGTGCTGGGCCAGGGCGGGCGTTGCGGCGAACAGGGCCAGCAGCAGTACGGCGGTCTTCATCTCAGTTGCTCTCGATCGGTTTGACGTGTTCCTTGAACAGCGACGCAGGGCCGTCCAGTTCCAGCGCGACCACGGTGACCACCGGGTCGAGCGCGGCGTCGGGCACCTTGATGTGCAGCAGGCCCGGTACCTTGCTCCAGTCGTGCTTGCCGACCACGCGGGCCTCGACCGCGGCGTCGCTGCCGAGCACGCGGGCGCGCAGCACCTTGTTGTCCAGGCCCTTGACCATCAGGTCTTCGTTGGGACGCCCGTCGACGAACAGGTACAGCGTGCGGCCGTCGGCCGACAGCGTGCTCGGACCATGGAAATAATCGAAGCCGATGCCGGCGCGCGTGCCGTAGATCGCCGGCGCGTTCTTCCCGGTCCAGCGGCCGAATTCCTCGAGGATGCGCACCTGGCGCTCGTCGATGCTGCCGTCCTCCTTCGGCCCGATGTCCAGCAGCAGGTTGCCGCCCATCGCGATGGTGTCGGCGAAGATGCGGATCAGCTGCCCGGGTGTCTTGTAGGCGTTGTCGGTGGGCTGGTAGCCCCACGACATGTTCATGGTCAGGCACAGCTCCCAGTAGCGATCGGTGGGACGCAGGATCGGCACGCCCTGCTCCGGGGTGCCGTAGTCGCCGTTGCCCGGCAGGCGCGAATTGATGATGGCCTTCGGGTTGCGGGCCAGGATTTCCTTGCGCACCTTGTCGGCCTGCCATTCCTGCGCACTGTGTTCCCAGTCGCCGTCGAACCACCACAGATCGGGGTTGTAGCGCTTGGCGAGATCGTCGACCTGGCCCTGGTAGTAGTCGAGATAACGCTGCCAGCGCGCGGGTTCCTTGCGGATGTCGTAGCGCTTTTCCTTGCGCGTATGCACGTCGTAATCGGAATACGACCAGTCGGGCAGCGAGTAGTACAGGCCGACCTTCAGCCCATCCTTGCGCAGCGCCTTGGCGAACGGCGCGACCAGGTCGCGCCCGGCCGGCGTGTCCCTGACCACGTTGAGGCCCTGCTTCGAGTCCCACAGCGCCACGCCGTCGTGGTGGCGGCTGGTCAGCACCGCGTAGCGCGCACCGCTGCGCTTGATCAGGTCGGCCCAGGCCTGCGGATCGTAACGGCGGGCGGTGAAGTCCCGCTTCTGGCTCATGTACTCCGGCCAGGTGATCTGGCCGTTGAAGAACGACCACGACTCGCTGGTGCCGTGCGCGGCGTAGATGCCCCAGTGGATGAAGATGCCGAGCTTGGCGTCCTCGAACCATTGCATGCGCGCGGCTTCGACGGCGTCCGGCGGCCCGGCGGCGGGGCCGTCGGCGGCCAGCGCCGGACCGCAGGCGGCGGCAAGAACCAGCAAAAGGGAGGCAATGGGCTTGCGGGGTCGGGTCATCTGTACGCCCGGCCTGTCGCCGGTATGGTCTGGTGGTTGGACCAATGCTACCCTGTATTCGCCGCAGGGTTAAAGAACGGCCGCTATCCCCTCCTAGGACGGTCATTCCACCGGGCAGGCATTCCCTGCCCGGCCCTGCGATTTTCTTCCGGCCGTGCGACCCCGCCACCACGTTCCGACCCGGTTGGCGGCGGTTGTCGACGCCGGCAGTCTCGCGTTCGCCACAGAAGGAATCCGCCATGCGCGTCCCACTGCTTCTGCTGATCGCCACGCTGGCCTGGCTTGGATCGCCCGTCCCGCGACTCGATGCCGCCACGCCCGCGGCCGAAACCGCCGACGCCAAGGCCGAACGCATGCAATGGTGGGCCGACGCCCGCTTCGGCCTGTTCCTGCATTGGGGCCTGTACGCGGTTCCCGCCGGCGAATGGAAGGGCAAGCGCGACTACGGCGAATGGATCATGGAAGAGGCCGACATTCCCAAGGCCGAATACGAACGCTTCGCCAGCCGTTTCGACCCGAAGAAGTACGACCCCGACGCGTGGGCGCGCGCGGCCAGGGCCGCCGGAATGAAGTACGTGGTCATCACCAGCAAGCACCACGAAGGCTTCGCGATGTGGGACACGCAGGGCACCGACTACAACATCGCCCGGCGCACGCCCTACGGCAAGGGTGTGCTCGCGCCGCTGGCCGATGCCGTGCGCCGCCAGGGCCTGCACTTCGGCGTGTACTACTCGATCATGGACTGGCACGACCCGTCGCAGCGCGGGAACAAGCCGAACGTGCTGAACCCGACCCTGATCGACCCGGCGCAGAAGGCGCGCTACGTGCGCGACATGAAGACCGAGCTGAAGGAACTGGTGCAGCAGACCGGCGCCGAGATCCTGTGGTTCGACGGCGAATGGGTCGACTGGTGGACGCGCGAGGACGCCGAGGACATGGTCGCTTACCTGCGCGGACTGAAGCCGGACCTGATCATCAACAACCGCGTGTTCAATTCGCGCGGCGGCATGGGAGGCATCAGCGCCGAAGGCATGCCCGGCGATTTCCACACGCCCGAACAGGAAGTGCCGGCCGCGGGCCTGGGCGCGGGCGAGTACTGGGAATCGTGCATCACCATGAACCGGCACTGGGGCTACAACCGCCACGACCAGGCCTGGAAGTCGGACCGCGAACTGATCCGCATGCTGGTCGACGTGGCCAGCAAGGGCGGCAACCTGTTGCTCAACATCGGGCCGACCGCGGATGGCGAACTGCCCGCGCCCGCGCTGCAACGGCTCGATGCGATCGGCCGCTGGATGCAGGTCAACGGCGAGGCGATCTACGGCACGCAGTCCACCGCGCTCGCACAGGCGCCGGCGTGGGGGCGCATCACCCGCAAGCCGGCGGGCGATGGCCAGCCCGAGCGCCTGTACCTGCACGTGTTCGATTGGCCCACCGATGGCGTGCTGCGCCTGCCGCTGGCGGGTAAAGTGGCCGAAGCCGTATTGCTGGCCGAACCGGGCGTCGCGCTGCGCGCCGAAACCTCAGGCGGCGAACTGCATCTGCAGCTGCCGCCGAAGGCGCCGGATGCCGATGCCAGCGTGATCCGGCTGACCCTCGCGCAGGAACATTGAAACGCATGTCGCAAGCCTTGCTGGAAATCGCCGCCAACTCCGTTGCTTCCGCGGTCGCGGCGCAGGACGGCGGCGCCGATCGCGTCGAACTCTGTT
Source organism: Pseudoxanthomonas helianthi (assembly GCF_017939625.1). GTDB lineage: Bacteria > Pseudomonadota > Gammaproteobacteria > Xanthomonadales > Xanthomonadaceae > Pseudoxanthomonas_A > Pseudoxanthomonas_A helianthi. The sequence continues at coordinate 804,803 of NZ_JAGKTC010000001.1, forward strand.
CGGGCCTGGAACTGGGCGGGCTGACGCCCTCGCCCGGCGTGCTGGCGCTGGTACGCGAACGCCTGCGCATCCCGCTGTATGCGCTGATCCGCCCGCGTGGCGGCGACTTCGTCTACACCGACGAGGAAACCGAAACGATGCTGCTCGACATCGAGGCCTGCCTCGCCGTCGGCTGCGATGGCGTGGTGCTGGGCGCGCTGGATGCCGAAGGCAATGTCGACCTGCCCCGCTGCCGCGCATTGGTTTCCGCGGCGAAGCACCTCGGCGTCACCTTCCACCGTGCCATCGACGTCAGTCGCGATCCGCTGCAGACGCTCGAGGACGCCATCGGACTGGGCTGCGAACGCGTGCTCAGCTCCGGCGCGCAACCCGGCGCGCCGCAAGGCGTCGGCCTGCTGCGCGATCTGGTGCAACGCGCCGGCGAACGCATCGTGGTGATGCCCGGCGCCGGCATCAACGCCGGCAACCTCGCCGCGCTGCGCGCCGCGACCGGCGCGCGCGAGTTCCACGCCTCGGCCAAGCGCACCCTGCCCTCGGCGATGCGCCACGCCGCCGACGCGCGGCTCGGCATGAGCGATGGCGAAACCCGTACGGACAGCGAGGAAGTACGGCGACTGGCTGCGGCCTTGCGCAGCGGCTGAACCCGGGGCCTCCTTCGGACCCGCATCCGGCTTTCACTTCTCCTGCGTGCGCGCTTCCGCGTGATCGCAGCTCGCGCACGCACTCTGACCCGTACTCGCGCGGGGATGCGAAAGCGCATGTCCCACGAGCGCATTGACCAGTGAACCGCTCACCAGGATCAGCGTCGCCGCGATGATGCGGCGCCAGAACGGCAAGCCCGTCTTTCTTCCGATCCAGTCGATCTGCACGAGCCAGAACCAGAGGAAGGCGCCCAGCACCAGCCATGGCGCCGCGCGGACCGCGTAAGCGTTCTCCGGCATCAGCGAGAGCGAACCGCTGATCGACAGCAGCAGGGCGAACGGAGACACCAGGTAGCATTGCTCGTAGAACGGCCCGCGCAGGCTTTCCCGATCCATGGGAACGCCGCTCCTGAGCAGGAAATAGACCGCGCCCGCCAGCGCCCACACCCCGAAGGCGATCGTCCGGTACAACAGCAGGTTCTGTTCCGAGGCGAAGATCGCGCTGGCCAGCGAGCCGGAGGCGTCGGGCGTCTGCGTGCGCATGCCCAGATCGATGAAATGGGCGATCAGCACGCACAGGATCAGCAACAACGGCGGACTGACCGCCGCGCTGAATTGCTTCTCGTCGCTTCGTCCCAGCTCCGACGCCGCGTATTCGGTCATCCTGCGCGGATGCAGCACGATCCGCACCAGCGTGCGCGGCAGCAGGACCACCCAGATCAGGGCTTCGTAGACGAATTCCTCGAAGGATTTGAGGATTTTCAGGAAGTCCACGGTTCGTCCATGCGTTCAGGCCAGCGAAAAGACCGGGCGAGCGGCACCGCTCGTGCGAGGCTTGCCGTTACTGCCCTCTTTTCCTGATCGGGGTCAGGGATTCCACCAGGCCATCGTTGCGCACCATGCACAGGAAACGGCCGTCCGGGTAATCGACGATCAGTTCGGTGGTCTGGTCGTTGACCGGAACGCGGGTGACCAGCGCGCCGTCCGCCTTCGCCCGCACGTTGCAGGCGCCCAGCAATTCGTTGCCCGCGCCTGCCGGACGCCGGCTCGGCGCGCGGCTTCCGCCGGGAACGTTGCGGAAGACCGCCCGGCAGCCGTCCTTGACCCACACGGAATGGTGGTAGAGGCCCCAGTTCTGGCCCTGCACGCATTCGGTCCGGCTCAGTTGCCGGACCACCTGGACATCACCATGCGTGTCCATGTCGCACTCGGTCTGCGCCTTGCCCACGGATTCGCAAGTCACCTCGGTCGCGGGCGCGGCACCGGTCGCGCGCGCCGCGCCGGCAGACGATCCGCCGACCGTGCACACGCCATTGGCGCCGCCCTTGCCGGTGTACGACATCTGCACGCCGCCGTCGGGGGAACGGGTGATCGACAGGGTCACGCCACTATTGGAGTCGCTGGCCTCGAAGTAATCGTCGTTGAACTTCTTGAGCCTGGTTTCGCGCCCGTTGACGTAGACCGGGCCGCCCTCGTCGGCATGGATTTCAAGACCGCCGGGGCAGGTGCCGTTGAACAGCGGAATGGCCGCTTCCGACCGCGATGCCGGCAGCAGGCTCAAGGAGAAAACGACTGCCAGCGGAAGAATTGCGGACTTCATCACGGTCGACTCCTTGATCGGGGAGCGCAGCCTATCATCTGGGAACGCGGAGAGAGATGTCAGCGTCCCGCTCGGGGACCCCGACGAGCTCGACGAAAAACCCGGTGCCCGCACCCAACGTGAATCGACCTATGAATCGGTGTGGGAGCGACGTCAGTCGCGATGCCTTTCGTCGTGATCGCGTGAGTCGCCTGAAAAGCAATCGCGACTGACGTCGCTCCCACACCGTGGCTGCCAGACCGGGGGCGGTCTGACCTTGCAGCGTCAGGTTTGCTCGGTCGTATACACGGATTGCGAATCCAGCAACGCGTCCTGCTTGGCCGCGTCGCATACCGCGTAGACGAAGCCCTTGTGCAGGGCGAACGCACCGACTTCGCCGTCCTTGTTCATCGCCAGGAAACACACTTGCAGGGTCTTGCTGGCTTCGGGGCGCTTGTGCACGACGCGGTCGATCGCCTCGCGGCAGGCCTGCGCCGGCGAACGGCCCTGGCGCATCAGTTCGACGACCAGGTGGCTGGCCGCATTGCGGATCATCTCCTCGCCCTGGCCCGAGGCCGTCGCCGCGCCGACGTCGTTGTCGACGTACAGGCCCGCGCCGATGATCGGACTGTCGCCGACCCGGCCATGCAGCTTCCACGCCATGCCGCTGGTGGTGCAGGCGCCGGCGAGGTTGCCGCTGGCGTCCAGCGCGAGCATGCCCAGGGTGTCGTGGTTGTCCTTGTTGCCCGGCAGCTTGGCGCGCTCGGCATTGATCTGCGGCTTGTATTCGGCGGTCTTCAGCCATTCGCGCCAACGCTGTGCCGCCTCGGGCGTGATCAGCTTCTTCTTGGCGAAGCCCTGCTGCACCGCGAACTGCTGCGCACCGGCGCCGACCAGCATCACATGTGGCGATTTTTCCATCACCGCGCGCGCCACCGAGATCGGATGATCGATGTCTTCCAGCGCGGCCACCGAGCCGCAGCGGCCATCGCCAGCCATGATGCTGGCATCCAGGGTCAGCACGCCGTCGCGATCCGGATTGCCGCAATGGCCGACGGTGGGGTTGCACAGGTCGGCCTCTGCCCAGCGCGCGCCGGCTTCGACCGCGTCCAGTGCCGCGCCGCCGGCGGCCAGCACCTTCCATGCCGCGCCGTTGGCGCCGACGCCGAAGTCCCAGGTCGACACGACCTTCGCGCGCGACGATTTGCCGGCCGCACTCGAGAAGGCCTTCGGCAACGCCAGTGCACCGGCACCGAGCAGGCTGGTTTGCAGGAAGGTGCGGCGGGTCGTCATGGGTCTGCTCCGGTGGAATCGGTGGTCACATTGTAGAAGCGATGCGTTCGCGGCAACGACCTTTGGGAGCGACCTTGGTCGCGAATGCGCCTCTGCAACACTATCGGAAAGAGCAAAAAGCATTCGCGACCAAAGGTCGCTCCCACAAAGGCTATTCCTGCAATGCCTGCCGCCGATCACTCGCCGTGGTAATCGGGACGTTTCCATGCACCCGTCGGCGAGCGATGCAACGCCACCCGTGCGAGCCGCGGCGCGGCGTAGGCGAATTCAATGGCCACGCGTAGCCTGCGCGCACGGGTCGGCGGTACCCGGTCGAGCTTGCAGTGGCCGATCGTCGTGCCCCAGGCCAGCGGCTTCCAGCCATCGCCGGCATCGACATCGACGCGGTAGTTGGCGATGTGCTGGCCGTGCTCGATCGCCTCTTCCAGCCGGATCACATCGAACTCGGCGCCTTGCGGGAATTCCAGCTCCAGCCAGCCGCTGCGCGCATCGGCGCCGGGGCTCCAATGGCGCGAATGGTCGTCGTCCAGCACGTTCGCCGCCTCGCCCTGCGCCGCGCTGGCGCGGACTTTGGCACCCGCGGCGAGATCCGTCGCCAGCATCGACTCGCGCAACCTGGCGAAACCGATCAGGCTTTCCACATCTCGTTCGTGGAACAGACCCTCACGCGTCGGCGGCACGTTCAGCAGCAGCTTGCTGTTGCGCCCCACCGAAGTGAAGTACAGGCCCAGCAGATTGTCCGCGCCGCGCACCTTCTCGTCCTGTTCCGGGTGCCAGAACCAACCGGGCCGGATCGACACGTCGGTTTCGCCGGGACGCCACACCTTGCCGTAAGGATCGCCCTGCTGCAGCGCTTCGCCAGTCCACGGATCGTCGGCGCCGGCGCGCGGCACCCGCGCCGGATCGACGCTGGCCCAGCAGGTGCTGCCGGCGCTGCCGGTCTCGTTGCCGATCCAACGCACGTCGGGGCCGGCGTCGGAGAACATCACCGCGCCGGGCTGCAGCTCGCGCACGGTGCGGTGGATGCGCGCCCAGTCGTAGGCCTGGCGCTTGCCGTTGGGACCTTCGCCGTTGGCGCCGTCGAACCACACTTCCACCACCGGCCCATAACCGGTCAGCAACTCGGTGAGCTGCGCGATGTAGAAATCGTCGTAGACCTTGCCTTCGCCATAGACCTTGGCGTTGCGGTCCCATGGCGACAGGTAGAAGCCGACGTCCAGCCCTTCCGCGCGGCAGGCGTCGGTGAATTCGCGCACCAGGTCGCCCTTGCCGTCGCGCCACGGACTGGACGCGACCGAATGCTTCGTGGTCTTCGTCGGCCACAGGCAGAAGCCGTCGTGGTGCTTGGCGGTCAGGATCATGCTGCGGAAGCCGGCTTGCTTCGCCGTGCGCGCCCATTGCTTCGCGTCGAGCCGCTTCGGATCGAAGATCGACGGACTCTCGCTGCCGTCGCCCCATTCCCGGCCGGTGAAGGTGTTCACGGTGAAGTGGACGAACATCGCCAGTTGTTCGCGCTGCCAGCGCAATTGCGACGGCGTCGGCCGCGGGCGCGTTCCGTCGTCCGCAACGGCGGCGGCTACGCGTGCGGCAGGCAAGCCGGTGGCGGCCACGGCCAAGGCGCCGCCGCCCGCGGCGAGGAAACGGCGACGCGATGGGTCGGCATGCTTCGTTTTCATTGCACGATCTCGAATTCGGCCTGCTGGCGGATATCCTGCGAACCGCCACCGACCATGACGCGGAACTTGCCCGGTTCGACCACCCGCTTCATTTCGCGATTCAGCAGTGCCAGGTCGGCCGGGGCCAGGGTGAAGCTTACGGTGCGGGTCTCGCCGGGGGCGAGGTGGATGCGCTCGAATCCACGCAGGTTCTGCTCGTAGGTGGTGACCGAGCTGACCAGGTCGCGGGTATACAGCTGCACGACTTCATCGCCGGCGCGGTCGCCGGTGTTGCGCACGTCGACGCTGACGGTGACCTTGCCGTCGGCCTTCTGCTTCAGCGGTGCGATGCGCAGGCCGCCGTAATCGAACTTCGTATAGCTGAGCCCGTGACCGAAGTAATACAGCGCACCGTTGCTGCGCGATTTCTCCAGCTCCGATTGCGCATTGGGCTTGCTCGGGAAATTGAACGGGATCTGCCCGGCGGTCTTCGGGAAGGTCACGGTCAGCTTGCCGCCGGGGTTGTAATCGCCGAACAAGGCATCGGCGATGGCGGTGCCGCCCTGGTCGCCGGGGAACCAGGCTTCGAGGATCGCCGGCACGTGCGCATCGGCCCAGTTGATGCTCATCGGCCGCCCGTTGATGAGCACCAGCACGACCGGCGTGCCGGTCGCCTGCACCGCCTGCAGTAGTTCGAGCTGGCGGCCCGGCAGGTCCAGGCTGGTGCGGCTGAGGCTTTCGCCGGTGGTGCGGTCGCCGTCGCCGAGCACGACGACGGCCACGTCGGCGCCGGTCGCCGCGCGCACCGCTTCGTCGATGCCGGCGCGCTCTTCCGCGCTCAGCGGTTCGGGCAGCGTTTCGATCCGCGGCCAGTTGCCGCCGGCGACTTCGACCCCCTTGGCGTAACGCACTTCGGCGGCATTGCCAAGCTTGCGCCGCACGCCTTCAAGCACGGTGATCGCATGACCGCCACTCGGGCCATAGTGGCGACGCGAGTAGCGACCATCGTCGGCATTGGGTCCGATCACCGCGACCGTCTTCAGGTCCTTGCGCAACGGCAACGCGTCACCCGCATTCTTCAGCAACACCAGGCTTTCGCGCGCGGCCTGCAATGCGACGGCGCGGTGCTCCGGCGAATCAAGCAGGCGCACGGTCGCTTCGGCATCCTCGACGTACGGGCGGTCGAACAGACCGGTGGTGAACTTGACCCGCAGGATGTCGCGCACGCGGTCGTCGACGACGGACATCTTCAACGAGCCGTCGCGCAAGGCGGCGCGCAGCGGGAGCACGAAATCCTCGGGCGGGGTGAAGTTGGTGCGGATGTTCAATCCGGCTTCCACCGCCTGGCGCACCGCGTCCTGCGCATCGGCGGCGACCGCGTGCTTGGTGTGCAGGTATTCGACCGCTTCGCTGTCCGACACCACGTAGCCGCGGAAACCGAGGTCGTTGCGCAGGCGTTCGGTCAACCAGTAATGGCTGCCGCTGACCGGCACGCCGTCGTAGTCGTTGTACGAACTCATCACCCCGAGCAGGCCGGCCTCGCGGATCGCCGCGGCGAACGGCGTGACATGCACGTCTTCGACCTCGCGCGGCGCGACCTGCGGGTCGGTGCGGGCCATGAATTCGCGCGCGCCCCTGTTGGCGCTGTAGACCACGAAATGCTTGGCAGTGGCGGCGACGGTAAAGTCCTGCTGCATGCCCTTGACCATTTCCACGCCGAGCCGCGAGACCAGGTACGGGTCTTCGCCATACACCTCTTCCATGCGGCCCCAACGCTGGTCGCGGGCGACGTCGAGGATCGGCGCGTAGATATTGGTGTAACCCATCGCGCGGCCTTCCAGTGCGGTGATGCGGCCGATCTTCCGCACCAGCGCCTTGTTCCAGGTATGGCCGATGCCCAGTTGGGTCGGGAAACTGGTCGCGCCGTGCGCTTCGACGCCGCGGATGCCTTCGTCGGTGAAGTCGGCGGGAATGCCCAGCCGCGTCTGTTCGACGAAGAAGCGCTGCACTTCGTTCATCGCCCACACGTGCTTGCGGGTATCGGTGGCGTAGACGCTGCCCTTGCCGTCGCCATAGCCGTTGTGCATCTCGTCGATGTTGCCGATGCCATCCTTCCACAGCGCGCGTTTCCATTGCCGGGTCGGCAGCGGATCCTTCAGCACGCGGCCATAGCCATACAGCGTGGCCATCTGCGCGGTCTTCTCGTCGGCGGTCATCCGCGCCAGCAGATCCTCGACGCGGGCATCGACGGACGCGTTGCGGTCTTCGTAGACGTCCTTGCGGCCGTTCTTGTCCAGGTCGATCCAGCCATCGTGGTAGATCTTCGGCATCGCCGGGAAGGCGGAACGCGCGGCGTCGCTGTCGGCGGCACCGGTGCCCAGGACAAGCACCAGGCCGGCGATCACGGGGGCGACGAGGGCGCGCGATGATGGAGTCATGCTCGGCGGTGGCGGATCGGGAAGCCCGAAGCGTACCATTCGGTCCAGTGGTTGGACCATTACCGGAGTCACGATGCCGCCGTTCATTCGCGTCCTGCTTGCCATCGCCCTGCTCGGATCCGCCGCGGCCCGCGCCGACGAGAACCTGACGCTGCGCTACGCCGCACCCGCGCAGGACTGGGAAAGGCAGGCGTTGCCGATCGGCAACGGCGCGATGGGCGGCATGGTGTTTGGCGACCCGGCGCACGAACGCCTGCAATTCAACGAAAAGACCCTGTGGACCGGCGGCCCCGGCGCACCGGGCTACACCTACGGCAACTGGACGGCGGCGCGACCGGGTGCGATCGACGACGTACGCCGCGAAATCGAAAGCCACGGCAAGGCCGACCCCGAATGGGTCGCCAAGCGGCTGGGCAACAAGCCAGTATCGTTCGGCGCCTACCAGACCTTCGGCGACCTGCATTTCGATTTCGAAGGTGTCGATGCCAAACCCGAAAGCTATCGACGCACGCTGGACATCGGGGATGCCATCGCCGGCGTCGCGTTCCGCAGCGGTGGCGCGAACCATGCCCGCGAGTACTTCGCCAGTTATCCGGACCACGTCATCGTCGCGCGCTTCGCCGCGGACCAGCCGCGGCAGGTGTCGTTCGCACTGCGCTATGCCTCGCCGCGCCAGGACTATCGCGCCGATGCGACCGGCGACCGGCTGACCGTGCGCGGCAAGCTGGCCGACAACGGCCTGGTGTTCGAAGCGCAGGTCCGCGTGCTGGCGCAGGGCGGTGAAGTCGTTGCCGGCGAAGACGGGATCTTGCGCGTGCGCAATGCGGACAGTGTCGTCGTGCTGCTGGCCGCCGGCACCGATTACGCCCTCGCCTATCCGAAGTATCGCGGCAAGGACCCGCATGCACGCCTCGCGGCGGACATCGACCGTGCCGCGGGCAAGGGCTTCGACGCCCTGCGCGCCGCGCATGTAGCGGATTACCGCAAGTTGTTCGACCGCGTCGCATTGCAGGTCGGCCAGCGCATGCCGGACAAGCCGACCGACGCGCTGCTGAGGGCGTATCCCAGCGGCGATGCCGGCGCCGACCGCGCGCTGGAAGCGCTGTATTTCCAGTATGGCCGCTACCTGCTGATCGCCTCGTCGCGCGCGGGATCGCTGCCGGCCAACCTGCAGGGCGTGTGGAACCACAGCACCACGCCTCCGTGGGATTCGGACTACCACGTCAACATCAACCTGCAGATGAACTACTGGCCGGCGCCGACCACGAACCTGGCCGAAACCGCCGAGCCTTTCCTCCGCTATGTCGAAGCGATGCGCGCGCCGGGCGAAATCACCGCGCGCGAGATGTTCGGCGCGCCGGGCTGGGTGCAGCAGACCATCACCAATCCCTGGGGCTACAGCGGGGTGATCGACTACGCGTGGTCGTTCTGGTTGCCGGAAGCCGGCGCATGGCTGATGAACCAGGCCTACGACCAATACCGTTTTTCACCGGATACGAAATCGCTGCGCGACAACCTGTATCCACGACTGAAAGGCGCCAGCGAATTCTGGCTGGCCACGCTGCACGTCGATCCGCGCGACGGCAAGCTGGTCGCCTCGCCCAGCTATTCGCCCGAGCACGGCGAGTACACCGCCGGCGCGGCGATGTCGCAGCAGATCGTCGCCGAACTGTTCGCGAACACGCTGGAAGCGGCAGGCGCGCTGCACGTCGACGACGCGTTCCGCCACCGGCTGCAGGCGGCGCTGGCGAAGCTGGACCCCGGCCTGCGCGTCGGCCGCTGGGGCCAGTTGCAGGAATGGAAGGAAGACATCGACGACCCGAAGGACGACCACCGCCACGTCTCGCACCTGTACGCATTGCATCCGGGCGCGGCGATCCGCCCGCTGCGCAATGCCGCGCTGGCCGACGCCGCGCGCACCAGCCTGCGCGGCCGCGGCGATGCCGGCACCGGCTGGAGCAAGGCCTGGAAGGTCAACTTCTGGGCGCGCCTGCGCGATGGCGACCATGCGTTCAAGATGCTGGGCGAGCAACTGGTGCACAGCACCCTGCCCAACCTGTTCGACAGCCACCCGCCGTTCCAGATCGACGGCAACTTCGGCGCCACCGCGGGCGTGGCGGAAATGCTGCTGCAAAGCCAGGCCGGCGAGATCGACGTACTGCCCGCCCTGCCCTCGGCCTGGCCCGACGGCGAGGTGCGCGGCCTGCGCGGGCGCGGCGACGTGACCGTGGACATTCGCTGGCAAGCGGGCCGTGCCGCAGAAATCAGGCTGCGGGCGAACCGTGCGGGCACGCTGGCGGTACGCAGCGACCTGTTCGAGGACGGCGCGTTCGAGCTTCGCGATGCCTCCGGCGGCGGACCGGTGAAATTGCGCCGCGAAGGCCAGCGCATCGAGTTCGAGGCCCTCGCGGGACATGCCTATCGCGCCGCCCGCCGCCGCTGAAGGCCTGCGCGCCGTTCCAATTTACCCCCGACCCCACTAACATTGGTCCAACCGCTGGACCAATTGTTTCGCGAGAAAGTACCGGCCCCGCATCGTGGCCGGAAGGAGCCAAGATCGTGCGTCTGCAAGGAAAACGAGCCCTGATCACCGCGGCCGCGCAGGGCATCGGCCGCGCCACCGCGCTGGCTTTCGTCCGCGAAGGCGCCCAGGTCGTGGCCGCCGACATCAACGAGGCGGCGCTTGCCCAGCTGCAGGAAGACGCCGGCGAACGCCTGCGCCCGCTGCGCCTGGACGTGACCGACGCCGAGGCCGTGCGCGCCCTGCCCACGCAGCTCGGTCCGATCGACGTGCTGGTCAACGGCGCCGGTTTCGTGCACGACGGCAGCATCCTCGATTGCGACGAGGACGCCTGGCGCTTCTCCTTCGACCTCAACGTCACCGCGATGTACCGGCTGATCCGCGCGTTCCTGCCGGGCATGCTCGAACGCGGCGGCGGCTCGATCGTCAACATCGCTTCGGTCGCCTCCAGCATCAAGGGCGTGCCCAACCGCTTCGCCTACGGCGCCAGCAAGGCCGCGGTGATCGGCATGACCAAGGCGGTCGCCGCCGACTTCGTCGCCCGCGGCATCCGCTGCAACGCGATCTGCCCGGGCACCGTGGATTCGCCGTCGCTGCGCCAGCGCATGGCGACCATGGCCGCGAGCCGCGGCACTTCCTTCGAAGACGCCTACGCCAGCTTCCTCGCCCGCCAGCCGAGCGGACGCCTGGGCACGCCGGAGGAAATCGCCGCGATGGCGGTGTACCTGGCCAGCGACGAATCGACCTTCACCACCGGCACCACCCAGATCATCGACGGCGGCTGGATCAACTGACTTTGCAGGAACCGAAATGAAGCTGTTGCGCTATGGCCCCAAGGGCCAGGAAAAACCCGGAATGCTCGACGCCGAAGGCCGCATCCGCGACCTGTCGGGCGCGATCGCCGACCTCGCCGGCGATGCGCTGTCGCCCGAATCTCTGGCGCGGCTGCGCAAGCTCGATCCGGCCGCGTTGCCCTTGGTCGAGGGCACGCCGCGGATCGGCGCCTGCGTCGGCGATGTCGGCAAGTTCATCTGCATCGGCCTGAACTACGCCGACCATGCCGCGGAAACCGGCGTGGCCATCCCGGCCGAGCCGGTGATCTTCAACAAGTGGACCAGCGCGGTGTGCGGGCCCGACGACGACGTCGAGATCCCGCGCGGCTCGCTGAAGACCGACTGGGAAGTGGAGCTGGGCGTGGTGATCGGCAAGCCCGGCCGCTACATCGACGAAGCGGATGCGATGGACCATGTCGCCGGCTACTTCGTGGTCAACGACGTGTCCGAACGCGCCTTCCAGCTGGAAGGCACCGGCACCTGGGACAAGGGCAAGGGCTGCGACACCTTCGGGCCGATCGGCCCATGGCTGGTGACCGCCGACGAAATCGCCGACCCGCACGCGCTGCGCATCTGGCTGGAAGTCGACGGCCATCGCTACCAAGACAGCAACACCAACCAGATGGTGTACCGCATCCCGCACCTGGTCAGTTACCTGAGCCGCTTCATGAGCCTACAGGCCGGCGACGTGATTTCCACCGGCACCCCGCCCGGCGTCGGCCTGGGCCTGAAGCCGCCGGTCTACCTGCGCGCAGGGCAGAAGATGCGCCTGGGCATCGACGGACTCGGCGAACAGAACCAGCGCACGGTGGACGCATGAGCACGACTCCTTACGACATCCGCATCACCGGCATGCAGGTCCACGACCTGCGCTTCCCCACGTCGAAGTCGCTCGACGGTTCGGACGCGATGAATCCGGATCCGGATTATTCGGCCGCCTACGTCATCCTCGAAACCGACCATCCCACCCTGCGCGGCCACGGCCTGACCTTCACCATCGGCCGTGGCAACGAGATCTGCTGCGCGGCGATCGAGGCGATGCGCCACCTCGTGGTCGGGCTGGAACTGGACTGGGTCGCCGCCGACATGGGCCGCTTCTGGCGCCACGTCACCTCCGACAGCCAGCTGCGCTGGATCGGCCCCGACAAGGGCGCGATGCACCTGGCCACCGGCGCGGTGGTCAACGCGGTATGGGACCTGTGGGCCAAGGCTGCTAGCAAGCCGGTGTGGCGGCTGGTCGCCGACATGACGCCGGAAGAACTGGTGCGCTGCATCGACTTCCGCTACCTGACCGACGCGATCACCCCGGACGAAGCGCTGCAACTGCTGCGCAAGCAGGCCGCCGGCAAGGCCGAGCGCATCGCCACGCTCGAGCGCGAAGGCTATCGCTGCTACACCACGTCGGCCGGCTGGCTGGGCTACAGCGACGAAAAGCTGCGCCGCCTGTGCCAGGAAGCCGTCGACGCCGGCTTCGACCACATCAAGTTGAAGGTCGGCCGCGACCTCGAGGACGACATCCGCCGCCTGCGCATCGCCCGCGAAGTGATCGGGCCGGAGCGCAAGCTGATGATCGACGCCAACCAGATCTGGGAAGTCGGCCAAGCCATCGAATGGGTGCGCCAGCTCGCCTTCGCCAAGCCGTGGTTCATCGAGGAACCGACCAGCCCCGACGACATCGCCGGTCACCGCACGATCCGCGAGGCCATCGCCGCCGACGGGGTCAAGGTCGCCACCGGCGAGATGTGCCAGAACCGGGTGATGTGGAAGCAGTTCATCACCGGCGGCGCGGTCGACGTGGTGCAGATCGATTCCTGCCGCGTCGGCGGGGTCAACGAGATCCTCGGCGTGCTGCTGGTTGCGGCCAAGCACGGCCTGCCGGTGTGCCCGCACGCCGGCGGCGTGGGCCTGTGCGAATACGTGCAGCACCTGTCGATGATCGACTACGTGTGCGTCGCCGGAACCCGCGAGGGCCGGGTGATCGAATACGTCGACCACCTGCACGAACATTTCCTCGACCCGTGCACGATCCGCGACGCCGCGTACATGCCGCCGACCCAGCCGGGTTTCTCCATCGAGATGAAGCCGGATACGCTGCGCGACTATCGCCACGGCGGATAATCGCGCGGGGCTCCCGATGACGACGGTGACGATCATGCAACGCCCCTTCCCGCCGACGCGCCGCCTCGCCGCGATGGCCCTGTGCCTGCTGGCCGCCGCGTGCAAGCCCGCGCCGCAAACGCCAGCGCCCGCGCAACCGGCTCCGATGCAGGCAGCGCCTGCCGCGAAGATCGACGAAGCCGAACGCCTCGCCCGCTGGCAGCGGCTCGGCTACGGCATGTTCGTGCACTGGGGCCTGTATTCCGAACTCGGCGGCGTCTGGCAGGGCAAGCCGGTGACCACCGGCTACTCGGAACAGATCCAGGGCTGGGCGAAGATCCCGGAAGCCGACTACGCCAAGGTCGCCGAACGCTTCGCCGCGCCGAAGTTCGACGCGGACGCGATCTGCGGCCTGGCCAAGCAGGCCGGCGCGCGCTACATCGTGGTCACCAGCAAGCACCACGACGGCTTCGTCATGTTCGACACGAAGTCGACCGACTACAACATCGTCAAGCGCACGCCGTTCGGCAAGGATCCGCTGAAACTGCTGTCGGCCGCGTGCCGCAAGGCCGGCCTCGGCTTCGGCGTGTATTTCTCGCTGGTCGACTGGCACGCCGGCCATACGCCGGAAACCGATCACAACAGCAATCCGATCCCGGCGTCGATGGAGCCGCTGATCGAACAGCAGCTGCGCGAACTGATGACGAATTACGGCCCCATCACCGAAGTGTGGTTCGACATGTCGGCGCCTACCCCCGAACAGAGCCGCAAGTTCGCCACCATCATGCGCGAACTGCAGCCGCAGGCCGCGATCAACGGCCGCATCTGGAACAACGCCGGCGACTTCGTCACCCTCGGCGACAACGAAGCGCCGCCGCCATCGATGCAGCCGCCGTTCGAAGTGCCGGCGTCGATCTACCACGCCACCTGGGGCTATCGCAGCTGGCAAGCGCGCGACGACCTGCCCGGCAAGGTGCGCGAACTGACCCGCGGCCTGGTCCAGGCGCGTGCGGCCGGCGGCAACTACCTGCTCAACATCGGCCCGATGGGCGACGGCAGCGTGGTGCCGTTCGAAGCCGACGTGCTGCATGGCATCGGCGCCTGGCTGCAACGCCATCCGCAAACGATGCAGGCGAAGCCCAGCGGTTTGCCGCCGCAGCCCTGGGGCGCGACGATGCGCGACGGCGACGCGCTGTACCTGTACGTGCACGACTGGAAGGCGGGGCCGTTGCGTGTCGCCGGGCTCGCCAGCGATCCGTCGGAAGTGCGTATCGACGGCGGCGATGTCCTCAAGTGGCATCGCGACGGCAACGATCTGCTGATCGACCTGCCGGCGAACGCGCCGGATACGGTACTGCCGGTGCTGCGCGTCGCCCTGTCCGGGCCGCTGCAGGCAGTGCCAGTGCAACCGGTCGTGGCCGCAGACGATGGAAGCTGGAAGATCGCTTTCGAGCAATGGCGCGCCGGCAACAGCTTCGCCTTCGGCAGCGGCTACCTGACCCAGGCCACGACCACGGTGTCACTGGATGCCGATGTCGCTTCGACGCAGGCGCAACGCGTCGTCCTGAAACTGGTCGGCGCCCGCGCGCGCGCCGATCGCCGCTATCGCGTCGCCATCGGCGGCCATGCCGTCGAAGTGCCCGGCGCCGAGCTGGCGACGGGAACCATCGGTCCGTTCGAGCTGCCGGCGTCGCCAGCGACGAGGCTGGAAATCCGCCTCGCCGACCCCGCCTATCCGGCCGAAGACCTCGGCCTGGACTTCGATGCCGCCGAACTGCGGCCGGCGGGCGCGGCATCTCCATGATGCGCATCGACGCGCACCAGCATTTCTGGCGCTACGACGCGGACGCTTATCCGTGGATGGACGCCGGCATGGGCGTGCTGCAACGCAACTGGCTGCCCGCCGACCTGCGCCCGCTGCTCGATGCGCAAGGCATCGACACCTGCATTGCCGTACAGGCGCGCGCGGAGGAAGCGGAAACCGATTTCCTGCTGCAACTCGCCGACGAGTACGACTGGATCGCGGCCGTGATCGGCTGGGTCGACCTGCGTGCCGACGATCTCGATGCGCGGCTCGCGCAATGGAGCGGTCGCGCGAAGCTCGCCGGCTTCCGTCACCTGCTGCAGGACGATCCGGATGTCGCCGCGACGCTGGCCGACCCGGCGTTCAACCGCGGCGTGGCTGCGTTGCAGGCGCGCGGCCAGGTTTACGAAGTGCTGGTGCGTGGCGCGGACCAGCTGGCGCTGGCACCCGTTTTCTGCGCTCGCCACGACCGCCACTGGCTGGTACTGGATCATCTCGGCAAGCCCGCCATCGGCGGCGATGGCGACGCTGCATGGCGCAAGGCGCTGGCTGAGGTCGCGGCGCTGCCGCACGTCGCCTGCAAGCTGTCGGGACTGGTGACCGAAGTGGCCGGCGATCGCGTCGATGCCGATGCAATCCGCCGTTATCTCGACACGGCACTGGAACTGTTCGGCCCGCAACGCCTGCTGTTCGGCTCGGACTGGCCGGTATGCCTGCTGCGCGCGGACTACGCCGAAGTCGCCGCCATCGTCGCCGGCTGGTCGCAGGCGCTGTCCACCGACGAACGCGCCGCCCTGTGGGGCGGCAACGCGGCGCGCTGCTATGGTCTGCCGCGCGAAGAAACCACGAGGAACGACTGATGGACCTGGAACTGCGCGACAAGACGGTGATCGTGACCGGCGGCGGCGCCGGCATCGGTGGCGCCATCACCCTGGCGCTGGCGCGCGAAGGGGCGGTCCCGGTGATATTCGGGCGCAGCGCGCTGCACCCCGACTTCGAGCAGGCGCTGCGCACGCTGCAGCCGCGCGCGCGCTTCCGCCAGCTGCACATGGAGGACGAGGCCGCCTGCCGCGCGGCGGTGCAGGCGACGCTGGACGAATTCGGCGCGCTGCATGGCCTGGTCAACAACGCCGGCGTCAACGACGGCGTCGGCCTCGACGCTGGCCGCGATGCCTTCGTCGGTTCGCTGGAAAAGAACCTGGTCCACTACTACGTGATGGCGCACCTGTGCGTCGACGCGCTGAAGGCCTCGAAGGGCGCCATCGTCAACGTGTCGTCGAAGACCGCGCTGACCGGACAGGGCAATACCAGCGGCTATTGCGCATCGAAGGGCGCACAGCTGTCGCTGACCCGCGAATGGGCTGCGGCGTTGGCCGACGACGGCGTGCGGGTCAACGCGGTGATCCCCGCCGAAGTGATGACGCCGCTGTACCAGTCGTGGCTGTCCACCTTCCCCGATCCGCAGGCCAAGCTGGACGACATCGTCCGCCACATCCCGCTGGGCAAGCGCATGACCCGCGACGACGAGATCGCCGACACCGCCGTGTTCCTGCTGTCCGCGCGCGCCAGCCATGTCACCGGGCAATGGCTGTTCGTCGACGGCGGTTACACCCACCTCGACCGTGCGCTGACCTGACATGCGCGCGAGTCCGCCGGCGAATCCCGAACGCCGCCGCCTGCTCAAGGGCGCCGCGCTGTCGGGCATCGCCATCGCCGGCGTGCGCTGGTGGCCGGAAGCCCGCGCCGCGATCGACGGCGAAGCCGATGTACGGCCCCTGCGTGATGCGCTCGGGCGACTGTTGCCCGATCATGCGGAACAGATCGTCTGGCAGCCAATCGCCACGCACGATGGCATCGACCGTTTCGAGATCGATCGCGATCGCGACCGCCTGTTGATCCGCAGCAACCGCGCGCTGTCCGGCCTCGCCGGCCTGCACTGGTACCTGAAGTACGTCGCCGACGCGCACCTTTCCTGGACCGGCACGCAGCTCGACCTGCCCGCGCGATTGCCTCTGCCGGCTCGGCGCATCGCGATGGCCG
Organism: Pseudoxanthomonas helianthi; assembly: GCF_017939625.1. Taxonomy (GTDB): domain Bacteria; phylum Pseudomonadota; class Gammaproteobacteria; order Xanthomonadales; family Xanthomonadaceae; genus Pseudoxanthomonas_A; species Pseudoxanthomonas_A helianthi. Next base: position 821,704 of record NZ_JAGKTC010000001.1, read on the forward strand.
CGCAATTGCCGCACCGTTACCTGCTCAACGATACGGACGACGGCTATTCCGGCCCGTACCGCAACTGGAACGACTGGGAACGGCTGCTGGACCTCGCGGCCTTGCAGGGCACCACGGCAATGCTGGTCACCGTCGGCCAGGAAGCCGTCTACCACCGCCTGCTGCAGGAGTTCGGCTATAACGATGCGGAACTACGCGCGTGGATCCCGGCGCCGGCGCACCAGCCATGGTGGCTGTTGCAGAACATGTCCGGCTTCGGCGGCCCCGTGTCGACGCGATTGCTGGACGAGCGCATCGCCCTGGGCCGGAAGATCTGCCGTCGCGCCCGCGAACTCGGCATCGAACCGGTGTTCCCCGGCTACTTCGGCACCGTGCCCGGCGGTTTCGTCGAACGCAATCCCAAAGCGCGCGTCGTACCGCAGGGCGAATGGGTCGGTTTCGAACGACCCGACTGGCTGGACCCGACCTCGCCGCCGTTCGCCGACGTGGCGGCTGCGTTCTATCGCCACCAACGCGAGTTGTTCGGCGACGCTCGTTTCTTCAAGATGGATTTGCTCCACGAAGGCGGCAAGCGCGGCGATGTGGACGTGCCGGCCGCATCGCGCGCGGTGCAGCAGGCGTTGGAACGCGCCCATCCCGGCGCATGCTGGGTGATCCTCGGCTGGCAGAAGAATCCCGCCGCCGAAGTGCTGCAAGGCGTGGATCGCGAACGCATGCTGATCGTCGACGGCATCGGCGACCGGTACGCGCCCGCGCCGGATCGCGAGCGCGACTGGAACGGCACGCCGTACGCCTTCGGCTCCATCGCCAACTTCGGCGGCCACGTCACCTTCGGCGCGAAGGCGAATGCGTGGGTAGAACGTTTTCACGCCGCGCGCCGCAAACCGGGCAATGCGCTGCGCGGCATCGCCTGGATGCCCGAGGGCGCCTACCGCGATGCCGCGGCGATGGAGCTGTTCAACGAACTGGCCTGGCGCGAAACGCCCATCGACGACCTGCCTTCGTGGTTCGCGCGCTATGCGCGGTTCCGCTACGGCGCGGCCGACGCGCATGCCGAACGCGCCTGGCGTGCGCTGGCCCAAAGCGTCTACCAACTGAAGACCGACGAGTACAGCGAACCGCCGGATAGCCTGTTCTGCGCGCGGCCGGCGCTGGATACCGCGACTGCGGCGAAATGGTCGCCGGAATCGGTTCCGTACGATCCGCAGCAGGTGATAAAGGCGTTGCGCGAGCTGTTGCAGGTGACCGAGTCCCTGCGCGGCAGCGACGCCTACCGCCTGGACCTGGTCGACGTCGCCCGCCAATGCCTGGCCAACCACGGCCGCGCCCTGCTGCCGCGGATCGCCGAGCGCTACAAGCAAGGCGATCGCGACGGTTTCGCGAAACTCTCCGCGCACTGGCTCGACTGCATGCGCCTGCAGGATCGATTGCTCGCCACGCACCCGCACTTCCTGCTCGGTCCATGGCTGCGACAGGCGCGCGCAGCCGCGAAGGACGAAGCCGAGCGCATCCAGTTCGAATACGACGCGCGCAGCATCCTGACCGTGTGGGGACCTCGCCCGGCGGCGGACCAGGCGGGGCTGCGCGATTACGCCAACCGCGAATGGGCGGGCATGGTTGGCGGCCTGTACCTGCAACGCTGGCAACGTTTCTTCGCCAGCCTCGAAATCTCGCTGGAAACCGGTGCCAAGCCTGAACCGATCGACTGGTTCGCGACGGAAGACGAGTGGGCGCACGGCCGCGAGGACTATCCGATCACCGCGAGCGGATCGTCGCACGCGCTCGCTGGCGAAGTGCTGGCCCTGCTCGATGCCTGGCCGGATGCGGCCAGGCCCACTGCCTAGGAACAGACCATGCGCCATTGCCTTGCGCTCGATTTGAAGGACGACCCGGCGCTGATCGCCGAGTACGAACGCCATCACCGCGAAGTGTGGCCGGAAGTGCTGGTCCATCTGCGCGAGCACGGTGTGCGCGAGCTGGAGATCTTCCGCCTCGGCACGCGCATGGTGATGGTGATGGACACCGACGATGCCGTGTTCGATCCCGCGCGCATGGCCGCGGCCGAACGCGACGACCCGCGCCTGCGCGCGTGGGAAGACCTGATGTGGAAGTTCCAGGCGGCCACGCCGTGGACGCCCGCCGGCGCCAAATGGACGCCGATGCAGAACATCTTCCGCCTGACCGACGCCTGACCTTCCGAGGAACCCGCGATGCCGACGCTGCCCGCTTCCCCGCAATCCGCTCCCGCGCCCGCCGCGGGCGGCAACCTGCGCCTTGCCTTCGTCCTGGTCACCAGCCTGTTCTTCCTGTGGGGCTTTTCCTATGGCCTGCTGGATGTGTTGAACAAGCATTTCCAGGAAGCATTGCACGTCACCCGGGCGCGCTCAGGTTTCCTGCAGATGGCCTATTTCGGCGCCTACTTCCTCATGGCCCTGCCGGCTGCGTGGCTGATGCAACGGCGCGGCTACAAGTTCGGCATCCTGTTCGGGCTGGGACTGTTCGCGGCCGGGGCACTGCTGTTCATTCCCGCGACCGCGCGGCTGGATTTCAACTTCTTCCTGTTCGCGCTGTTCGTGATCGCCTGCGGCGCGGCCTTTCTGGAAACCGCGGCCAATCCGTATGTCACCGTGCTCGGCGATGCATCGAGTGGGGCGCGCAGGTTGAACTTCGCCCAATCGTTCAACGGATTGGCTTCGTTCCTCGGCCCGCTGGTCGGCGGGGCGCTGTTCTTCAAGGGTTCCGGTGCCGGTGCGGCGCACGCCGGTTTCTCCGGCGTGCAGGGCACCTATGTCGCCATCGCCATCGTGGTGGTCTGCCTGGCGCTGCTGATCCTGCGCACGCCGATGCCGGACATCCGCGAGCGCGATTCGGAAGATGCAATCGAGGCAGGCCCGTCGCTGCTTGCGCAACCCCATTTCGTCGGCGCGGTGATCGCGCAATTCTTCTACGTCGCCGCACAAGTAGGCGTCAACGCCTATTTCATCAACTACGTGACCGAACAGGTCGGGGTGACCTCGCAGGCCGGCGCCTATCTGCTGGCGGCGCCGATGCTGTGTTTCGTCGTCGGCCGCTTCTTCGGCACCGCGATCATGGGCAAGATCCGTCCGGTGCAGCTGCTGATCCTGTACGCCGTCATCAACGTGGTGCTGACGCTCATCGTCGCCGCGGGACTGGGCTGGATCTCGGTCTTCGCCCTGGTCGCAGTCTCGTTCTTCATGTCGATCATGTTCCCGACCATCTTCGCGCTGGGCGTGGAAGGCCTGGGCACGAAGACCAAGCGCGGCGCCAGCTTCATCGTCATGTCCATCGTCGGCGGCGCGCTGCTCCCGCCGTTCATGGGTTGGGTGGCGGACCACCACGGCACGCACATCGCCTATCTGGTCGCGACCGCATGTTTCATCGTCGTCGCGATTTACGGCATGTTCGCGCGGCGGCATCCTTTGGGCTGAGGCTTCCGCCCCGCTCGGCCGAATCGCCCGTCATGGGCCGCGGCCGCCTACACAAAACCGTATCGTAAAGCCATGCGCCTCGACGATTGCCACAACTTCCACGACTTCCGCCGCATGGCGCAACGGCGTTTGCCCGGCCCGATCTTCGATTACATCGACGGCGCGGCCGAGGACGAGACGACCTACCGGCGCAACACCGCGGCGTTCGAGCGCTGCGACCTGGTGCCCAACGTATTGCGCGGCGTGGAGAACGTCGACCTTTCGGTGACCGTGATGGGGCAGAAGCTCGCCCTGCCCGTGTACTGCTCGCCAACCGCGCTGCAACGCCTGTTCCATCACCAAGGCGAGCGCGCGGTCGCCGCGGTGGCGGGCAAGTACGGCACCCTGTTCGGAGTTTCCTCGCTCGGCACCACCAGCCTGGAGGAAGCGCGCCGGCTTTGCGGCGGCGGCCCGCAGTGCTACCAGTTCTACTTCCACAAGGACCGCGGCCTGAACCGCGCGATGCTCGAACGCGCCCAGGCCGCCGGCGTCGAAGTGATGATGCTCACCGTCGACAGCATCACCGGCGGAAACCGGGAGCGGGACAAGCGCACGGGCTTCTCGATTCCCTTCCGGCTCAATCTCGGCGGACTGCTGCAATTTGCGCTGAAGCCGTCCTGGGGCATCGACTACTTGATCCGTGAATCGTTCCGGCTTCCGCAACTCGACGAGCACGTCGACATGAGCGGCGGCGCCATGTCGATCGGCCGGTATTTCACCGAAATGCTCGACCCGGCCATGGATTGGGAAGACGTAGCCGAAATGGTCCGGCTCTGGAACGGGCGGTTCTGCCTCAAGGGCGTGATGTCGGTGGACGATGCGCGACGCGCGGTCGATATCGGCTGCAGCGGAATCGTGCTGTCCAACCACGGAGGCCGTCAGCTCGACGGTTCGCGCTCCGCGTTCGATCAGCTCGCCGAAGTCGTCGATGCGGTCGGCGACCGCATCGACGTGATGATCGACGGCGGCGTGCAACGCGGCACCCACGTGCTCAAGGCCTTGTCGCTGGGCGCGAAGGCCGTCGGCCTGGGTCGCTATTACCTGTTCCCGCTCGCCGCCGCGGGCCAGGCCGGCGTCGAACGCGCGCTGGAGCTGATGCGCATCGAACTGGAACGCGACATGCGGCTGATGGGCTGCACCTCGATCGATCAGTTGTCGCGCGGGAACCTGCGCTTCCGCTGAAAGATCGCGTCGCGAAACCTCAGCCGCGCTGCTCGCGCGAGAAGATCCGGATCACCGAATCCAGGTGCGTACGCATCGCCTTGCGCGCCGCCGCCGGTTCGCGCGCGCAGATCGCATCGACGATGGCGCGGTGCTCGTCCTCGGAACGGTGCGGCATGTCGCGCGGGGTATACAGCTCCTGCATGCGCTGGAACATCGCGCCGTACTTGTGCCCCAGCAGGTGGCGGATCAGCAACGCGTAGGCGGGATTGCCGCTGGCGTCGGCGATGCGCACGTGCAGCAGGCGATCGCCCGGGTGGGTGGTGGAACCGGCCTCATTGTCGGCCTTGTTCTGCTCGTAGGCTTCGCGGATGCCGGCGAGTTCCTCGTCGCTGGCGTTCTCGGCGGCCAGTGCCGCGGCCTCCGGCTCGACCAACCGGCGCGCCTGCAACAGGGAGAACGGCGGCACTTCCGCATCGAAATCCGGCTCGACAGACAACTCGGGATCCAGCTCCCATGGCGCGCTGCGCGCGGCTTGCGACAGCACGCCCGCTTTCGCGGCGCCGGGGGCGGCATCGATCACCTGCACGCCATCGCCCACCTTCACCCGCACCAGCCCGATCACTTCCAGCGCGATCAGCGCCTCGCGCAACGAAGTGCGGCTGACCCCGAACTGTTGCGACAGCTCGCGCTCGGCCGGCAGATAACTGCCGGGCGGGAATTCGCCGCTCTCGATCATGCCGCGCAACTGGTCGGCGATCTGCTGGTAGAGGCGGCGGCTGCGGATGCTCTGGACGGGCATGGTGTCGTGGCTTGGGGGTTTGCGGCGTGACGCGCCGCGCTGATCGAAAGTATAGGGCCTGCGCGCCTTTCTATTTGGCCCGCGGGGACATTGGAATGGGCGGATAGGCCTGCGGTTCGAGCGCGCTGAAATCCAGCCCGAACGCCTGCGCCACGGTCGCCGCGACCTGCCCCTGCTTCAACGGCGCGGCGTCGCGCCACTCCCCGCGACGCACGGCGTCGGGACCGGCGATGGCGATCCAGATGTCCTGTGCGCCTTCGACGTCGGCGCCGTGGTCGGTCCAGTCCTTCATGCCGCGGCCGCGGCCGTGGTCGGTGGTGACGATCAACGTGGTGTTGCCGCGGTACTGCGGTTGCGATTGCAGCCAGGTCCACAGTTCGCGCAGGAAGGCATCGGTGTCGTGCAGCGCGCGCAGCACCAGTTCGTAATTGCCGGCGTGCGACCACTCGTCGGTATCGCCCAGGCCCACGTACAGCAGGCGCGGCCGCTCACGCTGCAGGTAGTCCAGGGCGAAGGCCTCGGTGAACGCATCGAAACGTTCTTCGGTCCAGGCCAGCGCCTTGTCCTGCATCGCGTCCAGCCGGCGCACGCCGGGATCGGGCGACTTGTAGGCCATGAAGCCGGCGTTGACGAAGATCGAACCGGGCCGATGCTCGGGAATCACCTCGAAGCGGTCCCACGACCCGAACGCAGCGACCTGGCCCTGCGGCAGCTTGAGGCGTTCGCGGACGAACTCCAGCACGGTCGGGAACGGATTCTGGATGTGGTCGTTGCTGTCGATGGCCTCGTCGCGCGCACGCCCGGTCAGCAGTTCGGCATAACCCGGATAGGAAAAGCGCATCGTGTTGCCGACCTGCACGCGGCTGCCCAGCGCGGCGTTGCCGGCGATGGAGCCGTGTTCGCGCATCAGCGTGCCCCAGAAGAACGGCATCAGCTTCTCGCGCCGCGCCTGCGGCGTGTCGGCGCCGTAGCGGCGGTACAGCGGGTCGTCCGCGAGCTGCTTGCCCTTGCCCAAGCGGCTGCGCAGCAGGTCCACGTCCAGTCCGCCGAAGATTTCCTGGGTACGCACGCCGTCCAGCGTGACCAGCACCACGTTGCGATGCGGACGCGTGTCCGCATCGGCTGCGTTCGCGGTGCAGACCGGCAACAACAGGGCAATCGAAAAGACCACGCGCAACCATCTTTCGTTCTTTCGCATACGCGAAAAAAGCCTGTTTTCCGCCATTTTCGCTTGACCCTCGACGTGCATCGCCCTAGCCTTCCCAATGGTTGGACCATTGCATTCTTGGCCGCGTTCCCTCGCCTGTCAACGCGAAGGAATCCCCGTTCCGGCGCGGCCTTCCCCTGTCACGCCTTCCACCTTCCTGCACGGAGCTTCTTCGATGAAACGCCGCGAATTCCTCCAGACCGGTGCCGCCCTAGGCGCGCTCGCCCTTGCGCCGGCCTTCAACGCGCTGGGCAAACCGCGCGACCGCCTGCGCGTGGCCATGATCGGCACCGGCCTGCGCGGGCAGTCGCAACTTGGGCCGCTGCTCAGCCGCGGCGACGTGGAGCTGGTCGCCATCGCCGATACCCAGCAGGTGATGCTGGACCACACCCTGGCGATCATCGACAAGACCGGCCGCAAGCGTCCGAAGGTGTACGGCGGCAACGGCGACAAGAACGCGTGGAAGGCGCTGCTGGCGCAGAAGGGCATCGATGCGGTGCTGATCTGCACGCCATGGGAATGGCACGCACCGATGGCGATCGCGGCGATGGAGGCGAAGGTCGCGGTCGGCTGCGAAGTGGTCGCCGGCATCACCCTGCAGGACCACTGGGACGTGCTGCGTGCGCAGCAGCGCACCGGCACGCCGTACATGCTGATGGAGAACGTCTGCTACCGCCGCGACGTGATGGCGGTGCTGCAGATGGTCCGCGCCGGGCTGTTCGGCGAACTGATCCACATGCAGGCCGGCTACCAGCACGACCTGCGCGGGGTGAAGCTCAATTCCGGCAACCCGAACGAGCCCTACGACAGCGGCGTCGAATTCGGCGAGAAGGGCTTCTCCGAAGCGCAGTGGCGCACCCAGCACTCGGTCGACCGCAACGGCGAGCTGTATCCGAGCCATGGCATCGGGCCCTGCGCGATGTACGCCAACATCCATCGCGGCAACCGCTTCACCCACATCAATGCTTTCGCGACCAAGTCGCGCGGCCTGCACGACTACATCGTCAAGAATCCGAAGGGTGGCCCCGACCATCCCAACGCCAAGGTCAAGTTCAAGCTCGGCGACGTGGTCACCACCACGCTGCGTTGCGAGAATGGCGAAACCATCCTGCTGCAGCACGACACCTCGCTGCCGCGGCCGTATTCGCTGGGCTTCCGCGTGCAGGGCACCGACGGCCTGTGGATGGACCTGAACAAGTCGATCCACATCGAAGGCAAGAGCCCGCCGCACAAGTGGGAAGACGCGCAGAAGTACTACGACGAATACGACCACCCGCTGTGGCGCAAGTACGCGGACAAGGCCGCTGGCGCCGGTCACGGCGGCATGGACTGGTTCGTCGTGCACGCCTTCGTCGAAGCGGTCAAGGCCGGTGCGCCGATGCCGATCGATATCTACGACGCGGTGGCCTGGAGCGCGATCACCCCGCTGTCCGAGCAGTCGATCGCCGAGGATTACCGCACGCTGCCGTTCCCCGACTTCACCGAAGGCAAGTGGAAGGACCGCAAGCCGATCTTCGCCTTCGACGACCGTTACTGACCTTGGTTCGACACTTCTGCTTTTGCATTTGTCCGTCATCCCGGCGAAAGCCGGGATGACGAAGCATTTTTGAAACTTTGAACAAGCCCCAAGGAAACCCATGCGCCGCATCCTCTTCGCCTTGTTGTGCTTTTCCCCCGCGCTCTCTTACGCACAGGCCACCACCTCGCAAAGCCTGGGCCTGTTGCCGCAACCCGAACACGTCGAACTGCGCGAGGGCCGCTTCCAGCCTGCGGCCGAAGCCAGCGTTTCCGTCAGCGGCGTCCAGGGTGCCGAGGCGCGCGACCTGGGCGAACTGGCGACGTCGATCCTGCATGAGGCCTGGGATGTACCGGTGAAGGCGCAACGCGGCGACAAGCCCGCGACGCTGAGCCTGCAACTGCGTCCCGACGCGCAGGCCAACAGTGAAGGCTATTCGCTGGAAGTCGATGCGCAAGGCCTGCGCCTGTCCGCGCGGACCGCGGCCGGCTTGTTCTACGGCCTGCAGACGCTGCGCCAGCTGGCCAAGCCGGGCAGCCGCGAAGCGGGCATTCCCGCGCTGCGCATCGACGATGCGCCGCGCTTCGGCTATCGCGGCCTGATGCTGGACTCGGCGCGGCACATGCAGCCGCTCGACTACATCAAGCGCCATCTCGATCTGATGGCGCGCTACAAGTTCAACACCCTGCACTGGCACCTGACCGACGACCAGGGCTGGCGCCTGGAGATCAAGCGTTTTCCGAAGCTGGCCAAGATCAGCGCCTACCGCAAGGAGACCATCGTCGGCCGCAACTTCGATCCCTACGTCGGCGACGGCAAGCCCTATGGCGGCTACTACACCCAGGCGCAGGCCCGCGAGATCGTCGAATACGCGAAACAGCGCCACATCACCGTGATTCCGGAAATCGACATGCCCGGGCACATGGTCGCCGCACTGGCCGCATATCCGGAGCTGGGCTGCACGCCGGGTCCGTTCGAAACGCTGACCATCTGGGGCGTGTCCGACGACGTGCTGTGCCCGAGCGAGCAGACCTTCGCGTTCGTCACCGGCGTGCTGGCCGAAGTGATGCAGGTGTTCCCGTCGAAGTACGTCCATGTCGGGGGCGATGAAGCCCCGGTCGTGCGCTGGCAGCAGAGCGCACTGGCACAGGAGATCATCCGCCGGGAGAAGCTGAAGGACGAACACGCACTGCAAGGCTGGTTCCTGCGCCGGGTCGAGAAGTTCGTCAACGCGAATGGGCGCAAGATCATCGGCTGGGACGAGATCCTCGACGGCACGCCTTCGCGCACCGCCACGGTGATGTCGTGGCGCGGCATGGCCGGCGGCATCAAGGCCGCGCAGCTCGGCCACGACGTGGTGATGTCGCCGACCGACTATGCCTACCTCGACTACTGCGAAGGCAAGCCGCCGCGTGAGCCGGACTGCATGGTCGGCTACTTGCCGCTGAAGCAGGTGTACGCGTTCGAACCGGTGCCGGCGTCGCTGACCCCGGAACAGGCCAGGCACATCCTCGGCGGGCAGGCCAACCTGTGGACTGAGTATGTGACCAGCACCGAACAGACCGAGGCGAAATACTGGCCGCGCGCGCTGGCCGTGGCCGACGTGACCTGGGCGCCGAGCGCGGCGCGCGACTGGAACGGCTTCCAGCAACGCATGGGTGCGCAACTGGCGACGCTGGACCGGCTGAAGGTCCACTATCGCATTCCCGAAGTGCGCGGACTGGAAGCCGACGTGCTGAGCCTGCAGCCGAAGACGACGCTGGCGCTGTCCACGCCGATTCCGGGCGCGACGATCCGCTACACCACCGACGGCAGCGAGCCGACCGCGCAGTCGCCACAGTACACCGGCCCGATCGAACTGGCGCTGGTACCCACGGGCACCCAGGTCAACGCGCGCGCCTTCCTCGCCGACGGCCGCAGCAGCGTCGTCTCCAGCGCGAATTTCCGCCAGGCGACATTGCGCCCGGCGGCGAAGGTCGATGCGCGCAAGCTGCAGGCCGGCCTGAACCGCCGCTACTACGAAGGCAGCGTGCTCAAGGTGGCCGGACTGGAGACATTGCCCGTGGTGCGCGCCGACGTCGCGCCGGCCATCGCGATCCCCGAACAGGCGCGCCCGGAAGCCTTCGGCCTGCGCTTCGACGGCTACCTGCGCGTGTCGGCCGATGCGATCTATCGCTTCGTGCTGGACAGCGACGATGGATCGGTGCTGCGCATCGACGGCGAAACCGTCATCGACCGCGATGGCGGCCGCAGCCCCGGCGAGTCGTACGGCAGCGCCGCGTTGTCGGCCGGCCTGCATCGCATCGACCTGGACTATTTCCAGGGCGGTGGCGGCCGCTCGTTGGGCCTGAAGATCGGTCGTGAAGGCGAAGCGCCGCAAGCGGTCGCGGCTGACGCGCTGTTGCACGCGCGCAACTGATCCAACACGCGATGTGGGAGCGGGCAGGGCCCGCTCCTACGAGAAGAGCCGTTCAAGGTTCGGCCTACCTCAGCGGCACGTCGTAAAGCGTTTCCAGCGGCGGCTGGAAGCGGAAGCTGTAATGCCACCACTCCATCGGATAGTTGCTGAAGCCCTGCGCATCCATTGCCTTGAGCAGCAACTGGCGATTGGCACGTTGTTCGGCGCTGACTTCCGCCGAATCGGTGTTGGCGCGGGTGCCGAAGTAGTCGAAATCGGTACCCATGTCCAACGGTTTGCAGTTGGCGCCGCGCGCATCGCACTTGAGTACGGTGAGGTCGACGGTGCCGCCGCGGCTGTGGCCTGATACCGGCGCGATGTATTCGCCAAGCAGCTTCGACTTGTCCAGGTCCGGGTAATGCGCGGCCTTGGTGCGCTGGTCGTCCAGGTCGGCTGCCCAGCGCACGAAATGGGCCACCGCACGCGCGGGGCGGTAGCAGTCGAACACGCGCAGGCGCATGTGCCGTTCGCGCAGCGCCGCATCCACCCGCGCCAGGGCCTCGGCCGCTTCGCGCTTCAGCCAGCAGCGCGGGGCTTCGTAGCCATCGACCGGCGCACCGACGAAGTTGTCGCTGCCGGCATAGGCGATCGACTGCGACATGTCCGGCACCAGGCTGCGGATATCGGCCATGCCCGCCTGTTCCATCGTGGTCGCGTCCGAAATGCGGGGTGTCTTGTCCGCTTGCGCAGACATCGGCGCACCGAGCAGCTCGATTTCGGCCAACGAGAACCGCGTCGGATCGCTGGCCGCGCTGACGACCAGTCGGTACTGGCGATAGCTGGCGGGCGAAGCCAATCGGAACGGACGCGTATAGCGCGTCCATTCGAAGGTCTCGCCGTTGCGGCGATCCAGCGTTTTCCAGTCCTTGCCGTCATCGGATCCTTCCAGCGTCCATGCAGTCGGATGGCCGCTGCTGTTGCCCGAAGTCAGCGTATAGAAACTCACCGCTTCGGCCGGCTTCTTGTCGAAAACATAGACCACCGATACCGGCGATTTGGCGGAGAAGACCGATTCGGTCCCCGAAGTATCGTCGAACAATGCACCCGCCTTCACGCCGGGAACGCTGCTCGAAGCAATGCCCCGACCCGGGCCGGTGAGATCGGCCAACGGCGCGGCGGGCGCATCGCCGGCGGTCAGCGACGGCGGCAGCGCTGCGGCATCACGTCCCCACGTGCCGGGTTTCGCCGACATCCTGAACTCGACCTCGCCGCCTTGCGCGAGCAGGCGATGCGGAATGAAAGTCCTGTCCCATGCCTTGCCGTTCACGGTGAGACCGGCGACGTAGATGTTTTCGCGGCTGTTGTCCGGCGCGCTGATCACCAGCTTCTTCCCGTTGTCCAGCCGGACGGTCGCCCTGGTGAACAGCGGCGAGCCGATCACCAGGTTCTCGCTGCCCATCTGCAGCGGATAGAAGCCCAGCGCGGCGAACAGCCACCAGGCCGACGACTCGCCGTTGTCCTCGTCGCCGGGATAGCCCTGGCCGATCTCCGAACCGATGTACATCCGCGCCAGCACTTCACGCACGATTTCCTGCGTGCGCCACGGCTGCCCGGTGTACAGGTACATCCACGGCACGTGGTGCGCGACCTGATTGGAGAAACCCCACTGACCCATGCGTATGTCGCGCGCTTCGACCATCTCGTGGATCACGCCGCCATAGGAACCCGGATGGCCCGCGGTTTCCGGCGTGGCGAAGTACGCATCCAGCTTGCGCGCCAACGCATCGCGGCCGCCGTACAGATTGGCCAGGCCCTGGCCATCGTGCGGGGCGAGAAAGGCGAAACCCCAGCCATTGGTTTCGGTGTAGTCGTGCTCGTGGCCCCAGACTTCCGGGTTGTAGTCGCGGGCCGGCGACTTCCACTTGCCGTCGAGGGCACGGCCCTGGAAGAAACCGATCGCCGGATCGAACATGCGCACGTAGTTGAGCGCACGGTTGCGGTAGTAGGCGCTTTCCGCTTCCAGCCGTTCGCGCGCGACCGGCGGCGCCGGATCCTTCGCCATCGCCGCCAGCATGTTGGCGATGCCGTAGTCGTTGATGTAACCCTCCAGCGCCCACGACACGCCTTCGCCGACCGAGCTCGGGGTGTAGCCGATGAACGGCGCGACCTCCATGCCCTTGCGGCCGACGTTGTCGTTCGGCGGCACGACGGCGGCGTTCCTGATCGTCGCACGGTAGAGCGCGGCGGCATCGATGCCGGCCACGCCCTTCACGTAGGCATCGGCGAAGGATGCATCCGAACTGGTGCCGGTCATCAGGTTGGCATAGCCCGGCGATGACCAGCGCGGCACCCAGCCGCCGTCGCGGTAGTGCTGCAGGAAGCCGTCGACCATCTCCGCGGCCTGGCGCGGCGCCAGCAACGATTGCGCCGCCCACACCGTGCGATAGGTATCCCAGAAGCCGTTGTTGACGTAGACCTTGCCAGCGGCGATGGCTGCGCCGGTCTTCGTCTCGGTCGTGCCTGGCGGGATGTCCTTGCTGGCGGAGGACTGCACCGCATGGCGCCAGACCGGGGCCGCGTTGCTGCCGGTATTCTCGTGCGCCGAGTTCGGATACAGGAACAGCCGGTACAGGTTGGAATACAGCGTGGTCAGCTGATCCGGCGTGGCGCCGTCGACCTCGATCACCCCCAGCTTCTCGTCCCACGCGCGCTGCGCCCGCTCACGCACGTCGTCGAAACCGTCCTGGTCGGCGATTTCCAGTTCGAGGTTGCGCCTGGCCTGCTCGACGCTGATCAGCGAAGTGGCGATGCGCATGCCGACGCTGCGCTGCGGGCCGGCCTCGAAGCGGAAGTAGCCCGCCACCTTGCTGCGCTTGCCGCCTTTCGGCCCATCGGTGGCGACCAGCTTGCCGCCGGCCGTTACCGGGCGGTCGAACTTCGCATAGACGAACATGCGGGCCGCGCCGTTGGACAAGCCACTGCGCGTGTCGGTGTAGCCGGTCAATTCGCCGCTTTGGGGCGAGAGGGTCAAACCGCCCTGGTCGGTGACGTTATCGAAGATCAGGCTCGCGTCATCGCCGGGGAAAGTGAAGCGGAACATCGCGGCATGGTCGGTCGGCGCGATTTCGGCGACGATGCCGTTGTCCAGCTTGACCTGGTAGTAGTGCGCGCGTGCGATCTCGTTTTCGTGGCGGAAAGCCACGGCGCGTTCGGCACGATTGGCGCTGGGCACGCCGCTGGCCAGCGACGGCATGACCTGGAAGGTCTGGCGATCGCCCATCCACGGGCTGGTTTCGTGGCTCAGGGCGAGCGCTTCCAGCTTCGGCCGGTTGTTCTCGTCGTTGCGCCTGGCGTATTCGTAGAACCAGCTCAACGAACCGGCGTCGGTGACCGGCGCCCAGAAGTTGAAGCCATGCGGCATTGCCGTGGCGGGGATGTTGTTGCCGCGCGAGAAGTCGCCGCTCGAATTGGTGCCGCGGGTGGTCAGCACGTGGTCGCTGGGACGCTTCGACGGGGCGGAACGTGCCACGTGGGCAATGCTGCCGTCGAAGATACTGATGTCGTCGATCCAGCCGCGGAACGCGCTGGGCCCGAACGGACTCTGGTAGCCGACCAGGATCTGGTCGATGGTCTTGCCCGCGGCCACCTCGCCGATGCGCGACTGCAGATGGTTCCACTGCTGCGTGTACAGCGACTTCGAATCGCCCTGCCCGCGCGGCGACAGCACGAAACCGTGCTGGTCGCGTGCACCGAGATCGGACAGCCGCGTGCCATCGGTGAAATGCAGGTCGATCGCCACGTAGGTCGCCGGATAGCGTTGATCGGCCTCTTCGAACTGCGGGAAGACTTGATAGGACAACTCGGTCGCGGCGGTGACCGGGATGGAGACATCGAACAGTTTCGTGTCCGCACGACCACCGGCGGAGGCTGTCGTCTTTCCGGAATATCCCAGTGCATGCACCCCGGTGAACCCGACACGGGGGCGTGCGGTATACGCGGTCTCGGGACCATCGCCCGCACGGACATCGAGACTCGCATCTTCGGCACGCTCCGCCGGGCCTTCGCCGACCTGCGGTTCGCCGGTTTCGAAGGATGTCCAGAATCGGGGTGTCGACGGAGCTGGCGCTGCCCGGCCCGGCGCTTCGGCTTGCGTCGCGCAGGCGGCCAGCGCGGTGGCGAGGACGGCAACCGTCAGCACTCGACGATGCGTGGAGAACAACGGTACGGAAACCATGGCTTCTGACACCTCCGAGGGTTCAGCGCGCGTCGGCCAGCGAGCGCACGTGCAGGGCCTTGCGCAAGGCTTCCAGGTTCGCGTCGCTGCGCAGGGCGATCACGACCTGTTCGCCGGGAACCAGGTCGAAGGCATTGTCGGACAACTGCACCTCGGCGTCGCCGAAATCCAGCCACACCGCCCGCGCGAACTTCCGCGCGGAAACGGTCACGCGATAGCCGTTCCCGGCCTTCTGGATTTTGGCCTGCAGGCCGGGCTCCGGCAGCGCCAGCGACTTCGCCGCGTCGAAATACACCACGCCGCGCGACACGGGTTCGCCGGCGACGTGCAGCTCGAACACCGCCACGCTGCGCTTCGGGTCGGCGCCATGCAGAAGGTCGGCATCGACGAACTTGCCGACGGCCTTCGACGACAGCGCCGGCAGTTCGTCCATGCGCTTCTCCTCGTGCAGCAGCTTGCCGTCCATGTCGAACACGCGCAGGCGCAATTCGCCCTTCAGCGTCTTGTTGCGGTCGTTGAGCAGCGACACCGTGGTCGTGCCGTCCTTGCGCAACGCGGCCACCGCGACCGGCGCGAAGAAGCGGCGAGCATGGTAGTGCAGCGCCTTCCAGCGGCCGTAGTAGTCCACGCTGGACCACGATGCGCCCGGCCACACGTCGTTGAGCTGCCAGTACAGCGAGCCCATGGTGTACGGCCGCGAGGCGCGATGGTGCAGCGCCGCCAGTTCGATGCCGTCGGCCTGCATCACCTGGCTCAGGTAGATGAAGTCGGCGAAGTCGCGTGGCTTGCCGTATTCCCGCTCGACATACAACATCAACCGCGTGTTGCCCTCGCCGGCCATGAACTTCTGGTGGGCGCGGATCACCGGGCCATCGACGGATTGCTCGTCGCGCTTGGCGAACGCATCGACGGTCGGCTGCGCCGGCCATGCCTGCAGGCCGAATTCGGACATGAAGCGCGGCGTTTCGTCCAGATAGGCGACCGGCGGATGCGCGGGGCCGCCCCACACGTCCCAGTAATGCTTGTCGCCGCGCTTCGAATCGTTGGCCTTCTCGTCGAGGTCGTTGCTCGGCGAACTGGACCAGTACGGCACGCCCAGGCCTTCCTCGGCCACGACCTGGCGCAGGTCATGCCCGAACAAATCGACGTAACCTTGCCAGACCTTCGCGGCGAACACGGGGTCGGCTTCCACCAGCTTCTTGCGGTGGCCCCAGTCCTTCCATGCGGTTTCTTCCTCGTTGTTGCCGTTCCACAGCACGATGCTGGCGTAGTGGCGCAGGCGGCGCACGTTGTCGCGCGCCTCGGCAACGACGTTGGCGCGGAATGCGGGATCGTAGGCCGGCGGCATGCCGCCGCCGAACATGAAGTCCTGCCACACCAGCAGGCCCAGCTCGTCGGTCAGGTCGAAGAAGTCGTCGGATTCGTAATAGCCGCCGCCCCAGTTGCGGACCATGTTCATGTTGGCGTCGCGCGCCGCCTGCAGGTCGCGGCGCAGGCGTTCGCGGGTGACACGCGCCGGGAAGGCGTCGAACGGGATCACGTTGGCGCCCTTGGCGAACACCGGCACGCCGTTGATGACGAAGGCGAAACCCTGGCCGCCATCGTCGTCCTTGTCGCGGCGCAGCTCGACGGTGCGCAGGCCGGTCTTCAACTCGGTGCGCAACGTCTCCCCACGCGCATCGACGACGCGGGCGGCGAAGCGATAGCGCGCCTGTTCGCCATAACCGACCGGCCACCAACGACGGGGCTGGTCGATGCCGGCCTGCAACGACAACTCGTTGTCGCCGGCCTTCAGCTCGAAGTCGCGACGTAGCGTGTCCACGCGCTTGCCGTCGGGGTCGACGATGTCGATTTCGACTGCGGCATGCTGCGCAACGTCGCTGGCTACCGACAGCGCAAGCGCGAGCTCGGCTCGTTTCTCATCCAGCGCCTTCGTGCTCACCACGAAATCGGCGATGCGGGTATCGTTCCAGCTTTCCACCCGGATCGACCGCCAGATCCCGGCGGTGACGTAACGCGGACCCCAGTCCCAGCCATAGTGGTAACCGGGCTTGCGCGCGAAGTTGCCGGTCATCGCGTCCTTCGGCTCGTCGCCGTAGGGCGACGGATAGTTGCCGGCGATCCTGTTCGGCATGGCCAGCACCTGCGGCAGCAGTTTGCGGATCGGGGAACGGAACACGATGCGCAGTTCGTTGCCCTGCGCCTTCAGCAGGCCATCGACCGGCACGCGCCAGGTGCGGAAGTAATTGTCGGCATCGAGGATCTTGCGACCGTTGAGTTCGACGGTCGCAAACGTGTCCAGGCCATCGAACACCAGGGCGGCGTGCTTGCGCTGCAGCGTGGCGGCATCGACGTCGAAGCGGCCTTCGTATTCCCAGTCGGCCAGCCCGATCCATTGCAGGCCGGCTTCCGGCGCGCCGACATAGGGATCGGGGATCAGCTTGTTGGCGAACAGATCGGTATGCACGGAACCGGGTACCGTCGCCGCGTGCCAGTCCACGGCGTCGCGATGCGCTTCTGCCTGCGCGTCGCCGGGGACGAGGCGGAACCGCCATTCGCCGCCCACCTCGCGGGCGTCGTATGGACTCGCGGTCGCTGCCAGCGCGGCGGCGGCGAGCACCACGGCCGCCAACAATCGCAGGAACGACGAAGCGCGGAGGGGAGAGGTTCGGGTCATGGTTGGGGCGCCTTGCAGTTTTGGTCGATGAAGGCCTGGTGCGAGGGCATCGCCGCCACGCCGCTGGCCACGGCCTGGCGTGCGCGCTCGACGAATTGCACCAGCTTGTCTTCGGGCATCTGATCCACGATCGGATGGTAACCGCGGGGGATGATGCGTTGGCCGAGCATCACCTGGACCCAGCTCGGCAACGCGAAGAAGTCCTCGGCGTTGCGGAAGTAGCGGCCGTCCAGCCGGAACAACTCAACGGTCTCGCGCAGAGTGTCGGGGATCGACATCGTGCGGCACTGGTCCCAGAACGCCGTGTCGTCGCGTTCGGTCGCGTTGTAGTGCAGGACCAGGAAATCGCGGACCCGCTCGTGTTCGAAAGCGGATTCGCGATTGAGGCGGTCGGACAGCATCGGGGCGAAATCGCGATCCGGAAACAGGCCGAGCAGACGCTGGATGCCCGATTGGGCCAGGTAGATGCTGGTCGATTCCAGCGGCTCCATGAAGCCGCCGGCCAGGCCCACGGCAACGACGTTCTTCTCCCAGAACTTCCTGCGCCTGCCGGGTGTGAAGCGCAACGGCCGGGGCTCGGCCAGTGCGCGCCCGTCGAGGTTGGCGAGCAAGGTCGCCGCAGCCTCGTCGTCGCTGATGTGCTGGCTGGAATACACGTAACCGTTGCCCACGCGATGCTGCGTCGGAATGCGCCATTGCCAGCCCGCCGCCTGCGCGGTCACGCGCGTGTACGGGGTCAGCGGCCCGGCGCTAGCACTGGGCACGACCATTGCGCGGTCGCAGGGCAGCCACTGGTTCCAGGCTTCGTACCCCGCCTTCAGGGTTTGCTCGATCAGCAAGCCGCGGAAACCCGAGCAGTCGATGAACAACTCGCCTTCGACGCGCTCGCCGCCTTCCAGCACCACCGCTTCGATGAAGCCGTCCTCGCCGCGCTGGACCACGTCGACGATCTTGCCTTCGATGCGCTTCACGCCCCTGTGCTCGGCAACGCCACGCAGGTAACGCGCATACAGCCCCGCATCGAACTGGTAGCCGTAGGCGATGTCCGCCAACGGCGATCCCGGCGCCGCGTCGGCCGGGCTGACCATGAACCTGTCCAGCGGCGCAGCCGCAGTGGGCAGCGAATAGGCGCCGATCTCCGGCGCGCGGCCGGCCAGGAACAGCTTCAACCAATACTGGTGGAACGGAAGCGGGCCCAGCGAACGTCCGATCGTGCCGAAGCCGTGCACATAGCTGTCGCCGATGCGGCCCCAGTCGTTGAACTGGATGCCGAGCTTGAACGTGCCCTGCGTCTGCACGACGAAGTCGGCTTCGCGGATGCCCAGCACCTGGGTATTGAAGGTCTTCATGTACGGCACGGTGGACTCGCCCACGCCGACGATGCCGATTTCCTCGGATTCGACCAGGCGGACGTCCGTGCCCTGCCCCACGTACGTGGCCAACGCCGCCGCCGCCATCCAGCCGGCGCTGCCGCCGCCCACGACGACGATGCTCTTGATCCGCTTGTCGGTAGAGGTCACTGCAGATCCCTTCTTGCCAGGCAACCGAAGGATGGTCGCAGAAACAGGATCGCGGCCGTCCGAGCCATCGGCGGCCGCGAAGGCGGGCAGTTTCGCCCAAAAAACCCCTCGTGCCACGTGGCACGAGGGGGATACCGCACCTTGCAGGTCAGAACTTGTAGGTCAGGCCAAGATAGGCAACGCGACCCGCGTAGCCGTTGGAGTAGAAGCGGTCCACGGTGTCGTTACCGAGATGGGAACGCGTCTTTTCCTCGGTCAGGTTCAGCACCGAGGCGCTGATGCTGAGCGCCGGAGTGATGTTGTACGCGGCATTCACGTCGAGCTGGTAGTACGGCTGATCGTAGAGGCTCAGGCCATTAACCAGGCCCTGCACCACCTCACCGCGACGGTTGAACGAGCTGCGTAGCAACAGCTTCTCGGTTTCGTAGAACACGGTCAAGTTGACCTGGTTCTTGGCGGTGCCGGGCATCGAGCTCTTGCCGATGACGGTGCCATCATCCAGAACGACCTTCGCCTTGTTGGCATCGTTGTAGGTGTAGTTGAACTGGAAGCCCAAGCCCCAATCCAGGGTGTGCTGCGCATACAGTTCGATACCCTGCGAAACCGCATCCTGACCGCCAGCACGGGTGTCGTAGTTCTGCACCGTAACGGTTTCACCGTTGATGACCATGGTGACATCGTTGATCACCGGCACCGAGAAGTTCTTGATGTCCTTGCGAAACAGTCCGGCGCCAATCACCGAACCCGGTTGCCAGTACCACTCCAGGCCCACGTCGACCTGGACAGCCTTGAACGGTTCCAGATACTTGTTGCTACCCGAACCATACCAGCCAAGTTCACCAGCGCCACCGGTCAGGCGACGGTCGTCGACATATTCCTGACTGAAGTAGTTCAGGCTGCCAGGGGAGGCGATGTCACCGTAGCTCGGACGCGAAATCACCTTCGACGCGGCGCCACGCAGCACCAGGTTGTCGGTCAGGTCGTACGCAATGTTGAAGCTTGGCAGTACATCGGTGTAGGTGCGGTCGACCGCGGCAACGGTGAACGACTCGGGGTGCTGCACGCTGTCCGAAAGCTTCCAGTAGCCTTCGCTACCGCACTGGGTGCCTGCGGGGGCCCCGGCGGGCACCGGGCCGGAATTGCCGAACACGCAAGCCAGCGGATTGCCGTTGGCGTCGTCGAAGAAGTAGTCATTGTAAGAAGTGACCTTGTCCGTCGAATCGGCATGCTGCTTGGTCCTGGCGACGCGCACGCCAAGGTTGCCGCGTAGGCGTTCGGTGCTGAAGTTGGCCTGCAGGTAAGCGGAGGCGATCTTCTCTTCGACGTTGTAGACGAAGTTGTCTTCCTCGCGGGTCTGCTGGTCGCCGAACGTACTGTTCAACCAGGCGATATAGGCCGGGTAATTGATCGCCGGGAATGCGCTAGCACTGATGCCACCGGCCAGACCACCCAACGCGTAAATGAAATCCGGCGAGAACTGACTGGCGAGGGCGGCGCAGCCACCATTCCAATAACGGTTCTCGTAGTCGCTCGGATCGGTGCCGGGGCACACCCAGTAGGTATTGCCTGTGCTGCGGTGGATGCTGCCGTCACGGGCCTTGACGCCGAATTGCAACGATTCCAGGAAACCGCCTTCCGTATGCCAGGTGCCATCGATCTGGGCGTACTTCTGCTCGTTGTTGTTGCGGGTCCAGGACGAGCCGGTCGAACCGGTGTCGACCTGCAAGATGCCGTTCTTCAGATTCTGCATCAGTTCCGGCGAGAACGTCATCGTCGGCGTGCGGGTCAGGTCCCACGCACTGGCGAAGTTGCCGTTGACCCAGCTGCCGTCGGCATTCTGCTTGCGCGGTTTCAGCGGCACCGAGAATTGCAGCGACGGGCCGCCCTTGGCCCAGGTGCGGCCGCCCTTGAAGGCTAGGTCCAGTGCTTCGCCGTGCCACTCGACCGCAAGGTCGGCGGTCTGCGAGCGCGACTTCTCGATGTTGTAGCTGCCGGTGATCTGCGGGGTCGGCACGGTGCAGTCGTCCGAACCCCATCCCCCCGGAGCCATGCCGGCGGCAGCGGCCTCTTCCTCACTGCAGTAGTAGGCCTTGCCGGCATGCAGGCTGTAGTCCGCGCCGGTGACGATGGTGCCGCTGGGATCGAAGTGCAGGCCGTCCAGCAGTCGGCCGCCGGGCCAGTTGCCATCGCCGTAGTAGCGGGCGATGTTCCATTCCGGAACCTTGATCGTGTGGGTCTGCGAATTCTGCGACAAGTCGAAACGGAAGTAGTTCGCGGTCAGGGTCAGATTGTCGGTTGGCTTGAACTGCAAGGTCAGCTGGCCACCCTTGCGCTCGCGTTCCTCTTCCTTGACGTTCAGGTTGACCGAGGTCGGCATCATGAAGCCGGTGTAGTAATGGCCGTTCTGGTCCCAGAAGCCCGTGCCACCCCACCAATTCGAATTGAAGTCGGAGGGCCGGCCGTTGACGTCGACAGCGGTGCCGCCTTCGTCGCGGCCATACCACTGCCAGCTCTCGGTGCTGGCGCCCATGGTAGTCGTGGTGCGCTTCTGCTGGGTGTAGCCCACGAACACGCCGAAGCGATTGTCCTTGTCGTGCCACGAATACGAACCGGAGAATTGGCCGTCGTTCTTCTTGCTGGTGTCGGACCGGGTGCCTTCGACGGAGACGAAACCGGTGTTCGATTCCAGTTCCAGCGGACGGCGCGTGTGCAGGATCACGGTGCCGCCGACGCCGCCTTCGTCGATGCGCGCTTCCGGCGTCTTGAACAGCTCGGCGCTGCCCAGCAGGTTCGCCGGTAGCAGCGTGTAGTTGAACGAACGGGCCGGATCGCCATTGGATTCGGCGGTGGCGATGTAGTTGCCGTTCAATTCGGTCAGGACCAGCTCCGAGGACAGGCCGCGCACGCTGACGTACTTGCCTTCGCCGCCATCGCGGTCGATCAGCACGCCCGGTACGCGCTGCAACGCATCGGCGACGTTCTTGTCGGGGAACTTGCCGACGTCTTCGGCGGTGATGACTTCGACGACCGCATTGGCGTTGCGCTTCTGGTCGAGGCTCTTCTCGATCGAATAGCGGTAGCCGGTGACGGTGACCTTGTCGAGGTCGGTGGCGCTTTGGGACGCGGTCGGCTGTTGCGCGGGCGGTGCGTCCTGGGCCTGTGCCTGGGCGGCCATGCCGTACAGCGCCGAACTCATCGCCACGACCAGCAGCTTCGTGGTCAATCTTGCGTTTCTTTTCATTGCATTCCCTCCCAGGAATTCTTGCGTCGTTGATGGCTGAAACGATCTAAATGCAATGGCCGATACAACCACCCGGCCTCGCCACTTCCCACTCCATACCGCATTTTTCCGATATTTGAACGATCTAAATTAAAAGCAACCGACTACGCTTCTTTCGACATCGGTCCCTGACCCGTTCTTTCCTGTCCTTCGATACTCCGCACATCTCCGCATCCATCACTTGCGCACGACATTCAACACTTCGTGGCAGGCGCCCATGGTGTGGTAATCGGTCTTGCCGGCCGGACTCTTCTCGTCGTCGTACTTGCGGTTGTCCGCATCGAGGATCCGGTACCACGCGCCGTAGCGGTGGTCGACCATGTGCTTCCACGAATACGCCCACAAGCGGTCGTACCAGTCCCAGTAAGCGGCGTCGCCCGTGCGCGCGGCCAGCAACGCCGCAGCAGCCAGCGATTCGGCCTGCACCCAGAAGTACTTGTCGTCGTCGCAGACGAACATGCCATCGCCGATCGGCGCCCCGGTCATGTCGGGCTGGCGTCGCGATTCCGGCGCGAAGCCGTAGTACAGGCCGCCGCGCTTGTCGTCCCACGAATGCTTCGCCGCGGTATCGAACAGATGGCGCGCCGTCGGCACCAGCCAGTCGGCGTCGACGTGGCGGTCGAGGATCATCAGCAGCTTGGCCCATTCGGTCTGGTGGCCCGGCTGGAAACCCCACGGACGGAACAGATGCTTGGGATCGTCCAGGTGGTAGTTCCAGTCGATGTTCCAGCTCGGATCGTAGTGCTCCCACACCAGCCCGCTGGCCATCGCCGCCTGCCGGCGGGTCATGTTGTCCGCGAGGGTCAGCGCGCGCTCCAGGTAGCGGCGTTCGCCGCTGGCTTCGAACGCGGCCAGCATCGCCTCGCACATGTGCATGTTGGCGTTCTGGCCGCGATAGCGGGTGAAATTCCACTGCGCGTCGGCCTCGTCCTTGTACAGGCCGAACTCCGCTTCCCAGAAGTGCCGTTCCAGCAACTGCCAGGTCTCGTCCATCCAGCCGCGCGATTCCTCGATGCCGGCCTTCAGCCCGCACGAATACGCCAGCAGGACAAAGGCCACGCCGTAGCAATGGTTCATGTCGTCCTCGACGCGGCCGTCGCGCAGCGTCCACGCATAGCCGCCGCTCGCCGCGTTGCGATGCTTCTCGCGCAGGAAGCGCAGGCCGTGCTTCACCGCCTCCAGGTATTCGGGATCGCCGAATTCGCGATACGCCATCGCGTAGTTGAAGACGAAGCGCGTGCTGCTGACCAGGTGGCGATGGCTGGCGTTGTAGACCGTGCCGTCGTCCTTGTAATAGTGGAAGAACCCGCCCGCCGGATCGATGCAGTGCGGATGGTAGAACGCCATGGTGTCGGCGATGTGCGCGCGCAGGAAATGCGGCGAACGGAAATCGGGCGTGGGGGTCTCAGGCAGCATGGGGGGCTTGCTCCTGCAGCAGTCGCTGCACTTCGTCGTGGTTGGGCATGGCGGCGAACGCGCCCTTGCGGGTCACCGCGAGCGCGCCGACCGCGGCGCCGAAACGGATCGCATCCTCGATGGCGGCACGGTCGCGGCAGAATCCGGCGAAGCCGCGGCCATCGCCACCGCGTTCGCCCAGGCGCACCAGCAAACCGCCGACGAAGGCGTCGCCGGCGGCGGTCGTGTCGAGCGCGTCGACGCGGAAACCGGTCACCTGCCCCTTCGATTCGCGGGTGAACCAGCGCACCGGCGCGGCACCATCGGTGACCACCACGCACTGCGCTTGCGCGGCGAACAGTCGCGACAGCACCTCGCCTTCGCCTCCCAGCGGACCCGCAAGGTACTCAAGCTCCTCGCGCGACAGCTTGACCAGGTCGGCCCGTTCCAGCGCCTGCCACAGGCGCGGCGACGGATCGACGCCGTGCGGCCACAGCGCGGGACGCAGGTTCAGGTCCAGGCTGACCACGGCGCCGGCTTCACGCGCGCGCGCCATGCCATGCAGCGTGGCTTCGGCCACCGCCTCGTCGGTCAGGCTGTTCGAGCAGACGTGGAACACGCCGGCGCGATCGAAACAGGCCGGATGGAAGTGCTCGGCGCGGAACAGCAGGTCCGCCGCCGGCGGGCGATAGAAGCTGAAGCTGCGTTCGCCGTCCGCGTCCAGCGCGACGAAGGCCAGCGCGGTCTTCGCTTCGTCGGTGCGCACGATGCAATCGGTGGCCACGCCCATCGCGGTGAAGCTGTCGAACAGGAAGTCGCCGAACATGTCCTCGCCGAGCATGCCGGCGAAATGCGTGTCGGCGCCGAGCCTGGCCGCAGCCACGGCGACGTTCGCCGGCGCGCCGCCCGCGTATTGCAGGAACGCGCGCGGCGCGTCCGGGGTGGCGGGCGGTTGCGCGAGTAGATCGATCAAAGCCTCGCCAAAACACACAATTTTCGACATCGGTTCGCTCATCGGGAGGACGGACGCAGGGCGCCGGTCAGGTTCTTTTCGGCGCGCCGCAGCTTTCGCGGATGCGCAGTTCCACCGTCGCCACCGTGTGCCGGGGTTCGGCTTCGGGATGGTCGATGCGTTGCAACAACAGCTCCGCGGCCTGGCGGCCGCGTTCGCGCGGATTCACCGCAATCGTGGTCAGCGCCGGCGTGGTCGCCGCCGCTTCGGAAATGTCGTCGAAGCCGGTGATGGAGAAATCCCGGCCCGCGCGGATCCCGCGCGACGCCAGGCCCAACATCAGGCCCAGCGCGACGTTGTCGTTGTAGCAGACGGCGGCGGTCGGCGCGGCGTCACCCGCAAACAACTCGGCGGTGCGCGCGGCGGCTTCGAGGCGATTGGGCGCCGATTCGATCAGCGAAGCTTCCGGCACTTCCAGCCCGGCCTCCGCCATCGCCTGGGCGAAGCCTTCGCGTCGCTGCTGGCACGAGCTGGAGTCGGCGTGGCCGCCGAAGAAAGCGATGCGCCGATGGCCCAGCCCGATCACGTGGCAAGTCGCCAGGTAGGCGCCGTGGCGGTTGTCCAGCGCGAGGAAGTCCCAATCGGTGCCAGCCACGGCGCGGTTGAACAGCAGCACGTTGCTGTGGCCCAGCACTTGGCGCAGGCTCTCGCCGTCGCTGCCTTCGGCCGGCGACAGGATCAGCCCGGCCGGCGTGTGTTCCATCAGCGAAGCCAGCACCGCCTGCTGGCGTTCAGGCGATTCGCCGGCGCTGCCGAGCAGGGTCACGTAACCCTTGGCCGCGAGCGTCTGGTCGACGCCGGCGGCGAATTCGGCGAAGAACGGATTCGACAGGTCGTTGATCACCAGCGCGACGCTGGAGGAAGTGCGCCGGCGCAGGTTGGCGGCGCCGCGGTTGTACACATAGCGCTGGCGGGCCAGTTCGGCCTGCACGCGTGCGCGGGTGTCGGCATGGACCAGCGGGCTTTCGCGCAACACCAGCGATACGGTGGCCCGCGACACGCCGGCGGCCCGCGCGATGTCGTTGACCGTCACCGCGCGGCGGGCCGAGGAAGCCGTGTTTCGTGCCTTTTTCTCCGCCACGCCCGCATTACCCCCGTCGATTCGCGCCGCTGTCCGTCCGCATCACCGCGCACCCGCGCCCGGCGCCGCGCACAGCGGCGCGGGCAAGTCGGCCTGCGCGGTACCCCAACCGGTCGTCGGCGCTTCCGCGCCAAGATCGAAGCGGACCGTGCCGCCCTGGCTCAGGCGCGACCAGTCCAGCCAGACCGGAGTGTAATCGACGCCGTCGAACTGCACCGACCGGACATACTGCAGTTTGCCGCCATCGGCGCCGGGGGCCTCGAGCCGCAGGGTCTTGCCGTTGCCCAGGTCGAGTTCGACGCGTTCGAAGCGCGGCGTGTGCAGCAGGAACTGGCCCGAGCCCGGCACCGCGGGGTACAGGCCGACCGCGCTGAACAGGTACCACGCCGACATCGTGCCCAGATCATCGTTGCCGGTGACGCCGTTGGGCGCATTGGTGAACAGGCGCTGCGCCGCGCGCAGCACGGTCGCGGTCTTCCACGGCTGGCCGAGCAGCGTGTACATCCACGGCGCGTGCAGGTCGGGTTCGTTGTTCGGGTTGTAGCGATACTGGTTGTAGTAGCTGTATGGCCCGACCACCCAGTCCTTGCGCGCGGCATTGGCCGGATCCTTGACCAGATCGTCGTAGGCGAAGAACGCGTCGAGGCGCTTGAGCGCATTGTCCTTGCCGCCGACCGCTTCGACGAAACCGGGCACGTCCTGCTGGGTCAGCCACTGGTACTGCCACGCGGTGCCTTCGTGGAAACCGTGATTGGAGCGCGGGCTGTAGCCGCCCTGCGGAGGCGAGTAGAACGCGCCGCCTTCGATGCGCGGACGCGGGAAACCCTTGAAACCGAGCTCCGCATCTACCGTATCCGCATCCCAGACCTTGCGCCAGTTGCGGCCGCGCTGATGCAGCAACGCCGCTTCCTTCTCGTGCCCCAATGCCGTGGCCATCTGCGCCAGCGCGCAATCGCCCAGTGCGTATTCGAGCGTCGCCGACCCGCCGTGGTGCTGGTCGACATCCATGCCCTTCGACGGGTACGCACGGTCGTATTCGACATAGCCGTTGGCGAGGTAGCTGTCGTTGCCGGCGCGGCCCTGCGCGCGCGAACCCATCGGCGGACGGCCCGAGGCGTTCTGCCACAGCGCCGCCCACGCCTGCTGCTCGCGTCCCTGCAGCGCGCCGAAGCGCCACAGGTCCACCAGCCACGGCGTCACCGGATCGCCGGTCATGATGTTGGTGTCGAAATTCGCATAGCCCCAGCGCGGCAGCCAGCCGCCCTGCTCCTGGATCGCCAGCACCGAACGCGCGATGTCGCGCGCACGCTGCGGTCGCAGCAGGGCCAGCAACTGGTTCTGCGAACGGTAGGTGTCCCAGAGCGAGAAATACTCGTAATAGGTCCAGCCGTCGGCGACGTGGATCTTGTCGTCGTAGCCGCGATAGCGGCCGTCGGCATCGCTGCCGGTCATCGGCTGCAGCAGCGCGTGGTACAGCGCGGTATAGAACACGGAGCGATCGTCGGCGCTGCCGCCCTGCACGCGCACGCCCGACAGCTCCTTGCGCCACGCGTCCTGCGCCTGCTGGCGCATCGCGTCGAACGCGACCAGCTTGCCGTTGCGCTTGCCGTCGGCGGTCAGGTTCTTGCGCGCGCCTTCCGCATCGACGTGCGAGATCGCGGAAACCGCGGTCACGCTGCGCGACTTGCCCAGGTCGAAGCTCAGCCACGCGCCGTTGGCCACCTGCCACTGTTCGCCCATGCTGTGGCGCGAACCTGGAACCGCACCTTCCTTGTCCCAGGTGCCGAAGGCCTTGAACGGGCGATCGAACTCGATGCGGAACCAGGTGGTGTACTGATGCCCGCCGCAGAAACTCTTGGTGACCAGCTTGCCTTCGACCACGCGGTCGCCGACCACGTCGATCACGCTGCCGACGACTTCGTGCTTCTCGTTGGCCTGGCCCGGATTGACCAGGATGTGCCCGGTCTTCTGGTCCGCCGCGAAGGTGTAGCGCTCGGCGCCGGCACGGGTCAGCGCGGTGGTTTCCGCGTCGATGCCGCCGTAGTCGGTCAGCCGCACCTTGTAGTAGCCGGCCCGGCCGATTTCGCCTTCATGGGTGTAGGCGGATGCGTATTTCTTGTAATCGAACGACTCGGCCTTCTTGCTGGTGTCGAACGCGCCGCCCGGCCCGATGCTGCCGGTCACCGGCAACACCGACACGTCGCCACCCTGCTCCCAGCAACCCGCGCCGGAAACGAAGGAATGGCCGAAGCCGCGGATCTTCGCGTCGGTATAGCGATAGCCGGCGTAGTGATCGGTGATCGGCCCGACCTGGATCAAGCCGAAGGGTGCCGATGCACCGGGATAGGTGTTGCCTTCGTCCTGAGTGCCGATGAAGGTATTGACCTCGGCCGCCAGGTCGCCGGCTTGCGCCGGACACGCCATCGCGGCCAGCAGACCGATCAGCCCCGCCATGCGACGTACCGTACCTGGCATGCCGAACTTGACCCTGTGCTGGACCCTTACCTTCATGCGTGTTTTCCTTTCTTGCGAGCCCTGTGACCGCATCATTTGAACGTTCAAATTCCGGATTTAGAACGTTCCAATTTTCAAAGCCTGACAACCCCGCCAAATGTTATTTCGACATCATTTGCGGAGGGAATGCATCCTGCGCCGCAGCAATTCGCGACTACGACGCGCCGATTGCGATTAAGTCGTTGTGGAATCAGAGAATTGCTTCGCGGCGAAGCGCCGAGATCGCGGGATGGCTTGGTGCGCGGGAGAACAACTTGCGCAAACTCCGGGCAGGCTCCATCGCATAGGCTGGCGAATCCTGCCGACAACCGAAGACCATTCCTCTACCAATTTGATTGGGGAAGGATTTTTCGATCCCGATCCGGGCCCCCTTCCGCATCTGCGGAAGGGGGCCGTGGACTTGTTGCCGAGACGTTGCCGATTACTTGAACTTCGCAACCAGCTCCAGCGCGACTTCGCGACCGACCGGATCGTCGATGCAGTACGCGAAATCACCGCACCACTTGTCTCCGTAGATCTTGTCGAAGATGTTGGAGACGTAGAAGTTGACCTTCAGATCGTCGGTGAACTGGTAGCCGACGCTGCCGTTGAAGTAGCGACGCGGTTCGCGATGAGCATAGACCCGCGACGAGGTCTGGCCGAAGGTCGGGCTGCCCGCCCTCGTGTCCTGGCAGGTATCGTTGTCGATATAGCTCAGGTCGGTGTTGCCATCGGCCAGCGGCATGCAGCCACCCCAGTTGTTGATGCGGCCGCCGGACTTCTGGTACATCAGAAGCGTCGCGTTCCACTTCTCCCACGTCCAGTTGGCGCTCAAGGTGAGCTTGGTACGAGGGTTCTGGTCCTTGCGGGTGTTTTCCAGCGGCTCGGTCACCGTGCGGCGCGACTTGTAGGTCAGCATGTCGGTGTAGTTCAGACCGAAGCTCCAATCGCCGATGCGGGTATCCGGCAAGCGGTAGCGTGCCGAGACGTCGAAGCCTTCGACCTGGGTTTCCGCGCGATTGATCGGATTGATGTCAACGGTGACATTACCCGCCACGTTTGCAGGCCCGTTGCGATGGATGCGGCTCGTCGCTTCCGCACACCATTCCGCGGTCGGCGGCACCGCCAACGGCGCGCCGTCCGGCGTGAAGCCGTTCTGGGTGCAGTAGGCCTCGGTCTTCAGCAACTCGTCGACGTCGATGGTGTCGATGATGTTGTCGATCTGCACGCTCCAGTAGTCCGCGGTCACCGAGAAATTGGTGAAGGCGTCCCAGACGAAACCGGCGGTCCACGACTTGCCTTCTTCGTACTTCAAGTCCGGCGTACCACCGCGGTTGACCACGGCGTCTTCGATCTTGTAGCTGTCGCGCGGGCACTGGCCGGCCGGGTGCGCGGGATCCTTTGCGCAGGCGACATAGTCGGTGAAGTCGGAAATGCCCGAACTGGCCTTGGCATAGACGAAGTGCATGTCCGGCGCACGGAACGAGGTGCCGTAACTGCCGCGGACCAGCAGGGTGTCGAACGGGCGCCATTCGAGGCCGGTCTGGTAAGTGAACTTCGCGCCACTGCGCACCGCGTCGTACTTGTCGTAGCGGCCGGCGATATTGGCGGTCAGCGTCTCCAGCAACGGAACGCGGAATTCGACGCCCGCGGCATAACGGTTGCGTTCGCCGCCGCCCTGTTCGATGTTGCCGAACGGCGTGTACCAGCAGTCGGCGTCGCAGTTCAGGGTCTTCGGTTCCGGAGTGAGCTTGTAGCCCTGCTTGCCGGCTTCCAGCACGCCGGCGAAGCCGATCGGGCCGGCCCAACCTTCGAACAGGTCGCCGCTGATCGTGAATTGCGCCTGGGTCAGCCACGAACGCGCCTTCTTCTCGCCACGATCGGTGAACGTGGCGAAGTCGCCGGGCGAGATCGGGTTCCACAGCTTGTTGTAGTCGGGCGAATAGATCGGCAAATCGCGGTAATCGCCCTCCTCCCCGAGTTTGACGGCGGGATTACGCACATTCGCTTGCGTACCCTGCTGCGCGCCCATGAAGTAATCGAACATGTCGCCCTGGTTGTACACCGGGAACGACTCCTTCACTTCATAAGTTGCGCGACCCACCGACGCTTCCCAATCGAAGCGGTCGGCGAGAGTGCCCTTCACGCCTGCGCTGAAGTCCAGGGCCAGCTCGTCCGACAAGGTCAGGATCTTGTTGCGTCCGCCGAATTCCTGCGGCGAGAACCATTTCACCATCTCGCGCGAGCCGCCGGCGCCGCCATTGGCGCGCGGATCCCAGTAGGCCCCGCTACCGAACGCATCGAGGAAGCTGTTGAAACGGCCGGTCGATTTCCACACGCCCAGGTTGGCCCAGCCTTGCAGGCTGTCGCTGAAATCGTAGGTGCCGTGCAGGTACAGCGAGTCGTCCTGGCTACCGGTGCGCAGGGCCCAGTTCTGGAAGACGCGCTGCGCGCAATACTGGCCGTCGTGGTATTCGGTGTTGGTGTTGCGGTCGTAACCCAGGCGTTCGGCCGCGTAGTACAGATTGCCGTACTGACTGCACGCGCCTGCAGGCATTCCGATGTTGGTACGGCCGGTCGGTCCGATATTGTCCAGGTCGGTCAGGCGGATACCGGTATACGGCGTCAGGCTGGCGATGCCGAAGTGGCGCTCGCCCGGTCCCCACCGCAGGTACGGCTTGTCGTCTTCGCTGTCCATGAACGGACGGTCGCCGGCCAGCAGCTCGCCGCGATCGAAATGCTGCAGGTTGTAGACCAGGTTCCACTTGTCGCCGGAGAAGCCGCCCGACAGCACCACATCGGCGGTCTTGCGTCCGCCGCGGGTCGCGTCGCCCAGCCGGATCCGCAACTGGTGCTCGTCGGCGCTTTCCTTGAGGATCACGTTGACCACGCCGCCCATCGCGTCGGAACCGTAAATGGCCGAGGCGCTGCCCGACAGCACTTCGATGCGCTCGACGATGCCGGACGGAATGTTGTTGAAGTTGGCGAAGTTGCTCTTGCCCTGGTAGGGCATCGGATAGTCGGCGACGCGATGTCCGTTGATCAGCAGCAGGCTGCGGCCGGGACCGAGGTTGCGCAGGTTGAGCGGGCTGGCGTTGACCGAGGACTGGCCCCAGTTGTAGTCCTGCTCGACGTTGCCGATCGCTTCGGTGATCGTCTGCAACGCGTCGTAGACGGTGGCGAAGCCCTCCTTCTTCATCTGCTCGCCGGTGATGACGGTAACCGGTGCCGGGCCCTCGATCTCGGAGCGCTTGATGCGCGAACCGGTCACGGCGACCGTGTCGAGGGTCTTGGCCTCGCTCTTGGCGGATTCGGTTTTCTGCTGGTTCGGATCTTGCGCTGGCGCGTCCTGCGCGGCGGCGGGCATGGCGGCCGCCATCGCCAGGAACAATGCGGCGGCGAGGGGGCTGTATTGCAGTCGGGTGGACGTGGACATGACGAATTCCCAAGGACGATGACGATGCGGGCGGTCGCCGGCGATATTGTTTCGATCTAAATCCCGAGTTTGGAACGTTCTAAACCCAGGACCCGAATCGCCGGTTCCGGCGTCAATTTCGGCATCACTCAGGGGGCATTTGCATTCTGCAGCGCAGCAATGGTCCAGCCAATGGACCAGACGTTCGTTAAAGTCAAGTTAAATCAACCGCTTGCCGAAGTTCTTGTAATTTTGATGACAATTTCGCTCCGGCAGCGGAACGCAGAATTGCGCAAGTTTGATTGGACTTTCACAATAGTGAACACGGGGCCTGGTGGCGCCTTCCATCGTCAGAAGCCCGCGAGCTGCGCGCAGAAAAGTTGGTCGCCAGCTCATGACGACGTCGGAATCGTCCGTTCCGGGCGCTGGACCACGCATGCCGTTACAAAGGAAAGGCCCCCGCAGAGGGGCCTTCCTCGACACGTCGCCCCCGGATCAGTGTTCCAGAATGCTCAAGCTGGTCCGGTACAAGGATTGCGCCGTCCACGGCGACGGGTTACCGACTCTGACCGAAATGTTCTGAGCGGTTCCGTTCACCGCGCCGAGATCGTAGTAGCGGGTCTGGATCACGCCGCCCGGGCACCAGCTGCGCGGATTGGTGGTCAGGTTGTTCTGGAAGATGCCCGGATTGCCGCGCGGGCTGTAGACCGCCAGCGAAGAGCAGTCGACGCCGGTGTTGAACATCGCCAGCGAGACGCCGTTGCGATAGATCGTGATGTTCGCCTTGGCGTATTCCTGGCCACCGCTGTCGGGGCCATAACCGGCGATGTTGATCGCAAGCGTCGCCAGGTTGAGCTGGGACGTGGTGTTGGCCGGCGCGGTCGTGATGTTGTCGTCCTTCTCTTCTGAACGCGACAGCAGGCTGATCACGTCACGATCGCCCGCGGTGCCCGCCGCTTGCGTCGACACCAGCGACAGCGAGTATTTGAAGCCGACTTCGGCGATGGTCGGGTCGGTGATCCCGCGTTGCTGGCACGCGTCGCTGCCGTACTGCGGGTTGGAGCCGCCGCTGATGCCCACCCAGATATCCCGGTTGGGGTCGTTCATGGCGTCCAGATATGGCCAGATCGGCGCGTTGGGGTACACACGCGTCGAATAGCTGCCCTGCCACGCATTGCTGAAGGGCGAGATGAAGTCCACCAGGGTCACGCGCGGTGTGGTGACCGACGGCGTCAGTCCGAGCTGGGTGCTGATGAAGAACACCGAAGCGAAGCGGTCGTATTCGTCGCACTGGCCGTGGTAGGTGATGCGCAGGGCGAGGTCGGCGCCCAGCTGGGCCTTCTCCGTTGCCGAGAGCTTGCGCGCGAACTCGGTGCCGTGGTTCCACATCAGCACGCCGGACGGCGGCGTGTACCAACTTGGGTCGGTACTGCGGTAGATACCGAACTGCGGGATCTGGTCGAACACCTGCACGATCGTTTCCGGGGCTGGGGGCGGCGGCAGTACGTCGTACACCTCGAATTCGTAGATGCGCGCGACCGCCCCCGTGCCCTGCTCGGGGGCGGTGACGTTCAGCCGCACGTAACGCGCGGTCACCGCCGAGATGCTGGTGGTGGTGACGTTGGCGGAGTTGCCGTTGACCGTGGCCACGGTGGTCCATGAGTTGCTCTTGCCAGTGCTGGACACCTGGATGTTGTAGTCCCTGGTGTTGAAGCTTGCGGGTTCGCCGCCGGCGCCGGCGTGCTTGACCACGAAGTGCGAGAACGTCTGCGACGCACCCAGATCGACCCGCAGGTATTTCGTCGCTGCATTCGTGCAGAACTTATCGCTGTTGCCGCCGGAAACGCTGCCGTTGACGGCTTTATCCGGCCCTTCGGAACTTGCGCAGGCCGTTGAACCGGTCGCGGACTTGTTGAGAGCGAAGTTGGTGGCCGCTGCGGGCAAGGCGCAGCATGCGACAAGGGCGAAGAGGAATGCGCGGCAGATCGACCGCGATGGCGGAGAGAAAGTCATTTTCTTGTTACTCCAGGCAGACTTCGTACATGGAAAGGCCGGACGCGCAAATGCACCCGGGCAGATGACGAAACGGACAGCAGGAGTTTCCGGACTTGCAACCGCAGGGACCCAGGCAGACCGGGTCCCGTAAAAAACGGTGGCCACTCCAGGGAAGTGGCCACCGCGTCCAACATCAATCGAACTTGTACACGTACTCCAGCGACACTTCGCGGCCGGTCGGGTTCCCACGGTAGTACACGTAGTCCCCCGCGGCCGGATCGTTGTAGACCTTGTCCGTCAGGTTGCTGACGGCAAAGTTGACGCCCATGTTGTCGGTGATCTGATAGCCCGCAGTCAGGTTGGCGACCACCTGCGCCGGCAGGTAGCCGTTGCGATCGAAGTTGCCGCTGCGGCGCTGCGGCAAGCGGGTCGCGAACAGCATGGCGTTCCACTTGTCCTTGTCCCAAGCGATGCTGGCACGGGTCTTGGTGTGCAGGTCGCTGCCATGGTGCGCACCGTCCTTTCCATCCGACCACGCGCTGGCCTCCGAAGCGCGTTCGGAGGCCTTCAGCAGGTTGGTGTAGTTGAACGCGAAGGTGAAGTTGCCGAGGTCGGTTTCCCAGCGATAGCGGGTAGACACGTCGATGCCTTCACGACGCATGCCGGCCTTGTTGAACGGGCCGACTTCCACCATGGTGATGGCATTGTTCGGGCCGTTGCGATGCACGCGCGCGATCATGCTGGCGCAGTAATCGCCGTCCGGTGCGGAACCGGTGTTCGGGTTCAGGTAGGTCGTGTTGTCGACGGTCTTGCCGGTGATGCAGCCGGCTTCGGCGGCGATCACTTCGTCTTCGCCAACGGTGCTGATGGCGTTCTTCAGCTCGATGTTCCAGTAGTCGGCGCTGAGCGACCAGTTGTCCATGACGTCCCAGACGAACCCGTAGGTGAAGGATTCGCCTTCTTCGTACTCGAGCAAGGGCGAGCCCTGGCTCTTGATCATGATGTCGTACCAGTTGCTGACGGCCGGGTCTTCGTTGTCGCCGTTGACCGCGATGCAACCCGGCTCGGGGTTGAAGTCGCCGTTCTGGATGCAGCGCAGCGCATCGACGCGCTGCGCCAGGCCTTCGCTGCCCTTCGAATACACCTGGTACATTTCCGGTGCGCGGAAGCTGGTGGCATAGCTGCCGCGCAGCAGCAGATTGTCGGTCGGACGCCATTCCAGGCCGGCCATGTAGGTGGTCTTGGCCTTGCTGACGGTCTGGCTGTAGTCGTCGTAGCGCGCGGCCAGCGTGGCGGTGGCTTGCGACCACAACGGCACGCGGAACTCGGTGCCCACGGCCCAGCGATTGCGCGAACCATCGCCGAGCAGATAACCGTAATGCGGGGCCTTGTACGGCGTGTTCCACACGTTGCCGGTGGCGCCGCTGAAGACGCCGCTGCCGACCACGTAGGTGTTCGGGTCGGGGGTCAGGCGGAAACTCTGCTTCGCGGCTTCGGCCGTCGCGGCGAAACCGATCGGGCCGGCCCAGCCTTCGAACAGGTCGCCGGAGAACGTGAACTGGAACTGGTCCGCCTTGGTGAGGTTGTGGTCGTGGCCGGTGGTGGAAATCTGCTTCCAGATGTCCTGATTGATCGGGGCGAAGAACTTGTTGAGATCTACCCGGTGGATCGGCTGGCCGCTGGCGGCATCCACGCCCAGTTGCGGCCCCAGGTAGTACTCGTTCATGCGGGCATGCACTACCGCCGGGTAGTACTTGTCCAGCTTGAATTCGGAGTGGTTGTACGCAGCATCCCAGTCGAAACGACCCAGCGTGCCCTGCAGGCCCAGGGTCACGTCGTAAGCGCGCTCCTTGTTGCGGGTCAGCGCGTCTCCGATCTCCCTGCGGGTGAAGAAGCGCTTGCCTTCCACCACCGCGCCGATGCCGGCGTCATACCAGGTCACGCCGGGCCAATAGCCCAGGGCGAAGTCGCCCACACTATTGGTGATGGTGTTCGCATTCGCCGATACGGTGGCGTAGCCCTGCAGTTTGTCGGTGAAGTCGTAGCTGCCGCGCACGTACAGGGACTTGTTGTTTTCGCCGTTGAGGATGGTCCAGTTGTTGAAGAAGTCGCCCTGCGAGCAGTATTTGCCCATGGCCGGGCCCAGCGTCGAGCCGTTCCACTGGCGATAGTCTTCCAACGTGCTGCCGGTGCCGTAGACCGAACAGTCCAGGCCCGCCGGCGAGATGCGCTGGCCGGTGTCGGTACGGCTGATGCGCGCGATGTCGTAGGAGGTGTTGTAGCGATTGCCGCGGGCGAGCTGTTCCGCGCTCCATGCCTGGATATTCGCATCGTTCGGGCTGTTGGTGAAATCGCGTTCGCCGGCGAACAGCGGGTCGCGCTTCACGAACTGCAGCGCATACACCAGGTTCCACTTGTCGCCGCTGGCGCCCCCGGTATACGAGAAGTCGAACAGGCTACGGCCGCCGCGGGTGGACGCACCGCCCTTCAGGCGGATTTCGTTGCCCTCGAAGTTTTTCTTCAACACCACGTTGACCACGCCAGCCACGGCGTCGGAACCGTAGATGGCCGACGCGCCGCTGGCCAGGATTTCGATGCGTTCGATGGCGGCGGCGGGAATGTTGTTGTAACTCTGGAAGCTCTTGACGTCCCAGATGGGGCCGGTCTGGCCCGGATAGTCCGGGGCGCGATGGCCGTCGATCAGCAGCAGGCTGCGACCCGGGCCCATGCCGCGCAGGTTCAGCGGATGGGAGTTGCTGGCGGAGCCCCAACCTTCCTGGCCCTGTACCTGGCCAGTGAACTCGGTCAGCGAGGCCAACGCGTCATAGGCGGTGGCGAAGCCTTCCTTCTTGATCTGGTCGGCGGTGATCACGGTGACCGGCGCCGGTCCCTCGACTTGGGCGCGCTTGATGCGCGAGCCGGTGACGGCGACCGTGTCGAGGGTCTTGGCTTCCCCTTTCGCCGATTCTTCGTTCTGGTTCGGACCTTGCGCTGGCGCGTCCTGCGCGGCGGCGGGCAGGGCGGCCGCCATCGCCAGGAACAGCGCGGCGGCGAGGGGGCTGTATTGCAGTCGGGTGGACGTGGACATAATGGAATTCCCCAAAGCGGTTGACGGGCGGTGTGCGGTTGCCGACGGCGTATTGGTTCGATCCAACTCTGGATTTGGAACGTTCTAAATCCAGGGCCCCGGACCGCCGGTTCCGGTGCTCATTTCGGCACCAGTCATTAGGGATTTGCATTCTGCGGTGCAGCAATGGTCCAACCAATGGACCAACTGTTGGCTAGAGTTCAGTTAAATCAACTGCTTGCTGAAACACCCGTAATTTCAATGACATGTTTGACGAACGCGCAAAGTGTGAATTTGCGCAAATACGGGCTTTCGGAAGCCCGGCGCAAAGAAAAACGCCGACACAGAGGCCGGCGTTTTCAGGGGGCTTTGCGCACTCGGGAAGTGCGCATGGCCGGATACATCAGTGCTTGAGCGTCTTGCGCAGGCGTTCCAGCGCCTGCAACTGCACGGTGGCCTCGACCAGCTTGGCCTGGGCTTCGGCGACTTCCATCGCTTCGCCGCGGCCGGCGAGGATGCGCTCGGCTTCTTCCTTCGCGGCGCGCACGGCGGCTTCATCGATGTCCTGTGCACGCACGGCGGTGTCGGCCAGCACGGTGACCAGCTGCGGCTGCACTTCGAGAATGCCGCCGGAAATGGCGAAGTCGAGGTGTTCGCCGGCAGGCGTGGTCACCACCACCTTGCCCGGCTTCAGGCGGGTGATCAGCGGGGCGTGCTTCGGCGCGATGCCGAGTTCGCCCATTTCGCCTGTGGCGACGATCAGGGTCGCTTCGCCATGGAAGATTTCCTGTTCGGCGCTGACGATGTCGCAACGGATGGTGGATGCCATGTCTTGATTCATTCCTGCGTAGGGCGGGTCATGACCCGCCATGCGTGAACCTGCGGCGGGTCATGACCCGCCCTACCGCTATTACGCCTTCTCGGCCAGCTTCTTCGCCTTCTCGACGGCTTCCTCGATGGTGCCGACCATGTAGAAGGCCTGCTCCGGCAGGTGGTCGTATTCGCCGTCGACGATGCCCTTGAAGCCGCGGATGGTGTCCTTCAGCGACACGTACTTGCCCGGCGAGCCGGTGAACACTTCGGCCACGTGGAACGGCTGGCTGAAGAAGCGCTCGATCTTGCGCGCGCGCGACACGGCCTGCTTGTCTTCTTCCGACAGTTCGTCCATGCCCAGGATCGCGATGATGTCCTTCAATTCCTTGTACTTCTGCAAGGTCTGCTGGACGCGCTGCGCGGTGTCGTAGTGCTCGTGGCCGACGACGTTCGGGTCCATCTGGCGGCTGGTCGAGTCCAGCGGATCGACCGCCGGGTAGATGCCCAGCGCGGCGATGTTGCGGCTCAGCGTCACCGTGGAATCCAGGTGGGCGAAGGTGGTCGCCGGCGACGGGTCGGTCAGGTCGTCCGCGGGCACGTACACGGCCTGGATCGAGGTGATCGAACCGGTCTTGGTCGAGGTAATGCGTTCCTGCAGCACGCCCATTTCCTCGGCCAGGGTCGGCTGGTAACCCACCGCCGACGGCATGCGGCCCAGCAGCGCCGACACTTCGGTGCCGGCCAGGGTGTAGCGGTAGATGTTGTCGACGAACAGCAGCACGTCGCGGCCCTTGCCCGAAGCGTCCTTCTCGTCGCGGAAGTACTCGGCCAGGGTCAGGCCGGTCAGCGCGACGCGCAGGCGGTTGCCCGGCGGCTCGTTCATCTGGCCGTAGACCATCGCCACCTTCGACTCTTCCGGCTTCTCTTCGTTGACGACGCCGGACTCGATCATCTCGTGGTAGAAGTCGTTGCCTTCGCGGGTACGCTCGCCCACGCCGGCGAACACCGACAGGCCGCTGTGCGCCTTGGCGATGTTGTTGATCAGTTCCATCATGTTGACGGTCTTGCCGACGCCGGCGCCGCCGAACAGGCCGACCTTGCCGCCCTTGGCGAACGGGCAGATCAGGTCGATGACCTTGATGCCGGTTTCCAGCAGCTCGGTGGCCGAGGACTGGTCGGCGTACGAAGGCGCGCTGCGGTGGATTTCCCAATGGTCGGAAGCCTTGACCGGGCCGGCTTCGTCGATGGCGTTGCCGAGCACGTCGAGGATGCGGCCCAGCGTGCCGGTGCCGACCGGCACCGAGATCGCCTTGCCGGTGTTGTCGGCCACCAGGTTGCGCTTCAGGCCGTCGGTGGAACCGAGCGCGATGGTGCGCACGACGCCGTCACCGAGCTGCTGCTGCACTTCCAGGGTGATAGCGGTGCCCTGCACCTTCAGCGCGTCGTACACCTTCGGC
The DNA here is from genome assembly GCF_017939625.1 of Pseudoxanthomonas helianthi. Taxonomy (GTDB): domain Bacteria; phylum Pseudomonadota; class Gammaproteobacteria; order Xanthomonadales; family Xanthomonadaceae; genus Pseudoxanthomonas_A; species Pseudoxanthomonas_A helianthi. The sequence continues at coordinate 860,715 of NZ_JAGKTC010000001.1, forward strand.
ACTTCGTTGCGCGGGAATTCGACGTCGACGACGGCGCCGATGATCTGAACGATCTTGCCCTGACTCATTGCTGCATTCCTCTAGATGAATTCTGTTGACCGTGCGCGTCAGACCGCTGCCGCGCCGCCGACGATTTCCGAAATCTCTTGCGTGATCGCCGCCTGGCGGGCCTTGTTGTAGACCAGGTTCAGCGTGTCGATCAGTTTGCTGGCGTTGTCGCTGGCGGCCTTCATCGCCACCATGCGCGCCGCGTGTTCCGAAGCCACGTTCTCCAGCACCGCCTGGTACACCAGCGACTCGATGTAGCGGGTCAGCACGTGCTCCAGCACGGTCTGCGCATCGGGTTCGTAGATGTAGTCCCAGTCGTGCTTGGTGTCGAGGTGGTTGTGCGGCGGCAGCGGCAGCAGCTGGTCGAACGCCGCGCGCTGGGTCATGGTGTTGACGAAATCGTTGTACACCAGGTACACGCGGTCGACCTTGCCGCTTTCGTACGCATCCAGCATCACCTTGATCACGCCGACCAGCTGGTCGACGTGCGGCTGGTCGCCCAGGTGGGTGACGCTGGCCAGCATGTCGACCCTGATCCGGCGGAAGAAGGTCGAAGCCTTCTGGCCGATGGTGACCACGTCGACGCCCGCACCCTTGTCCTGCCACTGGCGCACGTCGCCGAGCACCTTGCGGAACAGGTTGTTGTTCAGGCCGCCGGCGAGGCCGCGATCGGACGACACGATGATGTAGCCGACGCGTTTGATCTCTTCGCGCTCGACCAGGTACGGATGGCGATACTCGGAATTGGCCTGGGCCAGGTGGCCGATCACCTGCTTCATCGCGCGCGCGTACGGGCGCGAGGCCTTCATCCGGTCCTGCGCCTTGCGGATCTTCGAAGCCGAGACCATTTCCAGCGCGCGGGTCACCTTGCGGGTGTTCTGCACGCTCTTGATCTTGGTTTTGATTTCTCTGCCGCCAGCCATTTCTTGTTCCCGTAGAGCGGGGCTCGCCCCGCTGCTGTTTCCGGAAAGCGGGGCAAGCCCCGCTCTACGATGCTCTTACCAGCTGCCGGTCGCCTTGAAGTCCGCGATGCCCTTCTTGAACGCGCCTTCCAGCTCGTCGTTCCAGTCGCCGGTCGAGTTGATCTTGCCGACCACGTCGCCCAGGGTGTTGTCGAAGTGGGCGTGCAGCGCTTCTTCGAACGCCAGGATCTTGCCGACCGGCACGTCGTCGAGGTAACCCTCGTTGACCGCGTAGATCGACAGCGCCTGGTGGGCGATCGACATCGGCGCGTACTGCTTCTGCTTCATCAGCTCGGTGACGCGCTGGCCGCGCTCGAGCTGCTTGCGGGTGGCTTCGTCCAGGTCCGAGGCGAACTGGGCGAACGCCGCCAGCTCGCGGTACTGGGCCAGCGCGATGCGGATGCCGCCCGACAGCTTCTTGATGATCTTGGTCTGGGCCGCGCCACCGACGCGCGACACCGAGATGCCGGCGTTCACAGCCGGGCGGATGCCGGCGTTGAACAGGTCGGTTTCCAGGAAGATCTGGCCGTCGGTGATCGAGATCACGTTGGTCGGCACGAACGCGGACACGTCGCCGGCCTGGGTTTCGATGATCGGCAGCGCGGTCAGCGAACCGGTCTTGCCCTTCACCGCGCCGTTGGTCGCCTTCTCCACGTAGTCCTCGGACACGCGCGCGGCGCGTTCCAGCAGGCGGCTGTGCAGGTAGAACACGTCGCCCGGGTAGGCTTCGCGGCCCGGCGGGCGCTTCAGCAGCAGCGAGATCTGGCGGTAGGCCACGGCCTGCTTGGACAGGTCGTCGTAGACGATCAGCGCGTCTTCGCCGCGGTCGAGGAAGAACTCGCCCATGGTGCAGCCGGAGTAGGCGCTGATGTACTGCATCGCGGCCGATTCGGAAGCGGTGGCGGCCACGACGATGGTGTGGGCCAGCGCGCCGTTCTCTTCCAGGCGGCGCACGACGTTGGCGACGGACGAGGCCTTCTGGCCGATCGCCACGTACACGCACTTAATGCCGGTGCCCTTCTGGTTGATGATGGCGTCGACGGCCAGCGCGGTCTTGCCGGTCTGGCGGTCGCCGATGATCAGCTCGCGCTGGCCGCGGCCGATCGGGATCATCGAGTCGACCGACTTGTAGCCGGTCTGCACCGGCTGCGACACCGACTTGCGCCAGATCACGCCCGGGGCCACGCGCTCCACCGGCGCGGTCGCCTTGGCGTCGATCGGGCCCTTGCCGTCGATCGGCTCGCCCAGCGCGTTGACCACGCGGCCGAGCAGTTCGTTGCCGACCGGCACTTCGAGGATGCGGCCGGTGGTCTTGGCCACGTCGCCTTCGCGCAGGTGCTCGTAGTCGCCCAGGACCACGGCGCCGACCGAGTCGCGCTCCAGGTTCAGCGCCAGCGCGTAGGTGTTTTCCGGCAGCTCGATCATTTCGCCCTGCATCACGTCGGCCAGGCCGAAGATGCGCACGATGCCGTCGGACACGCTGGTCACGGTGCCTTCGTTGCGGGCCTCGGCGGCGAGCTTGACCTTCTCGATGCGGGTCTTGATCAGTTCGCTGATTTCGGAGGGGTTGAGCGTGGTAGCCATTGCTTTGGTTTCCCTGGTGCGGCCGTCGCCGGCCGCGGTTCAAATGGATTAGTTGGCGAGCGCGGTCTGCAGTCGGGCCAGCTTGCCTTTCAGCGAGCCGTCGATGACCACGTCGCCGGCATCGATCACCGCGCCGCCGATCAGCGAATCGTCGATCGCCGTGGCGACCTCGACTTCGCGGCCGAAGCGCTGCTTCAACGCGGCCTTGATCGCGTCCAGCTCGCCGGCGGGCAGCGCGGCGGCCGAAGTCACCGTGGCCTTGACCACGCGTTCGGCATCGGCGCGCAGTTCTTCGTACAGCGCGGCGATTTCCGGCAGCTGCGGCAGGCGGCGGTTTTCCGCGACCAGGCCGAGGAAGCGCGCGTACGACTCGCCGGCGCCTTCGGACGACAGCAGGGCGACCGCGCCGGCGTCGTCCAGTTCCGGATTCAGCAGCAGCGCGGCGACACGCGGATCGGCGGCGATGCGCGCGGACAGACCGAGCGCATCGGACCACGCGGCGAACTTGCCTTCATCCCTGGCCACCGCGAACGCGGCGCGGGCATAGGGACGTGCGAGGGTGAGGGCCTGGCTCATCGATCAGGTCGTCCTGTTCAGATCTCGGCCGCCAGCTCGTCGAGCAGCGCCTTGTGGGCGTTGGCGTCGATTTCGCGCTTGAGCAGCTTCTCGGCGCCGGTCACGGCCAGCAGGGACACCTGCTTGCGCAGGTCTTCCTTGGCGCGGTTCGCGGCGGCGTCGATCTCGGCCTGGGCCAGCGCCTTCTGCCGGTTGGCTTCGGCGATGGCTTCGTTCTTGGCCGCGTCGACGATCTGGTTGGCGCGCTGGTGGGCCTGTTCGATGATCTCGTTGGCCTTGGCGCGGGCGTGCTTCAGTTCCTCGGCGACCTTCTCTTCGGCCTGGGCGAGGTTCTTCTGCGCGCTGTCGGCCGCGGCGAGGCCTTCGGCGATCTTCTGCTGGCGTTCTTCGATGGCCGCGATGATGTGCGGCCAGCCGAACTTCATCACCAGCCACGCCACCGCGAAGAACGCGAGGCCCTGAATGACGAGAGTGAGGTTGGGTAGCATGACTTGCTCCTGGTGCCGGCGACAGGATGTCGCCGGCTATGCCTGAATCGCTTGCTCGGTACGAGCCCGGATCAGCCGGTGATCGAGGCCAGCAGCGGGTTGGCGAACAGCAGCAGCAGCGCGATGGCGACGCCGATCATCGGCACGGCGTCGAGCAGGCCGGCGACGATGAACATCTTGGTCTGCAGCATCGGGGTCAGTTCCGGCTGGCGCGCCGCGCCTTCGAGGAACTTGCCGCCGAGGATGGCGAAGCCGATGGCGGTGCCGAGGGCGCCCAGGCCGATCAGCAGGCCGGCCGCGATGACCGTGAACTTCAACACTTCAGCGATGAGGGCTGCGTTTTCCATGGTGTACTCCGGTTGGATCCGATTGCGTTGCTAGGTGGATGGGAAGGTGAACAGATTTCGTAAAAACAGGATTCGTGAAATCAGTGGCTTTCGGCCGACATGCTGAGGTAGACCACCGTCAGCATCATGAAAATGAAGGCCTGCAGGGTGATGACCAGGATGTGGAACGCGGTCCAGCCGAAGCCGGCCACGAACTGCATGATGCCCATCGGCCAGGTGGCGAAGCTGGCCAGCGAGGAACCGAGGGTCATCAGCGCGATCAGGATGAAGATCAGCTCGCCGGCGTACATGTTGCCGAACAGTCGCAGCGACAGGCTGAGCGGACGCACGCCTTCCTCGATGATGCGCAGCAGGAAGTTGGCCGGCGCCAGCACGATCTTCATCACGGTGCCTTCGGCATGGAACGGCGCGGTGAAGATTTCCTTGGTGAAGCCGCCGACGCCCTTGTGCGAGATGCCGAACACCTGGATCAGCAGGAACACGGCCAGGGCCAGGCCCAGCGTGGTGTTGAGGTCGGCGGTGGGCACCACGCGCAGGTAGGCGTGCGCCGGATCGTGGCCGGCGGCCTCGTGGCCGGCGGCCCATGCCCACGGCAGGAAGTCGACCGGCACCATGTCCATGAAGTTCATCATGAACACGAGGCAGAAGATGGTGATCGACAGCGGCGCGATCAGCTTGCTGTGGCCGTGGAAGGTTTCGCGGACCAGGCCATCGACGAAACCGACGACGATCTCGACGAAGGTCTGGAACTTGCCCGGCACGCCGGCGGTGGCCTTGCGCGAGGTGCGCAGGAAGAAGAACACGAACAGCGCCGATAGCAGCAGGGTGAAGAACAGCGTGTCGATGTTCAAGGTCATGAACGTGCTGTCGCCCACCTTCCACTGCAGGTGATGCAGGTGGTGGTTGATGTATTCGGTCGAACCGCCCGGGGCGGCTTCGGTCGTGTTTTCAGCGCTCACGTTCAACCCTGACGCAAAAGGTTCAAAGAGATCGGATACACGACCAGCGCGGCCGCGAATCCCGCCAGCATCGGCAGCGGCGCCAGGCGCCAGACAGCCAATGCGATGGCCAATACCGTTATTGCCACCAGCCATTTCAGCAGCGTGGCGGCCAGCAACCGGGCGAACGCCGCCCCTGCCACCACCACGCCCCCGCCCAGCGCGACCTGCGCAGCCAGAGCGTTGCCCAGCGCGACCCCCGACCCGCCGATCGCGGCCGCCAGCGCGGCGCCCGGGCCCTGCAAGAGGAAGGCCAGCGCCACCAGCATCACCGCGACCAGTTGGCAACCCACCGCGCGCAATGCCAGCCGCCGGCCCGCGGCGACGGAATTCAGCACACGCGAAACCCGGTGAGTGGAGTGAGACAAGGCCGGTAGAGGCGCCTCGCCGAGCCGCGAAAGTATAACAGCCGTTAAATTTGAGCGGCAACCGCCAATGGTCGTAAACGACCGTTTTTGGTGCGGTTCTCGGCCGGATTTCGGCACTCGGGCCGATCCCGGCGAAGGGAGGCTGCCCTGTTCAGGAAAAGCCCTTCCCTGGACGGGAACTTCCCCGGGATGGGCCGGTCAGTCAGACCAAGGTCTGCCGCTCTACTTCCTCGTCCGAATGCCCCGCCGCAGACCTTCCCCGAAGCCCCGGCCCCGCCGGGGCTTCTTCTTGCCGGTCTGGACCTGCCCAAAATGCCCGCCATCCCGGCGAAAGCCGGGATGACGGGCAAAAGCGAGGGCATTGAACAGGCTCTTATGGAGCGGCCTTGACCACCTGTCCGCCCTTCATCACGAAGGCGACCCGGGCCAGCAGGCCGACGTCGTCCAGCGGGTTGCCGTCGACCGCGATCAGGTCGCCGTAGCGGCCGGGCTGGATCGCGCCGACGTCGCCGGGCCGGCCCAGCGCCTCGGCGGCATTGACCGTGGCTGCCTGGATCGCCTGCATCGGGGTCATGCCCCACTCCACCATCTTGGCGAACTGCTTGCCGTTGTCGCCGTTGGGATATACGCCGCCGTCGCTGCCGAACACCATCTTCACCCCGGCCGCGTTCGCCGCCTTGAAGGTCTCGCGCTGCTTGCGACCGATCTGCCGTTCCTTCTCCAGCGATTCGGCGAACACGCCGTTCTTCTCGCCTTCGGACAGGATGTAATCGTCGTTGTAGACGTCCATCGAGAACCAGGTGCCGTGTTGCTTGGCCAGCTTGAACGACTCGGCGTCGGCCAGGCTGCAATGCTCGATGGTGTCGGCGCCGGCGCGGATCGCGTCGTTGATGCCTGCGGTGCCGTGCGCATGCACCGCGACCTTCATGCCGAGCTGGTGCGCTTCCTCGACCAGCGCCTTCATCTCCTCCAGCGTGTACTGCTGCCCGCCGACCGAATCGGTCTTGGACAGCACGCCGCCGGTCGCGCAGAACTTGATCACCTCGGCGCCATACTTGCGCAGCTTGCGCACCACCGCGCGGATCGCCTGGGCGCCGTCGGCCACCGCTGGACTGGGTACCTGCATCGACGGCGGCAACTCGGTGGTGTCGCAGTGTCCGCCGGTCGCGCCGATCGCGTAGGTCGCCGGCACGATGCGCGGGCCAGGCACGTAGCCGCGGTCGATCGCCTGCTTCAGCGCCACGTCGTCGTAGTTCTCCGAGCCGACGTTGCGCACGGTGGTGAAGCCGGCTTCGACGGTCTTCTTCGAATTCGCCACGCCCACCACGGTCCAGAAATTGTCGGTGAACTCGAGTTCGCGATAGCCGCTGATCGTCGGGTCGGAAGTCAGGTGCACATGCATGTCGATCAGACCCGGCAGCAGGGTGCGGTCGCCCAGGTCGATGCGCCGCGCGCCTTCGGGCACCGCATCGCCCTGGCGGCCGACCGCGCTGATACGCCCATCGACGATCACGACCTGCGGCCTGTCGACGACGCGACCGCCGACCACGTCGATCATCCGCGCGGCATCGACCACGACGGTATCGGCGGCAGCGGCGGGAAAGGCGCAGGCCAGCGCCAGGACGGGAGCAAGCAGACGGATACGCATGGGCACTCCGGGACGGGATGGTCCGCGCATCATGCTGGGGGCCCGGCTGGCCGACAAGCTACCGACGCGGCTGTGGGAGCGGCCTTGGTCGCGAATGCTTTCGGGAAAATTGGACAGGAGCCAAAGCATTCGCGACCAAGGTCGCTCCCACAACGGCTATCCCCGCAAAACGAACGCGCCGGAATCGCAGGCCGGCGCGTTCGGATTTACCGCATTCCCGTGCTCACTTCTTCTTCGGAATGTACAAATCCGTGATGGTGCCGTCGTAGACCTCGGCCGCCATGCCCACCGATTCGCCCAGCGTCGGATGCGGGTGGATGGTGTGACCGATGTCCTCCGCTTCGCAGCCCATCTCAATGGCCAGCGCCAGCTCGCTGATCAGGTCGCCCGCATGCACGCCGACGATGGCGCCGCCGATGATGCGATGGGTGTCCTCGTCGAACACCAGCTTGGTGAAGCCCTCGGTGCGGCCGATGCCGATGGCGCGGCCGCTGGCCACCCACGGGAACTTGCCCACGCCGACCTTCAGGCCCTTGGCCTTGGCTTCGGTTTCGGTGACGCCGACCCAGGCCACTTCCGGATCGGTATAGGCCACCGACGGAATCACCCGCGCGACCCATCCCTTCTTCTCGCCGGCGGCGACTTCGGCGGCCAGCTTGCCCTCGTGCGTGGCCTTGTGCGCCAGCATCGGGTTGCCGACGATATCGCCGATGGCGAAGATGTTCGGCACGTTGGTGCGCATCTGCTTGTCGACCGGGATGAAGCCGCGATCGGTGACCTGCACGCCGGCCTTGTCGGCGCCGATCTTCTTGCCGTTCGGCGCGCGGCCCACGGCGACCAGCACGCGGTCCCAGGTGCCGGATTCCAGCTCCGGCTTCTGGCCTTCGGTCGCGCTTTCGAAGCCGACGGTGATGCCCTTCTTGTCGGCCTTGACCGTCGCTGCCTTGGTCTTCAGGTAGACCAGCACGCCCTGCTTCTTCAAGCGGTCGGCCAGCGGCTTGACCAGGTCCTTGTCGGCGCCCGGCATCAGCTGGTCCATGAACTCGACCACGGTCACTTCGCTGCCCAGCGCGCGGTACACGGTAGCCATTTCCAGGCCGATGATGCCGCCGCCGACGACCAGCAGCTTCTTCGGTACCTCCTGCAACTGCAGCGCATCGGTGGAGTCCATGATGCGCGGATCGTCCCACGGGAAGTTCGGCAGCTTCACCGCCTGCGAACCGGCGGCGATGATGCATTGCTCGAAGCGCAACAGCTGGGTCTTGCCGTCGGCGCCGACGATCTCGATTTCGTTCGGCGACACGAAGGTGCCCACGCCCTGCACCACGCGCACCTTGCGCTGCTTGGCCATGCCGGCCAGGCCCTTGGTCAGCTGGCTGACGACCTTGTCCTGCTTGAAGCTGCGCAGCTTGTCCAGATCGATCTTCGGCTTGGCGAACTCGACGCCGATGTCGGCCGAATGCGCGGTTTCGTCGATCAGCGCGGCCGCGTGCAGCAGCGCCTTCGACGGAATGCAACCGACGTTGAGGCAGACGCCGCCGAGCGCCGCATAGCGTTCGATCAGCACGGTGTCCAAACCGAGGTCGGCGGCCCGGAACGCGGCGGTATAGCCGCCGGGACCGGCGCCGAGCACGACGATGCGGCATTCGATGTCGGCCGGCTTGCCGGTGGACAGCGCCGGTTTAGGCGCGGGCGGTTCGGCCGGCGCGCGATGCGACGGCGCGACCGGCGGCTTGCTGGCCGGAACGTCCGCGGCGGAAGCGCCGGTTTCGACGATCGCCACCACGCTGCCTTCCGACAAGGTATCGCCGACCTTCACTTTCACTTCCTTGACCACGCCGGCGGCCGACGAGGGCACTTCCATCGTCGCCTTGTCCGATTCCAGCGTGACCAGGCCCTGGTCCTTCTTGACCGTGTCGCCGGCCTTGACCAGCACTTCGATCACCGGCACGTCGCTGTAGTCGCCGATGTCGGGGACCTTGACCTCGACGCTGCCGCCACCGCCTGCGGGCGCGGGCGTTGCGGCGGCTGGCGCCGGCGCAGCGGGAGCCGCAGCCGGAGCAGCTGCCTTGGGCGCTTCCGCCTTCGGCGCGGCAGGCGCGGCGCCCGCGCCTTCGGTTTCGAGGATCGCGACCACGCTGCCTTCGGACAACGTGTCGCCGAGCTTGACCTTCAGTTCCTTGACCACGCCGGCCGCCGACGACGGCACTTCCATCGTCGCCTTGTCCGACTCAAGCGTGACCAGGCCCTGGTCTTTCTTCACCGTGTCGCCGACCGCGACCAGGATTTCGATCACCGGCACGTCGCCGTAATCGCCGATGTCGGGAACCTTCACTTCAATCGTTGCCATGTCCGCGTCTCCTTGTGGTTACAGCAGCACGCGGCGCATGTCGCCCAGTACCTGGGCCAGGTAGGCGGTGAAACGCGCGGCCGCGGCGCCGTCGATGACGCGGTGGTCGTAGCTCAGCGACAGCGGCAGCAGCAGGCGTGGCTGGAAGGCCTTGCCGTCCCAGACCGGCTGGATCGAGGACTTCGACACGCCGAGGATCGCGACTTCCGGCGCGTTGACGATCGGGGTGAACGCGGTGCCGCCGATGCCGCCGAGCGAGCTGATGCTGAAGCAGCCGCCGGACATTTCGGCCGGGCCGAGCTTGCCGTCGCGGGCCTTCTTGGACAGTTCGCCCATTTCCGCGGCGAGTTCGATCACGCCCTTCTTGTCCACGTCGCGGATCACCGGCACGACCAGGCCGTTCGGCGTGTCGGCGGCGAAGCCGATGTGGAAATATTTCTTCAGCGTCAGGTTCTCGCCGCTGGCGTCGAGCGAGGCGTTGAAGTCCGGGTACTTCTTCAATGCCGAAGCGCTGGCCTTGAGCAGGAAGGCGAGCATGGTCAGCTTGATGCCGGCCTTCTCGTTCTCCTTGTTGAGCTGCACGCGCAGCGCTTCCAGTTCGGTGATGTCGGCGTGGTCGTGCTGGGTGACGTGCGGGATCATCGCCCAGTTGCGCGCGAGGTTGGCGCCGGAAATCTTCTTGATGCGCGACAGCGGCTTGACCTCGACCTCGCCGAACTTGGCGAAGTCGACCTTCGGCCAGGGCAGCAGGCTGAGTCCGCCGCCCGCGGGTGCCGCGGCGGTAGCCGCTCCCACCGCGCCGCCACCGGCCAGCGCGGCCTTGACGTACTTCTGCACGTCTTCCTTGCTGATGCGGCCGCCGCGCTCGCTGCCGGTCACCTTCGACAGGTCCACGCCGAGTTCGCGCGCGAACACGCGCACCGCCGGGCTGGCATGTGGCACCTTGGCCGGCAGCACGCGGTCGGCATTGAATTCGACCGGCGGGCTTTGCGGCGGCGCGGCCTCCGGGTCGATGCCGGGCTTGTTGTCCAGCGTGCGCGACGCGACGGGCGCGGCATCTTCCTGGGCGATTTCGCGCTGGGTCAGCTTGTCCGGCGCGGCATCGGCCGCGACCGGCTGGACCGTCGCGCCGGTTTCGGAAGCCGGCTTCGGCGCCGGCGCTTCCGCAGCCTTGGCCGGTGCCGGGGCAGCCGCGCCCTCGGCGGCTTCGATCAGCGCGACCACGCTGCCTTCGGACAGCGTGTCGCCGAGCTTGACCTTCAGTTCCTTGACCACGCCGGCCACCGACGACGGCACTTCCATCGTCGCCTTGTCCGATTCCAGCGTGACCAGGCCCTGGTCCTTCTTCACCGTATCGCCGACCGCGACCAGGACCTCGATGACCGGGACGTCGCTGTAATCGCCGATGTCGGGAACACGGGCTTCCTTGATTTCGGCCATGCGGCAACTCCGGGTAGCGGGAACGAACCGCTATTCTGAACATCCGGATGCGATGCGCCAAGCGCCATGAACGCCCATTGCGCCGATGGTCGCAGGCGACGCGCATGATGCGTTGCGGCATCCGGTGATTGGCCCTGCTTTGGTATGCCCTTGGTTACCGATGCAACGGCGTCGCAATACGCCGCCGCATCGTCAACGCAGGTAAGCGCGCAGCGGTTCCCACGCGATGCGCAGGCGTTCGAACGAATACGACGCGTTGGCCGGGCTGGTCGAGGGCAACGCCAGGGCATCGACCCCGTCGGGCAAGCCTTGCGGGAAATGCCGCGCGAAAGCCTGCGCCGCCTTGCCGCCATTGAATGCGATCGCGCGCAGGTCCGGGTGCGCGCGCCACAGCGACGGCAGGGCGTTGGCGATTTCGCTGCCGGGGACGATGTCGGCATCCAGGCTGCCGCGACGATGGCATTGCCCGATCACGTCCCACAGGCCGACGCCGGCCTGCTGCAACGCGGCCAGGCGTTGCGCGTAGTCGAGTCCCGCCGGGAAGCCGCAGAGCGCCGACATCAGCGGCCAGAACCGGTTGCGCGGATGCGCGTAATACTGCGCCTGCGCCAACGACGCGGCTCCGGGCATCGAGCCCAGCACCAACACGCGGCAACCCGCGGCTACCCGGGGCGGCAGGCTCTGGAGAAGCTCCGTCGCAGGCATCAGCCGCCTGCGGCCCGCCATGGCTTCACCACCAGCACTGCGCCGACCAGCACCAGCAGGGCGCCGCCCAGCTTCACCGCATCGACCGGCTGGCGCGCATGCAGCACGCCGAAATGGTCGAGCAGCAGCGAGCCGACGATCTGGCCGAACACCACCAGGCAGATCAGCGCCGCCGCACCCAGTCGTGGCACCAGCAGGGTTGCCGACGCGACGTACACCGCACCGATCAGCCCGCCTGCCCAGGCCCACCAGGGCACCCGCGCCAACGTGGCCGCTTCGAACGAGGGCCGCGTGCACAGCCACCACAACAGCAATGCCACCGTCCCGACCCCGAACGAGCACAGCGAAGCGAACAGCGCGCCAAAGCTCTGCTTGCCGAGCGCCGCATTGACCAGGGCCTGCAGCGGCAACAGCATGCCGATGAAAATCGCCAGGGCGATGCCGGTAGGACTCATCTTGTTCTCCTAGAAGTCTGGCGACGAACGATACGCGACGCGCGCCCTTGCCGACACGGGTGCGGCAACACTCCGCCCATGTCGAATGCTGAACGCGTTCGCCAAATGGCGGCGATGGCTGTGCGATGGATCATCACGCCAAGTCCTTGCCATTGAAGGCTTTCCGGCAGCTCTTTTTGACGCCGATGAATCCCGCCTGAGCCCGTAACTGAATCACGCATGCGCGCGCCGGCAACGGTTCATGCGCGCGCCAATACGGTGTCGCCGCCCACTCCCCGGGCCATCCAACAAACAACGAGGAGAACCCCCATGACTTTCCTTTCGGCTTCGCTCCGCCCGCTGGGTCTCGCTGTCGTTTCCGCCCTTGCGCTGGCTCCGGCCGCGTTCGCGCAGGACAACGGCGACGCCGCTTCCAAGCGTTTCGCCGTGGTCGGCAGCGCCACGATCCTGCAACCGGATTCCGATCCGATCCCCGGTTCCCGCATCGACATCGACGGCGACGTCGCCCCGACCGTCAGCGCCAGCTGGTACGCCACCCCGAACATCGCCGTGGAGCTGTGGGGCGCCGCGGACAAGTTCAACCACCGCGTGCGCGGCGACGCCGGCAAGATCGGCACCATCGACTCGCAGCCGATCGCGCTGAGCGGCCAGTACCACTTCGGCGCGCCGTCGAACACCTTCCGTCCGTTCCTGGGCCTGGGTTACTACGAGTCCAACTACAGCGGCGAGAAGATCGCCGGCAGCGACGGCCTGCATGTCGGCGTCGACACGGCGAAGGGCGGCATCGCCACCGCCGGCCTGGACATCAACATCAGCCCGACCTGGTTCGCGCGTACCGACGTGCGCTACATGAAGGGCAAGTCGGACATCAACGTGGCCGGCGAGAAGAGCGGCGAGGAAATGACCTACGACCCGTGGACGGTCGGCATCGGCCTCGGCGCGCGCTTCTGATATCAGGCGAAGCGGCAAGAATACGGCGGCGGAACTTCGGTTCCGCCGCTTTTCATTTGCGCAGATGTCGCCAGGAACGCCGTAACGGCATCTTCCCGCTCTTGTAGAGTCGAGCTTGCTCGACTGCTTCTGCTTCCGCGCGACAGGAGCGAAAGGCAGTCGAGCAAGCTCGACTCTACAAAAGCGAGGCCTTCATCGGCGCAGGCGCCAGCGCAAACCCCACTGGTAGGCCAGGTAATACCCGATCAGCAGGCCGGCGACCGCGAACAGGCTGGCATGCTCGAAGGAGGGCAGCACGGCCAGCGTTTCGCTGCCTCGCCAGCGACGCCACAGCTCGACGAAACCCATGGCGATACGCGCGGCCACGACGAGGGTCAGCAACAATGTCAGCCACGCGTTCGGCGTGTAATACAGGCCTTGCGGGGTACGTTCGAACCGGCTCGACCACAGGCCCATGCAGCCCAGCAGCAAACCCGCGCCCAGGCCGATGGCCGCATGGCGCAATGCGCCCGGCCACCAATGCTCGGTCACCAGCATGCCCAACCCGAACAGCAGCGTGGAAAACAGCAGCAGCCAGGCATTGAGCTTCACCAGCCATGGCAACGCGCGCCGTCGCATCTTGCCGAGGCGATAGCGCTGCCACAGGGACAGCGGCAGCAACAGCAGCCATGCCAGCAGCAGCAACAGGACGATCAGCGGGACCAGCAGCAACGGCATCAGGGATGCTCCGCTTCCGCATGCACGCGTTCGCGGGTCAGCAGGTACAGCCCGCTGGCCACGATGATCGCCGCCCCGACCCAGGTCGGTGCGGCGGGCAGTACGCCCCACAAGGCGACGTCCAGCATCGCCACCCAGACCAGCGCCGTGTATTCCAGCGGGGCAATCAGCGAGGCTTCGCCGCGGCGGAACGCCTCGGTCAACGCCACCTGCGCCAAGGTGCCGCACAGCCCGACCGCGGCGATGATCCAGCCGTCGCGCCATTGCAGCGGCTGCCACGAAGGCCATGCCAGCAGGCTCGCGCCCAGCGACAACAGCACCAGCATCCACAGCACCATCGCCTGGGTGCTGTCGCGTTGCGCCAGCATGCGTACGGTGATCACGTTGCCGGCGTAGCAGGCCGCGCCCAGCAGCACCGACAACCCGGCCAGGGTCAGCATGCCCTCGCCGGTCGGCCGCAGCACCACGAGCATGCCGAGCACGCCGATGCCGATCGCAATCCAGCGCCCCAATCCGACCTTTTCGCCAAGCAAGGGTCCTGCCATCGCGGTTACCAGCAGCGGTGCGACGAAGGTGATCGCATAGGTCGTGGTCATCGGCAACCGGCTGATGCCGTAGACGAAACCGACCATCATCGCCACGCTCAATATCCCGCGCAGCAAGTGCAAGGGCCAATGCACGCGGCACAGAGACCGCAATGGCGCACTGGCCACGGCCCACACCAGCACCAGCGGCAACGACGACAGGCCACGCAAGGCCGCGACCTGCAGCGGCGGGTAGCGTGCGGACAGCAGCTTCAGCCCCGCGTCCATGAAGGCGAACAGGGCCACGGCCAACAGCATCAGCGCGATGGCGGCGCGTCGGGATGGAGTAGCGGGCATGCGCCCATTATCCATCGCAACCGCTTCGGCTACGCTTGTACGCCATGACCGACGCCCCCGACCCCATCGAACTGACCCGCCGCTGGCTGGAGCGCGCGGTGATCGGCCTGAACCTGTGCCCCTTCGCCAAGGCGGTGTACGTCAAGCAGCAGGTACGCTTCGTGCTCAGCGACGCCACCACGCCCGAAGCCCTGCTGGAACAGTTGGCCGAGGAACTGGTGCTGCTGCGCGACACCGATCCGGAACAAGTCGACACCACCCTGATCGTGCATCCGGACGTGCTGACGGATTTCCTCGACTACAACGATTTCCTCGACAACGCCGACGCCGCGGTCGAGGCGCTGGACCTGCAGGGCGTGTTGCAAGTAGCCAGCTTCCATCCGGACTACCAGTTCGCCGGCACCGCACCCGACGACATCGGCAACTACACCAACCGCGCGCCCTTCCCTACCTTGCACCTGCTGCGCGAAGCCAGCGTGGATCGCGCGGTGGAAGCCTTCCCCGACCCCGACGCGATCGTCGAACGCAACCTGCGCACGCTGGACGGACTCGGTCACGCCGGTTGGCACAAGCTGTTCGAAGACTGATTCGAACGTCGTGGGAGCGGCCATGGCTGCGATTGCTTAGGCATTCGTGGCCGAACCGCTCACGCAGGCCTCATGCGGCGAGGCGGCGCTCCAGCATGTCGCGTACGTCGTGCAGCGAGGCGATGATGGTGTGGCCCCATGCGCGCACTTCCTCGTCGGGCGCGACCAGGTCGGGCACCTGCACCGCGTGCATCCCGGCAGCCAGCGCCGCGCGCACGCCGGTCGGCGAGTCCTCCAGCGCCAGGCAACGCGCCGGCGCCACGCCCAGCCGCTGCGCGGCGAGCAGGTAGATGTCCGGCGCGGGCTTGGACTTGGTCACGTCGTTGCCGGTGGCGATCGCATCGAAATAGTCCGCCAGCCCCGCCGCCTGCAATTTGCGCGGCGCGCGCGGGCGATGGGTCGAAGTGGCGACGCCGCAACGGATGCCACGCTGGGCCAGCCATTGCAGCAACTCCAGCACGCCCGGGCGCAACGGCAGGCCCGCTTCCATTTCCATCTCGTACAGGGCCTGGCAGCGCGCCATCAGCTCGCGCGCCTGCACCGCGGACATCCGCTCCTCCAGAATTGTCAGGCAAACCGCATCGCCATGGCCAACCATGCGCAGCCATTGCGATGGATCGATGTCGCGGCCGGTTTCGGCCGCCGCCGCAGTCCAGCTGCGCAGCATCGCGCGCTCGCTGTCGAGCATCAGCCCGTCCATGTCGAAGATCACCGCCTCGGGTACGAACGGCAACGCGGGCAGACTCATGCGGGTTCTCCGAACAGGCGACGCAGGTCGCCGGCATCCAGCAAACGCCAACGGCCTTCCTCCAGTCCGTCCAGCGCGATACCGCCGATGGCGCTGCGATGCAGAGCCGTCACATGGTTGCCGACCGCCGCGAACATGCGCCGTACCTGGTGGTAGCGGCCTTCGTGCAGGGTCAGTCGCGCTTGCCGAGGTGAAACGATCTCGAGTCCTGCGGGCAGCAAGGGCATGGTTTCCGATTCCAGCATCAATGTGCCGCTGGCGAAGATACCGGCTTCGTCGCCGCGCAGATCGTTGGCCAGCGTCGCTTCGTACACCTTCGGCAGTTTCGATTTCGGCGACACGATCCGGTGCAGCAGCGCGCCATCGTCGGTCATCAACAACAAGCCGCTGGTATCGCGATCGAGCCGGCCGACCGGGGAGACGACCGGCGAACGCTCGCGGAACCGCGGCGGCAGCAGGTCGTAGATCAGGCGACCGGTGTCCTTGGTCGAACAGGTGTAACCCGTCGGCTTGTGCAGCATCAGTACCAGACCCGGCGCGGGGTCGAGCGGCTCGCCGTCGATGCGGATGAAGTCGTGCCCGACTTTGTCGTCGGCGTACAGCACCTCGCCCGCCGCATCGGTGACCCGGCCTTCGCGGAACAGCCATTCGACCTGCTTGCGGCTGCCGTAGCCAAGGTTGGCGATGTGCTTGACCAGCTTCATCGCGACTTCACCGCTTCTATGGCCTTGAAGCCATCGCGTTGGGCTGCCACGCGCACGCTGCCGAAATTCGCCCCGAGCGTCTGTTCGTAGGGCAGATGGCGGTTGGCGACCAGACAAAGGCGACCGCCCGGCTTCAGCGCCTGTGCCGCCACGGCGATGAAGCGCTGGCCTATGTCGGGGCGACCGGCCTTCTGCGTCGCATGAAAGGGCGGGTTGGTCACGATGAAATCGTATGCCTGCGGCAAGCCCGTGGTGACGTCGTGCCAGCGGAAATCCAGATCGGTGGTATCGGCGAACGGCGCCAGATTGCTCTTCGCGCAATCCAGCGCTCGCGCCTCGGCTTCGTATAGGTGCAATGCCGACACGTTTTCGTTGTGCGACAGAACTTCCGAGGACAGGAAACCGTAGCCCGAGCCAAGATCCGCTCCGACGCCGGTGAAATCCACCGGCAGGCATTCGGCCAGCAGCACCGACGCTGCATCGATGCGATCCCACGCGAACACGCCCGGGCGGCTGATGAAACGGCCATCGAGGATCGAACGCGGCGCGTCGAGCTGCAACCACTGCGCGAGCAATTCCGCATCCGGCACGCCATGCAACGGCGGCGTCCAGAACACGCGGCAATGGTTCTTGGTCAGCTTGCCGCCGAGTCCTGTCAGCTTCTGCAGATCGCCTTCGCCCGACTTCGCTCCCTCGTCGTTGGCCATGCAGGCGACGACGATGCCGCCGGGCGCCGCCAATGAAACGGCGCGTGCGAACAGCGCGCGCATTTCGTCGCGCTGGCGTGGTGGCAGGACCAGCACCAGCGAAGAGCCCTGCGACGGCGACATGGTTTCGACGACTTCAAGTCCGCCCCGGACCAATGCATCCGCGTCGGGTTTGAAACCCTGTTCGCAGACCAGCCGCTGCAACGGGAACTGGCGTAACGCCCATCCGTCGCGTGCGCGCAGGAACAACACCGGCGCATCCGGCCACGCGAGCGCACCCGTGGCGAACGGCAGCAGCAAGGTTTCCAGGGTCGGATCGCTCAACGCAGACAAACGAAAGTCCCTACTCGACAGGAGTTCATTGTAGCGATTGCACGAATCCGGCCGTCATCCGACTGACATGCGACCGGCATATTTTTGCAACCTTGCCTTGACTCCCTGACGCCCACATGCCGTTGCCCGTCCACGACATCCCGCCGTTCAAGGGCCTGCCCGGGCTGGTCTGGGCCTTCCGATTCGACGTCGAGGGCCGCGCCGAGCCTCTCGACATCGCCGCCATCGATGCCGCCGAACTCGGCGCCGGGCAGCCGGGCTGGCTGTGGCTGCACTTCAACCAGGGCGATGCGCGCACTGCGCGGGTGATCGAGCAGCAACTGGACCTGCCCGATTCGGCCAAGGAAGCGCTGCTGACCCATGACGCCCATGCCAACCTGTACCTGGAGGACGGACTGGCGCACGGCGCGCTGGTCGATTGGCAGCATGGCGGGGTCGACAACTCGCAACTGTCCTACGCACGCTGCGAGCAGGACGTGGGTTGGCTGCACTTCGTCATGGGCGAACGCCTGCTGGTGACGGCGCGGCGCCAGGGCCTGCGCTCGGTCGAGCAGGCGCGCCGCCATGCGGCGGCCGGCGGCCTGTACGAAACCCCGGAACAGTTGCTGGAAGCCATCGTCGAACGCTTCGGCGCGTCGATCGCCCATGCCA
Source organism: Pseudoxanthomonas helianthi (assembly GCF_017939625.1). GTDB lineage: Bacteria > Pseudomonadota > Gammaproteobacteria > Xanthomonadales > Xanthomonadaceae > Pseudoxanthomonas_A > Pseudoxanthomonas_A helianthi. The sequence continues at coordinate 878,963 of NZ_JAGKTC010000001.1, forward strand.
CGCTGGAACTGGACAACGAACTGGACCGGATCGAGGACCGTGTGCTCGGCGAGGACATCGGCGACGAACGCCGTGAACTGGCCCTGCTGCGCCGGCAGGCCGTGCACATGCACCGGCCGCTGTCGGCGCAACGGCGGGTGCTGCGCCAGTTCGAACAGCGCCATCGCGCGCAGCGCCAGCATCCGCTGGTCGCCACCGCCCTGCACCTGTCCCAGCAGTTCGACGAGGTCGACAGCGAAGTCGGCGCGTTGCAGGCCCGCGCCCGGCTGCTGCACGAGGAAGTCGCGGCCAAGCTGACCGAGGCGACCAACCGCCACCTGCACACGCTGTCGATCCTAACCGCCCTGCTGATGCCGCCGACCCTGGTCGTGGGCGCTTTCGGCATGAACATGGACCTGCCCTTCGTCCATCAACCGCACGCCTTCGCCGTGGCCACCGGGCTGTGCGTGCTGTCCAGCATCACCGTTTACCTGCTGCTGCGGCGGATTGGCGTGGCGCGGGTCTGAGCGGGCGGCTGAATCCCCTACAACGCCGGCGTAACGGATATTTGCGCCGCCTGTGGGGTGGGCGCATCATCGTGTAGAACCCCACCGGGAGCCCACCATGAAGCTCAAGTCCCGTCTCGCTATTGGCCTGCTCGGCGCCGCATTGGCGCTGTCGGCGCAGGCCGGTTCCAACGTCACCGACCCGAACCTGCCGCGCGCCCTGCCGGCCGACGGTCCCGTCGACGTGTCGTGGAGCGATCCAGCGAAGTTCAGCGACCTGCGTAGCGGCAACCGCTGGGAAGCCGAGCGCGGCGATTGGGTACGCCAGCTGGCGCAGTACACGCGCGAACGCGCGACCAAGCAACTCGCGCCGGGCGAGAAGCTCGAAATCGCCATCAGCGACATCCAGCGCGCGGGCCGCTACGAACCGTGGCTCGGACCGCAGTTCCAGAACGTGCGCATGATCCGCGACTACTACCCGCCGCGGCTCAGCCTGACCTACACGCTGTACGGCGCCGACGGGCAGGTACTGGCCCGTAACGAGCGCAAGCTGAGCGATGCCGGTTTCCTGATGGGCAGCACGCCGCTGAACCAGAACGATCCGCTGCGCTACGAGAAGCGCATGATCGACGACTGGGTGCGCCGCGACCTCGGCCCGCAGCGGCTGGTGGGCAGCCGCTGACGATGACCGCCTTCGACCTGACGCCGCCGACGGAAGGCCAGCGCGCGACGCTGGTCGAAGGCCTGAGCGAAGACGAAAGCCGCGTGCTGCTGCACCACGGCACCGAAGCGCCGTTCTGCGGCGTATTCCTCGACAACAAGCTCGACGGCGTCTATTGCTGCCGGCTGTGCGGACTGCCGCTGTTCCGTTCCGGCGCCAAGTTCGATTCCGGCACCGGCTGGCCGAGCTTCTTCCAGCCCTACGACGAAGCGCACATCCGCCGCATCCGCGACGACAGTTACGGCATGGTCCGCACCGAGATCGTCTGCGCCCGTTGCGGCAGCCACCTGGGCCACGTGTTCCCCGACGGCCCACCGCCGACCCATGAACGCCACTGCCTCAACTCGGTGTCGTTGTCCTTCGTCGAAGAAGGCGAGGCCTTGCCGGACCCGTTGCGGCGCGGCGGCGCCGAGGCGCAACCCGCCTGACGGCTGCGCCGCTGCCGTATCCTGTGCGCATGCCGCGCACCGTCCAGGTCAACCGTTACGTCACCCCGCTGCGCGAAGGCGGCTCAATGCCCGCCGTGGTCGAGGCCGACGACGAAGGCCTGTACGTGCTCAAGTTCCGCGGCGCCGGGCAAGGCGCGCGCGCCCTGGTCGCCGAATGGATCTCGGGCGAGATCGCCCGCGCGCTGGGCCTGCCGGTGCCGGAAATCGTGTTCGCCCAGCTCGACGCCGAACTGGCGCGCACCGAAGGCGATCCGGAAATCCAGGACCTGATCCGCGCCAGCGACGGCCTGAACCTGGCGATGGACTACCTGCCCGGCTCGCTGGCCTTCGATCCGGCGGCGGACGCACCCGACGCGGACCTGGCTTCGCGCATCGTCTGGTTCGACAGCTTGGTGCGCAACGTCGACCGCACCGCGCGCAATACCAACCTGCTGCTCTGGCATCGCAAATTGTGGCTGATCGACCACGGCGCCAGTCTGTATTTCCACCACGGCTGGGACGGCGGCACCGATGGCGCCGGCAATCCTTTCCCGCTGATCCGCGAACACGTGCTGTTGCCGTGGGCAACGGAATTGCCGGAAGCCGACGCGGAATCCGCGGCCAGGCTGGACCGGCCGACCATCGCCGGCATCGTCGCCGACGTGCCCGACGCGTGGCTGCAGGGGCCGGATGCTTTCGCGGACCCGGCAAGGCAACGCGAGGCCTACGTCGATTACCTGTGCAAGCGCCTGCAGGCGCATGCCGATTTCACCCGCGAGGCGATCGATGCGCGCGGTTGACAGCTACGACTATGCGGTGGTACGCGTGGTTCCGCGGGTCGAACGCGAGGAGTTCGTCAACGTCGGCATCATCCTGTCGTGCGGCGCCAGCGGATTCCTGCAGGCGCGCTTCGCCCTGGACGAGGCGCGCCTGCGCGCGCTGGACCCACGGGTGGACATCGATGCGGTCCGCCGCCACCTCGACGCGATGGCGGCGATCTGCGCAGGCACGCCCGACAGCGGACCGATCGGCCGGCTTCCGCCGCGCGCCCGCTTCCATTGGCTGACCGCCAAGCGCAGCGCGATCATCCAGACCTCGCCGACCCACATGGGCCGCTGCACCGACATGGCCGCGACGCTCGACCACCTGATGCGACGCATGGTGCTGGCCCCGGAGTGATGCGATGACCGTCTACGTCGACGACGCCGTCACCCTGTGGCGCGGCCAGCGCTGGGCCCACCTGATGGCCGACACGCTGGAGGAACTGCATGCCTTCGCCCAGGCGCTGGGCATCCCGCGCCGTGCCTTCCAGGACAAGCTCAGCGGCGCGCATTACGACCTGCCCGCGCCCTTGCGCGAAGAAGCCGTGGCCTTGGGCGCCGTCGCCATTTCCCGGCACCGCGACCGCGAACTGGTTCGCGCGGTGATCCGCAACGCGAAAACCCAAGGCCGCGGCGAAGCGCCATAAATCGCGATGTGGGAGCGACGTCAGTCGCGAATATCGAAGCGATGTCGCTTCCGCGCCCGCATGGAATCCGAAGGTCAAAGTCGCCCTTTCACTCGGCTCCCGTCTGCCCACGCAGGCGACACTTGCGCGGCTTCGACATTCGCGACTGACGTCGCTTCCACGTCGAACATTCTCGAATGCTGCATCGCGGCTCGCATGTAACGTTTACATGCCTAACATCGGCTGCGCCCCACGTGCGCACGACCAGGCCGATGCCGACGATCCTTCCGCGTTTCCTCCCATCCTGCCTGCTGCTCTGCATCGCGACGGCGCATGCCGCCGATCCGCCGCCCGGCAAGCGTACCTACGCCAATCCGGTCGACATCGATTACCGCTACAACTTCGAACAACTCAACCAGGGCATTTCCTATCGCACCGGCGCCGATCCGGTGATCGTGCGCCACGACGGCGCGTATTACCTGTTCATGACCCTGGCCGACGGCTATTGGCGTTCCGACAACCTGCTTGATTGGCAATTCATCGCGCCCAGCCGCTGGCCATTCGAAAGCATTGTCGCCCCGGCCGCCGTGTCCGACGGCAAGCGGCTGGTGCTGATGCAATCCGCATTCGTCCCACGACCCGTGCTGGAATCGACCGACCCCGCCAGCGGCAGGCTCGATTTCCTCACCCGCCTGCTGCCGCCGATCCCGGGCGCGGTGCCGCCGGGACAGGACATCCTGCCGCTGAGGCCGGGACAGACGCCGCCCGGCCCGTGGGATCCGGCGCTATTCATCGACGACGACGGCCAGTGGTACCTGTACTGGAATTCCTCCGACACCTATCCGATCTACGGCATCGCGATGGATCGCGTCGCGCGCGGCTTCGCGTTCCGTGGCACCCCGCAGGTGATGCTCGCGTTGGATCCCGCGAAGCACGGCTGGGAACGCTTCGGCCCCGACCATCGCGGCGCGAAATTCCCCGACGGCAAGCCGATCGGCAATTACCTGGAAGGCGCGTGGATGAACAAGGTCGGCGGGCGTTACTACCTGCAGTACGGCGCGCCCGGCACCGAGTACAACGTCTACGCCAACGGCGTGTACGTGGGCGAACACCCGCTGGGGCCGTTCACCTACGCGGCGTACAACCCGGTCGCGTACAAGCCCGGCGGTTTCGTCGAAGGCGCGGGCCATGGCTCCACTTTCCAGGACGCGCATGGCAACTGGTGGAACACCGGTACGCCGTGGATCGGCTACAACTGGACCTTCGAGCGCCGCATCGCGATGTTCCCCGCGCATTTCGCCGAAGACGGGCAGATGAGCGTGTCCACCCGCTTCGGCGATTTCCCGCACTACATGCCCGAAGGCAAGGTCGACGATCCGGAGGCGTTGTTCACCGGCTGGATGCTGCTGTCGTACCGCAAGCCGGCCAGCGCGTCGTCGACGCTGGGCGAGTTCGCGGCGGGCAATGTCACCGACGAGAACCCGCGCACCTTCTGGGTGGCGAAGGACAACCACGCTGGCGAAACCCTGACCGTCGATCTCGGCGCGGAGAAGACCGTGCGTGCGGTGCAGGTGAACTACGCCGACTACAAGTCGGGACTGTTCGGCGATGGGCCGGAAATCTACACCGCGTTCCGCCTCGAACATTCGGCCGACGGAAAGCATTGGCAATCATTGGCGAAAACCGACGGCCCGCGCCGCGACCGGCCGAATGCCTACCTGCAGCTTCCCGAACCCGTACGTACGCGCTACCTGCGCTATGTGCATGGGCATGTCGGCGCGGCACACCTGGCCATCAGCGACCTGCGCGTGTTCGGCAACGCCGATGGCGAGGCGCCGGCCGCGCCACGGCAGGTCGGCGGCGTGCGCGACGCCGACGCGCGCAACGCCACGATCCGCTGGCAGGCGGTACCGGGGGCGACCGGCTACAACGTGCGCTGGGGCATTCGTCCGGACCGGCTGAACCTGGCCTACCAGGTCTTCGCCGACCGCGGCACCGAACTGGAATTGCGCGCACTGAACGTCGGCCAGAGGTATTCGGTGGCCGTGGAAGCCTTCAACGAAACCGGCGTTTCCCCGCTCAGCGAAGTCGTCGCCCTGCCCTAAGCCGGCGCCAACCGGTAAGATTCCGGCGCCCGAACCCGAGAATTGCCGCATGACCGATACGCCCCCGGACCGCCTCGCCGTCGACGAGAACAGCCGCTACCACGATGCCGCCGCGCTGGAACGCGGTGTCGGCATCCGCTTCAATGGCGTCGAACGCAACAACGTCGAGGAATACTGCGTCAGCGAAGGCTGGATCCGCGTGCAAGCCGGCAAGGCGCTGGATCGTCGCGGCAATCCGATCACGCTGAAGATCAAGGGCGAGGTCGTGCCCTATTTCAAGACCCCGGCCTGATCGCCGCCTCCGCCGCACGGCGGATACCTGCAAGCGAGATCCCGCGATGAAGCACGGCGGCCTGTCGTTCCACCACCCCGTCGCCTTCTGGCTCGGTTGCGCGCTGATCGTCGCCGGCGTGTTCTCGCACATGCCGATGTTCATGATGGGCCAGCACACCCACTGGCAGATGGTCGGCATGCCGATGACCACCGAAATGTGGATCGGCATGGCGATCATCCCGCTGGGCCTGGCGCTGTCCGCCTATGGCGTGATGCCGCGCGTGGCGCAATTGCGCGAGGCGATGCGCGGCGACGCCGGCCACCTTCATTTCCATGTCGCCGACGGCGTGCCGCTGAACGGCGAGCACTGGAAGCTGGTCCTGGTGCTGATGGTGGCGCTGGCGGTGGACGTGATGAAGCCGGCGACGCTCGGCTTCGTCATGCCGGGCATGAGCGCCGAATACGAAATCTCCAAGCCGACCGCCAGCCTGCTGGCGCTGGTCGCATTGACGGGTACCACCGTCGGCTCGGTGGTGTGGGGCCGCGTCGCGGATCTGTTCGGGCGCCGAGCGGCGATATTGCTCGGCGCGCTGATGTTCATCGGCACCGCGATCTGCGGCGCCATGCCGACCTTCCACTGGAACCTGGCGATGTGCTTCCTGATGGGTGCATCGGCCGGCGGCCTGCTGCCGATCACCTTCACCCTGATGGCCGAAACCGTGCCCGCCGCGCATCGCGGCTGGTTGCTGGTCGCGCTGGGCGGCATCGGCACTTCGGCCGGCTACCTGCTGGCGGCCGGCGCGGCGGCGACGCTGGGCGAAATGTTCAGTTGGCGCGTGCTGTGGTTGCTCGGCTTGCCGACCGGCGCGCTGATCGTGTTCCTGTATCGCTTCATCCCGGAATCGCCGCGCTTCCTGTCCAATGCCGGCCTGGCCGAACAGGCCCGCGCGGTACTGCGCAAGTTCTCCGGCGACGCTTATGCCGCCGTCGAACGCGACGATGGCGTGCATCCGGGCGCGCCGGTGATCGACGAGCAACATCCGGTCGCGGGCGCGCGCCAACTGCTGCGCGGCCGCCACGCGGGCATCAGCTGGGGCCTGCTGACCGCGGGCGTGGCCTGGGGCTTGGCGAACTTCGGTTTCCTGCTGTGGCTGCCGGTGAACCTGACCGAGCTCGGCATCGACCCCAAGGCGACCAGCGCCTTGCTGGCGAAGTCCGCCGTGCTGGCCCTGCCCGGCATCGGCGTGGTGATCTGGCTGTACCACCGCTGGAGCAGTTTCAAGTCGCTGGTGCTGTTCATCGCGCTGACCGCGCTGTCGCTGCTGGCCTTCGCCGCGATGGGTTGGCTGCAGATGCGTTCGAACGCGCTGGTCGTGGCTTGCACGGTGTCGCTGCTGGTGACGATCAGCGGGGTGATCGCGATGCTGATTCCCTATGCCGCGGAAATCTATCCGGTGCATCTGCGCGGCACCGGCTCGGGCGTCATCGCGGCCAGTTCCAAGGCCGGCGGCATCCTCGGCGCCGGGCTCGGCGTGATGGGCTTCTTCGGCCACTTCGCGCTGTCCGCGTTGCTGATCGCCGTGCCGATGCTGGCCGCCTGCGCGCTGCTGTTGCGCAGTGGGGTGGAAACCCGTGGGCGCCGGCTGGAAGAAATCGAACAGGCGATGGCGGAATAGGCCGGGCCGTCCCGCCTTGGCCTTCGTTCCGCCGCGCACCGCGGCAGGGGTTCGGATCGACCCCCTCCGCTCCCTCCGATCGTAGCCATCCATGACCTCCGGCTCGTGCCATTCGGCGCGGACGGCGCATCATGCGTGGACTCTGCCCCGCCAACCCGAGGAGAAAGCCATGTCCGCCCTGCATCGCCTGTTGCTCGCTTCGAGTATTGCTTCCTGCCTTGCCCTTGCCACCCTGTCGGGTAGTGCGAGCGCCGGCGCTCCGTCCAAGTCGGACATCGCGGGCGTGCTGGCCAACCCCTCGCGCTCCGCCGCGGACAAGGAGCGCGACGCCCGCGACAAGCCCGCCGAGGTGCTCGCGCTGGCGCACTTCAAGCGCGGCGACACCGTGGCCGACCTGTTGTCCGGCGGCGGTTACTACGCCGAGATCCTGTCCGGCATCGTCGGCCCCAAGGGCAAAGTGCTGCTGGTCAACAACACCGGCTACGAGAACTTCGGCAAGAAAGGCCTGGCCACCCGCCTGGCCGACAACCGCCTGCCGAACGTGCAACACATCGTCGGCCCCAGCGATGCGCTGGGCATGGGCGAAAACACGCTGGACGGCGCGGTGATCGTGATGTCCTACCACGACCTGTACTGGGTCGACGAGAAGGAAGGTTGGCCGAAGGTCGATGCTGGCCAGTTCCTCGATCAGGTCACCCGCGCGCTGAAGCCCGGCGGCGTACTGCTGGTGGTCGATCACAGCGCGAAGGAAGGCACGGGCAGCGCAGATGCGCAGACCCTGCACCGCATCGACGAGAAATTCGCCATCGCCGATTTCCGCAAGCACGGCCTGGAATGGGAAGCCGCCATCCCGGTGCTGCGCAACGCCGACGACGACCGCAGCAAGAACGTGTTCGACCCGGCGATCCGCGGCAAGACCGACCGCTTCGTGCATCTGTATCGCAAGCCTAAGTGATGGTTTCGGCCGAGTGCGGACAATAAGAACGGGACCGGATTCGCTTTGTACCTGAATCAGTTTCGGAGAGTGAACTGCTCCGTTTAGAGCCCGAGGAAATCGAGCAGGCGATGGGCGGGATAGCCGAAGGCTATCCCGCCTTGGCCTTCGCCCCGCCCAGATACCGCGACAGGAACTCCAGCAACCGCACGTAGTACTCGCGGCGGTGCGCCTCGTTGTAGAAGCCGTGGCCTTCGGTGTCGTAGTACAGCGTTTCGACCGGCACGCCTGCGGCCTTCAGCGCCTTCTCCATCTTCTTGCTGTGCTCGATCGGCGCGCGCTCGTCCCGGCCGCCCGCCGCGAGGAATACCGGCGCCTTGATCTTGCCGGCGAGGTTCACCGGCGACACCGCGGCGAGCGTGTCGCGTTCGCCCAGCCAGTCGCCGACCCAGACCCGGGACGAACGGCTGTCGCGCGTGTCGCGGTACACCCGTTCCAGGTCGTACACGCCGACATACCCGACCGCGCAACGGTACAGGTCCGGTTCTCTCGCCACGCCCATCAGCGCGGCATAGCCGCCGTAACTCGAACCGTAGATGCACATGCGCGCGGGATCGGCGATGCCTTGCGCCACCGCCCAGCGGGTCGCGTCGGTCAGGTCGTCCTGCATCGCCTTTCCCCATTCCTTGGCGCCCGATTGCAGGTGGTCGCGGCCGTAATTGCCGGAACCGCGGAAGTTGACCCGCAACACGGCGTAACCCGCCTCCGCCAGCATCTGGCTTTCGTCGTCGAAGCCCCATTCGTCGAACACCGAGAACGGGCCGCCGTGCGGCAGCACGACCAGCGGCAGGGCGCCGTTCTCCTTGCCCGCGGGACGGGTCAGGTAGCCATACAGCTTGCGCCCGTCGCGCGCCTTCAGCTCCACTTCGCGCGTGGGCTGTGCGCGTGCGGGATCGAACCATTCGCGCCGGCTGTAGACCATATTCGCGGTCTTGGCCACGGTATCGAACAGGTAGTAGTCGCCGTTGTTGCGCTCGCTCCAGACGTAGACCAGTGCCAGTCGTCCATCCTTGGTAGTCGAGGTGACGGACACCGCCAGGCCGGGGAAGGCTTTTTCCAGGCTGCGGTACAGGCGCGCCGTGGCGGTGGTTTCGTCGAAGAAGCGGCTGCGCAGACCATCGTGCATGAACCAGGCGCCCGCCGGTTCGCGCGCGCCCAGTCGCTCGATGGTTTCCCAGGGATCGGCCACGGCATCGCGTAGCAACTCGACCTGCTTTCCGCTGGCGGGATCGTAGGACAGGATCGCATCCGGCCCTTCGGCCATTTCGCTTTGCAGGTAGGCGAGTTTGCCGTCTTCGGAAAAACCGAGCGGAAAGACCACGCGATGGCTCTGCGCCTCGTCGTTGACCAATCGCCAATCCGAACCGCGCGCATCGCGGTAATACAGCTTGCTGCTGTTGTCGGAGCCGTAACCCGCGGCGAACCGGACTTCGCCGGCGGCGTCGGCTGCAAAGCGCGCCCTGCCGACCGGTGCGGTCGCTACCGTCGTGCGGCGGCGGTTGTAGATGTCCAGCATTTCGACGCTGGTCATCGGATTGCTACTGAACGGCCAGGCCGCGATCAGCACTCTGCGCTCGTCGCCCGGAAGCGTGTCGATCAGGTACACCGCCGGCTCCAGTTCAAGTTGGATGCGGCCGGCGTTGATCGCGTCGCCGACGCCGTATGGGCTGGCCAGGGTCATGGCCTTGCTGCCGTCGGCGTTGATGGCGTGCAGTTCGCCCGTAGCATAAGGCTCGTCGCGGCTGCCCAGGCGCTCGGCCATCGAGACGATGACGCGCTCGCCGTTGGCCCACCAGAAGTCGCTGACCACCGAGTCCTTGCGCCCTGTGGCCTTGGCGGTGATCTTCTTGTCCGCGCGGCGCATGATGGCGAGGACGGTGCGGTCCTCCATCGGCACCGTGAACGCCAGGAACTCGCCACTCGGCGAAATCTTGATCCGCTCGATGCGGTCCTGCTTCACATAGGCGTCGACGTTCACCTGCGCCATGGCAGGTGCCGCCAGCAACGCCGCCAGCAACGCCAGCGCTCCCCTTGCGTTCATGGTTCCCCCCGGAACACTCCCTGTGTCCCGGGCATTCTAGACGCGACCGGACGCGGATGGGCGCGTCAGTTCCTGATCTTGTACCCGGTCCGGAAAATCCACCAAACCGCCAGCAGGCAGGCAGCCAGGAAGCCGAGGATCGCGGCGATGCTGACCCCGACGTTGACGTCGGAAATACCGTAGAAGCTCCAGCGGAAACCGCTGATCAGGTACACCACCGGATTGAACAGGGCGATCTTCTGCCACAGCGGCGGCAGCATGTTGATCGAATAGAACGCACCGCCGAGGAAGGTCAGCGGGGTCACGATCATCAGCGGGATCACCTGCAGTTTCTGGAAGTCGTCGGCCCACAGGCCGATGATGAAACCGAACAGGCTGAAGCTGACGCAGGTCAGCAGCAGGAACGCGACCATCCAGACCGGATGTTCGATGTGGTACGGCACGAAGACACGTGCGGTAACCAGGATCAGCAGGCCGAGCATCAGCGACTTGGTCGCCGCCGCGCCGACGTAACCGATCACCACCTCGACGAACGACACCGGCGCCGACAGCAGTTCGAAGATGGTGCCCGACCATTTCGGCATGTAGATGCCGAACGAGGCGTTGGAGATGCTCTCGTTGAGCAGCGACAGCATGATCAGGCCGGGGATGATGAAGGCGCCGTAGCTGACGCCCTCGACCGCGCCCATGCGCGCGCCGATGGCCGCGCCGAACACAACGAAATACAGCGAAGTCGACAGCACCGGCGAGGCGATCGACTGGGTGATGGTGCGGAAGGTGCGCGCCATCTCGAAGCGGTAGATCGCCTTGACCGCCGGCCAGTTCAGCGAAGCGAAGCTCATGCGCGCGCCTCCCGCACCAGGCTGACGAAGATATCCTCCAGCGAGCTCTCGCTGGAATGCAGGTCCTTGAAGTCGATGCCCTGTTCGCCCAACCTCCGCAGCAAGGCGGCGATGCCGGTTTCCTCGGCCTGCACGTCGAAGGTATAGACCAGGACGGCGCCGTCCTGGGCCAGTTCAAGCGGCAGGTCGGCCAACGCAGCCGGAATCTCCGCGAGCGGTTGCTGCAAGGTCAGGGCCAATTGCTTCTTGCCCAGCTTGCGCATCAGCGTGTGCTTGTCCTCGACCACGACCAGTTCGCCGTGGTTGATCACGCCGATGCGGTCGGCCATTTCTTCGGCTTCCTCGATGTAATGCGTAGTCAGGATCACCGTGGTGCCGCGCTCGCGCAGGCCGCGAACCATGTTCCACATGTCGTGGCGCAGTTCGACATCGACGCCGGCGGTGGGCTCGTCGAGGAACAGGATCGACGGCTCGTGGGCCAGCGCCTTGGCGATCAGCACACGCCGCTTCATGCCGCCGGACAGCGCGGCGATCTTGCTGTCCTTCTTGTCCCACAGCGACAGATCGCGCAGCACCTTTTCCAGGTGCGCAGGATCGGGCTTGCGTCCGAACAGCCCGCGCGAGAAGCGCACCGCCGCCCACACGCTTTCGAACGCCTCGGTGTGCAGTTCCTGCGGCACCAGGCCGATCTTCGAACGCGCCGCGCGGTATTCGCGCGCGATGTCGTGGCCGTCGGCCAGCACCGTGCCGCTGCTGGCGTTGACGATGCCGCAGACGATGCTGATCAGGGTGGTCTTGCCGGCGCCGTTGGGCCCGAGCAGGGCGAAGATCTCGCCGCGTTCGATATCGAGGTCGACGCCTTTCAGCGCCTGGAAGCCCGACGCATAGGTCTTGGTCAGGCCGCGGATGGAAATGATCGGAGGCACGCGTGTTTCCCGGATGGAGAACCGCCGAATGCTGCCCCTGGACACGGCAGCGCTGCGCGGCGGAAGGCGGTCGCTAGGGTAGGGCCGATGCCGGTGGCGATAAACCCCGCGGCCAGGGAATGACTCTCCCGCCCACGGGACAGCGCAGCCGGCGTGCTGCACCGCGACTCGCATGTAAACGTTTACATGGCTAGGATTCGGCCGTTCCCCTGCGTCCGGACATTCGAATGTCGAGCTTCCTGCGTTGCGTCCTGCTCCTGGCCATCTGTATTTCCGCGGCCTCCCTCGCCCATGCCGACGATGGCTTGCCGCCGCGTTCGCAATGGAAGGCCAGCAGTTCCTCCACCGAGAACCCGGCGATGGCCTCGGCGTATGCCATCGACGGCGACCCGGCCACGCGCTGGGGCGGCGCGTTCTCGCCGGGCAACTGGTTGCAACTGGACCTGGGCCGCAGCGCGATGATCGGTGCGGCCCAGGTCCATTGGGAATGGGGCGGGGCGCGCGCGTATTCGATCCAGGTTTCCGAAGACGGCAAACAGTGGCGCACCGCCTACGAGACCCGCGACGGCATCGGCGGCATCGAATACGACGTGTTCCCCGCGGTGCGCGCACGCTATCTGCGCCTCGCCGCGCCGGCGCGCACCGCCGACTGGGGCGTGTCGGTGTTCGAGTTCCAGCCATATGCCGTCGACGAGGCGCCGAAGATCGCCGGCAAGAACGCGGATACCGCGCAATGGTGGCTCGGCACGAATGCGCGCGCGCTGCCTGCCGGGAAAGGTGCAGCGCGCGAGCTGCTGATCGAACTGCCGCAGCCGCTGGAACTGGCAGGCCTGCAGGCCTGGTGGGGCGAAACGCCGAAGGCGGCGAAACTCGAAGCGCGCGATGGATCGGGCCAATGGAGCGTGCTGGCCGAAGAACCGGACAGCTACGGCAAGTCGTCGTTCCTCGCCACCGACAAACCGCGCAGCGTTTCCGCGCTGCGTCTGAGCGCGAGCGCGGGCACCACGCCGCCAAGCCTCGAACGCCTGCGCCTGCTCGGGCCGAAGCAGGCGATGACGCCGATGAAGCGCTACCAGCTCGCCGCGGCGAAGCGCGATGCGGCGCTGTTCCCCTCGTCGCTGCACGAGCAGCAGGTGTACTGGACCGCGGTCGGCATTCCGGCCGGGCGGCAGAAGGCGGTATTCGACGAATACGGCAACCTCGAAGCGTTCAAGGGCGCGCCGCTGGTGCAGCCGCTGTGGCGCGATGCTTCCGGAAAGGCCGCGGCGGCCACATCCACCACGAAGATCGAACACGCACTGCGCGAAGGCTGGATGCCGATGCCGAACCTGCGCTGGTCGCCGCAACCGGGGCTGGAACTGCACAGCGAAGCTTTCGCGGTGGAACGCGACGGCATGCCGGTGGTGCTGGTGCGGCATCGGCTGCGCAACACCGGCCAGCGCGCGGTGGATGGCACGTTCTCGCTGCTGACGCGGCCGATGCAGGTCAGCCCGCCGTGGCAGAACGGCGGACTGTCGGCGATCCACGACATCGCGCTCGACGGCGATGCGGTACGGGTCAACGGCCGCACGCTGTATCGCGCAGCGCAGGCGGCCGATGCGCAGGGTGCGGCGGCGTTCGGCGCGCATGGCGAAGGCGAGATCACCCGCTTCGCCGCGGAAGGCAAGGTGCCGGCGCAGGCAGGGGCGCACGACGACGCCGGCCTCGCGGCGGCGATGCAGAGTTGGCAGGTACGGCTGGCGCCGGGTGCGCAGCGCGACTTCATCCTGGTCTTCGCGCTGGGCGACCGGCGCATCGATCCGGAAAAATCGCCGCTGCCGCAAGCGCCGACGCCCGCCTTGCCCTCGCCGCTCGATGGCGCCGCCTTCGACCGCCTCGCCGACGACACCGCACGGCAATGGCAGGCACGGCTGGGACGCATCGGCCTGAGCCTGCCCGACCATTCGCTGGTCGACATGCTGCGCGCACAGGCCGCGTACATGCTGATCAACCAGAGCGGCCCGGCGATGCAGCCCGGACCGCGCAACTACAACCGCTCCTTCATCCGCGATGGCGCCGCCACCGCCGCGATCCTGGCGCGGATGGGCATGGCCAAGACCGCCCGCGACTACCTGGCGTGGTACGCCTCGCACGCCGTACACGAGAACGGCCTGGTCTCGCCGATCCTCAACGACGACGGCACGGTCAACACCGGCTTCGGTTCCGACATCGAATACGACGCCCAGGGCGAATTCATCTGGCTGGTCGCCGAACTCGCGCGGATCGACGGCGGCGCGTCCAGCGTGCGCGATTACCAGGACGAAGTGCGCCGCGCGATGAAGTTCATGCAGGAACTGCGCGAACGCACCCTGGTGCCCGGCTACAAGGCCGACCAGCCCGCGCCGGAACGCTTCCGCGGCATCATCGCCCCGTCGATCAGCCACGAAGGCTATCCGGTGCCCACCCATAGCTACTGGGACGACTGGTGGGCGCTGAAGGGCTGGCACGACGGCGCCTGGCTGGCCGAGCAATGGGGCGACCACGAAACCGCGAAGTGGGCGCGCGAACAGTACGCCGCGCTGCGCGAATCGATGACCGCATCGATCGAAGCGACGATGCGCTGGAAAGGCACCGACACGATCCCGGCCGACGCCGATACCGGCGGCAGCGACCCGACCAGCCTTTCCATCGGCCTCGATCCGGCCGGCCAGCAGGACGCGATGCCCGCCGCCGCGCTGAAGACCACGTTCGAACGCTACCTCGCCGACGTGCGCAAGCGCGACGAACCCGGCGCGCTGTTCGCCTACACGCCGTACGAAATCCGCAACGTGCTGACCTACGTGCACCTGGACCAACCGGAAGTCGCCGACGAACTGCTGATGCGCTTCCTCGGCCACCGCCGTCCCGCGCCGTGGCAGGTGCTGGCGGAAGTCGTGTACTCCGACCTGCGCCACGCGATCTACCTCGGCGACATGCCGCATACCTGGATCGGCTCGGAATACGCCCGCGCGATCTTCGGCATGCTGATGCACGAAGGCGACGACGCGTTGGACCTGCTGCCCGGCACGCCGCAGGCGTGGCTGCAGGGCGAAGGCCTGGGCGTGAACGGCCTGCCGACGGCTTACGGCGCGTTGACGATGCATGCGAAACAGCAAGGCGACGAACTGCGCATCGAACTCGGCTCAGGCCTGCGTAAAGACGCTGCGTTGCAGGTGCATTGGCCTAATCGTCGCAGGCCCACTTCCGTAGAAATCGACGGAAAACCAGCAGGCAATTTCGATGCGGAAGGGATGCGCGTCGCCAAACCGTTCAAACGGTTGGTTGCGCGCTGGTAGGAAACACGCGGTCCGTATCCGCAAAATGCGAAGGCTGTTTCGCTTTTCGCACTTCTCTCCCGTCCGCAGCGGCGGAGCCGGTGGGTAACCCCGTAAGGGGCGACACGCAGGATGCGTGTCGTTTTCGGAAGGCACATGGATGTGCCGTCCGAAAATTCCGCCGGCTCCGCGAACCCTTCGCGTAGCGAAGGGCGCGAGGCAGGGTGTGTTTCTTTTGCTTACTTTTCTTTGCACAAGCAAAGAAAAGTAAGTCGCCGAGAGGCGAAATGCTCTTGTAGGAGCGCACTTCAGTGCGCGACCGGAAGCCCTCCTGCGCCCAGGAGTTGCCGCGCAGCTTCACTTTTACGGTCGCGCACTGAAGTGCGCTCCTACAAGAAGAACAAGCAAATGGATCCCAGCGTTCGCTGGGATGACGAGCAAAACCGATGCGTCGAGTTCGGCTCGCCCTACTCCGCGCAAGCCTGCGCCCGCGCCTGCATCCGGCTCCGCTCCCGCGCATTGCGCGTCAACGCCGCCGCACGCTCGAAAGCCTGCCTCGCCTCGTCGCGGCGGCCGAGCTGCTCCAGCAGGTCGCCCTGCAGCGCCGGCAGCTGCGGGTACTCACGCAGCAAGGGCTCGTCGCGCAGCGCTTCGACCAGCGGCAAGGCGACCTCGGGGCCCGAGGCCTTGCCCACCGCCGCGGCCCGGTTCAGCTCGACCACCGGCGAGGGCATGGTTTGCGCCAGCCGAGCATAAAGTGACGCAATGCGCGCCCAATCCGTGACCTGTGCCCGCGGCGCCCGGGCATGGCAGGCGGCGATGGCCGCCTGCAGGGCGTAAGGGCCATCGGCCCCGCCCAGGGCAGCCGCCCGTTCCAGGGCATTGAACCCGCGCTGGATCTGCAGGCGATCCCAACGCGAACGGTCCTGTTCCAGCAGCAAAACCGGCTCGCCGTCGGCGCCGATCCGCGCGCGCAGGCGCGAGGCCTGCAGCTCCATCAGCGCCAGCAGGCCGTACACCTCCGGCTCGCTGGGCATCAGCCCGGCCAGCACCCGGCCCAGCCGCAGCGCTTCCTCGCACAGCGCCGGACGCATCCAGTCCTCGCCGGCGGTGGCGGAATAGCCTTCGTTGAACACCAGGTAGACCACTTCCAGCACCGAATCCAGCCGCTCGCCCAGCTCGGCCTTGCGCGGCACCTCGAACGGCACCCGCTTCTGCGCCAGGGTTCGCTTGGCCCGGACGATGCGCTGGGCGATGGTCGGCTCGGATTGCAGGAAGGCGCGGGCGATCTCGTCCGTGGTCAGGCCGCCGAGCAGGCGCAGGGTCAGCGCGACCCGCGCCTCGGTCGGCAGTACCGGGTGGCAGGCCACGAAGACCAGGCGCAGCAGATCGTCGCCGATGTCGTCTTCCAGCCATGCGTCGCTAGCGGGTCCGGCCATGTCGGCGCCCTCCAGTTCGTAAGCCAGTTGCTCGTGCTTGCCGGCGTGCAGCTTGCGCTGGCGCAACTGGTCGATGGCGCGGCGTTGCGCGGCCGTCATCAGCCACGCCGCGGGGTTGTCCGGGATGCCGTCCTGCGGCCAGCGCTCCAGCGCGGTCACCAGCACGTCCTGGGCCAGTTCCTCCGCGCTGTCCAGGTTGCCCAGCATCCGGGTCAACCGCGCGATCAGCTTCGGCGATTCCATCCGCCAGAGGGTGTTGAGGGTGCGCTGGAAGTCGGAGGAGCTCATGGGCGTGGATCGCGATGCCAATGGAATGCCACCCGGGACTTAGCACTTTTCATGCCATTGAATGCAGACCAAACTGGTTGCCCTCCGTGTCGATGGCGAGGGCGATGTGCCCGTACTCGCCGATCGGGAATTTTTCCTTGAACACGCTGCCGCCCGCGGCCGCCACCCGGCCGGCTTCGACGGCGCAGTCCTCGCAGGCGAAGTAGACCAGCGTGCCGAAACCGCCCGACGGCGCGCCCTTCATCTTCACCAGCGCACCGCCGGCACCGGGCGCCTCCACCTGCGCCGGGAACGACCACATTTCCAGGTCGGGCACGGGCGCGGACAGCGCTTCCAGCTTCACGTCCAGCACCGCCTCGTAGAAGGCGCGGGCGCGCGGCATGTCCTGCACGTAGATTTCGAACCAGACGACGGGATTCGGCTTGCTCATGCGTGTCTCCTGCATATCAGAGTTCGACGACCGGCTTGAACCCGCCCCAGAACATCCGCTTCGCGTCGAACGGCATGTCATTCGGGCCCATGCCGGCGAGGCGCGGGTCGGCCATCACTTGCTTGTTGACCCGGTCGCGGTGCGCGCGAGAGCGGTAGACGATCCAGGAAAAGAACACGACTTCGTCCGGCTTCAACTTCACCGCCTGCGGGAACGAAGTGACCTTGCCCGGCGGCACGTCGTCGCCGACGCACTCGATGTATTCCAGCGCGCCGTACTCTTTCCAGACCTTGCCGGCCTTGCGCGAAAAGCGCTTGTACTCCGCAAGGTTGGCCTTCGGCACCGGTACCACGAAACCATCGACGTAACTCATTTCCATCTCCTCCGTATCAAGCGCCGGGGAATTCGGCTTCGTTCATGTAGAAGACTTCCCAGGTGTGCCCATCTGGGTCCTCGAAACTGCGCTGGTACATGAAGCCGTAATCCCTGGCTTCACCCGCCTCCTTGCCGCCGGCGGCCAGCGCCTTGTCCATGGTCGCGTCGACTTCGGCGCGGCCGCCCGTGGACAGGGCGATCAGGGTCTGCAGTTCCTTGTTGGCGTCGGCGACCGCTTTCCGGGTGAATTCCTGGAAATACGGGCGGGCCAGCAACATCACGAAGATGGTGTCGCTGACCACTACGCAGGCGCCCTTCTCGTCGCTGAACTTCGGGTTGAGGGTGTGGCCGAGCGCGGTGTAGAAGGCTTTCGACTTCTCCAGGTCGGCGACCGGCAGGTTGACGAAGATCTGGGTGGGCATGGGAGAGGTTCCTTTGTGGAATTTCGGGTTGTTGCGCCGGCCATCGGAAACGGCCCGCGCCGTGCTGCGGACTATCCGGCCTTCAAGGGACCAGCAGCCTTGTAGGTGCTGAAGACGATGCCGGAGGCAAACGCTTCCGAACGAATGAGTTCGAAGGCGCGCGCAGGCGTTCCTTCCGCGAAGAAACGCTTTCCCGTGCCCAGCACGACCGGATAGACGATCAACAGGACTTCATCCGCGAGCCCTTGTTCGAGCAGCGTCGGGATCAGCGTGGAACTGCCCCACAGCACGAGATCCGGGCCCTGCTGCGACTTGATCCGGCGAACGCCCTCGACGACGTCCGGCCCCAGGCCTTCGACCGGGCCCCATTCGAGGCTCTCCGGACGATGGGTGGCGATGTACTTCGTCGCCGCGTTGAGGCCATCGGACATCGGACTGCTCGGCGCCTTCGGCCAGAACTCCGACCAGATGTCGTAAGTGCGACGGCCGAGCAGCAGGTCGAAGCGCTCGCCCTGGGCGGCCAGCACCGCATCCCGGCCGGCGGGGCTCCGATAGGGCGCGGTCCAGTCGCTGTAAGGGAAACCGTCGCCGTCGGCGGAATGCTGGATCACGCCGTCCAGCGAAACATGTTCGATGATCTTGAGCTTTCTCATTCGAGTCTCCGCGTTCGGGCCGGCGTTTCCGCGCTGTGCCATTGGATCTGTCGCTCAGCCGCGGATCGCCGCTTCGATCTTGGCGACGTCGATCTTGCCCATTTGCATCATCGCGTCGAACGCGCGCTTGGCGACCGCCGGGTCCGATCCGGTGAAGGCTTCGGTCAGCACGACCGGGGTGATCTGCCAGGACACGCCCCACTTGTCCTTGCACCAGCCGCACTGGCTTTCCTTGCCGCCGTTGCCGACGATCGCGTTCCAGTAACGATCCGTTTCGGCCTGGTCGACGGTGGCGACCTGGAACGAGAACGCCTCGCTCTGGGGGAACTCGGGGCCGCCGTTGAGCCCGATGCACGGAATGCCCATCACCGTGAATTCCACGGTCAGCACGTCGCCCTCTTTGTTCGACGGATTGTCCGACGGCGCGCGGTGTACCGCGGTGACCTGGGTATCGGGAAAGGTCTCGGCGTAGAAGCGCGCCGCTGCTTCGGCCTCTTTGTCGTACCAGATGCAAACGGTGTTTTTTGCCGGCTTGGTCATGTCGTTTCTCCTGTTCTGGAATCGATGGTGTTTGCTCGTCGTGATTCAGGCTTCGGGGGACCCGGTCATGCAGAACACGCCCCACTGGTGGCCGTCCAGGTCGACGAAGCCGCTGTGGTACATGAAGCCGTAGTCCTCCGGGTCGTGGCCCGCGGCCGCGCCCGCGGCCACCGCCTTGCGCACCAGTTCGTCGACCTCCTCGCGACTGTCCAGCGACAGCGCGAACAGGGCCTCGGTGGCCTTGCGCGCGTCGACGATCGGCACCTTGGTCAGCGTCGCAAAGAACGCCTCGGTGGCCAGCATCACGCTGGTGTTGTCGTTGACCACCAGGGAGGCGCCGTTTTCGCTGGCGAACTTCTGGTCGAACGAGAAACCGAGCGCGGCGAAGAAATCGACGCTGCGCTGCAGGTCCTTGACGGGCAGGGTGACGTAGAGATTGCGGGGCATCGGGGTGTCCTTGGGTCGAGTGTCGGGGATGGGATGTCGAGAACCCGTTACGGCATCGGCTTCAGGCAATTGACGATCCAGCCCTTGCCGTACCTGTCCTGCACGCCGCCGAAGCGGTGGGCCCAGAACGTCTCGGCGATCGGGAACTGCACGGTGCCGCCTTCTGCCAGCGCGGCGAACGCGCGCTCGGCTTCCTCCGCCGTGTCGACCACGACGTTGACGCAGGTGCTGCCGGCTTCGTGCGGCGGCGGGCCGTCGGCGCCCATCAGGATCGCGTTGCCGCCCGCCTTCGACGGGATCTCGACCTGCGAATGCATCACGTTGTCGGCCGAAGCCGGGCCGCATTGCTCGGCCATCGGCGACTCGCCGTAGGTGAAGCGCTGGGTGACGGTGCCGCCGAACGCTTTCGCGTAGAAATCCATCGCTTCGCGCGCGGTGCCGGGGAAGTTGAGGTAGGCGATCAGTTGCATGGCTTTGTCCTTGGCGGGTCGGGTCAGTGGACGCGGGCGGAACGTTCGGCGGCTTCGGCGAACACACGTTGCTCCTGCTCGCGCAGTTCCGGGGTGAAGGCCTCACCGAAGTCTTCGGCTTCGAAGACCGGGCGGATCTCGACTTCGGCACCGCCGTCGAACGGCGCGCGCTTCAGCCACTCCACGGCTTCGTCCAGCGAGCGCA
Organism: Pseudoxanthomonas helianthi; assembly: GCF_017939625.1. Taxonomy (GTDB): domain Bacteria; phylum Pseudomonadota; class Gammaproteobacteria; order Xanthomonadales; family Xanthomonadaceae; genus Pseudoxanthomonas_A; species Pseudoxanthomonas_A helianthi. Next base: position 899,463 of record NZ_JAGKTC010000001.1, read on the forward strand.
CCTGCCACAGCCAGAAGCCGGCGACCAGCTCCTTGGTTTCCGCGAACGGGCCGTCGACGACCGTGCGCTGCTTGCCGTCGAAGCGCACGCGCGCGCCGCGGTTGCTGGGGTGCAGGCCTTCGCCGGCGAGCAGGATGCCGGCCTTGGACAGGGCTTCGTTGTAGTTGCCCATCTCGGCCAGCAGTTGTTGCGAAGGCATGACGCCGGCTTCGGAATCGGCGTCGGCTTTGACGAGGACCATCACTTTCATGTCGTTTCTCCTGGGCTCGGGCCGGATTCGCCGGCTTTCACTGGGTACGACGGACGGGTGCGGCGGGAATCGACAAGCTTCGAAAAATATTTTTCGGCTGCACCGGGAAAAGCACATCCCCCTCAATCCCCCTTCTGCGAAGGGGGAGGTACGCCCCGTGAATTGGTGCTGGGAGCGCCTTTGCCTTTGTTCCGCCCCCTTTTTCAAAGGGGGCCACGGGGGATTTGCTTTCGCCACCCTGCTGCAGCGCGTCATGGCACCACCACGCGGCCGTCGCCGGGATCGGGCATCATGCGCGCTCCCTGCCCCGGAGCCCCCCGCATGCAATACCTGCTGCTGGTCTATACCGACGCCGAAATGCTGAAGGAACTGCCCGCCGAGGAATACGACCGGCTGATGCACGGCTGCCTGAGCCATGCCGACGAACTGCAGGCCGAAGGCACGCTGCTGCTGGCCCAGCAGTTGCAGAAGCCTTCGGAAGCGCGATCGGTGCGGGTGCGCGCCGGCAAGTCGAGCGTCACCGACGGCCCGTTCGCGGAAACCAAGGAAATGCTGGCCGGCTTCAACCTGATCGAGGCCGACAGCATCGAGGAAGCCACGCGCATCGCCCACGAATTCCCGTGGATCCGCTACGGCTGCATCGAAGTGCGCCCGGTGCACGACATGAACGCGGAACGCCGCCGCGTCGGCATGGTCGCCTGAGCGCGGCTAGGCTTCGCTTGCCGCCGCGGCGCGCTTGCGCCCCGTCGTGGCCAGGAACGAACCCAGCACCACCAGCACCGAACCGACCAGCATGCCGGGGCTCAACGGCTCCTTCAGCAGCAACACGCCCAGCAGCAGCGCGACCAGCAGATTGAAATAGGTGATCACGGTGGCGCGCGCCGGGCCGGCTTCGGCGATCAGCGCGAAGAACAGCAGGAAAGCCAGCGCGGTGCAGACCAGGCCCAAGGTCACCACCGCTGCGCTGGCCTGCAAGCCGAAGTGCGCCGGCCATGCCGCCGTGGCGAACGGCACGTACAGCAACGCGGCCAGCCCCAGCGACGCGGCGATCACGCCGAGCGGCGGCACGCCGGACAGGCCGCGGTTGATGATGATCGGGCCGATCGCGTAGCCCACCGCCGCCAGCAGCGCCGCGCCGACCGCCCAACCGTCGGACAGGTCGATATCCAGTCCGACCAGAGCGACGACACCGCTGAGTCCGACCGCCAGGCCCAGCGCGCGACGCGAGTCGAGCCGTTCGCGCCCGGTCAGTGCGAGGATGCCTGCGGTCAACACCGGGACCGTCGCGATCAGCAGGCCGGCGGTGGAACTGTTGATCCGAGTCTCCGCATGGCCGAGCAGCCACCACGGCCCGCTGATTTCGACCAGGGTGAACGCGAGCAGCGCCTTCCAGTGGCGCAGCACCGGCTTCAACTGACCGCGCGACGCCGCTATCGGCAGCAGCAGCGCCGCGCCGATCAGGGTGCGCGCGAACGCGACGAACACCGGCGACATTTCCATCACCGCGACGCGGATCAGCAGATAGGGAATGCCCCAGATCACGCCCAGCGCGAGGAACAGCCACCAGCCACGCCGGCTCATGCGCGCACCTTCGCGCCCGCGATGCGATTCCGTCCCACGATTCCGCTGGGTTGCATGGACCTTTCCTCGGGGTTTCGGCCGCGACGCGATGGCACCCGCCAATCGATCGCTTCAGGCCAGGATGGAAAGATACAGGCTAACGGCCCGGGTTCTCACCCGTTGCGATTCACGCGCATTCCGCGCACGCGTCTTCGCGCGCATCGACGCGCGCCGCCCACGCATAGACCAGCAGACCCAATGCCGCCATGGCGGCGCCGACGAAACCGGTCGAGGTCCAGCCCAGGCCGGCGCCGATGGCCAAGCCACCCAGCCACGGGCCCAGCGCGTTGGCCGCATTGAACGCGGCATGGTGCGAAGCCGCCGCCAGCGTCTGCGCATCGCCCGACACGTCCATCAGGCGGATCTGCAGCACTGGCGCCATCGCGCCCATCACGCCGACCGCGACCGCGCCGGGCAACACCGTCCAGGACGAGCGCGCGGCCAGCGGGAACAGCAGCAGCACGACCACGGCCCAAGTCAGCGCCAACGCGACGCCGCGGAAACCATAACGGTCGTACAACCAGCCACCGGTGATGTTGCCGATCACGCCGCCGAGACCGATGGCCGCCAGGCCGAACGGAATCCAGCTTTCCTCCACGCCGGTCACGTACACCAGCGTCGGCGCCAGATAACTGAAAACGCAGAACAGGCCGGAGAAACCGATCGCCCCGATCAACAGCGCCTGCCACACCGGCAAACGGTTGAACGCGCGCAGTTCCGCGCGCACGCCGGCCTTCACCGCCGGCACGGCACCGGCCGGCAGGAACCACGCGGTCAACAGCACCGTGGTCAGCGCCAGCAGCGACACGCTGGCGAACGCCCAGCGCCAGCTGATCGCCTGGCCCAGCCACGTCGCCAGCGGATTGCCGACCAGCATCGCGATGGTCAGGCCCATCATGATCAGGCTGACCGCCTTGCCGCGTTCCTCGGGCCGGCTGATCGCCGCGGCGGTCAACGCGGACACGCCGAAAAACGCGCCATGCGGCAGGCCGGCGATGAAACGGAACACCAGCAGGCTGTGGTAATCCGGCCCCAGCGCCGAAGCGAGGTTGCCCAGCGCATAGAAACCCATCAGCGCCAGCAGCAGGGTCTTGCGCGGCCAGCCGCCGGCCAGCAAGGCCAGCAGCGGCGCGCCGACCACCACGCCCAGGGCGTAGGCGCTGATCAGGTGGCCGACCTGCGGTTCGCTGACGCCCAGGTCGCGTACCAGGTTCGGCATCAGGCCCATGCTGGCGAATTCGCTGGTGCCGATGGCGAAGCCGCCCACGGTCAGGGCGAACAGGATCAGCGCGCGATGGCCGCGCGACAACGCGACCGTGGCCGCTCCGGCATTCGCGGGGAGGATCTCGGAGGACATGCCGGCATTGTTGTGCATTGCAGCACCCAGGTGAACCCCTCGATGCGGAATTCAGCGGTGCATTCGTATGCCAGCGATGCTTGAACGCCGCACAACGCCATCGATCGGCCCCGCTTGTGGCCGATGGAGCGGGACAGGTATTGATATGGCATGGCCGAACCACCCCCTGCCCCGCGCCTTCGCCGCGCGCATCTCCCCTGCCTTCCTGCCATCGCGGCCTTGATGCTTTCCGCGTGCGCGATGCAGCCGCAAACGCCCGAACGCAGCCCCGACGACATCCGCGCCGAGATCGCGCGCAAGCTGCCGGCCAGTCTGGCCGACCGCCGCGGTTGGGCCAACGATGTCTATGTCGCATTGGTGTCGCAGGACATTCCCGCCAACGCGGCGAACATCTGCGCGGTGCTGGCGGTGACCGAGCAGGAATCGACCTACCAGACCAACCCGCCGGTGCCGAACCTGGGCCGCATCGCGCGCGAGGAAATCTACCGGCGCGCGGGCGAACACCACGTTCCGCGTTTCGCCGTCGATGCGGCATTGAAGATGAAGTCGCCCGATGGCCGCAGCTATTCCGACCGCATCGACAGCGTGCGCACCGAGAAGGGCCTCAACGACATCTACGTCGACATGATCGCCGAGGTGCCGCTGGGCAAGCGCCTGCTGGCCGGGCTGAACCCAGTGCACACGGCAGGACCGATGCAAGTCAGCATCGATTTTGCCAGGGAACACGCGGATGGTTATCCGTATCCGCTGGAGCCGGGCAAGACGATCCGCGACGAGGTGTTTACCCGGCGCGGCGGTCTCTACTTCGGCACGAAGCACTTGCTGGGCTATCGCACGCATTACGACGTGATGCTGTACCGCTTCGCCGACTTCAACGCGGGCTGGTATGCGAGCCGCAACGCGGCGTTCCAGGCGGCGGTGGCGAAGGCCAGCGGCATCGACCTGCAACTCGACGGCGATTTGCTCGCACCCGGCGCGTCGATGGGCAAGCCCGGAGGCACCGAACGCGCGGTGCGTTCGCTGGGCGGACGCCTTGGCATGGACGACCGCACGATCCGCCGGGCGTTGCAGCAGGCGGATTCGCTGGACTTCGATGAAACCGATCTCTACCGGCGGGTGTTCGAACTTGCCGACCGCAGCGCCGGCCGGCCACTGCCTCGTGCTGTGCTGCCGGGGATCAAACTGCAAAGCCCGAAGATCACCCGCAACCTGACCACTGCGTGGTTTGCCAATCGGGTGGACGCACGTTGGAAAAGTTGCATGAAGCGCTGAATCTTTCCCGTTTCTCCCCTATCTATCTTTAGTTGCGCAGCAAACTCGGTCGGCACACGCCGTGACATCAAGTTTGATCTCGTGCTCCCAAATTCGGATTACAGTCCAACCGTTGGTTCTAAGCCAACGGAAATTTCGCCGATCACGGATACGATTACCCTCGATTTTTTCCTGCCAGAAAGGAGTCAGCTTGGCTTTCCATCGATGAAATTGATAGCCATGCCAAAAGTCACCATCGACAAACACCACAACCATCGCACGTGGAAACACAATGTCAGGCCTGCCCGGGAGGGTCTTAACATGCTTGAAAAAGCGCAGCCCGCGACGGTGCAGTTCCGAACGCAACACGCGCTCGGGCTTGGTATCGACACCCCGGATACGCGCCATCAGGGCGCTTCGCTGCGCGGGCGTCATAACATCAGCCATGCTGACCCTGAAAAAAGCCGGGCAAAAGGTATGTATCGTCTCTTGAGACGGAGACACTTCACGATTCTACTTCGCCCATAGGAGCAGATGGCGATGTCGTTCATAAACTAGACGAGCGGCCTTGGACAGGTGCAGGCCAACCCCAAGCCTGGTAACCTGGCGGCGGCACGGTAGCGGAGCAGCGCGCATGAGGGGGCTTGACATTTTTTGCGGCGGGGGCGGCAGCAGCGCCGGGGCGCGTGCTGCAGGCGTCGAAATGGTGGGGGCCGTAGACATGTGTCCGGTCGCAACCGATACCTATCGGGCCAATTTCAAAGACACTCATGTGGTGACAGGCCGCCTGGAGCACATCGTGCTTCCAGCACTTAGGAAACAGGTAGGATCGATCGACATCCTGCTGGCCTCTCCAGAATGCACCAACCACACATGCGCAAAGGGCGCTGCTCCACGTAGCGAGGAAAGCCGAGCTACAGCGTTATATGCCGTCCAATATGCACGCGCGTTCCGACCCCGATGGATTGTTCTAGAAAACGTAGTGCATATGCGCCCCTGGTCGCGCTATGGGGAGCTTAAGCACGAACTGCAGAATCTGGGGTACCACATCGCTGAACAGGTTCTGGATGCCTCCGACTACGGCGTGGCGCAGAGCCGGAAACGGTTATTCTTGGTCGGCGATCTCAAGGGGCAGCCCGGGGTGGTGGACCGAAAACGGTCCGGGCCGCGTAAGGGCGCCAAGTCGATACTGGACAAGCTTGGTACTTGGGATACCACACCATTGTTCACCGATAAGCGAGCTAAAGGTACCCTGGCCCGCGCACATCGGGCCATGGCAGCCTTGGGTCCGGATAAGCCCTTTCTCATGGTCTATTACGGTAGTGACGGTAGTGGGGGCTGGCAACCATTGGAACGGCCCCTGCGAACAATCACGACAGTAGACCGCTTCGCGTTGGTCGAGCCGTCTTTGGACGGGCACCGGATGCGGATGTTGCAGGTACCCGAGCTTCAACGGGCTATGGGCTTTGACGACACCTACCAGCTTGAAGTCGGCACCCGCCGGGATCGAGTCCGGATATTGGGCAACGGAGTTTGTCCACCCGTCATGACCGAAGTGGTAGCGGCTCTGACCCGGAACATGGCCTAGTAGGCGACTAGTCCCTGGCAGGCTTTTTGCATGGCAAGATGCTAGCAACGCCTTGGGGAGCACAGAATCTCCCGTGCGCCCTTTCATATGGCCTAGGGATTCAACGACTACATGAGCGACGACTCGGCTTTCCGATTCCGGCCCAAGGCGCGAATTCTGCGCCTTCTTGGCGATGAGCTGATCGGCAATCAACGGCTAGCCATCTTCGAGCTGGTCAAAAATGCCTACGATGCCGACGCCGAGGAGGTAGTGGTAACGCTAGCCCAGCTTGGCACGCCATCAGCCTCGATCACCGTAAGAGATGATGGCGATGGAATGGACGAGGCGACAATACGCGACGTTTGGTTCGTACCTGGGGCCGATCATCGCGGTCGTCAGCGTAGAGAGGGCCGACGTACTCAACGTTTTAGCCGCCTGCCGCTAGGAGAGAAAGGTCTGGGTCGGTTCGCCGTCCATAAACTGGGCGAGCGGATCCGATTGGTCACGCGCGCGATTGGTGACCCTGTCGAACGTCAAGTAGAGATCGACTGGGACAAGATTCTTGGCGATGGCTATCTCGAAGACTTGCAGTTACAGGTTGGCAAGCGCGAGCCAGTCACATTTCCAGGCGACAGCCATGGAACTGAGGTGGTAATTGAAGGACTAAGGCAAGACGAGTGGACACGGGGCGATCTGCGCCGCCTTTATCGACAAGTGACATCGATCTGCTCGCCCTTCGCCGCCGAGCGTGAATTCTCTGTCGAATTGAAGCTCCCAGGCCGGGAAATCGACCTCGAAGGCCTGCCCACGGTCGGCGATATCCTTGACAAGGCGCTGTGGCATTACACCTTCTCGCTCGACGAACAGGGACAATTCACCTGGACGTACGCGTTCATCAACCGCCTCGTCGGCGTGGATCTAGCAAACCGCACTGTGAACGGAATGCTGCAGCCGCTGCAACTAGACGATCAGGCCGATGAAGCTGCTGAGGAAGCAATGCCGCGCAAACAACGCCGCGGCAAGGGTCGTAATAGGGTCGTGGTCGATACTGATTTTCTAAAGGGCATTGGCCCCTTAGAAGGCGAGTTCTTTGTATTCGATCGAGACAAGGAAGTGCTTACCAGGATGTCCGAACCGGATCTGATGACCCGCTATTTGAACGAGAACGGCGGGATACGCGTCTATCGCGATGCGATACGCGTTTACAACTATGGCGAGCGAGGCGACGATTGGCTGGGGCTGGATCTACGCCGTGTGAACCAGCCTACGATTCGTGTAAGCCGGAATGTTGTACTGGCTGCAATCAATCTGAGTCTTGAACACAGCACGGATCTGGTAGAAAAGACTAATCGAGAAGGTTTCGTCGAGAACGACGCCTATCGTCGACTGAGGCGGATCGTACTGGCATCACTTGCCGCGCTTGAAGCCGAACGGCAGGACGACAAGGACCGTTTGCGACAGTTATTGGGGAAAAAAGAGGGGATAGAGCGCTTCGATGCCAGCCCTCCAATAGAAGCCTTGCGGAAGGAAGCCAAGCGAATCCAGGTTGACGAGGCCTTGGAACCATTCATCAACCGCATTGAGGCGGAATTCGACGCATTGAAAGATACCCTGGTTCACGCGGGATTCTCGGGCATGGGACTAGCGGTCGTCTTCCACGAGATCGACCGAGGCGTTCGCGAACTACTTGCAGCGTTCAAATCTGGCGGTGAGAGATCGGCACTAGAACGCAAGGCGATCGACTTGTCGCAGCTACTAGACGGGTTCAGCACACTGCTACGGCGTAGTGGCCGCAAGTCGATGCGGGCGTCCGAACTCATACGCCAAGCACGCGATATATCCGTGGCTCGTTTCCGTTATCACCAAGTTACTCTTCACTGCCCAATTCTCGAAAATGCCTCTCAGGACTTTGAGGCAGTTATGGCTCGCGAGCTCATGGTAGGCGCGTTGACCAATCTGATCGACAATGCGCTGTACTGGCTGCGAGTCCGCTGGCCCGACGTATCCGCTGGCGAGCCATCGGCTCGCAAGATTCATATTGGAACAAGTCTCGATCTGGAAGGTGGCCCTGCGATTATCGTCGCTGACAACGGGCCTGGCTTCCGTGATCTGCCCGAACTGTTGACCAAGCCGTTCTTCACTCGACGTCCGGACGGCATGGGCCTGGGGCTGTACTACGTGAAGCTCGCAATGGAGCTATCTGGGGGGACTTTGCAGTTTCCAAGTGCTGCGGATGTAGGCCTGTCGGATGAATACGACGGCGCAATCATCGCGCTGGTCTTCAACAATACCAAGGGAGGTGGTTGATGTTCGGCTCTGGTCGTATTGTCGTCATTGATGATGAAGAGGCCTATCTGACGCAACTAGCCGGGACGCTTCATCGGATGGGAGTGCCCTGTATTCCCATTCATTACACCGGAGGTATACCCGAAGACGCTGGATGGCTGAGCGGTTGTCGTATCGCATTTTGCGATCTGCATCTGATGCCAGCAGCAGCGAACATCAAATCAAACTATGCGGCCATCGGGTCACTTCTGGACAGAATGGCTACGAAGGAATCTTCACTGCTACTAGTGCTCTGGACTAGGTACCCAGAGGATGCTGCCGGGCTGGAGGAGTATCTCGCCGAGCGACATCCGGACTCCGTTCCCGCGACGATTCTGCCATTGGATAAAAAGGATTTCGGGGGGGATCGCGGCGCTGATCTGCCGAATGCGGTACGTGACAAGCTGCAGGGCATTCCGCAGCTGCGTGCGCTCTACGAGTGGCAGGATGATGTGTCCACTGCTGCGGCCGCATGTGTTGGATCGTTAGTAGGCTTGGCTAGGGGTATGGACGGAGACATGAATGGAAGCCTGGACAAAGTCCTTAGCGCGCTTGCTCAGAAAGCTACTGGCGTGGAGATTGCTGCTGCCCATCCAGGCGCTGCATTGCAGGACATCCTTTCGGCGTTGCTAGCAGATCGACTCTCTCACCTGCCTGAGGACGCACAGCACGATGAACTTTGGAAGAAAGCCATGCCAAGTGCAATGGCTAGCACTAAGTGCGGGGCTGCCGTCGTTGGAGGTGTCGCAGCAATCAACACGGCACTGCATATCGCCCATCCGCATGGCGAACATATGAGTGGCCGAGACCGCGGCGCCGTGATTGCCGTGCCATGCCCCAGCCTGTTCCGGCATCGTTTTGCATCCAATGAGAAAGCAGTACGGGAAAAGTTCGCCATCAAGCACGATACGCCCGTGAGGTGGGTTGGCATACAGATAGAGGCCAGCTGCGATCATGCTCAACGTAAGTCGTTGAGCATTCCATACATATTGGGTGCAGAGGTCGCATCAGATACGAAACCTACCAATAGCAGTCCCGCCGTATGGAAGTCTCCGGTATTCCTCTCTGAGAAGAAGGAAGCGGTCAAGATATTCGCGAATGTTGGATTGACTACCTCCATATCATGGAAGCGAGCGGAAGGTAGGTCGGTCCTCTATCGGTTTCGCGATCCGTTGGTGAGCGCCCTGACTGTAATCAAGGCGCAACATGAGATGCGTCCCGGCATCATTTCGCTCGACGGACGCGATTGATCGCGTGGCGACTTCTTCGAGTATCTAGTCAGCTGTCTAAATGAAAGACCTTCGTGAGCTTGGAGTTCAAGAGCTTCTCGATCTTCGGGCCGAGATAGAGAAGGAGCTCGCAAGCAGGGGGCTTTCTAGCGCCGTTGGCGACATCGGTGAGAGGCTTGCCATTGAGTATTTCGCTAAACGACCGGATCTGCCAGTTCTCGTTCCAGCGCCGCGCGGGACAAAGAACATTGATGCATTGTCAAGACGCGGCGAACGCTATTCGATCAAAACGCTTCAGCGTGCCAGAAAGACCGGAACAATTTATCCGGACCCGGAAGAGAATTGTCATCCAATGTTCGAATACATGCTGATCGTGCTGTTGAGCAATCGATATGAGCTTCAAAAACTTTATCGGTTATCGTGGGACCAGTTTGTTCAGCTGCGAAGCTGGGACAGGCGAATGCATGCTTGGTATGTCGCCCGATCCGGACGAGTGCTTGATGCAGCGGAAGATCTCACTCCACTGCACTTATCGTGTAGCGACAGCATCGTATAGGAGCAACGAAAGTCCCGAATGAAAAAGCGGCCTCCTGGCCGCTTTTTCGTTTCATCTTATAGAGAAGAATCAAACCCCAACCGGATTCGCCTTCTCCGGATCGATCTTGTACTGCTTGATCGCCCTGGCCACGTCCTTGCCGGTCAGCTTGCCTTCCTTCGCCAGCGCGGCGACGGCGGCGTGGGCGATGTAGTAGCGGTCCACTTCGAAGAAGCGGCGCAGGTTGGCGCGGGTGTCGCTGCGGCCGAAGCCGTCGGTGCCCAGTACCGTGTACGACGCCGGGACGAATGCGCGGATCTGGTCGGCGAAGGCGCGCACGTAGTCGGTGGCGGCGACGACCGGGCCCTGGCGGCCTTCCAGCAGCTCGGTGACGTAGGCCTTGCGCGGCTTGTCCTCCGGATGCAGGCGGTTCCAGCGCTCCACGTCGAAACCGTCGCGGCGCAGTTCGTTGAAGCTGGGGCACGACCAGATGTCGGCGCTGACGCCGAAATCCTTGTCCAGCAACTCGGCCGCGGCGATCGCCTCGCGCAGGATGGTGCCGCTGCCCAGCAGCTGCACGCGCAACTCGCCCTTCTTCGGCTTGCCCGCGTCCTTCAACAGGTACATGCCCTTGATGATGCCGGCCTCCGCACCCGCCGGCATTTCCGGATGGGTGTAGTTCTCGTTCATCAGGGTCAGGTAGTAGTACTCGTCGACCTGGTCTTCCAGCATCGCCTTCATGCCGTGCTGCAGCACCACCGTCACTTCGTAGCCGAAGGTCGGGTCGTAGCTGCGCACGTTCGGGATGCTGCCGGCGATGACCTGGCTGAAACCGTCCTCGTGCTGCAGGCCTTCGCCGTTGAGCGTAGTGCGGCCGGCAGTGCCGCCGAGCAGGAAGCCGCGCGTGCGCATGTCCGCGGCCTGCCAGGCGATGTCGCCGACGCGCTGGAAGCCGAACATCGAGTAGTAGATGTAGAACGGCAGCATCGGCACGTCGCTGACCGAATAGCTGGTGCCCGCGGCCAGCCAGGACGCCATCGCGCCCGGCTCGCTGATGCCCTGCTGCAGCACCTGGCCGCTCTGGTCCTCGCGGTAGTACATCAGCTGGTCGGCATCGACCGGCTTGTACTTCTGCCCGAACGGCGCATAGATGCCGATCTGGCGGAACATGCCTTCCATGCCGAAGGTGCGCGCCTCGTCGGCGACGATCGGCACCAGGCGCGGACCGACTTCCTTGTCGCGCAGGGCGATGTTCAGGCCCTGCACGAAGGCCATCGTGGTGCTGTAGCTGCGGTCGCCGCTGTCCTTCAGCAGGCGCTCGTACTTGTCCAGGCCCGGCACGACGAACGACTTGCTGGCCTTGCGGCGGCGCTGCGGCAGGTAGCCGCCGAGCGCGGCGCGACGCTCCTTCAGGTACTGGATTTCCGGCGAGTCTTCGCCCGGGTGGTAGAACGGGATCTGCTCGGCTTCTTCCAGCTGCTTGTCGCTGACCGGGATGTTGAAGCGGTCGCGGAAGCTGCGCACCGCGTCGTCGTCGAGCTTCTTGGTCTGGTGGGTCGGGTTCAGCGATTCGCCGGACGAACCCATGCCGTAACCCTTCACCGTCTTGGCCAGGATCACCGTCGGCATGCCCTGGGTGTTCACCGCCGCGTGGTAGGCCGCGTAGACCTTGTGCGGATCGTGGCCGCCGCGGTTGAGGCGCCAGATGTCGTCGTCGGACAGGTTGGCGACCATCGCCGCCGTCTCCGGGTATTTGCCGAAGAAGTTGGCGCGCGTGTACGCACCGCCGAAGGCCTTGCAGTTCTGGTATTCGCCGTCGACGGTTTCCATCATCAGCTTCTTCAGCACGCCGTCGGTGTCGCGGGCCAGGAGCGGATCCCAGTAGCTGCCCCACAGCAGCTTGATCACGTTCCAGCCGCCGCCGCGGAACACGCCTTCCAGTTCCTGGATGATCTTGCCGTTGCCGCGCACCGGGCCGTCGAGGCGCTGCAGGTTGCAGTTGACCACGAAGATCAGGTTGTCCAGGCCTTCGCGGCCGGCCAGCGCGATCGCGCCGAGGGTTTCCGGCTCGTCGCTCTCGCCGTCGCCGATGAAGCACCAGACCTTGCGGTCGGATTTCTCGATCAGGCCGCGGTGCTCCAGGTACTTCATGAACTGCGCCTGGTAGATCGCGCTGAGCGGGCCCAGGCCCATCGACACGGTCGGGGTCTGCCAGAAATCCGGCATCAGCCACGGGTGCGGGTACGAGGAGATGCCGCGCCCGTCGACCTCCATGCGGAAGTTGTCCAGCTGCGATTCGCTGATGCGGCCTTCGAGGAAGGCGCGCGCGTAGATGCCCGGCGAACTGTGGCCCTGGATGTACAGCAGGTCGCCCGGGTGGTTCTCGCTGGGCGCGCGCCAGAAATGGTTGAAGCCGACGTCGTACAGGGTCGCCGCCGAGGCGAACGAGGCGATGTGGCCGCCGAGGTCGCCGGGCTTGCGGTTGGTGCGGACCACGGTCGCCATCGCGTTCCAGCGGATGATCGAGCGCAGCTTCCATTCCAGCACGGCGTCGCCGGGCGACTTGGCCTCGAGGTGCGTCGGGATGGTGTTGACGTATTCGGTGGTCGGCGAGAACGGCAGGAACGCTCCTGCGCGACGGGTGACCTCGACCATGCCCTCCAGCAACTGGTGCGCGCGTTGCGGGCCATCCGCGTCGATCACCGCCTTGATCGATTCGACCCATTCGCGGGTCTCGACCGGATCGGGATCGTTCTGCAGCAAATCGTTCAACCAATTCATAACCACTCCCATGCGCGCGCTACGTTCGTTTCAGGCTTTTTTCCAGACTTGGAAGTTTAACCCCGGCAGCAGTCGCGTCGAGCCCCTACTTTCGGGTATGGGCGTACCACGCGCTGCAGCATTTGCTACGGATGTCAGCTTCAGGGACGGCAGGGCGTGCCTATGATGCGGAAGGGGACCCACGGGGAGACGCATGCCGCCAGAGACGGCGCCCGCCACGCGAAAACACGCTCGCCCATCCCCCGTTCGGGCGGTGGGCTGGCGCGACAGCCTGCGCACCCGCATCGCATTGTGGACCGGCATGGTGGTGCTGGCGCTGCTGGTGCTGGTCGTGGCGGCTTCGAGCCTGGTTGCGCGCCAACTGGTCCTGCGCGACGCCACCAACGACATCCGCAACGAGGCGCGGGAAGCCGCGCGCCGCGTCGACGACACCCTGCGCATGGTCACGGTCAGCTGCGCCGGCATGGCCGGCACCGTGGTCCGCGCCGACCTGTCGCCGGAACAGATGGTCTCGATGCTGGGCTCGATGGTGAAGGCCACGCCCGGGGCGACCGGCGCGATGCTGGCGCTGCAGCCGACACGCACGGGCGCCGTGGGATTCGCCCGCCGCGTCACCGCCGACGGCAGCGAAAACGACTTCGTCGCCAGCGGCTACGACTACGCGTCCAAGCCCTGGTACCGGCGCACGCTGGCTTCGCCGCAAGGCTGGTGGTCGGAGCCGTATTTCAACGAGGCCGCCGGCGGTGTCTGGACCACCACGTACAACCTGCCGATCCGCGACGACGCAGGCGACGCGCGCGGCATGGTCAGCATGGACGTGCTGCTGGAAGGCATGCGCGAGCGGGTCGGCGCGCACCTGGACCAGCCCGGTTTCCAGATATCGGTCGTCGCGCCCGACGGCCTGATCGCGATCCATCCCGAAGCGGGCGTGGCCTTGCATTACACCCTGGACGATTACATCGCGCAGCGCCATCGCAGCGACCTGGCCGAGGTCGCCATGGCGGTGCGGCAGCGTCGGTCGATCGCCTACCTGCACGCCGATCCGCGCACCGGCATGCGCTGGTTCACCGCGGTCGAACCGATCGGCCTGTCGGGCCACAGCCTGGTGCTGTCGGAGTCGTATTCGCGGATCCTGGAGCGGCTCAACCAGGTGCTGCTGCTGGTGGTGGCGTTCGGCCTGCTGGCGGCGCTGCTGGGCTCGATGGCGGTGCGCCGGCTGGCCGGGCGGATCAGCCGGCCGGTCGAAGACCTGGCCGGTTCGGCCATCCACCTCGGCAACGGCGAATACGACTGGCCGGTGCCGTACCGCGAACGCACCGACGAAGTCGGCCACCTCGCGCGCACGCTGGACGGCGCGCGCACTTCGATCCAGCGCCAGCTGGTGGAGATCCGCGAGCTGGGCGCGGCCGAGCAGAAGCGCGAAAGCGAACTGTCGATGGCCCACGACATCCAGCAGTCGATGGTCCCGCCTCCGCAACGCTTCGCAAGCGTCGGCGGCCTGGCGCTGGACGCGCACGGCCTGCTCGAGCCGGCGCGGGCCGTGGGCGGCGACTTCTACAGCTATCACGAAAGCGATGGCGTGTTCTGGTTCATCATCGGCGACGTGTCCGACAAGGGCCTGCCGGCCGCGCTGTTCATGGCGCGCAGCGACGCCATCCTGACCACCGCCTCGCACAGCGCGACCACGCCCGGCGAAGTGCTGGCGATTTCCTCGCGCGACCTCGCCGAGGGCAACGACGCCTGCATGTTCGTGACCACGCTGGTCGGGCGCATCGATTTGCGCAGCGGCGACTGCCTGCTGGCCAGCGCGGGCCACGACGCACCGCTGCTGCTGCGGGCCGACGGCAGCATCGAACGGCCCGACTGCGGCAGCGGCCCGCCGCTGGGCATCGAGGCCCATCGCGACTTTCCTTCGTGGCGCGGCCACCTGCGGCCGGGCGACAGCCTGCTCGCGTGGACCGATGGCATCACCGAGGCTTTCGATGCCGGCGATCGGGCTTTCGGCGAGGATCGCCTGTCGGCCGCGGTGCGCGCCGACTATATTGCGCGCGAGAACTGCGAGCGGCTGGTGGCCGCCGTGCATGCCTTCGCCGATGGCGCACCGCAATCGGACGACATCACCGTGCTGGCGGTCCGCGTGGACCGCGCCGCGGACAACGCCGAATTACCCAGGGAGGTGGCGCAATGCTGATCCGTTTGATCGTGCCCGGCGAGGAAGAACGCGTCGAAGACCTCAACGCTTCGCTGGAGGCGGTGCTGACGCGCCACCGCATCGACCCCGGCCTGCGCGGCGACGTGCGGCTGATCGTCGAGGAACTGGCCAGCAACGCGATCACCCACGGCGGCGCCGACGCGCAGGCCGAGCTGTCGGTCAGGCTGACCATCGCCGACGGCCTGCTGAACCTGGAGTTCCGCGACGACGGCGCGCCGTTCGATCCGCTGGACGCGCCCGAGCCCGACCTCGACGCCGACATCATGGACCGCGACATCGGCGGGCTGGGCCTGCACCTGATCAGGCAGCTCGCCGAGGAGCTGCATTACCAACGCATCGACGACAGCAACCTGCTGCGGATCAAATTGAAAATCCCGACGGAGCAAGCGACATGAGCCTGGACATCCGCATCCTGCCTTCGGCCGACCAGACCCGGCGCGTGGCGCTGGCCGGGCGCCTGGATACCCACACCTACCAGGCGCTGGACGAGAAGCTCGCGCCGCTGCTGGCCGGCGGCGTGAAGTCGCTGGTGCTGGACCTGGCCGAACTCGACTACATCAGCAGCGCCGGCATCCGCTCCATCTTCAAGGCGCGCAAGGCGCTGGCCGCGCGTGGCGGCAAGGTGCTGGTGGTCAACCCGCAGGCGCAGATCCAGAAGGTCTTCGACGTGGTCAAGGCGGTGCCGCTGAACGAGATCTTCGCCTCGGTGGCCGAAGCCGACGCCTACCTCGACGCCATGCAGCGCAAGGTGCTGCAGGGCGACGACGAGGATTGACCGAGACGCGCGGGCTCAGGACTTGCCTTCGGCCTCGCGCGCCTTGCGGATCTGCGCATCGACCGCGGCGATCGCGGTCATGTTGACGATGCGGCGCGGGGTGGCGCTGCTGGTCAGGATGTGCACCGGCTTGGAAATACCCATCAGGATCGGGCCGATGGCCACGCCGTCGGTCATCACCCGCACCATGTTGTAGGTGATGTTGGCCGCGTCGATGTTCGGCAGCACGAACAGGTTGGCCCGGCCCTTCAGCGTGCTGTCGGGCAGGAACTTGTGCCGCAGCGCCTCGTCCCACGCGGTATCGCCCTGCATCTCGCCGTCGACGTTGAGCTCGGGCTTGCGCTTGAGCAGCAGTTCGCGCACCTGGCGCATCTTGCGCGCGCCCGGCGTGTCGTGGCTGCCGAAGTTGGAGTGCGACAGCAGCGCGATGCGCGGCTCGATGCCGAACAGCTTCAGCCGGTACGCCGCCTGCAGCGTGGCCTCGGCGATCTGCTCGGCGGTCGGGTCGTCCTGCACGTGGGTGTCGACGAAGAACCACGCGCCCTGGTTGTTGATCACCCCGGTCATCGCCGAGGTCGATTCCACGCCGCGGTCCAGCGGGATCACGCTGCGCACGTAGCCGAGCTTCTTGTGGAAGCGGCCGACCACGCCGCTGACCAGCGCATCGGCTTCGCCGCGCGCGACCATCACCGAGGCGATCAGGGTCGGCCGCGAGCGCATCAGGTTCTTCGCCGCCGCCGGAGTCACGCCGCGGCGCGCGGTCAGCTGGTGGTAGTGCTGCCAGTATTCGTTGAAGCGCGGATCGTCGTCCTGGTTGGTCAGTTCGAAATCCACGCCGGCGCGCATGCGCAGGCCCAGGCGGTCGATGCGCGCCTGGATCACGTCGGGGCGACCGATCAGGATCGGGAAGGCGAGGCCTTCGTCGATCACCGTCTGCACGCCGCGCAGCACCACTTCTTCCTCGCCTTCGGCGTACACCACGCGCTGGCGGTCGGCACGCGCGCGGTCGTACACCGGCTTCATCATCAGGCTGGTGCGATAGACGAACTGACCCAGCTTCTCGCGGTACGCCGGCATGTCGGCCATCGGGCGCAGCGCGACGCCGGAGTCCATCGCCGCCTGCGCCACCGCCGGGGCCAGCTCGACCAGCAAACGCGGATCCAGCGGGCGCGGGATGATGTATTCGGGGCCGAAGCACGGCGCGTCGTCGCCGTAGGCGGCGCCGAGGTCCGAGGCCTCGCGCTTGGCCAGCGCGGCGATCGCGCGCACGCAGGCCAGCTTCATCGCCTCGTTGATCACCGTGGCGCCGACGTCCAGCGCGCCGCGGAAAATGTAGGGGAAGCACACCGCGTTGTTGACCTGGTTCGGATAGTCCGAACGGCCGGTAGCGATGATGCAGTCCGGGCGCACGGCCTTGGCCTGCTCCGGCATGATTTCCGGAGTCGGGTTGGCCAGGGCCAGGATGATCGGCTTGTCGGCCATGGTCGCGACCATTTCCGGCTTCAGCACGCCGGCCGCGGACAGGCCCAGGAACACGTCGGCACCGGCGACGATGTCGGCCAGGGTGCGCTTGTCGGTGTCGCGCGCGTAGCGCTGCTTGTCCGGATCCATGTGGCCGCGGCCGGTGTACAGCACGCCGTCGCGGTCCACCGCTAGGATGTTCTCCGGCTTCAGGCCCAGCGCCACCAGCATGTCCAGGCAGGCGATGCCGGCCGCGCCGGCGCCGCTGGTGGCCAGCTTCACGTTCTCGATCTTCTTGCCCGCCACTTCCAGCGCGTTGAGCACCGCCGCGCCGACGATGATCGCGGTGCCGTGCTGGTCGTCGTGGAACACCGGGATGTTCATCCGCTGGCGCAGCTTGCGCTCGACGATGAAGCATTCCGGCGCCTTGATGTCCTCGAGGTTGATGCCGCCGAAGGTCGGCTCCATCGCCGCGATGATCTCGACCAGCTTGTCCGGGTCCTTCTCGTCCAGCTCGATGTCGAACACGTCGATGCCGGCGAACTTCTGGAACAGCACGCCCTTGCCTTCCATCACCGGCTTGCCGGCCAGCGGGCCGATGTCGCCCAGGCCGAGCACCGCGGTGCCGTTGGACACCACCGCGACCAGGTTGCCGCGTGCGGTCATTTCGCTGGCGGCGTTGGGATCCTCGACGATCGCCTCGCAGGCGTAGGCCACGCCCGGCGAATAGGCCAGGGCCAGGTCGCGCTGGGTCAGCATCGGCTTGGTCGGTGCGATGCGGATCTTGCCCGGCGGGGAAATGCGGTGGTATTCCAGCGCGGCTTGTTTCAGTTCGGCGTTCTTGTCTTCTTCGTGGGACATCGCGAGGGCTTCCGTGGCGAGGCCTGATTCTAGCGGGTTCGCCCCATGGCCGTCGCTGCAGTGCAAGGGAAAACCGCCGCGTTTTCGGCAGTTTGCACTGCGGTCGCGGCGGTTTTGCGCAATTCGTCGGGAACACGCGCTCAGCGGACGACGGCAATGCCCGTCGCGTTCAATCGCTGGTCAGCCGGGTCGGATCGCCCGGTCCCGCCGAGGGATCCGGCGGCGAGGCGACGGAATCCGACGGCCCATCCAGCGCATCGTCGAGCGCATCGCGATCCAGTGCGCCTTCCCAGCGGGCGACGACCACGGTCGCCACCGCGTTGCCGATGAAGTTGGTCAGCGAACGGCATTCGCTCATGAAACGGTCGACGCCGAGGATCAATGCCATGCCCGCGACCGGCACTTCCGGCACCACCGCCAGCGTCGCCGCCAGGGTGATGAAGCCGGCGCCGGTGACGCCGGCGGCGCCTTTCGAGCTGAGCATCGCCACCAGCAGCAGCGCGATCTGGTGGCCGAGCGTCAGCTGCGTGTCGGTGGCCTGGGCGATGAACAGCGCCGCCAGGGTCATGTAGATGTTGGTGCCGTCGAGGTTGAACGAATACCCGGTCGGCACCACCAGGCCGACCACCGGCTTGGCGCAGCCGGCCTTCTCCATTTTCTCCATCAGCGAGGGCAGCGCCGATTCCGACGAGGACGTGCCCAGCACCAGCAGCAGTTCGGCCTTCAGGTAGCGGATCAGCTTCAGCACCGAGAACCCGCACAGCCGCGCCACCGCGCCCAGCACCACCAGCACGAACAGCAACGAGGTCAGGTAGAACGAACCGACCAGCCAGGCCAGGTTGGACAGCACGCCCAGTCCGTACTTGCCGATGGTGAAGGCGATCGCGCCGAACGCGCCGATCGGCGCGGCCATCATCAGGATATGCACCAGCCGGAACACCGGTGCGACCAGCGCGTTGAGGAAATCGGCGACCGGACGGCCGCGTTCGCCGGTCAACGCCAGCGCGATGCCGAACAGCACCGCGACGAACAGCACCTGCAGGATGTTCGGCCCGACCAGCTTGCCGTTGACGATCTGGTCGCCGGTGAAGGCCCCGACCAGCGAATTTGGGATGATGTCCAGGGCGAAACCGACCAGGGTCAACTCGTGCGACTTGCTGACGTATTCGTTCACCGCGCCCTGGTCCAGGTCGGCGACGTTCACGTGCATGCCCGCGCCCGGCTGCACCAGGTGCGCGACCAGCAGGCCGACCACCAGCGCCAGCGTGGAGAAGAACAGGAAGTACGCCATCGCCTTGACGAACACCCGCCCGACCGCGCGCAGGTGGGTCATGCCGGCGATGCCGGTGACGATGGTCAGGAAGATCACCGGGCCGATGATCATCTTCACCAGCTTGATGAAGGCGTCGCCGAGCGGCTTCAGCGATTCGCCGAGCGCCGGCTGGAAATGGCCGAGCAACGCGCCCAGCACGATCGCCACCAGCACCTGGAAATACAGGTGCCGGTACAGCGGCGGTTTCGTTGCGATCGGGGCGGGTTCTGCCGGGTGCATCGCGGGCTCCAGTGACGAAAACGCGCGCCCAATGTAAATGATGAGCGCCCCGTGGGAGTGGCCTTGGCCGCGAATGCCTTCGCTTTCCAGCGAAAGAAAGCATTCGCGGCCAAGGCCGCTCCCACAAGAACCGTCCCTACGGTGGCGGTTCGGCCAACTGGTCCATGCGGATGCGGTTGGCGAATAGCGAGAACGCCAGCACCCCGGCCAGCCCGTTGGCGCGCTCGACCCAATCCGGCAGCCAGCGCGGCGCGGCCAGCACCCCGGATTCGAACAACGGCGCGAACGCGCGCACGTCGCCCAGGGTCATCTTGCCGGCGAACAGCCAGCGGCACAGGCGCAGCCGGTCCTGCTGCAGCGACTGGCGGAAGAAGGTGTGCACGTTGACCAGGCCGCGCAGGTACACCGTGTCCTTGGTGAACGCCGCGCCGCCGCCGGTCGGTACGCCGCGGAACACCCGCTGCGCCGAGGCGAAGCTTTCCGCTTCGTTCTGCCCGGCCTCGCGGAAGTAGCGGAATATCTCGATGAAATCGGCGCCGTCCAGCGCGCGCGCGATCGCCTCGATGCGCAGGCTGATCCGCTTCATCCGCTCGATGTCGATGCTGCCGGTGATCTGCTCGGCGAAGGTGGCCAGGCCTTCCTGGGTCTCGGTGATGCGCGGCGACGACAGCGACAGGCTGGGAAGGGCGACCTGCTCGCGGCCGTTGAGCGCGGTCAGCGAATGCACCAGCGCCTCGTGGAAGAACAGCTGGCGGCGGTCGTAGTCGCTGAAGGCGGCGGCACTGCGCAAGCGGATGCGATTGGCGCCGGCGGCGGCCTTGGCGATCAGTTCCGGATCCAGCTCGACCGCGATGACCCGGCCGCGGAAGAATTCGTCCAGGTCGCCCTGCAGCTGCAATCGCAGGGCGATCGCCGATATCGGCACCTGCTCTTCCGGGGCGAGCAGTTCGTGGTCCAGTTCGCCGGCGATCTGGATGAAATGCCGTGCCGCTTCGCGGGTGCTGGGCCCGTGGCCGGGTAGCGGCGCATCGGGTTGGCCGAACAATTCCACCGACCGCGCCGTCACCGCCGGCGTGCCCAGCGCTTCCAGCAGTTGCGCGGCCAGGTTCCAGCTCTGCGCCGATTCGCGCAGGTATACACCGAGCGGATGGGCGGGATCGGCCTCGGCCGTTATCGCATCCAGCTCGCGGCGCGCATCGGCGAAATCGAGCTTCGGATATTCGATCTGCGGCAGCTGCGGCTGCCCGCGCGCAACGCTTTCCAGGAACGGCGCCTGTGCCGAAGCCGGCCAGCTGGCCAGGCTGAGCAGGCGGATGCCGCGAACGGCCTTGACCATGCGTGCATCCAGCGCGGTGTGGTGGGCGATGTCTGCGGGCACGGGCTCCTCCGGAACAACACTTTACGCCAGCGGCCGTTATGCTGGCCCGGACCGAATGCGTGGTGAGGCGGAATGCTCGAACTCGATGCGGTGCAAACCCTGGCCCTGGCCGGCCTCGCCTTGTTCCTGGGCTATGCGCTGTGCCGCGCGATCCCGTGGCTGTCGCGTTACAACCTGCCGCCGCCGGTGATCGGCGGACTGCTGTTCGCGCTGGCCGCGTGGTGGGCCCACGACCAGGGCCGGCAGCTGTACCAGCTGGACACCTCGCTGCAATCGCCGCTGATGATCGCCTTCTTCACCACGATCGGGGTCAACGCCAGCCTGGCGCTGCTCAAGGTCAGCGGCAAGCAGGTTGCGCTGTTCCTGCTGCTGGCCAGCGTGTTCGCGGTGGCGCAGAACCTGGTCGGCATCGCGGTGGCGACGCTGTTCGACCTGAACCCGCTATTCGGCGTGCTGGCCGGTTCGGCCACGTTGACTGGTGGGCCGGCCACCGGCCTGGCCTTCGCGCCAATGTTCGAAGCCGCGGGACTGAAAGGCGCCGAGTCGATCGCGGTCACCGCGGCCATGGCCGGCATCATCTGCGGTGGTGTGGTCGGTGGGCCCGCGATCACCGTGCTGATCCGGCGCTTCGGCATCGTCAACCGCAACAGCGGCCAACGGATCGACACGCCGGTGGCGGACGAGATCGATGGCGACGTGGTCCATGCGGAGACGGATTCCGCCCGCGAGTTCAACGCGCTCAAGTGCATCGTCGTGCTGCTGCTGGCGATGTGGGCCGGTTCTTGGATCGGACGCGGCTTCGAAGCGCTGGGCCTGACCTTGCCGGCCTACATCGGCGCGATGCTGGTCGGCGCGTTGTTGCGCAACATCGACGACTTCACCGGCTGGCTGCGCCTGCCGGTGCATACCCTCGAGCTGATCGGCAACGTCTGCCTAGCCTTGTTCCTGGCCGCGGCGCTGATGAACCTCAAGCTGTGGGAACTGGCCGGCATGGGCCTGCCGCTGCTGGTCAACCTGGTGTTGCAGGTCGGCCTGGTGGTCGCGTTCGTATTGCCGGTGTTCTGGCTGATGGGCCGCGACTACGACGCGGCGGTGATGGGCGGCGGCTTCATCGGCTTCATGCTAGGCACCACCGCCAATGCGATGGCGGTGATGCGCACGCTGGTCGAACGTTACGGCGTGGCGCCGCGCGCGTTCCTGGTGGCGCCACTGGTGGGGGCGTTCTTCATCGACTTCACCAATGCGCTGATCATCACGGGGTTCGTCAATTTCTGGCGTTAGCGGAAAACCGCAAGAGCCGTTTTTGACGCGGATTACCCGGATGAATACGGATACAGCTAAAAGCAGTTGGCCTTATCCGTATTCATCCGCGTAATCCGTGTCCAGCGCTTGCTCCTGTCCCGGCGCAGCGAGCCTCAATGCTTGCCGTATTTCTCGTCCAGCCGCTTGTGCAACGCCTTGCCCAGCACACGCGCGTTAGCCTTGTCCGCCAACCGCGTCGCCAGCTTGTCGGCGGCGCCGGCGACTTCGTCGCGCAGCTTCAGGTAATTCGCCAGCCGGCCGGCATCGAGCTCCCCCCGCTCGACGGCCGCGCGTACCGCACAGCCCGGTTCGCGCTGGTGCGAGCAATCACGGAACTTGCATTGTTCGGCCAGGGCTTCGATGTCGGCGAAGCCGCCTTCGGCCAGGTCTTCCTCGCCGGTCGGTTTCAACTCGCGCATGCCGGGCGTATCGATCAGGCACGCGCCCGACGGCAGCGCGATCAACGCGCGATGCGTGGTGGTGTGACGGCCGCGCGAATCGTGTTCGCGCACCGCGCCGGTCTTCATCTTCTCCGCGCCGAGCAGGGTATTGGTCAGCGTCGACTTGCCGGCGCCGGAGGAACCGACCAGCACCACGCTGCTGCCCGCGCCCAGCCACGGATCGAGCACGGCGACGCTGGCGCGGTCCTTCGCGTTCACCGCGAACACCGGTGCGTCGAGCTTCGACAATCCGGCCAGCGCGGCTTCGACGTCGGTGCCGCCTTCGTCGAGCTTGTCCGCCTTGGTCAGCACCACGACCGGTTGGGCGCCACCGCCGCCAACCAGCAACAGGTAACGCTCGATCCGGCGCGGATTGAAGTCGTCGTCGAGGCCGACGACGACGAATACCGCATCGATGTTCGCGGCGATCACCTGCTGGTGGTAATGCTCGCCGGCAGCGCCGCGCTTGATCGCGGTGCGCCTGGGCAACAGAGCCACGATCTTCCTGCCGTCGAGCAGCACCCAGTCGCCGACCGCGGCGCGTTCATGGTTCGGGAAGCGCGGACGCATCCATTCCGGCGGGGATTCGGCCTTGATCGCGGCGTCCGGGGCGTCGGCGACCACGTAGCCGGAACGGTGCTGTTCCACCACCCGGGCCGGCCGCGCCCCGGGGTGCGTCTGCAGGGCCGCCTGCCAGTCCGGGTCGTCCACCGCCTCGGCGAACGGCCAGCCGATGCGGCGCAAAAGGGCGATTTCGGGGCTGGAATCCGGGGTTTCGGGGGGCATACGGGGATTCTAGCCGTTGCCCTTGTAGGAGCGCCCTTCAGGGCGCGACAACGCCTTCGATTAGGTCCCGGTCGCGCCCAGAAGGGCGCTCCTACGGAAGCAACCGACCATTCCTCGGCCAAATCCCGCGCAAACCTCGGTTTTCCTTTAAGATTCAAGGCCCTTCCACGGTAGAGCCGTCATGTCCGCGCCCCGCAAACCCCTCGCGACCCGCGAGCGCCTGTCCGAAGTCCGTTACGAGATTCGTGGCGAGCTGGCGCGGCGAGCTCGTGAGTTGGAGGCGCAGGGCCGCAAGCTGATCAAGCTGAACATCGGCAACCCGGGTGCGTTCGGTTTCCGCGCGCCGGAACACTTGCAGCGGGCGATCGCCGACGACATGGGCCGCACCGACCCGTACACCCACCAGCAGGGCTTGCCAGTCGCGCGCGAAGCCATCGCCGCCTATTACGCGCGCCGCGGCATCGCCGATGCGCATCCCGACCGCGTGTTCGTCGGCAACGGCGTCAGCGAACTGATCGACCTGTCGCTGCGCGCGCTGCTCAATCCCGGCGACGAAGTGCTGCTGCCCTCGCCCGACTACCCGCTGTGGTCGGCAGCGACGATCCTCAACGACGGCCGTCCGGTCTACTACAGCTGCGACGCGGACAACGACTTCCTGCCCGATCCGGTGCAGATCGAGGCGCGCGTTTCCAGCCGCACCCGCGCCATCGTGTTGATCAACCCGAACAACCCGACCGGCGCCAACTATCCGCGCGAGCTGATCGAACGCATCGTCGCTATCGCGGCGAAGCACAAGCTGCTGCTGCTGGTCGACGAGATCTACGACCAGGTGCTGTACGACGGGGCCAAGTTCGAACCCGTCGCGCCGCTGGCCGGCGACGTGCCGTGCCTGACCTTCAGCGGCCTGAGCAAGGTGCACCGCGCCTGCGGCTGGCGCGTGGGCTGGGCGCTGCTGAGCGGCGCGAAGGAAATCGTTTCCGAGTTCCAGCACGCGATGGACCTGCTCGGCGCGCTGCGCCTGTGCGCCAACGTGCCGGGCCAGTACGCGATCGAGGCAGCGGTCAACGGCCCCGACACCATCACCGCACTGTGCACGCCGGGCGGCCGCCTGTACGAAACCCGCCGCGCGGTGATCGAAGCCTGCGAGGCCAGCGAGCACCTGGAACTGGTCGCACCGGCCGGCGCGCTGTACGCATTCCCGGCGGTGGTCGGCGCCGCGGCCAAGGGCTTCGACGACCACGATTTCGCCCTAGACCTGATGGAAAACGAAGGCGTGCTGGTCGTGCCCGGCTCCAGCTTCAACGTGCCCTACCGCCACCACTTCCGCGTGACCTTGCTGCCGGAAGCGGCGGCGATGCGCGATGTGTTCGCGCGCATCGACCGTGCGCTGGCGCGTCGCGCCGAAGCGGCCGGCAAGGTGGTGCCGTTGAAGGCGAAGGCGAAGTCGGCGGCATAGTTTTTGCCGTCATCCCGGCGAAAGCCGGGACCCAGCCTTTGGTTCTGCGCTGCCCCCGGAATTTCGCAAATGAACGGCAAGAGCTGGGTCCCGGCTTTCGCCGGGATG
Organism: Pseudoxanthomonas helianthi; assembly: GCF_017939625.1. Classification (GTDB taxonomy): domain Bacteria; phylum Pseudomonadota; class Gammaproteobacteria; order Xanthomonadales; family Xanthomonadaceae; genus Pseudoxanthomonas_A; species Pseudoxanthomonas_A helianthi. The sequence continues at coordinate 924,709 of NZ_JAGKTC010000001.1, forward strand.
ACGAGCAAAGGCACATGCCCCTGACCTATCTCGCCCTCGGCGACTCCTACACCATCGGCGAAGGCATCGTGGAAAACGGCCGCTGGCCGATGCAACTCGCGCATGCGTTGCGCGAGGAAGGCATCCCGCTGGCCGATCCGCAGATCATCGCCACCACCGGCTGGACCACCGACGAACTCGACGACGCCATCAGTGCAGCCGAACCGCTGGGCGAATTCGACCTGGTCAGCCTGCTGATCGGGGTCAACAACCAATATCGCGGCCGTAGCCTGGACGAATACCGGGTGCAGTTCGCCGCCTTGCTGTGGCGCGCGGTCGGCTTCACCGGCAACCGCCCGGATCGCGTGCTGGTGCTGTCTATCCCCGATTGGGGCGTTACGCCCTTCGCCGAGGAATCCGGTCGCGATGTCGCGCAGATCGCCCGCGAACTGGACGGATTCAACACCGCCGCGCGCGAAGCCTGCGAGCTGCGCGGCATCCGCTACGTCGACATCACCGAAGCCAGCCGCGAATGCGGTGCCGAACCGGCGATGCTGGCCGACGACGGCCTGCACCCGTCCGCCGCGATGTATGCCGAATGGACGCGGCTGGCGCTGCCGGCGGCGCGGGCGATGCTTTCGTAGGAGCGCACCTGGGCGCGACCAGGCTTTCATGGGGAAAGCGGTCGCGCCCAGGTGCGCTCCTACAAATACACAGCGTTGCCCGGCCGTTACGCCCAGCGGAACCGCACAGGCGTAAAATCATTCCCCCGAATCCCCCGCGAACCCCCGCCATGTCCCTCGACCCCGCCCTGCGCGCGCGCATCGAATCCCTGCTGCAAGCCAACCGCGTCGTGCTGTTCATGAAAGGCCAGCCGTCGATGCCGCAATGCGGCTTCTCGGCCAAGGCCGCCGGTGCGCTCGACTCGCTCGGCGCCGAATACGCCCACGTCAACGTGCTGGCCGACTCCGAAATCCGCGAAGGCATCAAGGCCTACGGCGACTGGCCGACCATCCCGCAGTTGTACGTGGACGGCGAACTGGTCGGCGGCAGCGACATCATCGAGCAGATGACCAACTCCGGCGAACTGGCCACGCTGTTGGGCCTGGAAGCGCCCGACCGCACGCCGCCGTCGATCACCATCACCCCGGCCGCAGCGGAGATGCTGCGCAATGCCGTCGAAGACGCGGGGGCCGGCGCTGCACTGGCACTCGCCATCAATGCGCAGTTCCAGCCCGCGTTCCAGATCGCCCGTTTCGACGCCAACGCGATCGCCGCCGAATCCAACGGCGTGCGCGTGCAGTTCGATCCGGCCAGCGCGCGTCGCGCCGAAGGCATCACCATCGACTGGGTCGACGACATCCGCGGCAAAGGCCTGGCCATCGACAACCCGAACGCGCCCAAGCCGGTGCAGCCGCTGTCGCCGAAGGAAGCCGATGCCAAGGTGCGCGCCGGCGAAGTGCTGCTGGTCGACGTGCGTCCCGCCGAGGAACGCGCCATCGCCGCCGCCAACGTGCCGTTCAAGACCTTCGACGGCAACGGCCGCGCCGAACTGGAAGCACTGCCGAAGGACACCGCCATCGCCTTCCTGTGCCGCAGCGGCGGCCGCAGCCAGCAGGCCGCGGAAGAATTCCGCGCACGCGGCTTCACCAACGTCTACAACGTCGTCGGCGGGATCAATGCCTGGGCGGACGAAGTGGATGCGAGCCTGAGCAAGTACTGATCGCTCTTTTCCTTCTCCCACCGGGAGAAGGATTGAAAGCTCAGCCGCTGAACCCGCCGTCGGCCAGGTAATCGGTCTCTTCCTGCGTCGACTCCCGCCCCAACGCTGCGTTGCGATGCGGGAAACGGCCGAAGCGGGCGATGAGGTCGGCATGCAGATGCGCGTACTTCAAATAGTTCGCATCGCCCAGCGCAGTGAAAAGCTCCAGCGCACGCAGCTGGTCTTCCTGCGCCTCCGAGTGCTCGAAAGGCATGTAGAAGAAGAACCGCATCGCCGGATCGACCCGGCCGTCGAAACCCGCGGCGATAGCGCGGTTCGCGTAATGCCTCGCCAATCCGTCGGTCGCATAGGAATGCGCGCTGCCGCGGAAGCAGTTGCGCGGGAACTGGTCGAGCAAAACCATCAGCGCCAGCGCGCCGTCCGCCGATTCCATCCAGCCTTCCAGCTCACGCCGCGCCGCCGCGTGGTGCGCGTCGAGGAAACGGGCGCGGAACTCGCCGTCAAAGGCATCGTCGCGGGTGAACCATTTTTCGTAGCCGGCGCTGCGCCAGAATTCGATGACCTCGGAAACGGTATTCATGGGCTGCCTGTTTTCGTAGGAGCGCCCATCTGGGCGCGACCGGGAGAAAGATGCGGTGGTGAGCGCTTCGCAGGGCCGGAAACTCCGGTCGCGCCCAGATGGGCGCTCCTACGAAGGCGATTTCTGGTTTACTCGTCGAAGCGCAAATGCCGCACCGACTTGCCGTTGCGGCGAATCAGCTTCAGCGACTCGATGCCGATCTTGATGTGGTCCTCGACGTACTGCGCGCTGACCTTGGCGTCGCTGGCCTCGGTCTTCACCCCTTCCGGGATCATCGGCTGGTCGCTGACCAGCAGCAGCGCGCCGCAGGGGATGCGGTTGGCGAAGCCGGCGGCGAAGATCGTCGCGGTTTCCATGTCGATGGCCATGCAGCGCATCTGCCGCAGGCGTTCCTTGAACGCATCGTCGTGTTCCCACACGCGGCGGTTGGTGGTGTAGACGGTGCCGGTCCAGTAATCGTGGCCGAGGTCGCGGATGGTGGTGGAAATCACCCGCTGCATGGCGAACGCCGGCAGCGCCGGCACCTGCGCCGGCAGGTAGTCGTTGCTGGTGCCCTCGCCGCGGATCGCCGCGATCGGCAGCACCAGGTCGCCGAGCTGGTTCTTCTTCTTCAGGCCGCCGCACTTGCCCAGGAACAGCACCGCCTTCGGCCCGATCGCCGACAGCAGGTCCATCATCGTCGCCGCGTTCGGGCTGCCCATGCCGAAGTTGATCATGGTGATGCCGTCGTAGGTGGCGCTGGGCATGGGCCGGTCCAGGCCGACGATCGGCGCACCGGTCTGCTGGGCGAACACGTTGAGATAGCCGCCGAAATTGGTCAGCAGGATATGTTCGCCAAACTGGTCCAGCGGCACGCCGGTGTAACGCGGCAGCCAGTTTTCGACGATGTCGTTCTTTTCTTTCATTGCCTGTCCTTTGTTATCCGGACCATTGTGTCATGCCGTGCCGGAAGTCACTTGGCAAGGCGGGCGCGGCCGGTTTAGCGTGCCGGGGAATCCCGTGGGGAATGCCATGCATCCGAAAGCCCTCGTCCCGGCCGTCGCGTTCGGCCTTGTCCTGCTGTGCGGCAATGCGCTCGCCGCGTCGCGTTTCACCCAGGATCCGTACCCAAGCACCTACCAGCCGCTGGCGTCGGGTCCGGTGTTGATCCAGCACGCCACCGTGCTGACCGGCACCGGCGAGCGCATCGACGATGCCGACGTGCTGCTGCAGGACGGCAAGGTCGCGGCGGTGGGCAAGGCCCTGGCTGCGCCGGAAGGCGCGACCCGGGTCGACGGCACCGGCAAGTGGGTGACGCCCGGCATCATCGACGTGCATTCGCACCTGGGCGTGTACCCAAGCCCCGGCGTCAGCGCGCACAGCGACGGTAACGAGATGACCTCGCCGGTCACGCCGAACGTGTGGGCCGAACATTCGGTGTGGCCGCAGGATCCGGGCTTCGATACCGCGCTGGCCGGCGGCGTGACTTCGCTGCAGGTGTTGCCGGGTTCGGCCAACCTGATCGGCGGGCGCGGGGTGACGCTGAAGAACGTGCGTTCCACCACCTACCAGGGCATGAAATTCCCCGGGGCGCCGTGGGGCCTGAAGATGGCCTGCGGCGAAAACCCGAAGCGGGTCTACGGACAGAAAGGCGGTCCGTCCACGCGCATGGCCAACGTGGCCGGTTACCGCGCCGCGTTCATCGACGCCGCCGAATACCTGAAGAAGAACGCGCCCAAGCCCAGCGAGCCGAAGAAGAAGCACTGGTGGTCGCGCGCTTCCGGCGGCGACAAGGCCGACAGCTCCGGCGACAGCGGCGGCAAGCGGGATCTGAAGCTGGACACGCTGGCCGGCGCGATCAACGGCGAGATCCGCGTGCACATCCATTGCTACCGCGCCGACGAAATGGCGACGATGCTCGACCTGTCCAAGGAGTTCGGCTTCAAGATCGCCGCGTTCCACCATGGCGTCGAGGCTTACAAGATCGCCGACCGACTGGCCGCCGAAGGCGTGTGCGGCGCGCTGTGGGCCGACTGGTGGGGTTTCAAGATGGAAGCCTTCGACGGCATCCAGGAAAACATCGCCCTGGTCGACCGTCCCGCCAACAGCTGCGCCATCGTGCACTCGGATTCGGAAGAAGGCATCCAGCGCCTCAACCAGGAGGCGGCGAAGGTCATCGCCCATGCGCGACTGGCCGGCATCGAGATACCGCCCGAACGCGCGATCCGCTGGCTGACCTACAACCCGGCCAAGGCGCTGGGCGTGGAGCAACGTACCGGCACGCTGGAGACCGGCAAGATGGGCGACGTGGTGCTGTGGAACCGCAATCCCTTCGGCGTGTACGCGCACGCCGAACAGGTGTACATCGACGGCGCGCGGGTCTACGACCGCGAGGACAAGGCGCGGCAACCCAGGTCCGACTTCCTGCTGGGTCAGGGAGGTGCGCAATGAATACCCCACGAACCATCCTTTCGCCGTCATTCCAGCGGAAGCTGGAATCCATTTTGCTTCTGCGCTTGAAAAAGACAAAAGCAAAGGCAACGTCAAAATGGATCCCGGCGTTCGCCGGGATGACGGCAAAGGGCATGGCTATCGGGGCGCTACTGCTGCTCGCCGGCAACGCCTTCGCCGAGGATTTCTACATCCGCAACGCCACCGTGCACACGGCGACCGCGCAAGGCACGCTGCGCAACGCCGACGTGCACGTGCGCGACGGCCGTATCGTCGCGGTCGGCGCCAATCTGGCGGCGGCGGGCGGCGCCAACGTGTTCGATGCCGGCGGCAAGTCGCTGACCCCGGCGCTGTTCGGCGGCATCACCGAGATCGGGCTGGAGGAAGTCTCGGGCGAGGCTTCCACCGTCGACAGTTCGGTGACGTTGAAGGATGCGCAGCCGGCGCGTCCCGAATTCGACGCGACCCTCGCCTACAACCCCGACTCGGTGCTGCTGCCGGTGGCGCGCATCGAAGGCATCGGCTTCACCCTGGTCGGCGCGAACAACGGCGGCGCCTTCGTCGCCGGACAGGGCGGCGTGGTGCGATTGGACGGCAGCGCCGATCCGATCGGTCCGCGCGCGCTGTTCGTCACCCTGGGCGACGACGCGGCCGAGCTGAGCGGCAAGTCGCGCGCGGCGCAGTGGATGTTGCTCGAGCAGATGGTCGACGAGGCGCGCGGACGCATCCCCGCGACCTCGCCGCATGCGCTGCTGACCCCGGCCGGGCGCGCGACGCTGGCGAAATACCTCGCCGGCAACGGCCGCATCGTGTTCTCGGTCAACCGCGCCGCCGACATCCGCCAACTGCTGCGCTGGGCCAACAAGCAGAAGCTGCGCATCGCCATCGCCGGCGGCACCGAGGCCTGGAAGCTCGGCGACGAGCTGGCCCGCGCGCAGGTGCCGGTGTTCGTCGATGCGCTGGCCGACCTGCCGGCCGATTTCGACCGCATCGGCGCAACCCTGGAGAACGCCGCGCGCCTGCACGCCGCTGGCGTCGTGGTCGGCTTCACCCAGGCCGGCGACAACTCGCACAACGCACGCAAGATCCGCCAGCTGGCCGGCAACGCAGTGGCCAACGGCCTGCCATGGGAAGACGGCCTGGCCGGGCTGACCCGGGTGCCGGCGCAGGCGTTCGGCGTGGGCGACCGCGTCGGCGCCATCGCCCCGGGCAAGCTCGCCGACCTGGTGCTGTGGAGCGGCGATCCGCTCGACGTGTCCAGCGTCGCCGAGAAGGTCTGGCTGGGCGGCAAGGCCATCCCGATGCGCTCGCGCCAGACCGAGCTGCGCGACCGGTACCTGCAGGGCAGCCCGTCGTTCCCGCGCGCCTACTCGAAGTAACGGCACGCCCGCCGGCGTGGCGCAATGCGCCGGCATTCACAGTTTCGGCACCCCGAACGCCCACCGGGGGCGGCATTGCGCTAGTTTCGTGGCGTATTGCACGTTTTCGGGGAGTGGGCCATGCGCATCGGTATCGTCGTCGACTCGACCTGCGACCTGCCGCAGGAATTCCTGCGGGCCAACGACATCGTGCTGCTGCCGATCACCGTGCGCATCGGCGACGCGGTGCTGGCCGACAATCGCGACGAGGAAGCCACGCTCGAGTTCCTGCGCGCGCACATCGCCACGCGCGGCCACGAGGCGGAAACCCAGCCGTTCACCACCCAGCAGATCCGCGACCTGTTCCTGCAACGGCTGGTGGTGGACTACGACCACGTGTTCTGCCTGACCGTGACCCGCACGCGCAGCCCGATCTACGACAACGCGGTGCAGGCCAGCTTCGCCATCCTCAACGAGTACCGGCCGATCCGCCAGGCCGCCGGGCACACTTCGCCGTTCGCGCTGCGGGTGATCGACACGCAGACGCTGTTCGCCGCACAGGGCATCACCGCGGTGGAAGCGGTGCGCCTGCGCAAGCAGGAAGCGAGCGTGGCGCAGATGCGCACGCGGCTGGAGGAACTGGCCGCGAACAGCTACGGCTACATGGTGCCGCGCGACCTGTACTACCTGCGCGCGCGGGCGCGGGCCAAGGGCGACCGCAGCGTGGGCCTGATCGGCGCGGCGCTGGGTTCGGCGCTGGACATCAAGCCGGTGCTGCGCGGCTGGCGCGGCGCCACCGAACCGGTGGCCAAGCTCAAGGGTTTCGAATCCACGGTGGAGAAGTTGTTCGACTTCACCATCGGGCGCATCCGCGCCGGGCTGATGACGCCGACCGTATGCCTGAGTTACGGCGGCGAACTGGACGAACTGCGTTTCCTGCCCGGCTACAACCGCCTGCACAACGAATGCAAGGAACACGGCATCGAGATATACGAATGCGTGATGGGCCTGACCGGCATGGTCAATGTCGGCAAGGGTGCGGTGGTGGTCGGCTTCGCCGCGGCGCCGCACGAATTCAAGGTGTGACCACGCGCGGCTAACGCGATTCGGCTACGCTGGCGGTGTTTTCATGGAGCCGCGACGATGCCGATCCGCTACTACATCAGCCTGAAGAACCCGCAGCAGGCGCGCGGCGGCGATGCCGCCTTCAGCTTCACCGCGCATGGCGCCGAGGAATTCGCTGCGCAGTTGCAGGACGCCTTGCGCAGCGACGCGCTGTTCCGCCGCTGGCGCGACGCGCAGCCCGATCCGGATGCGGTCGATCCGTCGCTGGGCGCGGTCGACGAAGCGGCGACGGTACGCGGCGAATCCGATGACCTGCACGTTGACCTGATCGTGGTCACTTCGATCCCGGGCAGCGTGTTCAAGCACCGGATGCGCCTGCTGGCGGGCAACCAGTGGGAATTGCGTGATGTGTCGGCCGCGTAAGGCACATCCCCGGCGCGACGTCCGGGCCGCGTGATGGCGAAACGGAGCCCGGTCCTGCTGGCCTGGAGCGGCGGCAAGGATTCGGCGTGGACCTTGCACGTGCTGCGCCGGCGCGACGACGTGGAAGTCGTCGGCCTGCTGACCACGATCACCCGCGAGGACGGCCGTTCCTCGCTGCAGGGCATCCGTCGCGATGTGCTGCTCGCCCAGGCGCGGGCCGCGCGGCTGCCGCTGCTGGAAGCGGCGATCCCGGCGAATTGCCGCAACGAAGACTATGAGTCGGCGATGTCGACCGCATTGGCCGATGCGGCGACGCGCTGGCCGGAGCTGCGCACGGTCGCATTCGGCGACCTGTTCCTCGAGGACATCCGCGCCTGGCGCGTGCGCAACCTGGCGCGGATCGGCTGGGAGGCGATCACGCCGCTGTTCGGACGCGATACCGCACGCCTGGCGCGTGAAATGATCGAGGGCGGCTTGCGCGCGACACTGTGCTGCGTCGACACGCAACAGCTGGATGCTCGGTTTGCCGGGCGCACGTTCGACGCCGCGTTGCTCGACGCGTTGCCCGCGAACGTCGACCCGTGCGGCGAAAACGGCGAGCTCCATACCTGCGTCGAGGCCGGCCCGATGTTCGACGCGCCCTTGGCATTGGCGCAGGGCGAAACCACGCTGCGCGACGGACGCTTCGCCTGCACCGACTTCACCCTGCGGATGCAGGAGCGCACCTGGGCGCGGCCGTAGTTTTTCCGCCGCGGCGAAGACGCCGCGTAGCGCAATTGTTCGCAGTCGCGCCGAGGTGCGCTCCTACAATTACTTCATTGCCGCGGCATGCCAGGCGATGTGCTCGCCGATGAAGCTAGAGATGAAGTAATAGCTGTGGTCGTAGCCAGGCTGCATCCGCAAGGTCAGCGGATGGCCCGCGGCTTCGCACGCCGCTTCCAGCAGCCGCGGGCGAAGCTGGGTTTCGAGGAACTCGTCGGCATCGCCCTGGTCGACCAGCAGGGGCAGCTTCTCCTTCGCCGAACCGACCAGTTCGACGGCGTCGTACTGCTTCCACGCTTCGCGATCGTCGCCGAGATAGGCGGCAAAGGCCTTTTCGCCCCACGGCACCTGCGTCGGCGCGACGATCGGCGAGAACGCCGACACGCTGCGGTAGCGGCCGGGATTGCGCAACGCGATGGTCAGCGCGCCGTGCCCGCCCATCGAATGCCCGCTGATCGCCCGCGCGCCCGTCGCCGGGAAGTTCGCCTCGATCCATGCCGGCAGCTCATCGACGATGTAGTCGTACATCCGATAGCGCTCCGCCCATGGCGCCTGCGTGGCGTTGACGTAGAAGCCCGCGCCCTTGCCGAGGTCGTAACCTTCCGCGTCGGCCACGTCGTCGCCGCGCGGACTGGTGTCGGGCGCGACCAGGATCAGGCCATGCTCGGCGGCGTAGCGTTGCGCGCCGGCCTTGGTGATGAAATTCTGCTCGGTGCAGGTCAGGCCGGACAGCCAGTACAGCGCCGGGCACGGACCGTGCGCGGCCTGCGGCGGCAGGTACACGCCGACGTTCATGTCGCAGCGCAGGGCTTCCGAACGGTGGCGGTAGACGTCCTGCCAGCCACCGAAGCAGGCGCGGTGTTCGATGCGTTCCATCATGCTGCGCCTCAGTAATGGACGACGGAACGGATCGACTTGCCTTCGTGCATCAGGTCGAAGGCCTCGTTGATCGCCTCCAGCCCCATGGTATGGGTGACGAACGGCGCCAGTTCGATCTCGCCTTTCATCGCGTCCTCGACCATGCCGGGCAGCTGCGTGCGGCCTTTCACTCCGCCGAACGCCGTGCCCATCCATTTGCGCCCGGTCACCAACTGGAACGGCCGCGTGGAAATCTCCTGCCCCGCGCCGGCCACACCGATGATCACGCTCTGCCCCCAGCCGCGATGCGCGCATTCCAGCGCCGCGCGCATCACGTTGACGTTGCCGATGCACTCGAACGAATGGTCGACGCCCCAACCGGTCATCTCCACGATCACCTGCTGGATCGGCTTGTCGTGGTCCTTCGGATTGACGCAATCGGTCGCGCCCATCGAGCGCGCCAGTTCGAACTTCGACGGATTGGTGTCGATCGCGATGATGCGTCCCGCTTTCGCCTGGCGCGCGCCCTGCACCACCGCCAGGCCGATGCCGCCAAGGCCGAACACCGCAACGCTGTCGCCCGGCTGCACCTTGGCGGTGTTGTGCACGGCGCCGATGCCCGTGGTGACCCCGCAGCCGAGCAGGCAGACCTGTTCGTGGTTGGCCTCCGGGTTGATCTTCGCCAGCGACACCTCGGCGACGACGGTGTACTCGCTGAAGGTGCTGCAGCCCATGTAGTGGTAGATCGGCTGGCCTTCGTAGGAAAAGCGCGTGCTGCCGTCGGGCATCACGCCCTTGCCCTGGGTCGCGCGCACGGCGACGCACAGGTTGGTCTTGCCGGACTTGCAGAATAGGCATTCGCCGCATTCGGCGGTGTACAGCGGAATCACGTGGTCGCCCGGCTCGACGCTGGTAACGCCTTCGCCGACCTCGACGACGACGCCCGCGCCTTCGTGGCCGAGCACGCAGGGGAACAGGCCTTCCGGGTCGTCGCCGCTGAGGGTGAACGCATCGGTGTGGCAGACGCCGGTATGGCTGATCTTCACCAGCACCTCGCCCTTGCGCGGCGGTTCGACGTCGATCTCGACGATCTGCAGCGGCTGGCCTGCGGCGAAGGCGACGGCGGCACGGGATTTCATGGCGTTCTCCTGTGGTGGTTGTTTGTGCAGAAGCGGTGTTGTGGGCGGCTATAGCCGCGATGCTTTGATGAAACCCATCGCGGCCATAGCCGCTCCCACAAAAGCCCGCTTCTACTTGAGATAGGAACGGACCAGCGCGACCGCGGCGTCGATGCCGTCGCCGCGCTTGCCGGCGGCCTTGCCGGCCTGGCCGAATTCCTCGCGCAGATGGCTTTCCAGCACTTCCGACATCAGGCCGTTGACCGCACCGCGCACGGCGGCGAGCTGCTGCAGCACCGGTGCGCAGTCGGCGCCCGTTTCCAGCGCGCGCTCGAGCGCATCCAGCTGGCCGCGGATGCGGCGCACGCGGGCCATGGCCTTCTTCTTGTCTTCCGGAGAATGCGGCATCTGGGCGATCCGGTTGATACTGGCGGGGAGTATACGCCCGCAATCCGGCGAGTGCCTTGTCCGGTTGCCTCCCGCACGCCGCGTTATGGTTGGAATAGGCCCATCGCAGAGGCGATCCCGATGACCCGTCGATCCTTGCTCCTGCCGCTACCCGCGATCCTGGCGGCCGTCCTGCTGGCGAATTGCGGCTCCGGGCCGACTCCGGCCGACAACACCTCATCCGCTCCCACTCCCACGGTTTCCGCCGTGCCCTTGTTCGACACTTTCGGCGATCTGCATCGCGACATCGGCAGCAAGGTGCCGGCCGCGCAGCGCTATTTCGACCAGGGCCTGCGCATGGCCTACGGCTTCAACCACGAAGCGGCGGGACGGGCCTTCGCCGAAGCGGCGCGGCTCGACCCGGATTGCGCCATCTGCCTGTGGGGGCAGGCGCTGGTGCTCGGGCCGAACATCAACCTGGCGATGCAGCCCGATGCCGTCGCACCCGCATCGGCGCTGGCGAAGCAGGCGCTGGCCCGCGCCGGAAACGCGCGGCCGGCCGACCGCGCATTGATCGAAGCCCTCGCACGGCGCTACGTCGATCCGGCGCCGGAAGACCGCAAGCCACTCGATGTCGCCTATGCCGACGCGATGGCGAAGGTCGTGCGCGACTTCCCCGACGACGACGACGCGGCGACGCTTTACGCGGAAGCCTTGATGGATCTCACGCCCTGGGCCTACTGGACGGCCGAGGGCCAGCAGACCGAACACACGCCTCAGATCCTTGGGTCGCTGGAGCGCGTGCTGGCGCGCAATCCACGCCACATCGGCGCGATCCACTATTACATCCACGCCACCGAAGCCTCGCCGACCCCGCAACGCGCGGAGCGCTACGCCGATACGCTGGCGGCGCTCGCCCCGGGCTCGGGCCATCTGGTGCACATGCCCGCGCACACCTACATCCGCCTCGGCCGCTACCACGATGCGACCCTGATCAATTTCGCCGCAAGCACCGCCGACAAGGATTTCCTCGCGGTGTGCCGCGGCAGCAACGGCGTCTACCCGTTGGGCTACGTGCCGCACAACTGGCATTTCGCCACGCTGACGGCCGGCATGACCGGATCGCGCACGCTGGCCTTGCAGGCGGCGGAACAGACGGCCAAGCGCGCCGATCGCACCACGATGGGCGAACCGCCGCTGCAGTTCATGCAGCAGTTCGTGGTGACCCCCCTGCTCACCCAGGTCCGCTTCGGCGATTGGGACGCGATCCTGGCCGATTCCGCTGCCACGCCAGAACTGCCCTATCCCGCCGCGATCCGCCATTTCGCCCGCGGCATGGCCCACCTGCGCAAGGGCGCGCGAGCCGAAGCCGCCCGCGAAGCCGACGCACTGCACGCGATCGCGCGCGACCCGGCCATGGCGAAGGTGAGCTTCTCCGACATCAATCACGCGGATGCCGTGCTGAAGGTCGCCGACGCCCTGCTGCGCGGCGAACTGCTGCGAGCGCAAGGCAAATCCAGGCAGTCGCTGGCTGCGCTGCGCGAAGCCGTCGCTGCCGAAGACGCGTTGACCTACAACGAACCCGCCGACTGGCCGTTGCCGGTACGCCCCTATCTGGGCGCCGCCCTGCTGGAAACCGGCGACGCCAAGGGCGCGATGGCAGCCTTCCGGCAGGACATGAAAACCTATCCCGACAACGGCTGGTCGCTGTTCGGCCTGGCGCAGGCGCAGCAGAAGCTGGGACAGGTCGACGCCGCGCGCGAGACCTCGCGCCGGCAGGCGGCCGCGTGGCAATGGGCCGACGCGCCGCTGACCGCAGCGCGCTATTAGGGGGAATCCGTGGGAGCGACCTTGGTCGCGAATGCTTCTGGCTTAGGATCAAGAGCAGTCGCGACCAAGGTCGCTCCCACAAGAGCCAAGACTCAGTAAGCGAACTCGCGGAACACGGGATCCACGCTGCCGTTCCACTCGCCCCGGAACAGCTTGAGCTTGCGTTCGGCCGACGTCTCGTTGGCTTCGGCGATTTCGACCAGGGTGTCGAGGAAACCGCTCTCGTCCACGCCCTTCGCATTGAGCCTGGCGCGGCGCTTCAAGCCGGCGACGGAAATCTTCAACGCCTCGATGGCCAGCTCGCGTACCGTCGCGCCACGGAACGGCAGCTTCAGCGCGTGCTTCGGCACGCCGTCGCGCAATGCGTGGCGCTCGGCCAGGGTGAAGTCCTTGACCAGGTCCCAGGCCGCGTCGAGCGCCGCATCGTCGTACAGCAGACCGACCCAGAATGCCGGCAACGCGCAGATGCGATTCCACGGACCCGAGTCGGCACCGCGCATCTCCAGGAACTTCTTCAACCGCACTTCCGGGAACGCCGTGGTCATGTGGTCCGACCAGTCGCGCAAGGTCGGCAACGCGCCGGGCAGCACGTCGAGCTCGCCCTTGAGGAACTTGCGGAACGACTTGCCGCTGGCGTCGTGGTACACGCCATCGCGGTAGGAGAAGTACATCGGCACGTCGAGCAGGTAGTCGACATAGCGTTCGTAACCGAAGCCGTCCTCGAACACGAAGTCGAGCATGCCGGTGCGGTCGGCATCGGTGTCGGTCCAGATGTGCGAACGGTAGCTCTGGTAGCCGTTGGGCTGCCCTTCGGTGAACGGCGAATCGGCGAACAACGCCGTCGCCACCGGCTGCAGCGCCAGCGACACGCGGAACTTCTTCGCCATGTCCGCTTCGGTCGCGTAGTCCAGGTTGACCTGCACGGTGCAGGTGCGGGTCATCATGTCCAGGCCGAGCTGGCCGACCTTGGGCATGTAGCTGCGCATGATCTTGTAGCGGCCTTTCGGCATCCACGGCATCTGATCGCGCCGCCACTTCGGCTGGAAGCCCATGCCGAGGAAACCGAGCTGCAGTTCGTCGGCGACCTGCTTCACTTCCTTCAGGTGGGTGCCGACCTCGACGCAGGTCTCGTGGATGGTCTCCAGCGCGGCGCCGGACAGCTCCAGCTGGCCGGCCGGCTCCAGCGTGACCGACGCGCCGTCGCGGGACAGCGCGATGGTGCGTCCGTTCTCTTCGACGGGATCCCACCCGAAACGAACCAGGCCCTTCAGCAATGCCTCGATGCCGCGCTCGCCATCGAACTCGGGCGGGCGCAGGTCGTCGAGGCGGAAGCCGAACTTCTCGTGCTCTGTGCCGATGCGCCAGTCCGCGACGGGCTTTTCGCCGGAAGCGATGTAATCGACCAGTTGCTTGCGGTCGGTGATCGGCGTGTCGGCGACGTGGCTGGGACTGGACAAGGCTACGGCTCGCACTGGATCGGAGCGATGCCGGAACGCGGCCTCGCGGGATGGGCACTATAGCCTGCCGACCGCAGCACAGCGTTGCCGCCGCGCGGCTTCAGCATTCCATCGGCGCGGCTTGCGAGGCCGCCTCGACCGGGCCTTGTACGGCCATTATGCTGAGCTTCCCGACTGCCGCCATCACGGACACGCATGCCACGCCACCTCGAACGGCATAACTTCGAAAGCGCCGGTTGGCTGCGCGCGGCAGTGCTGGGAGCCAACGACGGCATCATCTCGACCGCCGGCCTGATCGTCGGCGTCGCCGCCAGCGGCGCGAACGGCACGACCCTGCTCGCGACCGGTCTCGCCGGCTTGGTCGCCGGGGCGATGTCGATGGCCGCCGGCGAATACGTGTCGGTGAAATCCCAGGCCGACATGGAAAAGGCCAGCCTCTCGCAGGAAACGCGCGAACTGGCCGACGATCCGCAATCGGAACTGGACGAACTGACCCGGATCTACCAGCAACGCGGCCTGCAGGCCGAGCTCGCCCGCGAAGTCGCGCGGCAGCTCACCGCCCACGACGCGCTGGCCGCGCATGCGCGCGAGGAGCTGGGCATCACCGAAACCTTGCGCGCCCGTCCACTGCAGGCAGCGATGGCCTCGGCTGCGGCATTCACCGCGGGCGCCGTGGTGCCCATCCTTGCCGCCTGGCTGGCGCCCGAGCAGCGCGCCGGCATCACGACCACGGTCGTCAGCCTGCTCGGGCTGCTGGGTTCTGGCGCCTTGGCCGCGAAGACCGGCAACGCGCCCATCATGCGGGGCGCGTTGCGCGTGGGCTTCTGGGGTGCGCTGGCGATGGCGGCGTCGCACCTGATCGGGATGCTGTTCAACGTGCGGGTTTGAATCGATAGCCGGTTCATTCCGGCATCCGATGCTGCACCGCCGCGCATACGAATTCATCGAGCGGCGCGTTGTCGGCCTGCCGACGCGCTTGTAGCCTCGGCCGGATCGATTCCACGACACCGGGGACTGCCATGCGCTTGGCGACGATGCTCTGCCTGTTCCTCCTGACGGCCGTGCCGCCGCTGCACGCGACCGTCATCGACCATCTCGAGCCCGCCAACTGGTGGATCGGCATGAAGCGCAACCGGGTCGAGCTGATGGTGCATGGCGAGGGCATCGCCGCGGCGACGCCGAAGCTGCAGCGCGCTGGCGTCGCCATCGTCGACGTGCAGAAGACCGAAAATCCCAACTACCTGTTCGTCACCGTCGAGGTCGCGGCGGACGCGAAGCCCGGCGCGTTCGACATCGAGTTCGTCGAAGGCGGCAAGGTGGTGGCGAAGCATCCATGGCGGCTCGATGCGCGCGCGCCGGGTTCCGCGCAGCGGCGCGGTTTCGACAAGCGCGATGCGATCTACCTGATCACCCCCGACCGTTTCGCCAATGCCGACCCGCGCAACGACAGTGCCGCCGGGATGAAGGAAGCCGCCAACCGCTCGGATCCGAATGGCCGCCACGGTGGCGACATCGCCGGCATCCGCAAGCACCTGGACTACATCGCCGGCCTCGGTTTCACCCAGATGTGGATCACCCCGGTGCTGGAAAACAACCAGCCGGGCTTCTCCTACCACGGCTATGCGATCACCGACCTGTACGGCACCGACCCGCGTTTCGGCAGCAACGACGATTACCGCGCCCTGTCGAAGGAAGCGCGCGCCCGCGGCGTCGGCCTGATCATGGACGTGGTGCTGAACCACATCGGTTCCGAACACTGGTGGATGAAGGACCTGCCCAGCGCCGACTGGATCAACAACGGCGGCAAGTTCACCCCGGACAACCATCGCCGCACCACCATCCAGGATCCGCACGCCGCGCCGGGCGACCGCAAGGGTTTCCTCGAAGGCTGGTTCGCCGAGGCGATGCCCGACCTCAACCAGCGCAACCCGCATCTGGCGACCTACCTGATCCAGAACAGCTTGTGGTGGATCGAGTATGCCGGCCTGTCGGGCATCCGCGAGGACACCTTCGGCTATTCCGACACCGACTTCCTCAGCGTCTGGGCGAAGGCGGTGATGGACGAGTACGCCGGCTTCGCCATGGTCGGCGAAGAATGGAGCGCGAACCCGGCCATCGTCGCCCATTGGCAGCACGGCAAGGCCAATCCCGACGGCCACGTGCCGTACATGACCAGCATGATGGATTTCCCGGTGCATATCGCCCTGCGCGATGCGCTGGTAAGGCCGGAAGGCTGGGACGGCGGTTGGACCCCGTTGTACGAAGCGCTGGCCAACGATTTCCTGTATCCGGATCCGGACGACCTGGTGGTGTTCGCCGAAAACCACGACACCACGCGCGCGCTGGCCCAGGTCAACGGCGATGTCGGCCTTTGGAAACTGGCGATGGCCTATGTCGCCACGGTACGCGGCATCCCGCAGTTCTATTACGGTTCCGAAGTGCTGATCGAAGGCCCGCACGAACGCAAGGACGGCGAACTGCGCGCCGACATGCCCGGCGGCTGGGTGGGCGACCAGGCGAACGCTTTCACCGGGGCGGGGTTGAGCGCGGCGCAACGCGACGCGCAAGACTACGTGCGCAAGCTGTTCCAGTGGCGCAAGCGCACGCCGGTGCTGCATACCGGCAAGCTGCAGCACTTCGCGCCCGTCGATGGCGTGTACGTGTACTTCCGTTACGACGGCAAGAAAACGGTGATGGTCGCCTTGAACCGGAACCCGCAAGCGTCGACGCTGGCAATGGATCGGTTCTCCGACTTCGCCAAACCCGGCGACCGCGCCAACGATGTGCTGGCCGGCAAGGCGGTGACGCTGGGCACGTCGCTGGCGCTTCCGGCGAAATCGGCGACCATCCTCGAACTGGACTGACCCGCCCTGTAGGAGCGCCCCTGGGCGCGACCAAGGAATGACGTTGCGCGGAGAATTCCCGGCGGCGATGTTTCCCGGTCGCGCCCAGGGGCGCTCCTACAACGGCTAGGTTCTCGCCGCGCCGGCGTTATTCGGACTCGACGCCAGCCAGGTCCAGCACCCATTGCGGGACCAGCGGTTCGCCGGCATAGAACTCCTTCGGTTTCTTCTCCGCCATCGCCCAGCGATGCAACCAGCTGGGGCCCCAGCGGCCCGTGTAGCCATCGGGCCGTTGGTAGGCGGGATCCTTCATCGCCTCGTCCAGCGTGACGAAGCGATAGCCGCGTTGGCGCGCGCCGTCGACCAGGGCGACGAAGCTGTCGGCATTCAATTCGTTGGCGTGCATCAGCCAGACCTGCGGCAATGCGTAGCCGAGCAGCGCCTGCGACTGCTTTTCGTAGTAGTCGAGCTTTTCCAGCATGTAGGGCACGTAGCCTTCGCGCAGCCGGCGCAGCAGCGCTTCGCGTTCCGACGCGCGGGCAGGATCGTTCATCACGTTGGCATAGGCGAAGGCCCAGACCCATTCGCCGTTGTCGACGGTGACCGGGGCCACCTTGTAACCGTGCCCGGCGAGGAAATCGACGACGGCCTGCTTCTCTTCGGCGGTACGGCCGGCACGCAGGTACGGATGGCGGAACCACCGCGGGGTTTTGCCGTACCTTGCCATCAGCGGGCGCAACTGGCGCTCGCCATCGAGGATTTCCTGCTTGTACGCGTCTACGCCAACGGCATGCAGGTCGGCGTGCGAATAGGTGTGGTTGCCGAGTTCGAAACCGGCGTCGAGCCAGTCGCGCAGCATCGCCACGCGTTGCAGCTGCACCTTGCCGTCGACTTCCAGTTTCTTTTCGTTGACGAAGCCGACGATGGGCACGTCCGCACGCTTGAGCGAGGCGATCAGCTTCTCGTGGCGCGCCTGCAGGTCGGGCGTGGCGACATCGCCCAGCCGCGCCCATGGCAGGTCGTCGATGGTGACGGCGATGCGGCGGTCGGGTTCGGCGGCGTTGGTCGGCAGCGAGATGAGCAGCAACAAGAAAGCGAGCAAACGTTGCGTGGTACTCATAGTCCCAACCACCCCGCCACCACCGCGCGCGCTTCCTCAACGCCCTGCTTCGATTCCGCCGAGAACGCCTGCACCCCGACGGTGTCGCCATAAGCCGAGAACAACTCGTTCTTCACCTTGCGCAAGGTGTCGGACTGCTGGCCGCGGCCCAGTTTGTCGGCTTTGGTCAGCAGCGCGTGGGCGGGGATGCCGCGGCGCACGGCGTAGCCGAGCATCTGCCTGTCGTAGTCCTTCAGCGGATGGCGGATGTCCATCACCACCACCAGGCCCTTCAGCGCCTGGCGATGGGCGAAGTATTCGTCGATGAAGGCCTGCCAGTGCGCCATCAGCTCCTGCGGCACCTTGGCGTAGCCGTAGCCGGGCAGGTCGACCAGCAGCTTCTGCGGCTTGATCTCGAAATAGACCAGCTGCTGGGTACGTCCGGGGGTCTTCGACACCCGCGCCAGCGCGTTGTGCCCGGCCAGCGCATTGAGCGCGCTGGACTTGCCGGCATTGGAGCGGCCGGCGAAGGCGACTTCGACCCCATCGTCGGGCGGCAATTGGCGGGCGGTATGCGCGGAGAGCAGGTAACGCGCGGCGTTGAGCGGGTTCGGAGCGGGATTGGCCATGCGGGTAGGATGGCATGAAGGGGCCGCCGAATTGACCGTTCCGCACTGCCGCGTCGATAATCCCCCGGTTCCGCGGCCGCTGGGGCGGCCGCTTCTTTCAATGGGTTACGGAGCTTTAGCATGCGCCACGCTCGCGTTTGGGGACTGGCCGGATTGGCCATTGCGACGGTGGGGGCAGTGGCCTTCGCCCAGACCACGGTTGCGCCCTTGCCCAGCGAGAACCCGGTGCAGACCGCGCCGCTGGAGATCGACCTGAGCAAGACCCACTGGGGCGACGCGAAGGCCGGGCAGACCAAGGCTTCGGCCTGCGCGGCCTGCCACGGCGCCGACGGCAATTCCGCCGTGCCGACCTACCCGCGCATCGCCGGCCAGAGCGAGCGCTACATCGCCAAGCAGATGGCGCTGATCGCCAGCGGCCAGCGCACCGGCGCGGCGGTGGCGATGCTGCCGTTCGTGCAGAACCTCAACGCGCAGGACATGCGCGACATCGGCGCCTACTTCGCCACCCAGAAGGGCGGCGCCGGCCTGTCCGACGACACCGCGATCGCCGAGGGTCCGTACAAGGGCATGAAGTTCTACGAAGTCGGCCAGCAGCTGTACCGTGCAGGCGACGCCAGCCGCGGCATTCCCGCGTGCATGGCCTGCCACGGCCCGACCGGCGCCGGCAACCCCGGCCCGGCCTACCCGCACGTCGGCGGCCAGCACCAGGAGTACGTGGTCGCGCGCCTGCAGGCTTACCGCGCCGGCACCACGACCGAAAAGGACCCGGCCCATTTCAACATCATGGCGCAGGTCGCCCATGGCCTGACCGACCAGGACATCCAGTCGCTGGCCAGCTACCTGCAGGGCCTGCACAACCGCGCCGACGACGAGGCCGCGGCCAAGCTGCCGGCCAAGCCGGCCGCTCCGGCTCCGGCCGCCACGGAAGCCGCGCCGGCGCCGCAGCAGTCGTAAGCCGGCCTGCGGGGCCAGCTTCGGTTCATCGCGCCGGCCCCACCATGGCCGGCGCTTTCGTTTTCAACGCACGCTTGGGAATCAAACGCATGAAACTCCGTCTTGCCTTCGCCCTGCTGGCCACGCTGGCCGTCGCCGCGTGCGCACCGAAGCAGCCCGAAACCACGCCCACCCCTGCCGCAAGCGAGAGCGCCCCCGCGCCCGCAGCAGCGGCAGCCGGCGAAACCGCTGCCGCCCCAGCCCCCGTCGCCACGCCGGCGGCCGATGCGGCCCCGGAAGCGCCGCGCCCGGCGCCGACCCCGTACACCGGCCCGGCGCTGGTGCCCGGCGTCGACTATGTCGAAGTCCCCGGCGGCCAGCCGTTCGAGCCGCTCAACGGCAAGATCGAAGTGGTCGAGTTCTTCAACTACATCTGCCCGGCCTGCTACTCGTTCAAGCCGACCTTCGAGGCCTGGGAGAAGAAGCAGGCCGCCGACGTGCGCGTGACCCTGGTGCCGGCGACGTTCCGCCCCGATTTCACCGCCTACGCCAAGGTCTACTACGCCGCCGAAGCGCTGGGCATCGCGGGCAAGAGCCATGACGCGGTGTACCAGGCCATCCACCTGCAGCACACGCTGCCGGGCGAAGGCGACCAGATCGACGAGGACAAGATCGCCGCGTTCTATGCGGCGTACGGCACCGACGCGGCGACCTTCAAGGCCACGATGAACAGCTTCGCCGTCGCCGGCAAGGTCAACCGCGCCAAGCAGTTCATGACCCGCAGCCAGATCGGCGGCACGCCGTCGCTGATCGTCAACGGCAAGTACCTGGTCAAGGGCAAGAACTGGGAAGACATGGTCCGCATCGCCGAGGGCCTGGTCGCCCAGGAGCGCGCCGCCGGAGGCGCCCGCTGATGCGCTTGCGCGCCTGGCTTGCCGTCGCCGTGTTCGCTTCGGCGTCGTTCGCGGCGCAGGCGGCGACGCCTGCCGCCGCGCCCGTGCTGGGCAGCGAATACATCGAAATTCCAGGCGGACAGCCGTTCGCGCCGGCGCCGGGCAAGATCGAAGTGGCCGAAGTATTCGGCTACGTCTGCCCGCACTGCGCGCATTTCGAACCGCAGCTGGCCGCATGGCAGGCCCGCCAGCCGGCCGACGTCAAGCTGACCCGCGTGCCTGCGCCGTTCGGCGGCTACTGGTTGCCGTATGCGCGCGCCTATTTCGCGGCCGAGCGCCTGGGCGTGGTCGGCAAGACCCACCAAGCGATGTTCGACGCGCTGCATGTCAACGGCACGCTGCCGATCCAGAACGTCTCGATCGACGAGCTGGCCACGTTCTACGCCGGTTACGGGGTCAAGCCGGAAACCTTCTCCGCGACCATCCGCAGCGCGGAGATCGACGCGCAGATCAAGCACGCCGAGGATTTCCTGACCCGGTCCGATACCGATTCCACGCCGGCGTTGATCGTAGCGGGCCGTTACAAAGTCATCGGCGCGAAGAGCTACGACGACCTGCTGCGCATCGCCGACGCGCTGGTGGCAATGGAACGGGCCAAGCGGCGCGGCGGCAAGGCCAAATAGTTTTCCGCCGGAATGACCGCTCCACGCCGCCTGCGACTGCTCAGCGCCAACATCCAGGCCGGCTCCAGCACGCGTCGCTACAGCGATTACGTGATGCGCAGCTGGTCGCATGCGCTGCCGATGGGGCGCAAGCGCAGCAGCCTGGATGCGATCGCGCAGCTGACCCGGCAGCACGACATCGTCGGCCTGCAGGAAGCCGACCCCGGCAGCTTGAGATCCGGCTTCACCAACCAGACCCATTACCTGGCCGAACAAGGCGGCTTCGATTTCTGGAGCCACCAGCCGAACCGCAACGTCGCCCGCGTCGCCGGCAGCGCCAACGGCCTGCTCAGCCGGCTCGAGCCGGTGGAAATCACCGACCACACCCTGCCCGGCCGCATTCCGGGCCGCGGCGTGCTGGTCGCGCGTTACGGCGAGGGCGACGACGGCCTGGTCGTCGCGGTGGCGCATCTGTCGCTGGGCGCGACCTCGCGGCGCACGCAGCTAGACTTCATCACCGAACTGCTGGCCGATCATCCGCACGCGGTGTTGATGGGCGACTTCAACTGCGTGGCCGAACGCCCCGAGATGGAGCGCCTGTACGCGCGTACCCACCTGCGCCCGCCGCGCGAAACCGTACCGACCTTCCCGAGCTGGCGGCCGCAGAAGGCCATCGACCACATCCTGGCCAGCGATGCGCTGCAACCCGCGCAACTGCGTGCGCTGCCCGCGGCCAATTCCGACCATCTGGCGCTGGCGCTGGAAATCGAAGTGCCGGCGGCGGCATTGCGCGGTTGAGATCCCCTTTGACGCGGACATGGGCAACTTCCAGAATCCGCTTCTTCCCCGGGACTGAGGTCGACTCGCAATGGCCGTGCACAAGGAGATGTTCGTGACCCCGACAAGAATGTCATCCCTGCTCCTGGCTGCCGTCCTCTTCTGCGTCAGCGCGTGCACCAGTCCGGGCATGCCGAAGCCCTCGACGCCGGTGCAGGACACAGGCATGCTGGATGCCGCGCCCTATCGCATCGACATCCCCGAAAACTGGAACGGCGACCTCGTCGCCCTGTTGCACGGATACGAACCCAAAGGGTCGCCGCGCCAGCAGCCTTGGCCGCAGAACGAAGCGGCGCCGCTGTTCCTGGCGAAGGGCTACGCCGTCATCGAGAGCGGCTATTCGTCGCAGGGATGGGCCGTTGCCGATGCCATAGCCGATACCGAAAAGCTGCGCGCGTATTTCGTCGAAAAGTACCGCAAGCCGCGACGTGCCTACCTCGTCGGCTTTTCGATGGGTGGCCTGGCCGTGCTGAAAAGCGCGGAACTGTACGGCAAGTCCTACGACGGCGCATTGTCCCTGTGCGGCGCGAACATGCCGGCCGGCACCGTGTTCCAGGACGCCGTGCTGACGCCCCTGGTGGCGTTCGACTATTTCTTTCCCGGCGCGATGGGCCTGACCGCCGGGGGCTTGGCCGATCCCGCTTCGCCGGCCATGCTGGACAGCGAAGCGATCGAACGCGAGTTGCAGAAGAACGAAGCGACCGCGACGCTGCTTTCGAAGCGGCTGGACATTCCCCGCCCCGGACTCGCGGGTGCGCTCATGCTGTACAACCTGGTGCTGCGGGAAGCCGCTTCCCGCGCCGGCGGGTTTCCCGTCGACAACCGTTCGGTGGCGTATTCCGGCTTCGGCGACGACGAGGCGTTCAACCGCGGCGTCCGTCGCTATGCCGGCGACCCGCGCGCCATCGCATCGATCGACGGCAGCGCCGAATTGACCGGGACCATCCAGGCGCCGGTGGTGCTGCAGCCCAGTGCACTGGACCCGACCGTGCCCGCCCGGTTCAACCACCTCTATCCCGAACTCGTCCGTTCGCGTGGAACGCCGCAACCCTTGCTGGAACTTCCCGCCGTCGGCGAAGGTCATTGCGGCTTCGCGAACGAACAGATCGTCGGTGCGTTCAATCGCCTTCTGCAACTGCATCGTCGCTGACTGGAACCAGAAAGCCGTCATGAAGCATCAGTTCCGCTACAAGACCTGGGCCAATACCCAGATCCTCGACGCGCTCGCCCAGGTCGATTCCTCGCGGTATCCGTCGGAATGGAACCAGGCGATCCGCCTGGTGAACCACACTTACGTCGTGGATCGGATCTTCGCCGCCCACCTCAGCGGGGCGGCGCGTCCGTTCGATGCGACGAATACGCCTGAAACACCTACCTTGGACGGCCTTCGCGAAAGCATCGCCAAGTCCGACGCATGGTTCCAGGAGTACGTCGAACGAATCGGCGGCGACGCGCTGGACGAAACCATCGCCTTCACCTTCACCGACGGGCAACGCGGCTCGATGACCCGCGCGGAAATGCTGTTCCACGTCCTGGCGCACGGCACCTACCATCGCGGCAATGTCGGCATGGTCCTCGTCGCCTGCGGCGTGGACCGGCCCAGCGATACGTTCACGCGCTTCCTGCACTTGGCCGAACCCGAACGCCGCGAACGCGCCTGATCCTTCTTCTTCCTGCCCGACCGCATCGCGGTCGGGTAGCCCACACGACATCATCCACCGGAGCTCCGCATGTCCAACCCTGAAATCGCCGAAATCAAGCGCATCTTCCTGTCCCGCCTCGATGCCCTGAACCACATCCTCGACGTCGCCGAAAAGCACCTCGACCTGGAAGCCGCGCTGCAGGAACGCCTGGCCCCCGACATGTTCCCGCTGGGCACGCAGATCGCCTTCGCCTGCAACCAGCCGCGCGGTTTCGCCCAATGGAGCGCCGGCAATCCGGTGGAGAACCTGGGACGCGATGTCGATTCCGTGGCGATGGCGCGTTCGCACATCGCGCAGACGAGGGAACTGGTGTCGGCCATCTCCGCCGGCGACGCCAAGCTGGACGAAGACAAGCGCATCGGCCTGGGCCCGGGCCGCTATTGCGTGCTGCCCGCGCGCCAGTACGTCAGCGACTACCTGATGCCGAACCTGTATTTCCACATCACCACGACCTACGCGATCCTGCGCAAGCTCGGCGCGCCCCTGGGCAAGGCCGACTACATGAGCTTCCTCGCGCCGCACGTGCGTACCGAAGGCGACGCCTGAGGTTTCTCGCGAAAGCGGCCAAGGCCGCTTTCGCGAATCTTCAACCGCCCAGCCCGATCATCAGCGCCATCGCCAGCAGGAACGCGGCGAACACGCGCTTCAATGCCAGGCCGCTGAGCTTGTGCGCCAGCCGCGTGCCGTACGGCGCGGCCAGCACCGAGGCGATCGCCACACCGATCGCGGCCGGCAGGTACACGTAACCCACCGCATGCTGCGGCAGGGCGCCGGCCGGCGCATGCAAGGCATAACCCAGCGCGCTGGACAGGCCGATGGCCACGCCGCAGGCGCTGGACGTGCCGACCGCGCGTACCGGGGCCACGCCGCGCCAGACCAGCAACGGCACGGTCATGCTGCCGCCGCCGATGCCGACCACCGCCGACACCGCGCCGATGCCGGCGGCGGCTGAGCTGATCGGCAAGCCGGTGGGCGCAGGCGCGTGTTCGCCACCGCTTCCGTGCCCGTTCTTGCCGAACAGCAATTGCAACGCGGCGATCACGCAATAACCGGCGACGATCCAGCGCAACGCGCCGTCGTCCAGCTTCACCGCGAAGCCGCTACCCAGCCAGCCGCCGAGCAGCAGGCCCGGTACCATCCATTTCACCGTCGGCCACAGCACGCTGCCGCGCCGGCTGTGCGCACGCGCCGAAGATGCGGCGGTCAGCACGATGCTGGCCAGCGAACTGGCCAGCGCCGCATGCATCGCCGCTTCCTTCGGCACGCCCTGCAGCGGCAGCAGCCACGCCAGCGCGCCGACCAGCACCAGGCCGCCACCGATGCCGAGCAGGCCGGCGAGGATGCCGGCGATGGCGCCGAGCAATGGGTAAAGCCACATGCCGCCGAGAAAGTCCAAGACCGTTCCTTTGTTCGTGAATCACGCCTTCATCCACGCGTCGCCAAGCGAACCGAACGATTCATCCGGCGTCCCGTATATTCCGCGCATGTTTGCCCGACATTCTCTCATCGCCATGGCCCTCGCGTGCCTGGCCCTGCCCGCGGCGGCGCAAAAGCTCGATGCGCAGCGCCCGATGGTCCGTGCCGCGCTGGAGGCGGCCGAACGCGGCAGCTTCGATGCCACCCAGTTTCCCGGCGTCGCCTCGCATCCGCTGTACGGATGGGTCGAATACGCCAGCATGGCGCGCGACTGGGCCGGCGTTTCCGAAGGGCAGGCGCAAGCCTTCCTGAAACGCTATGCCGGCCAGCCGGTGGCCGAGACCTTCCGCAGCGGCTGGCTGGGCGAGCTGGCCAAGCGCGAGGACTGGCCAGGTTTCCTCGCCGCGTGGCAGCCGCGTGAAAGCGCCACCCTGCGTTGCGCCGAACTGAGCGCACGCGCGGCCACCGGCAAGCTCGACGCGGACTGGACCCGGGATGCGCAGGCGCTGTGGCGAGGCGCGGCCAAGTCGCTGCCGGACAGCTGCGATCCGGTATTCGCCGCGCTGGCCGCGCAAGGCCAGCTGGGCGCGGATTTGCGCTGGCAGCGCATCGATGCCGCCGCGGCCGAAGGCCAGCCGGGCGTGATGCGCGCCGCCGCGCGCGGGCTGCCCCCTGCCGATGCGGCGCAAGCCAACGACTACGCCGCTTTCCTCGATGCGCCCAGGCCTTCGGCGCTGAACTGGCCGAAGACCGAACGCAGCCGGAACATGGCGACCTACGGCCTGATGCGCCTGGCCCGGCGCGACGCCAGCGCGGCGGAGTTGCAGCTGCCGCAGTACGCCAATGCGCTCGGCCTCAGCGACGAGCAGCGCAACAAGGTGCTATACGAAATCGCGCTGTGGACCGTGGCCAGCTACGAACCGGATTCCGCGCGTCGGCTCGCCGCAGTGCCCGACGCCGCCTACGACGAGAAACTGCACGAGTGGCGGGTGCGCGAGGCGATGGCCCGCGGCGACTGGCGCAGCGCCCTGGCCGCGTTGCGCAAGATGCCGCCGAAACAGCGCGAGGATTCGCGCTGGCGTTATTTCGAAGCGCGCCTGGCCGAGGAAACCGGCGACAAGGCGGAGGCGCAGCGGCTGTTCGCACAGGCGGCGAAATCGTCGACCTTCCACGGCTTCCTCGCCGCGGATCGGCTGAACCAGCCTTACGCGCTGTGCGCGTGGATTCCCAACGACGGCGATGCGGCGAAGGCGGCCGTCGCGCGCGATCCGTCGATGGTCCGTGCGATGGAACTGTGGCAGCTGGACCGCCCCAACTGGGCCACGGCCGAATGGAACGACGCGTTGAAGCGCTTCGACGACACCCAGCGCCGCATCGCCGTCGAAGTGGCGCAGGACAACGGCTGGTTCGACCGCGCGGTGTTCGCGCTGGGCAAGAATCCGGACGAACAACGCCTGTACCAGTTGCGCTTCCCGCTGCACCATGGCGACACGATCCGCCGCGAAGCGGCGAAGAACGCGCTCGATCCGGCCTGGATCGCGGCCGAGATCCGCGCCGAAAGCGTGTTCAATCCGCGCGCGCGTTCGCAGGCCAATGCGCTGGGCCTGATGCAGGTGGTGCCCGCCACCGGCGCGACGACCGCGGCGAAGATCGGCCTGCCGTGGGGTGGTGCGGCCAGCCTGTACGACTCCGATACCAACATCGCGCTGGGCAGTGCCTACCTGCGCGAGCTGCTGAACAAGTACGGCCTGCCCTACGTCACCATCGCCGCGTACAACGCCGGCCCGACACCGACCGCGCGCTGGCAGGCGCAACGCCCCGGCTTCGACGCGGATTTCTGGATCGAGACGATCAGCTACAAAGAAACCCGCGAATACGTCGCCCGCGTGCTGGCCTTCAGCGTGCTGTACGACTGGCGCTTGAACGGCAAGGCCCTGCCGCTGACCGACCGCATGCATGGCCGCATCGACGCGCAGCGCAAGCCTTTCACCTGTCCGACGGCGCAGATGCCGAAGAGCTGACTTCGCTTCTGTAGAGTCGAGCTTGCTCGACTGCTCGTCGTGTCCGGCGCCGAGAAACAAAAAAGCAGTCGAGCAAGCTCGACTCTACAACGGCGCATCCGATCAGGCATCATTCCCCCATGCAGACCTATCTCGTCGGCGGCGCGGTGCGCGACCGGTTGCTCGGCCTTCCGCCGGGCGACCGCGACTGGGTCGTGGTTGGCGCGACGCCCGACGAGATGCTCGCGCAAGGTTTCAAGCCGGTCGGCCGCGACTTCCCCGTGTTCCTGCATCCCCGCACCGGCGAGGAATACGCGCTCGCACGCACCGAACGCAAGTCGGGACGCGGCTATCGCGGCTTCGTCGTCGATGCCGATCCGTCGGTGACGCTGGAAGAGGACCTGCAGCGCCGCGACTTCACCCTCAACGCGATCGCGCAGGCCGAGGACGGCACCCTGGTCGATCCCTACGGCGGCGCGCGCGACATCGAGGCGCGCGTGCTGCGCCATGTCGGCCCCGCCTTCGTCGAAGATCCCTTGCGCGTGCTGCGCGCGGCGCGCTTCATGGCGCGCTTCGCCGCGCTCGGCTTCAGCGTCGCCCCGGAAACGCTGGCGCTGATGCGGCAGATCGCCGGTTCCGGCGAGCTCGACACGCTGGTGCCCGAGCGCGTCTGGCAGGAACTGCGCAAGGCGCTGCGATCGGAACGGCCGTCGGCCTTCCTCGACACGCTGCGCGAAGCGGATGTGCTGAAAGCGGTGCTGCCCGAAGTCGACGCGCTGTACGGCGTGCCGCAACGCGCGGACTTCCATCCCGAAATCGACACCGGCCTGCACCAGCAGATGGTCAGCGACATGGCCGCGCGCTTGGCGCCGGGCGACGACGTGGTCGGTTTCGCCGCCCTGTGCCACGACCTGGGCAAGGCGCTGACGCCGAAGGACCAGCTACCGAAACACATCGCCCACGAAGCCGCCGGCGTCGCGCCGTTGCGCGTGCTGTGCGCGCGCCTGAAAGTGCCCGCCGAACACCGCGAGCTGGCCGAACTGGCCTGCCGCGAACACCTCAACGTGCATCGCCTGTTCGAGCTGCGCGACACCACCGTGTACGAACTGCTGGCCCGCAGCGACGCCTTCCGCAAGCCGGGGCGCATCGCGCAACTCGCGCTGGTCTGCGAAGCCGACAAGCGCGGCCGCGGCGGCAAGGAAGAGGCCGACTATCCGCAGGGCCGCGAGCTGCAGCGCCTGCATGCCGCCGCGCTGGCGGTGAATGCCCGCGATCTGGGCGAGGCTGTCAGCGGCCCGGCGCTGGGTGAAGCGCTGCGCAAGGCGCGCATCGCCGCGATCGCAAATGCACGCAACCCTGCTTCCCTTCTCCCTCCGGGAGAAGGTGGCGCGTAGCGCCGGATGAGGGCGGAAGCCTCCCGCGCCATGGAAATTTCATTGCAACTTGAGGCTCCCGCCCTCATCCGCCCTACGGGCACCTTCTCCCGGAGGGAGAAGGAAAAGCAGCGTCAGAACCCGTAGCGCAGGAACCCGCCGTCCACCGCGATGCATTCGCCGGTGATGTAACTGGCCGCGGGCAGGCACAGGAACGCGACCGCGGCGGCGACTTCCTCCGGTTCGCCGACGCGGCGCATCGGCGTGCGCTCGATCACTTCCTCGTAATAGTCGGTATCCGACAGCTTGTCGGAGGTGCGTCGGGTGCGGATGTACCACGGCGCGACCGAATTCACGCGCACGCCGTCCTCGGCCCATTCGGCGGCCAGATTGCGGGTCAGCTGGTGCATCGCGGCCTTGGTCATGCCGTAGGGCGCGCCGCTGCGCACCGCGGTGATGCCGGACACGCTGCCGACGTTGACGATGCTGGACACCGCATGCCGGGTCAGCAGCGGATAGGCGAGCCGCGACAGTTCGAACGCGGAGAACAGGTTGGTCTCGAAGATGCCGCGCCACTCGTCTTCGCTGTAGTCCACCGCCGGCTTGGTTATGTTGCCGCCAGCGTTGTTGACCAGCATGTGCAGGCCGTCGGCATGGTCCTCGACCCAGTCGAGGATCGCGCGGCGGTCGTCGTCGTCACTGACGTCGGCGGACAGGCCCAGCACGCGTTGTTCGGGAAACTCATCGGCGAGGTCGTCGCGCGCGGCTTCCAGCGCGCCGGCATCGCGGGCCACCAGCAATGCATCCGCGCCTAACCCCAGCAGCTCGCGGGCGATGGCCAGACCGATGCCCGCACTGGCGCCGGTGATCAGCGCGATTTGTCCATCCAGCCGCCAACGGTTCGAACTCATGCACGCCTCCTGTTCCGGGCGTAGCATAGCGCCAGGCCCATCCGGGGATCATCGATGAACGCCACTCGCTGCCTTTGCCTGGTCGCACTGCTCTCGGGCGCTGTCGCCTGCAAACCGGAACCGCCGCCGGCCGACAAGCCGCCCGAACCGCAGGCCGCCGTCGCGACGCCCGCCGCCGAACAGCACACCGAACTGCGCGATGCGATCCAGGCGCCGCAGGACAAGGCACGCGCGGTGGAAGGCCAGGTCGAGCAAGCCGCCGACGCGCAACGCGACGCGATCGACGCGCAAGCGCAGTAAGCCGTCCCGCTTTGTAGAGCCGAGCATGCTCGGCTCCCCTGCCGTTGATGTCGCCGTTGTAGAAGCCGGGCTCGTCCCGGCTTGCTTTTCGCCTTTCGTGCCGAAGATCAAAAGCGTGCCGGGGCGAGCCCGGCACCTACAAAAAGCAAAAGCAGCCGAGCATGCTCGGATCTGCAAAGCGCAATCGTAGGGTGGGCACGCTTTCCGTGCCCACCGGGCTTTCCGCATCAGAACCCGCAGAAGCAATACGCCAGCGCCTTCACCGGCTGGCCGCTCTTGTCCTTGACCGCGCTCTCGACGAAACGCAGCTGCGCCTCGGTTTCCGGCATCGACTTCAGCAACAGTGCGCGGGCGAAGCTGGAATCCTTCAGCCATGCCGCACCGATGCGGCTCTGGGCGAATCCGCCGAACAACTGCTGCAGCGGCGAGATCATCTGTTCGACGTAACGCACGCGGTACTTGTCGGCCTGGCCCAGCTTGGCGCGCGCGGCGGCATCGGCGATGGCGGAATCGAGACCGCCGAGTTCGTCGACCAGGCCGCGTTCCTTCGCCTGCGCGCCGCTCCACACGCGGCCGCGGCCGACTTCGTCGACCTGCTCCACGCTCTTCTTGCGCGCGGCGGCGACCTTGCCGGTGAAGTCGGCGTAACCCTTGTCGATCACCGACTGGATCAGCTGGCCCACGCCCGGGTCGAGCGGACGGCTGATGTCGAACGCGCCGGCGAAGCGCGTGGTGCCGACGCCGTCGGTATGCACGCCGACCTTGTCCAGGGTGCGGGTGATGTTGGGGATCAGGCCGAAGATGCCGATCGAGCCGCTGACCGTCGAGGCATCGGCGTAGATGCGGTCGGCGTTCATGCTGATCCAGTAACCGCCGGACGCGGCCAGGTCGCCCATCGACACCACCACCGGCTTGCCGGCTTCCTTCAGCTTGACCACTTCGCGGCGGATCTGTTCGGAGGCGAACACTTCGCCGCCGGGCGAATCGACGCGCAGCACGACCGCCTTCACGTCGTCGTCGTCGCGCGCTTCGCGCAACAACGCGGCGGTCGATTCGCCGCCGATCTTGCCCGGCGGCTCTTCGCCGCCGGTGATTTCGCCGGCCGCGACCACGATGGCCACCTGCGGGCGCTTGTCCAGCGGCAGGCGCGACGCGTCCAGGCGCGCCAGGTAGCCGTTGAAATCGACGCTGCGGAAGCCGGTTTCCGAGTCCTTGTCGGCGACGCCGCGCTCGGCCAGCAGGTCCTCGACTTCCTCGCGGGTCTTCAAGCCGTCGACCAGCTTCTGCTGCAGGGCGAACTTGGCCAGGTCGCCGCCGGCGGCGGCCACGCCCTCGGGCAGGGTGTCGATGCCGGCCGCAAGCTGTTGCGGCGTGGTCTTGCGCAGCCTGGCGATATCGCCGAGGTAGCGCTGCCAGATATCGCCCATCCAGAACAGGTCGGCTTCCTTCGCTTCCTTTGAAGCGGCGTCGAGGATGTACGGCTCGGCGGCGGACTTGTATTCGCCGACACGGAACAGGTGCACGTCCACGCCCAGCTTGTCCTGCAGCGCCTGGCGGTAGTACTGGCGGTAGCGGCCCATGCCTTCCAGCACCACGCTGCCCATCGGGTCCAGGTAGACCTCGTTGGCCTGCGCGGCCAGCAGGTACTGCCACTGGCTCAGGCCTTCGCTGAAGGCGACGATCTGCTTGCCCGAGGCGCGCAGGTCGGCCAGCGCACGGGCGACTTCGTTGAGGCTGGCATAGCCGCTGGGCTGCAGCTTGTCGACGTCGAGCAGCACGCGCTCGACGTTGCCGTCTTCCTTCGCCGCCTTGATCGCACGCAGCAGGTCGCGCAGTTGTACTTCCTCGGCGCCGTCGTCGCCGGTGGCCTTGGCCAGCGCGCGCATCGCGGCATCCTTGGTGAACTGCTCGACGATGCGGCCTTCCGGCGCGATGACCAGGGTGGTGCGCGACTGCAGCGGCTCGATGCCGCCCTTGCCCACGATGACCAGCAGGATCGCCAGGAACAGCAGCAGCAGGCCGAAGAACACGATGTTCATGATCAGCCGGCGGGTGAAATTCATCACGTCCCACAAGCCGACGAAGAACGCGACGATGGGGTTGCGGCGGGACGGCAATGCCGGCGGGACGGCGGGGGCGGGCTGGTTCATCGAAAACTCCGGAAAACTGGAACCAGCCTAACGGTTTCCAAGGCTGGATTCATGCGTCTTAAGTCATTGAAGTTGGAACTTTGCGGGCCACGGCCGTGGTGAGCTTGTCGACCGCGCCGTGGAAGCGACTTCAGCCGCGATGCCGGTCGCTTCCGGCCGGCGCTATGGGACCCTGGACCAGCAATTTGCGGCTGCTGCGCTCGAAGCGCGTTCCCAGCGCCACCGCCGCGGCGGTCAGGCCCGCGATCAGGCCGACCCACATGCCCTGCGGTCCCCAGCCCAATCCGAGGCCCAGGCCGACGCCCAGCGGCATGCCCAGGCCCCAGTAGGCGCCCATCGCCAGCCACATCGGCACGCGCGTGTCCTTCAAGCCGCGCAGCGCACCCGCCGACAGCACCTGGATGCCGTCTGGGAACTGGAACGCCGCGGCGAACAGCAGCAGGGTGCCGGCCAGCGACGCCACCGCCACATCGCGCGTGTACACGGACGCGACTGCGTCGTGGCCGAACAGCAACACCATCGCCGACAGCGCCTGCGTCGCCAGCACGATGACATAACCGGCATGCGCAGCGCGGCGCAGGCCGCGCGGATCGTTCGCGCCCAAGGCGAAGCCGACGCGCACCGTGGTCGCCTCGGCCACGCCCATCGGCACCATGAAGCACAACTGGGCCACGTTGATCGCGACCTGATGCGCCGCCGCCGGCACCGCGCCCAGGCGCGCGATCAGCAGCGCAGTGACGATGAACAGGCTGCCTTCCATCAGGATGGTCACCCCGATCGGCAGGCCGGTCTTCAGCAGCTGCACGATCGCCGCCACGCGCGGCGGTTCGAAGTGC
Source organism: Pseudoxanthomonas helianthi (assembly GCF_017939625.1). Taxonomy (GTDB): domain Bacteria; phylum Pseudomonadota; class Gammaproteobacteria; order Xanthomonadales; family Xanthomonadaceae; genus Pseudoxanthomonas_A; species Pseudoxanthomonas_A helianthi. Next base: position 957,264 of record NZ_JAGKTC010000001.1, read on the forward strand.
GCGAACAGCTTCAGGTGGGCGAAGCGCTTCGATTTCCACAGGTACAGCGCGAACGCCAGCGCCTGCGCCCACATCGTCGTCGCCGACGCCGTGCCCAGCCCCGCGGCGCCCATCGCCGGCGCGCCGAAATGGCCGAAGGTCAGCGTCCAGCCCAGCGGCGCCAGCAAGGCCAGGCCACCGAAGCCCAGCAGCATGGTCGGCAGGGTCCAATGCATGCCCTCGCTCAGGTAGCGCATGCAGAAGAACAGCACCAGCGCCGGCACGCCCCAGCGGATCGCGTGCAGGAAGGCGGTCGCGCCGGGCACGATGTCCTCGGCGATGCCGAACGGCCGCAGCAGCAACGGCGCCAGGCTGAGGAAGGCGAACATCAGCACGCCGATGCCCAGCGACAGCCACAGCGCCTGGCGGAATAGCGGGCCGATCTCGTCGTGGCGGCGCGCGCCGTGCAGGTGCGACACCGAGGCGGTCAGCGCGATCAGCGTGCCGATCGGCACCATCATCGGCAGCCACAGCAGCGCGGTGCCGACGGTGACCGAAGCCAGTGTCGCGGTGCCGTGGCGGCCGGCGATCAGGTTGTCGACGAAACCGATCAGGCCGGTGGACACATGGCCCAGCACCAGCGGCAGCGCGAGCATCGCCGTGGCGCGCACTTCGTCGCCGAAGCGGCGCGGGGGAAGGGTCGGGGAAGACATGGGGAAACGCGCGTCCGACTGCGGCGCGGACGAAGAAGGCGTCGCGCAGGATTCCGGGCCGGATGCGTGCAGTCTAGCGGTTTCGTCGGCGTCCTGCCTTCCGCGCGCCATCCGTGCAAGGTATCTTCGCCCGGCTCAGACGAGGCTCTCTCCCCATGACCGACGCCGCATCGCACGCGCCCGCCAACTGCGAAAACTGCGCCACGCCGCTGCTGGGCAAGTACTGCCACGCCTGCGGCCAGTCCATCCACAACCCGCTGCGCAACTTCTGGCATGCGCTGGAAGAGCTGATCGAGTCGTTCTGGCACCTGGACGGACGCGTGTTCCGCACCCTGCGCGACCTGCTGGTGCCGCCGGGGCTGGTGGCCAATCGCTACCTGCGCGGCCATCGCGTCGACTATGTCGCCCCGTTGCGCCTGTTCGTGGTGATGAGCCTGCTGGCCGTCGTCGTCGGCCATTTCGCGATGGCGGCCAACGACCATTCCGACGCGGTGAAGTTCAACGGCGTGCCGGCGCGCAGCATGGACGACGTCGGCGCCGCCACCACCGTCGCCGAGGCGGAGCAGCGCCGCGACCGCGTGCTGCAGCACCTGCGCGAGGTGCGTGCCGGCATGACCGGGGCGGCCGCGAATGGCCGCGAAGGCGTCGACGCGGGCATCGAGGCGGTCAATGCCGCCGCCGACCGGCGCATCGCCGAGCTGCGCGAGGCCGCCGCCAGCGGCAAGCCGGTGCCGCCGCCGAGCAAGATCGACCTGAGCGAATCGATCGACTGGGACGCGAACAAGGATCCGATCCAGATCGGCTGGCTACCCGATTTCGCCAACCGCTGGCTGACTTCGGAACTGGCGCAAGGCAAGCGCAACCTGTCGCGCATCCAGCAGGAGCCCGAGCTGTTCATGCGCGCCTTCTTCGGCGCGATGCCGAAGGCGCTGTTCGTGCTGGTGCCGCTGTTCGCGTTGCTGTTGAAACTGGCCTACATACGTTCCGGGCGCCCCTATCTGGAGCATCTGGTCGTCGCGCTGTACAGCCACTCCTGGCTGCTGCTGATCATCCTGCTGATGTGCCTGCTGTCGATCGCTGGCGATTGGCTGGCGCCGCGCGCCGCCTGGGCAGCAGCTACCGCCGAATGGTTCCGCGGATTGCTGTGGCTGTCGATGCCGGTATACCTGCTGCTGATGCAGAAGCGCGTGTACGGACAGGGCTGGCTGAAGACCTTGCTGAAATACCTCGCACTGGGCAGCGTGTACTTCTTCCTGGTCGCCATCGCCGTGGTGGCGCTGGCGGTCTACAGCGTGGTCCACGCCTGAGCCCTGCCCATGCCCGTCATCTATGAAGTGAACCTGCACGTCGACGCCGCCATCGCCGGCGAGTACCGCGACTGGCTGGCCCACCACATCCGCGAAATGCTGGCCCTGCCCGGTTTCACCGGGGCGCGCTGGTTCGAGGTGGCCGACCCGGCGACCGAAGGCGAGGCGGCGTTCTGCTGCCAGTACGAACTGGCCGACCAGGTCGCGCTGGACGCCTATTTCCGCCACCACGCCGCGCGCATGCGCGGCGACGGCGCCCGGCGTTTCGAGGGCCGCTTCCGTGCCAGCCGAAGGGTGCTGCGGCCCCTGCCTTCCGCCTGATCGAACGGCCCGTTGTCATGCTGCCCTGCGGCAACCGCGGGGCCGAGCCCAAGGCCGACAAGCACTTAGCGCATCGACGGTTGTGCACAGCCGTTACAAAACCTTCATATCCGCGCGGATTTTTGCCCACAGCCATTTCTTACCGCTGTATTTCACACGTAAATACCTGATTCTGAAAGAAAAACAGGTGATGGCACTTTTTTCGCCAATTCGTAAGAAATGTGCTGATTCAGGCCTCCGGGACGCCCTGCGCCGCTGACATGCACAGTGTTATCCACAGATTTTGTGGATAAGGCGGAATCTCCAATCGCAACCGCTACTTGCGAGATGTTCATCAGTCCCCGGACAGATGTTGCGCGCAACTCGAGCCGGTTACGGACGCCTTGCCTCGCTGGGTAAACTGGCGTCGATGCCCCCATCCGCCTCCACTCTGCAAGTCGCCCTGCCGGTGCCCCTGCCGCGGGTGTTCGATTACCGGCCGCCGGCCGACCTGGTGGCCGGTGAGGACGCCATCGGCAGACGGGTACGGGTGCCGTTCGGCCCGCGCGAACTGTGCGGCGTGGTCGCCGGGGTCGGCGCGCCGCACGTTGAGCCCAAGCCAGTCGACGCGCCCGAATTGCGCCACGCCTTGGCCCTGCTCGACGAGGCGCCGCTGTTCCACGGCGAGTTGCTCGAATCGTTGCGTTGGCTGGCCCGCTATACCCACGCGCCGCTGGGCGAGGTTTTCGCCACCGCCCTGCCGGCCGCGTTGCGCCACGGCGAGCCCCTGCCCGACACCCATGCCTGGGCCTGGACCCTGACGCCGGAAGGCAGCCGCGAAGTTGAGCGGCTGCGCAAGGGCACGCGTCCGCGCCGGTTGGCCGAACTGCTACAGGCCGGCCCCAGGGATGAGGACGCGTTGGACCTGCTGCTGGAGGACTGGCGCAGCGCCGCACGCGCCCTGGCCAAGCGTGGCCTGGCCGAACGCGTCGCCGTTCCCGCCTCGCGGATCGCGCCGGAACCACAAGCCGGGCCGGAATTGAATGCCGAACAGCAGGCGGCGGTGGAAACCATCGTCGCGGCCGACGGCTTCGCGCCCGTTCTGCTGGAAGGCGTCACCGGCAGCGGCAAGACCGAGGTCTACCTGCGCGCCATCGCCGACTGCCTGGCGCGCGGCAAGCAGGCGCTGGTGCTGGTGCCGGAAATCGGCCTGACCCCGCAGACTCTCGCCCGTTTCCGTGCCCGGCTCGGCGTGCCAGTGCATGCGCTGCATTCGGGCCTGAACGACAACGCGCGCGCGCGGACCTGGGCGGCCGCGTGGCGTGGCGAAGCGCGGGTGATCGTCGGCACGCGTTCGGCGGTGTTCACCCCGCTGCCCGACGCCGGCCTGATCGTCGTCGATGAAGAGCACGATGCCAGCTACAAGCAGCAGGACGGCATCCGCTACCACGCGCGCGATTTCGCCCTGGTGCGCGGCAAGGCGCTCGGCGTCCCGGTGCTGCTGGGTAGCGCGACGCCTTCGCTGGAATCGCTGCACAACGCGCAATCCGGTCGCTATACGCACTTGCGGCTGAGCAAGCGCGCGGGCGAAGCGAAACCGCCCGCGGTGCGCGTGGTCGACGTGCGCAAGCGGCCATTGCAGGCCGGCCTGTCGCCGGAAACCTTGCAGGCCATCGACCACGCACTGCACGTCGGCGGACAGGTACTGGTGTTCAAGAACCGGCGCGGCTACGCGCCGGCGCTGCTATGCCACGACTGCGGCTGGAGCGCGCACTGCAAACGCTGCGACGCAACCATGACCGTGCACGCCGGCGGGCGCCGCCTGCAATGCCATCACTGCGGCCATCGCCAGCCCGCGCCGCTGGCCTGTCCCGATTGCGGCGGGCTGGCCTTGCAACCGCAGGGCATCGGCACGGAGCGGCTGGAGGAGATGCTGGCGGAGAAGTTCGCAGCCTTTCCCGTCGTGCGCGTCGATCGCGGCACGACGCAACGCAAGGACGCGATGGAAAGGCACCTGGATGCGCTCGGCGACGCACCGGGCATCCTCGTCGGCACCCAGATCCTCGCCAAGGGCCACGACCTGCCGCACCTGACCCTGGTCGTGGTGGTCGGCGTCGACGAAGGCCTGTTCTCCGCCGATTTCCGCGCAGGCGAAAAACTCGCCCAGCAGCTGATCCAGGTCGCCGGCCGCGCCGGCCGCGCCGAGAAAGCGGGCGAAGTGTGGTTGCAGACTCACCATCCGGAACACGCGTTGCTGCAGACGCTGATCCACGGCGGTTATCCCGCGTTCGCCGCGAACGAACTGGCGATGCGCGAGGCCGCCGGTTTCCCGCCGTTCGCGCATCTCGCGCTGCTGCGTGCGGAAGCGCAGCATGTCGAAGCCGCGCAGGCGTTCTTGCTGGCGGCCAAAGCGCAAATCCCCCTCGGTCCCCCTTTTGCAAAGGGGGAGGCCATTGCTGCATCTGCCGTACGAAATGCAACTGGGATCTCCCCTCCTTTGAAAAAGGGGGGCCCGGGGGGATTTGTCTCCGAAGTCGAACTGCACGGCCCGATGCCCGCACCGATGCCGCGCCGCGCCGGCTTCCAGCGCATGCAACTGCTGCTGTCCTCGCCGAACCGCCGAACCCTGCACGCCGCGCTCGACGCGTGGGTTCCGGCGCTTCACGAACTGCCGGAAGCGCGCAAGGTGCGCTGGTCGCTGGACGTCGATCCGGTCGATCTGTACTGACGTCAACCGGCGTCGCGCAGCAGTTTCTGGATCTTGCCGCCCAGCTTCATCAGCTTCATCAGCGTCTTCGGTTCCAGCCGCAGCATCTCCTCGCCCCACGACGACAACGCGCCCATCAGCGCCAGGGTTTCCCTGATCCGCGCACGCGCATCGGGCGGCTCCTCGCTCAATGCCGGGTCGGCGGCCATTTCCCGCAGCATCGCGACGGTGGGGTCGAACTCGCGCGCCTTTCGTTCGCGCACCACGGTGCGGAACAGCTCCCACACGTCTTTCGATGTCTCGAAATGATCGCGTCGGTCGCCGAGCAGGTGCACCACCCTGACCAGATTGAGGTTGACCAGCTCGCGCAGACTGTTGCTGACGTTGGAACGCGCCACCACCAGCACGTCCGCGATTTCCTCGGCGTGCATCGGCCGCCCGGACAGGAACAGCAACGCATGGATCTGCGCCACCGTGCGGTTGACCCCCCAGCGCGAGCCCATCTCGCCCCAGTGCAGGACGAAACGGCGGCTCAGCGGGGACAGCGGATCGGCAGGCATGGCGGCAGGGGTGGCTGGAGTTGCGCAGAGGCTAGTTCTGCCATATATTTCTGTCAAGACAGAAATTTCCGAACGGAGACCATCGCGATGGGCGCGCTGGACGAGGCAAAGGGACGACGGATACTGGTCCTGGGCGGCGCCGGCTTCATCGGTCGCCACGTGGTCGAAGCGCTCGCGGCGCGCGATTGCCGCGTACTGGTCGGCAGCCGCCATCCGCGGCGGCGGCGCAGATCGACGGTCGCCCCCGTCTTCGGATTCCGCGAAACGCGGCTCGAATCGCTGCTGCAAGCCGCCGATTGGAACGAAGCGCTCCGCGACTGCGACGCGGTGGTCAACTGCGTCGGCATCCTGCGCGAGCGCGGCCGCGAAACTTATCGCCGCGTGCACCACCTCGCCCCCGCCGCGCTGGCCGAAGCGTGCCGGCAACGCGGGCTGCGACTGGTCCATGTCTCCGCCCTGGGACTCGACGCCGACGCCCGCAGCGGTTTCCTGCGTTCCAAGCGCGACGGCGAAACCGCGCTGCGCGCCAGCGGCGCGGACTGGCACATCGTGCGCCCCTCGCTGCTCGACGGTGAAGGCGGGTTCGGCGCGCGCTGGATCCGGCGCGTCGCACGCTGGCCACTGCATCCCCTGCCGCGCGGGGCCACCGGGCGCATCGCGGTGCTGGACGTGCGCGACCTGGGCGAAGCCATCGCCGCGCTTGTCCTCGCCAATGCACCGTCGCGGCGCGAACACGACCTCGGCGGCCTGCAGGCGCGCACGCTGGCCGAACACCTGGCCGCGATGCGCGCGCTGCACCGTCCGACACCCGCGCGGCCCATCGCGATTCCCGACGCGCTCGCCCGTTTCGCCGCCCATGCCTGCGATCTGCTGCACGCCACGCCGTTTTCCTACGGACATTGGGAACTCCTGCAGCGCGACAATCGTCCGGCCATCAACCGCCTGCCCGAGCTGCTGGGCCGCATGCCCCGGCAGGTCGGCGCGCCGGCGGTCGTGCCGGCGCATCCACTTCCCCTCGCGGAGCCCGTGCAATGAAACATCTCGTCATCATCGGCGGCGGTTTCGCCGGCCTGTGGGCGACCCGCGCGCTGGCCGGCGAGGCGTTGCGCATCACGTTGATCGATCGCCACAACCACCACCTGTTCCAGCCCCTGCTGTACCAGGTCGCCACCGCCGGATTGTCGGCGCCGGACATCGCCGCGCCGTTGCGCCACATCCTGCGCCGGCAGGAAAACGTCGAAGTGCGGCTGGGCGAAGTGCGCGACATCGCGCCCGACGCGAAGACCGTGACGCTGGACGATGGCGACGTGCTGCGTTTCGACTGGCTGCTGCTCGCCGCCGGCGCCACGCACGCCTACTTCGGCCACGACGACTGGGCGCCGCATGCGCCGGGATTGAAGACGCTGGACGATGCGCTGGACCTGCGCCGCAAGTTGCTGCTGGCGTTCGAACGCGCCGAGGCCGAAACCGATCCCGCCGCGCGCGCTGCGTGGCTGAACTTCGCCATCGTCGGCGGCGGCCCGACCGGCGTGGAGCTGGCCGGCACGCTGGCCGAGATCGCCCGGCACACCCTGAAGAACGAATTCCGCCACATCGATCCGTCCGAGGCGCGCGTGCGCCTGATCGAGGCCGGCCCGCGCGTGCTGTCTTCATTCCCCGAGGACCTGTCGGAAAAGGCGCGCCGGCAACTGCGGAAACTCGGCGTCGAAGTCGTCACCGGCACACCGGTCGGCGAGATCAACGCCGCAGGTTATCGGCTCGGCGACGAATTCGTAGCCGCGCGCACCGTGGTCTGGGCCGCAGGAGTGGCCGCATCGCCGCTGGCGCGTTCGCTGGGCGTGCCCCTGGATCGCGCCGGGCGCGTGCTCGTGCAGCCGGACCTGAGCGTGCCGGGCCATCCGGACATCTTCGTCGGTGGCGATCTTGCTTTGGTGCAAAGCGATGGCAAGCCGGTGCCCGGCGTCGCGCCCGCGGCGAAGCAGATGGGCCGGTACGTCGCGCAGGCGATCCGCACGCGGCTGGCGAAGACCGATCCACCGTCCGCGTTCCGCTACCGCGACTTCGGCAACCTGGCCACGATCGGACGCATGGCCGCGATCGTGCACCTGGGCAAGCTGAAACTGTCCGGCGTGCTGGCCTGGTGGTTCTGGCTGGCCGCGCACGTGTTCTTCCTGATCGGCTTCCGCAACCGCCTGGTCGTGCTGTTGAACTGGGCGTGGGCGTACTGGAGCTACCAGCGCGGCGCGCGGATCATCCTCGGCGACAGCGACGACGGTCAGGCGCGTTCGACCAGGCAGGCATAGCAACCCGGCCGCGCGTTGTGCACGTGCAGATAAGCGATATCGTCGCGGGCGAAAAATTCGGCGATGGCGGCTTCCAGCTCAGCCCCTTCGACGACCTCGGCCATGTGCATCCAGCCGCTCGCATCGTAGCCGCGCAGCGACAGCAGGCGCGGATGGAAGGAAGGCGGCACTTCGTTCTCGTATATCGCCTGCGCCACGTTCTCGCGGACGAAGATCGGCCCGCTGGCGCGATACGGCCCGGCGACGTCGTGGTGCCCGTGCGGCAACAGCAGCACGGTTTCGCCCACCCGGGCGTTCTGCAATGAAATCCGGCAGGGAAAGCCGCGGTCGCTGTCGGCGACGACGCGGCGGATGTCGCGTTGCGCCAGCGCCGCATCGTCGAGGGACCACAACGGTGCGAAAGGTTCCGGCGCGAGGCCGGTGAAACGGAAGGACATGGCAGCGGTTCCTGTGAAGGGGATGCCATGGTCCTGTGGCGTAGAGGGGCCGGATATCCGGATCTTGCGCAGTCCGGAAACCGCGGGTGACAAGCGTTGCCGGCGCTGCGATCCTTGGGGATCCGACTGCCACGTTCCGCGCCGTGTCCACCCTCCTGCTGCTGTTCGATTTCATCGGCACCTTCGTGTTCGCGCTCAGCGGCGGCACGTTGGCGGTGCGCTATCGGCTGGACCTGTTCGGCGTACTGGTGCTGGCCTGCGCGGCCGCGGTTTCGGGCGGCATCGTCCGCGACGTGGTGATCGGCGCGTTGCCGCCGGCATCGCTCGCCGACTGGCGCTACCTCGGCGTGGCGATGCTTGCGGGCCTGCTGACGTTCCATCGCCACGAGGCGATCGAACGCCTGCGCAATCCCGTGCAGGTTTTCGACGCGGCCGGCCTCGCGCTGTTCGCGGTGCTCGGCACCGACAAGGCGCTGGCGCACGGCGCCTCGCCGTTCGCCGCAACCTTGCTGGGCATGCTCAGCGGTATCGGCGGCGGCATCGCCCGCGACGTGCTGGTGGCGAGGATTCCGGTGGTGCTGCAGGCCGACCTGTACGCGGTGGCGGCGCTGGCCGGCGCGGGGGTGGTCGCCGTCGCGCATGCGCTGCAGTTGCCGCAGGTACCGGCGATGGCGGTCGGCGCCGCGCTGTGTTTCGGCCTGCGCTATATGGCCATCCGCCGCGGCTGGCATTTGCCGGTGGCGCGACCGCCGGAAAACCGCGACGACGCATGAAAACGAAAAGGCCCGGTCTTACCCGGGCCTTTCTTCATTGCGTGATGCAAGCCGTTCAGGCGGCGAACAACGCCTTCATCTTCTTCAGCGCGTTCGCTTCGATCTGGCGGATGCGTTCGGCGGACACGCCGTATTCGTCGGCCAGTTCCTGCAGCGTGATCTTGCTGTCGGCGTCCAGCCAGCGGCGCTTGATGATGTCGCGCGAACGCTGGTCCAGGCCGGCCAGGCCTTCGCGCAGCAGTTCCAGCTGGTTGTCCTCGCTGTCGGCGCGCTCGTAGGCCATCGACGGATCCTCGTCGTGCGCGACCAAATAGCTGGCCGGCGACGGCGGCGCGTGTTCCTCGTCCTCGTCGGCGGGCGCATCGAAGCCGATATCGCGGCCGGACAGGCGCGATTCCATTTCCAGCACTTCGCGTTCGGATACGTTGAGGTCCTTGGCGACCGCGCTGACTTCCTCGGCGTTCAACCAGCCCAGGCGGGTCTTCGACTTGCGCAGGTTGAAGAACAGCTTGCGCTGCGCCTTGGTCGTGGCGACCTTGACGATGCGCCAGTTCTTCAGGATGAACTCGTGCATCTCGGCACGGATCCAGTGCACGGCGAAGCTGACCAGGCGCACGCCCATGTCGGGGTCGAAACGCTTGACCGCCTTCATCAGGCCGATATTGCCTTCCTGGATCAGGTCGCCCAGCGGCAGGCCGTAGCCGTTGTAGCCGCGGGCCACGTGCACGACGAAACGCAGGTGCGAATGCACCAGCTCGCGCGCGGCGTCGAGGTCTTCGTGGTCGCGATAGCGGCGGGCCAGCTGCTGCTCTTCGTCGACGGCCAGCACCGGGATCTGGTGGACCGCGCCGATGTAGGCCTCCAGCGAGCCGAGCGCACTGGGGATGGGCAGGTTGTTCGCCACCAGGGCGGTGGCCGGGGAAACGGAGTTCTGGCTCATGGTCATGGATACTAGCAGTCGGGGAGTTCGACTGCTAAAGCCTCTGGAAGTTCCCAGAATTCCGGGGGTGCAACGAACTTCCATTAAGTTGTTTATATTCAATAGTTTACGTTATTTCAAAACGAGCAGCGGCTGGTGGATTCCCGGGTCGGCAAACCGCTCGACACGAGGCCGCCGGCCTGCCGTCGAATCCTGCTGCCGATCATGCGCCCGAGCGGCCCCTCCACGGCAACTTACGCCGCTCGTGCCGACCGCCCTCCGCTCCCACTCGATCCGTGTCGCCGGCGGCGGGTCCGCGGCATCGAACGCCGATTGCATCCGCCCGACGAGCCCACAGGCATCGCCGCGGCTGACCATGGCGGCGCGGATCGCCAGTGCGAAGGCGCGCGGGGTGGGCCGGTTATCCAGGTTGCGCAGGGCCAGTGCCATGGCGCTCCGCGGATCCGCCCCCGCACCGAGATAGAACTCGGCGGCGTGGTCGGCGAAGGCCAGCGGATGGCGCTCCAGCAAGGACCGATAGCGTTGTGCGGCTTCCGAGATGTCGCGTTCCCCAACAACCTGGTGGCCAGCCCGTCTGCGGATTTCACCCAGCAGGGCAAGCGCTTCTGGCTCCCCTGTTGCTTCCACGATGGGGATGAGGCGTGCCTGCGCCGAGGGCAGGTCGCCGCGACGCGACTCGATCTCGGCCAAGTGGATGTTCGCCACCGCGAACTGCGGGAGGTAGGCCAGCGCCCGCCGGTATTCGGCTTCGCCACGACGGACGTCGCCCGCCTGCTCCGACCACATCAGGCCGAGTGCGAAATGTATCCACGCGTAAGGGAACGGCGAAGTGGTTGCCAGGCTCGCAAGCGCTTCGCGGTATTGCCGGTCGGCGTCCCGGTAGCGGCCGACCTCCGCATAGGCGCTGGCCAATGCGCTGTGCGATGCATAACCGGGTTGCGCCAGGGCATCCGATTCCAGCGAGGCAAGCACGCGGGTCGCCTGTCCAGTCGCGATGAGGATCACTGCTCGCTGGCCGGCGAGCCGGTGTTCGCTGGCACCCAATCGTTCGGCCTCACGCAGATCGCCCAGCGCCTCGGCGAATCGATGCACCGCCGCGCGGGTGCGTGCCCTCAGCAGCAGACCCTCCTCGTCCTCCGGCAACGCCTCGCCCAGCGTGGCGGCTTGGTCGAGCGCGGCGTAATCGCCTTGGAAGCGGGACTTGGCCAGCAACAGCTCGATTCGCGCAGGCGGATCGCTGGGCTGCTCGAGCAGGTGGTCCAGGTTCCCGAGGGCGATCTCGCCGAATGTCGTTGCCGGATGCGCGTCGGCGAGCGTGGCGCAGAGTCCCGCAAGCGCCAGCAGGGCGCGCGACAGGAAGCGGATGCGGCGGGTCATGGCTCGGCCAGGAACGGAAAGTCGGTTGTCGAATGCACCTTGTCGTCTTCCACGACGCCGTCCTCTACCCCGGCTTCGCTTCCGTTGATCAGCAAGGAACGATATACGTCGACCGCATCGCCGATGGGCGTCCGGCCCCCGCAATCGGAAGATCGAACATCCAGGCTTTGTTCCACCGCCATGTAGCGCTTGCATTCCTTGCGCCGGGTGTCGACCCACAACCGGTCGTCGGCCAACAGGCGCGCCAGATTGCGATAGCGATCCGGTGTCGCCGCGCCCGCCGCAAGCCATTGGTTGCCGCACACGCCATCGAAGGCGTCGTACACGGCCAGCGACTTCTCGATGTCGGGAACGAAGCTCTCCCAGTCCTTTTGCGCAGCGCGGTTGTATTGCTCCTTGCGACGATTGGCGTTTTCCTCGGAATCGAACAAGCCAAGCAGGGCATTGCCCGTCAGCGTCCGTCCCATCCGGTCCAGGCGCGAACCCCGGCCATGCGCGCCGAGCGCATAGGCGCCAGCCCACACCGCCAGCAATTCGCCGCCGCGATCCACCGACGCGACATCGATCGACACCACCAGCGCGCCGGTCTTCCAGCCGGCGAGGAAATTCTTCGCCGGGGCACCATCGGTATGACGCCAGCGATCCAGCATCTCACGGGCGATGGAGGCGTCGAAGGCGGGGCAACCGGCCGGATCCTTCGCGATGCCTGCCTTCAGCGCCCGCTCCGCCACTTCGTACGCCTGGCCCGTGCCGCGGACGTTGTTGGCGAAAGGATCGTCACGTAGTCCGGCGAACACCCGGAACGTACGCTTCTGGCTTTCGATGCCGGCTGGACGGTCCGCGACGCCGCTGGCGCGGTCGCCAGCCGCTTCGCAGCGTGCAAGTCCGGCGGCATCGAAGCGGCAGTCGATCGTCGTCGTGGTCGCGGCTTTCCCGAAACGCCGGCCGCTGTCGACATGGAACACATAGGCGATCCGATCGGAGAAGCGCTTTCCGACGACATCCATGACCAGGTTCAGGCGTTGGCCGTCCGGGGACATCCACGCGTAGAGATCGCCGATGTCGGCCGCAGGATCGGCGATGACGGTCGGCGAATCGAGATGGTCGGATGCGACGGCCGGCGACAGGCAACCTGCCGAGGCGAGAGCGGCGGCAAGCAGGCGGACTTGTCCCTTCATGACGCGATCTCCGCTTCCGACGACCGTGCGTTCCACAACCGAAGCGCTTCTTCGGCGATGACGTCCGGGCGTTCCTCCGGCCAGAACAGCTTGCTGTCCTCGAGCCAGCGAATGCCTCGCGAACCCCCGCAGGCGTAATCGAGATAGTCCGCGTTCTTCGGCGAGAAGATCGTGTCCGCCCGGCCCCAGACCACGCGCACCGGGATACGGCTGTGCTGCAGGGCCAACTCGGTGCCGCTCAATGCATTCCGCTCGAGCGCGACCGCATACGCATCGGCCAGCGCGGTGCGGCGACGGGTGGAAAGCAGCGGGCCGAAGTACATGTCGATGGCTTCGTCGTCAGGATGCGACGGATCCGCGTAGCACATCGCGCCGATGCCCTTGGACGAACGCGCAAGGGCCTTGTCCTTCCACCATGGTGCGAGCCATTCGTCCACGTATTTGCCTTGCCTGGCGAGTGCGATCACCGGCAGCATCGCCGACGGCGGACTTTCGATTTCGGTGTCGCAATTGGTCAGCAGGACCGAACGCACGCGATCCGGATACCTCAGCATCAGCAACTGCGCCACCGCGCCGCCGCTGTCGTTGGCGACGACATCCACGTCGGTCACGCCCAGTTCGTCCAACAGGGCGACCAGCATGGCCACCTGGTCGTCGGGTCCCACGCCCTGGCCGTCGGCGACGCGGGTGAAGCCCATGCCGAGGAAATCGGGAGCGATGCAACGCCGATAGGGAGAAAGTCGCGGCAATGCACCCCGCCACTGGAACCCGTTGAGCGGGAAGCCGTGCAGGAACAGCGCCGCGGCACCCGTACCGCGCTCGACATACGCGATCTCACCGAACGGGGTTTTGGCGAACCGCCTCATGCCGTGGAAAGCAGCGGCGTCCAGCGGCAGGACGGTCTGCGCCTGCGTCATCGCACGCGCGACGCCTGGCAGCGCCAGCGCCCCGCCGATGCAGGCGAGCGTTCCAATGAAGCGCCTGCGGTTGATCATGATGTCCTTCATCTGTCGTGGCCTCGCGTTCTTTGGGCAATAGCTGTCCGTGCCGTTGCACGGAGCAACGGCTGGGGACGTCGGGTGTTAAAGGCCAAGGCAACAGTGCGTGCCCTGGCATCGGTGGCCCGGCGGAAGACGCCGGCCGATTTCAGCTTTCAGGTGCCGGCCGCGAACAGGCCGGCTTCAGCTCAGGGACTCGACGCGGATGCGTACGATTCCTTTAGCCTGGCGGCGCATTCGTCGCAACACACTTCCACGGTCTTGCCGCCGATCTTCACCTGGATGGCGTCCGCATCGAGCTCGCAATCGCAGGCGGCGCAGGTCTTCTCGCTCATGTCGTTTCTCCGGCCGGGCAGGATTGCCCGGTGCCCAGTAGACAACAGCCGCATTGCCCCGGCTGTCGAAATCTTTAGCGACCTGCGGGATTGCGGCGCTGCAGGACAAGCTGGCGGAATTCGGTGGGCGTGCGCCCGTAGGCCTGCTGGAACGCCGCGCTGAAATGACTGTGGCTGGAGAAACCCAGTCCGTGGCTGAGCGCGCTGAGGTCTTCGTATTCGCCCAGCAGATCCAGGGCCCGCGCCAGGCGCAGGCGCAGCTGGTAGCGATACAGCGGCACGCCCTCGACGTCGCGGAAGCTCTGGGTCAGGTACACCGCGGACACACCGACCTCGGCCGCCACCTCGGCCAGGGTCCAACGCCGCGCCAGATCGCCCGCCAGCACCAGTTTCGCCCGGTCGACCAGGCGCTGGCGGCCATGGCTGGCACCGGCGGCGTGCGCCGTACGCGGACCGATCGCGCGCTGCACCAGGGTCAGCGCGAGGCTTTCGCCCTCGAGGCTGTCGGCGACACCTTCGCGCAGGCTGTGCCGCAACAGCGCCACCAGGACTTGTGCGCGCGGATCTATGCGCAGCCGTTGCATGCGGAAGCGCAATGGCTCGCCATCACGAAGTAGTGCCGCCGGGGCGATTTCCCGCAGCATGGCTTCGTCGACTTCGAACACCAGACCGGCATCGCCGCCCGGATGGGGACGGCTGATCCGATAGGGTTCGTCGGCGTTGAAGAACAGCACCTGGCTCGCATCGGCGACCACCTCTTCTCCGCCGACATGGCGCAGGAAGGTCCCCCGGTACACGAAGACCAGTTGCGTCTTCGCCACTTGTTCCCATTCGCCGATACCCGTGGAAGTTCCCGAATAAACGACGTCGCGGACCTCGATCAACGAGGTCTTGAGCAGTTCATTGGCGACGGGCTCGGGCATCGATCCGGCAGAGGTATCGGGGCGCGAAAGCATTGCACATTCCGGATGATCCGTTAGTGCTGCCAAGCCCCGTCAGCCTGGCTGGGCGCCGTCCCTGCTGTTTCTCAGAGTTCCAACAGCAAAGGGCGGTGATCCGACACCTCGGGAAGACCGATCACGTCGAACGAGATGGGCTGGACGAACTGATTGACCAGCAGGTAGTCGGCGTACCGCCCCGTCTTCTTGTAGTGCGAAGTCCTCGTGTCCGTGAATCCTCTCGACGTGACCAGGTCGACCAAACCCAGCTTTCCCAGCTCGACGAAGGTGCTGCTCGAAGGCTCCACGTTGAAATCGCCACAGGCCACCAAACGATCGCCATCCTCCATGACTGCCTGGCAGATCCGGGCGAATCGCCTGCTTTGGGCTTCGCGTTCGGGCGTATCGATTTTCCCCGCCATGTCGCGCAGCCCATGCATGTGCGCAATGCATATGGGCCAATCGCGTTCGAAGTCGTAGAGTCGGACCGCATGCGCGCTCCTGGATCTCGGGTGATCGCCGTACCCGTTGGGCGAAAACGTCTTGTGCACGAAGCCCTGGTGCTGGGCGATGATCGGGAACGATTTGTGCACGAAAGTCGCCAAGCCCCATTGCGATGGGATTTGCTGGTCTCCATCCCATAGCACGCCCTGCGCGGCTGGCGCGAAGACCGCGACGTGGTCCGGCAGTATCCGGGAAATGTCGCGAAACAGATTGGCGCGTTGCGGAAGGACGTGGGATCCATCACGGTAGGTCAGGATGTCTTTCGAAGACGCTGGCGTGTGCACCACCTCTTGCAGGCAGAGAACATCGGGAGCGACTTCGGCCACGTACGCCTCGAGAGGCTCGTACAGCGTTCCTCCCCAGCCATTCAGGCACATCACGCGCACTTTCACTCTCCCATGCGTTCGATCGAGATCCCCGCCGAGGATTGTACGTCGCCTCCGGCCCTGGAGAATCGCGGCGTGAATTTCGATGCACCACGATGGGGCAACGATGTTGAAAGCGAAGGCGCCGTTCGGTCGCCATCGAGATCCACATCACTTTTCCTTGCGTTGACGTGCTCAGGCAGGCTGTAAGGCGCAAAGTGTCGGCCGATGCATCGCATCCTGCGCGAAGCTCGGTAATGACATTGTCCTGCACTGAATGTAGAAAGAAGGGGCGACACCGGCGAGCCGATGCTTCGTCTCGAAGTTTCCCAATCCCCCAGGAGCAATGAACCATGAGTACAGTCACCACCAAAGACGGAGTCGAGATCTATTTCAAGGACTGGGGTCCCAAGACAGCCCAACCCATCGTCTTCCATCACGGCTGGCCGCTCACAGGCGACGACTGGGATACCCAGATGCTGTATTTCCTCGACAAGGGCTTCCGCGTCATCGTCCATGACCGGCGTGGACACGGCCGATCCAGCCAAGTCGGCGAGGGTCACGACATGGACCATTACGCCGCGGATGTCGCGGCCGTCGTGGAGCATCTGGATCTGCGCGACGCCGTCCATATCGGGCACTCGACCGGCGGTGGCGAAGTCGCGCGCTATGTCGCCAAGCACGGCCAGCCACAGGGCCGGGTCGCCAAGGCCGTACTGGTCAGCGCAGTTCCTCCGCTCATGTTGAAGACCGCTACCAATCCCGGCGGCCTGCCCATCGAGGTTTTCGACGGCATCCGTTCGGCGGTGGCAGCCAATCGCGCCCAGTTCTTCCTGGATTTCCCCAGCGGGCCTTTCTACGGATTCAACCGGCCGGGAGCCAAGGTCTCGCAGGGCGTGATCAACAACTGGTGGCGCCAGGGCATGACCGGCGGCGCGAAGGCGCTGTACGACGGCATCAAGGCCTTCTCGGAAACCGACCAGACCGAAGACCTCAAGTCGATCGACGTGCCCACGCTGGTGATGCATGGCGACGACGACCAGGTAGTGCCGATCGACAATTCGGCCAAGCTGGCGGTCAAGCTGCTGAAGAACGGCACGCTCAAGGTGTATCCGGGCTATTCGCACGGGATGCTGACGATCAACGCGGACGTCATCAATCCCGACCTGCTTGCCTTCATCCAAAGCTGACGGTTTTTTCCTCTGTGCCGCCAGGGTGCCCGGCAAAGAAAAGCCCCGGATTTCTCCGGGGCTTGCCACCTGATCGATGGCTGGCGCGACTTGACCGGGTTGGCCAAACCTTCGCCACCATCGCGGATGGTGGCGCGCGTGCCGCTGAATACGCAGCCTAACTAATTGATTAGAAATGGAGCCAAGCCCGCGGAACTCGGCAGCTCTCCATTAACAGACGCCCGCCAATCTCAATTCGGAATGAGCCTCCGCGAGATAGCGCCGCCATCACAGCCACTCTCCTACCCTGCTGGAAATCCCTGTTTGGGAAAATTCACATGGCTAGGAAGGATGTATGCACAGAAGCCGGCCAGATCGCGATTCCAAGCGATCTAACTGACGCGCACCCGCTGGTGGTGGCCACGCAAGCCGCAGCCAAGGGAATGAGGTTTGACGAAGTCCATGGGAAACAGGGCCTGGACGTCGCCAAGAAGCACCTCGATATCCGTGTAAGCCCCGAACAGTTCCAACTCGCACTGCGCATATGCAGCGCCCTGATCTATGCGACCGAATCGATGGGCGCAAAGTGGGTCGTTGACGACAATTCGGACACTTGGGTGCTCTATGGCGCCCATCGCATGCGGGTTTGTCTGATCGAGAAGATGAAAAAAGTCATTTGGCCTCATGAGCCACCGCCCCGCCTGAAAGCAGCAGCTAAAACCAGGCCGAATTGGAAGGCGATGCACCCGCGGAACAAGCTCGCTGGGACAGGACTCATGGAGTTCAAGGTCCTCTCCTACGTGGGTCCGGGTATAAAAGGGCGCTGGGGCGACGAAAAGCACTCCTTGGAGAACGAGATCGCTGCCATCGTTGCCGGCATCCCATTGGTCGCTGCCGCTGGGCGCGCTCACGACGAGGACCTCCGCGTTCAGGCCATCGCAAGAGCGGAGAAGCGCCAGACTCGCGTCAACGATGCCAGGAGGGCAGAAATCAAGAAGATTCTACGGGAGCGCCTAATTCAGGCTGCCCGGTCTTGGCAGAAGGCTGCTTCCATTCGCGCCTACCGCACTGCCGTGGCGAAGCACTTCCAGAACATGAATCTACTGGCTGCGGACCAGCTGAAGCTAGACCTGTGGTTGGACTGGGCCAACGTCCAGGCTGACAGTATCGACCCTCTCCACCAGGACCTAACCGCGCTTACAGACAACGAGGTCTCGCTATCAGCCGACTTTGACAACAAAGTTCAGCACTCGCCAGGTAGCGGCCCCCCATGACCCGAGGGTTTTGTGGTGGGCCCACCAGGATTCGAACCTGGAACCAAGGGATTATGAGTCCCCTGCTCTAACCGTTGAGCTATAGGCCCGCGAGACGCGGAATTCTAGGCGATGCGCGCAGTCCGGCCAACGCTCAGCGCGCTGGCGCGGACATCGAGTACGGCTGCTCCGCACCGGCGCTGGGCCAGTCGCGGTTCGGTTCGGCCTGCATGGTGAAGCGCAGTTCTCCACCGGCCATCACCTCGGCGTGGCGCAGGAAGGCGCGCGGCAGCGGCTTGCCGTCCAGGGTGACGCGGCCGACGTAGGGATGCGCGTCGTCCAGGTCGTCGGCGACCACGGTGAAGCGCTTGCCGTTGGGCAGGTTCAACGTTGCGCGCGGCAGGAACGGACGGCCGAGGATGTACTCGTTGCTGCCCGGCGCCACCGGATAGAAGCCGAGCGCGGTGAACACATACCACGCCGACATCTGGCCGAGATCGTCGTTGCCCGCCAGGCCGTCGGGCGTGGGCTTGTACTGCGTGTCCATCACCTGCTTCAGCCGCGCCTGGGTGCGCCACGGCTGGCCGGCGTAGGCGTACAGGTAGGCGACGTGGTGGCTGGGCTCGTTGCCGTGCGCGTACCAGCCGATCAGGCCGGTGATGTCCTCCATGTGCGCGAATACCTTCGGGTCGACCTTGGCGTCGAACACCGCGTCGAGCCGCGCCAGCAATTTGTCCGTGCCGCCGTGCGCGGCGGCGAGGCCCGCCACGTCCTGCGGCACGTACCACGAATACTGCCAGGCGTTGCCTTCGGTGTAGTCGGTGCCATAGCCGCTGGCATCGGGATCGAACGGCGTGCGGAAGTTGCCGTCGCGCTTGCGCGCGCGCATGAAGCCGGTCTGCGGGTCGAAGGCGTGCTTCCAGTTGGCAGCGCGCTTCGCGAACTGCGCCGCGACGTCCTTGCGGCCCATCGTCAGCGCCATGCGGGAAATCGTCCAGTCGTCGAACGCGTATTCCAGCGTCTTCGACGCGGCCTCGCCTTCCTCATCGATCGGCACGTAGCCTAGTTCCATGTACTGGCGGATGCCGTCGTAGGGCCCGTAGGACGCACTCGCGACCATCGCGTCCAGCGCCTCGTTGGCATCGAAGCCATGGATGCCCTTCATGTAGGCATCGGCGATCACCGGCACCGCGTGGTAGCCGACCATGCACCAGGTTTCCAGTCCGTGGAACGACCACACGGGCAGGATGCCGTAGGGACTGTGGCGCCGGTGCGCGAGCAGCGAATTGACGAAGTCCGCGTTGCGCTTTTCCGGCTGTACCAGGGTCAGCAACGGATGCAGCGCGCGATAGGTGTCCCACAGCGAGAACGTGGAGTAATTGGTGAAGCCTTTGGCCTGGTGCACCGCATTGTCGGGGCCGCGATAGCGGCCATCGACGTCCATGAACAGGCTCGGCGCCTGCAGCGTGTGGTACAGCGCGGTGTAGAAACGCTTGCGCTGGCTTTCGTCGCCTTCGGCGTCGACCGCGCCCAACGCATCGGCCCAGGCGCGCTGTGCCGCCGCGCGCACGCCGTCGAAGTCCCATTGCGGTACTTCGGCGTCGAGGTTGGCGATGGCGCCTTCTTCGCTGACCGGCGAAATCGCCAGCTTGGCCAGCACGGGTGTCGCGCCGGCATCGCCGAAGTCGAAGCGCGCGACCAGCTGCCGGCCCTCGATCTGCGCGCGCTGTGCCGGGTCCTTTTCGCCCGGCGGCGGGAAGCCCTTGTACGGGACGTCCTGTTCGGTGTCGTGGAATTCGTGTCCGGTCAGCGGGCGCGAGAAGCGCAGCGCGAAATACAGCTGCCGCCCCGGCGCCCAGCCACGGGTCTCGCGGAAGCCGGTGATGGTGCCGTCAGGGCGCAGGCGGATGCGCGACCACTGCACCTTGCCGGGGTAGTCGTACATCGAGGTGCGCAGGTCGACCAGCACGTGCGCCGGTTTTCCTTTGGGGAATGCATAGCGATGCACGCCGGCGCGTGCGGTTGCGGTCAGCTCCGCGCGCACGCCGTAGTCGGACAAGGTGACCGCGTAGTAGCCCGGCTTGGCCTGCTCGTTGTCGTGCGAGAAGCGCGAGGTGTAACCGCTGCCGGGCTTGGCCGGGTCGCCGCGTTCCAGCTTCGCCTCGCCCGAGACCGGCATCAGCAGCACGTCGCCCAGGTCCGAATGTCCGGTGCCGGAAAAATGCGTATGCGAGAAACCGACGATGGTATCGTCGGAATGGCGGTAGCCGGCGGCCCAGCCGTAGGCGTCCTTGCGCGGCTGGATGCGCGTGTCCGGGCTCAGCTGCACCATGCCGAACGGCACCGTCGCGCCGGGAAAGGTGTGGCCTTCGCCGCCGGTGCCGATGAACGGATCGACCGCCTCGTAGGCGCGCATGCCGGCTTCGGAAGCGTGCGCGGCAGGCAGCGCGGCGAGGCAGGCGAACAGGGCCAGGCAACCGGCTTTGCGGATCATCGCGTTCTCCATTGATGCATTGCGGGGCCGCGCGAGGCTAGCATGCCGCCCGTCCGCACGCGTCGCGGCGCGTCACCGAACCGTCGCGCCGCGGCGTTATCCTGCCCGCCCATCCCGCAGGAGGATCCGATGATGAACACGCAGCAGATCGCCGAACGCCTGGTCGCCTTGTGCCGCGAAGGCCAGTACGAGCAGGTCTACGACGAGTTGTTCGCCGACGACGCCGAGAACATCGAGATGCCGGCGATGGCCAATGGTCCGTTGGGCAATGCCAAGGGCCTCGATGCGATCCGCGCCAAGGGCAAGGCCTGGGGCGAAGCGGTGGAACAGGTCCATGGCGGCAGCGTCGGCGAACCATCGGTGTCCGGCAACTGGTTCAGCGTGCCGATGTCGCTGGACGTGACCATGAAGGGCCAGGGCCGCATGCAGATGGAAGAGATGTGCCTTTACCAGGTCCGCGACGGCAAGATCGTGCGCGAACAGTTCTTCTACGACGCCTGACTCGTCGCCGCGATGCAACGAAAAAGCCCCGCACAGGCGGGGCTTTTTCTTTTCCGCAAAGGGCGCGGGATCAGTCGATGTCGAGGAACGAACGCAGCTGTTCCGAACGGCTCGGATGGCGCAGCTTGCGCAGGGCCTTGGCCTCGATCTGGCGGATGCGCTCGCGGGTGACGTCGAACTGCTTGCCGACTTCCTCGAGGGTGTGGTCGGTGTTCATGTCGATGCCGAAGCGCATGCGCAGCACCTTGGCCTCGCGCGGGGTCAGCCCGGCCAGCACGTCGCGCACCGTTTCCATCAGGTTGATGTTGGTGGTGGTTTCGATCGGGGACTCGACGTTGGTGTCCTCGATGAAGTCGCCCAGGTGCGAATCCTCGTCGTCGCCGATCGGCGTCTCCATGGAGATCGGTTCCTTGGCGATCTTCATGACCTTGCGGATCTTGTCCTCGGGCATGTCCATTTCCTTGGCCAGCTCCTCCGGCGTGGCCTCGCGGCCGTACTGCTGGAGCATCTGGCGGGAAATGCGGTTCAGCTTGTTGATCGTCTCGATCATGTGCACCGGGATGCGGATGGTGCGCGCCTGGTCGGCGATCGAGCGGGTGATCGCCTGGCGGATCCACCAGGTGGCGTAGGTCGAGAACTTGTAGCCGCGCTTGTATTCGAATTTGTCCACCGCCTTCATCAGGCCGATGTTGCCTTCCTGGATCAGGTCGAGGAACTGCAGGCCGCGGTTGGTGTACTTCTTGGCAATGGAGATGACCAGGCGCAGGTTGGCCTCGACCATTTCCTTCTTGGCCTTGCGCGCCTTGGCTTCGCCGTAGGCCATCGCGCGGCTGATTTCCTTGATGTCGGCCAGGCTCAGCTGCATCGCCTGTTCGATGGCGATGGTGGCTTCCTGCTCGGCGACGATCTTGTCCTTGACCTCGCGCAGGCCGCTGGACCACTTCTGCTTGCGCTTCAGCGCATCGTCGACCCAGCCCAGGTTGACCTGGTTGCCTTCCCACGAACGGATGAAGTCCTTGCGCGGCATCTTGGCGATGTGGGTGGCCAGGTGCAGCACGCGGCGTTCGCGTTCCTTGATCTGGTTGAGCACGTCGCGGACCTTGCGGACCAGCATGTCGGTCAGCGGCAGCGGCAGCTTCAGGGTGACGAAGATCTCGGCCATCTCGCCGCGCAGCTTGGCCACGGCCTTGTGCTCGGCGCCGTTCTTCGCGTACGACTTCTTGAACTTGCCGTGGGCATCGGCCAGCGCCTGCATGCGGCGGGCGACTTCTTCCGGATCGGGACCGGTCGGCGCGGCTTCCTCGGCGTCGCCGCCGACGTCCTCGTCTTCGTCCTCGTCGTCGGCATCGCCGGCGGGTTCGCTGACGGCCTCGACCGGCGGCGCTTCTTCCGGTTCCTCGAGGTCGTTGAAACCGACCACGACCTCGCCGAGGCGCTTCTTGCCGGCCTTGTGCTGCGCGTATTCCTCCAGCAGCAGTTCGACCGACCACGGGAAGTTGCCCAACGAGGCCTGCACCTGGGCCAGGCCTTCCTCGATGCGCTTGGCGATGGCGATTTCGCCTTCGCGGGTCAGCAGCTCGACCGTGCCCATCTCGCGCATGTACATGCGCACGGGGTCGGTGGTGCGGCCGCCTTCGGTGTCGAGCGAGGTCAACGCCGCGGCGGCTTCCTCGGCGGCGGTTTCGTCGACTTCGCGGTTGCCGGCGGCTTCGCCGGCCAGCAGCAGGGTTTCGGCATCGGGCGCGACTTCATGGACATCGATGCCCATGCCGTTGATCATGCCGATGATGTCTTCGATCTGCTCCGGATCGACCATGTCGTCGGGCAGGTGGTCGTTGACTTCGGCGTAGGTCAGGTAACCTTGCTCGAGGCCCTTGCTGATCAACAGCTTGATGTCGGATTGCTGGGCAGGACGTTCGTTGGCCATGAGTGCTTGCGCCACCGGCTGAGAAGGATGAGGGGAACCTAGCATTATACAACCCCCGGCCGGCGAAAGTTCGCCAAACCGGTCGCCGCGGACCCCTTGGCCGGTGAAACGTCAGGGCCGCAGCAGGAAGGTCACCGGGCCGTCGTTGACCAGGCTGACCACCATATGGGCACCGAACCGCCCCGTTTCCACCCCTGGCGGGTGTTTTTGCCGGCAGATTTCGACCAGACGGTTGAATCCGGGTTCAGCCTGTTCAGGCGGGGCGGCCGTGCTGAAGCCCGGACGGGTGCCCGACCGGGTATCGGCGGCCAAGGTGAACTGGCTGACCAGCAACAGGCCGCCTCCGGTATCGGCCAGCGAGCGGTTCATCCGCCCGGCTTCGTCGGCAAATACCCGGTAGCCGAGCAGGCGCTCGGCCATGCGCTGGAACTGGGCCTCGCCGTCGCCAGGCTCCACCGCGACCAGGGCCAGCAGGCCTGGGCCGATGGCGCCGATGGTTTCCCCGTCGACGCTGACGGAGGCGTGGGTAACGCGCTGGATCAGGGAAAGCATGGGCAAGCGGGTTGAAGGAAGCTCGAAGAAGCTTCGCTTTTCTTCCCCCTTTGCAAAAGGGGGACGGAGGGGATTTCCGCTGTTCACCGCCGTTGTGCGCTTTCAACAGCCGAATGGCTGGTCAATCCCCCGTGTTCGCTACGCGAACGCCTCCCCTTTTCAAAGGGGGCGGTTACCGGCCGTTACACTTCGCCGATGAAGCCCGAAACCCTGGCCGCCCTGCTCCATCGCGCCGTCGCCCTGTTCTGTCGCCTGCCATGGCCCTGGCTGCGGCGGCTGGCCGATGCGCTGGCGTGGCTGTGGCTGAAGATCGACGCCCGCGAAAGCCGGGTCGCTCGGCGCAACCTGGAACTGGCCTACCCCGAGCTGCTGCCCGGCCAGCGCGAGGAATGGCGGCGGGCGATCCTGCGCACCACCGCACGACAGGCGCTGGAGACCCTGCGCTTCTGGACCCGGCCGCATGCCGAGAACCTCGCCTGCCTGCGCGGCGAGCACGGCGCCGCGCTGTACGACGCCGCACGCGCGGCGGGACGCGGGGTCATCGTCATCGCCCCGCACTTCGGCAACTGGGAATTGCTCAACCAATGGCTGGCCTCGCGCGGGCCGTTCGCGTTCGTCTACGCACCCCCGGAATCGGCGGTCGGCAACGCCTTCCTGCTGCGCGCGCGCGGCGGCGCCGAGGTGACCCAGGTGCGCGCCGAAGGGCCGGCGGTGCGCCAGTTGTGGAAGCGACTGAAGGAAGGCGGCGCCATCGCCATCCTGCCGGACCAGCAGCCCAAGCAGGGCGACGGCGAATTCGCGCCGTTCTTCGGCATTCCCGCCTTGACCATGACCCTGGTCTCGCGATTGGCCGAACGCACTGGCGCGCCGGTGCTGTGCGCGTGGTGCGAACGCAGCGGCCCGGACCTCGAATTCGTCCTGCACGTCGAACCGGTGGCGGCGCAGATCGCCGACCCGGACCTCGCCGTCGCCACTGCCGCGCTCAACGCCGCGGTCGAACGCGTCGCGCGCCGCGATCCGGCGCAATACCAGTGGACCTACAAACGCTATACGCTGCGACCGCCGGGGAGCGGCGAAGAAAATCCGTATCGGTAATCCGCTGGAAACAAGGGGAAAGGACATGCGTGGATGGATGCTGTGGTGCCTGCTGGCGATGGCGTTGCCGGCGATGGCGGCGGACGACGACCGCGAACTCAACGCGGTCAGCCGCGTCTGGGACCATTACGCGGAACTGAGCAGCAAGAACGATCCGCGCAGTGCGGACCTGCTGGCCGAGTCGAGCCTCGTCCATTTCGGCTTCCTTCGCGACAGCGCCCTGTACGCCTCGGTGGAACAACTGCGCCGGCTGCCGATCGCCGACCGCGTGGTGGTTTACGCATTGCGCGCCACCCAGCAGCCCGACGCGCTGAAAGCGCTCGACAGCCAAGCGGTGGCCCGGCTGTGTTACGGGCGCAGCTGGTATGGCGTGAGCGCTCCGGACGAAGGCGAAAGCCTGCCTTCGCTGAGCCATGTCACCCTGCTCGGCAACGACCACGCCATCGGAGAGGTTGCGCCGCCGACCGGACGGCAGTTCCAGTTCGGGGCCGAATTCTTTCGCGTGGACGGCGGCTGGAAAGTGGCGCCGGAAACCCTGATCGCCGACGAATCGGCGGTAATCCAGCAGCAGATCCGCAGCTCCTCGCTGAGCGAAAACGCGATGCTGGGTTATCTGCTGGAACGCTTCCTCGGCAAGGACGAGCCTGCGCCGAACCTGGTCACGCTGGAACAGCCCTTCATCGACGACCCGGCCGCGCGGGCGCGCCTCAACGAAAGCTGGCCCGACTACGAAGCCACCTACAGGACGCGCGTGCAGGCCCTCGGCGTGAAGGCGGAAGCCGGCGACAACTTCGCGCAGATGGCCTTGGGCACCCTGCTGGTCAGCGGCAGCCTGCCGCAGGCGGCGCCGAAGGACGAGCCGCGCGGCTGGAAGCTGCTGGAGCAGGCCAGCGAAGGCGGCAACAGCGACGCCGCTTGGTTCGTGTTCCAGCACCTGATGGCCGATCCGAAGCAGTTCACCGATGCGCAGCTGGCCCGCGCCGCCGTACACCTGCAACGCGCCGCCGCCGCGGCGAATCCGCAGGCGATGGCGGCTTTGGGCGGCTTCTATTTCGAGGGCGCCGGCGGCTTGCCGCAGGACTGCCGCCAGGCCGCCGACTGGCAGGCCCGCGCCGAGGAAGCGGGCGTCAAGAGCGCGCGCAACGAACAGGTCTGGACCTGGGCGACCTGCCCGATCGCCGCGCAGCGCGACCCGGCCAAGGCGCTGCAACTGGTCGGCTTCATGGTCAAGAACCAGGACACGCTGGCTTACGGCGAACTCGATACCGTGGCCGCCGCGTATGCCGCCAACCGGCAGTTCGACCAGGCCGTTTCCTTCCAGCAGAAGGCGCTGGAGAAACTGGCCAGCGCCGAAATGAACGACAAGGCGCGCAATCGCACCCAGAAGCGGCTGCAGGCGCGCCTGCGCGATTACCAGGGCGGACGGGACTACGTGCAGGACTACAACACGTTCAAGGAAATCATGGCGGGCAATTACTGATGTCGAACGAGGCGCTGCAACCTGCCGCGGAATCCGTCGATGCGAGCGATGGTTGGCAGTCGCTGCCGCTGCGCGGAGCCAAGTACGAGGCCTTGTGGACGGCCCTGGGCCTGGCGCTGCCTGCCGCCGGACTGTCGGTGCCGCTGACGATATTGACCCACATCGCTTCGCCGCTATGGCTTGCGCCACTCGCGGGCGTCGTCGGCGCGGCGTTCGGCGCACGGCTGGGCTGGAGGCGGCACCGGCGCACGCGCTGGAAGCTGGATGAGGACGGTTTCGCCCTGCAACGCGGCCGCCTGTGGCAGACCGATACCCGCGTGCCGATCTCGCGCGTGCAGCACCTCGACCTGAAGCGCGGGCCGCTGGAACGCGCTTCGAACCTGGCGACCCTGGTGGTCCACACCGCCGGCACGCGCATGGCCGCGGTCAGTGTGTCCGGGCTGGACGACGCCGACGCCGAAGCGCTGCGCGACCGCCTGGCGCGCCAGCTCGACCAGGACGGCGACGCGCTGTGAACGAAACCCGCGCGGAGCCTGCCCCCGAACGCCGGCTGCATCCGTGGTCGTGGCTGTTCGTGCTGATCCAGCAACTGAAGCAGTTCATCCTGCCGCTGATCGCGTTGCTGTTCTTCGGCCAGCGCGCCAACGACGACGGCCCGTGGTGGACGAACTTGGCGCCGCTGATCGCCGTCGGCGTGCTCGCCGCGACCTCGCTGCTGCGCTATTTCACCTACCGCTACCGGATCGGCAGCGACGTGCTGAGCATCCGCGACGGCTGGCTGCACCGCAGCCTGCGCGAGATTCCGTTCGCTCGCATCCATAACGTCGTGGTGCACCAGTCGTTGCTGCATCGGCTGTTCGGCGTGGCCGAAGTGCGGCTGGAATCGGCGGGCGGGCGCAAACCCGAAGCGCAGATGCAGGTGCTGCGGCTGGACGAGGCGCTGGCACTGGAACAGCAGGTGCGCCAGCGCGGCCATGTCGCCGCGGCCACGCCGGATGCCGCCGCGGCGGCCGTGCCGGACAGCGACACGCTGCTGTGCTTGCCCCTGGGCGAGGTGATACGGCTGGGACTGGTGTCGAACCGCGGCATGATCGTCGCCGCGGCGGCCTTCGGCGGTGCGTGGCAGCTGTTTCCGCGCAAGCTGATGGCCAACTTCATCGAAAGCCTGGTGCAACGGACCAGCGGTTACATCGGCCAGTTGCACCTGGGCCTGCTCAGCACCGCGTTGGCCGTCGTCGTGCTGCTGGCGCTGGCCATGCTGCTGTTGCGTGGCCTGTCGGTGCTGCTGGCCCTGCTGCAGTACTACGGCTTCCGCCTCAGCGAAGCGCAGCGCCGGCTGACCGTCGAGCGCGGCCTGCTGGCACGCCTGCGCACCAGCGTGGCAAGGCGGCGCGTACAGGCATGGACCTTGCACGAAGGCGTGCTGCACCGGCTGCTGAAACGGCGCAGCCTGCGCATCGACACGGCGGTCGCCCAGCAGGGCCAGAACGACCAGCGCACGCTGAAGGAACTGGCGCCGATCGCCACGCCGGAAGCCTGCGACGCGCTGGTGCGCCACCTGTTGCCGCAGGCGCAATGGCCGCGCGAGCAGTGGCGCGGCGTAGGCGCAGGGCAGTGGTGGCGGTTGTGCCTGTTCACCGCGGTGTGGGTGCCGTTGGCGGTGGCGGCCGCGAGTTGGCAGTTCGGCGCCTGGGGCCTGCTGCCGCTGCTGTGGCTGCCGTGGGCCGCGTTCAAGGCGCGGCGCCGCGTGCAGCGCATGGGCTGGTCGGTCGACGACCGGCTGGTCGCCGTGCGCGGCGGCTGGTGGACGTGCTGGTGGCGCTTCGCCGAACTCGACAAGTTGCAGGCGCTGCGGCTGGAACGCGGCCCGCTGGACCGGCGCTGCGGCACCGCATCGCTATGGCTGGACACCGCCGGCGCCAATGCCGCCACCGCGCCGCCGCTACGCCTGCAGTTCGTACCGCTGGCCGAAGCGCAGGCGCTGTACGCGGAACTGTCGCGTACGCTGGCGCGGCGGCGGTTGCGCTGGTAAATCACGCCCATCGCAGGGTGGGCACGCTCTTCGTGCCCACCGCTCTTGCACCTTCATGATGGTGGGCACCCAAGACGTGCCCACCCTACATCATCGACCCCAGTAGCCGATGCGCTTGCGGATCTTCATCTTGCGCCAGAAATTGAACGGCTTGGGCTTGCGGTTGCGCGCGCCCCGGGCGATGAAGTCGTCGATGGCCTGCAGGATGCGTTCGCTGGAACGCCCGTCGTGGTACGGATGGATCGCATCGGCATATTCGCGGATCGCCGCCATCAGCTCCGGCGGCCGCGACAGCGCGCGGCGGATCGCCGGCTCGAACTGCGCCCGGTCGTCGATGTCGATCAGTTGCGGGCCGGGCCGGCGGTTCTTGAAGGTGACCACCGGCTTGCGCGTCAGCAGGAACTCGTTGAGCGCGGACGAGGTGTCCGAGCACATCAGGTCGGCCTCGCCGAACAGCTCGAGGATGTTGTCGTTGTCGGCGAAACGCAGGTATTCGTTCTCGAGCGCGCGGAACTTCGCCGTCGTTTCCGGATTCATCTTCGGATGGAAGGTGACCACCCAGCGCCATTCGCCGCTGCGCGACAGGCGCTTCACTTCCTCGTACAACGTCTCCGCCGCGCTCCACGACGGCGAGAACGTCGAGTGGTACAGGATCGTCGGCGGGTCGCCGACCGGCCGCAGCTCGCCGCCGAATTCGCGCATGAAGGGATCGATCTTCGGCCAGCCGGTCTCCACCACGCTGAAGTGGCCGACCTTGTCGGCGATGGCCTGGAACTGCGCGGTGTCGCGCGGACCGGTGGTGCAATACAGGTCGAAGAAGCCGCGGATGTAGATGTGCCGCGGCTTGCCCGCGTCGAAACCGTGGAAGGTCTCGACCTTCACCCCGGGGAAGAAATGCGGTACCGCGTTGCTGCCGGTGATGATCGCGATCGGGTTCCAGTCGCGGACCTGCTGCGTGGTGGTCAGCAGGCGCTCGCCTTCGACCAGGTCCTCGGCGCCGGGACCGTCGAAGAACCACGCCGCTTCGCCCCCGCGCGCGCGGATCGCGTCCTGCAGCGGGCGCAGGATCGCCAGCGCGTAGCGTTCGGATCCGTACAGCAGGTAGTGTTTTGGCATCTGGGTTCCGGAATCGACGCCGTGCGGCATTGCCCGCGCGGCATTGGCGCGGGATTATTGCACCAACCCGGCGCGATCGCGCCGCCGCATCGCCGGATGGCCGCTTGACCGAATCCACTCCCGCATCCGTGCCGCCGCTGTCGGCCTGCGTGATCGCCTACAACGAAGCCGACCGCATCGGCGACTGCCTGCGTTCGCTGGCGTTCTGCGACGACATCGTCGTGGTCGATTCGGGTTCGACCGACGCGACCCGCGAGATCGCCGAATCGCTCGGCGCGCGCGTGCTGGTGCGGACCTTCGACGGCTTCCGCAGCCAGAAGGATTTCGCGGTAAAGCAGGCACGGCACGACTGGGTGCTGTGCCTGGACGCGGACGAGCGCGTCGACGACGCGTTGCGCACGGCGATCGAAGCGGCGCGCGGAAAGGGTTTCGCCCACGTCGCGGGCTATCGCTTCGCGCGGATGTCGTGGTACTTCGGCCGCTTCCTGCGCCACGGCACCGCTTACCCGGACCGGGTGCTGCGGCTGTTCGACCGCCGCCGTGGCGGCTGGCGCGGCGACCGCGAGATCCACGAGGCGGTCAGCGTCGACGGCCCGGTCGCCACGCTGGCCGGCAACCTGCTGCACTACCCGTTCCGCTCCCTGCTGCAGATGCTGGACAAGAAGCAGGGCTATGCGGCGATGATGGCCGAGCACGAACACGCGCATGGCAAGCGCGCATCCCTGGCCAAGCTGCTGCTGTCGCCCGGGTGGCGGTTCTTCCGCAGCTACGTCCTGCGTCGCGGCTTCCTCGACGGCATGCCCGGGCTGTTCGAAGCCTTCATCAGCGCCAACTACGTCCGGCAGAAGTCGGTGATGCTGTGGCTGCTGCAGCATGGGCAGCCGGTGCGGACGCCCAGGCCGCCCGCCTGACCCGCGTCGGGCCCGGCGAATTTCCGGTTACGCGCTGGGCTTGCATGAACGGCGCACAACCGGCCCGGCCCTGCGACGCGATTCACGGCACGCGAACTGCCGGGAATGGGAGAATTTCACGTACTGCATACGGTCGCCTCCCGCGACTTCCCCCCAAAGGCCTGCATGAACCGCATTCTCGTCACCGGCGGCGCCGGTTTCCTCGGCTCGCACCTCTGCGACCGCCTGATCGAACAGGGCCACGACGTCCTGTGCGTGGACAACTTCTATACCGGCGGCAAGCACAACGTCGCCCACCTGGTCGGACATCCGCGCTTCGAACTGATGCGCCATGACGTGACCTTCCCGCTGTACGTCGAGGTCGACCGCATTTTCAACCTGGCCTGCCCCGCCTCGCCGGTGCACTACCAGTACGACCCGGTGCAGACCACCAAGACCAGCGTGCACGGTGCGATCAACATGCTGGGCCTGGCCAAGCGGCTGAAGGCGCGCATCCTGCAGGCATCGACCAGCGAGGTCTACGGCGACCCGGAAGTGCATCCGCAGCGCGAGGATTATTGGGGCCGGGTCAACCCGATCGGCATCCGCTCCTGCTACGACGAAGGCAAGCGCTGCGCGGAAACCCTGTTCTTCGACTACTGGCGCCAGCACAACCTGGACATCAAGGTCGTGCGCATCTTCAACACCTACGGCCCGCGCATGCACCCGAACGACGGCCGGGTGGTCAGCAACTTCATCGTGCAGGCGCTGAAGGGCGAGGACATCACCATCTACGGCGACGGCAGCCAGACCCGCAGCTTCTGCTATGTCGACGACCTGGTGGAGGCGATGCAGCGGATGATGGACACCGAGGCCGGTTTCACCGGTCCGGTCAACATCGGCAATCCCGGCGAGTATTCGATGCTGGAACTGGCCGAGAAGATCCTGTCGCTGGTCGGCGGCACGTCGAAACTGCGTTTCGAACCGCTGCCTTCCGACGATCCGCGCCAGCGCCAGCCTGACATCGCCCTGGCGAAGGAAAAACTCGGCGGTTGGGCGCCGAGCGTGCCGCTGGAGGAAGGGCTGAAGCGCACCATCGCCTATTTCCGCGAGCGGCTGGGCATGGGCAAGCTGGCGGCACGCGTCGCATGACCCGTTTCGCCGTCGTTGTCACCAACTACAACTACCGTCCCTATGTCGCCGAGGCGGTGGATAGCGCGCTGGCGCAGACCCGTGCCCCGGCGCAAGTGATCATCGTCGACGACGGCTCCACGGACGGCTCGCCGGAATTCCTGCGCGAACGTTATGGCCACGACCCGCGCGTGACCCTGCTGCTGGGCGAGAACGGCGGCCAGCTTGCGGCGTTCCAGCGCGGCGTCGCGGCAGCCGACGCCGACGTGGTCTGTTTCCTCGACGCGGACGATCGCTGGAAACCGGAATACCTGGAAAAGATCGGCACGGTCTACGATGCGCGTCGCGACGTCGATTTCGTGTTCAGCGACCTGCAGACCTTCGGCGTCGACAACGAGGACATCCGCTTCGAGGACAGCAACGCCGCCATCGACCTGGGCTACACCGCGATCAGCACGTATTTCCTGATCCCTTGGTACGGCGCGCCGACCTCCGCGATCTCGTTGCGCCGCACTTGGGCGGATGCGGTGCTGGACCTGCCCGACGATTTCCGCAAGCAGTGGAAGCTGTGCGCCGACGCCTGCGTGGTGCACGGGGCCAGCGTGCTCGGCGCGCGCAAGTACTACCTCCCTACCGGCTGCGTCGAATACCGCACCCACGGCAGCAATGGCTGGTGGGCGACCCGGCGCACCGCGGTGTCGCTGTACAAGGGCCGCATCCGCAACCATGGCATCGTGCGCTATTACGCCCACCGTGCCTGGCTGGACGACGGTTGCGTCGACCACAGCAAGTACGAATACCGCACCAAGCCGAACCCGCCCCGGGCGGAAATGAAGCGCTACGCCTCGCTGGCGATGCGCGGCAGCGCGCCCTGGTGGAAACGTTGCGAGCGGGCGATCAGCATCCTGCTCGGGCACCGTCGCGGCAAGGCCAATTAAGTCGTTGCGCCGGGCTTCAGGTCCGGGACGGCGACCGGGCCGCGCAGCCGTGCTGGCAGGTCGTGCAGAAAACGCCGAAGATCCAGCCACAAGCGGTAACCCTCGCGCATCGCGGTCCGCTTCAGACCCACCTCGGATTTTGGCATCGCCTCGCCGCGGATAGTCGAGGCGAATACAGCATCTCGCACGACTCCGGGCTTCACACCCAGGCATTCGACCCCGTGAAGCCATGCCAGGTCCATGTAGTCGTCCACTGGCAATGTCCATTCCTGGGCGTGGCTCAGGAAACGCTCGGCCGCACGCGGTGCTAAGTAGTACCCAAGCGTGCGCATCGGGCTCTGCCAGTAGCGATGCAATGCCTGGTCGCCGAAACGCAGCCACTCGCGGCTCGCGTCGTCGCTGGCATGCAGGCGGAAGTAACCGATTTCCGCCGGCAGCCCAGGCAGCGCTTGCAGCAGGCGGGAGAAATCGGCTTCGATCACGATGTCGTCCTCCAGCACGATCATCGGCCGCTTGCTGTCCACGCATTGCTGCCACAGCAGGTAATGGCTGGCCCAGCAACCGATCTCGCCGGGCCGGAAAGGCCGACCCTTGCGCGCCAGGCGCTTGTCGGCGTTGACGTGCGCGAACAGCGGATGCGGCTGCCGGCCGTTCACCGCTTCGAAGAACCTCAACTGCAGGCCGAGCGCATCCGCCTGCCTGCGCATCGATTCCCTGCGCTCCGCTGATCCGGCGAGATTGACGACGTACAACGGAATTTCTTGCGACAGCTCACTCATTCCCCGGCCTCTGCCTTTCGAATCTCGCATCCCCCCACGGCCGACGCATCGACCAGCCACCAACTGCGCCGGTTGGCGACACCTACCGCCTTCGCCGCGGCGCGTTCGACACAGGCCGGCACCGAGGCATCCTGCACCAGCAGCACACGGCCTTGCGGCTGGGCACGCAGCCATGCGAGGCCGCGCTGCCATTGCGTTTCCGGCGCCGCCTTGAAGCCGAATTCCTCGACCGCTCCCTGCGCCTGCAGCAGTTGCTGCTCGCGCCAGTCGACCAGCCCGATGACCGTATCCGGCCCGGCCAACTCGCGCGCCTGGCGCATCAACCCGCTCGCGGAATTCTCGTCGTCGAGCAATGGCGCCACGACAAGGCCATAGCCCAGCCACAGCACTACGACGGTCTCCAGGGTCAGCGCCACCGCTCGACGCAGCCGCAGCCATGCGGCGGCCAGCAGCACCAACCCGCCCATCGCGGCGAGCACGATCCACAATGCATCGCCCCCACCGGCCAGTCCGCGTTCGGCTTCGAACTTCAGCTCGAAGTTCGGCTCGCCCAGCACCGCAGCCAGGCCCGCGCCGAACAGGCTCGCCCCCAGCAGCAACGCGAAGCCGAACAGGGCCACCCGCACTCCACGCCGCTCGGCAAGCGCGAGCAGGAACGGTGCCGCCGCCAAGGCCAGCATCGGCAGCGCCGGCAGGATGTACATGTCGCGCTTGCCCGGACTGGCACTGAAGAACAGCAGTACCAGCACTACCCACGCCAGCGGCAACCAGACCCGCGCGTCGCGCGAGCGCCAGGCCTCGCGCCACGGCTTCAGCAGCCACGGGATGAAGATCGAGAACGGCAGCCAGAACAGCGCAATGACTTCGCCGAAATACCAGAACGGCTCGTTGTGGTGCCACGCGTTGGTGTAACGCGTCGCGGTCTGCCGGAACAGCAGTTCATGCAGATAGGCACGGTGCTCCGGATCGCCGTCGTGCAGCGCGGTCAGCAGCATCGGCACGAACCACAACGCGATCGCCGCGAGGAAAGCCAGCGCGCCGAGCGTCCAGCGCCCCACGCCGCGCGGTGCCGGTTCGCTTAATCCGCTCCAGCCGCGCCAGCGCATCAGTGCGTACGGCAGCAAGACCAGCAGGGCGAGAAAACCGACCCCCTTGCTGATCACACCCAGGCCCGCGGCGAAACAGCCCAGCCAATACCAGCGCCAGCTCGGCCCGAGCAGCGTATGCCGCAGCAGGCCGTATACGCCCAGGGTGATGAAGAACACCACGGTCGGATCGATCTGCGCGCGCTTGGCCTGGTAGACGAACTGGAACGCACACAGCACCGCGCCCGCCGCCCACAGGCCGGCACGATGATTCCACAGGCGCCGGCCCAGATCGTAGGTCAGCCACAGCGTACCCAGCGCGGCCAGCAGCGACGGGATCAGGAAGGCGACGTTCCAGTGGCGCACGACCGCATAGCAGGCACCGATCAGCCAGAAATACAGCGGCGGTTTGTCCGGATAAAGTTCGTGGCCGCGATGCGGGAACAGCCAGTCGCCGGATTCCCACATCTGCTTGGCCACCAGCACGAAACGCGGCTCGTCTGCCGGCCACGGCGCGCGCAGGCCCAACCCGGCACCGATCACCAGCAGGGCGAAGGCCAGCAGCCAGAACAGTTCGCGGGTTTGTTCGGGGGTGCGTCGAGGCATGGCGCTGGGCGAATTCGTCATGGCGACCATGATAGAGGTCGCGCCTCGGAAATTCGTCGGCAGCGTGGCGCAGGAGCGGCTTAGCGCGGGATCAGGGTCCTGCTGCGTCCTGCTTCGCGCAGGGCGCCGGACTGACGCCTTCGTGCAGGGCGACGCCAAGCAGCAATCCGACGAACACCGCGTACGCACTTGCGGTCGCCGCGTGGGCGAAAATCGACTGCGACAAGCCGGAGCCCAAGTAAACGCCGACCAGCGCCACCCCGGCCCAGGACGCCTGCGCCGAAGCGCCCGGCACGCCCGTGGTCCGCCGGATGATGCGGATGAAGCAAGCCAGCGGCAGGCCATACAGCGCGATGATCCCGGCCAGTCCGGGCAAGCCCATCGTCGCCGCCCATTCCGCGAAATCGTTATGGGCGTGCGTCAGTACGCACATGCCCATCGGCGACGGCGTCCGGCAGCCAGGAAGTTCGCGCACCAGGGAGCCGAAGTTTTCGATGCCCACGCCCGACCACGGATGCGCGAGGAAGCCTTGCCAGGCCAGGCCCAACAGCTCCAGACGCGCGCCGATCGGCGAATCCGGATCGCCGTGGGCGAAGCGGACGAGGTTCGGCTCGATCTGTTCCAGCCGCAGCGGCGCGTGCAATCCAAGCCATCCGACCAATGCCAGCATGGCGGCCGCACCCGGCAGCGCCAGGGCCAGCCAGCGGACACGACGACGGCTGTCCCCATGTCGCATCCACGCCAGCAGGCCCAAGGCCGCCCAGACCAGCAGGGCCCCACGGCTGCCCGACCAGATGATGGCCAGCCCGCCCACCAGCCACGCGACCAGTTGGGGCCATGTGCGCAGGCCTGGCGTATGGGGTCCCGCGAACAGCGCAATGGCCAGCAGGCCGGACACCAGATTGGCGAACACGATGGGGTTGCCGCCGCCGCCCGCGCGCAGTTCGCCGGCATGGATTTGCCATCCCGCGACACCCACCGCGACCAACAGGCCAAGCATCGCGCCGTACCACACGGCGACGCGCGGCAAGCGCATGCCGTGGGCCAGCCAGGCGCACCATGGAATCAGCAACAGGCGCGCGACATGGTCGAGTGAATCCGCCTCCCGGCCATGCAGCGCGGCGGAAATCGCGGCCAGGGCGATGATCGCCAGCGCCAACAGCAGCGTCCCGGTCACACATGGCGGCACCGCGACGGACTGGCCGCGCGGCGTCGAAGCCTGCGCGACACCCTGCGCGATCGTGGCGAGCAACAGGCCAACAGCGAACGGATACAGACCTCCGTCGAACACGAGCAAGCCGCCGGCCGCGACGCTCGCGAACTTCAACCCGACCTGCGCCGTCCTGAGGGCGCTTGACGCACGATCCATCATTCGCCGAGTTTAACGGCGTGCGCGGCAATACCGCGTAAAAATGAGCCGATCAGGCCCGCTTGCGCAACCGCGCGTAGAAGAATCCGTCGCGCCCGCCTTCGCCAGGCAAGCATTGGCGACCGGGACCGCACGCATGGCCATAGCGTTTTTCCAGCGGCTCGGTCTGCGCATCGTCGGTGCGGGCGAGGAAGGCTTCGACCTGATGTTGGTTTTCGTCCTTCAGGATCGAACAGGTCGCATACAACAGCACGCCGCCGGGCTTCAGGGTGGCCCACAGCGCGTCGAGCAGCCGCGCCTGCAGCGCGACCAGCGCATCGATGTCGGCCGGGCGACGATGCAACAGCACGTCGGGCTGGCGGCGCACGATGCCGGTGGCCGAACACGGCGCGTCGAGCAGGATCGCGTCGAAGGGTTCGCCATCCCACCACGCTGCAGTGTCCGCTGCATCCGCCGCTTGCAAGCGCCCCTCGGCGCCGACCCGCTGCAGGGTTTCGGCCACGCGCTTCAGCCGGCGCGCATCGACATCCAGGGCCAGCACGCGCAGGCTCGGGTCGCGTTCCAGCAGGTGCGCGGTCTTGCCGCCGGGGGCGGCACAGGCGTCGAGCACGCGGGCGCCGGTCGCCGGGGCCAGTGCATCGGCGACCAGTTGCGCCGACGCGTCCTGCACCGACACCTCGCCTTCGGCGAAACCGGGCAGGTCGGCGATGGCGAGCGGTTCGTCGACGCGGATCGCATCGGACAAGGCCCCATCTATGGAGAAGACGATGCCGGCTTCGCCCAGTTTCCGCACGTAGTCGTGGTGCGAAATCCGTTGCCGGTTCACCCGCAACCACAACGGCGCGGGCTGCGCGCTGGCGGCGAAGATCGCCTCGGCATGCTGCGGCCAGTCGACCGCGATGCGTTCGCGCAACCAGGCCGGCCATGCCGCGGACGGGTCGGCCGCCGGCACGCCTTCGCGCTGCACGCGCCGCAACAGCGCGTTGACCAGGCCGGCCTGGTGCGGACGACCAAGGACGCGCGCGGCCTCGACCGTAGCCGACAACGCGGCGTGCGCTGGCAGGCGCAATTCGTCGACCTGGGCGAAGCCGGCCAGCAACAGCGCGCGCAACTCGCCGTCCTTCGCACCCAGCGGCTTGGGCATCCAGGCGCGCAGCGCCGCGTCGTAGCGCGTACGCTGGCGCAGGGCGGCGAAGCAGATCGCTTCGACCAGCGCGCGATCGCGGGGGTCGCCGACCTTCGGCAAGGCAGCGGCAAGCTCGGCTTTCAGCGAACGCCCGCGCAGGACCGCGTCGACGGCTTTCGCGGCGATCACGCGGACGGCGACGCCGGCTTGGCTGTTCATCGCGACACCCCCGCAGTCGTCATCCCAGCGCAAGCTGGGATCCATTTTGCCGTTGCCGTTGTTTTTTCCTCAATGCCGGGGCCAGGGCAAAAACAAAAGCCAAATGGATCCCGGCTTGCGCTGGGATGACGGGCAAGAGCGAAGGCACGCATCCGGCTACCCCGCAATCAGATCACGGCGCGCGTTGAGGTAATCGGCAGCGGAAACCGGCTTGCCGCCTTCGCGCTGCACGCGCAGCAAGCGCAGCGCGCCTTCCCCGCAAGCGATGTCGATGCCACGCTTGTCGGCGGCGATGATCCGGCCGTGTTCCGAAACGAATACCGAAGGCAGCGCCACGGCTTCATGGATGCGCAGGCGTTCGCCGGCAACCTGCGCCTCGGCCACCGGCCACGGATTGAACGCGCGCACCTTGCGCGCCAGCACCACGGCCGGCTGCGACCAGTCGAGTTTCGCCTCGGTCTTGTCCAGCTTGTGCGCGTAGGTCACGCCTTGTTCCGGCTGCCCTTGTGCGGGCGGGAGCCGGCCTTCGCGCAACAGGGCCAGACCTTCGGCCAGGGCTTCGGCGCCGAGCTCTGAAAGCCTGTCGTGTAACTGCCCGCCGGTTTCGGCGTCGCCGATGGGCGTGCGTCGCTGCAGCAGCACCGGGCCGGTATCCAGGCCGGCTTCCATCTGCATCAGGTCGACGCCGGTTTCCGCATCGCCGGCCTCGATTGCGCGCTGGATTGGCGCCGCGCCGCGCCAGCGCGGCAGCAGCGAGGCGTGGACGTTCCAGCAACCGTGCCGAGGAATCTTCAGCACCTTGCGCGGTAGGATCAGGCCGTAGGCGACGACGACCATCAGGTCCGGCGCGAGTTCGCGCAACTGCGCCTGCGCGGCTTCGTCGCGCAGCGTTTCCGGCTGCAACACCGAAATGCCGAGTTCCTGCGCCGCCAGCTTGACCGGCGAAGCCTGCAATCCGCGGCCGCGACCGGCCGGCCGGTCGGGCTGCGTGTAGACGGCAATGACCTCACCGCCCTGCGCGGCCGCGCGCAGGCAGGGAACGGCGAATTCGGGAGTGCCGGCGAAAACGATCTTCATGCGATAAAGCGGGCGGCGCCAGGCGCCGCGATCAGGCCGCGTCGGACGCGTGCTTGCGCTGCTTGGCCAGCTTCTTGCGCACCATCTCGCGCTTCAGCGGCGACAGGTAATCGACGAACAGCTTGCCCAGCAGGTGGTCCATTTCGTGCTGGATGCAGATCGCCAACAGGCCGTCGGCATGCAATTCCTGCGCCTTGCCCTCGCGGTCGAGGTAGCGCACGGTGATCTCGTTGGCGCGGGTCACGTCGGCGAAGATCCCCGGCACCGAAAGGCAGCCTTCCTGGTAGACGGTCTCACCGGCCGTTTCGACGATCTCCGGGTTGATGAACACCATTGGCCCGTCCTTTTCCTCGCTGACGTCTATGACCATGAACCGCTGGTGCACGTCGACCTGGCTCGCGGCCAGGCCGATGCCGGGGGCTTCGTACATGGTCTCGAACATATCGTCGAGCAGGCGCTGGAAGCCCGGCTCGGCGATGCGGGCGGCGTCCACCGGCGCGGCGACGGTGCGCAGCCGGGGGTCGGGGAATTCGAGGATCGGAAGCAGGGCCATGGCGTTCAGCAAGATGGGGGCGGCCGGCGAATCCGGCAAGCGCTCACGAATTCTAACCCCGGCGCTTGCTTCATGCCGGGCTTTCTGGACTATAGTTCGGCACTAGCCTGTATCGGGGAATCAGGTGGATATCGCCATGTTCAAACGTATCGCTTCGACCCGCTTGCGCGTGGTCGCGGCCGCGGCTGCGCTGACCGTCGCCGCCTTCGCCACCGCCGCCGAGTTCAACGGCAGCCATCCCGACAGCTACGTCGTGCGCAAGGGCGACACCTTGTGGGACATCTCGGCGAAGTTCCTGAAGAAGCCGTGGCTGTGGCCGGAAATCTGGCAGGCCAACCCGCAGATCAAGAACCCGCACCTGATCTATCCCGGCGACGTGATCAGCCTGGCCTACCTGAACCGCGTCGCGGTGCAGCCCGGCCCGCGCGACGAAGCCCCGGTCAACGCGATCAACCTCAGCGACATCGAGCCCTTCCTCAAGGACCTCAGCATCGCCGACAGCTATGAGGGCCTGCCCTACGTGGTGTCGATCGAGGAAGACCACCTGCGCGGCAGCGCCGGCCGGCTGGTCTACGTGCGCAATCTGGCCGGCGCCCAGCCGGGCCAGCGCTACAGCGTGGTGCGTCCGTCGCTGCGCTATACCCAGACCCGACTGGCTTCCAACGCCAAGTACCTCGGCTACACCGAGGACCTCGACTGGCGCGGCAAGCGCCTGAAGGGCGACACGGTCGACTGGGATCGCCAGTGGACCTCCGCCGCGCTGATGGAAGGCCCGATGGAACTGCTCGGCTACGAGCTGTCCAAGGTCAGCACCGGCACCGTGACCCGCACCGGCGGCGACGTGACCTCGGTGCTGCTGGACGACGAATACCGCGATGTCCGCCCCGGCGACCGCCTGGTCCCGGTGCAGGCCCAGCCCTACGACCTGCAGTTCTTCCCGCATGCGCCGCGCTCGCAGCCGCCGGTGGGCAAGCTGCAGATCGCCGCGGTCGCCGACGGCATGCTGTACGGCGGCAACCACGACGTGGTGGCCATTTCCGGCGGCAGCCGCGAAGGCATCGACAACGGCACCGTGTTCTCGGTGTGGCGCAACGGCAGCCTTGCGGTCGACCGGGTCAAGCACGGCGACTTCCACGACGACGTGATCGGCCGCGGCGGCCGGGTGCAGCTGCCGGATGAGTACGCGTCGCACGTGATGGTGTTCCGCACCTTCGAGAAGGTCAGCTACGCGCTGGTGATGGAAGGTTCGCGGCCGACCCGCGTCGGTTACACGCTGAAGCATCCGGACGCGGTCGAATAGGAATTTCCCTACCTTCGAACGAGACGGCGCCCGAGGGCGCCGTTTTCGTTTGCGGCCTACGCTGGCCCGATGCTCGATGACACTCCCGAAGACCGTGCCGCCCTGCTCGCGCTGGTGCTGGCCGGCGGCGCGATGGTGGCGCGTCGTGCGCTGCTCGACGTCCACCACGCAAGCCCGGCGGCCGCGCTGGCTGCGGGCCGCACCGCCTGGCGCGCCGCCGGCCTCAACGACGAACAGGTCGATCGCCTGCGCCAGCCGGACGCAGCCCTGTACGAATGTGGCCTGGCCTGGCTGCAGCTGCCCAACCATCACCTGATCGGCTGGCACCATCCCGACTACCCGCCGCTGTTGCGACGCCTGTCCAGTCCGCCGCTGGCCCTGTTCGTCGACGGCGATCCGGCCCTGCTGTGGCACCCGACCGTGGCCGTGGTCGGCAGCCGCGCGCCCAGCGCGGGCGGGCGCGACAACGCCCATGCCTTCGCCCGTGCGCTGGCCGCGGCCGGGGTCGCCATTGCCAGCGGCCTGGCCTCTGGCGTCGATGCCGCCGCGCATGAGGCGGCGCTGGCGGTGCGGGATGGCCTGACCATCGCCGTGCTCGGCACCGGGCCCGACCTGGCCTACCCGCCGCACCACGCCGGCTTGCGCGACCGCATCGCCGCGCGTGGTGCGGTGGTCAGCGAACACCCGCCGGGCACGGCGGCCAAACCCGCGCATTTCCCCAGCCGCAACCGGATCCTCGCCGGACTGGCGCTGGGTACGTTGGTGATCGAGGCGGCCGAGCGCTCCGGTGCGCTGATCACCGCCCGCCAAGCCGCCGACGCCGGACGCGAGGTGTTCGCCGTGCCCGGCTCGATCCACAACCCGCTGGCCCGCGGCTGCCACCGGCTGATCCGCGACGGTGCCGGTCTGGTCGAATCCGCCGAAGAAGTGCTCGCCGGTATCGGTCCCCTGGCCGACGATCTGGCCAGCGAACTGCGCGCCCGGCTGGCCGTGGAACCCGCAGGGGCGGGTCCTGCCCGCGACGGATCTGGCGCAAAGGCATCGCGGGCAGGGCCCGCTCCTGCGGGCTTCGACCCCGCTTCCGGCCGGGATCCCGACTACCAGCGCTTGTGGCTGGCCCTGGGCCACGACCCAACCGGTATGGATTTGCTCGCCGAACGCACCGGATTGACGGCGGCCGAACTGTCCTCCATGCTGCTGGTCATGGAACTGGAGGGCAGGGTCGCGGTCGAACACGGCCGTTACGCCCGCAAGGCCGGTTCCTTCCATCGCCACGGCGTCGTCGACGCAGGCTGAGGACAATGAAAGAAAGCATCCTGGACGTCCTGCTGTACCTGTTCGAACACTATTTCGTCGAAGAAAGCGCCGACCCCATCGCCGACCGCGATTCCCTGCAGAACGGCCCGCTGTTCAACGAACTGACCCAGGCCGGCTTCAGCTCCACCGAGATCAACAAAGCCTTCGACTGGCTGGACGCGCTGGCCGAACAGCGCCCCGCCACCGCCACGCCGCGCGTCGGCGGTCCCACCCGCGTCTACCACGGCGCCGAGCTGGACAAGCTGGACGTGGAATGCCGCGGCTTCCTGCTGTTTCTCGAGCAGCACGGCATCCTCGACGCCGACCAGCGCGAACTGGTGCTGGACCGCGCGATGGCGCTGGACCATGACGAACTCGACCTGGACGACCTGAAGTGGGTCGTGCTGATGGTGCTGTTCAACCAGCCCGGCAGCGAGGCGGCGTATGCGTGGATGGAAACGCAGATGCTGACCGAGGAACCGGAATCGGTGCACTGACCGGTCCGGAAGACCCCGTTTTTCCCTGAAACCGGCCCCGAAGCCGGGCCGCTCCCATGAAGCGTCCGTCTGTTGAATAATGGCGGCGGGGAAAACGGGGAACCCACATGAGCGACTGGTACTACCACGCGCCCGGCGAAGGCCGGGTCGGGCCGCTGGCCGTCGAAACGCTGCGCGAGCACTTCGCCTCCGGCCGCATCGGCCGCGACACGCTGGTCTGGCGCGAAGGCCTGGGCGAATGGCAACCGCTGGAGCGGCTGTCCGCCGAGCTGGGCATTGCGCCCGCCGAGCTCTACGCGCCGACGCCCGCCGCTCCACCACCGCTGCCGCCCGTGGCCATGTCGACGGTCCCGCGCGTACCGGGCGCTGCAGTCAGCGCGCCGCCGAAGTCCGGCATGTCCGGCTGCCTGATCGCACTGATCGTGGTCGCGGTGCTGGCGGTGCCGGTCATCGGGATCCTCGCCGCCATCGCCGTTCCCGCCTACAACGACTACACCCTGCGGGCGAAAGTCGCCGCGGGCGCGATGTCGGCGGAACCGTTGAAGCTGGCCATCGCGGGATTCCATAGCCAGCGGCAGGCCTGCCCGGACAACGACAGCCCGGGGTTCAAGGCCGCCGAGGCCTATGCCGGCCCGCAGGTCGCCTCGATCACCGTGGGCACCTTCGAAAACGAACGTTGCGGCATCGAAATGCGCCTGCGCGGCACCGGCAGCGACAAGATCGACGGCAAGGCGCTGTGGTGGGAATACGACGGCAATGCCTGGCAATGCAGTTCGGAAATCGACAACCGCTACTTGCCGCAACCCTGCCGCGAATGAGCGGCGTCGCAACGCTTCGGCCCAACTGAGGGAAACGGATGTCCATCTGGCATTACACCGGCGCGGACCGGCAGCCCCTGGGGCCGCTGTCCACCGACGAACTGAAGGAACGGCTGCGCACCGGCGAAATCGGCTTCGACACCCTGGTCTGGCGCGAGGGCATGCTGGCATGGCGTCCGTTGGGCGAACTGGCCGAGCCGTTGCGCCTGCATGAAATCGTCGCGCCACAGGCAGAAATCGCGCCGCCCGCGACGACGCTGAGCCTGGAGCCGATCCGGCCGGGCCCGCCGTCTCCACCTCCGTTCGAGCCCGAGCCGCCCGAGGCTGCGCCGGAACCTCCGCTCACCGGTCGCGCGGTGTTCGCATTGGGCACCGATCCCGCGGAGACTCCGCTGCCGCCTGCGTGGCGCGAATCCGCCGTCCCGTCCGGCGCCGACGGGGGCTCGACGCCGAATCCCTATGCGCCTTCCCAAGCGTCGTTGCGAGCGCGGCAGGTACGCGACGACCACGACGTGGTCTACGCCGGCTTCTGGAAACGGGTGGCCGCGCAGTTGATCGATGGCGTGATCCTCGCCGTGATCGGCAGCCTGGGCGGCGAAATGTTCGGCACCCTGCTCAGCGACATGATCGGCGGCGGCAAAACGGGCGAGGCCCTGTTGCCGGTGGTGTTCACGCTGGTCCTGTATCTGCTGTATTTCGCCTGG
The DNA here is from genome assembly GCF_017939625.1 of Pseudoxanthomonas helianthi. Taxonomy (GTDB): domain Bacteria; phylum Pseudomonadota; class Gammaproteobacteria; order Xanthomonadales; family Xanthomonadaceae; genus Pseudoxanthomonas_A; species Pseudoxanthomonas_A helianthi. The sequence continues at coordinate 1,000,985 of NZ_JAGKTC010000001.1, forward strand.
TTCCAGTCCAATTTCATGCTGGCCACGCCGGGCAAGATGGCCGTGGGCATCAAGGTGGTGCGCGGCGACGGCGAACCCTCCAGCTTCCTGCGCAACGTGGCGCGCTACTTCGCGCAGATCCCCGGTTCGCTGCTGCTGGGTGCCGGCTACCTGATGGCCGCCTTCACCCAGCGCAAGCAGGCGATGCACGACTTCTTCTGCGATACGGTAGTAGTCGACCGCTATGCCTACACGCGGCAATCGGCCATGCAACGGCACGAGCTGGGCACGGTGACGGTGGTGGTGCTGGGGATTTACGGCGCGATGCTGGCGTTGTTCGCCATCGGCGTCTTGTTCCTGGGCTTCAGCCTTGCCATGCTGCGGCACTGAACCGATCGCCCGCGAAGGAACGCCGATGTCCGCCTGGTATTACGCCGACCGCAACCGCAATCGCCAGGGACCTGTCGAGTCCGCCGCGCTGGCACGGCTGTTTCGCGAAGGCCGGTTGCAGTTGGATTCGCTGGTGTGGCGCGAAGGGCTGGCGAACTGGCAACCGCTAGGGGATTTCGCGGCCGAATTGGGCTTGCTCGAGGACGCGCCAGTAGCTCACGCGCCCGAAGAATCCGGCACGCTGTCGCTGGAACCAATGGAGACCGCAAGGCCTGGCGGCAACAGCGCTGCCGACTTCGGTCGAGCGGTGTTCGCCTCCCGTGAATCCGTTGCAGCTGCATCGCCCTATGCCGCTCCTGCGGCGACGCTGACCAATCGGGATTCGATGGCCAGCGCCGGCGGCCGCGTGGTGTACGCCGGATTCTGGAAGCGTTACGCGGCTTCGTTCATCGACGGCATGATCGGCTTCGCGATCACCATGGTGTCGGTCATCGCGACGATGGGCGTGGCCGGTGGCCTGGGCGCTTTTTCCGGAAACGTCAGTCCGGGAGCGGGCGCCATAGGCTCGATGCTGCTGGGTTTTTACGCCATCCCGATCCTGTTCCAGGCCGCGTATTTCACCTGGATGCAGGCGTCGGTGCGACAGGCGACGCTGGGCAAGATGGCGGTGGGGATCAAGGTGGCGCGCAGCGACGGCCAACCGATCATGCTCGGACGCAGCCTGGGACGGTGGGCGGCCTATTTTTTCATCAACATGGCCAGCTGCGGTGTGGGTACTTTGGTCTCGGCGATCATGGTGGGCACCAGCGAACGCAAGCAAGGTCTGCACGACCTGGCCTGCGACACGCTGGTCGTCGACAAATGGGCCTTCACCGCGCATCCGGAGCGCCAGAACGATGAAGTGGGCTCGGTGACGATCGTGATGATCGGCCTCAGCCTCCTGTTCGTGTTCGGCTACTTGGCCCTGATCATCTTCTCCGCGACGATGGGCGGACGCTGACCCCAACGGGAATCCTTCGCATGTCCGAATGGCACTACGCCGACCGCAATCGCCAGCGCCACGGGCCGGTGGAAAGCGCCGAACTGGCGCGCCTGTTCCGCAACGGCAGCGTGGCTCTGGACACGCTGGTCTGGCGCGAAGGATTGTCGGGCTGGCAACCACTCGGCGACTTCACCGCCGAACTCGCCCTGCTGGAACCGGCGCCCGCCGAAACGCCCGGGGAGGCCGAACTTTCCGTCGAGCCGCTGGCTCCGCTCACGGACGACCTGTATAGCGAGCCCGCCCCCGCACACGCCTCGCCCTACGCCGCGCCTGCGGCGACCCTGCACTCGGACGAAGGTTTCCACGCCACGGGCGAAGTGGTCTATGCCGGGTTCTGGAAACGCGTGGCCGCCTACTTCATCGATGCCTTCGTGATCGGTGCGGCCAGCCAGATCGTGCAGATGGTGCTGATGGTGGTGTTCATGGGCATCGGCGCCAGCACCGGTTCGCTTACCTCGGGCGGCGATCCGTTCGGCAGCGCGTTCGGCATCGCGATCATCGTGTCGGTGTACCTGATCCCGATCGCCCTGCAGGCGTTCTACTTCGCGGCATTCCACGCGTCTTCAAAACAGGCCACCCTGGGCAAGATGGCCGTGGGCATCAAGGTGGCCGGCGAAGACGGCCGCCGGATCAGCCTGCTGCGTGGCGTCGCCCGTCATTTCGCCAGCTGGATCAGCTGGCTGCTGCTGGGCCTGGGCTACCTGATGGCTGCCTTCACCCAGCGCAAGCAGGCCCTGCACGACCTGATCTGCCGGACCCAGGTCGTGGACAAATGGGCCTACACCGCCCACCCGGAATGGCAGCGCCGCGAACTGGGCACGGCGACCGTGGTGATCCTGGTGATCGCCGGGGCGATGACTGTGCTCGGCATCGTATTCATCGGGGTCATCTTCGGCATGTTGGCCAACCTGCCGACCCGTTGAGGCCGGCCCCGTTCAGGTTCGGCTTGACAGGCCGCCCCCGGGCGTGATTCCACTATAAAAAGAGACGAAGCTGAACGCCCGGGGCCCGCCGCCCCGGGCGTTGGTGTCTGTACGTACCGCCCCGCGCGGCCCTTGCGGGCCCGCCGACCCGCCCCAAAGACTGCCGCCATGCCCAAGCACCTCCTCATCGTCGAGTCGCCCGCCAAGGCCAAGACGATCAACAAATACCTCGGCAAGGACTTCCAGGTCCTCGCGTCGTACGGCCACGTCCGCGACCTGGTGCCGAAGGAAGGCGCGGTCGATCCGGACAACGGCTTCGCCATGCGCTACGACCTGATCGACAAGAACGAGAAGCACGTCGACGCCATCGCCAAGGCGGCCAAGGCCAGCGACGACATCTTCCTGGCCACCGACCCGGACCGCGAGGGCGAGGCGATCAGCTGGCACATCGCCGAGATCCTGAAGGAACGCGGCCTGCTCGACGGCAAGCCGCTGCACCGCGTGGTGTTCACCGAGATCACCCCGCGCGCGATCAAGGAAGCGATGACCCAGCCGCGCCAGATCGCCGGCGACCTGGTCGACGCGCAGCAGGCGCGCCGCGCGCTGGACTACCTGGTCGGCTTCAACCTGTCGCCGGTGCTGTGGCGCAAGGTCCAGCGCGGTCTGTCCGCCGGCCGCGTGCAGAGCCCGGCGCTGCGCATGATCGTCGAGCGCGAGGAGGAGATCGAAGCCTTCATCGCCCGCGAGTACTGGACCATCGAGGCCGAGTGCGCGCATCCGTCGCAGTCGTTCACCGCCAAGCTGACCAAGCTGGACGGCAAGAAGTTCGAGCAGTTCACCGTCACCGACGGCGACACCGCCGAAGCCGCGCGCCTGCGCATCCAGCAGGCCGCGCAGGGCGCGCTGCACGTCACCGACGTCGCCAGCAAGGAACGCAAGCGCCGCCCGGCGCCGCCGTTCACCACCTCCACCCTGCAGCAGGAAGCCGCGCGCAAGCTCGGCTTCACCACGCGCAAGACCATGCAGGTGGCGCAGAAGTTGTACGAAGGCGTGTCCATCGGCGACGAAGGCACGGTCGGCCTGATCACCTACATGCGTACCGACTCGGTCAACCTGTCGGTCGATGCGCTGTCGGAATTGCGCGACGTGATCGCGCGCGACTTCGGCACCGCTTCGCTGCCGGACAAGCCCAACTTCTACCAGACCAAGTCGAAGAATGCGCAGGAAGCGCACGAAGCGGTACGTCCCACCAGCGCGCTGCGCACGCCGGCGCAGGTCGCGCGCTATCTCAGCGACGACGAGCGCAAGCTGTACGAACTGGTGTGGAAGCGCACCGTGGCCTGCCAGATGATCCCGGCCACGCTGAACACCGTCAGCGTCGACCTCGCCGCCGGCAACGAGCACAGCTTCCGCGCCAGCGGCACCACCGTGGTCGTGCCCGGCTTCCTCGCCGTGTACGAGGAAGGCAAGGACGCGAAGAACGCCGAGGACGACGACGAAGGCCGCAAGCTGCCGGCGATGAAGCCGGGCGACCGCGTGCCGCTGGACCGCATCCACGCCGACCAGCACTTCACCCAGCCGCCGCCGCGCTTCACCGAAGCCGCGCTGGTCAAGGCGCTGGAGGAATACGGCATCGGCCGTCCGTCCACCTACGCCTCGATCATCCAGACCCTGCAGTTCCGCAAGTACGTGGAAATGGAAGGCCGCGCGTTCAAGCCCACCGACGTGGGCCGCGCGGTGTCGAAGTTCCTCAGCAGCCACTTCACCCGCTACGTCGACTACGACTTCACCGCGAACATGGAGGACGAGCTGGACGCCGTCTCCCGCGGCGAGGAAGAGTGGGTGCCGCTGATGGAGAAGTTCTGGGGCCCGTTCAAGGAACTGGTCGAGGAGAAATCCGAATCGGTCGACCGCAGCGAAGCCACCGGCGCGCGCGAGCTGGGCACCGATCCGAAGAGCGGCAAGCCGGTCAGCGTGCGCTTGGGCCGTTTCGGCCCGTACGCGCAGATCGGCGACAAGGACGTGGACGAGAAGCTGGAGTTCGCCTCGCTGCGTCCCGGCATGTCGATGCACACGATCACGCTCGAGGAAGCCATCGAGCTGTTCAAGCTGCCGCGCAAGCTGGGCGAATCCAACGGCGAGGAAGTCAGCGTCGGCATCGGCCGCTTCGGCCCGTTCGCCAAGCGCGGCTCGACCTATGCCTCGCTGAAGAAGGAAGACGATCCGTACACCATCGACCTGGCGCGCGCGGTGTTCCTGATCGAAGAGAAGGAAGAGATCGCGCGCAACCGCATCATCAAGGAATTCGCCGACAGCGACATCCAGGTGCTGAACGGCCGCTTCGGCCCGTACATCAGCGACGGCAAGCTCAACGGCAAGATCCCCAAGGATCGCGAGCCGGCGTCGCTGACCCTGGAAGAGGTGCAGAAGCTGCTCGAGGAAACCGGCAAGCCGGCGCGGCGCGGCTTCGGCGCGAAGAAGGCCACGGCCAAGACCAAGGAAGTGACCGCGAAGAAGACGGCGACGAAGAAGACCGCCGCGAAAAAGACCGCGACCAAGAAGACTGCCGCCAAGAAGGCGCCGGCCAAGAAGGCCGTGCGGCCGCTGTCCGGCGACGTCGAACCGGCCAAGGTACTGGTCACCGCGGCGAAGTTCGAGCCCGGCAAGAAGCGCGTCGTCAAGAAGTCGTAGTTCCGCCTCGTAGAGCCGAGCATGCTCGGCTCTACAAAGCAAAGGCGAGCAATCGTCGCGGCAATGCGACAAACTCCGCACATGTCTACCGCGCTCACCCTCGACGATGCCGTCGCCCGGTTGAAATCCGGCGGCGTCATCGCCTACCCCACCGAAGCCGTCTGGGGCCTCGGCTGCGATCCGTTCGACGAGGCCGCGGTGCTGCGCCTGCTGGCGATCAAGCAGCGTCCGGTGGAAAAAGGCCTGATCCTGATCGCCGCCGACCTGGCCCAACTGCAGCCGGTACTGGACTTGGCGACCGTGTCGGAGGCGCGCCTGGCCGAAGTGCTGGCGTCGTGGCCGGGCCCGAATACCTGGGTACTGCCCTCCAGCGCCAGCGCGCCACGCTGGATCACCGGCGCGCATGCCGGCATCGCCGTGCGGATCAGCGCGCATCCGACCGTGGTCGCGCTGTGCCGCGCCTTCGGCGGGCCGCTGGTATCGACCAGCGCCAACCTGGCCGGCGCGCCTTCGGCATTCAACCGCGACCAGCTCGATCCGGCGGTTCTTGCCCTGGTCGATGGCGCGACCGAAGGAGAAACGGGCGGCCTCGACCAACCCACGCCGATCCGCGACGCGCTCAGCGGCCACGTTTTCCGCGGCTGAACGGACGCCGCGTCGCGGCTTCCCGCGTACGTGCGTTGCGCGCAAGATGCGCGCATGTGGAAAGCCACCACCCTCGCCTCCGTCCTGCTCGCCGCGCAGGCCATCGCGCCGGCGCGCGCCGGCGACGTGACGATCTATCGCTGCGTCGGCAGCGACGGGCGACTGACCCTGCGCGATACGCCGTGCGCGAAGGGCGAGACGCAGCAGGTGCGCTCGATGCAGCGCCCGCGCGATCCCGCACCCGGCCGCGCCCCGCCGATCACGATCGCGCCGACCCCGCCCGCCGCATCCGCGCCGCAAACGAGCGTGGTCTACCGCACGCCGCCGCAACCTATGTACGAGTGCGTCGATCCCGACGGCCGTCGCTACAGCAGCGACAACGGCGAAGGCAATCCGCGCTGGGTCCCGTTGTGGACGCTCGGCTACCCGGCCCTGGCGCGAGTGCCGGTGGTCGAACCCGGTCACGCCCACGTCCGCGTCGACAATGGCCACGTCAGCGGCAGTTTCCGCAGCGGCAGCGTGCGCGAAGCGGTGGTGCCGACGTATGCCGGCATGGGCGGCGGTACCTGGGTGCGCGATACTTGCCACCAACTGCCACCGCAGGAAGTCTGTGCGCGGTTGTCCGACCGCCGCTACGAGATCCAGCGCCGTTACTACAGCGCGCTGCAGAGCGAACGTCGCGAGCTGGACCTCGAACAGCGCGGCATCGATGCGCGCCTCGCCAACGATTGCGGAACCTACTGATGCGTTCGATGTTGCTTGTCCTGGGCCTGTTGCCGGCCGCTCCCGCCTTTGCCGGCGATGTCGTGTTCTATCGCTGCACCGATGCGGCCGGTCACCTGACCATCCAGAATTCGCCGTGCCCGAAAGGCTCGCGTGAAGAGAAGAAGACCATGCAGGGCGTAAACACGGTACCGATGGGGGCCGCCGCGAAACCGTCGACGCCGGCTCCGCTGCCCGCCGCGCCACCCAGGCCCGAAGCCGTACCCGACACCCCGCGCGAAGAGCCCGTCGAAGCCGTCGCCGACGACAAGCCGCGGCTGTCGCCGCCGGTCCTGTTCCAGTGCACCACCTACGACCGCGACAGCTACGTCACCGAGAGCAGCGAGCCGCAGAAACGCTGCCTGCCCCTGCGCACCGTCGGACTCGATGGCAACCCGTCCACCGGCGCCGGCCAGGCCTGCGACATCGTCTACGACCAGTGCGCGCGCGTGCCCGATGGCGCCTTGTGCGAGGCGTGGAAGAAGCGTCTTGGCGAAACCGAAGTCGCGTGGCGCTTCGGCCGTACCGAGAACGCCGAGAAGAACAGGGCCGAATTCGAACGCGTGCAGCGCATCATCCACGAGAGCACTTGCGGCGCGACATCGCCATAGGTCATCGGCCCGCACACTCGGGCGCACGACGGCGGTTTCACCCGAATTCCACGCCCCGGTCCCGGCATCTGAAGCGACCGGGCGGTCGCGCAACCGCTATCCCTCGCCGCGGAACCAAACAAAAAAAGGAGGCGCGCTGCGCCTCCCACCATGAATTTATATCACCCGTGGGGGCTTGCGGCAAGGCTGAAAGCGGACACTAGAATCGCGCCCCTGTCGACAAGGCAGGCAAGAGGGCGACCAGACGATGCACAACGACGCATTGGTTCCGGACGACGACTGGGTTCCGGTTTCCGCGGAGAACTGCGATACGGTGGCCGGTCCGTTCTATCACGGAACGAAGGCGGATCTTTCGGCCGGCGGCCTGCTGACCGCGGGCTTCAGATCCAACTACGACGACAGCGTGGTGATGAACCACATCTATTTCACGACCCTGCCGAAAGGAGCTGGCCTTGCCGCGGAAATCGCCAAGGGAAATGGCAGGCCGCGGGTATATGTCGTGGCGCCGACCGGCCCTTTCGAAGACGACCCGAACGTCACCAACAAGAAATTCCCGGGCAACCCGACGCGCTCATACCGGAGCCGGCATCCCCTGAAAATCGTCGGCGAACTCGATGATTGGGAATCCTACGATCCCGAGTTCATCCGGCATTTGAGGGAACGCATCGAAACGGGCATGGGCGAGATCATCAATTAGCCCGTGCGGTGGGCACGGAAAGCGTGCCCACCCTACACAGCTCGGCTGGCGTTGATCGCCAGCTGCGCGGCGAACGCCCGCTGGTACGCAGGCCGCGCTTCGGCCCGCGCGACATACGCGGCGAGGCTGGGGAACTCGTCGAGGATGCCCGACGGCCGCAGGCGCAGCAGCACCGACGCCATCATCAAGTCGCCCGCGCTGAAGGCGCCATCGAGCCATTCGGCATCGCCGAGGCGGGCGGAAAGCTGCTTCAGCCGGTTGCGGACGCGTTCCGCGACCAAGGGCAGGCGCTCCTTGGCCCAGGGCTTGTCGCCCTCGTGGATCCTCGCGATCACCAGCTCCAGGATCGGCGGCTCCACCGTGTTGACCGCGGCGAACATCCACATGATCGCGCGCGCCCGCGCGTCGGCATCGCCAGGCAGCAGACCCGCATGATGCTCCGCGATGTGCAGCACGATCGCGCCGGTCTCGAACAGGGCGAGATCGCCTTCCTCGTAAGTCGGGATCTGCCCGAAGGGATGCAGCGCCAGATGCGCGGGCTCCTTCATCGCCTGGAAGGAAACCAGCCGCACGTCGTAAGGCTGGCCCACTTCTTCCAGCGCCCAGCGCACGCGCGTATCGCGCGCCAGGCCCATGCCGCCATCGGGCGAGCGTTCGAAGGCGGTGATGGTCGGGTTCGTTGGAAGGTTCACGGCGACTCCTCCTTTCGGGTCGATGGCCTGGGCGGGCGCTTGCCCTCCTCCACGACATAGACGAACGACAGGACCGGGATTCGACAAGCACGTAGGGTGGGCACGCTTCTTGTGCCCACCGCAGGTGCAATGTTCAAGCGAGGTGGGCACATGAAGCGTGCCCACCAAACCGCTATACCTTCCAGTGCCACCCGCGCCGATCCATCCAGCGCACGATGCCCCACCACACCAGGACGAAGACGAGGGCGAAGGCCAGCGACGGCACGTACGGGCCGAACAGCGGCGTCATCCAGTCCGCGAAGCCGACCCGGTAGATCGGATCCGACCAACCCAGACCGGCGAACACGTACACCATCAGCGCGGAGCCGGCGTAGGCGGTGATGGCATTGACGCCGAAACTGCGGCCCAGCGCCGGCCAGCCGCGCACGTCGACCAGCCGATGCGCCAGCCACAGCGCCAGCGCCGCCCAACCCGCGGTCCACAGTACGTACGACGAGGTCCACAGGTTCTTGTTGAACGGGAACCACAACGACCAGAGCGCACCCAGCGCCAACGCGACAAGGGCGAACCACGGCAGACGTTTCGTTTCCCCATGCCGCAACCAGTCCCCCGCGCGCAACCCCAGCAAGGTCGTGGCGATGGACGGCAGGGTGGAAAGCAGACCTTCCGGATCGTGCCCGCGCCCGCTGGCGGCGTCGTAGATGTAGTTGTGCACGCCAAACAACGCGGTATCGACGCGGCTGGCGAGGTTGACGAAGGGTTCGTACGAGCCGCCTGCCGCCATCACGGCCCAGTAGCCGAGCAACAGCACGACGATCGACACCCATTGCGTACGCGGCCTGCTCGCCGTCGCCAGCAGGCCGGCGGCGATGAAGCAAATGCCGATCCGCGGCAACACGCCGAGCGGGCGGAACGCCGGCTTGTCCATCAACCACCATGCCAGCAGGTGCAACAGCACGCCGAGGCCGATGATCTTCGCTCCGCGCGCCCACACGGCGCGTCGCAACGGCCGCGGATCGGCGCCGGCTTCGATGCGCGGCACGATGCCCAGCGCGATCGACACGCCGACGATGAACAGGAAGAACGGGAATACCAGGTCGGTCGGCGTGCAGCCGTTCCATTCCGAATGCAGCAGCGGCGCGTAGACGTGGCCCCAGTCGCCCGGGTTGTTGACCAGCAGCATCGCCGCGACGGTGAGGCCGCGCAGCGCGTCGACCGACGCGAAGCGTTTCGGCTTCGCCGGCAACGCCTTACTCACGCTCGCCGCCGATCCACGTTGCGGACACCTGCAGATCACGATCCAACGCAACGAAATCGGCGGCCAGGCCCTCGGCGATGCGACCACGCACGCCATCGATACCCAGCCATTGCGCGGGATAGGTCGACGCCATGCGCGCGGCTTCGCCCAGCGGCAGGCCGACCAGGTGGACCGTGTTGCGTACCGCACTGGCCATGTCCAGCGCGGAACCGGCCAGCGAGCCCGCGGCGTTGCGCACCACGCCATCCTTCGCGGTGATGGTTTCGCCGTACAGGTCGAAGCTGGGATCGTCGGAACCGACCATCGGCATCGCATCGGTAACCAGCACGACCTTGCCGCGCGGCTTGGCCGCCAGCGCCACGCGCAGGCTGGCCGGATGCACGTGGACGCCGTCGACGATCACGCCGCACCAGCTGTCCGCGTCTTCCAGGGCCGCCCCGACCACGCCGGGCTCGCGGCCCTGCAGCGGGGTCATCGCGTTGTACAGGTGGGTGAAGCCGCTGATGCCCGCGTCGAGGCCGGCGCGGGCTTCTTCGTAGGTCGCCGCGGTATGTCCCGCGCAGACTTTCGCACCCCGCGCGACCATCGCGCGGATCGTCTCCGCCGGCACGCGCTCGGGCGCCAGCGTGATCAGGGTGACGCCGTTGTCCAGCGACGTGGCCATTTCTATCTCGGCCGCATCGGGCACGCGGAACTTGTCCGCGTTGTGCGTGCCCTTGCGCGCCGGCGCGATGTACGGGCCTTCCAGGTGGATGCCGAGCACGCCCGGCACGCCTTCGGCGATGGCGCGGCGCACGGCTTCCACCGCTTCGCGCATCACCTCGACGTCGTCGCTGATCAGGGTCGGCATCAGGCCGGTGCTGCCGAACTTGCGATGCCCCGCGACAAGGGTGCGCAGCGCTTCGACGGTGGGTGCGTTGTTGAACAGCACGCCGCCGCCGCCGTTGACCTGCACGTCGATGAAGCCGGGCAGCAGGTAATCGCCGTGCAGGTCGTGGCGTTGCAGGTCGTTCGACAGTTCCGACTCGGGCAGCAGTGCGGCGATCCTGCCGTTCTCGACCAGCACGGCGATGCCGGACAGGAAGCCGTTGTCGGTCAGGACTTGTGCGTTGGTGAGGGCGAAGGTGCTCATGGATTGAACTCTACATTCTCGATATCGTCATCCCGGCGAAAGCCGGGACCCAGCTCTTGCGGTTGCCCTTGCCTATTCGTCCTCGGAGCGAAAGCAAAGGCTAGGGTCCCGGCTTTCGCCGGGATGACGAGACAAAAACTAGACTGTTTCGGTGACCTTGTTCAGATGCGGCGGCACGTCGGGGTTGTAACCGCGCAACAACGCCAGCGCGTTGATCGCGCGGTAATAGCTCTGGATGGTCAACAGCGGCGCGCAAGCCGGATGCGGCGAATGCGCCAGCGGCAAATCTCCACCCTGTTCCGCCGCGACCCAAACCTGCGCATCGCGACCGCGGAATTCCTGCGCGGCGGCCAGCGTGCCGGCGCCGGTTTCGTCGGGCTGGGCGAAGGCCAGCACCGGGAACCCCGGTCCGACCAGCGCCATCGGCCCGTGCTTCACCTCGGCCGAGCTGTAGGCCTCGGCATGCAGGCCGCAGGTTTCCTTGAACTTCAACGCTGCTTCCTGGGCGGCGGCCAAGCCCAGGCCGCGACCCAGGACGAACAGGTTATGCGCGTCGACCAGCCCTTCGGTCAGCGACGACCAGTCGCACTGCCATGCCGAGCGCAACGCATCGGGCAACGCCGGCAATGCATCGAGCAGCGGCGCTTCGTTCTTCCAGTGCGCGGCCAGTTGCAGGATCGCGGCCAGCGAGGCGAGGTAGCTCTTGGTCGCGGCGACGCTGCGCTCCGGTCCCGCGCACAGCGGCAGCACGGTGTCGGCCAGTTGCGCCAGCGGCGAGTCCTCGACGTTGACCAGCGCGACCACGCGCGCGCCCGCTTCGCGCGCGGCTTCGGCGTTGCGCAGCAGGTCGGGACTCTTGCCCGATTGCGAGATCACGATGTACAGCGCGTTGGCGAGCTTCTGTTTTGCCTCGTACACCGAACCGACCGACGGGGAAGCCGACGCCGTGACGAAACCGAGCTGGGTTTCGAACAGGTACTTGGCGTAGGTGGCAGCGTGGTCGGAACTGCCGCGCGCGCAGGTGGCCACGAACGGCGGCGGATTGGCGCGCAGGTCGGTGGCCAGCGCTGCGACGGTGCCGGCATTGCGCGCGAACTGCGCGGCGACCACGTCGGCGGCCTGCGCCGCTTCATTGAACATCAGGGTGGATTCGGGGGCTGGGCTCACGGCGGGGGTCATTCGTTGGGTCTGGATTCGGGGGGACGCGGGCGCATCGGCGCGGTCGAGCCGCGCACCACCAGCTGCGGCGCGAAGCCCTGGTTGTGCACCGGCATCGGGTGGTCGTCGTAGGCGTCCTGGCGCAGGCGCGCGATCAGCAGGCGCGCGGCGTGGCGGGCGATTTCCTCGGTGGCCTGCTTGGCCGTGGTCAGCGCCGGCCACGACTGGCGCGAGAACGGACTGTCTTCGAAACCGGCGATGGACAGGTCGTACGGAACATTCAGGCCGGCCGACTTCGCCGCGGCCAATGCGCCGGCGGCGATCTCGTCGTTGCAGCCGAAGATCGCGGTCGGCGGTTCACGCAAGGCCAGCAGGCGGCGCGCGCCGCGGAAGCCGTCGTCGAAGGTGTAATCGCCCGGCACCACCAGATGCTTGTCCAGCGGGATGTTGTAATCGGCCAGCGCCTGCTCGTAGCCGGCGTAGCGCTCGGTGCTGGACAGGTGCGCCAGCCCACCCCACAGGAAGCCGATGCGCTGGTGGCCGAGCTGGATCAGGTGTTCGGTGATTTCGTAGGCCGCGTCGCGGTCGTCGACATAGACGCAGGGATGGCCGTCCTCGGGATCGCGCGTGGCGGCGATGATCCGCACCAGCGGCACGCCGCGCGCGGCCAGCGCCTCGACCAGCTCCATGCGTTCGGACATCGGCGCGGTCAGCACCAGTCCGGCCAGGCGCGAACGCTGGGCGAAGTCGGCCAGCTCGTCGGCCAGCAGCGGCGAGGTCGAATCGCAGGGATGGATCTGCAGGCCGAAACCGGTTTCGCGGCACGCGGCCAGCACGCCGTTCTGCACGCCGATGATGTGGTACGGGTTGGGGTTGTCGTAGACCAGGCCGATCACGAACGGCGTGCCGCTGCGCAGGTTGCGTGCGGCGGCATCGGGTTCGTAGTCGAGCTCGTCGATCGCGCGCAACACCCGCGCGCGCGTCCCGTGCAGCACCGACGGTTCGTTGTTGATCACCCGCGACACGGTCTTCAACGACACGTTGGCGCGTTCGGCGACGTCTTTGATCGTGGGTCTGCGCATGGCCACTCCGTTTCCCGGTTCAACGCCGCGGCGGCACGCTGTGCCCGCGCGCGGCGAAGTACAGGATATACAGGTAACACGGCACCATCAGCAGCATGAACACCAGCTGGAAGTCCATCCGTTCCTTCAGCAGGGCGAACAGCTGCGGCACGATCGCGCCGCCGGCGATGCCCATGATCAGCAGCGCCGAACCGCGTTCGATCAGCTTGCCCAGGCCATGGATCGCCAGCGGGAAGATCGCCGGCCACATCATCGCGTTGGCGAAGCCCAACGCGGCGACGAAGGCCACCGACACGTAGCCCTTGGTCAGGTAGGCGCCGATGGTCAGCAGCACGCCCAGCACCGCCGACCACACCAGGTAGCTCTGCTGCGAAATGAAGCGCGGAATGGCGACGAAGCCGACGATGTAGCCCAACAGCATCGCGGTCAGCGTGGCCGAGGTCAGGAACTTGGTCTGGTCCACCGGCAGGCCGAAGCTGTGGCCGTACGTACCGATGGCGTCGCCGGCCATCACTTCGGCGCCGACGTAGACGAAGATCGCCAGCGCACCCAGCCATACGTGCGGATAGTTGAACAGGCTGTCGCCGCCCGCGTCCGCCTTGCTGCCCTGCTCGGAGCGCAGATCGGGCAACGGCGAGAACAGGATCGCGATGCCCAGCACCGCGAGCACGCCGGCCATCACCAGGTAGGGCAGGTGCACGCGCGCGGCGAACTCGTCCAGCAGCGCGGCCTTGCCGGCCGCATCGGCCGCCGCAACCTGCTCGCTGAGGTTGTCCATGCCGTGCAGCACCAGCGCGCCCAGCACCAGCGGGGCGAGGATGCCGGCGACCTTGTTGCAGATGCCCATCACCGCGATGCGCTGGGCCGCGCTCTCGATCGGGCCGAGGATGCTGATGTACGGATTCGACGCGGTCTGCAGTACGGCCAGGCCCGCGCCGATCACGAACAGCCCGCCCAGCGCGCCCGGATACCAGCGGCGCACGCAGAACTCGCCGAACGTCGCCGCGCCCACCGCCATCACCAGCAGGCCCAGCGCCATGCCCTTCTTCATCCCGGTGCGGTCGAGGATCGCCGACGCGGGCAACGCGAACACGAAGTACGACAGATAGAAGACGAAGGTGACCAGGAAGGCCTTGACCACGCTCAGCTCGAAGGCGAGCTGGACGAAGCCGATCAGCGGCCCGTTGAGCCAGGTGACGAAGCCGAAGATGAAAAACAGCGCGCCGACGATGGCGATCGACGTGGTCTGGCGCGTGGCTGGGCTTGCGCTCATGCGCGGTGCTCCCCGAATGGATGGCGATGGGCCGGCATTCGCGCATCCCGGTGCGGAAGCGGCGGGAACAACGTTGTCACAAAAACCCTCTGGAAGCTACCTGAGCCCATTCGAAAGCCGCGGGCTTCCGAGGTTTCGGCGCGGAGATCATGCGGCACTGCAACATGAAACTTTGACCGGATAGAGCCTTCGATTTGCTCAAATCGATCTAATTTGTGACTGAAGTCACATTTGCTCCATACGCCTCCGCAGCGGGATACCAATGGGTGTCCAAAGTCTTGACATCGTTGTCAAAGGATTTTGAAACTCCGCCGCAACAAAGGGGCCTGGCCCTTCCACGAATCCCGAGGTTTCGGAAACGCATGGTGGTCATGGCTCGCCCCGCACTGGCACGTTCCCGGCCCTCCGCCGGCGAAGCTTTCGTCGCGGCGGATGTCGGCGGCACCCATGTGCGGCTGGGCCTGGTCCGTGCCGACGACGCGGGGTGCCCCCTCAGCGTGTCGGAGTACCGCAAGTACCAGTGCGCCGACTATCCCGGCCTGGCCGAGATCTTCGAGGCCTACCTGCGCCAGTTGCCCGGCGTGGCGGTAAGCCGCGGGGTGATCGCCAGCGCCGGTTACCCGCTGGAAGACGGCAGCGTCATTTCCGCGAACCTGCCATGGCAGTTGTCGCCGGCGGCGATCCGCGAACGCCTCGGCTTCGCCGACCTGCGCCTGGTCAACGATTTCGAAGCGCTGGCGCACGCGGTGGCCGGCTTCGACGGCGAACAGGCGATCCGCCTGGCCGGCCCGGCCATCGCGCCGGCGCAGGGACCGGTGCTGGTGCTCGGTCCCGGCACTGGCTTGGGCGCAGCCGTGTGGATTCCGAACGGCGCGCGCCCCGTGGTGCTGGCGACCGAAGCCGGCCAGGCCTCGCTGGCCGCCGGCAATGCGCGCGAACTGGCACTGCTGGGACAGATGCTGCGCGGCCGCAGCCACGTGTCGATCGAACATGCGCTGTCGGGACCCGGCCTGCTCAACCTGTACCACGCCGTCTGTGCCCTGCACGGTTCGGAGCCGGCGCTGGCCACGCCCAACGCAGTCACCGCCGCGGCGCTGGACGGCCACGACGGCGCGGCGCGCGAAGCGCTGGAGGTGTTCTGCGGCCTGCTCGGCAGCGTCTGCGGCGACCTTGCGCTGACCTATGGCATCCAGGGCGGCGTGTACCTGGCCGGCGGCATCCTGCCGCACCTCGGCGACTTCCTTCTCCGCAGCGATTTCGCCGCGCGCTTCCTGGACAAGGGGCCGATGCGCGAGGCGCTGCAGCGCATTCCCGTGAAATTGGTCGAGCACGGGCAACTGGGCGTCATCGGCGCCGCCAGTTGGTACCTCGGCCACGCCACGGACGACTGAGGACAACGTCGGCGCAGGGGATGGCGTGGACAGGAAAACGGGGGCGGAGCGTTCGGCCGACCTTGGGCAACACAGCAGCAACCCGGCTCCGGCCGCTCACAAATCATGATGGGAGAGACACACATGAAATACCGCAAATCGCTTCTTTCCGTCGCCGTCGCGACGGGCCTCGTGGTCTCGATGCATGCGCAGGCGCAAGACGCGGCCGCCCCGCAGCAGCAAGCCCAAGCCACCGAGCTGGACGCGGTGACCGTGACCGGCATCCGCGGCAGCATCGAAAAGGCGCTGGACGTGAAGCGCGACGCCAAGTCGCACGTCGAGGTGGTCACCGCCGAGGACATCGGCAAGCTGCCGGCGAAGAACGTGGCCGACACCCTGCGCGAACTGCCGGGCGTGAACATCAGCTCCTCCAGCGCAAGCGAAGGCGGCTTCGACGAAGCCGATCGCGTCAGCATGCGCGGCACCAGCCCCGGCCTGACCCAGACCCTGGTCAACGGCCACAACATCGGCACCGGCGACTGGTTCGTGCTGAGCCAGGTGCAGACCGTGGGCCGCAGCGTCAGCTACTCGCTGTTGCCGTCCGAAATCGTCGACCAGGTGGTCGTGCACAAGGGTTCGGAGGCCAAGCTGGTCGAAGGCGGCAGCGCCGGTTCGGTCGACATCATCACCCGCCGCCCGTTGCAGTACGCGGACAATTTCACCGCGACCGGCTCGCTGGGCGCGGTCTACTCCGACTTGGCGGGCAAGACCGATCCGCAGGTCAGCGCCTTGTTCAACTGGAAGAACGATGCCGGCACCATCGGCGTGATGGTGCAGGGCTTCTCCGAAGAACGCCATCTGCGTCGCGATGGCCAAGAAGTGGTCGGCGGCTATGGCCAGATCGCGGCGGACTCGGCCGCTGCACTGGCCAATCCCCAACTGGCCGGCACCTACTATCCGAACCTGCTCGGAGCGGTGCTGTTCGAACAGGAACGCAAGCGCACTGGTGGCGTGCTCGACATCGAAGTGAAGGCCGGCGACAACCTGACCCTGAACCTCAACGCCTTCGCGTCGGAACTGAAAGCGGACAACTACAACCGCAACTACATGCTGTGGACCAGCCATGCGCTGGGCAACGGCGCCACGTTCGCCAATGCCGTCGTGCAGAACGGCGTCATCACCTCCGGCACGCTCAACCCCGACGGCACCGCCGCCGATGGCGCCTATGGCGTGTACGACATGATCTCGCGCCCGGGCGCGAAGTCTTCGTCCAATTACATCGCCCTCGATGCCGACTGGCGGGCCAGCGATTCGCTTGACCTCAAGTTCCAGCTCGGCACCTCTAAGGGCAAGGGCAGCAGCCCCACGCAGGACGTGCTGGAAACCGGCATCGGCCAGGGCGCCGGCGCCAGTTGGGCCATGCACGGCATCGACAAGGCTATCGACTGGAGTCTCGGCGGCAACAACACGCCCGCGAACCATCTGCCCACCGCCGGCTGGATCTTCGGCGGCCAGGGCATCGACGTGAGCGACAAGGAAGACTGGTTCGCAGCCGATGGTGAATACGGCTTTACCGACGGCGTGCTGGCATCGCTGGACTTCGGCGTCCGCTACTCCGAACACGAGCGCAAGAACGACTTCGAGATCGCACAAGGCCCGAACTGGGCCACCGATTGGCAGAACATCGCCAACTACCCGACCGATGCCGCCCATTACCCCGGCGATTTCGGCAACGGCATCGGCGGCAGCGTCCCGTCCGAAATCTGGTATTACACGCCGGAACAGCTGGCCGCGATCAACGCCGAGTTCGCCAACCGCAACAACCCCGAGCGCTTCTACTTCTCCGACGTGTACGGCGTGAAGGAGAAGGTCTCGGCCGCCTATGTGCAAGCCAACTTCGAAGGCGAACGCTGGAGCGGCAACGTCGGCCTGCGCTACGTGAAGACCGACGGCACCATCCGCTACAACCAGGCGCTGCCGGTCGCCTCGGGCGTTCCGGGCGCGATCACCGGTTCGGCGTTCGGCGACTACCTGCCGGTGACGGTTGACAACAGCTACAACAAGCTGCTGCCCAGCGTTAACCTGAAGCTGGACCTGGACGACAACGTGGTCGCGCGCATCGCCGCGTCGAAAACGATGACTCGCCCCGACTATTCGGCGTTGGCCGGCTCGCTGTCGCTGGACGACCTGACCCATACCGGCAGCGGCGGCAATCCGCAGCTGGATCCGCTGATTTCGACCAATTTCGATGTCGCCCTGGAGTGGTACTACGCTCCGCGTGCCCTGTTGTCCGCCAGCCTGTACAGCATGCACCTGAAGGACTACGTCGGTTTCGGCACGACCACGATCGCGTACAAGGACCAGGCCGCGAGCCATGAAACCGGCACCGACGTGTACAGCGACTACCTGGTTTCCGTTCCGGTCAACACCGACGGCAAGGTCACCGGCCTTGAGCTGAACTGGCAGCAGCCGATCGGCGAATGGTTCGGCGTGTCGGCCAACTACACCCGCGCCAACAGTTCCACCGAAGGCGGCAAGCCGCTGAACGGTACTTCGAGGAACACCTACAACGTCGCTGGCTACTTCGAAAACGACACGTTCAGCGCGCGCGTCGCCTACAGCTTCCGTGAAGCGTTCTATGCCGGCGTCAGCCGTACCGACGCCTTCTACGAGGACGACTTCGGCACGGTGTCGGCTTCGCTCAACTACAAGGCGACCGATTGGCTGACCATCAGCCTGGACGGGTTGAACCTCAACGACCCGGTCAAGTCCTACTACACCAAGACTGCCGCGGGCGTGCTGCCCTACGCGATGTACTCCAATGGCCGCCAGTACTACCTGAACTTCCGCTTCAAGTTCTGAGCAATGGCTGGTTCGAAGTAAAGCTGTATCCAGCGGGTCCGGACTTGTCCGGGCCCGTTTTCTTTTGCAAGCTGCGCCACGCACCACGACTTCCGGAAAACCGATGAAGCCTTTGTCCTCGTTCCGCGCTATCCCGTTCGCACTCGCCCTTGTCGCGCTGGTTGCATGCAAGCCCGCAACCGAACAGCACGGCGACCATGCCGCCCCCACTGCCGCAGCCCCCGCACTGATCCCGGCTCCGGCGACGCTGCAGACCAGCGATGGCCAGTTCGTCGTCGACGCCGGCACGCGCCTGCATGCCCAAGGCGAAGCCGCGCAGCGCGTGGCCAGGCTGTTCAATGGTTTCCTCGCCAAGGAGAAGCGCCCGGAAATCCCGCTTGCCGATGCCGGCGCCGGCGGCATCCGCTTCGAGATTGCTGCCGGCGCATCGCCTTCTTCGGAGGGATATGTGCTGGACGTGAAGCCGGACGGCATCGTGGTACGTGCGGCCGACGAACGCGGGTTGTTCTACGGCGCCGCGACACTGCTGCAGTTGCTTACCCCGGCCAATGGCGACAAGGTCGCGGTGCGCGCACTGCACATCGAAGACGCCCCGCGCTTCGGCTGGCGCGGCGCGATGCTGGATTCGGCGCGGCACTTCCAGAGCGTCGACGAGATCAAGCGCCTGCTCGATGCGATGGCCTTGCTCAAGCTCAACGTGTTCCATTGGCACCTGACCGACGATCAGGGCTGGCGCATCGAGATTCCGAAGTATCCGAAGCTTACCGAAATCGGTGCTTGCCGGATCCCGGCTGGCGACGCCGGCATCGATCCCGCGACCGGCAAGCCGGCGCCGTATTGCGGCTTCTACACGCAGGCGCAGGTCCGCGACGTGGTCGCCTACGCCGCCGCGCGCCATATCGAAGTCATGCCGGAATTCGACGTGCCCGGCCATGCGGTCGCGGCCATCGCCGCGTATCCGCAGCTGGGCGTGACCGGCAAGTCATTGCCCGTCTCCAACGAATGGGGCGTCAACAGCAACCTGTTCAATACCGAAGAGGAAACCTATCGCTTCTTCGAGGACGTGCTGGGCGAAATGGTGAAACTGTTCCCCGGCCGCTATGTGCATATCGGCGGCGACGAGGCGGTGAAGGACCAGTGGATCGCTTCGCAGCGCATCCAGCAGCAGATGAAGGAACAGGGCGCGAAGGACGAGATGGCGATGCAGGGCCTGATGGTCGCGCGCCTGGAGAAATTCCTCGCCGCGCACGGCAAGCGCCTGATCGGCTGGGACGAGATCCTCGAAGGCAAGCTGCCGGAATCGGCCACGGTGATGTCCTGGCGCGGCACCGAAGGCGGCTTGGAAGCGGCGAAGCAGGGCCACGACGTGGTGATGTCGCCTTCGTCCGATCTGTATTTCGATTATCTGCAGACCCGTTCGGCCAATGAGCCGCCGGGACGCCCGTCGATCATCGAGATGAAGCAGGTCTACGCCTTCGAGCCGGTGCCGGCCGAACTGCCTGCCGACAAGCAGCAGCACATCCTCGGCTTGCAGGCCAACATGTGGACCGAGCACTCGCGCACCTTCGCGCGCGTGCAGCACAACCTGTTCCCGCGCCTGGCCGCGGTGGCCGAAACCGGCTGGACGCCGAAGGACCGGAAGGACTACGCCAGCTTCCTCGCCCGCCTGCCCGCGCAACTGCCGCGCTGGCGCGCGCAGGACGTCGAATACGCGCGTACGCCCTTCGAAGTCGAGCTCCAGGCCGAAGCCGGCGGCAGCGCCACGGCGAAAGTGTCGCTGTCGAATCCGCTGGGCTATCCAGACATCCGGTACACCACCGATGGCAGCGCGCCGACCGCGACGTCCACCGCGTATGCGAAGCCGTTCGACGTCGTGGTGCCGACCCAGCTGCGCGCGGCGGTGTTCGTCGATGGGCAGGCACTGGCGGATGCGAACACGTTCGACATCGATGCCGCTTCGCTGCTGAGCCGCGGCAACAATGCGTTGGCCTCGTGCGGCAAGGGCCTGGGCTTGCGGCTGGAGGACGACGGCCCGTTCAAGGGCGAGCGCGGCATCTACAACGTCGACATCTTCAATCCCTGCTGGCAGTGGAAGCAGGCCGATCTTTCCGCCATCGGCGCAATCGAAGTGCATGCGGCGCGCCTGCCATACAACTTCCAGCTGGCCCACGACGAAACCAGCCGCAAGTTCCAGCCGGCGCGGACCGCGCACGGCGAACTGGTGCTGCGCGCCGGTTGCGAGGGCGCCGAACTGGCCCGCGTGCCGATGCCCGCGCAACCCGATGCGGATGGCTTCGTCACCCTGAAGGCGGCGATCCAGACGCAACCGAAGCCGACCGACCTGTGCGTCTATTTCACCGGCGATACGCGGCCGACGATGTGGGTGGTGGACCGGATCGCCTTGCAGCCAAATTGATCTGATCGTAGGAGCGCCCCTGGGCGCGACCCTAAAGTTCGGGAGCCACGGACTTTTCCGCGCAGCGCCATTGCCCCGGTCGCGCCCAGGGGCGCTCCTACGAAGGCAGATTCAATACAAGAGGTAACGCTGTCGTTGGAGCCGGAACCTCTCCAGCCCCGGCTCCCAGCGCGCCTGCAAGGCATCGAGCGACTCACCGCGCTCGATGCCTTCGCGAATCCAGGCATTGCCGGCCAGCTTGTCGAAGAAATACGGCGATGCCGGCTCGAAGCGGAACTGCTGCGGATACAGATCGTGCAAGGCCTTGACCACGGCCAAGCCGGTGCGGAACGGCTGGAACGCATCGCGGTCGGTCACGTGCAGCTGCACGCCGCCGCACAACACGCCCTGGTGCTTGGAGAAACTCGGCGTGAACCAGGTCGGGCGGAAACGCACGCCCGGCAGGTCCAGCGCATTGAGGCTCACAGCCAGTTGCTGCGCATCGACGAACGGAGCGCCGATGGTCTCGAACGGCCGCGTGGTCCCGCGCCCTTCGGAAACGTTGGTGCCCTCGATCAGTGCCGTGCCCGGATAGACCAGCGCGGTGTCGCGCGTGGGCATGTTCGGCGACGGCGGTACCCAGGGCATCGCGCCGCCGGGTTCGGCCTCGCCGCGCTTCCAGCCGCGCATCGGCACCACGCGCAGTTGCGCACCGATGCCGAAGGCTTCGTTGAACAGCCTGGCCAGTTCGCCGATGGTCATGCCATGGCGCACGGGTATCGGGAACAGGCCGACGAACGAGGCGAATTCCGGTTCCAGCACCGGTCCTTCGACCTTTTCGCCGCCGAGCGGATTCGGCCGGTCCAGCACCCACACCGGAATGCCCTGCTTCTTCGCCGCACGCAGCACGTTGGCCAGCGTGTACGGATAGGTGTAGTAGCGCGCGCCGACGTCCTGGATGTCGAACAGCAGCAGGTCGATGCCCTGCAGCATCTTCGCGTCGGGTTCGCGATGTTCGCCGTACAGGCTATGCACCGGCAGGCCGGTCGCCACATCGCGCGACGAATCCACGTGCGCGCCCGCCTGTACGTCGCCGCGCACGCCGTGCTCGGGACCGAACAGCGCCACCAGCCGGAAATCTCTGCGTGCGGCCAGCAGGTCCACGTCGCTGCGCAGCTCGCGATCCACGCCGGTCATGTTGGTGACCAGGCCGATGCGCTTGCCGCGCAACTGGTCGGCCTGCTCGCGCAGCAGCACTTCGATGCCGGGTTCGGGCCCCATGCCATGCGGTCCGGCCGCGCGCAACGGCAGCGCGATCGCCATGGACATCAGGCCGAGGAAGAAAACACTCCGTGCATATCGATGCATGCGTGCGACCCGCGCGATGGGCGTGACGAAAGGCATGGGCAACGATAACCGATCGTCGGATAATCGGCCCCATGCCGCCAGGACGGAACCCGAAAGCCGCGATGCGTCGTTTTCTTCCGATAGCCGCCTGCCTGTTGGCGCTGGCCGGCCATGCGCGTGCCGCCGACGAACCTGCGATCGTGCCGTCGCTGATTCCGCAACCTGCGTCGATGCAGGTCGGTAGCGGCTCATTCGCGGTGGATGCGAACACGACCATTTCGGCAGAAGGCGACGCCGCATTGCGTGTCGCGGAGCGCTTCAACGGCTTCCTCTCCGCAGCGGGAAAGACACCGCTGCGCGTGCTGGCCCGCCCTGTGGACGAGCAGGAACAGGGGGCCAGCGCCATCCGCTTTCGCCTGGACACCTCTTCCGGTGGCCGGCCCGAGGGCTACGCACTGGATATCGACACCGACCGCATCGATCTTGTCGCACACGACGAAGCCGGATTGTTCTACGGCGCCGTCACGCTGTGGCAGTTGCTTACCCAGGGCGAAGCCGGCCGCGCCGTGCTGCCCACCCTGCACATCGAGGATGCGCCGCGCTTCCCGTGGCGGGGCTACATGCTCGATTCAGCGCGGCATTTCCAAAGTGTCGCGCAGGTCAAGAAGCTCCTCGACACGATGGCGCTGCACAAGCTCAACGTGTTCCACTGGCACCTGACCGACGACCAGGGCTGGCGCATCGAGATCAAGCGCTACCCGAAGCTGGCCAGGATCGGCAGTTGCCGCATTCCCGCCGGGGATGCGGGCGTCGACGCCGCGACCGGCAAGCCCGTGCGCTATTGCGGCTGGTACACGCAGGACGAGATCCGCGACATCGTCGCCTACGCCGCCGCGCGCCACATCACCGTGGTTCCAGAGATCGACCTGCCTGGCCATGCCACCGCCGCCATCGCCGCCTATCCTCGGCTCGGCACCGAGGGCAGGAAGATTCCGGTCACCGCATTCCGCGGCATCCATTCCAACCTGTTCAATGTCGAAGAAGGCACGTTCCGCTTCCTCGACCACGTGTTCACCGAAGTCGCGCAACTGTTCCCCGGCGAGTACATCCACATCGGTGGCGACGAGGCGATCAAGGACCAGTGGAAGGCCTCGAAGCCGGTGCAGGCGAAGATCCGCAAGCTCGGCCTGAAAGACGAGACGGCGCTGCAGAGTTGGTTCATCCATCGCCTGGAAACGATCCTGCAAGCGCACGGCAAGCGCCTGCTCGGCTGGGACGAAATCCTCGAAGGCGGGCTGGCGCCCGACGCCACGGTGATGTCCTGGCGCGGCATCGAAGGCGGCATCGAGGCGGCGAAACAGGGCCATGACGTGGTCATGTCGCCGACCTCGAGCATGTACCTGGACTACCTGCAGACCGATTCGCCGAACGAATTCCCCGGCCGTCCCGCGCCGCGGCTGATTCCGATGGACAAGTTCTACGCCTTCGAGCCCGTGCCCGCGCAACTCGACGCCACGCAGCAGAAGCACGTCCTCGGCCTGCAGGCGAACATGTGGACCACCGACAACCGCAGCTTCGCCGGGGTCGAACACAACACCTTCCCGCGCCTGCTCGCCGTCGCCGAGACGGGATGGACGCCGAAGGAACGGAAGGACTACGCGAGCTTCCTGCGGCGTTTGCCGGCGTGGACCCATCGCTACGAAGCCCTTGGCGTCGGCTACGCGCGTACGCCATTCGAAGTGATCGCCGATGCCGCATTGCTGCCGGGACCGGGCGACTCCCCGCAGGGCGACGCACTGGTGACGCTCGCCAATCCGCTCGGTTACCCGATCCGCTATGCGATCGATGGCGCCGGGACGGACATGCCCAAGCTGGAATACCGGAAGCCATTGCGCATCAAGTTGCCGGCGCGACTTCGCGCTGTCGCCCTCGCCGAGGGCCGGATCGTGCATCCGGTCCAGCGTTTCGATTTCAGCCGCACCGGTCTGCTGGCCCGCACCGACGAACAGCTGCAAACCTGCACCGCCGACGGCCCGGTGCTGCGCATGGAAGACGACGGCCCCGCTACCGGCGTACGCGCGTTGTACAACGTGGCGATCATGGCGCCGTGCTGGCAATGGAAGGATGCGCCGCTGCAGGATATCGCCGCCATCGAGGTCCGCGCCGGCCGCCTGCCCTACCTCTTCAACCAGCGCGCCGAGGAAGACGCCGCACGCAAGTACCTGCCGGCGAAGAGCGCGCACGGCGAACTCGACGTTCGGCTCGATTCCTGCGATGGCGAAACCATCGCCACCGCGCCGCTGCCGGCCGAAGCGGGCGCCGATGGCTTCGCGACCCTGCGCGCGCCCCTGGCCCGCGAGCTGGACGCGCCGCATTCGCTGTGCCTGCGTTTCAGCGGGGATTTCCGCCCACGGATGTGGGTGCTGGACCGCGTTACCCTTTCACCGACTCCCTGAGGCCGCGACCGCCATGTCACGCCATCGCAAACCCGCCGTCGCCACCTTCCTGCTCGTCTGCGCCGCCGGTCTCGCCCATGGCAAGACCGCTGTGAAGGAAGACATCCTGCGCCTGCTCGGCATCGAACCTTCGGAGCAGTCGCGCGACTACGTGCAGAACAAGCAGCAGTTCCAACTGCACACGCTGCTGACCGAGCAGCGCCATCCGCAGACCATGGACCTGAGCCGCAGCATCGCCGGCGACACCACCGCGGGACTGCAGGAGCTGTTCGCCGTCGACCGCGACGTGGCGGCGACGATGAACGCAGTCGCCGACGACCCTGCGCGCCTGGCCAAACTGCAGGACGCCTCGCAGGCGATGCAGGATGCGCTGAAGAACGGCCATCGCGTCTATTTCTACGGCACCGGGTCTACCGGCCGCCTCGCGGAAACGCTGGAAAGCGGACTGTGGCGCCCGTTCTGGGCGCGCCTTGCGCGGGACGGAAAGATCTGGCGCAAGGTGCAGAAGGCGTATCCGGGCATCCAGGATCGCGTGCGCGGCGAGATCACCGGCGGCGACCGCGCGCTGGTGTCCTCGCTGGAGGGCTTCGAAGACCTGCAGCTGATCGGCAAGCTGCAATTGCACGACAACGGCATCGGCAAGGACGACGTGGTGTTCGCCGTCACCGAGGGGGGCGAGACTTCGGCGGTGATCGGCACCGCCAAGGAAGGCGCCGTGGTCAACGGCAACGACCCGGACAAGACCTGGTTCGTCTACAACAATCCCGACGAGGTGTTGTTGCCGTTCGTGCGCAGCCGCGAGGTGATCGAACACCCCGGCATCACCAAGCTCATGCTGGCGACCGGACCGCAATCGATCACCGGCTCCACCCGCATGCAGGCCACCACCACCAGCCTGTATGCGCTGGGGGTGACGATGGAAGACGCGATCCACGCCCTGTTGAAACCGGTGCTGTCCAAGCGCGAGCTGGCGGCGTTGGGTTTCGACGGCAACGCGACGATCGCCTCGCGCCTGCACGATTTCGCCACGTTGCAACAGACCATCGCCGCGACCGCGCCTCGCCTGGCCGCGTGGACGGATCGCGAGTCGTCGACCTATGCCGCCGGGCATCGCACCACTTACCTCGCGCAGCGCGCGCTGATGGCGGTGTTCGTCGACGTGACCGAGCGCTCGCCGACCTTCCGCCTCGCCCCGCTGGACCGCGCCAACGCGACCGAGCGCAAGTCGTGGATCCAGGTATGGACGCCGGCCGCCGATGCCGGCGCCGCGTGGGATGCATTGCTGCACCGCCCGTTCCACGGCCTCGACCCGGCGTTGTACGCGAAGCCGTTCGATACGCAGATCGAGGACCCGTGGCTGCACGCCGCCGCGCAGCGCAGCTTGGCCAACGCCGGCGCGGAACAGCAATGGTTGTACGACCTGTCGTTCTCGGCGGACAACCTGCGCAGATCCGGTCCGGGCGAAGGCGATCACGGCGCGATGATCCTGCTAGGCAATGAATCGCCGCGAATCGGCGAACAGTGGTTGCGGACCTTCGCCGAGCAGGGCGCGGTGCCGGTCGTCGTCCACGTCGGCAACGCACCGCTGTCGGCTGATGCGCTGGACGCCCTGCACCGGCAGCTGCCGCAATTGGCGGTGTTCGACTTCACCATGCCGTTCGCCCACGACCCGCTGCAGGTGAGCCAGACCCTGGGCCTGAAGATGCTGCTCAACGCGCATTCGACCGGAATCATGGCCAAGCTCGGCCGCGTGGTCGGCAACACGATGACCGCGGTGCAGCCGAGCAACCTGAAGCTGTACGGCCGCGCCACCTTCCTGATCCAGTCGCACGTCAACGCGGTGCTGTCCAGCGCGAAATGGAAGCAGGCCCATGGTGAGACGCCGCCGTTGACCTACGCACAGGCCAACGCAGTGCTGTTCGACGCCATCGGCAAGCGTTCCGGCAATCCGGCGCTGACCGGCAGCCCCGAGGTGGAGCTGGCCATCGTGCGCATCCTGGAGAGCCTGCGCCTGCAGCGCGCGATATCGTGGGACGCCGCCGCCGCGCTGCTGCGCGAACGCAAGCTGGACCCGTATCTGGCGGGCTACGACGACTGAACCGCGCCCTGTGGGAGCGGCTATAGCCGCGATGGTCTGTCGCGGGATTCATCGCGGCTATAGCCGCTCCCACCAAGCCGTTCTACGAACCGCGCGTGTCGAATTTCAACAGCAGGTCGCGCAACGGCGTCAGTCGCGTGCCCAATCCGGCGATCACGCCCAGCGTATTGGCCAAGGCATCCTGCGCATCCGCGATCCGGTCGACGGTCAGCACGCCCTGCGCATATTCGACGCCGATGCCCAGCAGCACCAGGCCGATGCCGGCGCCGAGCAGCGAACTCCAGCGCGGGAACAACTGCACCGCCATCGCCGCCAGCGCAAGATAGGCGCTGGCATGCAGCAGCTTGTCGCCATTGGGCATGTCGGGTACCGGCACGTCGGCGGCCGGCAACAACGAACTGATCACCACGGCGGCGATGGCCGCGCACCACAGCGCGCTCCATAGCCAGGGGCGGCGGAACGGCTTCAACGAACGGCCGAATCGCAATGCGCTCATTCCGATATCCCTTTCACAGCCGCCAGGTCAGGTCGCCGCCGAGGAAAGCGGCGCCGAGCTCCACATCGCGGGCGAAGCCCATCGCCTGGAAGCGCTCGCCCATTTCGGTCGGCAGGGTCAATTTCTTCGCCTCGTTGGCGAACTTCAACGACAGCTTCTCGTCGCCGCGCGCCTGCACTTCCTCGAGCCGTTGCGCCAGCCCATTGCCGAGCAGGAAGCCGGCCTGGTCGCAATAGCCGGCCAGGTCGAAGCCGGCACCGGTGCCCGCCTCGGCGAGCGCGGTGAAATCGACCGATGCGGTCAGGTCCTGCAAACCGGGCCACAGGTACGGATCGGCGTGCACGTGATGGCGGTAGAACGCGCGCAGGGTGCCGTCGTCGCGTTCGGGCAGGTAGTACTCGCCGCGCGGATAGCCGTAATCGACGAACAACATCGCGCCGGCGTCCAGTCGCCCCATCACCGCCTGCAGCCAGTACGGCAGTTGCGGCAACAGTTCGGAACGATAGCCCTCGGCGAAGGGGCGCTCGAGGTACCGCTCGACATGGCGCACGGCCGCGGCCAGCAGCGCGTCGGCGGGACGGTCCGTACGCACGAAACGGCCTTCGCCGTCCAGCGCCACGTGTTCCTCGAACACCTCGCCGTCGCGCAAGGTGAAGCGCGGCGTCGGCAGGGCGTCGATCACTTCGTTGGCGAACAGCACGCCATGCCAGCGCGTCTGCAGCGGCTGTTCGAGCCACTCGACCCCGGCGAACACCGGCGGCGTCAGGCTGCGCCCGAGGCGTTCGCGCTGGCGCTCGCGCAGGTCGGCGCTGGGTTCGAGGATGCAGTAGCGCGCCGGCATCGCGTCCAGCTGCAGCAGGCGCTTGAGCACGGTTTCCGCGAAGGCGCCGCTGCCGCCGCCGATTTCGACGAACTCCGCTTCCGGCCCCAGTTCGCGCAGCACCGGCGCCACCGCCTCGGCCACGCAGGCGGCGAACAGCGGGCCCAGTTCCGGCGCGGTGACGAAATCGCCGGCCGCACCGAACTTGGCGCTGCCGGCGCTGTAATAGCCCAGTCCCGGCGCGTACAGACAGCGTTCCATGAAACGCGAGAACGGCACGCTGCCGCCGTTGGCGGTGATCTCGCCGCGGATCAGCGCGGCCAGGCGCTCGCTGTGGCGCAGGGCGTCGTCGTCGGGAGCGGGAAGGTCGGCCTGCATGTGCCATGCTTTGCGTGGGGTGGGACCATTGTAGAACGAGCCGCGGAAAGCACCCGAAATGCCGCGCATTCGCTAGCCAAGGCCATTACCGGCGCCTAGAATCTCCGGTGGAGAACGCAGCGGAATTCCCATGACTTATTGCGTCGGCATCGAGGTGGACGAAGGGCTGGTGTTCGCCGCGGACACCCGCACCAGCGCCTCGTTCGACGATGTGCGCGTGTATCGCAAGATGCACGTGTTCGAATGGCCGGGCGAACGCGTGTTCGTGGTCATGTCGGCGGGCAACCTGGCCACCACCCAGCTGGCCATCTCGCGCCTGCAGCGCGATGCCGACGATCCGCAGGCCGCGCGCAGCCTGCGCACCTTCAAGCACCTGTACGAGGTCGCCGAATACATCGGCGAGGTGCTGGTCGCCAGCCAGGTCAAGGTCGGCGACGACGCGCAGATGCAGGGCGTCAACGTGCAATCGACGCTGATCCTCGGCGGACAGATCGCCGGCGAACGCCCCGGCCTGTACATGATCTACCCGTTGGGCAACTGCATCGCGAGCTCGCCGGAAACGCCGTACCTGCAGATCGGCGAGTCGAAGTACGGCAAACCGATCCTCGACCGGATCCTGCGTCCGCAGACTTCGCTGGAAGACGCCGCGCGCTGCGCGCTCGTTTCGCTGGATTCGACCATCCGTTCCAACCTGTCGGTCGGCATGCCGATCGACCTGGCCCTGCTGCGTGCCGGCGACCTGAAGATCACCCGCAAGATGCGCCTGGAAGCGGACACGCCGTTGTACGCGGAAATCCACGACACCTGGTCGCGCAAGCTGGAGGCGGCGATGCACAGCTTGCCGCGCTTCCCGTGGGAGCCGGCCCGGGAAACCGACGAGCCCGCTTCCTCCTTGCCGCCGCGGCGCACGCCCGCGCGACAGGATCCGGGCGACGCGCAGGGACAGCAGTAGCGAGATCGTGGGAGCGGCCTCGGCCGCGAATGCTCTCGTGGATCCCTCAGTCATTTTCAAAAGCATTCGCGGCCACGGCCGCTCCCACCCAGCCCGCACTCAGCCGTTGAAATAGCCTTCGGCGATGGCCTCGTGCAGGCCGCCCAGGTGCATCTGGATCTCGTCCATGAGCGTTGTCGGATTGCCTTGGACCAGCGCCACCGGGTCGGCATTGCGCACCAGGCCCATGACCCGGTTCATGCGTCGCTCCACTTCCGGACGCGTCGGCATGCTGGGCAGGACGCGCTGGGCGCGGGTCAGGCAGAACTGCACGCTGCGCGGGAATTCGGCGTTCTGCAACAGGAAGCGCAGGGCCAGTTCGCCGGTCACCCGCTGGCGCATCTGGCGACGGAACATCTGGTAAGCGGCCAGCGATCGCAGCACCGCCATCCATTGCATGTTGCGGAAGGTCTCGCGGTCTTCCTCGTTGCGCGGCGTGACCAGGCCCGAAGCGCCCGCATCGACGATGCGGGTGGTCATGTCGGCCTGCTCCAGCGCCGTCCCCAGGCGCAGGAACTGGAAGCCGATGTCGCGGCTGACGTTCGACGACAGCAGGGCCGACACCTTCAGGCAGCCATCGGTGATCCGGTTGAGGAAATCGATGCGGTAGCGCCGGCCGATGCTGCGCTCGCCATCGCCGTCGATGTAGATGTGCAGGTCGTTGACCGCTTCCCACACGTCCTGCGGCAGGCTGTCGCGGATGCCGCGCAGGATCTCGCGCGCGGCATCGATGGAACTCCCCAGCGAGGAAGGATTGCGCCGGTCCAGCAGCAGGAAGCGCATCACTTCGGCGTCGCCGACGTTCCGTCCCGCCTCGGGGAAAAGCTCCGCAAACACGTCGCCGACGCCGACCGTGTCGATCAACGGCCGCCACGCGAAATCCACCGAGCGCGGCAGGTCGAGCTGCAGCTGGCTGCCCACGCCGACCAGGCGCGCGGTGTTCTCCGCACGCCGCACGTAACGGCTGAACCAGTACAGATTGTCCGCCACGCGCGACAGCATCAGGCGCTCCTCGCGAGCGCGCCGAGCTCGGCTTCGTCATCCAGATCGACCACCCAGGTGTCCTTGGCGCCACCGCCCTGCGACGAATTGACCACCAGCGAGCCCGGCACCATCGCCACCCGGGTCAACCCGCCCGTGGTGACGTAAGTGTCCTCGCGCGACAGGATGAAGGGGCGCAGGTCGAGGTGGCGCGGGGACGGGCCCTTGTCGGTGACGATCGGCGCGGTGGACAGCGACAGCGTCGGCTGGGCCATGTAGTTGCGCGGATTGGCCTCGATCAGCTTGCGGAACTTGTCGCGCTCCCGCTTGGTCGCGCGGGGCCCGATCAGCATGCCGTAGCCGCCGGATTCGTTGGCCGGCTTCACCACCAGTTCGTCGATGTGCTCGAGCACGTACTTGCGGTCCTTCGCGTTGTGGCACAGGTAACTCGGCACGTTGGGCAGGATCGGCTCTTCGTCCAGGTAGTAGCGGATCATCTTCGGCACATAGGCGAACACGACCTTGTCGTCGGCCACGCCCGCGCCCGGCGCGTTGGCCAGCGCGACCTTGCCCGCGCGCCAGCTGCGGATCAGACCCGGCACCCCGAGCACCGAATCCGGATGGAACACCTCCGGATCCAGGAACAGGTCGTCCACGCGCCGGTAGACCACGTCGACGCGTTGCGGGCCGTACACGGTGCGCATGTAGGTGCAGTCGTCGTCGGCGACGAACAGATCGCTGCCTTCGACCAGCTCGATGCCCATCGCCTGGGCCAGGTACGCATGCTCGAAATAGGCGCTGTTGAACACGCCCGGCGTGAGCAGTGCGATCACCGGCGTGTCGCCCGGGCGCGGCGACAACGCCGCCAGGGTGTCGTACAGCTGCGACGGATATTCGTCGACCGGCAGGATCGAACTGGTCTCGAACAATTCCGGGAACACGCGTTTGGCCACCATGCGGTTCTCCAGCATGTACGACACGCCGGAGGGAATGCGCAGGTTGTCCTCCAATGCGTACAACGTGCCGTCGGCATCACGCACCAGGTCGCTGCCGCAAATGTGCGCCCACACGCCCAGTGGCGGCCGGATGCCCACGCATTGGGGGCGGAAATTGACCGAATCCTTCAACAGCATCGCCGGGAACACCTTGTCCTTGACGATCCGTTGCGGGCCGTAGATGTCGCCGATGAACAGGTTCAAGGCCTGCATGCGTTGCTTGAGGCCGGCTTCGGTGCGTTCCCATTCGCTGCGCGGGATCACCCGCGGGATCAGGTCGAACGGCAGCGTGCGATCGACATTGCGGCCATCGGAATACACGGTGAAGGTGATGCCCTGCACGCGGGCGACGACATCGGCGGCCAGTTGGCGTTCGGCGATTTCGCGACCGGAAAGGCCCGACAGGTATTCGACCAGCCGTCTGGCCGCCGGCCGCGCCTGGCCATCGGCCTGGATCAGCTCGTCATAGGTGGTGGTGCGGTATTTCGCCCAGTCCATTCCCTTCCTTCGACCATGCCGACCGGACGTTGTCCGGTACGGTCTTGCGTTGCAACATGCCCGTAAAACGACACGAGCGTCAAGGTATTTTCTTGACGCTTCATGTGCCTTTCGCTGCGTGCACCAAAGCGGTGCTCGAGCCATGGGAGTTGGGTGACAATGCACCATGAATCGTCATCGGAGCGTCTCGTGCCCACCTCCCGCCGCGTCGCCCTGATCACCGGAGCCGCCCGCCGCATCGGAGCGGCCATCGCCCGCCGCCTGCATGCGGACGGCTACGATCTGGCCCTGCATTACCGCAGTTCCGCGCAGGACATGCAGAGGTTGGCAACGGAGCTGGAAGCGAAACGGCCAGGCAGCACGCTGACGCTGCAGGCCGACCTGGCCGAATTCGACCGCCTGCCGGAACTCGTCGCGAAGACGGTCGGCCGTTTCGGTCGCCTCGATGCGCTGGTCAACAACGCTTCGACCTTCCATCCGACGCCGGTCGGCGAAACCACGCCACGGCAATGGGACGAATTGTTCGCCAGCAACGCGCGCGCGCCGTTCTTCCTGGCGCAGGCGGCGGCCCCGCACCTGCGCGCAACGCGCGGCGCGATCGTCAACCTCGTCGATCTTTATGCCGAACGTCCGTTGCCGCGGCATTCCGTCTACTGCATGGCCAAGGCCGCGCTGGCGATGATGACCCAATCGCTGGCCATCGAACTCGCGCCCGAGGTGCGGGTGAATGCCATCGCGCCGGGCGCGATCCTGTGGCCCGAGCCTGCCTCCACGCAGGCGGGAGACGGCGACGCGCAACGCCAGCAGGCGATCATCGCGCGCACCCCGCTCGCGCGCACCGGCAGCGCGGAGGAAATCGCCGATGCCGTCGCATGGCTGCTGGATGGGGCGAGCTACACCACCGGGCAGGTGATTCGCGTCGATGGCGGGCGCGGGCTGGTATAGCCTTTTCCCCCTCGTAGGGGCGTCCTTCAAGGCGCGACCTAAGAACAGGCACGCCTTGAAACTATCGGCGTAGCGCCATTCCGGTCGCGCCCTGAAGGGCGCTCCTACGGCAGCGCGACTTCGACGCACGGATCGCCATCCGCGCGCATCTTCATCCACAACTCGCCAAGCGTCTTGCCCAAGGCCGGGTGCACCACCTCCGGCGCGATGTCGGCCATCGGCTTCAGCACGAAAGCCTGCTTCGTCAATTCGGGACGCGGCAGTTCGAGGTGACCCGGGCCACGCAGGACGCGGTCGTCGTACAGCAACAGGTCGACGTCCAGCGTGCGACTGGAGAATCGCGGCCCGCTGCGATCGCGCGCATGGCGATCTTCCAGCGCATGCAGCCACGCATCCAGTTCTTCGGGCGACAATCCGGTTTCGATGCGGGCGGCGGCGTTGAGGAAATCAGCGCCGTCGAAGCCGACCGCCGGCGTGCGGTAGAACGGCGACAGCAGCACGTCGCCGAAGCGCTCGCGCAATTCGGCGATCGCCGCGCGCAGGTGCTTTTCCGGCTCGATGTTGCTGCCGAGGCTGAGGTAGGCGATGCCCACGGCGTCAGTCGCGCGTGCCGCGCTCGATGACCACGCCGACCGATTTCGCCCCGGTCACCGCGCCGGGCTTGGCCAGCTTCAGGCGCACCCAGGCCACGCCGAATTCCTCGCGGATGATCCGCGCGCAGTTTTCCGCCAGCGTTTCCACCAGGCCGAACTCGGCGGCCTCCACGTAGGCGATCAAGCGCTTGGACACCGCCTTGTAGTCGAGGGTCTTGGCGATGTCGTCGCTGGCCGCGGGCACGCGGTTGTCGAAAGCCATCTCGACGTCCAGCGCCACGATCTGGCGGATCTTGCGTTCCCAGTCGTAGATGCCGATGACCGTTTCGATGCGCAGGTCTTCGATGAAAACGATGTCCATGTGCGTTGCCGGAATGCGTGAACGCGAAAGCTTAGCCGCTTTGCCGTGAATCAGCCCCTCGCCACTTCCGGCAGCGTCGCCATGTCCCAGCGCGCGACCACCTTGACCTCGGCGGGTTCGTGCTGGCCCGCCTGCAGGCGCAACGCACCGGCGTAGGCGATCATCGCGCCGTTGTCGGTGCACAACTCGGGGCGCGGGAAGCACACGCGGCCGCCGCGCTTCTCCGCCATCGCCTGCAGTTTCGCGCGCAGGCGCTTGTTCGCGCCGACGCCGCCGGCGACGACCAGGGTGTCGCACCCGGCCGCGTCCAGCGCGCGTTCGCACTTGATCGCCAGCGTGTCGACCACCGCATCCTCGAACCCACGGGCGATATCGGCGCGGGTCGTCTCGGACTGGTCGCTGTCGCGCCAGGCCAGCAGCACCTGGGTCTTCAGCCCGCTGAAGCTGAAATCCAGCCCGGGGCAGACGGTCATCGGCCGGGAAAACTTGTAGGCGCCCGGCCGGCCCTGCTCGGCCAGTTTCGCCAACTGCGGCCCGCCGGGGTACGGCAGGCCCATCATCTTGGCGGTCTTGTCGAAGGCCTCGCCGGCGGCGTCGTCCAAGGTTTCACCCAGCAGCCGGTAACGGCCGATGGCCTCCACCGCGACCAGCTGGGTATGTCCGCCGGAGACCAGCAGGGCCACGAACGGGGGTTCGGGCCGGCCGCGGAGCGGGTCGTCCTCGATCAGCGGGGCCAGCAGGTGGCCTTCCATGTGGTGCACGGCCACGGCCGGGACGCCCAGCGCCCAGGCCAGCGAACGGGCCACCCCGGCGCCGACCAGCAGGGCACCGACCAGACCCGGCCCGGCGGTGTAGGCGACTCCGTCGAGGTCGCCGGGGGCCAGCCCGGCCTCGGCCAGGGTCTGCCGGACCAGCGGCAGCAGCTTGCGCACGTGGTCGCGGCTGGCCAGTTCGGGCACCACCCCGCCATATTCGGCGTGCAGGGCGATCTGGCTGTAGACCGCATGGGCCAGCAGCCCGGACGCGCCGGTCCGGCCGGTGTCGTACACGGCCACCCCGGTTTCGTCGCAGCTGGTTTCGATGCCTAGGACGCGCATGGGGCTCAGATGGGGGCTATCCGCTTGATTCGGAAGGGTACCGGCTTGCACGGCGCCCGATGGCTTCAGTATAATGCGCGGCTCCCCCGGGTCGACCGGGGAATCATGCGCGGATTCGTCCGCAAGAGCCCGGCCATCCACGGCCGGACTTTCCAACCACCGAGATCACGTATGCCCAGCGTCAAAGTCCGCGAAAACGAGCCGTTCGAGTTTGCCCTGCGCCGCTTCAAGCGCACCTGCGAGAAGGCCGGCGTGCTGGCCGAAACCCGCAAGCGCGAGTTCTACGAAAAGCCGACGCAGGAACGCAAGCGCAAGGCCGCTGCCGCGGTGAAGCGCCAGATCCGCCGCAGCTCGCGCGACGTCACCAAGCGCCAGCGCCTGTACTGAGCGACGATGCTTCGCAAGGAAGCCGGCACGCGCGAGCGTGGCCGGCTTTTTGTGTTTTAAGGATTCGGAGACCGAGATGAGCCTGAAAGAACAACTCACCGCCGACATGAAGGCCGCGATGAAGGCCGGCGACAAGGACAAGCTGGGCGTGATCCGCCTGATCAACGCCGCGATCAAGCAGAAGGAAGTCGACGAGCGCGTCGAGCTGGACGACGCGGCGGTGCTGGCCGTGCTGGAAAAGATGGTCAAGCAGCGCAAGGATTCGGTCAGCCAGTACGAAACCGCCGGTCGCGAGGACCTGGCCGCGATCGAGCGCGCCGAAATCGCGGTGATCGACGGCTACCTGCCGGCCAAGCTGGGCGAGGCGGAAATCCTCGCCGCGATCGACGCCGCCATCGCCGAGACCGGTGCCACCGGTCCGGCCGACATGGGCAAGCTGATGGGCGTGCTGAAGCCCAAGCTGGCCGGACAGGCCGACATGGGCCAGGTGTCCGCGCTGGTGAAGAAGAAGCTGGTCGGCTGACGACGGCTCGTCGCCTGCGGCGACCTGCTGGCCTGGAATCATCCGGGCAGCATCAGCTCCATCCGCCGATGCGCCGGCACGCTGCCGCGCGCATTGGCGAGCGTCGACAGGCGTTCGCCGGCGACGGCGAAACCCAGCCGTTGGTAAAGCGCCTGCGCCAGCGGATTGGTGGTCGCCACGTCCAGCACCATGCGCCGCTTGCCCTGGGCGCGGCCCTGTTCGACCAGGTGCGCGACCAACGCACGACCGATGCCTTGCCCGCGCAAATCCGGCACCACGCCGAGGTGGGCGAGATAGTGCATGCCGCGCGCCGGTGGCTGGATCACCCGTTCGACACGCAATCCGCGCGCGACCACGCCCGGCGCGCGCATTCCGTAGTGGCCGAATATCTGCCGCGCCGCCGCCAGGGTGAAGGCCAGCGTCGATTCACCACCGAACCCGGCGCCGACCGCGACCACGCGGCCGTCCAGTTCGCCGACCCGATGGTTGCGCCAGCCGAATTCGCTGGCGCCATCGACGAACGCACGCATCAGGAAATCCCGCGCGTCCCCGCGTCCCGGCACCGCGAACACGTATTCGAACGCGGCCGGTCCGGAGCTGTGGATCAAGGGCACCGCCGCTTCGGCATCGTCGGCCGTCGCCGCCCGGAAACGCACTTGTTCGGTCATCCCCGTCCTCCCGCGAGGATCATCGCACGCCGCCGTGCGCGATCGCGCCCGTCGATGGCATGCTTGCCCGATGACCACGCCGACCATCGTCCTGCGCCCCGCCACGCGCGCCGACATTCCACTGATCCTCGAGTTGATCCACGCCTTGGCCGAATACGAACGCGAGCCCGATGCGGTCGAAGCGACCGAAGACCTGCTTGAAGAGCAGCTGTTCGGCGAGCGTCCGGGCGCGGAGGTGATCATTGCCGAAGTCGATGGGCAGGGCGCCGGCTTCGCCCTGTTCTTCCACAACTTCTCGACCTGGCGCGGCCGCCGCGGGCTGTACCTGGAAGATCTGTTCGTACGACCGGAATTCCGCGGGCTGGGCCTGGGCCGTGCGCTGATGATCCGTCTGGCGAAGCTGGCGGTGCAGCGCGGCTGCGGGCGCTTCGAATGGTCGGTGCTGGACTGGAATACCCCCGCGATCGACTTCTACCGCAGCCTCGGCGCGGTCGGCATGGACGAATGGACGGTGCAGCGGCTCGATGGCGAGGGCTTGCTGGCGTTGGCGGCGAAGGCGGACACCTGATCGCAATTGAAATAAGAATCATTCTCAAATAAGCTGTCCCGGCCGGACGTCAGCCGAATCGCCGCGTCCCCCACGATTTGCCGGGATTCCCCGTGTCCGCCAACCTTCCCCGACTTCGCGCCGGTCTTCCGCGCGCCTCCCTGCTCTCCGCCTGCCTGCTGATCGCTATCCATGCCCAGGCGCGGGGTGCCGATACCCCTGCCGACGGCGCCCAACCCACCGACCTGGACAAGGTGCTGGTCGTCGCCCAACGCGCGGACCGCGTCAGCAACGGCGCCACCAACCTCGACCTGGCCATCAAGGAAACCCCGCAATCGATCGGCATGGTGACGCGGGAGCAGATGGAACGGTTCGGCGCCGACACCATCAACGACGCGCTGCGCCTGGCCACCGGCATCAGCGTCGAGGAATGGGAAACCAATCGCACCAATTACGCGGCGCGCGGTTTCGAGATCAAGAACAACCAGATCGACGGCGTCGGCCTGCCAAACGACTGGGGCATCGTCACCGGTGCGCTGGATTCCTTCGGTTACGAGAAGCTGGAAGTGATCCGCGGCGCGAACGGTCTGCTCACCGGCGTGGGCAACGCCTCCGGCACGATCAACTACGTGCGCAAGCGGCCGACCAACGACGAACAAGGCAGCGTGGGCGTCAGCGTCGGCTCGTGGGGCAGCAAGCGCGTGCAAGTCGACTACTCCGCACCGATCACCGAGGACGGCGCCTGGGCCGCGCGCGTGGTCGCAGCGCGCGAGGTCGGCGACTCCTACCTGCGCGGGCTGAAGAACGACCGCACCTTCCTCTATGGCGTCGTCGACGGACAGATCGGCGACAACGGCACGCTGACCCTGGGCTACGCCTGGCAGGCGAACAAGAGCGACGGCAACATGTGGGGCGCGCTGACCCTCGTCAACAACGACGGCACGCAGGCGGAATTCGATACCAGCGCGTCGACCACGCAGGACTGGACGTACTGGAACACGACCACCCAGAACGCTTTCGTCGAATACACCTACGCGCTCCCGGCCGACTGGCAAATCAAGGCCTCTTACAACTACCGCCGCACCGGCAACGACGACCAGCTGTTCTTCGCCTATTCCGCCACCGGACTGGACCCGGAGACGGGCGAAGGCCTGCTGGGCTGGCCCGGCAAATACGTCGACGAAACCACCTCGCACCTGGGCGACATCAGCATCAGCGGGCGCTACACGCTGTTCGGGCGCGAGCACGAGGCGATGCTGGGTGCGAGCGTCGCGCGCAGCGAACAGACGTACTGGAACCACGCGCCGGATTCCGGTTTCGAGGCATTGCCGGGCTTTCCCTACGCGGGCAATGCGGTCCCGGAACCGAACTGGGGCCCGAAGACCTTCTACAGCGTGCTGAACCAGGAACTCAAGCGCGTCTACGGCGTTACCCGGCTGGCGCTCAGCGACAGGTTCAAGGCGATCCTGGGCTTCAACTTCGCCGAATACCATCGCGACGGCGACAACACGGGCGTCCTGTTCGACCAGACCGAACGCGAGACCAGCCCCTACGCCGGCCTGACCTTCGACTTCACCGACAGCCTGCTCGGTTACGTCAGTTATTCCGACATCTACCAGCCGCAGGATCAGTACGACATCGACCGCAACTACCTCGACGCCTCGAAAGGCGTGAATTACGAGGTCGGCGTGAAGAAGGACTGGCTCGACAAGCGCCTGATGACGACGCTGGCCTGGTTCCGCGCCGAACAGAAGGGGCTTTCCACCTATGCGGGCGTGACCGAAGACTTCCAGTATTACTACACGGGCGTCGACGTCGAATCCGAGGGTTTCGAATTCGAAGCCAGCGGCAAGCTGGGCGACAACATCGATGTCGTGCTCGGCTACACCTCGCTGGAGCTGACCGGTCCGGACGGCAAGGACGAATACGAATGGTATCCGCGCCAGACCGCCAACCTGCAGGTAACCGCAAGGCTGCCGTCCCACCCGGCGCTTTCCTTCGGCCTCGGTGGCCGCTGGCAGAGCAAGACCTCTGCGGTCGACAGCTACACCGGGTATACGGTCCGCCAGGGCGCCTATGCGGTGATGAATGCGTTCGTGGCCTGGAATTTCCTGCCGAACGCGACGCTGCGCGCCAACGTCAACAACCTGGCCGACGAGAAATACATCAACAGCCTCTACCAGATCGGCTACTACGGGGCGCCTCGCAACTATTCGCTCAGCCTCGACTGGCGGTTCTGAGGACGCTGCGATGACCGCTGCCTATCTGTCCCTGTCCCTGTTCGCCGCACTGGGCTTCTACCTATCCAGCAACCACCAACGGCTGCTTCCCGCCACTCGGTCCCGTGCGGCCGCGTTGCGCATGGCCGCGTGGATCGGCACCTGCACGTCGCTGGCTTTCGCGGTCGCGCGGCTGGGCGTCTGGGCAGGCGTGTTTTCGGCCCTGACCGCGCTGATGCTGGCGCTGGTGTTGTTGCCCTATGCCGACGTCGCGCTCCATTTGCGCAAGCGGGGCGCGCCATGAAGGACGTCGCGATGTGGCCGCGCTGGCTGGCGGCGCTGCTGCTGGGCCTGCCGCTGACCATCGGCATCGTCGGCGTGTGCGCGCTGGCGTGGCCGGGTCGCGCGGAGATCACCGCGCTGCCGTGGATGTTGCTGGCTTTCCCGGTATGGATAACGGCGATGGCGCTGGCTTTCGCGTTCAAGAGCGGCTTGCGCGCCTGGTTGTGGCTGGGCGGCGCGACGCTGGCCGGCTTCGGCCTGTTGTATGGCTTGAAGGCGCTGGGCTGGATCGGGGTGAACGCATGAAGGCCGCGACCTTGCGTCGGTTCCTTGCGTTGCACACCTGGGTCGGCCTGTTCGCCGGCATGGCGCTGTTCATCGCGTTCTATGCCGGCGCGATCACCGTGTTCTCGCACGAGATCAGCGACTGGAACCGGACCGGCGCCGCTGCGCAGGTGGCGGAAGACCCCATCGGGCGTTCGCAGCAGTTGCTCGACCGGCTGTTGAAGGAACATCCGGAGGCCGCGGAAAGCGTGTACCTGGTCCTGCCCGGCGAACACGGCCCGCAACCTTCGGCCTATTGGTACGAACTCGCCACCGACACCTCGCACCGCTTCACCTTCGACGAGGACGAAGACAAGCCGCTGCACGAGAGCCTGTTCGGCCAGTCCTTCGTCGAATTCATCTACGACCTGCATTTCACCGCCGGCCTGCCCAAGCCGTTCGGCACCTATCTGTTCGGCGTGGTTTGCGTCCTGTACGGCCTGGCCCTGGTCAGCGGGGTGGTGATCTATGCGCCGGGCTTCTTCAAGGACCTGTTCGCGCTGCGCCTGGGCAAGAACCTCAAGCGCCTGTGGCAGGATGCGCACAACGCCATCGGCATCCTGTCGCTGCCCTTCCACGTGATCTTCGCGTGGAGCGGCGCGGTGCTGACGATCGGCCTGTTGCTGATGCTCCCGTTCCAGTCGCTGGTCTACGACGGCAAGCTCATGCAGTTGGTCGAAACGGATTTCTACGGTGCGCCGCAGGTGCCGCCCGCCCATGCGCCGGGGCCGACGCTGCCAGTGCGCGAACTGCTCGAACGCGGCAAGCGGGCGATGCCGGAACTGCAGGTGGAAGGCGTGTCCCTGACCCACGTCGGCGACGCCAATGCACGGGCCACGCTGTACGGCGTGGTCGAACAGCGCCAGCTGAACCAGCTGGCCGCGGTCGCGATGAAGGCGGGAACCGGCGAAGTCATCAACGCCTTCGCGCCCAGGACCATGACCCCGGGCATGCTGATGCTGCGCGGCCTGCAGGCACTGCACTACGGCAACTTCGGCCGGGATGCGGTGAAGTGGCTGTACTTCGTGCTCGGTCTGGCCGGCGCCTTTCTGTTCTACAGCGGCAACCTGTTGTGGATCGAGTCGCGGCGCAAGCGCAGGCAGCCGGAGCAGCCGCGGCGCACGCGGGTCATGGCGGCGCTGACCCTCGGCGTCTGCCTGGGCTGTGTCGCCGGCGTATCGGCGCTGTTCGTGTTCGGCGCTCTATTCCCGCAGGCCAAGGCCGCACCGGCCTATTTCGCGGTGTTCTTCGCCTGCCTGCTATGGGCCGGCCTGCGCCAGCCGGCGCGCGCCGGGCACGAACTGCTGTGGCTGTGCGCGCTGTTGACCGCGGCGATTCCGCTGGCCGGTTGGTGGGGCATGGGCGAACACCTGTTCGCCGCTTTCGCGGAGGGGCACTGGCACCGCTTCTTCATCGATGCGATCGCGCTGGTCATGGCGCTGGCGTATGCACGAATGGCGCAGGCGACGTTGCGGCGCGGCCGCCAAGGCGATTCGAACAGCGTGTGGGCGCTGCGCTAGCGGATCGGATCCGCCTGGCGCGACCCCTGCACGCTTTCACCCCAGTCCGCACGCTTCGAGGTCTGGCCGATGCCCGGATTGAAGCGGTTGCCCGGATCCAGCGAACGGTAGAACGCCGCCAGCCCCGGCTTGGCGCGATACAGGTGGCCGACGTTGTGTTCGGCCGGATACTCGGCGCCGCGCGCATCGAGCAGCGCCCACATGCGATGCTCGATCGCCAGCGGATCGACGCCCTTCTTCACGATGTAATCCTGGTGGAACACGTGGCAGAAGAAATGCCCGTAATAGAGCTTCGCCGCCATGACCGCATCGAGGTCGGCCGGCAGCGTCTCCACCCAGTCGCGGTCGTCGCGGCGCAGGGCTATGTCCAGCGCAACGATGTCCTCGACGCTCGCGCGATGCGTCTCGCGATAGCGCACTGCTGCGCTGGCCACCGCGAAGCGGTGCAGGAAGGCCTTGCGGCCTTCGTCGGCATCGCATTCGAAGAAGCCGCCCGCCTTGCCGGCGAAGAAGCGCTCCAGCAGCGCCCTCGTTGCGCCGGCGTCGTCCGCCGACACCTTCAACAACAGATGGTGTTCGTAACGGTTGCGGTATTCGCGCAGGCGGCGCGGCAGATGATCGGGCCATAGCGCCGACAACGCCTGCAATGCACGATCGGTCGCACCGCGCAGCCCGATCCGCTCGCACCAGCCATCGACGCGGCTTTTCAGCGCGAACGCCGCCGGCACCCTGTCGGTGCCGAAGCGATCGATCAGCAGGAACACGTCCTTGCCGTATTTCGCGCCGATGTCGAACGCATCGCGATGGATGTACTCGCCCGAGATCGGCAGGCGGCCGGGCGCGGTCAGCAGCTCGCGGCGCAGCCCGGTCAGGTCGTGCGGGTCGTTGCTGCCGATGTAGAAAACCGTCGCCGGTTCCTGCGGGAAAGTGTCCACGCGCACCGCGAACACCGCCAGCCGTCCCGCGCAGCCCGAAGCCTCGTGCAATCGCGACGGATCGGCGTTGTAGCGCGCGGGCGTCGGTGCATCGACCTGGCGCACCTGTTCGGCATAGCGCGGATCGGACGCGGCGCGCGCCGGATCGTGGACGACGTCTTCTTCGCGGTAATCGCCGGCCTGCAGCCGGGACAGGATCTGTTCCGGCTCGTCGCCCAGCGCGATGCCCAGGTGGTTCACCAGCCGCAACCTGCCGCCGTCGCCGACCTGCGCATACAGCGCCAGTTCGGTATAGGCCGGCCCGCGCCGCACCAATGCGCCACCGGAGTTGTTGCAGATGCCGCCCAGCACCGACGCCCCGATGCACGAGGAGCCGATCACCGAATGCGGTTCGCGGCCCAGCGGCGCCAGCGCCTTTTCCAGCGCATCGAGCGTGGCCCCGGGCAGGCAGACGGCTTGCCTGCCGCCATCGAGCAACTGCACGCCGACCAGGCGCAAGGTGCTGACCAGCACGATGTCGCGATCGTAATCGTCGCCGTCCGGCGTGGAACCGCCGGTCAGCCCGG
This sequence comes from Pseudoxanthomonas helianthi, assembly GCF_017939625.1. Taxonomy (GTDB): domain Bacteria; phylum Pseudomonadota; class Gammaproteobacteria; order Xanthomonadales; family Xanthomonadaceae; genus Pseudoxanthomonas_A; species Pseudoxanthomonas_A helianthi. The sequence continues at coordinate 1,043,974 of NZ_JAGKTC010000001.1, forward strand.
TATTGGCCGCCTGCAGGATGACGATGCGCCCCGCCTCGACCACCGCCTGCAGCACGCGCCACAGCTCCAGCAGCGTGCCCGGGCGCACCACCGCCAGCACCGGGCCTCCGCCGAAGCGATAGCCCTTGCGGAAGCGGCGCGTGGCGCGCGTGCCGGTGAATACGTGGGCCGCGCCGACGGTTTGGCGCAGGCGCGCCAGCAGGGTTGCGGAATCGACGGCAGCCATGGCCGCATTCTCCCGCGAATCCGGCCGATGCGGCCAGCCGGAGCCAGGGCGCCGAAGTACAATCGCATCGGCATGGCACGCATCCCCGACGCCTTCATAGACGATCTTCTGGCCCGGACGGACATCGTCGAGGTCATCGGATCGCGCGTGCCGCTGAAACGACAGGGCAAGGAGTACGCGGCGCGCTGCCCGTTCCACGACGAGCGCTCGGCCAGCTTCACCGTGTCGCCGACCAAGCAGTTCTACCACTGCTTCGGCTGCGGCGCGCACGGCACGGCGATCTCGTTCCTGATGAATTACGACCGCCTCGAGTTCCTCGACGCGGTCGAGGAACTGGCCAAGCGCAACGGCATGGAAGTGCCGCGCGATACCCGCCAGCAGAACCAGAACGACGACAGTCGCGACCTGTACGCGGCGATGGAAGCGTCGGCGAAGTATTTCCAGCGCCAGTTGGCGAACAGCGAGAAAGCGCGCGCCTACCTCGATGGACGTGGTGTCGATGAACATACGCGCGAACTGTTCGGCATCGGCTACGCACCGGAAGGCTATTCGGCGTTGAAGGACGCGCTGGGCACGGACCCGCGTCGGCTGGCCCTGCTGGAACGCGGCGGCATGTTCTCGAAGAACGACCGCGGCCATGTCTACGACAAGTTCCGCGACCGGGTGATGTTCCCGATCGCCGACCGGCGCGGACGCACCATCGCTTTCGGCGGCCGAGTGCTGGAGAAGGACGACGGACCGAAGTACCTGAATTCGCCGGAAACACCGCTGTTCCACAAGGGCCGCGAACTTTATGGCTTGTGGCAGGCGCGCCAGTCGAACCAGAAGCTCGAACGGCTGATCGTGGTCGAAGGCTACATGGACGTGGTCTCGCTGTTCCAGTTCGGCGTCACCGAAGCGGTGGCGACACTGGGCACCGCGACCACGCCGGACCACGCGGAGCTGCTGTTCCGCAACGCGCCCGACGTGTACTTCTGCTTCGACGGCGACAACGCCGGGCGCAAGGCCGGCTGGCGCGCGCTGGAATCGGCGCTGCCGCGGATGAAGGACGGGCGCCAGGCGTTCTTCCTGTTCCTGCCCGATGGCGAGGATCCGGACACCATCGTGCGCAAGGAAGGCAAGGACGCGTTCGACGCGCGCCTCCGCCAAGCCACGCCACTGTCGCAGTTCTTCTTCGACGAGTTGTCGAAGGAAGTGAACCTGGCCACGCTCGATGGCAAGGCGCGACTGGCCGAACGCGCGCGCCCGCTGCTGGCGCAGATCCCCGATGGCGCGTTCGGCGACCTGATGAAGCAGGAGCTGGCGCGTATCACCGGCATCGGCGCCCAGACGCCGGCACCTGCCCCGCCGGTGCGCGTTGCGCGCGCGCTGCCGAACGCCGGCGGCAAGCCCAGTCTGGTGCGCAGCGCCATCGTGCGCCTGTTGCATTCGCCATCGCTGGCGCTGGCGGTGGAACCGCCGTATGGTTTTGCCAACCTGCGCCATCCCGGCGTCGAATTGCTGGTCGAATTGCTCGACATCGTGCAGGCCCGGCCGGAGATCAGCACCGGCGCTCTGCTGGAGCACTTCGCCGAGCGCGACGAACTGGCCGCGTTGCAGAAACTGGCGATGCAGCAACTGCCGGGCGAGGAGACGCACTGGCGTGCGGAACTGCTCGACGCGGTGGCGCAACTGGAGAAGCAGACGCTGCAGCAGCGCTTGGAGGAACTGCAGGCCAAGCACCGCGAAACTGGCCTGGACGAGGCCGACAAGTACGAACTGCGCGCTTTGCTGCAGGCGCGCGCGACACATTGAGCCTTTGGAGGCCACGATGAACGCGATTCGCCGCTTCAACTTCGCAATCCTCTTCGCATGCCTTTCCTGCTTCGCCGCCGCCGCTCAGGCAGGCGAATTCGCCCAGCCGCGCCCCGGATTGCGCACCGGCGGACAGCCGACGCTGGAACAGCTCGATGCATTGCCAGCGCAGGGCGTGCGCACGGTGATCGACCTGCGTCCCGACAGCGAGGACCACGGCTACGACGAAGCGCGCGAGTTGCAGCAGCGCAAGCTGAAGTACCTCAGGTTGCCGATCGCCGGCGCGCAGGACCTGACGCCGGCCAATGCCACCGCCCTGAAGAAGCTGCTCGACGAAAGCGGTGACGGCGTGCTGCTGCACTGTGCCTCCGGCAACCGCGCGGGCGCCTTGCTCGCGCTGATGGCCGCGCAGGAAGAACGCCTGCCGCCGGCACAAGCGCTGGAACTCGGCAAACAGGCCGGGATGAAGTCGCTGTCCCCGGTGGTCGAGGAAAAGCTCGGGCTGGCCCCTGCGGCGGTGAAGCCAACGCAGCCGTAATCCGCACGGCCGTTGCACGCGGCTCGCGGCACGCTGACTTCCGTTTTCAAGCTTGCCGCGCACCAGCGTGCGGAACAGAATCGCTTGACCCCACTCATTGGAGAATCCGATGTCGCGTTTTGCCGCCCTGGTTTCGAAGTCGCTGCTCACGCTCGCCATCACTACGGCGTTGACCGCCTGCGCCCCGCGCAACGATGCCTCGCAGGCGACTGCGGAAACCAAAGCCGAGCCTGCCGCCACCGCACCTGCCCCGGCACCTGCGGCCGCCAGCGAGGATGTGAAGGCGTTTTCGATCGGCACGCTGTCGGCCTTCGCCCTGCGCGACGGCGCGCTGGAATTCCCCAACGACAACAAGGTGTTCGGCGTCGGCCGCACGCCGGAAGAAGTCGCCGCGGTCCTCTCCGCCTCCGGCGCGCCGACCGACAAGATCCAGCTGAGCCTGCAACCGCTGCTGGTCAAGGCCGGCGATCGCGTGTTGTTGTTCGACACGGGTGCGGCATCGAACTTCGGCCCCAGCGCCGGCAAGCTGCCCGCTTCGCTGGCCGCCGCGGGCATCGACGCGGCCAGCGTCACCGACATCTTCATCTCGCATGCGCATGGCGACCACATCGGCGGCCTGGTCGATGCCGCAGGCAAGCTGGCCTTTCCCAACGCCACCGTGCATGTGTCGAAGCCGGAATGGGATTTCCTGACCGGGCTGGACGCGGAGAAGGCCAAGGCCTTCGGCATCGAAAACCATGCGGCCCTGGTGGCGGCGGTCACGCCGAAACTCGACGCCTTCGCGCCGGAAAGCGAGCTGGTGCCGGGAACGGTCAAGGCGGTCGCTATCAAGGGCCATACGCCCGGCCATTCCGGCTACCTGATCGGTTCCGGCAACGACACCCTGCTGTACATCGGCGACGCGGCGCACAGTTCCATCATCTCGGTGCAGAAACCGGAGTGGGTCAACGCCTTCGACGGCGGCGGCGACACTGCGCTGGCTGCGGCCAGCCGCCAGAAGCTGATCGAACAAAGCGCGGCCAGCGGCCAGCGCATCTACGGCGTGCACTTCCCGTTCCCGGGCGTGGGCAAGTTCGAAAAGCGCGAGGGTACCCACACCTACGTCTGGGTCGCCGAATGACCGCGGCATGACCTTCGGCCCGAGCAGGGCGGCGGAGGCGCGGTAAGCTGGCGGGAATCCCCTTGGAGCCCTGCCGATGTCGCACCGCATCCGCCTGTCCCTGCTGGCCCTCGCCCTTGTCGCCACGCCGGCCCTCGCCCAGACCGGCGAGGCGGCATCGTCCGGCGTGAAGCGCGAAGTCGTCGGCAACCGCACCAGCGAAAACATCCCGGCGATTCCCGCCGAGCTGATCGAGCGCCTGAACCGCTACCAGAACACCCGCGGCGCGGCCGTGGCCGGCTGGACCAAGGACGGTTGCCTGCTGGTTTCCACGCGCTTCGCCGAAACTGCGCAGGCGCACCGCGTATGCCAGCCGCTTGGCATGCGCGAACAGCTGACCTTCTATCCGGAGCCCGTCGCCGGCCTGGCCACCGCGCCGGCGCGCGCCGCGCGATCGGGGTTCGTGTTCTCCAAGGACAAGGGCGGCGACGAGTTCTCGCAGCTGTACTGGTTCGACGATGCCAGCCGCGAGATTTCCCTGCTGACCGATGGCAAGCGCAACCAGAACAACGGCGCGCTGTTCTCGCCGGACGGCGCGCGCATGGCCTACAGCAGCACCGCGCGCAACGGCACCGACACGGACATTTGGGTGCGCGACGTCGCCAGCGGCACCGCGAAACCGGTGGTGACCGAAGGCGGCAGCTGGAGCGCGCAGGATTTCTCGCCCGACGGCAAGCAACTGCTGGTGGTGAAGTACGTCTCCGCGGCCGAGTCGTATCCCGGCGTGGTCGACCTGGAAACGGGCAAGCTGCGAATGTTCCCGGTCGACGGCGGCAAGGCCGCGTTCGGCGGCTTCGAGTTCGCGCCTGACGGGCGTGCGGTCTATTTCGTGTCCGACGAACCGCTGGACGGCAAGGCGCAGGAATTCCAGACCCTGCGCTACCACGACCCGGCCACGGGCAAGCTCGAAGTGCTGTCGCGCCAGATCCCGTGGGACGTGGACGGCTTCACCGTCGCCGACGACGGCCGCCACCTGGCCTACGTCACCAACGAGGACGGCATCAGCAAGCTGCACGTGCTGGCGCTGCCGTCGCACAAGGAAGTGAAGTTGCCGGAACTGCCGGTCGGCGTGTTCGGTGCCGGCACGTTCTCGCCCGACGGCAAGCGCCTCGCGCTGAGCATCAACAGTGCGACTTCGCCCAGCGACGCTTACGTGATCGACCTGGACAGCGCCAAGCTGGTCCGCTGGACACGCAGCGAAGTCGGCGGCCTCGACGCATCCAAGTTCGTCTCGCCTTCGCTAGTGCGTTACCCGACCTTCGACGAAGTCGATGGAAAGAAGCGCACCATTCCCGCGTTCTACTACAAGCCGGCGAACGTGCCCGCGGGAAAGAAGCTGCCGGTGGTCATCAACATCCATGGCGGCCCCGAGGGCCAGTCGTTCCCGACCTTCAGCCCCAACGCGCAGTTCATGGCCAATGAACTGGGCGTAGCGATGCTGGTGCCGAACGTGCGCGGCTCCAGCGGCTACGGCAAGACCTACCTGTCGCTGGACAATGCGGAAAAGCGCGAAGATTCGGTCAAGGACATCGGCGCCCTGCTCGACTGGATCGCGCAGCAGCCCGAACTGGATGCCTCGCGTGTCGGCGTCGTGGGCGGCAGCTACGGCGGCTACATGACCCTGGCCACGCTGATGCACTACAGCGACCGCGTGCGCGCCGGCATCGACCTGGTCGGCATCTCCGATTTCGCCACCTTCCTGACCAATACCGAAAGCTACCGCCGCGACCTGCGCCGCGCCGAATACGGCGACGAACGCACGCCGGAAATGCAGAAGGTGTTCGCGGAAATTTCCCCCGCGCGCCACGCCGACCGGATCAGGTCGCGGCTGTTCGTCGCCCAGGGCAAGAACGACCCGCGCGTGCCCTATACCGAGGCGGAGCAGATCGTGAAGGCGGTGCGCGCCAATGGCCAGCCGGTCTGGTACCTGCTGTACGACGATGAAGGTCATGGCTTCCGCAAGAAGGGCAACAGCGATTGGTTCGGTGCTGCGAGCATTCTGTTTTGGCAACAGAACCTGTTGAATTGATCGGCGCGTTGCGCTGCGCTCGTTTCCGTCGCGACGACCAGTAGGGTGGGCAGGCTCCACCTGCCCACCATTGCGACGATCTCGCCGATGGTGGGCACGAAAGGCGTGCCCACCCTACGTCACTGGCGTTCTTGCCTCAGCGAACGACGTACGGATGTTCGCCATCTCCCGTCGGCAGGGGACGAATGTACATCTTGCCGTAACGGCAGACGTCGACGTTCTCGTAGACCATCGTCCTGCCGTTGCTGAAATGGAAACGGAAGTCGTAGCGGCAGCCTTCGGCATCCACGCTGACGGTGGCGGAGTCGCCGCCGCCCTTCAATGGTTCCAGCGGGACATCCTCGAATGCATCGCTGCCTGCCGGCGCGACGGATAACGAAGTCACGCTGTCGTGGGCGCGGTTGACGAGGTCGACGTAACGCGTGTCGCCGGCGTGGGCGTGCACGGCGGTGGCGAGCAGGAAAGCCGCCGGTAGGGCGAAGCGGGTCGGGCGCATGGCAAGGTCTCCGGTCGATGGGTCGGAATGACCGGTTGCGCATCGCTCGCGCAACCCGGTCCTTCCATCTGATGCGGGCAGGGCCGGCCACGGCCACCGATGCGGGACGAATCGTCGTTGCGGCGGCGCGAATCGTAGTCGGGCGACAGCGTGCTTTTCCTTGCGCCAGTGCGTGGCTACGATGCGGGTGCCATCCCGGACGAGCCGCCATGACCGTCGAACTCGGCACCACACGCATTTCCCTGCGGCGCTATTTCGCGCTGTGGACAGCCGTGGTGCTGGTGTCCGCCTTGCACGGCTACCTGCGCGACACCCAGGAAGGCCCTGTATGGTCGGCGTTCGATTACCTGCGCTGGTCGGCCATCCAGTGGTACGCCTGGGCCGCGCTCGCACCGATCGTGTTCCGGCTCGGCGAGCGCTATCCGATCGAAGCGCCTTTCCGGCTGCGTTCGTTGGGCAGGCACATGGTCTCCAGCGCGGGACTGACCATGTTGGCGCTATTCGTTGGCGCGGCCGTGTCCACGGCATTCGAGCCCAGTTCGTTTAGCGTGCAGTTCCACCAGTTCTTCGGTAAGCAGGCGCTGGCCGGCCTGATCACTTACTGGGCCTTGCTGGCGATCCAGCACACCTTGCGGTTGCAGGCCGAAAAGGCGCGCCGCGAGGTCGAAGCGAGCCGCCTGGCCACCGAACTGGCGCAATCGCGGTTGCAGGTGCTGAAGACCCAGTTGCAACCGCATTTCCTGTTCAACACCCTGCACGCCATCGCCACCCTGCTCGACGAAGACAAACTGTCCGCCGAGGACATGCTGTTGCGCCTGAGCGAACTGCTGCGCGCCTTCCTCGAGGACTACGACGGCCAGGAGATCAGCCTGCGCCGCGAACTGGAACTGCTCGACCTGTACCTCGGCATCCAGCGCAAACGCTTCAAGGACCGCCTGACCACGCAGGTGTACGTCGCCCCCGATGCGCTGGATTGCGCCGTGCCAAGCCTGATCCTGCAGCCCATCGTCGAGAACGCGATTCGCCACGGTATCGGCCGGCACGCCGGCAGCGACCGCATCGACATCGAAACCCGCCGCGAAGGCGACACGCTGCATATCGAGGTACGCAACCAGAACAGTTCCCTGGAAACCGAAGGCACGCCCGGCGGACACGGCATCGGCCTGTCCAACACGCGGCACCGCCTGCGCGAGCTTTACGGCGAAGCGGCCGACATCCGCCTCGACATGACCTGGCCGCAGGGCGTCGCCTGCCGCATTCGCCTGCCGTTCCGCGCAATGGAAGAGCCCGACGATCCGCCCGAGCACGTGCCCGCATGAGTCCGTCGCGGATTTCCACGCTGGTGGTCGACGATGAGCCGATCGCGCGCCACGCGATCGTGCGCCTGCTGCGCGACGATCCGGAGATCGAGCTGCTGGACGAATGCGGCGACGGCGCGTCGGCGGTAATCGCGATCCGCGAGCGCTCGCCCGACCTCGTGTTCCTCGACATCCAGATGCCGGTGATGACCGGCATGGACGTGGTCGCGACGATCGGCGCGGAACGCATGCCGGCGACCATCTTCGTCACCGCCTACGAGCAGTACGCGGTGCGCGCCTTCGAAGCCAACGCCATCGACTACCTGGTCAAGCCGTTCAGCCGCGAACGCTTCGCCGGCACGCTGCAACGCGCGAAAAAGCGGCTGTCCGCGGACATCGACGCCTCGGCGCGGATCCTGCAGGCGCTGGATGCGCTACGCCAGCGCGACCACTACCTGGAACGCCTGCCCGTGCGCGTGGACGAGCACGTCGTCTTCGTCCCCGTCGACGACATCGTCTGGATCAAGGCCAACCGCAACGTGGTGGAACTGCATCTGGCCGGCAAGGTGCACGAACTGCGCGAAACCATGGCCTCGCTCGCGGCGCGCCTGGACCCGCGCCATTTCGCCCGGGTGCACCGCTCGGCCATCGTCAACGTCCGCCGGGTCAAGGCGATCCATCCCTGGTTCAACGGCCACCACGTGGTCACCATGGACACCGGCCAGCAGTTGCGCATGAGCCGCTACCAGCACGAGACCTTCCTGCGCCTCGCGACAACGCGCAAGGAGCCGGACGAATCGCCCGGCTAGGCGGTCGGCACGAATTCCAGCGCCGCCGCCGGCTGCAGGAACGGCAGCAGCCAGTGGTCGATCAGCAGGAAGGCGAACAGCGCCATCAGGTACACCACGGAGTAGTTGAACACCTTCATCGCGAACAGTTCGTCCGGCGGGTCCAGCAGCTTCCACGCGTACCACAGGAACATCGCGCCCAGCACCAGCGCGCCGCCGAGGTAGAACAGGCCGCTCATGCCCAACAGCCACGGCAGCACGGTGACCAGCACCAGCAGCACGGTGTAGAACAGGATCTGCCAGCGCGTGTATTCCACGCCGTGGGTCACCGGCAGCATCGGGATCAGCGCGCGCGCATAGTCGTCGCGGCGGAAGATCGCCAGCGCCCAGAAATGCGGCGGCGTCCACACGAAGATGATCAGCACCAGCACCAGCGCGTGCGCCCAATCCCACGGTTGGCGCATGCCGGTGACCGCGGCCCAGCCCAGCAGCGGCGGCGCGGCGCCGGCGATGCCGCCGATGACGATGTTCTGCGGCGTGGCCCGTTTCAGGAAACCGGTGTAGACGACCGCATAGCCGATCAGCGAAGCGAAGGTCAGCCCCGCGGCCAGCGGATTGACCAGCCCGATCAGGATCGCCATCGACGCCGCGCCGAGGAACACCGCGAACGCCAGCACCTGCGCGGGCGCCAACGCGCCGGTCGCCAGCGGTCGATGCGCGGTGCGCGCCATCACCTTGTCGATGCGCTGGTCGATCAGGTGGTTGATCGCCGCCGCCGACGCGGCCGCCAGCCAGATGCCGAGCAGGCCGAACACGCTCTCGCGCAGCGGCGGCAGTCCCGGCACGGCGAGGAACATGCCGACCAGCGCGGTGAACACGATCAGCGCCACCACGCGCGGCTTGGTCAATTCCCAGTACTGGCCGAACTTGCCGGTCATGCGCGGGCGGTCCCGCGCAGCCGCGCCGCGTAGAGTCGAGCTTGCTCGACTGCTTCCCGCGCGGGAACCAGAAAGAACAGTCGAGCAAGCTCGACTCTACGAATCGTCATTCCGGCTTCCTCAGGCGCGCAAGCAACGACACCAGGGTGAACAGCAGCAAGGCCGCGCCGCCGTTGTGGGCGACGGCGACCGGCAACGGCAGCGCCAGCTTGACGTTGAGGATGCCCAGGCTGACCTGCGCCAGCAGCAGCACGACGATGCCGACGCCCCAGCCGCGCATGCCCGGGATGCGCAACAGGCGCCACGACAGCACCAGCAGGTAGCCCGCGGCCAGCACCGCGACGATGCGATGCGCCATCTGGATGGCGATGCGCGAAGCGCCGTCGAGCACGCCGCCCTCGTAATCGACGCCGACCCCGCGCCACAGCACGAAGCCTTCGCGGAAATCGTGCGGCGGCCACCACTGGCCGACGCACTTGGGGAAATTGTCCGCGGACCAGCTGCCCGCACCGCAGCTCAGCGCCGCGTAGTTGGCGCTGGTCCAGCCGCCCAGCGCGATCTGCAGCGCGAGTACGGCGATGGCGCCGATCACCCAGTTCCGCAACTGCAACGCCTCCGCCAGGCGGATCGGCCGGTCGGTCGCACGCCATGCGGTCCAGGTCAGCAGGGAGAAGGTCAACAGGCCGCCGAGCAGATGGCCCATCACCACCACCGGCTTCAGCAGCCAGGTCACCGTCCACATGCCAAGCAGGGCCTGGAAGATGATCACCGCCAGGGTCAACGCCGAGGCGCGCGACAGGTCGGCGTTCGACCAGCGCAACGCGGCGAACAGCAACAACCCTTCCGCAACGATCGCCAACGCCGATGACGCCACGTGTTGCCCGTGCATGTACAACGGAATGGCGACGGCGACCAAGGCCGAAGCGAGCAGGATTTGCGCGATGCCGAAACGGCGCCGGCGCGCCGCCAGCAGGGCCAGCGCCAGCACCAGCACGCCGAGCGAACCGGCCAGCATGCGGTGCACCTGTTCGCGCCAGGCCTTGTGGGTTTCGAACGGACGGATCGCCGAGGCGGCATGGTCGGCGACTTCGCCCACCGCCTGCGGCCACGTCGCCCGGCCATAGCAGGTCGGCCAGTCGGGGCAGCTCAGGCCGGCGTTGGACAGGCGCACGAAGGCGCCGAACACGATCACTCCCAACGCCAGCGCCACCGCCAACCAGGCGAGGCGATGGAAATGGCGATGGCGATGGGCGGCGTGCGGTGCGGAATTCATCGGGACATCCGGTTCGTGGGGCTCACATCAACTTCAGCAGCTTGGCCATGTCGCTGCGCAGGTCGACCGGATCGAAGCCGGGCGCGTAGCGCAATACCACGAAGCCGTAGGGGTCGATGACGTAGGCCGGCACGCCGGCGGCGGAAACCTGGTTGCGCGGCAGCGCGGCGGACAGTTTCGCGTCTTCGCGCATCGGCTGCCACGCCGGCGAGCCCGGCGCCTGCGCCGGCATCGCGCCGAACCACAACACCTGCGCATGGTCCGCGTCCTTGCCGAACAGCTGCCAGACCTTGTCCACGTCTTGCGCCAGCTTCGCGCATTCGGCGGCATGGGCCTGGCACCAGCCCGGCGGCGGGGCCAGTGCGATGCGCCACAGGCGGCGCTCGGGTTCCCACGCATAGGCGGTACCGTCCGCGCGCGCCAGCGCAAACGCGCGCAGGTCGGGCTTGGGCGACAGCAGCTCGCCCTTGCTGCGGCTGCCCGACGGATGCAGGTTCAGCCAACCCATCGCCATCGCCACCAGGATCGGACCGATGAACAGGAGGAACAGCGCGATCAGGGTGCGTCGGCCGCGGCGAACCGACGCGGCCTCGGGGGAAGGATGGCTCATGCGGCCATTTTCTCACGCGAGCGCCGGCGCTGCCGCAGGCTCAGCAGCAATGCGGTGGCGAACACGGCCAGCGCGAGTCCGAACCACTGCACTGCGTAGCCCAGGTGGCGCTCCGGCGGCAGGGTGTTGGGCAGGATGTCGAGGTCGCGGGCGTAGCCGAGCCTGAGCGCGGGATCGAGCTTCAGCACCCGTGGCGGCAGCGCCCGAACGCGGAGGTCCGGGGCGAGGTTCGGCGCATCCAGCCCGATGGTCAGCAGTTCGCCACCCGGTTGCTTCGTCGCCACCGCGCTGGCAATGCCGTGCGACGGCGGCGGTGCGAGCAGGCCCTGCACGCGGATGTTTCCGGCCGGCGACTCGATTTTCGGCATGGCCCGGTCGCCCGGCAGCGGCAGCCAGCCCAGTTCGACCAGCAAGGGCGGCGCGCCCGTAGGAACGAACAAGCGGTACGCGCGCACCCCGGCCCGGCCATCGCGCTGCTGGTTGTCCAGCAGGACTGCCGGCGCATCGGCGAACACGCCTTCGCCGGCCGCCCAATCGTATTCGCGCGCGCGCGCGGCATCGGCCGCGAGCGCCAGGGATTGCGGGTTGCGTTCGACCAATACCTCATGGACCGCGGCCAGCATCGCTTCCTTCTGCTTGGCCCGGCCCAGTTGCCAGGTACCGAGGCCGCAGAAGGCCGCCATCGCCAGCAGTGCGAGGGTCCAGCCCAACAGCGGGTGCAGGCGCCTGTTCGCGCGTTCGTTGCCCATGGCTGCAATAATACGTTCACGCGACCGGGCAGCCACGCGAGGACACGATGAGCGATTCGTTGAAAACCCTGGTGATCGTGGCCTTCCTGGCGCTGATCGTGTGGAACCTCGGCGCCGGCCTGTATTACCTGCTGGTCGACAAGGGCCAGAGCAAGCGCACGGTCAACGCCCTGACCCGGCGCATCGCGCTGTCGGTGGCGCTGATCCTGCTGGTGATCCTGGCCATGTACATGGGCTGGATCAAGCCGCACGGCATCGGCGCGTAACCGCACTACAAGCCTTCCGAAAAATCGAGATATCCGGTGTGGGAGCGACGTCAGTCGCGATGCTTTTGCCGTACCGATGCCGGGAAAGAGCTCGCGACTGACGTCGCTCCTACGCCGGATATTCCGGATATCGGGACGCTTGCTCCGGATCGGGATGCCAAAAGAAACGGGCCGGCAATGCCGGCCCGCCGTTTTTCTGCATCCCGTGCCGGTTACAGCACGTAGACGAACAGGAACAGGCCCAGCCAGACCACGTCGACGAAGTGCCAGTACCACGCGACGGCTTCGAAGGCGAAGTGGTTGTCCTTGCTGAAATGGCCCTTGGCGCAGCGCAGCCAGATGATCGCCAGCATGATCGTGCCCAGGGTCACGTGCGCGCCGTGGAAGCCGGTCAGCATGAAGAAGGTGGAACCGTAGATGCCCGAACCCAGGGTCAGGTTCAGCTCGTGGTAGGCGTGGATGTATTCCTTGGCCTGGAAATACAGGAAGGTGCAGCCCAGCAGCACGGTGGCGCCCAGCCAGAACAGCAGGTGCTTGCGCTTGCCCGCCTTCAACGCATGGTGGGCGATGGTGATGGTCACGCCCGAGGTCAGCAGGATCAGCGTGTTGAGCAGCGGCAGGCCCCACGCCGGGATGGTCTTGAACGTGCCGCCGACCTGGCCGGGACCGGCGGTCGGCCACGCCGCGCTGAAGCCGTCCCACAGCAGGCTGTTGGTCATCACGCCGTCGCCTTCGCCGCCGAGCCACGGCAGCGCGTACTGGCGCGCGTAGAACAGCGCGCCGAAGAACGCGCCGAAGAACATCACTTCGGAGAAGATGAACCAGACCATGCCCATGCGGAAGGACACGTCGACCTGCTTGTTGTAGTGGCCGCGCAGCGATTCGCGGATCACGTCGCCGAACCACATGAACAGGGTCGCCATCAGCATGAACACGCCGGCGAAGAACACCCACTTGCCCCACGTGGTTTCGTTGAGCCAGTTGGCCACGCCGAACATGGTCGTGAACATGGCGATGGAGCCGACGAAGGGCCAGCGGCTGCCGTGGGGCACGAAGTAGGTGTTGGCGTCCGTCGAATGGGTATTGGCCATGGCGAGTCTTCCGGTGCGGATCAGGGCGCCGCGAGCGGCGTGGTGGACGCGATGGGCGCCCGCCCGGGCTGGTTCTGCTGCAGCTGGGCGGTCAGTGCGTCGTTCTTGTAGAAGGTATACGACAAGGTGATGGTGCTGACGTCTTCCGGCAGCGCCGGATCGACGATGAAGCGCACCGGCATGTCGCGGGTTTCACCGGCCTGCAGGGTCTGCGCGGTGAAGCAGAAGCATTCGGTCTTGGTGAAGTAACCCGAGGCGCGAGACGGCGCCACCGAAGGCGCGGCGCTGCCGACGATGGCGCGCTTGCCGTCGTTGCGGGCGAAGTACTTGGCTTCGTACAGCTTGCCAGGCTCCACCTGCATGGTCAGCTGCTCGGGGTGGAACGCCCACGGCAGCTTGGAGTTGGCAGTACCGTCGAACTGCACGGTGACCAGGCGCGACTTCGGCGCGACCACGGCCGCCTTCGCTTCGCCCGGACCCTGCTCCAGGCGCACGCCGAACACCTTCTCGCAGGCGATGCGGTACAGCGGAACCAGCGAGAAGGTCAGCAGGAACACCGCCACGGCCACGCCGACCAGCTTGCCCAACCCGGCGGCGTTCGACTTCGCGCCGCTCATGAGGCCAGCACCCCGGACAACAGGAACGCGACGTAGACCAGCACCGCGATCGCGCCCGCGATCAACGCCGTGCGCACCGCGCGCTTGCGGCGCGCGGCGATGTCGTCGGCGGGGGCGGGCCGCGGGCTCATCGCGATGTCAGTGCGACACGTCGCCGTGGGCCAGGTCGCCGTCCTTGATGACCGGCGGCGTGCTGAAGGTGTGGTGCGGCGCCGGCGACGGCACCGTCCATTCCAGGCCCTTGGCGCCTTCCCAGACGCGCGCGTCGGCCTTGGCGCCGTATTTCTTCGAGTGCCACAGGATCGCGAACATCATGAACGGGGTCAGGAACATGCCGAACGCACCGATCGAGCTGACCAGGTTCCAGTCGGCGAACACCGGGTTGTAGTCCGGGATGCGGCGCGGCATGCCGGCCAGGCCCAGGAAGTGCTGCGGGAAGAACAGCAGGTTGACGAACACCACCGACCACCAGAAGTGGAACTTCGCCGCGGTCTCGTTGTACATGCGGCCGGTCCACTTCGGCCACCAGTAGTACACCGCGCCGATGATCGAGAACAGCGCGCCGGTCACCAGCACGTAGTGGAAGTGGGCGACGACGAAATAGGTGTCGTGGTACTGGAAGTCGGCCGGCACGATCGCCAGCATCAGGCCGGAGAAACCGCCGATGGTGAACAGGATCACGAAGGCCACTGCCCATAGCATCGGCGCTTCGAAGCTCAGCGAGCCCTTCCACATCGTGCTGACCCAGTTGAACACCTTCACGCCGGTCGGGATCGCGATCAGCATGGTCGCGAACATGAAGTAGATCTCGCCGCCCAGCGGCATGCCCACGGTGAACATGTGGTGGGCCCAGACGATGAACGACAGGAAGGCGATCGACGCGGTCGCGTAGACCATCGCCTGGTAGCCGAACAGCGGCTTGCGGCTGAAGGTCGGGATGATCTCGCTGGCCACGCCGAAGGCGGGCAGGATCATGATGTAGACCTCGGGGTGGCCGAAGAACCAGAAGATGTGCTGGTACATCACCGGGTCGCCGCCGCCGGCGGCGTTGAAGAAGCTGGTGCCGAAGAACTTGTCGGTCAGCAGCATGGTCACCGCGCCCGCCAGCACCGGCATCACCGCGATCAGCAGGAAGGCGGTGATCAGCCAGGTCCAGCAGAAGATCGGCATCTTCAGCAGGTCCATGCCCGGCGCGCGCATGTTGAGGATGGTCGCGATGATGTTGATCGCGCCCATGATCGAGCTGACGCCCATCATGTGGATGGCGAACACGGTGAAGGCGACGTTGTAGCCGCCCTGCAGCGACAGCGGCGGATACAGGGTCCAGCCGCCCGCCGGCGCGCCGCCCGGCAGCACGATGGTCATCAGCAGCAGGGTGAACGCGAACGGCATGATCCAGAACGACCAGTTGTTCATGCGCGGCAGCGCCATGTCCGGCGCGCCGACCTGCAGCGGGATCATCCAGTTGCCCAGGCCGACGAAGGCCGGCATCACGCCGCCGAAGATCATCACCAGCGCGTGCACGCTGGTCATCTGGTTGAAGAACTCGGGCTTGACGAACTGCAGGCCCGGGGTCATCAGCTCGGCGCGGATCACCACCGACATCGCCGCGCCGATGATGAACATGATGAAGCTGAAGATCAGGTACAGCGTGCCGATGTCCTTGTGGTTGGTCGAGAAGAACCAACGCTCGACGAACCCCTGCTTGTGTTCGTGGTGGTCGTCGTGATGGCCGACAGCTTCGGGATGGGTTGCGGACATGGGCTACCTCGGATGTTCGTTCGATCAGCCGGCCGAAGCGGCGGCGGCGGGGGCCTGCTGCGCGGTCGGCGCGGCCTCGGCCGGGGCGGCGAGCTCGGCTGGCGCAGCCTCGGCGGGTGCCGCGGGCGCGGCTTCGACGGGCGCGGCCGGCTTCTTCGAGGCCAGCCACTGCTTGAATTCTTCCTTCGGCACGGCCTTGACCACGATCGGCATGAAGCCGTGGTCCTTGCCGCACAGCTCGGCGCACTGGCCGCGGTACGTGCCCGGCTGCTGGATGTCGGTCCAGGCCTCGTTGATGATCCCGGGGATCGCGTCCTGCTTCCAGCCCAGCGCCGGCACCCACCAGGCGTGGATCACGTCGTCGCCGGTGATGACGAAGCGGATCTTGGTGTTGACCGGCAGCACCAGCGCGTTGTCGACGTCGAGCAGGTAGTGCGGGTTCTTGGCGACGTCCGGCACCTCGCCGCTCTGGCGGATGCGGTCGGATTCGCGGTCGAGGCGACTGGTGAACTCGACGCCCTCGCCCAGGTATTCGTACTTCCACATCCACTGGTAGCCGGTGACCTTGACCGTCATCTCGGACTGGCGGGTGTCGTACATCGCGATCAGCTTCTTGGTCGCCGGGATCGCCATGACCACCAGGATCACGATCGGCACCACGGTCCAGATGACCTCGGCCACGGTGTTGTGGCTGAACTGGGCCGCGACCGCGCCCTTGGACTTGCGGAACTTGAACATCGCATAGCCCATCGCGCCGAACACGATGATGCCGATGACCACGCAGACCCACAGCGCCACCATGTGCGCGTCGTAGGCGTGGTTGGCCGAGGCGGTGACGCCGCGACCCATGTTGAGCTGCCATTCCTTGGGATCTGCCGACTGGGCGAAAGCCAGCGCCGGCGCCAGCCACATTCCCAGGGCGGTCAAGCGCTTGCCCCATCCATTCATTTGCGTCATTGCCTAGACCCCAAGCGTCGTCGGTTGTCGTCCCGCGGCGCGGCCGCAAGACGCTGAATAACCGGGGAATGTTATCCGGGGGGCTCCGGGGCGGCAAGCCGAGCGCATTCTCGTCGCCGGAGGTTGCGGACTAAACTATTGGTCTTTCTCCGGTATCGGCAGTCCATGGCCACGCCCCAGCCAACCCCTTCCGCCCCGTCCGCGTCAGCGCCTGCGGGCGCCATCGTCGCCCCCGAACTGCCCCCGCCGCCGTCCGCGTTGCGCGCCGCGATCACCGCCGCCTACCTGCGCGACGAAGCCGAGCACGTACGTGAACTGCTGGCGCAGGCGCGGCTGGAACCCGGCGCGCAGGCCCATGCGCAGGCATTGGCCGCCGACCTGGTCCAGCGGGTCCGCGCCCGCGCCCAGGACCAGGGCGCGATCGAGGCCTTCATGCGCCAGTACGACCTAGGCAGCGAGGAAGGCGTGCTGCTGATGTGCGTGGCCGAGGCGCTGCTGCGCATCCCCGACCAGGACACCGCCGACGCGCTGATCCGCGACAAGCTGGGCGATGCCGACTGGGAAAAGCACCTGGGCCAGAGCGATTCGGTGCTGGTCAACGCCTCGACCTGGGGCCTGATGCTGACCGGCAAGCTGGTCTCGTTGAATGACCTGACCCGGGCCAACGTCCGCGGCGCGTTCAAGCGCCTGGTCGGCCGGGTCGGCGAACCGGTGATCCGGCTGGCGGTGCGCCAGGCGATGCGGATCATGGGCCATCAGTTCGTGATGGGCCGGACCATCGGCGAAGCCCTCGCCCGTTCGCGCAAGGGCGACAACGCCGACTACCGCTATTCCTTCGACATGCTGGGCGAAGGCGCGCTGACCGCGAAGGACGCCGCGCGCTACCTGCAGGCCTACCGTGACGCGATCCACGCCATCGGCAAGAGCGGACCGAACGGTTCGTTCGTCGGCGGCGATGTGTTCGCCGCGCCCAGCATCTCGATCAAGCTGTCCGCGCTGCACCCGCGCTACGAGCACGCCAAGCGCGCGCGGGTGATGAAGGAATTGGCCCCGGCGATCCTCGAACTGGCGCAGCTGGCCAAGTCCTACGGCATCGGCTTCACCATCGACGCCGAGGAGGCCGACCGCCTGGAGCTGTCGCTGGACCTGATCGAAGCGACCTTCTCCGACAAGTCGCTGGACGGCTGGGAAGGCTACGGCCTGGCCGTGCAGGCCTACCAGAAGCGCACGCCGTACGTGATCGACTTCCTCGCCGACCTCGCCCGCCGCGTCGGCCGGCGCATGCCGGTGCGCCTGGTCAAGGGCGCGTACTGGGACGCGGAGATCAAGCGCGCGCAGATCGATGGCCACCCGGGCTACCCGGTGTTCACCCGCAAACCCAATACCGACGTGTCGTACCTGGCCAATGCGCGGCGCATGTTCGGCCACGGCGATGCGCTGTACCCGATGTTCGCCACCCACAACGCGCAGACCATCGCCGCGATCCGCTCGATTTCCGAAGGCCGCCCGTACGAGCACCAGAAGCTGCACGGCATGGGCGACGACCTGTACGCCGAAGTCGTGCCGGCCGACCGCCTCGGCGTGCCTTGCCGCGTGTACGCGCCGGTCGGTTCGCACGAGGACCTGCTGCCGTACCTGGTGCGGCGCCTGCTGGAGAACGGCGCCAATTCCAGCTTCGTCAACCGCATCACCGACGAGAGCGTGGCCATCGACGACCTGATCCGCGACCCGGTGGAAACCGTGTCGAACTTCGATTCGATCCCGCACCCGCGCATCCCGCTGCCGCGCGACCTGTTCCGCCAGCAGCCCGCTCCGATTCCGACTTCCGACCGAGACAACTCCATGGGCGCCAACCTCGCCAACGACAACGACCTGCGCGCGCTGGCCGAGCGCATCAATGCCGCCGTGAAGCCCTGGAAGGCCACGCCGCTGGTGCCGGGCGCGGTGGTCTCCTCGAGCCCGCTGGCGGTGACCAGCCCGGCGGACCGCCGCCAGAACGTCGGCGAATGGCAACCGGCCGATTCGGCCACGGTGGAGAAGGCGCTGCAGAACGCGGTCGCCGCGCAGCCGGCCTGGGACCGTACACCGGCCGCGAGCCGCGCCGCGTTGCTGGAGCAGGCGGCGAACCTGCTGGAGCAGCGCATGCCGGAATACATCGCGCTGTGCGTCAAGGAAGCAGGCAAGACCATTCCCGACAGCGTCGCCGAAGTGCGCGAAGCGGTCGATTTCCTGCGCTACTACGCCGGCCAGGCGCGCGCGCAGTTCGGCGCCGCGGAAAAGCTGCCCGGCCCGACCGGCGAATCCAACGAACTGCAGCTGCACGGCCGCGGCGTGTTCGTCTGCATCAGCCCGTGGAATTTTCCGCTGGCGATCTTCCTCGGCCAGGTCGGCGCCGCGCTCGCCGCCGGCAACAGCGTGATCGCCAAGCCGGCCGAGCAGACCAACCTGATCGGCTACTACGCGGTGAAGTTGCTGCATGAAGCCGGCGTGCCGGAAGCGGTGCTGCAGTTCCTGCCCGGCGACGGCGCCACCGTCGGCGCCGCGCTGACCAAGGATCCGCGCGTCGCCGGCGTGGCCTTCACCGGCTCCACCGAAACCGCGCGTGCGATCAACCGCGCGCTGGCCGGCCGCGAAGCCGGCCCGATCGCCGTGCTGATCGCCGAGACCGGCGGCCAGAACGCCTTCATCGCCGACAGCTCCGCGCTGCCGGAACAACTGGTCAAGGACGCGCTGGCGTCCGCCTTCACTTCGGCCGGCCAGCGCTGCTCGGCCGCGCGCGTGCTGTTCGTGCAGGACGACATCGCCGACAAAGTGATGACCATGCTGGCCGGCGCGATGGACGAGCTGAAGATCGGCGACCCCGGCCTGCTGTCCACCGACGTCGGCCCGGTGATCGATGCCGACGCGCTGAAGATCCTCGAGGACCACGCCGCGCGCATGGCCGGAGAAGCGCGCCTGATCAAGCAGGCCAACCTCGGCGACGAAGCCGCGCACGGCACCTTCTTCGCCCCGCGCGCGTGGGAACTGAAGTCGCTCGACCAGCTGCAGCGCGAGGTGTTCGGCCCGGCACTGCACGTATTGCGCTGGAAGGCCGACCAGCTCGATGCGGTGATCGACGCGATCAACGCCACCGGCTATGGCCTGACCCTGGGCGTGCATTCGCGCATCGACGAAACCATCGACCGCATCGCCGCGCGGGTCAGGGTCGGCAACGTCTACGTCAACCGCAACCAGATCGGCGCGGTGGTCGGCGTGCAGCCGTTCGGCGGCCAGGGCCTGTCCGGCACCGGCCCGAAGGCCGGCGGCCCGCACTACCTGGCCCGCTTCGCCACCGAGAAGACCGTCACCGTCAACACCACCGCTGCGGGCGGCAATGCTTCGCTGCTGACACTCGGCGATTGATGCGACACGATTCGGTGTGGGACCGGTTGCGAACCGCTCCGGTGTGGGAGCGACGTTAGTCGCGAATTCGAAGTCGGATACTCCCGACATCGCACCTGGCAGACCCGGAGCCTTGTCGGCACCGGTCCGTGGACGGGACAACGTGGCGCCATGATTCGCGACTAACGTCGCTCCCACACCGAGTATTCCTACTGAAACAAAAAAACCCCGCCGAGGCGGGGTTTTTTGCGTGTCGCGATTGCTTCGATCAGAACTTGTACTGCGCGGAAATGCCGTAGATATCGGCACCGCCGTCGAACTCGCCGACCAGGCGCGAACCGCTCGAGGACACGATGTCGATTTGCGGCGTGTCGACCAGGTCGATCTTCACGTAGCTGGCGCTGATCTCGAAGTTCGGGGTCGCGTTCCAGGTCAGGCCCAGCGAATACCACATGCGGTCCTGGTCGGGCATGCGCGGGGTGCGGTGCGGCAGGCTGACCGGCGAATCGTCGCGGGCCACGCCGGCGCGGGCGGTGAACTTGTCGCTGAACTTGTACTCGCCGCCCACGGAGTAGAACCAGCTGTCGCCCCAGGAGTAGTTCTCGACCGAGTCGGGCTGCGCGCTGTCGAACTCGATGCGGATTTCCTTCAGGGAATGCCAGTCGGTCTTCGAGGTCTCGGCCATCAGGGCAACGCGATCGTTGACCTGCCAGGTGGCGCTCAGGGTATCGATGCTGGGCGTGGTCAGCGCCGCACCGCCACCGGTGGTGACGTACTGGTTCGGCGCAAAGATATTGAGCAGGGTGGCGACGTTGCCCGGCTTCTCGAAGGTGGCCGTGCCGCGCAGGTCGTAATCCACTTCCGAGCGGTGGCTATAGCCCAGCGACAGGTTGTCGGTCGGGCGCCAGTTCAGGCCGACCAGCCAACCGATGCTGTTGTCGGTGCCGTGGATCTCGGCGAAGCCGTCGTTCTTCTGCGGACCGAACGGCGCGGCGACCGGGTTCGGGGTGACGCAGGCGGCGACGTTGATGCGGCAGATCGCCGAACCGAAGTCGACCGCGTTGGACAGCGTCACGTCGGCGCGCGAATAGATCAGCCCGAAGCCCGCCGAAAAGCGGTCGGTCAGGGCCACCGAGGCGGCCAGGGTCAGGTCGACGATCTTCACGTCCGATTCCAGCGCGTGGTAGCGACCCACCCAATCCTTGTCGTAGTTGGTCTTCAGGCCGAACGGCGCGCTGACCATGGCACCCAGGGTCATGCGGTCGAAAGCGCCGTCCAGCGGCAGCACGAACGACATCGCCGGCACGGCGGTCAGGTCGCCGGCTTCACCGCCATTGCCGCCGGTCAGCGGACGGGCCAGCGGGCTGCCCGCCGCCGCGGTACCGCCGCCCTTGAACTTGAACGACAGGTCGATGGCCGAAACGTCGGCCTGCACGGCCTTCTGCTCGAAGGTGGACATCACCGCCGGATTGTTGACGACCACCGAGGCGTCGCCCTTGGCCGAGGCCGAACCGGCCATCGCACGACCCTGGGCCTTGACGCTGTTTTCCTTCAACTGGAAGGCCGACGCATGGGCCTGGCCCATGGCCAGCGCGCCGGCGATGCCGAACGCGAGGGCGGAAAGCTGGGCGAAACGATTGGAAATCTGCATGTATGCCTCTCCGAAAAAACGTGGGACAGCTCTTGCGCCACGATCACGGCCGCCCCGGGAAGGAGGCAGGCCCTGTGCCGGAAACCCCTCCCGACATACGACGCCGTATGTAGTATAGCCCGCACTTAAAACAAAAAAGTAACAATTAGGGGCGTCGCGGTTAGCCCGGGGTTCACTGTCGTGAATCGGGTCAAGCCACGCGAACCCTCCGCCCCGTACAGTCCCCGCATGTTCGTTTCCCTGCCCTCCCGCAAGAAACCCGGCGTGCGCTGGGCCGCCCCGACCCTGCTGGTGCTGATGTCGCTGGCCTTCCTGTGGGCGTACAGCCGTCCGCACGAGGCCCAGCGCAACCTGTGGCTGGACTGGGGCGCGCTGTCCGGCGGACTGGCCACGCCCGAGGCCTGGTGGGCAGCCCTGCGCGACGGCAGCGCGCTGCGGCTGTTCACCGCGTTGTTCCTGCACGCCGACTGGGCCCACCTGCTGGGCAACCTGGTGTTCCTGATGATCTTCGGCCCGCCGGCGGAACGCACCATGGGGCCGTGGCGGTTCCTGGTGCTGTTCCTGGTCGGGGGCGCGATGTCTAACCTCGCCGCGGTGCTCAGCGTCGGCACCCCGGACCAGGTCATCGTCGGCGCCAGCGGCGCGGTGTCGGCAGTGATCGGCGCCTACCTGGCGCTGTTCCCCGGGGCGAAGCTCGGAGTGGTGTTGCCGCTGGGCCTGTTCCTGGAATTCGTCAAGGCGCCGGCCTCACTGCTGATCGGCATCTGGGCGGTGCTGCAGGTCGTGTTCGCCTATATCGGCCCGGCGTTCGGCGCCGTGGCGTGGTCGGCGCACATCGCCGGCTTCCTGTTCGGCGTGATCTACGCACTGTTCGTGCGCGCGGCCATCGCGCGGCGATTGCGCAAGCGGCAGGGCTATTGAAGCGGGCGACCTTATAATTCGCCCATGGCCAAACCGCTCTACAAAGTCACGTTCTTCAATGCCGGCAAGATCTATGAGCTGTACGCGCGCCGGGTCGGCGCGAGCAGCCTGTGGGGTTTCACCGAAGTCGGCGAACTGGTGTTCGACGTCAACGAAGGCGTGGTGATCGATCCGACCGAGGAACGCCTGCGCGACGAATTCGCCGGCACCCGCGTGCTGCACCTGCCGATGCAAAGCATCGTCCGTGTCGAGGAAGTGGACCACAAGGGCCAGTCCGCGATCCGCGATGCGCAGAGTGGGGAAAAAGTGGTGACGCCGTTTCCGATGCCGGCGAAGCCGAGGTAAACGTTGCGATCAGGATCGCCCGCCTGCAGGGCATGCAACTAGTTCCGCGATCGCAGCAAGCATGCGAGGAAACGTAGGATGGGTGGAGCCGAAGGCGATACCCATCGACACGGCGCCGGACACACGACACGCTGGCGGGTATCGCTACGCTCCACCCACCCTCCGCAGCTCTCGCCGGGATGCGACCTCGTTCCATCGCCTTTTCATCGGCAACGGATTCTCGGCTGACGCCGCTGGAATAGGTGTAACGTCTCCGATCCGCCAAAAAACGGTCGGGGACGTTATCCCGACCCATTATCGCTATCGCTTGCTCGTCGGCTTTTCCGCCTGCGCGGTAACGCCGGGCTTCTTCAGTTCGGCCAACGCCTTGGCGATGTAACCGTCGCCATCCAGCACGTCGCCAACCGCATAGCCTTCCTTGCCTTCGTCGTCGCCGCGCAGATGGCCGGGCAACGCGGCTTCGCTGAAATCGATGACCGATCCCTTGTCGTCGATCACCTGGAAGGTCTTGTCGCCGTCCTTGATCAACCGCGGCGCCTGCACTTCCGGCTGGAACGCAACGTCCGGCACGATCCCGCTGGCCTGGATCGACTTGCCGCTGGGCGTGTAATAACGCGCCGTGGTCAGCTTGACCGAATCGCCGTTGTCCAGCGGCAGCACGGTCTGCACCGAGCCCTTGCCGAAGGTGCGGCTACCGACGATGCGCGCGCGCTTGTTGTCGTGCAACGCGCCAGCGAGCACTTCGGAAGCGCTGGCCGAACCCGCGTCGACCAGCACCACCACCGGCGCGCCGTCGAGGCGGTCGCCCGGCGTGGCCTTGAATTCGGAATCGCTGATCGGGATGCGCCCGCGCGTGCTGACGATGGTGCCCTTGTCGAGCAGGTCGTCGGCCACCTGCACCGCCGCGGTCAGCAAGCCGCCGGGATTGCTGCGCAGGTCCAGCACCAGCCCGCGCAGCTTGCCCTTGGCCTGCAGCGCATCGACCTGCTTCTGGAAGTCGGCGCCGGTGTCGGCCTGGAATGCCTTGATCCGCACGTAGCCGTAACCCGGCTCCAGCAGGCGGCTGTCCACGCTGGCGATGCGGATGTTCTCGCGCACCAGCTCCACGTCGAAGGGCTTGTCCTTGCCTTCGCGCACGATGGTCAGCCTGACCTTGCTGCCGGGCTCGCCACGCAGCGGCGACATGCTGTCGTCGCTGGGCAACGGCTTGCCGTCGACGGCGACGATCACGTCGCCGGCCTTGATGCCCGCGCGCTTCGCCGGCGTGTCGTCGATCGGCGCGATCACCTTCAGCGTGTTGTCCGCCTGGGTCATCAGCTCGACGCCGATGCCGGCGTAGCTGCCGTTGGCCTGCTCGTCGAATTCCTCGGCGTCGCTCTTGTCGAAGTAGGTGCTGTGCGGGTCGAGGTCCAGCAGCAGGCCCCGGATCGCCGAATGCATCAGCTTCTTGTCGTCGACCGGCTCGACGTAGGCTTCCTTGACCGCATTGAATACCGACACGTAGCGGCGGATTTCCTCCAGCGGCACCTTCGCGGGCGCGGTCTCGGCCGCATCGGGATCGTCGCTGGAGGCGATCACCGGCTCTTCGTCGGGCTTGGGCGTTTCCTGGGCGAAGGCGGGCGCGGCCGCGAGCAGCAAGACCAACCACAATGACGAACGCATGCGCATCGCTCCGGGCGAATTCGAATCCACCGGGATTATGCGCGAAGCGGCGATGAATGGCGTTGCAGCAACGGCTTCTTAACGCCCGCCGGCAAGATCGCTAGCGCCGCTGCAGCCACGCCCTCGGGTCGACCGGCGCGCCGTTGCGCCGCAATTCGAAGTACAGCGCCGGCGTGCCCTGCCCACCCGAACTGCCGATGCGCGCGACCGGGTCGCCGCGCTTCACCGCGTCGCCCGCGTTGCGCAGCAGGGTGTCGTTGTGCGCGTACAGGCTCATGTAGCCGTTGCCGTGGTCGACGATCAGGATCAGGCCGTAGCCGGTCATCCATTCGGCGAACACCACCGTGCCGTCGGCGACCGCGGTGACCGGCGTGCCCACCGGTGCACCGATCAGCACGCCGGAGCTGGTGCGCCCGTCGGGCATGCGTCCGCCGAAACCCGCGAGCAGGTTGCCCGATGCCGGCCAGCCCAGGCCGCCGACCTTCAGCGCGGGCGCATTGGCGACCTTCGGCGGAGGCGGCTTGCGCACCGGCTTGCCGGTCGCGGCGGCGGCGCGCGCTTCGCGCTCGGCGGCTTCGCGCTGGCGCTTTTCCTCGGCGCGGCGCGCGGCTTCGGCGCGTGCGGCCGCCGCGCGCAGGTTGGCCAGCAGGCGTTCCAGCGACTTGGCATCGCGGCCCAGCGCCTTTTCGCGCGCGGCCTTGTCCTGGTATTTCTGATCCAGCTCGGCGACCACGCCGGCCTGTTCCTTGCGGTCCTGTTGCAGGCTGGCGACCTGCTGCTTCTGCCGCGAGCGGGTGGCATCGAGTTGTGCGCGACGCTCGGCGATTTCGCGTTCGAGCTGCTCGATCTGCTGCAACTCGGCGGTCAGCTCACCCATCTTCCGCGCGCGTTCGCGCTGCAGGTAGCCGTGGTAGGCCAACACGCGGCGCGCCTTGCCGACCTCGTCCTGCGCCAGCAAGGCCTTCAACGGTGCATCGCCGCCTTGCCGGTACGCCGAACGCACCAGCGCCGCGAGCTGCTGGCGCTGGCCGGCGAGCCGTTCCTGCGCGGCATCGCGCTGCTGCTGCAATTGCGCCAGCGCGGCCTGTTCCTGCCGCAGCGAGGCCTCGGTCTCGCTCAGCGCGCGGCTGCTCTTGCCGACCTTCTCATCGGCCTCGCGCAGCTCGCGCGACGCGTTGCCGCGCTCGCCCTCCAGCCTGCGGCGTTCGGCGGCGATCGACTTCAACTCGCCGCGCACGCTTTCCAGTTTCTTCTCGGCGTCGCGCTGGCTCTGGGCGAAGCCGCTGCCGGCAGCCAGGGCCACGATGAACCCCAACACCGATGCGCGAAGCGGGACGGCTTTCATCCGGCGGCGAACAGGCTGCGACCGGTCATTTCCGCCGGCTGCGGCAGGCCCAGCAGGTCGAGCATGGTCGGGGCGACATCGCGCAGCGCGCCGCCTTCGCGCAACTTCGCGTCCGCACGTTCGCCGACATAGACGAACGGCACCGGTCCGACCGTGTGCGCGGTATGCGGCTGCCCGGTCTGCGGGTCGCGCATCATCTCCAGGTTGCCGTGGTCTGCGGTGATCAGCAGCGCGCCGTGCGCAGCGCGCACCGCGGCCTCGATGCGGCCGATGGCCACGTCCACCGCCTGCGCGGCCTGGATCGCGGCATCGAGGATGCCGCTGTGTCCGACCATGTCCGGGTTGGCGATGTTGCAGACGACCGCGTCGAAGCGGCCGGAAGCGATCGCCGAAACCAGCTTGTCGGTGACTTCCGGCGCACTCATCTCCGGCTGCAGGTCGTAGGTGGCGACCTTGGGGCTGGGCACGAGGATGCGCTCCTCGTCGGCATACGGGTCTTCGCGACCGCCGCTGAAGAAGAAGGTCACGTGCGCGTATTTTTCCGTCTCGGCGATGCGCAGCTGGGCCAGGCCGTTTTCGGCCAGCAGTTCGCCCAGGGTGTGGCGCAGGTCGTCGGGCGGGAAGGCGACGGGCGCCGGCAGCTTGGCGTCGTATTCGCTGAGGCAGACGTAGCGCGCCAGCTTCGGGCGACGCGCCTCGAAGCCATCGAACGTCGGCGATACGAACGCGGCGGTCAGCTGGCGCGCTCGGTCGGCGCGGAAGTTCATGAACACCACCGCGTCGCCATCGCGCATCGGTTGCGCACCATCGATGACGGTCGGCAACACGAATTCGTCGTTCTCGCCACGGGCATAAGCCGCCTGCAACGCCGCCAGCGCGTCGGGCGCGTGGTGTTCGGACTTCGCTTCGACGATGGCGTCCCAGGCCTTGCGCACCCGGTCCCAGCGCTGGTCCCGGTCCATCGCGTAGTAGCGGCCGCTGACGCTGGCGACATGCGCGTTGCCGAGCTTCGCGCACAGGTCCTGCAGCGCGCGCAGGCTGGCTTCGGCCGAGCGCGGCGGCGTATCGCGACCGTCGAGGAAGGCATGCACCGCGACCTTCGGCACGCCGCGGCGCGCGGCCATGTCGAGCATGGCGAAGATGTGGTTCTCGTGGCTGTGCACGCCGCCCGGCGAAAGCAGGCCGAACACGTGCAGGGTGCCGCCGTCGGCCTTGGCCGCGTCGCAGGCCGCGGCCAGTTCGGCATTGGCGAAGAAGCTGCCGTCCTCGATGGCCGCGTCGATCCGGGTCAGGTCCTGGTAGACGATGCGGCCCGCGCCGAGGTTCATGTGCCCGACTTCGGAATTGCCCATCTGTCCGTCCGGCAGGCCGACGTGGCGGCCTTCGGTATGGATCAGCGTATGCGGGCAGGTCGCCAGCAGGCGCCGCCAGTTCGGCAGTTCGGCCAGCGCCAGCGCGTTGTCGGCCGGGTCTTCGCGATGGCCCCAGCCATCCAGGATCAGCAGCACGACGGGCTTGGGACGCGAAGGGTTGGCGGACACGGGGGCTCCAGCGATGGGGGTCGGGACGATTGTAGCGAGGCTCGCGTCCGGTTCTAAACCCTGCGCCGTTTCCGTGCATCACAGGGTTCACACCACCCATGCATGAAGGAACGCCGATGAAACCGATTCGCCCGATCCTGTTGTTGACCCTGGCGCTGGCCGCCGCGCCGGCCCTGGCCCAGCAGGACCTCGACGAGATCAGCAAGGACATCGTCGCCCGGGCCGGGCAGACCTACGGCAACCTGGACACGATCAGCGGCGACATCCACATCGAAGCCCGCGCCAGCACCCGCACCGTGAACACCGTCAGCGGCGATATCGAACTGGCCGAAGGCGCGACCACCGGCCGGATCGAAACGGTCAGCGGCGACATCCAGGCGGCCGGCAAGGTCACGGCCGGCAAGGGCGTCGGCACGGTCAGCGGCGACATCTACTTCGATCGCGGCGGCCGCATCGGCGGCGACATCGAGACCGTCAGCGGCGACGTCGGCCTGGTGGCCACCGAGGTGTCCGGCGGCATCGAAACCGTGTCCGGCGACATCACCGTCGGCATCGGCTCGCACGTGCGCGGCGGCATCAAGATCGAGAAGAACGAGAACGGCAGCAGCATGAACTGGGGCCGCCCGCCGCGCATCGTCGTCGGCCCGAACGCGGTGGTCGACGGCCCGATGGTGTTCGAACGCCCGGTCGTGCTGTACGTGCACAGGACCGCGAAAATCGGCCGGGTCAGCGGCGCCACCGCGAAGACCTTCGATACGCCGACCGCGCCGAAGGACTGACTCGCTGCCTGCGTCACTGAACCCGGATCCGCATTCGCGCACCATAGACCGCACCTTCCACGGAGAAACACGATGACCCCGTTCCGCCAAGCCCTGCTGCTGACCCTGGCGCTGAGCGCCGCGCCCGCCTTCGCCCACGACGACGACACGTCCAAGGTCAACGGCAGCATCCATGCCGAAGCCGGCCGCAGCTATGGCGACCTCTCCACCGTCAACGGCGGCATCGACATCGACGCCGCCGCGACCACCGGCAGCGCCTCGACCGTCAACGGTGGCATCGAAGTCGGCGACCGTGCACGCACCGGCGGGCTGGAGACGGTCAACGGCGGCATCCGCCTGGGCCGCGAGGTCCAAGTCGATGGCGGCCTGGAAGCGGTCAACGGCAGCCTGTTCGCCGACCGCGGCAGCCGCATCCGCGAAGACGTGGAGAACGTCAACGGCGGCATCGGCCTGGTCGATACCGATGTCGGCGGCGGCATCCGCACCGTGCGCGGTGACATCACCGTCGGCGTCGGTTCGCACGTCAAGGGCGGTTTGCGCGTGGAGAAGCCGAATGGCGGTTTCCATCTGGGCAAGCAGCGTCCGCCGCGCATCGTCATCGGCCCCGACGCGGTGGTCGAAGGCGCGATGGTGTTCGAGCATCCGGTCGTGCTGTACGTGCACAAGACCGCGAAGACCGGGCCGGTGAGCGGCGCCACGGCGAAGACGTTCGATACGCCGACCGCGCCGAAGGACTGACGACTTCCTGTGGGAGCGACCCTGTCGCGAATGCTTTGACGAGGGCGCCGGCAAGGACAAAAGCATTCGCGGCCAAGGCCGCTCCCACAACAGCGCGTTTCTATAGAATCCGGGATTCCTGAACCAGGAACCCCCGGATGAAAACACGCCACCTGCTATTGGGTCTCGCCGCACTGGCCGCCTTGTCGGCCTGCAAGCGCGAGGCGCCCCAAGCGGCGCCCGCCACGAACCCGCCGCCTGCGCCGGCGCATGCCTTCGCCGACGCGATCAACCCCGCCGATTTCGCCGAACACGTGAAGACCCTGGCCTCGGACGAGTTCGAGGGCCGTGGCCCCGGCACGCCCGGCGAGGACAAGACCGTCGGCTACATCAAGGCGCAGTTCGAGCGCATCGGCCTGCAGCCCGGCAACAACGGCGACTGGTTCCAGACCGTGCCGATGACCGAGACCACCGCGGACGAAAACACGGCGATGAACATCGACGTGAAGGGCAAGCCGCACGTGCTGAAGTTCGGCGCCGACATGGTCGTGGGCACCCGCACCGGCCAGCCCGACGTGAAGATCGATGCCAGCGACATGGTATTCATCGGCTACGGCGTCGACGCGCCGGAGCAGAAGTGGAACGACTACGCCGGCCTCGACGTCAAGGGCAAGACCGTGGTGATGCTGGTCAACGATCCCGGCTTCCATGCCCACGACGAAAGCCTGTTCGAAGGCAAGCGCATGACCTATTACGGGCGCTGGACCTACAAGTTCGAGGAAGCCGCGCGCAAGGGCGCCGCGGCGGCGCTGATCATCCACGACACCGAAGGCGCATCGTACGGCTGGGACGTGGTCAGGAATTCGTGGTCCGGCGCGCAATACGACCTGCGCGCCGCCGACGACCCGGCGCCGCGCGTGCCGCTGCAGGGCTGGATCACCGGCGAGCAGGCGAAAGCGCTGTTCGCCGACGCCGGCCTCGATCTGGACAAGCTGCGCGCCGACGCCAACAAGCGCGGCTTCAAGCCGGTGCCGGTGGACGCGAAGATGAGCATCGACCTGAAGAGCGCCACGGTCGAGAAGCAGTCGCGCAACGTGGTCGGCGTGCTGCGCGGCAGCGAGCGCCCCGATGAAGCCGTGGTCTACATGGCCCACTGGGACCACCTGGGCAAGCATCCCGACGAGCCGGGCGACAACATCTACAACGGCGCGGTCGACAACGCGACCGGTGTGGCCGGCATCCTCGAGATCGCCGAGCAGATGGCCAAGGTCGGCAAGCCGAAGCGTTCGGTGGTGTTCCTCGCGGTGACCCTGGAGGAATCGGGCCTGCTCGGGTCGAAGTACTACGTAGCCCATCCGTCGGTGCCGCTGGACAAGACCGTCGCGGTGATCAACATCGACGCGATGAGCGTGGCCGGCAAGACCCGCGACATCACCGTGGTCGGCATGGGCAGTTCGGAACTGGAAGACGTGCTGAAGCCGATCGCAGACAAGCAGGGCCGCACCCTGCATTCGGAAGCGCGTCCCGAGGCCGGCGGGTACTTCCGTTCCGATCACTTCAATTTCGCCAAGGCCGGCGTACCGGCGTTGTACGTCGACGGCGGCGAAGACCTGGTCGACGGCGGCAAGGCGGCCGGCGACGCGGCGGCGAAGGACTACGGCGACAACCGTTACCACAAGCCCGCGGACCAGTACGACGCGGCCACGTGGAAGCTCGACGGCACCATGGACGACCTGTCCGCGGTATACGAAGTCGGCCTGCAGCTCGCCGATGGCGACCAGTGGCCGAACTGGTACAAGAACAACCCGTTCCGCGCTGCCCGCGATGCGATGCGACAGGGCCAAGCGGCCACGAAATAGGCGTTACCTTCGCCCCGGAAGAAACCTCGAACGGCGCCTGCGGGCGCCGTTTTTCCGGTACGGCTGCGCTACGCTGGCGATCCATCCAGTCGGGAGAGCGTCATGTATGTCCTTGCCCAGCTATGGCTGCCGATCCTGCTTGCCGCGGTAGCCGTATTCGTCGCCAGCAGCCTGGTCCACATGGTGTTCAAGTGGCACAACCGCGACTACCGCAAGCTGCCTAACGAAGACGAAGTGCGCGCCGCGATCAACGCCGGCCAACCCGGCCCCGGCCTGTACATGCTGCCGCAGTGCCTCGACGAGAAGGATTGGAAATCGGAAACCGTGCAGGCGAAGTTCCGCGAAGGCCCGGTCGGCAAGCTGTTGCTGCGCAAACCCGGTCCGGTGTCGATGGGCGCGCCGCTGCTGCAATGGTTTCTGCTCAACCTGGTCGTAGCGGCAATCGCCGCCTGCGCCGTCTATGGTGCGCTCGGCCTTGGCGGCGACGGCCATCGTGCCGCTCATACGGCAGGCGTGGCTACCTTGCTTGCTTACGGGGCGGGCAGTGTCAGCGACGCCATCTGGATGGGCAAGCCATGGGCCGCGACGCTCAAGGACCTGCTCGACGCGCTGATCTATGCCGTGGTGACGGCTCTGGTGTTCTGCTGGCTGTGGCCGTAAGCGGAGCTTTCGCCTTGTAGAGCCGAGCATGCTCGGCTGCCTTTGTCATTGCTGTCGTAACAGCCGGGCTTGTCCCGGCTGGCTTTCTGCCTTTCGCACCCCACGCGAGAATCAAAGCGTGCCGGGACAAGCCCGGCACCCCTATCTACGCGGGGCAGGCTCTACAAAACCCGGCGGAGGCCCGCCTTTGTAGAGTCGAGCTTGCTCGACTGCGTTTGCCGCAGAATTGCCATTCGAAGCCTGGTCGAGCAAGCTCGGCCCTACGACCGTGACCGCTGGAGGGTTCGCATGGCCATCGCCTACTGGTGCATCCTGATCGCCGCGCTGCTGCCGTACGTATGGGTCTTCGTCGCCAAGACCTCGGGCGAGCGTTACAACAATCGCAACCCGCGCGCGTGGGTCGCCAAGCAGGAAGGCAACTATAAGGTGCAGCGCGCCAACGCCGCGCATCTCAACGGCTTCGAAGCCTTCCCCGCCTTCGTCGCGGGCGTGCTGATGGCGCAACTGGCCGGCGTTCCGGCGAACCTGGTGACGCCGCTGGCGATCGGCTTCGTCGTCGCCCGGGTCCTGCACGGCGTGTTCTACCTGGCCGACCTGCATACGCTGCGCAGCCTGATCTGGCTGGTCGGCATGCTGTGCGCCGTGGCATTGATCGTGCTGGCCGCGTTGCGCGTGGCGTAAGCGGTCCTTTTTTGTAGGAGCGCCCGCGGGCGCGACCGCGGATTCTCCGACCTGCGGAATCTTCTGCAAGACGTTGTTTTCAAGTCGCGCCCAGGGGCGCTCCTACAAGCTCAGATCGCCAGTTGAGAACGCGGCGGCAACGACCAGTCGATCGGCGTCTGTCCGTGCTGACTCAGGTACTGGTTGGCCGCGGAAAAATGCTTGCAACCGAGGAAGCCGCGATGCGCCGAAAGTGGCGAAGGATGCGGCGCGCGCAGCACGCGATGGCGGCGCGCATCGATGACCTTGCCCTTGGCCTGCGCGTAGCTGCCCCACAGCAGGAACACCAGGTTCTCGCGCTCGTTGGCCAGCGCTTCGATGGCATGGTCGGTGAAACCTTCCCAGCCCTTGCCCTGGTGCGCGCCGGCACGGCCTTCTTCGACCGTCAGCACCGCGTTCAACAGCAGCACGCCTTGTCGCGCCCACGGCAACAGGCAGCCATGGTCAGGGCGCGCAATCCCGAGATCCGACTGGATCTCCTTGAAGATGTTGTCCAACGACGGGGGCACCGGCACGCCGGGCAGCACCGAAAAGCACAGGCCGTGCGCCTGGCCGAAACCGTGATATGGGTCCTGGCCGAGAATCACCACCTTCACCGCGTCGAAAGGCGTCGCGTCGAATGCCGCGAAAATCTGTGGCCCTGGCGGGAATATCCGCGCCCCGGCCTGCTTGCGCTGGCGCAAGAATCCCGACAGCGCGCGCATATCGTCGCGCTGCAGGTAGTCGCCGATGCGCGCCTTCCATGAAGGCTCCAGCTTGATGCGGTCGTCGTCGGACATGGAAATCAGGAATCAGGTGAGGCGTAATGTCTTTCGTTCGTCATTCCCGCGAAGGCGGGAATCGCTCTGGCTTTTGCTTGCCGCGCACGTCCGACGAATAACAACAGCGAAGAGCGATTCCCGCCTTCGCGGGAATGACGAACGATGAATCACGTTTCGGTAGGGCGGGTCTGGCGCAGGAAGTGGCCAGTGACCAGCCATGCGCCGATCCAGCCGATCACGGTGGCGCCCAGCAACACCGCACCGACACGCAACGGGTCGAGGCCGCTCAACGCGAAACGGCTGGCATAACTGCCGGCCAGCGCATCCAGCGGTTCGCGCAGCGCCGCGGCCGCGCCGAGCACCAGCGCGAGTCCCAGCGCGCCGGCGGCAAGCCCGTACCACGCACCGAGATAGATGAAGGGCCGGCGGATGAAACCGTCGCTGGCGCCGAGCAGTTGCAGCACGCCGATTTCCTCGCGCCGCGACTGGATGTCCAGGCGCACGGTGTTGCCGACCACCAGCAACGCGCCGAGGCCGAACAACGCGGCCAGCACCCAGGCCAGGCGCTGGCCGAAACCGATCCAGCCGTCCAGCCGCTTGCGCCAGCCGGCATCGTGCTGGACCTGGTCGGTCTCGGGCAATGCCTGCAAGGCGGCGACCAGCGCGGTTTCGTCGCCGCGCGGCACCAGGCTCAGGCGGTTCGGCAACGGATTCTGGTCGAGCGCGGCGACCGCATCGTCCAGTCCGCTGAGTTTCTTGAACTCGGCCAGCCCCTGTTCGGGCGTGACCAGTTCGAGCTTCGCCACGTCGCCGCGACCGCGCAATTCGTCGGCCAGCGCCTGCGCACGCGACACGGCGACATCCTGCTTCAGGAATACGTCGATCTGCCGCGACTGCTGT
Organism: Pseudoxanthomonas helianthi; assembly: GCF_017939625.1. Classification (GTDB taxonomy): domain Bacteria; phylum Pseudomonadota; class Gammaproteobacteria; order Xanthomonadales; family Xanthomonadaceae; genus Pseudoxanthomonas_A; species Pseudoxanthomonas_A helianthi. Next base: position 1,077,806 of record NZ_JAGKTC010000001.1, read on the forward strand.
ACGTTGCCGGCGAAGCGCTGCACGTTGTCCAGCGCCAGGCCCAGGCCCAGCGGCAGGGCGAAGGCCACCGCCATCACGCCGATGGTCAGCAGCGTCGCCCATGGCTTGCGCACCGCGCGGCCGAGGCTGGCGACGAAGCTGTAAAGGTGCTGCTCGAGCCAGATGCCGAAACCGCCGCGCGGCTCGCTGCGGACGTTGGCCTCGTTCTTCTGCACGGACGGATCGGCGGTGTTCATTCGGCCAGCTCCGCGGGCGAGATGTCGTCGACCAGCTTGCCGTGGTCGAGGATCAGCACGCGCTTCTTCATCCGCTTGATCAGCGGCAGGTCGTGGCTGACCACCAGCACGCTGGTGCCGCGCTCGGGCATCGAGGCGAACAGTGACATGATCTCCGCGGCCAGGGTCGGGTCGAGGTTACCGGTCGGTTCGTCGGCGACCAGCAGGCGCGGTTCGCTGACGATGGCGCGGGCGATGCCGACGCGCTGCTGTTCGCCGGCGGAAAGCTGGCCGGGCAGCGCGCGTTCGCGATGGCCCAGGCCGAGCCGCGCCAGCACCTCGCGCACGCGCTTGTGGATGTCGCTGCGGCGATCGCCACGCAGGATCAACGGCAACGACACGTTTTCCTCGATGGTGCGGTCGGTCAGCAGCCGATGGTCCTGGTGTACCGCGCCGACTTCGCGCCGGTGCAGGGCGACGCGGCCGCCGCGCACCTTCAATAGGTTGCGCCCGCCGAACACCACCGCACCGCGCGTAGGCCGTTCACTGAGGTGGATCAGCTTCAGCAGCGTGCTCTTGCCGGCGCCGGAATGGCCGGTGACGAACAACATCTCGCCCTGCGCCACATCGAAGCTGACGTTTTCCAGGGCGACGTGGCCGCCGGGATACTGTTTGCTGACGCTTTCGAATTGCAGGACGCTCATGCGGCGATTATGCCGCCTTCCTTCTCCCATCGGGAGAAGGTGCCCGAAGGGCGGATGAGGGCGTAACACCGCGCTTGCGATGCAGCCTCTTCGAATCGGAAAGCTCCCGCCCTCATCCGGCGCTGCGCGCCAACTTCTCCCGGTGGGAGAAGGAACAGCGCTCAACCGCCGAACAGCGACTTGACCTTGCGGCCCAAACGGGTCAGGAACGAATCGGCGGTGTTGGCCGGCTTCGCGACCGGCGCGGACGCGGCCATTGGTGCGGCGACGGCATCGGCTCCCTCCAGTGGACGGCCATGGCGACGGCGACGCCGCTTGCGCGGCGCGCGCTCGCCCTCCGGCTTCGCCTCGACATTCGCGGCAACGACGGGGTTCGCCTGTTCCGGACGCGGGCTGCGTGGCGGGCGCGGCTTGCCATCATGCGAGCGCGAACCGCCCTCGCGACGTTCACCACCGCGACCGCGACCGCCACTGCCGCTGCGTCCACCGCCACTGCGGCCGCCGCCGCGCTTGGCGTCCTCGGCGGCACGCGCTTCGCGGGCTTCCTTGAAGATCTCGCCGATGCTTTCCTCTTCCTCGCCGGCTTCGCCCGCCGGGGGCGGTGCGCGCTCGGGGCGCGGCAGCGCGGTCAGCAATTCGGCGGTGACCGCTTCGACCGGGATCTTCTGTTCGATGTAGGCCTCGATGTCCGGCAGCGACATCGCATAGCGCTCGCAGGCGAAGCTGATCGCGTCGCCCTCCGCGCCCAGCCGCGCGGTGCGCCCGATGCGGTGCACGTAATCCTCGGCGTCGAACGGCAGGTCGAAGTTGTAGACGTGCGAGACGCCGTCGATGTGCAGGCCGCGTGCGGCCACGTCGGTAGCGACCAGCAGTTCCAGCTGGCCGGCCTGGAATTTCTTCAACAGGGTTTCGCGCTTCTTCTGCGGCACGTCGCCGCTGAGCACGCCAACCCGGTAGCCCGCGCGTTCCAGCGCGCGCGCCACGCGCTCGACGAAGGCCTTGGTGTTGACGAACACCATGGTGCGGGCGCCCTCGCTGCGCGACAGCAGGCCCAGCAGCAGCGGGATCTTCTCTTCGTCGGCCGGGAAGTAGATGCGCTGGCGCACGCGCGCGGCGGTGACGGTTTCGGCTTCGACGACGAGCTTTTCCGGCTCGTTCATGTGCTCGTAGGCCAGTTCCAGCACGCGGTGGCTCAAGGTGGCGCTGAACAGCAGGGTCTGGCGCTCGGTGCGGATCGGCATGCGCCGCAGCAGGAAGCGGATGTCCTTGATGAAGCCCAGGTCGAACATGCGGTCGGCTTCGTCCAGCACGCAGATTTCGCAGGCGTGCAGCGACACGACCTTGTGCTGCTTGACGTAGTCGATCAGTCGGCCCGGCGTGGCGATGATCACGTCGACGCCCTGCTGCAGCAGCTCGCGCTGCTTGTCGTAATCGACGCCGCCGTAGACCAGGGCGAAACGCAGGCCGAGGTCGCTGCCGAACTTCACTGCGTCCTTGTGGATCTGGATCGCCAGTTCGCGGGTCGGCGCCAGGATCAGCGCGCGCGGGTCCTCGGGCTTGCGCTCGGCCAGCGCGGGACGGCTCAGCAGGCGGTTCATCACCGCGACCAGGAAGGCCAGGGTCTTGCCGGTGCCGGTCTGCGCCTGTCCGGCGACGTCGCGGCCGGCCAGCGCGACCGGCAGGGTCAGCGCCTGGATCGGCGTGCAACGGGTGAAGCCGGCGGCTTCCAGCCCGGCCAGCAGGGCCGGGTGCAGTTCGAACGAATCGAAGGTGATGTCGGTTAAGGGCTTGTCGCTCATCGTGTTTCTGTGAAGGCTGGGATTGCGTCGCTGTGTTCCGCGTACGCGCATGTGAAGACCGGGTTCGCGCTTGCATCGGCGGGGTCGCCGTCGCACACTGCGCCCCAATGCCGGGACCTTGCGCTACCAGCGAAAACCTTTCGCCAGAACCATGGCGGGGCCGCGACGGAAACGCTTCGCGGACAGCCCCGCAACCCTTGCCAAGAGGGCCTTGAACCCGGCCACGCAATACCCAAGTTTAACCCAAACGGCGGCCGACCCCGGCCGGACGCCATGCGTTTTCCGCAGGAGACCCGAAGTGAGCGACAAAGTGACCCATGTCGGCGACGCCGATTTCGACGCCGCAGTGCTGCAGTCGGACACCCCCGTGCTGGTGGATTTCTGGGCCGAATGGTGCGGCCCGTGCAAGATGATCGCCCCGGTGCTGGACGAGCTGGCCGAGACCTATGACGGCAAGCTGAAGGTGGTCAAGTTGAACGTCGACGAAAACCGCGCCAGCGCGATGAAGTACCACGTGCGCTCGATCCCGATGCTGCTGCTGTTCAAGGACGGCCAGATCCAGGCCACCCAGATCGGCGCGGTGGGCAAGGGCCAGCTGACCCAGATGATCGACAAGGGCATCACGGCCCACGCCTGAACCGGCGGCGGGCCGCATCGCGGCCCTCCCTCGCCGGGCATTCCCCGGCACCAGCTGAACACATCCGCCACGCGGCGCTTGCCGCCGCCGTGGCCCGGTGCTAGTGTCTTCACCGTATCCGGCGCGGGTGTTGCGCGCCGCACCCATCTCCCGGAACCCTCTTCCGTTTCTTCCACAACGCCCGCTTCCATGCCGGCGCTCGCCATCTAGCGAGGATTTCCCACTTGTCCGATACCACTTCCGAAACCGGCGAAACCGCCGAGAAGCGCGTGCGCAAGCCGCGCGTCAGCAAGGCCGCCGCCGCGGCCGCCACCGAACAACCCGCCGCCGTTGCGGCACCTGCCGAAGCCCCGCCGCCGCCCGCGCCCAGTGCGCCGGCCGCCAGCGAGTCCGCTCCGGCGCCTGCCGCCGAAGGCGGCAACACCGCGCAGAGCGCCGAAGGCGGCGAACCGCGCGACGGCCAGCAGAACAACCGTTTCAACAACAACAATAACAATCGCCGCGATCGCTTCCGCAACCGCCGGGAACGCAATCGCGAGCGCTACGCCCAGCAGAACGGCCTGCCGCAGGACGGCGAAGGCAACGACAACCAGTTCGTGCCGCGCCAGCAGCCGAGCGTGCCGGAAGGCTTCCCGCAATACTCGCTCAGCGACCTCAAGCGCATGCCCGCGCAGAAGCTGCTGGAGATCGCCGAGCAGCTGAACATCCACGAAGGCGTGGCCCGCGCGCGCAAGCAGGATGTGATCTTCGCCCTGCTGAAGGTGCTGACCCGCCACGGCGAAGGCGTTGCCGCCGACGGCGTGCTGGAAATCCTGCCGGACGGCTTCGGCTTCCTGCGCGCGGCCGAGGCTTCCTACCTCGCCGGCCCGGACGACGTGTACATTTCGCCCAGCCAGATCCGCCGCTTCAACCTGCGCACCGGCGACCACATCGCCGGCCGCATCCGCTGGCCGAAGGACGGCGAGCGCTACTTCGCGCTGAACATCGTCGACACGATCAACGGCGAGCCGATCGAGGCCAGCAAGGGCAAGGTGCTGTTCGAGAACCTGACCCCCCTGTTCCCGCGCAAGCGCTTCACCCTGGAACGCGGCAACGGCTCTTCGGAAGACATCGCCGGCCGCATCCTCGACCTGATGGCACCGCAGGGCAAGGGCCAGCGCGCGCTGATCGTTTCGCCGCCGAAGGCCGGCAAGACGATCATGATGCAGCAGGTCGCCACCGCCATCACCACCAACCACCCGGACGTGCACCTGATCGTGCTGCTGATCGACGAGCGCCCGGAAGAAGTCACCGAAATGCAGCGCACCGTGCGCGGCGAGGTGATTTCGTCCACGTTCGACGAACCGGCCGCGCGCCACGTGCAGGTCGCGGAAATGGTCATCGAACGCGCCAAGCGCCTGGTCGAGCACAAGAAGGACGTGGTGATCCTGCTCGACTCGATCACCCGCCTGGCCCGCGCCTACAACAACGTCGTGCCCAGCTCCGGCAAGGTCCTGACCGGCGGCGTCGACGCCAACGCACTGCACCGCCCGAAGCGCTTCTTCGGCGCCGCGCGCAACGTCGAGGAAGGCGGCAGCCTGACCATCATCGCCACCGCGCTGGTCGAGACCGGCAGCAAGATGGACGAGGTGATCTACGAAGAATTCAAGGGCACCGGCAACAGCGAAGTGCACCTGAACCGCCGCATCACGGAGAAGCGCGTCTACCCGGCCATCGACATCAACCGCTCCGGCACCCGCCGCGAGGACCTGCTGATCGAACCGGACCTGCTGCAGAAGATCTGGATCCTGCGCAAGCTGCTGCACCCGATGGACGAAATCGCGGCGATGGAGTTCCTGCTGGACAAGATGAAGAACACCAAGTCCAACGACGAGTTCTTCGCTTCGATGAAGCGGTAAGGCCCAAAAAGCCGGGAAACCACGTCCAAACGGGCCCTCCTCTCGCAGGGAGGGCCCGGAACCATCGGAAGGGTCGGGAAGGGGTTTGACCCCCTACTTTGACCCCCGCGCAGCAAGAACCCCCGACCACGACGGACGGGGAAGATGCGCAAAACGCTGTATTTGCAGAGACTGGGGCAGTCTTGGTATCTGCGGATGAAAGTACCCCCTGCCTTGCAGGGGAGAGTCGGAAATACACATATTCGGCGGGCGCTGGGAACACGCGACCTAGACGAAGCGGTGCGCCGGAAGTGGGGAGCCGTGGCGCAGGTACGCGCCTACTTCGACTCCCTCAGGGAAAACTCCCCTACTACGCCTTCCGCGCTCCTTCCGCCTGCCAGTGCAATCAATTGCACTGCACCCTCATCCCCCCGATTGCAATTAATTGCACCGGCTGGGGCCTGCCCTTCAGCTGGGCTGAATGAACTTGCGGAGAAATGGGCCGAGATTGCCGGCACCACCAAGACCGTGCGCTACCAACGCCGGCAGGTCTATGCCGAGCTCCGCGCCTACCTCGGCGGAGACCACCCGCCCGGAGTCGTCACAAATGCGATAGCCGCCGCCTACGTGGACGAACGTTTAGCCAAGTCCCCAGACAGCGCGAGCACGCGCAGGCGCAAGCTCAGCGCCTTGGCTGCGTTCTGGGAGTGGTTGGGCCTGCGGGGGTACGTTCCCAAGGGTGTAAACCCGTGGAAGGGCTTTCGCCTCAATCCCAGCGACCGCAAGACCCCGCTGAAGCGCCCCTACACCATGCCGGAGCTGGTCCGGCTGTTCTCGGGCTCCCCTACTTACCCTGCCTTACGCGAAGTCATGGCGTTGGGCCTGTATACGGGAGCCCGCATTGACGAGCTCTGCTCGCTCACCCAAGGCGATCTCCGCTGGGAACGCGGGGTCGCCTATGTCCGCATTGCCAAGGCCAAGACCAACGCCGGGGTTCGCACTCTTGCAGTCGTGCACCCCATTCCGGTGGGAATCCTCCGCGCGCGGTGGAAACGGCGGGCCTCGCCTGCGGCGCAGCTATTCCCGGAACTAAAGGGTGGCGGCTACGACAAGCGCCTCTCTTGGCATGTGGGGCAGGCGTTTCGCTACCACCGAAACAAGCAGGGCCTGACTGGCGCAACGGATTTCCACTCCTTGCGTCGCACCTTCATCACCCGGCTAGAGAACTTGAGCATCGACCAAGTCCATATCGCCCGTTACGTTGGACATTCCTTACCGACCCTCGCGTTTCGCGTCTACTCCGGCGGCGCAACAGAGGTCACGCAACGCGCCACAGGAAAAGCCATCACCTATCCCCGCGATGTTGAGAACGCGGTAAGACGATTCCTGAAATAGACGCGTCCAACAAAGGTGTTGCCAACTGAGTTTGATACCCCGAATGTGGATTGAATGTTCCAGTCATTCGGAGTTTCTCCAGTGTCCGCTCCACACACTTTGCCCGAAACGCCACTCAATCCGCACGACGCCGCCAAATTTTTGGGTGTCAGTGTTCCGACCCTCTACAAATGGCGCAGGTACGGCGGTGGCCCCACGTTCGTGAAGTACGGGCACCACACGGTGCGTTACTTCCCGTCCGACCTTGGCGAGTTCGTCTCCCGTCATCGCTCCAGCTCTAACCGGAGGTAGCAGTCATGTCCGTTCACGCAAAGTCCCTCAACCAGCTCGTTGCCGAGCTGAATCACATTGCGCAGATGCGCAAGGCTCAGGAGCAGCATTCGGCCATCCTCACCAAAGAGCAGCAGCTTCAGGTGAAAATGGACAAGATGTTCCCGACTCTCGCAGCGCTGCAAAAGCGCATGAATGAAACGCAGGCACAGAAGTCGGAATTGGACCCCGCATTTGCACCGGCCAAGAAGTCCGAACCGCCCCGCGTTTCCTTCGCCAAGAGTTCTCTCGGCGGCGGTTTCGCGGGTAAGAACGTCATCAAGGCCATGGAAAACGACGAGCCGTTCTACATGGATAGTTCGCTGGGTACCCGTTTCCGCGCGGAGCAGCGCGCCGAGTTGCGCAAAAGCGCGCATGGCCTGCATTTCTACCCCGGCTTCGCCAGCCGCATCGCAATGACGGACGAGGACGACGGCGACTACTGACCACTGTGGCGGTGGGGAGCATGGGCGCGGTGGACGGAACCTCCCGCGCCCGTTGCTTCCCCAATTGCAATTAATTGCACTGAGCTTGACCCAACACAAACCGCCACCGTAATTGCAATTAATTGCATTGACCGATTTGCAATTAATTGCACTGGAGTTCCGCCATGCCCGAACACAAAGCAAGCGGCAAGAAGCCCGCAAAACTGAAACCGATCCAACTCAAGGCATTGGATTTCATTCTCTCCGGCCTGACCCTGACAGAGGTGTCGGAAAAGCTGGGAGTCTCTCGGCAGACCGTAAGCGAGTGGAAGAACCACAATCCCGCATTCCGCGCGAAGCTGGAAGAATTGCAAGCGGAAGCAGAAGAAGAAATGCGTAACCTCCTCCCGGCATACAACACCTTCATGCTCAGCCAGCTGCGGAAGCTGGCACAGGAAGCGCCGCCCACCATTAGGCTGGAAGCCATCCGCTATTTCTTCGACAGGTTCGGCCAGAAGGATGAAGCATCCGCAACCACGTCCGCTGCAGGCTTGAGCCCACAGGACGCCATGATTCTCGAAGTCATGCAACAGCGGAGGGGTCGTGAGATGCGCAGCGAGTGGGAGCGCAACGAATGACCATTCACAAAATGATTGTTGGCGAAGACCTAGACATGCTTCGCCTTCCTGCTAAGCGCCTAGACAAGCTTTCCCCCGACGAGAACTGTCGCTACAACAGACAGAGAACGCATAACGTGATTCGTCGCGCATGGCTCATCCATACCCAGACCGGGAAAGATATTCGCGATTGTCTCGACATGTGCTGTGTTCGTGAGTACATGCCGGAAAGTGGCGAGATGAATGACAGGGATATGAACTCCTTTGCGCTTAGCTTTGGTCTCGACGACGCGCGTTACTGCAACGATTGGCATGTTGGCTTCCCTTTCTTCGTCGAAGAAGAGGCGAATACGGTCTTCTTCCGTCACGAGGCCGGCCCCTTGCTGCGAAAGCATATGCAGCAGGCGGACACGCCCTATTTTAGGAATCCGCTTGCCGGGATGGATCCGGATAATTTGCGGGGATGCGCTTTTTACTGCATGGTGTTTCTCAAATATTCGCTGGAGGCTTGGCGAAAAAGCGCTCGTGGAGATGACCTCCAACTGAGGACTGTTCGCTTTATTGAGCAAGTGACTGGACGCGATGCGCTCCTCAGCCATACGCCATCTGAGCTGGAAGCACTCTTTGGGCTGGCCGAGTTGGGCCTCGAATTCATCGAAAGCGGCGGGGTGTTGCTGACTGATGAACCGGCCATGGAAAACGACAAGTCCGATGGGCGCATTGCGCAATTGCGGGCCGAACTCAACAAAAGAGAGATCCCATCGACGATGGGGTAGGCATCCCCGCCTAAAAGCCGCTATGTGCGCCTAGGCGGCTTTAAGCATGGAGCGAATAGCGGAGGCGTGATAAGCGTTGCCCTTGCCGTTGTAGTGGCCCTGTAGGGCCAACTGCGCGGAAATATCTCGGTAGCTCAGCCGCTTCCCTTCGCTTCCCCTTTTGCGGCGCAGCTTGCGAGCCAGTTCCACTACTTCGGGCCTGACCTCGTGATGGGACTTCCGGCCTTCGCATTTCCCTTCGGCGGCTCGCTTGCGTTCACGGGCCCCTCGCAACTTGGCAACGATGTTGGCTTTCTCGAACTGCGCGATGGCCCCCATCACCTGCCTAACAAGCTGAGCGGTCGGAGTGTCGTCTAGGAATCCGCCGGGAGTGTCCACCGCGATGAGCTCGATCCCGCGTTCCTTGAGCAGGCGGTAACCCGTCTCCTGCACGATGAGGTCGCGGGCAAAGCGGTTGGCGGTCTCGACAAGGATCACCCGAACATCGGGATTGTCGGAGAGGTAGGCAAGCAGTTCCCGGAAACCCGGCCTAGCGTCGATGGGGTCGGAGCCGGAAACGGCGGCATCGTAGTAGGCGGGCTCACGGATGACGTACCCCGCTCGCTTGGCAAAGGCTTCGATAGCCGTCCACTGGCGCACGTGGGAATCCTTGCCCTCGCCCACGTTGGTGGCGGAACTGGTGCGGAGATAGGCAACTGCCGGGATAGCCGTCTTTCGCATGGTCTGCCCCCTCCAGTGATGGGCATTGCCCCGTCGCGGAGGGGCCTTTCGGAACCGAATTGTACTTAATTCCGAAGATTAAAGTACATCGGACCGTCTAAGGACGACCTGAAGTAGAGTCACGCGGGAACGAAGGAGGCGCCATGGGCCAGCTTGTCATCTCGGAGACAGTGATTACCGCCCTCTCTAGACTCGTTGACGATGGGCAGGCTGAAGTGAAGCGTGAGCCGACGCACTCTGCCATTGAGTTTCAAATCGACAAGGCCAGGTTGTCAGCTGGTGACCCCTCAAAGACAGGCCAGGTTGTTGGCAAAGCTAAGCGTGTAAGGGGCGTCTTGAGCTGGGGAATGGAAAATGCCCCGCTGAACGCCAGCCAGTTCGCTGAAGCCCTATTGGCCGTAGTTAGGGGCTCCGGCGGCTTCAGAGAGACCTCACCGAACTACGCCGGTCGGGAGGCGATCATTGACGCAATAGCGGCGTTTCGAAGCGAGGGTTACGAACTCAGTACTGATGGCGAACTGCGCCCCCTTCTATTGGACTCGCTGTCGGGGAAGCCCCTCACCGAAGCCCTCAACGCATATGTCAGACGAGCGCGCGCAGGCGCGTTAGATGCTGCTCTTGTCACCGGGACCGGAAAGGATCTTCTTGAGGCAACCGCAAAACATGTTCTTATGACTAAGTTCGGTACAGAACCCACCATAACGAACTTTCCAACACTCCTTGCACAAGCCTTCATAGCATTAGGCCTATGCATCGAAAAATCTGCGGCACGGAGTCCACAAGAGCGAGTGGATGCCGCGCTTTATGAACTCGCGTGCGGCGTCAACGCGCTCCGCAACGCCCAAGGCATCGGACATGGCCGCCCATTCCCTTCGACCGTCAGCCCAGACGAGGCACGAATCGCAGTAGAGAGCATGGGCGCGGTAGCTGATCGTCTATTAACGCAACTCTAGACGAAATTTATAGAGGCGCGCGGAACTGGCGAAGGCATAAGGCTCTATAACCCTTTATGTCGCGGCTGCAGCGCCGCTACCGTTCTCTTGAGCAGTTCAGTTGAATCTACGCCCATCGCCTTCGCCAAGACGATGAGCGTTGTAATGGTTGGTTGGCGCTGACCGCGTTCCAGCAGCGAGATGTAAGTGCGATCCAACTCGGCCTCTAGCGCCAAATCTTGTTGCGAGAGCCCAAGACCGACTCGGGCTTGGCGCAATGTCTCGCCAAATGCCCTTTGCACCGATTTGCTATCCGTCGCCATTGGCGATGGACATTAGGTGTGGTGTGACTATAGTGCGACGGACTATAGTCTGCAATATCTCTGGCCGCCAATCGTGGGGAGAGCGGCCCGCCAAGAGATTGCCCGCACCAACTATGAAGGAGAAATTGCATGACCGACATCAAGCATCGCGCTTTGCTCTCCATGATTGCTCTATGCACCGCCCTGAGCGCCTGCAAGCCAGATCCCGCCGTCATAGCCAAAAGGGAGACTGCGGCGCAGCAGAAAACCCGACAGCGAGCCGATGTAATTGCACAAATGCGGTTCCCTCGATGCCTGTTCCTCGCGACTAACGGTGCCGAGGTAAATATCCCTATCACACTAACGGAATCGATGGATTACAACGCATGCGTAGTTGAGCAGGCAAAGAAACCTATGACGAATGAAGCATTCCACGCTGCCATTGCCAAGCTGTACCCAATGGATAAAGTGGAGAAATCAGAGAATTTTCATTGCTCAGACGCAGGAGGAGAAGAATCCTGCTCTACCAGCGGGCTATCTTGGGACCAAGACAGCTCCATCGCCGTTCGCTTCTCTCCCAAAGGAGAAGTTACCTCGATCTCGATTACATGGAGCGGTCACTCAATCGGAAAGAAGCTACGGGACCTTTGGGGCGAGCCTGCAGCGACCTTCGATAAGACAACGCGCATGCAATATCAGTATTCGACAGACTCCAGCCCAACCGTCTTCTTCATCGGCATTGGGGACGGCGAGACAAGGGTCAGCACCTACTTTTAGCTTCCATATCGCTTAGCGCATGCGCAAATACCGCTACAGGCTTACTACGCGTTGCAATTAATTGCAAAGACCCCTTCTGGCCCTTCATCTTCTTCCAAAAAACCGGGACCGAGCCGATCTCCAGCGAGCGCGCCGTCTTCATTGTCAACTTCGTAGAAGCCAGACTGCATCGAGATATGTAACTGTTAGTCCCTAAGAATCTTGAGTTTTGAGAAAGAGAATATCCAATAAAGGGGAATTGGGGTTAGTAAATTGCAGGACGGGCAACGCGTCTGCTCTGCGAGATATATCTCAACGGCATTCTTCTTTGTAATCTTCAGCCGAGCACGACAATGGCAACACTCGAGGAAACCTTTGAGGCTCTTGTTGAGAGTCCTTCCAATCGGCGACTTACCCTTAAGAAACATTGCCTCGTAGCAACCCAAAGTACTCAAGACAAGGTGACCGTAAGTATTTTCATTGACTTTTTGTATGCGATTGAAGCATTCAACAACCACTTGCACTGCAAAAATTAATGCGTACGGCAGAGAGAAGTACAGCCTGTCATATAACCTGTCGTCAGATGCGTCATTGAATATGAAATTTATTGTGTAATCTTCAGTCTTGAGGAGATCCCCCTTTGATGTAATTAAATGAGTCGCCCTCTGCCAAGTAGGCTCAAGCCCATTCTCGTAATTTTTTGAATAAATGATTTTCCAGATTGCCTCGGGATCAAACGCATCCCCAGTTGAGAGTTTTCCTATAGCGCTAGAAATTATGGAAATCTGCCTCTCTTTAGTCACCCCATTAAGAGACTTGTAGTTGTCCCTCTCAAATCTCGGGATGAAATCATCAAAGCTACCGAGAATCCAGCAAAGGAATAATAGATTCTCCTTCAGCGGCTTCCTCAACAGGCTATATCCGACTGCAAATTTGCGTTTTTCAAATGCAGTGAGTGCCTCATACAGGAAATGACAAAGATCGCTTGTTAGTCCAAGTACGAGATGGCCTAACAAATGTTGTTCATATAAAGAACGCAGATCTTTTTCCTTGAGAAAGTCGATTAAATCGAAGCTTTGTAGATCAAGGCTTGCATTCGCGGCCGCCCGATTGAATGCCCGCTCAACACGAGTATGAGCGCCAGCGGATTCATACTCGACCAGCACACGAGCCATCTGATCGTGGATAAAAAAGCAGAATTCATGGGCTCTATGATGCCGAGCAGGCATCAAAGAAAGAAACTTCCCTTCTCTTACTCCGATTTGGCTCATGTCCGCCTAATCATCCAGAGGCCGTTCACATCATTTAGTCAACTTAAGAACTGGGTACGCTCGTGGCGCAGCATTGCCACCCACTTCGTGTTTGGAAAATAGCACTTTGTCCCCCGCACTTAGACCAGCAGCCCCAAACACACAATTTGCATGAAAGAAGACATCCCCATTGTCACTTCTAATGAAGCCCCACTGCTTATGATCTTGCACTCGCTTAACAGTACCAACTTCTCGTAACGACGAGCTATAACAAAGCTCACCACAGCTACGAACAAGCTCATCAGCTGATGGTCGCTCGTCTGGATTCCTTTTCATACAGCTCTTGGCCAGATCGATGACCTGTGCAGCAAGTGGATGAAACTGAGGATTTCTCGTGACAAATTGCGGCAACTCCGCGGGGACAGCAGCAAGAATCTTATTGACTGCAAGTAGCCCAGTTCCAAAAGGCTCTACGCCTGTCGATAAGTGGAAAATCATCGCTCCAACCGACCAAATATCGGCCTTTGTCGTAATCGTCCTAGGTGCCTCGATGGCCTCAGGCGCCATATACGGAAGTGCCCCTACGGCGGTGGCTGAGAGCAGAAGAGTTTGCTCGCCACCGGCATTCGCCTCATCGATCACATCACCTGCGAGCTTGGCTACGCCGAAGTCGGTTACCTTAAGTTCCGTCAGGTTATAGCCGCCACCGATCATGATATTGGTAGGTTTTAAATCACGATGCACAACTCCCACATGGTGTGCTGCAGCAACTCCCTTTGCTACATGATGAAACACCCTTGCACACAGATACGGGTCTAGGAAGTTGACTTGTCCCAGTAAGGACTTTGCAAGATCTGCGCCCTCAATGAACTCCTCTATAAGAAATCGCCTCTCATCCTCGACCAAATAGTCGAGCGTCTTTGCAACATTAGGGTGATTAACTCTCGCCGCAACTATCGCGCTACGCTTGAACCGCTTGGATGCGGAGTTATTCTTTGGCGTCTTAAGCGCAACTTTTCTTCGTGTCAGTTCATCAATAGCTGCATATACATACTGCATACCGCCTTCTGCGTGATAATTGAGTACGCGGTAGCGGCCTCCTAACAAATCTCCAGCATCTAGAGGGCCAGTCATAGAACCACCTCCGGACGCGACAGATCAAAGGTAATGTACATGCGCATATTTCCTCGCGTAGAAGCACCGAGCGCCAAAACGCATGACTCCGGTAGAAGCTGATTGGCCGTTGCTGGCATGTAGTTGATGAAGACTTCGCCTTCCACCTCTTCGACGAAGAATTTCATTCCATCGTAGGTTATGCGCACCGACCCAACGCCATCCCATCTGGCTGATACAGTCCTATTGTCCTTATTGAGGTAGTAGGGATGACCCTTATGGACAGCCAATGCCTGATGCTTATCGAACAGCAGATGCTTCGCCAACTCATCTCGAACAGAAGCCATTAATGGACGCCGACTAGGGTCCATATGCATACATGCCTCGAGTAGACGAACAACATCTCCAGATAGCCCAGAGTTCAACCGCTCAAAAAAACCAACAGGCAGCGCCTGAGGAGGCATTGGCCGCCGCATGTCCTCTGGGAGCTGACCTGCAATAAGGTGAATCGCGGTTGCGCCAAACGCATATGTATCGACGGCCGGAGTAAACGCTACGCGCCCATCAAATAGCTCGGGCGCCGCAAAGCCATATGTTCCGATGAACCCCAGCGTTGAGGCATTTACGCCATTATTTCGTGCGAGGCCGAAGTCAAATATCTTAATGACTCCTTCCGGATCAATTTTCATGTTGTTCGGCTTGATGTCACGATGTATGACACCAGCGTCATGAATATCAGCTATGCCCGAGGCAATTTGCCAAAGGCATCTATACTTTTGTGCAACCGATACCGGGTGCCCATCCCTCCGCCAGAGGTCATTGCCCTCGATAAACTCCTGGACGACAGCCCTTCCTGCTTCGACCGGCACAAGATCGTAGACTTGCACTACATGCTTGGAACGTAGTTTCAGAAGCGCATCGATCTCGTCGGCCATTCGGCGCTCATCAGCTACATTCTGTAGCACCTTGATTGCGACAAACCTTGCGAGAGTGACGTCCTTGCATTTATAGACCGAACCCATACCGCCATTTAGCGGGCCTTCGATGACTTCATAGCGAGTCGGAAACATACCCCATCCCTCAGTCCTTTGACCCCTTGGAAAAGCTGAGCTGCACTTGCGGCGCCTGTTCCTCAATTAGATCTTCTTGAATACGTCCCTTTCTCGGCTTCTTGGACGTCTTTGTACTCCCACTTTTTTGAGCTTGCTTGCGCGCACGCTTTGGTTTTGACTTTTGCGCTACTGCAGCTTCTTCAGGCGTGCTTTGCTCTTGCCGATTCCGCTCAGTCACCGTATGGAATGTAAGTAGAGCGTCCCCGAAGCTATCCCAGATCTCCATACAGTTCTCGAGCTTTTCTTTCGACGCCGGAAATGGCAATGGCGCTGAAATTAAGGCTGCCGAGGCGTTATCTGGCCCACCCGCCCACTTCGCAATCTCCACTAACCGCCTTGCTATTACACCTTCGTCTACTCCACGCCCCGCATTTAGTACCTGCGTAAGAAGACGCTTATCGGGACTTACAAAATAGACTCCATCTGTACTTAGAAGAATCTGTTGCTCATCTTTCTTATCAAACTCAGCAATCGAGAGCACAAGCTCTTGCCCCATGCCGACAAATTGCAAAAGAAAGGATCTCTCTAGTATTTCGTCATCATAGCGACCGAGCTGACCAGCGATAGTGTCGTCCTTCGATAGCTGTTCAAGGACACTATCCTTATATGCATAGATGCGGCTATCACCGACGCTTGCCCAGCACGGGCGGCCAACTTCGCTAAAAAGCACCGCAGCTACGGTGGTACCGCCTCGTCCTCCATAGGAGCCATACACCCTCTCATTGGCTGCCATTAAGGCACGTTCCAGCCAAGCCGCCGGCTTACTCTGACCTATCTGCGCCTCTACGTAGACGGCCTCAAAAATTGTGGCGACTGATATTGCAGCGCATTGCATACCGTCACGTAGTCCTCCTATGCCATCGGCTACCACTGCAAGAACATAGGAGTTTCCGTATCTATCAGCTGCCCGACATACGGCCAACCGATCCTCATTCCGGTCACGCACACTACCAATGTCACTAGCCATGCCAATAGGCATTGGCCCAGCCCGCCGAGCTCCGCCTCGGGGGACCGCACGGAGAAGCCAGTTCGTGAGCCGGCGATGAAAGAACCCGTCGATTGATGTCATAAGTTTTCCAATTTGCCTACAGACCGACTTCTAGATGATAGCTATGGAGACAATCCTCTGCCTAAGCACCCGAAAGATGGCCAAATTGGCACTCTAGATCCTTTGAGCACACTGGCCCGACCGCTTCTGCGGGACTGCATCCTGGCGCCAAAGCCCCTCCCGAAACAAAGATGCGCGCCCTTGGCCCAGCGAAGCCATTCCCCCCCATCGGCACGCTTCGAGGGCTCCAAAGTCTGTGCAATTAATTGCAAACGCCGCTGTGGCGCTCAAAAAAAGTGCTCGCGGGGCTTTTCGTGGGACCAATTCCCTTCCGCGGGCCCCCCCTTCCATAGTCGGGAACCCGACATAACCCGACGAAACCCGACGCGGGGCCCGGAACCCCATTCTCCCCGAAGGATACGTAGAGAGGGATCCCCATGATTGACTGGAGACCTCCAGAGAGCGAACCTTGACCCCCGACCTTGACCCCCATTCCGGTCAAGGCAGGGTAAGTAACCCTTTAATTAGTAGGGTTTTTGCTGCACCCGATGGACGAGATCGCGGCGATGGAATTCCTGCTGGACAAGATGAAGAACACCAAGTCCAACGACGAGTTCTTCGCTTCGATGAAGCGGTAAGCGATTGGCCTTCCGCCGCAAGAAAAGGCCCCGCGATGCGGGGCTTTTTGTCAGACCACACACCTCTTCTAGCCGGCAGGCGCCGGTGTCACCTGCACGACGGGATTCACCGCGACCGGCTTCAACCCGGCGTCCCTTTCGGCCAATCGGCACTCGCGCGATACCTTTGCCTTGGCTTGCAATTCATCCTGCATCGCTTGCCGATCAAAGCCCTGCGTTGAAAAATTAACCGGCACTTTGACCTTGCCGGGCACCGGCTTGCCAGCCACGAGTTCCGGATCGAAGCGCAAGGTTCTAACCCAATTGCGCAGAACAGGCTCGAATTCGTGCGCCCCAGCGCGGGACGAAATTTCCTTCCGCTCGATGCTATCGATCATCGCGCGACCATTCGCATCGACGCCAAGGATCAGGACGAATTCGGCATCGGTTCCACTTCGCGCCGCGGTCCTTGGGTACGCCGGCGGAAGCAGTGGTTTGTCGTCGGCGCTTCGCAGCCCGTTGCTGTTGAAGTCAACGCCCAGCCGATACCCGCCGGCCACGGGCACTGCGCAAGCTTTCACCCCGACATATGTGGTGGCCGACTGTGGCACGCCACCGATCTTGGCAGGCTCGTATTGCCAGGCGGTAACACGTTTTTCGACAAAGTCTCGGATCGTTTCCGGTAAATCGGCAGGTGCCTCTACCTTGACCGGGTTACCGGCAGCATCTACGTCGACGCGGACGGAAACGTTGAACGCAACGAGCTTCTCTCCTTCCTTGTCCTCTTTCGCCGAAACACCGGCAGCTGTCGTCAGCACCAAAGCAAGAGTTCCCAGAGCCCACGTCCTCATTTTCGTCTCCAATTGTGATCTACCCACAGCGAACGTCCGAGAAAATCGAATTTCGGCTTTTCAGCCTGAACTAACCCGCTGATGGTCCGCAACACATCCTTCTTCGATTCTTACCTCGTCCGTTCTCCATTTAGATGAATCGTCACCAATGGCTCGCCACCGTCACCGTCAAATACCTTCGTCTCCCAACGAAGTCAGCAGCTTCGGACCCTTGCTTCCGGCGAGATAGATGCCGCCTTCCGGCAATGCATCTGGCGTAAAGGCGGCGTCATCCTGTTGGGCCCAAGCGATGCGTTCGCGCGGCCCAGGCACATAGGCTTCCCACTCCCCGTATTCGCGCTTGTCGCCGAAGGTGAAATCGACCGGTATCCGCACCGCCCACTGCGTTTGCCGGGCATCTTCGCCTTCGGTCGGCGGCTTGAATGTCCAACGGCGTGCGGCGACGATCGCGGTCCGTGCGAACTGGTTGCGGAACAGATTCATTTGCGGTTCGCTGGCGATGATCCGCAAGTTCACCTGTTCGGTCGCGACGTCACTGACGCTGCCGTCGGACGCGATTCGTATCAGCAGATAGACTGTGCCCTGCGCGCCGACTTGCGCGGCGCTTTCGGGATAGCCTGGCGGAGTCATCTTGCGACCGGTAATGCGCTCGGCTTCCGGCCGGGCTTGGTAGTCGCCGAATTCCGCGCCCCGAATCGACACCGTCATCTGGCCTTTGCCCGCCGATTTCCCCACCAGTCGCACACTCATCTTCGTGCGTACCGCGACTGGCTTGCCATCAGCGAGGACCGGCTCGAAGTGCCAGTCGGCGGCGCTGCCGCCCACGAATGCCGCAATACCCTTCGGGAGCTTCTCCGGAGAATCCAGATCTACCGCCGACACGCTGCCATCCGCCTCGATAGCGATGGTACCGGTGACCAGCAAGCTCGCCTCGGCCTGCTTGCGCACCGCGCCTGGACCATTGCCCGCAGCAGAAGCGAAATTTGCCGCTGCCAGCAGCAGGAACATCCCCAACGCCTTGCGCATATCCCCTCTCCCTGAGTCGCGTCGCGACAGCCTATTCCCACCCCTGCCGCCGTTCAACAGCACGACCCGGCCACCCCGCATAATGCCCACCCAAGGAGGTGCCCATGCACGGCGGCGGTCTGGAACTGACATTGGTGTTTTTGCTGGCCGCGGTGGCCGCGGTGCCGCTGTTCAAGCGCTTCGGCCTGGGCGCGGTGCTGGCCTACCTGGCGACCGGCGTGGTGCTGGGGCCGTATGGCTATGGGGTAGTGCGCGACGCCGACCGCATCCTCAACGCGTCGGAAATCGGCGTGGTGATGCTGCTGTTCGTGATCGGCCTGGAACTGTCGCCGGCGCGGCTGCGGGTGATGCGCAAGCCGGTGTTCGGCGCCGGTAGCCTGCAGGTCGCGCTCAGCGCGCTGGCGCTGGGTGCGATGACGCTGGCCACGGGGTTGTCGTGGAAGGCCGCGCTGGTGGTCGGCTTGGGCCTGGCCCTGTCTTCGACCGCCGTCAGCCTGCAGCTGATGGGCGAACGCAAGGAACTGGCGACCGAATACGGGCGCCTCGGTTTCGCCATCCTGCTGTTCCAGGACCTCGCCGCGATCCCGTTGCTGGCCGCGATTCCCATCCTCGGCGGCGCGCAACAGGAAGGCTTCAATCCGGTGGCGATACTGAAGGCGGTCGGCGCGATCGCCATCGTGGTGCTGGGCGGGCGCGTGCTGTTGCGCAGTCTGTTCCGCGTGGTTGCACGCACGCGCATGCCCGAGGTGTTCACCGCCAGCGCCTTGCTGGTGGTGCTGGGCACGGCGTGGTTCATGCAGCTGGCCGGATTGAGCGCCGGGCTGGGCGCGTTCCTCGCCGGCGTGATGCTGGCCGATTCCGAGTTCCGCCACGAACTGGAATCGCAGATCCGGCCGTTCGAAGGCCTGCTGCTGGGCCTGTTCTTCATCGCCGTGGGCATGGGCATCAATGTCGACCGGGTGGTCGCCGAACCGCAGATCATCGCCGCCGGCGTGCTGGCGCTGCTGCTGGTGAAGTTCGCCATCCTGTTCTTCATCGGCCTGCATCCGGGCGACCTGCGCAAGCGCGAGGCGGTGTTGCTGGGCAGCGTGCTGTGGCTGGGCGGCGAATTCGCGTTCGTCGTGTTCAACGATGCAGAACGCTTCGGCCTGCTCGACGGCACCAGCCACGACCGGCTGGTGGCGATCGTCGGCGTGTCGATGGCGCTGACGCCGTTGCTGCTGATCGGCTTGACCAAGCTGTTGGCCAAGCTACCCGACGGCAAGCCGAAGCAGGCGCGCGAGTTCGACGCGATCCCCGACGACGAATCGCAGGTGCTGATCGCCGGCATGGGCCGCTTCGGCCAGATCATCGCGCGTCTGCTGACCGCGCAACACATTCGCTTCGTCGCGCTGGAGCACAGCGCAGAGCAGGTCGACACCCTGCGCCGCTTCGGCAACCGGCTGTTCTACGGCGATCCGACCCGGCCCGAGTTGTTGCGGGCGGCCGGCGCGCAGAACGTCAAGGTGTTCGTGGTGGCGGTGGACGACGTGGACACCAACGTGCGGGTGACGCGGCTGATCCGGCGCATGTATCCGAAGGCCAAGGTATTCGCCCGCGCACGCGATCGCCAGCATGCGTGGCGGCTGATGGATCTGGGCGCGGAAGTGTTCCGTGAGACCTTCGGTTCCAGCTTGGAAATGGGCGAGGAGGTCCTGCAGGCGCTGGGCGTGCCGGCCGAAGTGGCCCGCGACCATGCGCATCGCTTCCGCCTGCACGACGAGAAGCTGCTGCGCGAACAGCATCTGGTCTACGACGACGAGAACGCGCTGATCCAGGCCTCGATGGGCGCGCGCGCCGATCTGGAGAAGTTGTTCGAAGCGGACGCGCAGGAAGCCGCGCCGAAGACGTAGTCTCTTTGTGGAGCCGAGCATGCTCGGCTGCTTTCGCCAGATTGTGAGAAGAACCAGGAGCAGCCGAGCGTGCTCGGCTCTACAAGGCTCAAAGCAGATCGGCCGAACCGGTTATCCATCGGCACCACCAGAACGGGTAGTCCTCAACCCGCTCCACTAAACCCTTGCGCAAGGGATTCTCGACGAGATAGCGGGCTTGCGCGTGCAGATCGCGCTCATCGCGAAGACGATGATCGTAGTAGCCAGCCTGCCACAACGGCCCTGTTTCGTTTTCGTATTGGTGGATAGCCCTCGCGGAGCGCGCTTTCAATGCCTGCACGCAACGACTGAGCGATCCATTATTCAGACGGAACAGCCAATGCACGTGATCCGGCATCAGCACCCAGGCGATGTGGGTGACGGTGTTTTTCGATGCCAAACGCCGCAATTCGTCCACGACAATGCCCGCATTGTGCCGGAGCGAAAGCATCGGCCTTCGGTCGCGAACCACGATGGTGACTGAGTAGCAGGCGCCGCATTGCGAAATGCGGCCGGATTGCAATCGAGGGCTGGCCATGCACCGAAGCGTGGCGAACCTGCCGGCGACGCAAAATCGGAACGTTCCATCACATGGTGTAGGGAATTTCCCAGCGGGGCCTTGTAGAGCCGAGCATGCTCGGCTGCTTTTCGCCAAGCCGCGGGAAAAATCAAGAGCAGCCGAGCATGCTCGGCTCTACAAAGCGGTGACGGATTACGCGCGCGGCTCGCGCAGGAAGCGGGCCAGCGGCGCACCAGGGATGGCCGGGGCGAATTGCGCGGCGACATCGACGAAGCCGCGCATCACCGCGATTTCGCGCGGGCTGCGGTTCAACGCATCGCGCAAGTCGGGGTCGGCGCCGGCACGCAACAGGCGCTGCACCACTTGCAGCAAGCCATGCAATGCGGCCAGGTGCAGCGGGCCGAAACCGCGCGGATCCTGCACGTCCAGCGAGACTTCCTCGTCCAGCAGGCGCTCCAGCGCGGCCAGCACCACGTCCTCGTCGCAGGCGGTGCCCGGCTCCGCGCGTGCGCCCAGCAACAGCAACAACGGCGTCACCGCGCCGGCGGCGACGCTTTCCGCCTCGGCGCCGGCCAACAACAAGGTGTCGAACAACGCGACCAGGCGCGAACGGTCGCGGGCGACGAAGCCGTACAGCGCAGCGCAATGCAGCGGGGTCAAGCCTTGCGCATCGCTGGCGTGCACGTCGGCGCCTGCGCTGAGCAAGCGCGCGACGATGTCGGGCAGTCCCAACGCCGCGGCCAGCATCAGCACGGTGACGCCGCCGGGCAGGCGGTGTTCGAGTTGCGCGCCGGCCTGCAGCAGCACCGCGACGATCTCCGCCTGGCGCATGCTGACCGCCGCCGACAGGGGCGTGGCGCCGGTGTTCGCCGCGCGTTGCGGATCGGCGCCCCGCGCCAGCAGCACGTCGACCGTGGCGCGATGGCCACCGCCAGCCGCGCGCAGCAGCGCGGTGCAGCCCTGCTCGTCGACGGAATCGACGGCGAAGCCGAGATCAAGCAGTCGCCGTACCGCATCGGCGTCGCCGGCCATCGCCGCGGCCGGCAGGTCGGCGGCGCGCAACGCGCGGCGCGGCAGCGGCCAGCCGCGCCAATCCAGCCAGTCGGCGAGGTCGCGGCGGCCGGCGGCGAGAGTCACGCCCAGTGGCGTCTGCCCGTCCGCGGCGCGCGCGCCGGGGGCAGCACCGTGCGCGATCAAGCGCTTCAGCGCCGACTCGCGGCCCAGCGCCGCGGCCAGGTGCAGCGCGGTCATGCCGCGCGGGTCGCGCGCTTCCAGGTTCACGCCGATGTCCAGCAGGCGTTCGAGCAGGCGCGGCGCATCGAGGCGCACGGCCAGCGCCAGCGTCGGATCGCCATGCTTCGAGGGCGCGAACGGATCGGCACCGCGCTCCAACAGTTCCAACGCGAGATTTTCGACGTCGGGCGAAGGCGAAGTCGCCGCGCCCAGCCAACGCGCCAAGCCTCCCGCGCCGGCCGGCGAAGCGCCGGCATCCAGCAGCACGCGCAGCGACGGCAGTGCGGTGCGGCCCAGGCCCAGCAGGGCGAACAGCGGCGTTTCGCCGACGCCATTCACCACTTCGAAGCGCGCGCCATGGGCGAGCAGCCAGCGCAGCGCACCGGCATCGAGATCGGGATCGTGCAGCAGTCCGCCCAGCTCGTCGGCGGTGCACAGCCTGACCAGCGCGTCGAGGCCATCGCTGCGGCCTTCCTGCAAGGCGTCGCGCAGCAGGCCGAGCGGCGCGCGGTCCGGCGCGGGTTCGTCGCCGGGGCGCACCGCCGCGGGCAATGCATAGTCCGGGTCGAGCGCCGATACCAGCGACCAGCGGCCGGCGGACGCGGCGACATCGATCGGGCGCTTGCCCGCAGCATCGACCTGCTCCGGATCGACACCCCATTCCAGCAGGCGCCGCACCAAGGCCGGCGACACGTCTTCGGCGGCGCTGGCGAGATGCAGCGCATTGCGGCCTTCGGCATCGTTCACCGCGGCGGGCGCGCCGGCGGCGGCAAGTTTTTCCAGCGCGGGAAGACGTGCGCCGCGCGCGGCTTCGAGCCACGGCGTGCGCCCCTGCGCGTCGGCCGCCTGAACATCGGCGCCGGCGGCCAGCAGGATATCGATGATTTCCACGTGCCCGGCGAGCGCGGCTTCGTGCAGCGCGCTGCGGCCGCTCGCGTTGCGGGTGTCGGCCTTGGCCTTGTACTTCAGCAGCAACTGCACGCCGGCGGGATCGTCTTCCTCGGTCGCGGCGGCAGCCAGCAGGACGGGCTGGCCGCGCGGCGGTTCGGGTTTCGCGCCGCGTTCGAGCAGGAACTTGGCCAGGCGCCAGTTGCCGGCGATGCAGGCGATGCCGAGCGGGGTGAAGCCATCGGCGTTCAGCGCGTCGATCTCGGCCGCGGCATCGCGCAGCAACGCGGCGACGCCCGGATCGGAACTGCGCGCGGCGTGGTGCAGCGGCGTGTTGCCGTCGGCATCGGTGGCGCGCGGATCGGCGCCGTTGGCCAGCAGGGTGGTCACCGCATCGGGCCGACCGTGCCAGCTGTCGCGAGTCGCGGCCAGCAGCGGGGTCACGCCGGCCTGGGCGAGGTTGAGGTTCACGCCGCGTGCGATCAGTGCGCGCAACAGGCGCAGGTCGGGCAATACCGCGGCGAGCGCGGCGAGGCTGCGCTGGTCGCGACTGTCGGCGGGCGGCATCGCGTGCGCGTCGGCGCCGGCATCGAGCAATTGCAGCGCGCGCTCGACCCGGCCGGTACGCGCGGCTTCGTACAACTCGGCTTGCGCGGCGCGATCCGGCTCCAGGCCGCGCGCGGGGTTCGACGGCGGCTCGGAAACCGCGGGCGCCTTCATTTCGACCACCGGCAAATCGAACGAAGATTCGCGCGGCGAAAGTTCGACTTCGGCCAGGGCTTCGGCCTGCGGCGCGCGCTGCACGCCCCAATGCAGCACCGGCAGCAGCAGTGCGTAGACGATGGCGAACGGCCAGCGCAACGGCGCAGCGAGCAGCCCCGGCCAGGCCAAGACAATGCCGCCGGCCAACACCAACGCCAGCAATGCGGCGACGCCCAGGCCGCTCCAGGTCCATACGTGGCGGCCGGCGAGGGCAGGGCGTCGGCCGCCTTCGCGTTCCAGTCCCCACCACAGCGGCCAACTCCACCACAGCGCCAGCACGATGGCGGCGATGGCTGCGCTCAGCCCCAACGCGGCGCCCAGGCTGCCGCTGCCGCGCAATGCCTGCAGCGGCCACGCCGACAGCAGGGCGGCCCCGGCGAAGCCGCCGGCCCACGACGCAAGCAGCGTGCCGGCATCACGCCCGGCGAAACCCGGCGCCCGACTGCCCCGCCACCAGGAAACGCCCAGCGCGGCCAAAGACTGCGCCAGCAGTGCCGCGACGACGGCCGGCCATTCGCCGAACCCGCCCAGCGCCGCGACGACTACCGCCAAACCGGTGGCGATGCGGGCGTGGGAGCGCGCGTTCGCCTCAGCCATCGGCACGCTCGCCGGGCACGACTTGCGGTGGGAACTGGATGTGGAAACCGCGCGCGGCCAGGTTGTTGCGCACCACTTCCACGTCTTCGCGGGCCAGCTTGCGCTCGGGGGTCAGCGCCACTTCCAGCACGAAGCCGAGCGGGCCCAGTTGGGTGCGCAATGGTTCCGGCAGGCGGGCGAAGTCGTCGCGCGCGGCCAGGTACACGAAAGTGTCGGCCTTGCGCTGGCTTTTGTAGACGTAGGCTTGCATCCAGGCGCCGGCCCTGCGGGGAACAAGCTGAATTGTGCGGGAAATGCGCAAGCGGCGGAACCCGCGCGCGCGTTCGCCGCAGCCTCCCGGTCGGCTTCGTGCACGGACTGTTAACCTTGCGGCTTCGCCACGACCCGGGTCCGATTCGATGCGCTCCGCCCTGCTTGCCGTCCTGTTCCTGCCTGCCGTCGCCATCGCGCAGGACGTGCCCCTGACCATCGAACAGGTCATGGCCGACCCGGACTGGATCGGTCCGCCGGTCGAACAAGCCTGGTGGGCCTGGGACGGCAAGTCCGTGCAGTACACGCTGAAGCGCGAAGGCAGCCTGGTCCGCGACACCTTCGTCCAGCCGGTCGCGGGCGGCGCGGCACAACGCATCGGCGATGGCGAGCGCGGCTCGCTCGATGCGCCTGCGGCAGCCTACGACGCGCAGCGCACGCGCATGGCCTTCGTCCGCAACGGCGACATCTTCGTCCGCGACCTGCGCAGCGGCGCATTGACCCAGTTGACCCGCAGCGAAGCGGTCGAAAGCCAGCCGCGCTTTTCCCCGGACGGCGGCGTGGTCTGGCGCGCAGGCACCGACTGGTTCCGCTGGACGCCACAGGGCGGCGTGGCCCAGGCGGCGATCGTCAAGGCGGAAAAGGATCCCGACGCCGCACCCAAGCCCGACGCGCTGCGCGAACAGCAATTGCGCACCCTGCAGACGCTGGCGAAGGACCGCGCCCTGCGCGAGGAAGCGCGCAAGCAGGCCGAGGCCTGGCGCCGCGCCGATCCGACCCGTGCGCCGTTGCCGGCCTACCTGGGCGACGACGTCACCATCATCGACAGCGCGCTGTCCCCGGACGCGCGCTGGCTGCTGGTGGTGACCCAGCCGAAGGGCGCCGACCCTGGCCAGGCCGGCAAGATGCCCAAGTACGTGACCGAATCCGGGTACGAGGAATTCGAGGAAACCCACACCCGCGTCGGCCGCAATACGCCACCGGGGCAGAAGTTGTGGCTGGTCGATGCGGCCGGCGCGTCGGTGCGCGAGCTGAAGTTCGACGCCCTGCCCGGCATCGCCGACGATCCGTTGGCCGCGCTGCGCAAGCGGGCAGGCAAGGAACCGCTGAAAGGCAACCGCGACGTGCAGGTCGCCACCAGCGGCGACAACGGCGACGCTTCCAACCTGCGCTGGAGCGACGACGGCCGCAGCGCCGCGGTGATGGTCCGCGCGATCGACAACAAGGACCGCTGGATCGCCACGATCGACCTCGCCAACGCGAAGCTGCAGCCGCGCCATCGCCTGCACGACGACGCATGGATCAACTGGGGCTTCAACGATTTCGGCTGGCTGCCGGACAGCCGCACGCTGTGGTGGCTGTCCGAGGAAAAGGGCTGGTCGCACCTGTATGCCAGCGATGGCGGCAAGCCGCGCGCGCTGACTTCGGGGCATTGGGAAGCCTCGCAGCCGCAGGTGTCGGCCGACGGCCGCGCGCTGTTCTTCCTGTGCAACCGCCAGCGGCCCGGCGTCTATGAAGTCTGTGCGGTCGGCACCGGCGGCGGCGAGGTCCGCGAAGTCACCTCGCTGCGCGGCGTCGAGGATTTCAGCCTGTCTCCGGACGGATCGAGCTTGCTGGTGCGGCATTCCTCCAGTTACCTGCCGCCGCAGCTCAGCGTGGTGTCCACGAACGGCGGACAGGCGCACCCGCTGACCGACACGCGCAGCGCCGCGTTCAAGTCACGCGAATGGATCCAGCCGGAAATGGTGCAGGTGCCGTCGAAACATGGCCCCGGCACGGTCTGGGGCAAGTTCTACGGTCCGAAGCAATACGAACCGGGCCGCAAATACCCGATCGTGATGTTCGTGCACGGCGCCGGTTACCTGCAGAACGTCAGCGATCGTTACCCGAACTACTTCCGCGAGCAGATGTTCCATAACCTGCTGGTGCAGAAGGGCTACGTGGTGCTCGACCTCGATTATCGCGGCAGCGAAGGCTACGGCCGCGACTGGCGTACCGCGATCTACCGCAACATGGGCCACCCGGAGCTCGACGACTATCTCGACGGCCTCGACTGGCTGGTCGCGAACAAGCAGGGCGACCGCGACCGGGCCGGCATCTACGGCGGCAGCTACGGCGGCTTCATGACCTTCATGGCGCTGTTCCGCAAGCCGGGCGTATTCAAGGCCGGCGCCGCGCTGCGCCCGGTGGTCGACTGGACCCAGTACAACCACGAGTACACCAGCAACATCCTCAACACGCCGGAACTCGACCCCGAGGCGTACAAGACCTCTTCGCCGATCGAGTACGCCGCCGGCCTGCAGGACCACCTGCTGATCGCCCACGGCATGATCGACGACAACGTGTTCTTCAAGGACTCGGTCGACCTGACCCAGAAGCTGATCGAACTGCACAAGGACAACTGGAGCATCGCGCCGTATCCCCTGGAGCGGCACGGCTTCACCCGCGCGGATTCGTGGCTGGACGAGTACAAGCGGGTGCTGAAGCTGTTCGAGGACAACCTGAAATGAACCCGCCGGGCACTGGCAGTTCCTTCGTCACCGTGATGGCGTGGATTTCCATCGCGCTGGGCGTGCTGGGCGCCGTGTCGGGGCTGATGCAGGCCGCGTTGCTGCCGGCGTTGCCGGTCGAGGCGATGCTGCAGCCGTTGGAAGGCACCGAAGCGAGCCTGCCTCCCGCGCTTGCCTGGATGTTCGGTCACCTGCAACTGCTCAACCTGCTGTCGCTGCTGTCTTCGGCGCTGTTCGCCTGGGTCTCCTGGGGATTGCTGAAGCGGCGCGAATGGGGCCGGCTCGGCTTCATCGGCTTCCTCGTGCTCGGCGCGCTGGCGGGCATCGTGGGGGCAGCGTGGTTCGGCCACATCCTCGATGGTCTCGGCGGCGGTGAAGACATGGACCCGATGCTGCAATCGCTGCAATCCGCGATGCGGACGATGATGTGGTTGGGCGCCGTCCTGGTGGTGGTGCTGCACGGGGCCATCGTGTGGAAGTTGTGCTCGCCGACGGTCCGCGCGGAATTCGCTCTCGCTGCTTCCCCGTAGGAGCGTCCTTCAGGGCGCGACCCGGTGCGCCATCCAACGAATCGACCTCGCGAACCGGATCCATGGTCGCGCCCTGAAGGACGCTCCTACAATCGACGACAGCCATTCGGAACACGCCAACGGAGAACACGATGAGCGCGACGCCTCCCGAACTTCCACCACTCGCTGCCACGCAGCTGCGGCCCACGGGCAGTTTCGTCACCGTCATCGGCTGGATCGCCTTCGCGCTGGCGCTTCTGGGCGCGTTCTACGGGCTGACCCAGGTCCTCGGCGGTTTGTTCATGCCGAAGGATTTCTACCTGCGCATGATGAATCCCGCGGGGCAGCCGCTATCGTTGCCACCGCTGATGCAGTGGCTCTACACCCACACGCTGCTGGTCGGCAGCATCGAACTGGTCCTGTCATCGCTGTTCGCCTGGGTGTCGTGGAACCTGTTGAAGCGCCGCGACTGGGCGCGCATCGCCTTCATCGCTTTCCTGCTGCTCGGCGTGGCCTGGCAATTCGGTTCGCTGTGGATGATGCGGCAGATCGTCGGAGGTACGCTGGCCGCGCAGAACGCCGCGATGCCGCCGGGCCAGGCGATGCCGGAGGAGTTCGCCGAAACGATGACGAACGTGGCGATGCTGATGGGCGGCGCGGTGGGCCTGCTGATCGCCGCCCTGCTCGGCTGGGTGGCGTGGAAATTCACCACGCGCAAGGTGCGCGACGAGTTCGTTCGCTGACGGCACTTGTGGGTGCGGCTGCGGCCGCGAGGCTTCTCCGCACCGTTAGATCGCGGCTGTAGCCGCTCCCACGGTACTCCGCGCCACAGCATCTACAATGCGCGCATGGAGAATTCGATCGACCCCGTCCGCGCCTACCTGACCGACCTGCAGGACCGCATCTGCGCCGCCATCGAGGCCGCCGATGGCAGCGCGCGCTTTGCCGAAGACAACTGGCAGCGCCCCGAGGGCGGCGGCGGGCGCACGCGCGTGCTGCGCGACGGGGCGGTGTTCGAGCAGGCCGGCATCGGCTTTTCCGATGTGTCCGGCACGCGGTTGCCGCCTTCGGCGAGCGCGGCGCGGCCGGAACTGGCCGGCGCGGCGTGGCGCGCGGTCGGCGTGTCGCTGGTGTTTCACCCGCGCAATCCGTACCTGCCCACCACCCACGCCAACGTGCGCCATTTCCGCGCCGAGCGCGACGGCGAAACCGTGGCCTGGTGGTTCGGTGGCGGCTTCGACCTGACCCCGTTCTACCCGTTCGACGAAGACGTGCGCCTCTGGCACCGCACCGCACGCGACCTGTGCGAGCCATTCGGCGGCGCGGAGCGCTATGCCGCGCACAAGCGCTGGTGCGACGAATACTTCTTCCTGAAGCACCGCAACGAAACGCGCGGCGTCGGCGGCCTGTTCTTCGACGACCTGCACGACGACTTCGAGCGCGACTTCGCCTATCTGCGCGCGGTCGGCGACGGTTTCCTCGACGCCTACCTGCCGATCGTCGAGCGCCGCAAGGACACGCCGCACGGCGAGCGCGAACGCGAATTCCAGTTGTACCGGCGCGGCCGCTACGTCGAGTTCAACCTGGTCTACGACCGCGGCACCCTGTTCGGCCTACAGAGCGGCGGCCGCGCGGAGAGCATCCTGATGAGCCTGCCGCCGCGGGTGCGCTGGGAATATGGCTTCCAGCCCGAAGCCGGCAGCGCCGAAGCGCGCCTGGCCGATTACCTGCGTCCGCGCGACTGGCTGGGCGAAGCGGCCTAGCCGGTCTGGCCCTCGCGGGTTTCGATGGTGATGTGGCCGTTGGTTTCCAGGATCGCCAGGCGGATATCGTTTTCGTGCGCGCATCCCGACTCGCGCATCGCCTTGCGGAAATCGGCGTCGCTGACCAGTTCGCGCTTCAGCACGTTGCGATAGACGTGGCCGTCCCGGGCCACCAGCACCGGCTCGCCTTCGACCAGCCTGCGCATGCGCGGATAGCGCGCCGACAGCCACGCGACCGCGTAGTTCAGCACGATCAGCGTCGACGCCATCACCACCGCGCCGGTCAGCGAATTGTCGCCGCCATTGATGCCGTTCTGCACCGCGTTGCCGATCAGGATCAACAGGATCAGGTCGAACGGCGTGAACTGGCCGACCGCGCGCTTTCCCGACACCCGGATCAGTACCATCACCAAGAGGTAGATCGCGACCCCGCGCAGCACGAAGTGCCACCACGGCGCGTTCATCTGGAACAACTCAGCCATCGTGTGCCCCCAAGTCCCGAATCTCTCCAGCCGCGATATTCCCACATGGAGGAAAGCCCCCCTTTAGTAAAGGGGGCGTGGCGAAGCCGCGGGGGTTTGGGTGCACTAGCCGAGGCCCGAAGTTTGCGCAGCAAACCTTGGGTTTTTATTGGCCGCCAAAAGGCGGCCAATAAAAAGCCCCGCAGACCAGGGGGAGGTCGGCGGGGCCAGGGAACGTGGCCTGGGGAGGGGCCGCCGTTCCAGTAGATCGCGCTCCAGGGGATGGGAGGGATCTGCGACAGACCTTGCATCTGTCGGGTGCTATGGGAACACGAAACACATACACAGTATGTGAAGAAAATCGTAAAAATCCTGTGGAATTTAAGGGGGATTCAGTTCCTGAACTCACCGGTTCTGAATTGGTTGCAATCGATCTCTTTCCTGCATTTCCCGCTGCATCTTCTTGGATTTCCGCGGGTTTCTTCTGGCTTGCGATTCGCCCGAAGCCCGATTCGGCCCCGATATCGAAATTGGCTCCGCCGGCGGGTTTCGATTTGGCGGGTTTGGCCCTTCTTTGTTCAGGTAACCGGACCGGGATCCTTCGTGCGCCGAGCTTTGATCAGCGCGCCGAGGCTCACCTTGATCAGTGAGCCTCATCCCAGTTGTCGCCGACGCCGCTGTCGACCACCAGCGGAACGGCCAGCTCTGCCGCCGCGGCCATGCGCGCCGAGGCCTCGGCTTTTAGCGTGTCGACGAAATCGGCGTCGGCCTCGAACACCAGTTCGTCGTGCACCTGCAGGATCATCAGCGCGCGCCCCTGCTGCCCCGCCAGCCACGCGTCGACGGCGATCATCGCGCGCTTGATGATGTCGGCGGCGGTGCCCTGCATCGGCGCGTTGATCGCCGCGCGTTCGGCGCCGGCGCGCTGGCCCTGCGTGCCCTTGTTGATGTACTCCAGGTACAGGCGGCGGCCGAACACCGTCTCGACGTAGCCATGCTCGCGCGCCTGCTGGCGCGTGCGTTCCATGAAGTCGCGCACGCCGGGATAGCGGCTGAAGTACAGCGCGATGTAGTCCTGCGCCTCGCCGCGGCCGATGCCCAGCTGCCGGGCCAGGCCGAACGCGCTCATGCCGTACATCAGGCCGAAGTTGATCGCCTTGGCGGCGCGGCGTTCGTTCGGCGTGACTTCTTCGAGCTTGCGCCCGAACACTTCGGCCGCGGTCGCCTTGTGGATGTCGGCGCCCGAGGCGAACGCGCGCAACAGGCCTTCGTCCCGCGACAGGTGAGCCATGATCCGCAGCTCGATCTGCGAATAGTCGCAGGCCAGCAGCTTGCGCCCCGGCGGCGCGACGAAGGCCTTGCGGATGCGGCGGCCGTCGTCGGTGCGGATCGGGATGTTCTGCAGGTTCGGGTCGCTCGAGGCGAGCCGCCCGGTCGCCGCGCCGGCCTGGTGGTAGCTGGTATGCACGCGGCCGGTAGCCGGATTGACCATGTCCGGCAGCTTGTCGGTGTAGGTGCTGCGCAATTTCGCCAGGCCGCGGTATTCGAGGATGATCCGCGGAAGTTCGTGCTGGTCGGCGATCGCTTCCAGCGCTTCCTCGTTGGTCGAGGGCTGGCCGGTCGGCGTCTTCACCAGCGCCGGCAGCTTCAGTTCGTCGAACAACAGCGCGCCGAGCTGCTTCGGCGAATCCAGGTTGAAGCTGCGCCCGGCCAGTTCGGTCGCCTTCTGCTGCGCGGCGAGCATGCGCTTGGACAGGTCGGCGGACTGCCGGCGCAACTCGTCCGCATCGATCTTCACCCCGTTCGCCTCGATCCGCTCCAGCACCGGCACCAGCGGCATCTCGATATCCCGGTACACGGCTTCCAGCGACGGGATCGCCGCGAGCTTCGGCGCCTGCACGCGATGCAGGCGCAGGGTGATGTCGGCGTCCTCGGCGGCGTAGCGGGTGGCGTCGTCGATGGCGACATGCGAGAACGGGATCTGCTTGCTGCCCTTGCCGGCGACGTCCTCGTACTTGATCGTGTCGTAGCCGAGCCAACGCCGGGCCAGGCTGTCCATGTCGTGGCGCGCATTGCCGGAATTCAGCACGAAGCTCTCCAGCATCGTGTCGTCGGCGTAGCCGGCGACTTCGAGGCCGTGGCGGCGCAGCACGTGCAGGTCGTACTTGCCATGCTGGCCGAGTTTCCTCCTGGCCGGATCGGCGAACAGCGGCGCCAGTTTTTCCAGGGTCGCCTTGCGGTCGAGCTGGGCCGGTGCGCCGGGATATTCGTGGCCCAGCGGCAGGTAGGCGGCCTTGCCCGGTTCGATGCAGAAGCTGAGGCCGACCAGGTTGGCCTGCATCGGGTCGAGGCTGTCGGTCTCGGTATCGAAGGCGAACTCGTCGGCCTGCCGCAACGCCGCGATCCAGCGGTCGAGCTGCGCGTCGGTCAGGATGGTTTCGTATTCGCCCGCCGCGGACAGCGCGGCGTCCGGCGGGGCTTCTTCCGTGGCCGCAGGCGCGGAAACCCGGCCGGTGCCGCGCGCCTTGCCGGGCTCCTTCTCGGGAATCGCCGCCGTTGCTGCGGCGCCGTCGAGTTCCTTCAGCGCCTGGTTGAAGCCGTAGCGCTTGTACAGCACGCGCAAGTCGTCGACGTGGCGTTCGCGCAGCGCCAGCGAATCGGGACCGCCCTCCAGCGCGACGTCGGTCTTGATCGTGACCAGCTCGCGGTTCAGCGGCAGGCGCGGCAGCGCGGCGCGCAGGTTGTCGCCGATCTTGCCCTTGATGTCGGCCGCGTGCGCGATGACCGCGTCCAGCGTGCCGTATTCGCCCAGCCACTTGGCCGCGGTCTTCGGCCCGCATTTCTCCACGCCGGGCACGTTGTCCACCGCGTCGCCCATCAGCGCCAGGTAGTCGACGATCTGCGCCGGCTTCACCCCGAACTTCTCCAGCACCGATTCGTCCGAATCGAGCCGGCTGCCGCTCATCGTGTTGACCAGCTCGATGCCGGGCCGCACCAGCTGGGCGAAATCCTTGTCGCTGGTGGAAATGGTCACCGCGATGCCCTGCGCCGCGCCCTGTACCGCCAGCGTGCCGATCACGTCATCGGCTTCGACGCCCTCGACGCGCAGGATCGGCATGCCCAGGGCCTGCACGATCTCGCACATCGGCTGCACCTGCAGGCGCAGGTCGTCCGGCATCGCGGCACGGTTGGCCTTGTATTGCGGATACAGCTCGTCGCGGAAGGTCTTGCCGGGGGCGTCGACCACGAAAGCCACGTAGTCCGGCTTTTCCTTCAGGGTCGCGCGCAGCATGTTGACCACGCCGAACAGCGCGCCGGTCGGCTCGCCGTCCGCATTGCTCAGCGGCGGCAGGGCGTGGAAGGCGCGATAGAGATAACTGGAACCGTCGATCAGCACGAGTCTGGGCATGGCCGGATTCTACGCTGCGGCCGGCTCACCCGTTGCGAACGCAGCGGGCGCATAATCGCCGTCGTCGATTCCGCCGAGCGTCCGCCATGAAGCTTCCCGCCCTCGCCTTGCTGCTCTGCCTTGCCGGTTGCGCCACGACCGCCGGCGCGGAGCTGACCGACGCCGACCTGGCCAACGCCGATGTCGCCGTGCGCACCGAGACCAACGGCGACCTGATCCAGGAATTCCGCATCGCCGGCCAGCTGCGGGCGATCCGGGTCACCCCGGTGCGCGGCCCCGCCTACACGGTGTACGACCGCGATGGCGACGGCCACATGGACAAGAGCAAGGACAACATGGACGTGTCGCCGGTTTACTGGAAGCTGTTCGGCTGGTGAGGCCTCACGCGGTGATGACGCCGCGTTTCCAGCGACTTAACCGGTCGCTTCCGAAAATGGCTTCCCGCCCCTGCGGAGGACGCCATGCCTTTTGCCCGCATCAGTGAACTTCCCGGCCCGGTCCGGGAACACCTGCCCAAACACGCGCAGGAAATCTACAAGGAAGCCTTCAACAGCGCCTGGGAGCAATACGACCGGCCGGAGGAACGGCGCGGCCACGCCAGCCGCGAGGAAACAGCGCACAGGGTGGCGTGGGCCGCAGTGAAAGACCAGTACCAAAAGGGCGACGACGGCGACTGGCACTCGAAGCAGGCCCGCCACTAGCGGCGCGACGCTTCAGCGGACCACCAGCACCGGCACGCTGCTGAAAGTCAGCACCTGGATGGTCTGGCTGCCCAGCAGCACCCGGCTAACGCCGCGGCGCCCGTGCGAGGTCATCACGATCAGGTCGCTGCCGCAGTCGCTCGCCGCCTGCAGGATGCCGTCGGCCGCATAGCGTTCGGGAATGTGGTGCGTGGTGGCAGCGACGCCAGCCGCATCGGCGGCCTGCAGCGCCGGCGCGAGCACCGCCTGCGCCTGCGCCTCGCGCTCCTTGCGGTGTTCGGGACTCGCTTCGTAGCCCAGGGTCCAGCCCATCGCGTCGTACACGCCCAGGGCCCACGGCTCGCTGACGGTGACGATGTCGACCGCCGCGCCCAGTTGGGCCGCCAGCTGCAGGCCCTGCCGCAATCCGCGTTCGGCCAGTTCGGAACCGTCGATGGCGATCAGGATGCGCTTGTACATGCTCTGCTCCCGGCAGCGCCGCGGAAATCGCGGCATCGCTATTTCACGCCCGCGAGGACGCCGGCGCCTTGACCGGGATCAAACAACGGGCGAGCGCGTCGGATACGTCAGGCGGGAGACAGGTTGGCGTAGGCGAGGACCAGCCATTTGCTGCCTTCCGCATCGAATTGCACCTGCACGCGCGCATGCGCGCCGCTGCCTTCGTAGTCGGTGACCACGCCGCTGCCGAACTTCGGATGCACCACGTTCGCACCGAGCTTGATCGGCGGTGCTTCGACGGGCGCATGGCCGAAGGTGCGCGGCGGCGGCGGGGCATACGCCCGCGACACCTGCACGCGCGGACGCACTTCGTTGAGCAGGTGCGACGGGATTTCGCGGAGGAAGCGCGATGGCAAGCCGTACATGTCCTGCCCATGCAGGCGCCGGGTTTCGGCATAGCTGAGCATCAGGCGCTGGCGCGCGCGGGTGATGCCCACGTAGGCGAGGCGGCGTTCTTCTTCCAACCGCCCGCTTTCGTCCAGCGAACGGTTGCTGGGAAACAGGCCTTCCTCCATGCCGACCAGGAACACCAGCGGGAATTCCAATCCCTTGGCCGTGTGCAGGGTCATCAGCTGCACGCCGTCCTCGTCGGCCTGGGCCTGGCCTTCGCCCGCTTCCAGCGCGGCATACGAGAGGAACGCGACCAGTTCGCTCATGTCGCCGGCTTCCTCGGCGTCGGGATCGCCCTCCGTGCGGACGAAGCGCGAAGCCACCGACAGCAGTTCGTCGAGGTTCTCCGTCCGCGATTCCGAATCCAGACGGCCCTTGCTGTCGTTGGCATAGAACTCGCGCAGGCCGGAACGCGCCAGCACGTGGTCGATCTTGTCCTTCAGGTCGAGCTCGGCGACCTCGCCGGTCAATGCATCGATCAGGGCGAGGAAGCCGGCCAGCGCGTTGCGTGCGCGTGCGGCCAGTTCGTTTTCGCTCGCGAGCGAACGCGCCGCCTGCCACAACGACCACGACTGCGCACGGGCGCGCCTGCGCACTTCGTCCAGCGTGCGTTCGCCGATGCCGCGCGCGGGCGTGTTCACCGCGCGCTCGAAGGCCGCGTCGTCGGCCCGATTGGCGATCAGCCGCAGGTAGGCCAGGGTGTCCTTGATTTCCGCGCGCTCGAAGAAGCGCATGCCACCGTAGACGCGGTAGGGCACCTGTTCGGCCAGCAGCGATTCTTCCAGCGCGCGCGATTGCGCGTTGCTGCGGTAGAGCACCGCCGCATCGCGATAGCTGCCGCCATCGCGCACCCATTGGCGGATGCGCTCGACCACGTAGCGCGCTTCGTCGATCTCGTTGTAGGCCGCGTATACATCGATGGCCTCGCCGTCGCCGGTGTCGGTCCACAATTCCTTGCCGATGCGGCCGGGGTTGCGCGCGATCACCGCGTTGGCGGCGCCGAGGATGTTGGCGCTGGAGCGGTAGTTCTGCTCCAGGCGGATGGTCTGCGCATCGGGAAAATCGCGCAGGAACTGCTGCATGTTCTCGACCTTGGCCCCGCGCCAGCCGTAGATGCTCTGGTCGTCGTCGCCGACCACGAACACGTGGCCCGTATCGCCGGCCAGCACGCGCACGAAGGCGTACTGGATGCTGTTGGTGTCCTGGAACTCGTCGACCAGGATTTCGCGGAAGCGATGGCGGTAGTGCGCCAGCAGCGCCGGGTTGTCGCGCAGCAGTTCGTGCGCGCGCAGCAGCAGCTCGGCGAAATCGACCAGCCCGGCGCGATCGCAACGCTCCTGGTACAGCGCGTAGCTGCGCTGCATCACCCCGCCCCACTCGTCGCGCGGATCGGGCTGCAGGTGCTGCGGGCGGCGGCCTTCGTCCTTCTGCGAATTGATCCACCAGGCGATCTGCCGGGGCGGAAAGCGGGCCTCGTCCAGTTCCAGTTGCTGGACGACGCGCTTGACCAGGCGCAGCTGGTCGTCGCTGTCCAGGACCTGGAAGCCCTCCGGCAACCTGGCGTCGTTCCAGTGCAGGCGCAGCAGGCGGTGGGCCAGGCCATGGAAAGTGCCGACCCACAGCCCGCGCGAGCCGTTGCGCAACTGCGCATCGACGCGCTGGCGCATTTCGCCGGCGGCCTTGTTGGTGAAGGTGACGGCGAAGATGCCGTGCACCGGTACGCCATGGACTTCGTTGAGCCAGGCGATGCGATGGGTCAACACGCGGGTCTTGCCGGAACCGGCGCCGGCGAGGACGAGGGTGTGGCCGGGAGGTGCGGAAACGGCTTCGCGCTGGGCCGGGTTCAGCCCGTCGAGCAGGTGGGAGACATCCATGCGCGCATTTTACGCGGCGCGGCGTTCAGCGCGGGCGATAGAACTGCAACACGTTGCCACCGGGGTCTCGCAGGTGGAATTCGCGCGTGCCCCACGGCGTATCGCCCGGTTTCGCCCATGGGCCGCTCCAGGCACCAGGCTCGAGCGCTGCGGCGAATTCCGCGTGCAGCGCATCCACGTCCTCGACCAGGCGGGCCGGTCGACGCCAACGGCCCATTGCCCGGCATTGGTCCATTGCAGGTGCAATTCGACGCGGTCTCGGCGCAGTGCAGCGTAGGCCGGCGCGGCGGAATCGTCGACGAACACGCATGCGAAGCCGAGCGCTCGATAGAAATCCATCGAGGCCACCACGTCGCGGCTGGCCAACACCGGATGCAACGCTTCGATCCTGCCCATGGCGTCCTCCGCGATCGCGCTCAATGCGCCGGCTTCGCCTTTGCGCTGCCACCCTGCATGATCCGGTCGGTCCAGGCGATGCCGATGGCCGACAGGATGAACACGCAGTGGATGATGGTCTGCCACAGCACGCCCTGCGGGGTCAGGCTGGAACACGTCGCCTTGGCGCCTTCTACCGTCGCGGCCAGCGCCTCGGGCGTGCAGAAAGGCAGGCCGCCCAGCGAACCGGCGGCGATGAAGGTTTTCAGCAGGTGGATCGAGGAGATGCCGATAATCGCCATCGCCAGCTTCACCTTCAGCACGCTGGCGTTGACGTGGCTCAGCCATTCGGGCTGGTCCGGGTGGTTCTCCAGGCGCAGGCGCGATACGAAGGTCTCGTAGCCGCCGACGATCACCATCATCAACAGGTTGCTGATCATCACCACGTCGATCAGGCCCAGCACGATCAGCATGATGTCCTGTTCGCCGAGACGCGGGGTCTCGTGGATCAGGTGCCACAGTTCCTTGCCGAACAGGAACACATACACGCCCTGGGCCACGATCAGGCCGAGGTACAGCGGCAATTGCAGCCAGCGCGAGCTGAAGATCAGGGCGGGCAACGGGCCCAGGCGTTCCTGTCGCGGATCTGTCATCTGGAAAGCACGTCTCAAGCGGGGGACTGC
Source organism: Pseudoxanthomonas helianthi (assembly GCF_017939625.1). GTDB lineage: Bacteria > Pseudomonadota > Gammaproteobacteria > Xanthomonadales > Xanthomonadaceae > Pseudoxanthomonas_A > Pseudoxanthomonas_A helianthi. Next base: position 1,115,619 of record NZ_JAGKTC010000001.1, read on the forward strand.
AGGTTAACGGCGGCGGCGCAGGCTGCCAAGCGCACGCGGCGCATTCATGCGGGCGCGGGGCCGGTCGAACGACGCAATTGCAGGGTGTACGGCACGTCGACGATGACGCCGCTGCCGGGGCTACGGATTTCCTTCAGCAATTCCAGTCCGGCGAGGCGGCCCATGTCGCGGGTCGGCTGGCGTACCGTGGTCAGCGATGGATACACCTGGCGCGCGATCGGCACGTCGTCGAAACCGCATACCGAAACGTCCTGCGGCACCGACAGGCCGCGTTCGCAAATCGCGCAGATCGCGCCGGCGGCCATGTCGTCGTTGGCGGCGAAGATCGCGGTCGGCGGCGATTTCTGGTCTAGCAGGCGATTGGCGGCGGTGTAGCCGGATTCGTAGGAGAACTGGCCTTCGACCACCAGTGTCGGGTCGTAGCGCAGGCCGGCCCGCTTCAGGCCGTCGCGATAGCCGGCCAGGCGCCAGCCGCTCGCGCCGTGCGCGGCATGGCCCTTGATGTGGCCGATGCGCTTGTGCCCGAGCAAGGCGAGGTGGGCGATCATCGCGCAGACCGCGTGGTGCTCGTCGACGACCACGCCGATGCGGCGGTTGGCTTCCTTGGCGGAAATGCTGGCGTAGGGTACGTCCAGTTCGCGCAGCCGCTTCAGCAACGCGGTGTCGTCGGTGATCGGCGGGGTCAGCACCACGCCGTCGAGCTGCGATTGCGCGACCAGCGATTCGACCTTGGCGACGATGTCGCCCGCGTCGTAGACCAGTGGCGCCAGCATCAGGTTGTAATGCTGCGACTGGCAGGCGTCGAGCAGGCCGAGCTCCACTTCCATCAGGTAGTTGCTCGACGGGTTGTCGAACAGCATCGCGACCAGGTACGACCGCCGCCCGGCCAGCGCGCGCGCGGAATGGTGCGGCTTGTAGTGCAGGCGGTTGACCGCCGCCTCGACGCGCAGGCGCGTGGCTTCGGAGACGTTCGGCTCGTTGTTAAGCACGCGCGAAACGGTCTTCATCGACACGCCTGCCGCTTCCGCAACATCCTCGATCCGCGCCCGCATCGGTTTCGACCCGTCCTTGCCCTGCCCGATTCTGCCAGATGCCAGTCGCCGCGGCAGCACGGCCAAGACGCAGCGTTGCAATGCCGATGCGCGGCGTCCACCGGCGGCGGCCTAGACTGCACGTCCCCAAAATGGATGCGCGCCATGATCGACCTTTACTACTGGCCCACGCCCAACGGCCACAAGATCTCCCTGTTCCTCGAGGAAGCGGGGCTGGACTACGCGATCAAGCCGGTCGACATCGGCAAGGGCGACCAGTTCAAGCCGGAGTACCTCGCCTTCTCGCCGAACAACAAGATGCCGGCGATCATCGACCATGCGCCGAACGACGGCGGCGCGCCGATCAGCGTGTTCGAATCCGGCGCGATCCTGCTGTACCTCGCCAACAAGACCGGCCGCTTCCTCGGGTTCGCCGAAGGCGCGGACGCCGCCACCCAGTTGCGCCAGCGCATCGTGGTCAACGAATGGCTGTTCTGGCAGATGGGCGGGCTGGGCCCGATGACCGGGCAATACGGCCATTTCCACGTCTACGCGCCGGAACAGATTCCGTACGCGAAGGACCGCTACCGCAACGAAGCCCTGCGCCTGCTCGGCGTGCTGGACCGGCGGCTGGAAGGACGCCAATTCATCGCCGGCGACGAATACAGCATCGCCGACATGGCCAGCTACCCGTGGATCAACCCGTACACGAAAGTCCCGCTGGACCTGGCGCCGTTCGCCAATGTCCGCCGCTGGCAGGCCACGATCGCCGCACGCCCGGCCACGCAGCGCGCGTACGCGGTGGCGAAGCAGGTCAATCCGGATGCGGGCAAGCCGATGAGCGAGGAAGAGAAGAAGATCCTGTTCGGGCAGCGCTGAGCAGCAAGCTTTTGCTTCTGCAGTTACGCCTTTGAGTCCCGTCCGCAGCGGCGGAGCCGGTGGGTAAACCCCGCAGGGGCGGCGCACAGGGATGTGCGCCGTTTCCGGAGCTGCAGGAGGCAGCTTCCGAAAATTCCCCCCGGCTCCGCGGACCTTTCGCGCGCAGCGCGAGGGCGCGAGGAAGGGTGTGTTTGACCAGACATTCGTCTGTTGAAAGGCACTTCTTTGGTTACTTGACCAGCCCTCCGGGCTGTTGAAAAGCGCCTCTTTGCACAAGCAAAGAAAGTGACTCGCGCGTCAGCGCGAAACCGCTTTTCAACAGCCGAATGGCTGGTCAATGCTTTTACCGGCAACAGCAACGTCCATGGATTCCCGCCTACGCGGGGTTTTCAACCGACGCATGTCGGGTCATGACGAGCAAAAAGCAGCCGAGCATGCTCGGCTCTACAAAACGGCACTCGATGCGACGTCGCAACGGAGATCAAGCCGGCTCCGGACTCACCTCCATCCCAACCCTTCCTCCTCGAGGGGGAAGGGCTTTGAGGGCTTATTCTGCCGGCTTCAACTCGAACTGCGCCGGCGGCTGCGCGCCCAGCAGGTTCTTCACGAAGTAGTCCCAGCGACGGCGCATCACGTAGTAACCGTCCTTGCCGTAGCCATGGCGCGCGTGCGGCAGCAGCAGCAGGTCGAAATCCTTGTTCGCCTTCATCAGCGCGTCGACCACCAGCAGCGTGCTCTGCGGCGGCACGTTGTCGTCCATCATGCCGTGGATCAGGAACAGCTTGCCCTTCAGGTTTTTCGCCGCCGCGGCGTTGTCCTGCCCGGTGTAGTTGCTGGTGCCGTCGTCCTTCTTCTGCAGCAGCCCGTGGTAGCGCTCGGCCCAGTCGTCCTCGTAGGTCAGGTTGTCGTGGTTGCCGGATTCGGAAATGCCGACCTTGAAGAAATCCGGGTAGTTGAACATCGCCGTGGCGGTGGCATTGCCGCCGCCGGAATGGCCCCAGATGCCCAGGCGCGAAATATCGAACCACGGGTAACGCGCCGCCAGCTGCTTCAGTCCAGCGACCTGGTCCGGCAGGGTGTTGTCGACCATGTTGCCGTACCAGGCGTCCTGGAACGACTTGCTGCGCAACGGCGTGCCCATGCCGTCGATGGCGACGACGATGAAGCCCAGCTCGGCCAGCGCCTGGTGGTCGGCGCGCGACGGCGCGAAGCCGCGACGCCCCACCGAGCCGACCTGCGGACCGGGATAGATGTACAGCACCACCGGGTATTTCTTCGACGCGTCGAAGTTCGACGGCTTGAACATCAGCCCGTACAGATCGGTCTTGCCGTCGCGGGCCTTGACCTTGATGTCCTCCGGCGCGACCCAGCCGGCGGCCTTCAGCCGCGCGATGTCGGCGCGGGCGAGTTCGGCGAGCTGCTTGCCGTCCGCATCGCGCAGCACGGTGACCGGCGGCACGCTGGTGGACGAATACGAATCGACGAAATGCTTGCCGTCTTCGGCAACGGTGACGGTGTGGTTGCCGCTTTCCGGCGTCAGCGCCTGCACCTCGCCGCCGTCGAGGCCGACCTTGTAGAAATGGACGAAGTACGGATCTTCGCCCTGTTCGCGACCGACGCCGCGGAACCACAAGGTACGCGTGGCGGCGTCGATGTACGCGATGTCGGTGACGTTCCAGTCGCCAGAGGTGATCTGGCGCTTCAGCTTGCCGCTGGCGAGGTCGTGCAGGTACAGGTGGCCCCAGTCGGATTTCTGGCTGAACCAGATGAACTCGTTGCTTTCCGGCAGGTAGCGCCAGTTGACCGAAGCCAGCGCGGGCGCGCTCTGGTACTGGGTGGCGACGGTTTCCTTGTACACGTCGCGCACCGCGCCGGTGGTGGCATCGGCGACGCGCAGTTGCGCCGACTTGTGGCCGCGATCGGTGCTGACGAAGGCCAGGGTCTTGCCGTCCTTCGCCCACTGCACGTCTTCCCAGCCGTTGTCGCAGACGATGTCGTCGCTGCAGGTGGAACGGTGCTGGTCCGGCGGCATCTGCAGGCGCACGAGCTGCGGCTTGTCGCCGGACAGGTCGATGACCACGCGCTCGATCATGGTCACGTCGGGATCGCCGGCGAACGGATACTTCCACTGCTCGACCTTAGGCGCACCGACGTTGGTGCCGACCAGGGTCATGCTGCGGGTCTTGCGCTGGTCCTGCTGGAAGGTGGCGATCTTCTTCGAATCCGGCGACCACACGACGACGGCGTTGTCGGTGTGCTTCCAGCCGGCGTTGTCGGTGGCGTAGCCGTAATCCGGCTTGCCGTCGGTGGTGAGCTGGGTCTCCTTGCCGCTGGCGACATCGCGCAGCCACAGGTTCCAGTCGCGGATGAAGGCCTCGGACTCGCCGTCGGGCGAAGCCGCGCCGGGTTCGCTGCCCGGCTTGCCCGCCTTCTTCTCCTGCGCGACGCACTTCTGGCCGTCGCAGCGGTAGTCGCTGCCGCGCGCGGTGACCGTGAGGCTGCCGTCGTCGTTGCGCTTGAGCTTGGCCACCGGCAGCTTGGCGACATCGACCGGCTTGCCTTTCGGATCGGCCTTGTGGATCGCGGCGGCCAGCGACTCGGCGTCGAACGCCGGCACGGCCTTGCCGGCAGCGAGGTCGAAGCGCAGGTAGTGATCGCCCTTGGCGTCGTGCACCACATAGGCGACGGCGTCGTCGCCGAGCCACTCGATGCCGCGCACCGCGCCATCGACCAGCGGGGCGGTGCGATCGCCGAGCATCTTCGCCGCGCGTTCGTAGTCCGCCACGCCCACCTGCGCCATGGCCGATCCCGCCACGCCAGCCATCAGCGCCGCCCCCAGCCAGATTCGCTTCGCATCGCCCTGCCTCATCGTCCCGTTCCCAGCACGCGCCGCGTGGGCGCAACCGGATGATGCTAGCGCGAGCCGGGGGGTGCGACCCCTGCCGGAAGTTGGCTGTGCTTCCCTTCTCCCACCGGGAGAAGGTGCCCGAAGGGCGGATGAGGGCGGAAGACTCGCTTGCCACGCAGCCAGCCTCGCGCCTGATGGCTCCCTCCCTCATCCGGCGCTACGCGCCACCTTCTCCCGGGGGGAGAAGGAGAAGCCCTCAATGCCCGGCGTGGCCCAGGCCTTTGACGAACGGGTCCAGCTCCATGTCGCCGAGGTCGGCCTGGTCGATTTCCAGCAGTTCGTCGGCCGGGCTGAACGCCGTCGCATCGACCTGCCGCAGCCCCTGCAGGCGGATCGCGTCGCCGTCGCAGCGCTTCGCCTTCGGCCGGCCGACGCAGTAGCGCGCCGGCAGCGCGGCGGCATCCAGCCAGTCCAGCTCGACCGGCCGGCCCTGCGCGTCGTGGCCGCGGTAGCGGGTCTGCGCCTGGTCGAAACCACGGCCGCCCCCAGCGGCCTGCAACTGCGCGCGCAGCGCCGGATCGATCAGATCGCCCAGCAGCGCCCAGTCGGGTTCCTTGTCCAGCGTACGCAGGTCGCCCGGCGAGAACACCACCTTGCGCCGCTGCTGCGGGTACAGCTCGCTCAGTTCGATGCCATCGGCGACCTTGCGCCAGACCCGTGCCGGTTCCCCGGCGATGCGGTACTCGATGCGATCGTCGCCGCGCAGCAACACCAGTTCGCGTTCGCCGACGGCGTCGCGGATGCGATAGCGGCCTTCCCATGCCGCCTCGCCGGCCCATCCGTGGCCGGCGAGGAACAACAGCATCAACAACGACGCACGCACCATCACTTGCGCTTCGCGCCGAGGCCGGCGCGCAAATCGTCTTCCATCAACGGCGGCGCCACCTTGCCGCCATTGCCGAACAGCGAGTCGTAGAACACCGCCAGGCGGTTCTGCGCCTGCGCCATCGCGTGGAAGATCACGTTCTGCTCGACCACGCCCTGGAAGGCGTTCGCGCCGGGGCCGCGGGCGTAGATGCCGACGTCCTCGGCGGCGTGGGTTTCCGAATCCAGCGGTACCGCGGCTTCCTGCAGGTAGTTCACGTCGCCGGTGTCGACCGCGGTCAGGTCCGGGCGCGCGAACGGGCCGCGGTAGCCGGGGCCGTTGATGTAGCCCAGGGTGGTGTACGGCTTGCCGTTGGCGTCCAGCGCCAGCTTGCCGTCGGTGACCACCTTGCCGAGGATGTCGTTGCCGCGGTCCGGATAGCCGGCGACGGTGAAGGTGTGGCTGTGGTCGGCGGTGACGATGATCAGGGTGTCGTCGGCCGAGGTCTTCTGGTTGGCCACGCGCACCGCGTCGGACATGGCGATGGCGTCGAGCAGCGCGCGCTTGGCGTTGCCGGCGTGGTGGGCATGGTCGATGCGTCCGCCTTCGACCATCAGGAAGAAGCCGTTGTTGCCGCCCTGCTTCTTCAGGATGTCGATGGACTTCGCGGTCATTTCCGCCAGGCTCGGTTCCTGGCCGGCGTCCTTGGCGCGGTCGGCTTCGTATTCCATGTGCGAACGCTCGAACAGGCCCAGCAGGTGCTGCGTGCTGTTCGGGTCGATCGCGTCGAACTGCGCCTTGTTCCACACGTAGGCCGAATTCGCCAGGTGGCTGGTCCATTCGTTCGGCAGGTTGCGGCCGTCCTTGCGACGGCCCTTGGCGCCGGCGTCTTCCGGATCGTTGACCGTGTTGGGCAGGAAGTAGCTGCGGCCGCCGCCCAGCGCGACTTCCAGGCCATTGCCGTACGGGAACTCGATCAGCTGGCGGGCGATGTCCTTGCAGCCCTTGGCGGCGTTGTCCGCGCCCAGCTCCGCATCGCTTTCCCAGTCGCGGTTCGGCGTGTGCGCATAGGTCGCGGCCGGCGTGGCATGGGTGATGCGCGCGGTGCTGACGATGCCGGTGGCCAGGCCCAGCGCTTCGGCGACTTCGAGGATGGTGGACACGCCCTGGCCGTTGGCCGAGGCGCAATCGTTGTACGTGGCCTTCTGGGTGACGCTGAGCACGCCCTGGTTGGTCTTGATGCCGGTGACCATCGCGGTCATGGTCGGCGCCGAATCCGGGGTCTGGCCGTTGGCCGAATAGGTCTTGGACAGGCTGACGTAAGGGAAGCGTTCCCAGCTGAGCAGGTTCTCTTCGCCGCTATGGCCCTTGAGCTGGCCTTCGAGGATGCGCGCGGCCGCGACGGTGGAAATGCCCATGCCGTCGCCGACGAACAGGATGACGTTCTTGGCCTTCTTCTGGTTCGGGCGCAGGTTGGCGCCGGCCTTCGCGGCGCGGGCACCGTCGATGAACCATTTCTCGGCGCTTTCGCCGCTGGCGGCGGCGACCGGCGCGATGCGCTTGGCCGCGGTCTTGCCCTGGATGTGGACGGACTGGCCGGCCAGCGCGGGCGCGGCGATCAGGACGGTGAGGATGGCGCTGCCGAGGGTGGTGTGCGCGCGGCGCATGGACGTCTCCGGGGGTGGTCGGGGACGCGCAGGGTGCGCGGCGCGCATTGCATGCCGATGACGGACAGGTAACGGTTCGGCGGCGCGATGTATACGTCGCGTGAAACCGCGATCAGGCCGGGACCAGGATCTCGTAATGCTGCGAACGCGCGTCGAAACGCGACAGCAGCTCGCGGGCACGCGGCGGCACCACGCTGGCCTCATGGTCGGCGCCGGCGAAGGCACGCACGGCTTCGAGGTTCTCGAAACGCATGAGGGTGACGAACTCGACCTCGCCGTCGACAGGCCGGCGCAATAACTGGATGTCGATGAAGCCTTCGATGCGGCGCGCACGGATACCGGCGAAGATCTCCTCGCGCAGCAGGCGTTCGTAAGCGTCCGCGTTCTGCGGCGTGGTCCAGCCGTGCCAGATGCGGGAGATCATGCAGGGACGGTCATGGCGCCGGCGGCACCCAAATCGCCACGCCCGCCGCCTTCTTCTGCTGGGTCGGAATACCAACGCTCAGCCCACCGCCGGTATGGCGGCCGAAACTGCCCGCCCCAACCGACATGCCGACCGGCGACTGCCCGGACGCGCCGACGCCGACCAGGACCACGCCGTTCGCGCCCAGCTTCGCGGCTTCGGCCTTCAGCCGCGCCACCGCCGCGTCGGTCTGGCCCTGGGTGCCGAAACCGACCGCGCTGGTCGCTTCCAGCTGGGCGATTTCCACCGAACCCGGCGGCGGCGTCGAATAGACCTGCACCTGCGACGGGTCGATGGCCGGCCGCGCCTGGCCCAGCATCACCTTCGACGCGCTCGCGCATCCGGCCAGGGCGGCCACGGCGAACAACGCAGCGACGAGACGGAATTTCATGGCGATCTCCCAGGGTACGGCCCGATTTCATGGCGATGTTCCGCCGCGACGACTGAATCCTCGCACACCCGCGCCGGCGAGGCGCCGAGGGACCGCGCGTTATCATGCGCGCTTGGATCACCGACCGTTCCCCCGATGAGCGCTTCCCCCGACCTGCCGGCCGCATGGCCGCGCCTGGCGGTCGACCTGGCCGATCCGGCCACGCTGGCCGCGCAACTGGCGCGGCCGGACACGCTGGCCGTGTTCGGCTTCGGCGTATCTACGCACGAAGTCCCCGTCGACCCGCGCTGGTTGCGCGTGCCGCTGCAACCGCTGGACGCGCCGCGGCTGGAGGTCTGGCGTGCCGCCGGACCCGTCGCACACGGCTTCGACGACGGTATCGCCCATGCCGACGACGGCGGGCTGCAGTTCGGCGCGATGGAACTGGTCGAAGACGATGGCGGCATCCTCGCGGCCAGCGAGCGCGCCTACGCGCGGCTGGAGGCGTTTCGCCGGCGCAGCGGATTCCCGCACCTGTTGCGCGTGTGGAATTACCTGGACGCCATCACCGAAGGCGACGGCGACGGCGAGCGCTACCGCCAGTTCTGCATCGGCCGCGTGCGCGGACTCGGTGCGGTGGACACCGCAACGCTGCCCGCGGCGACCGCCATCGGCACGAAACCGGGCGCGAACGACGGACGCCGCGTGCTGCAAGTCTATTGGTTGGCCGCGCGCCAGGCCGGCACGCCGCTGGAAAACCCGCGCCAGACCAGCGCATGGCGCTACCCGCGCGAATACGGCCCGCAATCGCCCAGCTTTGCCCGCGCGATGCTGCCGCCGGCGCCGGCGCCTTTGCCCCTGCTGCTGTCGGGCACCGCCAGCATCGTCGGCCACGCCTCGCGCCACGTCGAATCGCTGGCCGCGCAGCTCGACGAAACCCTGGCCAACCTGCACAGCCTGCTCGGCGCCGCGCGCGCGCAGCGCCCGGCGCTGGCCGCGCAGTTCGACGCAAGCTCGCGATTGAAGGTGTACGTGCGCGACGCCGAAGACGCCGACGCCGTCGCCCGCCTGCTCGACCTGCGCCTCGGCGCCGAGGTGCCGCGCGTGCTGTTGCAGGCCGACGTGTGCCGGCGCGAGCTGCGCGTCGAAATCGAAGGCATGCACGGGCTGTAGGAGCGCCCCTGGGCGCGACCAGAGACCCTGTCGCGCCCAGGAGCGCTTCTACGAAAGCTTCGACAGGGCGTGCGATTGCGTGCGACACGCTCGCTTTCCGTATAGTGGTTTCCCATCAACCGGAGAACGACATGGGTCTGATCAGTCTGTTGTGGGGCATCGTCGCGATGATCTGGATGGTGCTGGCCCTGATCCCGCTGCTGGGCTGGGGCAACTGGTTCCTGATTCCGTTCGCCGCGGTCGGCGCGATCATCGCCGCCATCGGCGTGCTCTTCACCCGCAGCGAAAAGCGCGGCCGCGCCAAGACCGGCCTGGTGTTGAACGGCATCGTCATCGTGGTCGCCATCGTGCGCCTGGGCATCGGCGGCGGAGTGATCTGAGAATCCACGCAGAAAGAGCGGGATCTCCGGACATCTCCAGGGCCCCGCTTCGCCAAACAACCGTTGGCTTGATTGCTTCCCGGTCCGCTTGCAGGCCGCGGCTTGTCCGTGGCCGCCATTCCGGTTGTGTTGCACCGCCGTACTGACCCAGACTGCGTCCAGCGTTGGCGGCGCGGAAGGGGGCGGGCCGCTTGCGCTTCATTGGATCGTCTGCGGCTGCAGCACGGGCCGAGGGCGGTGTCTTTCATTCTTGAATCTGGAGGATCCTGCAATGAGATTGGCAAGACCAGCTAGTTTGTTGTCGGGCATGGCGCTGTCGCTTTGCCTGAGCGCACAGGCCGCCGAAACACCCGCCCCCCAAGCCAAGCACCCCGTATCGCAAGGACAGGCCAGCGCCGGCAACGACGTCAACGTCGGCATCGATCCGAAGACCAAGAAACTGCGTCCGCTGACCGCCGCGGAGAGCAAGGCCCTGGCCGCCAAGGCCAATGCGATGCAGAAGCGCGCGGATTCGCAATGGGACAAGGCGCCGAAGACCGCGGCCCAGGCGCGCGCGACCTTGCGTACTTACCCGGGCGGTGCCGCGTCGATGCGGGTGCCCACCGATGCCATGAGCTCGATGACCGTCAGCCGCAACGCCGATGGGAAGCTGAGCTTCTCCGAAAGCGATGCCCATCCGGCCGCGACCGCGCAGGAGGTGGGCGAATGAAAACCCCACTTCTCGTCGGCGCACTCGCCGCCGCTCTGTTCGCGGCATCTGCCCAGGCCGGCACCATCACCCCGGTCAACCTGGACCCGCCGAACCAGGGCTTGAACGACAACACGCCGCGCGCGCCCGAAGGCGGTAATCCCGGCACCACCGTGGGCGAACAGCGCCGCATCGTCTACCAGTTCGCTGCGGACCTGTGGGGCTCGGTGCTGAAGAGCAACGTCGAAACCCGCGTCGGCGCCAGCTTCCAGCCGCTGGCTTGCACCGCCACCGGCGCCACGCTCGGTTCGGCCGGTCCCTGGTGGATCTGGCGCTCGCCCGACTTCCCGGTCGCCAACGCGTGGTACCACCAAGCGCTGGCCAACTCGCTTGCCGGCGTCAACCTGATGGCGGGCGACCCGAGTTATGTCGCTCCCGACGACATCGAAATCAGCAGCCGTTTCAATGCCAACCTGGGCGGCACCAATCCGGACGGCACGCCTTGTCTCTCCGGCAGCGGTTGGTACTACGGTCTGGATGGCGTCACGCCGGCCGGCAAGATCAGCTTCCTGGACGTGGTGATGCACGAGATCGGCCACGGCCTGGGCTTCTCCGGCTTCGTCGGCTACGGCAGCGGCGTGCTCGGCGAACGCGTCGGCACGCCCGGCGTCAACGACGTCTACACCTTCAACGCCTACGACAACGTCAAGAACCTGCGCTTCACCGACGCCGGCATGGCCGACGCCGACCGCGCCGCCGCGATGCGCACGCCGGGACGCACCTCCTGGGATGGCGCCAGCGTGAAGGCCAGCGTGCCATCGGTCCTGACCATGCCGCTGATCCTGTTGCAGGCGACGGGCACGTTGAACGCCAACTACCAGTTCTACGGCACTGCGTCGTTCGGTCCGGCGGCCACCTCCGCCAATTTCGGTGGTGCGGTGGTGTTGGCGAACGATGGCGTCGGCGATACGGCCGATGCCTGCGAAGCCCTGCCCGCCGGCAGCCTCAGCGGCAAGGTCGCCTTCGTCAATCGTGGCACCTGTGGCTTCGAGTTCAAGACGGTCAATGCGCAGAACGCCGGCGCCACGGCGGTGATCATCGGCAACGTCGCCAGTTCGGGCTCGCCCGCGACCGCGCCGGGCATGGCCGACGACCCGACCCTGTCCGCCGGCATTCCCGCGCTGAGCCTCAACCTGACCGACGCCAATGCCTTCCGTGCCGCGTTGCCGGGCATCTCGGTCGTGCTCGGCACGGTGCCGGGGCGTGTGGCCGGTGCCGATGCGGGCGGACGTGCGCTGCTGTACACGCCCGCCACGGTAGCCGGCGGTTCGACGTTCTCGCACTTCGATACCAGCCTGACGCCGAATGCGTTGATGGAGCCGGCGATCAACGATTCGCTGGCGGCCAACGTCCTGGTCGATCTGACCGTGGACCTGTTCGCCGATGAAGGTTGGCGGATCGATGGCAAAAACGCCCGCATCAGCGGCTGCGATACCGGGGTGAAGCTGTACACCTCGGGCGGCCTGATCGCCGGCGCCAACGTGCAGGCGTGGAACCAGTTGTGCCACACCAACACGAGCGGCAAGAACGGCTATCAATCGTGCATGAGCGCTTACGTCGCCAATGCGCAGGCCGCGGGTTTGCTGCTCGACAACCAAGCCGACCGGGTCATGGCCTGCGTGACCAAGACGAAATCGAAGTAAACCGGCCGGTAGCTTGCGACCCGAAACCGGCGCCCTTGCGGCGCCGGTTTTTTCTTGTGCCGGGATACTGCTTTCCGTTCGCCGGATTCGTAACGGTAACGGGGAACGGAGGCGGGGCGTATCATTCGCTCCATCCAAGGAGTCGAAGATGACCTACCCCTACACCCGCCTGCGGCGCATGCGTCGCGACGATTTTTCCCGTCGGCTGATGCGCGAGCACGTGCCGACGGCGAACGACCTGATCTATCCGGTGTTCGTGCACGAGGAAAAGGGCCGCGCGCCGGTGCCGTCGATGCCGGGCGTGGAACGGTTGTCGATCGACGAGTTGCTGCGCGTCGGCGAACAGGCACTGGAGCTGGGCGTGCCGGTGCTGGACCTGTTCGGCGTGCCGGACCCGGCGGCGAAGACCGCCGACGGCGCCATCGCCTGGGACGAGGACGGCATCATTCCACGGGCGATCCGTGCGCTGAAATCTCGTTTTCCCGAACTGGGCGTGATGAGCGACCAGGCGCTGGATCCGTACACCACGCACGGGCAGGACGGGCTGATCGACGACAGCGGCTACATCCTCAACGACGACACCATCGAAACGCTGGTCAGGCAGTCCCTGGCGCACGCCGCCGCCGGCGTCGACATCGTTTCGCCCAGCGACATGATGGACGGGCGCATCGGCGCGATCCGCGAGGCGCTGGAATCTGCCGGTTTCGTCAACACCCGGATCATGTCGTACGCGGCCAAGTATGCCTCGGCGTTCTATGGCCCGTTCCGCAACGCGGTCGGCAGCGCCGGCAGCCTGGGCAAGGGCAACAAGTTCACCTACCAGATGGATCCGGCCAACTCGGACGAAGCGCTGCGCGAAGTCGCGCTGGACATCGACGAAGGCGCGGACATGGTGATGGTCAAGCCGGGACTGCCGTACCTGGACGTGATCCGCCGGGTCAAGGACGAATTCGGCGTACCGACCTTCGCCTACCAGGTCAGCGGCGAATACGCGATGCTGAAGGCCGCCGCGGCCAACGGCTGGCTGGACGAAAAGGCCTGCGCGATGGAGGCGCTGACCGCGTTCAAGCGGGCCGGCGCCGATGGCGTGCTGACCTACTTCGCGCTGGATGCGGCGCGCTGGATGAAGGAACAAGCGTAATCTTTCCCGTGGGAGCGACGTAAGTCGCAAAGCTTTTGCCTTACCGAACCCCGTTCGCGACTTACGTCGCTCCCGCGGGAAAGAAACCGAGGAGTTGCACATGATCCGCTACGCCGTCTTCGGCCACCCCATCGCCCACTCGCTGTCGCCGCGCATCCATACGGCTTTCGGCCACCAACTCGGAATCGACGTGCGCTATGCCGCCATCGACGCAGCGCCGGAAGCTTTCGTGGAAGCGTTGGAACGCTTCGCCGGCGACGGCGGCCGCGGCGCCAACGTGACGATGCCATTGAAGGAAGCCGCGTTCGCGCTCAGCGCGCAACTGACCGAGCGCGCCCGGCGCGCGGGCGCCGTGAACACGCTGACCCGCGTCGATGGCCGCTGGCATGGCGACACCACCGACGGCGCCGGTCTGGTCCGCGACCTGACCGCGCGCCACGGCCTGGACCTGCGCGGCCGCCGCGCCTTGCTGCTCGGCGCCGGTGGTGCTGCACGCGGCGTGGCCCCCGCCCTGCTCGATGCCGGCATCGCCGAACTGGTGGTCAGCAACCGCACGCCGGAACGCGCCGATGCGCTGGCCGACGCGTTGGGCGAGCCGAAGCGCGCGCATTCGCGCTACTGGGACGACCTGGGCAACCTCGGCGAATTCGAATTGATCGTCAACGCGACCTCGGCCGCGCGCGGCGGGCAGGGCGAGTTCAGCCTGCCGTTCTCGATCACCACCTCGCGCACGCTGGCGGTCGATCTGAACTACGGCGAGGCCGCGATTCCGTTCCTCGCCTGGGCGCGCGCGGCGAACTGCCGCGATGTGTTCGATGGCCTGGGCATGCTGGTCGAGCAGGCGGCGGAAAGCTTCGCGTTGTGGCATGGCACGCGTCCCGACACCGATCCGGTCTACGCTACGCTGCGCGGCCACAGCGCGGTGCTGGTGACGTCGGACTGAGCGCATGGATTCCGCCACGAGCCTGATCCAGGTGCTGACCATCTTCGGTTATGCCCTGCCGGAACTGCTGGGTTGCGGTATCGCCCTGGCCATGTTGTTGAGCGGCGCCCGGCGGGGACCCGGCCGGAAGCAAGGCGTGACCGGGCTGGCGCTGATGCTGGGCAGCGTGGTGATCAGCCTTCTGTTGAACCTGTGGCAGAACTGGTCCGTGCAGGCCCGCTTCGCCGCCGGCGACGGCACTGTCGAGATCGCCCACTTCTACGCCGCAATGGGCGCGGTCCGCATCCTTTTCAATCTGGTCTACATGGCCGGCCTGCTGTTGCTGGCATGGGGATTCTGCCGCGCCAGCAGGCACGCGGAACGCTGACAACCGACGATGGATCTCGAACGGGCCCGCCGCTTCGCCCTGTCGCTGCCGGAAGCCGCGGAAGCCCCGCACTTCAACTACACCTCGTTCCGCGTCGCCGGCAAGATCTTCGCCACCGCACCGCCCGAAGGCACGCACCTGCACGTGTTCGTCGACGAGGAACAGCGCGAAGCCGCGCTGGCCATCGAACCGGGTTTCCTCGAAAAGCTGCACTGGGGCAAGCAGGTGCTCGGGCTGCGCGTCACCTTGGCCAAAGCCAAGCCCAAGTTCGTCGAATCGCTGTTGCGCCAGGCGTGGGCGCGCAAGGCGCCGAAGCGACTGCTCTGACTCCTGCGCCATCCGTCGCGCTCGTCGACGCGCTGGCGCCTAGAGCGCTCGGTTCGTGGGGCGGTCGGCGCACAGCCCTGCGCGTTCGCACAGGAATGCGATGCGCGCCGCCTCGCTGTCCTCGCCGTCGTAGCGCAGCACCGTCCAGCGTTCGGCCGCCTGCATCGCTTCGCCCGGTGCCAACGTGCGCATCGGCGCATGCACTTCCATTTCCAGCAGGCCCGCGGCGATGTCGTCGCCATGGTCGAGGTACAGCTCTACCTGGCCTTGCTCGGGATGGATGCTTTCGACCGGTTCGTGGCGGAAGCGGATGATGAAGGCCTGGCCCTGGGCGAAGCCCGCCATCCATCCTGCGGACGGCTGCAACAGCAACTTGCCGCGACGCGCGGACTTGCCGGCGGGCACTGGTGATCCGGCCAGTTCGAATATCCCGTCGCGCACCTGCCACTGCGGTGGCGCCACGTCGACGCCGGACTGCATGCGCACGTCCTTAGCCGAAGCGACCGGCACGTAGACGCGCGTGGCGGACGAAACGCGGGTGTTGAACCACAGGTCGCGCGACAATGGTCGATCGCGGATATTGCGCGCGCTGGCGGCGACTTCCACCGTGGCCGGATCGGCTGCGTCGAAGGCGAAGGACTTGCGCAGGCGCACGCCGGTCACCGGACTGTCGATGCCTTCCAGCACCAACCGGCTTTCGTCCTGCTCGACCACGCGCGTGGTAGCGAAGGCGAGGTAGGGATCCGGCGGCCAGCCCGCCTTGGCATCGCGACGCGCGGGATTCGCCGACTGGTCGCTCCACCAGCCGCTTTGCGGGCCCAGCCATACATCGTGGCCGAGATAGGCGATGTCGTCAGCAGCCGCCGAAACTTGCGGCTCGGGCTGCGTCCGGACGGCATCGCCCACCTTGATCAGGTTGGGCCGACCGATGGCGCCGAAATGCAGCACGCGTCCGCCCAGCGCCGGCGTGACTTCCAGCACCGCGCCGGGGGAAACCAGCCGGATGCGCTGCACTTCCGCCGCACGGACGTCGCCACGCGGCAACGCCACGGCCAGCACGAGCAACGATCGGAAAACCGGAATCAGGCGCATGCGCCCACGTTACAGCAATCCGTCGCGCTTGACCGCGAGGTAGCGTTCGACCAGCGCGGCGGGCAGTTGTTCGGCGGTTACGTCCAGCACCATCACGCGGTGGCTGCGCAACAGGTCGTGGGCGGCGCTGCGCTGTTCCAGGTAGCGGGCCAGGGCGCCGGCGCGGATCGCGCCGGGAACGTCGTGTACTTCTTCGCGCAGGGCATCATCGAGCGCGCGTTCGCGCAGACTGGCGACGCAAACCAGGTGGCGGCGCTGCAACAGGCGCACGGCAGCCAGCAGGTCCTCGATGTCCTCATCGCGCACGTTGGTCACCAGCATCACCAGCGCGCGGCGGCGCTGGCGCAGCGAAAGCTCGGTAGCGGCGGCCAGGTAATCGGTGGCGACGGGTTGCGGTTGCAGGTCGTAGCTGGCGCGCAGCAGGTTGTCGATGGCGCCAAGGCTGCGCAACGGCGCGACCCAGCGCGACTGTCCGCCGCTAGCCATCAATCCGGCCGCGTCGCCCTGGCGCAGGGCCAGGTACGACACCACCAGCGAGGCGTTGAGCACGTGGTCGAAATGGGCCAACTCGCCTTCGCGCGCCATCATCCGCCGGCCGGTGTCGATCAGCATCACCAGCTGCTGGTTCTTTTCGTCCTGGTATTCGCGCGAGATCAGCTTGCGCGAGCGCGCGGTCGCCTTCCAGTCGATCTGGCGCAGGCTGTCGCCGACGCGGTATTCGCGCATCTGGTGGAAGTCGGTGCCCTCGCCGCGACGGCGCTTCAGGTGCGCGCCCATCAGCCGCGAGGCCTGTTCGGCGCTGAACAGCGCGTAGCGGGCCAGCGGCGCGAAGTCGGGATACACGCGCACCGTCTGCGGCGCACCGGCGACGCGCGATTGCCGCCACAACCGCAGCGGCGAGCGCAGGCGCAGCTGCACGCCGGGGAACACCGCGTCGCCTCGCGCGCTCGGCTGCAGACGGTAGCCGAAGCGCGACACCGTGGCCGGCGCCAACGCCAATCGGCGCGGCAGGCCTTGCGCCGGCCAGTCGCCGGGATGCAGGTCGTACACGTCCACGCGCTGGCGCACCAACGACTCCACGCGCAGGTGCACGTCGCGTTCGACGCCCAGCGGCAGGGCGTCTGGAATCTCGCGCGCCACTTCCGGCGTCGGGCTGGCGCGCAGGCGCCACGCATCGAACAGCACGACGAGGGCCAGCGCGCCGCCCGCGACCCACCACGCCCATGCCGGCACGCCGAAGAACAGCACGGGCAGGCCGGACAGGCCCCACAGGGCCAGCAGCGCGATCAGCAGCGGTGCGGGCCTCATGCGCACACGCTCCATTCCTTCTCCCCGTCGCTTTTACGGGGAGAAGGTGGCCGAAGGCCGGATGAGGGGCGCTTTTGATCTTGTTGTTGCCGGGCAAAACGCAAAGGCAACAGCAAAAGAAAAAGCAGCCGCTCGCTGTGCTCGCGGCCCCTCACCCGCCTTCGGCACCCTCTCCCCGCACGCGGGGAGAGGGAGACACCGACCTCGATCTGGAGTCCCCGCAGACTCATTTCCGCGGCGCTTCCACCTTCGCCAGCAGTGCGTGCAACGCGTCGTCGGGCGATTGGCCTTCGATCTGCAATTCCGGCGACAGGGTGATGCGGTGGCGCAGCGCGGGCTTGGCCACGTCGCGCACGTCGTCCGGGGTGACGAAGTCGCGGCCCTGCAACACCGCCTGCGCGCGCGCCGCGCGGACCAGGGCGATGCTGCCGCGCGGGCCCGCGCCCAGCGCGATGCCCGGCCACTTGCGCGTCGCGGCGGCGATGCGCACCGCGTAATCGACCACTTGCGCGTCGACCGCGACCTGCGCGGTGCCGCGCTGCATGGCGAGGATGTCGACGGCGCTGGCGACACGCTGCACCTGCGACAGGTCGAAGTCGCTGGCGTTGCTGCCGGAGGTGACCGCATCGACCATGCGTTTCTCTTCCTCCAGCGACGGGTAATCGATCAGCACCTTCAGCAGGAAGCGGTCGAGCTGCGCCTCGGGCAGCGGATAGGTGCCCTCCTGCTCGACCGGGTTCTGCGTGGCCAGCGCCATGAACGGCGGATCCAGCGCGAACGGCTTGCCTTCGATGGTCACCTGGCCTTCCTGCATCACCTCGAGCAGGGCCGACTGGGTCTTGGCCGGGGCGCGGTTGATTTCGTCGGCCAGCAGCAGGTTGGTGAACACGGGCCCGCGACGGATCTTGAAGCTTTCGGTCTTCGGGTCGTACACGGCGTGGCCGCTGACGTCGCTGGGCATCAGATCGGGGGTGAACTGCACGCGCGCGTAGTTCAGTTCCAGCGCCTGGCCCAGCGCGCGCACCAGCAGGGTCTTGCCGAGGCCGGGCACGCCCTCGAGCAACACATGGCCGCCGGCGAGCAGGGCGATCAGCACCTGGTCGAGCACATCGGGCTGGCCGATGAAGGCCTTGGCCACTTCGTCGCGGACCTGCGCGGCACGCTGGGCCAGCGCGTCGCCGCGCATCGGGGCCACGTCGCCGGCGGCGATGGACGGCGGAAGGATTTCGTCGCTCATAACTGGTTTCTCAGTTTGATCAGAAGGGAAATGCGGTCTCGGAAAGCGGGTTTGTCGTGCGACGGGGGCGTTTGCAACGCCTGCAATACGGCGCTCGGCGCGACTTGCAGACGCCTGGCGATGGCATCGGCCTGCGCCTCGCCGGTCAACGCGGCGGCGAGCGGATCGCGGCGGCGCAGGCGCGACAGGAAGGCCTCGCGCACCGCCACGTACAACATCGCGCCCTTGCCGTAGCGGAACAGCAGGTCGCCGCTGGCGCGCACGTGTTCCAGCAACGAGCGCCGTTCCGCCGCCGGCGCCGGTCGCAGCGGGCCGAAGCGCTGCGTGCGCAGCCACAACCATGCGCACAGGGCCAGCGCCAACGGCAACCACACCATCCAGCCGCGGGTGAACACGACCCGCCACAGCGAGGGCATCTGCGCGGCGTAGACCAAGTGCATGGCGCCGTCGCCGTAGTTCGGCGCCAGCACTTGCCGCGCCAGCGCCACATGGGTGGCCTCGCGCAGGCCTTCGCCGCGTCCGCCGCCGCCGAACAGGCCGGCCAGCCCACCGGGCGCGTTGCCATTGGTCAGGAAATCGAAATCGGCGAGCACGTCGACATGGCCTTCGCCCCAACCCTGCCGCGCATACACGTAGCCGTTCTTCAGATCGCCCCAAGCCAGTTCCGGCACTTCATCCTCGACGAAGGTGAAGCGCTGGCTGCCGCAGAATTCGACGTGCGGCTTCTCGCCTTCGACCTGGAACGGCATGCACTCGCGGCTGCCCTCCTCGCCTTCGAGCACCACACCGAGTTCGTCGAACAGCGCGATGGCCACATCGTTGTTGCCGTCGCGCCAGCCCGGCGTGCGCACGACCAGGTGGCCGCCGGCTTCGACCCAGTCCAGCACGCGATCCACTTCCGGCGGCGACAGGCTGCGCGGGTCGCTGTAGAGCAGCAGGGTGTCGCGGGCGCCCAGGGCATGCGCGGCCAGGTTCAGGCGTTGGCGCGAATCGACGCGGATGCCGTCGGCCTGCAACGATTTCTTCAGCGCGTACAGCGGGTTGTATGCGGCTTCGCCGCGCGGCGGCAGGTCGAATTCGCGCTCGACGCGATGGAAGTTGTGCAGGAACCAGGCGATGGCCACGAACGCCACCGCCGCCACGGCGAACAGGACCAGGCCGACGCGCGCGCCGCGCGTGCTGCTCTTCGCCGCGGCGTTCATGCGGCCCACCCATAGCGTTGCTGCAGCTGGCCGAGCAGGGTTTCGAATTCGTCTTCCTCCGGCAAGCGCTGCGCGTAGGCGGCGTATTGCCAGACCTTGACCACGCGGGCGAACAGGCTGCGGTCGTCGGCGTCGGGCATGCGCCGCGACGCGCGCAGGCATTCGGATTCGGTCGCGCCCGGCGGCAGCACGACGTCGGCGCGCGCTGCCATGCTGTCGACGCTGGCGCGATACAGCAGGGCCAACGCATGGCGCGGCCGGCCTTCGCGCCACAGCCGGCGCGCGGCGGCAACGACGTTCTCCGGCAACACGTCCGGAAGCGGCATCGCCTCGACTTCGACCTTGCCTTGCGCTTCGACCGCACTGCGCCGCAACGAGCCGCGCATCCACGGCCACCAGCGCGGCGCGGTGGCCAGCAATACCAGCACCAGGATGCCGAGGATGATCCACAGGCCCCATTCGCCGACCAGGGCGAAGAACTGGGCGATGCCCGCCATCCAGGAGAAATCCGGTGCCTTGCGCGGATCGGCAGGCCGATCGAAGGTACGCCGCCGCTCCCAGCTGGTCTGCTTGCGCTTGCCGTTGAGCAGCGGGTCGGCATAGGCGCGGTCCACCGCCTTGCGGAACCTGGCATCGTAGACGCGTTGTTCGCCGAACACGCTGGCCGGCGTCGCCGCGTCTTCCGGCTTCTTTCCATCCACGACCTGGACGGCGGCGTCCTGCTGCGTCCGCACGGGCGCGGCATTGGGCGGCAGCGGATCGCTGTCCTGCGCACGTGCGGGCAAGGCGAATGCGCCGGTCACGGCCAGCAGCACGGCGAAGGTCATCGATGCGGCGCGCAGGCGTTCGCGCAAGCGGCGGAACGCGATCTCGACGTCCCAGGCCTCGATCTGGGTGCGGCGATTCAGATACAGGCCGAAGCCGGCGCCGATGTAGAACGGTTCGACCACGCTACGTGCCAGCCAGGCGATCGCGTTCAGGCCCAGGCTGGCCCACCACGGCGTCTGCTCGCCGATCAGCGCCCAGCCGGCGCGCACGGTTTCCGGCAGTTCGTCGATCGGTACGAACATCAGGATCGCGGCGATGATGCCGAGGTTCAGCGCGGCCTCGAAGCACAGGCAGACCAGGCCCAGCAGCGCGGCATTGCCGTATACCGCGCCGCCGAGCACGCGGCGGCGTTCGCGCAGGCGCTCGCCATCGACGCCCTCCAGCAGGTCGATCGGCAGGTACAGCGCGCGGGCGAAGCTGAAACGCCGCCAGGTGAGGTAATGCAGCAGCGGCTTCCAGCCCCAGCGCGCCTGCGCCGCCAGCGTTTCGCGCAGGGTCGGGACGTTGCCGAAGGTCGCGCGCGAGATCACGTACAGCGGGATGCGGTCGAACAACGGCTTCAACCACCACATCGCCACGCCGGCCAGCCACATCGCATCCAGCGCCCATGCGGCGAGGTTGAGCAATGCGAACAGCGGCAGACTCAGCAGCAACCAGGGTTTCCAGATCGCGGCTGCGTGTCGGCGCACCAGCGCGGTGCCCAGCTCCACCGCTTCCCACGGCGAACGCGCGCGCAGGTTGACGGTCAGCTGGTCAAGGCGCATCGGCATGCCCCGTCAAACTTTCCTGCAGCCGTCCATGGCGGGACATCCCGGCTTGCGGATCGTCCTGCCCGGCCATCCCTGGCCGGGCGCTCGGCATGACGGCGCGGCCATGCCGCGCCAGCACGTCATGGCCTCGCCCTCCGAAGAACAGCCACGCCAGCACCAATGTCCACAACACTGCGGACACCGAATACTTGACGACGGCCGGAATCGAACCGATCGACGACCAGAACGCCTCGATGAAGGCCGCGACCAGCAGCATCATCGCCACGCCGAGGCATAGCTTCGCGCCCTTGACGCCGGCCACGCGCAGCGATTCGCCGCGGGTCAGCCGCCCCGGCGCGATCAGGCCCAACCCCAGGCGCATGCCGGCGCCGCCTGCGATCACGATCGCGGTCAGTTCGAACGGCGCATGCCCGCAGACGAAGCGCCACAGCGGGTCGCCGTAGCCGATCTGCTGCAGGTGGCCGAACACCGCGCCGATGCTCACGCCATTGAATATCAGCACCAGGATCGCGCCGATGCCGAATACCAATCCGCTGGCGAAGGTGCGCAGGCCGATGCTGATGTTGTTCATGATGTACACGCCGAACATGTACCAGTCGCTCTGGCTGTCGCGGCCGAGCTTGTGCGACGGGCTTTCGGGGTCGTACATCTGTTCCATCTGCGCGACCTGCACCGGATCCATCAGGCCGTGGATCAGCTCGGGCTGGAACTGCAGCAACACGAAGAAGCCGACCAGCGGCAACGCAAACAGCGCCAGCGCGGCCCACATGCAACCGGGTTCGCTGCGCACCAGGCGCGGGAACTCGGCCAGCACGAATTCCAGCGCGCGCCGCCAGCGCGGCGGCGGGGTGCGGTACAGCAGGTTGTGGCCGCGCTGCATCAGTTCCTGCAGGCGCGCGGTGACCACCGGGCTGTAGCCGCGGCGGCGGGCGAGGGCGAGTTGCTGGCACAGGCGGCGGTAGCGCTGCGGGATCTGTTCGTCGCCGAGTTCGCCGCTGTTGCGCTCGCCACGGGCGATGCGGGCGTCGCCGCGGGTCTGCAGCCATTGTTCGAAGGCCTGCCATTCGGCCTGGTGGCGGGCGACGAATTGTTCCTGTTTCATCGCCGCCCCAGCAACCAGTTCGCCATGCCGTAGAGGCGCAATACGCCGGCTTGGCCGCGTGCGCGGGTCAGCGGTTCGACGATGTCGGCCAGTTCGGCCTGGCGCGATGGGGTCAGCAGCGGCGCGCGTTCGCCGAAAGCGACGATGGCCGCCTGTTCGGCCGGGCGCAGTCCGGTCGGTGGCGCCAGCACTGCATTGGCCGGCGCCGGCAGCGCGTCGCGCTCGCGTTCGTTGTGCACCACCAGGGTGCCCGCGACCAGGTCGCCGAGGCGGCGGCCATGGCGATCCACGAGGCAGGACACCAGTCCGACCGCATAGCCGAACGGCAGCATGTCCACGGTGCGCAGCAGGTTGCGGGTGATCGCCGCCAGCCAGCCGACCGGCGCACCGTCGGCGGCCACCACACGCAGCGACATCGCCTTCTTGCCGACGGTCTGCCCGTTCCACAGCGCCTCCAGCACGATGGGATAGGCCCAGTACACGGCGAACATCACAATCAGGTTGGCGCCGGCGCCCATGCCGCCAAGCAGGCCGAGGATCATGCCGGCGACCATCAGCACGCCCATGCGCACGCACAGGTCGATGGCCCAAGCCACCGCGCGGGGCACGGGACCGGCGGCGGGCAGGTGCAGGGCCACGCCTTCGGGCGTGACCACTTCGCGGTAGGTGTCCAGCATCAGCCGCTCACCTGCGCAGGCGGCGTAGCGATTGCGTTCCGGCCATCCTGCCGGAGTTCCTGCGGGCGCGGCATGCGCGGTTTCCGAAGATTCCCTGCGCCGACTTTAACCGCCGCGCCCGGGCTTGCCCAGCCCGCTAGACTGGCCCGCATGAGCGCGACGTTTTCCTGCCGCGGCGGCTGCGGCGCGTGCTGCATCGCGCCGTCGATCCATTCGCCGATCCCCGGCATGCCGCAGGGCAAACCGGCCGGCGTGCGTTGCGTGCAACTGGACGAAGCCGACCGCTGCCGGTTGTTCGGCCGGCCGGAACGGCCCGCGTTCTGCGCGTCGCTGAAACCGGGTCCGGAGATGTGCGGCCACTCGCGCGAGGAGGCGCTGGCGATCCTCGCCGCGCTGGAAACCGCGACGCGGCCCGACTGACCGGCCGGCTTTTGTGGGAGCGAGCTTGCTCGCGAATGCTTCTGGTATCGCAAGGCAGCCCCCTATTTCGACTCCAGGGCCCGGAAGGCAAAAGCATTCGCGAGCAAGCTCGCTCCCACCACGGTGGCTATCCCGCCTGCAGGTACTCGTCCTTCAGCTTCACGTAGTGCTTGGCCGAGTAGTACAGGGCGTCGATCTCCGCGTCGCTTAGCCTGCGCGCGAACTTGGCCGGGCTGCCCAGCCACATCTCGCCGCTGCCGACCACCTTGCCCGGGGCGATCAGCGCGCCGGCGCCGACGAAGGCGTGCTTCTGCACCACCGCGCCGTCCAGCACGATCGCGCCCATGCCGATCAGCACCGCGTCCTCGATGCGGCAGGCGTGGACGATGGCCTGGTGGCCGATGGTCACGTCCTCGCCGATCACCGTGGCGAAGCCGCCCAGCTTGGCGTGCGGACCGTCGTGGCTGACGTGGACGATGGTGCCGTCCTGCACGTTGGTGCGCGCGCCGATGCGGATGAAGTTGACGTCGCCGCGGATCACCGTGCCCGGCCATACCGAAACGTCGTCTCCCAGCACCACGTCGCCGATCACGGTGGACGCCGGATCGACGTAGGCGCGCTGGCCAAGGGTGGGAAAACGGCCGAGATGGGGGCGCAGAGAGGTCATGGTCGCGTTGGCGCGGCAGGTTCGCGGAAAAACCGCATCGTACAGGACTAGACTCCGGCGTATGGACATGAACGCCGCGACCCCCGTCTCCGAATTGCGCCCCACTTTCGACCGCCTGCGCACCGCATGGCAGGCCCAACGCCCCGACCGCGCCCAGCGCAGCGCCGACCTGTTGCGCCTGCGCGAGGTGCTGAAGCGGCGGTTGGACGATATGGCGCAGACCATCGCCGCCGATTTCGGCCACCGCTCGCTGCACGAATCGCGCATCGCCGACGGCATGACCGTGCTCAACGAGATCGACCACCTGCGCAAGCACCTGCGCGGCTGGATGAAGCCGAAGCGCGTCGGGGTCGGCTGGCGCTTCCTGCCGGCACGCGCGGAAATCCGTCCCGAACCGGTCGGTGTGGTCGGCGTCATCGCGCCATGGAACTACCCGGTCAACCTAGCGCTGATTCCGCTGGCCACCGCGATCGCCGCCGGCAACCACGTCTACCTGAAACCGTCGGAGCACACGCCACGCACTAGCGCCTTCCTGCGCGAACTGCTGGCCGAAGTGTTTCCCGAAGACCGCGTCGCCGTCGCCGAAGGCGGCGCGGACGTGGCGGCTGCGTTCGCCGCGTTGCCGTTCGACCACCTCGTGTTCACCGGCTCCACCGCGGTCGGGCGCAAGGTGATGGCCGCCGCCGCGCCGAACCTGACCCCGGTGACGCTGGAACTGGGCGGCAAGTCGCCGGCCATCGTCTGCGACGACTACCCGGTGGAACAGGCCGCGGCGCGCTTGGCCACCGGCAAGTGGTTCAACGGCGGCCAGACCTGCATCGCGCCGGATTACGTATTGGTCGGCGCCGCGCGCCGCGACGCGTTGGTGCAGGCGCTGCGCGAACAGGTGAAGTCGCGCTACGGCGAGGGTTTCGCCAATGCCGGCGACTACAGCCGCATCGTCAACGATGGCCAATACGCGCGCCTGCAGGGCTACGTGGACGATGCGCGCGCGCGCGGACTGGAAGTGATCGCGCTGGGCCCGGCCGATCCGGCGCAACGCCTGTTCCCGCCGACTCTGGTGCTGGAACCGGGCGACGACGCCAAGGTGATGCAGGAGGAAATCTTCGGCCCGGTATTCCCGATCCGCAGCGTGAAGTCGCTCGACGAGGCCATCGCCTACGTCAACGCGCACGACCGCCCACTGGCGCTGTATCCCTTCAGCCACGACCGGGCTAGCGTCGAGAAGATCCTGCGCAGCACCCTGGCCGGCGGCATTTCGGTCAACGACACGCTGTTCCACTTCGCCATCAGCGGCCTGCCCTTCGGGGGGATCGGGCCCAGCGGCATGGGCGCCTACCACGGCCGCGCCGGCTTCGATGCGATGAGCAAGGCGTTGCCGATCCTGTGGCAGGCGCGGCGCACCGGGGGCGACCTGCTCAAGCCGCCGTACAAGAAGGCGCAGTGGTTGATCGACTTGATCGTGCGGTAATCACGACGATGCTTGCCGTGGGAGCGGTTGCGGCAGCAAACCGGTGAGTCGCGCAGGGCTCCGGTCGCAGCGCCACGAAAGGCGTTCGCGACTCACGTCGCTCCCACGTCGGGTTTTGGATAGCATTGGCGCCATGAAAATCGCCAGCTGGAACGTCAATTCGCTCAACGTGCGCCTGCCGCACCTGGAACAGTGGCTGCGCGATTTCGCGCCGGACGTGGTCGGCCTGCAGGAAACCAAGCTGGAGGACCACAAGTTCCCCGACACGGTGCTGGCCGGCCTGGGTTACCGCAGCGTGTTCGCCGGGCAGAAGACCTACAACGGCGTGGCCATCCTCGCCCGCGAAGCGCCGCTCGACGTGCAGGTCGGCATTCCCGGTTTCGAGGACGAACAGAAGCGCGTCATCGCCGCCACCGTCAACGGCGTGCGCATCGTCAACCTGTACGTGGTCAACGGCCAGGACGTGGGCACCGAGAAGTACAGCTACAAGCTGCGCTGGCTGGACGCGGTGCATGGCTGGCTGGCCGGCGAGCTGCAGCGCCATCCGCAACTGGTGGTGATGGGCGACTTCAACATCGCGCCGGACGATCGCGACGTGTTCGACGCCAAGGTCTGGAACGACAACCACATCCTGACCTCCGCCGCCGAGCGCGACGCGCTGAAGCGCCTGTACGCGCTGGGCCTGCACGACGCGTTCCGCCTGCACAGCGACGAGGCCGGCATCTTCAGCTGGTGGGATTACCGGATGGGCGGGCTGCGCCGCAACCTGGGGCTGCGCATCGACCTGACCCTGGTGTCCGACGCACTGCGTGACCGCGCGGCGGAATCGGGCATCGACCGCGAACCACGCACCTGGGAGCGCCCCAGCGACCACGCGCCGGCCTGGGTGAGGCTGCACGCGTAGCAAACATCGGCAGGCGCATGCTCTGCCGCGCCTGCGAACGCTCTGCAACCGAGGTGCGTGCGCAGGGTGAGCCCTGCCGGCGCGATTCGTTCGGCAAGCGATGGCGGGCCAGGGCCCGCCCTACGCTTCCATGAAGAGGGACGACCCATGACCGCAACCAACAAGGACAGGGCGCTGGAATTCCTTCGCCTGGTCACCGCTGGCGAGATCGATCGCGCTTACGACAGCTACGTCGCCGCCGGCATGCGCCACCACAACGCCTATTTCCCTGCGGGCGCCGAGGCCTTGCGCGAAGCGATGAAGGCCGCGCACGTGCAACAGCCCGACAAGATCTTCGAAGTGAAGCAGGCCATCGCCGAGGGCGACCGCGTCGCGGTGCATTCGCACCTGCGCTTCAAGCCGGAAGACCCGGGCCTCGCGGTGGTGCACATCCTCCGCTTCGAAGCGGGCCGGATCGTCGAGATGTGGGATCTGGGCATGCCGGTGCCCGCGCAATCGCCGAATGTGGACGGCCTGTTCTGACCAAAGCAAAGGCCCGGCGGACCGGGCCTTTGCACGCCACGGGCCTTGGGTGCGTCTTCGCCTCAGCGCACGCGGCCGCAGCGGAAAACGTTCAGCGCGCCCTGCCGCGCGTGAACAGATTGACGATCAGCAGCAGGACGACGGCACCGACCAGCGCGGTGATCAGGTAACCGACCCAGCCTCCGCCCAGGCCGATGCCCAGCATCGGCAGCAGCCAACCGCCCAGGAATCCGCCGACGATGCCGACGACGATGTTCAGCAGGATGCCCTGCGAACCGTCGCGCTTCATCAGGATGCTGGCCAGCCAGCCCGCGATGCCACCCACGATCAATTGAATCAGCAAGTTCATTCATGTCTCCTTTGCATGGATGTACGGCCCGCGAGGGCCTCATGAACAACGTTGGCGCGAAACCCTTGTTAAGCTGCGTGGGGCGCTTCCCTGCCGCGCCTTTGATAGCCCCGAATCGCGACGAATGCACACCGCACCGCAACAGCCCACGGCCGCCGTTCAAGATCGCGAATCCGCCTTCACCAAGATGGCTGCGGGCGAGCCCCATCGCCAGTACGGCCCGGTCCGCCTCTGGCTGCGCCCGCACGCGCGCGGCGAACGCGGCGAGGCGCTAGCGGTCGGCCTGCTGTCCGCCGCGCTGGGCACCGCATCGCTGGCCTGGCAGCGCGACGCGCACGGCCGGCCGCAACTGCAGGGCGCACACGCACATTTCGACGCCAACTGGAGCCACAGCGGCGACCTGCTGCTGGTCGCACTGGGCGAAGCGATCGAACTCGGCGTCGACCTGGAGCATCTGCGTCCGCGGCCGCGCGCGATGGAGCTGGCGCAACGCTTCTACCATCCCGACGAAACCGCGCGCCTGCTGGCCCTGCCCGAGGAAGCGCGCGTGCCGTTCTTCGTGCGCCTGTGGTGCGCCAAGGAAGCGGTACTGAAAGCGCATGGCCAGGGCATTTCCTTCGGCCTGGAAAAGCTGGTGTTCGACGAACGCGACGGTGAATTGCGCCTGGTCGCCTGCGACTGCGCCTTGGGCCTGCCGGAAGACTGGCAGCTGCGCGAATGGGAACCGCAACCCGGCTATCGCGCCGCGCTGGCGTGGCGATCCGCGTGATTTCCGCGGGATTGGCTCTCATGGGAGTGGCCATGGCATGTCGTGGCCGCTCCCACAGCTGCGGACCGGCGATAATGCGCCGGTGAACGACACCGCTCTTCCCCCCGAAATCCGCGACGACCCCGGATCAAGTCCGGGGCAGGCTCTGCATCGCGGCCTAGCCACGCTCGGCCTCGATGCCGACGCACTGGCGCAGCCGCTGCTGGCCTACCTGGCCCTGCTCGCGCGCTGGAACCGCACCTACAACCTGACCGCGATCCGCGAGCCGAAGCAGATGGTGCCGCTGCACCTGCTCGATTCGCTGGCGATGCATGCGCACGTCGCGACGCTGGCGCGAACCGGCGCGGCGCTGGCCGACCTCGGCACCGGCCCCGGCCTGCCGGGGATTCCACTGGCCATCGCCAATCCCGCACTGCGCGTGACCCTGGTCGAAAGCAACGGCAAGAAAGCGCGTTTCCTGCGCGAGGCCGTGCGCCAGCTCGGGCTGGGCAACGCGCGCGTCGCCGAAAGCCGCGCCGAAGCGCTCGACGAGCCCGGCGCCTACGATGCGCTGACCGCGCGCGCGCTGGCCACGCTGCCCGACATCATCGAAGTCGGCGGCCATCTGCTGAAACCCGGCGGCGAGCTGCTGGCGATGAAAGGTGCGGTGCCGCACGAGGAAATCGCCGCGTTGCCCGCGGGCTGGCGGCTCAAAACGGTCCACGTGCTGTCGGTGCCCGGGCTCGACGCGGAACGCCATCTGGTCGTGGTCGAGCGCGGCTGAGGACCCTGGGCGCCTGCCCGTGGGAGCGACCTTGGTCGCGAATGCTTCTGGCTGAAGATCAAGAGCTTTCGCGACCAAGCCGGCCACGACATGCCGTGGCCACTCCCACAAGAGACGCGCCCAAGGGCGCTCCTACAAATATCGCCGTCATCCCGCATAATCCGCCTTCCACCACCGGTCCCCAACTCCATGGCCCGCATCATCGCCGTCGCCAACCAGAAGGGCGGGGTCGGCAAGACCACGACCGCCGTCAACCTGGCCGCCGCGCTGGCGCGCGCGCCCAAGCGCGTGCTGCTGGTCGACCTGGACGCGCAGGGCAACGCGACCATGGGCAGCGGCGTCGACAAGCGCGAGCTGGAAGCCAGCACCTGCGACGTGCTGCTGGGGGAAGCGCAAGCGCGCGACGCGGTGGTGAAGACGGCCGAGGAGTTCGACCTGCTGCCGGGCAACATCGACCTGACCGCGGCCGAGATCCAGCTGATGGAAGCGGACGGCCGCGAAGGCCGGCTGAAGGCCGCGCTGGAACCGATCCGCGGCGACTACGATTTCATCATCATCGACTGCCCGCCGGCGCTGTCGCTGCTCACGCTCAACGCGTTGACCGCGGCCGACTCGGTGCTGGTGCCGATGCAGTGCGAGTACTACGCACTGGAGGGCCTCAGCGCATTGGTCGAAACCATCGAGGCGCTAAAGGCGCGGCTGAACCCGGCGCTGGAGATCGAAGGCGTGCTGCGCACCATGTTCGACGTGCGCAACAACCTGGCCAACGCCGTGTCGGGCGAACTGACCACGCACTTCGGCGACAAGGTGTTCCGCACCATCGTGCCGCGCAACGTGCGCCTGGCCGAAGCGCCCAGCCACGGCCAGAGCATCGTCGGCTACGACCGGACCAGCCGCGGCGGCGTCGCCTACCTGGGCCTGGCCGGCGAAATCCTGCGCCGCCAGGCCGATCGCGCGCGGCCCAAGCAACCGCAATTCGAGGAGAACTACTGATGTCCGCCCCGAAGAAGCGCGGCCTGGGCCGCGGCCTGGAAGCCCTGCTCGGCCCCAAGGCCGCCGCCGAAACCCCGCCGCCGCAGGCGCAGCCGGGCGAAGCGTTGCGCAAGCTGCCGGTCGGCCAGTTGCAGCCGGGCAAGTACCAGCCGCGCACGGCGATGGACCCGGCCAAGCTCGACGAGCTGGCCGAGTCGATCAAGGCCCAGGGCGTGATCCAGCCGATCGTGGTGCGCGAGATCGCGGCCGGCACCTTCGAGATCGTCGCCGGCGAACGCCGCTGGCGCGCCTCGCAGCAGGCCGGACTGAGCGAAGTGCCGGTGGTGGTGCGCGAACTCGACGACCGCACCGTCATCGCGATGGCGCTGATCGAGAACATCCAGCGCGAAGACCTCAATCCGCTGGAGGAAGCGCAGTCGCTGCAACGCCTGATCAACGAATTCTCGCTGACCCACGCCGAAGCCGCCGAAGCGGTGGGCCGCTCGCGCGCCGCGGTGTCCAACCTGCTGCGCCTGCTCGACCTGCCGCCGGCGATCCGCGCCCTGCTGGAAGCGCGCCGCCTGGAAATGGGCCACGCCCGCGCCCTGCTGACCCTGTCGCCGGACCTGGCCAGCAAACTGGCGCACGATGCCGCCGAGGAAGGCTGGTCGGTGCGCGAAGTCGAACGCCGCGCGCACGAGTTCGCCGCCGGCAAGTTGCCGAGCGAAGGCAAGAAGGCCAAGACCGCGAAGGCCATGCCGCAGCCGGACATCGCCGCGCTGGAAAACGAATTGTCCGAATCGCTCGGCGCCAAGGTGGCCATCGCCCACGGCCGCGGCAACAAGGGCAAGCTGGTGATCCACTACAGCGACCTCGACACGCTCGACGGCCTGCTGGAGCGGCTGCGCGGCAAGCCCTGATCTTGTGGGAGCGGCCTTGGCCGCGAATGCTTTTTCGGGGATCCGGCAGCGATTGGAAAGCATTCGCGGCCAAGGCCGCTCCCACAGGCCGCTCCCACCGGGACATCGCCGTTGCCACTACCGTTCACATCGACCGGGGATAATGCGGGCATGACGATCCTGGTTACCGGCGCGGCCGGCTTCATCGGCGCCTACGTCTGTCGCGAACTGCAACGCCGCGGCGAACGCTTCGTGGGCCTCGACAATTTCAACGACTACTACGACCCGCAGCTCAAGCGCGACCGCATCGCCGCGTTGTGTCCAGGCGCCGACATCCGCGCACTGGACCTGACCGACGCCGACGGGATGGCCGCGCTGTTCGACGAAACGCGGCCGCAACGCGTGGTGCACCTGGCCGCACAGGCCGGCGTGCGCTATTCGCTGCAGAACCCGCAGGCCTACGTGCAGAGCAACTTGGTCGGTTTCGTCACCCTGCTGGAACTGTGCCGGCATCGCGACGTGCAACACCTCGCCTACGCCAGCTCGTCGTCGGTGTACGGCGATTCGGCGGTGCCGCCGTTCTCCGAGGAACAGCGCATCGACAAGCCGCGTTCGCTGTACGCCGCGACCAAGGCCGCGAACGAACTGATGGCCTACACCTACGCGCAGTTGTACGGCCTGCACGCGACCGGCCTGCGCTTCTTCACCGTGTACGGGCCGTGGGGACGTCCGGACATGGCGCCGCTGCTGTTCAGCCGCGCAGTGCTGGCCGGCCGACCGATCGAGGTGTTCAACGAAGGCCGGATGCGGCGCGACTTCACCCACGTCGACGACATCGTCCGCGGCGTGCTCGGCGCGCTCGACCATCCGCCGGCGGACCCCGTGCCGCACCGGGTTTTCAACCTGGGCAACCACACCCCGGTGGAACTGGAGTACTTCATCGCGGTGATCGAGCAGGCCGCCGGGCGCGGGGCCGAGAAGATCTACAAACCGATGCAACCCGGCGACATGGTCGCGACGATGGCGGATACTGCGCGGGCGAAGGCGGCGTTCGGCTTCGAGCCGGCGACGCCGATCGAGGCCGGCCTGCCGCCGGTGGTGGAATGGTGCCGCGAATACTTCGGGGAACGTGCGTGAGCGAAACGCCGCAGCTGTCGGTCGTCGTGCCGGTCTACAACGAGGAAGACAACGTCGCGCCGCTGGTCGGCGAGATCGTCGCCGCGCTGCGCGGCAAGGTGGATTTCGAAATCGTCTACGTCGACGACCTGTCGAAGGACGCCACGCTGCAGCGACTGCAGGCGCTGAAGGCGAATACCCCTGAACTGCGCGTCGTTCGCCATCTGTCCAACAGCGGGCAGAGCACCGCCGTGCGCAACGGCGTCAAGGCGGCACGCGCGCCGTGGATCGCCACCCTCGACGGCGACGGCCAGAACGATCCGGCCGACATCCCGAAGCTGCTGGCCGAACGCGACAGGGCCGCGCCCGACACCAAGCTGTTCGCCGGCTGGCGGGTCAACCGGCAGGATTCCGGCAGCAAGCGCTGGGCTTCGAAGTGGGCCAACGCGATCCGCTCGCGCATGCTGCAGGACGCCACTCCGGATACCGGCTGCGGGATCAAGCTGTTCGAGCGCATCGCGTTCCTCGACCTGCCCTACTTCGACCACATGCACCGCTACCTGCCCGCGCTGATGCAGCGCGCCGGCTGGAAGACCGTCAGCGTGCCGGTCAACCACCGCCACCGAGCCAGCGGCGTGTCGAAGTACAACAACCTCAACCGCGCCCTGGTCGGGATCCGCGACCTGCGCGGGGTGGCGTGGCTGATCGCGCGCAGCCGCCGCACCGCGGTGGAGGAAGCCTGATGTCGTTGCTGGTCGCCGCGGTGCAGGTCGCGCAGCGCGGCTTCATGGACACGCCGCTGGCGTGGCTGGAATGGACCGGCATCCACATGAGCCCGTGGAAGCTGATCGGCCTGACCGGGACGCTGATGTTCGGCGGCCGCTGGCTGGTGCAGTTCCTTGCCAGCAAGCGCCAGGGCAAGCCGGTGATCCCGCGCCTGTTCTGGTACATGAGCATCGTCGGCAGCCTGATGACGCTCAGCTACTTCATCTTCGGCAAGAACGACGCGGTCGGCATCCTCGGCAACCTGTTCCCGGCGTTCACCGCGACGTACAGCCTGTACCTGGATGTCCGCCACCGTGGCTGGAAGCGCGACAAGGCCGGCCACTGAAGCCTTTCCGACAGGCGCTGCGATTGTGTAACGCCCCCTTGCGCGATTAACCTGTGTCGCGATGCCACTGTTGCAACGCTGCCGCCAGCTCTCCTTCGCACGCCTGTTCGCGCTGTGCGTGCTGATGCTGGGCGTAGTGGCGCAACCTGCTCTTGCCGCGGTAGGCGAGGTGCACGAGTTGAGCCATGGCGGCAACCTGCATGATGTGGATGCCCATGCGGAAGGCCTGGACGACGACGCCGGCGACGATCCCGACGCGGACGCCGGCCTCTCGCATGCCCTGATGCATGCCGGGCATTGCTGCGGCCATCTCGTCGCGATCCCGATGACCCTGGATTGGGCGCCGATCGCATTGCCCGAACAGGCGCCCGTTTCCTTCTCCATCGCCGCCGCCAGCCGGCGCGTCGACAACCCGTTGCGCCCGCCGATCGTGGCCTGACGCGCTCGCGGCCTTGCGCCGCAAATCCGTCACCGTCACCTTCGGAGAAATCCCATGCATTCGCGTCCGGCGGCCCTGGCCGTCCTGACGGTTGCGTTGTGCCTGCCCGCGCAGGCGCAGCCGCGACCCGTCGTTCCCGTGGCCGCTGCCACGCATTCCATTCCCGGCGCGGATACGCGCAGCGCTTCGACCTTCACCCTCGACGACGCATTCGCACGTGTCCAGGACCGGCATCCGGACCTGCGCCTGTTCGGCAACCGGTACGACGTGCTGGAAGCCGAGCGCGACCTCGCCGCGCAGAAGCCGGCTTTCGTCGCCGGTGCGACGCTCGAGAACTTCCTCGGCAGCGGCGCGTTCAATGGCGCCCGTGGCGCCGAAGCGACACTCACCCTGGCTTCGGTATTCGAACGCGGCGGCAAGCTCGACGCACGCCGCGCCTTCGCCCAGAGCCGCATCGACGCGCTCGCGGTCGAACGCGAAAGCCGGCGCCTCGATTTGCTCGCCGAAACCGCACGCCGCTACCTGGCCGTGGTCGCCGAACAGCGCCGGATCGAGTTGGCCGACTTCGACATCGCCCAGCGCAAACGCACGGTGACCGCAGCGCGCGCACGATTGCAGGCCGGCGCTTCGCCCGAATCCGTGTTGCTGACCGCACAGGCGGCGTTGGCACGCGCTGAACTGGCCCGCGCCCGTGGCGAACAGCAGGAACAAGCCGCGCGCCAGCACCTGGCGGCATTGTGGGGCGAGAGGAACCCGCAGTTCCACATCGCGGTGGGCGATCCGCTGGTGCTGCCAGCCATCGACGATGCCTCCGTCCTGGTCGCCTTGCTGGAACGCACGCCGGAACTGGCCCAGTTCGCCGACGAGCGCCGCCTGCGCGAAGCCCGCCTGCAACTGGCGCGCTCGTCGGCCGCGGCGGACGTGGACTGGCAAGTGGGCGTGCGCCGCCTGCAGGACACCGCCGATACCGCGCTGGTCGCCGGCTTTTCGCTGCCGCTGGGCGCGCGACGTCGTGCCGAGCCGGCGATCCGCTCGGCCGAAGCCGAACTGGCGTCGCTGGAGATCGAACGCGAAGCGAAGGACCTGTCGCTGTATTCGACCCTGGTCGAGGCGCACGGCCGCTACCGCGTGGCGCAACTCGAAGTCCGGCGCCTCCACGACGACGTGCTGCCCAAGCTGGCGCGCGCCGAAGCCGCCGCCGAGCGCGCCTATCGCGCCGGCGCGATCAGCTACCTCGAATGGGCGCAACTGCAATCCGAGCGCACCACCGCGCGCAGGCAGCAACTCGACACCGCGGTGGATGCGCAGCGCGCGCTGATCGAAATCCAGCGCCTCACCGGCCAGGCGTTCGTCGCCGGCCCCGCCATCGAACAAGGATCGACTCCATGAACATGCATCGCATTGCCGGCGCGCTGGCGCTGACCCTGTTGCTGGCCGCCTGCGGCGGACCTTCCGAAAGCGATTCGCACGCCGAAGGCGGCCATGGCGAACACGCGGAAACGCAGCAACCCGCCAAGGGAGAGCACGGCGGACGCCTGCTCGAAAAGGACGGCTACACCGTCGAACTGGGCATCGCCGAGGATGGCGCGCCGCCCCGGTTCCAGGCCTGGCTGTATCGCGACGGCAAGCCCTTGCCGCCTTCGGCCGGCAGCGTCGAGGTGCGGCTCAAGCGCCTGGGCAACATCGCCGAAAACCACGCGCTCAAAGCGCAGGCCGATGGCAGCCTGATGGCGGCGACCGTCGTCGGCGAGCCGCATTCGTTCGACGTCGACGTGGTCGCGAACGTCGATGGCACGAACCTGCGCTGGACCTATCCCAGCTACGAAGGCCGCACCGCAATCCCCGCGAAGATCGCGCAGGACGCCGGCATCCGCGTCGCCACGGCGGGCGCCGGGACCATCGCGGACGAGCATGAGGTACAGGGCCTGCTGACCCCGATCGAAGGACGCATCGCCAAGGTAACCGCCCGCTTCCCGGGGCCGGTGCGCCGCTTGACGGTCAACGCGGGCGACACGGTGCGTGCCGGCCAGGCGCTGGCCTCGATCGAAAGCAACCTCAGCCTGACCACCTACACGGTGGCTTCGCCGATTTCCGGCGTGGTGCTCGCGCGCAACGCCGCGGTGGGCAGCGTCGCCAGCGATGCCGCGCCGCTGTTCGAAGTCGCCGACCTGTCCTCGCTGTGGGTGGACCTGCACGTGTTCGGCAGCGATGCGCAACACATCCGCGCGGGCGTGCCAGTCGAGATCACCCGGCTGAGCGATGGCGCAACCGCGCAGACCACGCTGGAACGCGTGCTGCCGGGCACGGCCACGGCCAGCCAGAGCACGGTCGCGCGCGCCACGATCGCCAACGCCGATGGCTTGTGGCGGCCGGGTTCGGCGGTCAAGGCGCGCATCACCGTCGACCAGCAGCCGGCTGCGCTGGTGGTGCCGCTGGCGGCGCTGCAGACGTTCCGCGACTGGGACGTGGTGTTCGTCCGCGTCGGCGACACCTACGAGGTGCGACCGGTGGAACTGGGCAAGCGCGACGCGCAGCGCGTCGAAGTGCTGTCCGGGCTCAAGCCGGGCGACCAGGTCGTGGTCGAGCAGAGCTACCTGGTGAAGGCGGACATCGAAAAGTCGGGGGCCTCGCATGACCACTGAGCCCAAGGGAATGCTCGAACGGATCGTCCGGTTCGCCATCGCGCGCCGCTGGCTGATGCTGGCGGCGACCCTGGCCCTGGTCGGCATCGGCGCATGGAGCTTCACCAGGCTGCCGATCGACGCGACGCCGGACATCACCAACGTGCAGGTGCAGATCAACACCGAGGCGCCCGGCAACTCTCCGCTGGAAGCCGAGCAGCGCGTGACTTTCGTCGTCGAAACGGCGATGGCCGGCCTGCCGCGGCTAGACTACACGCGCTCGATCTCGCGCTACGGCCTGTCGCAGGTCACCGTCGTGTTCGAGGACGGCACCGATCCGTACTTCGCCCGGCAACAGGTCGCCGAACGCCTGCAGCAGGTGAAATCGCAACTGCCGCAAGGGCTGGAACCGGAGATGGGTCCCATCGCCACCGGCATGGGCGAGATCTTCATGTACACGGTCGACGCGAGGCC
Organism: Pseudoxanthomonas helianthi; assembly: GCF_017939625.1. Lineage (GTDB taxonomy): Bacteria > Pseudomonadota > Gammaproteobacteria > Xanthomonadales > Xanthomonadaceae > Pseudoxanthomonas_A > Pseudoxanthomonas_A helianthi. The sequence goes on from NZ_JAGKTC010000001.1 coordinate 1,152,177, forward strand.
GGATGCGCGCAAGCAGGACGGGACGCCGTACACCGCCACCGACCTGCGCACCTTGCAGGACTGGGTGGTGCGGCCGCAGTTGCGCAACACGCCCGGCGTCACCGAGGTCAACACCATCGGCGGCTTCGCCCGGCAGATCCACATCACCCCGGATCCGGCGCGGCTGGTCGCCCTTGGCTTCACCCTGCACGACGTGGTCGCGGCGGTCGCCGCCAACAACCAGAACGTCGGCGCCGGTTACATCGAGCGCAACGGCCAGCAGTTCCTGGTGCGCGCGCCGGGCCAGGTGGCCGACCTCGACGCGATCCGCGACATCGTGCTCGATCGGCGCGACGGCGTGCCGATCCGCGTGCGCGATGTGGCCGACGTCGGCGAAGGCCCGGAGCTGCGCAACGGTGCGGCCACCCAGAACGGTCGCGAGGTCGTGCTCGGCACGGTATTCATGCTGATCGGTTCGAACAGCCGCGAAGTCTCGCAAGCCGCGGCGGCGAAGTTGGCCGAGGCGAGCAGGAGCCTGCCCCCAGGGGTTTCGGCGAACCCGGTCTACGACCGCACCACGCTGGTCGACCGCACCATCCGCACGGTCGCGAAGAACCTGGTCGAAGGTGCGTTGCTGGTGGTCGCGGTGCTGTTCCTGCTGCTGGGCAACTTCCGTGCGGCCCTGATCACCGCCGCGGTCATTCCGCTGGCGATGCTGTTCACCATGACCGGCATGGTCCGCGGCGGCGTGTCGGGCAACCTGATGAGCCTGGGCGCGCTCGACTTCGGCCTGATCGTCGACGGCGCGGTGATCATCATCGAGAACTGCCTGCGCCGCTTCGGCGAACTGCAGCATGCGCTGGGACGCGCGCTGAGCGACGAAGAACGCCTGGATGCGACAGCTTCGGCGACCGCCGAGGTGATCCGTCCCAGCCTGTTCGGCCTGGGCATCATCACCGCGGTCTACCTGCCGATCTTCGCCCTCACCGGCGTGGAAGGAAAAATGTTCCATCCGATGGCGATCACCGTGGTGCTCGCGTTGAGCGGCGCCATGTTGCTGTCGCTGACCTTCGTGCCTGCCGCGGTGGCGCTGTTCCTGCGCGGCCGCGTGGTGGAGAAGGAGACCCGCGCGATGCGATGGGCGCGCAAGGCCTATGCGCCAGCGCTGGCATGGGCCCTCCGGCACCGGGCCGGCATGGTCGGTGGCGCGCTCGTGCTGGTGGCCGCATGCGGGTTCATGGCCACGCGACTGGGTTCGGAGTTCATTCCCAGCCTCGACGAGGGCGACATCGCCCTGCATGCGCTGCGCATTCCCGGCACCAGCCTGGACCAGGCGATCACCATGCAGTCGACGTTGGAAGCACGCATCAAGCGCTTCCCGGAGGTGGAGCGCGTGTTCGGCAAGCTCGGCACCGCCGAGGTCGCCACCGATCCGATGCCGCCCTCGGTGGCCGACACCTTCATCATGCTCAAGCCGCGCGAGCAGTGGCCGAACCCGCGCAAGACCAAGGCGCAACTGGTCGCGGAGATCGAACAGGCCGTCAAACAGCTGCCCGGCAACAACTACGAGTTCACCCAGCCGATCCAGATGCGCATGAACGAGTTGATCTCGGGCGTGCGCGCCGACGTCGCGATCAAGTTGTACGGCGACGAGCTGGACACGCTGGTCGAGGTGGGCAAGCGCATCGAGGCGGTGGCCAAGACCGTGCCGGGCGCCGCCGACGTCAAGCTGGAACAGGCCACCGGCCTGCCCTTGCTGGCGGTCACACCCGACCGGCAGGCGCTGGTGCGCTACGGCCTGAACCCGGGCGCGGTGCAGGACACCGTGGCCACGGCGGTCGGCGGCGAAGTGGCGGGCCAGTATTTCGAAGGCGACCGCCGCTTCGACATCGTGGTCCGTTTGCCGGAGCGGTTGCGCCAGGACCCAGCGGCGCTGGCCGACCTGCCGGTGCCGCTGGGCGGCAGCGACAACCTCGACGAATCGAGCCGCGCGGCGGCGTGGATGTCCGGCGCACCGCAGACGGTACCGCTGCGCGAGGTCGCGAAGATCGAAACGATGCTGGGGCCGAACCAGGTCAACCGCGAGAACGGCAAGCGCCGCGTCGTGGTGACCGCCAACGTGCGCGGCCGCGACCTTGGCGGCTTCGTCGCCGAATTGCGCCGCCGCGTCGGCGCCGAAGTCGAAGTGCCGAGCGGCTACTGGATCGATTACGGCGGCACGTTCGAGCAACTGATCTCGGCCAGCCAGCGCCTGGCCGTGGTGGTGCCGGTGACCCTGCTGCTGATCTTCGCGCTGTTGTTCATGGCCTTCGGTTCGGCCAAGGACGCCACGATCGTGTTCAGCGGCGTGCCGCTGGCGCTGACCGGCGGGGTGATCGCGTTGTGGCTGCGCGGGATACCGCTATCGATTTCCGCCGGCGTGGGCTTCATCGCGCTGTCGGGCGTGGCGGTGCTCAACGGCCTGGTGATGATCGCCTTCATCCGCAAGCTACGCGAACAGGGCGATCGGCTGGAAGACGCCATCATCGACGGCGCGCTCGGCCGCCTGCGGCCGGTGCTGATGACCGCGCTGGTGGCCTCGCTGGGTTTCATCCCGATGGCCTTCAACGTCGGCGCCGGTTCGGAAGTGCAGCGGCCGCTGGCCACGGTGGTGATCGGCGGCATCGTGTCGTCGACGCTGCTGACCCTGCTGGTGCTGCCGGTGCTGTATCGCTGGCTGCATCGCGGCGCCGAGGCCGGCTAAACGCCGCGCCAGCGCTTTCGAAAGCGTCATCGACACGGATTGACGCGGATGGGCGCGGATAAAAACTCTGAAGTTTTATCCGCGTTTTCCGCGTCAATCCGCATCAACCACGCCACCCCCCGCATTCACCCCTCCCAGCGGAACACTTCCTCGAGCGGTTTGCCGAACACCTCGGCGATGCGGAACGCGGTCTCCAGGCTTGGCGAATACTTGCCGGCTTCCACCGCGGCGATGGTCTGCCGGGTCAGCCCGACCCGCTGGCCCAGTTCCGCCTGGGTCATCTCGTTGGCGAGGAAGCGCAAGGTGCGGATGTTGTTGGTCAAGCGGCGCTCAGCCATGCCAGCCACCCCGGCGGTACCACATCACGACCAGCCCGCTGTGCACGATCTCGGCGATGGCAATGGCCCGCAGCGCGGCGTGCGCGATGTCCCAGCCGGTGTGCTGGAACGGCATCACGCAACCGACCACGATCATCCCGGCCATCAGCACGTAATACGCGATGGCCGAGGCGCGCAGATCGATCAGGCGGTCGCGTTCGTCCACTGCCTTCGGGTCGCGGGTGAACAGCCAGGCGAAGAAGGCGATCAGCCCCAGCGAACCCAGCGCCAGGGCCAGCCAGCCGATCTTGTGCAGGAAGCTCTGCGCCAGCCACGCCTGGTGGCCGATGCCGATGGCGGAGAAGTAGGCGGTGAACACGACGACCAGCGCCACCAGCCAGATCCACGCATAACGTTCCCTGGGCAACATGTTGGCTACTCCCCTGCGATTGAAGGTCAAGGACACGCGACGCAAGGTAAAACTGGATTTACTCGATGTCAATAATTTTTTACTTGATGGAATGGAAATTTTCCCCTCCAACCCCATGTCGCGGCTAAGTCTTGGATATTCATGGAAATTTGCCGGCCGGCGGCTTGCCCGCCCCGCTGCCGGCGGGCATAATGCGCGGCTCGCTGCGTCCGGTTCGTGCCGGATTTGCGGCCGGAAGCGCGATTCCGGCTTGGGTCTGCAGCGTTCCTTCCCCGTATCGCATGGCGGCCTCGGCCGCAGGGGCCGCCGTCTTCCAGGCTATGGAAGGCAAGATTATTTCGAGGTGCACAGATGTCCCGCGTATGCCAAGTTTCCGGCAAGCGTGTGCAGACGGGCAACAACGTCTCCCACGCCAACAACCGTACCCGCCGCCGCTTCCTGCCCAACCTGCACGAGCGCCGCTTCTGGGTCGCCAGCGAGAACCGCTGGGTCAAGCTGAAGGTTTCCGCGCACTCCCTGCGCACCATCGACAAGGTCGGCATCGACGTCGTGCTGGCCGAGCTGCGCGCGCGCGGCGAGAAGATCTGAGGAGATAGGACATGGCAGGCAAGCGCGACAAGATCAAGCTGGTGTCCACGGCCGATACCGGCCACTTCTACACCACCGACAAGAACAAGAAGAACACCCCCGGGAAGATGGAAATGAAGAAGTACGACCCGGTGGTGCGCAAGCACGTGGTCTACAAGGAAGCGAAGATCAAGTAATCCCGCTTCCGGGATCCGAAGAAAACCCGCCTCACGGCGGGTTTTCTTTTGGGTCTCCGGATTTCGACAGGGAGTCCCCTTCTCCCCGCAAGCGGGGAGAAGGTGGCCAGCAGGCCGGATGAGGGGCGCGAGCGAAGCGAGCGTGCTTTTGCTTCCGGCATACGAGCAACAACGGCAAAAGCAAAAACGCCCCTCACCCGCCTTCGGCACCCTCTCCCCGAAAAGCAGCGGGGAGAGGGAAACCGCATCGAGTTCGCACCATCCCGAATACCCTGCGCATTGAGGGGTGCCGGCAACAAACGAGTGCCTACAAAACCGTGGCGGCGACCGGCACAATCGCCCCATGTCGTCCCTGATCGCTGACGCCTGATGGAACCGCACTGGTCGCTCGGCACCTGGCTGCTGGGCCTCGACTGGGCCATCCGCGTCGCCGCGCTGCTGTGGATTCCTTCGCGCACCACCTCGGCGGCCGCGCGCAGCTGGATGTTGCTGGTCGGCTTCGTGCCGTTGTTCGGCCTGCCGCTGTACCTGTTGTTCGGCCACCCTTGGCTGTCGCGCCAACGCGTGCACCGGCAGGCGCTGGCTTCGCAGATGATCCGCGAGGAACAGGCGCCGTTGCGCGACCTGCGCTGGACCCCGCCCGGCCACGGCGCGGAAAGCGAAATGGCGCCGCTGATCGAGCGGCTGGGCGACTTCATGCCCACCCACGGCAACGCGGTCGAACTGCTCGACGACTACGACGCTTCGCTGCGCGCGCTAATCGGCGACATCGACGCGGCGCGCGAACGCGTGCACCTGCTGTATTACCTGATGTTCGACGATGCGGTCGGCGACGCGGTGGCCGACGCATTGCAACGCGCCGCCGCGCGCGGCGTGCGTTGCCGCCTGTTGCTGGACGCGGTCGGGGCCAAGCGCGGGTTGCACGCGTATGCCCGGCGTCTTCGCGCCGCCGGCGTGCAGGTCCACGACATGCTGCCGGGCGGCCTGCGCTGGCGGCGCAGCGGGCGCATGGACCTGCGCAACCACCGCAAGGTCGCGGTGATCGACAATCGCACCGCCTATGTCGGCTCGCAGAACCTGGCCGATGCGGACTTCGTCCCCGGCCGCCCCAACCGCGAACTGGTTGCGCGCGTGCACGGCCCGGTGGTGGCGCATCTGGAAGGCGTGTTCGCCAGCGACTGGTACATCGAGACCGGCGAAGCCCTGCCGGTGACCCCGACCACGCCGGTGCACAACGCCGACGTCGCCACCCAGCTGCTGCCCAGCGGCCCTGCATATCCGTTCGAGAACGCGCGCGACACGGTCAACGCACTGATCCACCTGGCCCAGCGCAAGCTGGTGCTGGTCACTCCGTACTTCGTGCCGGACGATGCGACGCTCAGCGCGCTGCGCATCGCCGCGCTGTCGGGCGTGGACGTGCAGCTGATCCTGTCGGCGAGCAACAACCAGCGGCTGACTGCGTGGGCGCAGGCGTCGTACTACGAGGAACTGCTGCGCTGCGGCGTCAGAATCGCGCTGTATCGCCCGCATTTCCTCCACGCCAAGCACCTCAGCGTGGACGACGACATGGCCCTGATCGGCTCGATCAACCTGGACATCCGCTCGTTCGCGTTGAACGCGGAAGTCGGCCTGGTCTGCTACGACGCCGGCGTGGTCGCGCGGATGCGCGAAATCGAAGCCTCGTACCTGGCCGAGGCCGACACGATCTCGCTGCAGGCCTGGCGCAAGCGCCCCGCGTGGCACCGTAGCCGCGAAGGGATCGCGCGACTGGCCGATTCGCTGATGTGACCGCAGGAAAGGCGTGCGAAAAGGCCGCAACACAGCATCGCCTACAATGTGCGCGATGAGCGATGCAAACCACGGGACCGCCCCCGCACCGCAGCACGGGGCAAGCTTCGACATCGCCATTGTCGGCGGCGGCGCGGCTGGAGTCATGGCCGCGATACATGCCCTGCGCCTGTGCAGGGCGTCCGCACGCATCGCGCTGGTGGAACCGGCGGCGTTGGGACAGGGCGTGGCCTACGCGACCGTGCATTCGGAACACCTGCTCAACGTGCCGGCGCAGCGGATGAGCGCGTTCGACGATGCGCCGGAGGATTTCCTCGATTTCGTCGTCGCCACCGACGCCGGCGGCGCCAGTCGCGAGCAGCTCGGCCCACAATTCGTGCAACGCCACCGCTACGCCGACTATCTCGGCGAACGCCTGCGCGAAGCGCGCGAGGCCAGCACCGCCGAACTGGTCGTGCACGGCAGTCGGGTGGTCGCACTGGACGACGACGGCACGCGCTCGCGGCTGACCCTGGAAGACGGGGAGCAGATCTGCGCGCGTGGCGTCGTCCTGGCCATCGGCAATACGCCACGGCCGCTGCCGGCGCACGGCGCGATCCGGCTGTCCCCGGCGCAGCGCTTGTCGGCGTGGAATTTCGACGCGGTGAAGCGCGTCCCGGCCGGCGCCGAGGTGTGCATCGCCGGTTCCGGCCTGAGCATGGTCGACGCCGTGCTGAGCCTGGCCGCGAACGGCCACCACGGCCGCATCCACGTACTGTCGCGACATGCATTGCTGCCGCAATCGCACGCGCCGCATGCGACGGTCGACCTGAACGTGAAGGCCCTGCTCGGCCTGCCGCTGCGCCAGCGCATGCGCGTATTGCGCGAGGCGGTGCGCGAGGCAGGGCAGGCCGGCACGCCCTGGCAGGCGGTGATGGAATGCCTGCGCCCGCATGGACAGGCGCTCTGGCAATCGCTGTCGCCAGCCGACCAGCGTCGCTTCCTGCGCCATGTCGTGCGCTACTGGGACGTGCACCGCCATCGCGTCGCCGCGCAGGTGCATGCGTCCGTACAGGCACTGGTCCAGGACGGCCGAATCCGGCTGCATCGCGGACGATTGCGCGAAGTCGAGACGGTCGGCCCGCGGGTACGCGTTTCCGCACAGATGCGCGACGGCCGCATCGACCAGTTCGACGTCGACACTGTGATCAACGCCACCGGCATGGAAATGCGCGCGCAGGCCATGCGCAACCCGCTGCTGTCCGACCTGCTGGGCAAGGGCATGGCCGTACCGGGTGCGCACGGCATCGGCATCCGCACCACCCTCGACGGCCGCGTGGTCGATGCCGCGGGCCAGGCGCAATCACGCCTGCTGGCACTGGGCAGCCTGCGCATCGGTTGCCTGTGGGAAAGCACGGCGGTGCCGGAGTTGCGCGGGCAGGCCGAAGCGGTGGTGCGGGCATTGCTGGGACGTGGGGATAACTAAGCCGAGCGTAATGCCGGATTTTTGCTTTTGCTGTTGCCCTTGCTTGGCGGGCCCCGTCCGCAGCGGCGGAGACGGCGGGTAAACCCCGCAGGGGCGGCGCACAGGGATGTGCGCCGTTTCCGGAGCAACAGGATGTTGCTTCCGGAAATTCCCGCCGTCTCCGCGGACCCTTCGTGCGCAGCACGAAGGGCGCGAGGAAGGGTGTGCTTGACCAGACATTCGCCTGTTGAAGAGCATTTCTTTTGGTTACTTTTCTTTGCACAAGCAAAGAAAAGTGACTCGCGCACCAGCGCGAAAGCTCTTGTAGGAGCGCACCTTGGTGCGCGACCGGAAGCCTCATTTGCTGAGGAATCGTCCACGCAACTTCGCTTTTACGGTCGCGCACCAAGGTGCGCTCCTACGGGCGCAAAAGCAAAATGGATCCCAGCGTTCGCCGGGATGACGAGCAACGGCAAAAGCAGCCGGATGTGTTCGGCTCTACATGGCTGCACTCGGCGCAGTACTACAGCGAGGACACATCCTTGCCTCTGGGATCACCCAGCCGATCTTCCTTGCCCCCACGGAGTGGAGCTGGAGGCAGGAGCCAAACCGACGGCGGCCGGTCCGGATATCGATTCCGACCAAGCCTCCACGCAGTAAACTCCCGCCACCAATGTCCCACCGGGAGGGGCCGTGGTTTCGAGCTGGGTCCTGCTGCTGGTCTCCATCGGTTATGCCGCGCTGCTGTTCGCGGTGGCGTGGTGGGGCGACCGTCGCCCGCTGTATCCGGACCGGCCGTGGCTGCGCCCCGTGGTGTACGGCCTCGCCCTGGCCGTGTACTGCTCATCGTGGACCTTCTACGGCGCCGTGGGCAGCGCGGTCCGCTATGGCGTCGGCTACCTGCCGATCTACCTCGGCCCGCTGCTGTTGCTGCTGTTCGGCTGGCGCATCATCGAACGCCTGGCGCTGATCGCGCACCACCAGAACACGGTCTCCATCGCCGACTTCATCTCCTCGCGCTATGGCCGCTCGCGCCGCCTGGCCGCGCTGGTCGCGATCATCGCCCTGATCGGCGTGGTGCCCTACCTGGCCCTGCAATACAAGGCAGTGGCGCTGAGCCTGGGCGTGCTGACCGGACTGGACGCGTCGCACGCCGGTTTCTTCGCCGACCCCGCGCTGTACGTGGCCCTGCTGATGGCGCTGTTCGCCGCGCTGTTCGGCACCCGCCAGGTCGACGCCACCGAACACCACCACGGCATGATGCTGGCCATCGCACTGGAATCGGTGGTGAAGCTGCTCGCCATCGTCGCGGTCGGCGTGTTCGCCTGGCTGTGGCTGGGCGGTTCGGCGCGGGTCGAAGACGCGGCGACGACGCTGTTCCGCAACGCGCCGCCGGTCGGCTTCTTCACCCAGACCCTGCTTGGCTTCCTCGCCATCGTCTGCCTGCCGCGCCAGTTCCACGTCGCCGTGGTCGAATGCAGCGACGCGCGCGACATCCGCAAGGCGCGCTGGCTGTTCGGCGGCTACCTGCTGCTGATCTCGGCGATGGTCGTCCCGATCGCCGCGGCCGGCGTGGCGGTGTTCGGCACCGGCGGCAACATCGCCAGCGATACCTTCGTGCTGGCGTTGCCGTTGCAGGCCGGGCGCGACGCGCTGGCGCTGGCCGCGTACATCGGCGGCTTCTCCGCGGCGACCGGCATGGCCATCGTGGCCAGCATCGCCCTGTCGACGATGGTCAGCAACGACCTGGTGATGCCGCTGCTGCTGCGTCGCGGCTGGGGCACGCGCCACGCTGGCGCCGACGTCGCCAGCGGCGTGTTGTGGATCCGCCGCGCCGCGATCGTGCTGCTGGCGCTGTGCGCCTACGCGTACTACCGCTTCAGCCGCGGCAACGACAGTTCGCTGGCCGCGTACGGACTGATCGCGTTCGCCGCGGTCGCGCAGTTCGCGCCGGGGTTGATCGGCGGCCTGTACTGGCGCGGTGCCAGCCGGCGCGGCGTGGAATGGGGAATGCTCGCCGGTTTCGTGGTCTGGGCCTACACCCTGCTGCTGCCGACGCTGTCGGAAACGCTGTCGGCTTCGGGCTGGCTGGATCCGCGCTGGCTGCAGACCGGGCCTTTCGGCATCGGCTGGCTGCGGCCGCAGCAACTGTTCGGCCTGAGCGGCTGGGATGCGCTGACCCACGGCACGTTCTGGTCGCTGCTGGTCAACGCGGCGACGATGATGCTGGTGTCGGCGCGCTGGCGGCCGAGCGTCGACGAGCGCCTGCGCATCGCGCCCTTCCTCGATCCGTATTCGCAACGGCAGGCGCTGGCCGCGGGCGAATGGCCCGGCAGCGTGCGCGTCGCCGATCTGCTCGCGCTGGCCGGGCGCGTACTGGGCGAACGCCACGCCCGACGCGCGTTCGACGAACAGGCGCAGGCCCTGGGCCGCGAACTGAAGCCGGACGCGCCCGCGGACCGCGCCTGGGTGCAGTTCACCGAACGCCAGCTGGCCGCGGCGATCGGCGCCGCCTCGGCGCGACTGGTGTTGACCAGCGTGCTGCACGGCTCGGGCATGGAGCTGGGCGAAGTGGTCGCGGTGCTCGACGAAACCGGACAGGAACTGCGCTTCAACCGTGAAATCCTCTCGGCGACGCTGGAGAACATCAGCGCGGGCGTCAGCGTGGTCGACCGCGACATGCGCCTGGTCGCGTGGAACCGGCGCTACCAGCAGATGTTCGGCTACCCGGAGGGCATGCTCTACGTCGGCCGTCCGGTCGCCGACCTGATCCGCTGGAACGCCGAGCGCGGCGAACTGGGCGACGGCGAACCCGAGGAACAGGTGCGCAAGCGCATCGACTACATGCGCATCGGCTCGCCGCACGTGTTCGAACGCGTGCGCAGCGACGGCAAGGTGTTCGAGATGCGCGGCCAGTCGCTGGCCGGCGGCGGCTACGTCACCAGCTACAACGACATCACCGACTTCAAGCGTGCCGAACAGGCCCTGCTGGAGGCCAACGAAACCCTCGAACAGCGCGTGGCCGAACGCAGCCGCGTCGCCGAGCTGGCGCAGCAGTCGAAGAGCCGCTTCCTCGCCGCGATCAGCCACGACGTGCTGCAGCCGCTGAACGCCGCGCGGCTGTTCACCTCGGCCCTGCGCGGCAGCGAGGACGCCCAGGAACAGCGCCACCTGGCCGAACGCGTCGATGCCTCGCTGCGCGCGGCGGAGGAATTGCTCGACGGCCTGCTCGACGTGTCGCGGCTCGACGCCGGCGCGCTGCACGCGCAGGCCAGCGATTTCGACGCCGCAGAACTGCTGCGCGAACTGCATTCGCAATACGCGCCGCTGGCCGCCGGTCGCGGCCTAGACCTGCGCTTGCACGCGCGTGCGCTGCCGGTGCGCAGCGACCGCCGCCTGCTACGCCGCGTGCTGCAGAACTTCCTGGCCAACGCGCTGCGCTACACCCGCCAGGGCCGGGTCGTGCTGTCCGCGCGCGCTCGCGGCACCCAGGTCGAGCTGCAGGTGTGGGACACCGGCCCGGGCATTCCCGAGGCGCACATGCGGCAGATCTTCGACGAGTTCCATCGCTACGAGCAGCCGTTCGACTGGGGCGAACAGGGCCTGGGTCTGGGCCTCTCCATTTGCCAGCGCATTTCACGCCTGCTCGGCCACCGCCTCGACGCGCACAGCGTGGTCGGCCACGGCAGCATGTTCTCGATCACCGTGCCGCGCGCGGTCGCCGCGCTGGATCGCCGCCACGCGCCGCGCGAGCAGGCGCAGGCCGACAGCCTGCGCGGGCTGCGCGTGCTGTGCGTGGACAACGACAGCGAGATCCTCGACGGCATGCGCGCCTTGCTTGGCCGCTGGCAGGCCGAGGTGATCGTGGCCACCACGGTCGACGAGGCCCTGCAGAAGATCGGCGAACGCCCGGCGGTGATGCTGGTCGACTACCACCTGCACGACCGCCTCGACGGCCTCGACGCGCTGGATGCGTTGCGCGCGGCCAGCGACGTGCCGATCGCGGGTGCGTTGCTGACCGCCGACGGGCGCGACGAGCTGAAGCGGGAAGCGCGCGAGCGCGGCTATCGCCTGCTGACCAAGCCGGTGAAGCCGGCCTCGTTGCGCGCGTTCCTCACTGCGCAGTTGCAGGCCGTTGCGCCCAGCGAGCCTTGATGGCGACGGCGAGCCGGCGCCACCGAGCACGCCTGCGCGTTCTAGAGGGAGCCGACGGCAACCGCCGCCAGGCACAGGAAGCCGATCAGGAACGAGGCGACGCGCCATCCCGTCCTTGCGGTTCGACGCGTGACCAAGGCGTAGCCGGATACGGGCACCAGCAGCAGCAGGCCCACCAGCGCCGCGACGAGCGTCCACGAAGCCGCCTGCCACACGAGCGGGTTCGCCGGAAAGGTGAAAAGCACGGACGCGGCCGCCGTTGCGATGCCGACCGCCACCAAGGTGAGCGAGCCGGTCGAGACGAAATTGCGCAATGCTGTCATGGACGACCGACGAAGACGGATGCGTTGCGGATTGTCGGACGCCGCCGTCGGCGCCGCAAACCCTAGTCCCAGCGGTTAGCGTTCTTGGGAAAGCCCGGACGCTGGACGCGAACCACGCAGAAGCGCTGGCCCGTCGGCGCCTGCATCACGACCCAACGCTCCAGCCGGTCGACCACTTGCGCGCCGAGGGCTTCCAGGCGGGAAACCTCGGCGGGAATGTCGTCCGTCTCGATGTCGATATGGACCCGGCTTTCGTGCTCGACGCGCTGGAGCTGCACGATGGGTTCGTCCTCCGGCGTCTCCAGCATCACGTAGTTGCCGCGGGTTCCCGGATGGTCGGGATCCACCGCGCGGCCGAGCGCCGCGGCCCAGAATTCGGCGGCCTGGCCGATGTCCGCGACGCGGCAATCGATCAATAGTGCGCACAGGCGGGAATGGTGCATGGGTCCTCCGTCGGTTGCTGGATCAATGGCGACATGCATCGTGCGAGGCATGCCTTGGACATTTCTGACGATGGCTACTTGCGTGTCGGCGGTGCGTGATCGTCCGACCGCGCATCCGGA
>NZ_JAGKTC010000001.1:1164777-1363115 GCF_017939625.1 Pseudoxanthomonas helianthi
GTAGGCGCCGATTTCCCTCGCCACGCGCTTCAGCAATCCGATCAGCCCGGTGGCGATGCCGCGGCGGCGATGGGTGCCGGCCACCGCCAGGTCGTAGAGATAGATTTCGCTCCGGGCCTGCTCGAACTTGGGTAGGACGTAAGCGGCGAGCCCGCCGACCGCCGTCTCCCCGTCGAATGCCCCCAGCGCGATGAAGCGCGGATCGTCCAGCAGGCGGCCGAGATAGTCCGCGTCCGGTTGCGCATGCGAATACGTCGGTACGTCGCCGAATTCGCGACCGAACATGTCCAGCACGCCGCGCATCGGCGCCACGTCCCGTGAATCCAGCCGGCGGATCGCGATGCCGTCCATGCCGCGAATGGATCAAGCCGCCGGCTTGAAGCGCAACCGCGCCACAGTGCCGCCATCCGGGTCGGCGTCGAGGTCGAGCCGCCAGCCGAGGTGTTCGCACAGGCGTGCGATCAGGTCGAGGCCGATGCCGCCGCCGTCGCGGCTTTCCCCGCGGGCCAGCCTCGCATAGATCCGGGCGACTTCCTCCGGGCTCATGCCGTGGCCGGGGTCGGCGATGGTCACGCTGGCGTCCGCGTCGAGGCGGAGCCGGATCGTGCCGCGGTCGCTGTGTTCGATGGCGTTGCGCAACAGGTTGCCGATCGCCGCCTGCACGATGCCCAGCGGCGCCGCGATCTCGCATTCGGCCAGCGCTTCGATGCGCAGCTCCAGCTGCTTGTCGCGGGTCAGGGGACGGTGGTCGTCGACGATGTCGGGCACCAGCTCGTGCAAGGCGACGCGATCGGCGGCGGCGGCCAGCCGCTTCGGGTCCTTCGCCAGCACCAGCAGCAGCGCCACCAGTTGCTCGACCTGCTGGGTGCCGCGCAACACGCGCTGCAACTGCTCGCGCGCGGCCGGGCCGAGACCGTCCTGCTGTGCGGCCAGTTGCGCCGCGCCGGCGATGGCCGCGATGGGCGTGCGCAGTTCGTGGCTGGCGGTATCGATGAAGGCGCGCTCGCGTTCGACGAAGCGCTCGTTGCGCTGCAGGTAGGCGTTGAAGGCGTCGGCGATGACCTGCAGTTCCTGGCTGTCGTTGGGGCCGGTTTCGATGCGCTGGCGACCGCGCTCGGGGCGCAGGCGCGCGATGGCGTCGGCCATCGTGGCCAGCGGGCGCACGATGCGGCGCACGCCCAGCGCCAGCAACACGCCCAGCACCACTACCACCACCAGCGTCGCGGCGAGCACGCGCAGGCCGACCGAGGTTTCCATGCCTTCGAACTCGGTGACATCCAGCGCCAGCGCCAAGCGGCCCTGCGGCGAATCCTGCACCTGCACCACGCACAGCTTGCCTTCGACCCAGACGTCGTCGTGCAGGCCGGGCCCCATCTGCGCCAGTTCGCGCGGCGGCGACGGTCCGCCCTGCCAGCGGTACAACCGCAGGTCGTTGCCGTCGCGCCAGCGGTAGCCCGGTTCCTCTTCGCTGCGCTGCAGGTAACGGTTCATTTCCGCGTGCAGCAGCGAGCGCCACACGGTGCGTTCGGCCTGCTCGTGGAGCGCCAGCCCGGCGATCGCCAGGGCCACCGACAACAGCGCGACATAGGCCAGCAGCCAGCCGAGCAGGCGGCGCTGCAGGCGCGGACGCGGGCGCGGCTCAGTCGCCATACGCAGGCTCTCCGACCACGGCGAGGCGATAGCCGATCCGCGGCAGGGTGTGCAGCAACTTGGTCGCGAACGGTCCGTCGACGCTGCGCCGCAGTTCGTACATGTGGGAGCGCAGCATGTCGCCGTCGGGCGGTTCGTCGCCCCACAGCGCGTATTCGAGGCGTTCGCGGGTGACCGCAGCGGGGCTGGCTTGCATCAGCACTTCCAGCAGCTTGCGGCAGGCCGGATACAGGCGCAGCGGCTGGCCGGCGCGGCTGGCCTCCAGCGTGGCCAGGTCCAGGCGCAGGTCAGCCACTTCCAGCACGCGGCTGCGGCTACGGCCGCCGGCGCGCGCCAGCAGCGCTTCCAACCGCACTTCCAGCTCGGGCAGGTCGAAGGGCTTGGTCAGGTAGTCGTCGGCGCCGGCGCGGAAACCGGCGATCTTGTCCGGCAGTTCGTCGCGCGCGGTCAACATGATCACCGGCAGGTCGCTGGCGTATTCCTCGCGCAGGCGGCGCAGCACTTCGCGTCCATCCATGCGCGGCAGGTTCCAGTCCAGCAGCAGTGCGTCGTAATTGCCGGTGGTGGCCAGATGCAGGCCGGTCACGCCATCGGGCGCGGCATCGACGTGGTGGCCGCCCGCCTCGAAATAATCGAACAGGTTGGCGACGAGGGTGCGGTTGTCTTCGATCACCAGCAGACGCATGGGGGGTCCGGCCGACCGCGCGACACGCGCGGCGTCGCCGAATTCTCCCACGCCCGGCGCATGAACGCAGTGCATGCGTTAACGCGCGGGTAACTCCGCTCCGACCGTTCTCCGACAGCGCGGCTCGCAGCATCGCAACCGTTGCGGGGACGTACGCCGCCCGCGGATGCCACTCGATGCCGCTTTCTTCCCGCAAGGAAACCGCCCGCTTTTCCTTTTCGCCCACCCCCGTCCCGCTGGGTCCGCACCTGGGCGTACCACTGGCGCTGTTTGCGCTGGCCGTGTGCTGGCTGGTGCTGCTGCACGGCGACTTGTGGGTCGCCGACCGCCTGTACGCGTGGGAAGGCCATGCCTGGGCCTTGCGCCATGTCTTCGCCACCCAGGAACTGATCCACGTCGGCGGCAAGCGCCTCAGCCTGCTGGCATGGCTGGCCGTGGCCGCGTTGTATGCCGCCACGTGGCGATTGCCGCGACTGCGCGAATGGCGCCGGCCGCTGCTGTACCTGCTGGTCGCGGTGGCACTGGGGACCGGGCTGGTATCGGCGCTGAAGCACTTCACCGACATGGACTGCCCCTGGGACATCGACCGTTACGGCGGCCTGCGTCCTTACTTCAACCTGTTCACGCCGCGTCCGCACGGCCTGCCGCGCGGCATGTGTTTCCCTGCCGGGCATGCCAGCGCGGGCTACGCGTGGGTGGCGTTGTACTTCTTCTTCCTGGCGACGCGGCCGGCGTGGCGTTGGCGCGGCCTGGCCATCGGCCTGGCAACCGGCGCAGTGTTCGGGATCTCGCAGCAACTGCGTGGGGCGCACTTTCTCTCCCACGACATATTCGCGATGATCCTCTGCTGGGGCGTGGCTTTGGGGAGCTACTACATGCTGTATCCCGCCGTACGCCGCGCACCCGGGGAAACCGGCGCGCGACCGCTGGCCAGCCGCCAAGGCGCGCCCGCATGAGCACGCAAGCCGCGGACGCGGCCACGTGGCGCACGCCGACCGGCGCGATGGCATGGTTGCGCCGCCGGCCGGTGCTGAGCACCGATGTACTGGTCCTGCTGACCAGCCTGTATTTCACCGTGTTCTGCAACGGGGCGTTCTGGCGCAACGCCATCGTCGCGCCGTCCCTGCAATGGAAGCTGGCGCTGGCGTTGTTCGTGGTGGTCACCGCGTTGCACACCTTGCTGTTGGGAGTGTTCACCCATCGCTGGTTCGCGAAGCCGCTGCTGACCGTGCTGATCCTCGCCGTGGCGGCGGCCGCGCATTTCATGTCCGCCACCGGCGTGTACCTCGACCCGGACATGATCGGCAACGTGATCCGCACCGACTTCAAGGAATCGCACGAACTGTTCACCTGGTCGCTGCTGGTCGCGCTGCTGCTGGCATTGGTGCCGATCGCGCTGTTGTGGCGCGTGCAGCTGAAGCAGCGGCCGTGGCGCCGCGCGCTGCTGTCGCGGCTGGGCCTGCTGGCCGGCGCGCTGGCGGCGCTGGCGCTGGCCGCGTTCCTGTCCTACCAGGACCTGTCGTCGCTGCTGCGCAACCATCGCGAAATCCGCTACCTGATCACGCCGTACAACCTGGTGGTATCGACCACGCAGGCGCTGACCGCAACGCCGCCGGGTTCGAAGAAGCCGAAGCTGCCGGTCGGCGAAGACGCGAAACAGGCCGCGCGCGCGCCGGGCGCGAAGCCGCGGCTGCTGGTGATCGTGGTCGGCGAAACCGCGCGGGCGATGAACTGGGGCTTGAACGGCTACGCCCGCGATACCACGCCGGAGCTGCGCAAGCTGGACGTGGTCAATTTCCCCGACGTCACCTCGTGCGGCAGCGCCACCGAAGTCTCGCTGCCATGCATGTTCTCGCCCTACGGCCGCCACGACTACGACCAGGGCCGGATCCGCGAGCACCAGTCGCTGCTGCACGTGCTGGAGCGCGCCGGCATCAAAACCGGGTGGCGCGACAACCAGACCGGCTGCAAGGGCGTGTGCGACGGCCTGGCCTTCGAGTCGCTGGAGAACGCGACCGTACCGCAGTGGTGCAGTGGCGAACGATGCTTCGATGAAGTGTTGCTGGATGGATTGGACAAGGCGATCGCGCCCGGCACTGGCGACCGCGTGGTCGTGCTGCATCCGCTGGGCAACCACGGGCCGAGCTACTACCAGCGCTATCCGCCGCAATTCGAGCGATTCACGCCGACCTGCAAATCCGACGACCTCGGCCGCTGCGATCGCCAGGGCATCGTCAACGCCTACGACAACGCGCTGCTGTACCAGGATCATTTCCTCGCCCGGACCATCGCCGGCCTGCAAGGCCGCAGCGATTACGACACCGCGCTGATCTATGTGTCCGACCACGGCGAATCGCTGGGCGAAAAGGGCCTGTACCTGCACGGCGTGCCGTACGCGATCGCGCCGCGCGAACAGGTCAAGGTGCCGATGGTGATGTGGTTCTCGCCCGGCTTCGCCAGCGATACCGGCCTGGACACCGCCTGCCTGCGCCGCGAAGCGGCCATGCCGGCCAGCCACGACAACCTGTTCCCGTCGGTGTTGGGGTTGATGGACGTACGGACGAAGGTCTACGACGCGAGCCGCGACCTGTTCGCGCGTTGCCGCGCAGCGCCACGTTCCTAGACGGCGTAGGGTGGGCACGCCTTTTGTGCCCACCGCTCGCGCGAGCATCCCGAAGGTGGGCACAAAGGCGTGCCCACCCTACATCCGTGCGGTCATTCGTCTTCCGGCAGCACCAGGCTGTCCGGATCCAGCGACAACCGCCCCGCCATCAGCACCGCCTGGGTGCGGTTGGTCGCGCCGAGCTTGCGCAGGATCGCGGTGACATGGGCCTTGATCGTCGCTTCGGACACGCCGAGGTCGTAACCGATCTGCTTGTTGAGCCGCCCGGAGCCGAGCATCTGCAACACGCGGAACTGCTGCGGGGTCAGTTCGCGCAAACGCTGCGCGGTTTCGCGCTCGTCGTGGCCGATGCCCGGCGCAGCAAGCGCCTCTTCCGGCGCCCAGCGCTCGCCGTCCAGCACCTGGCCGATGGCCGTGGCGATCGTCGCCGAATCGGCCGACTTGGGAATGAAGCCGAGCGCGCCATGGTCCAGCGCGCGACGCATCACCGCCGCTTCCTCGCGTGCCGACACCACCACCACCGGCAACTGCGGATGCGCGGCGCGCAGGTGCACCAGCGCGTTGAAGCCGTGCGCACCGGGCATGTTGAGGTCCATCAGCAGCAGGTCGGCGTCGGGATTGGCCTCGACCATGGCGTACAGCGCGTCGACGCTGTCGGCTTCATGCAGCTGTGCGTCGGGCAAGAGCCGCTGCACTGCGCCGCGCAGGGCCTCGCGGAACAGGGGATGGTCGTCGGCGATCAACAGGGTGGTCATGCGGCGATCCTTGCGAAAAGCAAATCCCCCTCAGTCCCCCTTTCGCAAAGGGGGAAGATGGAAAGCGAGGTTTTCCTACAGGAGGTTGGGAGCTTCCCCCCTTTGCAAAAGGGGGGCAGGGGGGATTTGCTCTTCACATGCTCACTTATGCCCCGCACCTCAAGCACTTCGCCCGCAAGCTGCGCAGCGGCATGACCGACGCCGAGCAACGGCTGTGGTCGCGCTTGCGACGGAAGCAATTGCACGACGTGCAGTTCTATCGGCAGAAACCACTCGGGCATTACATCGTGGACTTCTACGCTCCTGACGCACGGCTGGTCGTCGAGATCGACGGCGGGCAACACTTCGAGCCGGCAGGAATCAGGCGCGACCAACGGCGTGATGCCTGGTTGCGGAGCGTGGGCCTGCACGTACTGCGCTTCGACGACAGGCAAGTGCTGCTGGAAACGGATTTGGTGCTGGAGGCGATCTGGCAGGCAATGAACGTGCGGCGCTAGAAGCAAATCCCCCCTGCCCCCCTTTTCCAAAGGGGGGAAACCAACCCCCCTCTTTTGCGAAGAGAGGGGACAGCACCTCCCCCTTTGCAAAAGGGGGACTGAGGGGGATTTCCGCTTTTCCAATCTCACCTCACCTTCCGCTCCTCGACCAGCGACGCCACCACGCTCGGATCGGCCAGCGTCGAAGTGTCGCCGAGCTGGTCCGGCGCGTTCTCGGCGATCTTGCGCAGGATACGGCGCATGATCTTGCCGCTGCGGGTCTTCGGCAGGCCCGGCGCCCATTGCAGGTGGTCGGGCGTGGCGGTGGGGCCGATCACCGTGCGCACGTGCACGATCAGTTCCTTCATCAGTTCGTCGCTGGGCGGCTCGCCGGCCTTCAGGGTCACGTAGGCGTAGATGCCCTGACCCTTGATGTCGTGCGGGAAACCGACCACCGCGGCCTCGGCGACCTTCGGGTGCGAGACCAGCGCGCTTTCGACCTCGGCGGTGCCGATGCGGTGGCCGCTGACGTTGATCACGTCGTCGACGCGGCCGGTGATCCAGTAATAGCCATCCTCGTCGCGGCGGCAGCCGTCGCCGGTGAAGTAACTGCCCGGGTAGGTGCGGAAATATGTGTCGATAAAGCGCTGGTGGTCGCCGTATACGGTGCGCATCTGGCCTGGCCACGAATCCAGCAGCACCAGGTTGCCTTCGGTCGCCCCGTCCAGCCGCTTGCCATCCGCATCGACCAGCGCCGGCTGCACGCCGAAGAACGGCAGCGTCGCCGAACCGGGCTTCAGGTCGGTGGCGCCGGGCAGCGGCGTGATCAGGATGCCGCCGGTTTCGGTCTGCCACCAGGTATCGACGATCGGGCAGCGCGAGTCGCCGACCGTTTCGTAGTACCAGCGCCAGGCCTCCGGGTTGATCGGCTCGCCGACGCTGCCGAGCAGGCGCAGCGACTTGCGCGAGGTCTTCTTCACCGGCGCTTCGCCCTCGCGCATCAACGCGCGGATCGCGGTCGGCGCGGTATAGAAGATGCTGACGTTGTGCTTGTCGATCACTTCCCAGAAACGCGACACGCTCGGGTAGTTGGGCACGCCCTCGAACATCAGCGAAGTCGCGCCGTTGGCCAGCGGGCCATAGACGATATAGCTGTGGCCGGTGACCCAGCCGACGTCGGCGGTGCACCAGTAGATGTCGTCCTCGCGCAGGTCGAACACCGCCTCGTGGGTGTACGAGGCGAACAGCAGGTAACCCGCGGTGGTATGCAGCACGCCCTTCGGTTTGCCGGTGCTGCCGGAGGTGTAGAGGATGAACAGCGGATCCTCGGCGTTCATCCGCTCGGGTTCGCATTGCGCCGGCTGCGGACCGACCACTTCGTCGAACCAGCGGTCGCGCGGCATCTGCATGTCGATCGCGCCACCGGTGTGGCGGACGACCAGCACGGTTTCGACGGTGTTGGTGCCCGGCATCTTCAGCGCGGCGTCGACGTTGGCCTTCAGCGGCACCTTCTTGCCGCCGCGCAGGCCTTCATCGGCGGTGATGATCAGCTTGCTGCCGCAATCGGCGACCCGGTCGGCGATGGATTGCGGGGCGAAGCCGCCGAACACCACCGAGTGGATCGCGCCGATGCGCGCGCAGGCCAGCATCGCCACCGCGGCGTCGACGATCATCGGCAGGTAGATGGTGACGCGGTCGCCCTTCTGCACGCCCAGCGCGCGCAGGGCGTTGCCCAGCTTGCACACGCGCTCGTGTAGTTCGCGGTAGCTGACCCGTTGCGACGGCGCGTCGGGGCTGTCCGCTTCGAACAGCAACGCGGTCTTGTCGCCGCGCTTGTCCAGCTGGCGGTCCAGACAGTTGACGCTGACGTTGAGCTCGCCGTCCTCGAACCACTTGATGCGGAAATCGTCGAGGGCGTAGCTGACGTTCCTGATCTTCGTCGGCTTGCGGTACCAGTCGAGGCGCTCGGCCGCCTTGCCCCAGAACGCGTCGGGATCGGCGACCGAAGCGGCATAGTCGCGCTGGTAGGCGGCGCGGTCGATGCGCGCCTTGGCGGCGAATTCCGGCTTGACCGGATACAAGTCAGTCATGGGGGTCCTCCCGGGACGTTGGAGCGGGTGAAGCGGCGATTCTGAAGCATGGCCAGCAGGGACGCGAACCGAAAAACGGGCGGCGCCCGCCAGATCGCGCCGTATTGCCCAAGTTTGCCGCATCCGTCATTTCCGCGATGCAGCAACCCGCTTAGACCTTGGTCGTAAGCGCGTGGCCATCCGCCCCGGATTCGACCAATGGGGAATAGGCGCATGCGTGGCGCCACGCGCAGCCTTGGCCGGCCGCATCGACGGCGACATCGGCGTGCAACGGGAGAGGGCCCCATGACTACGCGCTTCATCACCAACACCACCGCGTCGCGCGCACCGGCCAGGCGGCCGTTGGCCGGCGCGTTGTTCATCGCTTTGCTGGCGCCGGGACTGGCGTTCGCGGGAACCGCCAAGGAGAAGGAGCTGGAGGCGCGCATCGCGCAACTGGAAGCGCAGGTCCAGGCGCTGCTCAATTCGCAGCAGCAGCAACAGACCCAGCTCGCCGATACCAAGACCCAACTCGACCAGGTCAAGGCGGCGCAACCGGCGCCGTTGCCGGCCGGCAAGCAGCCGATCCAGCGCACCGCGATCAACACCGCCGGCAATCCCGGCACGACGTTCTCCTACGGCGGTTTCGTCAAGCTGGACGCGATGGTCACCGACACCAGCGACGGGCGTATCGCCGACGGCAGTTCAGGTCGCCTGTTCTACGTGCCCAGCACGATCCCGGTGGCCGGCGCCGGCGTCGATGGCGGCGACCCCTACACCGACGTGCACGCGCAGTTCTCGCGCTTCTGGCTCAGCGCCGACACCGTCACCGACGGCGGCGACAAGCTGAAGGGCTACGTCGAGATGGATTTCTTCGGCGGCGGCAGCAATGCGCTGGTCGGTAACGAAACCTCGACCAACACTTACGCAGTCAGCCTGCGCCAGGCCTACGTGCAATGGAACAACTGGCTGGCCGGCCAGAGCTGGAGCAACTTCCAGGATGTGGCCGCGTTGCCCGACGCGGTGGACTTCGTCGGCGTCACCGACGGCACCACCTTCGTGCGCCAGGCCCAGGTGCGCTACACCAAGGGCAAGTGGTCGTTCTCGGCGGAAAACCCGCAGACCACCATCGGCAACGTCGCCACCGGCGCACGCTTGTCCAATTCCGGCGACAACGTGCTGCCCGACCTGACCGGCCGCTGGCTGACCAAGGGCGACTGGGGCCACTTCACCGTCGCCGCGCTGCTGCGCCAGTTCAAGTACCTGGACGAAACCGACACCGGCGCCGCGATCAGCGTGTCCGGCAAGTTCAACCTTGGCAAGAACGACGATATCCGCTACATGGCCAACGCGGGCAGCGGCATCGGCCGCTACATGGCCTTCGGCCTGGGCAGCGACACGGTGCTCGACGCGAACGGGCGGCTGCATGCGCTGGATGGCTATGGCGGCTTCGTTGCATGGCGCCATGCCTTCAGTTCCAAATTGCGCGGCAACCTGATGTACTCGGCGGCGGTGTTCGACAACGACCGCAGCCTGCCCGGATGGGGCGCAGGCAGCTGGGGCGTGACCGAACGCGCGCAATCGATCCACGCCAACCTGATCTATTCGCCGTTCCCGAAGCTCGACGTCGGCGCGGAGATCGGCTACGGCAAGCGCGAGGTCGAAGACGACCGCGAAGGCGATCTGAAGCGCATCCAGACCACCGTCAAGTACAGCTTCTGAGGGAAACCCAATGAATACGACAACCTTGAAGCATTCGCCCGCGGGCGAGCTCACCCAAGGCCACAAGAAGGTCATTTTCGCGTCCAGCCTGGGCACCGTCTTCGAGTGGTACGACTTCTACCTGTACGGCTCGCTGGCGGTGATCATCGGCAAGCAGTTCTTCGGTGGCCTCAACGACACCAGCCAGTTCATCTTCGCCCTGCTCGCTTTCGCCGCCGGCTTCGCGGTGCGGCCGTTCGGCGCGTTGGTGTTCGGCCGGCTGGGCGACATGATCGGGCGCAAGTACACCTTCCTGGTCACCATCGTCATCATGGGCCTGTCGACCTTCCTGGTCGGCATCCTTCCCAGCTACGCCAGCTGGGGCATCGCGGCGCCGGTCATCCTGATCACCCTGCGCCTGCTGCAGGGCCTGGCCCTGGGCGGCGAGTACGGCGGCGCCGCGACCTACGTGGCCGAGCACGCGCCCAACGGCAAGCGCGGCCTGTACACCAGCTTCATCCAGACCACCGCGACGATCGGCCTGTTCTTGTCGCTGATCGTGATCTGGTGCTGCCGCAACTACTTCGGCAAGGAAACGTTCGAGGAATGGGGCTGGCGCGTGCCGTTCTGGGTGTCGATCGTCCTGCTCGGCGTGTCGGTGTGGATCCGCATGCAGCTGGCCGAATCGCCGCTGTTCCAGCAGATGAAGGCCGAAGGCAAGACCTCGAAGGCGCCGATCACCGAAAGCTTCTTCTCGAAGAACGGCCGCATCGTCTTGCTGGCGCTGTTCGGCGCGACGATGGGCCAGGCGGTGGTCTGGTACGGCGGGCAGTTCTACGCCTCGTTCTTCCTCAGCAAGACCCTGAGCGTGGACCCCAACACCGCCGACATCCTGATCGCCATCGCCCTGGCCCTGGCCACCGGCGGTTTCATCTTCTTCGGCTGGCTGTCCGACAAGATCGGCCGCAAGAAGATCGTGCTGGCCGGCTGCCTGCTGGCGGTGCTGACCTACTTCCCGGTGTTCAAGGCGCTGACCCACAACGTCAATCCGGCGCTGGAAGAGGCCGTGGCCAGTTCGCCGGTCACCGTGACCGCCGACCCCGCGCGCTGTGCGTTCCAGTTCGATCCGGTCGGCAAGAAGACCTTCAAGCAGTCCTGCGACATCATCAAGTCGGCGCTGGCCAAGAAGGGCATCCCGTACAACAACGCGCCGGCCACCGCGGGCAGCGTGGCCACGGTCAGCGTGGGCGGCACCACGCTGAACAGCTTCGAAGGCGAAGCCTTGTCGAAGGACGACTTCAAGGCCCAATCCGACGCGTTCGGCAAGCAGCTCGCCGCCGCGCTGAAGACCGCCGGCTATCCCGAGAAGGCCGACCCGGCCCGGATCAACACGCCGATGGTGATCTTGCTGCTGACCTACCTGGTGCTGCTGGTGACCATGGTGTACGGGCCCATCGCGGCGTGGCTGGTCGAACTGTTCCCGACCAAGATCCGCTACACCTCGATGTCGCTGCCGTACCACATCGGAAACGGCTGGTTCGGCGGCTTCCTGCCGTTCACCGCGTTCGCCATCGTGGCCGCCACCGGCAACATCTACAGCGGCCTGTGGTATCCGGTCATCGTCGCGGCGATCACCGTGGTCGTAGGCCTGTTGTTCCTGCCGGAAACCAAGGACCGCGACATCACCGCCTGACCCCCTCCCCACGCCGGGCGCGTCCCGACCCCTCGCGCCGGCCCCTCGTGGGCCGGCGTTTCTTTTCCGCATTGCGGCAATGACCTCCTGCCCATGCCGCATTGACGGCGATGGCGCTATCGTCGGCGCTCTTTCGTGCCCGTCCGGGAGGACCCGACCCATGCGCCATTCACGCACCCTGTTGTTCGCCGCGCTCGCCTGCGCGCTGGCCGCCTGCAAGCCGGCGGCGACGCCCGAGGCCGCCGCGCCGGCCGCGCAAACCGCTCCCGCCGCCCCGGTTTCGGGCATCGACCTGGCCGGCATCGACAAGTCGGTGAAGCCGGGCGACGACTTCGACGAATACGCCAACGGCGCTTGGAAGAAGGCGACCGAGATCCCGGCCGACCGGGCCGGGGTGAGCACCGGTTTCTACGTGTTCGAAAAGGCCGAGAAGCGCAACGCCGAACTGATCCAGGGCCTGGAGAAATCCAATCCCGCCGCCGGCAGCAACGAACGCAAGATCGCCGACTACTACGCCGCGTTCATGGACGAGGCCGGCATCGAATCGCGCGGCCTGGCGCCCCTGCAGCCGAAGCTGGACAGCGTGAACGCGATCGCCGACGCCGCGGGCCTGTCGCGCTACTTCGGCGCTGCGATGCGCGCCGACACCGACCCGCTCAACGCGACCAACTTCTATACCGAGAACCTGTTCGGCCTGTTCGTCGCCCAGGGCCTGGAAGATCCGTCGAAGAACGTCGGCTACCTGATGCAGGGCGGCCTGGGCATGCCCGACCGCGAGTACTACCTCGCCGGCGACAAGGACATGGCCGCCAACCGCGCCGCCTACCAGAAATACATCGCCGAGATTCTGAAGCTGGCCGGCGACGCCGATGCGGAGAAAAAGGCGAAGGCCATCTTCGACCTGGAAATGAAGATCGCCAAGGCCCACGCCAGCGTGGTCGACAGCCAGGACATCCACAAGGCCAACAACCCGTGGCCGATGGCCGATTACGCGAAGAACGCGCCGGGCATCGACTGGACCGCGTTCTTCGACGCGGCCAAGCTGTCAGGCCAGCAGACGGTCTTCGCCTGGCAGCCGGACGCGATCAAGAAGCTCTCCGCGCTGGTCGCCAGCGAGCCGTTGCAGACCTGGAAGGACTACCTGCGCTTCCACGCGATCAACCACAGCGCCGGGCTGCTGCCGAAGGCCTACGCCGACCTCAGCTTCGGCTTCTACGGCACCCAGTTGAACGGTACGACGAAACAGCGCGACCGCTGGAAGCGTGCGATCGGCGCGACCAATGGCGCGCTCGGCGACGCCATTGGCCAGCTGTACGTGAAGCAGTACTTTCCGGCCTCGTCCAAGGCCAAGGTCGAGGACATGGTCAAGAACATCCTGGCCACGTTCCGCGAAGGCGTGGACAAGCTGGAATGGATGACGCCGGAAACCAAGAAGACCGCGAAGGCCAAGGCCGAAACGATGCTGATCGGCGTCGGCTATCCGGACAGCTGGCGCGATTACTCGTCGCTGGAAGTGAAGCGCGACGACCCGCTGGGCAACGCGCTGCGCGCCGAGGAGGCCGAATACCGCCACCAGACCGCCAAGCTCGGCAAGGCGCCTGACAAGAAGGAATGGTGGATGACGCCGCAGACGGTCAACGCGGTGCAGCTGCCGCTGCAGAACGCGATGAACTTCCCGGCGGCGATCCTCGAAGCGCCGTTCTTCGACCCGAACGCCGACGCCGCCGCCAACTACGGCTCCATCGGCGCGGTGATCGGCCACGAGGTCAGCCACGGCTTCGACAACCTCGGCTCGGAATTCGATGCCGAAGGCCGCCTGCGCAACTGGTGGACCAAGGAAGACGCGGCGCACTTCAAGGCGGCGACCGACAAGCTGGTCGCGCAGTACGACGCCTACGAGGCCCTGCCCGGCCTGCACCTCAACGGCAAGCAGACGCTGGGCGAGAACATCGCGGACGTCGCCGGCCTGCAGGCGGCGTACATCGCGTACCACAAATCGCTCGGTGGCAAGGAAGCGCCGGTGATCGACGGCCTGACCGGCGACGAGCGCTTCTTCCTCGCCTTCGCCCAGGCCTGGCGCGCCAAGCAGCGCGACGCCGCGTTGCGCGCGCAGGTGATCGGCGACGGCCACGCCCCGGCACGCTACCGCGCGTTGACCGTGCGCAACATCGACGTCTGGTACGACACCTTCAAGGTCAAGGAAGGCGAGAAGCTGTACCTGAAGCCCGAGGAGCGCGTGAAGATCTGGTAAGCCTACGCCATTTGGATAAAGAGAACGCCGGCGAAAGCCGGCGTTCTCATGTCGGAAAAGGTTCAACGATTCGACTAGCCGAAGGTACGCTGGCGTTGTACGCCGTCCTTGCGGAAATTGCGGAAACGATTGCCAGATCTTGCGCGGAAGTCCGCGTGTAGAAACCCGATTGACACCCCATCGCGCGCGCCACCAGAATCCATGTCACTGCCACGTCGGGCCCGATCGCGGTTGGGGCCGAACCAGATCTCGCACACATGCCTCATTCGCAGCCCGCCTTTTGCGCCATCTATCGCTGGCGCCTGCACCCTGGTTCCGAAGATTCCTTTGTGCAGGCGTGGTCGCGCGTGACCCAGCTACTGCGGGCAGAGCGGGGATCGCTGGGCTCCCGCTTGCATCGCGGTCCGGACAACATCTGGTACAGCTACACGCAGTGGCCTTCCGCCGAAGCGAAAGCCGAAGGCCTCGCCCAACCATCCGTGGATCCGGAAGCCTGGCAACAGATGCGGAACGCCATCGCGGAAAGCTTGCCCGAGCTGATCCTTGAACCGATATCGGATTACCTGGCGCCGCTGCCCCGCCACGATGCCTGACCGTTCCTTCGCAACGAAGCCGCTGGGCGGCCGGGATTGTGATGAGGGGCCAACCCAATGCATGGAGATGACGATGAAAACCTGGATCCTGGCGCTCGCATTGTTTTCCGTCTCGATCGATTGCATCGCGCAGGAAAAGCCCGGCGCCTACGCGAGGATCGTGACGATCAGCCCGCACCCGGGGAAGGACGCCGAGTTCACCGCCGGGTACGAAAGGCATATCCAGTGGCACAAGAACAACAAGGATCCGTGGGCGTGGTACGGCTGGACCGTGGTCCTGGGCCCGCGCCTGGGTTACTTCATGGACGGTACCTTCGGGCACCCGGCACAGGATTTCGACAACGCCATCAAGCCTGCGGAAGACGTCGCGGACAACAACGCGAATGTAGCGCCCTACGCGGACTTCACCAGCCACGGAATCTATGAGCGCCTCGACCATTTGGGCAAGGGACCGGTCCTGCCCGACGCATCCGCCTTCCTGTTCTTGAATTCCTATCAGGTGACCGCTGGCGAAGAAGCCAGGTTCGAGCAGTCGGTCGGCAACCTGCAGGAACCCAATTTCACCGTCTACCGGTTGAAAACCGGCGGAGATGGTTCGCGTTACCTGCTGTTCCGGGCCGGAGACCATTTCTCCGATGCCGCCACCATCAAGGAAGTGAAGTTCGAGCGCGGGATTGTCGAATCCATGACCAGCGAGGTCTTCCGCTTTCGTCCGAGCATGAGCCATATCCCCTGACAGCGGCCCGACCATGAGCCCACTTCGGCAGTCATGGCCTTCTGCATACGGCGACGACATCATTATGGAAGCAGCCAGCGCCGCTTCTCGAACAGAATTGATTCAGTCGCAAGCGAAAGGAGACCTCATGGCAGTCAAGCGCATGGACAACGTCGGCATCGTGGTAGAAGACCTCGATGCCGCCATCGGGTTCTTCACGGAACTCGGCCTTATCCTCGAAGGTCGCATGCCCATCGAGGGCGAATGGGCCGGCCGCATCACCGGCCTGCGCGGCCAGCGCGTCGAGATCGCCATGATGCGCACCCCCGATGGCCACGGCCGCCTGGAGCTCTCGCGCTTCGACACCCCTGCCATCGCGTCCGATCACCGCACCGCCCCGGTGAACTCATTGGGATATCTGCGCGTCATGTTCGCCGTCGAGGACATCGACGACACCCTCGTACGACTCAAGAAGCTCGGTGCCTCGGTGGTCGATGAGATCGTCGATTACGAGAAGGTCTACCGGATCTGCTACATCCGTGGTCCAGAAGGGATCCTCATAGGCCTTGCCCAAGAACTGCCGCAGTAGAGTGGGCGCCCGCCACTTGGCGTCGCTCCGTGGCGGGAGCCTTGTCAGGCTCGAACTCATGGCTTGCAGCAGTACACTTGCCGGGTTCGGCGTTGGTTGTAAAAGTCCCGGGTGGGACCCCACAAATCGTTCAAGCCGAAGCCGTTTCCCGGCTTGACTCAATTCAGGCGCCAGACGGCCATGACGGCTCTGCATGCTGCGGCATTACTGATCTTCCTCCTGGGCCTGGCGCACTCGGTCTTGGGAGAACGTTTCATCCTTGTCCGCCTGTTCCGCCGCGACAACCTGCCCAAGTTGTTCGGGGGGACCGAGTTCACGGCTCGCACTCTTCGCTTCGCATGGCACATCACGACGGTCGCGTGGTGGGGAATCGCGGTGCTGCTTTGGACGGCCGCGTCCGGCAACCCGACTCGAACATCCGTACTGACCGTCCTGGGCTATACCCTGGTCCTGTCGGGAATTCTCCCGCTCGCCCTCACCCGTGGCCGGCACCTGTCATGGCTCGTGCTCTTCCTGTCCGGCGGCCTGGTGCTGTGGTGCGCCGCCTGACGATCCCTTCCGGCCTGCGCCGCCTCGCGGCCTGGCTCAATTCAGGCGTCGAATCGCCGGGAACCCGTATGCCCACCAGAGAAGAATTCGTAGAGCACCTTTGGAAGGAAATGATCAATCCGCTGGATCAGACTTCCCGGCTCGACAACATCATCGCCAACTGCAAGCGCCGCCCGGATGACCCGTTCGCGGAAGTGGGGCCGGCGATCGAACGCGCGCTTGCGGCCGGCGTCTCCGCGGAGGATATTTGCCTGATCATCCGCAGCACCACGTACGAAGCCGTGTTCGGCACGCTCTATGCGATCGGCGATCCTGGCGTCGACGACAACGACGTCTTCGGCCTGTACGAACTCATGGCCACGTCCCCGAGCGCCAAGTGGTGACTGGGACACAGCGGGGCCCAATCCATCCGAGGTGATGCCATGCGCCTGGACAAAGTCTTCGCCATCAAGTTCGCCAGCCTCTATCCGCTGTACGTCAGGAAGGTGGAATCCAAGGGCCGCTCGAAGGAAGAGCTCGACCAGGTCATCCGCTGGCTGACGGGCTACAGCCCGAAGGGACTGCAACAGCAGATCGGGTCCGACAACGACCTCCAAGCCTTCTTCGCCCAGGCGCCTGCATTCAATCCGAACGCGTCGTCGATCAAGGGCGTGGTGTGCGGCGTGCGGGTGGAGGAAATCGAGGATCCGCTGATGCGGAAGATCCGCTATCTCGACAAGCTGGTCGACGAACTCGCCAAGGGAAAGGCCATGGACAAGATCCTGCGCGAATAGCCCATCCGAACCGCCGCCACACGTAGCCAGGAGACAAGACGTGAATACGATGACGCAAGCCGGGATCCCCGCATTCCTGATCGAACTCGAAGACGCGTTCAACGAAGCCATGATCTCCAACGACGTTGCGCGGATCTCGCGCTGCATCACCGACGACTGGATACTGGTCACGCCGGAGGCCGGCCCCGTTCCCCGTTCGCGCATCCTCGATGTCATCGGCTCCGGCCTGCTGAGCCACGCCACGATGACCAAGGTGGCAACCCATGCGTGCGTGGCCGGGGACATCGCCTGGGTCACCGGCCGCGGCCAGAACACCGGCACGTTCGACGGAAAGCCCATGGCCGCCGACGAATACATCACCGACATCTACCGGAAAGTGGACGGCACCTGGCGCTGCATGCTGACGCATCTCACGCCTGTCGGCGGTCTGCCGCCGGGCAGTGCCTGACGGTTCAATCGGGTCAACGCTGCCTTGCTGTCGAGGCATACTCCGTTGGAACCGACGAGACATCCATGAAAGCCCGCATCACCGTCATCACCCTCGGCGTCGACGACCTGGATCGCGCGCTTTCGTTCTACCGCGATGGCTTGGGCCTGGCCACGAAGGGCATCATCGGCAGGGAGTTCGAACATGGCGCGGTCGCGTTCTTCGACCTGCAATCCGGACTGAAGCTGGCGATCTGGCCGCGCACGAGCATTTCCCACGATTCCGGCTTGCCAGTGGACCGCCCGAGCGCCACCGACCTGACCCTCGGCCACAACGTCGCCTCCCGCGACGAAGTCGACGCGGTGATGAAGCAGGCGGAAGCGGCCGGGGCGACGATCGTCAAACCGGCGCACGAAACCTTCTGGGGCGGTTACGCGGGGTACTTCCAGGACCCCGACGGGCATCTTTGGGAAGTGGTTTGGAACCCGGACTTGCTGCCGCAGGACGACGCCTGACGATCATCGCGGGTTTCAACGCGGCGGCGCAGCCAATTCCTTCGCGCTGAGGTAGCCGTCGGCGTTCGCATCCTGTTTGCGGAACCGTGCGGCGAGGCGCTCGCGGTGTTGGGTGCGGGTGACCGGCTCGCCGCGTCCGCCGGGTTGTTCGAGCGCGGAAAGCACGCCGTCGGCGTTCCGGTC
The DNA here is from genome assembly GCF_017939625.1 of Pseudoxanthomonas helianthi. Classification (GTDB taxonomy): domain Bacteria; phylum Pseudomonadota; class Gammaproteobacteria; order Xanthomonadales; family Xanthomonadaceae; genus Pseudoxanthomonas_A; species Pseudoxanthomonas_A helianthi. The sequence continues at coordinate 1,183,025 of NZ_JAGKTC010000001.1, forward strand.
CATGCCGTCGAAGGCGTAGCTCATCCAGTCCTGGTATTCGGCCAGCGACACGCGGCCGTCGGCATCGGCGTCGATGCGCGAAAGGTAGTCGTCGGTGGTGTGGACTTGGGCCGGGGCAGGCAAGCCCAGGATCAACAACAGAAGGGAAACCACCGCGCGCATCGCGACATTGTAGGAGCGCCCCTCGGGGCGCGACCAGAACAAATGGCGCTGCGCGGACATTGCCGTGAGCCGGAGAATCTACGATCGCGCCCCGAGGGGCGCTCCTACACGGTGGTGTGGCTCAATGCGTCAACGCGTAGCCCTTCAGGCGCGCCGAATATTCCTGCAACGCGCGTACGCCGCTGCGCTCCGCCTCGATGCACCAGGCTTGCAGCTGGCGCAGGCGCTCGGCGGCGTCGTGGCTGCGCGCTTCCAGCAGAGCGGCCAGGCGCTTGCGGTGTTCGACCAGCAGCTGGATGCGCGGACGCTGGGCGACCCAGCCGTTCAATTGCTCGCGCGCATCGGGCTTGAGCCAGCGGCCGTCGTCGACCAGGCCGCGCTGCAGCTTGCGCGGCAACAACTGGCGCAGCTTGGCGCCGGCATGCGCGGCTTCTTCCTTCAGTGCCGGCACGAACACGTTGCGCTGGTAGTCGGTCATCGCCTGGAAGCGGTGCGACAGCAGCGCCTTCAGCGTGTCGGCGTCGGGCACGGCGATGTTCGGGCGGATGTCCAACTTCGGCGCCACGCGCAGCACCTTGGCCAGCTTCAGCGATTCCAGCAGCTTGATCGCGGCCCAGCCGATGTCGAATTCCCACTTGCGCATCGAGAAGCGCGACGAGCTGGGGAAGGCGTGGTGGTTGTTGTGCAGTTCCTCGCCGCCGATCCAGAAGCCCCACGGGGTCAGGTTGGTCGAGGTGTCGGCCGATTCGAAGTTGCGGTAGCCCCACCAGTGGCCGAGGCCGTTGACTACGCCAGCGGCCCAGAACGGGATCCACGCCATCTGGATGGCCCACAGCGCCACGCCGGGCAGGCCGAACAGGGCGAAGTGCACGAACAGCAGCAGGGTCGGCCCGAAGGTCGCGAACGGGGTGTACAGGCGGCGCTCGATCCAGTCGTCCGGCGCGCCCTTGCCGTACTGCTCGATGTCCTCGCGCTGCCAGCGCGCTTCGCGGTACAGCTCCACGCCGCGCCAGAACACGTTGCCGATGCCCTTGGTCACCGGGCTGTGCGGATCTTCCTCGGTCTCGACCTTGGCGTGGTGCTTGCGGTGGATCGCCACCCATTCCTTGGTGATCATCGACGTGGTCAGCCACGTCCAGAAACGGAAGAAGTGGTTCAGCACCGGATGGAAGTCGACGCCGCGGTGGGCCTGGCTGCGGTGCAGGTACAGGGTCACCGAGAAGATGGTCAGCTGGGTGAACACCAGCAGCGCGCCGAGCAGGCCCCACCAGCCGAATTGCAGCAGGCCTCCGGTCAGGAAGTCGGCGAGTGACTGGGACATGCGAGGGCTCCGGGGCAAAGGGGCGCCACGGAAGTGGTGCCGAGATCGCCATAATGGGGCTTGCCGGATCGTTTTTCACCCGTCGCCGGCGTATGGCATTCACATTTCCCGCCCCCATCACATCCCCATGTCGACCGTCGCCGAAGTTTCGGACGAAACCGAACTGCCCCTGATCGAACTGGACCGCGCCAGCGTCGTGCGCGGAGAATCGACTGTGCTGCATGAACTATCGCTGCGAGTCGCGCTGGGCCAGCACACCGCGATCCTCGGCGCCAACGGTTGCGGCAAGTCGACCTTCATCAAGCTGATCGACCGCGAGCTGTACCCGCTGGCGCGCGAGGGCGAGGCGCCGGTCAAGGTGTTCGGCCAGCAGCGCTGGAACGTTCAGGAACTGCGCAACCGCCTCGGCGTGGTGACCAACGACCTGACCCGCGACCTGCAGGAGATGTACCGGCTCAGCGTAGAAGACGCGGTGCTGACCGGTTGCTTCGCCACCCTGGTGCTGCACCCGGACGTGGAGATCACCGCCGAACACCGCCAGCGCGCGGGCGAAGCGCTGGCCCGCGTCGGCGCGACCGCGTTGGCGCGGCGCCAGTGTGCCGAGCTGTCGACGGGCGAGATGCGGCGTGTGCTGATCGCGCGCGCGCTGGTCAACCGCCCGCAGGCGCTGCTACTGGACGAGCCGACCACCGGCCTGGACCTGGTCGCGCAGCAGCGTTTCCTGGATCTGCTGCGCGAACTGGCGCGGCAGGGCGTGACCCTGGTGCTGGTGACCCATCACATCGAGGAAATCGTGCCGGAGATCGGTCGCGTGATCCTGCTGCGCGAAGGCCGGGTGCTCGCTGACGGTGCGCGCGATGAAGTGCTGACTTCCGCAAACCTCTCGCAAGCCTACGGCGGAGCGTTGCGCGTAGAACGCAGTGGCGAACGCTTCCAGGTGGCGCTTCTGTAAGAGCGCCCTTCAGGGCGCGACCCGATACTTGCGATTCGACAAACCTCCTCGCCATCCGATTCTCCCGGTCGCGCCCTGAAGGGCGCTCCTACAATGGGAGGCGTCCATCGCGTTTCCCGACTCCCGATCCGCCATGCCTGAACTGCCCGAAGTCGAAACCACCCGCCGCGGCCTGGCGCCGCATGTCGAAGGCAAGCGCGTGCGCGAAGTGCTGCTGCGCCGGCCGGACCTGCGCTGGCCGATCCCCTACGACGTGGTGGAGAAACTGCCGGGCCAGCGCATCAACGCGGTGCGCCGCCGCGCCAAGTACCTGTTGCTGGACACCGCCGCCGGCAGCGCGCTGTTGCACCTGGGCATGACCGGCAGCCTGCGTGTGCTGCCGGCCAGCACCGAGGTCGCCGCGCACGACCATGTGGACTTCTTCCTCAGCTCCGGCCGGGTGCTGCGCTTCAATGATCCGCGCCGTTTCGGCTGTCTGTTGTGGCAGGCGCCGGGCGAGACGCACGAACTGTTGCGCGACCTGGGGCCGGAGCCGCTGGACGACGCGTTCGACGGCGACTACCTGTTCGAGACGTCGCGTGGCCGCAAGGCGCCGGTGAAGACCTTCCTGATGGACCAGCGCATCGTGGTTGGCGTGGGCAACATCTACGCCGCCGAAAGCCTGTTCCGCGCCGGCATCTCGCCGTTGCGCGAGGCGGGCAAAGTGTCGCGCGAGCGTTATGCCTTGTTGGCCGACGCGGTAAAGGACATCCTGGCCTACGCGATCACTCGCGGCGGCACGACCTTGCGCGATTTCATCTCGCCGGATGGCTTGCCGGGTTACTTCGAGCAGGAACTGGCAGTGTACGGGCGTGGCGGGGAAGCCTGCCCGACCTGCGGGCGCAAGCTGAAGGAAGCGAGCATCGGCCAGCGCACCAGCGTGTGGTGCGGGCATTGCCAACGGTAATCGATTCGTAGGGTGGGCCCGGCCCACCTTTGCAGGTATATCGCCGTGCCGTCTGCTGGCGGGCTTGAGCCCGCCCTACGGGCCTTGTCGACCGACGCTAACTGCCTCGCTCGCGGCGGCGGGTACGGGCATGCACCTGGTAATGCGCGTGCGGGCCGGTGCCGTGGGGTTCGGCGAAACAGACTTTCAGGTTGGGTCGCGCGGGATCGTAGATCCAGCGGCGGTTGATGTAACGGGTGACGTCGTCGATCGCTTCGCGCGAGCGTCCGCGCGTGCGCACGTCGACGGCGCGCCAGTCGACGTGGATGCCGCTGGCGTGCAGGGCTGCGTCCTCGGCCGGGGTGCGATGGATCGAGGTAAGGGTGAAATTCCAGCCCCAGCGTTCCGCCGCGTAGCCGGCGGCTTCGTTGACGATGGCCTTGACCTTGGGCGAGAGCCGACGGTCGTTCCATTCGCGCTCGACGCGGGCGGACACGAACCTCAACATGCGCGACAACCTCGCCTTCGTGGAGGTTGTGGGATACGCCATGCGGCGTTACATCGCGATCAAACCGTTGCGTGGATCGTGAAATCAGGGCGTACGGTGGGGACGCTCTTGTGCCCACCGGTCCGTGTCGCGATGGTGGGCACAAAAGCGTGCCCACCCTACGTCATGCTCGTATCGCCAGTTCCACCGCAATTCCCGCGAACACCGCCGCCCCCACCCAGTTGTTGTGCAGGAACGCCTTGAAGCACGCCGCGCGTTCGCGCTTGCGAGCGATGACGAATTCGTACACCACCAGCAACGCGGCAACGCCGATCCCCGCCCAGTAATACGCCCCCAAACCCGCCTGCCGGCCAACCAGCGCCAGCGCGACGAAGAACAGCGCGTACAGGATGCCCTGGATCACCAGGTCCAGGTCGCCAAACAAAATTGCCGTCGATTTCGAACCCGCGCGGATGTCGTCGTCGCGATCGACCATCGCGTACCAGGTGTCGTAGGCCGTCGACCACAGGATGTTCGCCGCGTACAGCACCCACGCCAGCGCCGGCAGCTTGCCTTGCACCGCCGCGAACGCCATCGGGATGCCCCAGCCGAATGCCATGCCCAGGTACACCTGCGGCAGGTAGGTGTAGCGCTTCAGGTACGGATAGCTCGCGGCGAGGAACAGGCCGACGAAGCTCAACCACATCGTCAACCGGTTCAAGGTCAGCACCAGCGCGAAGGCGACGACCATCAGTACCGCGAACACCAGCAGCGCCTCGCGCCCCGACACCTCGCCGGTCGCCAGCGGCCGCGACTTAGTCCGCTCCACCTGCGGGTCGAGCCAGCGGTCGGCGTAGTCGTTGACCACGCAGCCGGCCGAACGGGTCAGCCATACCCCGGCGGTGAACACGAACAGCGTCCACAGCGGCGGGATGCCCTTCGCCGCGATCCACAGCGCCCACCAGGTCGGCCACAGCAACAGCAGCACGCCGATCGGGCGGTCGCCGCGCATCAATCGCCAGTAAGCGCCCAGCCGGCGCTTCCACGGCGGCACATAAGGCGGTTCGAATCGTTCGTAACCCATGCGCAAAGATTAGCAAGCGCGCCAAGCCCGGCGCGGCGGCGTTTGCGTTTACAATGCGCGCCGCGAGCAGTCCTCCTGCCGCTTCCGCATCACGCGCCTGTAGCTCAGCCGGATAGAGTAGTGGCTTCCGAAGCCATTGGTCGGGGGTTCGAATCCCTCCAGGCGCGCCATTCCGTTCTCTCGGGTCCTCGTCGGGATTTCCCGGCCTCGCGCGCAGCGCTCAGGCGTTCGGCGATGGGCAAACCTGCCGTTCGCAAACGCATCGCCTCGCCCCACCAGGCGCCATCGAATCCACTGCACGGAATCGTGCTCGGCACCCCGTATGGCTAGGTGCCGTTCAGCCCCTACCCTTGAAGCTATCGCGTTCAGTTTCCGGACCGCCGCCCGAAATCTCGATGTCCGCCGACGCCACCCCCGCCGTTCGCTTGTCCGGCCTGCGCCTCGACCGCGGCGGGCGGACCATCCTGCATGACGTATCGCTGGAAGTACCGCGCGGCAGCATCACCGCCGTGCTCGGCCCATCGGGCAGCGGCAAGTCGACCCTGCTGGCGGCGCTGACCGGCGAACTGCCGCCGGCCGCGGGCTCGGTCGAGGTGTTCGGCCAGCGGGTGCCGCGGCGCAGTCGCGAACTGCTGGAGCTGCGCAAGAGCATCGGCGTGCTGCTGCAGGGCAACGGCCTGCTGACCGACCTGACCGTGGCCGAGAACGTCGCCCTGCCATTGCGCACGCACACCCGGCTGGCCGACCCGCTGGTCCGCCGCATCGTCGATTTCAAGTTGAACGCGGTCGGTCTGCGCGCCGCCGCCAACGCCTATCCGCGCGAGTTGTCCGGCGGCATGGCCCGCCGCGTCGCCCTGGCCCGCGCGCTGGCCCTGGATCCGCCGCTGATGATCTACGACGAACCGCTGACCGGACTGGACCCGATCGCCAGCGGGGTGATCATGAGCCTGATCCAGCGCCTCAACGACACCCTGGGCCTGACCAGCATCATCGTGACCCACCACGTGCACGAAACCCTGCCGGTCACCGACCAAGCCGTGGTCATCGCCAACGGCGGACTGGTCTTCACCGGCACCCCGAGCGAACTGGAGGCGACCACCGATCCGCTGGTGCGCCAGTTCCTGCGCGGCGAGCCGGACGGGCCGATCGCCTTCGACAACACCACGTTCAACAGCGGGACTTTCCGCGCGGAGGCCGCCTAATGCCCTTCGCCGCTCCGATCCGCGCCCTGGGCGCCGCCGGGCTGTTCTCGCTGTCGGTGTTCCGCGCCTCCAAGCCGACCGGCGACCTGTTCGCCGAGTTCATCAAGGAAATCTACAAGATCGGCGCACGTTCGCTGCCGATCATTGCCGCTGGCGGCGCGTTCGTCGGACTTTCGCTGACCCTGCTGGGTTTCCGGGCGCTCCAGACCTATGGCGCCAGCGACCAGGTCAGCGTGCTGATCGGGCTGGGCCTGTACCGGGAACTGGCGCCCGTGCTGACCGCGCTGCTGTTCGTCGGCCGCGCCGGCAGCTCGATCGCCGCCGAACTGGGCCTGATGCGGGCCACCGACCAGATCAAGGCGCTGGAACTGATGGCCATCGACCCGGTGGCCAAGGCCGTGGCGCCGCGCTTCTGGGCCGCCGTGCTGACCGTGCCGCTGCTGACCGGCTTCTTCTGCACCTTTGCCATCGCTACCGGCTGGTTCGAGGCGGTGCGGATCCTCGGCATCGACAACGGCACCTTCTGGCAGATCATGAAGGACGCGGTCGATATCCAGAAGGACTTCCTGCCGGCGTTCCTGAAGGCCGCCGTATTCGGCGGCACCTCGGCGCTGGTCGCCGCCTATGTCGGCTACCACGCCGAACCGACCATCGAAGGCACGTCGGTCGCCACCACCCGCGCAGTGGTCAACGCCTCGCTGCTGGTGCTGATGTTCAATTTCGTGTTGTCCGCTTTCTTGTTCAGGAGTTGAGTCATGTCCATCCGCGGACCCCGCCTCGAATTCGCCGTCGGCGCCTTCCTGCTGCTGGCCCTGGCCTCGCTGCTGGTCCTGGCCATCGCCAGCACCAACCAGAAGTTCGGCTTCGGCGGCGACAGCTATCCGATCAAGGCCCGTTTCACCAACCTCGGCCAGCTGCGCAAGTCGGCGCCGGTGAAGATCGGCGGCGTCGTGGTCGGCCAGGTCGGCGACATCACGCTGGACCCGGTCAAGTTCGATTCCGTGGTGACCCTGAACATCGACAATCGCTACAAGGATCTGCCCGCCGACACCTCGGCCGGCATCTTCACCAGCGGCCTGCTCGGCGAGAACTACATCGGTCTCTCGCCCGGCGGAGACCCGGAAGTGCTGAAGCCCGGCGACGAGATCGCCTTCACCCAGCCGGCGGTGGACCTGCTGCAAATGGCCGGCAAGTACCTGTTCAGCGGCGGCGGGAATAATGCCGCCGGCAAGACCGACGAAGCGCCGGCCTCCCCCGAAAAGACGGAAGAACCCACCCCATGAAGCTCCGACTGACCTCGCTCGCCCTCGCCTCGGCCCTGCTGGCCGGCGCGCCCGTGCTGGCCCAGGCCCAAGCGGCCCAGCCGGCGCGTACCGCCGCGCCCGCCGCGCAGGGTTCGGCCAGCAAGCTGGTGCTGGACAGCAGCAGCCGCATCATCGGCACGCTGGAAAGCCGCCGCGCCGAGTTCCGCAAGAACCCGACGGCGTTGCGCCAGTACGTGGATACCGAATTCAACCGCGTGTTCGACCGCGACTACGCCGCCCGCCTGGTGCTGGGCGTGCACGGCCGCGGCGCGCCCGACAGCGACATCAAGCTGTTCGCCGACGCGATGGCCGACAACCTGATGTCGCGCTACGGTTCGTCGCTGCTCGACTTCAACAGCAAGCTGCGCGTGCGGGTGAAGTCGGAAACCCCGCTGCCCGGCGGGCGCGGCGTGAAGGTGGCCAGCGAATTGCTGCGCAGCGACGGCGAACCGGTGCCGATCGATTACCTGATGCGCAACAGCGGCGGGCAGTGGAAGGTGTTCGACGTGATGATCGAAGGCATCTCCTACGTGCAGACCTTCAAGAACCAGTTCGACGCCCCGCTGCGCACCAAGTCCATCGCCCAGGTCGCGGCCGACCTGCGCAAGGGCACGCTGCAGGCCGGCGGCAACTGAGCCCGGCCTTGGCGGATTCGACGTTCAAGCGCGAGGGCGATGCCCTGGTCTTCGGCGGCGCGCTCGACCGCGCCGCCGCGGTCGCGCTGTGGCCGCAGGCCAGCCGCGCGCTGTCGGGCGCGCAACGCATCGTCCTGACCAATGTCACTACCGTCGACAGTGCCGGGCTGGCATTGTTGGCCGAACTCGCCGCGCGCCTGCGCCAGGCCGGGCAAGCGCCGCAACTGGTCGGCGAGCCCGCCGGACTGGCCGAGCTGCGCGCCGCCTATCGTTTGGAGCCCTCGCTGGCCTGAACGCCGAGGCTGGCGACCAGCCGGCAGCACGCCGGCACGCTGTCCCAGAAAGACGCTCCCCCACGCGTCTGCGCCCACGGAACCGGGCACAAGGAAACCGGATGAAGCCGTACCGCATCGCCTTCGTCGTACTGTTCGCCGCGCTCGCTTCGGCCTGCGCCTCGGCACCGAAACCCGCTGCGTCCGCTCCCGTCGAACCCGCACTCGTCGATGGCAGCACCTCCGTCGCCGCTGCGGAACCGGCCGCGCAAACGCCGCCGCTCGCCGACGACGCTCAGGTCGTTCCTCCTGCCGATGCCGCCACTCACGCCGTGCCTGCCGATACGGCGGGTAGCGCAAGCGCCGGCACGGCCAACGCCGCCGAGGACGACTTCGCCGCGATCTACGGCCAGGACGCCTACAACCCGGTCGCCGACCCGAACCTGCCTCCCGAGGCGCAGCTGCCGACCAGCTACGACCCCTGGGAGAAGTTCAACCGCAAGATGCACCGCTTCAACAATGCGGTCGACCGCGCTGTCGCCAAACCGTTGGCTCGCGGTTACGTGAAGGTGGTGCCGCGGCCGATCCGGCTGGGCATCGGCAATTTCTTCGACAATCTCGGCCAGCCGTTGACCATCATCAACAGCCTGCTGCAGGGCAAGCCCGGGCGCGCGGGGCAGGCGTTGGGCCGGTTCCTGCTGAACTCGACCCTGGGCATCGGCGGCCTGTTCGATCCCGCCAGCGATGCCGGCCTGCCGCGCAAGAGCGAGGACTTCGGCCAGACCCTCGGCACCTGGGGCTGGAAGCGTTCGCGCTACGTCGAGCTGCCGTTGTTCGGCCCGCGCACGGTGCGCGACGTGTTCGGTCTGGTCGGCGACGCGCCGCTGTCGCCGGTCCGGCAGATCGAAGAGGACCGCGTGCGCCTGGGCTTGCAGGGCCTGAACCTGGTCAACGTGCGCGCCGACCTGCTGCCGCTGGACGCGCAGCGCGAAGGCGTGCCGGACGACTACGCGCTGGTCCGCGACGCATGGTTGCAACGGCGCAGCTACCAGATCGAAAGCGACCGCAAGCACAAGGCCGACGAGGAACTGCCGGATTACCTGAAGGACGAGGAAGAGAACCCGACCGTGCCGATGGACGCGATGCCGGCGGTGGTGCCGATGCAGGGCGGGGGTTGAGTTTTTCCTTCTCCCAGCGGGAGAAGGGTTAAAAAGCCACCGCTCATTCGTCCTCGTCTGCCCGGGCCTCGGGCTCCGGTTCTTCCTGGTCCAGCTCGCCCAGCAACGCCTGCGTCTGCTCCTGCCCCAACGACTCCACGCCACGCAGCTTGCGCTCGATGGTGCGGGTCTTACGACTGGCGTCGCCCAGGCTCTTGCCGACCGTGTTGATCTGCTTTTCCGCTTTCTCGAGGATGCCGGCGAACTTGCCGAACTCGCTCTTCACCGCGCCCAGCAGGCTCCAAACCTCGCTGGAGCGCTGTTCGATAGCGAGAGTCCGGAAACCCATCTGCAGGCTGTTGAGCAATGCCGTCACCGTGGTCGGGCCGGCGATCACCACGCGGTGTTCGCGCTGCAGCAGGTCGACCAGGCCGGGTCGGCGGATGACTTCGGCATACAAGCCTTCGGTCGGCAGGAACATCACCGCGAAATCGGTGGTCTGCGGAGGCGCGATGTATTTGTCGCTGATCGACTTGGCCTGGACGCGAATGGCCCGTTCGAGTTGCGCGCCCGTCGCACGCACCGCTTCGACGTCGCCCTGTTCCTGCGCGTTGAGCAGCTTTTCGTAATCCTCGTGCGGAAACTTGGAATCCAGCGGTAGCCAAACCGGTGCGTCGTGCGCGCCGCGTCCGGGCAGACGCACGGCGAAATCCACCTTCTCGTTGCTTTCCATCCGAACGTTGACGCCGCGCGCGTACTGTTCGGCGGTGAGCGTTTGTTCGAGGATGTTCTCCAGCTGCACTTCGCCCCAACTGCCGCGGTTCTTGACGTTGGTCAGCACGCGCTTGAGGTCGCCCACGCCGGTGGCGAGCTGCTGCATCTCGCCCAGTCCGCGCTGCACCTGCTCCAATCGCTCGGACACCAGTTTGAAGCTCGAATCCAGTCGCGTGTTGAGCGTGCTTTGCAGCTTCTCGTCGACCGTTTCCCGCATCTTCTCCAGTTTCCGGGCATTGTCTTCCTGCAGCGCACGCAGCTGCTGTTCCAGCGTGGCGCGCATCTCGCCGATGCGCAGCTCATTGCGTTGGGTCAGTTCGCGCAATTGTGCGGACAGGGTGTCGGCGAACTGCTGCTGGCGCAGCGTCAATTCCGTGCGCGACTTGTGCGCGTCTTCGGTCAAGGCCGCGCGCAGCACGTCCAGGCGCTGGTCGGTGCGCTCGGTCAGGTCGGCCAGGCTGCGGCCGAAGCCGCCGATGCGTTGCTCCTGCGCCGCCGACAGGCTGTCCAGTTGCTGGCGCAACTCGCCGCGGCCGTCGCGCTGCTCTTCGCGCAGCGCGCGTTCCAGCACGCGTTCGGGCTTGCGCAGCAGCAACACGACCAGCAGAACGACGATGGTCACGGCAAGACCGAGCAGGGCGATCAGGAGAGTCTGGTTATCCATGCGGACAGTGTAGCCGTCCGCGTCTCAACGGATGATCCGCCCTGGGCGCTTCGGTTTATCCTGCGCGTCGGGAGCGAGGGGAAAAAGATGATCCTGTGGGGCTGGGCCGAGCGCACGATCGAGTTCGACCTGCACGAGCGCGAATTCTGCGAATGCTGCGCGGAGCCGCGCGACTTCGGTGTGCGCCTGAAGTACGGCTACGGGCATTTCTACCATCTGTTCGGCTGGGTACGGCACCAGCAGTACCAACTGGTGTGCCCGGTGTGCAGCCACGGGTGGTTGCTGAACCCGGACAGCGCACGGGCGCTGCTCGGTGGCGAGCCGATTCCGTTCTACCAGCGCCATGGCTGGTGGGTGATGCTGGCATTGGCGGCGATCGTCGGTATCGCGGCTTACATTCGTCACCATCCTGCCTGAAACCTGTCCTTCCCGGCCGACGGCCCCCGTTTCTGCGGGAATGGAGGACCCAACCATGCGCAGGATCGAAAGAATCGCGGCCGCCATGCGCGCACCGCTCGCCATCGCCCTGCTCGCCACGGGGTTGTCCGTGCGGGCCGATGCGATCACCGACTGCAACATCGAAGCCGGCAAGATCATCATGGCCGCGGACATGAAGCCGCCACCAGCCAATCGCGTGTTGGCGATCGTCCACACCGCGACCTACGAAGCGGTCAATGCCATTACCCACCGCTATCCGGACGACGGTCTCATGCTGGGCGCCACGCCCGATGCGTCGATCGACGCCGCAGTGGCCGCGGCCAGCCATGCCGCCCTGTCGAAGTTGCTGCCGGCGCAGCAAGCCGCGATCGACGCGTCCTACCAGGCCACGCTCGCGAAGATCGCCGACAATCCGGCGAAGTCGGCTGGGCTCGGTATCGGCGAACGCGCCGCACAGGCGGTGCTGACCGCGCGCGAGAACGACGGCATCGCGGGCGCCGAAGCCTATCGGCCGCAAACCGCCGCCGGCGTTTACGTGCCGACTGCGCTGCCCGCGGTATCGCAATGGCCGGGGCGAAAGCCCTGGCTGATGGCCAGCGCGGCGCAGTTCCGCCCCGATCCGCCACCGACCTTGGCCGGCGAAACCTGGGCGCGCGACTACAACGAGATCAAGGCGATGGGCGCGAAAAACAGCACGGCGCGCAGCGCCGAGCAGACCGCCGTCGCCAGGTTCTGGGAAGCGACCCTGCCGCCGATCTACTACGGCGTGGTGCGTTCGGTCGCGGACATGCCCGGCCGCGACGTGACCCGCAACGCCCGCCTGTACGCGACGGTGGCACAGGCGGTGGACGATGCGCTGATCGCCGTGTTCGACGCCAAGTACCACTACGGTTTCTGGCGGCCGATCACCGCGATCCGCAACGGCGACAACGACGGCAACAACGCCACCGAGCGCGACGCGTCGTGGGTACCGTTCATCGATACGCCGATGCATCCCGAATATCCGTGCGCCCACTGCATCGTCGCCAGCACGGTCGGTACGGTGTTGAAGGCGGAGCTGGGCGGTACGCCGGCGCCCAGGCTGACCACGACCAGCTATACGGCCGGCGATGTGGCGCGCAGCTGGACCAGCATCGATGCCTTCGTCGACGAAGTGTCGAACGCGCGCATCTGGGATGGCGTGCATTTCCGCAACTCCACTGAGGTGGGCAAGGCCATGGGCCGGCAGGTCGGCGAGCTAGCGGCGCAACGGTATTTGCAGGCGAAACCCTAGTCGGGACCCCTGCTCGGTTCCCGTGGGAACGACGTAAGTCGCGAATCCCTGTCCTCTATTGAGGAAGAGCTTTCGCGACTTACGTCGCTCCCACCGGGAAGGATGATCGCGTCCGGTTGGGTGTCGCGGGGCGCGTCTCAATCGTTGCGCCGGTGCGCTGTTATTCTCGCTTCCCCGACAGCACAGCACGGATGGCTCCAGCCCAATGAACGAATCCAAGCTCAACGAATACCTGGTCATTTCCCGCGGCCAATGGGACGCGGACGCTTCCCCGGAAACGATCCAGGCGGCGATCGACCAGTTCTACGATTGGCTGGACGCGCACGTCGCCGCGGGGCACATGCGCAGGGGTTCGCGGCTGACCCGCGAGGTCGCGCTGGTGACGCGGAAACGCACGGTCACCGACGGACCGTTCGCCGAGATCAAGGAAATGATCGGCGGCTTCTGGTTCGTTCTGGCGCCGTCGCTGGAAGCGGCCGCGCAGTTGCTGTCGGACAGCCCGACGGTGCAGCAGGGCATCTTCTACGAAGTCCGACCGCTGGATCCGGAGCGGGCAAGCGCGCACGTCGTCAGCAGCGAGACGCCTAACCAGTAGAAACTCTCGTGGAAGCGGCCAGGGCCGCGAGTGCTTTTGCTTCGGCTTTTGTGGAGCGGGGCTTGCTCCGCTGTTTCCGATCCAATACGGCAAGGCAGAAGCAGCGGGGCAAGCCCCGCTCTACGATGTAAGGCATTCGCGGCCAAGGCCGCTCCCACGGGTTTCGATGCGCCAAACGTCGCATTCGCCCGCGCGTTGCGCGACACTTGCGCGCAACTCCTTCGTCCGCAGGCCGCGCATGACCTGGTTCCGCCGCAAGTCGCTCGACACCATCACCCAGCACGAGGAAGGCCGCCGGCTGGTGCCCACGCTGGGCTGGCCGCACCTGATCGCGCTGGGCATCGGCGCCATCGTCGGCACCGGCATCTACACGTTGATCGGCGTCGGCGCCAACCTCGCCGGGCCAGCCGTGCTGATCTCCTTCGTCATCGCCGGCGTGGTCTGTGCCTGCGCGGCGCTGGCCTATGCTGAGCTGTCGACGATGATGCCGGCCGCCGGCAGCGCCTACACCTACAGCTACGCGGTGCTGGGCGAAACCATCGCCTGGGTGGTCGGCTGGAGCCTGATCCTCGAATACTCGCTGGTGGTCAGCACGGTCGCGGTGGGCTGGTCGGGCTATGCGGTCGGTTTCCTGCGCGGCCTGGGCGTCGACTTGCCGCTGGCGTTGACCGCCGGACCGCATGCAGGCGGCCTGATCAACCTGCCGGCGGTGCTGATCACATTCGTCGTCGCCGGCCTGCTGATCGCCGGCACCCGCGAAAGCGCCACGCTCAACGCGTTCCTGGTGGTGGCGAAGATCATCGCGCTGGCGGTATTCGTCGCGATCGCCTTGCCGAACTTCGACGCGGCCAACCTGCATCCATTCATGCCCTACGGCTTTGCCGAATCGAGCGGCGCGGACGGCGTGAAGCACGGCGTGATGGCTGCGGCGGCGATCATCTTCTTCGCCTTCTACGGCTTCGACGCGATTTCCACCGCCGCCGAGGAAACCAAGAATCCCGGCCGCGACCTGTCTATCGGCATCATCGGTTCGATGGTCGGCTGCACGCTGATCTACCTGGTCGTCGCACTGGCCGCGGTCGGCGCGATGAGCTTCGCCGTGTTCGGCAAGAGCGCCGAGCCGCTGGCGCTGATCATGCGCGAGCTGGGCCATGGCAGCGCGGCGAAGATCGTCGCGGCGGCGGCGGTGATCGCGTTGCCGACGGTGCTGCTGGCGTTCTTCTACGGACAGAGCCGCATCTTCTTCGTGATGGCGCGCGATGGCTTGCTGCCACGTAGCCTGTCCAAGGTCAGCAAACGTGGCACGCCGGTGGCGATCACCGTATTCACCGCGATCGTCACTTCGGCGCTGGCCGGCATCGCCCGCCTCGACGAGATCGCCGCGCTGGCCAACGCCGGCACGCTGATCGCCTTCATCGCCGTCGGCGCGTGCCTGCTGGTGCTGCGCAAGCGCGAACCGGATCGGCCGCGCGTGTTCCGCGCGCCGCTGGCGTGGCTGGTCGGCCCGGTCGCGATCCTCGGTTGCATCTACCTGTTCAGCAGCCTGCCGACCCGGACCCAGCTGTGGTGCCTGCTATGGAACGCCTTCGGCCTGCTGGTCTACCTGCTCTACAGCCGTCGCACCAGCCTGCTGGCGAAGGGGCAGGACGCCTGATGTAGGGTGGGCCTGGGCCCACCTGCACATCAATCCACTACGCGGCAGAACACCGCCTTGAGATAACGCGATTCCTGCACGTGGGCCATGAACGGGTGGTCGGCGCCGGCGCCTGCGACCTTCAGCACCTGGATCGTGCGTCCGGCATAGAACGCGGCGCGGCGCAGCATGTCGAGGAACTGCTCCTCGCTCACCAGCCCGGTGCAGGAGAACGTCGCGAACAGTCCGCCCGGCTTGACCACGCCCAGCGCGAGCTTGTTCATGTCGAGGTATTTCTTCAGCGCATTGATGACCTGGTCGCGGTCGCGGGTCATCTTGGCCGGGTCGAGGATCACCACGTCGTACTGGTCGCCGCGCGTGGCCGCGTCGCGCAGGTAGGGGAAGATGTCGGCCTGCACGAACTTCGGCCGCACCTGGTTGAGCTTGGCGTTGCCCTTGGCGATCTCGATCACGTCGGCATCGATGTCTACGCCGAGTACTTCCTCGGCGCCGCGCACCGCCGCATACACGGCGAAACCGCCCGTGTTGCAGCACAGGTCGAGCACGCGCTTGCCCGCGCACTGGCGGCTCAGCCATTCGCGGTTCTCGCGCTGGTCGGCGAAGAAGCCGGTCTTGTGCGCGCCGGCCGGATCGGCGCGGAACCTGATCCCGTATTCCTCGATCACCGCCGGCGCGGTGCCGCTGGTGTTGTGGAAGTCGAACGACTCCTGTTTCTGCACGTGCTCGTCGGCGAAGCTGTGGAAACGGCAACCGGGGAATTGCATGCGCAACGCGTCGTAGACCCATTCGCGATGGCGGAACATGCCGGCGCTGAAGAACTCGACCACCAGCAGGTCGTCGTAACGGTCCACGACCAGGCCGGACAGGCCATCGCCTTCGCTGTGCACCACGCGCCAGGCGTTGGAGATCTCGTCCAGCTTCAGCACATCGCGCCGCAGCGACACCGCCTCCGCGATCTTGCGCGCGAACCAGCCCTGGTCGACGGCGATGTCGGGATGGGTCTCGAGGATGCGCACGGCGATACGCGAATGGCCGTTGTAGAAACCGCGGCCCACGAAGACGCCATCGACCCCGACCACGTCGACGATGCTGCCGGGCTTGGGCCGCTGCGCGGGTTTTTCGACCAGTTTCTGGAAGATCCACGGATGGCTGGAACGCCACGCGTTCTTCAGGCGGACCACGGGCAATTCGGCGGGATTCGGTGCGTTCATGAACGTATTCTACCGGGGCGGTTGACCCGATCCGCCGCGACCGGGACAATCCGCCTCGAAGGGGAGTAGCTCCCGACGTCGTGGCCGTCATTTCGAGCCTGAACCAGGCTCCGGTCCGGCGGCAACCACGGGTATTCCGTGGTTGCGAGCGAGACCTTCGCCGCGATGGCGAAGGTTTGCGCTGGAACCCCGAAAAGCCGGTTTCCGATGCACGCCTCGGCCTTGCGGTCCGAGGCGTTCTCGTTTTCGAACCGGAGTTCTGCATGCAATCGATAGGCAATCCCTGGCTGTGGGGCGGCTTCGCCGTCGTGGTGACGCTGGCCCTGCTGGCCGACCTGGTGCTGATGCGCCACGGCGGCGCGCACAAGGTCACGTTCAAGGAAGCGCTGTGGTGGAGCGCGGGCTGGGTCGGCCTGGCCCTGTTGTTCAACGCCGGCTTGTGGTGGTACCTGGCCGAAACCGCCGGCCCGGTCCTCGCCCAGCGCGTCGGCCTGGAGTTCCTCACCGGTTACCTGGTGGAGAAGTCGCTGGCGGTCGACAACATCTTCGTGTTCCTGATGGTGATGAGCTATTTCGCCGTGCCGGAGGAACAGCGCCAGCGCGTGTTGGTGATCGGCGTACTGGGTGCCATCGTGCTGCGCGCGCTGATGATCTTCGCCGGTGCTGCGCTACTGGCGAAGTTCCACTGGCTGCTGTACGTGTTCGGCGCGTTCCTGCTGCTGACCGGGGTGAAGATGTGGTTCGCCGCCGGCAAGGAGCCGGACCTGGAACAGAACCCGGCGCTGCGCTGGATGCGCCGGCACCTGCGCCTGACCGGCGAGTACCACGGCCAGGCGCTGAGCGTGCGCCGCGATGGCCGGCGCTGGTTCACTCCGCTGTTCGCGGTGCTGGTGCTGATCGGCGTGACCGACGTGATCTTCGCGGTGGACAGCATCCCGGCGATCTTCGCGATCACCGCCGATCCGTTCGTGGTGCTGACCTCGAACGTGTTCGCGGTGCTGGGCCTGCGCGCGATGTTCTTCCTGCTGGCCGGCATGGCCGACCGCTTCCACCTGCTGCCGTTCGGGCTGGCGGTGGTGCTGGGCTTCATCGGCCTGAAGATGCTGGCCATCGACCTAGTGAAGGTGCCGGTGGTGGCGTCGCTGGGCGTGGTGTTCGCCATCCTGGCGGTCACGATCTGGCTGAGCCTGCGCCGGCCCCCGGCCGCGGCGGGACGCTGAATCCCGCCCTCGGCGGCCTTGGCTTCGGCCCGGGCCGTCGCCATGCAGGAGACATGGAACCCGCCCACCATCCCGACGACCCGCGCTACGACGCCCAGGCCCAGGGCCGCTTCGACCGCGGCCGCATCCTGCGCGCGCTGAACCTGAGCCTGGCCTTCGTCCTGCTGCTGGTCCTGGTGTACTCGGCGCACGGCAGCTTCGACGTGGCGCGCTACGCGGTGACGCCACAGAGCCTGGACGGCCTGCTCGGCGTGCTGACCGCGCCGCTGCTGCACGGTTCGGTCGAACACCTCGCCGCCAACGCGGTCGCCGTGCTGATCCTCGGCACGCTGGCCGGCAGCGTGTATCCGCGCGCGACCCTGCGTGCCCTGCCGCTGCTGTGGCTGGGCTCGGGGTTGGGCGCATGGCTATTGGGCGAAGCCGGTTCGCACCACCTCGGCGGCAGCGGCGTGACCCACGGGCTGGGCTTCCTGGTGTTCATGCTCGGCGTGCTGCGCCGCGACCGCGCGGCGATCGCCGCCGGCATGATCGGCTTCCTCTTCTATGGCGGCATGCTGCTGACCGTGTTGCCGCACGAAGCGGGCGTGTCGTGGCAATCGCACCTGGGCGGCGCGCTGGCCGGCGTACTGGCCGCGTTCCTGTTCCGCAGGTTGGATCCCGAACTGCCGCGCAAGCGCTACAGCTGGGAAGACGAGGAAGAGCTCGCGGCGGCGAACGATGAGCTGGAGCCGCCCGCGCCGCAGGACGTTCCGGTGTTGTGGCACCGTCCGGAGCAACGGCGTGGCGTGGTGCTGCGCTTGACCCGCCGTTCGGCGGTTGAAAGCCCGCCGCGCGATCCGCCCTCGGAGTGAAGCGCTTTTCGTAGGAGCGCCCTTCAGGGCGCGACCGATGGAACAACATCCGCCGAAAACTTAGCAGATCGGGTTTTCCGGTCGCGCTCTGAAGAGCGCTCCTACAACGACGCGCACATAACGGTGCGCGGCAACAACGTATAGTTCAGGGCCCTTCACCACGCCGGCCTGAACTTGAACATCGCATCGAGAATGTTGTCGGGATTGGTCTGCTTCGCTGCGCTGGCGGCTCACGACGCATTCGCAAGTCGGCGCAACGACGAACCTTCGTTTCACGTCATCGGCTATGTGTCCGACGCAAAGAAGTTGCCTCCGGTCAGCGCGCGCAAGCTAGACGTGATCAACTTCGCCTTCGCCAAGGTCAATCCGCAGCACGAAGTCTTCCTGCCCGGCGACACCGCACCGAACTCACTGGCCACGCTGACCGGACTGCGCAAGGACAACCCCCAACTGAAGGTGGTGTTGTCGATCGGCGGCTGGGGCGCGGGCAATTTTTCCGAAGCCGCGGCGACCGCGTCGGCGCGCAAGACCTTCATCGACACTTCGACCGCGCTGATGCTGGCGCACGATCTGGACGGACTGGACATCGACTGGGAATACCCGACCCAGCCGGGGCCGGGCATCAGCCATTCGCCGGCCGACCGCGAGAACTTCAGCCTGTTGCTTGAGGAATTGCGCGCGCGGCTCGACGTGCTGGGCCGCAAGCCGCGACGCCATTACCTGTTGACCATCGCCGCCGCCGACGGCAAGGCGGCGGAGGGACTCGAACTGGCGCGCATCGCCAAGGCGCTGGACTGGATCAACCTGATGACCTACGACTTCTACGGCAGCCTCAACCCGACCACCGGCCACCACGCCGGGCTGCGCCCTTCCGCACTGTCGCCGGCCGATGGCCGCAACGCCACGCGTGCCGTCGACGAATTCCTCGCCGGTGGCGTACCGCCGCGCAAGATCAATCTGGGCCTGGCGTTCTACGGTCGCCGCTTCGGCGACGTGACGCCGGAACACGACGGTCTGTACCAGCCCTTCGCCAGCGATGGCGGCTACGTGACCTGGCAGCAGATCCAGCGCGATTTCCTGGGCAAGGGCGGTTTTGTCCGCCATTGGGACGAAGCCGCGCAATCGGCGTGGCTGTGGAACGCGGCCGAACGCAAGATGATCAGCTACGACGACCCGCAGGCGCTGAAAGCCAAGGCCGCGTTCGTGCGCGAGCGCGGGTTGGGCGGGGTGATGTACTGGGAGCAGAGCACCGATCCGGAAGAGCAGCTGCTCGACGTGGTGCGCGAGGCCCTGCTGGCGACGCCGGCTCGCTGATTGGACGTTGGATTACTTGCCGGCGAGCGCGTCCGCGCCGAGCTGGCGATCGTGCCAACGTGAAAACACCAGCAACGACGTCGCCGCGCCGCACAGGCACAGGAACATGTCCCACTGCGTGTCCCATTGATCGCCCTGGGTGGCGAGGAACGCATCGGCATCCGCGCCGATCGCCAATGCCGCCCACCATTCGATCAGTTCGAAGAACGCGCTGAAGCTCAGGCACGCCGCCAGCACCAGATAGACCAACCATCCGCCGCGCCGCAGCGGAGTCAGCCGCAGCAGCAGTTCGCGCGCCAGGATCGCCGGGACGAAACCCTGCATCCAATGGCCGAGCCGGTCCCAAGGATTGCGTTGCGTGGCCAGCAATTCCTGCAGCCAGAACCCGCCCGGTGTCAGCGAATAGGTATAGGCACCGCCGTGGATGAGTACCAGCGCGTGCAGGGCCAGCAGCCAGCACAGCAGGCGGGTCAGCGGGAACCGGGGCCACTGCCACGCAATCAGCCCAAGTCCCACGATGGCCCACACCACCTCCAGCGACCAGGTCAGGCGGTCGTTGGCGATGGCGAACGATGCCACCAGCGCCAACACGACCACGCCGGCCAGCGCCCGGCGTTCGCCCTTGCCGGGCGGACGCCGTATCGCGGGCACGGCGGCACTCATCGCCGCGCTCAGAAATGGGCGATGAACTCGGCGCCCCAGGTGCGCGGCTCGTTGATCATGCCGGTCAGGTTGTTGAAGTCGATGCCGCTGACCGCACGGATCTGGTTGGTGATGTTGCGGCCGAACAGCGCCACTTCGTAATCGCCATTGCCCCAGCCGTAACCGACGCGCAGGCCGCCTTCCAGCAACGACTTGCCGGTGAACTCCTTCGACTCGTACAGGAAGAAGTTGACCTCGCTGCGATAGGCCCAGTCGGTGAACACAAAGAACTCGGCGCCCTCGCCGACCGGCATGCCCCAGCGCGCGGTCAGGTTGTGGGTCCACTTCGGCGATTGCGGCAGCGGGTTGCCGTCGATGTTGGCGCGGAAGCTGCCCGTAAGCGGGTTGAGTTCGTAGGGATTGGTGACCGTGCAGTTCGGCCGGGTGGGATTGATGGTATTGCCGCAGGTCGCCACCATCAGGCCTGCATCCTGGATTTCGGTGTCGTTGTAACTGCTACCGAAAGTGACCAGCAGGTTGTCGGTCAGGTAAGCCTGCAGGTCGAGCTCGAAGCCCTGGCCGACGCTCTTGTCGGCATTGAGCAGGATGTTGGCATTGCCGCTGCCGCCCACCGCAGTCAATTGCTGATCCTTCACGCGATAGTGGAACAGGCCGAAGGCGATGCGCGCGCGCTTGTCCCAGAAGTCGGCCTTCACGCCGGCCTCGAACGACAGCACGGTTTCCGGCCCGGCGACCGTCTTCTCGTTGAACGCGCCCGCGCTCTGGATCGAACTGCCACGGAAGCCGGTGGCGACGCGGCCGTACAGGTTGACGTCGTCGTTGACGGCGTAGGTCGCCGACAGGTCCCAATTGAACTTCTTGTCCTCGGTCGACGCAGACAGGTTGGGGTCGGCGGCGTTGCCCGCGGCATAGGCGGCCTGTTGCGCGGCGAGCAGGCCGGCGAGGTCGCATTTGGCCGACAGCACGCAGGGCACGAAGCCGGTGTTCCAGTATTCCTCGACGCCCAGGTCCTTCTTGTCGACCGTATAGCGCGCACCAGCGCGCAATTGCAGCTTGTCGGTGGCTTGCCAGGTCAGGCTGCCGAACACCGCCCAGGCATCGTTGGTCTGGTTGATGCGCTGGTAACCGTCTTGTGCGCCGTTGTTCAAGGAGTCGTAGCTGAAGCTTTCGACGTCGTAGTCTTCCTTGAAATAGAACACGCCGGCCTGCCAGTTCAGCGGGCCCGGGTAGTCCGATTCGACGCGGAATTCCTGCGTCCATTGCGAATGCTTCGGAATGCCGTCCGCGGTTTCGGAAGCGAACGGGATGACGCCCGGGCCGGAACTCGGGAGGAACACGGCACCGTAGCCACCGTCGATATCGCCCCGGCTGTAGGTCTCCACCGACTCGTAGCCGGTGATCGAGAACAGCTTCAGCTCGCCGAAGTCCCAGTTCAGGCGCGCGCTGCCGCCCTTGCTGTCGAGTTCGGAATGGTTGTAGCCGTCGAGCGACACCTTGTCCTCGTCGAAGCCATCGACGAAATCGTTGGTGCCGGGCTTGAAGATGTTGGCGCGGAACAGGCGCGCGGTGCCGTTGAGATGGCGCGCGTGTGCGTTGAACAGCGCTTCGAAACCTTCGCCCTCGTACAGGAACTGCACGCGCGCCGCGCCTTCGTCGTAGCCTTCGAAACCATCGTTCGGGCCGGGATAGGTGTTCTTCACCCAGTCGTCGCGGCGCTGGAACAGCACCGATGCGCGCGCCGACCACTTGTCGGTGAGGCCGCCGCCGACCGCGCCTTCCACGTTCCACAGGTTGTCGCTGCCGTAGCCGACCTTGCCGTAGCCGCCGAATTCCTGGGTCGGCCGCGCCGAGTCGAACTTGACCACGCCAGCCGGGGTGTTGCGGCCGAACAGCGAACCCTGCGGGCCGCGCAGCACTTCGACCTGGTCCAGGTCGAACAGCGGGAAGCCCTTGAGGATCGGGTTTTCCTGCACCACGTCGTCGTACACCAGCGACACCGGCTGCGAGGTGTTCAGGCGGAAGTCGGTGTTGCCGTAACCGCGGATGTAGAAGCGCGGGAAGGCGCGGCCGAACGAGGATTCGATGTTCAGGCTGGGCACGCGGCCGGACAGGAAGCGGATATCGGTGCCGCCGGAAGCCAGCGCGTTGAGCTTTTCGCCGCTGACCGTGCTGATCGAAACCGGCACGTCCTGGATGTTCTCGACCTTGCGTTGCGCGGTGACCTGCACGGTGTCGAGGACGACGGCTTCCTTTTCCGCCGGTTTGGCGGCTTCCTGGGCGAAGGCGGCCATCGGCAGCAGCGCGGCGATGGCAAGGGCGAGGCGGGTCGGGGTCATGGTGGGTTCCGGAGAGGGGAATGGGCGGCGCACAGCGGGCAGCACGCGAATGTTGCAGGACAGCAGTCGGCGGGGCAACGGTTTTTTTACAGTCTCCGCGGCGCCTGAAACCGATGTTCCGCGGGCATGACTTTGTGCCGTTTCCCGTCACGTCCGGCTCACTAGAATCGACGCCTTGTCCCCTTCCGAGGCAGGAGCCGCCCGATGAGCCAGTGGTACTTCCACAACACCGCGACCAACCAGCGTACCGGCCCGCTGGAAGGCGACGCCGCCCAGACCTGGGCGCGCAGCCATCCAGGCGATCTGTGCTGGCGCGAAGGCCTGTCCGGTTGGCAGGCGGTCAAGTCGATGCCCGAGTTCGCCGATGCCACGGACACCACGGTCACTCCGCCGCCGCCGTTGCCCAACGGCGCAAGCCGCCGCAGCGACGACATCGATTACCGCATCGTCGGCAACGACATGCAGTTCGTCGAAGTGGAGCTGGATCCGGGCGAAAGCGCCATCGCCGAAGCCGGTGCGCTGATGTACAAGGACGCCGCGGTGCAGATGGACACCCTGTTCGGCGACGGCTCGCACACCGGTTCCGGCGGCGGCTTCATGGACAAGCTGCTGTCGGCGGGCAAGCGCGTGATCACCGGCGAAAGCCTGTTCACCACCGTGTTCACCCATGCCGGACAAGGCAAGGCCAAGGTCGCCTTCGCCGCGCCCTACCCGGGCACGGTGCTGGCGATGAAGCTGGACGAACACGGCGGGCGGCTGATCTGCCAGAAGGACAGTTTCCTGGCGGGCGCACGCGGCGTCAGCCTGGGCATCTTCTTCCAGCGCAAGATCCTCACCGGCCTGTTCGGCGGCGAAGGCTTCATCATGCAGAAGATCGAGGGCGACGGCTGGGTGTTCGTGCACGCCGGCGGCACCGTGGTCGAGCGCGAACTGCAGGCCGGCGAGCGCATCGACGTCGACACCGGCTGCGTGGTCGCGTTCCATTCGACGGTGAACATGGACGTGCGCCCGGTCAGCGGCATCAAGAGCCTGTTCTTCGGCGGCGAAGGCGTGTTCCTTGCCACCCTGACCGGCCCGGGCAAGGTGTGGCTGCAATCGTTGCCGTTCTCGCGCCTGGCCGGACGCATGCTGCAGGCCGCGCCGCAGGCGGGTGGCAGCAACCGCGGCGAAGGTTCGGTACTTGGCGGGCTAGGCCGCATCCTCGACGGCGACAACGGCTTCTGAGCGAACCGGACGAGCGGCCGGTCCAGACTGGAGCGGCCGCTCCCGCACGATGCAGGTTTCAGCCCCTGACGCGAAGCCAGGCGTTCAGGGCGAAGCACAGCAGGCCCAGCAGGAACGCCAAAGCGCCCACCGACAGCAACACGGGAAGCTCGTGCCCGGTCAGGTGCGCGGCCAGCGCCAGCATGAAGGCTGGCAGGCCCAGGTTGTGCAACCAGAAATGCGCCTGTGCCAAGCGGGTCTGCGCCGCCGCCGGCCACAATCGGTACACGACGCCGGCCATCGCCAGCGACAGCCACCCGGCCAACAGCACGTGCGCGTGGACCGGCATCAGGCTGAAGTTCTGGGTCATGCCCATGTACAGGCCCAGGCTGGCGCCGACGATCAGGTACAGGACTGCGATCCAGATGAAACGTTGCGCCATGGTTGTGCTCCCCGCTGTGGTGTCCGCTGAGAACGCGCGCCGCAGGTGCGACAGGCCAATACTCAGCCCAGGTGCCCCAGCGGCAGCGCGCGCGTCTGCTTGACCGTGCGCAACACGAAACTGGAATTGACGTCGGCGACGCCGGCGTTGTTGAGCAGCCGGTCGAGCAGGAACCGGGAGAAGTGTTCCAGGTCTTCCACCACCACGTGCAGCTGGTAATCCATGTCGCCGGTCAACGCGTGGCAGGCGACGACTTCTTCCCAATCGCCGATGGCGTCGATGAACTGTTCGATGGCCGGCTGGCCGTGGCGCTCCAGTTGCACCCGGACGAAGGCCTGCAGGCCCAGGCCCACCGCGCGCGGTTCGACCTGCGCGGCGTAACCGGCGATGACTCCGGCCGCTTCCAGCCGCTGCACGCGGCGCAGGCAGGCCGACGGCGACAGGTTCACCTGCGCGGCGATGTCGGCATTGGTGGCGCGGCCGTCGCGCTGCAGCAGGGCCAGCAGGCGCAGGTCGGTGCGGTCCAGGGCAATGGATTCGGCCATTTATTGCTCTACAAGACAAATTCCTGCAACAAGATTGCGACATAACGGCCCCTGGACGCAACTTTGCAAGCCCGTTGCGCGGCTTGCCCGCTACGATGCCGGCATGCCACCGGAGTCCACGATGAACGAACCGCGCCGCGTCGAACACCAGCAGACCGACAAGGGCTACGTGCCGGTCTACACCACGGCGGTGGTCGAACAGCCTTGGGAGAGTTACGCCGCCGAGGACCACGCGACCTGGGGCACGCTGTTCCAGCGCCAGCGCGAAGTGCTGGTCGGCCGCGCCTGCGACGAGTTCCTTCAGGCGCAGGACGCGATGGGCATGAACCCGCGCGCGATCCCGCGCTTCGAGCAGCTGAACGAAGTGCTGGGCGCGGCGACCGGCTGGACCCTCGTCGGCGTGGAAGGCCTGCTGCCGGAGCTGACCTTCTTCGAACACCTGGCCCATCGCCGCTTTCCGGTGACCTGGTGGATCCGCCGCCCCGAGCAGATCGACTACATCGCCGAACCCGACCTGTTCCACGACCTGTTCGGCCACGTGCCGCTGCTGATGAACCCGCTGTTCGCCGATTACATGCAGGCCTACGGCGCTGGCGGTGTGAAGGCACACGGCATCGGCGCCGAAGCGCTGCAGAACCTGACCCGCCTGTACTGGTACACGGTGGAATTCGGCCTGATCGATACGGCGGAGGGCCTGCGCATCTATGGCAGTGGCATCGTGTCGTCGAAGGGCGAGTCGCTGCACTCGCTGGAATCGGCGGCGCCCAACCGCATCGGCTTCGACCTGTCGCGGATCATGCGCACGCGCTATCGCATCGACACGTTCCAGAAAACCTATTTCGTCATCGACAGCTTCGAACAGCTGATCCGTGCGACCGAACCCGACTTCACCGGCCTGTACGCGGAACTGGCCGCCCAGGATTCCATTCCCGCTGGCGAGGTGCGCGACGGCGATCGCGTGTTCCAGCGCGGCACCGGCGAAGGCTGGGCGACGGACGGCGACGTCTGAATCACGACGACGCCGTCCGCCAACGGTTCGACCAGCGACCGCTCAGTTCGGATTCAATACCAGTCCGCCGAGCCGTATCAGGTTGCTTTCGCGACTGGTCGGAATGGGGAGCAGCGTAACCTTGGCGCGGATTTCGTCCTCATCGAGGATGGCTCGCCCGCTGTCTTCATCGAGCGCGCTTCGAGGCACGAATAGCTGAATGGCGCGCGTGTACGCGCTGTGGCTGCCGTCGAACGTGGTCGTTGCGTCGTAGATCGTGCGCAGCGCGTCGTCGGTGCCGTCGCCGGGCGTATCGTCGCCGATCAGTTCGCAAACCTCGCGGTAGTGCTGCCCTGTCGCGAGGTCGTGGCTGCTGGCGGCGACCGTATAGCCGACGTACACGCTTACGTTGTCGCTGTTCGCGACGGGGGTGATGGTCAAATTGACGGCTTGGACCGATGCCATGGGATGCTCCTTGTCTCCGGATGAATCCGGGCCGTTCGGCCCGGGCGACCCCCTGTCATCTGGAACAACGTCGCCACGGAATCACTGCGGCCACTTCCCGCACCCTGCTTCAGCTGCGCAGGCCGGCGCCCTTCTTCAGCAGCCACAGGCCCACCGCCGCCAGTGCGACGACAAAGCCGAGCATCAACGCGTACGCCACCCAAAGCGGCACGTCGCTCTGGCCGAGCAAGCCGTAGCGGAACGCGTTGACCATGTAGAAGATCGGGTTGGCGTGGGTCGCCGCTTCGGCCCAGGCGGGCAACAGCTTGACCGAATAGAACACGCCGCCGAGATAGGTCAGCGGAGTCAGGATGAAGGTCGGCACGATGGCGATGTCGTCGAACTTCTTCGCCAACGCGGCGTTGACGAAGCCGGCTAGCGAGAAGATCGTCGCGCCCAGCAACACCGTGCTCAGGGTGACCAGCGGATGCGGCACGCGCACCTTGGTGAAGAACATCGCGATGACCAGCACGATGGCGCCGACCATCAGCCCGCGCAGCACCGCGCCGGCGACGTAACCGCCCAGGATCACCCAGTTCGGCATCGGGCTGACCAGCATTTCCTCGATGTGGCGGCCGAACTTGGCGCCGAAGAAACTGGAGCTGATGTTGCCGTAGCTGTTCTGGATCACGCTCATCATCACCAGGCCCGGCACGATGAACTCCATGTAGCTGAAGCCGCCCATGTCGCCGATGCGGCTGCCGATCAGGCCGCCGAAAATCAGGAAATACAGGGTCATGGTGATCGCCGGCGGCACCAGGGTCTGGCCCCAGATGCGCAGGATGCGGTTGACCTCGCGGCGCACGATGGTACCCAGCGCGACCAGGTTCTTCTGCCCGGTGGTCTGGCTGGCGGTCAGGGTTTCGGTGGTCGAGTTCACGCTGCCTTCTCCTCGTTGCCGGTCAGGCGCACGAACAATTCCTCCAGCCGGTTGGACTTGGTGCGCATCGAACGCACGCGGATGCCGGCATCGTTCAACGCGGCGAACACGCTGTTCAGGTCCATCGCCCGTGGCATCTCCACGTCCAGCGTGTGGTGATCGGCGGCAACCAGGGTGGTGCCTTCGATCGCCGGCAGTTGGGCCGGCAATTGGCCGTCGATGTCGAACAGGAAGCCTTCGACGTCGAGCTTGGCCAGCAGCGCCTTCATCGGCCCCTGCTCGACGATGGTGCCGCGGTCGATGATCGCCAGGTTGCGGCACAGGCTTTCGGCTTCTTCCAGGTAGTGCGTGGTCAGGATGATCGTGGTGCCGGCGGCGTTGATCTCCTTCAGCACCTTCCACATGTCGCGGCGGATCTCGATGTCGACGCCGGCGGTGGGTTCGTCGAGGATCAGCAGCCGCGGGCGGGTCATCATCGCCCGCGCGATCATCAGCCGGCGCTTCATGCCGCCGGACAGGGTGCGGCTCATCACGCCGGCCTTTTCCCACAGGCGCGCGCGCTTGAGTTCCTCTTCGGCACGCACCAGCGCCTCGGCGCGGGGGATGCCGTAGAAACCGGCGTAGTTGACCAGGATGTCGAGCGGCTTCTCGAACAGGTTGAAGTTGATCTCCTGCGGCACCAGGCCGAGCAGGCGCATCGCCGCATCGCGGTGTCTCGACAGGTCGACGTCGAATACCTTGACCTCGCCCGAGCTCTTGTTGACCAGGGAGCTGACGATGCCGATGAGTGTGGACTTGCCGGCGCCATTGGGGCCGAGCAGGGCGAAGAAGTCCCCGGGCGCGACCTGCAGCGACACGCCCTTCAGGGCGGTGGTGCCGTTGTCGTAGGTCTTGCGCAGGTCGGTGATGGAAAGGGCGGGGGCTGAAGCAGCGGCGAGGGAAGCCATGTGGTGCCTTGTGGCGCGGCGCGTGCGCAGAAGCGTCGGAAGGTGCGCGGGCTTATTATAGGCGTCCCGCCGGGCCGGACCCGGCACCAGACCGTTCCATTCGCCTTGGCTATCGTCCAATTCCCGCTGCGCCTGGTTTCGCGGCGCATGCTGGCGCCCAGCGTCGGCCACTATGCATTCTCCCGGGCCGACGGCCAGCCGCTGGACTTCGTCCCGGGCCAGTTCATCCAGGTGCATTTCCATTACGCCGACGGCACCGCGACCAAGCGCAGCTATTCGCTGGCGACGATCCATGACCACGCGCTGGGCCCGGGCGAGCAGGTCGAGATCGCGGTCAGCTTCGTGGCCGGCGGCGCGGCGACCGCGCTGTTCGAGAACCTGCCCGAAGGCGGCGAGATCCAGGCCAGCGGCCCGTACGGTCGCTTCTGCCTGATGCCCGGCGACAGCAACCGACGCTACCTACTGATCGCCACCGGCACCGGCGTGACGCCGTACCGGGCGATGTTGCCGCAGATCGAAAAACTGATCGGCGAACGCGGAATCGAAGTGGTGGTGCTGCAGGGCGCACGCACGCCGGTCGAGTTGCTGTACGGCGACGAGTTCCGCGCGTTCGCCGACGCTCATTCGAGTTTCCGCTACGTGCCTTGCCTGTCGCGCGAAATGCCGTCGAACCCGCACCCCGATGTGCGCCACGGCTACGTGCAGCAGCACCTGGCCGAGTTCGCGCCGAACCCGGAAACGGACATCGCCTACCTGTGCGGCAATCCGAACATGGTCGATGCGTGTTTCGAGTCGTTGAAGGAAGCGGGCCTGCCGGTTCCGCAGATTCGTCGCGAGAAGTACGTCAGCAGCAAGTGATGGGGACGGCTGTGGCCGCCTTGCAGGTCAGCGGTCCCGCGTAATGCTCTTCGGTAGATCGAACGTGCCTTCCGGCAACGTGCGGTAGTCGACCGATTGCACTTGCCATTCCTGCGGCAGGCCGGCGCCGGTTTCGCCGCGGTAGAACAACACCAGGCCGGTTTCCACATCCAGCCACATGTCGCCACGGCTGGTGAGGCCGGGGCCGGTATTGCGGGTGAAGCGGTAGCGCCAATGGCGGGCGTTCTGTCCGGCGACCAGTCCCGGGCCCTGCGATTGGCAGTTCGCGAACATGCCTTGTCCCGAGCAGGGCGCTTGGGGATCGAATACCAGCGGCCAGCGCGCTTTCAAGGCCGGTAATGCCGCGCCCTTCGCATCGACGATCCAGCCCGGCTGGCCATCTCCGGGCAACAGCAGGCGGTAGGCCTTGCCGGCGGCGTCGCTGAAATCGATGCGCAACGCATCTTCACGGAAGTACACGGTTACCGGTTCCAGCTTTCCGCGTGGCGTGGCTCGGGTCAGCGGACCCAGCTGGTTGGTCATCACTTGGGCGACGCCTTCCGTGGACGATTGCGCATGGGCAACCGCGGCGCAGACGCATGCCGCCAGGACCAGACCACGACGAGCCAAGCGGCGGCGCATCAGTGGTCCAGGTTGCGGGTTTCGTAGATCGGCGACTGCATGCGCACAATGGCGTAGGACTCGATCGGCAAGCGGTCGGTGATCGGGTTCAACGGCGAACCTTCGAAGGTGCCCGACTTCAGGTATTCCGACTTGCCCTTGAGCACCCAGCTGACGAACGGCACCACCAGCGGGGCCTGGTAGGTCACCCGAATCTTCAGGATGTTGGCATCCTGCACGCTGACGCCGCTGCGGCCAACGCTGTCGCTGCGGAATGCGAGGCTGTCGTTGGGCAAGGCATACTGGCCGTTGTACTGCTTTTCCTTGTGCTCATTCCATGCGGAACGGGTTGGATTGATCACTTCGACCTTTCCGAACAGCGCCATCTCGGCCTTTGCTTTGAGATAGGCGGTTTCCAATTCGGTCATCGACGTCTTGTGCGCGAACAGCGGGGTCATGCCGCGCGCCAGCCCGTTCTTCATCTCACTCTTGTCGGCGCCGTGAACTGCGCCCGCACGTGCCGCTTCCAATGCCGCGTAGTCCAGCGTCGCCTTGATCCGGTACAGCA
Organism: Pseudoxanthomonas helianthi; assembly: GCF_017939625.1. Classification (GTDB taxonomy): domain Bacteria; phylum Pseudomonadota; class Gammaproteobacteria; order Xanthomonadales; family Xanthomonadaceae; genus Pseudoxanthomonas_A; species Pseudoxanthomonas_A helianthi. The sequence continues at coordinate 1,213,075 of NZ_JAGKTC010000001.1, forward strand.
ACACGAATTGGACGATGGACAGGATCAGGAACAGCAGCACCGGCGCGGCGATGATGAACTCGACCATCGATTGTCCGCCGACATCGCGGCGCGGGTTGTACGAACGAAGACGAGGGCTCATGCGGTTCTCTCCTCCGGCCAGCGCACTCACGCCGGCCGCCATGTCCAGGTTTCGCCGATTTCGGGCTGCAGCGCGTCCAGCGCGCCGCCATGCAACTCGACCACCGTCTGCGCGCCGCGACACGCCGCCGCACGCCACGGCGCCACGTGGCGACGCACGCCGCACACGCGCTGCCTGGCGTCCAGGAACACCAGATCCAGCGGATAGGTCATGCCCAGCGTGTGCACGCTGGCGCACGGCTTGATCACCAATGCCTGCGAACCATCGCGGGCCAGTGGCGCGCGCAACAGCAGCCCGCGCAGGCGCTGCCACCAACGATCGGCCATCCAGACCTGCTCGATGGCCGGTTTGTTTCCGCGCTGGATGCTGCCTGTCCTCACAGGATGCCTTCCTCCAGCATCTTCAGATAGATGAAGTAGCCGATGAACAGGAAGATCAGCGGGAAGAAGAACATCACCAGCGGGAACATCATCTTCACCGGCGCTTCCAGCGCCAGCTTCTCCGCGCGCAGGAAGCGCTCCTCGCGTCGCTGGCCGGCCTGCGCACGCAAGGTTTCGCTGAGGTTGGCGCCGACCTTGTCGGCCTGGATCAGCGCACTGGTGAAGTTGGTGATCTGCGAGATGTCCATGCGCTCGGCCATGCGCTTCAGCGCTTCCGAACGCGGCAGGCCGGCACGCAGGTCGCGCAGCATGCGCGAGAACTCCTGCGACAGCGCTCCCGGCGGTCCCTTCGCGACCGCCTGTTCGATGCCGCCGGTGACGTTGAGGCCGGCTTCCACCGACATGGTGATGAAGTCGAGGTACACCGGCAGGTCGCGCACCACCGCGCGCTGGCGCAGCTTGCGCCGCTCTCCGAGCCAGAGCATCGGATACAACCAACCGAGCACGCCACCGAAGACCAGGCACATGAAGCCGGCGCCAATGCCCAGCTTGCCCAGCATCAGCGTGCACAGCAGGAAGAACGCGGCGACGATGCCCGCGCTGACCAGGCGCAAGCCGTAGAACTCTTCCGGGGTCAGCGTGTAGTCCTGTCCCGCCGCCTGCAACTGGCGGTGGGTCTGTTCCATCTGCGTCACCTTCAACCGTGGCGCGATCCAGCGGGTCGTCACCGTCACCAACGGCCAGATCAACTGCATGATCCGCGGCAGTGGGTCGTAGTAGGTGCGGTCCTCAACTTCGACTTCGCGCAGCGCGCCGCGCGTGCCCATCACCACCAGCAGCACGGCGCCAGCGGCGAGCAAAGCGAAAATGACAAGCATCCAGGTCATACGTCGATCGTCATGATCTTGCGGCACATGCGGTAGCCCAAGTACTCCATCACCACGCAGATGGCGATCACCAGCCAGCCGTGCCAGGTATGGAACATCGGCTGCATGGTGCTGGAGTACATGAAGGTCAGGTAGCCGATCAGGAACACCGGCAACATCGCCATCACGATGCCCTGCAGCCGGCCTTGCGAGGTCAGGGCCTTGACCTTGTTCTCCATGATCAAGCGCCGGCGCAGGGTTTCGGCCAGCGTGGCCAGGGTCTCGGCCAGGTTGCCGCCGACTTCGCGGGAAATGTTCACCGCGGACACGAACAGCTTGGCGTCGACGATAGGCACGCGGTCGCTGAAATGCTCCAGCGCCTCTTCCGTGCGCACGCCCAGGTGCTGTTCGCGAAGCACCAACGCCAGTTCCTGCGCCAGCGGCGGCTGGCCGTCATGCACCAGCACTTCCATCGCCGGAGCGAAGCCGACGCCAGCGCGCAGGCTGCCAGACAGCATCTGCAACGCATCGGGCAACTGCTCCTGGATCTTGTCGATGCGCCTCTGCTTCATCCACGCATAGACCTTGCGCGGCAGGAACGCGAGCAGCGCCGCCAGCAGCAGCGCGATGATCAGGCTGCCGGTGACGAACCACACCAGCAACGGCACCACCACCAGCAGCACGGCGTTGAATAGGAACAGCTGGGTGGTGTCCATGAACAGGAACATATCGGACAGGTTCAGCCGCGCCTGGTCGACGAAGTTCTCGCGATAACGGTCCCAAAAACGCGCACCGGCGCGCACCGCTAGCAGCGCGCCGAGCAGGAAGCAGACGAACAACACCGCGCCGAGCAGCCAGGCACCCATCAGTTGCCCCCATTCGTGTTGCGGAAGATGCCCAGGTCGACCGGCACCCCGCGTTCGGCTAGGCCTTCGTAGAACTCCGGCACGGCGCCGGTGGCGATGAAATTGCCGGCGACCTTGCCATCCGGCCCGTGGTAGGTGGTCGGCTTGAACAGGAATACGTCCTGCAACTGGATCGTGCCGCTCTCGATGCCGGTGACTTCGGTGATGTGGCTGACCTTGCGCGATCCGCACGGGTAGCGGCGCTGGTGCACGATCAGGTTCACCGCCGAAGCGATCTGCTCGCGCACCACGGTCATCGGCAGGTCCATGCCGGCCATCATCACCATTACCTCGAGGCGCGACAGCGTCTCGCGCGGATTGTTGGCGTGCGCAGTGGTCAGCGAGCCTTCGTGGCCGGTGTTCATCGCCTGCAGCATGTCCAGGCTTTCGCCGCCGCGGCACTCGCCGACGACGATGCGGTCGGGACGCATGCGCAACGCGTTCTTGACCAGGTCGCGGATGGTGATCTGGCCCTTGCCCTCGGTGTTGGCGGGACGCGCTTCCAGCGCCACCAGGTTGGGCTGGACCAGTTTCAGTTCGGCGGCGTCCTCGATGGTCACCACCCGGTCGCCGTCGGGGATGAAGTTCGACAGGATGTTCAACAGGGTGGTCTTGCCCGAGCCGGTGCCGCCGGATACCACGATGTTCATGCGCTCGCGCACGGCCATGGTCAGGAATTCGAGCATGCGCTCGTCCAGGGAACCGAACTTCAGCAGGTCTTCGCCCAGCAGGCGGCGCTTGGCGAACTTGCGGATGCTGATGCTGGGTCCACGCAATGCCACCGGAGGGATGACGGCGTTGACGCGCGAGCCATCCTTCAGGCGCGCATCGACCAATGGCGAGCTTTCGTCGATGCGCCGACCCAGCGGAGTGACGATGCGCTCGATCGCGGCCAGCGCCGCGCGCTCGCTGGTGAACACCACCTGCGAACGCTCGATGCGCCCGGCGCGCTCGATGAAGATCTCGTCGTGCGCGTTGACCATGATCTCGGTGACGCTGTTGTCCTCGATCAGGTCCTCCAACGGCCCCAGCCCGATCGCCTCGTCCAGCACTTCCTTGGCCAGCCGGCGCGGGTTGATGTATTTGGGCAGGTCGCGGAAATCGCGTTCCAGGATCTCGTTGATCAGGTTGATGGTGGTGTCGCGCAGCTGCTGATCGCCCATGCTGCGCACGTCGACGCGGCGCAGGTCGAGCTGGCGAACCAGCGCGGCATGCACCTTGCTGCGCCACGCATTGATGTCGGGACGCACGTCTTCGCTGCGTGCAAGCTCGGTGTTCTCGGCGGCGGGTTCGGCAGGAGGGGGCGCCGTTCTCACCGCTTCGACCGGCTGGATTGCGGCCGCCGGCGCGGCTTTGCCGTTGGCCGCCTTCCTGTGGGACATGGCGCCGTCGTTCGCCGCATTGGAGTTGGTGACCTGCAGGGTGTAGTCGCCGATGCGCACCTCGTCGGCCTTGCCGATCGGACCATGTTTCGAGGTCACCCGCGTGCCGTTCACCGTGATCGGCGCCTTGCCGCCCAGTGACAGGATGTAGACGCCGTCGTCCTCGCTGATCAGCGAAGCGTGCTTGCTGGCGATGGACCAGCCCTGCAGCATGACCAGGTTGGCGTCGTCGCGGCCGATCCCGCATTCGCGGTGCATGCATTGCACCGAGCGCGGGTCACGGCCAGGGGCGTTGATCACTACGTTGAACATCGGCGTCAGTTGATGTGCTTGCGTTGCAGTTTGGTGGTGTCGGTTTCCAGCGATTCGCGGATGGCGTCGCCGCGGCGCAGCGCGTCGATGTTCTCCTGCGAGGCCGGGGTGACGATGCGCGGGGTGACGAACACGACCAGCTCGGTGCGATTACCGCGGAAGCCGTCGGAGCGGAACAGCCGACCGATGATCGGGATGTCGCCCAGGATCGGGAACTTGTCCACGGTCTTCGATGCCGAGGTGTCGAGCAGGCCGGAAATCACGATGGTTTCGCCGGCATGCACGTTGATCTCGGTTTCGGTGCGGCGGGTCAGGAAGCCCGGGACGCCTTCCACCTGCACGGCCGGATCGATGCGGCTGACTTCGGCCATGATCGAGGTGGCGATCTGGTTCGCGGCGTTGACCGTCGGCGAGATGTTCAGACGGATGCCGTATTCCTTGTACTCGACCTGACTCTGGCCGAGGATCGACGGGATCACGATCGGCACTTCGCCACCCACCAGGAAGGTGGCGTTGCTGCCGCTCTTGGCGCTGAGCTTGGGCGAGGCCAGCACCCATGCCTTGCCGCGGTTCATCAGCAGATTGATGCTGGAGGCAATGGTGGTGGCGATGCCGAAATAGGCCTGGGTTCCGGGCAGCTTGGTGGGCAGGTCGTCCTTGATGTCCTCGAACGTGTCGTTGTCCTTCGGCAACACGCGGAAATAGTTGTTGGTGGTGACATCGCGGATCAAACCGCCGACGGGACCGCCGATGACCGAATCCCAGCGAATGCCCAGCTCGTCCACGGCGTTCTTGTTGAACTCCATGATCTGCACGTCCATCATCACCATCGGCCGCATCCCGACCGGATCCTGACCGGCGAAGTTCAGGATCTGCGGATAGGCTTTCTGCAGCAGCGCGATGCGCTGCGTGGTGGCTTCGTCCAGGTCGCGCCCGGACACGATCACGTTCGGCCCGACCGACTTGACCACCAGTCCCGGCACGTCGCCGAGCAATTCGCGCACGGTGTCGGCCAGCCCGTCGCCCCTGATCGGCGTGACCGTCACCGGCACGTCGCGTTGCGAACCGTCGCCCAGCCACAAGTGCACGTTGGTATCGCCTGCAGCGGTACCGATCAGCACGACTTCACCGCGGCCGACCGTGTAGACGTTGACCACCTCGCCGTTGCCGACGGCGACGCGGCGCAGCGTACCCGGCACCCGGTGCACCACCGCCTGGCCGGCGTACAGGCTCAACTTGCGTGGCAACAACGGCGCACTCGAAGGCCGGCCGTCGCCGGCCAGGGCCTCGGCCCGTGCTTGCGAGCCGGAGCCCGAACCCAGCACGTCCTGGATCGCCGCAGCCGCGCTTCCGGTGATTTGCTGTGTATCCCGTGCCGCGCCTGCCTGGTCCCTCGCCGGCGTCAGTTCGGCCGGGGTGACCGCCGGCTGCGCCACCTGTTTCGGCGCGATCGCAGGCGTCGGTGTTTGCGCCATCGCGGCCGCCTGCATCACGCACAAGGCGAAAAACACTGCGACAAACCCTTCCTTGCGGCGCCGCACGGGCCCGCGTCCTTTCGTCTCCGTCATGCCGTTCTCAGCCCTTTCCGCCAATGATGAATTCAATACCGCTGCTGCCGCGCGCGCCGCCTGCGCCCAACGATTGCAGCAGCTCGTTCTCGCTCAGGCCGCTGGCCGATCCTGGCGAGGTGTCGTGCAGTTCGCGTAGCAACACGCGCAGGTTGCCGGCCTTCGACGCGACCGCCAGCTGATTGGCCTGCCGGTGGTCCAGTTCGAGAGTCACGCTGGAGAAGCCTTGCGCTTCGTCGTCGGTCTCTCCTTCCGGCGTTACCTTCTCGCCGACACGGCTGCCAGTCGCCAGCACCTTGATCTGGCTCAGCAACGGCAACACCTCGACGCCAGTCGCCGTGCCCTGCTCAGCGTCCTTCATGAACAGGATGTCGATCAGATCGCCCGGGGCAATCATTCCTGAAACCGAGTTGTTTTCGTCCACGCTCAGCGTGTACGCAACCTTGCCTTGCGGGATCACTTTCGAGAACTGGTCGTACAACGGCACCAGTGCTGCCGCGCTGAGCGGTGCACCACCGCGCACGGGCGCACGCAGCATGCGCCCCTCGTACTCCGTGTGGTTCTCGGGAGTGACTGCGTCGGCCGGAGCCAACTCGGCGGGCACGCTGCGCGAAGCCAGATCGCCGGCCGCGATGATCGCGCCCTGCGGCATGTCCTCGACCGGCACCGCGACCTGGACCATTTCCCTGTCGTCACGGGTGCGTTCGTCGACCTGCTTCTGTACGTAGCGCACCGCGATCAGCGCGGCGAGGATCGCCATCACCACGGCGATGATGATGTAGAGCAGGTTCCTGCTGATGTTCGGTTTCTGCATGGGTGGTTGCGCTTGGTCTGTGGGGCGTTTACGAGCGGATCGGGATGTCGGACCACGAAATGGCGTAGACGAACGCCGAATACGCTTCCTTCAGCGCGGTCACGACGTCGTCGATGATGCTGGGGCGGGCGATCAGCACGATCACCACCAGCATCACCACGACGGTGTATTCGATGGTGGCCTGGCCCCGCTGGCGGCGGCGCGCGGCGATGGCATCGGCGTGGATCCGGTTCATTCGATCACCGCGATGACGACGGTTCCGGCCTGCGACTTGCTGGAGGAGACGGTGACCCGCTTGTCGCCATTGACATAGCGGGTGACGCACTCGGCGCTGCTGGTCTTGCAGGGGGTCTTGGCCGGTTCTCTCACGTAGCCCTTCGGCGCCAGGTTCCTGGCGTAGAAGTCGCTGTTTTGCTGCGGGCTGTAGCGATTGACCATGCTGATCGTCCGTACCCGCGCCGGCGTGTCCAGGTAGACGATGTCCTCGGCCACCGTGGTATCCGGCATGCGTGCGAAACCCGCGCCGATGCTGTCGGCGGATGGCGGTTTCTTCGGCAACTCCATGACCCCGATCTGGCCCTGGGTGGAATTGCCCGCCTGGGTCAGCTCCACGGTGATGTAGTGCTTGGCATCGCGGGTCGGGTAACCGAGCACGCTCTTGCCGCGATGCGGCGTGTCGATCATGCGCCGGCCCCATTCCTCCCGGTAGAACGCCTTGACCTTGTCGACCGGCAACGGCACGGTGAAGCGGCTGGCGCGCATGTGCAGGCCGTTGTAGAGCATGTCGTCGCTGACGATCTCGCCCTTCGCCCCTTCCGGCACCGGAACCTCGGGCCAATCCGCGGCGATCGCAGGCCACGTCGTCGACGCGAGCAGTGCGAGAGCGGCCGCGGGGTAACGACGATGTCTCATCTCCTTCCCCTGACCGGATATTCGGCGAGCTTGTCCGAGGGAACGATGTCGGGTTCCACCGTGCCGGGTTCCAGCCGGCTGATCGCTCCGATCACCGGCAGGAATTCCAGCGGCTTGAACATGTCCAGCACCTTGTCCAGGCCTTGCAGGTTGGACGACGGTGCCAGCGGCCGGATCGTCTTGACCACGCTGCGGCTGCCGCTGCGGGGACCGGACGCGTTCCATGCGTCGACCAAGAGGGTTTGTTTGCGGTCGAGTACCAGGTTGAGATTGTCCAGTGGTTCTAGATAGCGCGCGCGCGAACCATCCGAGAGCTGGAGGTCACGAATGTTCAACTTGACGTTCGCCGTGACGTAGCCGCGGCTGTTGGGCGGGAACCTGCCGACCCTGGGCAACAGGTTCAGCGCATCGTCCATGCGCCCGGGCGACCCGGTCTGGCTCAGGCGGCGAAGCTGCAGGTTGTCGCGCTCCAGCAGTTTGCGGTTAGAGAACGTGTTCAACATCTGGTCGCCGAACTCGCCGCTGGTTGGAACGGCGCCGAGGTTGCTGCGGATCCGTGCATCGGCCGCGGCGAAGTTCCGGTCCAGTGCCTTGCGCTCGGCCTCGCGCTGGTTCGGCAGCGCGTAGTCCTTCGACACGGAGGCTTCCCACGCCGCGTTGCGCGCCGCCTGCTGCGCCATCTGGTTGATGTGGCCGTACTTGGCCACGATGGGGATCAGCAGGAACAACGGCACCAGCACCGCCGCCATCACCGCCAGTTCGGTCAACGCCTGTCCGCGCATGGCACGCGGCGACAAGAATCCTTGCATGTTCAGCCTCCCGTTGCCGTTGCGTCCAGCGCGCGCGCTACTTCCGGCAGCAAACCCTTGCTCACCGTCATCGATTGCAACTGCACGATGCAGCCGCTGGCGCCCTCCGCCGGCTTGGCTTGCAGCGGAATCGGATTGAGGTAATCCATCGGACCCTGCGTCGCGCAACCGGTCTGCGCCGGGCCATCGTCTATGCCCCACGCCCGCCCGCCGGACCACTCGCACACTTCCTGATCCTCGCTGCGCCAGCGCAAGCACGGTTGGCCGCCCACTTGCGCGACTCCGATGCGCTGAAAGCCAAGCACCTTGGCCTGTTCATCCTGTTCGGCCGAGCCCGGGGCTTCGTCCGCTTCGCCGCGGTCGCGGTAGTCGTCATTGCCTTCCGCGACGACCTCTTCCAATCGGGCCATGCACACGCCCTTGTCTTCGGTCGCGGCCTGCAGGTCCATCACCCCGAGTTTCCACGAGGTTTCCCGCGCGTAGGCGCCGCGCGCATCGATCCACAGCTCCACCTGCCCGGTGCCCAGCTTGCCGATTTCGTCCGGGCCCAGTTCCTTCACCGGCCAACCGGCCGCCTTGCAGTTGGCCATGCGGCTGGCGTATTCCTCGCGGGCGGAATTCCTGCCGTCCTTGACCTCTTCCCAACGCAAGGTCGCCTGGATCGACGGACGGCCATTGTCGCTGCCCGCCCCGTCAGCAGCGTCGGAAGGGCCGGTCGCCGAATGGCAACCCGCGGCGACCGACAGACAGGCCAGCGTAAGGGCCGCCGCGATACCCCTGTGAATTCCCCGCCGCTTCATGGCGCCCCTACCAGCAGCAACCGATCGGTAAGCGGCGTTTCCACCAGGCGCGCCTGCCAGTACGGACTGAACATGCTGCCCTGCTCGAACTTGCGGTCGCTGCGACCCCACACCATGCGCTGGAATGGCGCATAGTTGTACGGACGGTTGAAATAGACCTGCGCACTGGCCATCGCGCGGATGTCGCCGTCGCGTGCCTTGTCTTCCAGCTTCATACGACCCACGCCCATGCCGATCGCCGAACTGGTACGCGCGCGTTCGGCCTTGGTGGTGACTTCGACGGTGTAGATCGGCCCGGCCTTGGCGCCTTCCGGCGTTTCCGAATAGCCGCGCTTCACGTCGTCGTACTTGTGCGAGATGCCGTACCGGTATCCGCGGAAATACGCGTCCTTGTCCTGGAAGCCGCCATCGTCCACGGCGGGATCGTCTTCGATGAACTTGCCTGACAGGCTGTTCTTCTTGACGCCGTTATAGGCCTTGTAGGTGCGGTTGTCGTACGGCGATTTCCAACCGCGGTCGTTGTTCATGCCGCGGAAGAATTTCGGCCGCGGGTTCTTGTTGGTCGCCTGCGTGCCGCCCCAGCCCAACGGGAAATCGATGTCGAAAATCGGCCACACGCCGAAACTGAATTCGTGCGTGTCCACGCCCGACCAGCGGTCGTACTCGATCATGTCGGTGCCGCCGTTGCTGCTGAAGCCGAACAAGCCATGCGTCTTGCGGTCGCGGGTGAATTCGTCGCGCGAGGCCATCACCACATTGCGATAGCGTTCGCCGCCGGTGTTGGTGCGGCCGGGCCCGCCGTTGTTCTGGCCGGGATTGAAATGGTCGAGCTGTTCGTTCGCGGCGATGATGTTCTTCTCCAGCACGCCGCGCGCCGCGAGGCTCAGTTTTGCGCCCGGTGCGTTGTCCTCGACCACCTTGCCGGCCATGGCCTGCACGTTCAGCGAACTGCCCAGGTCGCCCAATGCCAGGCTGGCCGCCTTGGCGTAGGCGAAATTCATGACCTGGTCCAAGCCGGTGATCGCCCCGTTGAGGATCGGGATCTCCGCCTTGCGAAAAACCTTCAAGGCCTGGTTCACCGCCTGCATGGCGCGGTCCAGCGCGGTCAGCGCCTGGCCGACGTAGGGCACCCAGAACAGGAAGTCCTGCGCCGTGTCGATGAAGTCGCCGAAGTTGTCCGAGGTGCTGTGGATCATGGTCACCCAGGAATTCAGGCTGACCATCTGCGCGATCGCCACTTCGTTGGCGACGCGGCCGCGGTTGAGGTAGGCGGCAAGGTTGCGGGCGCGTGCCTGTTCGACCGCGATGCTGTAGGCCGCGGCGTCGGCCGCGTTCGTCAGTTCCACCTTTTTGCCGACGACCTGGCCGGTGTTGAAGGTCACCAGCAGGCCGACGCACAGCACCAGCAGGAATACCAGCGCCAGCGGCATCGCTTGCCCGGTCTGGCGCGCTGCAAACCCCGTTGGCTTCTCCATGGTCGCTCCCTGCATGTCGTCGCTGCGTCCTGGTTTCGTGGGCAGCGGGAAGAATTGCCATCAGCACTGCGCATGCGGCGCGCGCGAACGCGGCGCCCCATGCGCAGTCGCCTTTCTGTCAGACGTGGATCACTTGTTCTTGTAAGCGTCCATGCCCTTGGTCTTGTCCGCTTCCGACTGCGCGGAGTTGGCCTGGTTCTTCGCGCGATTGATGCTCTGGGTCGCGGACTGACCCGACAATTCCTTGGCGATACCCGCGGCCTGGCCACGCACCGTGCCGCCGAAGAACGTGAAGACGCCGATGGCCGCGATGGCAATCAGTGCAACGATGATGATGTATTCGGTCATGCCTTGGCCGCGCTGACTGCGACGGCCGGTCAGAGAGATGCTGCGCTTCATGAACTTCCTCCTGGTTGAAGTTGTGGGGACATCCCCGATGCGACCAACCCGCGCGGCGGCATCCGGCTTCGCCGCTACGTCGCGGTTGATGGGCACGGCGATATTTCAGGTTCCTTCGCATCACAACGCGGCAGTGCGTATTCCCCCGAGCCATGCGAGCGCGAACATAGCGGATGAACCGCTACGTCTTCTTGATGTTCATTAATTTCACAGAACAACGACATTGATGAGTCCCGCCAATCGGTCACATCACCGTTGCAACGTACTGCACGGAATTGGGATTTTTGCGGCCCCTTTTCCTTGCAATATGCGACGTCGGGTCGACCCGAACGTCGCCTTATTTCTGAAAAATGATCTTCACTTTGCTTAATTTCACGCGCAAATCACAACGTTGAACTCTGACGTTCGACACGGATTCGTGTGCGGGCGAGCATGAAAAAAGGGCCGGCTTCGCCGACCCTTCGACTTGGAACTTGTGTGCTGATTACGATTGTTTCACCAGCTCCACGCGCCGGTTCTTGGCCTTGCCTTCCTCGGTCTTGTTGTCGGCCACTGGTTGGTCTTGGCCGAATCCTTTTGCACTCAACCGCGCGGCATCAATGCCCTTGGCGACAATGGCGGCGACGACTGCGCCGGCGCGGCCTTCCGACAGCTTCTGGTTGTGTGCAGCGTCGCCGGTATTGTCGGTATGGCCGTTGACCGAAAGCTTCAACGCCGGGTCATCCCTCAATAGTTGCACCACCTGGTCGATCTGCGGCAGAGAATCCGGCAGCATCTCGGTCTTGTCGGTGGCGAAATTGACCTGCAACGCGACCTTGCCGGCACTGTCCAGTTGCTGCTTGAGCTGCGATGCCGGTATCAATTGCGCAGTCTGCGCGAACGCCTTTTCCTGCCCCACCAGGTACCAGCCCTGCGCCGAATTGGTGACCAGGTGGACCCAGATGTTGCCGTCGTTGCGACGGACGACGTAGGTCGTCGCCGGCTCGTTGTAAACGTCTCCCAAGGCGCCATTGAACCCCTGCGCGATCTCGTCGCCCCAACCTTCGACCGTTTCATTGGGGATTTTCTCTTCCGATATCTTCTGGCCACCCATCTGCGTGATGAGGGCCTCGAAGTTCTTCTTCACTTCGAATTCCGACATCTCCCTGCCTTCCGCCGGCACGAATTCCGCACCGTAGAACTTGCCTTCAACCCAGCGCGGTTCGCCCTTGATCCAGAACGGGAAACGGGCGAAGTCCTTGCTCACGTGGTTCCTGCCTTCGCTGGTGTACCCGGTGGGCAAGGCGAGATACGGGAAATCCCCCAGCGCTACGGTGCTGACCGGAATGCTGCTGATATCGAACGATTGGGTTTTTGGCCCCGTCGCGGCGTTGTCGGTCGCCGCCGGCGTCGTTGGCTCGGTAGCGGATTGCGATGCAGGTTCGTCATGCGGCTTGCAGGCGGCCAGCGCAAGGAGAGCGGCCAGCGCCAATGCGGTCCGAGCGGTGTTCTTCATCCACGGTTCCTTTGATCGATGAGGTTGTAGGCGACGGCGCATGCCGTGGCCGGTATTCGATGACCCGCAACGTCAATGTTGGGCATCCATCTGTTTTTGCATGTCCCTGGCCATCTGGCCCATCTGGTTGCCGAACTGCTTGATCTGTTCGCACGCCTGGGTCTTTTGCTGCGCGCTGGCGCTGCCGAACTTGTCGATGGTTTGCTTGAACGCGGCGTCGTGCAGGCGGTCGAACGCGCCGCCGTCGTAACCTTCGGCGACGTATTTGGCCCGCAGATCGGCGGTGCCGGCGTCCGCTTGCGCCTGGGTGCCCAGCTGGCAAGCGACCGCGGAGGCCTGCAACTTCGCGCCGCCCTCGATCATGGCGACCTTGGCTTCATCGAATGCCTTGCCCGTCACCGCCGGCGCCGCCGCGGGTTCGGTGGACGGCGTCGCGCTGGAAGCCCCTGCCTGCACGGCGCCTTGAGCCGGCTTGTTGCAGGCCGCCAGCGCAAGCGGCAGCAGGAAAACGGCGAAGCGTGGGTACTTTTTCGGCATGAACAATCATCCTTGGGAGAAGGCGACGCAGTATAGGCAGCGCCTTGCGAACGCTCGTTAGCCTCGCGTCAACGCGATCGGCCCGATCGCCTTGTTGCAATGATGGTCGGCACGCTTTCGGGAATTCCTGCGGCAACGGCGGTGTAAAGCACACTTGACAGGCGGATCGGGGGCGCCTATCGTGGTGTAAAGCTTGCTTGACAGGAGTCGGGGATGGATAACGAGCAGAAGAAGTTTCGCAGCGCCGGGGTCACGTTCCTGGCGTGCGGCGTGGCTTTCATGGGCGTCGCGCTGGCCACCCGGCAATCCGCCTTCATGGGCATCGGTCCTGCCTTCCTCGCGTTGGGCGTGGCATTCCTGACCAAATCGAAGAAGGGTGGCGCGCCGTGAACCTGCAACGCCGCTGCAACTGGCTAGGCCTCGTCGCCCTGGTCTGCGGCGCCATCGCGTTCGCCGCCTGGCTGAGGCCGGGCTGGATCAGCGAAAGCCGCGCCGGCTTCCTCAGCGGGATCGCCGTTGCCGGCGGCGCGATGTGGCTGGTCATGCGGTTGATGCCGCGCTGGTGGCGCGACATGGTCGAGGACGACTTCAGCAGTGCGGCCGGCCGTGCCTACCGCCGCGAAATGCTGCCGGGCATGGCCCTGTATGTCGTCGCCGTGTTCGCGTCGTCGTGGCTGATCAAGCACGGCATAGATTCGCTCCCTTTGCGCGCCTGCATCGCGGCGCTGCCGGGGCTCGGACTGAGCTGGGTAACGGTGGCGATGGTGCGTTACGTACGCCGCGTGGACGAATTCGTGCGCAGGATCGAACTGGAGTCGATCGGCATCGCCGCCCTGATCGTCGGCCAGCTCTACCTGGTCGGCGGGCTGCTGCAGCTGGCCCACGTGATCGCGGTCCGGGCGGAGGTGGCGATGATCTGGGTCTTCCCGCTGCTGTGCCTGTGCTACGGAGTGGTCAAGTTCTTCGTGCGCCGGCATTACCGATGAACAACCGCATGCGCGAATTGCGCGAGGCGCAAGGCTGGTCGCAGGGCGAGCTGGCCGAGCGGCTGGAAGTATCGCGACAGACGGTCAACGCACTGGAGACCGGCAAGTACGACCCGAGCCTGCCGCTGGCGTTCCGCATCGCCCGGCTGTTCGGCCTGAGCATCGAGGACATTTTCGAAGATGAGTGATTCCACCCAACCGTTCCAGGGAAGTTTCTGCCATGCCGCGTAAGTACCGCATCGCGCTGATTCTCGCCGCGGTCGCGGCGTATTTCGGCTACCAACACTGGGCGCGCAAGCCGGAGACGGCGAAACCCTCCACTGCCGTCGCCACGCGCAACGCCACGCCCGCCACCGCGACCACGTTCAAGCTGGGCAACCTGGCCTTCCATCCGTGCTCGCTGAGTCCGCGCTTCACCGGCGACACCCTGGAAGCGCGTTGCGCAACACTGGACGTCCCCGAAAACCGCGGCAATCCCGACGGGCGCAAGATCTCGCTGAAGATCGCCTGGGTCCCGGCGGACCGCGACGATGCGGCCGAGCCCGATCCGGTGTTCATGCTCGCCGGCGGCCCCGGCCAGTCCGCGCTGCAGTCGTACCCGCAGAGCGCGGCAGCTTTCGCCGAGACGCGCAAGAAGCGACACATCATCCTGGTCGACCAGCGCGGTACCGGCGCTTCCAATCCGCTGACCTGCAAGGAGGAAACGCCGGACGAAGTCGCGACGCCTTCGGATGAAGCGGTACGCGCGCACACGCAGCGCTGCCTCGATGCGCTTAAAGGCCGCGCCGATCCGCGCTTCTACACCACCGGCGACGCCATCGCCGATCTCGAAGCGGTACGCCAGGCCATCGGCGCGAAGCAGATCGACCTGGTCGGCATTTCCTACGGTACCCGCGTGGCCCAGCAATACGCCGCGACCTATCCGGCCAGCACGCGCAGCGTGGTGCTGGACAGCGTGGTGCCGAACTCGCTGGTGCTGGGCAACGAGATGGCGCGCAACTTGGACCACGCACTGGACCTGCAGTTCGCCCTGTGTGCGAAGACCCCGGAGTGCAAGCAGCGCTACGGCGAACCGCACGTCCGGCTGGATGCGCTGGTGGCCCAGCTGAAAGCCGCGCCTGTCAGCGTGCGCTATCGCGACGCGACCACCGGCGAGTCGAAGGAAGACCAGTTGACCGAGGCGCGCGTCGCCGGGCTGGTGCGCATGTACGCCTACATGCCGATGGCCGCATCGCTGTTGCCGCTGCAGTTGAACGAAGCCGCCGCCGGCCGCTACGACGGGCTGATGGCGCTGTCGAAGATGCTCGGCGAGCAAATGGAAAACGAGATGTCCACCGGCATGCAGTTGTCGGTGATCTGCAGCGAGGACGCCGGCGAACTGAAGCCGGATCCGGCCGACGACGGCACCCTGATGGGCGGCGACTTCGTCCGCGTGCTGGCCGAACAATGCAAGGTGTGGCCGAAAGGCTCGCGCACGGCGAACTTCCGTGCGCCGCTCAAGACCAGCGTACCCACCCTGTTGCTATCGGGCGAATTCGACCCGGTCACCCCGCCGCGTTATGGCGACGAAGTGGCGAAATCGTTGCCCAACGGCCGCCATCTCGTGTTGCGCGGGCAAGGCCACAACGTCATCGGCGCCGGCTGCATGCCGCGGCTGATGGCCAAGTTCATCGACAAGGCGGACGCGAAGGCGCTGGACGCCAAATGCCTGGCCGCGCTGCCGTACACGCCGCCGTTCACCGGCTTCTATGGGTGGGAACCATGATCGAGTTGCAGGACCTGCACAAATCCTTCCGGACCAAGACCGGCGAAGTGAAGGCGGTCGACGGCGTCGGCTTCACCGCGCACGACGGCCAGATCACCGGTCTGCTCGGGCCCAACGGCGCCGGCAAGACCACCACGTTGCGCATGCTGTACACGCTGATGAAGCCCGACAGCGGCCGCGTGCTGGTCGACGGCCGCGACGTGGCCGCGGATCCGGCCGCCGCGCGCAGCGCGCTGGGCGTGCTGCCCGACGCACGCGGCGTGTACAAGCGCCTGACCGCGCGGGAGAACATCGCCTACTTCGGCGAACTGCACGGGCTGGACGCCGCGACGATCGCGGACCGCACGCAACGGTTGGCGAAAGCCTTGAACATGGAGGATTTCCTCGACCGCCGCACCGAGGGCTTCAGCCAGGGCCAGCGCACCAAGACCGCGATCGCCCGCGCCCTGGTCCACGACCCGCGCAACGTGATCCTCGACGAACCGACCAACGGCCTCGACGTGATGACCACGCGCGGCCTGCGCGATTTCCTCAAGCAGTTGCGCGGGGAAGGCCGCTGCGTGGTGTTCTCCAGCCACATCATGCAGGAGGTCGCCGCGCTGTGCGACCGCATCGTGATCGTCGCCCGCGGCACCGTGGTCGCCGCCGGCACTGCCGACGAGCTGCGCGCGCAAACCGGCGAGGACAACCTGGAAGACGCCTTCGTCAAGGCCATCGGCTCCGAGGAGGGCCTGCACGCATGAAGTCGCTGCGTACTTTGTTGACCGTGATGCGCAAGGAATTGCGCGACCTGTTCCGCGACCGCCGCACCGTGGCGCTGGCGCTGGGCCTGGGCCCGATCCTGTTCCCGCTGCTGATGATCGGCATCGGTACGCTGGGCGAGAACCGCGACCGCGAGTTGAACGAGAAGCCGCTGCAGTTGCCGGTGGCAGGCCGCGAGAACGCGCCCAACCTGATCGCCTGGCTGCAAGGCCAGAACGTGGAGGTCAAGGCGCCGCCGGCGGACATCGCCCAAGCGATCGCGCGCCAGGACGAGGACATGGTGCTGCGCATCGGTCCCGACTTCGCCCGCAAGTGGCGCGCCGGCGAGCCGGCACCGCTGGAAGTCGTCCACGACAGCAGCCGGCAGGATGCGCAGGTTTCGGTCGCGCGCTTGAATAAGCTGCTGGCGACCTATGGCAGCCAGGTCGGCTCGCTGCGCCTGTTGGCGCGCGGCGTCAGCCCCGGCGCGGCGGCGTCGATCCAGGTCCGGCACACCGACCTGATCACGCCCGAAGCCAAGCGCGGACGCCTGCTGGCGACCTTGCTGCCGTACCTGTTGATCCTCAGTGCCTTCATCGGCGGCGCCCACCTGATCATGGACGCGACCGCGGGCGAGCGCGAGCGCCAATCGCTGGAGCCGTTGCTCGCCACGCCGGCGCCGCGCGGCGCCGTCGTCAGCGGCAAGATCGCCGCCGCCTGCCTGGTCGCGCTGGCTTCGCTGGCTTTGACCCTGCTGGCGTTCAAGCTCGGGGCCTTGTTGTCGCCGACCGTCGGCCGGCAGATGCAGGTCAGCTTCGCCGCTATCGCCCAGCTGCTGCTGATCCTGTTGCCGATGGTGTTCATCGGCACCACCCTGCTGACCTATCTCGCCGCCGCGGCCAAGAGCATGAAGGAAGCGCAGAGCCACATGACCTGGCTGATGCTGCTGCCGATGCTGCCCAGCTTCATCCTGATGGTGAATCCGGTGAAGGCGCAGTGGTGGCAGTTCGCGGTGCCGTTCCTCGCGCAGAACCAGATGATCCTGAAGGTGGTGCGCGGCGAGACGATCGACGCCTCGCAATGGATGGTCTATCTGGTTTGCGGCTTCGGACTGGCCGCGGTGCTGTGGTTCGCGGCGTCGCGCCGTTACCAGCAGGAACAGCTGGCGATATCGGCCTGAGCCGCCGTCTGGAAGGAACGAAAAAGGGCCGGCATTGCCGGCCCTCTTCGTCTGTCGCCGCGAGCGATCAGCGCGGGTTGAAGTTGATCGTGCGCCGGGTCGTGGTCGGGGCGGAGATCGGCGCGAACTTCCAGCGCTTCGCTGCGTTGACCGCTTCGCGATCGAACACGCGCGGCGGCGTGGAACGCACCACGCGGGCACTGGTCACGCTGCCGTCGGTGCCGACGGTGAATTCGACCAGCACTTCGCCGGACGTGCCGGCACGCAACGCATCGGGTGGATAGCGCGGGGGCGGCTGGCTGATCGCACGCAAGGTCGGCGCTGCGGATGGGGTTTCAGCAGGCTGCGACGGCGGCGGATTGTTGGCTGGGGCAGTTGTCGGCGCCGCAGCAGCCGCGGCGGGAGCCGGCGGCGGATTCGCCGGCGCCGTGCGCGTCGGTTCTTGCGGGCGTGCCTGCTCGGCAGCGCGCTGCGTGGCGAGCTGCTGGGCGGCCTGCTGTTGCGCGGCTTGTTGATCCGCTGCGGTCTTCAGCGCCGCCAAGCGCTTTTCTTCAGCCAGCTTGGCCTGCTGCTCTGCGTTCTTGCTGGCGTCGAGTTCGCGCTGCGTCGCCGCCTGCTGGCTGGCGGCGATACTCTGCTTCAGTCGCGGCAAGGCCGGCGCCTTGGCGTCCGCCTTCTCGATCAGCGCGACCAGGCGCTGGGCCTCGGGGAAGTTCTCCCGGGCGAGGCTCTGCTCCGCAGCGATCACCGTATAGGGCAACAGGTCGGTCAGGGCACTGGCTACCGCCGGATCCTGCGGCGTCTTGTCGCGCAGGGCCAGGTAGTACTCGACCGCATTGTTACCGCCAGGGGCGTAGATGCGGTTCTCGTCCAGCGCCTTGCTCGCGGCTTCGCGCAGCTGGTCCGCGCCCATCGCCTGCACTTCGGCGGAAACGGCGGGCGCCGGCGGTGCGGCGGTGCTGGCGGCGGCCGATTCCGGGGTCGGGGCCGATGCTTCCGGCGCCGGTTTGGAACAGGCGGCAAGCACGGCCAGCGACAACAGCAGCAATGAGCGCAGGCGCGAAGTCTGCTTCGGATTCATGAATGATCTTCCCCGGATTGTGCGTCAGTGATAGCCCCAAACCCCCTGTCGTGTCACCTGTCGCCAGCGCAGATCGGCTCATTTGCCGATGCAGAACGTGGCGAACACATGACCCAGCAGCTCGTCTGGCGAGATCGTCCCCGTGATCTCGCCCAAGGCATCGTGGGCTAGCCGCAATTCTTCTGCGGCCAGCTCAAGATGTTCGTGATGCATTTCACGTTTTGCATGTTCGACCCGCCCCTGCGCCCGCGTCAAGGCGTCGACGTGGCGGGCCCGCGCGGTGAATTCGCCGGCGTCGGTCCCCGCTTCGCCGAATGCCAGCTCGCGCAGCCGGCGGCGCAGGGCATCGATTCCCTGCCCGTCGCGTGCGGACACGTGGACGATCGAGTCGTCGTCGTCCGGAACGCGGCCAAGCAGGTCGCTCTTGTTGTGCACGCGCAGTTGCAACGGCACGCCCGCCGTCGCCGCTTCGACGAAGGCTTGCGCTTCTTCCGGCCGGCTGGCGTCGACCACGACGATCGCCAGGTCCGCGCGCTGCAGTTCATCGCGCGCGCGGCGCATGCCCTCGCGTTCGATCGCGTCGCCGCCTTCGCGCAAGCCGGCGGTATCGACCAGGGTCAGTTCCAGCCCGTCGATATGGATGGTTTCGCGCAAGGTGTCGCGGGTGGTGCCGGCGACATCGGTGACGATGGCGCGATCGCTGCCCGCCAAGGCGTTGAGCAACGAACTCTTGCCCGCGTTCGGCGGTCCGACGATCACCGCGTGCAGGCCGTCGCGCAGCTTGCGGCCGCGTTCGGCGTCGGCGAGCAAGGCGCCCAGCTGTTCCAGCGCCTGTTCTATGCCGTTGCGCAGTTGCGCACCACCGAGCGTGTCGATCGGTTCGTCGACGAAGTCGATCGCCGCCTCGATGTGAACGCGCAGGCGCAGCAGGACCGCGGCGATGGCCTCGACGCGTTGCGAGAAGGCGCCATCCAGCGCGCGCCGCGCCGCGCGTGCCGCGCGGGTATCGGCTGCGGCAATCAGGTCCGCAATGGCTTCGGCCTGGGCCAGGTCGAACTTGCCGTTGAGGAAGGCGCGCTCGCTGAACTCGCCCGCGCGCGCATGCCGCGCACCCAGCGCAACCGCGCGCGCGACCAGCTGCCGCAGGACAACAGGACTGCCGTGCGCCTGCAGTTCGACCACATCCTCGCCGGTGAAGCTGTGGGGCGCGGGAAACGACAAGGCGATGCCATCGTCGAGGGTTTCGCCATCCGCGTCGGAGAAATCGACATGGTGGGCAACCCGCGCCTGCAACGGCTTGCCGCAGATCGCAGCCGCGATGTCGCGCGACTTCGGTCCCGAGAGGCGCACGATGCCGACGCCGCCGGCGCCCGCGGCCGTGGCAATGGCGACGATGGTATCGGTCGTGGACGGCGCGTCGTTCATGCGAAGGAAGTCTTGCACATTCCAAACAAGAAGCCCGCCTTGCGGCGGGCTTGAGGGTCGGCTCGATCCTGCTTATTTCGCCGCCGCCGCAATCGGCTGGCCGTGGCGCTTGGCCATCCACCATTGCTGCAGCAGGCCCAGCGCGCCGTTGGTCACCCAGTACAGCACCAGGCCGGCGGGCATGAAGGCCATCATCACGCCGAACACCAGCGGCATGATCTGCATCATCCGCGCCTGCATCGGGTCCATGCCCGGGGTCGGCGTCATCTTCTGGGTGAACCACATGATCGCCACGTTGATCACCGGCAGGATGAAGTACGGGTCCTGCGCGGTCAGGTCCTGCACCCAGCCGAACCACGGCGCCTGGCGCAGCTCGACCGACTCGACCAGCACGTAGTACAGACTCAGGAAGATCGGCATCTGCACCAGGATCGGCAGGCAGCCGCCCATCGGATTGATCTTCTCCTTGCGGTACAGCTCCATCATCGCCTGCTGGAACTTCTGCTGGTCGCTGCCGTAGCGCTCCTTCAGCTGGGCGATGCGCGGCTGGAACTGGCGCATCTTGGCCATGCTCTTGTACTGCGCGGCCGACAACGGATACAGCGCCAGCTTGACGATCACGACCAGACCGACGATGGCCCAGCCCCAGTTCTTCAGTAGCGCATGCAGATGGTTGAGGATCCAGAACAGGCCTTCGCCGATCATCGCCAGCGGCGCGAAGCGGCTGTAGTCGACCGCGCGTTCCAGCTTGGGCACGTGCTGCGCCTTCATCTGCGCGATCAGTTTCGGGCCGATGTAAAGGCGGGCCTGGGTCGAAGCCTGCTGGCCGGGCGCGACGACCACGGCGGGGCCGGTCTCGCGGATCAGCGCCTGCGCGCCGTTGTTCGGTGCGGCCAGAGCGATCTCGATCTTGTCTTCCGCCGCCGGAATCCACGCACTGAAGAAGTGGTGCTGCAGCATCGCGATCCAGCCCTGCGCGGTGCTCTGGTTGACCGGACCGTCTTCCATGTAGTCCTTGAACGGACGGCGCTGGTATTCGCCGTCGTACCAGGTCGCGCCGTTGAAGCTGAAGGATTGCGGGTGGGTGATGCTGCTGCTGATCTGCGGCGGCACGCGCAGCAGTTGGCGATACACGTTGCCCTGCCACGAGGCAGTGCCGGCGTTGACCACGTCGTCGCGGACCTGCACGGCGTAATCGCCGCGCTTCAGCGTGTAGGTGCGGCGGATGCTCACGCCATTGGGTCCGCGCCAGACGAACGGCACGGCGATCTCGTTCTGGCCCGAGGCCAGCGTGAAGTCGGCATTCGGCTGCTCGGGCACGAAACCGCTCAGGTGGGTCGGCGCTGCGTTGGCCGCGCTGGTCCAGCCGCTCTGCGCTGCGTAGAACTTCGCCGCATCGGCATCGAACAGGCGCACCGGCGCGCTGCCCGGCTTCTTCTCCTGCGGATACTGCAGCAGGTCGGCCTGCACGACATTGCCGCCATCCAGCACCAGGCGCAGCACGTCGGTGCTGACCGTCACCCGCGTCGCAGTCGAAACCACCGGTGCGGCCGAAGTCGTTGCCGGAGCCACCGGCGTCGCTGCCGGCACGGTGCCGTTGGCGGCATTCACGTTGGCGCTCGGTGGCACAGCCACAGGTACGGTATCGGCGGTGTTCGCCGCGGTCACGGCGGCAGCGATCGGAGCGGACGAAGATGCTTCCGCCTTCGGCGCATTGAAGCGCCCCCACTCCATCCACAGCATCACGGCCACGAACAGCCAGGCGATCATCAGGAAAACACGGGTCTGGTTCATCGGGCAGGCGTTTCTCGACCGGCGTCGGGTTCCGGTTCGTCAGTGGAAAAGGATGTCGAGGAAGCAACGGGGGAATTCAAGGGCGGCGGCATTGTAGCCGGCCCCGATTGCGGCGCGCGCAGCGCGCCCGCGCGTTGCAAGGCATTGACGAAGGCCGCGCGCAACTGCGCCGATGTCGCCGTCGCCGCGCCGGAACGCGCCACTACGACGCAATCGCCGGGCTGCAATTGCGCGCGCAGCAAGCGGAACTGCTCGCGCAGCGCGCGCTTGATGCGGTTGCGCACCACCGCACGGGTGCTGACCTTGCGCGACACCGCCAGGCCCAGGCGCGCCGGCGATTCGCCGGCCACGCGATGCAGCACCAGCAGCGGATCGGACGTGCGCCGGGCCTGTTCGAACACCCGGGCATAGTCGGCCTTCGCCCGCACCCGCGCGGCGGCGGGGAAACGCGAGGTGGCCTTGGCGACGTTTTCCGGTTTCATGGCACGACAAAGCCCGCGCTGGACGACAGCGCGGGCTTGGGCTGGCAACGCATGGCGGAATCTTCGTCTCGCCGCGGGAAGCGGCGAACGAGGATCAGGCGGTCAGGCGCTTGCGGCCCTTGGCGCGACGACGGGCCAGGACCTTGCGGCCGTCGGCGGTCTTCATGCGGGCACGGAAACCGTGGTCGCGCTTGCGCTTGAGGTTGCTGGGTTGGAAGGTGCGCTTGGTGGCCATGGGGCCCTCGGGCGGGTTGCAAGGGGAAAGAACCGGAAATTCTATTGGATCCGTGGACTTGGCGTCAACTGCCCCCTGGCGATGCCGTTCGGCCGACCGGCCGGGGGACACCGTCGCGGCCTTGTGCGCGAACGCTTCGTGCTAGTCTGCCCGACCCTCTTTCCGAAACCGCCGCGCGCCGGCCCTGGCCGACGCCGCGCGCCGCTTTCGCGGTTGTACGCGGGTTTGCCCACGAAGGTTTGTTGTCGACGATGGAAGCTTGGCCCCGTTGCCTGGAACGCCTCGAAGCCGAATTCCCGGCCGAGGACGTGCACACCTGGCTGAAACCCCTGCAGGCGGAACAACGCAGCGACGCCGTGGTGCTGTACGCGCCCAATGCCTTCATCTTCGACGAGGTCCGCGACCGCTACCTGGCGCGGATCCGCGAGCTGCTGGTGCACTTCGCCGGCCACCAGGACGTGTCGCTGGAAATCGGCTCGCGCACGCCGGCCAAGCCGCGCATCGTCGACGCCGTCGTCGGTACCAGCGCCGCCGCGCCGGTGGCAGAAGCCTTCGCCGGCAACCTCGATACGCATTACACCTTCGACAACTTCGTCGAAGGCCGCAGCAACCAGCTCGGCCGTGCCGCCGCATGGCAGGCCGCGCAGAAACCCGGCGACCGCGCGCACAACCCGCTGCTGCTGTACGGCGGCACCGGGTTGGGCAAGACCCACCTGATGTTCGCCGCCGGCAACGAACTGCGCCGGCACAACCCGGCCGCGCGCGTGCTGTACCTGCGTTCCAGCGATTTCGCCAACGCCTTCTTCCGTTCGATCCAGGAAAAGAGCACCGACCAGTTCAAGCGCCAGTTCCAGAACATCGACGCGCTGCTGATCGACGACATCCAGTTCTTCGCCGGGAAGGACCGCACCCAGGAAGAGTTCTTCCACACCTTCAACGCGCTGTTCGACGGCCGCCAGCAGATCATCATGACCTGCGACCGCTATCCACGCGAAGTCGAAGGCCTGGAGCCGCGCCTGAAGTCGCGGCTGGGCTGGGGCTTGTCGGTGGCGATCGATCCGCCGGACTTCGAAACCCGCGCGGCGATCGTGCTGGCCAAGGCGGCCGAACGCGGCACCCATATTCCCGATGACGTCGCCTTCCTGCTGGCGAAGAAGATGCGCAGCAACGTGCGCGACCTGGAAGGCGCGCTCAACACGCTGGCCGCACGCGCCAACTTCACCGGCCGCGCGATCACCGCCGAGTTCGCCCAGGAAACCCTGCGCGACCTGCTGCGCGCGCAGCAGCAGGCGATCGGCATCGGCAACATCCAGAAGACGGTCGCCGATTATTACGGCCTGCAGGTCAAGGACCTGCTCGGCAAGCGCCGCACGCGCTCGCTGGCGCGTCCGCGCCAGGTCGCGATGGCGCTGGCCAAGGAACTGACCGAACACTCGCTGCCCGAGATCGGCGACGCCTTCGCCGGCCGCGACCACACCACCGTCCTCCATGCCTGCCGGCAGATCCGCAACCTGATGGAAACCGACGGCAAGTTGCGCGAAGACTGGGACAAGTTGATCCGCAAGCTGAGCGAGTGATCGGCAGCCGAGCGGTTCCGCCGCGCCGATTCGAAAAGAACGAAAGACCCGGCTGCCGTGCGAACAGCCCGCGGCACGGTCTTCGTCGTGGATTCCCTAGCCACCAGCAGTATCGAGACGCCCCGTAGGAGCGCCCATCTGGGCGCGACCGTTCAATGGCGCCGAGCGGAAGGCTAAGCAAGCCGAAGTTGCTTGTCGCGCACTGAAGTGCGCTCCTACGCCATGACGAAACGGGGCGGATAACGAGCCATTGCGCACCCTTGCCGCTTTCCTCGCCGGAACGGCAGACGAAACGCGCGCAGTTCCGTAAACTCCGGGGACAGGAACGGGAAGACTTGTGGACAAGTCGGGGGCTGTTTCCGACCCACAAAACCATCCACAGTTTGTCCCGCGTCCTCCGGGCTGCTATCCACCCGCTTTGGGTTGTTGATAATTCCAGCAATTTCAACAACTTAAGTGAGTTTTACCGGATTTCGCGCCCCTCCAGCTCCACCAGTTTTTGATTTTCATATCGACTTTAAAGCCAAGGGGCCATCACCCAATGCGTTTCACTCTGCAACGAGAAGCCTTCCTCAAACCCTTGGCTCAAGTGGTCAACGTGGTGGAACGCCGTCAGACGCTGCCGGTGCTCGCCAATTTCCTGGTGCAGGTCAACGGCGGCCAGTTGTCGCTGACCGGTACCGACCTTGAAGTCGAGATGGTCGCGCGCAGCGCGGTCGACAACGCGCAGGACGGCGAAGTCACCATCCCGGCGCGCAAGCTGTTCGAGATCGTTCGCGCATTGCCCGATGGCAGTGTGGTCACGGTCAGCCAGAGCGGCGACAAGGTCACCGTGCAGGCGGGGCGCAGCCGTTTCACCCTGGCGACCTTGCCGGCCAACGATTTCCCGTCGGTCGATGAAGTCGAGGCGACCGAGCGCGTCACCGTTGCCGAGGCGGCGCTGAAGGAGCTGATCGAACGCACCGCCTTCGCGATGGCCCAGCAGGACGTGCGCTATTACCTCAACGGCCTGCTGTTCGACCTGCGCGACAAGACCCTGCGTTGCGTGGCGACGGATGGCCACCGCCTGGCGTTGTGCGAGTCCCAACTGGAAGGCGGCGGCGGCGCCAAGCGACAGATCATCGTGCCGCGCAAGGGCGTAACCGAGCTGCAGCGCCTGCTGGAAGGCGGCGAGCGCGTGCTGGAACTGGAGGTCGGTCGGGCCCATATCCGGGTCAAGCGCGACGACGTGACTTTCACCAGCAAGCTGATCGATGGTCGTTTCCCCGATTACGAAGCGGTGATCCCGATTGGTGCCGACCGTGAGGTCAAGCTGGATCGCGAAACCCTGCGCGCAGCGCTGCAGCGTGCGGCGATCCTGTCCAACGAAAAGTACCGCGGCGTCCGCGTCGAGGTCTCGCCGGGTCAGCTGAAGATCAGCGCGCATAACCCGGAACAGGAAGAAGCGCAGGAAGAAATCGAAGCCGATACCAAGGTCAGCGACCTGGCCATCGGCTTCAACGTCAACTACCTGCTGGACGCTCTGACCGCACTGCGCGGCGAAGACATCGTCATCCAGCTGCGCGATGCGAATTCCTCGGCCCTGGTCCGCGAGGCGACCAGCGAGAAGTCCCGCCACGTGGTCATGCCGCTGCGACTGTGATGGTGTCGTGCAGGTAATGTCCCGGTTCCACGTGAAACACAAGCGACGCCCGGGCCTCCCCGGGCGTCGTGCTTTGGGGACGCCGGCATGCAGGTGACCCGTCTGGACGTCCGCGGGCTGCGCCGCTTCGAATCCGTCAGCCTGAGCCCGGCCCCAGGACTTAACCTGATCACCGGCGATAACGGGGCCGGCAAAACCAGCCTGCTCGAAGCCCTGCACCTGATGGCCTACGGTCGCAGTTTCCGAGGCCGGGTCCGGGACGGTCTGGTTCGAACGGGCAGCGAGGCGGTCGAGGTTTTCGTGGAATGGCGGGAGGACGGGGAGCGCCGGTCCCGCAAGGCTGGGCTCCGCCACACCGGGCAGGACTGGCAGGGGCGCTTGGATGGCGAGAATGTCGCCCAGCTGGGCGATTTGTGCGCGGCGCTGGCCGTGGTCAGTTTCGAACCGGGCAGCCATGCGCTGGTCGCGGGGGGCGGAGAGCCCCGGCGCCGTTTCGTGGACTGGGGGCTGTTCCACGTGGAACGCGACGCTGACAGTCGCGATGCAGCCGGGGAAGGATTTCTCCCCCTGTGGCGACGCTACGCCCGGGCGCTGAAACAGCGCAATGCCCTGCTGAAGTCCGGTGCGGCCCCGTCGCAATTGGATGCCTGGGACCATGAGCTGGCGGACACGGGCGAACGGCTGACCCGGCATCGGCAAGCCTACCTTGAGGAATTGCGGAATCGCCTGAGCGAGGTCGCGGCCGAGCTGGTCCCGGCCTTGGGCCGGGCCGAGCTGGAATTCCTCCCGGGCTGGCGTCGCCAGGAGTTTTCGCTGGCGGATGCCTTGCTGTTGGCCAGGGATCGCGATCATGCCTCTGGCTTCACCAGCGTCGGCCCGCATCGAGCCGATTGGCGGATCGGTTACTCGGCCCGGCCACAGGGAGAGCCCCTGTCGCGAGGGCAGGCCAAGCTGACCGCCCTGGCCTGCCTGCTGTCCCAGGCCGAAGATTTCGCTGCCCGGCGTGGCGAGTGGCCTGTCGTCGCCCTGGACGATCTGGCCTCGGAGCTGGACCGGGGCCATCAGGCACGCGTGCTGGATCGGCTACAGGCCAGCGGTGCCCAGGTCTTCATCACCGGCACCGAAGCTCCGACAGTGCTGGCCAGCCGGTCGGAAGGAATTGCAAGGTTTCACGTGGAACACGAACGGGTTTCCGAAACGCTGGAGTAGGTGATTTGGTATCACAGGCAAGCTGCAGAAGAGCCGGCAACCAGCTGAACCTTGGACCGAATCGTCAGATAGACGCCTCCGCGGCGCACTAGGCCGATGGCGGATCCGGCGCTATAATTCTCTGTTCAAACCCTATAGCTAATGTGTGGCCGCGTCCGTTGCCCGGGCGTGGCGGCGCAATGGCGTGCATTCAGGTTGCCGAAAGCCGCATGACCGACGAAACGACCCCCGCGCAGAGCGCCTCCCCGAACCACACCTACGACGCCAACAGCATTACCGCGCTGGAAGGACTGGAAGCCGTCCGCAAGCGCCCGGGTATGTACATCGGCAACGTGCACGACGGCAGCGGCCTGCACCACATGGTGTTCGAAGTCGTCGACAACGGCGTGGACGAAGCGCTCGCCGGCCATGCCGATACCGTCATCGTCACCATCCACGCCGACGGCTCCGTTTCGGTGTGGGACAACGGCCGCGGCATTCCGGTCGGCCGGCATGCGGCGATGAGCGAAAAGCTCGGTCGCGAAGTCAGCGCCGCCGAAGTGGTGATGACCGTGCTGCACGCCGGCGGCAAGTTCGACGACAACAGCTACAAGGTTTCCGGCGGCCTGCATGGCGTGGGCGTGTCGGTGGTCAACGCGCTGTCGGAAAAACTCACCCTCGACATCTGGCGCGACGGCCATCATTACCAACAGGAATTCCGCCACGGCGAGGCGGTGCATCCGCTCAAGCAGCTGGAAGAATCGAGCAAGCGCGGCACCCTGGTGCGCTTCTGGCCGTCGGTCGACGCGTTCAAGGGCAATACCGAATTCCACTACGACATCCTGGCCCACCGCCTGCGCGAACTGTCGTTCCTCAATTCGGGCGTCAAGATCACCCTGAGCGACGAGCGCGGCGAGACCAAGCAGGACGTGTTCGAGTATGCCGGCGGCATCCGCAGCTTCGTTGAACACCTGGCGCAGCTGAAGAACCCGCTGCACCCGAACGTCATCTCGGTCACCGGCGAACAGAGCGGCATCACCGTGGACGTCGCCCTGCAGTGGACCGACGCCTATCAGGAAACGATGTTCTGCTTCACCAACAACATCCCGCAGAAGGACGGCGGTACCCACCTCACCGGCTTCCGCGCCGCGTTGACCCGCGTGCTCAACAAGTACATCGAGCAGACCGGCATCGCCAAGAAGGAAAAGGTCACCCTGTCCGGCGAAGACATGCGCGAAGGCATGGTCGCGGTGCTGTCGGTGAAGGTGCCGGACCCGGGCTTCTCGTCGCAGACCAAGGAAAAGCTGGTCACCGAGGAAGTGCGTCCGGTGACCGACAGCGTGTTCGGCGCCAAGCTCGAGGAATTCCTGCAGGAAAACCCCAAGGAAGCGCAGGCCATCGTCGGCAAGATCGTCGACGCCGCGCGTGCCCGCGAAGCCGCGCGCAAGGCGCGCGACCTGACCCGCCGCAAGGGCGCGCTCGACATCGCCGGTCTGCCCGGCAAGCTGGCCGACTGCCAGGAAAAGGATCCGGCGCACTCCGAACTGTTCATCGTCGAGGGCGACTCCGCCGGCGGCTCGGCCAAGCAGGGCCGCAACCGCAAGAACCAGGCGGTGCTGCCGCTGCGCGGCAAGATCCTCAATGTCGAACGCGCGCGCTTCGACCGCATGCTCGCCAGCGCCGAAGTCGGCACGCTGATCACCGCGCTGGGCACCGGCATCGGCAAGGACGAGTACAACCCGGACAAGCTGCGCTACCACCGCATCATCATCATGACCGACGCCGATGTCGACGGTTCGCACATCCGCACGTTGCTGCTGACCTTCTTCTACCGGCAGATGCCGGAGCTGATCGAGCGCGGCCACGTCTACATCGGCCTGCCGCCGCTGTACAAGCTGAAGCAGGGTAAGCAGGAGCTGTACCTGAAGGACGACGCGGCGCTGAACGTGTACCTGGCCAACAGCGCGGTGGAAGGCGCGGCGCTGGTGCCGGCCGCCGGCGAACCGCCGATCGGCGGCGAAGCGCTGGAGAAGCTGTTGCTGGTGTTCGCCAACGCGCGCGATGCGATCGCGCGCAACGCGCACCGCTACGACCCGCTCCTGCTCGAATCGCTGATCGACTTCACTCCGCTCGATGCCGAGCACCTGCAGCAGAACATCGACGAACGCCACGAACTCGATGCGCTGGAAGCCAAGCTCAATCGCGGCGGTCTCGGCAGTCCGCGTTATTCGCTGCAGTTGCAATCCGCAACCGAGCACCGCCCCGCCGCCTTGCTGGCCACGCGCAAGCACATGGGCGAGGAATTGACCCAGGTGCTGGCGTTGTCGGCGTTCGAGTCCGGCGAACTGCGCCCGTTGCGCGAAGCGGCGACGCTGCTGCATGGCCTGGTCCGCGATGGCGCGCAGATCGTCCGCGGCAACAAGACCCAGGCGGTGGCCAGTTTCGCCGAAGCGCAGGCGTGGTTGCTGGAAGAAGCGAAGAAGGGCCGGCAAATCCAGCGCTTCAAGGGTCTGGGCGAAATGAACCCCGAGCAGCTGTGGGATACCACGGTCAACCCGGATACGCGCCGCCTGCTGCAAGTGCGCATCGAGGACGCGGTCAATGCCGACCAGATCTTCAGCACGCTGATGGGCGACGTGGTCGAACCGCGCCGCGACTTCATCGATGCCAATGCATTGAAGGTCGCCAACCTGGATGTCTGACGCGCAGCCGCAACCGGTGCCGGTCGGGATGCCCGCGCCGGCGGCACCGCCGCGCGCGGGATCGGCGGTTGGCGGCTTCTTCGTCGACCTCGCCATCGCCGTAGTGGTGATGCTGGCAGTGTCGTTCGCCGCCTTCGCCGGCTGGGGTGTGTTGCGGGCGATACAGGTGGCGATGCAAGGCGAGGTCGACCCCGGCGACGCCGACGCGTTGATGCAGGCCATCGGCCAACCCGGTGGCGTGGCGATGATCTGGGTCACGCTGCTCGGCACTGGCACGGCCGCGCTGGTGCCGTATGTGTTCCGCCGTCGTGCCAGCGCTGCGGAGCGCGCCGCGTCTCGCGCCGCAGCGCGCCGTGGATCGACCTGGGGCTGGGTCGCGGTCACCGCGACGGTGGTATTCGCCCTGTCCGCGCTGGCGACCACGCTGGCCAGGCAGTTCGGCGTGGAGCCCGAGCCGACCAACCAGGAACCGATCAGGCAGGCGTTGGCTGCCAGCCCGTGGTTCGTCGGCCTGTTCGTCGTGCTGATCGCGCCGATGTACGAGGAGCTGCTGTTCCGCCGGGTGTTGTTCGGGCGCCTGTGGGCCGCGGGCAAGCCGGTGTTGGGCATGTGGCTCAGCGGCATCGCCTTCGCGCTGATGCACGAACCGCCGGGCATGACCGGCAATCCTTGGCCTTCGGCCATGTTGTTGTGGGCGGTCTACGCCTTCATGGGCATCGCCTTCGCCTGGGTCTACCGGCGCACCGGTACGCTGTGGGCGTCGATTGCCGCACATGCGTTGAACAATGCATTGGCCCTGCTGGTGTTGGGCAGCGCGTAACCGCGCGGTTGACGAAAAGTTAAGACGGCGTACCGGACACTGCCGCCCTCTCCAGGGAGGATTCCATGAACGCCCGCACCCTCAAACCGGCCTTGCTGGGACTGGCCATCGCCGTGATCGTGGCCGCCTGTGCCACCACCACCTCTCCGACCGGACGCAGGCAGATCGTGGGTGGCGTATCCCAGGAACAGCTGGACCAGCTCGGTGCGCAGGCCTTCGCCGAAACCAAGGCCAAGGAAAAGATCAGCAACAACGGCGCGGAAACCGCGGAAGTGCGCTGTGTCGTCGATGCGCTGGTGCGCCAGTTGCCGCCGCAATGGCGCGGCGTGCGCTGGGAGACCGCGTTGTTCGAGGACAAGGAGCCCAATGCCTTCGCGCTGCCCGGCGGCAAGGTCGGGGTCAATACCGGCATCTTCAGCGTGGCCAAGAACCAGGACCAGCTGGCCGCGGTGCTGGGCCACGAAATCGGCCACGTGATCGCGCGCCACCACGAGGAACGCATCACCCGGCAGATGGGTGCGCAACAACTGCTCGGGCTGGGTGCGGCGATCGCCGGCGCCCGCTACGGCCAGGGCGGCGCGGACATGGTCAGCCAGCTGGGCGGCCTGGGCGTGCAGGGCCTGTTCCTGTTGCCGGGCTCGCGCACCCAGGAAAGCGAAGCCGACGTGGTCGGCCAGCAGCTGATGGCCCAGGCCGGCTTCAACCCCGGCCAGGCCGTGGATCTCTGGCAGAACATGATCGCCGCCGGCGGCGCGCGGCCGCCGCAGTGGCTGTCCACCCACCCGGATCCTCAATCGCGCATTTCCGAATTGCGCCGGCGCGCCGATGGCCTGATGCCCGGTTACCAAGCTGCGCGCAAGGCCGGCAACGTGCCCAAATGCGGCTAGTTTGCGCATGAACCATGCTGCGCCGCCGCAGCGATATTCCTTCCCGAAACCCGCCGCTTTCTGTTAGTTTCTCGGCCCCCCGCGTGGCCTGGCCACGCAGCGAACTCTCGAGGTAAGCCCCCATGCTGTTCCGCAATCGCAAGCAAGCCCTGTTGTCGCTGGCCATCGCCTTCGCCATGGGTGGCGTGATCGTTACCAATGCCGTGGCCCAGTCCGACAGCGGCAGCGAACGCCGGAACCGCCGTTCGCAGAAGGAACAGAAGGCGGAAGTGCGCTATCCGGAAGCGACCCGCACCGAGCCCAAGGAAAAGGGTTCATCGAAGATGAGCAAGAAGCTGGGCAAGCTGATCGACGAATTCAACGAAAGCAAGTTCGAGGAAGCCAAGCCGCTGGCTGCCGAGATCCTCGCCGACAGCAGCGCCAACAACTACGACAAGGCGCTGGCTGCGTTCCTCGCCGCGCAGGTCGCCTACAACCTCGACGACAATGCCGGCGCCGAAGGTTTCGCCAAGCAGGCGATCGAACTGAACGGCCTGGACAACAACAACCACTTCACCGCGATGCAGTTCCTGGCCCAGCTGCAGATCCAGGACGACAAGTACGCCGACGGCCTGGCGACGATCGACCGCTACCTGACCGAGACCAAGTCGACCAAGCCCGAGGACTTGGTGATCAAGGGCAATGCCCTGTACCGGCTGGAGCGTTACAAGGAAGCCGCGGCGACGCTGCGCCAGGCGGTCGATGCCAGCCCGCAGCCGAAGAACGAATGGCTGCAGCTGCTGATGGCGTCCTACGCCGATGCCGGGCAGAACGAAGACGCGATCAAGCTGGCCGAGCAGCTCGCCGCCAAGTCCCCGGACGACAAGAAGGCGCAGATGAACCTCGCCTCGGTGTACATGCAGGCCGACAAGATGGACAAGGCCGCCGCGATCCTGGAGAAGCTGCGCACCTCCGGCCAGATGACCGACGAGCGCGAATACCGTCAGCTCTACACCACCTACGCCAACATGGAAGGCAAGGAGAAGGACACCATCGCGGTCATCAACGACGGTATCCAGAAGGGCATCCTCAAGCCGGACTACCAGAGCTACGTGGCGCTGGCCCAGGCTTACTACTATTCGGACCAGATCCCGCAGGCGATCGACGCTTGGAAGAAGGGCGCGCCGCTGTCGAAGGACGGCGAGACCTACCTCAATCTGGCCAAGGTGCTGTATCAGGAAAACCGCCTGCCGGAAGCCAAGGAGGCCGCCAAGTCGGCCCTGGCCAAGGGCGTCAAGAAGCCGGACGACGCGAAAAAGATCATCAACGCTAAGTAATCGTTATAACCCCGCAATACCACTGAAAGACCTGCGGAAACCGATGGAACCACCCGGCGGGATTGGGTAAGCTGGACGTTCCGGCAGGATTTTCGAACCACGAGATCGAGCAAGGCGCATGAGCGACACGTACGTGATCCACCGCAGAGACGACGACGAGCCGACCGGCCTGAGCTGGCCGCGCATCATCGGCATCGCCTTCGTCATTGCCCTGCATGCGGCTGCCCTGCTGCTGCTGCTGATCCCCGCGGTCGCCCCGCAGGCGGAAAAGGAACAGGAACAAAAGACGATCGTCACCATCGTTGACGCCCCGCCGCCGCCTCCCCCGCCGCCGCCGCCGCCGCCGCCGGACGACAAGCCGCCGCCGCCGGTGAAGAACCTGGCGCCGCCGCGCGAAACCCCGCTGCCGCCGCCGCCGGAGGCTCCGCCGGTCGACGTCGCCGAGCCGCGCCCGACCGACGTGGTCTCTCCGCCCGCCCCGCCGGCGCCGCCCGCGCCGCAGCCGGACATCGGCGCCAGCGTCGATATCTCGTCGAAGAACATGAACCCGCCGCGTTACCCGCCGGCCGCCGCCCGCGCCGGTATCGAGGGCACGGTGATCCTGATCATCGACGTCGATGCCAATGGCAACGTCACCAACGTCTCGGTCGAGAAATCGAGCCGTAACCGCGACCTCGACCGCGCCGCGATGGAAGCCGCGCGCAAGTGGCGCTTCAACCCGGGCTCCTCCGGCGGGCAGAAGGTCGCCGGCCGCGTCCGTGTCCCCGTCGACTTCACCCTGGGCGGCTGATCCGGGCTTCCCCAAGACCGGCTTTCAAAAGACCAGTTCCAACACGCAACTCACCGTCGTAACTTCAATCACCAAATAAAGGGTCAGCGTCATGCTCTTCGAAACCTTGATCGCCACCGCCGCCGCCGGGGGCAACAGCGCCGCCAACGCCATGAACCAGATGGGTTTCGGCCACCTGCTGGGCGAAATGCTCGCCGACCCCGGCAAGTTCGTCATGTCCTGGGTGGTGCTGATCACCCTGATCGTCATGTCGGCCATGTCCTGGTACTGGACCGTGATCAACGCGCTGAAGGCCACCCGCCTGAAGGGCGCCGCCAACCGCGTGATCAACGCCTTCTGGGAAACCCCGAACGCGCAGGACGCCATCCGCCTGATGGAAGAGCAGCCCAAGGGCGAACCCTTCTCGAAGGTCGCGCTGGACGCCGCCCAGGCCGCCGCGCACCACCAGCGCGCCGACGGCAGCAACCTGTCCGACTCGCTGAGCCGCTCGGAATTCGTCGACCGCGCCCTGCGCCAGGCCGTGACCCGCGAAAGCGGCAAGCTGCAGGCGGGCATGACCGTGCTGGCGACCGTCGCCGCCGCGGCCCCGTTCGTCGGCCTGCTCGGTACCGTGTGGGGCATCTACGGCGCGCTGATCAACATCGGTGCCACCGGCCAGGCTTCGATCGACGCCGTTGCCGGTCCGGTGGGTGAAGCGCTGATCATGACCGCGCTCGGCCTGCTGACCGCGATCCCGGCGCTGCTGGCGTACAACTTCTTCAGCCGCACCAACGCCGCGACCAACTCCCGCCTCGATACCTTCGCGCACGACCTGCACGACTTCTTCGCCACCGGCGCCCGCGTGCGCTGATCCGGCCTGGTCGTAGGTACAGGTACTAGTCAAGAACGGAGCCCGACATGGCATTCAGTACAGGCGGCGACGCCGGCGGCCCCAAGGCGGACATCAACGTCACCCCGTTGGTGGACGTGATGTTGGTGTTGCTGATCATCTTCATCATCACCGCGCCGCTGATGCAGCACAAGGTGAAGATCGAGCTGCCGGAAGCGAACTACCAGGATCCGGACAAGGACAAGAACAAGCCGCAGCAGACCATCACCGTCTCGGTGAAGGAAAACGGCGACCTGTTCTGGGGCGATGAGCCGATCAACCGCGAAATCCTCGAGTCGCGCCTGTCCAGCGCCGCCCAGCTGACCCCGCAGCCTCAGTTGAACCTGCGCGGGGACAAGACGACCAAGATGAGCACGATCAACGAGATCACCAAGGTCGCCCAGGGCCAGGGCATGTTGGACATCGGCTTTGTGGCCACCAAAGAGAAGAGGCACTAAGGCATGGCTTTCGACACCAAATCCGGTGGTGGTGGTGGTGGCGGCCCGATGGCCGACATCAACGTGACTCCGCTGGTCGACGTGATGCTGGTGCTGCTGATCATCTTCATCGTCACCGCGCCGATCATGACCTATCCGATCAACGTGGATCTGCCGCAGCGGGTGATCAACCCGCCGCCGCAGGTGAAGGAACCGCCGCCGCCGATCGACCTGCGCATCGACGCAGCGGGCCAGGTGTACTGGAACAACGGTCCGGTGAGCACCGCCGACCTGCCCAAGTTGATGGACGACGCGGTGAAGGCCGATCCGACCAACCAGCCGGAACTGCGCATCGACGCCAATCCCGACTCGCACTACGAGGTGATGGCCAAGGTACTGGCCGCCGCCAAGACCGCGCAGATGTTGAAGATCGGCTTCGTCCAGCAAGAGTTGTAATTGCTCGACGCGGGCAAGCAGTAAAGAAGAAAACGCCGCCCCCGGGCGGCGTTTTTTTTTGGACGGAGGGCGGGGTCCTTGGGCTGCGACGCCCCCGGGCGACAGGCGGACAACGATGCCGCCAAAGCCGTCTCACCAGTCCGATTCGCCAGGCTATGGCGACCCGGACCTCAACACGTCCTGCAGGTATTGTCCAAACGCGGCAACGTTTCGAACGACTCGTCCAGGTCGTCGTTGTGGCCGGCATGCATCGGTCGGCCGCCCAGGTAGACGAGGTTGTGCAGCAGCTGGGCGATGTTCCGCCGTACGGGCGTCGCATGCGCAGGCTCGGGCGTTTGCGTGGCTTCCGCCCCGGAAGGATCGAAGCTGCCGCCGCCCTGGAGGAAATCCAGGCCGCGGCTGATCGCGCCGAGTTCGCGCCACCAGGATTGTTGCGATTCGCGGTTCATGCTTGGCTCCCTTGCCGGCCCATCCGGCTTGAACAGGACACAAGCTAGTCCCATGATTGACCTTGAAAAAGCGAAAGCTGTACAAGACAGACTTGAGCGCAATTCAAGAGGTGCGAGAACGTGAGCCGCCTGCCGCTGGACCAGATCGATGCCTTCGTCACCGCCGCGCGGATGCAGAACCTGACCCGCGCGGCCGAAGCGATGCACCTGACCGTCAGCGCGCTGAGCCATCGCATGCGCCTGCTCGAGGAGCGCCTCGGCCACAAGCTGCTGGCGCGCGGGCCGCGCGGCGTCGAGTTGACCCCCGCGGGCCGGCGTCTGTTCGAAGCGGTGGCCGCGCCACTGGATGCGATCGGCGATGCGCTGCAACGGCTGGGTTCCCGCTCCGAACGCACGATCACCTTGAGCCTGATCCCGTCGATGGCGACCGCATGGCTGGTACCGCGGCTGCCGGAATTCCTCGCCGCGCATCCGGAGCTCGGCCTGAACCTGCAATCGAGCACGCGCGTGGTCGATTTCGAGCGCGAGCCGGTCGACATGGCCCTGCGCCTGGGGGGCGGGCGCTGGCCGGGTGTACGTTCCGAGCTGCTGTTCCCCGAATGGATCGTTCCGGTAGCCAGCCCCGATTTCGTCAAGCGCCATGGCAAGCCGGCGCTGGAACGACTGGGCGAACTGCCGCTGCTCGGCGATCCGTCCGAGCGCTGGAAGCAATGGTTCGACAAGTTCGGTGGTACGCCGCCGAAGCGCTACGTCGCCCAGTTCGACGACACCGAAACCTTGCATCAGGCCGCCGCCCAAGGGATGGGCGTGGCGCTGGGCCGCTGGACCCTGGCCGAACCGCTGATCCGCGCCGGCCGCCTGCTGCCGCTGACCCGCAAACGCCTGCAGGCGGACTTCGCCCACTACTTGGTCTACCCAGAACGCAGCCAGTCGCTGCCCGATTTCGCCACGGTGCGCGCGTGGGTGTTGCAGCAGGCCGGCGTCGCGCCCGCCTGACCGGAAAAGAAAAAGGGCGGGACGGCCATGGCGCGTCCCGCCCCGTGATCCTCTCCGGGAATCAGATCGAAACCGCGGCCCGACGCTGGCGACGCTGCATGGTCATGACCAGCATGACCGTCAGCAGGACGGTGGCCACGGCGAAGATGCCCATGCCCAAGTAATCGCCGCCGAGGCCGCCGGCGGTGCTCAACGCCGGATCCTGTCCGTTCGGCACGAAATGCGCGGCGTACATGCCGGTGTAGTGCATGCCGCACACGGCCACGCCCATCACCAGTGCGCTGCCCAGCATCTGCACCCAGCCGCGCAGGTTGAAGGCCAGCCACAACGCCACCGTGGAGGCGACCACGGCGATGATCACCGACAGGCCGACGATCATCGGGTCGTAGACGATTTCCGCCGGCATCCGCATCGCGGCCATGCCGGTGTAGTGCATGCCGGCCACGCCCAGGCCCATGCACAGCCCCGCCAGCAGCAGCTTGTTCCAGCCGAAGCTACCGGCGCCGGTGATCGCCAGGCCGGCCATGCAGGCGGCCACGCCGATGATCGCCGACAGCGCGGTGATGCCCAGGTCGTAGGTCACCGGGATTTCCATCCGGCACGCCAACATGGCGATGAAGTGCATCGCCCAGATCGCGCCCGCACCCAGGGCCACGCCGCCGGCGATGACGGCCTGCCAGCGTTGTCCCGAAGTCTGTGCCGTGGGAATGCCGATGGCCACCTGCAAGGCGGTGAACGAACCGAGCACCGATACCAGGTAGGACAGCAACATCAGCATCGGATCGTGGATGCATTGGATCGCATGGTCGTGCGGCATGGTATTTCCCCTTTTGGTTGATCGTCCCGGCGATGCCCGGTCAGACGTGGAAGACGAACTTGCAACACTCGCCGCCGGTGGCCCGGCAGGACGTTTCGCTGACCCGCACCATCCCCAAGTTGCCGGCCTCGTTGAGCGCGCCTTCGAGGAAGCCGCGCAGGAAATGGCACTGCGGCGCAGTGATGCCCGGACCCGGATTTGCGAACGGGCTGCCGGAGGTTTTCAACGCTTCCTCTTCCAGTTCGGCGGGCAGCAATTGGCGCAGCGCCGGCAGGGCGATCTGCCGGATCGAACCGGTCATCGGCAGGCGTGCGCCGAGGGCGAAGTCGCGTTTGTATACCCAGGCGCCGACGCGCGCGCCAACGTAGCGCAGGGTCGATTCGCGCTGGGCCGGTTCCAGTCCGCGTTCCAGGCCCAGGACCAGTCCGAACACGCGCGGATAGTCCTTCGCGATCTGCGGCAGCAGGGCTTCCACGCGCTTCTGGTCGTAAACCGCCTTGGCCTGGCTTTGCGCCGAAGCCGCCGTCGAAGACGGTGCTGCAGTGGGTGCCGCGGCAGCCGCCGGCACCGAGGCGGGTATCGCGGCCGGCGCGGTCGGGTCGTAGGGATTCGATTCCAGGCTTTGCACCAGCCAGTGCGTGCCCAGTTGCTCTTCCATCTGCAACAGGTTGGCTTCCGGTCCCTGCACCACCAGGACCATGACCACCCCGTCGGCGGTGTTGGCGCGCCGGTGGCGCAGCAGGTTGAAGCGGTTGGCGATCAGGACTTCGCCCAGTGCGAGCAGCAGGCCATCGCGTCGATCGGAGACGATCTTCAGTTCGATATCGATCAGTTTTTCCATGTTCCCCGTTTCCGTACGGCTGCTCTTGCGCAGCCGCGTGGCGGCGCATGTTTTCGTCGAAGCAGTCCCCTCCGCAAAGGAATATCACGAGCGCCGTCCCGAATAACGCGACGCGACGCACATCGGCTTGCGGGTCCATGTGAGTGGGATCACGAATCCGAAGGAGGGAGTTTTCCGTTACGCGCAGGCGCCCGTCCACGGACCGCGATGCGGTTCGGAGCACACCCTTCTTCCACGCGCAACGACACCGGATAGCATCGCTATCGCCCATGGTTATGATGGGCCATGTTCGAACCCAGCCCGATAGCGGTCCTGATCCGCGACGCCTTCGCCGATTACCACGCGCGCTTCGGCGAGATCACCCGGCGGGCGAAGCGACGCTTCGAGACCCGCGACTGGCCTGGCGCGCGCGAAGACGCGGTCGAGCGCATCGAGTTGTACGACCACTGCATCGGCGAATGCATGCTGCGCCTGCGCGCCGTGTTGCAGGACCATGCCCACGACCGCGAGTTGTGGATCGCGATACGCCGCCACTACGAACGCTCGATCGACGGGCAGATCGACCGTGAGTTGTACAAGACCTTCTACAACACCCTGACCCGGCGCTTCTTCAAGACCCGGGGCGTCGACGCGGAAATCGAGTTCGTCGCCCTCGACATCGAACCGACCGATGCGATCACCCATCCGGTCGCGCGGCACAGCTACGCGATCTCGGAACTGCGCCCTGCCGACAGCTTCGCGCGAATGTTGGCCGACTACCGTTTCGACGTGCCCTACGCGCACCCGCTGCGTTGCGCCGCCGCCATCGCTGTGCGCCTGCAGGACGACCTGGCCCATTGGGGCGACAACCCGGTGCGCGCGATCGAACTGCTCGACACGGTGTTCTACCGCGAACGCCGCGCCTACCTGGTCGGCCGGGTGTTCGGCGAACACCGCTTCTCGCCCTGCGTGATCGCCCTGGTCAACGGCGACGACGGACTGCGCGCCGAAGCGGTGCTGACCCGGCGCGCCGACGTGGCCCAGCTGTTCGGCATTTCGCGCAGCTACTTCCACGCCGACCTGGCCACGGTCGGCGATGCGGTGGTGTTCCTGCGCTCGATCCTGCCCAACAAGCCAATCGACGAGATCTACACGGTGCTCGGCCGTGCCAAGCAGGGCAAGACCGAGCGATACCGCACTTTTTTCCGCCATTTCGACGCGCAGCCGAACGAACGACTGGTGCATGCCGAAGGCACGCCGGGCATGGTGATGCTGGTGTTCACCCTGCCCAGCTATCCGCTGGTGTTCAAGCTGATCCGCGATCGCTTCGCTTACCCGAAGAAGATGAGCCGGCAAGATGTCGCGGACAAGTATTCGCTGGTGTTCCACCTGGACCGCGCCGGTCGCCTGCTCGATGCGCAGTCCTACCGCTGGCTACGCTTCCCGCGCCGGCGCTTCTCGCCGGAATTGCTGAAGGACCTGCTGCAGAGCTGCGCGCTCAGCGTCAGCGAGGACGGCGACGACATCCTCATCGACCTCTGTTACGTGCAACGACGCTTGCGCCCGTTGAACCTCTACCTGCGCGAGCAGATGCCCGAGGCTGCGCGACTGGCCGCCATCGACTACGGCCAGGCGATCCGCGACATGGCCCGGAACAACATCTTCCCCGGCGACATGCTGCTGAAGAATTTCGGCGTATCGCGCCACGGTCGCGCGGTGTTCTACGACTACGATGAGCTGTGCCCGGTTACCGACTGCAACTTCCGCGACTATCCGAAACCGGCCACCGCGGAAGAGGAAATGGCCG
The DNA here is from genome assembly GCF_017939625.1 of Pseudoxanthomonas helianthi. GTDB lineage: Bacteria > Pseudomonadota > Gammaproteobacteria > Xanthomonadales > Xanthomonadaceae > Pseudoxanthomonas_A > Pseudoxanthomonas_A helianthi. The sequence continues at coordinate 1,253,111 of NZ_JAGKTC010000001.1, forward strand.
ATGGGCCGTGGTTCTACGTCGGCCCGCACGACGTGTTCCCGGAGAAATTCCCGCAGTTCCTCGGCCTGCCCGCACCTCTTTCGAAGGCGCTGCAAGCCGTGCACGCCGACCTGTTCCGGCCGCAATGGTGGCGCGACCTGCAAGCACGGCTGCGCGAAGGCGATTACCCTGACGCGCCGCCGTATCCGGATACGTTGAAGCTGGCGTAAGCGCGCACATTGCCGAGCGCCAGCGCGTGCTAGGCTCGACGCCTTCCCGCCTGGAGATCGCACCATGAAACGCACGCTTCTCGCCGCAGCCCTGCTTTCCGGTTGCATCATGGTCTCGGCCCACGGCGCCGAGCAGAAGGCGGATGCTCCGGCCAAAACGGCCGCCAAGGCCGCGCAATCCGCCAGCGATGCGGCCGCCCTGCAGACCGTGATGCATGGCAACTGGCGCGATCCGAAGAACGTCGCCCGCGACGTCTATCGCCATCCGGTCGAGACCCTGGAATTCTTCGGCCTCAAGCCCGGCCAGACCGTCGTCGAGATCACGCCCGGCGGCGGCTGGTATTCCGAAATCCTCGCGCCGTACCTGCGCGACAAGGGTCACTATGTCGCCGCGGTAGTGGATCCGACGAAGGTGGCGGAGAACGATCGCAGCTACCAGCAGAAGTCGCTGGATGGCTTGACCAGGAAATACGCGGCCGGTGCCGCGCAGTACGACAAGGTCGAACTGGTGAAGTACGACCCGGCCGCGCCGAAACTCGGCGCCGATGGTTCCGCCGATCTGGTGCTGACCTTCCGCAATGTCCACAACTGGGTTTCCGACGACAACGCCGATGCGCACTTCAAGGCGTTCTTCGCTGTGCTCAAACCGGGCGGCGTGCTGGGCGTGGTCGACCATCGCGCCAAGCCGGACACCGACATCGAAGCGATGAAGAAGAGCGGCTACCTGACCGAGGCGCTGGTGGTTTCGCTGGCCGAAGCCGCGGGCTTCAAGCTGGACGCGCAGAGCGAGGTCAACGCGAACCCGAAGGACACCAAGGACCATCCGAACGGCGTGTGGACCCTGCCGCCCAGCAACAACCACGCGGTGGCCGACGATGCGAAGTACAAGGCGATCGGCGAGAGCGATCGGATGACCTTGCGTTTCGTGAAGCCGAAGTGAGAATTTCCTTCTACCTCCGGGATCGAAGCCGCCTCAAGCGGCTGAGGGTGGCGCGTAGCGCCGGATGAGGGCAGGAGCCAGCAGGCGCGAGACAGTCTGCATGGCAAAAGCGAGTCTTACGCCCTCATCCGCCCCTTCGGGGCACCTTCTCCGGGTGGGAGAAGGGAAGCGAAAACATGCTCATCGTATTCAACAAGCCCTTCAACGTGCTGTGCCAGTTCACCGACCGCGACCCGACGCCGCGGCGCACGCTGGCGGAATTCGGCCTGCCGGCCGGCGTGTACCCCGCCGGCCGCCTCGATTACGACAGCGAAGGCCTGCTGCTGCTGACCGACGACGGCCCGCTCGCGCATCGGCTGACCGATCCCCGGCACAAGGAAGCGAAGACCTATTGGGTGCAGGTCGAAGGGATACCGGATGAAGCGGCGTTGCGGCGCTTGCGCGAAGGCGTGGTCTTGAACGATGGGCCGACCTTGCCGGCGCAGGCACGGGTCATCGATGCGCCGGTGTTATGGCCGCGCGACCCGCCGGTGCGTTTCCGCAAGACGGTGCCCGATGCATGGCTGGAACTCACGATCCGAGAAGGCCGCAACCGCCAGGTGCGGCGAATGACCGCCGCGGTCGGCCTGCCGACCTTGCGATTGGTGCGGGTGGCCATGGGGCCGAACGAACTCGCCGATCTGCAACCAGGCGGGTGGCGCGTCGTCACGGGAGCGGAACGACTCCCGCGACCGGCCGCGAAGAAAACCGACGTGGGAGCGACGTAAGTCGCGAACGAGGTGTCGGAAAATCGGCGAAAAAACTTCGCGACTCACGTCGCTCCCACGTCGAAGTCAAACGTCGGCGTCGACGACTTCGGCCTTGCGTCTGCGGGTCGACTTCCCGGGACCTTCCACGCGGCGCGGGTCGATGCGGCGATGCGGGCCCTCGGTCGAACCTTCCATCTGCGCGCGCTTGCGCCGACGGTAGGCGGCGAATGCCAGCAGGCCGACGCCAACGCCCGCGGCGACCGCGACGACCGGATTGCGGCGCACGAAGCCGGTGGCGGCTTTGGCCCCGGTGCGCACCACGCCGAGCGCGGCGCCGGTCTGCAGCAGCTTGCCGGCGGCATCGCCGCCGAGTTTCAGTTTGCCGCCGGCCTGTTCGACCAGGTCCAGCGCACGTTCGGAAAGTTCGCCGAGTTTGCTCATCGTCGGTCTCCACCGGGTTGGGCACGCAGTGTCGCGCGCGTCATGTCAACCGGATGTTAGGCGCCGCGGATGAACCCGCGCGAAAGGATCACTCGCTCTGCAGTTCCGCGACGAAGTCGTAGGCATCGCCGCGGTAGTACGAGCGGGTGGACTCGACCACGCGGCCGTCGGCGAGGAAGGCCCGGCGTTCGACCAGCAGGCCGGGGCTGCCTTCGGGCAATTGCAGGTGCTTGGCCGCCTCGGCGTCGAGCGCGACCGCGCGCAGGCGTTGCAGCGCACGGCGCGGGCGGTGGCCGTAGTCTTCCAGCGCTTCGTATAGCGAACCGGTCACCCGTTCCGGATCCGGCAACAGCGACAGGGGCACCAGGGTGCGTTCGATGGCGATCGGCGCGCCGTCGACGTGGCGCAGGCGGTACATGCGCACCACGCCGCTGCCCGGGGACAGGTTCAGCGCCATCGATTCTTCAGGGGTGACTTCGCCGATGCTGCGCTCGAGGAAGTTCACCTGCGGGTCCAGGCCGCGCGCGCGCAGGTCCTCGGTGAAGCCGGTCAGGCGCGAGAACTGGCGCAGGATGCGTTCGGCGACGAAGGTGCCCGCGCCCTGGCGCTGGGTCAGCTGGCCGGCTTCGATCAAACCGGCCAGCGCCTTGCGGATGGTGACCCGCGACAGGCCGAGCAGCTTGGCCAGGTCGCGTTCGCCCGGCAGGGCCTGTCCGGGACGCAGCACGCCGGCGTCGATCAGGTTCTGCAGGGCGCGACGCAGGCGCAGATAGGCGACGGCACGGGTGGCTTCGCCGACCTGCAGGCGCTGGTATTCCTCGAGTAACTGGTTCTGCATGTCCGGCAAGATACCACTGACGTACCATATTGGCAATATGATCGTTTCAATGAATACCTGTTGCCCGTTCTTGGTCTAACGGTGGTATCGTCTCCTTCCGCTCCATCGACTCGCGACGCCATGACCGCCAAGACCGTACCCGTGGATGTTTTCGACCTGGTGATTTTCGGTGGCACCGGGGACCTGGCGCTGCGCAAGCTGCTGCCGGGCCTGCTGCGCCGCTATGCCGACGGGCAGATTCCCGAAGCCAGCCGCATCTTCGGCGTGGCCCGCGACAAGCTGGGCGATGCCGATTACCGCGCGCGGGTCGGCGAAGCCTTGGGCCGCGCGATCGGCGACGACGCGGCGCTGCAGGCCAAGCTGCCGGCGTTCCTGGAAAAGCTCGGCTACTTCGCCCTCGATGCGACCAAGGACGAGGGCTGGGAGGATTTCGCCGCAGCACTGGGCAATGGCGACCGCATCCATGTGTTCTACCTGTCGACCAGTCCGTCGCTGTTCGTCGACATCTGCGACCGGCTGCGCGCGCATGGCCTCAACGGCGGCAACGCGCGGGTGGTGATCGAGAAGCCGATCGGCAAGGACGCGGCCAGCGCCAAGGTCATCAACGACGCGGTCGGCAGCGCGTTCGCGGAAGGCCAGATCTTCCGCATCGACCATTACCTGGGCAAGGAAACGGTGCAGAACCTGCTGGCGCTGCGCTTCGCCAACATCCTGTTCGAACCGTTGTGGAACGCCAGCCGCATCGACCACGTGCAGATCACCGTGGCCGAAACCGTGGGCTTGGAGAAGCGCGCCGGCTACTACGACACCAGCGGCGCGCTGCGCGACATGGTGCAGAACCACCTGTTGCAGTTGCTGTGCATGGTGGCGATGGAACCGCCTGCGGCCTTGCAGGCCGACGCGGTGCGCGACGAGAAGCTGAAGGTGCTGCGCTCGCTGAAGCCGGTGCGCGGCGACGAAGTGACGCAACTCACCGTGCGCGGCCAGTACCGCGCCGGCGCCAGCAGCGGCGCGGCGGTACCGGGCTACCTGGACGAACTGGGCAAGCCGGATTCGCGCACCGAAACCTTCGTCGCGCTGAAGGCGGAAGTGGACAACTGGCGCTGGGCCGGCGTGCCGTTCTACCTGCGCACCGGCAAGCGCCTGTCCGAGCGCGTGTCCGAGATCGTCATCGCCTTCAAGCAGATTCCGCATTCGATCTTCGACGACAGCGCCGGCCCGGTGATGGGCAACAAGCTGGTGCTGCGCCTGCAGCCGGACGAAGGCGTGAAGCTGTGGATCATGATCAAGGACCCGGGCCCGGGCGGCCTGCGCCTGCAGCACGTGCCGCTGGACATGAGCTTCGCCGAGGAATTCGGCGTGCACCAGCCGGAAGCCTACGAGCGCCTGCTGATGGACGTGGTGCGCGGCAACCAGACGCTGTTCATGCGCCGCGACGAAGTCGAGGCGGCATGGGCGTGGATCGACCCGATCCTCGCCGCGTGGGAAGCCGGGCGCGACACGCCCAAGGCCTACACTGCCGGTTCGTGGGGCCCGAGCGCTGCGGTCGCACTGATCGAGCGCGACGGCCGCACCTGGCACGAAGACGCGGCGTGAGGATTGGCTGGCCTTCTCCCACCGGGAGAAGGTGGCGCGAAGCGCCGGATGAGGGAAGAAACCCTCGGGCGCATACGCAACGTCCCCGTGCATGGCGGCTCCCGCCCTCATCCGCCCTACGGGCACCTTCTCCCGGTGGGAGAAGGAACATCAAAAGCCGAGCCACATGACCGACCTGCGCCTGCTGACTTTTCCGGATTCCGAAGCCCTCGCCGAAGCCCTCGCCGCCCGCGTCGCCGATGCTTTGCGCGACGCGCTGGCCGCGCGCGATATGGCCAGCCTGGCGGTTTCCGGCGGCACCACGCCCAAGCGCTTCCTGCGCGCGCTGGCCGCGCAATCGCTGGACTGGTCCGGCGTGCGCGTGACCCTGGTCGACGAGCGCTGGGTCGGCGAGGGCAACGAACGTTCGAATGCCGCGCTGGTGCGCGAACACCTGCTGCACGGCGCCGCCGCGCAGGCGCATTTCGTGCCGCTGTACCGCGATGTGCCCCGGCCAGAAGACGCACTGGCCGAAGTCGACGCCGCGCTCGCGCCGTTGTTGCCGCTGGACGTCGCCGTGCTGGGCATGGGCCCGGATGGCCATACCGCGTCGTTCTTCCCCGGTGGCGATCGCCTTGCCGAAGCGCTGGATCCGGCCGCGTCGGCGCGGGTATTGCCGATCCGTGCGCCGGGCGCCGGCGAGCCGCGCATCACCCTGACCTTGCCGGTATTGCGGGAAGCGCGGCACCTGTTCCTGCATATCGAAGGCGAAGCCAAGCGCGAAGTGCTGCAACGCGCGGCGGGTCCCGCCGGGCGCGAGTTGCCGGTTTCCGCGGTGCTGGATGCCGCCGAACCGCCCGAAATCTACTGGTGTCCTTGAGGCCGCGCCGCCCGGCCTGCTTATAATGCGGGCCTTGTCCGGGCGTCGGTGTCCGGGCGGTGGGATCTTTCCGCAACAACCCCCCCCAGCCCAGCGCGGCCCCCGGCCGTGCCGCCAAAGGTGTGAACGTGCGCAATTACGACCTCGAATTCCTCAAGCATTTCTCCATGGTCATCGGCTTCCTGGCCCTGGTGACCCTGGGACTGATCATCGGCGCGCACTTCCTCAATGGCGTGATCCCGCCGGAGGTTTCGCCGACCGCGCAGAAGCAGCTGGAAGCGCGCATCGCCCCGGTCGGCGCGGTCTACGCCGGCAGCACCGGCGCCGCCCAGCAGGCCGCTGCGCAGGCCGCGGCCGCCGCCGCGGCATCGGCGCAGGTCGCCTACGGCGGCACCACCGACGGCAAGGTCATCTTCGACCAGTTGTGCACCGCCTGCCACACCAGCGGCGCCGGCAAGGCCCCGCGCCTGACCGCGGGCGAGTTCGGCGCGCGCGCGTCGAAGGGCGTGGACACCTTGTACAAGCATGCCATCGAGGGCTTCACCGGCCCCGACGGCGGCATCATGCCGCCCAAGGGCGGCAACCCCGCGCTGAGCGAAGAGCAGATCCACGCCACCGTCGACTGGATGCTGGCGCAGTCGAAGTAAGTCGCGTCGGATCCGCCGCACGAACGCCGCCGCAGGGCGGCGTTTTCGTTTTCGCTGTCGGCCTGCATGCCCGTGACGGCGGCTAGTGCAGAAAACGCGTAGGGGACGCGACCTCGACCTACACTTCTCTGGCGCTTCAATTGATGGAGAATTCGCATGTCGTTCCTGCGCACCGGGTTGCTGTTGCTGATGACCGCGATTCCACCGAACAGCCCGGCCGCTCCAGGTTCCGTCGCGCCCCCGGCCGACGAGGGCCCGGTGCTGCGCATCGGCCAGGTCCAGGGCAACGGCGAGCGCAGTCCGCTGGAAGGCCAGGTCGTCGTCGTTGAAGGCGTGGTCACCGGCAACTTCGGCAGCGGGTTGGGCGGCTTCTTCATCCAGGATGATGGCGACGGCGATGCCTCGACTTCCGACGGCTTGCTGGTGATGCCCGCCGCGGAAAACCTGCCGCCCGTGCGCGCAGGCCAGCGCGTACGCGTGCGCGGCCACGTGACCGAGGACAAGGCCGACAATCCGCGCGGCACCATGACCGTGCTGCGCGCCACGCGCATCGATGCGCGCGGCGCCGGCGAAGTCGCCGCGACGAAGCTTTCCGCACCGCCGATGGACTGGGAGGCGCTGGAAGGCATGCGCGTGCAGGTTGAGGCGACGCTGACCTTGAACGGCACCGATGCGCGCTTCGGCGAAACCCTGGCCAGCTTCGACGGCCGCCTGTGGACGCCGACCGAACTGGCCGAGCCCGGCAGCGAGCGGATCAAGCAGGTCGAAGCCGACAATGCGCGCCGCAGGATCGTGCTGGACGATGCCAGCAACCGTCGCGACCCCGACAAGCTCTGGTACCTGCCGCAAGGCGAAGTGCGCGGCGGCAGCACCACGACCGGTGCGGAAGGCATCGTCGACCAGCGCCACGGCGGCTGGCGCCTGCAATTGATCGAGCCGCTCCGGGTCGCCGCGGCGCCACGGGGCGAAGCGCCGCAAGTCGCCGGCAACGTGCGCGTGGCGGTATTCAACCTCGAGAACATGTTCAACGGCGATGGCCACGGCGGCGGTTTCCCGACCTCGCGCGGCGCGCGCACGCCGCAGCAGCTGGAGGCGCAGACCGCGAAGCTGGTGGCCACGCTGCGCGCGCTGAATCCCGACATCGCGGCGCTGATGGAACTGGAGAACGACGGCTATGGGCCCGAATCGAGCATCGCCCAGTTCGTCGCGGCGTTGAATGCGGACGGCTCCGACTGGCGTTTCATCGACACCGGCGCCGGGCCGGGCATCGACACGATCCGCGTCGGCCTGATCTATCGCGCATCGAAGGTCGCGCCGGTCGGCAAGTTCGCCGTGCTCGAAGGCGGCCCGTTCGGCGAACGCAGCCGCGTGCCGCTGGCGCAGGCGTTCCGCCGCGGCGACGATGGCCAGCCGTTCACCGTGGTCGCCAACCACTTCAAGTCGAAAGGCTGCAGCGAAGCCGAAGGCCTCGACCGCGACCAGGGCGACGGACAGGGCTGCTGGAACGCGCTGCGGGTGGATTCGGCGCGCCGCCTCGACGCGTGGCTGAAGACCGATCCGACCGGCAGCGGCGGCCGCGCGGTGGTGGTCGGCGATTTCAATTCGTATGCGATGGAAGATCCGCTGCGCTACCTGCGCGATGCCGGCTGGCAGGATGCCTTCGTCGTCGCTGGCGTGCAGGAGCCCTACAGTTTCATGCACGAAGGCCGCCTCGGCCGCCTAGACCATGCCCTGCTCAGCCCGGCGCTGGCCAAGTCGCTGCGCGGCGCGGCGGAGTGGCACAGCAACGCCGACGAATCGCGTCGCCATGGTTACGCACAAGGCAACGAAGCTGGCCCGTGGCGGAGTTCCGACCACGATCCGATGCTGTTGGGTTTCGATCTGTAGCGTTCTCGTTCTCCCGGAGAGAGAAGGAAAGGCCAGGCGCTATCATTCACCGATGACTTATCCCGATTTTCCGGCCGCATCCGCCACGCTGACCCTGCCCGGCCCTGCCGGCGCCCTCGAAGTCGCAGTCGATCTGCCGCGTGCGGAAGAAGCGCGCCCGGTCACCGCCATCGTCTGCCATCCGCTGTCCACCGACGGCGGCACCCTGAACAACAAGGTCGTCACCACCGCCGCACGCGCGCTGCGCGAACTCGGCGTGGCGACCGTCCGTTTCAACTTCCGTGGCGTCGGCCATTCGGCCGGCGAGTTCGACCATGGCGTCGGCGAGCTCGACGACCTGCGCGCGGTGGTCGCGTGGGTGCGCCAGCAGCGTCCGCACGATGCGTTGTGGCTGGCCGGTTTCAGCTTCGGTTCGTACGTATCGTTGCGCGGAGCCAAGGAGCTCGGCGCCGACGCGGTGATTTCCATCGCGCCGCCAGTCGAGGGCCGAGGCTGGGATTTCGGCCCGATCGACCTGCCCGAAGTACCGTGGCTGGTGGTGATGGGCGATGCCGACGAGATCGTCGATCCGCAGGCGGTGTACGCCTGGCATGCCGCGCTGCCCGATCCGCCGGTGCTGGTACGCCTGCCCGAAACCAGCCATTTCTTCCACGGCAAGCTGATCGAACTGCGCGAAGCGATCCAGCACGTCGCGCGCGACTGGCTGCCATCGGCATGAACGATTCCGCGGAGCGGGCGCCGCTGCCCTCGCAAACGTATGCCGCCGGCGCGGCGCGCGGCGACTGGCAAGACGACCCGGCCCAGCATCCGGCCCTGGCCGAACTGGACCGCATCCATTCGCAGCTGCTGGCATCGACCCAAGGCGGGGGCCTGTTCGGTCGGCTGTTCAAATCGAAACCCGAACCGGTGAAGGGGCTGTATTACTGGGGCGAAGTCGGGCGCGGCAAGACTTTCCTGGTCGATCTGTTCTACGACGGCCTGCCGATCAAGGAAAAGTACCGCACGCATTTCCATCGCTTCATGCGCAACGTGCACGAGCGTTTGCGCGCGCACGCCGGCGAGGCCGATCCGTTGGCGAAGATCGTGCGCGAAGCGCGCGGTCGGCTGCGCGTGCTGGTGCTGGACGAATTCTTCGTCACCGACATCGGCGACGCGATGTTGCTGGCCAGGCTGCTGGAACACATGGTCGCCGAGGGCATCACCCTGGTCACCACGTCGAACACCGCGCCGGAGAACCTGTACAAGGACGGATTGCAGCGCGCGGGCTTCCTGCCGGCGATCGCGCTGATCCAGCAGCATTGCGTGGTGCTGCGCTCGGGCGGCGATGAAGACTACCGTTTGCGTGCGTTAACCCGTTCGCCGGTGTACCGCGCGCCGCTGGATGCGCAATCCGACGGCTGGCTGGCCGCGCGCTGGAAGGAACTCAGCGGCGGCAGCGACGCGCATGCCGGGAACATCGAGATCGACGCGCGCAAGATTCCGGTGCGCGGACGCGGCAAGAGCATCGTCTGGTTCGATTTCGCCGCGCTGTGCGAAGGCCCGCGCGGCACCACCGATTACATCGAGGTCGCGCGCGAGTTCAACACCGTGCTGCTCGGCGACATCCCCTCGTTCGGCGCGTTGAACGAAGACGCCGCGCGCCGGTTCGTCAACCTGGTCGACGAGCTCTACGATCGCCACGTCAACCTGGTCTGCACGGCCGCCGCCGCGCCGACCGCGCTGTACTCGGGCACGCGCCTCGGCAACGCGTTCGAACGCACCGCTTCGCGGTTGATCGAGATGCAGAGCGCGGAATACCTCGCGACTTCGCACCGGGCCTGAAACGCCCGTCCATTGCGGTGGGCGGCCGGCAAACAAATCGCTTGCAATTACATAGCGCGCTATGTATATTGTTGCCATGAGCTCCCGCCCACTCCCCGCCGACGCCAGCGCGCTGCGCCTCGACAACCAGCTGTGCTTCGCGCTGTATTCGGCCAACCTGGCCATGCACAAGCGTTACCGGCAGTTGCTGAAAGGCCTGGGGCTGACCTATCCGCAGTACCTGGTGATGTTGGTGTTGTGGGAACGCGACGGGCTGAGCGTGTCGGAGATCGGCGAGCGCCTGTTCCTGGACTCCGCGACGCTCACGCCGCTGCTCAAACGGCTGCAGGCGGCAGGCCTGGTCACCCGGACCCGCGCCAGCGGCGACGAGCGCCAGGTGATCGTGGGGTTGACCGCCGAAGGCCTCGCGCTGCGACGCAAGGCCGGCAGGATTCCGGAGCAATTGTTCTGCGCTACCTCGTGCAGCCTGGATGACCTGGCGGCGATGAAGCGGCAGCTGGAAGCCCTGCGCACGGACCTGGAACGCGGCGCATGAAGGGCTTGGCGCATCGGTTCGTTCCGACACATATATAGCGCACGATTAAATAGCAAGCAAAGCCGGTCGTGGTGCCCGGCCCCTCCCGCGCCACCTACACGGAGAAATCTGATGTCGCTCGAAAAAGTGCTTTACACCGCCCACGCCACCGTCACCGGCGGTCGCCAGGGCAACGCCCGCGGCGCGACCGGCCTGGAACTGGAGTTGAGCCTGCCCAAGGAAATGGGTGGCGCCGGCGGCGCCGGCACCAATCCCGAAGAACTGTTCGCCGCTGGCTATGCCGCCTGCTTCATGGGCGCGCTGAAACTGGTCGCGGGTCGGGAAAAAATCGCCATCCCCGCCGATACCTCGATCGAAAGCGAAGTCGGCATCGGTCCGCAAGGCGGCGGCTTCGGCATCCAGGCCGCGTTGCGCGTGCGCATCCCGGGCCTGGCGCAGGAACGCGCGCAGGAACTGATCGAGAAGGCGCATCAAGTGTGCCCGTATTCGAATGCCACGCGCGGCAACATCGACGTAGTGCTTACCGCGGTCGCCTGAGGCGCCGCATCGACCCGCGTGGCGGCGCAGGGGACGCCTTGCGGCGCCACATCGGGGTTGAGGGAAGAACCGATGGCCCGGTCGTCGGATCCCTATTTTTCCCACGGCGGCACGCCGCCGAAATGCGCTTCGAGGAAATCGACGAAGGCGCGCACGCGCGGCGGCACGAAGCGGCGCTGCGGCATCACCGCGTGAATGCCGGTTTCCGGGATCGTCCAATCGGGCAGCACGAGCTGCAGGCGGCCTTCGCGCAGGTCGGCGGCGACGTGCCAGTACGAGAACAGCGCGATGCCTTCGCCGGCCACCGCCGCGTCGCGCAGCAGTTCGCCCAGGGTGCTTTCCAGCCGGCCGGTGACGCGCACTTCGGCTTCGGCGCTGTCGGCGCGGCGCAGGTGCCAGTGGTCGCGGCGGCGATGGCTGTCGAACAGCAGCAGGCAGTTGTGCTGGGCCAGTTCGTCCGGCGTCGCGGGCGCGCCGTGCCGGCGCAGGTAACCGGGCGACGCGCACAGCACCCGGCGATTTGCGGCGATGCGGCGCGACACCAGGCTGGAATCGTCCAGCTCGCCGATGCGGATGGCCAGGTCGAAGCCGTCGCCGACCAGGTCCACGGTCTGGTCGCTGAGGTGGGCGACCACGCGCACCAGCGGATGCCGCGACATGAACTCCGGCAGCAGCGGCGAGACGTACATGCGGCCGAAGGTCGCGCCCATGGTCACGCGCAGGTTGCCGGCCACCTCCGAACCGGAACGGCGCAGACCCGAAGCCAGCGCTTCGAATTCCTCGACCAGCGGCCGGCCCTGCTCGGCCAAGGCCAGGCCTTCCGGGGTCGGGTGCAGGCTGCGCGTGGTGCGCTGGAGCAGACGCACGCCCAAGCCGTCTTCCAGCCGCTTCAGGCGCTGGCTGGCCACCGCCACCGACAGGTCGAGGCTGTGCGCGGCGGCGGTGATCGACCCCAGGTCGAGCACGCGAAGGAACAGGCTGAGATCGCCGATCCGGTCCATTTTCAATGATTTATTGAAATTGATTCGGCATATTGGTGGTTTTTCGAGAAAGAGGGAAGCCGCATCCTGCCCGCCTTTCTTTCGGATCGTCCGTCATGGCCTTCCCAGCTACCTCCGGCTCCCGGCGCATGCCCTTGGCCGTTTACGCCCTTACTGCCGGCGCCTTCGGCATCGGCACCACCGAATTCGTGATCATGGGCCTGCTGATGCAGGTTGCCGCCGACCTGCACGTGTCCATCGCCAGCGCCGGGCTGCTGATTTCCGGTTATGCGCTGGGGGTGTTCGCAGGCGCGCCGTTGCTGACGGCCGCGACCGGCCGGCTGCCGCGCAAGGCAGTGCTGGTCGCGTTGATGGTGGTATTCACTCTCGGCAATCTCGCCTGTGCGCTGGCGCCGAACTACGAAGTGCTGATGGCCGCGCGCGTGCTGACCTCGCTGGCCCACGGCACCTTCTTCGGCGTCGGCGCGGTGGTCGCCACCTCGCTGGTCGACGAAGACCGCAAGGCTTCGGCGATCTCGATCATGTTCACCGGCCTGACCGTGGCCACCCTGCTCGGCGTGCCGGCCGGCGCGTGGCTGGGCCTGCATTACGGCTGGCGGATGACGTTCTGGGCGGTGGCGGCGATCGGCGTGGTCGCGACCGTGGTGATCGCGACGATGGTGCCGCGCGACCGGGGTACGCGCGAGGCCGGCCGCTTCGGCGACGAACTGCGCGCGGTGGCGCGCCCGCCGGTCTTGCTGGGCCTGCTGATGACCGTGCTCGGCTTCGGCGGCATGTTCACCGTCTACACCTTCATCCAGCCGTTGCTGACCCAAGTCACCGGCTTCGCCGACGCGGCGGTGTCGCCGATCCTGCTGGTGTTCGGCGTGGGCATGATCGTCGGCAACCTGGTCGGTGGACGCTTCGCCGATCGTGGCCTGGCCAAGGCGCTGCTCGGCACGCTGGCCGCGCTGGCCGTGGTGATGGCGCTGATGGCCTTCGCCCTGCACAGCAAGGTCGCGATGGTGCTGTTCACCGGCCTGCTCGGCGCGGCTGCGTTCGCCACGGTGTCGCCGCTGCAGTTGTGGGTGCTGCGCAAGGCCGAAGGCGCGCAGAGCCTCGCTTCCAGCCTGAACATCGGTGCGTTCAACCTGGGCAACGCCTTCGGCGCCTGGCTGGGCGGCGCGGTGATCGCGTCCGGCACCGGCCTGCCGGCGCTGACCTGGGTGGGCGCCTTGGTGCCCGCGTCCGCGTTGCTGGTCGCGTTGTATGCGATCCGCCGCGAACGGACGCGCGACGAAGTCGCCGTTTGCGCCGACGCGGCCTGAACCCGGTCTTTCGCAGAATCCATCCAGAACACGCCGTTCGAACCAGGAACCGATCATGTCCATTCCCGACTTCGGCCTCGGCACCTTCCGCCTGAAGGGCCAAACGGTGATCGACTCGGTGCGCGATGCGCTCGATGTCGGTTATCGCGCCATCGACACCGCGCAGATCTACGACAACGAAGCCGACATCGGCCGGGCCATCGCCGAATCCGGCGTGTCGCGCGACGAGCTGTTCCTGACCACCAAGATCTGGATCGACAACCTCGGCAGGGATGCCCTGATCCCGAGCCTGAAGGCCAGCCTGGACAGGCTGCGCACCGACCGCGTCGACCTGACCCTGATCCACTGGCCCTCTCCCGGCGGTGCGGTGCCGCTGGCCGACACCCTCGAAGCGCTGGCCGAAGCGCGCGCGCAAGGGCTGACCCAACAGATCGGCGTGTCCAACTTCACCATCGACCTGCTCGGCCAGGCCATCGACATCACCGGTGCAGGCAGTATCGCGACCAACCAGGTCGAGATCAGCCCCTACCTGCAGAACCGCAAGCTGGCCGCCTACGCGCAGGCGCAAGGCATTCGGCTGACTTCGTACATGACCCTGGCCTTCGGCAAGGCACTGCAGGATGAAGTCATCCGGGACATCGCGGCGAAACACGGCGCGACGCCGGCGCAAGTCGTGCTGGCATGGGCGTTGCGGCATGGATGGGCGGTGATCCCGTCCTCGACCAAGCGCACGAACCTGCAAGGCAACCTCAAGGCGCGCGACCTGCGCCTCGACGACGCGGACCTGGCGCGCATTGCCGCGCTGGACCGCAACGAGCGCCTGGCCAATCCCGATGGTCTCGCCCCGGCGTGGGACTGACGCGGGCGCTGCGGCACCGAACCCCCTGATTTCCCCTTGTTGAAGGAAGGCTCACCAATGGAAACCCGTTTTCTCGGCGCATCCGGCCTGAAAGTGCCGGCGCTCGGCTTCGGCGTCGGCACTTTCGGCGGCAAGGGGCCGCTGTTCTCCGCGTGGGGCAACATCGACGTGGACGAGGCGCGACGCCTGATCGATATCTGCCTCGACGCCGGGGTCAACTTCTTCGACACCGCCGACGTCTATTCCGAGGGCGCTTCGGAGGAAATCCTCGGCGCCGCATTGAAAGGCCGCCGCGACCGCGCACTGATTTCGACCAAGACCGCGTTGCGGTTGGGCGACGGCCCCAACGACGTGGGCACTTCGCGCCTGCGCCTGCCGAAGGCGGTGGACGCGTCGCTGCGCCGACTTGGCACCGACTACATCGACCTGCTGCAGTTGCACGCCTTCGATGCGCACACGCCGGTCGAGGAAACCCTGTCCGCGCTCGACGATCTGGTCCGCGCCGGCAAGGTGCGCTACGTCGGTGCGTCGAATTTCTCCGGCTGGCAACTGATGAAATCGCTGGCCGTCGCCGACCGGCGCGGCCATCCGCGCTACGTCGCCAACCAGGCGTACTACTCGCTGATCGGCCGCGACTACGAATGGGAACTGATGCCGCTGGGCCTGGACCAGGGCGTCGGCGCGGTGGTGTGGAGTCCGCTGGGCTGGGGTCGCCTGACCGGCAAGATCCGTCGCGGCCAGCCGCTGCCGCCGAACAGCCGCCTGCACGACACCGCCGGCTTCGCCCCGCCGGTCGACGAGGAACGCCTGTATCGTGTGGTCGATGCGCTGGACGAGATCGCGGCGGAAACCGGCAAGAGCATCCCGCAGATCGCGTTGAACTGGTTGCTGCAACGACCGACGGTTTCGACGGTGCTGATCGGCGCGCGCAACGAGGAACAGTTGCGGCAGAACCTCGGCGCGGCCGGCTGGAACCTCGATGCCGCGCAGGTCGCGCGGCTCGATGCGGCCAGCGCGGTCATGCCGCCGTCGCCTTATTACCCGTACTGGAACGGCATGTTCACCGAGCTGGCGCCGCCGCCGGTCTCCGTCGCGGGACTATAGCGCGCCGGTCTCGCGGCGGTCAGCGAACCAGCCCGTCGATGTAGGCGCCCACGTCGTCGGTATAGGCCGACGGCGTGCCGAGATCGTGGTTGATTGCGCCGTGGTCCAGCGGTTCGGGCAGCACCCGCATCGCGACGCCGAGCGATGCGCCTCTTCGCGCGAACTTGCGGCCTTCCTCGCACGGCGAAGTCGGGAAGCGGCGTTCGCTGGAGCAGACGATCAGCATCGGCAACGCATCGCGGCTAAGCCGATGTTGCGGCGACGTGGCGATCCAATACTTTTCATCGGTGCCGAAGGCGTTGCGATACAGCCGCGGCACGCGGGGTTGCGACATCAGCGCCGGCACGTCGAGCGCACCGCTGTCCAGCGACACCACCCCGCGCGGTCGTTGCGCGCCGGCCTCGGCCAGCATGCGCGGATCGGCGCCGAGCAGCGCGACCAAGTGCGCACCGGCGGAATGGCCCATCAGCACGAAGCGCTTCGCGTCGATTTTCCATTCGGTCGCATGCGATTGTGCAGTGGCGACCGCACGGGCCACATCGCGCGCCTGTTCCAGCGGCATCGCGGCGGGCAGCATCCGGTAGTTCGCCGAGACTACCGCGTAACCCTTCGGCAGCCAGTACGCCAGCTTGTTCGCGGTTCCCGGGTTGGTCTTGTCGCCATTGGCCCAGCCGCCGCCATGCACGTAGAACACGACCGGCGCGTTCCTCGGGTTCGCGGGCAGGTAGATATCGAAACGCTGTGCCGGATCCGCGCCGTAGGCCACGTTGCGGATCGCCATCGCGCCCGCGGGCAGCGCGACCGGACGTTCCTGCCGGCTCGCTTCGCGCAGGCGTTCGAAGCGTGCGCGCAGACCCTGCGCATCGGCCGCCTGCGCGGCGAGCAATGACGCCGCGAGCGGCAGGCACAGGCACAACAAGCGCGGAATGTGTCGCGGATCCATCGATGCGGCTCCAGGTCGGGTGGCGTGGCAGGCAACGCAGGCGCGCATCGGGCGATGACGGCGGAAGGCGTGTGACAGCCAGTTCGTTCCGCTGCGCTTCAGCCGCGACCGCCGGCGACGGCCGAAACGCCGCATCCACGATGTTGTATTGACGGATCCGCGATGCCCCACTATGTTGTGGTCGTCGGTTCCTTCCGCCGCAAGCGGAAGGATCAAAAGGGAAGCCGGTCGAATGCCGGCACTGCCCCGCAGCGGTAGGTGGAAACGAACCCGTCATTGGCACTGAGGCGAGCCTCGGGAAGCGACGGGCTAGGAGGAAGCGAGGCTTCCGCGTCCACAAGTCCGAAGACCTGCCGACAGCCGCGCGCAGCACGCCGCGCGGTGCCGGCCGCGGAATCTCCGGGGGGAGATGGCTGGCGAAGCAGGCCGGCCGCGTCCGTTCGCGCGTCTCCGCCCCTGCGACGCCGCTTTCCCATCCTGCGACGCATCCACGGCCCTCCACGGCCTGCGAGGGACGGCCGCCAGTGCGTCCGCATGGAGGAAACATGAGCCAGACCGAGACCCTCGTCGCCGACGAGGCCGCAGCAGCGTCGACCAACCACGCCTTCGCGCTGACCCCGCCGCCGGCCAACCTGGCGATGCACGTGACCAAGCGCAACGGCCAGCGCGAACTGGTCGACCTGAACAAGATCGTGCGCGCGGTGCTGCGCTGTTGCGATGGCCTGCACGCGGTCGATCCGATGCGCGTGGCCACGCGCACCATCTCCGGCCTGTACGACGGCGCCAGCACGCGCGAGCTGGACGAGCTGTCGATCCGCACCGCCGCGCTGCTGACCGCCGAGGAACCCGAGTACAGCCGCCTCGCCGCGCGCCTGCTGGCAGGCGTGATCGCCAAGGAAGTGGCGGGGCAGGAAATCCACGCGTTCTCGCAATCGGTCGCGCGCGGCCACGATGTCGGCCTGATCAACGAGCGCCTGCTCGGCTTCGTTCAGGCCAACGCTCGCAAGCTCAACGATGCGCTGGATCCGTCGCTGGACGGGCACTTCGACTACTTCGGCCTGCGCACGCTGTACGACCGCTACCTGCTGCGCCATCCGCATACGCGCAAGGCCATCGAGACCCCGCAGCAGTTCTTCCTGCGCATCGCCTGCGCGTTGAGCGAGGACGTGCCCGAAGCGCTGGCGCTGTACCGGCGCATGGCCAACCTCGAATACCTGCCCTCGTCGCCGACCCTGTTCAACAGCGGCACCACCCACGAGCAGCTTTCGTCGTGCTTCCTGCTGGATTCGCCGCAGGATTCGCTGGAGTCGATCTACGCCAAGTACGGCGACATCGCCCAGCTTTCCAAGTTCAGCGGCGGCATCGGCGTCAGCTACACGCGGGTGCGCTCGCGCGGCTCGCTGATCAAGTCGACCAACGGCCACAGCAACGGCATCGTGCCGTGGTTGAAGACCCTGGATTCGTCGGTCGCCGCGGTCAACCAGGGCGGCAAGCGCAAGGGCGCGGCCTGCGTGTACCTGGAGCCGTGGCATGCCGACGTCGAGGAATTCCTCGAACTGCGCGACAACACCGGCGACGAGGCGCGGCGCACGCACAACCTCAACTTGGCCAACTGGGTGCCGGACCTGTTCATGAAGCGGGTGGAAACCGACGGCGACTGGTCGCTGTTCGATCCGCGCATCGTGCCGGAATTCACCGATCTGTACGGCGAGGCGTTCGAGCGCGCCTACGAACAGGCCGAGGCGCAGGGCAAGGCGGTCAAGTCGATCAAGGCGCGCGAGCTGTACGCACGGATGATGCGCACGCTGGCACAGACCGGCAACGGCTGGATGACCTTCAAGGACAAATGCAACCAGGCCAGCAACCAGACCGCGAAGGCCGGCAACGTCATCCACCTGTCCAACCTGTGCACCGAGATCCTCGAGATCACTTCCGCCGAGGAAACCGCGGTGTGCAACCTCGGTTCGATCAACCTGGCGCGGCATTTCGACGCCGACGGCGAATTCGATTTCGAACAACTGGCCGAAACCGTGCGCCTGGCCGTGCGCCAGCTCGACCGGGTCATCGACCTGAACTTCTACCCGATCGAATCCGCGCGCCGCGGCAACCTGCGCTGGCGCCCGGTCGGGCTGGGCTGCATGGGCTTGCAGGATGTGTTCTTCAAGCTGCGCCTACCATTCGACGGCGATGCCGCGCGCGCGCTGTCGAAGCGCATCGCCGAGACGATCTATTTCCATGCGCTGGAAACTTCGTGCGAACTGGCGCAGGAACGTGGCCGGCATCCGTCGTTCGCCGACACGCGCGCGGCCAGCGGCGAGTTGCAGTTCGACGCCTGGAACGTGACGCCGCAGCATCCCGAACGCTGGGATGTCCTGCGCGAGCGGATCAGGCAGCACGGCCTGCGCAACTCGCTGCTGGTCGCCATCGCCCCGACCGCGACCATCGCTTCTATCGCCGGTTGTTACGAATGCGTCGAGCCGCAGGTCAGCAACCTGTTCAAGCGCGAGACCCTGTCGGGCGACTTCCTGCAGGTCAACCGCCACCTGGTCGAGGAGCTGAAGAAGCTCGGCCTGTGGACGCCGGAAATGCGCGACGCGATCAAACTGGTCGAAGGCTCGGTCCAGGGCCTCGCGCAGATCCCGGCAACGCTGCGCCAGGTCTACCGCACCGCCTGGGAAATCCCGATGCGCTCGCTGATCGACATGGCCGCCGATCGCGGCGCGTTCATCGACCAGTCGGCCTCACTGAATCTTTTCATGGAAAGCCCCAGCATCGGCGCGATGTCGTCGATGTACATGTACGCGTGGAAGCAGGGCATCAAGACCACCTACTACCTGCGTTCGCGTCCGGCGACCAAGATCGCAAAGGCCACGGTGGGCAACACCGCGGCGGCCAGGCCGGAATACACGCCGAGCGAGGCCGTCGCCTGTTCCCTCGAGAACCCGGAGGCCTGCGAAGCCTGCCAATGAGGCGCAAGCGCGCCGGGAGCGACGATGCAGCGGTACCTCAACCTGAGCGGCGATTCCGGCGTGGAGGCCTACGGCCTGCGCGAGGACGCGATCCTGGTGAGGTTCCGCGGCTCCGACCGCATTTATGTGTACAGCCACGCCAGTGCCGGCCCCGCCCATGTCGCCCGCATGAAACGGCTGGCGCAGGCCGGCAAGGGCCTGAGCACCTACATCAGCCGGCGCGTGCACGACCGCTACGAACGCTAGAACACCACGGTCCGCCGGATGCGGAGACAGGGACAGGACGTCCCGGCGCAGGGACGCGCCGATTCCATCCATCCGCCCTCCCGCAACGGAGGCACGCAAAGCCCACCGGGAATCCACATGTCCGCCCACAACCGCCAGCTGTTGCTCGACCCCGGCTTCGAACTGACCCTGCGCCCGATGCGCTACCCGCAGTTCTACGAGATGTACCGCAACGCCATCCGCAACACGTGGACGGTGGAAGAAGTCGATTTCTCGCTGGACCTCAACGACCTGAAGCACAAGTTCGGCCCCGCCGAGCGCCACCTGATCGAGCGCCTGGTCGCGTTCTTCGCCACCGGGGATTCGATCGTGTCGAACAACCTGGTGCTGAACCTGTACCGCCACGTCAACGCGCCCGAGGCGCGCATGTACCTGTCGCGGCAGCTGTACGAGGAAGCGCTGCACGTGCAGTTCTACCTGACCCTGCTCGATACCTACCTGCCCGACCCGAACGAGCGCGCCAAGGCCTTCGCCGCGGTCGACAACATCCCGTCGATCAAGCGCAAGGCGGACTTCTGCTTCAAGTGGATGGATTCGGTGCACGGCCTGCACAGGATCGAGACGCGCGAGCAGCGCCGGCAGTTCCTGCTCAACCTGGTCTGCTTCGCCGCGTGCATCGAAGGCCTGTTCTTCTTCGGCGCCTTCGCCTACGTGTACTACCTGCGCTCGCGCGGCCTGCTGCACGGGCTGGCCAGCGGCACCAACTGGGTATTCCGCGACGAGAGCTGCCACATGGCCTTCGCCTTCGAGGTGATCCGCACCGCGCGCGAGGAAGAGCCGGAACTGGTCGACGCCGGGTTCGCCGCGCAGGTCGCGCAGATGTTGCGCGAGGCAGTGGACTGCGAGCACGCCTTCGCCGAGGACACCCTGTCCGGCGGCGTCGCCGGCTTGTCGCTGAAGGACATGCGCCAGTACCTGGAGTACTGCGCCGACCAGCGCCTCGCCCAACTCGGCTTCGCCCGCGAATTCGGCGCGAGCAATCCGTTCCCGTTCATGGACCTGCAGGACGTGCAGGAGCTGACCAACTTCTTCGAACGCCGCGTATCGGCCTACCAGGTCGGCGTGGAGGGAGAAGTCGGTTTCGACCACGCGTTCTAGCGAAGGCCTTAACTGGCCCGCTCCTGTCATTCCGGGCGCAGCGAGGGATCTCGAGGAAGGCAGATCGCTCGCTGCGCTCGGGATGACAATCGAAACATCCGAAGGTCGTCCAGCTTGCGCTAGCATCGCCGCACGCTTCCGCCGGAGTTCGCCGTGACCGCGTCCTACCACATCATCGGCAACTACCTGTCGCCCTACGTGCGCAAGGTATTGGTCGTGCTGGAAACCAAAGGACTGGCCTACACCATCGACCCGATCGCGCCCTTCGTCGGCAACGATCGCTTCGGCGAGTTGAGTCCGCTGCGGCGCATCCCGGTGCTGGTCGAGGGCGACCGCGTGCTCAACGACTCGTCGGTGATCTGCCAGTACCTGGAGGAACGCCATCCGCAGCCGGCGCTGTACCCGGCCGACCTGTGGCAGCGCGCGCAGGCGCGCTGGTTGGAGGAATACGCCGATTCCTACTTGGGCGATGTGGTGATCTGGGGCATGTTCTACCAGAAGGGAGTCAAGCGCTTCCTGTTCGGCGAGGCCACCAACGACGCCGTCGTGCAGCGCGCGCGCGACGAGCAGATGCCGATAGCGCTGGATTATCTGGAGTCGCAGCTACCCGCGGACGGCTTCCTGTTCGGCGAATTCGGCATCGCCGACATCGCCATCGGCAGCTTCTTCCGCAACGTCGCCTTCGTCCGCTATGCCGTCGACGCCGCGCGCTGGCCGAAGACCGCCGCCTACGTCGAACGCGTGCTGGCCCGGCCGGCGTTCACCCGACTGGCGGCTTTCGAAGAGCCCATGCTGCGCACCCCGATTGCGGAGCAGCGCGCGGTGCTGGCCGGGCTCGGCGCGCCGCTCGCGGCGGAAACCTTGGGCACGAACGTCGCACGGCGCGGCTTGATGCGGCTGGAGTGATCCCGGATTGGAGCAGTTGCTCCAGCCGGCGCGGTTAGCGTGGACCCGGGAGGGTCTCAATCGGAGAATCCGTTCCCATGGCCGAATTCCAGACCCAAGACCCGCGCCCAACCGAGGCGCGACTGCTGGAGATGGTCTTCCCCGACCATACCAACCACCTCGGCACCCTGTTCGGCGGCCAGGCGCTGGCCTGGATGGACATGGCCGCCTTCATCGTCGCCTCGCGCTATGCGCGCAGCACCGTGGTCACGGCGCGTTCGGAACAGGTCGATTTCAACCAGCCGATTCGCAAGGGCGACCTGGTCGAAGTGATCGCGCGCATCGTCAAGGTCGGGCGCAGTTCGATGCACGTCGACGTCGACGTGGTCAACGAAGACCTGCTGAGCGGCCAGCGCAAGCTGTGCACGCAAGGCCACTTCGTGATGGTGGCGCTGGACGAACTGGGTCGTCCGGTGCAGGCGCCGCCGTTGCCGGTGGCCACGGCGGCCTAGGCACCCTCGCGCAACCAGTCGACGAATACCCGCAACTTCGGCGGCAGGTATTCGCGCGCCGGGTAGTAGATGAAGAACCCGGGGAACGGCAGGTAGAACGGTTCGAGCACGCGTACCAGGCGGCCTGCCGCTTCGTACTCCTTCGTGGCGAATTCGAACAGCTGCGCCAGTCCCATCCCGCGCAGGGCGGCATCGAGCGCGGTGCCGCCGTCGTTGACGATCAGCCGCGAGCCCACTTCCACCTCGAACACGCGACCGTCGCGGACGAATTCCCATTCCACCAGCTTGCCGCTGCCGGAATAGCGGAAGTGCACACAGACGTGCTGTGCCAGGTCCTCCGGCGTTTGCGGCGGCGGATGGCGGCGGAAGTAGTCCGGCGATCCGAGCACGGCCATCTTCAGCGGCGGGGTGAGCGGCAACGCGACCATATCCTGGCTCAGCAACTCGCCCAGGCGAATGCCCGCGTCGAAGCCGCCGGAGATCACGTCGCTGAGTCCGTCGTCGGCGAACAGCTCCACCCGCACGTCGGGGTAACGCGCAAGGAAATCCGGCAGCCGCGGCGCGACCAGCCACCATGCCGCGCGCGGCAGGTTGACGCGCAGCAGGCCGGCCGGGCGTTCGCGCGCCGACTCCACTTCCTCCAGCGCTTCGTTGAGCGTGTCGATCGCGGGGCTGATCCGGCGCAGCAGGCGCTCGCCGGCCTCGGTCAGGCCGACCCGGCGGGTGGTGCGGTTGAGCAGGCGTACGCCGAGCCGGGTTTCCAGCGCGCGCAGGGTCTGCGAAACCGCCGACGGACTGACCCCGAGCTGGTCGGCGGCCATGCGGAAGCTGCCCAACCGCGCGACCCGCACGAAGGCCGGCAGCGCCGACAGGGTTTCCGGCCTGATTGTGAAGTTTGGCTTCATTTGTCAGGAAGGCTACCACCGTTTTTCTTTCTTATCGCGGCGCGCACACTGGCCGGGCTCCACCATCTCCCCTTCCTTGCGCAGCTGCGCCCCCTTCGGAGAACTCCCCATGCAAACCCGCACGCTCGGCCGCAACGGCCCCACTGTTTCCGCCCTCGGCCTCGGCTGCATGGGCATGAGCGCGTTCTACGGCGGTCGCGGCGACGACGCGGAATCCATCGCGGTGATCCATCGCGCGCTGGACCGTGGCGTCACCCTGCTGGATACCGCCGACATGTACGGCCCGCACACCAACGAGATGCTGGTCGGCAAGGCGATCGCCGGACCGCGCCGCGAGCAGGTCTTCCTCGCCACCAAGTTCGGCATCCGGCTCGATCCGAACGACCCGCACGCGCGCGGCGTCGACGGCCGTCCGGAATACGTGCAGGCCGCCTGCGAAGGCAGCCTGAAGCGGCTCGGCGTCGACCACATCGATCTGTACTACCAGCATCGCGTCGATCCGCAGGTGCCGATCGAGGACACCGTCGGCGCGATGGCGCGGCTGGTCGAGCAGGGCAAGGTGCGTTTCCTCGGCCTGTCCGAGGCGTCGGCGGAGACCATCCGCCGCGCCCATGCGGTGCATCCGATCACGGCAGTGCAGAGCGAATTTTCGTTGTGGTCGCGCGACCAGGAGGAGAATGGCGTGCTGGCGACCCTGCGCGAACTGGGCATCGGCTTCGTCGCCTATTCGCCGCTGGGCCGCGGCTTCCTGACCGGTGCGCTGAAGAGTCCCGACGACTTCGACGCCGACGACTACCGCCGCCATTCGCCGCGTTTCCAGGGGGAGAATTTCGCGAAGAACCTCGCCCTGGTCGAACAGGTCGATGCGCTGGCGAAGGCCAAGGGCGTCACGGCCAGCCAGCTCGCCCTGGCCTGGGTGCTGGCCCAGGGCGACGACATCGTGCCGATCCCCGGCACCAAGCGGATCCGCTATCTCGATGAGAACCTCGACGCGCTCGATGTGCAGCTCGATGCGGCGGAACTGGCCGCGCTGGATGCGGTGTTCCCGCCCGGCGCGGTGGCGGGCATGCGCTATCCGGGTGCGGGCATGCAGGCGGTGAATCGCTGAACGGTCGCCGTGCGGAAGCGGACGGCATCCGTTTCCGCACGGCGTAGAATTCGCGGATGAATTCCGCGCAAGACTCCAGCCTCGGCCGCGAGGTCGCCTATCCCTCGCGTTACGACGCCAGCCTGCTGTTCCCGATTCCGCGCGCCGGTGCCCGAAGCGAACTGGGCCTGGTCCCGGCCGCGTTGCCGTTCATCGGCTTCGACCGCTGGCATGCGTTCGAACTGGCGTGGCTCGACGCGCGCGGCAAGCCGCAGGTGGACACGGCGACGCTGCGCGTGCCCTGCGATTCGCCGAACCTGGTCGAATCGAAATCGCTGAAGCTCTATCTCAATTCGTTGAACGACGAACGCTTCGCCGACCGCGATGCGCTGCGCGAGCGCATCGTTTCCGACCTGTCGGCGGCGGCGGGCGCGACGGTCGCGATGGCGTTCGGCGTGCCGGCGATTTCCGGCGAAACAGGCGAGTCGATCGACGCGCTCGACATCGACATCGATCATTACGATCCGCCGCATCCGGATTTCCTCGTCGCTGATGCCGGCGGCATCGTCGAGGAAACGCTGTCGTCGCATCTGTTGAAGTCGAACTGCCCCGTCACCGGGCAACCGGACTGGGCCAGCGTGAGCATCGCCTATCGCGGCCCGCGCCTCGACCGCGCCGGCCTGCTGCGCTACCTGGTCAGTTTCCGCCACCACGCGGGCTTCCACGAGCAATGCGTCGAACGGATATTCGCCGACGTGCTTTCGCGCTGCCGGCCGCAATGGCTGTCGGTGGAAGCGCGCTACACCCGCCGCGGCGGCCTGGACATCAATCCGTGGCGCGCCACGCCGGGCGCACCCGAGCCGCTCATGCGGCGCGAGATGAGGCAATGAATATTACATTCATGCTTCACGCGTTCCCGATGTTTTCTTAACAAGCGGTGTGTACATTTGGGCGCTCGTAGACCACCCCATCAGGGAGGAGCCCTGCATGAGCACCGAAAAGAAAGCGGATTTTTCCGATGTGACCGCGAAGGTCGACAGCACCGCACCGGTCGTCGAAAAGGCGGACTTCTCCGACGTCACCGCGACTGTGGACAGCACCGCCGAAGTCGTCAGCGGCGGCGAACAGACCTACACCATCCAGAAGGGCGACACCCTTTCCAAGATCGCCAAGGATCACTACGGCAAGGCCAGCGCGTGGCACCAGATCTTCGACGCCAACCGCGACACCATCGAGGATCCCGATCGTATCTTCCCGGGCCAGGTGATCAAGTTGCCGTCGCTGCCGAAAGAAGACTGACTCTTCCTCTCTTCCATCCAAGGATTGAACACCATGAAGCACAATCGCATCGCTTATGCCCTGATCGTGGCCCTTGCTGGCAGCGTCGCCCTGGTCGGCTGCAAGAAGAAGGAAGAACCGGTTGCCCCCGCGCCGGCTCCGACCGAAACCGCTCCTGCCCCTGCGCCTGTCGAACCCGCGCCCGCTCCGGCTCCGGTCTCCGCCACCAGCGTCACCGTGGGCAATACTGCCGCTGCCGACAAGTCGGTCGCCGCGATGACCACCTTCGGCGCCAAGGACAAGATCATCGTGTCGGTGAAGACCGATGCGGCGACTCCGGCTAATGCCACCATCGAAGCCAAGCTGACCTACCAGGACGGTCAGGAAGCCGGCAAGAAGTCGGCCACCGTCGCCGCCGGTGGCGTCGATACCACCAATATCGAGTTCACCAAGGCCACCCCGTGGCCCACCGGCAAGTACAAGGTCGACGTGACCCTCAACGGCACGCCGGTCGGCATGACCCAGGAAATCGAAGTGAAGTGACGCATCGGCCGCGCTTCGAGGCGGCCCTGCACGCAACGCATCCCGCCGCGGCGGGGCCCCTTACCGACCCATGTGGACGGGCAAGCCGGGCGCGGAGAAATCCGCGCCCTTTTTTTATGCCCCTGGCTCGCATGCCGGGCATGCGGACAGGTGTCGAAAACACCCTTGGCTCCGCCCTTTCATTCGGTTCGTCTTTGCCGTGGAGGCGGCCGCGCGCGACAATGGCGGTCGATACCGGGCGGCGCTTCGCCGCGCCATGCTTCCGGCCAACCGCAACCGCAGAGACTCCGACCCCATGTCCAGCGACACCAAGATCATCTACACCCTGACCGACGAAGCCCCGTTCCTCGCCACCCAGTCGCTCCTGCCGATCGTGCAGGCGTTCGCGGGCGCGGCCGGGATCGCGGTGGAAACGCGGGACATCTCGCTGGCGGGGCGCATCCTGGCGCAGTTCCCCGAGCTGCTGGGCGACCGCAAGGTCAACGACGACCTGGCTGAACTCGGCGCGCTGGCGACCCGGCCGGAAGCCAACATCATCAAGCTGCCCAACATCAGCGCCTCGGTGCAGCAGTTGAAGGGCGCGATCAAGGAACTGCAGGCCCAGGGCTATCCGCTGCCGGATTACCCCGAGGAACCGCAGACCGATGCGGAAAAGGACATCCAGGCGCGCTACGCCAGGTGCCTGGGCTCGGCGGTGAACCCGGTGCTGCGCGAAGGCAACTCCGACCGCCGCGCGCCGCTGGCGGTGAAGAACTACGCCAAGAAGCACCCGCATTCGATGAGCGAGTGGAAGCAGTGGTCGCGCACCCACGTCTCGCACATGGATGAAGGCGATTTCTACCATGGCGAAAAATCGATGACGCTGGACAAGGCGCGCGACGTCCGCATGGAACTGGTCACCCGCGAAGGGAAGGCCGTCGTGCTGAAGCCGAAGGTCGCGCTGCAGGACGGCGAGATCATCGACTCGATGTTCATGAGCAAGAAGGCCTTGCTCGCGTTCTACGAGAAGCAGCTGGACGACTGCCGCGAGGCCGGCATCCTGTTCTCGCTGCACGTCAAGGCCACGATGATGAAGGTCTCGCACCCGATCGTGTTCGGCCACTGCGTCAGGATCTACTACAAGGAAGCCTTCCAGAAGCACGGCAAACTGTTCGACGAGCTCGGCATCAACGTCAACAACGGCATGGCCGACCTGTACGAGAAGATCAAGTCGCTGCCGGAATCCAAGCGCGAGGAAATCATCCGCGACCTGCACGCCTGCCAGGAGCATCGTCCCGCGCTGGCCATGGTCGATTCGGCCAAGGGCATCACCAACTTCCATTCGCCCAACGACATCATCGTCGACGCGTCTATGCCGGCGATGATCCGCCAGGGCGGCAAGATGTGGGGCGCCGACGGCAAGCCCTATGACTGCAAGGCGGTAATGCCGGAATCGACCTTCGCCCGCATCTACCAGGAGATGATCAACTTCTGCAAATGGCACGGCAACTTCGATCCGCGCACCATGGGCACGGTGCCGAACGTCGGCCTGATGGCGCAGAAGGCCGAGGAATACGGCTCCCACGACAAGACCTTCGAAATCCCGGAAGACGGCGTCGCCAACATCGTCGACATCGCCACCGGCGAAGTGCTGCTGTCGCAGAACGTGGAAGCCGGCGACATCTGGCGCATGTGCCAGGTCAAGGACGCGCCCATCCGCGACTGGGTCAAGCTGGCCGTGGCGCGCGCGCGCAACTCGGGCATGCCGGCGCTGTTCTGGCTGGATCCGTACCGCCCGCACGAGAACGAACTGATCAAGAAGGTGAAGACCTACCTGAAGGACCACGACACCACCGGCCTCGACATCCAGATCATGTCGCAGGTGCGCGCGATGCGTTACACGCTGGAACGCGTGGTGCGCGGCCTCGACACCATCTCGGTGACCGGCAACATCCTGCGCGATTACCTCACCGACCTGTTCCCGATCATGGAACTGGGCACCAGCGCGAAGATGCTGTCGATCGTGCCGCTGATGGCCGGCGGCGGCATGTACGAGACCGGCGCCGGCGGCTCCGCGCCGAAGCACGTGCAGCAGTTGCTGGAAGAGAACCACCTGCGCTGGGATTCGCTGGGCGAATTCCTCGCCCTGGCCGTGTCGCTGGAAGAAACCGGCATCAAGTACGACAACGCCAAGGCCAAGCTGCTGGCGAAGACCCTGGACGAGGCCACCGGCAAGCTGCTCGAGCTGGACAAGTCGCCCTCGCGCCGCACCGGCGAGCTGGACAACCGCGGCAGCCATTTCTACCTGGCGATGTACTGGGCGCAGGCGCTGGCGGCGCAGGACGAGGATCCCGCGCTGAAGGCCAAGTTCGCGCCGCTGGCCGAGGCCCTGGCGGGCAACGAGCAGAAGATCGTCGGCGAACTCAACAGCGTCCAGGGCAAGGCCGTCGACATCGGCGGCTACTACCGCCCGGACCTGTCGAAGGCCGCGGCGGCGATGCGCCCGAGCGCGACCTTCAACGCCGCGCTGGCCGTGCTGTAAAGCGTCGAACGCGCCGTACCAGCGAACGCCCGGCCATGCCGGGCGTTCTTGTATCCGGGACGACATCGTGCGAAACGTCCGTAGGGTGGGCACGCCTTTTGTGCCCGCCGGATTGGAGGCGCGGCGGGCACAAAAGGCGTGCCCACCCTACGAAGGTCGACCGCTTGCGGCGCCCGTCGGGTCGGCGTAGCGTGGATGGCGTCCCACCGACCAGGAGTGCGCCATGGCTTTCTCCGATGCAGTCAAGGACAGTCCCGTTGCCGAGATCAACATCACGCCGCTGGTCGACGTGATGCTGGTGCTGCTGGTGATCTTCATGATCACGATGCCGATCCTGGCGCAGCCTGTCGACGCGACGCTGCCGCAGGTTGCGCGACCCGATTCGGTCGAACCGCCTCCGTCGCTACGTTTGCAGGTCAACGACGCCGGCGATTACCTGCTCGACGGCCGCGTCTACGCCGCCGATGCGCTATGGCAGCGCTTCGAGGAAGCCGCGGCGGAAGATCCGCGCACGGCATTGCGGGTCAGCGCGACATCCGCGGCCGATTACCAGCACGTGGTGACGGCCCTGGCCGAAGCGCGCGAACGCGGTCTGCGCAACATCGCCGTGCAGCCATGAGTAGGGTGGGCACGTTTTTCGTGCCCGCCGCACCGACAATCTGGTGGGCACAAAAGGCGTGCCCACCCTACGGAAATTAGTTGCCCGCGAGGATCCGCAGGTAACCGCGCACGGTGGCATCCAGTCCGGCGTACAGGGCTTCGTCGATCAGCGCGTGGCCGATCGACACTTCCAGCACATCGGGCACGCGGGCGAGGAACGCACCGAGATTGGCCTGGCTGAGGTCGTGGCCGGCATTGACCCCCAGGCCCAGTGCCTGCGCTTCGCGCGCGGTGCCGGCGCATGCGGCCAGCGCCGCGTTGGCATCGCCTGCAGCCGCGGCTTCGGCATAAGGCCCGGTATACAACTCGATCCGGTCGGCGCCGATCCGCGCGGCTTCGGCGAGACCGGCACAGCCGGCATCGGCGAACAGGCTGACCCGGCAGCCCAGCGCTTTCAGTTCGGCGACCAGCGGCTGCAGGCGCGCGGCGTCGCGGACGAAATCGAAACCATGGTCGGAGGTCAGCTGTCCGTCGCTGTCCGGCACCAGCGTGGCCTGCGCCGGGCGTGTCTGTGCACACAGCTCCACGAAGCCGGGATAGCCCGCGCGTGGTGGCGCGAACGGATTGCCTTCGATGTTGAATTCGACGCCGTATTCGCCGGTCAGTCCGGCCAGCGCGAACACGTCGTCGGCACGGATGTGGCGCTGGTCGGGGCGTGGATGCACGGTGATGCCGTGCGCGCCGGCGTCGAGGCAGGCGCGGGCCGCACGCACCACGTCGGGCGCGTGGCCGCCGCGCGAGTTGCGCAACACCGCGATCTTGTTGACGTTGACGCTGAGGACGGTCATGCGGCTCAGGGCGCGCCGATGCCGTCGTGCTCCGTCTGCGAAGCCTGTTGCTGCCGGCGCGCCTCGGCCAGCTCGCGCAGCCGGCGCAGTTCCTGCGGGTCGATCATCGGGCGTTCCTCGCGGCGGTTGCCCAGCCGCGCCGACATCCAGCCCAGCACCCAGGCCAGCAGCAACACCAGCGAGGCCAGCAGCAGCACGGCCATCAGCCCGGTCGATGAAGTGCGCACGGCGCCGAACAGGGCGCCCAGAGACAACAGCAGGAACAGCCAATGCATTTCAAATCCCCGTCCGCGATCCCGCGGGCCCGAATCCGCCGCGAGTCTAGCGCTTTCGCCGCGGGCTTACAGCAGCGGCGACAGCAGGCGGGCCAGCGCTTCCGGCAAGCGGTGCCGCCACAGCGACCGGTGGCGCTCGCGCTGCACCTGTGGCGCGTCGTCGAGTTCGCCCCGCAGCAGCCGGTCCAGCTGCCCGGCCATTTCCTCGCCGCGCAGCAGCACCGAGACCTCGAAGTTCAGGCGGAAGCTGCGGTTGTCGAAGTTGGCGCTGCCGATCAGGGCCAGGTTGTCGTCGCACAGCAGCGCCTTGGTGTGCAGCATGCGCGGGCCGTATTCATGGACCTTGACCCCGGCGGCGAGCAGTTCGTCGAAGTACGAACGCGCGGCATAGGTGACCAGTCTCGAATCGCTCATCTTCGGCACCAGCAGGCGCACGTCGAGCCCGCCCAGCGCGGCCGACGTCAGCGCCATGCGCGCGGCCTCGCCCGGTACGAAGTACGGCGTCGCCAACCAGACGCGCCGACGCGCCTCGTGGATCGCGGCCACGTGCATGCGGTGGATCGCCTCCCACGACGAATCCGGCCCCGACACCAGCACCTGCGCGGGAATGTCGCCGGGTTCCGCATGCGGCCACAGCGCGCAGCCGGCGAACGCCTCGCGGGTCTGCCCACTGGCGTAGACCCAGTCCTCGACGAACACCAGCTGCACGCTGCGCACCACTTCGCCGACCAGGCGCAGGTGCAGGTCGCGGTACGCATCGGGACGCAGGCGTTCGTCTTCCTCGTCGGTGACGTTGATGCCGCCGGTGAAGGCGACGTGGCCGTCGACCACGACGATCTTGCGGTGGCTGCGCAGGTTGACCCAGGGCCGGGCGAAGCCGCGGAACTTGGCCGGGTGGAACCAGGCGATCTCGCCGCCGGCATCCAGCAGGGGTTGCAGGAAGCGCGCGCGCAACTTCGACGAACCCACCGCATCGACCAGCAGCTTGACCTTGACCCCGGCCCGCGCGCGCTCGACCAGCGCATCGCGCAGGCGCGTGCCGATGCGGTCGGGCATGAAGATGTAGTACTCCAGGTGCACGTGGTCGCGCGCCGATGCGACCGCTTCGAGGATCGCGTCGTAGGTCGCGCCGCCGTCGACCAGCAGCTGCACCGAACGCGCGGTAAGCGGCGCCAGTCCGGTGGTGGACTGGCCGAGCAGGGCCAGTTCGGTGCAGTCCTCGCTCAGCGGCCCGGCCAGCGTTCTCGGGTCGAGTCGGTTGCGGGCGATGCGCCGGCGCAGGCGCTGGCGGTCGATCTTCTGCGGGCCGAGCAGGAAATACACCACGTAGCCGACGTACGGCAGCAGCGACAGCGACAGCAGCCAGCTCAGCGTCGCCACCGGCTCGCGCCGCTGCAGCACGATCCACATGCACAGCGGCACCAGGTACAGCAACCAGGCCAGCGACAGGTACAGGTTGATGTGCGGAATCGCCCAGAAGGCATCCCACAGATGGCGCAGGGCGGCGAGCATGCCGGCATTCTATTGATCCAGCGCTCGGGTTGTCACAACTCCGTGTTGCGTGAAGAGCCGAGGAGCCCAGCCTCCTCCCTTGCGCGCGCAGCGTGCAGGGGAGGATCGAGGAGGGGGTGCTTTGCTGTTGCTTTCGGCTTTTCGGAGGCGGGAGGCAGGAGCAAAGGCACCCCTCCTCAATCCTCCCCTTTGCCTTTGGCAAAAGGGAGGAGGTCGAGGCAGAACCGCGATCCCGTGTCGCCGACGATGAGACGGCCACGGCGTAGGCTGCACGCATGCACGAAGGAGAAGGCTCGCACCGGGGACAGGCCATCAAGGGCCGCGGTTCTACCGGCTGGTTGCCGGGCCGCTATGCGAAGACCGTTGCGGAAAAGACCGACGACGGCTGGCACGACCGCGACCGCGAGGACGAAAGCGACTCCGCGCCAAGTACCGAAGTGCGCGAGGAAGCCGCGCGCAGCGTGATCGTGCGCAACCACTCGCCGGATATCCCGTTCGCGCAATCGGTGAACCCGTATCGCGGTTGCGAGCATGGCTGCTCGTACTGCTTCGCGCGCCCGACCCATGCCTACATCGACCTGTCGCCGGGACTGGATTTCGAGACCAAGATCTTCGCCAAGACCAATGCGCCGGAAGTATTGCGCCGCGAGCTGGCCAGGCCCGGTTACCAGGTCAGCCCGATCGCGCTGGGCGTCAGCACCGACATCTATCAGCCGACCGAACGCAAGTTGCAACTGACCCGCAAGGTGATCGAGGTGCTGGCCGAAACCCGCCACCCGTTCTCGCTGATCACCAAGAACGCGCTGGTCGAACGCGACATCGACCTGCTCGCGCCGATGGCGAAGCTCAACCTCGTCCACTGCTACATCTCGATCACCTCGCTGGACAACCCGTTGTCGTCGAAGCTGGAGCCACGCGCGTCTGCCCCGCACGCGCGCCTGCGCGCGATGCGCGCGCTGCACGAGGCGGGCATCCCGGTCGGGGTGATGTTCGCGCCGGCGATCCCGTGGGTGAACGACCATATGCTGGAAGACGTACTGGAAGCCGCGCGCGACGCCGGCGCGCGTTCGGCCGGCTACGTGCTGTTGCGCCTGCCCCACGAAGTGGCGCCGCTGTTCCGCGACTGGCTGGAAACCCACGTGCCCGACCGCGCCGCGCACGTGATGAGCACGATCCGCCAGTCGCGCGGCGGCAAGGATTACGACGCGGCCTTCGGCAAGCGCTTCAGCGGCGAAGGCGTATTCGCCGAGCTACTGGCGAAACGCTTCGCCCTGGCGAAGAAGCGCTTCGGCTACGACAGCGGCTACAGCCGCAGCCATCGCGACGATGGCCTCGATTGCAGCCTGTTCGTACCCCCGCGCAAACCGTCGCCGCAGGGCGAGTTGTTCTGACCTGACGTGCCCTGCGCGTCAATCCAGACGCACGCTCATCCTGTAATACGGCACGTCGCCCTTGTGGAAGCGCTCGCCTTCGGGCCGCATGCCGAAGCGTTCGTAGAACCCGAGCGCCGATTCCCGTGCGTCGCACCAGAAGTACTGGAAGCCCTGGTCCTTCAGCTCGGCGAGGATGTGCGCCAGCATCCGCGTACCGACGCCATGGCGCTGGAACCCGCTGGCGGTCGCGAACTTGCGCAGGCGCACGTCGTGGCCTTCGGGATACACGGAGGCCACCGACACGAGTTCCTCCCGCAGGAAGGCGCCGAAATGCCGGGCGTCCTCGTCGCCTTCGACATGGCAGAACTCCGGCGGCTTGTCCGGCCACAGCACCGAGTGGCGAAGCGGAATGGTCTGCTGCCAAGGGATCCGGCGGATGCGCAAGTCGGGAATGGCGGATCCGACCGGCAGGCGGGTCGCGGAATCGTCGTGCATCAGCTACGTGGCCGCACTATTGCGTGTACCCGTCCGCGGCGGCCTTCTCCGGGTCGGAGAAGATCGCCATGGCCGTGTTCATTCGGCGGAAGCCGAACCTGGCGTAGAACGGCTCGCGGCCGGGAACGGCATAGAGAATGATCTTGCGGTGGCCTTTGGAAAGGTCGACCAGGCTCTGGATCAGTTCCTTGCCCAGGCCCGTTCCCTGGTAGGCGGGATGGACGACGATGTCGCAGAGATAGGAGCAGTCCACGCCATCGGCCACGGCGCGGCCGGCGGCGACAACCTGGTCGCCATCGAATGCGAAGCGCTTGAACATGCTGTTCGAATAGGCCGTCTTCAGCCACTCGCCGCTCTTGTTGCCGAGCGGGGCGATGCGATAGAGCTCCGACAACGCGTCCCAATCGACCGCGTCCGGGGATTGCGTCCAGCGAATGGCCATGGGGTCTCCGGAAGTCACGGCGCGCCGAACAGCTTGTCCGCGCTCTGGAACAGGATCCAGCTGGTCGCGATGAACTTGTCGCCGTTCTGCGGCCGGTTGCCGCGGTGGGTGTGGGTGAACGCGGTCGGGGCGATCAGCAGGCTGCCGGTGCGCGGCTCGACCTTGCGCTGCTGGAACAGGAATTCGGTTTCGCCTTCGTCGAATCCGTCGTTCAAGTACAGCGTCCACAGCAGGTGCCGATGCAAGGTTTCGGCGCGTGCGTCGCGCGGATACAGCTCGCAATGCCAGTACGGATAGCCGCCTTCGCCGGCCGAATACCATTGCAGGTTGATCGCGCCCGGGCGCAGGCAGGCGCGGGCCAGATCGGCGACGGCCGAGTCGTCCATCGCCGCGATGTCGTCGGCCTGCAGCCGGCGGGTCGTGCCGTCGGGCGACTGGTGTTGCAGCATCAGCGGCGAAATCAATGCCTGCGGATACTGGCGCAGGTAGCGCAGCAGGCCGGCGAACACCGCCTGCTGCAGCAGCGCGTCGACATCCTGCCACTCGGGCCGGTTGACCAGGCTGAGGTCGCGGCTGCGCTTGAGTTCCGGGAACACCCCGCTGCCGACCCGGCCGGGCTGCAGCGCGTCGCTGTCGCGCATGCGCCGGACGATGGCGGCGCAGGTCGCGCCGTCCACCAGGTCAGGATAGGTTTCGATGAAGTCGGCGGCGGGCATGCGGCGATTCTAAGCGCAATTGTGGGAGCGGCCCTGGCCGCGAATGCTCTTGCTCTTCACTGGCAAAGAAGAAAGCATTCGCGGCCAGGGCCGCTCCCACGAAACCCGCTTCAACAACGGTAATGCCGCAGGCTTAGCCCTTGCGCACGGCGGCGATCGCGTCGGCGACGTAGTCGATGTTGTTGTGGTTCAACGCCGCCACGCAGATGCGGCCGCTGCCGACCGCGTAGATGCCGAACTCGTCGCGCAGGCGGTCCACCTGCGCCTTGGACAGGCCCGAGTACGAGAACATGCCGGCCTGCTGCTGGATGAAGGCGAACTCCGGCGCGCCGCGTTCGGCCAGCTTGGTCACCAGCAACGCGCGCATGGTGTGGATGCGGCTGCGCATGTCGGCCAGTTCCTGTTCCCACAGCGCGCGCAGCTCGGGATTGTTGAGCACGCCGGCCACCAGCGCGCCGCCGTGGGTCGCCGGGCTGGAATAGATCGTGCGGATCACCCGCTTGGCGTGCGACAGCACCGCCTTGGCCTCGGTGGCGTTGGCTGCGATCACCGACAGCGCGCCGGCGCGTTCGCCGTACAGCGAGAACGACTTGGCGTACGAGCTGCTGAGCACGAAGCTGTCGATGCCGGCGTCGAGCAGGATGCCGACTGCGACGGAGTCTTCGCGGATGCCCTTGTCGAAGCCCTGGTAGGCCATGTCCAGGAACGGGAACAGGCCGCGTTCCTTGAGCAGCGCGGCGACCTGCTTCCACTGCTCGACGCTCAGGTCGGCGCCGGTCGGGTTGTGGCAGCAGGCGTGCAGCAGCACGACCGAACCGGGTTCCAGCTTGCCGAGGTCGGCGAGCATGCCGGCGAAATCGACGCCATGCGTCGCGGCGTCGAAGTACGCATAGTTCGACACCTCGTAGCCGGCGGCGGCGAACACCGCCTGGTGGTTTTCCCAGCTGGGATTGCTCAGCGCAACCTTGGCCTTCGGCAGCAGCTTCTTCAGCAGGTCGGCGCCGACGCGCAGCGCGCCGCTGCCGCCGATGGTCTGCAGGGTGGCGACGCGGCCGGCGGCCAGCAGCGGCGAGTCCTCGCCGAACAGCAGGCGCTGGGTGCCCTGCACGTAGGCCGGCAGGCCGTCGATCGGCAGATAGCCGCGCGGGCGGCCTTGCTCGGCCAGCTGCCGTTCGATCTGCTGCACGCATTTCAGCAGCGGGATGCGTCCGCTTTCGTCGTAGTAGATGCCGACGCCGAGGTTGACCTTGGTCGGGCGGGTATCGGCGTTGTAGGCCTCGGTCAGGCCAAGGATGGGGTCGCCGGGGACTTGTTCGACATGCGCAAAGACGGACACGGTGGGGTTTCGCTGGCTGAGGGAGGAAGGTGCGCGAATCGCGCGGAGCGCGAGTTTAGCAGGGGCGACGGGCCGCCGCCGGGAGGGTTGCGAGTGCAACGGTCGGCACGGGCGATCCAGGCGCAGAGCCACGGGCCCTGGGAAGCCTGGTCGCGAAGGCGTCGGCAAAAAAGAGGGGTTTGCGGAAAGGCGGTTACGCCCGTCCCTGCGCCTGCAGCGCGGCGAACTCTTCGTCGGTGAACAGCCGCGAGCGCACCAGGAAGCGCACGCCCTCGCCGTTCTCCAGCGAGAACATGCCGCCGCGGCCTTCGACCACGTCGATGATCAACTGGGTGTGCTTCCAGTATTCGAACTGCGAGGGGCTGATGAAGAACTCCGCGCCGCCGATCTCGCCCAGCCTGACATCGCGGTCGCCGACGATGAAATCGCCGACCGGGTAGCACATCGGCGAGGAGCCATCGCAGCAGCCGCCGGACTGGTGGAACAGCAGCGCGCCGTGCTTCGCGCGCAGCTTGTCGATCAACTGCAGCGCGGCCAGCGTGGCGATGACCTGGCGGGTGTCGAGCGCAGTTTGGTCGGGCGTCCGTCCGTTGGAAACCGAAGTGGTGTTCATGGCGCGTCCTCCGCGGCCCATTGCCAGCGCAGGCCCAGCAGCAGGCCGCGGCCAGGGCCGGGTTCGTAATAGCGGCCGTTGCCTTCGTTGACGATCACCGAACCGACATAGGCCTTGTCCAGAAGGTTGTCGACCCGGGCGAAGCCGCGCAGCGATTGCGTGCCGAAGCGCCATTCGCGGGCGAATTCGAAGCCCAGCAGCACGTAGCCGGGTGCGCGCGCGCTGCCCGGGTCGTTGACCGTGACATCGCCGACGCCGATCGCCTCCAGCGCCGCTTCCCAACCGCCGCTGCGCCAACCCAAGCGCGCATCGAGCTGCTGGCGCGCGGTGCCGGGGATGCGCGTGCCGGCGGCGACCCGCACCGAAGGGTTGGTGCAGCCGGCGGCGGTGCAGATCGGGAAGCTGTCGCGGAACTGCGCGTCGAGCCAGGTGTAGGCCAGGTCGAAACGCCAGCGCTCGCCCAGCGGCAACCCGGCCGCCAGTTCGAAACCTTCGCGGCGCGCGCGGCCGACGTTGCGGTAGCTGCTGCGCCCGCCGACGTTGCGCGCCACCGCCAGTTCGTCGTCGGTGTCGGCGCGGAACAGCGCGGCTTCCAGCGACGCGCCGTCGCCGTTGCGCCACTTGCCGCCGAATTCGAGGTTGCGGCTGACCGCCGGCTTCAGATCAAAGGCGAGGCCGGCGCCGCCATCGGCGCGGTAGCCGAGTTCGTTGAAGGTCGGCGTTTCGAAGCCGCGGCCGGCGGACAGGTAGAAGCGCAGGTCGTCGTTCGGCGAGAACGCGAGGCCGGCGACCGGCGTGGTCTGCGCGTATTCGACCGCGCCGCTGTCGTCCGGGTTGCGTGCGGTGACGTACGCATCGCGCGACTCGAAGCGCACGCGGCTGTGGCGTACGCCGGCCAGCAGCGACCAGCGCGGGGCGAAGCGCCACCACGCCTGCGCGTACTGGTCGAAGTTGTCGGTGCGATTGCGCTCGTCGCGGCGCAAGGCGCCGCGCACGCCGAGCGCGGTGCCGACGAAGTTCTCGTAACCGAGGCGATGCTGGCGCTGGCGGTCGAAATTGCCGCCCGCGGTGAGTTCGAATTCGCGTCCGGCCAGTTCGCCGCGCCAGCTCCAGCGCAGGTCGGCGCCGCCGTAGTCGTTGTCGAGGTCGATCACGCCGCCGGAGTTCAGCGGATTCGCCTGCGCGCCGGTGGGCAGCGGTAGGTACTGCTCGATCTCGCGCGTGCCCGCATAGGCCATCGCGCGCAGGCTGTGGCCGTCGCCGAGCGGCTGCTCCCAGACCAGTCCGGCCTGGTCCTGTTCGGCCGATTTGCGCGTGTCGAACTGTTCGGCCACCGCCGTGGCCTGGCGCGGGTTTTCCCGCACCTGCGCCCAGGTCAGGCCGAGCGGATCCTGCGCGTTCGGCGCGTTGAAGTGGTTGGCGACCAGCCGCAGG
Source organism: Pseudoxanthomonas helianthi (assembly GCF_017939625.1). GTDB lineage: Bacteria > Pseudomonadota > Gammaproteobacteria > Xanthomonadales > Xanthomonadaceae > Pseudoxanthomonas_A > Pseudoxanthomonas_A helianthi. The sequence continues at coordinate 1,291,111 of NZ_JAGKTC010000001.1, forward strand.
CGGCCATCGCCGGGCAGGTCGTAGTGCAGCTTGGCGTTCAACGATTGGCGTCGCGCGGCGCTGTGCTCGCGCCAGCCATCGGTTTCGAACAGGTTGCCGGCCAGCGCATAGCCGAACGCGCCGTCGACGCCGCGCAGGCTGGCGCCGAAGCTGCGGCTGTCGTCGCGGCCGAGGCTGGCCTGCATGTGCCCTTGGGTCGGCGCATCGCCGTCGGCGCTGAAGATCTGCACCACGCCGCCCGAGGAATTGCCGTGCAGGGCGGAGAACGGACCGCGCAGCACTTCGATGCGTTCGGCGCCGGCCAGGGCGAAATGCGAAACCTGGCCTTGCCCGTCCGGCATCGTCGCCGGGATGCCGTCGGCGTACAGGCGCACGCCGCGCACGCCGAAGGTGGAACGCGCGCCGAACCCGCGCAGCGACAACTGCGTGTCCTGCGCGTAGTTCTGCCGGTCGCGGGCCAGCAGGCCGGGCACGCCGCGCAGCAGGTCGGAGACGTTGACGCCTGCGCTGGCGGCGCGGCCATCGACGTCCACCGTGCTCAACGACGCCGGCGTGTCGAACGCGGGCACCTGCTGCAGGCGGGTCGAAACCACCTGCACGCGGTCCAGCGTGGTCGCGGTGTCGTCGTCGCCGGCCAGCGCCGGCAAGGGCGCGGCCAGGGTGAAGGCGATCGCATTGGTCAGCAGCAGTCGTCTCATCGGGCAAGTTTCTCCACGCACACAGTTTGCCTGCATCGGGTTGCGGGTGCGGGAAGGCCGCGCGCCGTCGCGACGCGCGGCCGTGGCCGCTCAGAAGAACACGATGCCGCCGACCGCGTAGCCGTCCATCGTCGCTTCGGCGCCGTCGAAGGCACGGGAACGGGTCTGGCTGACTTCGCCGACCAGGGTCACGCTCTTGGTCAGCTTGTAATACAGGCCGAGCGTGCCGTTGCGGTTGGATTCCAGGCCCAGCGCGCCGGGCGTGTCGTCGTTGTTCTTGCTTTCGCCGTAGTTGGCGCCGAGCTTCAGCTTGGGGGTGAAGTCGTAGGCGCCCTGCACCAACCAGTTGGTCGACTTGGTGTCCTGCTGGTCGCCATCGGACAGGATGCCCAGGCCCTTGCCGCTCTGCACGTTGGCCAGCGCGGAGAATCTGCCCGCGGTGAACGACGCGCCGATTTCGCCGCCCGACATGGTGAAGGGCTGGCCGCCGGTGCCGTCGAACGGTTCGAATTTCTGGTACTTGCCGGCGATCCACAGCTTCACGCCGTTGCCGCTCCAGGCGTACTGGCCCTGCACCTGCGGCGAGGAACCCGCGTCGTGCGTCCCGGCCAGGCCGTTGTCGACCGGGCTCATCAACGCCAGGGTCACGTTGCCGCCGGCGAAGGCCGGCGAGGTCCACGCGATCTGCCCGTAATGGCCCAGGTAGGAATACCCCGCGCCGATATGGCCCAGCGAAACGCGCCCGCGCTGGGTGGCCTGGATCGGCATGCCGACGCCGAGCAGGGTCATGTCGCCGAGGATCGCGCCGGAACCGAACACGCCGTAGTCGCGGCCCAGCTTGAACGTGCCGATGCGGCCGTTGCCGACGGTGAAGAACGCCTGGCGCACGTCGACGCCGCTGTTCGGCGCGATCGCGCTGGAGGTGGCGGTGTGGGCCATGATCGCGATGGTGCCGCCGATGTCGTAGCCCTCCTGGTTGGTGCTGAACTTGGTCACCAGCGCGTTCGGCAACAGGCCGTTGCCGATGGTGCTGCGCGCGCCCTGCCCGCCGCAGCCCAGCGCGGTGCCGGCAAGGGCGAAACCGCCGACCGCATCGCCGTCGCAGTTGGTGTAGGTGTAGTACGCGTTGACGAAGCCGCCGACGTCGACCTTCCAGTCGCCGGCGGACAGTTCCACCGCCTGCGCGGCGGGGGCCAGGGCCAGCAGGGCCGGCACGATCAGGGCCAGCGTGCGCCGGCGGTTTTGCTTGCGGATGAAGCGCATGACGAATCCCTCCCGAGGATTTGCTTGCAATGGAATCCGGATGCGCGGCGCGCACCGGGGGTGCCGCGCCCGGAAGCCGGGCGCGGTGTGCGGTGGAACGGACGCGGGTCCGGCCTTACTGGCCGGCGTAGATCAACGGCACCTTCGAGGACTTGGCGCCATCGAAGGTCAACGGCTTGCCGCCTGCGGGGTAGCCGTTCTGCTGCAGGATGTAGGCCATGATTTCGACGTAGGTGTTCTGCGGCAGGCTGCCTGGCGCCATCGCCGGCATGTTCTTGTGCACGATGGCGAAGATGTCGCCGACCTTGTACTTGCCGTCGTCCGGGGCGAAATGCTTGCCCTTCAACGCCGGCCCGGCGCGCCCGGTCAGCTTGTCGCCGTGGCAGATCGCGCAGTTCTGCTCGTAGCTCGCCTTGCCGCCGGTCGCCTGCTTCGCGGTGAACAACGCCGGCGCCTTGGCCTTGCCCGCAGAAGGCTTGTCGCTGCCGGCGAAAGCCAGTTGCGCATCGACGTCGGCCCGAGCCAGCAGGTCGTGCTTGCGCCGATAGGCTTCCGCGGCGGCGGGAAGCGCAGGCGCGACGGCCGCGGCCTTGCGCGCGGATGGCGCCACCGCATAAGGCTGCAGCAATGCGGAGAGCTTCCCGTCCCGGCCGAGCCTGGCGATGCTCGCTTCGAACCGCTGCGCCGCCTTCGCGTTCGCGTCGGCGTACAGCGCGACCAGGTCGTAACGCGCGTGCGGTTCGTCCAGTTCGGCGTAGTCGAAGCGCTGCGCCTGGCCGTGGCCGGACAGGTACTTCACCACGGTCGGGCGCCACAGCATCGCCGCCTGCACCTTGCCTTTCTCCAGCGCGTCGATCGCGTCCTCGTTGGTCAGGCGGATGTCGGCCTGCAACGCGGGATGCTCGGCGAAATAGAGGTTCGGCGTGGTCTGGTAGGTCACCGCGACCCGCGTGCCCGGCCGCAACGCATCCAGCGATGCCGCGCGGCGCGCCATCGGCGTGACCAGCACGAAACCGGTGCGCGCATAGGCCTGGGTCGCGTGCAGGCCGCCAGGCAGGCCACCGTGGCGGTCGCGCAGCGGGAAGCCGAGGACCAGCTGGCAATCCTTGCCGGCCATCGCGACGAAGTTCTTCATGTCGAAGCCCTCGTCGTCGCCTTCGCCGTCGAAGCGGTGCACGGCCAGGGTCGTGCCCTGGTCGCGCGCCACCGCTTCGGCCAGGCGCAGGTCCATGTCGGCGCCGGGGCTGCTGCTGTCCACGCAGACCCGCAGCGCGGCTTGCGCGTCGGCGCTGCAGCCGGCCCCGGCGAACGCCAGGGCCAGCAGCGCGCCATGCATCGAGACATGACGTTTCATCGTTCGATCCTCACAGCGAGAACACGTACAGGTGGCCGCCCAGCGGAATGCCCTTGACCTTCGGGTCCTGGGCCATCTCGCCGCCCCAGATCGGCGACGCGCCGCCCCAGCCGGCCCACACGCCGACGTACTGCTTGCCGCCGACCTTCCACGTGCTGGGCACGCCGAGCACGCCGGAGGTCATCTGCGGGCTCTTCCACAGCACCTTGCCGGTCTTGGCGTCGAACGCGTACAGGTAGCCGTCGGCGCTGCCGGAGAACAGCAGTCCGCCCGCGGTGCTCAACATGCCGCTGTTCCAGGGCAGCTCGGACGGGAAGGTCCACGCCTGCTTGCCGGTGTTGACGTCGATCGCCTGCACCGAGCCCCACTGGTTCGGGAACGCCGGGTCGCGCTTGACCAGGAAGCTCTCGCCGAGGAACGGCAGGCCGGCCTTGTAGCTGACTTCGGCGCCCTTGATGGTCATGCACGAATGCAGCGTCGGCACATAGGCCAGGCCGGTCTGCGGACTGACCGAAATCGGCCACCAGTTCTTGCCGCCGAGGAAGCTCGGGCAGGTGAACACTTCCTTGTCCACGGTCGGGCGCAGCGCCGGATCGGTCTGCATCTTGCCGTTGGCGTCCGGGCCGGTGACCGAAGTCGCGGTGGCGAACTTCTCCGCGTAGATCAGTTTGCCGTCGGTGCGGTCGATGGCGTAGAACCAGCCGTTGCGGCTCGCGCTGACGATGGCCTTGTGCTTGGCGCCCTTGTAGTCGATGTCGGTGAACACCGTTTCGTTGGTGCCGTCGTAATCCCAGGTGTCGTTCGGCGTGTACTGGTAATGCCACTTGATCTTGCCGGTGGCCGGATCCATCGCGATCACCGAATCGGTGTACAGGTTGTCGCCCGGGCGCAGCGTCGCCAGCCACGGGCCGGGGTTGCCGACGCCCCAGAACAGCGTGTCGGTTTCGGCGTCGTAGCTGCCGGTCAGCCACGCGGCGCCGCCGCCGGTTTCCGCCGCGCCCTTCGGCCAGGTGTCGCCGCCGGGTTCGTCCGGCATCGGGATGGTGTGCTGCTTCCACGCCTCCTTGCCGGTCGCCGCGTCCAGCGCAGTGACGTAGCCGCGCGCGCCGTATTCGCCGCCGGACACGCCGACGATCACCTTGCCCTTGACCACCAGCGGCGCCAGGGTCATCGCGTAGCCGACGTCCTGCTCGTGGATCTTCTCGTTCCACGCGACCTTGCCGGTCTTCGCGTCGAGCGCGACGACATGGTTGTCCAGTGTGGCCATGTAGACCTTGTCCTGGTACAGCGCGACGCCGCGGTTGACCACGTCGCAGCACACCGTCTTCAGGCCAGCGTTGGACAGGTCGTGTTCGTACTTCCACAGCAGCTTGCCGGTGCTGGCCTGGAAGGCGAGCAGGTGGTTCTTCGGCGTGGTGATGAACATGTAGTCGCCGTTGACCACCGGCGGGGCCTCGTGGCCCATGTCGAATTCGCTGGTGTAGTCCCAGGCCTGCTTGAGCTGGGCCACGTTGCCGGCGTTGACCGTGTCGAACGGCGCGTAGCCGCTGCTGCCGTAGTCGCGGCGGTACATCAGCCAGCCGTCGTCGTTGCCCGCGTTCTGCAGACGCACGTCGGTGACCAGCGGATACCCGCCGTCGTCCTGCGCGGCGGCGGCCGGCTTGGCGGCGTCGGCAGCGGCGGTGGGCGCCTTGGCACAGGCCTGCAGGCCGAACATCGCGCCGGCGACGACGAGACAGGCATGCAGCGCATGCAGGCGAGGGGCGCGCGAGGCGTGGGATGTCGGATGGTTCATGGTGCGGATCTCCTGACGGTGGTCGTTGCGTTGTGCGGGGGGCTTGGCGGAACGGTTACAGCAGCTCGAAACGCACCCCCAGCCATGCGCCTCGCGGCGCGCCGGGAGCGAGGAAACGGGGATCGTCGTAGCCGGCGAACACTTCGTCCGGCGCGCCGAGCGCGCCGAAGCCGGCATGGCGGCGATCGAACAGGTTGTCCATGCGCAGGCGCAGGGACACGCGCGGCGTCGCCTGCCAGCGCGCGTGCGCGCCGAACACCGCGTAGCCGCCGGTGCGGCGCAGGCGGTTGGCTTCGTCGCCGCGCAGGTAAGTGCCGCTGCGCCATTCGCCGTCGATGCCGAAGCCCAGCGTCGCGGTCGCGTCGACATCGACGCCGGCCTTCAACTGGTGGCGCGGCAATCCCGGCAGGCGGTCGCCGCGGCGCACCTGCAGCACACCGTCGGCATCGGCGTCGGGATGGTGCGCGCTGGTTTCGGCGAAACCGTCGAGGAAGCGCGCGTCCAGCCACGCGTAGTTGGCGTACCACTGCGCTCGCTCGCCGCCGCCCTGCACGCTGGCTTCGAGGCCCTGGCGGCGGGTGTCGGCGACGTTGGCGAAGAAGCCTTCGTTGGAACTGGCGCCGCCGGTGGTCTGGAACAGGATGTCGTCGGCGTTGCGGGTGCGGAACAACCCCGCCTGCCAGCGCAGCGCTTCGCCGCGATCGCCGCGCAGGCCGGCTTCCCAGCTGCGGGCGACGACCTGCCGCAGCGGCGGATCGGCGATGAACTGGTTCGGCAACTTGCACGGCGCGTCTTCGTCGGCGCAGCTCAACTCCACCGGGGTCGGCGCGCGGGTCGATTCGCCGTAGCTGGCGTAGACGTTCAGCGCCGGCGAGACGTCCCAGGCGAAACCCAGCGCCGGATTGAGGCGCGAAAAGCGATGGCGTCCGTTGAGGTCCGGATCCTCGCCACTGCGGTCGGCCAGCACGATGCGGGTGCGGTTGAAGCGCAGTGCAGCGGTCAGTGACAGTGCGGGAGTCAGCCACAAGGTATCGGTGGCGTAGAAGGCGTGGCTGCGCGTCGTCGCGGAAAGATCGACGGCGGCGTCGGCCATTTCCACGCCGGAGCCGGCCGAGGTATGCCGGTTTGCGTCCAGCGTCGCCGCTTCCACGTGCGAGCGGAAACGGACCTTGGCGCGCAGCGTTTCCAGGCCGACGACCAGCTGGTTGCGGCGTTCGCCCAGCGGGCGCGAAAACACCAGTTGCGCGTGGCCGCCGCGCATCCGCTGGCGACGCTCGCCGAGGTTGTTGATCGCATCGAACGCCGCCGCGACCGGCGCGCCCCGCGTGTCGAGCACCGGCTCGCCGTCTTCCCCGCAGCGATACGCCGGATCGTCGTCGCAGACCTCGCTGTCGGCGACGTCGCCGTTGTAGCTGGAGGTATCGACCTGGCGCGAATAGACGCCGGCGTTGCCACGCACCGTATCGGTGAAATCGAAGCTGCCGCGCAGGTGGGCCTGGTGCAGTTCGTTGCCGGTGTTGTCGGGCGCGGTGAAGACCGCGTCGTAATCGTCGCGCAGCAGCTGCGCAGGCGCGGGGCCGTTGCCGTTGAGCGAGCTGTGCGCCTGCGCCAGCGCCAGGTCGACGCGGCCGCGTTCGCCGCGCCAGCTGAAATTGCCGAAATGGCGCCGCGCATCGGAAGCGGAGAAATCGCGCCAGCCGTCTTCGCCCCAATCGTCGGCGAGCAGGTACCAGGCGAATCCGCCGGAATTGCCGCCATGCTGCAGCGTGGCCTGGCGGCGGCCGAACGAGCCGCCCTCGATGTCCAGTCGCGTACGCGCGGCTTCGAAACCGTCCAGGCTGTGCAGGCTCAGCGCGCCGCCGAGCGTGTTCAGGCCGAACACCGGATCCGCACCGCCGACCAGGTCCGCGCGTTCGATCGCGGCGAGCGGCAGCAGGTCCCAGTTGACCGTGTCGCCGAAGGCTTCATTGAGGCGCACGCCGTCCAGGTACACCGCCATGCCTTGCGGCAGTCCGAGCAGCGGCGAGGCGGTGAAACCGCGGTATTGCAGGTCCGGTTGCAACGGATTGCCCTGCACGGTGTTGAGGCTGACGCCGGGCATCTGCCGGCGCAGCGCGTCGGTCAGGTCGCCTGCCTGCATGCGTTCGATCGCCTGCGCATCCAGCCGCCGCACCGCGTAGGGGCGATGCGCGAGCGGAACCGAAGCGCCGTCGCCGGGGACCACGCCGACCACGCGCACGCGATCCAGTTCGACCGGGGTCGAACCAGCGACGGCATCGCCGGCGCGGACGTTCTCCGGCGCCAGCAGGCACAGCGGCAGCAGCGGCAACCACGATCGCAGCATCATCGGCTCGGGTTCGACCGGGGGTTCGCGTTCCGCTGGCGTCGTCGCATCGCGAAACATGGTTTCGCGCGGCGCAAGGCAAGCAGGAAGCGCGTGGGCGCGCGCTGGCATCGCGAACCTCCGGGAGGTGGAAGGAAAGGCGCGGGGCGACAGGAGAGGGCGTCGCCCCGCGCGGCCCGACGAGGGCTCAGAAGAATCCGAGCGCCTTCGGCGAGTAGCTGACCAGCAGGTTCTTGGTCTGCTGGTAGTGGTCGAGCATCATCTTGTGGTTCTCGCGGCCGATGCCCGACTGCTTGTAGCCGCCGAACGCCGCGTGCGCCGGATAGGCGTGGTAGCAGTTGGTCCACACGCGGCCGGCCTGGATCGCGCGGCCCATGCGGTACAGGCGGTTGGCGTCGCGGCTCCACACGCCGGCGCCGAGCCCGTACAGGGTGTCGTTGGCGATCGCCAGCGCTTCGGCTTCGTCCTTGAACGTGGTCACCGAGACCACCGGGCCGAAGATCTCCTCCTGGAAGATGCGCATCTTGTTGTGGCCCTTGAACACCGTCGGCTTGACGTAATAGCCGCCGGACAGTTCGCCATCGAGCTTGTTCTGCCCACCGCCGGCCAGCACCTGCGCGCCTTCCTGCTTGCCGATGTCGATGTACGACAGGATCTTCTCGAGTTGCTCGTTCGAGGCCTGCGCACCGACCATCGTGTTCGGATCCAGCGGATTGCCCTGCTTGATCGCCTCGACCCGGGCGATCACCTTCTCCATGAACTTCTCGTAGATCGATTCCTGGACCAGCGCGCGCGACGGGCAGGTACACACTTCGCCCTGGTTGAAGGCGAACAGCACGAAGCCTTCGATCGCCTTGTCGAGGAAATCGTCGTCTTCGGCCATCACGTCGGCGAAGAAGATGTTCGGCGACTTGCCGCCCAGTTCCAGGGTCACCGGGATCAGGTTCTGGCTGGCGTACTGCATGATCAGGCGGCCGGTGGTGGTCTCGCCGGTGAAGGCGATCTTGGCGATGCGCGGGTTGCCGGCCAGCGGCTTGCCGGCTTCCAGGCCGAAACCGTTGACCACGTTGAGCACGCCCGGCGGCAGCAGGTCGCCGATCACTTCCAGCAGCACCAGGATCGATGCCGGGGTCTGCTCGGCCGGCTTCATCACCACGCAGTTGCCCGCAGCCAGCGCCGGGGCCAGCTTCCAGCACGCCATCAGCATCGGGAAGTTCCACGGGATGATCTGGCCGACCACGCCCAGCGGCTCGTGGAAGTGGTAGGCGATGGTGTCGTGGTCGATTTCGGAAATGCCGCCTTCCTGCGCGCGCACCGCGCCGGCGAAGTAGCGGAAGTGGTCGGCGCACAGCGGCACGTCGGCATTGAGCGTCTCGCGGATCGGCTTGCCGTTGTCCCAGGTCTCGGCGTAGGCCAGCAGTTCGAGGTTCTGCTCGATGCGGTCGGCGATCCTGTTGAGGATGTTGGCGCGTGCGGTGGTGCTGGTCTTGCCCCACGCGTCCTTGGCCGCGTGCGCGGCGTCCAGCGCCAGCTCGATGTCCTCGGCGTTGGAGCGCGGGATCGAGGTGAAGACCTTGCCGGTCACCGGGGTGACGTTGTCGAAGTACTGGCCGCTGCGCGGTTCCACCCATTGCCCGCCGATGTAGTTGGCATAGCGCGGCTTGAAGATCGAGGACGGGTCGGTGGTTTGCGGCTTGGCGGCGGTGACGGCGTTCATGGGGACTCCTGGAATCGGTTGGGTAGGAACCCGTTTCGGGCACGTCCCCTACCGCAAGCGCGGTGCCAAAAATCCGCTGTTGCGCCGCGTCACGGCGCAAACCCTTCACCGGTCTGCAAAGCGGCCGGCTCGCTTGCGCGATGCAGCATGGAATTCGATTGCAAGCGTGTCGCGGCTGTGCTGTTAATCGGGACAGCCAGAGAAACAGGTGTCGCAAATTGCGACACGGGAGCGGAAATGGCGCAGCCACAACCCAGGCACAGCGTTGGCCAGGCGCGTCGCGTGTTCTTCGAACGCGGCCTCGCGCCGCAAGGCCAGGTGCCCGACACCATCCTGCAGTCGTGGCAGCGTTGCCAGCGGCTGGGACTGGAAGCGCAGTCGCATCCGGCGATCGAGCCGGTCACCGAAGCCGACCTGCGGCGCATGCGCGAGCGCCACGAAAAACTGTGGCGGCTGGCGCGCGCCGAACTGGAAGCGCTGGCGACCGATGCGATGGCCACCGGCAGCATCGTCATCCTCACCGACGAGGACGGCTGGATCCTCGACGCCGAGGGCAGCACCGGTTTCCTCAACAAGGCCGGGCGCGTCGCGTTGATGCCCGGCGCGTGCTGGAGCGAAACCCAGGTCGGCACCAATGCGATCGGCACCGCGATCGTCGAAGGCCGCGCGGTGGAAGTGCGCGGCGGCGAACACTACTTCGCGCCGCACAGCATCCTCAGCTGTTCGGCCACGCCGGTCTACGATCCGTTCGGCCACCTGGTCGGCGTGCTCGACATCTCCGGCGAAGCCAGCGTGCACCACGTCCACGCGCTGGGCCTGGCGCGGCTGGCGGTGGCCAATATCGAGCACCGCTACTTCGAGGACGGCATCGCCGACGCGCAGGTCGTGCGCCTGCACCACAACCCGGCGCTGCTGGGCACCGCGCGCGAAGGCATCCTCGCGTTCCGCGACGGGCGCCTGGTCGCGGCCAGCCAGAGCGGCCTGCAGTTGTTCGGGCTGGAGCGCGGCGAGCTCGGCGAAGTCAGCTACCACGCCTTGTTCGAACAGGCCCTGTCGCGGTTGCGCGACGACGGCGTGCTGGTCGATCGGCACGGCCGCATGCTGCACGGCCATGTGCAGGAACACGGCGACGACCGTCCGCGCCGGCATTCCTCGCGCCCGCCGATCACCGTATCCGCCGCGACCCGCGCAGACCGTGCCGACGCGCCGCTGTTCGATGCCGGCCAGGATGCCGAACTGCAGCGCGCCTGCCGCGTGCTGGATGCGGAACTGCCGGTGCTGTTGCTCGGCCAGACCGGCACCGGCAAGGAAGTGTTCGCGCGCGAACTGCACCGGCGCGGCTCGCGCGCCGACAAGCCGTTCGTCGCGGTCAATTGCGCGGCGTTGCCGGAAGGCCTGATCGAAGCCGAACTGTTCGGCTACGAAGACGGCGCCTTCACCGGTGCGCGCAAGCAGGGCAGTCCCGGACTGTTGCGCCAAGCGGCCGGCGGCGTGCTGTTCCTCGACGAAATCGGCGACATGCCGCTGGCCCTGCAGCCGCGCCTGCTGCGCGTGCTGCAGGAACGCGAACTGACCCCGCTCGGCGGCGGCAAGCCGGTCAAGCTGGACTTCGCCCTGATCTGCGCGACCCACCAGGATCTCGAGCGCGGCGTCGCCGAAGGCCGCTTCCGCGCCGACCTGTATTACCGCATCGCCCACCATTGCGTGCGCATCGCGCCGCTGAGCGACCACCCGGAGCGCGCGCGCCTGATCCGCGACCTGTGGCGACGCCTGGACAAGCATGGCCGGCAACTGACCGACGAAGCCTTGCAGGCGTTGGCCGGATATTCGTGGCCGGGCAACCTGCGCCAGCTGTCGGCCTGCCTGCGCACCCTGGTGGCGTTGAGCGAACCGGGCGCGCGGATCGGCCCCGAAGCCTTGCCGGCCTACCTGCGCAGCATCGAACTGGCGCGCGTCGCGGAAGATCCGGTGGCCGCGGCGGTCACCGCGATGCCGGATGCGGGACTGGAGGCCGTCGAGGAAGCCGCGATGCGCGCCGCGTTGCGCGCCTGCGACGGCAACGTCGTACAGGCCGCGCGCCGGCTCGGCATCAGCCGCAGTACCTTGTACCGCCGCCTCGGCGGAGGCTTGCGCAAGCCGAACTAGACCGGGTCATCCGCACGTTGCGCCGTTGCGCCACCAGTGCGGTTCAGCGCTTCGCGGCGAGACTCGCGCGGATCTGGTCGATGCTCAAGGCTTCGCTTTGCGACGGCGGCGGCAGGCCGATCTTGCTGCAGAACGCGACCAGGCGCGGATCGTCGCGGAAGCGCAGGATCAGCGGGTCGTACAGCAGGTGGTGGATGCTGGTGTCCCGCCGGCTCCAGGTCAGCTCCAGCCATTCGACGGTCTTGTCGGCGTCGCCGCGCAGCGCATAGGCCTGCGCGACGACGTAGGGACTGGTTCCGGCCCATGCCTTGTCCTTCAACACCTTCGCCAATGCGGCATCCGCGACCTTGGGATCGGACGCGATCTGCGCCGCCACGGCCACGTCCATCTCCTGCCACGGCGAGGGCATCCGGTGCGCGATATCCAGCGCGGTTTTCGCATCGCCGCGCAGGATCGCGATGTACATCAGCTGGTGCCGCGGCGTGGATCCCGGCTGCAGGTCCCGGCTGATGCGCAGGTTGCTTTCGGCCTCGTCGAGGCGACCGGTCGCGATCAGCAGGTCGGCGTACAGCGTGTAGTTGAAAGGCGCCAGCGGGTCGATCGCGAGGAAACGCTGCCGTTCGCCGATGGCGTCCTGCAACCTCCCGCTCGCGGCGAGCGCCCGGCTGAAGCCGCCATGCACGGGGCCGTTGTCCGGGTCCAGTTGCGTGCCGCGGCGGAACTCGGCGATCGAACCGCGCCAGTCGAATTCCCCGCCCAGCAACAGGTTGCCCAGCGCGCCGTGGGCGATGCCGAGATCGGGCGCCAGCGCCAGCGCCTTGTCTACCGCGACGCGGGCGTTGCGGAATGCGGTTCGCGCCTCGTCGCCGCTTTCGGCGTAGCCGATCAGCGCCCAGGCGACCGACTGTTCCGCCCAGGCGGTGGAATAGCCCGGGTCCAGTCGCGTGGCCAGGCTCTGGTATTCGACGGCCTTGCGCCAATCCTGCTGGTAGAAACTGCGCATGCCGCGCAGGAACGCGTTGTAGGCCTCCATGTTGCCGCTCGGCGGCCGCTTGTCCTGCCGCGTGGCGTCCCGCGGCTGCAGCAGCTTCACCTGCAGCGCGTTGGCGACGGCCCGGGCGATTTCGTCCTGCAGCGCGAACAGGTCCTGGTACGGACGGTCGTAATGCTCCGCCCACAGCGTGCTGCCATCGGCGACCCGGGTCAGGTTCGCATTGATCCGCACCATGTCGCCGGCGCGCTGCACGCTGCCGCCGACCAGGTAGGCGACACCCAGCTTCGCGCCGATCGTCCTGCTGTCGTCCTTGCCGTCGCGAAAGCGGAACGAAGAGGTGGGGCCGATCACCTTCAGCCCCTCGGATTTGGACAGCGCGTCGATCAGGTTTTCGGACAGGCCATCGGAGAAGAACTGCTGGTCGGCATCGCGGCTGGCGTTGGCCAGCGGCAACACGGCGATGCTGCGTGGTTCCGCGGACGGCGCGACCGCAGGGACAGGCGCCTCGCGCGGCCACAGCCGCCATCCGGCGAAAGCGAGCACCGCCAGCAACGGCAGCAACCACGGCGTCGCGAACCTGCGGGAAGGCGCCGGCTGGTCGCTGGCGCGGCGACGAGGGCTGTCGGGAGCAGGCCCGACGCCCGTGGACGGTGTCGCAGGGGGCCCGGTTTCAACGGGAGCGGCTTGCAGGCCAGCCGGCAGGTCGAAGCGATAACCGACCCCGTGCACGGTATGCAGATAGCGCGGGCTCTGCGCGTCCTCGCCCAGCGCATGGCGCAGCAGGGTCATCACCCGGTTGAGCACGCCGGGGGTCACATGGCGGTGGCCCCAGACCGCGTCGAGGATCTCGTCGCGGCCGAACACCCGCCCCGGCGAAGCGGCCAGCAGGGCCAGCACGGCGAACGCCTTGGGTTCCAGCGGTTGTTCGGTCCCGCCCCGCCACAGGCGCTGGCCCGGGACGTCGATGACCACATCGTCGAAGGCGAGACGGGCCGGCTGGGGCTGGGACATCGGTGGACGCCTGGGATCCCGGGAGCAACCAAGCATACGTACTTGGCGGGGCGATGCGGCCTAAGCATTTCCCAAGCTTCGCGCTGCAATCCTCGGCATTTCCTCAAGACCGCAGGGCGGGCCGAGGCGACGCTGGCGACGCCGGAATCGCCGGTATCCACGCCACGGAAGTTGCCATGAACAGCCGATTCCTTTTCGCCAGCCTGTTGCTGATCGCCGTCGAAGCCCCCGGTTGCGCGCCGGCCGCCTTCGCCGGTGAAGCGCAGTCGCTGCCCCAGGTCCAGGCCGTCCGCTACGTGTTCGATTGCCGGGCACGTACCCTGCCCAGCCAGCGTGAGGTCGGCGAATGGACCGGGCAACACAATTTCGCCCAGGTCTACGACACCCGGGAGAAGCTGATGGCCGAAGTGGTTCGCGCCTGCAGCCGGGAGGGAATCGAACGGGTCAACCTGGTGCAGCAGGTGCCGGCCGATGGAGCGAAACGCATGCGAACCGTCGCCAGCACCGGATCGGCGGGCCGTTGAATTCGCTCAGGCCGCCGGATCGGGCAGGCGGAAGAACGCCCGCGCGGTCGCGGTGCTCGCCGCGGCCGCGGTCGCGGCATCCTCGCCGCGATCGCGCGCCAGTTCCTCGACGATGTGCGGCAGGAACGCCGGTTCGTTGCGGCGGTCCTTCGGCATCGGCCGCAGCGTGCGCGGCAGCAGGTACGGCGCGTCGGTTTCGACCATCAACCGGTTCGCCGGTACGTGCTTTACCAGCTCGCGCAGGTGCTGGCCGCGGCGCTCGTCGCACAGCCAGCCGGTGATGCCGACATGCCAGTCGCGGTCCAGGTAATCGAACAGCTCCTCGCGGGTCCCGGTGAAGCAATGCACCACCGCGGGGCCGAGCTTGCCGTCGAAGTCCTTCATCATCGCGAGGAAATCGACATGCGCGTCGCGCTGGTGCAGGAACAGCGGCTTGCCGTTCTCAGAGGCGAGTTGCAGCTGGCGTTCGAACGCCTTGCGCTGCGCCGGGCGCGGTGAGAAGTCGCGGAAGTAGTCCAGCCCGCATTCGCCGACCGCGACGACCTCGGCATGGGCGTGCAGGGCGCGCAGCTCGGCGTCGCATTCATCGGTGTACTCGACCGCGTGGTGCGGATGCACGCCGGCGGTGGCATACAGGAAACCCGGATGCGCCTGCGCCAGGGCCAGCGCCTGCGGGTTGTGCTCGCGGCTGGCGCCGGTGACCACCATTCGCGCCACGCCGGCCGCGCGCGCGCGTTGCAGCACCGCGTCGCGGTCGCGGTCGAAGCTGTCGTGGGTGAGGTTGGCGCCGATGTCGATCAGTTGCATCGGAACATTCTACCGGCGCGCGCCGCTATCCTTGCGCGATGCCTTCGCCCGAGTTTCCGATCTCCCCGTTGTTGCCGGACATCCGGCGCATCCTCGCCGCGCATCCGCGCCTGGTGCTGGAAGCGCCGCCCGGCGCCGGCAAGACCACGCAGGTGCCGCTGGCGCTGCTCGATGAAACCTGGCTGGAAGGCAGGAAGATCCTGATGCTGGAGCCGCGCCGCGTCGCCGCGCGCGCGGCCGCCGGCTTCATGGCGAAGCAGCTTGGCGAAGCGGTCGGCGACACCGTCGGCTATCGGATCCGCTTCGAGAACAAGGTATCCACGCGCACCCGGATCGAAGTGGTCACCGAGGGCATCCTGACCCGGATGATCCAGGACGATCCGCTGCTCGAAGGCGTCGGCGCGATCCTGTTCGACGAATTCCACGAACGCCACCTGTCCGCCGACCTCGGCCTGGCGCTGGCCTTGGACGTGCAGGCCGGCCTGCGCGAGGACCTGCGCATCGTGGTGATGTCGGCGACGCTGGATGGCGAAAAGCTCGCGCGCTTCCTCGACGCGCCGCGTTTGTCCAGCGAAGGCCGCGCATATCCGGTCGAAATCGCGCATTTCCCCGCGCGCCGCGACGAGGCGCTGGAGCCGCAGGCGAGGCGCGCGATCGAACACGCGCTCGCGTCGCACCCAGGCGACTTGCTGGTATTCCTGCCCGGCCAGCGCGAGATCGCACGGGTCCAGGCTGCGCTGGTCGATTCGACCGCGATGCGCGACGTCGACATCCTCGCCCTGCACGGCGAACTGCCGGTTGAACAGCAGGCGCGCGTGCTGCAACCCGACCCCGCCGGCCGCCGCCGCGTGGTGCTGGCGACCAATGTCGCCGAATCCAGCGTGACCCTGCCCGGCGTGCGCGTGGTGATCGATTCCGGGCTTGCCCGCGAACCGCGCTACGACCCCAACAGCGGCTTCTCGCGCCTCGACGTCGCGTCGGTGTCGCAGGCCTCGGCCGACCAGCGCGCCGGTCGCGCCGGCCGCGTCGCCGAAGGCTGGGCGTACCGGTTGTGGCCGCAGTCGCAACGGCTGGAACCGCAACGCCGCGCCGAGATGGCGCAGGTGGAACTGGCGTCGCTGGCGCTAGAACTGGCCGCGTGGGGCAGCGATGCGCTGCGTTTCGTCGATGCACCGCCAGCGGGTGCGCTGGCCGCCGCGCGCGACCTGCTGCACCGGCTCGGCGCGCTGGACGATGCGCATGCGATAACCCCGCTGGGCAAGCGCATGCTCGCGCTGGGCACGCATCCGCGACTGGCCGCGATGCTGTTGTCGGCGCGCGACGACGAAGATCGCGCGCTGGCCTGCGACCTGGCCGCGCTGGTCGAGGCGCGCGATCCGCTGCGCAGCCGCAGCGACGCGCTGGCCGAACGCTGGCGCGCGCTGGCCGCGTTCCGCACCGGTCGCATCGGACCTGATGCCAGCCGTTCCGGCCTCGCCGCCATCGACGCGCAAGCCAAGCAATGGCGCCGCCGCCTGCACGTCGATGTCGCGCCGCCGGCTTCGGTAGACGCGCATCGGCTCGGCGACCTGCTACTGCACGCCTTCCCCGACCGCATCGCCTTCCAGCATCGCAACGATCCGCGCCGCTACCAGCTGGCGAATGGGCGCATGGCGCGACTGTTCGACGACAGCGCGGTGTACGGCGAGCCGTGGCTGGTCGCCAGCGAACTGCGCTTCGAAGCGAAGGATGCGCTGGTGCTGCGCGCCGCGCCGCTGGACGAAGCGGCATTGCGCCGCGATTTCCCGCAGCGCTTCGTCACCGAAAACACGGTGCGCTGGGATGCGGAACGCCGCGCCCTGTCCGCGCAGCGCGAAACCCGCTTCGACGGCATCGTGCTGGAAAGCAAGCCGGCCGGCAAAGTCGATCCGGCGCTCGCGGCGAAGGCCCTGACCGAAGCCGTTGCCGCGCTCGGCCTGGATGCGCTGCCGTGGACCGACTCGTTGCGGCAATGGCGCGAACGCGTGCGCTGCCTGCGCGAATGGATGCCGGAACTCGGCCTGCCCGATCTGTCCGATGCCGCGCTGCTCGCCACCCTGCCGCAATGGCTGCAGCCCGCGTTCGCCGGCAAGACCCGGCTCGACGCGCTCGACGAGGGCGAACTGGCCGAAGCGCTGAAATCGGGCGTCGACTGGTCGCTGCGGCAGAAGCTCGACACGCTGGCGCCGGTGCGCATCGACGTGCCTTCGGGGATGGAACGCAAGATCGAATACTCGACCGACCACGACGGCCACGCGCAGCCGCCGGTGCTGGCGGTGAAGCTGCAGGAACTGTTCGGCCTGGCCGAAACCCCGCGCATCGCCGACGGCCGCGTGCCGCTGCTGCTGCACCTGCTGTCGCCCGGCGGCAAGCCGCTGCAGGTGACCCGGGACCTGCGCGGGTTCTGGGAACGCACCTATCCGGAAGTGAAGAAGGAAATGAAGGGGCGCTATCCGCGTCATCCGTGGCCTGACGATCCGTGGAGCGCAACCGCGACCCATCGCGCGAAACCGCGCGGGACTTGATCGATGTAGGAGCGCCCCTGGGCGCGACTGATCGCCTTCCGATTCGAAAATGCCGCGTGGCCTTTCTCCGGTCGCGCCCAGGGGCGCTCCTACAGAAGCCATGCATGACGTGGTCTCGGCAATTGCGACGACGATTGGGCATCATGTCGCGATGCAGGGAATGCCCACCGATTTCCGCCTCTACCATTCCAACGCGCTCGACGTGCTGGCGGAACTGCTGGCGGACGAGCTGCGCAAGCCGGTGCCTGGGCAATCGTTGCTGGCGCCGGACACCGTGCTGATCCCGCAGGTGGCGATGCGCCGCTGGTTGCAGGCCACGCTGGCGGCGAAGCACGGCGTTGCCGCCAACCTCGATTTCCTCACGCCCGGCGAGTTCGTCACACGCGCGTTGGCTGCGAACGCGCCAGATTTGCCGCAGGCGCTCGGCCGATCCGACCACGATCTGGATGCCGACAGCCTGCGCTGGCACCTGTACGCCGCACTGTCCGACCCCAGGCTGCGCGCAAGACCGGCGCTGGCACCAATCGCCGCCTATCTTGCCGGCGACGATCCGGTGAAACCCTGGGCGCTGGCCGGCGAGCTCGCCGCCGTGTTCGAGAAATACCAGGCCTGGCGCCGCGATTGGCTGCTGCGCTGGGAAGCCGGCGCCGATCCCGACGACCCGCAGGCGATCCTGTGGCGCGCAGTCGCCGCGGGCCGTTCGCACCGCGCGCGGCGCATCCAGGACTACCTGTCGCGCTTCGCGGAGAACGAAGGCGGTGGCGACGCCCTGCCGTCCGGCATGCCCGCGCGGCTGTTCGCCTTCGGCACGCTCAACGTTTCGCCCGACGTACTGCGGGTGCTGGCCACGCAGGCGCGGGTCGGCACGCTGCACTTCTACCTGCCGACGCCGACCAAGGAATACTGGGGCGACCTGCAGTCGCTCGGCGCGCGCCTGCGCGCGGGCACCGATCCGTTCGGCGACGAAGCCGGGGAAAACCCGCTGCTGCGCGACTGGGGCGCGGCCGGCCGGGACTTCATGGCCCTGCTCGGCAGCTACGAGGTCGTGCATCCATCCGGCGACATTCCCGCCTACGCCGATCCGGAGCTGTCGCAAGGCGGCCTGCGCGGCAGCCTGCTGCAGCGGATGCAGTCGGACCTGTTCCATCGCCGCGCCGAACCTTCGGGCGAACCGCGCGCCAGCGTCGATTCGACCGATCCCAGCCTGCAATTCCACGCCTGCCACACGCGCCTGCGCGAACTGCAGGTGCTGCACGACCGCCTGCGCGCCCTGCTCGAAGACCAACGCTTCGACCCGCCGCTGCAACCGCGCGAGATTGCGGTGCTCGCGCCGGACATCGATCCGTACGTGCCCTACCTCGATGCCGTCTTTGGAGGGAATGCCCTCGGCGGCCACGGCCACGACGACGCGATTCCGTACGCCGTCGCCGACGCCAGTCCGCTCGCCGGCGAACCGCTGGCCGAAGTGTTCCTGCGCCTGCTCGCGCTGCCAGTGTCGCGCTTCGGGCTGGAGGAAATGCTCGACCTGCTCGCCAGCCCGCCGCTGGCCGAGGCCGCCGGCCTGGAAGCCGACGATTTCGAACGCCTGCACGGCTGGCTGCACGCCGCCGGCGCGCGTTGGGGCATCGACGCCGCGCATCGCGCACGCAGCGGCGCGCCGGCCGACGATGCCTACACCTGGCAATTCGCACTGGACCGCCTGCTGCTGGGCCATGCCAGCGGCGACGAACACGACATCGACGGCGTCGCGCCGTGGGCCGAACTCGAAGGCGGCGCGCTCGACGCGCTCGACGCCTTGCTGCGCCTGCTGCGCGTACTGGCCCGCCACGAACGCCTGCTCGGCGAAGCGATGCCGCCGGCTCAGTGGCGCGAGCGTTTGCTGGGCCTGCTCGACGCCTTGTTGCCCAGGCCGCCGTCGTCCGCGAACGGACAGCGCGCACTGGAACGCCTGCGCACCCTGGTCGACGATTTCGCCAGACAGGCGGCCAGGGCCGGCTTCGATGCGCCGGTCCCCAGCGAAGTGGTGCGCGCGCATTTCGCCGCGACCCTGGCCGAAGCCGACACCCGCGCGCCGCTGCTGACCGGCGGCGTCAGCTTCGCGCGGATGGTGCCGATGCGCCTGCTGCCGTTCCGCGCGATCTGCCTGCTCGGCATGAACGACGGCGATTTCCCGCGACGCGATCCCGCCGCCGGCCTCAACCGGCTCACCGCCGAACTCGGCACCGAACGCCGCCGCCACGGCGACCGTTCCACCCGCGACGACGACTGCTATCTGTTCCTGCAACTGTTCTCCGCCGCGCAGGACGTGTTCTACCTCAGCTGGATCGGCGCCGACCCGCGCGACGGCAGCGTGCGCGAACCGTCGGCGCTGGTATCCGAATTGCTCGCCGCGGCGGCTGCGTACCACGCGAATCCGGAAGACGCGCAGCGCAGGCTGGTGTTGCAGCATCCGCTGCAGCCGTTCTCGCCGCCCGCATTCGGCAGCGAAGACCCGCGCTTCTTCAGCTACGGCCGCCAATGGCATGCCGCCGCCGATCGCCTGTCCGGCGCGCGCGAAAGGCTCACGCCGTGGATGGATGCGGGCGACGTGCTCGCACCGGCCGTGGAATCCGAACGCGAACTATCGCTCGATGCCTTGCGTCGTTTCCTGCTGGATCCGGCCGGGCAATTCCTGCGCCAGCGCCTCGACCTGCGCCTGCCGGAACTGGAGGAAGCGGACGAGGACATCGAGCCGTTGCAGGCGCCCGAACGCGGCTTGCAGCGCAGCCTGCTGCAGCGCGCGGTGTTCGATGCGCTGCTGCAAGGCCACGACGAAGCGACCATGCGGACGAGGTTGCGCGCGCGCGGTCTGCTGCCATCGGGCCCGCTGGGCGCACGCGTGCTTACCGAGGCGTTGCGCGAGGTGCAGCCATACGCCGAGCGGTTCTCGGCGTGGCGCGATGGCGCGGAAGCCACGGCGCTTCCGGCCGAAGTCGGGATCGACGGCATGCGCCTGCATGGCCGGATCGCCAACGTGTTGCCGCAGGGCATCGCGCGCCTGCGTTTCGGCGCGCCCAACGGGCCTTCGTCGATCCGCCAGGGCCTGGACTGGTTGCTGGCATCGGCCGCCGGCATCGAATTGCCATTGGTCGAGTTCCGCGAGGGCGAAGACGGAATCGGCCCGCACCTGCGCGAGCGCATTCCGCGCGAAACGGCCATCGAAGCGCTGCGCGCGCTGCTGGCCCTGCGTGCGCAAGGCCTGCGCCGGCCATTGCCGTTCGCGCCCTACAGCGGGTGGGAACTGTTCGCTGCCGATACGCCGGAACGCGGCTTGCAGGACGCCGCGAAGAAGTGGCGTGGCAGCGAGCGCCAATGGGCCGAAGGCGATGGCGACGCGTTGCGGCTGGCCCTGCGCGGCCGCGATCCGTTCGCCGATGCGGATGCGCAGCGCGAGTTCGCGCGCATCGCCGGCATCGTGTTCGGCGCGGTGACCCGGGGCGAAGCCACGCCCATCGCGATCGGCGAAGTCCGCCTGCCGGAACAGGACGACACGGAGGACGCCGCATGAGCGCGCGCGACCCCTACCTCGACCTGCCCCTGCATGGCGTGCAGCTGATCGAAGCCAGCGCCGGCACCGGCAAGACCTTCACCCTGGCTACCCTGGTCACGCGGCTGGTGGTCGAACAGGAGTTGCGCATCGGCCAGATCCTTGCCGTCACGTTCACCGAAGCGGCGACGCAGGAGTTGCGCAAGCGCATCCGCGAGCGCCTGCAGCTGACGCTCGAACTGGTCGACGCCCCAGGCGCCGAAGACGAAAGCGAAGAAGCGAAGCGGACCCGGCAATTGCTCGACGCGCATCGCGCGCGCGGCGACGAAAGCGACGACGCGCTGCGCCGCAGGCTGCACCAGGCCGTGCTGGAAACCGACCTCGCCGCGATCTTCACCATCCACGGCTTCTGCGCCCGCGTGCTGCGCGAACATGCGCTGGAAAGCGGACAGGGCTTCGATCCGTCCGAACTGCTGGCCAACGACCGCGACCTGCGCGCCGAACTGGCCGCCGACCTGTGGCGCGCGCTGGCCCAGGACGAAACCGGTACCGACGACCTGCTGGGATTGTGGCCCGGCGGGCACGAGGCCCTCGCCGCCGACCTGCCGGCCTTGCTGCGCGAGACGGTATTGCTGCCGGCCGACGCAACGTTGCCGCCGGATCCAAAACCTCGCCTGCTGGCGGCCGGTGCCGCGTTGGCCGAGGGATTCCGCGCGCATGGCGAGGACTTCCTCGCCGCCCTGCTCGCGGCGGTCGACGGCAAGGTGCTGAACGGCAACAGCTATCGCAGCGACTGGATCAATGCGCTATGGTCGCAGTGGGCGGCATGGTGCGGAGCCGGCGATTTCTCCGCCGCACTCGACGAGCGCATCGGCCGGCTCACCGCCGAGGCCCTGCAGGGCAAGACCAACAAGACCCACGTCGGCAGGACGCCGGGTTCGCCGCTGTGCGCGCTGATTCCGCCGTACCTCGAGGCCTTGCAGGCGCAAGGCGAATACAACGCGCGTCGCCGCGCGGCGCTGCTGCATCGGATTCGCGAAGACGCGCGTGCGAGATTGGAAACGCTGAAGCGGCAACGCCGCGTGCAGACCTACGACGACCTGATCGATGGCGTCGCCGATGCGCTGGAAGGCCCGAACGGCGATGCGCTGGTCCGGCAGCTGCGCGAGCAATACCGCGTCGCCCTGGTCGACGAGTTCCAGGATACCGACGCGCGCCAGTGGAGGATCTTCGACTGCGTGTTCGGCAGTGGCCTTTGCTCGTCGTTCCCGCGAAAGCGGGGTTTTCAACCGACGAATGTCGGTTCATCCATGGACGTTGCTTTTGAAGGCTCAAAGTCACTGGATTCCCGCCTTCGCGGGAATGACGAGCATGAATTCGACCTCCTCCAACCTGCGCTGTTTTTGATCGGCGACCCCAAGCAAGCGATCTACGGCTTCCGCGGCGGCGATGTGCACACCTATCTGGCCGCGGCAGAGGTCGCAGAACGCGCGCCGCCGCTGTCGCACAACTACCGCTCGCGGCCTTCGCTGCTCGAGGCCGTCGGCGCGCTGTACGCGCAGGCCGGCGACGCAGCCTTCGTCGACGAACGCATCCGTTTCCATCCGGTCGAAGCCGGCGGCAAGCGCGACGATGCCGATTTCCAGCGCGACGGCCACGCCGCGCCCGCATTGACCATATGGCAGGCGCCACCACCACCGACGGACGACAAGGGCAAGCGCAAGCCGTGGTCGGCCGGAACGTCGCGCGAACTTGCAACCCAGGCCTGCGTCGCCGCCATCAATGCCGTGCTGTCCGACGCCCGCGCGGGCCGCGCCACGATCGGCGGCAAACCCGTGCAGCCCGGCGACATCGCCGTGCTGGTGCGTTCGCACCAAGAGGCCACGCGCATCCAGCAGGCCCTGGCCCTGGCCGGTATTCCCGCGGTCGCCGCCGGCAAGCAGAGCCTGTTCGCCACTGCCGAAGCGCGCGAACTGCACGCCTTGCTGCTGGCCCTGCTGCATGCCGGCGACGACGGCCGCCTGCGCGCGGCGCTGGCCACGGTGCTGGTCGGCGTCGACGCGCAAGGCATCGATGCGCTGGAACAAGACGCCGACGCGCATCGCGGCTGGCAACAGCAATCCCTGCGCTGGCGCGAACGCCTGCTGCGCGGCGGCCCGCTGGCGCTGGTCAACGACCTGTGCGCGGCCAACGGCGAACGCCTGCTCGGCCTGCTCGACGGCGAACGCCGGGTCAGCAATTACCTGCAGCTGGCCGAAGGGCTGCAGGAAGCCGCGTGCGATGCGCTGGGCCTGCACGGGCTGGTCGACTGGCTCGGCCGGCGCATCGCCGGTGCCGACGCCAACGACGAAACCCAGTTGCTGCGGCTGGAATCCGACGCACGCCGCGTGCAGATCGTCACCCTGCACAAGAGCAAGGGCCTGGAATACCCGCTGGTGTTCCTGCCTTTCGTCGGCATTGGCCGGCCCGAGAAATCGCCGGGCCGCGCATGCGTCGCCCACGACGCGGCGCACGGCCGTCGCCTGCACTGGAAGCTGGACCTGCCCGAAGCGCAATGGGACGTGGCGGCGCAGGAATGGAAGCGCGAACAGCGCGCCGAGGATGCGCGCCTGCTTTACGTGGGCCTGACCCGCGCCGAACACGCGCTGTGGATCGCCAACGGCGAGTTCTTCGCCAACGACAAGACCCCGCTGGCCGCGATGCTGCGCGATCCCGCGCGGCTCGCCGCCGCCGGCATCGTGTTCGACGCCGCTTCGCCGCAACCCCTGCCGCGCCTGTCGCCCGAATCCGACGCCGCGGTGCCGCCCGCGCGCGTGGCCAGGCCGCTGCCGCCGAACGACTGGTGGGTATACAGTTTCAGCCAGTTGTCGAAGGCCGACGCCGGCAGCGAGACCGCCAGCATCGCGACCCTGCCGGCCAGCGGCGGCAACGACGAACCCGAGGTCGAAGTCGAAGCGGCGACGGACGACGGCTACGACGCGCGCTTCGCCGGCAATCGTTACGGCGTGGCCCTGCACGCGGCGCTGGAGCACGCCGACTTCGGCGCATGGCGTGATTGGCGCGCCGGCGACGACGCGCCCGCCAATGAAGCGATCACCATCGCCGAAGCGCTGCAGGCCAGCGGTTACACGGCCGATGGGCTGGAAGCAGGCGGCGCGCTGACCACGCGGCTGGTCGGCCACACCCTGACCGTCGCGCTGCCGGAAGGCGTGCGCCTGTGCGACCTGCCCGCCGACCAGCGCCGGCCGGAAATCGAATTCCAGTTCGCCCTGCAACCGACCCGGGTCGATGCGCTGCTGCAACTGCTGCACGCGCACGGCGTGGTGCGCGAACGCCACGGCTTCGGCCTGCGCGCGCGGCTGCAGGGCCTGATGACCGGCCTGATCGACCTGACCTACCGCCACGACGGCCAGTGGTACGTGCTCGACTACAAGTCCAACCGCCTGCCCGCCTACGACGCCGCCGCGCTGCAACGGGCGATGGCGCATGGCGAGTACGACCTGCAGGCGCTGATCTACACCCTGGCCCTGCATCGCTGGCTGCGCTTCCGCCTCGGCGACGCCTACGACTACGCACGCGATTTCGGCGGCATCCGCTACCTGTTCTGTCGTGGCCTCGATGCCTCGCGCGACGATTCGCCCGGCATCCACGCCCAACGCTTCGCCCCGCAACTGGTGCACGCACTCGACGCCCTGTTCGGCGCGCCCCCTCCCCCGCACGCGGGGGAGGGCTGGGGTGGGGGCACGACACATGCGGAGTACCCGCCATGAGCCTGCTCCGCGAACTCAACCGCCTGGGCGCCCTGCGCACGCTCGACGACGCACTGGCCCGCACCCTGCAACGGCTGGATCCGTCCACGCCGGACGAAGTGCTCGCCGCCGCTGCGCTGGCGTCGCTGGCGGTCGCACAGGGCCACGCCGGCTTCGATCCCACGCAACCGGGGCAACTGGTCGATGCGGAACTGCCGTGGCCGCAGCCGCAGGCGTGGTTGCAGCAGCTCGCCGCCTCGCGTTTCGTCGCCACGCCGTCGTCGTCGGACGACGCAGCCGCCACCGCGCCGCTCGCGCTGGAACACGGCCTGCTGTACCTGCGCCGTTACCGCGAATACGAACGCCGCCTCGCCTTGGGTCTGCGCCGCATCGCTGCGCAATCCGTCGAAGGCGACATCACCGCGATCGCGCCGCTGTTCGCGACGTTGTTCCCCGATGCGCACACCGGCGACCGCCAGGCCCGCGCCGCCGCGCTGGCCCTGCGCCGCACGCTGCTACTGGTCACCGGCGGCCCCGGCACCGGCAAGACCACGACGATTGCCCGCCTGCTCGCGCTGCGCGTTGCGCAGGCGAGCCGCGCCGGCGCAACGCCACCGCGCATCGCCCTGGCCGCACCCACCGGCCGCGCCGCCGAACGCATGGCCGACAGCCTGCGCCGCGCCACCCGGCAGATGGCCGCACTCGGCGTCGATGCGCCATTGCTCGCCGCGCTGCCCGGCGAGGCCAGCACCCTGCATCGCCTGCTCGGCACGATTCCGGACTCGCCGCGCTTCCGCCACCACGCCGACAATCCGCTGCCGTTCGACATCATCGTCGTCGACGAAGCGTCGATGGTCGACCTGCCGCTGATGTGCAAGCTGGTCGAAGCGGTGGCCGACGGCGCGCAACTGGTGCTGCTGGGCGACGCCGACCAGTTGCCCTCGGTCGAAGCCGGCGACGTGCTCGCCGCCATCCTCGCCGCCGCCGGCCTGGGCGATGCGCTGGCCGAAGAAGATGCGCACGCGCTGCAACCGCTGCTGGGCCCTGCCGATGTTGCTTTTGCTCGTCATCCCCGCGAAGGCGGGGATCCAGTGACTTCGCCTTTCGCGGAACAGGAGCAGAAGTCGCTGGACTCCCGCCTTCGCGGGAGTGACGAGCAAGGCGGCCTCCACGGCCACCGCATCCACCTCCAACGCGGCTGGCGCCAAAGCGACGCCCTGCACCTCGCCCCCCTGGCCGAAGCGGTCCGCAACGGCGACGCAACCGAAGCGCTGGCGCTGCTGCGCGGCGGCACGCTGGGCGGCGTGCATTTCCACGAGGGCGTCGAAGATCCGTTGCAGGCGCGGCCGGACCTGCTGGCGCAGTGGCGCGAGCTGGCCACGCTGGCCGACCCGGCGCAGGCGCTGGCGCGGGCCAATCGCCTGCGCCTGCTCACGGCGGTGCGCGAAGGCGCGCAGGGTGCGCGCGGGCTCAATGCGCGGATCGAGGCAGCGTTGTCCGGCCGTCGCATCGGTGCGCCGCCGGCGTGGTTCCCGGGCCGGTTGTTGCTGGTCACGGAGAACAGTTATCGCCACGGGCTGTTCAACGGCGACGTGGGCATCTGCCTGGCGGACGCGGCCGGCACGCCGCTGGCCTGGTTCTCCGGCGCGGACGGCGTGCGGGCGTTCCATCCGGCCGCACTGCCGGCGCACGAGTCGGCGTTCGCGATGACGGTGCACAAGGCGCAGGGTTCGGAATTCGACGAGGTCTGGCTGCAGTTGCCGCGCGGCGACAGCCGGGTGTTGAGCCGGGAGTTGGTCTATACCGGCCTGACTCGGGCGCGGAGTGCGTTGCACATTGCGGGGACTGCGGACGTTATCGAGAAAGCGTTGGCGCGGCATGCCAGCCGGGTGTCGGGGTTGGGGTGGCGGCTTGGATCGGCCAGACCTGCGTAGGACGAGCTTGACCATCCTTCCACGGAATGCCGGACGTATACTCGAACGGACTTGGCCCTTCGGTGCGCATGCACGGATCCGATGCAGGGCCAGAGGGGCCACGGGGCGGAAATGAAGCGATTCCTTGTCCTGTTATCGGGACTGCTCAGCATCGTGACGCTTGGTTCCCCGAGTGCCACCGCACAAGGCCGCATCGTCGTGGAGACGCTGCACTCGTCGGCATTGCAGGGTAACCGGATCGGCGATACGCCGGATCGCAAGATCACGATCCACCTGCCGGCAAGCTACGACCGCGATCCGGCCCGGCGGTATCCCGTCGTCTATCTGCTGCATGGCGCCACCTCGGATCCGAAGGAATGGCTGGACGGTACCTACCAGGGCATGGATCTCGGCGCCGATCTCGACCGGCTCGCTGCGGAGTACATCGTGGTGATGCCGATGGCCGACAACCGTTTCGGTGGTTCGTTCTACGTGAACTCCACGGCTTTCGGGCGCTGGGAGGACTTCGTCGCGAAGGAGCTTGTCCGCTTCATCGATACGCGGTTCCGCACCCTGCCGGCACGGCAAAGCCGCGGTCTGGCCGGCCAGTCCATGGGCGGATTCGGCGCCCTGTATCTGGCCGGCCGTCATCCCGAAACCTTCGGCCATGTGTATGCGATGAGTCCGTGTTGCCTGGGTTTCGTAGGCGACCTTGCAATGGAAAGCGGTCGTTGGCGGCAGGAACCGCGTGGCTGGCTGCGCGCAATGGCGGCAGCCTTTGCCCCTGGCAATGGCCGCGAACCCTCGATTGAGTCGCCACCTCTGCCTTTCGTGGCGGCATCCGACGGTCGAATGCGGGAAGTCGCCGTCGTCGCCCGTGCGTGGCGAAACTACCTGCCACTGAACCGGCTGATGCGCGATCCATCGCCGTATCGGCGGCTGTGCAGCATCTCGCTCGATGCGGGACTGCAGGATGAGATTCCCAGCGTCACTTTGGGGGCGACGGCGTTTTCCCGCGAGTTGGGGCGCGCCGGCATCGCACACACGTTCGTGGCGTTCACAGGCACCCACACGGACCATACTCGCGAGCGATTCGAAGCGTCCGTTCTACCCTTCTTCGCTCGTGTCCTCGCCGCGCAGGATCCAAACAAGGGGTCAGGTCTACTTCTTTTCCCTAGTAGATGTGAGTGAACCAGACCCCGTTCTTGCAGACGCTATGTGCCGGCAGATAGCTGCGCGAACCAAACTTAATGATGACGGGTGGAGTCACCTCAAGGAGAAGTGATGAGACTGTGCCGTTTCGAGATCCGTAACTTCAAATGCATTGAATATGTGGATCTTAGCTGGGAGAACCTACTTGTTCTGATCGGCGAGAACAATGCGGGAAAATCTTCCGTGCTGTCCGCCATCGCCCTCTTTCTTAGTGGAGGCGCCGCAAAAGACGCCTCGTTGTTCCGCAAGCATCAGGTCGATGCCCAGAATGCAATTGAGCTCATTGGGCATTTCGACAACATTAGTTCAGAAGAAGCAGAGCAGATCGCAGTTCGAGGACGGATGTATGGCGACAAATGGGTGTTGAAGAAGCGGTATTGGTACGAGCCAGGTGAAGATGGGGAATCTGGCGGATGGAAAGAGCAGCTCTACTCCTTTTCAAGTATTGAGAGCTTCGCTGACTGGCCTGACCCCGATTCGTCCTGGGCATCTTTTCCCGAGGACTACCAACCTCTAATCGCGGCCCTCCCCAATCGTGGCGCTCGACCCAATGCCGCATCTAAAGATGCCCTGCGATCGGTCGTGCGTGAGCAGCGGCCAGATCTGGTTGTGATGGGTGCGCCTAACTGGCTGGTGAACCCTGGAGGTGGCGGCAATTGGAAGAGCAACGCCAACTCGATACTCCCACGAGCAATCTTTGTAAGAGCTGTTCACGAAGCCAGTGACGAGACAAACGCAAAAGATGCATCGACCTATGGAAAACTAGTAAATCTGATCGTCGAGCGAAGTCTGGCGCAAAGGCCCGAAATGGCACGGCTACGAGATGCCTTGGATGAGGTCTTGGCGTTGTTCCGGCCAGATGAAGCTAACCCGCAACGCCAAGCACAAGAGGTCAGAGATCTTCAAGATAGGATCAATCGGAGTCTCAATGAAGTCATTGGCGGTCATGCATTGATCCGAACCGAGGCGCCCGAGTTACGAGCGATGGTACTGCCATCGACTTCGCTAGTGATCCGTGATGCCATGGCTGGTATCGAAACGGATGTTGGGCACCAAGGTCATGGTCTCCAGCGGACTCTTGTCATGACGCTCCTGCAGTTATTGGCCGATGCACAAGGCCAAGGGGCGCCGGGGGCGATTCCCGGGTTTCAGAGATCCATCATTCTTCTGATTGAGGAGCCGGAGCTATATCTTCACCCGCAGATGGAACGTCTTATGCGGGATGTCTTGCACAAATTGGCACTCCAGCCAGGCACCCAGATAGCTTACTGTACCCACTCGCCCCTATTTCTCGACATCGCGGACAAATATCGGGCAATTGTCCGAATGTTTAAGACTCATAACGGTGACGCGGTATCCCACCAAGTGACGCAGGATTTGTTCCCTGGGCCACCCCACCAAGCAGATAGGCAAAGGCTGAATGCCGTGGCGAAGTTTGACCCCGTCGTGAATGAACTCTTCTTCGCGAAAAGCGTTGTGCTGATGGAAGAATTCAGTGCAATTGCCGCGTTCGATCGCGCCGCCGAGGCTCTTGGGCTATTCGAGCGACATCGCAGGCT
This sequence comes from Pseudoxanthomonas helianthi, assembly GCF_017939625.1. Lineage (GTDB taxonomy): Bacteria > Pseudomonadota > Gammaproteobacteria > Xanthomonadales > Xanthomonadaceae > Pseudoxanthomonas_A > Pseudoxanthomonas_A helianthi. Next base: position 1,320,265 of record NZ_JAGKTC010000001.1, read on the forward strand.
TCGGCGCGAGGTGACACTAATTGATTGCAACGGGAAAGCGAACATTCCTGCTTTTCTGCGGGTCCTCAATGCTTTTGAAATCCCATACAGGGTTCTTCATGATGCTGATCCGGGAAACGCCACTGAGCAGGCGAACAACCAGAAGATACTCGCAGCGATTCCCAATGCCGCTGCCCAGCTTCATTTGGTGAACCCAAACTTGGAGGGCCTACTTGGCTATGTGCCCCCAAGTAAGGCCAAGCCTTATGCGGCAGTATCAGCCGTGGATGACCTTCACGTTCAGGGGCAGCTACCCCAAGCGTTTTGCGAGGCCGTCTACATGGCATATTTCGGCCAACTCGCCGAGCCAGAGGTTGTTCCTTGAAGGCGGTTACCTGCCTGTCCGATTGGAAGGGCTAGCGCATTAGCGCGCAGCCCTTGCTAACCACTCGCGCGCCAACACTGGTATTCGTTCCTCGACTTCACGGCCGAATATGATTTCAGACACCAATCCCATGTTCAGCATGTCTATCATTCTGCATAGATAGGATTTCCCGCATACCCACCACGTATAGCGCGCATCGACAATTAGCACGTGCTCTGCGCGAACACCTTCCTTCTTATGGAGCTCATCTAACTCCAAGCCGTCAAGAAGGGTTTCGTATACTCCGTCTGCAACACGGCTCCCGAAAGTAGTGGTGTAGTAGTACTCTTTGATCTCCCACACTGCGACTGGATTCACTACGGAGGGAAATGCCCCGTCTACCCGGCGAGCTAGCGTCCTTAATGGAACACCTTGGCGCGTGAAAGTTGTTAGCTGACTCGGCGAATAGTTACACCGCGCGTCGCCGATTGCTTCATAGATCAGCATATTCACCAAGCCAGTTAGATATGCTGGCGCCCTCTTTTCGTCAGATTGTTTGTTATTAGGTATCGGGCAAGTCGCGGGGGGATTAACCCTAGCATAGACCTTGTCAAACAATGCCTTAGCTTCAGCAACATCCATAAGGTTTGGCTTGACAAGATCGTTCAATACTTGTGCGCGATAGATGAAATATTGCTCCAGCTGTTTACCTAGTTCAGTGGGCTTATCGTCCAACAAGACCAATCGAGGATCGAGTCCCTGCCTGGTCAGTTCATGCGCCATATCTTTGGCGGTGTGAGTTTTCAGCGGCCCAGCCCCTTTGGGCTCTCCTCGTGGGGCGCGCTGCGTATAGCCCAGCCCTTCCGATAAAGATCGAACCAGCGCCCAGAAGCTGGCTGGCTGCTGCATAAACTCCGCGTTCCCCCTCATCGCATTCCCTTCTCAAACAATGAGATGAATTCTTGGAGACTTACGCCGAGGACCGCGCACAGATCAGCTAGCTCCACCAAATCCAAACGACGCTCCCCGCTCTCGTACTTGCTGACATACGATTGAGGCTTACCGAGAGCGGCAGCGACATCAGTCTGGGTCAGTCGGGCTTGGCTTCGTAGATCGCGGAGTAGTAGGGCAAGCAACGCGTGTCGGTCTGGGGCGGTAGTCATCACCGGAAACTCTAGGGCCAGCTTGTTGTCTATCCCAATTCAGGATATTCTTGTCGAATGAACCGCATGACAAAATTGCCGCCTCTCTCCATGCAAAGGCGGCGCGATGATTTCAAGGGCCAACTCCTGAAGTGGATTGGCAACAAACAGCGGTTCGCTGGAGAATTGATCTCCTACTTTCCCAGAGCCATAAATACTTATTTGGAACCATTTGTTGGCAGTGGTGCCGTTTTGGGCGCATTGGCTCCAAAGCATGCTATTGCTGGAGATGCGTTTAAGCCGCTTATCGAGATATGGACTGCGCTGAAAAGTGATCCAGAAAAAGTGATTGCTTGGTATAAAGAACGGCACGGCCTCATTGCTCAAATGGGCAAAGTGGAGGCCTACAAAGCGACTCTTGCGTCTTACAATCGTGCCGCCAATGGCGCGGACCTCCTTTTTCTATCGCGGACCTGCTATGGCGGGGTCGTTCGCTTTAGGAAATCAGATGGCTTCATGTCCACTCCTTGTGGGCCGCATACGCCAATGCCGCCACAAAATTTTGCGCATCGCGCCCATATATGGCACGAGCGAATTAAGGGCACAGAGTTTTATCACGCAGACTACCGAGAGCTAATGGAGCGCGCTAAACCCGGGGACTTGGTTTACTGCGATCCACCCTATGTCGACTCGCAATCCATCTTATACGGCGCACAAGAATTTCGACTTTCCGAATTGTTCACTGCCATCGAGTCCTGCAAGAGGCGTGGAGTATTTGTGGCCCTCAGCATTGATGGCACAAAGAAGTCCGGAAACGACGTCGTTCGTATTGAATCACCTGCAGATCTATTTAAGCGCGAAGCTCTAGTAAACTGTGGGCGCTCCATGCTGCGTCGTTTTCAAATGGATGGTCAGTCTCTAGAAGAAGAAGTTGTTGCTGATCGACTCTTGTTGACCTATTAGCCTGCGTAGCTCAAGGCTTGGTAATTCATGCTGCTGCCTGTGCGACCGCAGATTCATATAGAAAAAATTGATTGATGGTGCATTGACGGCTTGCTCGGAAGCCACGCCACACTCCACCTTTGGATCCGATCGTAGTTAGCTTACAAAGAGCGCTCTCACATGCCGCTATATCACGCAACATTGAGGGCCTATTCTTCAGGGCAAGAGGTTGTAGCGACGGTACCAACTACCTTCTACCCAGAAGCTGTTACAGAGATCGAGAAGTTTAGAGGGACACATCAGCCAAATAGGTCGTTCTGCCTATTTGCCACGGACGACCTTGATTTTTGCTACTACTTCGCCCTCAGGCAGCGCTTTGATCCCGAAAAGATCAACATCTATGAAGTACAGATGGCCTTGTACCACAAAGCCCCGATCGCAATTGTCCATACTCTTCAAAGACGAATTGAAAAAGGTGAGAGCCTAGGAAGGCTACCTGACGAATACTGGAACCCCACGGTAGCGTGGAAGTTCTGGGAATACTTCGGGTCAGCCATGACGATTGTTGGAGAAGTCCAAAAACCACAGATCGACCAGACGTTGATTTTCATTAAGTATCAGGGCGAGTCAAAGCTTGCCTCATCGCTGTGACCTAACAATTCATTCAAGTCGAGCTTGTTTCGTGGCCTCGATGTCAGCCTCAGATGAGTCGACTTAACTCCGGCGTTAGCTAGCTTAGGCGCACCAACCTGTTGACCTCCCCAGAGTTGGCGATTAGCTTATTTCGCCAGGTGCTCAACACACCTTTCCGCTAGCAACCCGCGTAAGGCGGGCTTGAGCCCGCCCTACATGGACCAGCTTCTGCAAGCTTCGTAGGGTGGGCCCTGGCCCACCGCCTTGTCGAGGCAGCGCAAACGGAATCGGGTTCATTTCCTCCCGGAGACGGGCGTGGATGAACCCGACCTCGTTCCCCGACATCCATCGGATGATTCGTCCGGCCCGGATCCGCGCAAGCGTCAAGGCACCCGCTTGCGATGAACCCTTGGCGCCACCGCTCGTTCGGCGGGTGGCGCGGACGGCGCGCCGGCAGTGCTTGCCGAACCTTGCGCCGACTCGGCGGGTGCAGGGGCCTGCGTATCGCGTTTGCTGGCCTTCTTCTCTTCCTGCTTCCTCTTCTTGGCCAGCTCGCGTTGGCGCTTCTCGAAGGCGTAGTTGGGTGTGATCGGCAAGAGGTTTCTCCAGTCAGTACAACGTAAGCGGGATGCCGCGCGTGGTGCGGTCCAGGTAGTCCTCCCGCACGGTATGGCAGTACGGCCCCGACATCGCGAAGCGGCGGCACACGCCCGGCCGGGTCTCGTAGATCGAACAGCGCATCCGCGCCGCATCGACGGCCACGCACCAGCCCTCCGCATCGCGCGCCATCACCGTCAGGCCCGCCGACGTGCATGCGGTCAGGTGCGCGGGAATGCGGTCTTCCGGCTGCAGCACCACGACCAGGCGACAGCACACCGCATCGCAGCTCGCGCACAACGGCACCTTCGCAGAGGCCGTCACGCGTCCAACCCGCGGCGGTAATGCAGCATCCGGCCGCGATGCGGCGGCCGGTCGAGGTCGTCCATCGGGCAGGGCTTCGAATCGACCGAAAACCCGCAATCAGCCATCAACTGGCTGAAACGCGCGCTGTTGCCCCGGCCCGGATCGGTGATCAACACCTCGGCACGGGCCTGCGCATGGTGCTGGACCACCGCGCTCAGCGCCTCCGCGCTTTCGCGCTCGTACAGGACATCGCTGGCGACGATCGCGTCGAAGCGGCCCAGCGCAGCCATCGGTCCGTCCCAGCGCATCTGCCGGTAATGCAGCGCGGGCAGGCCGTTGAGCGCGGCGTTGTACGCCAGGAACACTTCCGCCAGCGGATGCATGTCGGAAGCGACGACGTCGGCGCCGCGCTTCTGCAACACCAGGCTGGGCAGGCCGATCCCGCATCCGAGCTCCAGGATGCGCTTGCCGGCGATGTCGAAGCGCTGCATTGCCTGCGCCAGCAGCCGGCCCGCCGGCCAGACCTGGCCGAACAGGCTCCATTGCGCCGACGAGATCCCGATGCGGGCGCCGTGGCCGTCGGGATCGGCGAACTGCTGCTTGTCGCTGAGTACGCGCAGGCGATAGACATGGCCGCCAACGGTCTGGCGGGTCTCGCGGACCTGGTAGCCCGTCATGGGCGCTCCCGTGGGTGCGTCGAGCGGCCGAGGCCGGTGACGCGTGAAGGAAAGCGCAGCGAGCGACGGTGTCGGCGGTCGGACGGGACGCACGGATGTTGCGCCGACATCGTACGCGATAAGTCGCCTTGCAGCCTGAAGCGGGTAAAGGGAAGAACGCCTCGCGCTGCTCACGAACCGTCCACGCCAACGTTTCGGGGGAGAAAAAAAGAAAACGGCGGGGATCGCTCCCCGCCGCCGGCATTCCTTTTCCGTCTTCCTTCAATCGGCCCTGGACTCGGGAATGTTCACCTTGTCGATGCCATGGATCACGCCGTTCCTGGCCAGGATGTCCGGCCGGGTGACCTGGGCGCCTGCGATGCTGAGCTGCCCTTCCGACACCCGGACCGGCGCGGGCTGGCCATGCATCGTGCGGGCGGCCTGCCACTTGCCGACGTCGGAGGTAGTCCTGCGACCGCTGACCAGGTGGTAGTTCACCAGCGAAGCCAGTTCATCCTTGTTGGCCGGTTCGAGCAACCGGTCCAGCGCTCCTGCGGGCAACGCCGAGAACGCTTCATCGGTCGGTGCGAACAAGGTGTATTGATCGGTCCCGTCGAGGGACGCGGCCAGGCCCGCCTTGTCGATGGCGTTGGCGAAGGTTTCGAAGGACTTGTTGCTCTTGAGTGTGCCCAACAGGTTCTGTTGCCCGAAGCCTTCTTTCTGCTGCATTTCCATGAGGATTTTTTTCCTGCGTGATGATCCCGGAGAGGGATCGAATGGACGGCCAGGGCCGTGACCCGGCGAGACGCCAGGCGCAAGCTCAATGCGGAGGATGGGATGAGGTGATGCGCGGCTGAGCAGCCGATACGGAGTTGCACCGTAGCCGCAGCACCGTGCGCTTCATGCGGTTACGACAGCGTGATGTCCGTTGGTCGGAATGCGCGTTGTGCGTCGCCTCGACGTGCTAGCGTGGGCTCACGCGGCATTCCGACTTTGGCTAGCTACCGCGCCCGCTGTGTGCCGGGTAGCACAATGTCCGGAGCCGTCATGAACACCAAGCAGCATCGCGTCGTCCTGGGCGCATCCGCTTTCCAGCGCGCCGCCGTCATCCTCAACGAGCGCGCCGTGGAATGCGCCGAAAACGAAGGTTGGCCGATTCCGGCCGATGAGATCGAAGCGCCGCTGATCGTGGCGCGGGCAAGCGCCATGCGACGCGCGACCGCGCTGTTCCGCGAGCATGTGAGGGACGAGTTGCACTTCTGGTCCGGACGGACCGGAGCGCGGCGCAGGACGACATCGCCCGATGCGCTCCCCGCGTTACGGAGGCAGGGTTACTTTTCCGCGTTAGCGGATTCAAGTGGATCCGATCCGTTTCCGGTTTCCGGGCTCGTTATTCCGTCGGTACGCCAGTCCGCACGCTAAGCGGACGCAACGTCGCTCTCGTGCTGCCGCTTGGCGATGAACAGGGACGCCGCGGCTGACGCCACGGCACCGCCCGCGAGTTGCGCCACAACAAAGCCCCAGACATCCCCGGGCCGGATTCCCGCGAACGTCTGCGTCAGCGAGCGCGCGAGCGTCACCGCCGGATTGGCGAACGAGGTACTGGCGGTGAACCAGTACGCGGCGAAGATGTAGCTGGCGACCAGCGCCGGCACCGACGCCGGCCGGTGACGCACGCCGAGCAGGATCGTCAACACCAGACCGAAGGTCGCGACCGCCTCACTCAGCCACTGCGCATGACCCGTCCGCGCGTGGGTGCCCGGCTGGATCAGCGGCAGCTCGAACATCGCATGCGCCAACAGCACGCCCATGATCGCCGCCACGACCTGCACGCCGACATAGGCCAGTGCCTCCCGCGTGCTCAGCTCCCCGCGCAGCCGCATCACCAGCGTCACCACGGGATTGAAATGCGCGCCGGAGATCGGGCCGAACACCACGATCAGCACGTACAGCACGCCCGCCGTGGCGCCCGCATTGGCCAGCAAGGCGATCGCATCGTTTCCCCGGGCCAGGTTCACGCCCATGATCCCCGAACCGACCACGCACGCGAGCAGCAGCGCGGTGCCGAGGAACTCGGCCAGCAACTTCCGCCACAGAACCATCAGAGCGACGCCAGCAAAGTCTTGACGCGTTCGGCGATCTCGTCGCGCACCGCGCGATATCCGTCGTCGTCCATGTGTTTCGGATCCGGCAGCGCCCAATCCTCGCGGCGCTTGGCCGGCACCCACGGGCAGTTGTCGCCGCAACCCATGGTGACCACGGCATCGAACTCGCCTTCGATCTGGTCCAGCGACTTCGACGCATGGCGCGACAGGTCGTAACCCAGTTCGGCCATGAAACGGACCGCCTTCGGATTGATCTGGCCCGACGGCTTCGATCCGGCGCTGAACGCTTCGACCTGGTCGCCGCCGTAGAGATGGGCGAAGGCCTCGGCCATCTGGCTGCGGTTGGAATTCTCGACACAGACGAACAGCACGCGCTTCATGGAGAGACTTCCACGGACTTGATCATGCAGGTGGCCGAAGCCGGGCAGATGGAGCGGAATTCGGCGCTGTGCCGGACCGACGCCGGCGCCTGTTCGCGCGCGATCGCGGCATAGCCGCGCCTGGCGAAGAACGGCGCGGCGGTTTCGGTCAGCAACACGAGTTGCCGAAGTCCGAGCGCGGCCGCCCGCGCTTCGACCGCGCCGACCAGCCGCTCGCCAAGGCCACGGCCCCGCTGGCCGTCGCGCACCGCGAGCGAACGCAGCAGGCCGACATCGCCAAAGGATTCGAGTCCGACGACACCGATCAGGCCGGCAGCGTCGGTCGCCACGGTGAAATCGACGGCCGCCGTGCCGAGGTCATCGACCGGCAGGCGGCTGTCCCGCAACAGATCATGGATCGCCGCCTGGTCGTCGGCGGTGCCCGCACGCAGGTCCATGGCTCAGCAGCAGCCGGATTGCGGCGCGCAGCAGGACGTCGCCTGCTGCGGACGCGGCTTCATCGACGCTACGTCGGGACTGCAGGCCGCGCCGTCGGTCGCGCAAGCGGCATCGCCCGCGTGGTAAGTGGTGGCCTCGCCGAACGTGTGGAAGGTTTCCCAGCGCGTCCCCTGCGGGTCTTCGGTCCAGTTCTTGTCGGAGCGGGCGTAGCAGCAGATCGTCGCCGCTTCGGGAACCACCGCGCCGCCGGCGGCGTCCAGGCGTTTGCCGAGCGCGGCCAGCTCCTCGCTGCTGTCGACCTGGAAACCGAGATGGTCGATGCCCGGCGCGCGACCGGTGGTCGAGATGGCGAAGTTCACCCGCGGGTCCTCGAGCATCCACTTGGCGTAGTCGGGCTTGAGCACGGCCGGCTGGGCCGCGAACAGCTCGGAATAGAAACGGATGCTGGCATCGAGGTCGGCGACGTTGAGGTGCACGTGGAAGCGGTTCATGCGCGGGTTCCTGTCTTCTTGGGTTTGCAGGTCTGCGCGGGGCCGCAATCCACGGCGCCGGCGCAGCAGTTCTCGGTGAGGTAGCCGATCAGCGCGTTCATCTGCAGATAGTTCGCGCGCACCCGGATCACCCGCCCCTCGCGTTCGTCGTGGACCAGCGCGGCGGCGCGCAGCACGTTGAGGTGGGCGGTTAGCGTGGCCGGCGGCAGGTCCAGGCGCTCGCGCAGTTCGCCCACGGCAAGGCCATCGGGGCCGGCCTGGACCAGCGCACGGAACGCAGCCAGGCGGGATTCGTGGCTGAGCGCGCCGAGGGCCGAAAGAGCGGAAGGGGTCTTCATAATTCCAATATTCCGGAATTATGGAATTATGTCAATGGGGAGGGCGGAAACGAACCGCGTCCGTCGCAGTGAGCGTCAACGGCCCGTGGTTGCGGAAGCGCAGCGCTGGCCTAACGCCAGCCCGGCTTGCGCGAACTCGCCGGATGCGTGCGTTCGTCCAGCGCAGGCACCAGCGCCGCCAGCCCGACGCGCACGAACTCGCCGGAGCCGAGGTAATCGATCAGGCCCGTGCTCTTCGCGCCGACCCGTTCGCTGGACAGGAACACCTCTTCGTCCGCTTCCACCGGCCGCTGCGTGCTGCACAACCCGCGCGACACCCGCAGCACGCTGACCCCGGCCTTCTGCCACTTCGCGTCCGGCACGATCTTGTTCACCACCGAACTGTCGACCCAGACATCCACCCGATCGCCGGAAACCGACCGGCACTTGCCAATACCCACATCGAACGACACATCGCCTCCTAGTGGATGATGCCCGTCAGGGAAAAGAAATAGCCGCGTGCCTCCAGCATCATCCGCAGGCGCTTTTCCGCCCCGGCCCGGTCGAACGAATTGCTCGCCCACAAACCGTAGGAAGGACGCGAGGGATCGCGCAGCAGCGGCGCATTGCGGCTGACCCCGACATCCGTGGTCCGGCATGCGCTCGACCACAGGGCATGCAGGTCGTTGGGCCCGATCGACTGGCGCGGGCTCAGGTGCAGGATGAAGACCTTTCGATGTCGTGGCGCCATTGCTTCCTGTTCCCGGCTGAAACGCGAAGATCGCTCGGAGCCGAAGGGAAGGAAGTCCGCCGGAAGCGGCGGAGTGTCGTGGAAATGGACGACCGGTCAGCGCGACCAGATATACGCCGCCGCGGACGTCATCGCAAGCGCGCTGCGCCTTCGCTTGAGATGGTGTTCACGCGGATCAACGCGGTGCATGCAGTCGGTCGCGAGGATAGGAGATGCCCGGTTGCATTGGCGTGGTGTGGCGTCCATGTGTGGCGGGGAAGGCGGGCTTGAGCCCGCCCTACGCCGCGCAGGGCGGGCCCCTGGCCCACCGTCCCTGCCGCTGCGGGTTGCCAACGGCATGGCACAAACTGTCGGGTAAACTGCGCGTCCCGCCGTGGAGCCAACCCATGAGCAAGACCAACAAAACCGCCGGCAAGAAGGCCGCGCCGGCACCCGCGCCGGTTTCCCGCGCGCAGGCCGAGGACGCCGTCCGCACCCTGCTGACCTGGGCCGGCGAAGACCCGCGCCGCGAAGGCCTGCTGGACACCCCGCGCCGCGTGGTCGAAGCCTACGGCGACTGGTTCAGCGGCTATCGCGACGACCCGCGCGAATTCCTTGCCCGCACCTTCGAGGAAGTGGCCGGTTACGACGAGCTGATTGTGTTGCGCGACATCGACTACGAAAGCCATTGCGAACACCACATGGCTCCGATCATCGGCAAGGTCCACGTCGGCTACCTGCCCGACGGCAAGGTCGTCGGCATCAGCAAGCTGGCCCGCGTGGTCGAAACCTACGCGCGCCGCTTCCAGGTACAGGAAAAGATGACCGCGCAGATCGCCCAGTGCATCCAGGACGTGCTACAACCGCGCGGCGTCGGCGTGGTGGTCGAAGGCGCGCACGAATGCATGACCACCCGCGGCATCCACAAGCGCGGGGTCAGCATGATCACCTCGAAGATGCTGGGCACGTTCCGCAGCAACCCGAGCACGCGCGCGGAGTTCCTACGGTTCATCGACGTGGGCAATCACTCGCGCTGATTCGCTGTCGCTCGTCATCCCGCCTTTGCTCGTCATTCCCGCGCAGGCGGGAATCGCTCTGGCTTCTGGGTGGGGAGATCGCGGGAGTGGGTGGTTTTTCGGGCGAAAGGCAGCCGAGCGTGCTCGGCTCTACAAGGCAAAGGCAAGAGCAAGAGCGATTCCCGCCTGCGCGGGAATGACGAGCAAAAACAAGAACCAGTCGAGGTCCCCGCTTGAACTCCCCCGTCATCGGCAAGCAACGCCAGGCCGCGCTGGCCTTCATCTTCATCACCGTGCTGATCGACGTGCTGGCGTTCGGCGTGATCATCCCGGTGCTGCCGCACCTAGTGCAGCAGTTCGTCGGCGGCGACACCTCCACCGCCGCGTACTGGACCGGCGTGTTCTCGTTCGCGTTCTCCGCCGTGCAGTTCTTCAGCACCCCGATCCAGGGCGCGCTGGCCGACCGCTACGGCCGGCGGCCGGTGATCCTGCTGTCCTGCCTCGGCCTGGGCGCCGACTTCATCTTCATGGCCCTGGCGCCGAACCTGGCCTGGCTGTTCGTCGGCCGCATCATCAGCGCGGCGACCTCGGCCAGCTTCACCACCGCCAACGCCTACATCGCCGACGTCACCCCGCCCGAACAGCGCGCCAAGGGCTTCGGCATGATCGGCGCCGCTTTCGGCCTGGGCTTCATCGTCGGCCCGCTGATCGGCGGCGTGCTCGGCGACATCGACCATCGCCTGCCGTTCTGGTTCGCCGCGGGGCTGGCCCTGGTCAACTTCTGCTACGGCCTGTTCGTGCTGCCCGAATCGCTGCCGAAGGACAAGCGCACCGCCGCGTTCGACTGGCACCACGCCAAGCCGATGGGCGGGGTCAAGATGCTGCGCGAATACCCGCAGATCTGGGGCCTGGTCGCGGTGGTGTTCATCGCCAACTTCGCCCATTACGTGTATCCCAGCACCTTCGTGCTGTTCGCCGACGCCGCGTACGGCTGGAAGGAAAAGGAAGCCGGCTACGTGCTGGCGGCGGTCGGCGTGCTCAGCGTGATCGTCAACGTGGTGCTGATCGGCAAGGTGGTCAAGGCGCTGGGCGAACGCCGCGCGCTGCTGTTTGGCCTGGCCTGCGGCACGGTCGGCTTCCTGATCTACGGATTGGCGGCGAAGGGCTGGATGTTCCTCGCCGGCTTGCCGATCAGCGCGTTGTGGGCGATCGCCGCGCCGGCGACCCAGGCGCTGATCACCCGCCAGGTGCCGCCGGACGCGCAGGGCCGCATCCAGGGTTCGATGAGCAGTTTGATTTCGCTGGCTGGGATCTTCGCCCCGGCGGTGTTCGCCGGCGCGTTCGGTTTCTTCATCGGCCCGCATGCGCCGGTGCGCCTGCCGGGCGTGGCCTTCCTGATCGCGTCGCTGCTGTTGGCGATCGCCGCCTTCGTCGGCTGGCGCTACGCACGGCCGGCACCGGTCGCGGCGGCGACCGACGCGGCATGAAACGCAGCGAAGCCGAACTGCACGGCGTGCCCGTGCTGTGGCTGGAGAACGCGCATTGCCGCGCGGCGCTGTCGCTGCATGGCGGACAATTGCTGTCGTTCGCGCCGCACGGCGAAACCGATTGGCTGTGGCTGTCGCCGACGAGCAAGCGCCCGCCCGGCGCGGTGCGCGGCGGCGTGCCGGTGTGCTGGCCATATTTCGGCCGCGAAGGCCAGCCGGCGGACGCGCCGCAGCATGGTTTCGCCCGGACTTCGACGTGGTCGCTGGACGAGTTGCACGAAGACGGCGACGACATCGTGGTCGAACTGTCGCTGCCGGCGAACGATGCCTCGCCGCTGCGCCTGCAGCAGACGCTGCGCCTGGGCCGTTCGCTGCAGCAGTCGCTGTCCACGACCAATGCGGGCGGGCGCACGGTCCCGTTCACCCAGGCCCTGCATACCTACTTCCGCGTCGGCGATGCGCTGCGTGCGACGCTGCACGGCGTCGCCGGCCTGCGTTACGCCGACAAGTACGATGGCGCCGAGCACCTGCAAAGCGGCGACTGGAATCTTGCCGATCCGCGCGATCCGGGCCGCAGCGACCGCATCTATCGCGATGCGCATGGCGAGTTCGTGTTGGAAGATCCCGCACTTGGCCGTCGCCTGCGCATCCGCAGTGCCGGCAGCCGCTCGCTGGTGGTGTGGAATCCGGGCGAGACCGGCGTGGTCGCGCTCGGCGATGTGCCGACGTCGGAATGGCGCGGATTCGTCTGCGTCGAAGTCGCCAATGCCGGCGCGGACATCGTCGAACTCGCACCCGGCGCATGCCACATTCTGGTGCAAACGGTTACCGCAGCGCCGTTCATCTGATCGCGCACTGCCGCACCTGAAACTGAACCGCCTTTCCGCGACGGCGTGGACGCATCGGCGTAGATTTCGCGTTGGTTCGATCTGGAACACCGATTCGGGCGGGCGAGGCATGCCAGGCGAAGTGACGGACTTCATCCAGGATTTCCATGCGACGAACGTGCCCTGGGATGCGCGCGGCGCGCCCGAACGGGGTGCCACGCTGACCCGGATCCTGGTGCGCATCTCGCGCGGCGCGTTGCAGGAAGCGCACCTCGAATCGATCCTGCAGGGCATCTGCGAATGCCTGGTTTCGGAGTTGCCGGTGGCCATCGCCAGCGTGATCCTGCTGGACCAGGCCAACACCCATTTCATCCAGGAGGTGTACGCCGGCGAGATGACCGCCTCGCCGCTCGCCGCCGATGGTTACTGGCCGGTCAGTCGCGGCCTCGCCGGGCGCTGCGTGCGCAGCGGCAAGCCGCAGCTGGTGACCGACGTGAGCCTCGATCCCGACTACGTGGCGGGCAATTCGCGCGCGCGTTCCGAATACCTGGTGCCGATCCGCCACGGCCATCGCCTGCATGGCGTGCTGAACCTGGAAAGCGAGCGCACCGATTTCTTCACCGACGAAACCACCGCGGTGTTCGACGCGGTGGCCGACCTCGTCGCCGGAGCGATCCACTTCGCGCGCATGGCCGGCGAACTGCAGCAGGCCAATCGTCGGCTGGAGGAACTGTCGATGATCGATGGCCTCACCGGCATCGGCAATCGCCGCCGTTTCGACCGGCAGTTGCAGGAGGAATGGGCACGCATGGCGCGGCAACGCCGCCCGTTGGCCCTGCTGGTCATCGACGCCGACATGTTCAAGGCGCTGAACGATGCCTGCGGCCATCTGTACGGCGACGAATGCCTGCGCGAACTGGCCCGGCTGTGCGCCGGCTTCGCAGTCGAGCGGATGGGATTGGCCGCGCGTTTCGGGGGCGAGGAACTGGTGCTGCTGTTGCCGGGCCATGACCTGGTCGCGGCGACCCAGGTCGCCGAAAACCTGCGCGCCGCGGTCGCGTCGCGCGGGCTGCTGCATCCGCAATCGCCGGTGGCCAACCACGTGACCGTCAGCGTCGGCGTCGCCGCATGGGTGCCGGACATCGCCCGTCCGCCGGAGCGGCTGATCGCCTGCGCCGATCGTGCGCTGTACGCGGCCAAGCTCGAGGGCCGCAACCGGGTGCAGGCGCAGGCCGAGGAATGAGCCCCTGCGGCGGCGCTGCCACCCGCAGCGCCGCCGCCCGCGTGTTCGCGTCTATTCGTTCTCGACGCTGAGGATGTTGCCGCTGTCGGCATCGAGGCGGATGCGCACGTTCTTGCCGTTCTCGCGTTCGGCCTCGGCCTTCCAGATGCCGTCGTCGAAGTCGATGTCGTGGATTTCCGAATAGCCGGCCGCGGTCAGCTTGGCCTTGACGTCGTCCTTGCTCAGCGACGCCACCTGGGTATCGGCATGGATGACGTCGCCGTTCGGGCTGAGGGTCAGGTCGACGCGGTTGCCGTCGGCGCTGGTCGCGTCGGCGCGCCACATGCCGCGGCTGAAACGCAGGTCGTCGATGCGCGTGTAGCCCTTCTCGGTCAGCAGCGCGCGCACCTGCGGTTCGGTCGCCGCATCGCCACGCTCTTGCGCCTGCGCCGCGGAGGCGCAGGCGATGATGGCAAGGAACAGGATCGAATGATGGATTCGCATGGAGGCGGCTCCTGCAGTGGACGTGCAGGGAGTGTGCCGCGCAGTCATGTACTCGTGGATGAACTCACGGCACGTCCACATCGCCGAATTTCCGCTGAGCATCGTGATGCGGATGCAGTCGCATTTTCTCGGCGTTTCTGGCGTTAACGCCGTTTCTATCTTGCTGTCTGCAACCTGTCGCACACTCGTGAAAACCACGCCGTGGGAGTGGTTGCGGCAGCAACCGGTAAGTCGCGATGCTTTTTGACGGAAAGCGAATCAGGCCGTGCTCTACGAGAAAGGGCAGAACAAAAGCATCGCGACTTACGTCGCTCCCACAACAATTGAATGGGCTTATTCGCGCAACCTCGCGCGCCGCTTCGCCGCTTCGGCCCAGCGCTGCGCGACCAGCGGCGAGGTCGAACACACCGCCTGGTCGGTGACCGTGGTGACCGCGCGCTCCAGCAGCTGGATGTCGGCTTCATGCTGGCGCGCGACGTGCGGGTCCTCGAAGAAGATCGCTCGCTGGCAACGTCCTTCCAGCACCAGGTCGGCGATCTGCGCATCGCCGCCCATCGGGCCGCTGTGGTAGCGCACCGCCCACGGCTTGTCCGCCGGCCAGCCACGGCTCCATGCCAGTTCGTTGAGGCGCTGGCCGGTGGTGCCGGTGGCGACGCGGCGCTGGAAGCGCGACAGCAGGTCGAAATGCGTGTCGGCGAATTCGAGCATCCTCGGCTTCATCGCGTCGTGGGCGATCAGCGCCAGGGTCTGCGCTTCGAAGGCGTGGAAGCCATCGGCGCCCGGATCGGGCGCGAAGCCGGCGTGGATGCGTTCCATCTCGATCCAGTCGCGCGCCGAGGCGACGGTGGACAGGAACGGCTTGCCGTGGATGACGCACTGGCGCTTCAGCGCGGTCGCCTCCGGGAACACCGACGAGGGATCGACCGGATCGATGAAATAGATCGCGCCGTCGAGATTGCGCTCGGCGCCTTCCAGGCCGACGACTTCGGCGACCAGCTTCATCAGCCCGCCGTCGCGGCCGTAGGGATAGCGCTTCAGCGGCTCGTAGCCGCGCAGCATGCCGGCCGCGGCGATGGCGTCATGGGTGCGTCCGACCGCATGCAGGCCCAGCCGCAGTTCGCGAATGCCGGTCTCGCAGGCGCGCAGCCAGCGGAATAGGGCGGCGTTTTCGTTGGCGTGGTGCAGCTTGTTGGCGGCGAGGCCCAGGCGCATGTCTGTCGGCGTCGTATGAGATGTCGACAGTGTACGGTGTGGGAGCGACGTAAGTCGCGATGCTTTTTTGGGCGGCTTCGATGGCGAAACTGAAAGGCATCGCGACTTACCGGTTGCGGCATGCCGCAACCACTCCCACACCGACTGTTCTACTTCGACGCCTTCACCGCGACCCGCCAATCCTCGCCCGGCTTGTCCGGCACGAACACCAGCACGTCGCCGTTGATGCAGTAGCGCTTGCCGGTCGGCGGCGGGCCATCGTCGAACACGTGGCCGAGGTGGATGCCGGAACTGGCGCTGACCACTTCGGTGCGGACCATGCCCTGCGAACGGTCCACGCGTTCGACCACCGCACCCGGCAGCGGATTGAAGAAGCTCGGCCAGCCGGTGCCGCTGTGGAACTTCGTGTCGCTGCGGAACAGCGGCGCGCCGCTGACCGGATCGACATAGGTGCCGTTGCGTTGTTCGTCGAGGTTGGAACCGGTGAACGGGATTTCGGTGCCCTTCTCGAAGGCGATGCGGCGCTGCTCCGGAGTCAGCAGGCGCTGGCCCAGCCACGACCAGAAACGCGCCTGGTCGCCGTTGTAGCCGGTGTAGCGCGAGACCTCGACGCCCTTCTCGAACAGCACGATGGTCGGCGTGGCGAACAGGGCCTTCTGCAGGGTCCAGCCGGACGGCGGCTGCGCGCTGAGCGTGGTCGCGACCGGCACCGGGCTCTTCCATTTCGACAGCACCTCGGCGTGGAACTTGGCGCAGTACGGGCATTCCTCGGCCTCGAACACCACCAACTGGCGCTGCGCCGACAGCTTGGCCGCGTCCAGCGGCGCGTGCGCGGCGGTCGCGGCCGGCATCGTGCTGGCGTCGTCGGCCGCGGCGAGGGCGCTGGCCGGATAGCGCACGCCGGTGCCGCCGAGGCCGCAATAGCCGTTCGGGTTCTTGGCCAGGTAATCCTGGTGGTAGTTCTCGGCGCGGTTGTAGTTGCGCAGCGGCGCGATTTCGGTGGTGATCTTGCCGCGCCCGGCCTGGCTCAACGCCTGCTGGTAGGCGTCGCGGGTCTTCAGCGCCAACTGGTGCTGGAATTCGTCGGCGTAGAAGATCGCGCTGCGGTAGTTGCTGCCGACGTCGTTGCCCTGGCGGTCGCCCTGGGTCGGATCGTGGTTTTCCCAGAAGCCGACCAGCACTTTCTCCAGCGTGGTCCTGCCCGGGTCGAAGCTGACCTTGACCACCTCGGCGTGGTTGCGCGCGGTGCTCTTGCCGGCCTGCAGGCGCAGTTCCTGATTGTGCAGGTCTTCGTAACGCACCCTGGCATCGTCGCCGCCGGCGTAACCGGCTTCGACATCGACCACGCCGGGCAACGCGCCCATGCGCTTCTCCGCGCCCCAGAAACAGCCCATGCCGAGCACGATGGACTCGGTCTTCGCGTTCGGGTTGGCGGGACTGGCGGCGACGGCGGGCGCCGCAGCGCCGCCGGAACCGCAGGCGACCAGGGCCAGCAGGGCGGCCGGCATCAGCAATCGGAACAATGGCTTGAACATGGAAGCGCCCTCCAAAGACATGTATGCGGCGGTCCGTGGCTAATCGTCCGCCTTTTTCGCGGGGATGGCGACGAAAACCGCGCGCGGGTCAGCGGGAAGTCAGCCGGCGGTGCCGCAGCTTGGCTGGTTCCGCTGCTAGTACCGATTAGAGGGGGCAAGGGCGGAAAAAGATTCGCCGAAATTGCTGGGTGTGGGAGTGGTTGCGGCAGCAACCGGCGGTCGCGATGCCTTTCGTTCAGATTGCCGCCCCCGTTCGCACTTCCCCCTTGACCAGCCATTCGGCTGTTGAAAGCGAAAAAGGGGGATCGAGGGGGATTTGCTTCTAGCGGCGAGTCGCGCAAATCCCCCCGCCGGCCTTTGGCCGTCGGCCCCCTTTGAAAAAGGGGGCGACGGGATTCAAACCAGCAGCATCTGCGCGATGCTTTGCGCCGCATCGCGGCCTTCGGCCACCGCGGTGACCACCAGGTCGGCGCCGCGCACGCAGTCGCCGCCGGCGAACAGCTTCGGGTTCGTGGTCTGGTACGGCAGGCGCTCGCCGCCGCCGGCGACGATGCGGCCGTTCGGCGTGGCTTCCACGCCCTGCGACGCCAACCACTCCGGCAGGGTCGGCGAGAAGCCGAAGGCGATGATCACCACGTCCGCATCCAGCAGCGATTCGCTGCCCTCGATCGGCACCGCGCTGCGGCGGCCGCGTTCGTCGGGTTCGCCCAGCCGGGTTTCCACCACCTGCACGCCGCTCGCATTGCCGTCGGCATCGCCGACGATGGCCAGCGGCTGGCGATTGAACAGGAAGCGCACGCCTTCCTCGCGCGCGTTGGCGACCTCGCGCGCGCTGCCGGGCATGTTGGCCTCGTCGCGGCGGTAGGCGCAGGTGACTTTCGCCGCGCCCAGCCGCACCGCGCTGCGCACGCAGTCCATGCCGGTGTCGCCGCCACCGAGCACGACCACGCGCTTGCCTTCGAGGCTGGGCAGCGCGAGCTGGTCCTCCCAGCCGGCGATCGGCCGGCCCCAGGGATCGTTGCCGCCGACGATGCGCCCGTTCTGTACCAGGAACGGCAGTGCCGGCAGCACGTTCTTCAGGTCCTGGCCCGCCAGGCCGCCGTCGGTGTAGCGGTAGGCGCCGGTACCGAGGAACACCGCGTCGAATTCGGCCAGCAACTCGTCCATGGTCACGTCGCGGCCGATCTCGACACCGAGGCGGAATTCGACGCCCATGCCTTCCAGCACTTCGCGGCGGCGGGCGATGACCCGCTTCTCCAGCTTGAAGGTCGGGATGCCGAACTGCAGCAGGCCGCCGATCTGTTCGTAGCGGTCGAACACCACCGCGTGGATGCCGGCGCGCGCCAGCCTATCCGCACAACCGATGCCGGCCGGGCCGGCGCCGATCACCGCGACGCGCTTGCCGGTGGCTTCGACGCCGGTCAGGTCGGGGCGCCAGCCCTTTTCCAGCGCGGTGTCGACGATGTACTTCTCGACCGCGCCGATGGTCACCGCGCCGAATTCCTCCAGCGTGCAGCTGCCTTCGCACAGGCGGTCCTGCGGGCAAACCCGGCCGCAGACTTCCGGCAGCGGATTGGTCGAATGGCACAGCGCCGCGGCTTCCTCGATGCGGTTTTCCTGCACCAGTTGCAGCCATTGCGGGATGGCGTTGTGCACCGGGCATTTCCAGCTGCAATACGGGTTGCCGCAATCGAGGCAGCGCCCGGCCTGGTACTGCGCCTCTTCCTTGCCGAACTTGCCGTACAGCTCGCCCCAGTCGCCGGAAGTGCGCAGCTCCACCGGGATGCGCTGCGGCATGGTGCGCGGCAGTTCGAGGAACTGGAAGACTTGTTTCTTGCTCATGGGGTCGCAACCGTGGTCATGTGTGCGCGTAACCGCCTCTGTTCGTCATTCCGGCGAAAGCCGGAATCCATTTTGCTTTTGCTCTGCTCCTGGAAATCCTGGAAGGCCAAGGCAACGGCAAAAATGGATCCCAGCTTTCGCTGGGATGACGGCAAGGATTTCATGCCGCCCTCCGCAACGCTTCGGTCAGCGATTCGATGCTCGCCGCCTTCGGCTTCACCAGCCAGAACTTGCCGATGTAGTCGCGGAACTCGTCGAGGATCTGCTGCGCCCAGATGCTGCCGGTCAGCTCGCGGTGGCGCTGGATCAGCTTGTGGATGTGCTGGCGGTAGTTCTCGAAGCCTTCCGGTGAAATCCGGTGGATGTCGATCAGTTCGTGGTTGTAGCGGTCGACGAAATCGCGGTCCAGGTCGAGCACGTAGGCCAGGCCGCCGGTGAAGCCTGCGCCGAAGTTCAGCCCGGTGCGGCCCAGCACCATGACGATGCCGTCGGTCATGTACTCGCAGCAGTGGTCGCCGGCGCCTTCGATCACCGCCAGCGCGCCGGAGTTGCGCACTGCGAAGCGCTCGCCGGCGCGGCCCGCGGCGAACAGCTCGCCGCCGGTGGCGCCGTACAGGCAGGTGTTGCCGAGGATCGGCGTGCTGCGCGCCTCGAAGCGCGCGCCGCGCGGCGGACGCAGCACCAGCTGGCCGCCGGCCATGCCCTTGCCGACGTAATCATTGGCTTCGCCTTCCAGCTCCATCTGCAGGCCGCCGGCGTTGAACGCGCCGAAGCTCTGCCCGGCGGTGCCGCGGAAGCGCAGGGTCACCGGTGCGTCGGCCATGCCGAGGTTGCCGTGGCGACGGGCGATCTCGCCGGACAGGCGCGCGCCGATGCTGCGGTCGGTGTTGTGGATCAGGAAGCGGTGCTCGCCGCCGGACTTCTTCGCGATCGCATCGGCGAGCAGGCCGTCCATCTGCGTGGCCAGGCTGTCGGGCGATTCGTACAGGCGTTGCGCGGCGCAACTTTCGCCATCGACCTGCACGCCCTTCAGCAGCCGCGACAGGTCCACGTGCACGCCTGCGCGTGGCGACGCGTCGATTTGCTCGAGCAGGTCGGTGCGGCCGACGATCTCGTCCAGCGACTTCGCGCCGAGGTACGACAGCCACTGGCGCACTTCTTCGCTGAGCAGGCGGAAGAAGTTCTCCACCCGTTCCGGCAGGCCGGTGAAGTATTGCGAACGCAGGCGTTCGTCCTGGGTGGCCACGCCGGTCGCGCAGTTGTTGAGGTGGCAGATGCGCAGGTACTTGCAGCCGAGCACGATCATCGGCGCGGTGCCGAAGCCGAAGCTGTCGGCGCCGAGCAGCGCGGCCTTGACCACGTCCAGGCCGGTCTTCAGGCCGCCGTCGGTCTGCAGGATGGTGCGCTCGCGCAACTGGTTCACCACCAGCGCGTGGTGCGCCTCGGCCACGCCCAGTTCCCACGGCACGCCGGCGTAGCGGATCGAGGAGATCGGCGAAGCGCCGGTGCCGCCGTCGTGGCCGGAGATGGTGATCAGGTCCGCACCGGCTTTCACCACGCCGGCGGCGATCGTGCCGACGCCCGCATGCGACACCAGCTTCACCGACACCAGCGCCTGCGGATTGACCTGCTTCAGGTCGAAGATCAGCTGGGCGAGGTCTTCGATCGAATAGATGTCGTGGTGCGGCGGCGGCGAGATCAGGCCGATGCCGGGCTTGGCGTAGCGCAGGCGCGCGATCAGGTCGTTGACCTTGTGCCCGGGCAACTGGCCGCCTTCGCCGGGCTTGGCGCCCTGCGCGACCTTGATCTGCAGCACTTCGGCGTTGACCAGGTATTCGGGAGTGACGCCGAAGCGGCCCGAGGCGACCTGCTTGATCTTGCTGCGCTTGTCGGTGCCGTAGCGCGCCGGGTCTTCGCCGCCTTCGCCGGAATTGCTGCGCCCGCCGAGGCGGTTCATCGCGATGGCCAGCGCTTCGTGCGCTTCCGGCGACAGCGCGCCGAGCGAGATCGCCGCGGTGTCGAAGCGGCGCAACAGGTCGGACGCATCGGCGACTTGGTCCAGCGGCGTCGGCGTATCGGCCTTCTTCAGTTGCAGCAGGTCGCGCAGCGCCGATGGCGGGCGCGAGTTGACCGCGTCGGCGTAGGCCTGCCAGTCGCGTGCGTCGCCGCTGCGCGTCGCGCGCTGCAGGGTCATCACCACGTCCGGGTTGTACATGTGGTACTCGCCGCCGTGCACGTACTTCAGCAGGCCGCCGACTTCCGGCTTCTGCAGTTCGTTCCAGGCTTTGCCGGACAGTTCGCGGGCTTCGGTGTCGAGGCGGGCGAAGCCGACGCCGCCGACCCGTGCCGCGGTTTCGGGAAAGCACAGTTCGACCACGTCCGCATCCAGGCCGACGATTTCGAACAGTTGCGCTCCGCGATAGCTGGCGACGGTGGCGATGCCCATCTTCGAGATGATCTTGGACAGGCCCTTGTAGATGCCCTTGCGGTAGCTGCGGCCGATCTGCGCCTGCTCGCCGGCCTTCTTCAGGCTGAGGATGCCGCGCCGGCCCAGGTCGAACAGGGTCTGGTAGGCGAGGTACGGATACACCGCGGTGGCGCCGAAGCCGAGCAAACAGGCCATGTGGTGCGCATCGCGCGCGGTGCCGGTTTCGATCACCAGGTTGACGTCGCAACGCAGTCCGGCGCGGGACAGGTGGTGGTGCACCGCGCCGGTGGCCAGCAGCGCGTGCGCCATCGGGCGTTCCGGCGTCGGGTAACGGTCGGACAGCAGCAACAGCACCACGCCTTCGCGCGCGGCCTGTTCGGCTTCGCGGCAGATGCGTTCCAGCCCGGCCTTCAGGCCTTCCTCGACCGAATACGACAGGTCGATCAGACGATGCTTGCCGTCGTAGTGCGGCATCTTCAGCATCTGCCGCAGCTTGCGCTGGCTCAGCACCGGCGAGTTCAGCAGGATGTGGTTCACCGTCTCCGGGCCGGCGGCGAAGATGTTGGTCTCCTTGCCGAGCTGGGTCGCCAGCGACATCACGCAGTCTTCGCGCAACGGATCGATCGGCGGGTTGGTGACCTGGGCGAAGGCCTGGCGGAAGTAGTCGTACAGCGGCCGGGTCTGCCGGCTCAGCACCGCCATCGGCGTGTCGTCGCCCATCGAGCCGGTCGCTTCCTGCTCGGTTTCGGCCAGCGGACGCAGTACCTGTTCCACTTCCTCGGTGCTGAGCTGGTACAGCTTGTGGTAGCTGCCGAGGGTCTTCTCGTCGAACGGTTCCTCGGCCAGCGACGGATCGATCAGCTCGGTCTGCAGGTAGGTCAGGCCCTTGTGCAGCCACTGCTTGTACGGCGCGCGGCCGCGGTTGATGCGGTCGATGGCTTCGCTGTCGAGCAGGTCGCCGCGCTTCAGGTCGATGGCCATCATTTCGCCGGGGCCGAGCTTGCCCTTGCGCACCACGCGCTCGGCCGGCACTTCCCACACGCCGGCTTCGCTGGCGACGATGAAGTGGCGGTCGGAGGTCAGCATCCAGCGCGCCGGGCGCAGGCCGTTGCGGTCCAGCGTGCACGCGGCGTAGCGCGCGTCGCAGGCGACGATGCCGGCCGGGCCGTCCCACGGCTCGGTGTTGAGGCCGTAGAACTCGTAGAACGCGGCGAGGTCGGCGTCCTTGAATTCCAGCGACTGGGTAGCCGGCGGCACCAGGATGCGCAGCGCCTGGATCAGCTCCATGCCGCCGGCGACCAGCAGTTCGAGCATGTTGTCGAGGCTCTGCGAATCGGAGCCGTGCATCGAGATGACCGGATCGAATTCGGCGATGTCGAAGCGCGGCGTCTTCCACACCTTGCTGCGCGCTTGCGCCCAGCGGCGGTTGCCTTCGATGGTGTTGATCTCGCCGTTATGGGCGAGCACGCGGAACGGATGCGCCAGCGGCCAGCGCGGCAGGGTGTTGGTGGAGAAGCGCTGGTGGAATACGACGGCGCTGCTGGCCAGGTCGCTGCGCTGCAGGTCCGGGTAGAAGCGGGCCAGCTTGTCCGGCAGCACCATGCCCTTGTAGCCGATGCTGTGCGGGGCCAGGGTCACCACGTAGAAATCGGGCGCACTATCGCGCAGCGATTGCTCGGCGCGGCGGCGGGCCAGGAACAGGGCCAGGGCGAAGGCTTCGTCCTTCTGCCCGGCGCCGGCGTCCACGAACACCTGCTCGATGTGCGGCAAGGTGTCCTTGGCCAGTTCGCCGCACACCGAAGCGTCGGTCGGCGGCACGCGCCAGCCCTTGATCGTCGCGCCGGCGCGGAACAGTTCGGCTTCCAGGGTGGCGCGGCATTGCGCGGCCAGCGCTTCATCGCGCGGCAGGAACACCAGGCCGGCGGCGAAGCGTTCGCCGACTTCGATGCTCGCTTCCTTCGCCAATGCGCGCAGGAACGCGTCCGGTTTGCGGATCAGCAGGCCGCAGCCGTCGCCGGTCAGGCCATCGGCGGCGACGCCGCCACGGTGGGTCATGCGCGACAGCGCGTTGATCGCGGTATCGACGATCGCGCGCGAGGGCTGGTCGTCGAGCTGCGCGATCATGCCGAAGCCGCAGGCATCGCGTTCGTCGCGGGGGTCGTACAGACCCGGATTGCTGTGTGGTTGGCTCTGGCGCGAAGCCATGGCGCTACCTCAAACCGTCGGAGACGGCGACACCGCGCCCTGCCCGTCAGCCGCGCGTAGGAAATGTCACCGGAGCCCCGACTAAACCACAGATGCTGCGGTGCCGCAAGCTGAATACGGCATGCAAGTCATTGGTTTCAAAAGCAACTTTGGTTGGCCGGCCAGTCGAAGTCCCCATTGCCGAACACTCCCGACGTGGGAGTGGTTGCGGCAGCAACCGGTAAGTCGCGATGCTTTTGTTCGGGCGTCGATGGTGAAGCTGAAAAGCATCGCGACTTACGTCGCTCCCACACCCGGCTTTCTCGCGGTTGTGGTGCTGGTCACCACTGCCTGAATACGACACAGACCGTGGTCGGATCGAGCACCGCGAATTCCTGCGCGCCCCAGGGCCGGCGCTGCACCGTCGGCAGGTTCGGATGCAGCACTTCCGGCGCGCGTGCGGCGATTTCCGCATGGATCGCGGCGATGTCGTCGGTTTCAATCGCCAGCTCGGGCCGGTCCAGCGCAGCCAGTTCCGCGTTCTGCATCAGGTAGAGCTTGGCGCCGTCGCGGCCGAGTACGGTGATCGTGTCGTCCTGGTGCAGGATCTGGAAGCCGAGGTTGCCGACGAAGAAATCCACGCCAACACCGATGTCGGCGTAGAAGACCTTCGGGATCAGGCGAAGCAGCACCTAGGCCAAGCCTCAGCCGCAACGCACCGCGGTGGCCACGCCCTTGTCGTCGACGTCGATGTTCAGCCGCGCGGCGTTGAATTCCATCGTGGTCACCTGGCCCGGCTTCAGCGTGCGCGCGGTCTGCGCGCCGGCGTCCTTGCGGGCCTGTTCCAGGTCGGCGTCGCCGATCGCCTTGCCGACGGTCCACTGCGCCTGGGTCGCGTCGCAGGTGGCCGCGTCGGTGGCGACCTCGGTCTGCGGCGCCGGCTTGGCATCCTGTTCCGCGCGCTGTTCGGCCTGGACGACGGCTTGTTCCTGCTCGTCCGGTGCGGGTGCGGAACAGGCGACCAGGCTCAGGCACAGCAGGACGGGCGACAGGCGACGGAACATGCGCGACTCCGGTATATGAATGGGCGAAGCATGGCGGACCCCGCCTTTGCTTCGTGTTAAACGATACACCGGCATGCTGCGGGCCAGACCACTGCCCGTCGTCATGCCCGCAGCCCCGCCGAAGGAGACCCGCGTGCGTCGCATCCTGCTGTCCTCCGCCCTGCTCTCCACCGCGACCACGGCCTGCGCCGGGGATCTGGTGTTCGACGACTGCCTGCGCGGCCTGCGCGCGCAGGCCGCCGACGCCGGCGTTTCGAACGAGGCGTTCGACACCTACGCCGCGCAGCTCGCGCCGGACATGAGCGTGCTGGACCTGCTCGACGCGCAGCCCGAATTCACCACGCCGATCTGGGACTACCTGGCGCCGTTGGTCGACGACCAGCGCATCGCCGATGGCCGCGCGATGCTGGAAACGCATGCCGCGACGTTGGCGCAGGTTGCGTCGAAATACGAAGTTGACCCGCAAACCGTGGTCGCGGTGTGGGGCGTGGAAAGCGACTACGGCCGCGCCTTCGGCAAGCGTCCGCTGCTGCAGTCGCTGGCCACGCTGTCGTGCTTCGGCCGGCGCCAGGCGTTCTTCCGCAACGAACTGTTCGCCACGCTTTCCCTGTTGCAGGTGGGCGACCTGAAGGCCGATGGCCTGGTGGGTTCGTGGGCCGGTGCGTTCGGGCATACCCAGTTCATGCCCACCACCTATCGGCGCATCGCCGTCGACGGCGACGGCGATGGTCGCCGCGACCTGGTCGGCAGCATTCCCGATGCGCTGGCGTCGACCGCGAATTACCTGGTCCGCGCCGGCTGGCGCAGCGGCGAGCCGTGGGGCTACGAAGTGAAGTTGCCGCCTGGTTTTGACGCATCGGTCGCCGGCCGCAAGAGCAAGCGGCCCGTCGCCGATTGGCAGGGCCTGGGCGTGTTGCGCGCCGACGGCAGCCCGTTGCCGGCTTCCGACGCGCCGGCCGGCCTGTTGCTGCCGGCCGGCGTGGAAGGACCGGCCTTCCTCGTGTTCCGCAATTTCGATGCGATCTATTCGTACAACGCCGCCGAAAGCTATGCGCTGGCCATCGCTCTGCTGTCCGACCGTTTGCGTGGCGGCGGTCCTTTGCTCGCCGCATGGCCGACCGACGATCCGGGCCTGGACCGCGCCGCACGCAAGCATCTGCAGGTCCTGTTGCTGGCCCGCGGCTACGCCATCGGCGTGCCCGACGGCATGATCGGCACCCTCACCCGTCGTGCCATCGCCGACGAACAGCTGCGGCTTGGCCTGCAACCGATCGATGGCCGCGCAGGGCGGAAGATCCTCGATGCACTGGTCCGCGAAGGCCCGCCGATCACGCTGCCACGCTGATCGTCGCTGTTGTAGGAGCGCCCCTTGGGGCGCGACCGTGATCTGTCGCCACGCGGACAGTTCAACAAGGTTCGATGTTACGGTCGCGCCCCAAGGGGCGCTCCTACAGCGAGCGCGCCGTGGGATATCGATCCGGCCAACGAGTCCTCACGGCCCCAGCAACCGCGCTGCGAATGCATGCCAACCGGGCGTGTCCCACAGCAGTTGCACCGCGATGGTGAAGGGCAGGTACAGCGCAAGCCAGACCAGATAGGCCCGGTGCACAGTCCGGTTGCGGATCAGGTCCCACAGGAACAGCGGCGCCACCGCCAGCAGCACGCACAGTTCGGGCGTGAGCGGGTTGCCCGGCATCGTGGTCGGCAGCCAGGTCATCCGGTCGAACGCCGCCGGCAGCGGTATCGCCGTGGCCAGGAACATCATCCGCTTGTGGAAACCCGGATCGGTCCGCCGTGCGCGCAGGGCCAGTCCGACGCAGATCGGGAAAAGGATGCCGGTGAGCATCTGCAGCAAGGCGATGTTCTCGAGGAAGCTCAGCAACGCCTGCAACCGCGGGCGTGCCGGCGGAGGCGCCGCCTGCGCGCCGTGCCAGACCTGCTGGTAGATCGTCGGCACCAACAGGAAGCCGACCACGACCAGGGCCGGGACCAGTACGAAGGCCACGCGCCCCAGCCACATGTGCCGGTCGCGCCGGCCGGTCGCCATCAGCGTGGCCTGGGTCAGCAGCAACAGCAGGAAGCTGCCCATCAGCACGGCGTGCACGTGCAGGATCGGCGGGAACGGCGGCCGCGCGCCGGCCTGCACCATGCCGACCTTCATCATCGAATCCGGAACGAACCCGACCAGCACGATGGCGATGTACAGCGCCGCCATGAACACCCAGATCCAGCGGTCGACCGCCAGCGCGAGCGGACCCGCGGACAGCTGCAGCGGTTGTGCGTGGCTCGTCGCCATGGTCCTTCCCCTCCGGTTGCCGATTCGTTTCCGCCGTCGCCGGGAGCGCGCCATGTCCTCGGCATTCGCAGGCATTGCCCAACCCTTCCAGAAACGGGCGCCGCAACGAGTGCCGGCCATCGGCGGCCGGCGGAGGACTATTGACAGCCAAAAAATTTACGCGTGTAATCAATAAAAATTACAGGCGTAAACGCTATGTCGATCAGCGAGGCGGAAGCGGTGGTGATGGAAGTGCTGTGGCAACGCCATCCCCAAGGCGCGGACGAGGTCGTCTCCGCGCTGGCGGCGCGCAGCGACTGGGCCGAGCCGACCATCAAGACCCTGCTCAACCGCCTGTTGAACAAGGGCGCGATCCGCGCCGAACGCGAGGGCCGGCGCTACCTCTACTCGCCGGTGCTGACCCGTGAAGCCTGGGTCGCGCAACAGAGCGAGGGCCTGCTGGAACGGCTGTTCGGCGGACGCGTCGCGCCGCTGGTCGCGCACTTCAGCGAACGCGGCAAGCTGTCGGAAGCCGACATCGCCGAACTGAAGCGGCTGATCGGGGAGCTCGACGATGAACGCTGAACTGCTGCGCATCCTCTTCGAAACCACGCTGGCTACCAGCGTCGCCGCGCTGCTGGTGCTGGCCCTGCGTCGTCTGCTGATGCCGCGTCTGGGCGCCAGCGTCGTCTACGCCCTCTGGGCCTTGGTGCCGGTGGCGGGCCTGGCGATGCTGGTGCCCGCACCGGAAGCCGTGCCGGCGCCGATGATGCTGGCGGCGCGGATCGGCGCGCTGTCGCCGGTGGCGGCCCGCGCGGCCCAGCCAGAAACTTTCGCCTGGACTTCGTTCGCGACGGCACTGTGGGCAGCGGGCGCGCTCGCCACCGCCATGCTGTTCGCGTGGCAGCAACGTCGCTTCCAGCGTCGGCTCGCCGGCAGCCTGCCGCATGGCGAAGGCCTGAGGCTGGCGCGTGGCAGCGAAGGCCTGCCGGCGGTGGTCGGCCTGCTGCGCCCGCGCATCGTGCTGCCGGCCGATTTCGAAACGCGCTACGACGCGGGCGAACGCGAGCTGATCCTGTGCCACGAGCGCATCCACGTCGCCCGCCGCGACCTGTGGGCGAACGCCGTCGCCGCAACGCTGCGCGCGCTGTTCTGGTTCAACCCGCTGCTGCACTACGCCGCGTGGCGCTTCCGCCGCGACCAGGAACTGGCGTGCGACGAACGCGTGGTCGCGCGCCACCCGCACCGGCGGCGCGATTACGCCGGCGCGATGCTGAAGACGCAGATGGCAGGTTCGTCGTTGCCGGTCGGTTGCCACTGGCAGGCCTCCACCCCGCTGAAGGAGAGGATCGCGATGTTGAAGGAACATGCCCCGAAGCCGATGCGTTCCATGGCCGGCGCTGCAGTGGTGTCGCTGCTGCTGCTCGGCGGCGGCTACACGGCGTGGGCCGCGCAGCCGGAAAAGCCGCAGGCATGGCCGGCCCTGCCCGGCGCAGAGAACACCGACTACTCCGCGCGCATCGAATTTTCCGCAGATGGCGGCAAACCGGCGCGCTTCTTCGCCTACAAGCGATTCGGCGAAACGTTCACCATGGTCGACGCCGCGGGACAAGGCCAGCCGACGATCGTGGCGACCGTGCAACCGGTGACCTTCGAGGGAAAGCTGGCGTTCGACGTCGACATGCGGATCATCGAGGACGGAGAAACGATCGCCAGGCCGCGCCTGGTCGCGAGGAACGGCGAAACCGCCAGCGTTCGCCAGGGCAAGGAACGGAATGGAAAGTTCGTCGGCATCAGTGTCGCCTTCCAGGTCGCCGCGCGCGACGCGAACGCTGCCCTCCAGCAGGCCAGGCCGTTCGCGCCCGCCGAACGGACGCAGAAACTGACGACGGCGTCGGGCGCGCAGGTGGAAATCGCCTCGAAGAACATGAATCCACCGCGCTATCCGGTCGCGGCCGCGCAGCAGGGCATCAGCGGCAAGGTGCTGCTGGTCGTTGATGTCGCCGCGGACGGCAGCGTCAGAGGCGCCGAAATCGAGAAATCGGAACCCGCGGGCGTGTTCGACGCGGCGACGCTGGAGGCGGTGAAGCAATGGAAGTTCGAACCGGCGTTCGAGAACGGCAAGCCGGTCGCGGGCCGCGTGCGCGTGCCGGTCGATTTCACGGTCGAGAAGGAGGATGGCGCCGGCGGCGTCGTGCCCGGGAGCGCGGGGTGATCCGCAGGGCGACGATGGTTCTCGTCGCCGTCGCGCTGGCAGGCTGTGCCAGCCCCGGGGAACGCGTCGAAGCCGCCGATGAAATCGAGCGCGGGCACTACGTGGACCGGCGGATGCTGCTGCCCAACGCATCGGCCGGTGCGGCCGCGATCCCGACCTACGAAATGCGCCCGCAGGAGCGCTTCCGCATGCCGCATGCGCTGGAAGACGCCTTGCCGCAGCTGCCCTCCGGTTCGCCGCGCCAGGCCTTGCCGCCGACCACGGTGTGCGTGCGTGCGGTCGTGTCCGCGCAAGGCCAGGTGCAACGCGTCGATGCGCTCGACGATCGCGCCGAATGCCACGCCGGCAATGCCGTCGAGAACGCGGATCTGCTGCAGGCGGCGCGCGATGGCGTGCAGCGATGGATTTTCGCCCCGGCCGCGATCTGCACCTGGAACGCCGGTGCGCCGATGCCGAAGGATGCCGACGACTGCACCGGCGCGGCGAAGGTCGAACCGGTGCCGGTCAGCCTGCTGTACGCCTTCACCTTCGAGATCCGCGAAAGCAAGGCCATCGTGCGCAAGAATCGCGTGGCGCCGCCGTAACGTCTTTACGCGGCGCAGTAACGATCCGCGACATCCAGCGTTTCGTCGATGATCGCCAGGCCATCGCGCAGGTCCTGTTCGTCGATGACCAGCGGCGGCACTACGTGCAGGCGATTGGCGACCACGAACGGCCATAGCCCGCGCCGCTTGCAGGCGTTGGCGAACTCCGCCATCGGCGCGTTGTCGGCGCCACTGGCGTTGAACGGCACCAGCGGCTCGCGCGTGTCGCGGTCGCGGACCAGTTCGACCGCCCAGAACAGGCCGAGGCCGCGCACGTCGCCGACCGACGGATGCCGGCGCTGCATCGCCTGCAACGCGGGGCCGACGATTTCGTCGCCGAGCCGGCGGGTACGGTCGATCAGGTTTTCCGCCTTGTAGATGCCGATGCAGGCCACCGCGGCGGCGCAGGCCAGCGGATGCCCGGAATAGGTCAGGCCGCCGGGATAGGCGCGCGTAGCGAAGCTCGCCGCGATGGCATCGCTGAGGATCACCCCGCCCAGCGGCACGTAGCCCGAGTTCACGCCCTTGGCGAAGGTGATCAGGTCGGGCACCACGTTCCAGCGGTCGATCGCGAACCACTCGCCGCAGCGGCCGAAGCCGGCCATCACCTCGTCGGCGATCATCACGATGCCGTGCGCGTCGCACAGCGCGCGCACGCCCTGCAGGTAACCGTCCGGTGGCACCAGGATGCCGTTGGCGCCGACCACGGTTTCCAGCAGGATCGCGGCGATGCCGTGCACGCCTTCGACCATGATCGTGTCGGCCAGGTGGGCCAGGGCGCGGGCGCACTCTTCTTCCTCATCGGCGGCATGGAAGGCGGAGCGATACGGATACGGGCCCCAGAACTTCACGAACCCCGGCGCTCCCGGCTCCGACGCCCAGCGCCGCGGGTCGCCGGTCGCGGTGATCGCGCCGGCGGTCGCGCCGTGGTAGCTGCGGTAGGCGCTCAACACCTTGTACCGGCCGGTATGCAGGCGCGCCATGCGGATTGCATTCTCCACCGCTTCCGCACCACCGTTGGTGAAGAACACCCAGTCGAGATCGCCCGGCGCGAGCCCGGCGATCAGCCGCGCCGCTTCGCTGGTCGCTTCGTTGGCGTGGTACGGCGCCAGCGTGCACAGCTTCGCGGCCTGCGCATGGATCGCCGCGATCATGGCCGGGTGCTGGTGGCCGACGTTGGCGTTGACCAGCTGGCTGGAAAAATCCAGCCAGCGCTTGCCGTGCTCGTCGCGGAAATAGGCGCCATCCGCGCTGGTGACGACGAGGGGCGCCGGGCCGTCGAGCGCCGACCACGAATGCAGCACGTGGCGGCGGTCGTCGCGCGCGGCCAGCGATGCGGTCGCGTCGGCGGGAACATCGATGGCCGCCATCGGACGCATCGGACGGACTCAGGGCACGAAGGTCTGTTCGGGATCGTCGAACGACTTGAATTCCAGCGCGTTGCCCGACGGGTCGAACAGGAACATGGTCACGTGTTGCCCCGGCTTGCCCTTCAGGCGCAGGTGCGGCTCTTCGTGGAAGGCGACACCGGCCGACTTCAGGCGCGAAGCCAGGGTTTCCCAGGACACGCGATCGAGGTTCATGCCGAAATGCGGCACCGGCACCGCCTCGCCGTCGAAGCGGCTGTCGTGCAGCGGCGCGCTGTCCGTTGCGATGTGCGCGACCAGGTGATGGCCGAAGAAATCGAAATCCTGGTAATTGGTGTCGCTGCGGCCCTTCGGGCAGCCGAGCACGTCGCCGTAGAAATGGCGTGCCTCGTCGAGGTCGCGCACCGGGAACGCGAGGTGGAACCTGTTGGTGGCGGATGAGGGCTGCGCGCTCACGAAGCCGTCTCCAGCCGCGGCACGCATGCATCGAAGATGTTCTGCCAGAACAGGTTCCATGCGGCGATGCTGCGTTCGTAGCCCTTGGCCAGCGCCGGCAGCACCGCGGGATCCTCGCGGATGTATTCGTCGATCGCCGCGCGGGTCAGTTCGCCGTGGACGATGTCTTCCTCGCCGGTGTGGATGGTCCAGAACTCCCAGTCGATGTCGCCGGCGTTGGCGCGGATGAACGGATTCTCGCGCATGTGCTCGAACATCACCGACAGGTAGGTCTGGCACAGGCATTCGCCGCCCATGCCGCGCAGGCCGACGCCGAACGCGGGCGGACTGGCGGACAGGTCGCGGGTCAGTCCCTGCAGGATGCGCCGGTTCGCGTCCAGCGGACGCTGCAGGGCTTCGTACTCGACGCCGATGCTCGCCAGGAAGCGGTCGTACACCGCGGGATGCGCCTTGTCCGCATCGCCTTCGCCCAATTCCTCGGAGAGGATCCAGCCCAACAGGCTGCGCAGGCGGCCGAACGGCAGCTTGGCCACCAGCAGCGCGAGGTCGGCGATGTAGTCGATGGTGAAGAACCGGTACTGGATGCACACCTCGCGCAGCGCTTCGGGCGGCACATGGTCGAGCGCCCGCATCCGCTGCGCGGCCAGCACTTCGGTCGCCTGCTTGGCCTGGTCGGCGAAATTCCAGAATTGCTCCCGGGTCGTCACTGCTGTTTGCATCGCGTCACTCCTGAGTCGAATGAGGGATGCAGACTCGACGTGCCCGCATGGTGCCTCGGTTTCGTTCGTCGAGATGTTGTCTTCGGATGCGTGAGTGCGACGTGCAGGAAAAGCGCGGATAAAGCCACTGTTCACGCTGGCTATCACGCGGCGACAACGAACGTGTATGCATTGCTTAACCGTTCGATGCGTATGTGGCGAAAACGCGACCTGGCGCGCATTCAGTTCCACTGGCGAAAGTCACGCGGCGTAGAGTGGCCAAGCGCGATGATGGCGCGGTTCCGCGCGACGAAGGCTGGATCAGGCGATCACCGAAATGAACGACGCAATGCAATCGCAAGTGGACGCCGAGCCGATGAGCGACGCGGATCGCGCGGTCAAACTGTTGTGGACCGGCGGCTGGGATTCGACCTTCCAGCTGCTGCGCCTGCTATTGAAGCACCGCCTGCCGGTCGTTCCCTATTACCTCGAGGATGCGACGCGCGCCTCGACCGCGACCGAGCTGCGCACGATGCGGCGCATCGCCGACGAACTGCGCAAAGCGTTTCCGCATACCTGCGGGCTGCTGCATCCGTTGCGCCGCCATCGGGTCGATTCGTTGCGGCCCGACGACGAAATCGCCCGCGCCCTGCGCACGATCCGCAAGCGTTCGTACATCGGCAGCCAGTACGCGTGGCTGCCGGCGTTCTGCAAGCGCCATGGCATCGACGGCATCGAGCTGAGCGTGCACATCGACGACAAGGTCCAGGCGCTGGTCGCGCCGCTCGTGCGCGGCTTCGAGCAGGCGGGGAAATACCGCAGCTTCCGCCTCGATCCGCGCCATGCCGACACGCCCGAATACACGCTGTTCCGCTACTTCGGCTTCCCCTTGTTCGACATCGACAAGCGCGGCATGGGCCGCGAAGCGGAGTACGAAGGCTGGAGCGAGTTGATGGCGATGACCTGGTTCTGCCACCGGCCGGTGCGCGGTAAGCCCTGCGGCACCTGCGCGCCGTGCGTCTACGCGATCGAGGAAGGCATGGCCGGGCGCATCCCGCGTACGCGCCGTGCGCTGTCGTTCTTCTACCGCAAGCTGGCGTTGCCGTTGAAGCCGCCGCTGCGCGCCGCGCTCGCGTCGGTGCGCAGGCGCTAGCTGGAAGGCGCCGGGAAAGGTTCCCGGCGCGCTCCGGATTACGCCGCCTGGACCAGCGGGATTTCCCGCGGGTTGTCCCACCTGGCCAGCAGCGCGGCTTCGCGGGCCTTGGCTTCGTGCAGGTGCTTTTCCTTGACGTGGCCGTAGCCGCGGATGTGCTCGGGCACGCTGGCGATCTGCACGGCCAGCGGCAGACGGTTGCCGTCGAGGCCGGCCAGCAGCTTGGCCACGGTCCGTTCGTACTCGCCGATCAGCGCGCGCTCGGTCTTGCGCTCCTCGGTGTAACCGAACACGTCGAACGCGCCCCCGCGCAGGAAGCGCAGCTTCGCCAGCCACTTGAACGCGGTCAGCACCCACGGGCCGTATTCCTGCTTCTGCAGGCGGCCATGCGCATCCTTCTTCGCCAGCAGCGGCGGGGCGAGATGGAACTTGAGTTTGTAGTCGCCGTCGAACTGCTGCTGCAAACGGCGCTGGAATTCGCCGCTGGTGTACAGGCGGGCGACCTCGTACTCGTCCTTGTACGCCATCAGCTTGAAGAAGTAGCGCGCCACCGCTTCGGTCAGCGCGGTGGAGCCCGGCGCGCGCGCGTGCTCGGCGTCGCGCACCTTCGCCACCAGGTCGACGTAGCGCTGCGCATAGGCGGCGTTCTGGTAGTCGGTCAGGAAGGCGCGGCGGCGCGCGATCAGTTCGTCCAGCGACCGCGACAGGCGCTCGTCGTCCAGCGGCAGGAAGGCGACGTCGGTGTCGCCGAGGTCGGCGTCGCGCAGGCCGCGCACCTCGCGTTCGTTGCCGGGGTTGCGCGGCGCGGCGTTGGCGCCCCACTCGGTGCTTTCCCACTCGCCCGGCGGCAGGATCTGCAGGTTCAGCGGGGTGCGCTCGCTTTCGGTCCAAGCGTTGCGGACCAGGCCGGCGGCTTCCTGCACCGCCTGCGGGTTGACCGCAGCGAGGCGGCCCCAGGCGAACGCGGTCTTGTTCATCTCGATCGCCGCGCCGTTCAATTCCACCGCGCGCATGATCGCGTCGAACGAAATCGGCACCAGCCCCTGCTGCCACGCGTAGCCGAGGATGAACAGGTTGGTGGCGATCGCATCGCCCATCAGCGCGGTCGCGATCTGGGTCGCGTCGATCAGGTCGGGTTCGCGACCGCCCAGCGCCACCTTCACGCCGGCGATGATCTCCGCAGCCGGGAACTGCATGTCGGGGTGGGTGGTGAAGGTGCCCGGCATCGCCTCGTAGCTGTTCAGCACCACGTGCGAACGCTCGCCGCGCACCTTGGACAGCGCCCAGTAGTCGTTGACCACGACCATGTCGCAGCCCAGCACCAGGTCGGCCTCGCCGGCAGCGATGCGCACGGCATGGATGTCGCCCGGCGTGCGCGCGATGCGGATGTGGGTGGTCACCGCACCGCCCTTCTGGGCCAGTCCGGTCTGGTCGAGCACGGTGGCGCCCTTGCCCTCCAGGTGGCCGGCCATGCCGAGCAGTGCGCCGATGGTGACCACGCCGGTGCCGCCGACGCCGGTGATCAGGATGTTCCAGGGCTGTTCGAGGCTGGACTTGAAGGTCGGCACCGGCAGGCTGTTCAACAACTCGGCCGCGTTCGCCTTCTTGCCCTTGCGCGGGGTGCCGCCATGCACCGTGACGAAGCTGGGGCAGAAGCCGTCGACGCAGCGGAAGTCCTTGTTGCAGTTGCTCTGGTCGATGTCGCGCTTGCGGCCGAATTCGGTTTCCTTCGGCAGCACCGACACGCAGAAGCTCTTCACGCCGCAATCGCCGCAGCCTTCGCAGACCAGCGAATTGACCATCACCCGCTTCTGCGGGTCGGGCATCTTGCCGCGCTTGCGGCGGCGGCGTTTCTCGGTGGCGCAGACCTGGTCGTAGATCAGGATGCTGGTGCCCTTGGTTTCGCGCAGGCGGCGCTGCACGTCGTCGAGTTCCTTGCGGTCGAAGAATTCGACGCCCGACGGGAAGATCGACTTGTCGCTCCACTTGCCGATGTCGTCGCTGACCACGACGATGGTCTGCACGCCCTCGGCGCGCATCATCTGCGCGATCTGCGGCACGCTCAGCGTGCCGTCGACCGGCTGGCCGCCGGTCATCGCCACCGCGTCGTTGTAGAGAATCTTGTAGGTGATGTTGACCCCGGTCGCGACCGACTGGCGCACCGCCAGCGAGCCGCTGTGGAAGAAGGTGCCGTCGCCGAGGTTCTGGAACACGTGCGGCGTCTCGGTGAACGGCGCCTGCCCGGACCAGGTCACGCCTTCGCCGCCCATGTGGGTGAAGGTGTCGGTGTCGCGGTCCATCCACGTGACCATGTAGTGGCAACCGATGCCGCCGAGCGCGCGGCTGCCTTCCGGCACCACGGTCGAGGTGTTGTGCGGGCAGCCCGAGCAGTAATGCGGCACGCGCGGGAAGTTGGCCCGCGGCAGGGCCATCTCGGCTTCCTTTTCTTCCATCCAGCGCAGGCGCTGCTCGATGGATTCGGTAGTGAAGAAGCGCTGGATGCGCTTGCCGATCACGCCGGCGATGGTCGCCGGGGTCAGTTCGCCGGTCGAGGGAAGGATCCATTCGCCGGCTTCGTCGTACTTGCCGACGATGCTCGGGCGCGTGCCCAGGTGCGCCGGCCAGTTGTAGAAGTATTCCTTCATCTGCCGCTCGATGAAGGCGCGCTTCTCCTCGACCACGACGATGTCTTCCAGGCCTTTGGCGAAGTCGGCGATGCCCACCGGCTCCAGCGGCCAGGTCATGCCGACCTTGTACACGCGGATGCCGATGTCGGCGCAGGCTTGCTCGTCCAGGCCCAGGTATTCCAGCGCCTGCAGCACGTCGAGATAGCTCTTGCCGGTGGTGACGATGCCCAGGCGCGCGCGCGGCGAATCCAGCACGATGCGGTCGACCTGGTTGGCCCGCGCGAACGCCTGCGCCGCGGCCACCGCGTACTTGTGCAGGCGCATCTCCTGGTCCAGCGGCGGATTGGGCCAGCGGATGTTCAAGCCGCCCGGCGGCAGCTCGAAGTCTTCCGGCAACACGATCCGTCGGGCGAACGGATTCACTTCGACCGAGGCCGACGATTCCACCGTCTCGGCGATGGTCTTGAAGCCGATCCAGCGGCCGGTGTAACGGCTCATCGCCCAGCCGACCAGGCCCAGGTCGAGGATGTCCTGCACGCCGGCCGGGTTGAGGATCGGCATCATCGCGCTGACGAATTCGTCTTCCGAACCGTGCGGCAGGGTCGAGCTGCGGCAGGCGTGGTCGTCGGCGGCCAGCGCCAGCACGCCGCCGTGCTTGCTGGTGCCGGCGGCGTTGCCGTGCTTGAACACGTCGCCGCAGCGGTCCACGCCCGGGCCCTTGCCGTACCACATCGCGTACACGCCATCGACCTTGGCGCCGGGGAACAGGTTGGTCTGCTGGGTGCCCCAGACCATGGTCGCGCCGAGGTCCTCGTTCAGGCCGGGGGTGAACTTCACGCCCGCCGTTTCCAGGTGCTTGCGCGCGCGCCAAAGTTCCAGGTCGAAGCCGCCCAGCGGCGAGCCGCGGTAACCGCTGATGAAGCCGGCCGTGTTCAGCCCGGCCGCCTGGTCGCGCAGGCGCTGCATCAGCGGCAGGCGCACCAGCGCCTGCACGCCGCTCAGGTAGATGCGGCCGTCGGTGCGGGTGTACTTGTGTTCCAGCGTGTAGTCGGCGTCCAGCACGCCGATCTGCGGCGTGTTGGCGGACGAGGGCGAGGTGAGTTCGGCGGTGCTGGTCATGGCGGGCCCGTGCGGCTGGCGGGTGAGTGGAGCAAAGACTCGGAATTATAGGCGGTGCGGCCAATTCCTCCGAACCGGCGGAATGCCGGAAAAGCCGCCGACCGCCGACAAAACGCAGGTTGCGAAAGCATCGGCAGCGCGTGGATCCACTGTAACCGTTTGCAAATTTAGCGGTGCGTCGATGCGCACGACGCCGCGAGGCAGTTACGATCCATGGTTTGCCGCGGAGCTTGCCCATGACTCGATCCCTGGTCTGTTTCCTCGCCCTGGCCCTCGCCGCCGTCGCGCAAGCGGGCGAACCGGTGGCGCGGGTGCGCGTCGCCTTCGACCGCAACGGCGTCACTGCTGTCCATGCCGAAGGCCTGGCCGACGTGGCCGCCAACCGCGCGATCACCGCCGACGATCCGGTGCGGGTCGCGTCGATTTCCAAGCTGGGCGTCGCCATCGCGGTGATGCGGCTGGTCGAACAGGGCAAGCTCGACCTCGACGCCGATGTGTCCAAGCAGCTCGGCTGGACGCTGCGCAACCCGAAGTGGCCGGATACGCCGATCACCCTGCGCCTGCTGCTGTCGCACCGTTCCAGCCTGACCGACGGCGCCGGCTACTGGCAGGTGCCGCTGGACGGACAGTTGAAGGACCTGCTGGACGATCCGAAGGCCTGGGATGCGGAACACGCGCCGGGCACTTACTGGCGCTACACCAACCTCAACTTCCCGCTGGTCGCCGCGGTGATGGAACGCGCCACCGGCGAGCGCTTCGACCTGCTGATGCAGCGGCTGGTGCTGAAGCCGCTCGACCTGCACGCCTGCTACGGCTGGCCGAGTTGCGACGAAGCCACCGCGGCCCGCGCCGTGGTGCTGTACGCCGACGGCAAGCCCGAAGTCGACGACAACCAGGGCCACAAGCCGGCCTGCGGCATCACCAAGGCCCGCGACGGCAGCTGCGACCTGTCGACGTGGCGCGCCGGCGCCAGCCCGGGCGTGTTCGGCCCGCAGGGCGGCCTGCGCATCTCGGCGAAAGGCCTGGCGAAGATCGGCCGCCTGCTGCTCGGCGAAGGCAAGGTCGATGGCGTGCGCCTGCTGAAGCCGTCGTCGGTGCGCACGCTGATCGGGCCGGAATGGACGTTCGCGCCCGGCAACGGCGTGACCATCGAGGAAGACGACCCGATCCGCAACCGCAAGGGCCAGATGTGCCGCTACGGGCTGGCGGTGCAGACCCTGGCGACGCCGAACCCGGATTGCGGCGACGATCCGTTCGGCGACGGCATTGCCCGCGTCGGCCATTCCGGCAACGCCTATGGCCTGCTGTCCGGCCTGTGGATCGACCGCAAGGCCGGCACCGGCGTCGCCTACTTCGCCACCGGCAACGACCAGCCGGCGCCGGGCGAACGTTCCGCGTTCACCGCTGTCGAGGAAAAGCTGGCGCGCGGGGAGTAGCCCAGATACTCCCCTGCGGGAAAGACTCCCCTGTGGGAGCGACGTCAGTCGCGAATGCTTTTTGCTTTTCCATAAGCGGGGAAAAGCACCGCGACTGACCGGTTGCGGGTGCCGCAACCACTCCCACACCGCAGATTCCTCGCGCGAAGAATTGGCGACGTATCGGAAATTTCCGACATGGGATCGGGTGGGTCAGCGATAACACCGTGTTGCGCCGGCCGCGACAGTGGCGCGCATGCAGTACAAGCATTCCGCCTCGAATCGCCTGCGCAAGGGCCGTGTCTCACTTGCCGGGCAGGTCTATCTGGTCACCTTCGCCACGCATGATCGCAGGCGTTTGTTCGACAACCCGCAGCTTGCGGCACTCTTCTCGAAAGCCTGCATGGACCGCCGCTTGTGGCAGGAAGCAGAGTTGTTGGCCTGGGTGCTGATGCCCGACCACTGGCACGGGCTGGTCCAACTGGGGGGCAACGGTGTCCTGTCTCGGATCGTTCAACGGCTGAAGGCCAACACATCCAAGGCGGTCGCGATCAGGGGTGCGCCGGTCTGGCAGCCCGGTTTCCACGACCGTGCCATCGCCGGCGAAAGGACAATGCACGCAGCGGCGGACTACCTGTTGGACAACCCCCTGCGCGCAGGCCTGGTCGAGTCGATCGAGCACTGGCCGTGGCGGTATGCGGTGTGGGACTGATGCAGAAGAGCCCGAAGCAGGAAAGAAGCCAGTGGGCGAAAGAATCCGGTGTGGGAGCGACGTCAGTCGCGATGCTTTTGCTTTTCGGCAAGCAGGATGAAAAGCTTCGCGACTGACGTCGCTCCCACACCGGTTTTTATCGCTTAATCCGCGGGGACCGTACGCTCGCGCGCCCATTCGCGCAGGGTTTCCACCTGTTCGGCCATCAGCACCGATAGCGGCCGGGTGTTGCGGATTTCCTGCATCAGCAGGTCGGTGTCCAGCGCGCGGCCCTCGGCGTGCGCGGCGTACAGGCCGGAGACGATGGCCTGTTCGATCTCCGCGCCTGAGAAGCCGTTGCTCGCGGCGGCCAGCGCAGGCAGGGCGAAATCGTCCGGATTGAACTTGCGCCGCGCCAGGTGCAGGCGCAGCAGTTCGACGCGGGTGTCCGGGTTGGGCAGGTCGACGAAGAAGATCTCGTCGAAGCGGCCCTTGCGCAGCAGTTCGGCAGGCAGCTCGTGGACCTGGTTGGCGGTGGCGAC
Organism: Pseudoxanthomonas helianthi; assembly: GCF_017939625.1. Taxonomy (GTDB): domain Bacteria; phylum Pseudomonadota; class Gammaproteobacteria; order Xanthomonadales; family Xanthomonadaceae; genus Pseudoxanthomonas_A; species Pseudoxanthomonas_A helianthi. The sequence goes on from NZ_JAGKTC010000001.1 coordinate 1,359,808, forward strand.
GATGAACACCTGTTTGGAGCCGGCCTGCCGATTGCGTTCGGCCATCCAGGTCAGCAGGTGGCCGAGTACGCGCCGCGACACGCCCCCGTCCTCGCCGCCGCTGGCCAAGCCCTTCTCGACTTCGTCGATCCACAGCACGCATGGCGCCAGCTGTTCGGCCGAAGCCAGCGCCTCGCGCAGGTTCTTCTCGGTCTCGCCGTGGTACTTGTCGTACAGCGAACCGAAATCCAGCCGCAGCAGCGGCACGCCGAAGCCGGCGGCGGTGGCCTTGGCCAGCATCGATTTGCCGCACCCCTGCACGCCGAGCAGCAGTACGCCCTTCGGCGGTTCCAGTCCAGCCGGCGGTTCGGCGGCGGTGAACACGACCCGGCGTTGCTCGATCCATCGTTTCAACCGTGCCGCGCCGGCCACGTCGGCCATCTTCGCGGTGTCGTACTCGTAATGCAGGTGGCCGCTGCGGTTGAGCAGTTCGAACTTCAGCTTGGCCAGTTGCGGCAGGTCGTTTGCCCCCAACGCGCCGTCGGCGTAGATCAGCTGGCGGCCGATGCGGCGCGCGTCGGTCAGGCTCAGCCCGGCCAGGTTGCGCAGGATCTGCTGCACCGCGGCGTCGTCGGTCTCGACGCGGCGGCCGCCGTTTTCCTGGGCGTAGGCGACGGCTTCCTCGCGCAGCATCTTCAGCAGTGCGTTGGCGTCGGGCAGGCTCGGGCGGAAGCGCACCGCCAGCGGCTCCAGTTCCTCGGGCAGCTCGACCTTGGCCCCGACCAGGACCATCACGTGCGGCTGGCAGTGGCGGCGTTCGATCAGGTCGCGGACCTGGCGCTGGGTGCCGGCGTAGCCCAGGTAGGGATCGAAATCGAGCAGCAGGTACACGCCGCGCTGGTCGGCCTGCTGGATCGCCCGCAGCACGGCGCTGGCGTCGGGCGGGCCGACCGGCTCGTCCTCGCGGTCCATGTCGATGCGGCGCAGGCCTTCGGTGATGGTCCAGCGGTACATCGCCCGCCACACCTGCCCCAGGGTCTGCCGGAACAGCTGGACCACGCGGGTTTCGTCCGGGGTTTCGACGACGATCAGCGGGGTATTGGCGCGGATCAGTGCGGTCAGGTCCTGCAGTTCGCTCATGGGTCGTCCTAGCCTCGGGCGGCGGAACGATAGCAAACGCCGGCGAACCGCCCGGGGCGCGGTTCCACGCCGTCGTTCGGCCGGTGTACCCTGCGCCTTCCCCGGCATCGAGGTGAGCGCATGAAGACGATTCTGGTCGCCAGCTCCAAGGGCGGCGCGGGCAAGACGACGCTGGCCAGCAACCTGGCTGCGCATTTCGCACTGGACGGCAAGCGCACCGTGTTGGTCGACGCGGATCCGCAGGGGTCGTCGATGCACTGGGCCCAGCGACGGGCCGAGCTGGAAAGCGCGGTGCTGCCGATCGACGCCAGTGGCGCCAAGAAACGCGGTTGGCGGGATGCCGTACCGGCCGATGCCGAGCGGGTGGTGATCGACGTGCCTGCCGGCGCGATGGCTGACGATCTGGCCCCGTTCATCGAACATGCCGACGCGATCGTGGTGCCGGTGATCCCGTCCGGGATCGATATCGAAGCCACCGTGGGCTTCCTGAACACGCTGGCCAAGGTGCCGCGGATCCACAAGCGCAAGCTGCCGGTGGGTCTGGTGGTCAACCGCAGCAAGCCGTGGACCAACGCCTCGCAGCAGGCGGTGGAAATGCTGAAGACCTGGCCCTACCCCGTCGTCGCCCAGCTGCGCGACACCCAGGCCTACGTGGTGCTGGCCGGCCTCGGCCGCAGCCTGTTCGACTACCGCTCGGCCCAAGTCCGCGACCACCAGTCCGACTGGGACCCGCTGCTGAGGTGGGTCAAGAAGGCGTAGGGAGCCGACGAGGCGAGCATTTGTAGGGTCGGCCCTGGCCCACCATCACGCACGTTCAAGTCGACATGTTTCGGAATGGAAGGCGGTGGGCTGGAGCCCACCCTACGGTCCTCGAATGAATTGGCAGGCCCGTCAGGGCTGACACTCTGCGCGTAAGGACTTGATGGTGCCTTTGCGGGTAGCGAGCTGAAGCCAACAGGACGACTCAGAGCTGGGGTACTCAATGAAGGCGTCTCCCTGACGGGGAGACACAAGTGGCGTGCCATACCTTGCTTTTGCCCGGGCGAAGGACATGCCCGGACAAATATCGGAAGGCGTACAGTGCCGTTTGGAGGTACTGAGAACCTCACCAACGCGGCGCCCCTCGCCTAGCCAGACAGTGAGGCCCGGATAGTCCAGCCGTATGTCGAGAAAATCGCCAGTGTCAGTGCGGCGGGTCGGTCGTCCCAGCTTGCGGAGCACAGAGGTTTCAGTGTCGCCAAGAGCGACGCCGCCCAGCGAAAGCTCCTGGTCTTTGATCTGCAAGGGCTCCCCGGCCGAAGAAGCGTCGGCCATGAGCAGTAAGAGGGCAAAGCAGAGAGGTCCTTTCATGTGGCTAACGCCTGAAATAAGCCGAGCCTCGAAGCGGGTTCGGCTCAAATGGGATGTTAGGCCTCACCACGGGTTGTTTCGGTACTTGGCCAGCCGGGCGAGAATATTTGGTTTGATGCGGCTGTCCCAGACGCCATTGAGCAATAAGCGGAAGCCGGGATCCCGACGAGCGAGCAGGTCAACCTCCGCAACCACAACATCTCCGTTGTAGGTAAGGAGATCCTCTAACGGGCCGGCAGCCAAGACGCCCAACAAATGGTTTGGTGAGGAGGTATCTATACGGCCGAGAATCTCCAAGATTGCGTCGAGGCATAAGTCCGGCTGTTCTCTGGGCAACTCCCCATCAAGCACGGACGCTTCAACTTTGCCGCCGGCAGACCCTTCAGTAGGCGACCATCTCTCGATCCACTCTTCGGCCAATGCGGATGGCGATCTCGTTTCCATGAGGCCTAATGCCTGAATTAAGTCGAGCCGCGAAGCGGCTTCGGATGGGATGAATTGTTAGGCGGCAAGCTGATGTAACTAGGCTGCCACAGGAACGAAGATGCGATAGGCGAATCCTGCAGCGCCGAGACCATAGAACACAACCCTCCACCAGTAGCTGTAGGGCTGGGTGTTGCGATCGATACGAGCTACCCACCAGTTGTCCAAGGCCACACCTGACGCCGCCTGGAACAGGAAAAGTGGAGCAAACAGCGAGAAACCAATGACCGCCCAGCTCGCGCCATACGTGGCGGGAGTGAGCGCAATCAAAAGTACGCTGCCGAGACCAACCAAAAGACAGAGCCAGAGGAAAGATTTGCCTCTTACACGTTTCGCGAAAGTCTCCATTGCCGCCA
>NZ_JAGKTC010000001.1:1363169-1384693 GCF_017939625.1 Pseudoxanthomonas helianthi
GCCTCATCCAGGCTTGGCGGAGCCTAGCGAGACCAGTATGACTGCGACGGTTGAGCTTAAGCCAATAAGAAGGGCTATGCCTGCAATCAAGTACGCAGAAATCTTTCGAAGCCAGCCTTGAGAAGGTCGGGCGCCGCGGAAGCAAAGAACAGAGCCAGGAAACATCACCAAGCCAACAAGACTGGAGTAGAAGAAGGTGGTGAATCCATCTAGCTGGGGTATGGCTCCACGGCCCAACGCGATCATTGCGCCAAGCGTTGCAATGCAAAGCATATATCCGATTGCGAGAGTCTTGCTCATGAGGCCTAACTAACGTTTATGCGGCTCATTCGCCGCCATAACCGATATTAGCCGTCATTTACGGCGCTGCATCGCAGCACATTCGTTTGCGTTTTCCACGCCAACCCTGCGCTAAGCTGTGGACCCAACCACCCGCGAGCCCGCCATGCGCGAACTGATCCTGCTGCGTCACGCCCACGCCGAACCGATCGCGCCCGGGCAGGCCGACCTCGACCGGCCGTTGTCGCAGACCGGCTTGGCCGAAGCCGAGGCCGCCGGGCGCTGGCTCGCCGAAAACGGACTCGTCCCCGACCGTGTGCTGTGCTCGCCCTCGCGGCGCACCCGCGAAACCCTCGAAGCCGTGCTGGCCGCCATCGGCTACGTCGACCAGCGCCTCGACGAACACATCTACGACGCCACCCCCGGCACCCTCGCCGACATCGCCGACAGCAACCGCGACGCGCAACGGCTGATGATGGTCGGCCACAACCCCGGCTTCGAACGCCTCGCCGCATTGCTGCACAGCGGCCAGTCGGGCGATTACCGCGGCATGCCGCCGGGCGGCATCGCGGTGCTGAGCCTGCCGGCCGAGGCGTCCATCGAGCCGGGCATCGCCCAACTCTCCGCGTTCTGGTGGCCGTAAAGGCAAGCGTCGCTAGAATCGGTCCCGTATGCGAAACCTGATCGGGACGTTACTGCTGTGCGGGGCGATGCTGGGCGCGACGAACGGCGCCCAGGCCGGTACGGTGAGCGGCGAATTGCGCTTCGACATGGAGCGCTCCAACTTCGGTTTCGAACTCAGCACGCGCTGGGGCCAGAAACTGGTGGGCCGCTTCCCGCGCTTCGACGGCAAGGTCGTGGCCCTGGCCGACGGCCGCCAGCAGGTGCAACTGCGCATGTACACCCGCGACGTCGAGATCGTCGGCCATCCCCGCTACAGCGAATGGGCGCGGGGCGACCGCTTCTTCGGCGCGCAGACCTGGCCGGCGGTGGTGTTCGTGTCGCGGCCGTACGATCCGGAAACCATCAAGCGCGGCGGCGCGCTGGCCGGCGAACTGAACATCCGTGGCATCGCCCGGCCGGAGACCCTGACCGTGCAGCCGGCAGCCTGCGAGCGTGCTGGGCTGGATTGCGACGTCGTGGTGATCGGTGCGGTGCGGCGCAGCGACTACGACATGGGCGCGTTCGGCCTGGCGGTCAACGATCGGGTGGTGTTCGTGCTGCGCTCGCGCCTGCGCGAGGCGCCGGCGGAGTCCGTGCCTTGACGGCGCCGCGCTGGTTGCTCGCGACGCTGCTGGCGCTGGCCGGCAGCGGCTGCGTCAGCCTCAGCGATGCGCAGCGCGACAGCGCCGCGCTGATTGCCGACGGTGCGCGTTCGCAGCTGGTCGACTGCACCCGCGACGACGCCTGCGCGCAGCCATCCCCGCTGCGCAAGCTGGGCGACCGCGCGCTGCGCGAATCCACCGCGGAACAGCCGCGCCACTACGCGCTGATCCTCGACCACGGTCGCGATGCGCTGCTGGCGCGCATCGACCTGATCCGCGGCGCGCGGCGCAGCATCGACCTGCAGACCTACATCTTCGATACCGACGACAGCGCGCGGCTGGTGCTGGACGAACTGCTGGCCGCGGCGCGGCGCGGGGTCAAGGTGCGGCTGCTGGTCGACCAGTTGTCGGCGATCGGCGACATCGACATCCTCGGCGCACTGGCCAGCAGCCACCGCAACTTCTCCCTGCGCATCTACAACCCGACCTTCGGCAAGGCCAAGCTGCACTACCTCGACTACGCGGCCAGCGTGCTGTGCTGTTTCCGCCGCTTCAACCAGCGCATGCACACCAAGCTGCTGCTGGTCGACGGCGAAGTCGGCATTTCCGGTGGGCGCAACTACCAGGACGACTATTATGACTGGGACGCCGAATACAACTTCCGCGACCGCGACGTGCTGGTCGCCGGACCGGCCGCCGCGGAGATGCAGCGCAACTTCGACGCTTTCTGGGAGGCGCGGCGCAGCGTGCCGGCCGAACGGCTCAACGACGTCGGCCGCAGGCTGTTGCGCGAAGGCGCGCCGCAGATGCCGGCGGCGCAATTCCGTCGTCCCGCGCGGGTGGAGGAACTGAAGCGCGAAGCCGCAGACACCGAGCTGCAGCGCGCCCGCTTCGCCGACCAGGCCCTACCGGTGGGCGCGGTGCAATACGTCGCCGACCTGCCGCAGAAGCACCGGCGCAAACGTCCGGAACGCAGTGCGGTCGCGGCGCCGGAACTGCGCAACCTGATCGAGGGTGCGCAGAAGGAAGTGTTGCTGCAGACGCCGTACCTGGTGTTCTCCAAGCAGGCCCAGCAGATGTTCCTCGACCTGCGCGCGCGTCCGTCGCCGCCGCGCGTGGTGGTATCGACCAGCAGCCTGGCCGCCAGCGACAACCCGATCGTCTATTCGCTGGCCTTCAAGTACAAGCGCCGCTACCTGCGCGATTTCGGTTTCCAGATCTTCGAACTGAAGCCGTTCCCCGAGGATGCGCCGATCGACTACGCCGCGCTGTTGCGCTCGGAAGCGCCGCCGCTGGCGCTGGAAGAGGAAGCCGCGACGGCTGCCGAAGGCAAGGTGCAGCGCGAACTGCTGCGCGGGGAAACCCGCCCGTCGTTCTTCGGCAGCAAGGCGGCCAACCGGCCGATCCGGCTGAAGCGCGCCGGCATCCGCATCGGCCTGCACGCCAAGTCGCTGGTGGTGGACGAACGCGTCGGCGTTATCGGCACCGACAACTTCGATCCGCGCTCGGACAACTACAACACCGAGGCAGTGGTGATCGTCGAGGATGCGGGTTTCGCCAGGGCGCTGGCCGCGAGCATCCGTCGCGACATCGAGCCGGAGAATTCGTGGACCATCGGCCCGCGCGAGAAGCCGCCGTTGTTCTCCGGGTTGAATTACAGCCTGGACAAGATCTCCAGCGCGCTGCCGCTGTTCGACCTGTGGCCGTGGCGTTATTCGACCAATTACGAATTCGTGCCCGGCCCCGATTGCCCGGCGCCGCTGCCGACCAACGATCCGAACTTCGCCAGGTGCTATCGCGACGTCGGCGACTTCCCCGAGGTCAAGATCGGCCCGAAGCGGCTGTACGTGCGCATCCTGACCGCGTTCGGCGCGGGCCTGGTGCCGATCCTCTGATTCCGACGGAACTTCCCATGGCCTTCCTCAAACCCATCGACATCGCCGAAGCCAATGCCGTGCGCCAGGACACCCTGATCGAACACCTCGGCATCGTGATCACCGAGGCGGGCGACGACTGGCTGCGCGCGACCATGCCGGTGGACGCGCGGACCAAGCAGCCGTTCGGGCTGTTGCACGGCGGCGCTTCGGTGGTGCTGGCCGAAACCCTGGGCAGCATGGCCGGCGGCTACTGCGTCGACGCTGCCACGCAGATGGTGGTAGGCCTGGAAATCAACGCCAACCACCTGCGCGCGGTGCGCGAAGGCACGGTCACCGGCACCGCCCGCGCGCTGCATGTCGGCCGCAGCACCCAGGTCTGGGAAATCCGCATTGAGGACGAGGCCGGCAGGCCGGTCTGCGTCTCGCGGCTGACGCTCGCCGTGGTGCCGCGCCGCTGAACCCGCCGCGGCCGACTGGTGGTGCAATGGTTCCATTCGCTGCAGTCCAGTAGTCGAACTCCAGTCGCCTCCGGTATCGTGCGCGGATGACTTCCCCCTCCCCCGCCACCGGCGGCCTTGGGCGCGCGCTCCGTTACCTGATCCGGGTGCCGCTGCTGCTGGTCCACGTCCTCGTCCTGCTGCCCCTGACCCTGCTGTGCATGGTGCCGCTGTGGTCGGGCCTGCCGTGGGGCGCGGAACGGCTGGAACACCGGGCGATCCGCGCCTGGTCGGCCGGGTTGATGCGCATCTTCGGTTTCCGCTTGCATCGTGTCGGCACGCCGCTGCCGGGCGCGGCGATGTTCGTCGCCAACCACGTCAGCTGGGTCGACATCGAGGTCATGCACAGCCAGCGCATGATGGGTTTCGTGGCCAAGCAGGAGATCCGCGGCTGGCCGGTGGTCGGCTGGCTGACCGCGCGCGGCGAGACCATCTTCCACCAGCGCGGCAGCACCGAATCGCTGGGCGGGGTGATGCAGGCGATGATCGAACGCCTGCGCGAAGGCCGCGCGGTCGGCGTGTTCCCCGAAGGCGGCACCCGTGACGGTCGCGAACTCGGCCCGTTTCATGCGCGCATCTTCCTGCCGGCGGTGGAAGCGCAGGTGCCGGTGCAGCCGGTCGCGCTGCGCTACGGCCCGCACGGCGACGCCCAGCACGTGGTCGCGTTCGCGCCGCGCGAAAGCTTCTTCGCCAACTTCGTGCGCCTGCTCGGCGAACCGTCGCGGAAGACGGCGGTGTGCTTCCTGCAGCCGATCCTGCCGGGCGAGGCCGAAGGCCGCCGGCAGATCGCCGAACTGGCGCGCAGCCGCATAGCGGCGGCGATGCAGGGCGATTGATGCCCCCTCCCTTTCGCCGGAGGCGAAGGGGAGGGTTGGGGAGGGGTGCTTTTGCTGTTGTTTTTTGATTTGCAAACCAAGCGAAGGCAAGATCAAAGGCAACCCCTCCCCAACCCTCCCCTGCGCGTTGCGCAAGGGAGGGGGCAGATTCCTTCATGTTGACCGCCGCCGACTACCGGCCGCCCAAATGGCTGCGCAATCCGCACCTGCAATCGGTGCTCAGTTCCAGCACCCTGCGCCAGCGCCGCGGCCTGCGCCGGCTGAAGCAGATCGGCGCCGTATCGACCGAGCACATCTTCGACGGCGGCGACGGCGTACGCCTGCTCGGCTGGCACAGCACCCTGCGCGGCCGCGAGCCGCGCGGACTGGCCTTGCTGTTGCACGGCTGGGAAGGCAGCACCGAGTCCAGCTACATGCGCCTGACCGCGGCGGAATTGCTCGAGGCCGGCTTCGACGTGGTGCGGCTGAACTTCCGCGACCATGGCGGCACCCATCACCTCAACGAAGAGATCTTCCATTCCAACCGCCTCGACGAGGTGGTCAACGCCGCGTGCGACGTGGCCCGGCGTTTCCCGTCGTCGCGCTTCGTCGCCGCCGGCTACTCGCTGGGCGGCAACTTCGCCCTGCGCTTGGCCCTGCGCGCGCCGCTGGCGGGCCTGCCGCTGGCGCGGGTCGCGGCGGTGTGCCCGCTGCTCGACCCGGCCTCGGCGATGATGGGCATGGAGAACGGATTGCCGCTGTACCACTGGTATTTCCAGCGCAAGTGGCGGCGCTCGCTGGAGCGCAAGCGCGAGCTGTTCCCCGAGCGCCACAACTACGACGACGCGACATTGGCGTTGAGCGTGCGCGCGCTGACCGAATGGATGGTGGAACGCCATACCGACTTCCACACCATCGACGACTACTTCGAGGGCTACAGCATCGCCGGCGAACGTCTCGCCAACCTGACCGTGCCGGCCGACGTGCTGATGTCGCGCGACGATCCGGTGATTCCCTATGGGGATTTCCTGCGCTGGCATCCCTCGCCGCTCGTCCGCCGGGAAATCACTCGCTTCGGCGGGCATTGCGGCTTCATCGAGAACGCCGCATGCGACGGTTTCGGCGAAAAATGGGTGGCGCAAAGGCTGGCCCAGGCCTGACCCGCGCGACGTAGAATCCGCGGATCGCCACGCGGAGAAGAGCATGCGCATCCACAGCGACAGCTTCGAACACCGCCAGCCGATCCCCGCGGAATTCGCGATGGGCCAACCGGACGGCTTCGCCCCGAACCGCAATCCGCACCTGGCCTGGGACGACGTGCCCGAAGGCACGCGTTCGTTCGCGTTGCTGTGCATCGATCCGGACGCGCCGACGGTGCCGGAAACGGTCGGGCGCGAGGACATGGACATCCCGGTCGAACAGCCGCGCGGTGACTTCGTGCACTGGGCCGTGGTCGACATTCCCGCTGACGTGCGTGAAATTCCCGCCGGCAGCTGCGGCGACGGCATCGTCGCCAAGGGCAAGCGCCGGCCGCCGGGGCTCGCCGGCGCAAGGCAGGGCTTGAACGATTACACCGGCTGGTTCGCCGGCGACGCCGAGATGGGCGGCGACTACTTCGGCTACGACGGTCCCTACCCGCCTTTCAATGATTTGCGCACCCATCGTTACTTCTTCCGCCTGTTCGCACTGGACGTGGCGAAACTCGACGTGCCTGATCGTTTTACCGCCGCTGCCGCGCTGCGCGCGATGCATGGCCACGTGCTCGCGGAGGCGCTGGTTTACGGCACTTATTCGCTGCATGCCGACCAGGGGAAAGCCGGATGAGCGAGGCTGACAATCCCTATCAGGCGTCCCATGCGGCACTGGTCGACAACACGGTCTTGTGGGACGTGGACGCGGCCAGCAAGTGGCGGCGGTTCTTCAACTGGCTGATCGATCGGCTGGTGATCTACGGCCTGGTGTTTGCGGGCATGGTGGCGGCCGCACTCGTCTTTGGCGACCGGGTGCTGGCCTGGGCCGAGAACATCGACACGTTGACCGATTTCGCAATCACCTATGCGACGACCTTCCTCTACTACACCTTCTTCGAGGGCCTGTTCGGTTTCAGTGTCGGCAAGTTGATCACCAACACGCGGGTCGTCGACGAACGAGGCAATCGCCTGTCGTTCGGTCGCGCGGCGCTGCGCAGCCTTTGTCGCTTGATTCCGTTCGATGCCGTGTCGTTGCTGTTGAGCGATGACGACGTGCGTCGCGCCTGGCACGACTCGCTGGCGAAAAGCTACGTGATCGTGCGCGGCTCGGTGGCGAAGCCGCGCGCGTCGCTGTCCGCGCAGTTCGCCGACGGCCCGCTGGGTTCGACGGACAGACCCGCACCGGCAGCGGCTGAAGCATCGCTGCCGGGTTGAGACCGCCCTACTTCTTCACGGTTTCCGATTCGACCACCATGTCCAGCACGTAGGCCTGGTTGGGCGCGTCGGCCGGCGGATTGGCGATCTTGAAGCGCTTCACCCGCAGCACGTTGCGGACGCCGGGTTCGTGCTTGTAGCCCTCGATATCGGCATAGAAGTTCTGGAACTCGCCCGGCGCGCCGACCTTCAGGCCCTTGTCGTCGTACTGCAGCTCGCGCACCTGCAGGCACTGCTTGTCCGGAATCAGCGGATGGCTGCAGGGCTTGGTTTCGGCGGCGACTTCGAGGAAGGCCTTCTCGCCGGGGCCGCCGTAACGCATTTCCGCGGTCGGCTCGCCCTTGAACACCAGCACGTCGCCGGTCGCGGTGGTCAGCTTCAGCGTCGCGGCGTCCGGCGTTTCCGCGGTCAGCGCGCCTTCGAAACGCTTGCCGACTTCCTGGTCCAGCGCCGCCAGATTCGGATCGACGCAGGCCATCATCGTCGAGGCGAAACGGCCGAACTTCAGCTGGTTGCCTTCGACGGCGTAGCCGCCGCCCATGCGGTTGCAGGTATTGCTCACGGAAACGCGCCCGTCGGCGAAATCCAGCTGCACCGGTGCATCGGCGCGCACCAGCAAGGCGTCGAGCGCCCTGCCCTGCGCGTCGTGCGCCTCGGCCAGCTTCCAGTGGTTCGCGGCCAGCGTCTTCGCGTCGATGGCGGTCGCGGTGGAAACCATGGGCGGGGTCGTCGCCTGGGCGGGCTGTTCGCCCTGCGGCGGTGCGGAGCAAGCGGCCAGGGCCAGCGGAAGGACGAGCGGCAGCAGACGTTTCATCGGGTTCTCCTTGATGGGGTCGTGGTCCAGAACGTGCGGGTCGATGCAACGGGGTGATCGTACGCCCTTCGCGTTCAGCCGCCGGCCGGTACCAGCAACAGCAGGGCCACGCCGAACACCAGGCGATAGATAGCGAACGCGGTGAAACGATGGCTCTGGATGTAGCGCAGCAACCACTTCACCGCAATGAAGGCGGTGACGGCGCTGGCGACGAAAGCGACCAGGAAGGCGCTCCAGTCCTCGTTCGTGGCCTGCCCGGTCTGTTCGGAAGCATGCATCAGCACGTCGACCAGTTCGTAGCCGGTGGCGGCGAACATGGTCGGAATGCCGATGAGGAAAGCGAACTCGGTCGCCGCGGCGCGGCTGGTGGTTCCGAACAGCAAGGCGGCGAAGATCGTCGCCGCGCTGCGCGAGGTGCCGGGGAACACGCCGGCCACGACCTGGGCCAGGCCGACCAGCACCGCCACCGTCCACGAAATCGCGGTGCGTTCGCCTTCGCGCGCGGCCTTCTTCGCCGCGAAGTGCTCGGCCGCGACCATCCAGAACGCGCCGAGGATCAGCGCCCAGGCGATCGGCCGCACCGTGTCGGGCAATTGCCAGCCGAGTTTCTTCACCAGCAGCCCGCCGATCGCGGTCACCGCGAACGCGGCGAGCAGCTTGAAGGCGTAGGCGCGCGACTGCGCCGGGGTGGAGGTGATGCCCAGCGGATCGTAGATCGCCGGTGCGTCGTGGCCGAAGAAGGCCGACAGCATGCCCCACAGGCGACGCCGGTAGATCAGCACCACGGCCAGGATCGCCCCCGCCTGGATGCCGATGTTGAACAGGTCGCTGCGGTGGCCGAGCCAGCGTTCCGCGATCAGCAGGTGGCCGGTGCTGGAAATCGGCAGGAACTCGGTGATGCCTTCGATGATGCCCAGCAGCAGGGCCTGGATCAGGTCGGTCATGGGATAGGGAAGCGGGGGCACGGCGGGAGGGGAACGCGAAGGGTACCGTTTCGGGCGTTGCGGAACGAGATTGCACCAAATCGAGGCGTATACAAACCTAAATCACCAAAATAGTGCAAATTGGTCCCAACCGCACTGCACCAATCGATGAAAATCAATGGGTTACAAGGGGTTTGAGTTGGCACAGCCCTTGCGATAAGCCGGTCACCCACATTCCCAAAACCCGAGGTTTCCGATGTCTCTCGACAAAGTCGAAAAGCTGATCAAGGACAACAAGGCGGAGTTCGTCGATCTCCGCTTCGTCGACATGCGCGGCGTGCAGCAGCACGTCACCTTCCCGGTCAGCATCGTCGAGGCCAGCCTGTTCGAGGAAGGCAAGATGTTCGACGGCAGTTCGATCGCCGGCTGGAAGGGCATCAACGAATCCGACATGGTCCTGCTGCCGGACGCCGACACCGCCTACCTGGATCCGTTCTACGCCGACCCGACCATCAACCTGACCTGCGACATCCTCGACCCGGCGACGATGCAGGGCTACTCGCGCGACCCGCGCGGCGTGGCCAAGCGCGCCGAGGCCTACCTGAAGTCCAGCGGCATCGCCGACCAGGCGTTCTTCGGCCCGGAACCCGAGTTCTTCATCTTCGACAGCGTGCGTTTCGCCAACGAGATGGGCAACACCTTCTTCAAGATCGATTCGGAAGAAGCGGCCTGGAACACCGGCGCCAAGTACGACGGCGGCAACAGCGGCTACCGTCCCGGCGTGAAGGGCGGCTACTTCCCGGTGCCGCCGGTCGATTCGCTGCACGACCTGCGCGCCGAGATGGTCAAGACCCTGGAACTGGTCGGCATCGAGACCGAAGTGCACCACCATGAAGTGGCGACCGCCGGCCAGTGCGAGATCGGCACCAAGTTCAGCTCGCTGGTGAAGAAGGCCGACGAGCTGCTGACGATGAAGTACATCATTAAGAACATCGCCTTCCGCAACGGCAAGACCGCGACCTTCATGCCCAAGCCGATCGTCGGCGACAACGGCAGCGGCATGCACGTGCACCAGTCGCTGGCCAAGGGCGGGCAGAACCTGTTCAGCGGCGACGGCTACGGCGGCCTGTCGCAGCTGGCGCTGTGGTACATCGGCGGCATCTTCAAGCACGCCAAGGCGATCAACGCGTTCGCCAACAGCGGCACCAACAGCTACAAGCGCCTGGTGCCGGGCTTCGAGGCGCCGGTGATGCTGGCGTACTCGGCGCGCAACCGTTCGGCGTCGTGCCGCATTCCGTGGGTGTCCAACCCGAAGGCGCGCCGCATCGAGATCCGCTTCCCCGATCCGCTGCAGTCCGGCTACCTGACCTTCACCGCGCTGATGATGGCTGGCCTGGACGGCATCAAGAACCAGATCGACCCGGGCGCACCGTCGGACAAGGATCTGTACGACCTGCCGCCTGAAGAAGAGAAGCTGATCCCGCAGGTCTGCTCCAGCCTCGACCAGGCGCTGGAAGCGCTCGACGGCGATCGCGACTTCCTCAAGGCCGGCGGCGTGTTCAGCGACGACCTGATCGACGGCTACATCGACCTGAAGATGCAGGAAGTGACCAAGTTCCGCGCGGCCACGCATCCGCTGGAGTACCAGCTGTACTACGCGAACTGATGGAAAACGGCATGCCGGTCGTTGCGGCTTCGGAACGACCGGTACGCCAGCGACACAACGCGAATTGATTCAAGCCGCGATGCGCCGCGAGGCGCATCGGGGGCGAGCAGGCTGACCCTCGCTCTGCTCCCTCCCCGGCGAGTGCGTCAGGGGGCCGGCAGGGCGGATCGACGGATCCGCCCTCCGGCACCTTCTCGAAGGGAGAGGCAGGCGAGCCGCATGCGGCGGTTCCGCAGACCGCAACACCAGGCACGAGGAAACGAACGCGATCTTCGATCGCCGCGGGCAGGGCGCGAGAGGTTCCTGCATCGCACGGGCACACGCCCAATGACCGGGGAGGGCACCGCTTATGAGGAGCCTGAGTCATGTCGTCCATCCAATCGATCCATCGCATCCGCATCGCCACGGCAGCGCTCGCGCTCGCCGCGTCTTCCATCGCCCAAGCCGGCACCAGCGGTAGCGCGTCGCTGACCAGCGACTACGTGTTCCGCGGCGTGTCGCAGACCAACGGCGACCCCGCCTTGCAGGGCGGCATCGAATACGCCCACGACAGCGGTTTCTACGCCGGCGTCTGGGGCAGCAACATCAGCTGGCTGTCCGACATCCCGGGCGACATTTCCAGCAGCCTGGAGCTGGACGGCTATCTCGGCTACCGCGGCAAGGTCAACGACGTGCTCTCGTACGACGTCGGCGCGCTGACCTATTACTACCCGGGCGACTTCCCCGATGGCTTCAGCCGGGCCGACACCACCGAGATCTACGCCGGTGCGACCGTGACGCCCGTGGAGAACCTTTCCCTCGGCCTGAAGTACTCCTACGCCGTCACCGAACTGTTCGGCTACGTCGGCTCGGAAGGCAGCGGCTACCTCGACGGCTCGGCGAACTGGACCTTCTCGCCCGGCTGGACGCTCAACGCCCATTACGGCAAGCAGTGGATCGAAGACAACAAGGACTTCGAATACAGCGACTGGAAGCTGGGCGTGACCAAGGCCTTCGACAACGGCTTCTCGATCGCCGCGGCCTACACCGGCACCGACGCCGACGACGCGCTCTACACCAATGCGTTCGGCAACAAGATCGCCGACGACACCGTCGCCCTGACCCTGACCAAGGCGTTCTGAACGCATCCCGCAGTCCCACCACGGAGCGAAGCACGATGAAACTCATCACCGCCATCATCCGCCCGTTCAAGCTCGACGAGGTGAGGGAAGCCCTCTCCGAAATCGGCGTGTCGGGCATCACCGTCACCGAAGTGAAAGGCTTCGGACGGCAGAAGGGCCACACCGAGCTGTATCGCGGCGCGGAGTACGTCGTCGATTTCCTGCCCAAGATCAAGATCGAAACCGTGGTCGCGGACGAGCGGCTGGACGCGATCGTCGAAGCGGTCCAGCAGGCCGCCGGCACCGGCAAGATCGGCGACGGCAAGATCTTCGTCACGCCCATCGACCAGGTCATCCGCATCCGCACCGGCGAAGTCGGCGCGGACGCACTGTGATCCCCACTCGGAGAACCCCATGAAGACCCGTTCTTTCTCCGGGTGGAAGACCCGGATGCAGACCCTGGCCCTGGCCGCGCTGTGCGGCTTGAGCCTGGTCGGTTTCGCCAGCGTCGCCAGTGCGGCGCAGGAAGCGGCCGCGCCGGCCGCCACCGAAGCGGCGGCACCGACACCCGAAGCCGCGCCATCGGCCGCACCCGCCACGACCGAAGCCACGCCGGCGGAAGCCGCTGCGACGGCGCCGGCCGAAGCGGCTGCGCCCGCCGCCGCGGAAGCCCCACCCGCGCCCGCACCCACCGTCAGCAAACCGGACAACGTCTGGGTGCTGGTGTCGGCGGCGCTGGTGATCTTCATGACCTTGCCCGGACTGGCGCTGTTCTACGGCGGCCTGGTCCGCAGCAAGAACGTGTTGTCGATCCTGATCCAGAACCTGGTCGTGTTCGCGCTGGTCGCGGTGCTGTGGGCGCTGTACGGCTACAGCTTCGCCTTCACCGAAGGCAACGCCTTCATCGGCGGCACCGACCGGCTGTTCGCGGCGGGGCTGACTTCCGCCGGCATCGGCGCGACCTTCACCAAGGGCGTGTACATCAGCGAACTGACCTTCTTCGTGTTCCAGGGCGCGTTCGCCTGCATCACCTGCGCGCTGATCGTGGGCGCGTTCGCCGAACGCATCAAGTTCGCCGGCTTGTTGCTGTTCACCGTGCTGTGGTTCACCTTCGCCTACCTGCCGATGGCGCACATGGTCTGGTTCTTCCCGGGCCCGGATGCGTTCACCGGCGCCGACGCGGTGGATGGCGTGCTGGCGAAGTCGGGCTTCCTGTTCGCCAAGGGCGCGCTGGATTTCGCCGGCGGTACGGTGGTGCACATCAACGCGGCCATCGCGGGCCTGGTCGGCGCGTTCGTGATCGGCAAGCGCACCGGCTACGGGCGCGAGGCGATCAAGCCGCACAACCTGACCCTGACCATGGTCGGCGCGTCGATCCTGTGGGTCGGCTGGTTCGGCTTCAACGCCGGATCGGCGCTGGAAGGCAGCGGCACCGCCTCGCTGGCCTTCGTCAACACCTTCCTGGCCACGGCCGCGGCGGTGCTGGCGTGGACCTTCGTCGAGTGGATCTTCAAGGGCAAGCCCTCGCTGCTGGGCGCGGTGTCCGGCGCGGTCGCCGGCCTGGTCGCGATCACCCCGGCCGCCGGCTTCGTCGGCCTGAACGGCGCACTGGCCATCGGCGCCATTGCCGGCGTGCTGTGCCTATGGGGCGTGACCGGCCTGAAGCGCCTGCTCGGCGCCGACGACAGCCTTGATGTGTTCGGCGTGCACGGCGTCGGCGGCATCACCGGTGCGATCCTGACCGGCGTGTTCGCTTCGCCGAAGCTCGGCGGCGCCGGCATCTGGGATTACGTCACCGAAACCGCGCTGACCGACTACTCGATCGGCACGCAGGTGTGGATCCAGGTGCAGGGCGTGCTGACCACCCTGGTGCTGTCGGGCGTGGTGGCGCTGGTTTCGTACCTGATCGTGAAGTACACGGTCGGCCTGCGCGTCTCGATCGACGAGGAGCGCGAAGGCCTCGACATCGCCTCGCACGGCGAATCGGCCTACGAGGCCTGAGGCTTGCCCGGGGGCGGCCTTGCACTAAACTGGTGCAATGTCGTCCCCGGACTTCCCCATGACGCAGGAGCCCGGCCCCGGCGCGCTGAACACGCCGGTGGCCTGGACCGATGCCGACGGCCTGCTGGCCGGCGCCAATCCCGCTTTCGCCCGCTGGCTGGGCGTCAGCGTCAGGCGCCTGCTCGGCCAGCCCTTGGCGGCCTTGGAAATGGACGGCGACGCCTTGCAACGTTTTTTCCGCAATACCGAACACGACGTCCTGCGCCTGCACCGGCTGGCGCTGGGCGTGCCCGGCGAGGCGCCGCGCTTCGCCGAGGGCTGGCTGTCGCGGCGCGAGGAGGGCGGCTGGCTGCTCGAAGCGCACCCGGTCGACGAATTCCCCGCGGCCGACCCGGCCCAGGCCCTGCCCGGGGCCCTGTCCGCGGCGCTGAAGGGACTGGCCCACGAACTGCGCAATCCGCTGGCCGGGCTGAAGGGCGCGGCGCAATTGCTGGCGCGGCGCGCGCAGCAACGCGACGACCGCGAGGACGAGCGCGAGCTGATCGGCCTGATCGAATCCGAGATCGAGCGCCTCAACGACCTGCTCGAGCAACTGTTGTCGCCCACGCCGCAGCGCCCGCACGCGGCCCTGAACATCCACGCCGTGCTCGAGCGCGTGCTGCGCCTGGCCGAAACCGAAGGCGGCTGGTCGGTGCGCCTGCAGCGCGACTACGACCCCAGCCTGCCGGAGTTGCCGGGCGACGCCGACCGCCTGGTGCAGGCGGTGTGGAACCTGGTGCGCAACGCGATCCAGGCCGGCGCCGGCAGCGTGACCCTGCGCACCCGGGTCGAACACGGCCTGCGCATCCACGACCAGCCGCATGCGATGGGGTTGCGCGTGGAGATCATCGACGACGGCCGCGGCGTGCCGCAGGAACTGGCCGAGCACCTGTTCCTGCCGTTGGTCAGCGGTCGCGCCGAAGGCAGCGGCCTCGGCCTGGCGCTGGCGCAGCAGGTCGCGCGCGAGCACGCCGGCTCGCTGCAATACCGTTCGCGCCCCGGCCATACCGTCTTCACCCTGCTGTTGCCGATCCGCGCGGAGGCCGAGCATGTCCACTGAATCCCGCGACGATGCGCAACGCATCTGGGTGGTCGACGACGACCGTTCGGTGCGCTTCGTGCTCGCCACCGCGCTGCGCGACGCCGGCTATGCGGTCGATGGCTTCGACAGCGCGGCGACCGCGTTGCGGGCGCTGGAATCGCGCGGCGTGCCGGACCTGTTGTTCACCGACTTGCGCATGCCCGGCGACGATGGCCTGGCCTTGTTGGACAAGCTGAAGGCCGCCCATCCACAACTGCCGGTGATCGTGATGTCGGCGTACACCGACGTGGCCAGCACCGCCGGTGCGTTCCGCGGTGGCGCGCACGAGTTCCTGTCCAAGCCGTTCGACCTCGACGACGCGGTGGCGCTGGCGGTGCGCGCGCTGCCGGAAGAGGGTACGCACGTGGCGGACGAAGCGCCGGTGCCCGTGCCCGATGCCGGGCATACCGAGCTGATCGGCGAAACCCCGGCGATGCAGGCGCTGTTCCGTGCCATCGGCCGCCTGGCCCAGGCGCCGTTGTCGGTGCTGATCACCGGTGAAACCGGCACCGGCAAGGAACTGGTCGCGCACGCGCTGCATCGCGAATCGCCGCGCGCGCACAAGCCCTTCGTCGCGTTGAACACCGCGGCGATCCCGGCCGAATTGCTGGAAAGCGAACTGTTCGGCCACGAAGCAGGTGCGTTCACCGGCGCGCAGAAACGCCACATCGGCCGTTTCGAACAGGCCGATGGCGGCACGCTGTTCCTCGACGAAATCGGCGACATGCCGTTGTCGCTGCAAACGCGATTGCTGCGCGTGCTGGCCGAAGGCGAGTTCTTCCGTGTCGGCGGACGCGAACTGATCCGCGTCGATGTGCGGGTGATCGCCGCGACCCACCAGCCGCTCGATGCGCTGGTCGCGCAGGGCCGTTTCCGCGCCGACCTGCTGCATCGCCTCGATGTGGTGCGCCTGCAGTTGCCGCCGCTGCGCGAACGCCGCGCCGATGTGCCGCGGCTGGCCGACAATTTCCTCGCCATCGCTTCGCGCAAGCTGGATGCCCCGGCCAAGCGCTTCTCCGCGCCCGCGTTGCAGGCGCTGCGCGACTACGCGTGGCCGGGCAACGTGCGCGAACTGGAAAACGTCTGTTGGCGGCTCGCTGCACTGGCGCCGGGCGAGACCATCACCGTCGCCGACCTCGAAGGCGCATTCGACCACGCCGCCGCCGCGCCCGTGCAACCGCAGGAATGGGACATCGCGCTGTCGGCCTGGGCCAGCGCGCAACTGGGCCAAGGCGCCGAAGGCCTGCATGCGCAGGCGCGCGAGCGTTTCGACCGCGCGCTGCTCGAGGCCGCATTGCGGTTCACCGGCGGCCGCCGCGCCGAAGCCGCGGAACGCCTCGGCGTGGGCCGCAACACCGTGACCCGCAAGCTGGGACCGGGGCGCAAGCGGCGCTGATCCGCGCAAACAGCATCGTCCATTCGCGGCCTCGTAGAGCCGAGCATGCTCGGCTGCCGTTGCCATTGTCTTTGCTTATGCTGTCGTAGAAGCCGGGCTCGTTCCGGCTTGCTTTTTTGCTCTTTCCGCCGAAGATCAAAAGGGTGCCGGGACAAGCCGGGCACCTACCAGAGCAAGGGCAATCAAGCAGAAGCAAGAGCAGCCGAGCATGCTCGGCTCTACAAGGGATAAGCGGAACGCGATCCCTCCATGGCCGGCTTCATCGACGGTCAACGCCAATCGGCGTAAATTCGCGTTCCCAGTTCCAGGAGCACGACCATGCGCAGCTTCCGCCTGCTTGTTGCCAGCACCCTCGCCACCGCGATCCTCGCCGCCTGTTCGGCGCCGGAAACCCGCACCCAGCAGGAAGCTCCCGCAGCCGGCACCAGCACCGCGAAGGAAGCGGTCGCGAACCTCGCCGCGGCTTCGGCCAGCCTGGTCAGCGGCAAGCTGACCTTCATGCCGATGGCCGGCGGCGTGCACATCACCGGCACCATCGGCGGACTCGCGCCGGGCAGCACGCACGCGTTCCATGTGCACGAGAAGGGCGACTGCAGCGCGGTGGATGCCAGCAGCGCCGGCCCGCATTTCAATCCCGCGGCCGCGCCGCACGGACGCAGCAGTTCCGCTCCGAACCAGCACCACGCCGGTGACATGGACAACGTGGTCGCCGACCGCGATGGCGTGGTCCAGGTCAACGTGCACCTGGCCGGCGTTACCCTCGGTGGCGGTGCGGCCAACGACATCGCCAACCGCGCGATCGTCGTGCACGCCTCGCCCGACGATTACACCAGCCAGCCGGCCGGCAACGCCGGCGCGCGCGTGGCCTGCGGCGTGATCAAGGTGACCAAGTAGGGCAGGGCATGGCCTCGCGGGCCAAGGGCAAGCGTTTCGAGGTCGGCGACCACGTCGGCTGGAATTCCGAAGCCGGTCGCGTCAGCGGCACGATCGTCAAGGTCCACGTACGCGACGTGGACTGGAAGGGCTATACCCACCACGCCAGCACGGACGAGCCGCAATACGAGATCAAGAGCGACAAGACCGATCACGTGGCGCTGCACAAGGGGTCGGCGTTGACGAAGCTTTCGCATTGAATCTCATATTCGTCATCCCGGCGAAAGCCGGGACCCAGCTCTTCGTAATGCGCGGAAAGGCTGAATCCCGGTTTTCGCCGGGATAACGATGTCAGAGCAAAGAACCCTGCTTCGGCGGATAAATGATCGATGTGCCCTCGACCTGCGCGAACGGCGTGAGCGCATGCATCCGCCAGTCTCTCGCGGATAGAATCTCGACCACCGGCACGCCACGCACACCCAGCGCATCGGCTACCAGCGAACGATGGCAGCGCCACGGCACCGCTTCGGCGCACATGATCGCGGTGCGCGATTGCCGGCCCATCACGATCAGGTTTTCCACCGCTTCGCGGAATGCGTCTGTCTGCATGTAGTCGGCGTATCCGCGGAAGCTCTTGTTGCGCCATCCGGCGTTGGGCGAATCCTTGCGCGGATGCCGCAAACCGCCGAGCGCGGGCATGTGCAGGTAGCCGATGCCGTTCGCTGCCAGGCTGGCGGCCAGCGCGTCACTCATGTACTGCGGGTTGTGGCGCGAAGCGGGGATGGTACGGACATCGACGAGCCGCTGGATGCCGTAGGTCTGCAGCAATGCGATGAAGTCCTCGATCGCCAGCGTCGAATGGCCCAGCGTGAAGATCGTGCCGTCGGGCCAGTGGGTTTCTTGCGGAGGAGTGCGGGTGTTCAAGAGCGGATCTGCTTGCCGACCTGCCGCCTTGAGCTTTGCAGCCGGCTTGGGCAGCGGTTCCAGTTGAGCGATGTCAGGTACGACGGTACAGCAGCATCCGGCACGAATCAAAAGCGGGTTGCGGGACAGCCTGGCGCCAAGCGGCCGTGGTCGGGAACGCCGCGATCATGAACGATTCCAGCTGATCGAACCCCGGCCGGCCCTCACAGATCGATATGCGCTGACCACCGGACAGAAATTCAAGGGACGCCTCATCGGTGACGGGCGCCTTGCCTCTCCATATCTCGGAGATGTTCTGCCATGGAAAGAAGACTTCACCCGCGGTGAAGCCAAAAGGGGTCGCGCGGAGTGGAGGAAGTTCCGACCTACGCTGCAGTCGGTCCATCAGGCTTGAGATTGTTCCCACGTGCACCTGGCTGACTTTGTTATCGACGACTCCGTCGTCCTGACGTTGATCGGTCGGACGTTGCGGATTGGATCCGCCGTGCGTCGGCCTACAGTCCCGCGATCCATCCGCAAAACCGCGTCCACGCTGGCACGTCGGGCAACACCACGAACGCGATCTGCTGCAACACCGTCAACCCCAGCAACAATGCGTAAGGCGCGCGAACGCGGCCTTCGCTGCGCACGTCGTGCAGGAGCATCGCCGCCAACAGGAATCCGGTGACGAAATACGCGGAATGCAGCGCCATTTCGAATGAGGTGATCGCCGGGATGTTCATGCCCAGCGCACGGGTCAGCGCGGGCGGCAGCACCAGCAGCGCGGTCGAGGCCATGTAGCGCGCGTGCAGCGGGGTTTCTCGCCGATGGCGCAAGGCCAGGCTGTAGGCGATGGCGAACCAGGCCAGCGAAGTCAGATCGAGGAAGGCCAGCCGCACGCCGAAGGCCTGCGCGAACGGACTGGGGTGGGCCAGCATGTCCTGCACCAGGAACAGCCCGGTCACCACGAACAGCGGCGCCAGCAGCAGCGAGGTGCGGCCGAGCGCGCGATGCACGGTGAAGTTGCGCCGGCGCATCAGCCAGGCCTGGGTCACCAGCAACAGCACCCAGGCGAACGCGGTTGCCGCATGGGCGTGGCGAATGCCGTTGTTGTCGGCCAGCCGGGTGAAGTAGGTGCCCCAGAAGCCGATCAGGGCGGTACCCAGCACCAGCAGGAACCAGAAGGCGGCGCGTGGATACAGCGGGCGTGTGCGGGCGTGCATCGGGTTCCCCGGATTCCGAGCAATGCTCCGGAGAACGCGACGGTCGCTGCCGGCCGGCCAATCAGCAGAGCGAATCGGGTCCGTCGCTGCCGCCGCAATGCACGAACTGCACCGGGATGTCGTGCGCGCCGAGCACCGCGGCGTACTGGCGCTGGCGCGCCTGGAACAGCTGGAAGCCGCGTTCCAGCACCGCGCGGTCGTCCGTGCCCGGCGCGTAGCGGCGGCGCCACGCGTCCGGGTCGAACAGGGCGATGCGCACTTCGCCGTCGGCGTAGCGCAGCAGCGGTTCGGGCGGCGCGTCCAGCCATTGCTCCGCGTCGGGCTGCAGCAACGCGGTTTCGATCAACGGCCACAGCGCTTCGAGGCCCTGATGCTGGTATTGCATCGCGGTTATCGCCGCCAGATCGTGCACGGTCAGGTAGCGGATGTGCTCGGTCGGCACGGCGAAGGCCTGCTGGGCGAGCAGAGCGGTGTCGGCCGCGGCCATGCCGCGTTCCAGCAGCACCGCTTCGAACTGTTCGCCGACCGTGCGCGCGATGTCGGCGTCGCCGCGCAGCAGGAAAGGCAGCACCCGCAGCGAACCGCCGCGCAGGTCGGGGTCGGCCTGCAGCGGCTGCGGCACCGCGCCGTCCGCGTCGGCGCCGAAGGCGATGATGCGTGGGCCTTCGGCGGCACCCGGCGCGCGCTGGGCGAGTTCCTGCAGGCGGCGGTGCAGCGGCCAGCCGGGGCGCAGCGCCTCGGCCGGGTCGAAATGCGCGGCGGCCACGACCAGGTCCAGCTCGCGGGCCTGCGGCGCGTGTTCGGCCAGGTCGCGGGCCAGCTTCTGGGCCAGCTCGCCGGCCGTGGCGGGATCCAGCGCGGCACGCGCCGGCGCCTGCCCGCCCTGCAATTCGATGGCCATCAGGCCACGCACTTCGACGGCGCCTTCACTTCGGTTCATCGTTCCTGACCGATTGGAATGGTTGCTCCAAACCCGGAGCGTTAGACTGCGCATTAGACCAAACTCGGCCGTATGGCCGCATCCCCAGCCCCGAGGTTAAGCATGACCGCAGCCCGTCCCGTCGCCATCCTCGGCGGCGTCCGCATTCCCTTCTGCCGCCAGAACACGGCCTACGCGGACGTGGGCAACCTGGGCATGTCGGTGCGGACGCTGGGCGCGCTGGTCGAGAAGTTCGGCCTGCACGGCCAGCAGCTCGGCGAAGTGGCAATGGGCGCGGTGATCAAGCATTCGTCCGACTGGAACCTGGGCCGCGAAGCCGCGCTGTCCTCCGGCCTGTCGCCGCTGACCCCGGGCATCACCCTGCAGCGCGCCTGCGGCACCAGCCTGGACACGCTGATCTACATCGGCAACAAGATCGCGCTGGGCCAGATCGAGGCCGGCATCGGCGGGGGTTCCGACACCACGTCCGACGTGCCGATCGTCTATGGCAAGAAGCTGCGCGCGCGCCTGCTGGCCGCCAACCGGGCCAAGACCACCGGCGACAAGATCAAGGCGCTGACCCGCGGCTTCAAGTTCTCCGAACTGAAGCCCGAGTTCCCGGGCGTGGCCGAGCCGCGCACCGGCAAGAGCATGGGCGAACACTGCGAGGACATGGCCAAGGAATGGAACATCAGCCGCGAGGACCAGGACGCCCTGGCGGTGGCTTCGCACAAGAAGCTGGCCGCGGCGTACGAGCGCGGTTTCTTCTCCGACCTGGTGGTGCCGTTCCGCGGCGTGGATCGCGACAACAACCTGCGTCCCGACACGTCGGTCGAGAAGCTGGCCACGTTGAAGCCGGCTTTCGACAAGACTTCCGGCCGCGGCACGCTGACCGCCGGCAATTCGACGCCGCTGACCGACGGCGCCTCGGCCGCACTGCTGGCCAGCGACGAATGGGCGCGCGCGCATGGCCACGAGCCGCTGGCCTACCTGCGCGATTCGCAGGTGGCGGCGGTCGATTTCGTCCACGGCGAAGGCTTGCTGATGGCGCCGACCGTGGCGGTGGCTGAGTTGCTGAAGCGCAACAACCTGACGCTGCAGGATTTCGACATCTACGAAATCCACGAAGCCTTCGCCGCACAGGTGTTGTGTACGCTGCGCGCGTGGGAAAGCGCTGACTACTGCAGGAACCGCCTCGGGCTGGACGCGCCGCTGGGCAGCATCGACCCGGCAAAGATGAATCCGCTGGGCTCGTCGCTGGCTGCCGGCCATCCGTTCGCCGCGACCGGCGCGCGCATCGTCGCCACGGTGGCGAAGGAGTTGAAGGAACGTGGTGGCGGTCGGGCGCTGGTGTCGATCTGTACCGCGGGCGGGATGGGTGTGGTGGCGATCGTCGAGCGTTGATTCTTTGCTCGTCATTCCCACGAAGGCGGGAATCCAGCGACTTT
>NZ_JAGKTC010000001.1:1384717-1549717 GCF_017939625.1 Pseudoxanthomonas helianthi
GCTTTGGTAGGCTGAGTCGCCTTATCGACCCAGCATCGCGAAGTGCTGGGTTACGCTGCGCCCCATCCCAGCCCACGGCTCTTTGCTTCAGATCTGAGCCAGCATAAGCACGTAACCGTCCGGATCTTCCAGCCGGCATTCGCCACCGGGCATGTAGAACGGGTATTTGATTTCGCCCGGCGAATGGCCCAGTTCGACCAGGGCGGCACGCGTATGCGCGATGTCGTCGAAGTAAAGGTAGAAAAGAACGGCTTGCAGGGATGCGTCGACCGGGCAGTCCGCCAAGCCCACCATGAGATCGGCCTTCTCGCTCTGGAGCCAGGCCCATACCGGCGCCGATTGACCGTCCGGAACGACGGTGTTGCCGACCTTGAAGCCAAGGTCGGCGTAGAAATCGATGCTGCGCTGAACGTCGGCGACATGTGCGAAGGCGACGAGCGATCTTGTCCGGGCTGCCATGTTCCCTCCCTTCATCTACATCGAAATCGAGACGAACCAAGCCGCGTAATGCCTCGGCTTAACGTGCTCTGTTACAACCCCAAAGAAGCGCAAGTCCGTATGTTTGGGCGGAAAAACCTGGATGGCGTTGTCGCATTTCTTCCACGAGTGCGAGTCCGTCTTCGAGCTTGGGGGCCAGACATCTGTCGCCGAACTCGTAGGCATCTCTCAGTAGCTGAGAGGCTTTGCGATAAGCAGCTACAACTTCCGCGCCGGGATGGTCGGGAAACAAATCCCTGAGGTGCGGCAAGGGTATCCTGTCGAAGCTCCCAAGGTTTTCTTCGTATAGATACGCTGCGTCCATAAGGGGAAGAGCCTTCAGCCGATCAATCAGCGCACGCTGGCGTCTCTCGTCGATTGGAGGCGGTTTTGCCGGCATTGGTCTGCCAAATTGGTCAAGGATCAAGGTGTCATCCGACGTTGATTTGTCCATGCCCACCTGTCAAACGGAGTAGTGATCCAAGTTGGGTTGTCAGGCTGGAGGCTTGAACTGGGTAGGGGGTCACGATTCGCCTTGCCGTAGTCAAATCGCGAAGCATCTACCGTCAGGGCGGACCATCAGACCTTATTGCCGCCAGTCTCCGCCGCAAGCTGAGCCTTCAGGCGGCGACCTGCGGTCACGGCGATCCCTACAAGGGCCAAGACCACGACATGCATGATTACGCCAGACCACAGGGTCGAGTACGCGGCAAAGGCTGTATCGACGAGATAAAGAACAAGCGCCACTAGAAGAATGGGTCGATACCTCAGCGATGCGTATGCGATAGCTGCAAATAACGCTGCAGCCACGAAATGGGAAGTTGCGCCTGCGAAAGCAAAGGGAGCGACCAGGCCCGCGAGAAAAGTCAGGTCCTGCCCAGATAAGAGCAAAAGCCCATTTACGGCGGTGAATAAGGCTACCCAGTACGTCCATCGCCGGGGCGCGCCGCTCGCGCGATTGGCCTGGAATTCGGTAACACTTCTATGCTGGACGGAACTCATCGATTTCCCCTATGTCGTCTAGCGCCTGATCAGGCCGGTTCGCGTCGACCGGTTTGGCTGGAACGGGCGGTTGATCCGATTAGAGAGGATCATGATCCGTCTTGCCGCTTTTGAAAGCATACACCTCGTCGGGAGGTCAGCTCGCCGGCTATGGAAACCTTATCTGGGTTACGCTTGCCGAGCTACAGCAGTCCGGGGGAGTCGTGAGCGATCAGAGTGTGTTTTTTCGTTGGGTATATCGATTGCTTGCCGTCGGCGGGTTGCTCATGTTGCTGGCAATCGCCTACGTCTGGGTGCAGAGCTCGTTGGCCGGTAAGCGCTGGCGTGCACGCAATACCGTCGAAGTCGCGCAACAAGGCGCGGATGGACGTGCGAAGAAGGAACGCTTGCGCTTCGATCAGTTGAAGGTGATCCGCGGAACGGACGTGAAGCTGCTCGAGGTCGAGGCGGAAACGGACGATAGCGGCAGGGACTTATCTTCCGGTAGCTACGGTCCCGATTACAGGACGCGCAACCTGATCTTCCTGGAACCCGGGAATGGGAATGTCCGCTGGCTGTTCGATGCAAACGAGCAATTGATCCGCAAAACGGAAATGCTGAGCGTCGACTCAGATGACCATCCGGGGCCCGTGGTGGCGATTTACCTGGAAGTGGAGAAGGGACTGCATGCGGAATCCGAAGTCGAGCGCGAGGTGGTGCCGGCGCTCGTGCACACCAACGGTTCGGGTTATGTCGAATTAGGCAAGCCGGTATCGCGGGTGCTGGATCAGAGCGTGAATGCGGATGGCGAGACGCTTGGCCTGTTGCTGGAAGACCAGAACAAGCTGCTCTATCGCGAGTATTCGCTGGAGTCCTTTTCGCAAACGTCCGAGAAACTGATCACTCGGCTTGACCGGCAGTGAACCCAATGCCCGGGTAGGGCGGGTCATGACCCGCCTTACCGCATGAAAACCGCTGCCAGTGCCGCTGCGAGGGTCATTCCACCTAGACCGAGCGCAATCCGCCAACCAAACGCCTTTCCGCCGCTAGCGAACGCCACTCCCGACTTCGCCAGCGAGCTCGTCGCGATCAACCCAACCACCGCCCATCGCGCATAACTCGCATCGAGCACGCCATCGCGGAACAGGTTGGCCACGCCGGCGGTCGCCGAATGCAATTCCGCCGTCGCTGCGAGCAAGGTCGCCGCCAGCGCGCCGCCAGGGCCGAGCCACTGGCCGAGCAACTTCGACACCACGATCACCGCGGTGATCATCGCCGCAAAACCCAGCGCGTGGCCGATGCGGAACATGCGCGTTTCCGAAGTCGGCGGCGGAGTTTGCGCTTGCTGCACACGGCGCGCACCGAGCGCAGCGCCCAGCACCAACACGGCGCCCGCTGCCACCAGGATCCAGCGTGTCTCGCGCAACAACTCCGGCGATATCGCCAGCAGGATCGGCACGAACATGCTCAACGAAGCCAGGTTCGCCAGCATCGTCGCCCCGACCGCCGAAGCCAGCAGTCCCGGTTGCGCCTGCGACTGCTTGCCGAAACCTGCGGTTGCCGCGGTGGAAGACACGTAGCCCGAGAAGAACCCCGCGACCAGCAAGCCCCAGCGCGTCCCGACCAGGCGCAGCGCGACATGGCCCAGCGCGCTGATCGCCATCACCAGCACCGCCAGCTTCCACACCTGCGCCGGATTCAGCAGGCCCCACGGATCGACTGTGCGATCCGGCAGCAGCGGCAGCACGATCAGGGCGAAAGCGAGCAGGATCAACCCGTCGGCGACTTCGCGGTTGCTGATCACTTCGCGGCTGAAACGATGCAGGCGCGACTTGGCGAAAATCAGGATCGCGGTCAGCACCGCCAGCCCGCCGGCGACAGCGGGCGAACGCAAGGCCAGACCCCCGATCAGGCAACTCAGCACCAGCGCGAGTTCCGAAGTTACGCCCGGATCGGTCGCACTGGTGCGGTAGTAACCCAATGCGACGAACGCGCCGCACAACAACACGGCGATGGCGAACACCGGCAGGCCCAGCCACAGCGACACCACGCCGATCAGCGCGGCCAGCGTATGCGAACGCAGGCCGGCGATCAGGCTGGGGTCTTCGGCCTTGCGCCGTTCGTAGACCAGCCCGACCAGCAGGCCGGCGCCGAGTGCGGTGGTCAGGGCGAGCAGGGGAGGCGTTTGCATCCGGCTACTATGCCAGCGGTCGCATCGCTTCTCGTAGGAGCGCCCCTGGGCGCGATCGGATAGCCTCCGGATCGGGAAACCATCCGCGTAGCGTCATTCGTCCGGTCGCGCCCAGGGGCGCTCCTACGAAAACGCGTCGCAATGGCTCAGCCGCGCAAACGCGGCACGCCGTGCTCGTCGCGTTCCTCGACGGCCACTTCGTCGCGGATGCGCTGCTTCAGGTCGCGACCCGGCAACTCGGTGGTGGCCTGGCCGCGTGCGGCGTTCAGCGCATTTGCGTAACTGCGTCGGGCCAACAGTTCGTCGCCGGCGGCGGCATAGCCGTGGCCGAGTTCTTCCCAGGCATCGGCGCCCGCGCCCTGGGCCAGTGCGCGATGCAGGAAGTCCTGCGCCTGCGGCCATTGCCCCTGCAGGCGCGCGAGTTGCGCCAGCGTCACCAGCAAAGCGGGACTGCTGGGGTGCGTCGACAGCCAGCGCTGCGCGCTGGCGCGGCGCGAGTCGAGCTTGGCGACCGGTAGGCGCCCGTACAGCGCAACCAGCGATTCGTCCCAGCGCGCATCGATGGCCTGTTCCAACGCGCGGGTCGCGGCGTCTTCCCAGCGCAACGCGGCGGCGCGTTCGGCGTACGCGGCGACGATGGCTGGTTCGGCCCGAAGCGTTTTCGGCAGGCTTTCCCAGCGTTCGGCGAGTTGGTTGGCATCGCCGGCCTGGGCGATTGTCTGCGCGGCTAGCTGCGCTTCCAGCGCAGCGAATTCCGTCGGTGCCAGCGCCTGCTGCTGGCGGATCGCGCCAAGCAGGCCGTAGGCCTCGGCGGCGCGGTTCTGCGCGACCAGCGCCTGCGCCTGCAGCACCAGTCCGCGCGGCGGCAACGGCTGTGCGGCGGCAGCGGAAAGCGAGTCCAGCGCGGCGGCCGCATCCTGGCGGGCCAAGGCCAGTTCGGCAGCGGCCACGGCGTGTGCGGCGGGGCTATGCGCCTGCAGCGCGGACAGGTGTTTCTGCACGCCGGCCTCGTCGCCGCGCGCAACGGCGGCGCGGGTCGCGGCGATGCGCGCGATGGTGCCGACTTCGCTGTCGTGCGCGGCGCGGTCCAGCAGGGTTTCGGCGCGTTGCCAGTGGCCGCCGTGCAGGGCTTCGAGGCCTTCGGTCAAGCGCGCGCGGCCCTGCTTACGCCGGTAACGGCCCCAGGCGCGGAACGGCAGTGCCAGCAGCGACCACAGCAGCCACAGCGCGAGCCCTGCGATCAGCAGCGCCAGCAACGCGCCCGGCAGCGAAGCGCTGTAGTCGTACCCGCCGACGCGGAGGAACACTTCGCCGAAATCGCGCCCGTTGTGCGCCAGCCATTGCGAACCCAGCGCGCCGACCAGCACCACGACCAGCAGGATCACCGCGTAGCCAATCCACTTCTTCATGAACGCTTGTCTCCCATGCTCATCGTCGTGGGCGCCGGCGATGGCGGCAGGCCACCCGCGCGCCACGCGCGCAATTGCTGCAGGGTACTGCCCAGCACCGGCGCGGCGTCGCGCAGCGGCATGGCCTGCAGGGCCTTCAGCTCGGCGCGGCATTGGGCCAGCGCCGGGGATGCCGGCCATAGCCGCGGTAACCAGGCATCGGCCGCGGAAAGGGCGCGATCGAAGCCGGCGTCGTCGCCGCGTTCCAGCGCGGCCTGGGCCAAGCCGAGTTGCAGTTCCAGCGCGGCTTGCGCGGCCGTGCGTTGCGCCGGGTCCAGCGTGGTCTGCTGGCTGGGACGCACTTCGACCAGCGGCGAGATCAGGCGTTGCCAGGCTGGACGCGCGGCTTCCACCGGCTGCACGGGCAGGGTTTTCAGTTTGGCGCGGAACGCGGCGAGCCTACGCGCAGCTGTAGCCTGGGTGCCGGGGCCCAACGCGTCCGCCGCGGCGCGTTCCTGTGCCAGCGCTTGCTTCAGGTTGAGCAGGCGCGGGTCGTCGATGCCGTCCAGTGCACCGGCGGCCAGCGCGTAGGCGCGGCGTGCGCCTTCGGCGTCGTCGGCGACCTGCAGGCGCTGTCCGGCTTGCGACAGCAGCAATTCCACTTCGTCCAGTCGCAATGCCTGCGCGCCGGAGCGCCGGCTGTCGGCCAGCTTGGCCACGGTGTCTTCCAGCAGCGCGCCGCGCTGGCCCAGGCCCAGCACTTCGTCGCGGAGCACGCGGTTGGTCGCCGCGCCGTCCTGGATGCGCTGCGATTGCGCACGCAGGTCGCGGCGCAGCGCTTCCACGCGGGCTTCGAGCGCGGCAACGCGCTGCTCGGCGATGTCCAGGCGGGTCTGCCGCGCGGCTTCGCGCGCTTGCCACCAGTTCCAGCCGCGCCAGCCACCCAGACCGATCGCGAGCAGGACCACGAGCGCGACGAACAGCCAGCTGAGGGAGGTGCGCCGAGGCGCGGCGTCGGTGTCGTTCATGACGTTCGAATCCATGCGTTGCGCTCCCATGTTAGTGGAAGCGCGCGTGGCGGGTCTGAACCGAGCTAACGCCCGCTCGCTTTTCGTGCGGCCAACAACAGTTGCGCGGGCCGTGGCCCCGCCGCCACGTACACCTTGGCGAAACCGGCGTTGCGGGCCAGATCGGCAAGGCGTTCGCTGGCGGCAACGGCCGGCAGGCGGAGCAGGCGCGCGCGGGCGCCGGGGGGCAGGCGCGACAACGCGGATTCCAGCGCCGCGCCGCTGCTCAGCGCGACGCAGGCGGGCGCCCGCAGTTCGAGCAGGCGGCGCACTGACGCGGCGGACAACGGGATTTCCATTCGCGCATACACGTCCGCGCGCAACAGTCGCGCGCCGCGCCGGCGCAGCGCTGGCGCGAGCACGTCGCGGCCGTCGGGCGCAGTGACCAGGCCGACGCCGCTTCCGCGCAAGCCTTGCAGCTCGGGCAGGCCGAGCAGCCCTTCGCTATCCATGCGTTGCGGGGAAACCACGGCGTCCACGCCAGCACGGCGCAAGGCTTCGGCCGTGGCGGCGCCGACCGCGAGGAACACCTGCCCGCGCTTGCGCCGCAGCGTCGCCAGTTGCTTCGCGAAGCGCACGGCAGCGGGGCTGGTGAAGATCACCCGCGGTGCGGCCAACGCGGCGCGCAGTTCGGCGCGCGAACCGGCGGCGTCGTTGCCGACCAGCTTCCATGGCGACAGCGCCAGCACGCGCGCGCCGTGGCGCGCCGCGGCCGCACGCATGCCCTCGTGGCCGCCCTGCGGTCGCAGGGAGATCACGTACCATTCGCCGTTCTCTGTCGCCATGTCCGGATTATCCGCGATGCCCCTGGAAGAAGTCCTGCAATCCCTGCGCGAGTACTGCGCCTCGATGCCGCCGGTTGCGGCGATGCAGGTCGACGTGGCCGGTTACGACGGCGAATGCCTGTCGTTGCGCGCACCGCTGGCCGCCAACGTCAACGACAAGGGCACCGCGTTCGGCGGCAGCCTGACCTCGCTGATGACCCTCGCCGGCTGGGGCTTGGTGACCCTGCAGTTGCAGTTGCGCGGCCTGTCCGCCGAGGTCTACGTCGCCGACAGCGCGATCCGCTACCTGGCGCCGCTGCGCGACGACCTGCTGGCGCGGGCGTGGCTGGGCGAAGGCGGGCAAGCCAACGAAGACGGATGGGATGCGTTCTTCGCCACCCTGGCCGCGCGCGGTCGCGCCCGCGTGCAGGTCGAGGCCGAAGTGGCGCTGCCCGATGGCGGCGTGGCGACCACGCTCAGCGGCCGTTTCGTGGCCATTGCCCGCAAATGAACGCCGCGAAGCACGTTACGATGGCGCTTCCACCGGGGGAGAAGGCCGTGCGTCGATCGATCAACATCCTGTTCGCGTTGTTCGTGGCCGTGCTGCTGGGCGCCTGCGCCACGGCCGGCGGCAGCAAGAACGACAAGCTTTACGAAGCGCAGAACGCATTCTCCGGCGCGGTGCGCTGGGGCGATTTCGAAGGCGCATGGGGCCTGGTCGAGCCGAAGTACCGGAAAGAACACCCGATGACCCAGTTGCAGCTGGCCCGCTACGGCCAGATCCAGGTGTCCGGTTACCGCGACATCGGCAGCAGCACCTTCGACGACGGCACCGCGGTGCGCGACATCGAGATCGGCGTGGTCAACCGCCACACCCTCGCCGAGCGCAGCATTCGTTATCGCGAACGCTGGCAGTGGGACGAGGCACAGAAACGCTGGTGGCTGCAAAGCGGGTTGCCGGATTTCTGGGAAGGGGAGTGACCTGAGGCGAGCGCCGAGCAGTGTCGGTTCGAAATTGTGGCGTCTGTTTAGTGAATCGATAGGAGCGCGTCTGCGCCGGCATAATCTTCTTGTTCCAACAGGTGCATCCAGTTGGTCACCAATTCGGCACCTAGAATCGAACTCGCTGTCGAGATGAACTGCTGTGGTTCTTCGTAACCGGTGGCGCTGCGCATGAGCAGGACGGGCGGTTTACTTAGGCCTTGCATAGCCAGTGCCTTCAGCAAGCTTTCTAACGAGCCGCGCATCTCCGGAGTTCCGTACTGCAAAGCGACATGGTCCGCCGGAAGTCCCCCTGACTTCATGAGGACACTTGCGAATCGATGGTTTAGGCAGTCGACAGTGGCAGTGACAAATACGGAACCTTCACCGTAAAAATCCAGGAAGCGTTCCGTGACATGTGGTCCAAAGCCTTCTTCCGGATCGACCTGAATGGTTCCGGCAGGTGGATTTTGTTTGTCCGAGACGGCCATTCGATGTGAATACAGACAGTATTGGGAAGCGGCTCGCTTGCCGTGGCAATGGATAATAGACGGCATTCAAGTGTGCCGTGCGGCAAAGATTTGGGGTTTCGCCTTGCCGGATGGCACTGTGCGACAATCGCCGCCCTTTCCGCCGCCCTGCCGAAATCCCCGTGAATTTCGAACGACTCCAGGCCTTCATCGCCAGCAGCCCGATGCTGTGGCTGGCCCTCGCCGGCCTGACCATCGCGATCATCGTCACCGAGGTCATGCGCCTGTTCCGCGGCTACAAGTCGCTGGCGCCGGCCCAGCTGACCCAGCTGATCAATCGCGAGGATGCGCTGGTGGTGGATCTGTCGCCGGCGGCCGACTTCGAGAAAGGCCACATCGCCGGCAGCCGCAACATCGTCGCCAGCCAGTTCGCCGCCGACCACAAGGCGGTGGCCGCGGCGAAGGCCAAGCCGGTGGTGCTGGTGTGCCGCAATGGCCAGGCCTCGGCCACGGCTGCCGCGAAACTGAAGAAGGCCGGCTTCGAGCAGGTGTACTGGCTGGACGGCGGCGTCGCCGCTTGGCAGCAGGCCGACCTGCCGCTGGTCAAAGGCCGCTGAACCGGGAAACCGCCAGATCGCCGACCGCCGGCCCTTGATCGGGCCCGGCCGCGCCCTCATGCCGTGCCATAATCGCCCTCTTTTCCACCGAATTAACGGAGCAAACGCAACATGTCCGACGAAACCAGCAACGGCGCCGCCGCCCCCGAACAGGCCGTTGGCCCGGTCTTCACCGTCGAGAAGGTCTACGTCAAGGACGTGTCGTTCGAAGTGCCTGGCGCCCCGGCGATCTTCAACGAGGCCGTGCAGCCGGAGTTGAACCTCAACCTGAACCAGCGCGTGCAGCAGCTCAACGACAACGCGTTCGAAGTCGTGCTCGGCGTGACCCTGACCTGCAAGGCCGGCGACAAGACGGCCTATGTGGCCGAAGTCCAGCAGGCCGGCATCTTCGGCATCGCCGGCTTCGATGCGCAGACCATCGACGGCCTGCTCGGCACCCAGTGCCCGCACATCCTGTTCCCGTACATCCGCCAGCTGATGAGCGACCTGATCCAGGCCGGCGGCTTCCCCCCGTTCTTCCTGCAGCCGATCAACTTCGACGCGCTGTACGCCGAGACGCTGCGCCAGCGCGCCGCGCAGGGCCAGGGCGGCGAACTGGCCAACGCGGAAACCGCGGGCAACGCCTGAGTACTTGCCCCTTCCGTCCGCGGAGGGGGACGACCGAAGGATTCGCCCCGCCGTACATTGGCGGGGCGGGTCACCGATAGCCGGGGTCGCATGACCGAAGCACTCGAAAACGCGGCGTTGGACATCGCCGTTCTCGGCGCGGGCTCCTGGGGCACCGCGCTGGCCGCGCTGATGGCCCGCAACGGGCACGCCGTGACGCTGTGGGGGCGCGACGCGAACGTCGCTGCCGCGATCGAACGCGACCACGAAAACCCCCGCTACCTGCCGGGCATTCCGCTGCCGCACAACCTGCGTGCCAGCACCGACCTGGCTGAGACGCTGGCCGGTTGCGACCTGGTGCTGGTAGTGGTGCCTTCGCACGCCTTCACCGAAACCCTGCGTGCGATCGCGCCATTGCGCCCGACCACCGCCGGCGTGGCGTGGGCGACGAAGGGCTTCGAACCAGGGTCGGGGCGCTTCCTGCACGAAGTGGCCGAAGACATCGTCGGCCCCGGCGTGCCGCTGGCCGTGGTCACCGGGCCATCGTTCGCCAAGGAAGTGACCCTCGGCCTGCCCACCGCCGTGACCGTGCACGGCGAGGACGCCGCCTTCACCCAGCAGGTTGCCGACGTGCTGCACGGGCCCGCCTTCCGCGCCTACACCGGCGACGACATGGTCGGCGCCGAGCTGGGCGGTGCGATGAAGAACGTGCTGGCGGTGGCCACCGGCGTCGCCGACGGCATGCAGCTGGGGCTCAACGCCCGTGCGGGCCTGATCACCCGCGGACTCAACGAAATGCTGCGCCTGGCCGCCGCGTTGGGCGCGCGTCCGGAAACCCTGATGGGCCTGGCCGGGCTCGGCGATCTGGTGCTGACCTGCACCGGCGACCTGTCGCGCAACCGCCGGCTCGGCCTGGCGCTGGGACGCGGCGAATCGCTGGACGAAGCGGTGCGCCAGATCGGCCAAGTGGTCGAATCAGTGCAGACCGCCAACGAAGTGATGCGCCTGGCCGACCGCTGCGGCATCGAACTGCCCATTTCCGCCGCGGTGCGCGCCGTGCTGCACGGCGAATTGACCCCGACCGACGGCCTGCGCCAGTTGCTGGCCCGCGAGCAGAAACCGGAATACCCGGAGACCCTGTTCAAGGATTGAGTCGAAAAAAAGCCCGGCGAACCGGGCTTCAAGGGGATAGCGGTGCAGGAGAGAGAGGGGAGCACCGCAACAAGGTGGATGATCCGGACGGCAAAACCGTTGAGCCCTCAGGCGGTCGCATTGCGCGTCCGTTCAGCCGGTTCCGCCGGCCATCAAAAAGGCCCGGCTTTCGGCCGGGCCCCGGGGGGAGCGACGCGGGAGAGAGGGGCGCGCCGCCCGTACACCTGTTAACGCCTTACCAGCTGAAACGCGGACCGACGAACCACTGGGTGTCGCCGTCGGCGAACTTCACGTCGGCCGAAGCCGACCAGTTCGGGTTGAACTTCACCTGCGCGCCGAGGCGGCCGTAGAAGTCGCCGTCGTACTGGTCGCCGTCTTCGTAGCCGACAAGCGCATAGCCGTTGAAGTTGTTGGTCATCGCGCCGTTGATGCCCACTTCGGCGCTGTAGCCGTCGACATCGCCGAGGTTACCGGCATCGAACTTCTCGTAGGCGACCCGCGTCAGCAGGTCCATGCGCGGCGAGATCTGGTGGTTGTAGCCCACGCCGGCGCGCCACTGGTCGAAATCGATGCTGGTGTGGTCGATTTCCTGGTTGCTGTAACCGCCGAACAGGTGGAAGTTCGGAGAGATGGCGACCGAGCCGTTCAGGCCCCAGCCGTCCGCGTCGGCATTGCCCTTGCCGTTGGTGGCGACGTAGCCGCCTTCGACGTAGTTGTAGCTGACGCCATCGGCCGCGGAGGCAGCGAACGGGGCCAGGGCCAGCAGGGACAGAGCAAGCAAGGACTTCTTCATGGGTAAACCTCTGAATTTTATGGTTATGACCGGCGCTGGGACGGGTGTCGTTCGCTGCCAGTGGATGTGAATTATCCGTTAGGGCCCCGAATCGACCCTGAATTTAATACTGACCGGTTTATAAATTCAGGCGGCGTTTCGGGAACTTCCTACGCTATGCCCCGCCGGCGAAATCCAGCTGCCGCCAAGCCTCGAACACCACCACCGCGATGGTGTTGGAGAGGTTCAGGCTGCGGTTGTCGGGGCGCATCGGCAGGCGCAGGCGCTGCTCGGGCGGCAGGGCGTCCAGCACTTCCTGGGGCAGGCCGCGGGTTTCGGGACCGAACAGGAAGGCGTCGCCAGCGGCGTAACGCGGCTGGTCGTAGCGGCGGGCGCCGCGGGTGCTCAGGGCGAACAGGCGCGGGGGCGAAATCGTGGCCAGGGCCGCTTCCAGCGTCGCGTGCACCTGCACGCGGGCGTACTCGTGGTAATCCAGTCCGGCGCGCTTTAGCTGCTTGTCTTCCAGCTGGAAACCCAGCGGTTCGATCAGGTGCAGCCGCGCGCCGGTATTCGCGCACAGGCGGATCGCGTTGCCGGTATTCGGGGGGATTTCCGGCTGGTACAGCAGTACGTCGAACATGCGCGAATTGTAGAAGCCGCCGCATGCGGCGTGGTTCAGTGTTCGGCGAATACGCTTTCGCGGCCGGCGAACAGCGCTTCCTGCGCGCGCAGGCGCTCGGACAGGAATTCGCCCAGCGCGCGGATCCGACGCACCGGACGCAGGTCCGGATGGGTGATCAGCCACAAGGGCACCGCGGCTTCGTCGAGGGTCGCGCCGACCCGCCGCAGCGCGGGTTCGCAGTCGGCGAGGTAGCAGGGAAGGGCAGCCATGCCGATGCCGGCCTTGGCTGCCTGGAGCAAGGCCAGCAGGGAATCGCCGCGGTGGACGATGCGTTCGCGCGGGACGTTCGACGCGATCCAGCGCGCGCTGCCGGCGTGGGACAGCGATTCGTCGGGGGCAACCCAGTCGTGTGCGGCGAAGTCGTCGTGGTCCAGCCCCCTGGCCGTCTGCCGCGCGAGGTAATCCGGGGCAGCGTAGCGGGCGATGGCGACCGTGGTCAGCCGCCGGGCAACCAGGTGTTCGGGCACGGTCGCCGCGGGGCGCAAGGCCATGTCGGCATCGCGCCGGCTCAGGTCGAAGATGGCATTGGCCGCGGCGACTTCGACCACGATGCCGGGTTCGCACTGGCGGAACTCGGCCAATAGGGGCGCCAGGATGTGCAGCAGGGTGTCGGTGGTGGTGACGCGGATGCGGCCGGACAGGCGCAGGTCCTGGCCGAGCAACTGGCGATCGAGCGCATCGAGTTCCTCGCCGATGCGGCCGGCCGAGGCGATGGCGATTTCGCCGGCGGGCGTTGGCGCGTAGCCGCCGCGGCCGCGATCAAACAGGCGCGTGCCGAGGCGGTCTTCCAGCGCGGCCAGGCGCCGGAAGGCCGAGGAGTGATCCACGCCCAGTCGCTTTGCCGCCCCGCCCAGGCTCTTGCTGTCGGCAATCGCGAGCAGCAGGCGCAGATCGTCGAGCGCGACGCCACCGGGAGAAGGCGTTGTTTGCTTTTTACGCAAGGGGAAAGTTCATTTTCGCCGTATTGGTTTGCGAACAGTACAACATCATGCTGGCGGCTCCCCAACCGGAGTTGTCCCATGAAGCTTTACTACGCCACCAACAGTTGCTCGCTTTCGCCGCACATCATCGCCAATGAAGCCGGCATCGTCCTCGAACTGGAAAAGGTCGACATCGGCAGGGCGCCGCACCGGACCGCGGCCGGCGAGGATTTCGCCACGATCAATCCGAAAGGCTATGTGCCGGCGCTGCGCCTGGAAGACGGCAGCCTGCTGACCGAAGGCCTGGCCATCGCCCTGTATCTCGCCGACCTGGCCCCGCAGAGTGGATTGGCGCCCGCCGAGGGAACGGCCGAGCGCTACCGCCTGCTGGAATGGCTGACCTTCATCGGCACCGAACTGCACAAGGCCTACAGCCCGTGGTTGTTCCATCCCGAGCTCGGGGAGACGGCGCAGCAGGCTGCGCGGGCGAAGATCGTGGGGCGTCTGGCCCTGATCGAAAAGCACCTGGCGACGAATGCCTATCTGCTGGGCGAACGTTTCGGCGCCGCAGACGCGTATGCGTTCACGGTTATCGGCTGGTCCCGGTTCGTCGACATCGATCTGGCCCCGTTCCCGCATCTTCGCGACTACCTGCAGCGCATCGCGGCGCGTCCGGCCGTGCGGGAGGCGATGCGCGCCGAAGGAATGGCCCTGGCGGCCGCGGCCTGAGCGCGCCATGGGCAAAGCGCTGGCATGGTCGATGTTGCTGCTCGCCGGTGTGCTCGACGTGCTGTGGGCCCTGGCGATGAAGCAGGCCGAAGGCTATACGCGGCTGGGTTGGAGCCTGGCGTCGTTCGCGCTGCTGGGCGCGTTCGTGTGGCTGCTCGGCAAGAGCCTGAGCGTGCTGCCGATCGGCACCGCCTATGCGGTCTGGACCGGGATCGGTGCGGTCGGCACGGTGGCCGCGGGCGCCTGGCTTTTCGGCGAATCGCTGGGCGCGGTGCGGCTGCTTGGCATCGCGCTGGTCATGGCCGGCATCGTGGTGTTGAAGCTGGCGCCCGGATGAAACGGAAGTAACGGTAGCCTGGAACCGAGGGTGGAGCTTGCGCTGGCGTTGTCGCCAGCGCTTAGCGCGCGATCTGGGTGGCCAGGGTGGCAACGCCGATCACCGTTTCCACGTCCTCGGCGCTCGGGCGCACGGTCACGGCCGGCAGGTCGACGATATCGGCGGCCTGGCTGGCCAGGTAGACGGCCAGGTCTTCGGCGGCCGGACGCACGGTGACCGCGGCCAGGTCGACGATCTTCTTGCTGGCCTGGTAGTAGG
This sequence comes from Pseudoxanthomonas helianthi, assembly GCF_017939625.1. Taxonomy (GTDB): domain Bacteria; phylum Pseudomonadota; class Gammaproteobacteria; order Xanthomonadales; family Xanthomonadaceae; genus Pseudoxanthomonas_A; species Pseudoxanthomonas_A helianthi. Next base: position 1,399,110 of record NZ_JAGKTC010000001.1, read on the forward strand.
CCAGGTCCGCCGCTTCCGGACGCACGGTCACCGCGGCGAGATCGACGATCTTGTGCGACTGGTACCAGGCCAGGTCTTCGGCAGCCGGGCGCACGGTGACGGTCGGCAGGTCGACGATGGTGTCGGAAACCGCGGACGAAGCCAGCGGGGCATTGGAGAAGTCGCGGGCCGACAACAGCATGGAGGCGGTGCAGGCGGCGAACAGGGCGGCGGCGGTCAGCGGCAGCAGGGTCTTGGTGTTCATGGGAGCCTCTTCAGTGTTCGTGATCAGTGGTGTGGTAGTAAAGTAATACACCTAATCAGTCAGGTCAACTGGAACTTGAATCAGCGGTTCCGTAGTTCAGCCTTCAGTCAGGTTGTGGGGGCGGAGGTTGCGCTTATTCGGGATAACGCATGCGCCGTGCCAAATCCAACTTGTTGATTAATAAAGACAAGTTGCTTGGCGGTTGTGTCCGCTGTCCGCTTCGACTGTCCGCAGGGGCGGTCCGAAGCTGTACGGCGGACGGTGGTCCGGCGTGGCCATCCGGTTCGCCAGGCGCCCGGGAGGGTCACAACAGTTCGGATGCGTGAAGCGTGGAAAGGGTTACGCGGGGTTGGGCCTGCACAGGCCATTTTCGTTGGCTAACGTTTATTTGACGATCATGAACCCGCCGATATCCTGCGCGCGCCCAATGACGGGCGGGGAATATCGAAAACAGGAAAGACTCATGAACAAGCGACTGATTCTGGCGTCCGCAATTGCGCTGCTGGGCTTCACCGGTTCGGCCTTCGCGGCCGACGGCGTGGGCGGCCAGGGCTTCATCCGTGGCGAGCTGGGCAGCACCAACACCAAGCTGTCCGCCGAGGGCGAGAGCGATAGCGAGGACGACGTCAGCTACGGCGTGCGTGGCGGCTACTACTTCAACAAGAACTTCGCCGTCGAAGGTTTCTACAACAGCTACTACAGCAAGTCGCAGGATGGTGTGTCGATCGATCTGGACGGCGTCGGCGCGGGCGTCGCCGGCAAGCTGTATTTCGCTGAAGGCATGGACACGGGTTGGTTCGTCAGCGGTCGCGCCGGCGCGGTCCGCCTGAAGGCCAAGATTAGCGTCGACGGTTTCGGCAGCGGCAGCGATCACGAGACCAAGCCGTACGCCGGCGTGGGCCTCGGCTACGACTTCTCGCGCAATCTGGGCCTGAGCCTGAACTACGACTACGTCAAGGCCGACTACTCCGGCGTGGACATCAAATTGCAGACCGCCGCCGCGGCGCTGGAATATCGCTTCTGAACCAGCTGCGTGCTGTCGACGCTTGCGCAACGGCCGCCTTCGGGTGGCCGTTGTTCTTTGGGTGGGAAAATCCAGCCGGAACTTCCTGCACGCGCACCGATCCGGCGCCGTGGATACGTTAGTACGATCTCAGCCACCCGGATTCCGCATGAGCATCGGCCTTAGACATGGAGCCGCCTCGTCGCTGGCGATCGCCGGATGGCTGATCGCCCTGCTGGCGTTGCAGGCAGTCTGCACCCGGACGTCGTTCGCCTCGGAGCCCACCGCGCAACGACCGATCCAGGAATTGCGCATCTACGAAGTCGTGGAGCGGAACAAGCAGGCCTTCCACGAACGTTTCCGCGACCATGCCGCGCGCATCATGGCCCGGCATGGGTTCCGGATCGTTGCGGAATGGGAAACCCTTTTCGAAGGCAGGACCGAGTTCGTCTACCTGCTCGAATGGCCCGATGAGGCCACGATGAAATCGCGCTGGGCCGCGTTCCGCGCCGACGAGGAATGGCAGCGGATCAAGCTCGAGAGCGTGAAGGCGCATGGCGACGTGATGGGCGGCATCGAGGATCGCGTCCTGTATCCGACCGACTACTCCCCGCGCAGCCGCTTCACCGACTGACCGGCGCGCGTGCCTTGTGGCCTATGCGCCGGTCCGGCGCGGGCCGCTACCATTGGCGGACCACCTGTTCACTGGCCCCTGTCGCCAAGGAGTGTTGCGATGTCCCTGCTGCGTCCGCGCGCGCTTTCGTACCGCACGTCCCTGCTTGCCCTGGCCCTGTCCGCCTCGCTCGGCGGCCTGGTCGCCGCCCCGGCCGCGCTGGCCGCCCCGAAGGCGGGGCAGGTCGACATCCCCTACCAGGAGTTCACCCTGCCCAACGGCCTGCGCGTGGTCGTGCACACCGACCGCAAGGCGCCGATCGTCGCGGTCAACATCTGGTACCACGTCGGCAGCAAGGACGAACCGTCCGGACGCAGCGGCTTCGCCCACCTGTTCGAACACCTGATGTTCAACGGCTCGGAGAACCATCCGGGCGAATACTTCGAACCCTTCGAACTGGCCGGCACCACCGACCAGAACGGCACCACCAACACCGACCGCACCAACTACTTCGAGAACGTGCCCACCACCGCGCTGGACATGGCGCTGTGGATGGAATCGGACCGCATGGGCCACCTGCTCGGCGCGATCGACCAGAAGACCCTCGACGAACAGCGCGGCGTGGTCCAGAACGAGAAGCGCCAGGGCGAGAACCAGCCGTATGGCCAGGTCTGGACCAAGCTCGCCGAGACCATGTATCCGGAGGGCCATCCGTACCACCACACCGTGATCGGTTCGATGAACGACCTCAACGCGGCCAAGCTGGAGGACGTGAAGACGTGGTTCCGCACCTGGTACGGCCCGAACAACGCGGTGCTGGTGCTGGCCGGCGACATCGACCTGGCCACGGCCAAGGAAAAGGTGGCCAAGTACTTCGGCGACATCCCCGCCAGCCCGACCATGGCCCAGCCGAAGGTCGACGTGGCCAAGCGCGCCAAGGCCACCCGCGAGGTGATGCAGGACAAAGTGCCGCAGGCGCGCATCTACCGCGTCTGGAACGTGCCGCAGGCGGGCAGCAAGGAAGCCGACCAGTTCCAGTTGCTGGCCCAGGTGCTGGGCGGCAGCAAGTCCTCGCGCCTGGACAAGCGCCTGGTGCATGAAGACAAGCTGGCCGACAACGTCAGCGCCGGCCTCGACGTGCAGCAGCTCGGCTCCAACTTCGTCATCACCGCCGACGTGAAGCAGGGCATCGACCCGGCCAAGGTCGAGGCGATCATCGACGAGGAGTTGAAGAAGCTGCTCGCCAACGGCCCGAGCGACGCCGAGCTGGCGCAGGCGCGCACCGTGTTCAAGGCCGGCTTCATCCGCGGCATCGAGCGCATCGGCGGCTTCGGCGGCAAGGCCGACGCGCTGGCCGAATGCACCATCTACACCGGCAACCCAGGCTGCTTCCGCGAAAGCCTGGCCACGCTGGATGCGACCACGCCGGCCGACCTGAAGGCGCTCGGCGCGAAGTGGCTGGATACCGGCGACCACACCCTGGTGGTGACGCCGGGCCAGCGCACCGCGCTGCCGGAAGCCCCGGCGGGCACCCCGGCACCATTCACCCTGCCGGCGGTCGATGCGAAGTACACGACCACGCCCAGCACGGTGGACCGCAGCAAGGGCGTGCCGGAGACCTCGACGTTCCCGGAACTGAAGTTCCCGAAGCTTGAGCGCGCCACGCTGAAGAACGGCACCACGGTGATCCTGGCCGAGCGCCACGACATTCCGGTGGTGCAGCTGAGCTACCAGTTCGGCGGCGGCTACAGCGCCGACCTGGGCCGCAAGCCGGGTACCGCCAATTTCACCCTGGGCCTGCTCGACGAGGGCGCGGCCGGCATCGGTGCGCTGGACTTCGCCAACAAGGCCGAAGCGCTGGGCGCCAACCTCGGCGCCGGAGCATCGCTGGACGGCAGCACGGTGTTCGTGTCGGCACTGAAGGAGAACCTCGATCCTTCGCTGGCGCTGTACGCCGACATGCTGCGTCGCCCGAACTTCGACCAGAAGGAAATCGACCGGGTCAAGGCCAGCTGGATCGCCGGCATCGGCCAGGAAAAGGCCCGTCCCAGCGCGCTGGCCAACCGCGTGCTGCCCGGCCTGCTGTACGGCGAAGGCCATCCCTATGCCGCGCCGTCCAGCGGCACCGGTACCGAAGCCTCGATCGCCTCGCTGACCCGCGACGACCTGATCGCGTTCCAGCACGCCTGGCTGCGCCCCGAAAAGGCCACCCTGATCGTGGTCGGCGACACCACGCTGAAGGAAATCGTGCCGTTGCTGGACAAGCACCTGGGCGACTGGAAGGGCGAAGGCCCGGCTCCGGCCGCGGTGACGTTGCCGGCCGCGCCGCTGCCGTCGAAGCCGCGCGTGTTCCTGCTCGACCAGCCGGGCGCGGTACAGGCGAACATCTACGCCGCGCAACTGGTGCCCTCGACCACCGACGCGGGCGCGACCAAGTTCGACATCGCCAACAGCGTGCTGGGCGGCGAGTTCTCCTCGCGCCTGAACATGAACCTGCGCGAGGACAAGCACTGGGCCTACGGTTCCTACAGCGGCATCAACGGCGCGCTGGGCCAGCGCACCTGGCGCGCGCAGGCGGCGGTGCAGATCGACAAGACCGCCGAGTCGGCGAAGGAACTGCAGCGCGAAATCACCGACTACGCCGACGGCAAGGCGCCGCCGAAGCCGGCCGAAGTGGCGAAGATCCAGGCCACCGAGATCCGCGGCCTGCCCGGTGCCTACGAAACCGGCGCGGCGGTGATGGGCACCATCGCCGGCATCGTCCGCTACGGTCGTCCGGACGACTACGTGTTCAAGCGCAAGGCCGAGATCGAAGGCCTGACCGTCGACCAGGTCGCCGAGGCGGCGAAGACGCTCAAGCCCGAGGCGCTGACCTGGGTGGTGGTCGGCGACCTGGGCAAGATCGAGGCCCCGGTGCGCGCGCTGAACCTGGGCGAAGCCACGGTGCTCGACGCCGATGGCAAGCCGGTGCAGAAGAAGTAAGCCGCAAGGTGGAACCGCCGTCGGCGATTCCACCGCCTTTCGGTTGTGCACGGGTGGCGGAATCCGCTTCGCCGGTTCCGCCCCAATGTTTCCGCCGCGCGGGTTTTGCCGGATTCATTTCCTCCGCCCGATAATCGCCGCAGTCCCGTCCCGGAAACCCGCCATGCGCGCTGCCCTCCTGTTAGCCGTCCTGCTCCCGCTGAGCGCCTGCACCTGGGTGGCCCTGAAGCCGGCGGCCCGGTCGGTCAAGGTCATCGCCGCCGGCGCGGCCCCGGCCGGTTGCGAACAGCGCGGCGAGGTCTCGGTTTCGGTCAAGGACAAGGTGGCGTTCTATGAACGCAACAACCTGCGGGTCCGCGACGAGCTGGAGACACTGGCGCGCAACGAGGCCCCCGGCATCCAGGCCGACACCATCCAGCCGCTAGGCGAGCCGGCCAACGGCGGGCAGCGCTTCGCCGCTTACCGCTGCGGGCGCTGATCCGTTAAGGAAGCTGGTCCGAGGCGTTAAGCCCGTAAAGGTGCGGTGAAGGCCCGGAACGAGTACCCTTACCGCCCTTCGGCCCGGCCCGGGCCAGTACCGGCGACACCCCCATGCTTTTCAACAACGTCTCCATCGCGGGGCTGGCGCATATCGACGCGCCGCATACCCTGACCTCCGACGAAATCAACAACCGCCTGCGCCCGACCCTGCAGCGGCTGGGCATCAAGACCGACGTGCTCAACGACATCGCCGGCGTGCACGCGCGCCGCCTGTGGGACGCCGACGTGCAGGCCTCCGACGCCGCGACCCTGGCCGCGCGCAAGGCGCTGGAGGACGCGGGCATCGGCGCCGACAAGCTCGGCCTGCTAGTCAACACCTCGGTCAGCCGCGACTACCTGGAGCCGTCCACCGCCAGCATCGTCTGCGGCAATCTCGGCGTCAGCGACAACTGCCAGACCTTCGACGTGGCCAATGCCTGCCTCGCGTTCATCAACGGCATGGACATCGCCGCGCGGATGATCGAGCGCAACGAGATCGACTACGCCCTGGTCGTCGACGGCGAAACCGCCAATCTGGTCTACGAAAAGACCATCGAGCGTATGAACGCCCCCGGCATCACCGAGGAACAGTTCCGCGACGAACTGGCCGCGCTGACCCTGGGTTGCGGCGCCGTGGCCATGGTCATGGCCCGTCGCGAGCTGGTGCCGGAAGCGCCGCGCTACAAGGGCGGCGTGACCCGCTCGGCGACCGAATGGAACAAGCTGTGCCGCGGCAACCTGGACCGCATGGTCACCGACACCCGCATGCTGCTGATCGAGGGCATGAAACTGGCGCAGAAGACCTTCGTCGCCGCCAAGGTCGCGCTGGGCTGGGCGGTCGACGAACTGGACCAGTTCGTCATCCACCAGGTCAGCCGTCCGCACACCCAGGCCTTCATCAAGGCCTTCGGCATCGACCCGAAGAAGGTCATGACCATCTTCAACGAACACGGCAACATCGGCCCGGCCTCGGTGCCGATCGTGCTGAGCAAGCTGAAGGAACTGGGTCGGCTGAAGAAGGGCGACCGCATCGCCCTGCTCGGCATCGGCTCGGGCCTGAACTGCACGATGGCCGAGGTCGAGTGGTAAGCCACTCGCCGCACCTAGCCGCCAAGGGCCGGTTCGCCGGCCCTTTTCATTGATGCCCTCACGCATGCGCCTTCCCGGATACCCGTTCCAGCCGCAACGCTTCGAAGTCCGCCCCGGCCTGTCGATGAGCTATCTCGACGAAGGTCCGCGCGATGGCGAAGTCGTGGTCATGCTGCACGGCAATCCGTCGTGGAGCTATTACTGGCGCAACTTGGTTTCGGGCCTGTCGGACAGGTATCGCTGCATCGTGCCGGACCACATCGGCATGGGCTTGTCGGACAAGCCGGACGATTCGCGCTACGACTACACGCTGCAGTCGCGCGTCGACGACGTGGCCGCATTGCTCGAACACCTCGGCGTCACCGGTCCGGTCACGCTGGCGGTGCACGACTGGGGCGGCATGATCGGTTTCGGCTGGGCGCTGTCGCATGCGGCGCAGGTAAAGCGGCTGGTGATCACCAATACCGGCGCGTTCCCGTTGCCGGCGACGAAGAAGATGCCGTGGCAGATCGCGCTGGGCCGCGACTGGAAGCTCGGCGCCTTCGCGATCCGCGCGTTCAACGCGTTCTCCGGCGGCGCCTCGTACCTCGGCGTGGAGAAGAAGATGCCGGCCGACGTGCGCCGCGCCTACGTGGCGCCGTACGACTCGTGGGCCAACCGCATCTCCACGGTGCGCTTCATGCAGGACATTCCGCTGGCGCCGGGCGACAAGGCCTGGCCGCTGGTCGAAGCAGCCGGCAAGCGCCTGCACGAGTTCGCCGATCGCCCCGCCTTCCTCGGCTGGGGCCTGAAGGATTTCGTGTTCGACCGGCACTTCCTCGACGGCTTCCGCGCGGCTTTGCCGAACGCCGAAGTGCAGGCCTTCGACGATGCCGGCCATTACGTATTGGAAGACAAGGCCGACGTGCTGGTGCCCGCGATCCGCCGTTTCCTCGACGCAAATCCGCTTTGAAACCCGGCGTGGGAGTGGCTGCGGCATGCCGTGGCCTGTAAGTCGCGAATGGAGTCGCGGGGATCTGCGCGAAGAGCTTCGCGACTTACGTCGCTCCCGCACTCAGATTTCCGGCAACGGGTTCTTTTCCGCCTCGGCGACGCCAATCCAATCGGCTTCCACCAACATGGGCAGCCCGTGCGCCTGCCGCGCCCGATCGCATTGCACGCTGCGTTCACCGAATTCCAGCGACGCCGCCACCTGCGCGCACACCAGCGGGCGGCGGTCGTGGATGGTGCAGCGGGAGTATTCGCCGATGCGCGCGTCCAGCGCGATGCAGCGCGGGTTCGCCTGCGAGGTGCCGCGCATCGCGCGCTCGTGCGTGCGCAGCGGCTCGGTCAGTTCGATCGGCACGCGCCCGCCCTGTTCCGGGTCGGCTTCGGACCAGTGCAGGCTGACGCGGAAAATGGCGCAGCAGGCGCCACAGCTCAGGCAGGGATGCATCGAAGGCAGGGAAGGGACGGGAGCGGCATTCTGCCGCCTCGCCGGGCAGACGCAAGCGGCGCCAGCGGCGACAATACGCGGATGAACGACGTCCCTGCCCGCGAGATCTGCAACATCGCCGCTGCGCTGCCGAAACTGGCGGCCGAGGCGCCGCAGCGCATTGCCATGCGGTGTGCCGACAAGCAGGGTCGCTACACGGTCGAACTGACCTATGCCCAGCTCGACGCGCGCAGCGATGCCATCGCGGCCGGGCTGGCGGATTACGGCATCGGCCGCGGCACGCGCACCGTGGTGATGGTGCGGCCGACGCCGGAATTCTTCCTGCTGATGTTCGCGCTGTTCAAGGCCGGTGCCGTGCCGGTATTGGTCGATCCGGGCATCGACAAGCGCGCGCTGAAGCAATGCCTGGACGAGGCCCAGCCCGACGCCTTCATCGGCATTCCCCTGGCGCAGTTCGCACGCATCGTGCTGGGCTGGGCGAAATCGGCGAAACGCATCGTCACCGTCGGCGCCCGCTGGGGCTGGGGCGGCACGACGCTGGCGAAGATCGAGGCGCAAGGCGCCGGCGCGGGCCCGCAACTGGCCGACACGCAGCCGGACGAAGTCGCCGGCATCCTGTTCACCAGCGGCTCGACCGGCGTGCCCAAGGGCGTGGTCTATCGCCACCGCCACTTCGTCGCCCAGATCGAACTGTTGCGCAACGCATTCGGTATGCCGGCCGGCGGCGTAGACCTGCCGACCTTCCCGCCGTTCGCCTTGTTCGATCCGGCGCTGGGCATGACTTCGGTGATCCCCGACATGGATCCGACCCGCCCGGCGCAAGCCGATCCGCGCAAGCTGCACGCGGCGATCCGTGCGTTCGGCGTGACCCAGTTGTTCGGCTCGCCCGCCTTGATGAAGGTGCTGGCCGATCACGGCGAAGCCTTGCCGGGCGTGCAGCGGGTCACCTCCGCCGGTGCGCCGGTACCGCCCGAGGTGGTGGCGAAGATGCGCGCGCTGCTGCCGGCAGGCGCGCAATTCTGGACGCCGTACGGCGCCACCGAATGCTTGCCGGTCGCGGTGATCGAAGGCCGCGAGTTGCAGGACACGCGCGTTGCCACGGAAGCCGGCGCCGGCACTTGCGTGGGTCGCGCAGTATCGCCGAACGAGGTGCGCATCATCCGCATCGTCGATGCGCCGATCGAGGAATGGTCGGACGATCTGCTCGTCGCGCGCGGCGAGATCGGCGAGATCGCCGTCGCCGGGCCAACCGCCACCGATGCCTATTTCAATCGCGAAGCGGCGACACGCGCGGCGAAAATCCGCGAACGCTTGTCCGACGGCGGCGAGCGCATCGTCCACCGCATGGGCGACGTCGGCTATTTCGACGGCGAGGGAAGGTTGTGGTTCTGCGGCCGCAAGACCCAGCGCGTCGAGACCGCAGGGGGTCCGTTGTATACCGAACAGGTCGAGCCGGTGTTCAACACCGTTCCCGGGATCCGTCGCACCGCGCTGGTCGGCGTTGGCGATTCCGGCGGGCAGCGACCGGTGCTGTGCTACGAAATGCGGGTGGAGGCGACGGAAGCGCAACGTAGCGATGTCATGGCTGCATTGCGCGGACGCGCCGCGCAATTCGCGCACACGGCAGGGATCGATATTTTCCTTTGCCATCCCGCTTTCCCTGTCGACATCCGCCACAACGCGAAGATAGGTCGGGAAAAATTGGCGGCGTGGGCGGCGCGGCAGATCGAGAAACGCGCCTGACAACTCTCCTGCCAAGGCAGGAGGCCGCTTGGTCGCCACAAATTCGGAATTTCCCGACAGACAGCATCCCGAAGCTCCGTTCAACATGATGCGGGTGGGAATGCCCCCTCCCCTTTCGCCGCAGGCGAAAGGGGAGGGTTGGGAAGGGGTGAACCCGGAGCCGATTTGCATGGATGCGATGAGAATTCGCGCGCGGCGATTGCGGAACAACGCGACCGATGCCGAGCGTCGGCTTTGGCAGCACTTGCGGCTGCGACAACTCGAGGGGCATCGCTTCCGCCGCCAAGTGCCGATTTCAGGCTACATCGTCGACTTTGCCTGCCCCGAGGCGAAGTTGATCATCGAGCTGGACGGTGGGCAACACCTGGAGCATGCGGCCTATGACGAACGGCGCACGCAAGCGCTGCGAGGTCTTGGCTATCGCGTGCTGCGCTACTGGAACGATGAAGTGTTGTTGCGGACAGACGACGTGCTGGAAGATATTCTGCGCGCGTTGGGGCGTGCCCGAACCGACGGCAAGGTCAAAAGCACCCCTCCTCGGTCCTCCCCTTCGCCTGCGGCGAAAGGGAGGAGGCACGGCAACAGCAACAGCAACAGCAACAGCAACAGCAACAGCAACAGCAACAGCAACAGCAACAGCAACAGCAACAGCAACAGCAACAGCAACAGCAACAGCAACAGCAAGGCAGGCGAATCATGAAGATTCTGGTCACCGGCGGCGGTGGTTTCCTGGGCCAGGCCCTGTGCCGCGGACTGGTCGAACGCGGCCATGAAGTCGCCAGCTTCAACCGTGGGCACTATCCGGCGCTCGATGCGCTCGGCGTGCGCCAGATCCGCGGCGACCTGGCCGACCGCGATGCGATGGTCGCTGCGGCCCAAGGTAGCGACGCGATCTTCCACAACGCGGCCAAGGCCGGTGCGTGGGGAAGCTACGACAGTTACCACCAGGCCAATGTCGTCGGCACGCAGAACGTGCTCGATGCCTGCCGCGTGCATGGCATCGGCAGGCTCGTGTACACCTCGACGCCGAGCGTGACCCATCGCGCGACCCATCCGGTCGAAGGCCTCGGCGCCGACGAAGTGCCGTATGGCGAGAACTTCCAGGCGCCGTACGCGACGACCAAGGCCATCGCCGAGAAAGCGGTGCTGGCGGCCAATGATGCGAACCTCGCCACCGTCGCGTTGCGCCCGCGCCTGATCTGGGGCCCGGGCGACCAGCAGATCCTGCCACGGCTGGTCGAACGCGCGAAGGCCGGGCGCCTGCGCATCGTCGGCGACGGCGACAACAAGGTCGACACCACCTACATCGACAATGCCGCGCAGGCGCATTTCGATGCGTTCGACCACCTTGCGCCGGGTTCGGCCTGCGCCGGCAAGGCCTATTTCATCTCCAACGGCGAGCCGTGGCCGATGCGCGATCTGCTGAACGCGTTGCTCGATGCGGCAGGCGCCCCGCGCGTGGACAAGACCCTGTCGTTCAAGGCGGCGTATCGCATCGGCGCAGTCTGCGAAGCGCTGTGGAAGACCTTGCCGCTGAAGGGCGAGCCGCCGATGACGCGCTTCCTTGCCGAGCAGCTGAGCACCGCGCACTGGTACAGCATGGCGCCGGCGCGGCGCGACTTCGGGTACGTACCGCGGGTCGGCATGGCACAAGGATTCGAGCGCCTGCGCGCCTGGTTGCGCGAGCATCCCGTGTAAACGCCGTTGACTGCCTGCTCACAAGGCTGAAGCGCCTGCGCCGGCATTCATTCGTGCTCACATGCTGGCAACCTGCCCGCGCAGAGCATGGTGCGTGGCCGATTCCCCGGCCGTCAGACCGGCTGCGTGCCAAAGGAGTCACCCATGCTGCGTTACGCCGTCATTTTCTTCGTCATTGCCCTGATCGCCGCGGTGCTGGGCTTCAGCGGGATCGCGGGTGCGGCTTCGAACATCGCCTGGATCCTGTTCGTCGTCTTCGTCGTGCTGGCGATCATCGCGCTGCTGCGGGGCAGAAGCGTGACCTGACGAGTGCGAAAGCGGCCGCCCTTCGCTGCGTCACGCAGCGTTGCGGCGGCCAAGAGACGGGGCCTTTGCCGCTAGAATGCCGGCATGGCTCCGTCCCCCCTAGATTCCCTCAAGCCGGTCGCCGGCCGCGCGCTGGAAACCGCGTTGAACCGCGCGCTGGCGTTGGACCCCGACACGCGCGATGCGTTGAAGCCGCTGGACGGCCGCCGCGTCGCGTTGGCGCTGGAAGCGCCGGCCGTCGCCCTGCAGATCCGGGTCGCCGGCGAGCGCCTGCAGGTCGGTCCGGTCGATGCGACCCAAGAGCCCGACCTGGCCGTGCGCAGCACGCTCGGCGGTTTGCTGGCCCAGTTGCCGTTCCTGAAACGCGACGACGCAGCGCCGGTCGGACGCGTGCGCGTATCCGGCGACGCCGAGCTGGCACGACGCCTGCAGACCCTCGCCGAGCGTTTCGATCCGGACTGGCAGCAACCTTTCACCGCGGTATTCGGCGACGTGGTCGGCGTGCAGGTGGCCAATGCCGCCCGCGGCGCCCTGCGGCAACTGCGCAACGCCGGTACCAATCTCGCGGAGAACGCCGCCGAATTCGTCGTCGAAGAATCGCGCGATGTCGTCGGCAAGGCCGAACTCAGCGCCTTCCACGACGATGTCGATGCCTTGCGCGACGACGTGGAACGGCTGGCCGCGCGCGTGCGCCGCCTGGGCGGTGGCGTATGAGCGGCAACCTGCGCGCCGCGTTGCGCGCCAGCAAGATCGGTCGCGTGGTGCTGCGCTACCGGCTCGACGCCCTGCTCGACGACACTCCGGCCGAGCGCTGGCTCAACCTGGCCAAGCCGTTCGTGCCGCGGGCTTCCGCGGAAATCGCCGCGTTGCCGCGCGGCGCGCGCCTGCGCCTGGCGTTGCAGGAACTGGGACCGATCTTCGTCAAGTTCGGGCAGATCCTGTCCACCCGCCGCGACCTGGTGCCGCCGGACATCGCCGAGGAACTGACCCTGTTGCAGGACCGGGTCAAGCCGTTCGACGGCGAAACCGCGCGCCGCATCGTCGAGCAGGCGCTGGGCCGGCCGATCGACGCCGCCTTCGCCCACTTCGACACCTCGCCGCTGGCATCGGCCTCGATCGCGCAGGTGCATGCGGCCACGCTGCAGCCCGATGCGAACGGCGCGGCGCGCGAGGTCGTGGTCAAGGTGCTGCGCCCGGGCATCGAGAAACAGATCGCCGCAGACATTTCGCTGCTGAAGTCCGCCGCCGCGCTGGTCGACCGCACCCATCCCTCCGCCGACAAGATCCGCCCGCGCGAGATCGTCGCCGAGATCGAAACCACGCTGGCCGCCGAACTCGACCTGCAGCGCGAAGGCGCCAACGCCAGCGTGATGCGCCGGCTGTGGAAGGATTCCGACGACCTGTACGTGCCGGAGATCGTATGGACGCACACGGCCGAGCGCGCGCTGACCATCGAGCGGGTGCGCGGCATTCCGTCGGACGATATCGCCGCGCTGGATGCGGCCGGCATCGACCGCAAGGCGCTGGCGTCGAAGGGCGTGCGGGTGTTCTACACCCAGGTGTTCCGCGACAACTTCTTCCACGCCGACGCGCACGCCGGCAACATCTGGGTCGATGCGGATCCGGCGCGCAAGGCCAACCCGCGCTTCATCGCGCTCGATTTCGGCATCATGGGCCAGCTCTCGGCCGAGGACCAGTACTACCTCGCCGAGAACTTCATGGCCATCTTCAATAAGGATTACCGGCGCATCGCCGAACTGCACGTCGAGGCGGGCTGGATGCCGGCGACGGTGCGCATCGATGAGCTGGAAGCGGCGGCGCGCGCGGTGTGCGAACCGTACTTCACCCGGCCGCTGTCGGAGATCTCGCTGGCCGAGGTGCTGGTCAAGCTGTTCCGCACCGCGCAGCGCTACGAACTGACCCTGCAGCCGCAACTGATCCTGCTGCAGAAGACCCTGTTGAACATCGAAGGCGTCGGTCGCCAGCTCGATCCGCAACTGGACATCTGGGCGGTGGCCAAGCCGGTGCTGGAACGCATCCTGGTCGAAAGGTACAGCCCGCAGAACGTGATGCGCGAGCTGCGCAAGCGCCTGCCCGAGATCATGACCCACACCCCGGAGATGCCGCGGCTGGTGCATGGCTGGCTGAAGCAGCAGGTCGAAGGCCGCCATGAACTGGCGATGCGTTCGCAGGACCTGCAGGAACTGGCGCAGACGATGAAGCGCCTGGAGCGCCGCACCATCACCGCGATCCTCGGCGCCGCGCTGCTGATCGTCGCGGCGGTGCTGTATGGCCTGGGCAGCGGGGGTCCGCATTTCTTCGGCGTGCCGGTGTCGTCGTGGATCGCCGGGGTCGGCGGCCTGTGGGCCTTGCTCGCGGCGTGGCCGCGGCGCTAGTCGCGCATGCGCTTCGCGCCCGGCCACTTTCTCGGCGACCGCCACCTGCGCCGGCGCGTAGCCGGCATCGAACTGGCCGACATGCGGCCGACCGTGCCGCGCCACGAGGTGCGCACGCATACGCATGAGGAAGCGCACCTGCTGGTGCTGCACAGCGGCGCCTACCTGAGCAGTGCGCGCGGCATGCCGGAGGTCTGCACCGAACCGGTGGTGATCCTCAATCCGCCCGGCACCCAGCATCGCGACTGTTTCTATTCGCTGGACGGCGCGCGCTTCCTGACCCTGTCGCTGGACGACGCGTTATGGCGCGGGGTCGCCAATGCCAGGCCGTTGTCGGCGCAGGCCGTGCGCCTGTCGGCGCTGGCACTGCCGGCCGCGTATCGGGCTTGGCGCGCCTTGCTGGATTTCGACGATGCCTCGGCGCTGGCGATCGAGGCCGAAGTGCTGGAGTTGCTGGCGCGCGCGTCGACGCGGGACGGCGAGCCTTCGCCCGAAGCCGCCGCGGGCTGGCTGCAGCGCGCCCGCGAGCGCCTGCACGACGATGCCGGCAACGTGCCGGGCATCGCCCAGCTCGCGCGCGAAGCGGACCTGCATCCGGTCTATTTCGCCCGGGCGTTCCGCCGCGCCTTCGGTTGCTCGCCCGGCGATTACCTGCGCCGGCGGCGGGTGGAACTGGCGATCTCAGCGGTTTGCGCCGGGCGTTCGCCCCTGGCCGAGATCGCGCTGGGTTGCGGCTATGTCGACCAGAGCCACATGACCCATGCGCTGCGCCGCGACACCGGGATGACCCCCCGCGCCCTGCGTCGGCTGGGCCGGCTGGAGGTTGCGGATCTGCAAGAACGCCGGCGCCGGCGCCTGCAGACTGCCGGCTTCGCCGAACTGGACGCCATCGCATGATCCGCCGCCTGTTGCTCGCCTGCCTTGCCTTCGCCGTTGCGCCGGCCTCGGCCGCGGACGATCCCCGTTTCGACGCGCTGGACAAGGCGATCCGCGCCGGCGACTACAAGCACATCACCAGCGTGCTGGTCGCGCGCGACGGCAAGCTGGTCCACGAGGCGTATTTCGACGAGGGCGGCGCGCAGGCGCGGCGCAACACGCGCTCGGCGACCAAGACCGTGGCCGGCATGCTGGTCGGCGCGGCCATCGCCGACGGCAAGCTGCCGAACGCGCAGGCGCCGGTGCTGCGCTACCTGCGCTACAAGCTGCCGGTGGAAAACCCGGATCCGCGCAAGGACGCGATCACGGTCGAGGACCTGATGACCATGTCCTCGCTGCTGGAATGCGACGACGAGAACCAGTTTTCGCGCGGCAACGAGGAACGCATGTACCTGGTCGAGGACTGGGTGAAGTTCTACCTCGACCTGCCGATCCAGGGGTTCCCGGCGTGGATGCCGAAGCCGAAGGATTCGCCGCACGGGCGCAGCTTCCGTTATTGCACCGCCGGGGTGACCACGCTCGGGGCGGTAGTGCAGTCGGCGGTGGGCGAACCGCTGCCGTCCTACGCGCAGCGCCGCCTGTTCGCGCCGCTCGGCATCGAAGCGCCGGAGTGGCAGTACTCGCCGCTCGGGCTGGCGCAGGCGGGTGGCGGCCTGGGCCTGCGCAGCCGCGACCTGCTCGCGCTGGGCCAGCTCTACCTCGATGGCGGCATGCACGGCGGCAAGCGCGTGTTGCCCGCGGAATGGGTCGCGGCCTCGGTGGCGGCGCACGCCAAGGCCAACGACGACATGGATTACGGTTACCTGTGGTGGCTGATGCGCTGGCCGGTGGGCGACGCGACCTGGCGCTCGTACGCGATGAACGGCACCGGCGGCAACAGCGTGCAGGTCTTCCCCGAACAGCGCCTGGTGATCGTGGTGACCACGACCAATTACAACGAACGCCAGCCGCACCAGATCACCGGAAAACTGCTGAACGCATTGTTGCCGCTGCTGGTGCTGCCGGCGCGCTGAGACAGGCGTATCGTTCGGGTCCCTTTCCCTCAGGAACCCGCATGACCACCAAGGCCTATGGCGCGCACGCCGCCGACCAGCCCATCGTCGCCATCGGCATCGAGCGCCGTGCGCCGGGGCCGCGCGACGTGCAGATCGAGATCGCCTACTGCGGCATCTGCCACTCCGACCTGCACACGGTGCGTTCGGAATGGGCCGGCACGCGGTACCCCTGCGTGCCCGGCCACGAGATCGTCGGCCAGGTCAGCGCGGTCGGGGCCGAGGTGAGCGGATTCAAGGTCGGCGACACCGTCGGCGTCGGTTGCATGGTCGGCAGCTGCCAGCACTGCGCGGCCTGCGACGAGGGTCTGGAGCAGTACTGCGAGAAGGGCTTCATCGGCACCTACAACGGGCCGACCGCCGATGCCCCGGGCCACACGCTGGGCGGATACTCGCAGCGCATCGTGGTGGACGAAGGTTTCGTCCTGCGCATCCGCCATGCGCAGGACCAGCTGCCGGCGGTGGCGCCGTTGCTGTGCGCCGGCATCACCACGTATTCGCCGTTGCGCCACTGGAACGTCGGCCCCGGCAGCAAGGTCGGCATCGTCGGCATCGGCGGACTGGGCCACATGGGCGTGAAGCTGGCGCATGCGATGGGCGCGCACGTGGTTGCGTTCACCACCTCCGAGAACAAGCGTCAGGACGCGCGCGACCTCGGCGCGGACGAAGTCGTGGTGTCGCGCAACCCGGCCGAGATGAAGGCGCATGCCGGCAGCTTCGATTTCATCCTCAACACGGTCGCGGCCAGCCATTCGCTGGACGCGTTCACCAGCCTGCTCAAGCGCGACGGCACCCTGGTGCTGGTCGGCGTGCCCGAGCACCCGCACCCGACCCCGAACATCGGCAACCTGATCTTCAAGCGCCGCGCCATCGCCGGTTCGCTGATCGGCGGCATCGCCGAGACCCAGGAGATGCTGGATTTCTGCGCAGAGAAGGGCATCGTCAGCGACATCGAAATGGTCCGCGCGGACGCCATCGATGCCGCCTACGAGCGCATGCTGAAGGGCGACGTGAAATACAGGTTCGTGATCGATTGCGCGACGATTTGAGCGTGGAAGACACGCAGGCTTTGCGGGTGCTGCACGTCGACGACGCGCTGGCCGTGGTCGACAAGCCGGCCGGATTGATGGTCCACGATAGCAAGCTGGCGCGCGGCGAAACCGACTTCGCCGCCGACCGGCTGCGCGAACAGTTCGGCAAGCCGGTGTTCCTGGTGCACCGGCTCGACCGCGCGACCAGCGGCTGCCTGCTGCTGGCGTTCGACCGCGACACCGCCTCGGCGCTGGGCAAGACGCTGATGTCCGGCGACTTCGACAAGGAATACCTGTCCGTGTGCCGCGGCTGGCCGGAGGAAAGCTTCGTCGTCGACCATCCGCTCGACGGCGGTCCCGGCAAACCGGAGAAGAAGCCGGCGCTGACCCGCTTCACCCGGCTGGCGACCGGCGAACTGGACGCGCCCGGTTCCGGTTTCGACACGTCGCGCTATGCGTTGCTGCGTTGCGAACCGCAGACCGGCCGCTTCCGCCAGATCCGCCGCCACCTGAAGCATGTGTCGCACCACCTGATCGGCGACACCAGCCATGGCGACGGGCGCCACAACCGCAATTTCCGCATGCTCGGCGTGCACCGGATGCTGCTGCATGCGCGGCGGCTGGGTTTCATCCACCCCGCGACCGGGGAGAAATTGCGGGTCGCGGCGCCGGTGGACGCGGAATGGCAGAAGGTGCTGGACCGCTTTGGCTGGTCGCTGGACTGAACGGTGTGGGAGCCTTTGTGGGAGCGGCCTTGGCCGCGAATGCTTCTTCGATCCCCCACCCGAAAGCATCCGCGGCCAAGGCCGCTCCCACAAAAGCCGCTCCCACGGATTTCATGCTTCCTGTCTACAATGCCGGCCATGGGGAGCGGCCCTTTGCAGATCAATCCGAAGCTGACCATACCCGACGACGAGCTGGTCGAACGCTTCGTGCGCGCCAGCGGTGCCGGCGGGCAGAACGTCAACAAGGTGTCCACCGCGGTGGAACTGCGCTTCGACGTGGCCCATTCGCCATCGCTGCCGGAACCCCTCAGGGCGCGCCTGCTGGCCCGGCGCGACCGCCGGCTGACCGACGATGGCGTCCTGGTGATCGACGCGCAACGCTTCCGTACCCAGGATCGCAACCGCGAAGATGCGCGCGAACGCCTGGCCGCGTTCATTACCGCCGGCCTGTCGGTGCCGAAGCCGCGCGTGGCCACCAAACCCTCGCGCGCGGCCAAGGCGCGCCGGCTGGACGCCAAGCGCGAACGCGGCGAAATCAAGCGCGGCCGTTCCGGCAAGGGCCATTGGGAGTAGGGCTTGGACGGATACGATTCCACCCCACCCGGCAGCATCCCGGCGATCCCGCCGAACATGCCGCAGGTGCCGCCGAACCGCTTCACCCGCTGGCTGGGGCGCAGCTTCCTGCGCGTGTTCGGCTGGAAGGTGGTCGGCACCTTGCCGGACATCCCGAAGCTGGTGCTGATCGTCGCGCCGCATTCGTCCAACTGGGACGGCATCTGGGGCATGGCGGCGAAGATCGCGCTGGGCTTCAAGGTGCGCGTGCTGGGCAAGGCGCAGCTGTTCTGGTGGCCGCTCGGCCCGTTGCTGCGCAAGCTCGGCGCGGTGCCGGTCGACCGCAGCTCGCCGCACGGCACGGTGGAACAGGCGGTGGCGCTGATCCGCGATTCGGACAGGATGTGGTTCGCCCTGACCCCGGAGGGCACCCGCCGCAAGGTGGAGCGCTGGAAGCCGGGGTTCTGGCACATCGCCCGCGCCGCCGGCGTGCCGGTGCTGCCGGCGTACTTCGACTATCCCAGCCGGACCATCGGCATCGGCCCGACCTTCGAGCTGGGCGAGGACATGCGGGCCGACATCGCCCGCCTGCAGCGCTGGTACGCCCCGTACCGGGGCCGCAACCACGACGTCGTTCAGCCTCCGACCCAAGAATGTCAGTAGCGTGACATTCACTCGCCCCTGACGTGACGTTAACTGACGCACCGCGTCAGTGTGATGGGCTGCACACTTAATGTGACATTGTTGACATAATAGCCGCCTGTCTGGCACGGGACTTGCGTCCATACGGCCAGCAGTTGCCGCGCTTGTCCATCGGCGCGGTATGACGGCACGGATCCAGCGACCCGCGCCAACAGGGGGCGGGTACCAGCGTTGCGGACGCAGCCGATCGATACCCGTGATTGCCCGGAGGCCGCCGATGGTTTTGCGGCATGGCGGGCTTTTGACAGCGTGCGGACCATGTACAAGCCAAGCAAGCGAATCGTCGTTGCGGTGCTGCTCCTGGGGGTGGTGCTGGGTACGTTCGGGGTCTGGGTGCTGCTGCACCCGGCCAGCATCTTCGTGCAGCCGTGGCGCGCGGAACGCGCGGCTTCGCCGGTCGACGGGGTGATGGTCGGCCCGTACCCGGTGGAGCAGGACTTCATCGAGCTGAAGAAGCGCGGGGTGACCACGATCATCAGCCTGCTGGAACCGAACGTGCCGTACGAAAAGGTCCTGCTGGACCAGGAACGCGAGCGCGCCGGGCGCTATGGCATGACGGTGCGGAACTTCCCGATGGGCAGCATCCTCGGGCAGAAGTTCGGCGACGCCTACGCGACCAACTCCAAGGCGGCGGCGCAGGCGGCGATCGACGCGCCGGGCGTGGCCTACATCCATTGCTACCTGGGCCTGCATCGTGCGCGCAACGTGCAGGAATACCTCGCCGCGCAGGTGAAGACCACCGCCTACGGCGGCAGCACCGCGGTCGCCAGCGCCGCCGACCTCGACAACGAACACATCGCCCAGACCGCCTTCGATGCGGGCGACTTCCCGCGCAGCCTGGCCGCGCTGGCGAAGATCCCACACAAGGGCCAACGCGCGGCGCGGCTGGAAGGCTGGAGCTACTACCGCCTGCGGCGCCTGCCGGAAGCGCGCGAGGCGTTCCAGACCGTGGTCCGGGCGTACCCGGAAGACAACGATGCGCAGGTCGGCCTGGCCTACGTCGAACTCGCCAGCGGAGAACTCGAGCAGGCCGAAGCCGCGTTCGCGCGCGTGCTGGCCGCGGACCCCGACGAGGTGTCGGCCATTACGGGCCTGGGCCACGTGCGCTACCGCCAGGGGCGCAGGGACGAAGCCCGGCAGCAGTTTTCCAGGGTGATCGAACTGGACCCGGGAAACGGGGAAGCGGACGAAATGTTGAAGCGGATCGACGGAACCGGCGCTTCGGCGCAGCGGGCCGCCGATGCGGAGCCGGCGCACGGTGCAGGCCGTGCCCGAAACGAAGAGGGGCGTGAATCATGGATTTCCTGAGTTCCAGTGAGGCCAGGCTGGTATTCGCCTTCTGGCTGGGCGTATGTGTGGTGATCGCGTCGCTGGTGTTGCTGGTCGCGATCCTGGTCATCCGCCAATGGGTGGCGCGCGGCGAACGCATCCACCGGCGCGCGGCGGAACAGTGGCGCAAGATCCTGGCCGAGGCCGCGACCGGCGCGCCGGTGACCGCGCCGAGCATGCCGCGCAGCGAAGAGCCCGGCTTCTTCGATGTATGGAACGAACTGCACGACGCGCCCGAAACCACGGTCGCCGCGCGCGCGGGCATGGCCCGGATCGCCGCCCAGGTTGGCCTGGAAGACCGGCTGAATCGCGCGATCGACCAGGGCGCTTTCCACAACCGGATCATGGCGATCATCGCCGCCGGCCACCTGAAGAGCGACAAGCCTTTCGACAAGCTGTCGCGCCTGCTGGGCGACAACAGCCCGATCGTCTCGCTCAGCGCCGCGCGGGCGCTGATGAAGATCGACCCGGAGCGCGCGGTGCGGCTGGTGGTGCCGAAGATCGTCGACCGCAACGACTGGGTCGACGGCGGCATCGCCCAGATGCTGGGCGAAGCGGGCCCGGCCGTGGTCGCGCCCGAACTGTCGATGACCACGCTGCAGGTCAACGACGGCGTCGCCTCGCGACTGGTGCGTTTCCTGGCCGGCATCGACCCGGAAGCGGCGATGCCGGTGATCCATCAGATCCTCGCCGAAGCGCACGACGAACACCTCGTTTCCACCTGCCTGCAGGTGATGAGCGACGGCACCGAACTCGATTCCGTGCGCAAGCTGCTGCGCCATCCGCGCTGGCACGTGCGCATGCATGCGGCCACCGCGATGGGCCGCTTCGGCGCGGCGCAGGACGCGCAGGCCCTGCAGCCGCTGCTGCAGGATTCGCAATGGTGGGTGCGCTACCGCTCGGCGCAGGCGCTGCGCAAGCTGGTCGGGGCCCGCGAGGAGCTGCAGCGCATCCGCGACGGCCTGAGCGACCGCTTCGCCCGCGACATCCTCGAACACGTGATCGCCGAACAGACCCTGGGAGCGGTGCGATGATCAACACGATCGTGCTTTCGGAAGGCACCAAGAACCTGCTGGAAGGCCTGCAGTGGGCGTTCTTCGCCTACTTCCTGTGCATCAACGCCGTGTACCTGGTGCTGAACTTCATCTCGATGGCGGGCATCCTGCGCTACACGCGCGAGCACATCGCCAAGTTCAGGATCCGCAACTTCGCCTCGTACCAGCCGCCGGTCACCCTGCTGGTGCCGGCGTACAACGAAGAGAAGACCATCGTCTCCACGGTCAATTCGCTGCTGCGCCTGGGCTACCCGGAGTTCGAGATCCTGATCGTCAACGACGGTTCCACCGACGACACCCTGAAGGTGGTTACCGAGGCCTTCGGGCTGAGCGAGTTCCCCGAAGCCTACCGCGACCGCCTGAAGACCCAGCCGGTGAAGCGGATCTACGCTTCGCAGGCTTTCCCGCGGGTGCGCCTGCTCGACAAGGTCAACGGCGGCAAGGCCGATGCCCTGAACGCGGGCATCAACGCGGCGCGCTACCCGCTGTTCTGCGTGACCGATGCCGACTGCATCCTGCAGCCCGACAGCCTGTCGCGCGTGGTGCAGCCGTTCCTCGAGGACGCGCGCACCATCGCCTCCGGCGGCGTGATCCGCGTGGTCAACGGCTGCAAGGTCAGGAACGGCATGCTGGCCGACGTCGAACTGTCGAACCGGCCATTGCCGCTGATGCAGACGGTCGAATACCTGCGCGCCTTCCTGTTCGGCCGGCTGGGCTGGTCGCCGATGAACGCGCTGCTGATCATTTCCGGCGCATTCGGCATGTTCCACAAGGAACGCGTGATCGCCGCCGGCGGCTACCGCAAGAAGCTGGTCGGCGAGGACATGGAGATGGTGGTGCGCATGCATGACCAGATGCGCAAGGAACGCCGTCCGTACCGCATCACCTTCGTCCCCGACCCGATCTGCTGGACCGAAGTGCCGGAAGACCTGCGCACCCTGTACAACCAGCGCGCGCGCTGGCAGCAGGGCCTGGCCGAGAGCCTGTTCGGCAACTGGCGGCTGATGTTCCGGCGCAAGGGCGGCATCGTCGGCTGGGTGGCGTACCCGTTCATGATGCTGTTCGAATGCATCGGCCCGATCATCGAGATCCTGGGCTACGCGTCGGTGGTCGTGCTGTGGCTGGCCGGCCTGCTGTCGGTGCAGGCGTTCTTCGTGTTCCTGTTCGCGGCCATCGGCCTGGGCATGCTGCTGTCGTTGAACGCGATGGTCCTGGAGGAGCTGTCGTTCCACCTGTATCCGCGCCCCGGCCAGCAGGTCAAGCTGTTCTTCGCCGCGATCCTGGAAAACCTCGGCTACCGGCAGATGGTGTCGATGTTCCGGGTGTTCGGCCTGTTCCGCTGGCTGGGTTCGCTGTGGCGTACCCGCTCCACCTGGGGACACATGCGCCGGCATGCGCGCTGGCAGGACAGCAGCGCGTCCACCGACGACAACAAATCAATTTCGCAAGGGATTTCGCCATGAGTCTGGTTCTTGCCGCGATGTTGCAGGCGGCTGCGTTGGCAGGGAGCGCGCCCGCGGCGGGTGCGGTGGCGCAGGACGCCGCGCCGGTCGAGGAAAGCTACGAATCGCAGTTCCAGCGTGCGCGCGCGCTGGCCACGTCCGGCGATGCGGCGCAGCGCGAACAGGCGCTGGCCCTGTACGCGGCGATGCTGGCGCGTTCGCCGGACAACACCGACGTGTTGCTGGCGCGCGGCCGCACCTATGCCTGGATGGGCCGCCACGCCGAGGCCGAAACCGATCTGAAGGCGGTGGTCGAACGCAAGCCGGACTACGCGGATGCGTGGTCGGCGCTGGGCGACCTGTACCTGTGGAGCGATCGGCCGGCCGACGCCGAAGCCGCGTACGCGCATTGGGTGGAACTGGCGCCGGACGAACCGGCCGCCCTGATCGCGCGCGGGCGCGCGCACCGCGCCGCGGGCGATCTGGCCGGTGCGCGTGCGGACTTCGATGCCGCGCAGGCGCACGGCGCCGATGCCGGCGAAGTGGCGCGCCTGCAGGCCAGCCTGATCATGCCGTCCGCCGCGCCGGACGCCATGATCGGCGGCGAATACCGCTGGCAGCTGCGCGGCGGCGTGGACCGGACCATGTTCAGCGGCAACCGCTCGGACTGGACCGACGCCGAGCTGTCGCTGCGCCGCCGTTTCTCGCGCGGTTCGCTCGCGCTGGAAACCCTGCGCGCGCATCGCTTCGACCAGAGCGACACGGCCTGGGCGCTGGACGGCTACGCTTCGCTGTGGTCGCGCGCCTACGGCAACGCGCGTTACCAGCGCGGACCGAGCGACGGCATCCTGCCGCGCGACGCATGGCGGCTCGAACTGTTCCAGGGCGTGGGCCAGGGCTGGGAACTGTCGGCCAGCATCGACCACCTGCGCTTCGATTCCGACACCGAGTTCTACGGCGTCGGCGTGGGTCGATATTTCGGCAACTGGTACGCGCGCTACAAGCTGCAGCACGTGCCGGGCGCCGGCTCGGGCAGCTGGAGCCATCGCGTGGTGGTGCGCAACTACTATCGCGGCGACGCGGACGATTACGTCGAGGTCAACGCCAGCACCGGGCGCAGCACCGACCTGGACCGCAACGGCGGCCTGGTGCGCGACAGCCATTACGCGGTCGGCGCGTCTTGGATGCATTACTTCCATCCGCAGTGGGGCTTCAAGCTGGGCGCCGGTTATGCCGACGATGCCGGCGGCTACACCGAGCAGGATGTGTCGTTCTATCTGTACCACCGCTGGTGAAGCGGGGCATGGCACCTGATCGTGCGGGCGACGCGGCCGGATCGGCCGCGTCGCGTTTCATCGCCTGGCTGCCGGCATTGCTGCTGGCGCAGGCGGCGTTGTCGGCCTGGACCGCCAGTCGCGCCTTGCCGCCGGATGGCGCGTGGCGGGTGGTTGCGCTGGCGGTGGGCAACCAGCTGCTGTTCCTGCTGCGTGCGCTGCCGATCCTGTTCCTGTTGAGCTGGCCCCTGCTGGCGCTGCGCAATGCGCGCCTGTGCGTGCTGGCGGTAGGCGTGCTGTGGTCGTTGTTCCTGTTGCTGCAGGCCGGGCTCGAGCAGTACTACCTGACGTCGCGGGTGCCGCTGGGCGCCGATCTGTTCGGCTACAGCCTGGCGGAAATCCGCACCACGGTCGGTGGTGCGGCCGCTAGCGGCGTCGGCCTGGACGGCTGGGCCGCGATGGCGGTACCGCTGGTGCTGCTGTGGTCGCTGCTGGCCTGGCGCGCGCGTTCGCGAGGCGCGTTCGGATTCCTGCCGTTGCTGGTCCTGCTGCTGGCCGGCGCGGCGGCTTGGCTGTTGCCGGTGGCGGTGGGCATGGGTGGTTTGCGCAGCGATGCGCGCGATATCGCCACCAGCAAAGGCGCCTATTTCGTCGCCGACAGCCTGCGCTGGGCGCGCCGCGATGCATCGGCGGCAGCGGTCGTGCCGGTCGCTGCGGCGGCGACTTCCACGGCTTCGCCGGCGCAAGGCGCGGCCAATCCCGAATATCCGTTCCTCCGCCGCGAAACCACGCCCGATGCGCTCGGCCCGTACTTCGGCCCGACCCGCGACGGTCGTCCGCCGAACATCGTCGTGATCGTGGTCGAGGGACTGGGACGTTCGTTCTCCGGTCCGGACGCTGCGTTGGGCAGCTTCACCCCGTTCCTCGACGAACTGGCCGCGCGCAGCCTGTACTTCGACAACTTCATGGCCAACCAGGGCCGCACCTTCGGCGTGCTGCCGTCGTTGTTCGGGTCGCTGCCGACGGCCGAGCAGGGTTTCGCCGCGCTCGGTCCGAAGATGCCGGCCCATGCCGGATTGTTCAACGTGCTGCATCGCCAGGGCTACCGCAGTGCCTTCTACAGCGGCACCGACGCCGCCTTCGACAACGAGCGTGCCTTCCTGCAACTGGAAGAAGTCGACGATGTCGTCGATCTGAGCAATTTCGGTCCGGGCTACCAGCGCAACCCGTTCAGCGACTGGGGTTATGCGGACCGCGAACTGGTCTCGCGCGTGCTAGCCGACAGCAACCGTCTGCGTCCACCCTTCGTGCTGGGCATCCAGACCATCAGCATGCACACCTCCTATGCCTTCCCGGGCCAGGAGCGTTACCGGCAAAGGATGGAACGACGGCTGGACGAGTTGAATGTTCCGGCGTCGAAGCGGCCGGAGTATCGCGCGCATGCCGACATCTACAGCGCAATCCTCTACACCGACGACCAGTTGCGACGCTATTTCGAGACGGTCGCCAGCGCGCCCTGGTACGCGGACACGATTTTCCTGGTGACCGGCGACCACCGCCTGGCGGAGCTGCCGCAGGACACCCACATCGAGCGCTACCACGTGCCGTTGATCGTCTACTCGCCGCTGTTGCGCAAGCCGGCGCATAGCAAGGCGGTATCCTCGCACCTGGACGTGACGCCTTCGCTGCTGGCCCTGCTATCGAATACCTACGGCTTGCAGCGGCCGGCAATGACGACCTGGACGGGCAGCGGGTTGGACATGGCGGAGACGTTCCGCAGCCAGCACGAGTTCCCGCTCAAGCAGACCAAGACCAGCGTCCCCGATTTCGTGTCCGGTCGCTGGTTCCTGCACGACAATCAGGTGTTCGACTTGCAGGACGGCATTCGCGCTTCCGAAGTCGACGATCCTGGGCTGCGCGCGCAAGTGACCGCCCGGCTGCAGGCCTATCTCGCCGCCAATGCCGGCTTCCTGAAGCGCATGGCGCTGTCGCCCGAGGGTGGCGCGCCGCGACTGGTCGGGTTCCAGGCGGGTGCCGCGGATGCCGTGCCGGTCGCGCCGCCGATTGCGGCGCTGCCGCCCGGCTTGGGACTGGATGCGGTGCGGCTGGAACACAATCCCGGCGGAGTCGGGGTGACGGCCACGTTCGTCAACGGGGACGCCGCCGTTTCGAAGGTGTTCGTGCCGTTGGCCGTGCTGGCCGGAGAAGACGGACGCGAGCTGGGCGAAGGCTACGGCAGCGCCATTCAGTTGCGCCCGCGCGAGCGTCGCGAGGTGCTGCTGGCGCTGCGGGCGCCCGGATTGGCGCCGGGCCGCTACACGGTGTCGGTGCTGCCTTCGGACCCGGACAACGGCAAACCGGTGGGACGCGGCCGTTACCGCATCCCGATGGACGTGGCCGCCAGCGCGCCATGAGCCGCTCTTCATGCATGGCGGGGGCGGCGCTGCTGGCGCTCGCGTTGCTGGCCGGTGATGCCAGCGCACGAACGGAACCCTCCGCGCCGCGCGCGGTGTGGACCTGGGAAGGGCCGTCCTACGCGATGCTGGAATCGCGGGAGGCCGCCGGCGAGGCGCTCGCGTTCCTGCAGCGCGAAAAGATCAACATCGTCTATCTGTATGCCGACGCCTTCGAAGGGCGAAACCTGGTCGAACAGAAACCGCAGCTCTATCGCGATTTCATTCGCGCCGCGCACGCGCGCGACATCCGGGTCTATGCGCTGCTGGGCTCCTGGTATCTGCACACCGAGCGTTACGTGTTGCCACGGCATCAGGCCGAGGCCAAAGCGATGCTCCAGCGAGTGCTGGACTACAACGCCGCCGCCGAGCCCGTCGAGCGCTTCGACGGCGTCAACTACGACATCGAACCGCATCTGCTGGACGAATGGGACGATGCCACGCGCCTGCGACTGCTGCGCGGCTTCCTGGACATGAGCGCGATGCTGATGGAAGCCAAGCGCGAGTCGGGCCAGCACCTGCCGGTGGGGCCGGCGATGCCGTTCTGGTGGGACGGGATCGAACTGGACTGGCACGGCGCGCGCAAGCCGGTCGCCGAGCACGTCATCGACCTCACCGATTACGTGGCGCTGATGGATTACCGCAACCGCGCCGAAGGCGGCGACGGCATCCTGGCGCATGCGGAAGACGAGATGGCCTATGCCGGCAAGACCGGCAAGCGGGTCGTGATCGGATTGGAGTTCAATCCCGGCGAGCCGGCCAAGCTCAGTTTCCACGGCATGGAGCCGGCGGATTTCGAACGCGAGGCGGCCAAGGTGGAAGCGGCGTATCGCGGCCAATCGGCCTTCGCCGGTTTCGTGTTCCACCACTATCTCGGTTATCGGGATTTCGTCGGCGAACCGCCGTCCGGCAAGTGACGAAGTAAAGGCATCCGGGTTCCAGTTCGGAACCGGATAGCGACTCCCTCTCCCCGCATGCGGGGAGAAGGAACCCGCCGGATTTCGAAAAGCAAAAAAAGGCCCCGGCATGCCGGGGCCTTTTTTGTTGCCATTCGCGTCGAACTTACAGCGGCTTGCCGCCCAGCTTCCAGGTGACCTGCAGGTAGTAACTGCGGCCCATGCTGTCGAACCAGGAAGTGTCGTAGTACGGATAGTTGGCCCAGGTCGGGTCCTTCGGCGGCATCTTGTCGAACAGGTTGTTGACCGACAGCGAGACGCGCAGATGGTCGTTGATGTCGTAGCGCGCGCCGGCATTGAAGCGCCAGGTGGCTTGCGTCCAGGCGTCGTTGTCGTAGTTGGCGACGCGGCCGACATAGGTGCCGAACAGGCTGGCGCCCCAGGCGTTGCGGTCCCAGCTCACGCCGACGTTGCCCTTGGCCCGCGGCAGCGTGGTGGCGGCGAAGCTGACGTCCAGCATGTCCTCTTCGGGATCGCCGGGGTACTGCTGGCGGGTGTGCTTGTGCGACCAGTTGTAGTTCGCGTTGAAGTTGAAGTCGCCGGCGTCCGCCGTGCGCAAGCGGTAGTTGGCGGTGACGTCGATGCCCGAGGTTTCTTCGTTGGCGATGTTGATCGGGGCGAAGTGGACGCTGGTGATGGTGCTGAACGGATCGTTCGGATCTTCGCGGATCACGCGAGCCAGTGCGTCCACGCAGGTCGGCGAATTGATGTCGACCGACGCGCCGTCGTTGGTGACGCCCAGCCGGCAGTTGGCTTCGTCGATGCGCAGCTGTTCGCGGCTCTGCGCCTGCACCTGGTTGGAAATGCGGATCCGGTAGTAGTCCACCGCCAGGTCGAAGTTGGCGCTCGGCGACCAGACGAAGCCCGCGGTGAACGACTTGCTGGTTTCCACGTCCAGCTTCATGTTGCCGGCGTACACGTCCATCGTGTTCGCGTCCCAGCTGCCGTCGTCGTAGCAGTCGCCGTCGCTCATGTCCGGCGCGTCGGTGCGGCAGTTGTAGTAGTCGGTCGACAGCGTGCGGTAGTAGTCCGCGCCAGCGAACAGGTAGTGCATGTCCGGCGCGCGGAAACCGGTGCCGTAGGAACCGCGCACCAGCAGCGTGTCGATCGGACGCCATTCCAGGCCGGCGCTGTAGGTGAACTTGCCCGGGTTCTGGTTGCCGTAGCTGTAGCGGTCGTACCGGCCGGCCAGGCTGGCCTGCAGCGAAGCCAGCAGCGGCACGCGCAACTCGCCGGCCGCGCTCCAGTGGTCGCGGCTGCCGTGGCCATCGCCGTAGCGCGGGCCGTAGTAGGCATCGGCGGTCAGGGCGAGCGGGTCGGGGTTGATCCGGTAGGACTGGCCGCCGTATTCGATCGCGCCGGCGAAGCCGACGTCGCCGGCCGGCATCGAGAACAGCGCCGGGGTGTTGGCGGTGAAGCTGACGTTGTCGTTCTTGGCCACCGGATGCCAGACCGACATCACGCCGAAGGTGGCGAACTCGGCGGGCGTCAGCGGCGTGAACAGGCGGTTCGGATCAGGTGCGAAGATCGCATAGCCGTCTTCGTCGTAACCCTGCTGTTCGCCCAGGAAGAAGCGGTTGGCGACGTCGGCCTTGATGCGCGGCATCTTCACGTCGGCCTTGTACTCGGAATGGTTGTAGGCCGCTTCCCAGTTCCAGTTCGCACCGAACGTGCCGTTGAAGCCGGTCGTCACCGCCAGGGTCTTCTGCACGGTGCTGTTCATGCGGTTTTCCAGGCCGCCGACTTCCTCGGGCGAGAACTGGCGCGACCAGATTTCGTAGTGGCCGGTGTTGGCGTTGTAGAAGATCTTGTCGGCGTTGTCGGTCGAGTTCGGATCGTGGAATTCCCAGGCCATGTGGTCGCTGGTCACGTCGTTGCCGTTGGTGCCGGTCAGCAACTTGACCGTCTGGCGGCCGTATTGCAGGTCCGCGAACCAGGACAGGTTCTCGGAGAAGCGGTATTCGAACGAGCCGTACAGGTTGGCGCCCTTGCGCTCGTTCTGGATCGTGCGGTACGCGATGGCGCGTTCGCTGCCGCAATAGGGTTCGCCGAAGCGGTCCTCGGCCAGTACCGTGGTGCCCTGGTTCAGGCCCGCCAGCGCCGCGCAGTTGTCGGCGGGGGCGATGTTGACGTCGTCGTCCCAGTCGTAGAGCTGGGCGATCATGCGCGGCAGGCGACGGCGCGAGGTCGGCGCGTCGAGGGTCGAATCCTGCACGCTGCGGTCGGTGCCCCACAGCGGGCGCTTGTCGAGCAGTTCCAGGCCGACGATGCCGCTGAATGCGTCGCGTTCGAAGCCGGTGGTCAGCGACAGGCGATGGGATTCGCCGCCGCCGCGCTCGGTATCGCCATAGCGGTAGTCGATGATGGTGCCGTCGGTCGACTTCTTCAGGATGAAGTTGATCACGCCGGCCATCGCGTCCGAACCGTACACGGCCGATGCGCTGCCGGTCAGCACTTCGACGCGGTCGATCATGCCCAGCGGGATGTTGCCGATGTCGGTGAAGTTGCTGCGGCTGTTCAGCGGCAGCGGAAAGTCGGCGATGCGGCGGCCGTTGATCAGCACCAGGGTGTGGTTCGGGCCCAGGCCGCGCAGGTCGACCGCCTGCGCGCCCGGCGTGGACTGCGCGTTGGTGGTGTTCTGCTGGCCGTAGACGCTGCCGCTGTTCTGGCTCAGCGAACGCAGCAGGTCGGGCACCGAGGTGAGCCCGGCGGACTGGATCTGCTCGGCGGTGATCAGGGTGATCGGCGCGGGGCCTTCGAGTTGCGCGCGCGGAATGCGCGAGCCGGTGACCTGCAGGGTTTGCAGTTCGGTGGGGGCCGGCTCCTCGGCGGTGGCCGAGCCACCGCCTGCGGGTTTTTCCTGCTGGGCCGGGCGCGGCGGCGGTGGGGCGGCCGGCGCGGGATCGGCGCGGACGATCAGCACCGCGCCGGAGGCGGCGTCGTGCTTGGCCTTGAAACCGCTGCCGCGCAGCAGGCCGTCCAGCGCCTGGTCGGCGGAAGCGGCGCCTTTCACCCCGGCGGTGCGCTGTCCCTTCAGCTGGTCGGCGCGGTACACCAGTTGCGTGCCGGACTGCTTGGCCAGCGTGTTCAGCGCACTGGCCAGGTCGCCCGCCGGGACGTCGATCCGGCCGGGCTTGGAAGAAGCTTGCGCCTGCGCCGCCAACGCGGTGGAACAGGCCAGACTCAACAACAGGACACGCAACGGCTGCCGCATGGAACTTCTCTCCCCGCGCGCCCGGAAAAGGCGCCTTCCCAAGCACAGGACGAACGAACGCGGCGTTCCCCCCACGGCGTCGAGCGTCAGCGCGCGTGCAGCACGATGCGGTCCGGGCGGCGTTCGACCCGCACCGGGAAGCCCTGCTCCAGCAGGCCGGCGAAACCGTTGGCGTTGTCCCAGCGGAAATTGCCGCCGACGCGGAGGTCGGCCACGGCCGGATCGGCCAGTTCCAGCTTGCGCACGTTGAAGCGGTTGAACTCGGCCGCCACCGCCGACAGCGGCGCGTCGTCGAAACTGAGGTAGCCGCTGCGCCATTCCAGGAAGCGTTCGGCTTCGGCCAAGGACAACGAACGTACCAGCACGCCGTCGCGGCCGGCGGTGGCCACGCTGCCGGCGGGCAGGAATGCCGCCGGCTGCCCATGGCCGGCGGCGCCCGGCGCGCTGTCCAGGCGCACCTTGCCCTGGGTCACCACCACGCGCAGCGCGTCGGCGTCGCGGCGCACCGAAAAGCGCGTGCCCACGGCGCGGACCTGGCGATGCTCGGCTTCGACGATGAACGGCCGGCCGACGTCGTGGGCCACGTCGAAGAAGGCTTCGCCGCGCACCAGCGCGATGTGGCGTTCGCCGCGCGTCATCAGTACCTGCAGCTGGCTGTCGCTGCTCAGCGTCGCGGTGGAACCGTCGGCCATCGCGACGCTCTTCACTTCGCCAATCCCGCTGGCGTAGCTGGCTTGCTGGCGGCCGCTGAGCTGCCAGCTGCCCCAGCCCAGCGAGCCGAGGGTGACCAGGGCCACCGCGGCGGCGGCCACGCGGCCCCAGCGGCTGGCTTTGTCCTGCTTGCGCGGAGCGAAGCTCAGGCCGCGCAAGTCGGGCGGCGCCAGCGACGGGGTTTCGTCATCCCGCGGCGCCTCCGACTGCAGCGGGTCCGTGGTGCGCACCGCCCAATAACCCCGTGGCGGCAGCACGCCCTTGGGCCATCCTGCGGCCAGTGCCTGCATGCGGCCGGCTTCGCGCCAGGCCGATTCCAGACGCAGGAAGGCCACGCGGTGCGTGGTCTTCGCGTCCAGCCACGCCTGCAGCGCGCGCTGGTCCTGTTCGGTCCACGCGTCCGTATCGCGTCGCGCCAGCCATTCGGCCGCCGCCTGTTCAATCCGCCTGCTGTCGTCGTCCCTGTCCATCGTCTTCGTCCATGGCCGCAGCCGGATGCGCCGCATCGCCGCCGTACAGGTAGTCGGCGATCAGGCGCATCCCCTTGGCCAGATGTTTTTCCACGGTTTTCTCGCTGATGCCCAATCGCTCGGCGACGCCCTTCTGCGGCAGTTCCTCCACCCGGCGCAACCACACCACCTCGCGGCAGCGGTCGGGCAGGCGGTCCAGCGCTTCGGCCAATCGCGTCAGCGCCTGACGCGTGCCCATCCAGCGTTCGGGCGAAACCTCGTCGATCAGGTAGACGTTCGAGGACTCGAAATCACCCACCGGCTCGATCGACACCACCCGGCTGCGCCGCAACCGGTCGGTCATCAGGTGGCGGGCGGTGGTGAACAGGAACGCCTTGGGCGCCGTCGGCCGGCCGCGCGCCGCCGCTTCGTAGACCCGTGCGTAGACCTCCTGGCGCAGGTCGTGCAGTTCGTCGCGATGCGGCCAGTTGCGCTGCAGGAACAGCGCCAGCGCCCGCTCGTGGACGAGGATCTCGCGAACGAACCAGTCGTCGAACTCGGTCGGCATGGCCGCACTCTAGCCGAAGCCCGGGGCCCGCCGCATGGGGGGAAGCGCATGCCGGTTCGTCTCCAAAGGCATCGGTGCGTGGCATCCTGCCGCGACCTTCGATCGTGGGAGCGAGAGCATGGCGTCTGTGTTCGGTGTGTTGCGTTGCGGCGCGGCAGGGGTGTTGGCATTGGCATTGGCGCTGCCGGCGCAAGCGGCGGACTACGGCCATTACCTGCTCGGCGACACCTCGGCGAAAACGCCGGGCAAGGTGCAACCCGGTCTGCTGCTGATGGGCGGCGGCGACCGCAACTTCGACGCGATGCGCTGGTTCATGCAACACGCGGGCAACGGCCACATCGTCGTGCTGCGCGCCTCGCTGGGCGGCGAGATCGGCGAGGAATTCTTCAACGAAGTCGGCGGCATCAAGTCGGTCGAGACCTTCGTGTTCAAGGATCGCGAGGCATCCACCGATCCGAAGATCCTCGCCGCGCTCAAGCGCGCCGATGGCATCTTCATCGCCGGCGGCGACCAGTCGCGCTACGTGCGCTACTGGCGCGGCACGCCGGTGGCCGAAGCGCTGGACGCGCACGTGCGCGCCGGCAAGCCGCTGGGCGGTACCAGCGCCGGCCTGGCGATGCAGGGCGAATACCTGTACGGCGCGATGGACGGCGGCAGCCAGATCAGTCCGCGCGCGCTGGCCGATCCGCTCGGTCCGGAGAACACCATCGAGACCGGCTTCCTGCACCTGGACCTGCTGAAGGGCATCGTCACCGATACGCATTTCACCGAGCGCAACCGCCTCGGCCGCCTGATCGCCTTCGTCGCCAAGGCCGAATCGATGGCCGGGCGTCCGCTGATCGGGCTGGGCGTGGACGAGGACGCCGCGGTCGCGGTCGAAGGCGATGGCACCGCACGCGTCTATGCCACTGCGCCGATGGCGGGTGCGACGGTGGTGAGGGGTGGCTTCGCCAAACAGGCCGAAGACGAACCGATGAAACTGGATCGCGTCGACACCGTCGGCGCGGGCACCGGCTCGGTGCTGCACCTGCCGGACGGACGCGTGGACAAGCCGGCGTTCGAACGCCGCTACGCCGTGCGCAACGGCGTGCTGACCGCGATGGATACGCCGATGTTGGTGATCCACGGCGGCGCCGGCGTCGAACCGGGCGATTTGAACAAGGAAGAGGAACAAGCCGCGCGGGCTGCGCTGGAAGCGGCGTTGCGCGCAGGCCACGCGAAGCTCCAGGCCGGCGCGTCTTCGCTGGACGCGGTGACCGCCGCGATCAACGTGATGGAAGACGCGCCACAGTTCAACGCCGGCCGCGGCGCGGTGTTCACCCACGACGGCCGCAACGAACTCGACACCTCGATCATGGATGGCGCGACCGGCAAGGCCGGCGCGGCGGCGGGACTGCACCGGGTCAAGAACCCGATCAACCTGGCGCGCGCGATCATGGAAAAATCGAAGCACGTGATGATGGTCGGCGACGGCGCGGAGATGTTCGCGAAGGAACAGGGCATCGAGCTGGTCGATCCTTCGTACTTCCGCACCGAGAAGCGCTGGCAGCAATTGCAGAAGGCGCTGGCCGCGGAGAAGAACGCGCAGGCCAGCCACACGCCGCTGGAACTGCCGGGCAAGGCCTATTTCGGCACCGTTGGCGCGCTAGCACTGGACGCGCAAGGCCACCTGGCCGCGGGCACGTCGACCGGCGGCATGACCAACAAGCGCTACGGCCGAGTCGGCGACTCGCCGATCATCGGCGCGGGCACCTGGGCCGATGCGCGCTGCGCGGTATCCGGCACCGGCTGGGGCGAGTTCTACATCCGCGATGCCGCCGCGCACGAGATCTGCGCGCGCGTGCGCCTGGCCGGCG
Organism: Pseudoxanthomonas helianthi; assembly: GCF_017939625.1. Taxonomy (GTDB): domain Bacteria; phylum Pseudomonadota; class Gammaproteobacteria; order Xanthomonadales; family Xanthomonadaceae; genus Pseudoxanthomonas_A; species Pseudoxanthomonas_A helianthi. The sequence continues at coordinate 1,433,443 of NZ_JAGKTC010000001.1, forward strand.
AATCGATCGGCCAGGCAGGCGAGGGCGTGATCAACGGCGACATCCCCAAGGCCGGCGGCGATGGCGGCGCGATTGCGCTGGATGCGCAGGGCGTGGCCGCGTTCCCGTTCAACACCGGCGGCATGTATCGCGGCTGGATCGGCGCCGATGGCGTGCCGCACGTGGCGATCTACAAGACGGACAAATTGCCGCTGCCGCGCTGAGACCGCGATTGCGCATTTTGTAGGAGCGCCCTCCAGGGCGCGACCGGGAGAATGCCGTTGCCGGAAACTCCGATCGATGGAGTTTCCGGTCGCGCCCTGAAGGGCGCTACTACGGGTCGTTCGCCTGACCGAAGCTTTCCCGTTCCTCGCCGTCGAGACTGGGCGCGACGACGCGTCCCGTTCGCGCGGATTCCACTCCGGCTTCCAGCACGGCCATCACCGCCAACGCCTGCGCATCGGTCACCGGCGACGGCGCCACGCTGCGGATCGCATCGCGGATGCCCGCGTAGTACAGCCGCTGGTCGCCACGTGGGGAGGGGATCGTTTCCACCGGCGCGTCGCCCGGATACAGCAACAACGCATCGTCGTCTTCGCCCCAGCCGGCATCGCCGGGTTTCATTCCGGCCAGCATCTGCGTTTCCTGCGGGTCGATGCGCGGCTTGACCACGCTGCCGCGCGTGCCATGCGCGACGAAGCGCAGGCTGCCGCCGGCGACCAGCATGCTCGCGTGCAGCACTACGCGCCGCGTTTCGTAATCCAACACGACGTGGGCCCAATCGTCGCTCAGCGCGCCGGGGCGCAGCGCGGCGAGTCCGGCCTGCACGGTTTGCGGCAGGCCGAACAGCTGCAGCGCCTGGTCGATCAGGTGCGGCCCCAGGTCGAACCAGATGCCGGCGCCGGGCTGTGCGCTCTCGCGCCACCGTGCGCGCACCTGTGGACGAAAGCGGTCGATATGCGATTCGAAATGCACGACCTCGCCGATGCGGCCGCCGTCGATCACCTGCTTCATGCCGAGGAAATCGCTGTCCCAGCGCCGATTGTGGAACACCGACAGCAAACGTCCGTGCCGCTTCGCCAGTGCGCGCAGTTCGCGCGCCTCCGCGAGCGTCAGCGTGAACGGCTTGTCCACCACGACATGCTTGCCCGCGCGCAGCGCAGCGGCGGCCAATGGCGCGTGCTGCGCGTTCGGTGCGGCGATCACGACCAGGTCGATGTCGTCGCGCACGGTGGCCTGCAACGGATCGGCGACGACCTCGACATCGGGAAGATCGGCATGCACGTCGTCAGGCCGGCTCGATGCGATGCAGGCCAACCGCAGGCCCGGCACCGACGCGATCAACGGCGCGTGGAAAGTCTTGCCGGCGTAGCCATAGCCGATCAGGGCGACGCGGATCGGAGAATCGGCGCTCATGCGGCGCATCTTCGCATACCGACAAAAACACGAGACGCCTATCACCACCCGAGCGCGCGAAACATTCGTTCAAGACGCGAGTGATGGAGAGTGTCCTGAATGCCGGCTAGACTACGTTGGGGGAATAAGGCCGCATAGGGTCCGCACAGCCGGGCCTGCGGCATCAAGGGGAAAAACAATGAAGATGAGCGAATTGGCGCGGCATTGCCGCAGAGCGTGGGCAGTATTGCGCCTTCATGCCGGTCGCGTCCGGGCGATAGGTGCCGCATTGGCGTTATCCGTCGGCGTATTCGCGGTGCCGGCGATGGCCCAGAACGCCACTAGCGTGACGATCACCGGCGCCAACCCGGCGTCTTTTTCTGGAGCGGGTCAGCTCATCACGTTCAACGTGGCGCTCTACGCCGGCAACGTGGAAGTGACTGGGTTGACCTTCACCAGCGGCAACCCGGCGGGCATGGTTCCGACATGTCCCGGCTTGCCGGTGGCCATCCTGAGCACCACCAATTGCACGTTCACCTATACGACGACGGCCACTGACGTGGCCCTTGGCGGGATCAGTGCCCTCCAGCGCTGGGCGGTGACGCGTACCGGCGGCGCCAACCGTACCGGCACGACCAACACGCTGGCCGTTCCTTATATCGTCGTGGTAGCGCCCGTTGCCAACGACGTCAGCGCCACCGTCGCTTATGGCAGCAGCAGCAATCCTATCGCCCTGAACATCACGGGTGGTGCGCCAACCTCGGTGGCGGTAGCCGCTGCCGCGGCGCACGGCACGGCCATCGCCAGTGGAACATCGATCACGTACACGCCCGCAGCCGGCTATTTCGGCGCAGACAGTTTCACCTACACCGCGACCAACTCGGCGGGCACGTCGGCACCCGCCACGGTCAGCCTGACCGTGGCGACTCCGCCGGCACCCGTCGCGAGCGACAGGTCGGGCATAGCGGTGCCGTACAACAGTTCCGGTACGGCCATCGATCTGTCGGGCTCGATCACCGGTGTGCACACCAGTATCGCGGTCGGAAGCGCGCCGGCACACGGCACGGTCAACGTTGCGGGGGACGTGGTGACCTATGCGCCGACGGCCGGTTACGCGGGTACGGACAGCTTTACCTACACCGCCACCGGACCCGGCGGGACCTCGGCGCCGGCCACGGTTTCGCTTGCGATCGCTGCGCCGACAATCATCCTATCGCCAGCGTCGTTGCCGAATGCGCAAGTCGGTGCCGCATACAACCAGACGCTCACAGCCAGTGGCGGCACTGCGGCATACAGCTTCGCGGTAACGGCCGGCAGCCTGCCGGCGGGGCTCGTCTTGTCCAGTTCGAACGGCGTGCTGTCGGGAACGCCGAATGCGGCCGGTACGTTCAACTTCACCGTGACGGCGACCGATGCGACGAGTTTCGCTGGTTCGCGCGCCTATACCCTTATCGTCGGCGCACCGACGCTGACGCTGACACCGGCGCCCGGCAACCTGTCGATGCCTTACGGCCAAGCCACGACGATCAACTTCGCCGCTGGCGGCGGTACCGCGCCATATTCGTACAGTCTGGTTGCCGGATCGTTGCCGGTGGGCGCGAGCCTCAGTTCCACGGGCGTGCTCAGTGGCACGCCGACAGCGCCGGGCAATTACAACCTGACCGTGCGCGCGACAGACTCGAGCGCTGGTGCGGGCGCGCCCTTCCGCATCGACCAGAGCTACACGATCGTGGTAGCCACGCCGAGCATCACCCTCAACCCGGCCAGTCTGCCCGACGGTGCGGTTGGCGTGAGCTACAGCCAGACCTTCAGCGCCAGCGGTGGCGTGGCGCCGTACAGCTTCTCGCTGCTGGCGGGCGCGATGCCCATCGGCATGAGCCTTTCCTCGGCGGGCGTGCTTTCGGGCCTGCCACGCAGCGACGGCAACTTCAGCCTGACCCTGCGGGCCACCGATGGCAACGGCCAGAGCGCGAGTCGCGTGTATACCTTCAGCATCGCAGCGCCGACGCTGGTGATCAGTCCGGCGACCTTGCCGGGGGGCAGCAACGGCGTGGCCTACAGCCAGACGCTGTCGACCAGTGGTGGCATCGCGCCCTACACGTACTCGTTGACCGCCGGCGCGTTGCCGCCTGGCGTGGCGTTTTCGTCCGCGGGCGTGCTTTCCGGCACGCCGGTCCTGGCAGGAAGCTACAGCTTCACCGTCCGTTCCACCGACGACGCGGGCTACCACGCCGATATCGCCTATACCCTGGCGGTTGGCGGTGCCAGCCAGACGATCACCTTCGCGGCGCAGCCGAGCCAGAGCTATGTGGCGAACGGCACATTCGTGCTGAATCCGCCGGCTACCGCCAGCAGCGGTCTGGCGGTGAGCTACAGCTCGCAGTCGGCCGGTGTGTGTTCGATCAGCGGCACGACGGTCACGATGTTGTCGGCGGGTGACTGCGTCATCGCCGCCGATCAGGCCGGCGACCCCAACTACCTGGCCGCAGCGCAGGTGACGCAGACGATCACCATCGGCAAAGCAGCGCAGACGATCGTCGGCTTCATGGCGAATCCGGCCGCTCCGGTGTACGCGGCTGGCGGCACGTTTGCCGTATCGGCAACCGGCGGTGCTTCCGGCAACCCGGTGGTGTTCGCTTCGACCACTCCCGGCGTATGCACGGTTTCCGGCGGCACTGTCACCATGTTGGCCGCTGGCGTCTGCACGCTGACCGCCAACCAGGCGGGCGACGCGAATTCGACTGCGGCGCCGCAGTTGACCTTGAACGTGGTGATTGGCGCCGCCGCTCCGACACTGGGCTGGCTCGGCAACCTGCACAAGATCGTCGGCGAAGCCGCCTTCGACCTGCCGAACCCGACCAGCAACAGCAGCGGCACCTTCACCTTCACCAGCAACAATCCGGCGGTCGCGACGATCAGTGGCCGCACGGTGACCGTCGTCGGCGCGGGACAGGCCACGCTGGTGGCGACGCAGGCGGCAGCGGGCAATTACCTGGCCGGCTCGGTCAGCCTGATATTGACCGTCGACGATCGTCCCGATCCGACCCGGGATGCGGAAGTCGTCGGTGGCCTGCAGGCCCAGCTGGACGCGGCGGTGCGTTTCGCCACGGCGCAACAGGCGAACATCAGTGATCGCCTGCGCCAGTTGCGCAGCACCGGCGGCAATGCATCCAGCAACAACCTGAGCGTGAGCATGACCGGCGACAATGGTCCGGGGCTGTCGTTGAATGCCGACCAGGTGGCCGGCGCCAGCACTTTGCCGAAGGATTGGGGTGTGTGGACCGCGGGCGTCGTCGCCTTGGGCGATCGCGATGCGCGCAACGCGAACGGGGGCTTCGATTGGCGCAGCGATGGCCTGACCGTCGGCATCGACCGCCTGTTCGGTGACCAGGTCGTACTGGGCGTGGCCGCGGGTATGGGCTGGAACACCACTGACTTCGACCGCAGCGTGTCGGAACTCGACGCCAAGCAACGCTCGGTGTCGCTATATGGGTTGTGGCACAACGGCAAGCATGCCTTCGCCGACGCCGTGCTGGGCGTGGGCAAGCTGGAGTTCGAGATCGATCGTTGGAGCGAGGCGGCTGGCAAAAAGGCGACGGCGCGGCGTGAGGGCGGACAAACCTTCGGTTCGCTGACCTTCGGTTACGAGTGGAATGGTGAACACGGCGCGCTGACCGGCTACGGTCGTTACGACATGCTCCGCATGCGCCTGGATGCGTATCGCGAAAACGGGTTGGGCATCTACGACCTGCGCTATGCCAGCCAGGACGTGGAGAACGACACGATGGCGCTGGGCGTGGAGAACCGTTACGCCTTCAGGCGAACGGCGTCGCTGTGGCGGCCGTACTGGAAGCTGGAGTACCGCCAGGCGTTGCAGAACCAGGGCGATGCGGCGATCAACTACGTCGTCGCGCCGCGCTCCAGCGACTACCTCCTGGGGCTGCGCAGCTACAACGACGACGTGCTGAGCCTCGGCGGAGGCCTGGACATCGACTTCGGTTCGGGCTGGGCGCTGTCGTTCCTGTTCCTGCGCGAACAGGCGCACGAAACCACTGCCAACAGCTTCGGCCTGCGCGTGTCGTATGGGAGTGCGCCCGGCGGCACCCGATATATGCCGACTACGACTGCCGGCATGGATCGTCCCCCGACCCGTCCTTGACCCAGGACGTTATCGGCATCGGCTACCCGCAGGCAACGAGCCGCCGCCTTCTTCGTGAGGGCGGCGGTTCTTTTCCTCGGCTTTGCCGACCGCAAGCACGAGCGGCGGCAGCGACGGCTCGCGGGGAAGCCCTCGCGGCCCGAAAGCGCGAAGACGTCGAAGCGGCAATAGACCCGTCTATTTTTTCGGCGGCGGCACTCCCATGCCCGCTGGAGGCCGCACGGGATTGCGTTTGAACCAGGCCCGCCCCTGGTCCAGGTCGAGCGTCACGATCCAGTCTTTCAGGAAGGGCATGCCGAGGTTGCCGTCGATCACCAGTTCCGGGCTGAAGATCCGGCCTTTCGCTTCGAGGCCGGGTGCGATGGGGAACGAGGCGTCCTGAGCTTCGTCGCCCTTGTCGGGCAAGCCCAGTTCGCCCAGCAGCGGACGCGAGACCAGGATGGTGCCGCCGTTGCCGCTGTCCAATTCCATGCGCAGCGTTCCGTGCGCGGCGGGTACGTCGATGAACACCGATAGCGCCCGTCCGCCGATTTCCCGGGCCAGGTGCGCAGGCACGGCAATGGCGCTTGCGACACGCTGCGCCGCGCTCGCGGGCGACTCGACGATCAGTTCGCGGCTGACGGAATCGAGGGTGATGATCTTCCCGGCAAAGGCGTCCAGCGCAAGCAAACCATCGAGCGGCGATTCCTTCGATCCCATTTCCGCGATCCCGGCGGTCGGCACTTCCAAGGCGGTGCCGTGCCAGTCCAGTTTCACCCCATCGCAGCGCGGCATGCTGATCTTCGCGCCAGTCATGTGCAGGCCGGTCAGCGCGCCCCAGGGCTTGCAGCCGATTTCATCGGCCAAAGCGGGCGATACCGAACTGAGGCCGCCGGCGGTATCGAACTGGAAAAGCCGGGGCTTGCCGGCGACCTCGACGCGCGCCGCGAGACGGTTGCGGTAAGGCTCCAGCGGCAGGCGGGCGAGCGGTTCGGCGGCTTGGCTGCTGGCGGCTACCAGCAGCAGGGCGAGAAGGAACGAGCGTGACGAGGGCATCGAAGGTCCTGGTTGTCGTGCCGCGGTTGCGGGCAGGACTTGCTTGGATGCGACCCGCAGTCGAAAAGTTGCGTCGGTGCCGGTCCCGCTCCGAAAGCGATCACGCCGTGTTCGGCAACCCGAGGGCGCTCAGCTCCTCGGTAGTCGCGGTGAAACCGACGATCTCGTCGCCGGTGGCCATCGCCAGCAGGCATCGGATTTCGAAGATCCGGGTCAGCGGCCAGGACACCGTTTCGCCGAGATCGTTCTCGTACTCGTGCGGAAGTTCGCCGCGCAGCGTCTCCTCGACATCGGAGGCGGCGGGGAGATCGAAATAGCGGACCTGGAAGTCGACCGAGCCGTTGGCGACCCCATCGATCCGGCATTGGTACGCGGCAACGGCGAGCCATCTGTTCATTGGCTTGACTGGCGACCTGGAGGGTGAATCCCACGCCGAGTATGCACCTGGCGAACAGGAGCGCCAATCGGGGAATCCACTCTTGAATTCGCCGATGGATGCCGCATGCGCGGCTGCGCCAGCGGCGACGGGCGCTACGGATTTGTGTCAGGACGATGTCAGCGTTCCGAATGCCCGGTTTCGTCGTAATCGCGCTGGTGGAACAGGTCCGGCTTGATCAGCTCGATGAAGGCGCGTGCCTGCGGCGACAGCACCTTGCCCTTGCGCACCACCACCCCGTAGCTGCGTGCCGGGAACCATTCGCGCAGCGAACGGGTGGCGAGGCGCTCACGATCGACATCGGTCACGCAGATCGAACTGACGATGGAAATGCCCATGCCCATCGCCACGTACTGCTTGATCACCTCCCAGCCGCCGACTTCCAGCGCCACCGTATACGGCACGCGGTTCTTCTGGAACACCAGGTCGACCAGCCGGTAGGTGATCTGCCGCTTCGGCGGCAGGATCAGCGGGAACGGCGACAGATCGTGCAAGTCCAGCTTCGACTTGCGCGCCAGCGGATGCTCGGGCGGCATGATCAGCAGCGGTTCGAACTGGTACACCGGCGCGTAGCTGAGGTCGCTGGGCACGTCGAGCATCGAACCGACCGCCAGGTCCACCGAATCGGCGCGCAGCAGTTCGGTGCCGTCGGCGCTGATCGTCGGGTGCAGGGTCAGGCGTACCTCGGGATGGCGCTCGCGGAAGCCGGCGACGATCTTCGGCAGCAGGTACAGGATGGTCGAACTGTTGGCGGCGACGTTCAGTTCGCCCGCGTCCAGCCCGCTGGCCTTGTCGCGGAACACGGTCGGCAGCGCATCGACGCTTTCGACCAGCGGCTGGGCCAGTTCGTACAGCAGCTGGCCCTCGCGGGTCGGGGTCAGGCGCCGGCCGTGGCGTTCGAACAACACCGCGCCCAGCTCGCGTTCCAGGGCCTGCAACTGCAGGGTGATCGCCGGCTGGCTGACGAACAGGGCCTCCGCCGCCCGCGATACCGAGCCCAGTCGCACGGTTTGGCAGAACGCGCGGAGTGGCTTCAGGCGGTCGGATTTGTAGGCAAATCGCGGACTTGCGGCGGTGCTGTCGGGCATTGTTTCGAAAATTATAAATCAAACTTATAACCTGCATTGCAAAAACTGTGTTGTCAAATAGTTTGTTGCAGCGCACGGTGCGGACACGGCTTCGATGCCGGTTTGTCCGAAGGAGTCCCCCCATGTCCGCACCCGCTTACGCCGCGTCGCCCCGCGACACCCGCCCGTCCCGTCCCACACCGGGCATCGCCCTGACCGCCAACCTGGTCGGCCAGGAAAGCCTGCTGCCGCCGGCCGCCCTGGCCTTGCTGGTCTCGCTGCACCGGGCCATCGAGCCCGAGCGCCAGGCTCGGCTGGCCGCGCGCCGCGAGCGCCAGGCCTTCTTCGACGCCGGCGGCCTTCCGGACTTCCGCGAAGACACCCGCGCGATCCGCGAAGGCGACTGGAAGGTCGCGCCGCTGCCGGCCGCGCTGCAGGACCGTCGCGTCGAGATCACCGGGCCGGTCGACCCGAAGATGGTGATCAACGCGCTGAACTCGGGCGCCAAGGTGTTCATGGCCGACTTCGAGGATTCGACCTCGCCGACCTGGGCCAACCTGGTCGCTGGCCAGCGCGCGCTGATCGGCGCGGTGCGCGGCGATTTGAGCTTCACCGCCGACAACGGCAAGCAGTACGCGCTGAAGCCGTTCGACCAGCAGGCGGTGTTGCTGGTGCGCCCGCGCGGCTGGCACCTGGACGAGAAGCATGTGCGGGTCGACGGCCAGCCGATCGCCGGCGGCCTGTTCGACCTGGCCGTGTTCGCCTTCCACAACGCCAAGGCGCTGGCGGCGAAGGATCGCGGCCCGTACTTCTACCTGCCCAAGTTGCAGTCGATGGAAGAGGCGGCCCTGTGGGAAACCGCGCTGTCGCACATCGAGGCGACGCTGGGCCTGCCGCACGGGCAGATGAAGGTCACCGTGTTGATCGAGACCCTGCCGGCGGCGTTCGAGATGCACGAGATCCTGCACGCGCTGCGCGATCGCATCGCCGGCCTGAACTGCGGCCGCTGGGATTACATCTTTTCCTACCTGAAGACCTTCCGTCGCCATCGCGACAAGGTGCTGCCGGAACGCGGCCAGGTGACGATGACCCAGCCGTTCCTGAAGGCGTATTCGGAACTGCTGATCCAGACCTGCCATCGTCGCGGCGCGCACGCGATGGGCGGCATGGCCGCGCAGATCCCGATTAACAACGACGAAGCCGCCAACGAACAGGCGTTGGCCCGCGTGCGCGCCGACAAGCTGCGCGAAGTGACCGCCGGACACGACGGCACCTGGGTCGCGCATCCCGCGCTGATCTCCATCGCCCGCACGATCTTCGACGAGCACATGCCGCAGGCGAACCAGCACGAGGTGCTGCGCGAGGACGTGCATGTCGGCCGCGACGAACTGATTGCGCCGTCCGCGGGCACGATCACCCGCGCCGGTTTCGAAGGCAACGTCGAAGTCTGCGTGCGCTACCTGGCCGCGTGGCTGGACGGCAACGGCTGCGTGCCGATCCACTGGCTGATGGAAGACGCGGCCACCGCCGAGATTTCGCGCACGCAGCTGTGGCAGTGGCTGCACAACGACGACGTGCATCTGGCCGACGGCACCGCGATCGACTTCGCGTTGCTCGACGCGACCCTGCGCAACCTGCCGGGCAAGCTCGGCGACCGCGCGGCGATTCCCGGCGGTTCGAAGATCGACGAGGCCATCGCCTTGCTCGATGAGCTGAGCCGCAGCGACGAACTGGCCGAGTTCCTGACCCTGCCGGCTTACGAACGCATCGATTGATCCGACCCATCCGCACGAACCCCCACATTCCGGAGACCGCATCCATGAGCACCCCGCAGCAACAGATCGCCGCCCTGCAGAAGGATTGGGACAGCAACCCGCGCTGGAAAGGCCTGAAGCGCGACTACAGCGCCGCCGACGTGGTGCGCCTGCGCGGCAGCCTGCAACCCGAATACACGCTCGCGCGCCGCGGTGCGGAGAAGCTGTGGTCGCTGGTCAACGGCACCTCGAAGAAGGGCTACGTCAACGCCTTCGGCGCGATCAGCGCCGGCCAGGCGATGCAGCAGGCCAAGGCCGGGCTGGAAGCGGTGTACCTGTCCGGCTGGCAGGTCGCCGCCGACGGCAACACCTCCGAAACCATGTACCCGGACCAGTCGCTGTACGCCTACGACTCGGTGCCGACCATGGTCCGCCGGATCAACAACACCTTCCAGCGCGCCGACGAGATCCAGTGGAAGGGCATCGTCGACGGCAAGATCAGGGCCGAGGATGCGGTCGATTTCTTCCTGCCGATCGTCGCCGACGGCGAGGCCGGCTTCGGCGGCGTGCTCAACGCCTACGAGCTGATGAAGAACATGATCGTCGCCGGCGCGGCGGCGGTGCACTTCGAAGACCAGCTGGCCGCGGTGAAAAAGTGCGGGCACATGGGCGGCAAGGTGCTGGTGCCAACGCAGGAGGCGATCCAGAAGCTGGTCGCCGCGCGCTTGGCCGCGGATGTGCTCGGCGTGCCGACCGTGGTGCTGGCCCGCACCGACGCGGAAGCGGCGAACCTGCTGACCTCGGACTTCGATCCGAACGACCAGCCCTTCGTCAGCGGACAGCGCACCGCGGAAGGCTTCTACCGGGTCAGGAACGGGCTGGAACAGGCGATCAGCCGCGGCGTCGCCTATGCGCCGTACGCCGACCTGGTCTGGTGCGAAACCGGCACGCCGGACCTCGGCTTCGCCCGAGAGTTCGCCCAGGCCGTGCACAAGGCGCATCCGGGCAAGCTGCTCGCCTACAACTGCTCGCCTTCGTTCAACTGGAAGAAGAACCTGGACGACGCGACCATCGCCCGCTTCCAGGACGAATTGGCCGCGCTGGGTTACAAGTACCAGTTCATCACCCTGGCCGGCATCCACATCAACTGGTTCAACACCTTCAAGTTCGCCCACGACTATGCGCGCGGCGAAGGCATGCGCCACTACGTCGAGCAGGTGCAGGAACCGGAGTTCAAGGCGCGCGAGCAGGGCTATACCTTCGTCTCGCACCAGCAGGAAGTCGGCGCCGGCTATTTCGACGACGTGACCACGGTGATCCAGGGCGGCGCGTCCAGCGTCACCGCGCTGACCGGTTCGACCGAGGAAGAGCAGTTCCACGGGGAGAAGGTTGCGGCCTGAGCGATTGTTTCAGCGGGATGGAAAACGCCGGGCATCGCCCGGCGTTTTCGTTTGCACGTCCTGCGGGAAGTCGGCATCGAAGGCCGTCATTCCTGCGAAGGCGGGAATCCCGTGCCCTTGCTCTTCGTACGGCGGGTCGCTATCTGGACGAAAGTCGCTGGGTTCCCGCCTTCGCGGGAATGACGAGCCAGGAAAGCCAGAGCAGATCCCTCGGTAGGCTTGGGAGGACAGCGTCAGGTGGGAACGGCGCCCGGTTCAAACCTCGCGCAAACGCTTCATCGCGCCCCAGCCCCAGTTGGCCAGCAGGCACAGCGCGGCGGCCATGCTCCAGCCCGTTGCGTCGGCGCCGCCGGGCAATGTGGCGGACAACGCCGACACCCAGTCGCGACCGAACCAGGCCACGGTCGCAGCGGCAGACAGGCCGAGCACGATTCCCAGCCCACGCAGCAGGCGCTGTTCGAACTTCGCATCGACGGCGGCCTGGCTGTGCGCCTGCGCCGCGACCTGCGCGGCGAAATCGGCGGGCAGGTCCATCGCCGGGGCGCGGCGCAGGGCGCGGGCGATGCGCAGTTCGTCGGGATCCGCGTCGGCATGCCCTTCGCGTGCGGCGATGCGCGCGCGTTCCTGAGCCTGCCATTGGCGTTCGTCGAATTCGTGGTTGCGGGGCGGGGTGTTCATGCGGCGACTCCGATGCGCGATTCGAGCCTCTCGCGCAGTTTCTGGCGGCTGCGGAACAGATGGCTCTTGATCGAGCCTTCGGCTATTCCGATGATCGACGCGATTTCGCCGATCGGCAGCTCTTCGAGGTAATACAGCGTCAATATCGTGCGTTGCAGCGGCGGCAGCGCTTCGATCGCGGCATGCAGCTCGCGTTCTTCCTCGGCGCCGGCGTGTTCGGCCTGCAGGTCGGTGCCGTCGCCAATGTTGTCCAGCAGCGACAGGCCGTCTTCGTCGTCCGCGGCTTCGGCCAGCGGAATGCGCTTGCGCTCCAGATGGCGGCGGGCCACCGAGTAGGCGACCTGGCCGATCCACGATTTCAGGGGACTGTCGTAGCGGTACTGGTGCAGGTAGCGATGCACGCGCAGGAAGGCCTCCTGGCACAGCTCGCGGGTATCTTCCGGGTGCCGGACCATGCGCTGGATCACGTGCCAGCACAGGCCCTGGTACTCGCGCACGAGCCGTTCGAACGCGCCTGGGCGGTTCGCCAGCACGGCTTCGACGAGGGCGCGGTCGGCATCCATGGGGCATGGGATACGCCCAGGGGGCGGACGGTTGCAAGGCTTTAGCGACCGGCGGCTGCAACCGGTCGCGTGGCCGCCGTATCCCTTTGCCCGAACGGCACCAGACCCGGAGCCGGCCCAACCCGAGGAGAACCCCATGGAATTCGGAATTCTGGTCCCCATCGCCTTGTTCGCCTGCATCGCCTATTCGATCAAGGCGGTGGTCGACGCCCGCGTGCGCAAGCAACTGGTCGCCAGCAACGGCGCGCCGGAACTGGTCGCCAGCATCCTGGCCGGCGACGAAGCCAACCGCCGCCTGTCCTCGCTGCGCTGGGGCATCACTCTGGTCGCGCTGGCGCTGGGCTTCGGCATCGTCGAAGCGGCCGGCTGGCAGGACATCACCCCCGGCGTGATCGCGGTGCTGGTCGGCGCCGTCGGCATCGGCAACCTGGCTTCGTTCGCGGCCTCGCGCAAGTTCGCCTGAGCGCTGCCATGTCCGCCGCAGCGAGGGCCGCCGTGGCGGCATGGATGGCGGCCGTGTTCGCCGTCGCCGGACCTGCGCAGGCCGGGAAGCAGGACGCCTGTCGGCTGCGGGATATCCCTGCGGCCGACATCGTGGCGCAGGTGCCGTTCGAACTGGTCGACGGACGGATCTATGTCGAAGCCCGCGCCAACGGCCAAGGCCCATTTCGTTTTGCCGTCGACACCGGCGCCAGCGGCCTGGCGCGCGCCGATGCGAAGCTGGTTTCGACGCTGCGACTTCCCGTGCAGGGCAGGTCCGCCAATTCGGATGGGGTGAAGGTGGCCGAAGTCGACTCGGTCCGCTTCGACACGCTGCAGCTTGGCGGCCTGGGTCGCAGCGGCATCGAAGCGATCACCCGCGATTACCGCGGCCGCTCGACGCCGGAAGGTGCCTTCGACGGCATTCTCGCGCGGGAGTTCTTCGCCGATGGCCTGCTGGTCATCGACTATCCGGCGCAACGCCTGACCTTCAGCCGGACGAAATCGATTGCGTCCGACGACAGGAACGCGCTTGCCTACCAGCGGGCGTTCCGCATTCCGCTTTCCATCGGTGCGCTGCAGGCCGTGGGCAACCTCGACACCGGCGCCAACGTCGCCTTGGTTCTGCCCAAGGCACTCTATGACCGCCTGGATGCCGGTCCCCTGCGGGCGGCCGGACAGGGCCAGTTGGCCAATGGCGCGGTCGATACCTGGCGCACGACCGTGCAAGGACCGATCCGCATCGGCAACATCGCCCTGTCGAGGGTCGAAGCGCGCGTATCGGAGCGGTATCCCGAACTGCTCGTCGGTGCCCATGCCCTGCAGCAATCCGTGCTGATCATCGATCAGCGATCCCGCCGCCTTGCCCTGTGCCCTCAGCATTGAGGGCCGCTCCCAACTTGACCGAGCCCGCGGACGGGCGGCCGATGGGGGGCAAAGCGGCCCGCCTGCCCGTAGGGTAGACTGTGCCGCACTGCGGCAAGGGGTGCGGCCGCAACGGCTTTTGGAGTGGCACTCCGCCGTTTGCTAAGGGGATGGCGCATGAATCCGGAGCATGCGGCCTTGGCCTTGGGCCCGGGCCCCGCGCTTTCAATCGTGGACGGTGCACAGGGCGGCGGCCAGGGCGTGGCCGTGCTGTCGGAGCAGGAGTGCGCGCTGTTCGCGCGTTGCGGCAGCGTCCGTTCGTTCCCCATGGGCGGCGAGATCTTCACTCGCGGCGTGCGCGGCGACAGCCTGTTCGTGGTGCTCGAGGGCGAGGTCGACCTGGACTTCGGCGACGACGTCCAGGGCAAGCGGCTGGGCCCGCGCGAATTCTTCGGCGAACTGGGCTTGCTGATCGACAGCCATGCGCGCAGCGCGGCGGCGATCGCGGCCAGCGATTGCAAACTGCTGGAACTGAAGGGTCGCGACCTGCAGACGCTGATCGACCATGAGCCGGCGACCGTGTCGCGCTTCATGCATCGGGCGATCGTGCGGGTGGTGTCCAGCGAACAGGACCTGATCCGCCGCCTGCGCGGCCGCAACGCCGAACTGCAGTCCGCGCTCGACGACCTGCGCGTCACCGCGCATCGGCTGAACCAGAGCGAAGAGCTCAACCGCACCGACGAACTGACTTCGCTGGCGAATCGCCGCGGCCTGAACGCGTTCCTCGAGCGGATGGCCAATGCGGACGGCCTGCACGGCTATGGCCTGATGCTGATCGACTGCGACCGCTTCAAGGCGGTCAACGACGAATACGGCCACCTCATCGGCGACCGCGTGCTGCAGAGCGTGGCCAACATCCTGCGCTCGCTGCCCGGGGAAAACGACTTCGCCTGCCGCCTCGGCGGCGACGAGTTCTGCCTGGTCATGCATGCGGCGCCGGAAGAACTGCTGCGCTACGCCAACTACATCGTCAGCACCGCGCAGTCGTTGCGCATGACCCAGCATTCGCCGCCGCTGATCACCACATTGAGCGTCGGCGCCTACCTGGTCGACCCGACCGGCGACTGGGACGACTGGTACGTCTGCGCCGATGCCGCGCTGTATCGTGCGAAGCGCGTGGGCGGCAATCGCGTCGAGTGGCAGGACTGATGGGCGCGGCGGACTCTGGCCGCCCTGTCGGCGAAGACGATGGCCCGCGGCTGCGCACGCTGCTGCTGACCGACCTGGCCGGTTCCACCGAACTGGTGGAAAAAATGGGCGATGTCGCCGCGTCCGAACTGTTCCGCGAGCACGACAGCGCGGTACTGGAATTGCAGCGGCGCTGGCGCGGCCGGCTGATCGACCGTTCCGACGGCTTGCTGTTGTTGTTCGAACGGCCGATCGATGGCCTCGGCTTCGCCTTGGACTACGTCCACGCGCTGCGCGACCTGGGACAGTCGCGCGGCCTGCAGCTGCAGGCGCGCGCCGGCCTGCATGTCGGCGAAGTGCTGACCTGGAACAACAGCGATGCAGCGATCGAGGCCGGCGCCAAGCCGATGGAAGTCGAGGGCTTGGCCAAGCCGCTGGCCGCGCGGTTGATGCAACTGGCGCGGCCCGGGCAGATCCTGCTGTCGGCGGTGGCCGAGCCGTTGGCGCATCGCGCAGCGCGCGAACTGGGCGAACGCGGCGAGCACCTGCTGTGGAAGTCGTACGGGCGCTGGCGCTTCAAGGGCATGCCGCAGGCGCAGGAAATCCACGAAGTCGGCGAAGTCGGCATCGCGCCCTTGCGCGCGCCGGCCAGCAGCGGCAAGGCCTGGCGCGACATCCCGTTGTGGCGACGCCCCGCGGCATTGGCAACCGAAGCGCTGCTGCTGTGCGCCTTCGCCGTCGGCATCTGGTACCTGACCAAGCCGCAGCCGGCCATCGCCTTCAACGAACGCGACTGGGTGGTGGTCGGCGACCTGCGCAATCTCACCGGCGACGCGCGGCTGGACGAATCGCTGGAACAGGCCTTCCGCATCAGCCTGGAGCAGTCGCGCTACGTCAACCTGCTCAGCGACCTTAAGGTGCGCGAGACCCTGCAGCGCATGCAGCGTTCGGAAACCACGGCGGTGGACCGCAGCCTCGGCTCGGAAATCGCCCAACGCGACGGCGCGCGCGCGTTGCTGCTGCCCACCGTGGCCGAAGTCGGTGGCCGCCTGCGGGTCAGCGTGGAAGTGGTGGATCCACGCACCCAGACTACGGTGTACGCGCTGTCGGCGGACGGCAAGGGCATCGGTTCCGCGCTGGCGTCCATCGACAAGGTCAGCGGCCAGTTGCGCGAGCAGCTCGGCGAAGCATTGCAATCGGTCGAGAAGACGTCGGTGACGCTGCCGAATGTCGCTACGCCGAGTCTGGATGCGTTGAAGGCGTTTGCGGTGGCGCGCAAGGTGATGCTGACCAGCCGCGACCGTGAGCAGGCCATGGGTCTTTATCGGCGGGCCCTGCAGTTGGATCCGCAGTTCGCGTTGGTGCATGCGGACATGGCCGACGTGTATTCGTCGTACGGCGAAGTCGCCAAGGCCGGCGAAGAACGGCGCCTGGCGCTGTCGATTCCGCAACGGTTGTCGGCGCAGGAACGTGCGCGCATCGAATTGCTGCTTCAGCAATATGGCGCTCCGGGACCCTATTTCCGCAAGGCGGACGAATATCTGGCCCTGTATCCGGACGACTACCGGATAATTGGCCGCCTCGGCGACCTGCAGTGGCATCACCTCAACGACTTCCGCTTGGCCGAGGCCAGTCGCAGTCGCGCAATGAAGCCCCAGGCCGAGCGTCGCGAGGTCCATCGATATGGGTTGGCGATCGCCCTGCTTGGCCAGGAACGCTATGACGAGGCGCTTACCCACTTCCGTGGCGCCAACCAAGGTGGATTCACCGGTTCCGGCGAAATGCATGCACGGGTGTACGACGCTCGTGGCCAGCATGCGGAAGCTGACAAGATATATTTCGCCAGCGGCGAAGGGCGTAATGGATGGAAGGGCGAAGCGGGTGTTGTGACCGAGATCGACCGCGGCCAATGGGCTGCAGCGACTGAGGCTGCTCGTACCTGGGAACAACAGGCAAACGCTGCCAACGACACGGCAGAGAGCCTGCGCGCGCGCGCGGCGATCGCCAGCTTGGCGGTGATGTCGGTGCGGCCGGACGCCTCTCGCGAAGTGGTTGCCTTGCGCGATGCCACCAGGGCCCGCGCGAAGGAAGTCGATGCGATCTATCCGCCGGCTTCCGCTGAACTTCGTTTGCTCGCCGGCCTGCTTGCGGCATACGGAAACGATGCGGCCATGGTGGCCGATGCCCTGCAAGGCGTACAGGGAAATTCCGCCGTGGGCGACTATCCAACGGTATTCCAGTTGCAGCAGGCAGTGTTGGCCGAACAAGAGCGTTTGGCCGGTAAGCCACAGGCGGCGGCCGCGCGACTGCGGCCCCTGGCGGCGAAGGATACGGCGTTGGTGGTCGTGCATTGGGCATTGATGCGTGCCGAACGCGACGCTGGCAACGTCGAAGCCGCCAAAGGGCAGACGCACTGGCTTGCGACACATCGGGGGCGAGTCTTCGCGGAAAACACGACAACCGACGTGTTGCGGTTCTTCAATGTGGCGGTATCGGCGGAAGCATCGCGTGTCGAACGCACTACGGGAAGCGCCATCCGATAAAAAAGCCATGCCATCGTGCAGCGATGGCATGGCTGGAAGTTTGCGCCAGCGCGATCAGTCGGCGCTGAACCCACGGGCGCAGTCGAAGTTGACGATGGAATTCAGCGTCTTCTCCAGCTTCGCCCGATCCCGCACGATCTTGCCCTTCGGTGCGATCCGATCCGTCGCCTTCAGCTGCAGGCACGTGCCCGCCGAAGCGGCGTCCGCGCCGATCTTGTAGCCGACCTTGGCCAAGGCTGCGCCTGCGTCCTTCTTGAACAACCGGCGGAATTCGTTGTCGCTAGACAGCTTGTCCAGCAGTTTCTTGATGACGCTCGGATCCAGCGGGGCCGGTTTCGGCCCTTTCTTGGTTGCCATGGTTTTCCCCTAGTCGACGAATGTGACGACAATCGCAAAGTTAACCTTGCCAAGGCGTTGCCGGCAAGCCCAAGATCAGGTCTCTCAGGGGAGTAATGCATGCGGGTTCGACGTTGCGCGGTGCTGTGGTTGGAGCCGCGCGAAGTGGCGCATTTCGAGCTGGAGCGCCTGCTCGCCGGGGACACCGGGGTGGTGAGCCGGATGCAATGGTTCGCGCACGCGCCGCAACTGTCCGTGCCGGTGGAACTCGACCCCGATGATGTCTCCCTGCTGGGTGGCCTGAGCCCATCGGATTGGGTGTCGGCCACGCCGCTGCGCGAGGCGCATGGCGCTGCACGGATCCGTCGTCTGCTGCAGGCAGGCTTGCTGATTGGCAGCACCAAGCAATGGGCGACGCAACGCGAGACCGACGAACGCTTGCGCGGCCAGCATTGGCACGGCCTGGCCGCGACATGGCACGCCGCCTCGCGCTGGGACGGCATCGATGCCGCCGGCGAGGTGGAGGAAGCCGGCCTGTTGACCGCCGAAGGCTTGCGCGAAGCTTATGGCGCGCCGCCGCCGATGCTGCACGAGCGCGGCGACGCAGATGCGCGCTTCGGCCTGCCGCGCGCAGCGCGAACGACATTGGACGACCTGCTCGACGCGCGCGCGACCTGCCGCAACTTCGATACCACGCGCCCGTTGCCGCTCGCGCAGCTGGCACAGGTGCTTGAGCGCGCCTTCGGCGCGCGTGGCCAGGTGCATGGCGCCGACGACTTCGACGTGCTGAAGAAGACCAGCCCCTCCGGCGGCGCGCTGCATCCCGCCGAGTGCTACCTGATCGCGCGCAAGGTCGAAGGACTTCCGCCAGGTCTTTATCACTATCGCCCCCTCGATCACGCCTTGCAGCCGCTGCCCCTAGACGAACGCAGCATCCTTGCGGCAGCCGGTCGGCACGCCGACGCGCAGGGTATGGATGCGCTGGAATTCCTGTCGTGGATCGCCGTCGGCGGCCAGCAATGGTTCGCCGATGCGCCGGTGCTGTGCGTGCTGGCGCCGCGCTTCGTGCGCAATTTCTGGAAATACCGCAACCACCCCAAGGCGTACCGCGTCTGCATCCTCGACGTCGGCCATCTGTCGCAGACTTTGCTGCTGAGCGCGACCGAATTGGGGCTGGGCAGCTATATCACCGCCGCGATCAACGAAGCCGATCTGGAGCGCGCATTCGGGTTGACCCATTGGAGCGAGGGACCGTTGGCCGTATGCGGGCTGGGTCTGCGTGCACCGACGATGCAGACCTATGAACTCGATCCGAATCGCCGGGCTTGGCCACGCTGAAAGAATCCGGACTGCCTGCATGCTTGCTCGTCATCCCTGCGCAGGGGAGCACGATGGGGAGCCGTGGACTGAATCGCGTTCGCGACTGCCTGTTGTCCTCGCATTCTCAGAGCCAGGTGCGCTTGGCTGTTCTTGCTTCGGCCCTTGTAGAAGCCGGGCTTGTCTCGGCTGCTTTTACCCTTCGGCGTGGAGCAAAGGCGTGCCGACAAGCCCGGCACCTACAAGGCCTAAGGCAGCCGAGTGAACTCGGCTCTACAAAGATGGAGCTATCGCGGCTATAGCGCCTATAGCGCTCCGACGGTGCTGGGGCTACTCACGCCGCGCGTTGGGTGCGCTCACCGCGTTCCAGTTTCCGGTACCCGATCGCCTCGGTGAGGTGCGCGGTGTCGATAGTGTCGCTGCCGACGAGGTCGGCAATGGTGCGGGCCACGCGCAGGATGCGGTGCATCGATCGGGCGGACAGCTGCAGGCGTTCGATCGCGCGTTCCAGCAGTGCCTGATCTTTTTCGCGCAAGCGGCACCACTGCATCGTTTCCGATTGGCCGAGCTGTGCATTGGTCTTGCCGGCGCGCGCCAGCTGAACCATGCGGGCGCGTTCGACGCGGGCGCGAATGTCCGCGCTGCTCTCGCCAGCGGCCGCATCCGGGCGCAGTTCCTGCGGCGGCAGGCGCGGCACTTCGACATGCAGGTCGATGCGGTCGAGCAGCGGGCCGGAAATGCGCGCACGGTAGCGGCGGATCGCTTCCGGATTGCAGCGGCAGCGCCCACAGGGATCGCCGGCCCAGCCGCAGGGACAGGGGTTCATCGCGGCGACCAGCTGGAAGCGTGCAGGGAATTCAGAACTGCGCGCGGCGCGAGAGACGGTGACGGTGCCGGATTCGAGCGGCTCGCGCAGCACTTCCAGTGCGCGGCGGTCCCATTCGGGCAATTCATCGAGGAACAGGACGCCGTTATGGGAAAGGCTGATCTCGCCCGGGCGCGGATCGGCGCCTCCGCCCACCAGCGCGACCGCGCTGGCGGTGTGGTGAGGTGAGCGATACGGCCGCTGGCGCCAGCGCGAAGGATCGAGCCCGCGCCCGCTGACCGAAGCGATCGCCGCGGTTTCCAGCGCCTCGGCTTCGCTGGCTTCCGGCAACAAGCCCGGCAAGCGCGAGGCAAGCAGGGTCTTGCCGCAACCGGGCGTGCCGACCAGCAGTATGTGGTGGTTGCCGGCGGCCGCGACCTCCAGGGCGCGGCGCGCCTGGGCCTGGCCGCGTACGTCGGCCATGTCGGGGAGCACGGACAATTGCGGCGGCGCGGCTTCGGCCGGCACCAGCGCCTTACTGCCGTTGAGCATCGCGCACACTTCCAGCAGGGTGCGTGCGGTGTAGGCCTCGACATCGCGCGCCAAGGCGGCTTCGGGGCCGTTGCCGGGCGGAACGATCAGCTTGCGCCCGGCCTTCGCGGCGGCCAGCGCGGCCGGCAGTACGCCGTCGACGGCGCGCAGTTCGCCGGTCAGGCCGAGTTCGCCGAGGAATTCGTATTCGCCCAGCGCGTTGCGGTCGATCTGTCCGCTGGCGGCGAGGATGCCCAGGGCGATGGGCAGGTCGAAGCGCCCGCCATCCTTGGGCAGGTCGGCCGGCGCCAGGTTGACCGTGATGCGGCGGGCCGGGAATTCGAACTGCGCGCACAGGATCGCGGCGAAGATGCGGTCGCGGGATTCGCGTACCGCGGCTTCCGGCAGGCCGACCAGGTTGATTCGCGGCAACCCGCCGGACAGATGGACTTCGACCCGTACCGGCGGCGCGGAAACGCCCGCCCGTGCACGGCTGTGCACCAGCGCCAAACCCATGGCGGCGGCCTCAGTGCTGCTGCGGGCGCAGCGGCGGCGCGGACGACGGGGCGGCGGCTTCCAGCGCGGCTACCGCGCGATCCAGCGCGTCGAGCTTCTCACGGGTGCGCAGCAGCACGGCGCGCTGCACGTCGAATTCCTCGCGGGTGACCAGGTCCAGCTTCGCCAGGCCGGACTGCAGGGCGCCCTTGAAGGTCTGTTGCAGTTCCTCGCGTCCCTCGCGCAGGCCCGGCGGCACTAGGTCGCTGAGGCGGCGGGCCAGTTCGTCGATGTGGTTCAGGTCGATCATGGCGGCTGTGTTCCGTTGGGTCCGATGACGAGACCAGCCTGAGCCTGGGGGGCAGGGCGGCGCCATCGGGCGAAGCTGCAATGCGAGGTAGGGAAAATCCTACAGGCCCCGCCCCCGGCCGGCTACCGCCGGCGTCCGACGCGTTATCCTGCGTGCAGCCTGACCCGAGGACATGACATGAAGATGATCACGGCCATCGTGAAGCCGTTCAAGCTGGACGACGTGCGCGAGGCGCTGGCGGATGTGGGCCTGACCGGCATTACCGTGACCGAGGTAAAGGGCTTCGGCCGGCAGAAGGGCCATACCGAGCTGTACCGCGGCGCGGAATACGTGGTCGACTTCCTGCCCAAGGTGAAGCTGGAGATCGCGGTGACCGACGACCAGGTCGACCGCGTGGTCGAGGCCATCGTCAAGGCCGCCGGTACCGGCAAGATCGGTGACGGCAAGGTGTTCGTGCATACGTTGGAGCGGGTGGTGCGGATCCGTACGGGTGAGTTGGATGCGGATGCGTTGTAGGAGAAGGGCAAAACGGATCGCGTCGGCCTTGCCACGCGGCGCTAGGGAGTAAGCGCATGAAAATCGTCGCAAGCATGGTGGTTTTGCCGTTGCTATTTGCGACTTCGATAGCCACGCCGAATGGAACGGACGCGTCGAAGCCAGTCGTATTCCGCGCCGGTGCGCGCGTGGCCGTTGATGCGACGGGAAAACCAACTAGTGTGCAAGCGTCGGAGGATCTGCCTGATGCCGTCCGCGGTTATATCGAGCGTCGGATCGCAGGGTGGCGTTTCGACGTGCCGCAGCGGGAAGGCGTTCCTGTTGGTGGGGTCACATATGTGGTTCTCGGTGCGTGTGCGATGCCCGCGAAGGAAGGCTATCGGCTGGGCATGGACTTTAAGAGTAACGGGCCAGGCTTGCCGAAAGATTGGTTGACGCCGCCGCGGTATCCGCCCAATGCGGCCCGCGCGGGCAACGAAGCAAACATGGATGTTACCTATGCAGTGGAGTCCGATGGAAACGCGACTCTGGAAGAAATGAAGTTCAGGGGCGCTAGGCCCCCAGCGGCTCGGGATTTCGATGCTTCTGTTCGGGAGTGGATTGCACGATTGCGCTTCGAGCCGGAACAGGTCGCCGGCCAACCAGTTCGAACACGAACCACGGTTCCAGTGGATTTTTCACTTGGGAATGCAACGAATGGAAGGCGGTTGCGCAGAGCGGAGAAGGATGAAACGAAAGGGAAATCGCTCGAATGCGAAGCGGCCACAGGTTATGAGTATGACCAAGTGGTGCTCGATTCTCCATTCAAGTTGATCAACTCCAACTGAGTTTGCAAGGAAGGCGAAACTGCCACGGCACACGCGCACAGACCCATGCGGGTTACACGGTGCGCAGCACCGTCCTTACTGCTGCGTTGAGCGTCGTGCTTGTACTCATCACCTCGTTCAATTGCCTGCGCGAGATGCTAGTCAGCGATTCGCACAGTGCCGGAGGTCGGGGTAACGCCCCGAACGTCTCCGCGTAAGTCGGGCATTACCCCCGACCTACGGCAGATTCATGGCACTCGCGCGCAAACCCATGCATCCACGCGCGCGACGCCCGCGCGCAACAGGACTTTCGCTGCCGCGTTGAGCGTCGCGCCGGTGGTCATCACGTCATCGATCAACACAACATGCGCTGGCAAAGCGACGCCGGCTCGCACGGCAAATGCATGGCGCAGATTGCGGTGCCGCGCTTCCGCATCGAGCTCCGATTGCGGCGCCGTGGGCCGGACGCGCAACAACGCATCGACAACCAGCGGAATACCCAGCTCGCGTGAAACGGGTTTCGCCAGCTCCAGCGCCTGGTCGTAGCCGCGTTTGCGCAGCCGCGAGGCGTGCAGCGGGATCGGAATGAGGGCCTGCGGACGCGGAACATCGGCCAACGATTCGCACAGCAGTTCGGCCATCAACCTGCCGGCGGCCAAGTCGTGGTGGAACTTGAAGCGCGGAACAAGCCGGTCGAAGGGGAAGCCGTATACGCAAGCCGCATGCGCGTGGGTCAGCGCCGGCGGATGGCGCAGGCACTCCCCGCAGACTGGTTCCGACTGGGGCAACGGAAGCGCGCAGTGCGGGCAGGCGTGGCGGCTCCAGGGCAGGGCCTCGGCGCAGGCGTGGCACAGGTCGCGACCATCGGCACCGGATTCGCCGCACAGCAGGCAACGCGGGGGCAGCAACAGCCGGGCCAGCCGGCGCGGCCAGCCGTCAACTTTTCCGGGGTGGGTTTGGTTGACAGGTCCGGACATGCCGACCAGACTGCCTGCCTTCCCGCCGGATGTCTGTCAGGAAACTCCGAAAATGACGTTG
Organism: Pseudoxanthomonas helianthi; assembly: GCF_017939625.1. Classification (GTDB taxonomy): domain Bacteria; phylum Pseudomonadota; class Gammaproteobacteria; order Xanthomonadales; family Xanthomonadaceae; genus Pseudoxanthomonas_A; species Pseudoxanthomonas_A helianthi. The sequence continues at coordinate 1,457,117 of NZ_JAGKTC010000001.1, forward strand.
TTGCGCCACGACTGGAAGCGCGAAGAGCTGCTCGCGCTGTTCGACCTGCCCTTCCCCGAACTGCTGCACCGCGCCGCCAGCACGCACCGTGAGCACTTCGATCCGGCCGAGGTGCAGGTTTCCACGCTGCTGTCGGTGAAGACCGGCGGCTGCCCCGAGGATTGCGCGTATTGCCCGCAGGCGCAGCGCTACCACACCGGGGTCGAGGCGCAGAAGCTGATGGAACTGGATGCGGTGCTGGACAAGGCGCGCGCGGCCAAGGCCGCCGGCGCATCGCGCTTCTGCATGGGTGCAGCGTGGCGTTCGCCGAAGGATCGCGACATCCCGAAGGTCGCCGAAATGATCCGCGAGGTGAAGGCGCTCGGCCTGGAGACCTGCGCGACGCTCGGCATGCTCTCGAACGGGCAGGCGCACGCGCTGCGCGATGCCGGCCTCGACTACTACAACCACAACCTGGACACCGCGCCGGAGTTCTACGGCGAGATCATCCATACCCGCGAATACCAGGATCGCCTCGACACGCTGGAACACGTGCGCGACGCCGGCATGAAGACCTGTTGCGGCGGCATCGTCGGCATGGGCGAGTCGCGCGAACAGCGCGCCGGCCTGTTGCAGGCGCTGGCCAACCTGCCGGCGCACCCGGATTCGGTGCCGATCAACCGGCTGGTGCAGGTCGAAGGCACGCCGCTGCACGGCACCGCACTGCTCGATCCGTTCGAGTTCGTGCGCACGATCGCCGTCGCCCGCATCGTGATGCCGAAGTCGATGGTGCGGCTGTCGGCCGGCCGCGAGTCAATGTCCGATGAGCTGCAGGCACTGTGCTTCGCGGCCGGCGCGAATTCGATCTTCTACGGCGAGAAGCTGCTGACCACCGGCAATCCGGATGTCGAGCGCGACCAGGCGCTGTTCGCGCGGCTGGGGCTGCGGCCGATGGCGGTGCAGGTGGATACGCATGGGCACGACCATGGCGGCACCGTGCATGCCGATATCGTCGAGGCGGCGGCCTGATCCTGGGTCCTTCCCCCGCTTGCGGGGGAAGGTGCCGAAGGCGGATGGGGGCGAGCCCGAAGTCGATGGGACTCCTGTCGTGATGTTGGACATGAAGCACGGAAAGGAGCGCATCGGCCTGCGATTCTGTGACTCGTGGGAGAAGCATTCCGCCCTGACGGGCGGGTTACTTTCTTTGCTTGTGCAAAGAAAGTAACTAAAGAAAGCACACCCTGCCTCGCGCCCTTCGCGCTGCGCGCGAAGGTCCGCGGAGCCGGCGGGAATTTCCGGAAGCAACATCCTGTTGCTCCGGAAACGGCGCACATCCCTGTGCGCCGCCCCTGCGGGGTTTACCCACCGGCTCCGCCACTGCGGACGGAGCCCAAAGCGCAAAGACAGAAGCCAAAACCAACGCCAAAGCCAAAGAACCCAACATGTCCCGCCCCGACCTCCACCAACGCGTCCGCTTGCAGCGCGAACAGCGCATGGCGCAGGACCGCGTGCGGACGCGGCGGACGGTGACGCGGCGCGACGGCACCCGGGTCGAAATCGACGGCCGCTGGCTGGTCGAGTTCTGTGGCAACGATTACCTGGGCCTGGCGCAGCAGTTCGAAGTGGTCAACGCCCTGCAGGACACCGCCGCGCGCCATGGCGTCGGCGCGGGCGCTTCGCACTTGGTCAGCGGGCATCACGCCGCGCACGAGGCGCTGGAGCGGGAGGTCGCCGATTGGCTCGGCTATCCGCGCGGATTGCTGTTCGGCAGCGGATTCCTCGCCAACCTCGCCGTGCAACAGGCATTGCTGTCCGAAAGTGGCGACGTCTGCGTGCAGGACCGGCTCAACCACGCCAGCCTGATCGACGCGTCGCGGCTGGCCGGCTGCAGTTTGCGCCGCTATCCGCATGCCGATGCGGAGGGCGCGATCCGCCAGTTGCGCCTCGCAGCCGATGGCGCGGCAATGCTGGCCACCGACGGCGTTTTCAGCATGGACGGCGACGTGGCGCCGTTGCGCGACCTGGCCCTGGTGGCGCGCGCGCAGAAGGCACTGCTGTACGTCGACGATGCGCATGGCGTGGGCGTGTCCGGCCCGGAAGGGCGCGGCAGCGTCGCCGCCGCTGGCCTGGGTCCGGGCGAAGTGCCGCTGCAGCTGGCCACGTTGGGCAAGGCGCTGGGCGGTTACGGCGCCGTCGTGGTCGGCGACGAAGCGCTGGTCCGCCATCTGGCCGAAACCGCACGGCCCTACATCTACACCACCGCGTTGCCGCCGGCGTTGGCCGCGGCGACCACCGCCGCAGTGAAGCATGCGCGGCGCGACCAGTGGCGGCGCGACAAGTTGAACGAACTGATCGCGCGTTTCCGTCGCGGCGTGGCGCGGCACGGACTGGCGCCAATGGATTCGGATTCGCCGATCCAGCCCTTGCTGTGCGGCGACAACGCCACCGCCTTGGCGATGTCGGCGGCGCTGGAACGCGCCGGCTACCTGGTCACCGCGATCCGTCCGCCGACCGTGCCGGACGGCAAGGCGCGGTTGCGCGTGACCCTGTCGGCGGCGCACGGACCGGCGCAGGTCGATGCGCTGGTCGAGGCGCTGGCGATGGCGCGCGACGCCATCCGCGACGGGGCCGCGGCATGACGGAAACGCAAGGGCGCCCGTCGCACCGGGCGTTGTTCGCGGTCGGAATCTCGCTGCTGGCGGCGTTGTTCTTCACCCTGACCTATGTGCTCAACCGCGCCAATGCCAGCGCCGACGCGCATTGGGCGTGGATCGCTTCGCTGCGTTACCTGATCACTTTGCCGTTGCTGTTGCCGCTGGTGTTGCGCGGAGGCGGGTTCGCGCCCGTGTGGCGCTCGATCCGCACCGCGCCGTGGCCCTGGCTGTTGTACGCCGGCATCGGGTTCTTCGTGTTCTATGCATCGCTGAGTTATGCCGCCGCCAGCGGGCCGTCGTGGCTGGTGGCGGGCAGTTTCCAGTTCACGGTCATCGCCGGGATGTTGTGCGCGCCCTTGCTGTATCGGGATGCGCGCCGGCGCATTCCATTGCCGGCGCTGGCCGCTGGCGGGGTCATCGTCGCCGGCGTACTGCTGATGCAGTTCGGCCATGCCCACGGCGCGCTCGATCGCGCCGGCTGGATCGCATTGGGCTGCGTGCTGGTGTCGGCGGTGGCCTATCCGCTAGGCAACCGCCTGTTGCTGCTGCACCTGGAGCGTACCGGCGAACGGCTCGACGCCACCCAGCGCGTGTTCGGCCTGACTTTGGCCAGCCAGCCGCTGTGGTGGGCGTTGGCGGCATTCGGCTGGACGCGAGCGGGTTGGCCGGAGGCGACGCAGGTCTGGCTCGCCGCAGGCGTCGCGCTCAGTGCCGGCGTCGTCGCCACGGTGCTGTTCTTCCGCGCCACCGGCATGGTGCGCGATCATGCGACGGCGCTGGCCGCGGCCGAGGCCATGCAGGCCGCGGAGCTGTTGTTCGCCACCTTGCTGGGCGTGGCGTTCCTGGGCGAATCGTGGCCCCGCGGCATGGCCCTGTGGGGTGCATTGCTGGTGATCGGGGGCATCGGCCTGTTCGCCTGGGTCGCGTCGCGGCCGGTAGCGGATGCGCGCGAAACCGAAGTCCTGCGTACGGAACACGGCACATGAGCGGCTTGCATATCGAAACCGTCGGCCAGGGCCCGGCGCTGGTGCTGATCCACGGCTGGGCACTGCACGGTGGCGTGTTCGCGCCATTGGTGCAGCGGCTGTCGGATCGCTTCACCTTTCATCTGGTCGATCTGCCCGGTCATGGTTACAGCCGCGACGCCACGATGCCGCTGGCGCTGGACGCGGTGGTCGACGAAGTCGCCGCGCGCACGCCGCCGGCCGTGTGGCTGGGCTGGTCGTTGGGCGGCCTGTTCGCGTTGAAGGCGGCCGCGATGCAGCCGCAGGTGCGCGGCCTGGCGATCATCGCGGCGACACCGCGCTTCGTCCGCGGCGAAGGCTGGCCGGATGCGGTCGAGGCCTCGGTGTTCGCGCAGTTCGGCACGGAGCTGCAACAGGATTTCCGCGGCACGCTGGAACGTTTCCTCGCGCTGGACACGCTGGGCTCCGAACACGGCCGCGCCGAGCTGCGCAGCCTGCGCGACGCGCTGGTCGCGCGCGGCGAACCGGCGCCGCGAGCATTGCAGGAAGGCCTGCGCCTGCTGGAGCGCAGCGACCTGCGCCATCTGCTGCCGGGCCTGGGCATGCCGAGCTTGTGGATCGCGGGCGATCGCGATCGTCTGGTGCCCTCCGCGGGCATGCGCATGGCGGCGGAGCTGGCGCGCGGCGAATTCGTCGGCATCGCGCGGGGTGCGCATGCGCCGTTCATCGGGCACGCCGATTTCGTCGCGGAGAAGCTTGCCGGTTTCGTCGAAGGATTGGATGCATGAGTTTCGTGTTCGACAGTCGCCACATCCGCCGCGCGTTCTCGCGCTCCGCCACCAGCTACGATGCGGCGGCGGCGTTGCAGCACGAGATCGAATCGCGCCTGCTCGAATCGCTGGACTACCTCGAGGATCGCGTGCCGCAGGTCGTGCTGGATGTCGGCAGCGGCCCGGCGCGCGCTGCGGCGGCAATGCGCAAGCGCTGGCCGAAGGCGCAGGTGGTCGCCCTGGATATGGCCCTGCCGATGCTGCGGGAATCGCGCAAGCGCACGCCATGGTGGCAGCGCACCGTGGGCGCCGACTTCGCCCGCGTCTGCGCCGATGCGCGTGCACTGCCGTTGGCGGAAAGCAGTGTCGACGTATTGTTCACCAACCTGTGCCTGCAGTGGGTCGAAGACCTGCCCGCTGCGTTCGCCGGCTTCCGCCGCGTGCTCAAGCCCGGTGGTCTGCTGCTGTGCTCCACTTTCGGCCCGGACACGCTGGTCGAATTGCGCGAGGCTTTCTCCGCGGCCGACGAGGCGCCGCACGTGAGTCCGTTCGCGTCGATCGCGCAATTCGGCGATGCCCTGATGGCGGCGGGCTTCCGCGATCCGGTGCTGGACCGCGATCTGTTCGTCCTCGACTATCCCGACCTGCCGGCGCTGATGCGCGAACTGCGCGCGATGGGCGCGACCAACGCGCTGCGCACGCGCCGGCATACGCTGACCGGCCGCATGCGCTTCGCCGCGGCTGGCGCGGCTTACGAAAAGCTGCGCCGCGAGGCGGGATTGCCCGCGACCTGGGAAGCGATTTATGCCCATGCCTGGGCGCCGGAACCGGGCGCGCCGATCCGCATGGGCGGGCACGACGTCGCGTCGGTGCCGGTGTCGGCCATTCCGATCCGGCGCAAGGGTTAGGAACGTGCAGGAATAACGGGCTTTCGCTCGCGGGTGCCAATTCCCGGTTCCTGCGCGGCGCGTTCCACCCGGAACAGCACGCGCCCCTCGTAGGGCGCGCCCAGGACTTCGACGCGGTAGCCCGACGCCACCACCCGCGCCTGCACGCCCGGCCACGCCGCCTGCTTGCAAACCCAGACCACGCCGGGCTCGTGCTCGGCCAGTTCGCTGGCGAGGTCTTCGTCGTACTCGGGACTGAACTTCGGTTGAGGTTGCGGCAGCGGCGCCAGCGAAATCTTCTCGACTTCCGCGCCCAGTTCCAGATGCAGACCGTAGCGGGCCATGTCGTCGACGAACACGACTTCCTCGACCGGCCCGTCGCTGCGTTCGCGGATCGCCTGCGCCCAGGCGGCCGCGTCCTTGTGCGTGGGCCAATGCACCGCGCCGATGCGCAGGGCGAACACGACGGCCAACCACGCCAGCAGCCGCCATGCGCGCGGGAATCCCTTGCCTTCTTCGTTGCGTTGCCTCGCGACCAGCAATGCCAGCGGTGCGAACAGCGGCAACAGATACAGCGGCATCCGCGACTGGGCCAGGCAGAACACCAGCAGCGGCAATGCCAGCCACAGGACGAGGAACAAACGCGGTGCGTCCTGCGCGCGCGCGGCGGGTTCGCGCCACCAGCGCCGGAAATGTCCGGGCAGGCCTTTCGCGCTGCGCAGCAACGCACCGGTCCACGGCAGCGCACCCAACAGCAAGGTCGGCAAGTAGACCGCCAGCCAGCCGTACCACTGGCCGTTGCGGCCGAATTCGTTGGTAGTGACCCGGTTGACCACTTCGTCGCCGATGAAATAGCGGAACAGGCCCGGCGTATCCAGGATCACCGCGACGTACCACGGCAACGCCAGCAGCACGAACACCAGCAGGCCCGACCACTGGAACACATGCCGCCGCGGTCCGGGCACCCACAGGTTGAAGGCCAGCAGCGCCAGCAACGGCACCAGCGCCGGCGGCCCCTTGGCGAGGAAGGCGAGGGCGAAGCCCAGCCACATCAGCACCAGCCACGCGCGCGGGCGGCGCGATGAACCGAAGCGCGCTTCGACGAACCCCCACATCGCCAGGGTTTCGCAGGCGGCCAGCACGTAGTCGGTGGTGATCATCTGCGCCGCGCCCACGGGCAGCAGCATCGTCGCGTAGACCAGCGCGGCCTGCACGGGACCGTCGCGGGATTCGGGCAACAGCCGGCGCGCCATCCGCCAAGCCAGCCACGTGCACAGCAGGTAGGCCAGCGCCGCCGGCAATCGCGCCGCCCAGGGTTCGCGGCCGAACGTCGCCACGCTGGCGGCGATGGCCCAGTAGGTCAGCGGTGGCTTGGTCCAGTGCCCGACCTCGTGGCTGCGCCTGGGATGGATCCAGTCGCCGGTGTCGAGCATGTTCATCGCCACGTTGGTGTAGCGGCCTTCGTCCGGGTCCCAGATGCCGCGCGTGCCCAGGAACGCGAACGCCAGCACGAGGGCCAGCAACGCGGTCGACACGATGGGAGGAAGGCGGGGAAGCGGGTTCATGCGTCGTCCGGACGGGGGCGGCGAAGCAGGATGGCGGTTTGCGATGAAGCTTTTAGGACCGTGCGGGTTACGACGATGTCGGAATACCGTGCCCGATCCGCCTCGACATGCCACCACGGTCGGCCCGGGCGAGGCGGCGAGCGGGAACGGTTTCCTTCATCCGGGCGGCGGACAAGCCGATCGCCTCAAGCCGATTCGACGAACAGGTCGCGATGGAAGAAATAGACTTCCTGCAGCAGGAATTTCCAGCGCGTGCTGAAGGTACGGAAACGCGTGGTCGGGGTCGGCGAGCCCAGCGCTTCGATGCCGGCCTCGCGGGACAGGCGCAACGCGCGCGCCATGTGCAGCGGGTCGCTGACCACGATGGCGCGGTGCAGCCCGTTGTTGCGCATCAGCGTCGCCGCCTGTTGCAGGTTCTGCCGGGTGGTGCGCGACACGCTTTCGATCAGGATCGCCTCTTCGGCCACGCCGTGGCGCAATGCGTAGCGGCGGCCGACCTGCGATTCGGAGAAACGCGCGCCGTGCCCGCCGTAGCCGCCGGTGAAGATCAGCCGCCCGGCCAGGCCGCGTTTGTACAGGTCGATGCCATGGCGCAGGCGTTCCTCGAACACCGGCGAAGGCCGCGCGTCGTAGGCCGCCGCGCCCAGCACGATGATCGCGTCGGCCGGCGCCGCCTGGTCCCGGTTGCCGACCCATACGATGTACGCGGCCACGCCGAGCAGCCACAGCAGCGCCAGCAACAGCAAGCGCCACAGCCAGCCGAGCGGGCCGCGGCGTTTCCTGCGACGGCCAGAAGCGTTCACGCCGCGCTCCAGGGCAGCGCATCCAGGTCGACGTTGCCGCCGGACAGGACGATGCCCACGCGCAGTCCGGCGAAGATTTCGCGTCGTTGCAGCACCGCGGCCAGGGCGATCGCCGAAGAGGGCTCGACCACCTGCTTGGCGACCTGCCACAGCAGGCGCATCGCGGCGACGGTTTCGGCATCCTCGACCACGATGGGCTGCGCGTCGAAGCGGCGCAGCAGTTCGAAGTTCGGTTCGCCCAGCGTGCCGCGTAGGCCGTCGCAGATCGTGTCGGGGACGAAATCGACGCGGCGTTCGCCCGCGGCCAGCGAACGCGCGGCATCGGCGGCGCCGGCCGGTTCGGCCAGGAAGATCCTGCAGCCCGGCGCCAGCGCGGCGGCGGCGATCGCCGTGCCGCTGGCCAGGCCGCCGCCGCCGACCGGCACCACCAGCGCGTCGAGCGCGCCGGTCGCGTTCAACAGCTCCAGCGTGGCGGTGCCTTGGCCGGCGATGACCCGCGCGTCGGTGTAGGGATGCACCAGTTCCGCGCCGGTGTCGGCCTGCACCTGCGCGCAGGTCGCTTCGCGCGCGGCGATGCCCGGCGCGCAGCGGTGCAGTACCGCGCCATAGCGCTGGATCGAGGCCAGTTTCGCCGCCACCGCGCCTTCGGGCACGACCACGTGGCAGGGAATGCCACGCGTGCGCGCCGCCAGCGCCAGCGCCGCGCCGTGATTGCCCGAGGAATGGGTCACCACTCCGCGCGCGGCGGTGGCTTCGTCCAGCGACCACACCGCGTTGCAGGCGCCGCGGAACTTGAACGCGCCGACCCGCTGCAGGTGTTCGGCCTTGAGATGCACGCGGGCGCCGGCGAGTTCGTCCAGCGAACGCGAAGTCAGGACCGGGGTGGCGTGCGCATGCGGCGCGATCCGCGCGGCGGCGGCCAGCACGGCGTCGAAGTCGGGAAGCGGAAGCATGCGGCAAAGGTTAACCCATAGGCGTTGGCGTTCCGAAGCGGCGCGGCGACGGAACGCTGCGTCCGCACGCGCCACGGCGGGATTAAGCACGGATTCAATGCGCGGGGCCGAATCTGCGAGCATGCAGGATCGCCTGCGGGGGGTTACACCATGAAATTCCGAGCATTCGCCGTTGCCGCCGTGGCCCTGGCCGCGTTGGGCGGCTGCGCCACCTACGACTACGCCGGAGGGAGTGCGCCGGGCGGCTATTACTCCGGCCGGCCGGAGGTCGACTACTACGGTGGCTACGGCTACCCGTACGGCTATGGCGGTTATGGCTATGGCTATTACGGGTATCCCTATGGCGGCTATACCTATCCCTACAGCTACGGCAGCCGTTACCCGTACCGCTACTATCCCTATCATCCGCGCCCGCGGCCGAGACCCGACAACGGGGGCAGCCAACCGCAACCGCAACCGCCGGTCACGCGGCAGCCGGATGGCGACCGTCCGGCGTGGCGCGACCTGCAGCGCCTGCGCGAGCGACGCGAAGCCCAGCGCCAGCAGATGCAGCCGATGCCACGCAGCTCCATGCCGCAGGCTGCGCCGCGGGTAATGCCCGCGCCGCGCCCGCAATCCGGCGACCAGGGCGGCGGACGCATGTCGCGGATGATCCAGCGTGCCCGCCAGGCCCAGCAGGAGCCCTGATTCCGGGCCTACCCATTGGCCGCGTAAGGGTTGACCGAGTGCGTCGTTTTTTGACGTTGTCGGTTAAGTCGACGCTTGTCGGCGCCCGGCCGCGTGCCCCCGGATCCCCCCTGTTCCGGCCACCACCGGGCGTCGGCTTCTCCTTCCGCCAGTCGAAAAGGGAAGCCATGGCCACCTTGGCCGGGTCCGGGCAATAAAAAAGGCCGGCAGTCCCCCGACTGCCGGCCCGGGCACCCATCGCGCACAAGGCTGGCCCCCCTGTATCTGCCATCCCGCGCCCCTGGTCGCTTGCTGCGACGGGTACAGGAAGTATTCAGCAGGTTCCGTGCCAACTCCGCGCCCACCGCCGCCCGCAAGGCCGGTAAAATCAGCGGCTTATGAAACCGGGCAACGATTTCCACCGCTACGACGTCATCGTGATCGGCGGCGGCCATGCCGGCACCGAGGCCGCGCTGGCGTCGGCGCGCGCCGGCGCGCGCACGCTGCTGCTGACCCACAACGTCGAAACGGTCGGTGCGATGAGCTGCAACCCGGCCATCGGCGGCATCGGCAAGGGCCATCTGGTCAAGGAAATCGATGCCCTCGGCGGGGCGATGGCGCACGCGGCCGACCTGGCCGGCATCCAGTGGCGCACGCTCAACGCGTCGAAGGGCCCGGCGGTGCGCGCAACGCGTTGCCAGGCCGATCGCTCGCTGTATCGCGCCGCGATCCGGCGCATCGTCGAAGCGCAACCGAACCTGACGATCTTCCAGGCCGCGGTCGACGACCTGCTGATTCAAAACAACGCGTCCGATGGCGACGCCGTGCGTGGCGCGATCACCCAGACCGGCCTGCGTTTCGAAGCGCAAGCCGTGGTGCTGACCGCCGGCACCTTCCTCGCCGGCAAGATCCATGTCGGCGAAACCCAGTACGCCGCCGGGCGCATGGGCGATCCGCCGTCGGCGACGCTGGCCGCGAAACTGCGCGAGCGCCCGTTCGCGATCGATCGCCTGAAGACCGGCACGCCGCCGCGCATCGACGGCCGCACCCTCGACTACTCGGTGATGGACGAACAGCCCGGCGACGATCCGCTGCCGGTGATGTCGTTCGTCGGCGACGTGCGCGAGCATCCGCGCCAGGTGTCGTGCTGGATCACCCACACCAGCGAGCGCACCCACGAGATCATCCGCGGAGCGCTGCATCGCTCGCCGCTGTATTCCGGGCAGATCGAAGGCATCGGCCCGCGTTACTGCCCGAGCATCGAGGACAAGGTGGTGCGCTTCGCCGAAAAGGCCAGCCACCAGATCTTCGTCGAGCCGGAAGGCCTCGACGTCGTCGAGATCTACCCGAACGGCATTTCGACCTCGCTGCCGTTCGACGTGCAGCTGGAACTGGTGCGCAGCATCCGCGGCTTCGAGAACGCGCACATCACCCGTCCGGGCTACGCGATCGAATACGATTTCTTCGATCCGCGCGGTTTGAAATCCTCACTGGAAACCAAGCTCGTCTCCGGTTTGTTCTTCGCCGGCCAGATCAACGGCACCACGGGATACGAAGAGGCCGCCGCGCAAGGCCTGCTCGCCGGCCTCAACGCCGCGCGCCACGTGCAGGGGCGGACCGCCTGGTCGCCGCGTCGCGACGAGGCCTACCTCGGCGTGCTGGTCGACGACCTGATCACCCACGGCACCAACGAGCCGTACCGCATGTTCACCAGCCGCGCCGAATACCGGCTGCAATTGCGCGAAGACAACGCCGACCTGCGCCTGACGCCGGTAGGCCGCGAACTCGGGCTGGTCGACGACGCGCGCTGGGCGAAGTTCGCCGCCAAGCGCGAAGCCGTCGAACGCGAGACGCAACGACTGCGCGCGCTGTGGGCCACGCCGGGCAATGCGCTGGGTCGCGAAGTCGAGGCCACGCTCGGCGTCACGGTCAGCCGCGAAACCAACGTGCTGGACCTGATCAAGCGGCCCGAGCTGGACTACGCCAAGGTGACGTCGGTGCCCGGCATCGGCCCGGCGGTGGACGACGCGAAGGTGGCCGAGCAGGTCGAAATCGGCGTGAAGTACGCCGGCTACCTCGACCGCCAGCGCGAGGAGATCGAGCGCCAGCAGCGCCACGAGGGCACGCCGATCCCCGACGGTTTCGACTACGCCGGCGTGCGAGGGTTGTCGGCCGAGGTGCAACAGAAGCTCGAGCGCGTGCGCCCGCAGACCATCGGCCAGGCGCAGCGCATTCCCGGCATGACGCCCGCGGCGATTTCGCTGTTGCTGGTGCACCTGGAACGGGCGCGGCGCAGCCGGGTGGCGTGACGTCGCGTCGAAGCTGCGACAATCGGGTATGGATATCCATCCGATAGCGCCCGAGAAGCGACAAGCCGTACTCGAATCACTGGCCCGGATCGAGGCCGAACACGACGTTCGCATCGTGTTCGCCTGTGAATCGGGCAGCCGTGGATGGGGCTTCTCCTCACCCGATAGTGACTACGATGCGCGCTTCGTCTATGTGCATCGCCAATCGTGGTACCTGACCGTCAATGAGCGTACCGGTCCCGGCCAGCCTCAGCGCGACGTGATCGAATTGCCGATAGACGATGAATTGGACGTCAGCGGCTGGGATTTGCGCAAAGCGTTGCGGTTGGTATCCAAGTCGAATCCGACGTTGCTGGAATGGCTGCGCTCGCCGATTGTGTACCGGTGCGACGAAACCATGAAGGCCGGATTGGAAAAACTGGCGGATGAATTCTATTCTCCGGTAGCCGCTTGGCATCATTACTTCAGCATGGCCAAGGGAAACTTCCGCGGATATTTGAAAGGCGATCGCGTGCGTACGAAGAAATACCTGTACGTATTGCGGCCCGTGCTCGCGTGTCGATGGATAGAGAACGAGCCCGACCCGCCGCCCATGGCCTTTGAGTTGCTGTTGGAGCGCTTGCTGCCATCAGGTGTGTTGCGCGATGCAATCGATGCCCTCCTGGAAAAAAAGCGGGTCAGCAAGGAGGTTGGCGAGGGCCCTCGAATCGCCAGTATCAGCGACTATCTGGAAGCCGAAATCGAACGGATGCAGCGATCGCCGCCGAAGCTTTCCTCCATTCGTGGCAATCCGGAAAATCTCGATGCGTTCTTCCGGCAGACTTTGGGGCAGACATGAGAGCACTACGGATAGCGGCCGCCTGCCTTCTGCTGGCCTCCTGCGGGCAAACGGCGGTTCCGCATCAAAGGAAAGAAGAGGCAGGACTACGGGCAATTGTGTGGGAGCTCCCGGAGGCAACCTCTTCCGCGCAACCCGACCTGGTCGAAGTGCCCGACGCCCGCTCGTTGTTGTCGTGGATCGAAAGCCAAGACGACAGCCATGCATTGAAGCTTTCCGAATTCGACGGAAAAGCATGGAGCGCGCCGCGCACTGTCGCGCAGGGCGACGACTGGTTCGTCAATTGGGCCGACACGCCGCATGTCGCCGCCAGCGGAAACACCTTGTGGGCGCACTGGTTGCGCAAGTCAGGCGCTGGCGGCTATGCCTACGACGTGGTGCTTTCCCGATCGGACGACCAAGGCGCAAACTGGTCGACGCCGATTGCCGTGAACACCGACGGCAAGCCGGGCGAACACGGCTTCGTCTCGTTGTGGCCCGAAGCCGCGGGCGGTCTCGGCATCGCCTGGCTGGATGGACGCAATGCCGGCGGCGAAGGGCACGGTGGGCACGAAGGCCACGGTGGCGCGATGACCCTGCGCACGGCGACATTCGATGCCGCCGGCCAGCGCCTTTCCGAAAGCGAACTCGACGCCCGCACCTGCGATTGCTGCCAGACCGCGATGGCGCAGACTTCGCGCGGTCCACTGCTGGCATGGCGTGACCGCGATGAAGACGAGATCCGCGACATCGTGGTTGCCCGTCGCGACGGCACTGCCTGGACGCCCGCGCGCAAGGTGCACGACGATGGCTGGAAGATGCCGGCCTGCCCGGTCAACGGACCTGCCGTCGCCGCGCGCGGCGAACGCGCCTGGGTCGCGTGGTACACCGCCGCCAACGATGCGCCGCGCGTGCGTCTGGCGTTCTCCGCTGATGCTGGCGACACGTTCGCCGCGCCGGTCGAAGTCGATGCCGGCCCAGCGGTGCAAGGGCGTGTCGCGGTCGCGGCCAGCGATGAGAGGGTGTGGCTGGCCTGGATACGCGAGGATGCACAGGGCCAATCGCTGCAGCTGGCACGCTTTACGCGGGATCTTTCCCAGGAGATGGCGCGCACGACCGTCGCCAGGTTGCAGGGCCGCGGCCGGGCCACCGGCTTCCCGCAACTGCTTGCGGATGGCGATGGCGCGCGACTGGTATGGGTCGACATCGTCGATGGCGCGCCGCGACTGCAGGGCGCGCGCATCGAACCCTGAGCGGAGGAACTACGCCGTCTGCTGCCGCGCCAGCGCGAGTTCGCGGCGTGCGGCTTCCTGTCGCTGCGCATTGGGTTCGATTTCCGAGTCGGCCGAGGTCACCGCGCGTTGCGCCAGGTTCTTGTCGGCAATCCCGGCAAGCCGCAAGGTTTCGGCCGCCATCGTCAGATAGGGCGAGCGCAGCGGGGTTTTCACGGAGTCCCAGGCACGAAGGACGGCATCGACCTGTGCGCGGAGCTGCTCGGGCGGCATCGATCTTGCCTGCGCGCGCAACACGCGCAGGCGCAAGCCGAGGGCGCGACGCAGATCGCCGTTATCCTGGCTGGACGGCGTGCCGATGATGGCGAGCGCTTCCTTCGCGAATTCAGCCGCTCCCGTCGTATCGCGCTGCGCCCAAGCCAGGTCGGACTGCGCGGTGAGCACGACCAGGCGCACGCCACGCGATTCGCGCTGCGTCATATCCGGCTGGAAGGTCGAAGCGTGTTGCAGCAGTGCGGCGGCGGCAGGCAGGTCGCCCTGCTCGCGCAGCAGGTCGGCGCGCATGGCTTGCAGCCATGGCAGGAAGAACGGCATCAACTCGGCTTCATTCGCACGCGCCTGGGCTTCCATCGAGGCGAGCAGGCGAATGGATTCGGGGCGACCTGCATTGGTCTGGCGTAGCGATTCGACCAGGGAAATGCCGGTGGCGATCTGGTCGTGCGGCGAGGGTTTCGATACCGCCTGCCAGCCGTTCAGGGATGCGCGGATCTGTTCCGCGGCTTCCGAGTAACGTCCCTGCAAGGCCAGCGCACGGCCAAGCGAGGACTGTGAAACGAGGCTGCGGGGATGCGCAGGGCCGTAACGGGCGACGGTGGCTTGCCGTGCTTGCCGTCTGCTTTCGATGGCTTCGTCGGCGCGGCCAAGCTGGTCCAGCGCCCAGCCCTGCGAGCGCAACGTGCGCAGGCGCAGCTGCAGCATTTCCTCGTCCAGCGGTTGCGGCAGGCTGTCCAGCAAGCGCAGCAGCGGTGGGGCGAGTTGCATCATTTCTGGCAAGGCATGGCGTTTCTCGGCAGAGGTGAGTTGCGCATCCAGTTGCTGCGCCAGCAACCGTGGACGCGCTGCGCCCGCCTTCGCCACCAGCGGACGCAACTGCGCCAGCATCGCGCGTTCGCCGGCTTCGTCGCCGGCCGCGCCGATACGCAACAGGTGCAGCAGCAATTGAGCGCGTGCAGGATCGTCCAGCATGTCGCCATGCGTCCCCATCGCGCGAGTGGCGTCGACCAGGTCGCGGACGGTAGTTCCGGTGCCGCCATCCATTGCCAGCGAGCGCGCGAACATGCCATTCAGCAGTTCCTGCACGGCGATGGAGCTGTCCGCCTGCATCCGCACCAATTCGGTCTGGCGTTCGGCGAGGCGCTGCTGTTCCTGCGCACGTTGCGCTTCCTTGCGTGCGATGCCGGCCTGCCACAACGATATGCCAGTGCCCGCGAGCAACGCGATCACGGCGACTGCGGCAGCGGCGGACGCCACTGCATGCCGGCGCAGGAAACGGCTCGCGCGGTAGCGGAAGCTCGGGGTCTGTGCGGCCACCGCACGCCCGTCCAGCCATGCAATCAGGTCCGCGCGCAATGCATCGACGCTGTCATAGCGCAGTTTCGGATCGTTCTCCAGGCAACGTTGCGCGATGGCGGTGAGGTCGCCGCGTAGTTGCGAGGCCAGTTGCGTCGGCGTGCTGTCGCGGCAGGCGGCGTCGGCGATGGAGGATTGCTTCGCCGCTTCCCACAGCGGTTGCGGATTGCCGTCCATGCGTACCAGGCGCGTGCGCAGCGGCGTGTCGCCGGTCAGGCCGTAGGGGTGCGAATGCGCCAGCAGGGCGTATAGCAGTACGCCGAGCTGATACAGGTCGGTGGCGGCGGAAATGGGCTCGCCATGCAATTGCTCGGGCGATGCGTATTCCGGGGTGAAGGCGCGTTCGCCCGTGCGGGTGTGGTCGGCGTCGTCCTCGTCTTCGATCAGTTTCGCGATGCCGAAGTCGAGCAGGTAAGCCTTGCCGTTGGCATCGACCAGGATGTTCGATGGCTTCAAGTCGCGGTGGACGATCAGTTGGCGATGCGCGAACGCCACCGCGTCCAGCACCTGCAGGAACAGGCGCACGCGGCCGCGCACATCCAGCGCGCGCGCATCGCACCAGCGGGTGATGCGTTCGCCCTGGATCAGCTCCATCGCGAAGTAGGGCGCTCCCTGGTCGTCGACGCCACCATCCAGCAGGGCCGCGATGTTCGGATGCCGCAACCGGGCGAGGATCTGCCGTTCGCGCAGGAATCGCTTGCGCAGCTCCGGTTGGTCCATGCCGATGCGGATCAGCTTGATCGCGGCCTGCTGCTGGAAATCGCCTGCCACGCGTTCGCCGCGGTACACCGCGCCCATGCCGCCGCTGCCGAGGATGCCGGTGACCCGCCAGGGGCCGATGCGTCGATCGATGAAGGCGGCTTCGTTGTCCTCCCTGCCCGCGGTCGCCGCCAGCAATGTCTCCGGGGAGCGTTCCAGGAGGCCGGCTTCCG
The DNA here is from genome assembly GCF_017939625.1 of Pseudoxanthomonas helianthi. Classification (GTDB taxonomy): domain Bacteria; phylum Pseudomonadota; class Gammaproteobacteria; order Xanthomonadales; family Xanthomonadaceae; genus Pseudoxanthomonas_A; species Pseudoxanthomonas_A helianthi. The sequence goes on from NZ_JAGKTC010000001.1 coordinate 1,473,278, forward strand.
CATCGGCGGCGAACAGGGCCGCGAGCTCGGCGTGCAGTGCGGGGTCCTGTATCGCCAGCGTATCGAGCAGCTGTTGCCGCTGCGCGGGTGGCAGTTCCACCCATTCATCGAACAATTCCAGCGCCCGCCTGGCACGATTGCTCACGGCGTGGCCCCGGCCATGTCGCTGTACAGGAACGCGCGCGCCTTGCGCCAGTCGCGACGCACGGTGCGTTCGGTCACGTCCAGCGCGGCGGCGATTTCGGTTTCGCTCATTCCCCCGAAATAGCGCCATTCGACGACCTGGGCCAGGCGGGGGTCGAGTTCTGCCAGCCGGTTCAGCGCGGCATCGAGGGCGAGCACGTCGGCGTCGCTGACATCGGCCTGGGCCATGTCTTCGTTGAGGGTCACGCGGATATCGTGGCCGCCGCGTTTTTCTGCCAGCGCACGCCGGGCCTGATCGACCACGATGCGACGCATCGCCAGTGCGGCAAGGGCGAAGTAATGCTCGCGATCGCGCACGTCGACATCGGCGCCGGCGAGTTTCAGCCAGGCTTCGTTGACCAGCATGGTCGTGCACAGCGTCTGCCGGCCGCCACGCCGGCGCAGCTGGTGGTGGGCGGCGATGCGCAGGCGCTCGTAGAGCAACGCATAGACGCGGTTGCCCGCGTCTTCGTCGCCACCGCGCGAGCGCGAGAGCAGCAGCGTGATCGATTCGGATTCCATCCATCCCCCTGGGTTTTCGGTGCCTAGGTTCGCCGAACGGGCGGCGGACGGGCAAGCCGATGTCCGGTCTGGATAACGGATTGCGAGTCAGAAAGCGGACCGGCGGCGGCACGGGCCGATGCCGCAGTCATCCACCCGGCATGTACCGGGCGATGGCCGTGCCGCCGCCAGTCCCCTCGCAGGGCCGATGTCCTGTTTCGGCGCCACGTTGCGAGGGGGATAGGCAAGGCCGATTCGCGGCCGCCAACGCAGGGCCAGGAGCCCGGGAGAACTCCATGCACCAGATCTTCAAATACAGCCCGCTCGCCATTGCCTTGTACGTGGCTTGCGCCTCCGGCGCCCACGCAGGTGACCTCTGCGATACCGCCGCTGCAGGCGAAAGCGGCTCCAGTTCGACCGCGACCGGCGTCAATGCTTTCGCCTGCGGACGGGAGAACCAGGCCAGCGGGGAAGTCAGCACCGCCATCGGCGTGACCAATACCGCCAGTGGCGACGCTTCAACCGCGGTGGGCCGCTCGAACGTGGCCAGCGGTCTGCGCAGCAGCGCGATGGGCTATTCGAACGAGGCGCTGGGCGAAAACGCGAGCGCGCTTGGCCACAACAACCGCGCCGAAGGCATGCGCTCCGCAGCAATGGGTTACGCCAACGGGGCTGCGGGTGACTGGAGCAGTGCCTTCGGTACGGTCAACGCCGCTACCAGCGGTTACAGCAGCGCCATGGGTTACGGAAACATAGCCAGCGCGTTGCGGTCCAGTGCGTTTGGTTACAACAACTATGCAACCGGCGTGCAAGCGACGGCCATGGGGGCCGACAACAAGGCAGTGGGAGAGCAGGCCAATGCACTGGGCTACGCCAATTACGCCAACGGCTATCGCAGCATTGCGATCGGCGCCCAGAACAATGCGGATGATTACGGCGCGGTGGCAATGGGCAGCAACAACGAGGCTTCGGCCATGAACGCCATCGCCTTCGGCATCACTAACAGAGCCGTCGGTGAAGGCGGCCTCGCATTTGGCCGCGAAAGCATGGCTGCGGGCATGAATAGCGCGGCCTTTGGCCACAACAACGACGCCCTGGCCCTCTATAGCTCCGCATATGGCGTCAACAACATCGCCGGTGCCGACTACAGCAGCGCATTCGGTCAGAGCAATACCGCAAGCGGCGTGCACAGCAGCGTCTTCGGTTCCGCGTCGCAGGCCGTGAACGAAGGCAGTACGGCCATCGGTTACCAGGCGATTGCAGATCGCGATTTTGCGGTATCGGTCGGCAAGGCTGGCGGCGAGCACCAGATCATCCATCTGGCCGACGGTACCGAGGACTTCGACGCGGTGAACGTGCGTCAGTTGCGTTCGCTGGCCAACTGGTTCGGCGGCGGCGCCAGCTTCGTGGGTGGCGTGTTCACCGCACCGACCTTCGTGATCCAGGGTTCCAACTACAGCACCGTCGGCGCTGCGTTCGCCGCGGTGGATTCCAGGCTGAGTGCCTTGACGGGTCTGGGCGGCGTGGCTGGTCCGGCCGGCGACAGCGCCTACCAGGTGGCGGTGGACAACGGCTACGCAGGTTCGGAAACCGAATGGCTGGCTTCGTTGAAAGGCGAAACCGGTCCGCAGGGTCCGGCAGGTGTGGACGGTGCAACGGGTCCGATGGGTCCGGCCGGCGCCGATGGTGCCAGTGCGTACGAAGTGGCGGTGGCCAATGGCTTCCCCGGTACCGAAGAACAGTGGCTGGCCTCGCTGGGCGGTGGTAGTGGCGTCGAACAGGCTTATGTCGATGCCGGAGACGCGGCCACGCTGGCCTCCGCGAACGCGCATGCCGATGCCGGCGATGCGAAAACGCTGACGGAATCGAAGTCGTACGCCGACAGCAAATCCACGCAGACGCTGCAGTCGGCCAAGGCCTACACCGACCATAAGTTCGCTTCCTGGAATGACAGCTTCACCCAGTTCCAGCATGAAGTGGACCGCCGCTTCGCCCAGACCGACCGCCGCATCGACCGCATCGGTGCGATGGGCAGCGCGATGACCCACATGGCGGTGAACGCAGCCAATGGCAGCGGCGCCAAGGGCCGTATTGCCGTCGGCATTGGCACGCAAGGCAGCCAGGGCGCGGTGTCGATCGGTTACGGCAAGCGTATCGGCGACCGTGGTTCGTTCTCGCTGGGCGCGAGCTTCAGCAGCGGAGAGAACTCCGCCGGCGCCGGCTTCGGTTTCGACCTGTAACGCGCGGTTCCTCATTCGCCTTCTGCGCTCTTCCCCCGCGCAGGCGGCAAACGCACGCATCTAGTCACGCGCGCATGGCGCGGACACCCATTCCATAAACAAGGAAACCACCATGAATACCCACAACAAACGTCATCCAATGGTACTCGCGCTCTCGGTCCTGCTGCTCGCTCCCACCGTGGCGAGAGCCGCGGATGAGTTCGGCGGCTGTGCCATTTCCTACAACGAGATCCTCGACTGGACCCAGGGCGGCTCCACCGCGAACGGCGGCAATGCTTCCTCCTGCGGAATCAACAACAAGGCGAACGGGACCAGATCTTCCGCGTACGGGTACGGCAACACCTCCGACGGCGACTATTCCAGCGCGATGGGCTATCTCAACTACTCCAGCGGGATCGAGGGCAGTGCTTTCGGCTTCCGCAATCTAGCGATGGCCACGCATGCGTCGGCGTTCGGCTATTTCAACTCCGCATCCGGCCTCGACAGCGCCGCGATGGGCTACAACAACACCGCCGAGGCGGAAGTTGCAGCAGCGTTCGGCGTGCAGAATCGCGCGCGTGCCGCGGCCTCCAGTGCCATGGGTCGCTCCAACGATGCGATGGGCCTGCGCAGCAGCGCCTACGGCTATTCCAACGAGGCCCAGCAGGACAACGCCAGCGCGTTCGGCTTCGACAACATCGCCGGCGGACTGTACAGCGGTGCATTCGGCCACACGAACGCCGCCACCGGCGCCAGCGCGATGGCCTTCGGCGCGAACAACGCGGCCAGCGCCGCCAGTGCGATGGCCTTCGGCTCGCTGAATACCGCCAGCGGCGATGGCAGCGGCGCATTCGGCCGTTACAACACTGCACAAGGCGTCCGTAGCGTCGCGTTTGGCTACAGCAACGAAGCCCTTGCGGCCGAAAGCAGCGCGGTCGGCAACCAGAACGAGGCGAACAAGGAATACGCCAGCGCCGTCGGTTCTTCCAACCGGGCCGAAGGGGTGAGGAGCAGCGCGGTCGGCCATGCCAATACCGCCTCCAACGCGAACAGCAACGCCTTCGGCTACAACAACACCGCGGGGGGCAGCAACAGTAATGCGTTCGGTATCGGCAACATCGCGAGCGGGACGAACGCGGTGGCCGTTGGCCTGAACAACGCGGCCACGGCCCCGAACGCGATGGTTCTTGGCATCGGCAGCCTGGCCACTAACACCGGCAGCGTCGCCATCGGCTACCAGTCCGTCGCGGATCGCGACTATGCGATCTCGGTCGGCAAGAGCGGCGGCGAGCACCAGATCATCCATCTGGCCGATGGCACCCAGGACACGGACGCGGTCAACCTGCGCCAGTTGAATGCGGCCATCGCCGGCGTGGCGGGCGGTGGCGGCGTGGCCGCCGATTTCACTCCGGTCGCCACCGCACTGGGCGGAGGAGCGTCGTGGAGTTCCGCCACCAACACGTTCACCGGCCCGAATTACGTATTGGGCGGCAGTTCGTTCGGCAACGTCGGCGATGCGCTGAGCTATCTGTATGGCCAGATCGGCAGCGGCGGTGGCGAACAAGGCCCCGCCGGTCCCGAAGGTCCGATGGGGCCGGCGGGTCCGGAAGGTCCGATGGGTCCGCAAGGCCCGCAGGGCGAACCCGGCCCGGCCGGCGCGGGCAGCGAACTGGCGGTGGAGTACGACGATGCCGGGAAGGCGACCGCGACGTTGAAGGGCGAGAACGGCACGCAGGTGAAGAATGTCGCCGATGGTGTTGATGCGATGGACGCGGTGAACGTTCAGCAGATGGAAGCCGGCGACGCGCAGACGCTGGCGACTTCGAAGACCTATACCGACACCAAGTCCACGCAGACGCTGGCCTCGGCCAATGCCTACACCGACAGCAAGTTCGCTTCGTGGAACGACAGCTTCACCCAGTTCCAGAACAACGTGGAGCAGCGTTTTGCCAAGACCGACGCGCGCATCGACCGCATGGGCGCCATGGGCGGCGCGATGTCGGCGGCGGCGATGAACACCGCCGGCCTGCCGGGGCAGAACCGGGTCGGCGTCGGCGTCGGTGTGCAGGGCGGCCGCTCCGCGATCGCCGTTGGCTACCAGCGCTTGGTGCGTCCGAATGCCAGCGTGTCGGTCAGCGGCGCGTTCTCGGACAATGAAAGCAGTGTATCGGCCGGTGCGGGCTTCAGTTGGTAAATGCAATGACGAAGGATGAGAACGGCGCGGGCCACCGCGCCGTTTTCGCGTCATCCGACCTCAATCCAGCGGGGGCTTCCCTTGTCGGACCCTCTCCAACAGTTCCTTCGCCTCCAGGTAGTCCGGATGGCTGGTCGAGTGCTTTCTGGCGATCAGTGCCAGGCACCGTTCGAGTTGATCTGCCGCTTCATCGAACCGGTGCGCGAACGCCAGTGTCTCGGCCAGCGTGAAATGTGCGGTGACGTTCGTGTAGTCATCCGCTCCCACGATGCGCGACAGCTGTGCCAGGGCGTTGCGTTGGACATCTTCGGCCTCCCGCACCTTGCCTTCGCGCGCCAGGACACGTCCCCATAAGCTGGCGGCAAGCCAGGTTTCCATGTTTTCCTCGCCAAGCGTCTCCCGCTTGAAGTCGAAGACGCGCCGGTAATCGCGTTCGGCAGCATGGAATTCGCCCATGTCCAGATGGAACTCGGCGCGATTCACCAGCACCATGCTCAGAATGGTCGATCCATTGTCGGGCATGGCGGCTCCCGCCTGGGCAAAGAATGCACGTGCGGCATCGTTCTTTCCCTGCTGCCATTTCAGCACTGCATAATGTGTCAGCGCGACGGCCAGTCTGTCGCTCCTGTCGCCATAATGACGTCGCGTCAGCGCAATCGCGCGGGGCAACGTCTTTTCTGCTTCATCGAAATTCCGCAAGCGCCCGAGGGACATCCATCCCAGCGTGGTCAGTGGCGTGATCAACCGTGCAGACTCCCGGCCTTCCGTGGCTTCGATGCGGGCAATGATGTTGCGGAGCCCGGCTTCGACTTCCTTGTCCTTGTTCGCCTGGATCAGCATCCTCACCTGCCGGGATAATGCATCGATCGTTTCCGGATGGTTCGGTCCCAACTCCCTGGTGAGATCGTCCACGGCGGCTCGACTGAAGGCGAAGGCCTGATCGCGTTCCTTCTGGTTGACCAGTACGGAACCGAGGATCACTTTCGCGCGCGCCGCTTCTATCGAATGCGGCTGCTTGTTTCGGGTCCAGATGTCCAGCGCACGGCTGGCATGGTTCCTGGCTTCATCGTTGCGACCCAGCAGCTGTTCCGCGAACGCCAGCTTGCGCAGCGTAACCGCGGCTTGCGTGCTGTCATTGCCGTACAGGGCGCTGCGTTCCTGCAGGGCGGTGGCCAGCGTCTGTTGCCCGCCCTGCAGGTCGCCGACGTTGGTCTGCAGTTCGCCGAGGTCGTCCATCAGTTCGCCATGCAGCGCCGGGTCGTTCACCAGCCGCGCATTCAAGGCGCGAACGCCTTCTCCGATGATCTTCGCAGGGGGCCGGTTCTCCGCCTTGCCGCGCGAAAGCGGATCCTGCTCGCGGAAGATCGATAGCACCAGATCCTTCACCTGCGCTGCGCGTTGCGCCTGCTGCTGCGCCTGTTGCGCCCGTTCGCGTGCGATGCCGGCCTGCCACAGCGCCAGTCCCAGTCCCGCCAGCAACGAAAGGCAGGCCACGGCGGCGGCGGCGGCGAACATCCGGTGCCGGCGCAGCCACAGCCGCACGACATAGCTGCGCCCGCCCTGTCGCGCCAAAACAGGTTCGCGTCGTGCATGGCGATCCAGGTCTTCCTGCAGGGCCTGCACGGTGGCGTAGCGATCCTGCGGCAGGCGACGCAGGCAGCGAGCGACGACGGCATCCAGGTCTCCCTGCAATTCCTGCGCCGGTACCGCACCCGCGCCAACTTCGGTAGCGGCGCCGGACATCGGCGGCGGGTCTTCGCGCAGCAGGCGGTCGATCGCGCGCGACAATGGCGTATCGCCGAACGACCATGGCAAGCGCCCGCCCAGTGTTTCGTACAACACCACGCCCAGCGCGTAGATGTCGGTGGCGGTGGTGACCTGGCCGCCTTCGATCTGTTCCGGCGCGGCATGGTCGGGTGTGAATGCGGTGGTATGCGTCGGCAACGGCGCGACGTTCGGGTCGATGAGCTTGGCGATGCCGAAATCCAGCAGCTTTACCTGCCCGGCATCGTTCACCAGGATATTCGACGGCTTCAGGTCGCGATGGATGATCAGCGAGGCGTGCGCATGCGCCACCGCGGCGCAGACCTGATGGAACAGTTTCAGCCGTGCGGACAGCGGCAATCCGCGGCTATGGCAGTGTTCGGTGATGCTACGGCCTTCGATGAACTCCATCGCCATCCACGCACGTTCGCCATGCAAGCCGCCGTCCAGCAGGCGCGCGATGTTCGGGTGAGACAGCTGCGCAAGGATCCGGCGCTCTTCCTCGAAGCGTTGCGCATGCCGTGCGGCGTCGCCATGCAGCAGCTTGATCGCGGCCTGCTGGGCGAAGCCGCCATCGGCGCGTTGCGCCAGATACACCTCGCCCATGCCGCCGCGCCCGATCATGCGCACGATGCGCCACGCGCCGACGCGGGTGTCCGCCGCCAACGGCTGGATGCCGTCGGTGCCATCTACGCCCTGCGCCCGTACCTGGGGCATGTGGTCCAGCACCGAATCGCGTTCGGAAGCGGCCAGCATCGCTTCCAGTTCTGCGCGCAGCGCGGGTTCGTCGCGGCAATGTCGGTCCAGGAACCCGGCGCGGCGCTCCGCCGGCGATTCCAGCAGATCCGGGAACAAGCGCTCCAGTTTGGCCCAGTCGATAGACGGATCGTTCTGCGCGGCCATGCCTGTCCCCGGTCGGTCGATGCGGTCCGGCTTGCAAGCCGGACGCGGATGCCAGAATGTACCCCACGTCCGGGGGAGGATCGCCATGGCAGAGAGCAGCGAAGAGACCGCGTCGCCCGACGAGGGCGCAGACCTGCTTGACGCCACCCATTCGCCGCAGGTGCTGGCCGCGGTGCACGAACTGGTGCCGCTGCTGTACGAGGAACTGCACCGCACCGCGCGGCGCGAGCGCAAGCGCTTTTCCGTCGGCGACACCCTGGCGACCACCGTGCTGGTCAACGAGGTGTACATGCGCCTGGCCGCGTCGCCGGGCTTCGGCAACCGCAGCCATTTCCTCGCGGTGGCGGCCATCGCCATGCGCCGGATCCTGATCGAATCCATCCGCGCGCAGGTCCGGGTCAAGCGTGGCGGCGAATTCCAGCGTGTCGGCTTCGAGCAGGCGCTGGACATCGAAATCGCCGACGACGAGAAGATCCTCGCCATCAACGACGCCTTGCAGGCGCTGGCGCAACGTTCGCCGCGGCTGGCCCAGATCGTCGAATGCCGTTTCTTCGCCGGCTACAGCGAACGCGAGACGGCCGAGGCGCTGGATATCTCGGAACGTACCGTGCAGCGCGACTGGGCCACTGCCCGCGCCTGGCTGCAACGACAGGTGGAACAGGTTTTGTAAGCCCTCCCCTTCAAGGGGAAGGTGGGTGGGGATAGGGTCGAATCGCTCAGCCGCGCAGCGCGCCGGCCTGCATGATTGCCGCGACGTGCCCGTACAGCTTGTTCCAGGCGGCGTGCGAGGCCACGTCGAAATCGTCGCCCAGGCGCAGGGCCAGCGCGCGCATCAGCGCCCGGCCCACGCATTCGTAATCCAACGGGATCACCGCGTAGCCGCGGTGCCGTTCGCCCAGCGCGGCCAGCGGGGCGATCAGCGCTTCGGGGGATTTGAGTTGCGATACCAGCATGGCCAGCATGTGCACCAGCTTGGCACGCTGTTCGGCCATCTCGCCGCGAAACATCGCGCGCAACAGCGGCGCGATGGAGAACAGCGAACTGTAGAAATCCCTGGCGAAGCCGTCGGCATCTTCGCCAACGCGGGCGAACTGGGAACGGATGATCCGGATTTCCTCCGCGGTCAGCCACGCATGGGCGATGACGGGTTCGGGTGGGGAATCGGTGGTGGCATGCAGCATGGCGTTCATGGCGGGTTCCTGTCTCTGGTTCGGTGTCCTGAACCGTTAATCGTCAAAAGGGCGCCAATCCCGTCACGGTCCGTCGATAACCCGAATGGCAGTACCGCCGATACGCGAAGTTCGCCAGTGGGCGGACAAAACCGGGGAAAACGGCGATAAAAGTGAAATCGCTGTCCGGAATCGGGTCCAGACTGCGAGTTGTCTTTTCTTTCCGCTTGCGACGCGGCGACGAACCCGCCGACCAAGGCGGCCAGCCCCCCGTTACGCAATCGGGGCGCGCAGGCGGACAAGCCCGCGAAAATTGAACTTTAAAAAGATTTGGCGGGTCCGGCGGAGAACCGTCGATTCCATGAGTGAACCCGGCGCGGAAACGCCGCCGGTACGAGACCACTCACAGGAGAATCGACATGAAACGTTCCACTGGCATGATTCGCAACAAACCGCGCTTTTCCGCTCTTGCGCTTGCCCTGTTGTCGATGGGTTCGCTGCCAGCCTTCGCGGACCAGACCGACATGGATTGCTACTACGATGACGGCCCCAGCAGGGACACCTGGTGCTATGGCTCGGTTGCCGGCTCATATGCGGTGGCTTTCGGCTACAGCGCATCCGCTTTGGGATATGGTTCGATCGCCTTCGGGAACGCGGCCTGGACGTCCCCCACGGCGATGTTCAGCTCGGCGGTCGGGCACCAAAGCCAAGCGGATGGCATAGCCGCCTCGGCGTTCGGCTATCTGTCGAGAGCCAACGGTGACGACGCGACCGCGCTGGGCAGCGCCTCCGTAGCGAATATATCCGCCACCGCGGTGGGTACTGGCGCGAAGGCTACCGCCATTCGAACCGTGGCATTGGGCTGGAACAGCGAAGCTACCGCCCTTCGCGCCATCGCCGTGGGCGATAGCGCGAAGGCTACGGGCGAATCTTCCAATGCCTTCGGCAACAATGCGCTCGCGGGCTACTACCATGCGATTGCCCTGGGCTCCAGTTCCGAAGCGACGGGTTCTTCGTCGATTGCCTTGGGCACGCTGGCAAGAGCGACCAACGCGTGGACGATCGCCATCGGAGAAAACGCGCGTGCCACAGGAGGCAACGCGGTCGCTCACGGCACCAATGCGAGCGCAAGCGGTCTGGATTCGATCGCGGTGGGCACGGCTTCTACTGCGTCTGGCGAAGAAGCCAACGCTTTTGGCACCGGATCGAAAGCGACGGCACGCCAATCCATGGCATTCGGCAATGTGTCGGTTGCGTCCGGCGAATACGCCAGCGCATTCGGCTTCCAGTCGAAGGGAGCCGGCACCGGCTCGCTGGCGCTGGGCGCCTATGCCGTCGCGGCGCACGCCCAATCTACGGCCCTTGGCATGAGCGCGGTGACCACGCGCAACAGCCAGATCGCGCTGGGTACCCAGTTCGAGTCGCTCACCGTCGCCGGAATCGCCAACGGCAACAGCTACCAGACCGGCGCGTTGAAGATGGTCACCACCGATGCCGCAGGCAACTTCGGCGTAGCCGATTTCCCGGTCGGTGGCGTCATGCCCGACCTGTCGCCGTTCGCCGCGGCGTTTGGCGGCGGCGCCAGCTGGCTCGGCGGCAATTTCACGGCACCGACCTTCAGCATCCAGGGCGCGAACTACAACAACGTCGCCTCGGCCTTTGCTGCAGTGGATTCGAAGCTGACCGCGTTGGGCGGCCTGAACGGCATTCCGGGTCCCGAAGGTCCCGCCGGCCCTGCGGGTCCGGAAGGCCCGACCGGTCCGACGGGTCCAGCCGGTGCGGAAGGCCCGATCGGTCCGACGGGCGCAACCGGTGCCGATGGCGCCAGCGCGTATGAAGTCGCTGTCGCCAACGGCTTCGTCGGCACCGAAACCGAATGGCTGGCCTCGCTGGGCGGCGGCAGCGGTGGCTACGACGCCGATGCGGTGCATTACGACGCGAGCCACGATACCGTGACCTTGAACGGCCAGGAAGGCACGCGTATCCGCAACCTCGCCGAAGGCGTCGAGCCGATGGATGCGGTGAACGTGCAGCAGATGCAGAACGCCGACGCGGCCACGCTTGCCTCGGCCAATGCCCATGCCGACGCCGGCGATGCGCAGACGCTGACCGAATCGAAGTCGTACACCGACACCCAGTCGACCCAGACGTTGAATTCGGCCAAGGCCTATGCCGACAGCAAGTTCGCCGGCTGGAACGACAGCTTTACCCAGTTCCAGAAGGACGTGGACCAGCGCTTCGCTCGTACCGACAAGCGCATCGACCACATGGGCGCGATGAGCGGCGCGATGGCGGCGGCGGCGCTGAACACCGCCGGCCTGCCCGGGCAGAACCGCGTCGGCGTGGGCTTCGGCATGCAGGGCGGCCGTTCGGCGGTCGCCGTCGGCTACCAGCGCCTAGTGCGCCCGAACGCCAGCGTGTCCATCAGCGGCGCGTTCTCGGGCAACGAGAACAGCATCTCGGCGGGTGCGGGTTTCAGCTGGTGATCCGCGATATGCAGGCAACGAAACGGCGCGGGCAACCGCGCCGTTTTCGCCGCGCACTCACCGCTTTGTAGAGCCGAGCTTGCTCGGCTGCTCATGCTTCTGCTCTTGTAGAAGCCGGGCTTGGCCCGGCTTGCCTTTCGCTTGTCGCCCGGAAGCCAAAGGGCGTGCCGGGACAAGCCCGCCACCCGCAAAGAAGAAGCAGCCGAGTGAACTCGGCTCCACAAATCGGAGCCGTCACTTTTCCTTGCGCCAGTTCACCGAACCGCGCGTTTCGATGGTGCTGGATTCGATTTCGACGTCGAAGCCCTTGCGCATCAGGTATTTCAGGGTCAGCGCGGAACCGCTGCCGACCATCGATACGCCGTAGCTGACGTACAGCTTCGGCGACAGGTACTTGCCGACGCCGAACACCGCGCCGCCGAGCGTGCGCGATTCGAGTACGCCCGCGTCGTCCAGGCCGATCTTCGCGCCCAGCTGCGAAGCCAGCAGGCCAGCGCCCGCGGTCAGCGCCGACGATGCGGCGTTGATCTGTTGCGCTTCGGTGCCGCTGGCGGTGCTCAACGGACGGCCCAGCACCAGGTAGGCCAGCGCGTTCTGTTCGGAACTGGCCGGAATGCTCCACACCTTCGCTTCCGGCTGGCTGGCGCGACCCATCACGTCGATGCCGGCGGTGACGTCGGCGCTGACCACTTCGCGCTCGGCGCGGATGCGGATGTTCGGATCGGAGATCGGCGAATTGCTCCAGACCAGTTCGCCGCGGGTGATGTCGAGCTTCTGCCCGTAGGCGCGGTAGCGGCCGTCGACATCGAGGCGGCCGGTGGCGACCATCTCGCGGCCCGGGCGCGAACGCGCGCGCAAGGTACCGGTCAGCGTGCCCTCCAGGCCATAACCTTTCAGCTTCACCGCGTTGCCGAGGGTGATCGCCAGGTCCAGGTCGAGGCGCGAACTGGGCGCGCGTTCGGGATCGGCCGGATCCAGCACCACGACGTCTTCGGACGCCGACACGCCGGCGTCGAGTTTGTCGATGTCGATGTCGGCGGTCGGCACGGAGACTTCGCCGCGCACCTGGATGGCCTTGTCGACGAAGCCGACCTGCAGGTTCGGCGAAGCCACCGCGCGCAGGTCGGCCGTGTCCGAAATCAGGAAGTCGTTGCCGCGCACGTTGAACTGCAACGGCGTGGTGTTGCTTTCCAGCCAGCTCAGCGAACCGTCGATGTTGAGCACGCCGCCGGTCGCGCTGCCGCCGGTCGAGGATTGCGACTTCAGCGCGCCGCGGATCGTCGCGCTGCCGTCGGCCAGCGCCGCCAGCGTCGCCTCGCCTTCGACCAAGGTGATGCCCAGCGCCGGCAGCTCGCCGGTGAACTCGGTCAGCTTCGCCTCGCCGCTCAATGCCGGCTTGCCGCGGGTGCCGGCCAGGCCGATGTGCCCGGCGAGCACGCCGTCCGGGCGCACCAGGTCGGGCGAGAACAGTTCCATCCAGAACAGCCGCGAGTTGTGGAAGTAGATGTCGCCCTTCAGCGGCGCGTAGTCGTCCCAACCGGTCGCCATGCGCGCGTCGACGTAGCCGTCGCCCTTGAAGCCGGTGCCGAGCCGGCCGCTGATCGCCTGCGGCGTCGCTTCCACGTCCAGGGTGAAGTTGTCGTAGCGGATCAGCTCGCCGCGCGTGTTAGCGCCCAGCTTGATGCCGCCGTCGAGCGAAGCCACGTGCACTTCGCCGCGCCATGCCTTGCCGACTGGTTTGAAGTTGGCGTCCAGCTTCATCGCGCCGCGAAGTTGCAGCGGACGTCCCTTGCTCGGCGGCAGCCAGGGTTGGATCAGGGTCAGCGGCAACGAACCCGCGTGCGCGCTGGCCCCATTGCGCGGCCAGTCGGCCCGCACGCACAGCGCGCCACCGCCGCCTGCAAGGCAGCTTTGCGACAGCGTCCACGCATTGCCGTTCTGCGCGTAGCGTGCCGGCTGCTGCAGGATCCACGGCTCGCCCTTGACCGGGGCGATGCGCAACGCTTCCAGCGCGCCCTGCCAGTTGCCGTTGCGGCGCAGCGCGGTGCCGGACAGCGCGATCGCGCCCATCGCATTGCGCGCATCGCCGTCCAGGTGCAGGTTCTCCACCGCGCCGCGTGCGTCGAGGCGCAACGAATCCAGCAGCAGGCCGGCCTGCACGCCGCTGGCCTGCACGGCGAGCTGGCCGCCGGAACCTTGCCACGGCAGCCTGCCGTGCAGCTCAATGCTTTGCGCGGCGTAATCGGCCCACTTCAGGTCGCCGCCGGACAAATTGGCGTCGATGTTCGGCGCATCGCGCTTGCCGGTCAGCTTCAGCGTGCCGGCCAGATGGCCGGTCGCCTCGGGCAGCAGGTCGCTCAACTGCAACGGTTGCAACTTCGCGTCGATGTCGAGCGCGGCGCCGACCTTGCCCTTCGCGTCGACGCGGCTGCCGCCCAGGCGCAGCGCCACTTCGCCTTCGCCATCGTTGCCGTGCAGGGCGAACTTGCCGCGTCCGTCCAGCGCGCGGCCGCGCAGCGTGCCGGCGAGCTTCGGCACGTCGAGCGTGGCATCGAAGCCTTCGCCCTGGCCGGCAGCGGGATCGCGCATCGCGCCCTTGCTGCTGAAGTTGCCGGAGACGTTGCCGTTCCAGCCGGCGATGAAATAGCCCGGATCGAAACCGGCCAGCTTCGCGCCCACGTCCCAGCGCAGTTGCGGCGCCCAGCCGACGGTGCCGGTGGCGTCGAGCTTGCCGGTGGGCATCGTCGCCAGCAGTTTCTTCAACACGACCTGGCGGTCGTCGCCGCGACCGTCGAACTCGAGCTTCGCCCGTTGTCGGTCGCGCAGCAGCGTGGCCGCGCCGACCGCGGCCCAGTCCTTCAACTGACCGGCGACGCCGAAATCGCCGCTGCCGACGATCCGCGTCTTCGGATCGTCGCCCCAGCCCAGCCGGCGCGCGTTGATCGCGAACTTGAACTTCGGGTTCTCCGCGTCGCCGAAGTCGGCGGTGCCGCGCAGGCTGGCGTAACCGTCCAGCACGCGCAGCGCCAACGGCTCGACGGTCAGTACCTTGTCGTCGCTGATGCGCATCCGCGAAGGCTCGATCACCGCGACGAACTTGTCCTGTTCGATGCGGCCCTGCAGCGTCGCCGCGCCATTGACGCCGTCCGCGCGCAGATCGAAGGCCAGGGGCATCGGTTCCTTGACGACGCCGAGCAGGGCCAGGTCGAGCGATTCGGTGCGGCCGCGGAAGTGCCATTCCGGATTCTTTTCGCCGCGCACGGTCGCGGTGATCGTCACCGGTGCCGGCGCATGGCCGGCGACGGCGAGATCCATCTTCGCGCGATTGCCGCGCGCGACCAGGCCCAGCCGCGCCGGGGTACGTCCACTGGCAGCGGGGAACACGCCGGTGGCGACCAGCGACGTGCGGTACTGGCGGTTGGGCCGGTAGCTGCCGTCGATGCCGAAGCGGCCGCGGTCGCTGTCGACGCCGAGCTTGTCGGCGAGGAAGTAGCCATCGCCGACATCGATACCGCCCTGCGCATGGCGCACATCGACAAGAGGCTTGCCTTCCTGGCTGACCTTCAGGCCGTCGATCTTCAGCGCATCGGCCTGGATCGCCAGCGGCATTTCGATCTTCGGCAGCACGTCCGGCCATTTCGGCAGCTCGAACGGCTCGTCGCTCTTGGGCACGTCGAGCGTGGCGTTGCTCACTTCCAGTGCGTCCAGGCGCAGGCGCTTGCCCAGCAGCGGACGTAGGTCGGGATCCAGATAGACCCTTTGTGCGGTGAAGTGGATTTTCTCGTAGCGGAACTCGACGCCGTGCAGGGTCAGCGGCCCAGCCAGCGGCCCCTCGATGCGTTGCCAGGTGAAGCTGGACCCGGCCGGCAACCGCGCGACGATCTGCGCCAGCAACACGTCGCGGCCGGCGATGGTCTGCAGCAGCCAGTACAGCAGCACGCCGGTCAACACCAACAGCACGCCGGTGCCGATCGCGCTGCGGATCGCCAGCACGCGCATGCGCTTGCGCCGCTTCTCGCGCAACTCGGCGATGCGCGCTTCGCGCTCTTCCGGCGTCAGGTTGTCCGGCAGCCGGCGCCGCCACAACCTGCGGCCGAAGCGATCGCGGTCGGCGGGGAGGTTCACAGGTCGGCCCCGATGTTCAGATAAAGCTGCACGGACGAATCCGGATCGTTCAAGCCGCGCGCGATGTCCACGCGTACCGGTCCCACCGGCGAACGCCAGCGCAGGCCGATGCCCACGCCGGTCTTGAAGTCGGGCGTGTCGTCGAACGCGCTGCCGCTGTCGACGAACACTGCGCCGCCCCACGGGCTGTCGGGCAGGTAGTACTCGTATTCGACGCTGCCGGTCAGCACGTGCTTGGCGCCGAGCGCGAAACGGTTGCTCAGGCGCGGTCCGACTTCGCGATAGGCATAGCCGCGGATGCTGCGGTCGCCGCCGGCGAAGAAACGCAGGCTCGGCGGCAGGGACACCAGGTCGCTGGTCCAGGTCGTGCCGGCTTCGCCACGCACCAGCAGGCGCTGGTTGTCGCCGATGCCGTGGTACCAGCGCGCGATGAGGTGCAGCTGGGCGAAGCTGGTGTCGGAACCGGCACCGCCCGCGCCGGCGCGCAGCGACACGTTGCCGCTGAAGCCGCGGCGCGGGAACGCGCGATCGTCGACGCCGGAGTACTGGCCGCTGACTTCCGGATACAGCAAGGTGGAATAGTTGAAGTCGGGCAGGGTCTGGTCGTAGCGCCAGCGTTCGCGCAGTGCGTGGATCGACGCGATCGCCGTCCACTGGTCGTTCAACTGGCCGCTGCGGCTGCCGATCAGCTCGATGCGCCGGGTGTCGATGTAGTCGGTCTGTTCGTCATAGGCCTGGAAGGCGATGCCGTACCAGCCGTCCAGCCACTTGAACGCCGGAATGCGGTACAGCGTGGTCAGGCTCTTGCGCTTCTGCGCGTAGTCCAGCGCAATGCTGGCCTTGTGCCCGCGCCGATTGACGTAGCGGCGGTCCAGCCCGGCGCGGATACCGGGGCCGCTTTCGGTGCCGTAGCTGACGCCGAAGGTATAGACGTCGCGCTTGGCCAGTTCCAGGTTGACGTCGGTCGGCACGCGGCCGTCGACCGCTTCGTCGATGTTCGGCTGGATGTCGATGCTGCCGAAGTAGTCCAGCCCGACCAGCGACTGGCGCAGGCGGTCCAGTTTGCCCTGGTGGAAGTAGCTGCCTTCCTCCCAATACACCAGTCGTTCCAGCAGGCCGGGCTTGAAGTAGTCCTGGTGGAAGCGCGTCGGCCCCATGTCGTAGCGGATGCCGCTGATCCAGCTCAGGTCGATGTCGGCGGCACGGTCGGCGCGGGTCACCTCGACCTTGCGGTTGGTGAAGTCGGCATCGAAATAGCCGCGTTCGGCCAGCCGGCGCACGATCTTGGTCTTGCTGGCCTCGTAGGTGGTGTGGTCGAACACCTCGCCGGGCTGCGGACGGAATTCCTGCAGGTCTTCCTTCAGGTATTTGTCGCTGCCGCCTTCGCCCTCGATGGCGATGTGCGAGTTGCGCACGCGCACCGGTTCGCCCAGCTTCACGTGGAGGGTCACGGTCAGGTGGTCGGCCGGGCGTTGCTGGCGCGGTTGCGCGGCGTCGGCCGGCTCCGTCGCGGGGGCATCGGGCGAGGCTTCTTCCTGCACCCGGTTCGGGCGCGGCGCATCGACGGTGATTTCCGCGGCGTAGTAGCCGAACGGCTCCAGCGCTTCGCTGGCCTCGGGCACGGCTTCGGTCAGCAGGTATTCCAGCCGCGATTCGCCTACGCGCTTGCCCAGCGAGTCGCTCAGCGACAGCGCCAGTTCGATGTTCTCGATCATCAGCGCCTGGGTTGCGTCCTTCGGATCCAGCCCCTTGACCTGGACCTTGTCGATGATCGCCGCGGCCCACGTCGGGCAGGCGAAGATCAGCAGGGCGGCCGGAGCCAGACGGAGGACGGGTCGCATCGGCAGAGGATACCGGGCGCGGGCTGAATCGGGTTAACGCCGGATGATGTTTGTGTTTCCTTCTCCCACCCGGGAGAAGGTGGCGCGTAGCGCCGGATGAGGGCGGGAGGGTTACGGCTCATGGAGCCTGCGTCGCAAGCGCGTGCTCCGCCCTCATCCGCCCCCGTATCAAGTACGGGGCGGGCTCTTCGGGCACCCTCAGCCGCTTGATGCGGCTTCGATCCCGGAGGGAGAAGGAAAAGCGTCAGTTCGACAAATGCTCGATCGCTGCCACCGCGCGGAAGCGATCGGCCAGTCGCTTGAGCAGCGCCAGGCGGTTGCCGCGCACGGCCGGGTCGTCGACGTTGACCATCACGCCGTCGAAGAACGCGTCCACCTGCGGGCGCAGCTGGGCGAGGCGGTTCAGCACCTTGACGTAGTCGTGGTGGTGCAGGGCCTCGTCGGTATCGCCGAGCGCGGCGGCCACGGCTTCGCCGAGCGCGGCTTCGATCGGGTCGGTGAGCAGGTCGTGGTCGATGGCGTCGGGGATGGCGATGTCGGCCTTCTTCAGGATGTTGCCGATGCGCTTGTTGGCGGCGGCGAGCGCTTCGGCTTCGGGCAATGCGGCGAACTGGCCGATGGCGTCGAGGCGGGTGTCGAAGTCGTACAGCGAGGCGGGCTTCAGTTCGGCGACGGCGTTGAAATGCGTCGCCGGGACGCCCTTGTCGGCGTAGTAGCCGCGCAGGCGGTCGAGGATGAAGTCGTATATTTCCCCGGGGACCGCAGGGCCATAGGTCTGGTTAACGCTCTGAAAGCGGTCAACCTTCACACCTTCTTCGGCTGCCTTCTTTCCCGTCGTTAGCTTCTTCTCAAGCTCGACCCGGCCGATTGCGTCGAATGCGCCCTGATAAGCCACATCTAGCAAGCCATCTTGCCGGATTACGGCGACAACGCTCCGCTGTCCTACTGGAATATCTTTTGGATCAAGTAAGTTGTGTCTTGTCGAATGCAATAGCTTGAGATCAAACCCGCTTTCGATGATGGTCCGCGCAAGGCCGAGCGCATTGCGCCGCAGCGCGAACGGGTCCTTGTTGCCTGTCGGCTTCAGGCCCGCCGCAAAGCCGCCCGCGAGCGTGTCGAGGCGTTCGGCAATGGCGAGCACCTTGCCCAGCGGCGAGAGCGCGATGTCATCACCCGCGAACCTCGGCTGGTAAGCCTCGTCGATCGCCAGCGCAATTTCCTTCGATTCGCCAGCGGCGATGGCGTAGTGGCGACCCGCGATGCCCTGCAGTTCCGGGAATTCGTTGACCATCCGCGACTGCAGGTCGTTCTTGGCCAGTTCCGCCGCGCGATGCGCCTGCGCCGGATCGACGCCGACTTCCCTGGCGATGGTCTCGGCCAATGCCGCCACGCGTTGCACCTTGTCGGCGACGCTGCCCAGCTTGGCCTGGTAAGTCACCGTCTTCAGGCCTTCGCCCATCGAGGCGAGGCCTTGCTTCAAATCCTCGTCGAAGAAGAACTTGGCGTCGGCGAAGCGCGGGCGGATCACCCGCTCGTAGCCCTTGCGTACCTCGGCTACGTCCTTCGACTCGATGTTGGCGACACCGATGAAGTGCTCCGTCAACTTGCCGTCGCGCAGCACCGGGAAGAACTTCTGGTTGATCTCCATCGTCTCGATCAGCGCTTCTTGCGGCACGGCGAGGAAGTCCGGCTCGAAGCTGCACGGCACCGCGGTCGGCCACTCGGTCAGGCACACCACCTGCTCGAGGTTGTCGTCGCTGATCCGCGCGTCGCCGCCCGCCTGCTTCGCCGCGGCCTCGACCTCGCGCACGATGCGCGTGCGGCGCTCGTCCGGGTCCGCCAGCACGCGCGCGGCGCGCAGCGCGTCCAGGTAATCGCCCGGCTGGTTGATCCACACCGGCTTGTTGCTTTCGAAGCGATGGCCGCGGCTCATGCGGTCGGCCTTGGCGCCGAGGATTTCGGTGTCGACCACGTTGTTGCCGAACAGCAGCACCAGCCAGTGCACCGGGCGGGCGAAGGCGTGCTCGCGCGCACCCCAGCGCATCGGCTTGGGGATCGGCATCGCCGCGATGGCCTCGCGCAGGATTTCCGGCAGCAACTCGGTGGTCCTCGCGCCGGCCTTGACCGAACGATGGACGAAGCGCTCGCCCTTGTTGTCGGCCAGCTTCTCCAGCTGGGTCCACTCGACGCCGGCCTTGGCCGCGAAGCCCTTCAACGCGGGCGTCGGTTCGCCGTTCGCGTCCAGCGCGATGTTGAGGTAGGGACCCAGCACTTCCGAAGCTTGCTCCGGTTGCTCGGCGGCGACGCGCGGCAACAACACGGCCAAGCGGCGTGGCGTGTACAGCGGCTTGGCGCCGTCGTGTTCGCAGGCGATGCCGCGCTTTTCCAGCGCCGCGATCACGCCATCGAACAGCGCCTGCGCCAGTCCCGGCAGCGCCTTGACCGGCAGTTCCTCGGTACCCAGTTCGATCAGCAGGGGAAGTTGTTGGCTCATGTCATCAAACCTTGCTTGCAGTTCCCTTCTCCCTCCGGGAAAAGGTGGCGCGAAGCGCCGGAAATCGAAGCCGCTTCAGGCGGCGGGGTTCGGCGGAACAGGGCGGGTGAACGTTGCAGGATGTATCGGCATTCGTGCATCGCGTCTGCGCCGTACCCTCACCCCAACCCCTCTCCCGAGGAAGAGGGGCTTCAACTCGGATTCGGGGCATCGAAAGGCAGGTAGAAGCGCGCGAACAACGGCAGCGCTTCGTAGCGGGAGACGCGCGCCTGCAGCGCCGGGAACGGTGCCAGGTCGAAGGGCACGGCGTCGCGCAGGTAGGTGACCACGCAGGCGAGGGTGATGTCGGCCTGGGTGATCGCGTCGCCGACCAGCCAGTCGCGACCTTCGCGCGCGGCGCAGGCGGCGTCGAGTTCGGCCAGCGAGGCTTCGGCTTGGCTGCGGCAGCGCTGCAGCCACGGCGCGTGGTGCTTTTCTGCGGGGCGGAAGATGCGTTCGTAGACCAGCTGGATACCCTTGTCGAGCGCGCCGACGGCCAGCGCGACCAGCTTTTGCGCATCGCGTCGTTCCTTGCCGGACGCGGGCAGCAGTGCCCGCTGCGGGCCGGCCATCTGGTCGAGGTGGTCGAGGATGATTGCCGACTCGGTCAGCGCTTCGCCGTCGTCCAGCACCAGCACCGGCACGCGGCCCTGCGGATGGAACTGGCGGATCAGCGCCGCGTCCTTGCCCACCGACCAGTTGCGGTGTTCGAAATCGAAGCCGAGCTGCGCGGCGCTGATCGCCACGCGGCGCACGTACGGCGAATCGAACATGCCGACCAGGATCATGCGGCGTCCTGCGCGTTCAACGGCGACAGGCCCGGCTTCGCGCGCGCGGCTTCATCCTTCAGTCCCGGGAAGCCGAGCTTCTCGCGCTGGGCGAAGTAGGCCTTGGCCACACTCTGCGCCAGCGTGCGCACGCGCAGGATGTAGCGCTGGCGTTCGGTCACGCTGATCGCGCGGCGCGCGTCGAGCAGGTTGAACGAATGGCTGGCCTTCATCACCTGCTCGTAGGCCGGCAACGGCAGGCCGGCTTCGATCAGCTTGTTCGCTTCGGCCTCGCAAGCGTCGAAGCGGTGGAACAGCTCGGCCACGTCGGCGTGCTCGAAGTTGTACGCGCTCTGCTCGACTTCGTTCTGGTGGTACACGTCGCGGTAGGTCACCGGCGTGCCGTCGGGACCGTGCGTCCACACCAGGTCGAACACGTTGTCGACGTTCTGCAGGTACATGCACAGGCGCTCGAGGCCGTAGGTGATCTCGCCGAGCACCGGCTTGCACTCCAGGCCGCCGGCCTGCTGGAAGTAGGTGAACTGGGTGACTTCCATGCCGTTCAACCAGACTTCCCAGCCCAGGCCCCAGGCGCCGAGGGTCGGCGATTCCCAGTTGTCCTCGACGAAGCGCAGATCGTGCACGCGCGGGTCGACGCCTAATGCCGAAAGGGAATCCAGATATAGCTGCTGGATATTGTCCGGGTTCGGCTTCATCACCACCTGGTACTGGTAGTAACGCTGCAGGCGGTTCGGGTTCTCGCCGTAGCGGCCGTCGGTGGGACGGCGGCAAGGCTGCACATATGCGGCATTCCACGGCTCCGGGCCCAGCGCGCGCAGGAAGGTCGCCGGGTGGAAAGTACCCGCGCCGACCTCCAGGTCCAGCGGCTGGATCAGCACGCAACCCTGCGCGGCCCAGTAGGCGTTGAGCTTCTGTATGAGTTCCTGGAAGGTCGGGCCGGCCATCGCGTGATCGTGCACTGCGGAAAAGCGGGCTAGTATACGGGCGAACCCCTGCCGACCCATGTTTTTCCCGTGAATCGCGCCGCCAAGACCCGCCGCTTCGACAAGCCTTTCCTGATCGTCGAAACCGGTCAGCCGGTGGCCGCGATGAAGCGCTACGGTGGCTTCCCCCACTGGATCCGGGTCGCGGCGGGACTGGAGCCCGACGAGGCGGTGGTGGTGAACGTCGAAGCCGGCGATCCGCTGCCGCGGCGCGAGGGTTTCGCCGGGGTCATCGTCACCGGTTCGGCGGCGATGGTCACCGATCGCCACGACTGGAGCGAACGCAGCGCCGAGTGGCTGCGCGACGCCGCCCACGAGGGCATGTCGCTGCTCGGCATCTGCTACGGCCACCAGCTGCTGGCCCACGCGCTGGGCGGCGAAGTCGATTACAACCCGGCCGGGCGCGAGTCCGGCACCGTGCACATCGACCTGCATCCGCAGGCCGGCGACGATCCGCTGTTCGCCGCCTTGCCCAGCCGTTTCCTCGCCCACGCCACCCACGTGCAGACCGTGGCCAAGCCGCCGCGGGATGCCACCGTGCTGGCGAAATCCGAACAGGACGCCTGCCACGCCTTCCGCTGGCGGGACCGGGCCTGGGGCGTGCAATTCCACCCGGAGTTCGCCACCCACCACATGCGCGGGTACGTGCATGCCCGCGCCGACCACCTGCGCAGCGAGGGCCGCTGCCCGCGCTCGATTTCCCGCGAGGTGACGGCGGCGCCGCAGGCGCGCAAACTATTGCGGCGCTTCGTGCGCCACGCGCGTGGCCTGCACGCGCGCTGAGCCCCCGACCTCCCCCGACATTCCGATGACCCCGATCAACAAGCTGCCGGCCAGTGCCGGCGCGCAATGGCTGCTGGACGCATTCGCCCTGCTGCGGCGGGCGCCGTGGGGATTGGGCCGGCTGGGCGTGACCTGGGGGGCGCTGACCCTGCTCGCGCTGGCCGGCGGCGCACTGCATCCGACCCTCGGCCTGGCATTGCAGCTCGGACTGTCGCTGCTGGGTCCGTTCCTGTTCGCCGGCCTGCTGTGGGCGGTGCGCGAAGTCGAAGGCGGCCGGCCGGTGCAGCCGGGCGTGCTGTTCCATGAGGTGCGCGGCGAACATGCGCCGGCGTTGCTGGCCACGTTGCTGCCGCAGTTGGCCGTGGGCGTCGGTCTGGCCCTGCTGTTCCTCGCCCTGGTCGGCACCGACGGCATGCAGCAGATGTTCGATGTCGCCGCGAAGATCCAGGCCGCCCAGGCCGCGGGCCAGCAGCCCGATCCCGCGTTGGTGCAGAGCTTGCCGGTAGGCCGCGTGCTGTTGTGCCTGCTGCTGGCGTTGGCCGCGGTGCCGGTGGTGGTGTTCCTGATCTTCGTCGCGGTGCCGCAGGTGGTGTTCTCCGGCAGCCATGGACTGGCGGCCATGCGCACCAGCCTGCGCGCGTGCCTGCACAACCTGCCCGCACTCGTGGTGTTCCTGCTGTTGCTGTTCGTCACCTTGCTGGCGCTGACCGTCGGCGTGCAGATCGTGGCGATGGTGCTGCAGTTGCTGATCGGCACGGCGACGGCGGTATTCGTCGCCAACCTGCTGATGATGGCGGTGCTGATGCCGCTGTTCGCCGGCGTGACCTATTTCGCGTGGAAACAGATGTTCGGCGCGCCCGAGCAGGCCGTGGCAGCGCCGACGTTGCCGCCGGATCGGATCGAAGTCTGAGGAGGGTGGGCCAGGGCCCACCTACGTCGCTGCTGGAGTCTCGCCGTCCCACCGGATCAAGGCGCAGGAGCGCACCGACGGGCGCTCCTACGCTGCGTTCAAGCTTCCGCTTCCCGCTTCGGCGCCATCCACTTCGACGCCAGGATGCCGGCCTCGTACAGCAGGCACATCGGCAGGGCCAGCATCAGCTGCGAGACCACGTCGGGCGGGGTGATCACCGCGGCGAGGATGAACACGCCGACGATGGCGTAGCCACGCGATTCGGCCAGCTGCTTCGGCGTGACCCAGCCGAGCAGGGTCAGGATCACCAGTGCCACCGGCAGCTCGAAGCTGGCGCCGAAGGCGAGGAAGATCACCAGCACGAAATCGAGGTATTTGCCGGGGTCCGGCGCGATGGTGACGATGTCCGGGGTGAACGCGGTCAGCGCATGGAAGACCGCCGGCAGCACCAGGAAGTAGGCGAAGGCGCAGCCGGCGTAGAACAGCGTCACCGCGGAGACCAGCAGCGGCAGCGCCAGCTTCTTTT
This sequence comes from Pseudoxanthomonas helianthi, assembly GCF_017939625.1. Classification (GTDB taxonomy): domain Bacteria; phylum Pseudomonadota; class Gammaproteobacteria; order Xanthomonadales; family Xanthomonadaceae; genus Pseudoxanthomonas_A; species Pseudoxanthomonas_A helianthi. Next base: position 1,497,186 of record NZ_JAGKTC010000001.1, read on the forward strand.
CACGCTGGTACAGGCCCGGGGCGACGAAGGCCCAAGCCTGGTACAGCAGCCACGGCGCGGCCAGGAACAGCGCGCCGAAGAAGGCGAGCTTGACTGGGGCGAAGAAGCCCGAGGTCGGGTCGCTGGCGATCAGTTGTGTGGCCTGGGTCGCAGGCAGCTGCCGCAGCATCGGCAGGGCCAGGTGCGAATACAGCGTCTTGGCGAACGGCAGCAGGGCCAGCAGCGCGACGCCCACGCCAAGCAGGCCGCGGACCAGCCGCGCGCGCAGTTCGATCAGGTGTTCGATCAGCGTCGCTTCGGCCTCGGGATCGGGCGTGGCGCGGTTCATCGGCGCTGTTCCGGATTGCCGAACAGGTCGGATTGCGGATGGTCTTCCGCAGGCGTCTCCGGCTCATCCGGCCCGGCCTGCGTTTCGGCGGCGGGCTCGTCGACCGGCGGCTCCGGCGCTTCGTCGGACGGGGGCGGTTCCTTCCTGTTCGACAGGTCCTCGTCGATTTCGGCGCGCACCTGCTCGAATTCGTGCTTTACCGCATCGCCGCCGGCGCGGATCGACTGCTCGGTTTCGTGCATCGTCTGCCGGGCGGCGTCGAGGTTGCGCTTCAGTTCGTCCGCGGCCAGTTCGCGCTCGAGTTCATCCTTCACCGAATGCCATTGCGCGCGCGCGCGGCGCACCCACAGGCCGGCGAAGCGCGCCGCCTTGGGCAGGCGCTCGGGACCCAGCACGACCAGTGCCACCACGGCGATGACCAGCAGTTCGGTGAAGCCGATGTCGAACATGGCGGACCGTTGCCGCCGCGCTCAGTGCGCGTCGCGGTCGTGTTCCTTTTCGCGGGATTGGCTGGAGGCGTTGTCGCGCGACTTGTCGTCGAGCTGGGCCGGCTTGTCGTCGCCCTTCATGCCTTCCTTGAAGCCCCTGACCGCCTCACCGAGGTCCTTCCCGGCGCCGCGCAGGCGCTTGGTGCCGAAAATCAGCAGCACGACCACCAGCACGATGATCCAATGCCAGATGCTCAAACCGCCCATGTCGTTGCCTGCCATGAAGTGAGGGAAGACATGCAGGATAACGCAGTGGCGCCTGCGAGGTCAGCGGTGCTCGCTGAATAGCGGCGTGGAGATCGTCCGGTGGGAACGGCTATGGCCGCGATTGGTCCCCAATGAATGACTTATCGCGGCTATAGCCGCTCCCACGAAGGCTGCTGCCGATCAGGGCGTGGTCAGCGGCGCGGTGGTGACGGCGCTGTCTTCGACCGGCTGGAAACCCTGCGTCTGGGCTTCGGTCGAGGTGTTCGGCGCCGCCTGCGCAGGAGCCGGACTGGCGACCGGTGCGCCGGCGGTGACTACCGGGCGCGGCGCATTGGCCGGCGCACCGCGCGCGGTGCGAGCCGCTGCGGTGGATTCCTCCAGCTGGTCGCGGAAGGCGACGACGTCGGCCGAGGGCGCGCCGGCGCGATTCTCGAAGATCGCCCGCGGCGTGGCGTTGGCGCCATAGGCGGCGGTATCGGCCGCGTCGTCGATCTGCAGCGCCGCACCGTCGAGGGCGACGCCGGCGAACAGGCCGCGGGCGCGCGACCACGACCAGATTTCCGCCTTCAGTTGGCCATCGGTGGCGGCGGCGGCATTGCGGCCGACCGGACCGGCGGCCACGCCGGCATCGGCGCCGAGGGTGAACTTGCCGTTGACGATCGAGTCCAGGCTGCGGTCGTTGCGGAACACCAGCACCACGTCGGACGACTGCACGCCGGCCTGGAAGCCGATGCTGCCGCCGGTCAACTTGACGAACACCGGCTGCGACCAGGTGCCGTCGGGGTTCTTCACCGACATCAGGCCATGGCCGCGGCGTCCGCCGATGACCAGCCCGGCCTTGATCGTGTCCGGAATGACCACGATGGCGCGGCCTTCGTCGAGCAGCTTGTCGGGGATGCCGTTCTCGGGAATCTTCTGGATTTCCTGCAGCACGCGCACGGCGTTGCGGGCGCGGGCGTCTTCCTGTTCTCCGGCCTGGGCCGCAAAGGCGGCGCCGAGCGCGGCCGACAGCAGGAGGGTGCGAGGCAGGCGCTTCATGACAGGCTCCGGATGTGTTTCTGCAAAAAGGCTATGCAAGTGTCTGATAAATGAGTGTGAATGGGTGAATGGCGGCTGAGTCAAAGCCATGGTGCCCTCTGTAGGAGCACCCCTTCAGGGCGCGACCGAAGCAGCGCCGCGGGACACGGTCGCCCCCTGAAGGACGCTCCTAACGCAGGCCAGGACCGATGCGGCGTCTGCGACAATGACGCATGCCCCACGCACCCGATACCGCCTTGCTGGTGGTCAATCTAGGCACGCCCGAGGCACCCACGCCGGAAGCGGTACGGCGTTACCTGGGCGAATTCCTCGGCGACCCGCGCGTGGTCGCGTTGCCGCGCTGGCTGTGGAAGCCATTGCTGCGCGGCGTGATCCTGCCGCGGCGCGGGGCGCAATCGGCGGAGAAGTACGCGCAGGTCTGGCTGCCGGAAGGCTCGCCGCTGGCGGTGTACACGCAGCGGCTGGCCCAAGCCATGCAGGTGAGGCTGCCGGACTGGCGTGTCATGCATGCGATGCGCTACGGCGAGCCGGCGCTGGCGGACATCCTGCGCGATCTGCGTGGGGCCGGCATGCGCCGCGTCGTCGTATTGCCGCTGTATCCGCAGTATTCGACCACCACCACGGCCTCCGTCGCCGACGTGGTCGAACGCGAAGCGCGCGACCTGCCCATCGCCTTCATCGAGGACTATTCCGACGACGCCGGTTGGGTCGGCGCGATCGCCGCGTCGATCCGCGATTGGCGCGCCGCCAACGGCGCAGGCGAACACCTGCTGTTCTCGTTCCACGGCCTGCCGCAACGCCTGGCCGACCGCGGCGATCCGTATCCGCGGCGCTGCGAAACCAGTGCGCGGCGCATCGCCGAAGCGCTGGGGTTGGGCGAGGACCAGTGGACGCTGGCCTACCAGTCGCGCTTCGGCCGCGCGCGCTGGCTGGAGCCGGCCACGCCCGACGTGCTGGCGAACCTGGCCGCACGCGGCGTGCGCAAGGTCGACGTGGCCTGCCCGGGCTTCGCCGTCGATTGCCTGGAAACCTTGGAGGAAGTCGCGCTGCGCTATGCCGAGGATTTCGCTGCGCAAGGCGGCGAACTGCGTTACATCCCCTGCCTCAACGCGGCGGACGCGCACGCCGATGCGCTGGCCGCGCTGGCGCAGGCGCGCGCATGAGGCTGCGCGAATTCGCCATCGACGCGGCGCTCGGCCGGCTGACGGGCCTGCGTGGCGGCGTTGAAGGCGGAATGCAGGTCATCGCCCTGCATGGCTGGCTCGACAACGCCGCCAGCTTCGTGCCGCTGGCCGCGCACCTGCCGGACAGCCTGGATTTCTTCGCCCTCGACCTGCCCGGGCACGGCCGCAGCGCGCATCTCGGTCCGGGCGCCGAATACACCTCGGCGGTGGCAATCAACGCGGTGCTGGACGCGGCGGATGCGCTGGGTTGGGAGCGCTTCGCCCTGCTCGGTCATTCGATGGGCGCCGGCATCGCCAGCCTGGCCGCGGTCGCCGCACCCGAACGCGTCACGCGGCTGGTGGCGATCGAGGCGTTGGGCGCGTTGTCGGAAACCGTCGAGCGCACCGCCGCACGGATGCGCGAAGCCATCGCCGCCGCGCGCGCCTTGCCGGGCAAGAACCTGCGCGTGTTCGCCAACCTCGAGGCGCCGGTGCGCGCACGCATGCAGGCCAACCAGTTGAGCGAAGCGGCCGCGCGCCTGCTGGTCGAGCGCGGGGTGCGCGAAGCCGAAGGCGGCTTCGTCTGGAGCACCGACCCGCGCCTGACCCTGCCGACGCTGATGCGCTTGAGCGAAGCGCAGATCGACGAGGTGGTCGACCACATCGCCTGTCCGACGCACGTGGTCTACGCCGATCCGCCGCAGAGCTATTTCCCCGAACCCTTGCGCAGCCGTCGGGCGGCGCGCCTGCCGGACGGGGCGTTGTCCGTCATCTCCGGCACCCATCACCTGCACATGGAAGATCCCGCCGCGGTCGCGGCGGCGATCGGCGGTTTCCTCATGGATGGCCGCCGACTGACGACGATTCACCCTGCCAGCGGATTGTAGGAGCGCACTTCAGTGCGCGACCGGCAAAACGAAGCTGCGTGGAAAATTCCGCAAGCCGCGCACATTCGGTCGCGCACTGAAGTGCGCTCCTACAGGCTGCGTTGCGGATCGCGCAGCTGCACGGTGACCATGCTGTCGTTGCCTCCGCGGTGCGGCGCGAACGACAGCGATACCTCGCGCCTGCCCTTGCGGTACACCCGCATCGCATTGCCGGTGGCATGGCGGATCTCGGCCGAAGACTGCCAGCCCTGCGCGGGCATGCGCTGCCCGGCTTCGGCGAACAGCTCCGGCACCGGTTCCGGCGTGGCCAGCGTCGCCACCAGCAGCGTGCCGAGATCGGACACGCTGTTGACCCGGTACGTTGCGGGCAGGGGGATGTCGGCGGGGAAATCGGCCGGCAACTGCAGGCTGGTCTCGGGTTGCGAGGGACGTTCCGCCTGCGGCGGCGCGTCGCCGCGACAGCCTGCCGCCGACGTGGCCAGCAGGCACGACAGGATGAAGCAAGCCTTGGATGACAGGCGCATGCCCGGTGCTCCGGGACCGTCTACCCGTCGGTCCTTTGCCTCGACAACGCTGAACGGTGATTCCGCCGGCCAAAGCGCGCGGGCTGGCCTTCGGCGTCGATCGTATTGCGTGAAACTTCGAGCGCTGGCGCGGATCAACGCGCTGCAGCGCGCCAGGCAGAGCCAGTCCCCTCAGCCCGCCAGGGCACGCAAACTGGCTTTCAGACGCCGGCCTTCCGCATGGAAATACTCGCGTTCGTCCCGCCACGCCGGGAAGCGCGCTTCCACCTCCCGCCAGAAAGCGCGCGAGTGGTCGGGATGGATCAGGTGGCACAACTCGTGCACCAGCACGTACTCGAACGCCGACGGCCGGCCCAGCACCAGCGACAGGTCCAGCGCGACCGAACCGTCCGGGCTCAACGAGCCCCACAGCGACGACATCGCCTTCAGCCGGATCCGCGCTGGCGCGCGCGGCAGGCCGGGCAGGTAGCGCGGCAGCCAGCGGCCGACGTCGGCGCGCGCCTCGGCTTCGTAGAACTCGCGCACCGCGCGGTGCAGTGCGACGTCGCCTGCGCGCGCGGCGACCTGGAAGTGCAGAGCCTGCCCCGGACCCGATCCGGGGTCGGCTTCGCGCTGCAGGCGGGTGTAGCGGCCGGCGTGCCAGTGCAGCGGCACGCTTTCGCCGCGCAGCGGCAGCGCGGCGGTTTCGTCGCGGAGCAATTGCGGAATGGCGTCGGCGTGGTGGAAGCGCGCCAGTTGCGCGAGCAGCCAGTCGCGGTGTTCGTGCAGGAAGCGTTCGCCGGCGACCAGGCTGGCGCGTGGCGGCAGGGTCAGGCGCGCGCCGCGCTCGTCCACGCTCAGCTTGATCCGCCGTGCGCGCGGATCGCGCACGCGCTGCACGTCGAGGGCGGAACCGTCGTCCAGGGCGAGGCTCACCACGTCGCGTTCGACGGTGCGCGGGCGCGGGCCAAGCAGGCGATGCAACAGGCGGGGCATGGAGAAATGGTACTGGCGCGACGTGGGAGCGGCTATAGCCGCGATGCTTTTGATTTCATGCGGTCTTCATCGCGGCCATAGCCGCTCGCACAAGCGGCGGTCAGCTTTCGGCCTTGCTCAGCTTCAACGCCTGTTCCAGCACCGCGAACAGGCGCTTCACTTCGCCGCTCATCAGCGCGAAGCGCGCGTCGAGCTCGGCGCGCAAGTCGTCGCGTTCAGTATTCTCCAGCTGGTCCACCGCGCCTTCGAGGAACTTCAGCTTGCGTACCACCAGGTCTTCGCCGAGCACGAAAGAAACGTGGTCGTCGAGGGTCAGCGCCAGCCGGGTGACCTGCTTGCCGGCTTCCAGGTGCTTGGCGATTTCGTCGCTCTGCAGCTCCTGGTTTTGGCACTTGACCACGGCGCCGCCGTCCATCGCGTCCTTCAGTTCGCATTCCTCGCCCAGGGCCAGCCCGTCGGGCAGCGGCTCGCCGGCGATCCAGCCGGTCAGTACGTTGCGCGGCGCGACTTCGGCATTCAGCGGCAGCGCCGGGAAACTGCCCAGCGCGTGGCGGATTTCGGAAGCGACCGCTTCTGCATTCTTGCGCGAGGAGGTATCGACGGCGAGGACGCCGTGCTCCAGGTCGAGCAGCGCATCGGTGCGCGACGGCTTGACGAAGGCGCGCGGCAACAGCTCGTGCAGCAGGTCTTCCTTGATCCGCTTGCGCGTGCGCCCGCCGGGCTTGCGGCCTTCCTTCTCCTCGATCTCGGCCAGCTTCTTCGCCAGCAGGTCGTTGACCACCGCCGCCGGCAGGATCTTGTCCTCGCCGCCAAGGGTCAGCCAGATCGCGTCGCCGACGCGGTGCGACAGCGCCGGTTCGTCCCGGCCGAAGGGCGAGACGAAACCGCGCGAGGCCAGGTCGAGCGGACCGACCGGTTTCAGCGCGGCTTCGGGCAGCAGCTCGTCGAGTTGGGAGAAGTCGAGGGAGGTAGGGAAGCGGAACAGCGTGAGGTTGCGGAAGAACATTCAGTAGCCGGAATTCTTAGTTCGGAATGGGGGAGGGGATTTTTTCATCATCCCGGCGAAAGCCGGGACCCAGCCTTTGCTTTCGTCATTGCCATCCACGAGCGAAAGCAACGGCAAAAGCTGGGTCCCGGCTTTCGCCGGGATGACGACGGAAAGAATGTCGCGGCATCAGGCGTCGCTGTCGTCCGACGTGCCAGGCGCCTCGCCCGAAAGCCACGCATGCGCATCGGCCTGCGCGGCGCCATCGCGATGGCCGAGCGAGAGGAAATCGAACAGCTTCGGGTCGGCCAGTTGCGAAGGCCGCACGTCGGCCAGCGCCCGCGCGATCTGCTCGACCCGGCCGGGATGGTCCTTTTCCCACTGCTTCAGCATCAGCCCGACCTGCTTGCGCTGCAGGTTCTCCTGGCTGCCGCACAGGTTGCAGGGAATGATCGGGAAGGCCCTGGCCTCGGCGTACTCGACGATGTCGCTTTCGCGCACGTAGGCCAGCGGACGGATCACCACGTGCTTGCCGTCGTCGCTGAGCAGCTTGGGCGGCATGCCGCTGAGCTTGGCATGGTGGAACAGGTTCATGAAGAACGTCGCCGCCATGTCGTCGCGATGGTGGCCCAGCGCGATCTTGGTGAAGCCGTGCGCCTCGGCATACGAATACAGCGCGCCGCGGCGCAGGCGCGAACACAGCGAGCACATGGTCTTGCCTTCCGGCACCACGCGCGTCACCACCGAGTAGGTGTCCTGCTCGATGATGTGGAAATCCACGCCGATCGACTTCAGGTATTCGGGCAGCACGTGCTCGGGAAAGCCCGGCTGCTTCTGGTCCAGGTTGACCGCGACCAGCTGGAATTCGACCGGCGCCTTCTTCTGCAACTGCAGCAGCACGTCGAGCAGGGTGTAGCTGTCCTTGCCGCCGGACAGGCAGACCATCACCTTGTCGCCGGCCTCGATCATGCCGTAGTCGGCGATGGCCTGGCCGACCTGGCGGCGCAGGCGCTTGGCCAGCTTGGCGTGCTCGCGCCCGGCGCGGCGCGGATCGCGCGGCGTCGGGTCGGGCAGGATCTGCGGCAGCGTGGCGGCGTTCATGGGCCGCGCATTGTACCCAGAGCCCGTGGGAGCGGCCTTGGCCGCGAATGCTTTTCGACGACCACCGGGATTCCCATAGAAGCATTCGCGACCAAGGTCGCTCCCACGGCCGCCTCCGCCGGCCCTTCGGCTCGGTTATGCTCGCTGCGTGGAACCGATGAGCCCCTCCGAGATCGCGATGCGCGTGGCCGAGTTGAAGCTCGAGCACCGCCAGCTGGACGTGGAAATCGACCGCCTGGTCGCCGACATCCAGGCCGACGAGCTGGCGGTGAAGCGCATGAAGAAGCGCAAGCTGTGGCTGAAGGACTGCATCGCCCGGCTGGAGAGCTCGCTGATCCCCGACGAACCTGCGTAGGGCGCGGGCGGGCCCAGGCCCGCCATCGATCGCGCCGATTGCGCGGGATCGGCATCGACACAGGATGCGGGAAGGCGGGCCAGGGCCCGCCCTGCCTATTCCGGCGTCTCTTCCGCTTCCGGCTTCGCCGCTTCGGGACTGACCCGCTCGATGGTGTGCTGCAGTTCGCGGCCGAGGATGATCTTGGCGTCGTTGGCCCAGGCCTCCAGGCGATGGTCGAACAGCAGCTTGCTGCGTTCGTCCGGCCACACCAGGCGCAGTTCGCGCAGTTTCTGGATGAATCCGCGGAACAGGGTCTTGTCGAAGAATTCCGGCGCGGCCGGTGCGTACAGCAGGCTCAGGCGTTGCGCGGCCTGCTGGCACAGGCTTTCCAGCTCGCCCGCGCCGAGCGTGCCGGGGCCGTTCTTCACCAGCACGCTGATCGCGATGTAGTAGCGCTCGAACGCCTGCTGCAGCGAATGGCCGATCGCGCGCAGGCGGAACACCTCGTCGGTCTGCCCGGCGTTGCGGGCGAGGATGCCGCCGTCGTCGTCGCTGACCTGCTGCAGCAGGCCTTCGCGGACGAACACGTCGATGGTGCGGCCGAGGCGCTCGGCGAACTCGTCCTCGGTCCACGGCAGGAACAGCTCGGCCTGCAGGAACGGGTACACCTGCCGGCCCAGCGAGACCACCCGCGGCCGCGCCATGCGCCGGTTGCGCTGGAAGCAGCAGGCGATCCACGACGAGGCGGTGAACAGGTGCAGCACGTTGTTGCGGAAGTAGCTCAGCAGCACCGCGGTGTCTTCGTCGACCACGTCGATCACGTCGCCCAGCGGGTGGGCGATGCGGCGCAGCACGTTGATCTCCAGGCCGTGGGCGATGATCCGCTCGGGCGAGTGCGGGGTGACGGTGATGCGGTCGGAATACGGCAGCTCGGCCAGCACCTTCTTGCCCAGTTCGATCTGCGCGACCAGGTCGGCTTCGCTCATCGCGTGCTTGGGCGTCGACAACAGGGCCAGCGCCAGCAGGTTGATCGGGTTGACGTCGGCGGCGGCGTTGATGCGCGTGTTGATCTTCAGCGCCAGCGCATCGATGGTGTCGGACAGCCACTTCGGCTTGTCGTCCTCGGACAACGGCTGGCCGTTCCAGTCCGGCGCGTGCGTGGCCAGCATGTCGTTGAGCAGGATGGTCTCGCCGAAGTTCACCACCACCTGGCCGAAGTTCTGCTTCAGCACCTTGGGGATGCCCCACAGCAATTGCCAGATCGATTCCTTCTCCTTGGGCCGGCCGCTGAGCTCGTCCAGGTAGCTCTTGCCTTCCATCAGCTTCTCGTAGCCGATGTACACCGGCTGGAACAGCACCGGCTTGTTCGGCTGGCGCAGCCACGCACGCACGGTCATCGACAGCGCGCCGCCCTTCGGCGGCAGCAGCCGGCCGGTGCGCGAGCGTCCACCTTCGATGAAGTACTCGATCGAATAGCCCCCGGCGACCAGCTGGGCCATGTATTCGGAGAACACCGCCGAATACAGCGCGTTGCCGCGGAAACTGCGCCGGGCGAAGAACGCGCCGCCCTTGCGCAGCAGGGTGCCGACCACCGGCAGGTTGAGGTTGACGCCGGCGAAGATGTGCGGCGGCACGATGCCGCGTTCGTACAGCAGGTACGACAGCAGCAGGTAGTCCATGTGGCTGCGGTGGCTGGGCACGTAGATCACTTCGTGGCCCGGCGCGACTTCCTTCAGCTTGTCCAGGTGGTGGACCAGCACCCCGGCGTAGATGCGGTTCCACACGTGGCTGAGCAGGAAGCTGGCCGAGCGCACCACCGGGTTGGAATAGTCGGCGGCGATTTCCCAGGCATAGGCATGGGCCTTCTTCCACGCGTCCTCGGGCTTGCTCTTGTCGCGCCGCGCCTGCTCGACGATGGCTTCGCGCACCGGTTCGGAAGCCAGCACCTGGTCGACCAGCACGCGCCGCGTCGACAGGTCGGGTCCGATCACCGCCTCGCGGATGCGATTGAAGTGGGTGCGCAGCACGCGCGACAGCTTGCGCACGGTGCGTTCCGGTTCCAGCCCTTCTTCGACGCTTTCGCGCAGCGATACCGGCGCGGAGAAGCGCACGATGGTGTCGCGGCCGTTGAGCAGGATCGCCAGCAATCGGCGGAAGCGGCCGACGATGGCCCAGTTCTCGGAGAACAGCACCGAGAACCAGCCGCTGGCCTTGTCGGGCGAGCGGCCGACGAAGATCGACACCGGCACCAGCTGCACGTCCAGCGTCGGGTCGGCGCGGTGCGCCTGCAACAGCCGGGCCAGCGATTCGGAATGCGATTTCTTGGTCGGCTGGGGTTCGCCGGTGACCCCGGACAGGCTGCTGGACATCAGCTGGGCCAGGGTCTGGTTGCGCCGCGACAGCGCCACATAAGCGCGCTTGCGCCCCAGCGGGTCGCCGGGCAGCGGGGTCAGCGGCGAGGGCAGGCCGGCTTCGCGGCAGGCCTTCTCCAGGATCAGGGCGTTGGACAGGCCGTAGTCTTCCAGCACGTAGCAGACTGGGCGTTCGTCGATCAGCTCGGCTGGGGCGCCCGGTTCGACGCTCAGGCCCAGCCACGGCTCGGCGAGGCGGCCCATCAGGCGCGTCCACAACGGCGGCTTGCCCGGGCGCACCCGGCGCGGTTCGGGCCGGAGCGGAGCGGGGGGCGTGGGGGAGTCGGCCGGCGTGGGTTCCGGCAACGGCAGGGGATTCTGTTCGGGCATCGCCGGCATTATGGCCTACGCCCCGCGATGCCCGGCAACGGTATCAGGCCTGCTGAGACGCGAAACGCGCGTGTGGGCGGCTCAGGACGGCTTGCGGATGCGCTTCGCACTGCGCCAGCAGAAATGCGCGCCGACCGCGCAGACCAACAGCTTGAGCAGCAGCGCAGCGGTGAAGCCGTTGGCCTGGAACGACAGGTACGACTCCAGCCCGTAGAACACCGCCACGATGGCGCCGGCGATGGCGAAAAGGATGGCGATGAAATTCACGGCTACTCCAGCATGGTCGGAAGCGATACGTAGGGTGGGCACGCTTTTCGTGCCCACCTAACCTCGGGACCCGAAGGTGGGCACGAAAAGCGTGCCCACCCTACGGGTCATGGCTTCGGCGTCGGGTTTTCGGTGGCTTCAGGGGTGATTTCCGGCGACGTTTCCATCGCTGCCATCTTGTCCGCCTCGGCCAGGTAACCGGCCAGATACCAACGTCCATCACGCCGCTGCAGATGCACGACGGTATCGATCTCGGCATCCGCCAGCGGGTAGTGCAGGCGCACGGTGGCCTGGTCGCCCTTCTGCTCCACCAGGCCGGTGCGCAGGTCGGCCAGGCTGCGATCGATGTCGAGCCCGTAGCTGGCGATGCCGGTCTTCACCTGGGCGAAGAACGGCCCCAGCCGTTGCAGGCTGCCGAGCATCCCGGCTTCGTTCAATGCGGCTTCGCTGGTCAGCCCGGTCCTGCGCGCGGCCGCGCACAGTGGGGGAATGGCCGCGTGCGCGCGTTTCGGGTCGCCCAGCGGCGCGTCCTCGGCCCACGCGCCCAGCGCGGCGATCAACTGCGGGTAATGCCGGCGTTCGTCTTCGCTGTAATCGCCCTGTTGTTGCACGTACTTGGCGCCGAACAGACCCAGCGAACGCGCCGCGTCGCGCAGGTCCCGGTTCTGGTTGGCGAACTGGCGGTCGAAGCCACGCCGCAGCTTCTGTTCCGCGCCCGGCGCCGACAGCGCCTGCAGCATCGGCAGCAACTGGTTGTCGAGCGGCAGCTCGGTCAGCGGCCAGCGCGTACGGCCTTCGCGCCATGCAGTTTCCATCCTGGCCAGGTCGGCTGGCGGCAGCGCATCGCGGGCGAAACCGGCCAGGTCGTTGTCGTGCACGCGCTTGGCCAGCTGGCGCACGGCGGTCGCTGGCTCGGTGGCCGCGCCTTCCAATTCCACAGGCGCGCGCGGCTTGCAGCCGGGCAGGGCCAGCAGCGCGCTGAGCAGCAGGATGGCGAAAGCCCGTGGATGCATGGCGACCCCCCAAGTCCGCGGCATCTTGGCGTCTGCGGTTACGGACCGGCAAGTCCGGCCGTCACGGATAGGAAACCGCGATAAATCCCCGGACAAAAAAAGAGACCGCAAGCCGGAGCCGGGTCTCTCAAACCGGCCGAAGCCGGAGGACGTTGTGTTGTGGCGCATTTCCGGCCAAGGCCGGACGGGCACAGCCTAATCGCTGACCCAAGCTAATGCAATACCTGAACTATCTTTCTGTAACCTATTGATTGTTATCGAAGTGCGCCCGAAATCTCGGTTTGAATCGCCTCCGCCGCGGCGCGCGGATCGGCGGCTTGGCGGACCGGGCGGCCGACCACGATGGCGTCGGCGCCGTTGGCGAAGGCTTCGGCCACGCCGACGGTGCGCTTCTGGTCGTCCAGCGCCGGGCCGGGGCGGATGCCGGGGCAGACGATGGCGAAGCCGGGGCCGGTCGCGGTCCTGATCAACCCGGCTTCCTGGCCGGAAGCGATCACGCCGTCGATGCCGCTGGCCTGCGCGGCGCGCGCGCGTTGCACGACGATGTCGGCCGGTTCGCCGTCGATGCCCATCGATTTGAGGTCGCCTCCGTCCATCGAAGTCAGCACGGTGACTGCCAGCAGGCGGAGATCGCCGCTGCGGGCTTCGGCCGCGGCCTGCATCATCGGCGCGTGCCAGCCGTGGATGGTGGCGAAGGTCACCGGCCAGCGCGACAGGCCGCGCACCACGCCGGCGATGGTCGCGGGAATGTCGAAGAACTTCAGGTCGACGAATACCTTCTTGTCGCGGCGGGCCAGTTCGTCCAGCACGCGGAAGTAATCGCCGCTGGCCAGCAGTTCCATGCCGATCTTGTAGAACTGCACCGCGTCGCCCAGTCGGTCGACCCAGGCCAGCGCCTCGGCGCCGGAGGGTTCGTCCAGGGCGACGATCAGGCGTTCGCGTTCGCCCAGCTGCACAGGTGCCCGGCTCACGGAGCCACATCCAGCGCGTCGCGCTTGGCCTGCCGGCGCGCTTCGCGCGGCTGGCGCCATTCGTTGTTGAACAGCGCGGGCTCCCACGAACCATAGGTCGGGTTGGGCAGCATCCACCAGCGCTCGCCGAACCAGCCGGCGTACTGGTCGTGCAACTGCGCGCGGCCCTCGGGCGTGTTGGCGACGATCTGGGCGAAGTCGCCGAGCTGGTCGCCGAATTGCATCAGCACGCGGTACTTGCGTCCGGCCAGCTGGCGGCGGCAGTTTTTCTCGCTGCCGTCCTGCTCGCAGCCTTCGACGAAGGTGCCCAGGCCCAGGAACACGCTGTCGTCCGCCACCGGCAGGCCGACGGCCTTGAGGTTGGCCAGGGTGGCGTCCTTCAGGTGCTCGGCGCGGTTGGAGATGTACAGGAGGGTGATGCCCTTGGCGGTGGCGGCCTTGGCGAAATCGACCACGCCCGGCACCGGCTTCGCCTTCTTCTCCGAAACCCATTGGTCCCAGGTCGCTTCGTCGTATTCCTGTCCGTTGCGGACCAGTCGCGCCTGGTAGGGCGAGTTGTCCAGCACGGTTTCGTCCACGTCCATCACCACCGCCGGCTTCAGGCCGGCCGCCGCGTTGCCCCGTTCCCCGGGCACCAGCGCGTCCCAGTCCTTGCGCTTCAGCGCCGCGTCCAGCTTGTCGGTGGCGGCGCGGTAGACGGTTTCGCAGACCGCGCGGTATTCGGCCGAGGCCTGCACCCATGCCACTGCATTGAGGTTCTCGTCGTTGGCGGCCGCGGCTGCGGTCGCGGTCGCGGCGTGCTCGGGCGGTGCGGGGGGCGCGACCGGGGCGGTCTTGCAGGCGGCCAGCGCAAGCACGGCGCAGGCGATCAGGGACAGGCGCATCTGGAATTCCTCGGCAGGATGATGAAGTTTAACGGTTATCCTGCTCGACCCCTTCGATCGAGCCCGCGCATGTCCGATACACCCGATGTTCCCGTGCTCAACGCCGCCGAGGCCCGTGCGCTCGGTTGCCTGATCGAGAAAGAAGCGACCACGCCGGACACCTATCCGTTGACGGTCAACTCCGCGCTCGCCGCAGCCAACCAGAAGACCGCGCGCGAGCCGGTGATGGCGCTGAGCGAAGGCGACGTGCACCACGCGCTGCGCCGGCTGGAAACCAGGGGCCTGGCCAAACAGGTGTTCTCCTCGCGCGCCGAGCGTTACGAACATCGCGCCGGGGCGTTCTTCAGCCTGCCGCAACAGCAGGTGGCGCTGCTGGGCCTGTTGCTGTTGCGCGGGGCGCAGACCGCGTTCGAGCTGTTTGCACGCAGCGAGCGGTTGTGCAAGTTCAACGACATCGAAGAGCTGCGCCACCACCTGGACCGCTTGATCCAGCGCCAACCCGCGCTGGTCGTGCAGATCCCGCGCGGTCCCGGCCAGCGCGAGGATCGCTACATGCACCTGTTGTGCGGCGAAGTGGATGTCGCCGCGGCTGCCGCGCGACCGCCGGTCCACGCTGCCGCGGAACCGGCGTCCGCCGAACTGGAGGCCAGGGTGGCGGCGCTGGAAAACGAAGTCGCCGCCTTGCGCGCGGCGGTGGCTGCGTTGTGCGACGCGGATTGATTGGGATATCCGGAATCGGGTGCGGACTTCCTTCTCCCCGCGAGCGGGGAGAAGAGCCTGCCCTCGAGTGCTTCAGTCGGGGGTGGCCGACAGGCCGGATGTGGGGCGCCCGGAGCTGATGCACTTTGGAGGGTGATGGAAACTCGAGTGCGAAGGGCCCGACTTTCCCTGCACTCGATGCAACCTCGCTCCGGAATCGATATCAGCTCCGGGATGCCCCCTCACCCGCCTCCGGCACCCTCTTCCCGCACGCGGGGAGAGGGAGTCGCTATTCGATGTGCCGCTGAGATCCGGACACCATCGATTCAATCCAGCCGGCGCAATCGGCGATCATGCCGCCGCAGCCAGATCGCGGTCATCCGGCGCCGTTGCGCACGCAGTCGTAGGTTTCGACGATGCGCGGGCCGGTATCCAGCACCTCGAAGTCCTCGATCTTCACCGCCGCGCTCGGCACTTCCTGGTCGAAGGTGCGCGAATTGATCCCGACCTCGCTCCAGGTATGCGTGGTGAACAGGTCGGTTTCGGCGGTCAGGGCGATGTTGCCGCCGTCGGCCAGCACGATGCCGTAACGCTGCATCGTGCGCAGCAATACCTGGGCGCCGGCGGAGTACGAACTCACCGGGAAATTGGCGCGCAGGCGCAGGCGCGAACCGTAGGGGACGCTGTTCTCGGGCCCCGACGGCGCGCCGGCATGGCTGGCCGGGCGCACGTAGGCGGGCTGGCCCGATACCGTGCCCATGCGCGCGTTCGGCAGGATGAAGCGGATGGCGTGGCCGAGGTCGCTGTTGGGTACCTGCATCGCCGCATGGATCTCGTCGGCGTTGAACAGCAGCGGCGCCACCGGGAAACCAGCCGCGTCGGTGCTTGTGCAATGCTCGCCGCGGTTGTTCGCCGGATAGACCACGTCGAGGTTCCATGCGGCCAGGCATTGCGATTGCAGTCCGCTGGAACCGGTGGCATTGGAGCGATAGGTCTCGTACAGCTTGTTGCCCTGCCACACCAGCATGTGGCAATCGCCGTTGTTGTTGTCGCAGGTCAGGTTGGTGCTGCCTTCGATGGCGCCGTTGGCCGGCACCGGGATCTGCGTGCCGACCGCATCGCAATCGGGTGCGTAGTATTCGGCATTGGAAGGAAAACCGACGATGCTGCGCAGCGGTGCGTTGGTTGGAGCGCGGACGATGTGCATGCTGAAGTCGATCTGCATGCGCCCGTAGCCGAAACCACCGAGCCCGGCGAGCGTGGAGATCATCAATGCCGATTGCGGATGCAGCGCCGCGGTGCTGATGTTCTGGTTCCACACGGCAGCGGCGGGGAAACGCGGGATCAGACCCTGCGGCGTGCCGCCTTCCGCGACATTGGTCACCGTCACCGACAGCGACTGCACGACGGAAGTCTTGCCGTCGCTGACCGACACGTCGACCAGGTACACGTTGTCGCCGTTGCTGTCCGAGGGCGCCTCGAAATCGGGCGCCGCGGCAAACGACAGCGCGCCGGCGCCGGTGATGCCGAAGCGGTTGCGATCCGCGCCGCCGCTCAGCGAGTAGCTCAACGCATCGCCGTCCGCGTCCGTCGCGATGGCTGTGTAGAAGACGCCGGCCGTGTTCTCCGCGACGCTGACCCGCGCGGGCGAGGTGAAAACCGGTGGCGAACCGCTGCCTTCGGCGACATTGGTCACCGTCACTGTCACCGACAGCACGGCCGAAGTCTTGCCATCGCTGACCGACACGTCGACCAGATAGACGTTGTCGCCGTTGCTGTCGGCGGGCGCCTCGAAATCGGGCGCCGTGGAAAAAGACAGCGCACCACCGCTGGTGATGCTGAAACGATTGCGGTCCGCGCCGCCGCTCAGCGAGTAGCTCAGCGCATCTCCGTCTGCATCCGTCGCGACGGCGGTGTAGTAGGCGCCGGCCGTGTTCTCGGCGACGCTGGCGGTCGCGGCCGAGGTGAAAACCGGGGTGCGGTTCGATGGCGGCGGTGTACCGCCTCCTCCCGATCCACCGCCAGCACCGCCGCCACTACTTCCGCCACCACCACCGCCACAGCCTGCCAGGGCCACAACCAAACACGATATCGCCAGGCCCTTGCCGAGCCGCTGCGCCTTCACCATTGGGAGATTCCTAAATCCGAACCCGCACCCCTCGTTGCTTCACGCCTGAAGCGGACGACGGCACGGACTCTTTGCAGCCCCCTGCCAGGCAAGGTTATGTCGGGAAGTGTGAATACCGCATGCAGCGCCGGATTACCGGGCGCCAGGTCTCGGACGGGACATGCGTGGTTTCACTGTTTCCGGGCGGCTTTCGAGGGAAAGCCACCGTTCGAGGGGGGCGGCTCAGTCCGGCCGGCGGCTGCTGCGCAGCAGGAACAGGCTGCCGACGAGGGTGCCGACGAGCGACGCGGCCAGCCCCAGCCCGGCGGCGATCAGCAGTTCGGACGGCCACAGGTTGTGCGTGGTCGAGTCCAGCGCCAGGTCCGAGAGGATGCGGATCGCCACGGCCACCGGCACGGTGGCCGCAAGCAGCAGCCACACCACCATGTAGCGCGCGGTGCCGAACGCGCGCAGCAGCATCGCCACCACCGCCACGGCGGCCAGTCCCGGCCCGAACAGCGCGTCCGGCAGTTCGGCGTGCGCATAGGGCAGTTGCCAGTACTTGAAGCCGACCCCGAGCAGGGCGATGGCGAAGCCGATCCATCGCCAGGCAGGGCTGGAGCGGGTCAGGTGGCGAGTTCTGTCGATGGGCATGACAAAAGCGTACAACGCCAAGCCTTCCTTCGGGTCGTTGCTTATCCTTCTCCTACGGGAGAAGGTGCCCGAAGGGCGGATGAGGGCGGAACACGCGCTTGCGGCGGTTTCGATCCCGGCGGGAGAAGGAAAGACTCAATCGTCGAACAACGCCTGGATCGCGGCCAACCCCGCCTTCGCCCGTTCTTGCTTGCGTTCCGCATCGAGTACCGGGTCGGCGCCGTCGCGCTGCAATTCGCTTTGCGGCAATTCGTCGAGGAAACGACTCGGCTTCAGCCGCACCTTTTCGCGGAAACGCCGCGTCTCGCGGTTGTGGCTCAGGTACAGGCCCTGCTTGGCGCGGGTGATGCCGACGTACATCAGCCTGCGTTCCTCTTCCAGCGAGCCCTCTTCCAACGCGGCTTCGTGCGGCAACGTGCCTTCCTCGCAGCCCACGATGAACACGTAGCGGAATTCCAGGCCCTTGGCCGCGTGCAGGCTCATCAGTCGCACCTGGTTGCCGCCGTCGTCCTTGTCGTTGCGCGACAGCAGGGCCAGCTGTGCGGCGAGGTCGCCGGCGCTGCCGCGCCCGCCTTCGAACCATTCGGCGAGTTCGTCGAGGTTCTGCTTGCGCCGTTCGAAGCTGGCGTTGTCCTTGCACTGCGCGCGCAGCTCGGCCAGCAGACCGGAGCGCTCGCATAGCCGGCGCAGCAGGTCGGCGGCGTTGAGTTTGGGCACGTGGTCGCGCAGGTCGCGGACGATGTCGTTGAACGCGCTCAGTCCGTTCGCCGCGCGCGGCGGCAAGGCCTTCAATGCGCCCATCGATTCGGCCGTGCGCGACATCGGCAGGTGCACGTGCTGGGCTATTTCGGCCAGCTTCGCCAACGAGGTCGCGCCGACTTCGCGCTTGGGCGACTGCACCGCGCGCAGGAAGGCCGCGTCGTCGTCGGGATTGGCGACCAGGCGCAGCCACGCCAGCGCGTCCTTCACTTCCTGGCGTTCGAGGAAGGCGGTGCCGCCGCTCAGGTGGTAGGGCACGCGCAACAGTTGCAGCGCCTTTTCCAGCGGCCGCGACTGGTGGTTGCCGCGGAACAGGATGCAGAACTCGCTCCACGGCGCATCGCGGGCCACGTGCAGGAACGAGATCTCGGCGGCGATCTTCTCCGCCTCGTGCTCGTTGTCGCGGCATTCCCAAACGCGGATGCGCTCGCCGTCGGGCTGGTCGCTCCACAGCTTCTTCACGTGTTCGTGCGGGTTGTGCGCGATCAGCGCATTGGCCGCGCGCAGCACGCGGTTGCTGCAGCGGTAGTTCTGCTCCAGCTTGATTACCTGCAGCTTCGGGTAGTCCTGCGCCATCTGCTGCAGGTTCTGCGGGTTGGCGCCGCGCCAGGCGTAGATGCTCTGGTCGTCGTCGCCCACGCAGGTGAAGTTGCCGCGCTCGCCGGACAACGCCTTCAGCAGACGGTACTGGGCGTCGTTGGTGTCCTGGCATTCGTCGACCAGCAGGTAGCCGATGCGTTCGCGCCAGGCGGCGGTGATGTCGGCGTCGTTCTCGAGGATCTGCACCGGCAAACGGATCAGGTCGTCGAAGTCGACCGCGTTGAACGACGACAGCCGCGCCTGGTAGTGCGCGTACAGCTTGGCCGCCTCGCGCTCGCGCGTGCTGCGCGCGGCTTCCAGCGCCTGCTCCGGCGACAGGCCATTGTTCTTGGCGCGCGACACCAGCGACTTCATTGCCTCGACCGCGTCGGGCTTCGCGCCCGGCATCAGGTCCTTGATCTGCGCGGCGCTGTCGTCGGCGTCGAAGATCGAGAAACCGCGCTTCAGCCCGGCGGCGGCGTGCTCGATCTGCAGGAACTTCAGGCCCAGCGCATGGAAGGTGCACACGGTCAGGCCTTCGCCGGCGTCGCCTTTCAGGCGCTTGGCCAGGCGCTCGCGCATTTCGCGCGCGGACTTGTTGGTGAAGGTGATCGCGGCGATGCGCTTGGCCGGGTAGCGGCCGGACTGCACCAGGTGCGCGATCTTTTCCACGATCACGCGGGTCTTGCCGCTGCCGGCGCCGGCCAGCACCAGCAGCGGACCTTCGGCGTGGGCGACCGCCGCGCGTTGGGGGGGGTTGAGGGAGTTCATCGGACGGGGAATTGTAGCCGGTGCCGGCCGGCGCCAGCGGCTAAACTGCGCGCATGGCCAAGCTCTATTTCTATTATTCGGCGATGAACGCCGGCAAGACCACGACGCTGCTGCAGTCGGCGCACAACTACCACGAGCGCGGCATGCGCACGCTGATCCTGACGCCGAAGCTGGACCATCGCGCCGGCAGCGGCGTGATCGCCTCGCGGATCGGGTTGAAGGCCGATGGCACCGCCTTCGACCGCGACGACGACCTGCTGCGGCTGGCGGAGGACGACATCGCCGCGCACGGCAAGCTGAATTGCGTGCTGGTCGACGAGGCGCAATTCCTGAGCAAGGCGCAGGTGTGGCAGCTCAGCGAGGTGGTCGACCGCTTGCGCGTGCCGGTGCTGTGCTACGGCCTGCGCACCGACTTCCGCGGCGAACTGTTCGAAGGCAGCCAGTACCTGCTGGCCTGGGCCGACGAGCTGAGCGAGATCAAGACCATCTGCCATACCGGTAGCAAGGCGACGATGACCGTGCGCGTCGACGAGCACGGCCGCGCGGTGCAGGACGGGCCGCAGGTGGAGATCGGCGGCAACGAGCGCTACGTGTCGGTCAGCCGCGCGGAGTTCAAGAAGATCAGCCGCGGCGAGGGTCGCATCGAACCGCTGCAGGCGCCGCTGCCGTTGTAGGGGGAATGGGTGGGAGCGGCTATAGCCGCTCCCACCAAGCTTGTTCCTATTGGGAACAGGCGTCGCGGATGGCCTGCACTTCGCGCGGGATCACGCCGCCATCGGGCTGCAAGCGGCGCAGTTCGCCCAGCAAGGCGTCGAGATCGGCGCGCCCGCGCGCGGCCTGGCCCATGCCGCAACGCGCTTCGGCCGCGTAGGCGCGTGCGCGCCAGCGCAGCTTCGGGCCTTCGCTGCCCTTGCCGTCGCGCTGGCCGAAGTCGTCGAGGGTCGGCAGGACTTGCGCGGCCTGGCCGTTGCGGGCCCGGAAATGCGCCAGCGACAGTTCGGCGTCGAGCCGGCGCGGGTGGTCTTCCGGATAGCCGATGCGGGCCAGCGCGCGTGCGCGCTCGAAGCGTCGGCCGGCTTCGGCCATGCGCCCCTGGGCGAGCAACACCTCGCCGATCATGCGGTCGGTGTCGCCGACCAGCACCGAGCTGGCGCCGTACTGGGTGACGCGCAGCAGGCGCGATTCGTTGAGCGCGCTCAGCGCTTCCGTGTCGCGCCCCGCGCTGTGCAGCACCATGCCCAGGTTGTACAGGCCGCCCGGCAATTGCTGCGCGCCGTCGGGGCTGCGCCAGATCGCCACCGCACGGGAAACGTCGGCGACCGCTTCGGCGTAGTCGCCGCGCTCCCAGGCGATGATGCCGAGCGAATTCCAGCTCAGGCCGGTTTCCCGGTGCTGCGGCCCCAGGGCCTGCACGGTCAGCACGTGCAACTGGCGCAATTGGGCGGCGGCGTCGTTGAAACGGCCCTGGTCGATCAACACCGCGACCTGCTGGCGGCGCACGGTCAGGGTCATCGGATGCAGCGGGCCGTGCAGGTCTTCGGCCAGCGCGAGGGCGTCGGTGTAGGTGTCCAGCGCCAGCTCGGTATCGCCACGCAACCGGTACAGGTTGCCGAGCTGGCGTTGCAGGTCGATCACCAGCGGATGGCGGTCGCCGACGCCATTGCGCAGCAACGCCAGCGCTTCGCGGAGCATGGCGATGGCGTCGCCGCTGCGGTTCATCTCGGCGTCCAGCGCGGCCAGGTCGCCCATGGTCTCGGCCTGGCCGACTTCGTCCTTCAGCTCGCGGCGGATCGCCTGCGCGCGCAGGAACAGCGGGCGGGCCTGCAGGCGCGCGCCGGCGCTGCGCTGGCAACGGCCCAATTGCGAAAGGTAGGCCGCCACCGGCAACCCGAACTGCGCCTGCAGGCGGCTGGCCAGCGGCAAGGTCGGCAGCATCGTGGCCAGGCAGCGCCGGCTGTCGCCGAGCAGCCAGGCCATCCGGCCCTGCTGGGTGGCGGCCTGCAGGCGCAGGCTGGGGGGAACGCCGTCGACGCTCGCCAGCAAACGGTGTTGCTGGTCGAGCAGGGCCTGCGCGCGGGCGTAATCGCCCAGGCCGATGCGCAGTTGCGCCATGGTGCCGAGCAGCTCGGCATGGGCCAGCGGTTGCCGGGCCAGTTCGCGTTCGCCGCGGCGTTCGCCCGCATCCAGCATCGCGCGCAGGTCGAAGCGCTCGCCCTGCTGCGCCGAATCGGCATTGTCGAACAGGCCCAGCACGAAGCTCTGCATGGCTTGCGCGCGCGCCGCCTCGCGCTGGGCCTGGCGGGCCTGCATCACGCTGACCACCAGCGCGGCCACCAGCACCGCGGCGACCATTGCGCCGAGGCCGATCGCCCAGCGGTGGCGGACCAGGTATTTGCGCGCGTGGTAGAGGAAGCCCTGCGGCTTGGCCATCACCGGGCGACCGCGCAGGTGGCGGTCGATGTCCAACGCCAGCGCCTCGACCGAGGCGTAACGCTGTTCGGGCTTCTTCGCCAGCGCGCGCAACACGATGTTGTCGAGGTCGCCCGACAGCCGCCGCGCCAGCTTGCGCAATACCTTGCGCGGCCGCGTGTCGCCTTCGATGTGCATCAATGCGGTCGACGGGCCCATCGGCTCCACTTCGAGGATCGCCCGCTCCCATTCCGCGTCGCCCTGCCGGCGCAGGCGGTAGGGGCGGGCCTCGGCCAGCAGCTCGCACAGCACCACGCCCAGCGAATAGACGTCGGTCATCGTGGTGACCGGTTCGCCGCGCACCTGTTCGGGCGCGGCGTAGTGCAGGGTGAAGGTGCGTATCTCCGTGCGCGGATCGAGCGGCGAAGGTTCCTCGCTGTGCAGCAGCTTGGCGATGCCGAAATCGAGCAGGCGCACATCGCCGCCCGGCGTCACCAGGATGTTGGACGGCTTCAGGTCGCGGTGCACGATCAGGTTGGCGTGGGCATGGCTGACCGCATCGCAGACCTGCAGGAACAGTTGCAGCCGTTCCTCCACGCTCAACGCGTGGTGCTTGGCGTAGTCGATGATCGGCTCGCCCTCGACGTATTCCAGCGCGAGGTACGGCTGGCCTTCGCCGCCGATGCCGGCGTCGAGCAGCCGGGCGATGTGCGGATGCTGCAGTTGGGCGAGGATTTCCCGTTCGCGGGAGAAGCGCAGGCGCAGGTCGGGATTGGCCAGGCCCGGGCGCAGCAGCTTCAGCGCGACGCGGCGGCGATACAGGCCGTCGGCACGTTCGGCCAGCCAGACCAGGCCCATGCCGCCTTCGCCGAGCAGGCCGAGCAAGCGGTACGGCCCGATCATGTCGCCGCTGGCCGGCCCCAGCGTCTGGCTCAGCGCGGGCGCGCTGAGGAAATCCTCATGGCCTTCTTCCAGCGCCAGCAGCCGTTCCAGTTCGTCGGCCAGCGCCGGGTCCTCGCCGCGCAGGCGCGCCAGTTCCGCGCGGCGGCGCTCCGCATCCAGCTCGAACAATTCGTCGAGCAGCGGGGAAAGGCGTTGCCATTGCGCGAGATCCATCGCCGTTCCCCGCCGGGGCGCCCAGGATCAGGTTTTTTCCTGCATCGCGGCGAGCAGGAACAGCCGCGCCTTCTGCCAGTCGCGGCGGATGCTGCGTTCGGAACGCTGCAGCAGGTCGGCGATTTCCTGTTCGGACAGGCCGGCGAAATAGCGCAGTTCCACCACCTTGGCCAGGCGCTCGTCGGCCTCGGCCAGCTTGCCCAGCGCGGCGTCGACGCTCAGCACGTCCTCGTCCAGCGGCACGCCGTTGTCGGCGATGTCCTCGGTCAGGTCGGTGACCCGGCGCAGGCTGCCGCCGCGCTTCTGGGCCAGGCGCTGGCGTGCGTAATCCACCACCACGCTGCGCATCGCCGAGGCGGCGTAGGCGAAGAAATGCGCGCGGTTGTCGAACTTGGCCCCGGCCTTGCGCGCGCCCAGCAGCTTGAAATACGACTCGTGCACCAGCGAAGTGGCATCCAGCGTGTAGCCCTGCTGCCCGGACAACTGGCGCCGGGCCATGCCGTGCAATTCGTTGTACAGGGTGGACAACACCCGGTCCATCGCCCCGCGATCGCCCTCGCGCGCGGCGTCCAGCCATTGGGTGATGTCGCTTGCGTCGCTCATGGGTGCCCCGGTAGTTGCGCCGACTATAGCCGGCAATCGCCCCGCCTGCCGAGGCCTGGCGCGCTTATTCGCCCAGCGCCCGGGCCACGAACGGCGGCGCCACCTCGAGGCCGGCGTGCAGGTGGGCGGTGTAGTACAGGGTTTCGAACGGCTTGGCCGCGGCATCGGCCTGGCGGAAGCCGAAACCGAAACCGTCCCGCTTGCTGGCCAGGGTCACGCTCCACCAGCCGGTCGGGTAGCACGGTTGCGGGAACGGCAGGGTCTTGAACGAGCGGAAACCGGCCTTGCCCATTTCCGCACGCATGTCCTTGATCAGCTCGAGCAGGGCCAGCGGCGATTCGGACTGCTGTACCAGCAGGCCGTCGTCCTTCAGGGCGCGGAAGCAGCTCTCGAAGAAGGCCTTGTTGAACAGTCCCTCGGCCGGACCGACCGGGTCGGTCGAGTCGACGATGACCACGTCGACGCTGCCGGGTTCGCAATTGGCCATGTAGGCCACGCCGTCGTCGAACAGCAATTCGGCGCGCGGGTCGCCGTTGCGCTCGCACAGCTCGGGGAAATACTTCTCCGACATGCGCGTGACCTGTTCGTCGATGTCGCACTGGGTCGCCTTCTCCACGCCCGGGTGCTTCAGCACTTCGCGCAGCGTGCCGCAGTCGCCGCCGCCGATGATCACCACGCGCTTCGGGTTGGGATGGGTGAACAGCACCGGGTGGCTGATCATCTCGTGGTAGAAGAAGTTGTCCTTGGTCGTCAGCATCATCGCGCCGTCGATGACCATCAGCTTGCCCCAGTCGGTGCTGTCGTAGATCTCGATCTTCTGGAATGGCGACTGCACTTCGTCCAGCTTGCCGGTGATGCGGAAGCCGATGGCCGAGCCGGTCGGCTCGAAGTGTTCGATGTACCAGTTGTCGTTGGCGGTCATGGGGAATCCTTTTGCTTTTCCTTCTCCCACCGGGAGAAGGTGCCCGAAGGCGGATTGGGACGGAAGAATGACGGCGGTGGGAACCTTCCACGGGTTTGGAAGGCTCCCGCCCTCATCCGGCGCTGCGCGCCACCTTCTCCCGGCGGGAGAAGGAAATCTGAAGCGGCGCGCATTGTAACGGCCGCGGGTGACAGTCGCCTGTAGAATGCGCGTCCGCCTGCATTCCCCCCGGAACCGCCATGACCTGGTCGCCCGACCAAGCCCGCAAGACCTATTCCATCCCGCACTGGGCCGACGGCTATTTCGACGTCGACGCGGCGGGGCGGGTGGTGGTCAGGCCGCAGGGCTCGGAAGGGCCGGCGATCGCCCTGCCCGAGGTGGTGGACAAGGCCCGCGCCGCCGGCGCGCGGCTGCCGCTGCTGGTGCGCTTCCCCGACATCCTCAGCCAGCGCCTGGGCAAGCTGCAGGCCGCCTTCGCCCAGGCCCAGGCCGACTGGGACTACGCCGGCGGTTACACCGCGGTGTACCCGATCAAGGTCAACCAGCACCAGGGCGTCGCCGGCACGCTGGCCTCGCATACCGGCGAGGGCTTCGGCCTGGAAGCCGGCAGCAAGCCCGAGCTGATGGCGGTGCTGGCGTTGAGCCGACCCGGCGGGCTGATCGTCTGCAACGGCTACAAGGATCGCGAATACATCCGCCTGGCCCTGATCGGGCGCAAGATCGGCCTGCAGACCTTCATCGTCATCGAGAAGCCGTCCGAGCTGGACCTGGTGTTCGAGGAAGCACGGGCGCTCGACGTGCAGCCGGGCCTCGGCGTGCGCATGCGCCTGGCCACCCTGGGTGCGGGCAAGTGGCAGAACAGCGGCGGCGACAAGGCCAAGTTCGGCCTGTCGCCGCGCCAAGTGCTGGACCTGTGGAAGCGCCTGCGCGACACGCCCTGGCAGGACTCGCTGGGGCTGCTGCACTTCCACATGGGTTCGCAGATCTCCAACGTGCGCGACATCGCCAACGGCATGCGCGAGGCCACCCGCTATTTCGTCGAACTGTCGAAGCTGGGCGCGAAGATCACCCACGTCGATGTCGGCGGCGGCCTCGGCATCGACTACGAAGGCACGCGTTCGCGCAGCTACTGCTCGATCAACTACGGCCTGAACCAGTACGCCAGCAACATCGTGCAGCCGCTGGCCGAGGCCTGCGAGGAGAACGGCCTGCCGCCGCCGCGCATCGTCACCGAATGCGGCCGCGCGATGACCGCGCACCATGCGGTGCTGGTCGCCAACGTGTCGGAGGTGGAACAGGCGCCGGAAGGCCGCGTGCCCGAGGCGCACGACGACGAGCCGGCGGTGATCCGCCACCTGCGCGAGATCCACGCCGAACTGGATTCGCGTCCGCCGCTGGAGCTGTACCAGGAAGCGCAGCATTTCCACGCCGAAGGCCTGAGCGCCTACGCGCTGGGCCAGATCGACCTGCGCCACCGCGCGCGGCTGGACGACCTGTTCTACGCCATCGCCCATGCGGTGCGCGCGCGCCTGACCGGCGAGGAGAAGAGCCACCGTCCGGTGCTGGACGAGTTGAACGAGCGCCTGGTCGACAAATACTTCGTCAACTTCAGCGTGTTCGAATCGGTGCCGGACGTGTGGGCGATCGACCAGGTGTTCCCGATCGTGCCGATCGAGCGTCTCGACGAAGAACCGAAGCGCCGCGGCATCGTCGTCGACGTGACCTGCGATTCCGACGGCATGGTCGACACCTACGTCGAAAACGAGGGCCTCGACGCTTCGTTGCCGCTGCATCCGCTGAAGGAAGGCGAGAGCTACCGCCTCGGTTTCTTCCTGGTCGGCGCGTACCAGGAAATCCTCGGCGACATCCACAATCTGTTCGGCGACACCGACGCGGTCGAAGTCAGCGTCGACGGCGACGGCTACAAGCTGCGCCAGCAGCGTCGCGGCGACACCACCGACGTGATGCTCGACTACGTCGGCTACAAGCTAGACGACCTGCGCCGCATCTACCGGGCGCGCGTGGGCGCGGCGGACTTGACCAAGTCGGAAGCCTCGCGCCTGAACGAGGCGCTGGAAAGCGGCCTGACCGGCTACACCTACCTGTCGGACGAGCCGCTTTGAGCGCGGGCGCGGCCGCGCGCCAGCCCGGCCTCGACCTGCTGCGCGCCATCGCCGTGGTCTGGACGATGCTATTCCATTCGTTCGTGGTCGGCGGACTGGGGCCGGACTGGGCATGGCTGTCGCGCTACGGCTGGATGGGCGTGGACCTGTTCTTCGCGCTCAGCGGCTACCTGATCGGCACGCAGGTGCTGCAGCCGCTGGCCGAAGGGCGGCGCCTGTCGTTCCGCGACTTCTACACCAAGCGCGCATTCCGCATCCTGCCGGCGTTCTGGGCGGTGCTGCTGGTGTACCTGCTGTGGCCCGCGTTCCGCGAAGCGCCGGGCATGGAGCCGTGGTGGAAGTTCGCCGGCTTCTTCGTGAACCTTTCGATCGATTACGGCAACAACGCCGCCTTCTCGCATGCGTGGTCGCTGTGCGTCGAGGAGCACTTCTACCTGTTGTTCCCGCTGCTGGCGTGGTGGCTGCTGCGCAGGCCGGCGACGTGGAAGTTCGCCGCGCTGGTTTCCGTGCTGGTGCTGGGCGGCATCGCGTTGCGTGCGGGCATCTGGCTGCACGGCCACGCCGTCGATCCTGGATTCGATGCGCGCAACTGGTTCATCGAGGACATCTATTACCCGACCTGGTGCCGGCTCGACGGGCTGTTGTTCGGCGTGGTGCTGGCGGTAGTGAAGACGTTCCGTCCGACATGGTGGCAAGGCGCACAGCGCCATGCCAACGGCGTGTTGCTGGCCGGTCTGGCGACGGTCGCGCTGGCGATGTGTCTGTTCCGCGACCGCGTCGGCCTGCTGGGCAATTCGGTCGGTTGGCCGGCGCTGTCGCTGGGGCTGGCCTTGCTGGTGTTCGCCGGCGCCAGCCGCAATAGCCTGATCGGCCGCTGGTCCGTGCCTGGCGCGGGCTGGCTGGCGGCGGTGTCGTACAGCCTGTACCTGGTGCACAAGGCGATCTTCCACGTGGTGCAGGCGCAGTGGGGCGACGTGCTGGAAGGCCGCGGTTTCATCGCGTTCTGCGCGTATGGCGTGGCCGCATTGCTCGGCGCTGCGCTGTTGCACTACACGGTGGAAAAACCGTTCCTGCGTCTGCGCGAGCGCGCGCTGGCGCGGCGCGCGTTGCCAATCGGGGTCGGAGTGGGCACGGCGCCGCCGTGACCGGCAAGTCGCGATCGCTTCACTCTCCTGGAAGCAGCGCTTCGCGACTCGCGGTCGAGGTCAATGCCTCGATCAACGCACGCGCCGCTCCGGACAGCTGCCGATGCGGCGCGTACAGCAGCGAGAAGCCCCGCGTTCGGCCACGGGTCTGCGGCAGGACTTCGACCAGGTCGCCGCGCCGCAGATCGTCGGCGACGATGAATTCGTAGGTCTGGCAGATGCCGGCGCCGGCGCGGGCCAAGGCGACCAGGCCCAGTGGATCGTCGGCGACTTTCAGTGTTGCGGATGGCGTCCAGTCCACATCGCGATCGTCTTCGCGCAATAGCCAGGGCATCACCCGGCCGGTGCTGGGCATGACGAAGGCCAGGCATCGGTGGGCGGCCAGTGCGCGGAGGTCGGCGGGAACGCCATGCGCCTGCAGGTAGGCGGGCGCGGCGACCAGGCGGAACGTGGCGTCTTCGAGCGGGCGCGCGACCAGGCCGCTGTCGGGCAACTCGCCGGCGCGGATCGCGATGTCGAAGCCTTCGGCGACCAGGTCGACGTTGCGGTTGCCGATCGACAGTTCGATTTCGACCTGTGGATGGCGGGCGGCGAAATCGCGCAATCGCAGCGGCAGGCGATGGTGGCCATAAGTGGTCGGCGCGCTGATCCGGACCCGTCCGGCCAGGCGCTCGCGTTGGCCTTGCAGCGTGCGCTCGGCATCGTCGAGCAGGGCGAAGGCATGGCGCGACTGTTCCAGGTAGCGCTGCCCGGCTTCGGTCAGGCCCAGGCTGCGCGTGCTGCGGCGGAGCAGTTGCACGCCCAGGCGTTGTTCCAGCCGCGAAATGGCCCGGCTCACCGCCGACGGCGTGCTGCCCAGTGCCGTGGCCGCGGCGGTCAGCGAGCCGCGCTCGACCGCAAGGATCAGGGCTTCGATGTCGTCCAGCCGGCGCAGGCTCATTTGTGCTCGGTTGGCAAAAGTGAATTGCCGCGAAGCCGGTTTTTCGGCGCTTATGGAAACAATACAGTGCTCTCCAACGGCCGCCAAGGCCGCTTTCCCCATCCAAGGAGTCCGTCATGAACCTGTTGCTTGCCGCGGCCGTCGGCCTCGCCACCACCGCCAGCCCGAATTCCCAACCCGTCCCCAAGCCGGTGCTGATCGTGATGACCAGCCATGGCGTGAAGGGCGACACCGGCCAGCCGACCGGCTTCTATCTCGGCGAAGTCACCCATCCGCTGGCGGTGTTCGATGCGGCCGGCATTCCGGTCGAATTCGCCTCGATCCAGGGCGGCGAGCCGCCGGTCGACGGCGTCGAACTGGACGACGCCACCAATGCGCGCTACTGGAACGACGAGAAGTTTCGTCGCGCAATCCGCACCACGCTGAAACTGGACGACGTGGATGCGAGCAGGTATTCGGCGATTTTCTACGCCGGCGGCCACGGCGCGGTGTGGGACTTCCCGACCAGCCCGGCGGTGCAGCGCGTGACCCGCGAGGTCTACGAGAACGGCGCGGTCGTCGCGGCGGTGTGCCACGGCCCGGCGGCGTTGGTCAACGTGAAGCTGGGCGACGGCAGCTACCTGGTCGCCGGCCGCAAAGTCAGCGCGTTCACCGATGACGAGGAGCGCGCGGTCAAGCTCGACAAGGTGGTGCCGTTCCTGTTGGCCAGCACCTTGAGCCAGCGCGGCGCGCTGCACCAGCCGGCGCCGGACTGGGCCGCGAAGACGGTCGTCGATGGCCGTCTGGTCACCGGGCAAAACCCGCAATCGGCGACAGGCACTGCGGAAGCCGTGCGCGACCTGCTTCTGGCGCGCTGAGCCGGAAGGCGCGATTGGCGATTTCGAGGCGGGTCAAGACCCGCCCCTCCCGCGCTACGGTGGATGAGCCGTACCTGCGTTTGCGCGAACGCATGCTGACGCGTCGCGCGTTGACAGTCGGCGTGGGAGCGACGTAAGTCGCGAATGCTTTTGTGTTTATTTGCTTCTGGCAGTAGAGCTTCGCGACTTACCGGTCACGGCGGTGCCGTGCCCACTCCCACACCGTCAGTTAAGGCGAATTTGGGGGCACGGCAAGGCCATCGCGGCGCGATTGAAATGCCTGAGGCGGGTCAAGACTCCCGCCTCAATCGCGGCGCACCTGGAATCCGCCGAAGCTCTGCGTCACCGGCATGATTTCCAGCCGGTTGATGTTGAGGTGCGGGGGCAGGGTGGCCACGTAGTAGATCTGCTCGGCGATGTCCTCGGCGGTCATCGGATTCGCCCCGGCATACAACTTGTCCGAGGCCGCTTGGTCGCCATGGGTGCGGACCAGGGTGAATTCGGTTTCGGCCATGCCCGGTTCGATGTCGGTGACGCGCACGCCGGTACCGTGCAGGTCGCTGCGCAGGCCCAGCGAGAACTGCTTCACGAAGGCCTTGGTACCGCCGTAGGCGTTGCCGCCCGGATACGGATAACTGCCGGCGACCGAACCGATGTTGATGATCGCGCCCTTGCGTTCGATCAGTCCCGGCAACAGGCGATGGGTGATGTTCACCAGCGCGAGGACGTTGGTTTCGATCATCGTGCGCCAGTCCGACAGCAAGGCGTCCTGTGCCGGCTTGGTGCCCAGTGCGAGGCCGGCGTTGTTGACCAGCAGGTCGATGTCGCGGAAGCCATCCGGCAGCGAGTCCAGCGCGGCATGCATCGCGGCCTCGTCGCGGACGTCGAATACGGCCACATGCACCTTGTCGGCGCCGAGCTCGTCGACCAATGCCTGCAGGCGTTCGGCGCGGCGGCCGGTGGCGACGACCTTCCAACCCGCATTGGCGAAGCGGCGGGCGGCGGCGGCGCCGAAACCGGAGGTGGCGCCGGTGATCAAAGCAGTCTGGGTCATGGGGGACTCCGGATTCGAAGGCAAGGGTTCAGTGGGCTTCGCGGCGTTGCGCGAACAGCCAGTCGCGCCACCATCGGCCGGGAATGAAATCGCCGGGCGGCTGGTGTTCGAGGCCGACGTATTCGCGCAGGCGGACATCGCGACCGCCCGCCGCGCGGATCGCGGCGGTCATCTCTCGATCCGACGCGATGGGATTCTCCGTGTCCGCGTCTCCGTGGAAGGCCAGGATCGGCAGCGGCGCCAGCGTCGCGGCCTGCTCGCGATCCGGGGCGATGGCGCCGACGGGAACCACGGCGGCAAAAAACCGCGGCCGCGCCAATGCCGCCAGCCATGCGGTCGAACCGCCCATCGAAAAGCCGGTGACGTAGATGCGCTGCGGGTCGACCGGATGCGTCGCCACGAAGGCGTCGATCAGCTGCAGTGCCGCCGACAACTGCGGCGCGGCGAAAGCCACCCGCGGGGTCTTCGGATCGTCGTAATTGGCGCTGCGTGCGGAGAATTGCGGCGCCAGCACGAACGCCGGATAGCCTGCGCGGATTTCTGGCAAGGCCCAGGCTCGCGCGGAGGCATCCTTCTCGATCTGTGCGCGGTTGTCGGTGCCGATGCCGCCGGAACTGTGGAATTGCACGACCAGCGGATAGTGGCGGCCGGCCTCGATCCGCTCCGGGGCGAGCAGCCGGTAAGCCAGCGTGGTGCCATCGTCGGAAGCGAAGTCGGCGGCGACGAAATCGTCCGCGGTGATCCGGGCGACCCCGCTACGGTCCAGCGGCGGTGCATCGCGGACGATCTCCACGCCACCGTGCGAAGCGCACGCGGTCAAGGTTGCGCAGGCGAGGACGATCAGGATCCGGCGAAGCGTCATGGGCGTTTACCAGATGAAGGGCAACAGCCGCTTGGTGGTTGAGGCGTAGCGTGGGTAATCCACCGGGAAGGCCTCGGACAGGACCTGTTCTTCGACGTGGATGCGGCGCAGGAACACCAGCGTGACCGGCACCGCCACCGCCAGCAGGGACGCCCAGCTGCCCCAGGCCAGGCCGAAACCGTAGAACGTGGCCAGCGAGCCGGTGTACGAAGGGTGGCGCAACCAGCGATACGGTCCATCGTTCACCAGCCGGTGACCGTCGCGGATGCTGATGTCCACGGTGAAGAACTGCGCCAGCACGCGGATGGCCCACCAGCGGAACAGCAGGCCGGCCGCCATCAGGGCCAGGCCAAGCCAGAACAAAGGTGCGCGCCATTCCGCCGGGAACGGCCACGCCTGCGATCGGCCCAGCACGACCGCGGCAGCGACCGCGACATAGATCGTCGAGGTCAGCAGGAGCAGCGTGCCGCGGTCGCGGTGCTGGTCGCCCTTGCTCGCACGCCTGCGCCCGACCAGCAGGAATTCGCTACCGGCCCAGAGCGCGATCAGCGCGTAGAACAGGTGCTCCGGGCGCATCGCGGAAGGGGGCTACTGCGCCTTGATCGCCATCGCCTGCAATCCGCCGCCGGCCAGCTTCTGCTTGGCTTCGGACAATTCGCTGGCGGTGCCGTACGGCCCCATGCGCACGCGGTACACGGTCTTGCCGTTGATCTGCGCCGATTCGACGCGGGCGCTGAGGCCGAGCATCGCGATCTTGGCCTTGGTCGATTCGGCATCGCCCGAAGCGCCGAAGGCGCCAGCCTGCAGGATGTAGCGGGCGTTGCCCGCCGCCGGGGCGGCGCTGGCGACCGTCGTCGCGGGCTTCTCCGCGATCGGCGTCGGCGACCCGTTCGGCGTGGCCGGGGCTTCGTCGAGCGGCTTCGGACCGGCCGCGGTGGTCGCGGTCGCCGCAGTCGTCGCGGGATTCGTCGCCGCAGCCGGCTCGGGCGTGCGCGCGGCCTGCGCTTCGCGCGCCTGTTCCTCGCGCGCGCTGGCGGCCAGCTCGGCGTCGGACATCTGCACTTCCTTGCCCGGCAGCAGGTCGTAGAACTCGTACTGGGTCGGCTTCTGCGCCGGTTCCGCGGCCGCGGGCGCCGGCGCATCGGCCGGCGCGTCGGTGTCGGCTTCGGCGATCTGCGCCGGCGGTTGCGCGTCGGGGTTCGGGGTCGGCTTCAGCGGATCGAAACCGTCCTTCTTCAGCAGGCCGGGCACGACCAGGAAGGCGGCCGCGGCCAACACCGCGCCGATGACCAGCCACATCCAGCCGGGCGTGCCGTTGCTGCCGCCGTTGCGGCGGGCCTGGTTCTTGTTGCGTCGTGCAGCCACTTACATCTTCTCCGGGGCGCTCACGCCCAGCAAATCGAGTCCGTTCGCCAACCCCTGCTTCACCGCGACGGCCAGCGCCAGGCGCGCGTCGCGCAGCGCGGCGGCTTCCACCAGTACCGGCGTCCCCGCGTACCAGGTGTGGAAAGCATAGGCCAGTTCGCGCAGGTATTGCGCGACCAGGTGCGGCTCCAGCGCGGCGCCGGCGGCCTCGACCACTTCCGGGTAGCGCGACAGCTCGACCATCAGCGCTAGCGAACCTTCGTCGTCCAGGCGGGCGAGATTCGCCACCCCGTTGGCTTGGTCGTAGGCGTAACCCTTCTCGCCGGCCTGGCGCAGCAGGCTGCATACGCGGGCGTGCGCGTACTGCACGTAGAACACCGGGTTGTCGTTGCTTTGCTGCCTAGCCAGGTCGATGTCGAACACCAGCTGCGAATCGGGCTTGCGCGCGATCAGGAACCAGCGCGTGGCATCGCGGCCGGCTTCGTCGATCAGGTCGCGCAGGGTCAGGTAGCTGCCGGCGCGCTTGGACAGCTTCACTTCCTCGCCGCCGCGCATCACCGTGACCATCTGGTGCAGCACGTATTCCGGGTAGTCCTGCGGAATGCCCACGTCCAGTGCCTGCAGGCCGGCCTTCACCCGCGCCAGCGACCCATGGTGGTCGGCGCCGAGCTCGGTGATCGCGCGCGCGTAGCCGCGCTGCCACTTGCTGAGATGGTAGGCCACGTCCGGCAGAAAGTACGTGTAGGTGCCGTCCGACTTGCGCATGACGCGATCCTTGTCGTCGCCGAAGTCGGTGGTCTTCAGCCACAGCGCGCCGCCTTCCTCGTAGGTGTGGCCGGAAGCGGTCAGGGTCTTCACCGTTTCCTCGACCATGCCGTCGGTGTACAGCGAGCTTTCCAGGTAGTACACATCGAAGGACACGCCGAATGCGGCCAGGTCGCCGTTCTGTTCGCGGCGCAGGTAGGCCACGGCGAACTTGCGGATCGCGTCGAAGTCCTCGATGTCCTTCGCGCCGGTGACGACGTGGCCTTCGATCTCGACCGGATCGCCGCGCAGGTAGGCGTCGGCCACGTCCTGGATGTAGTCGCCGTTGTAGGCCGCTTCCGGCCACCCGGCATCGCCGGGTTTCAGGCCGCGCAGACGCGCCTGGGTGCTGCGCGCCAGGTTCTCGATCTGCACGCCGGCGTCGTTGTAGTAGAACTCGCGCCGCGCCTGCCAGCCGTTGGCCGCCAGCACGCGCGCGATGCAGTCGCCGATCGCCGCGGCGCGGCCGTGGCCGACATGCAGCGGGCCGGTCGGGTTGGCCGAGACGTATTCGACGCCGACCACGACGCCGTTGCCCGAGGCGTTGCGGCCGTACGCCGCGCCTTCGCGCAGGGCCAGCGCGACCTCGCGCTGATAGGCGGCGGGCGAAAGATGGAAGTTGATGAAGCCCGGGCCGGCGATCTCGACCTTGGCCACGTCGTCGTCGGTCGGCAGCGCCTCGACCAGCGCCTGCGCCAGCGCGCGCGGGTTGGTCTTGGCGGCGCGCGCCAGCAGCATCGCGGCATTGGTGGAGAAATCGCCGTGGGCGCGATCCTTGGGTCGCTCGACCACGAAATCCGGCGTGGCGGCATCGGCCGGCAGGGTGCCGGCGTTGCGCAGGACGGCGATGGCGCCGTCGATGCGGGCGCGGAGCTGGGCTTTCACGGATGGGCTGCGACAGAGGTACGGCCGGCCATTTTAGCTTTTTGCCGGCCGCCCGCGGTCATCGCGAGTCGTTGATGGCGGACTGGCGCAAAACCACTTCGTCCAGGCGTTGCAACGGGCGGAACAGTTCGGTGATGGCCGTTTCCAGGCGCCGCAGTTCCAGCGCGGAGAGGCACTCCATGCTTCCGGCCAGGATCAGCAGGTCCTGCAGCTCCGCCAGCGAACCCCTGGCGAGGCTGAGGTGCTGCAGGAAATCGCGCGGGTCGGGCTGGGCCTGGCCCAGGGCGATGTTGTCCGCCACCGACACCGCGGCTTCGCGCATGCGCACGCCCAGGTTGGCGTCGCTTCCGGAGGGCAGGCGCCGGGCCACGGCGTAGATCTTCGGCACCAGCTCGACGGCGCGGTCCCACATGGCGGTACTTCTGCTATTCGGCTTGTCCATAAGCTCCACGAAGCATCCATTCACATTGTTACTTTTTCACACCCAACCCCGTGCTGCCAAGGACACCGGGCTGCCGTCGCCGACCACGAAGTGGTCGAGCAGCCGCACTTCGACCAGCGACAGGGCCTGCTTGAGCCGGGCGGTGATCGCCCGGTCGGCCGCGGAAGGATCGGAGCAGCCGGAAGGGTGGTTGTGACCGACGATCACCGCCGCTGCGTTGTGGGCTAGCGCGCGGCGCACGACTTCGCGCGGATGCACCTCGGAGCCGTCGATGGTGCCCTGGAACAGTTCCTCGAAAGCCAGCGCGCGATGGCGCGTGTCGAGGAACAGCGCCGCGAACACCTCGTGCGCACGGTGGCGCAGGCGCTGGGCGAAGTAGCGGCCGGCGGTGAACGGATCGGTCAGGGCGATGCCGCGTTCCAGCCCCGCGGCGAGGTGGCGGTTGCCCAGTTCCAGCGCGGCGGACAACTTGCAGGCGCGGGCGGGTCCCAGGCCGGGCAGTTGCGCCAGGTCGCCGGGTTCGCGCTCCAGCAGGCTGCGCAACGGGCCGTGTTCGGTCAGCAGTTCGCGGGCGGTCTGCACCGCGTCGCGGCCGCGCAGGCCGGAGCCCAGGAAGATCGCCAGCAATTCGGCGTCCGACAACGCGGCGGCGCCACGGTGCATCAGTTTTTCGCGCGGACGTTCGTCCGCCGGCCAATCGCGGATATGCATGGTGGTGCGCCGCTGTTTCGGGGGAGTGTTCTGCCGGCCTGTCCGGCATGGCACCAGAGTGCATGGGCTCATGCCGTAACGGCATCGGGGCGTTACGGGGCATCGGGTAAGCTATTCGCCCGTCCGGTTGTAGGAAAAATCCGACGTGACGCCAGCTTCGAAAGGGCATGCATTGAACGCACAGCGCATCCTGCTGTGCGTGGGCGGAGGCATCGCGGCATACAAGGCACTGGAACTGGTGCGCAGGCTGCGCGAGGCCGGCGCCGAAGTGCAGGTGGCGATGACCGCCGGCGCGCAGCAATTCGTCACGCCGCTGAGTTTCCAGGCCTTGTCCGGCCACGCCACCCGCACCAGCCTGTGGGACAGCGCCGCCGAGCAGGCGATGGGCCACCTGGAACTGGCGCGCTGGGCCGACCGGGTGATCGTCGCCCCGGCCACCGCCGACCTGCTGGCGCGACTGGCCAACGGCCACGCCGACGACCTGGTTTCGACCCTGTGCCTGGCCACGACCGCGCCGTTGTCGGTGGCGCCGGCGATGAACCACCGCATGTGGCTGAACCCGGCCACCCAAGCCAATGTCGCGGCTTTGCGCGAGCGCGGCGTGCAGGTGATCGGTCCCGACGACGGCCCGTTGGCCGAAGGCGAGTCCGGTCCCGGGCGCCTGCGCGAACCCGATGCGATCGTCGCCGAACTGGCGGCGGCGCCAGTCGAGCCGAAGTCTGTTGCGGCTGCGGCGCCCGGTGGCGCGCTGAAAGGACTGAGGGTCGTGGTCACCGCAGGCCCGACCTACGAAGACCTCGATCCGGTGCGCTACCTCGGCAACCGCAGCAGCGGCAAGATGGGCTTTGCGGTCGCCGCGGCAGCGCAGAGGCAGGGCGCCGACGTGCTGCTGGTCGCCGGTCCGGTGCACCTGGAAACGCCGGCCGGGGTGAAGCGCGTCGACGTGCGTTCGGCGGCGCAAATGCGCGAGGCGGTGTTCGCCGCGTTCCCGGCCGACATCTACATCGGCGCGGCCGCCGTTGCCGACTACACGCCACGCGTGGCGGCGGCCAGCAAGATCAAGAAGACCGGCGAATCGCTGGCGCTGGATTTGGTGCGGACGCCGGACATCCTGTCGGAAGTCGCCGCATTGACCCAGGGCAAGCTGAAGCTGGTCGTCGGTTTCGCCGCCGAAACCGACAACGTCGCCGGATACGCGCGCGGCAAGCTCGTCGCCAAGCGGCTGGACCTGATCGTCGCCAACCGGGTCGGCATCGCCGACGGCGGCTTCGAGAGCGACCAGAACGCGATGACCGCGTACTGGGCCGATGGCGAACGCGATTTCCCTTCCGCCCCGAAGACCCAGCTCGCCGACGACCTCGTCGCACTGATCGTGGAACGATTGAACGCATGAGTCGCAACCATCCCCTGGAAGTGAAACTGCTCGACCCGCGCTTCGGCGACGAATGGCCGCTGCCGGCCTACGCCACCGAAGCCAGCGCCGGGCTCGACCTGCGCGCCGCGCTGGACGCTACCCTGACCCTGCATCCGGGCGATGCGGCGCTGGTGCCCAGCGGCATCGCGATCCACCTGGCCGACCCGCACCTGTGCGCGGTGGTGTTGCCGCGTTCCGGGCTGGGCCATCGCCACGGCATCGTGCTGGGCAACGGCACCGGCCTGATCGACGCCGACTACCAGGGCCCCCTGCTGATCAGCGTCTGGAACCGGGGCCGGGAAACCTTCGCCATCCAGCCCGGCGACCGCATCGCACAGCTGGTCGTGATGCCCATCGCACGCGTACAGCTGCAGGTAGTGGATACTTTCGCCGACAGCGCGCGTGGCGAAGGGGGCTTCGGCCACACGGGGCTGCGCTGAGGGGAACGAAATGGCGAATTCCAGAACGGGCGACTTCAGGCTGGGCGCGCTGCCGGCGCGCCTGTGGCAGGCACTGGCGGCACTGCTCGGCGTGCTGGCCTTGTGGCTGGGTTGGAGCGCGTACAGCCAGTGGCGCGACGAAGGCACGCTGCGCGCGCTGGAAGGCCTGCGCGACCATGTCGTGGCTTCGGCGGGGCAGGCGCTGGCCGCGCAACGCAAGCAACTGGAACAGCGCCTCGCCAGCCCGCCGGTCCAGGCCGCGCTGGCTTCCGGCAACCTCGTCGACGCCTCGAGCGCGCTGGCGCAAGGCTGGAACGGTGCGAAACAGGTCGAAATCGTGCCTTTCGATCTCGAAGCCGCGTACGCTGGCCTGCCCAAGTCCGGTTACGCCCGGCTCGCCCTGCTGGAAGGGGCGATGCAGGCCAATGCCGCGGTCGCCGGCAGCGTGCGCGACGGCGCCGCCAACGCGCTGGGCGTGGCCGCGCCGGCATACGACGCCGACAAGCGCCTGCACGGCATCGCATTCGCGATGCTGCCGCAATCGCCGTTGACCGCCGTGCTGCAGGGCGCGGAACCACCATCGGGCACCTACCTCGCCTTGCGCCATGGCACCGCCGTGTTGCTGGAAAAGGGCGACACCGCGCTGGCCGAACATTCGGACAGCCTGGCCCGCGCCGTGCCCGGCAGCCCGTTGCGCGTGGTCGCCGCGGTGCCCGATGCGGCCAGCGGTCCCCTCGGTCTCGGCTGGCAGGGTTGCGCCGTGGCCGCGTTGCTGTGCGTCGTTCTTGCCGTGCTGGCGCTGGTCGGCCCGCGTCTCGGCTTCTCCAAGTTCCGCATGCGCGGCAAAGGCGGCGAGTCGCCGGCGACAGAAGCCGAGCTGACCCTGCAGCAGGCCGTGCAACGCGCTCCCGTTCCCCCGCCACCTCCCCCGGTTCCCGTGCACGAAAATACTTCCGCTTCGCCGCCCAGCTCCGACGAGCTCGACCCCGGCATCTTCCGCGCCTACGACATCCGTGGCGTGGTCGGCCAGAACCTCGACGTGCGTGTCGCCGAACAGATCGGCCAGGCCATCGGCACGGTGATGCAGGAGCAAGGGCTCAACGACATCGTGGTCGGCCGCGACGGCCGCCTGTCCGGTCCGGACCTGGCCGCGGGCCTGATCGAGGGCTTGCGCAAGGCCGGTCGCAATGTCGTCGACATCGGCATGGTGCCGACGCCGGTGGCCTACTTCGGCGCGTACCAGCTGCGCACAGGTTGCTGCGTTTCGGTCACCGGCAGCCACAATCCGCCGGACTACAACGGCTTCAAGATCGTCATCGGCGCGCAGACCCTGTCCGGCGACGCGATCACCGACCTGTACCGCCGCATCCGCGACGGCCGCCTGTTCGAGGCTCCGGCCCATGCGTCGCTGCAGCAGCGCGACCTGGCGCCCGACTACATCCAGCGCATCGCCGGCGACATCCACCTGGCACGCCCGCTGAAGGTGGTGGTCGACGCCGGCAACGGCGTCGCCGGCGAAATCGCGCCGAAGCTGCTGGAAGCCATCGGTGCCGAAGTGATCCCGCTGTATTGCGACATCGACGGCACTTTCCCCAACCATCATCCGGATCCGAGCGAGCCGCACAACCTCGAGGACCTGGTGAAGAGCGTCGCCCAGTTCGACGCCGACCTCGGCCTGGCGTTCGACGGAGATGGCGACCGCCTCGGCGTGGTGACCAAGGACGGCCACAACATCTTCCCCGACCGTCTGCTGATGCTGTTCGCCGCCGATGTGCTCGACCGCAACATGGGCGCGCAGGTGATCTACGACGTGAAGTGCACCGGCAAGCTGCATGGCTGGATCGTGCAGCATGGCGGCGAGCCGCTGATGTGGCAGACCGGGCACTCGCTGATCAAGGCGAAGATGCGCGAAACCGGCGCGGCGCTGGCCGGCGAGATGAGCGGGCACTTCTTCTTCCAGGAGCGCTGGTACGGCTTCGACGACGGCCTGTATTCGGCCGCGCGACTGCTGGAGATCCTCGCCGCGCGGCCGGACGTGCCCAGCGAGGTGCTGGACGCGCTGCCCAGCGGCGTGGCCACGCCGGAGATCAAGGTCGACGTGCCCAGCGGCGATCCGCACGCGGTGGTGGCGCGATTCATCCAGCGCGCCCACCTGGTCCGGGCCGTGCGTTTCGAAGGCGCGGAGCTGTCGACCATCGACGGCCTGCGCGCCGACTGGCCGGATGGCTGGGGCCTGATGCGCGCGTCGAACACGACGCCGGTGCTGGTGTTGCGTTTCGAGGCCGACAATCGCGAGGCGCTGGGCCGCATCCAAGGTGCGTTCCGCGACCATCTCCGCGAAGTCGCGGCGGATCTGAAGCCGACGTTCTGAGTGCGGGAGCGGCTACAGCCGCGATGCTTTTCCGCTCAATCCGTAGGTCGGGGTAACGCCCCGACCTTCTGCGCGGACGTGGTTGGGGCTTTATTCCGACGAAATCCGGCATGTGGGGCGTTATCGAACGGCGGAATCCGCTGCGCGGGTTACACCCTACGATGCTGACTCGTGGGGGCGGCTATAGCCGAGATGCTTTATTGCGCAGAGCGGGTGTTGAGCTGCCTTCTCCGACGACATGGAGGAACTAGGATGGGTTGAAGCCCACCTTACGAATTCTTTTTGATGGAGACAGGACTACCGCACTCGGAGCAAAATTTGTCGCTCGGCAATGCCTTGTGTCCCGCTTGGCACACGGCGTCGCCCAGAAGTTCGGGCTTCTTGAATGCCGAGTAGGCAATTGCAAAGGCTGCGTAATAGAAGAGCAGCCAATGGCCCGAGAATCCTCTAACCACTTGCGGCGCAGAAGGCGATTCGTCTGACGAGGCGCCGCTTTCGGCATGCCCCATGAACAAGAGAAAGTTAAAGAAGACGTAGGCAAAGAGACCGTATAACAAGTATGTCATCCAGCTGGGGCAGCCAGAGAGAACTTGTTTCCAGGACATGGTTCCGAAGCCCCATGCTGAGTTTCTTGTGTCGCGACGCATTCTGACGGTCAGCAATACTGCGGGAAGCCATACGACGAAGATGCCGATATGCAGCGCGAAAATCGAATTGCCGAGTTTCAGGTCGATCCCCGCAATTGCGGCTAGATGGGCGATGAGACTGAGCGCAAGCCCCAATGCTGAAAGGGCAAGCATTGGCTTGATCAGAAAACTCATTCGTTGGCCCGCTACTGCTTGGCCGCCGTTGTCGCCTGCGAGGTAGGATCCGTCTGGATAGCGCTCCCCGCCTTCAACGCCCGATACCTCGCCAACGTCTCCGCAATCTCCCCATCCAGCGCCGCACGATCGCGGGTGAACCCCACCAGCAGCGCCTGCTGGCGCGCAAGTTCGGCATGGCGGGTGCGGATGTCCGATTGCATCTGCTCGACGACCGGCTTGCCGGCCAGTTCACGGCTGCTGGCCTGGTCGAGCAGGGCGATCAGGCCGCCGCGCAGGCTGACCAGGTTGAAGCGCGCGGTGCGCAGGTTGTCCTCGAGCATCTGCCGGCGTTCGGTGAACACCCGTTGCAGCTGTTCCTCGCCGCCGAAACTCTGCAGCAGCCCCTGGTCGGAGAAAGCCTTCAGCTTGGCGGCCGCCTGCTGCGCGTCCGCCTGCGCTGCCGCGGCCTGCGCGGCGGCGCGCTCGGCTTCGGTCTGCGGCGCGGCCACGCTGGCGGTGCGCATGCCGCTCTTCGAGTTGATCTCGTCGCGGGCGCGGTTCACCGCGTCGGGCGGCAGCGCGTCGCTGCATACGCGGTTGCCCTTGTCGTTCCAGCAATACAGCTTCTTCGTCGATTGCTGCGCGAAGGCGGGCGCGGCGAGCACGGCGAAACCCAGCGCCAGCCACGGAATCAGCTTCATGTTCATGCAACCTCCCCCGGGTCAGCCGGCGGCGGCGCTCCCGTAGCGCGCGCGATAGGCCAGCAACTGGTCGCGATGGCCGACAAGTTCGGCGTTTTCCCCGGCGAATGCAAGCAGGTCGTGCAGGTTGGCGACGGCGATCACGGGAACGCCGGTTTCCACCGCGACCGATTGCGCCGCCGAGCGCCGTTCCGGGTCGTCCTCGCGCAGGATTTCCTGCCGGTCCAGGGCGACGACGATCCCCGCCGGTAAGCCGCCGCCATCGGCGATGATCGCCAGCGCCTCGCGGATCGCCGTCCCCGCGGTGATCACGTCGTCGACGATCAGCACGCGGCGCTCGGCCAGCGGCGCGCCGATCAGGGTGCCGCCCTCGCCATGTGCCTTGGCTTCCTTGCGGTTGAACGCCAGCGGCAGGTCGCGGCCGCGACGCGCATACTCGCAGCCCAGCGCGGTGGCCAGCGGGATGCCCTTGTAGGCGGGACCGAACAGCAGGTCGAACTGCACGCCGGCCGCGTCGATCGCGTCCGCGTAGCATGCGGCCAGTTCGGCCAGCTTCGCGCCGCTGTCGAAGCGCCCGGCATTGAAGAAGTACGGGCTGTGCCGCCCCGACTTCAGGGTGAATTCGCCGAAGCGGAGCGCCTCGGCATGCAGGGCCAGTTGCAGGAATCGGGACTTGTGCATGGTCGCGGGGAAGGATGGGGGCGAAGGCTAGTTTACCCATCGCGGGCGACGACCTTGCGCCGCACGGCCGCGGGTTATGCTTCCGCCCATCCTCCGATCCGGTTCG
The DNA here is from genome assembly GCF_017939625.1 of Pseudoxanthomonas helianthi. Lineage (GTDB taxonomy): Bacteria > Pseudomonadota > Gammaproteobacteria > Xanthomonadales > Xanthomonadaceae > Pseudoxanthomonas_A > Pseudoxanthomonas_A helianthi. The sequence continues at coordinate 1,539,418 of NZ_JAGKTC010000001.1, forward strand.
CCCGTGAAAATCATCAGCTTCAACGCCAACGGCATCCGTTCCGCCGCCAACAAGGGCTTCTTCGACTGGCTGAAGCCACAGAACGCCGACGTGGTCTGCCTGCAAGAAACCAAGGCGCAGGAAGACCAGCTGACCGACGCCTGCTTCCGCCCCGACGGCCACCACTGCTTCTACCGCGACGCGAGCACCAAGAAGGGCTACAGCGGCGTGGCGATCTACTCGAAGCGCGAGCCGGACGAGGTGCGCACGTCGCTGGGCTGGGCGCCGTTCGACGACGAAGGCCGCTACATCGAGGCGCGCTACGGCAAGTTGAGCGTGGTGTCGTTCTACATCCCGTCCGGCAGTTCCGGCGAGGAACGCCAAGGCTTCAAGTTCGAAGTGATGGAGTGGCTCAAGCCGATCCTCGACCAGTGGCTGGCCAGCGGCCGCGACTACGTGCTGTGCGGCGACTGGAACATCGTGCGCAGCAAGTTGGACATCAAAAACTGGTCGTCGAACCAGAAGAACTCCGGCTGCCTGCCGCCCGAGCGCGCCTGGCTCAACGGCATGCTTGGTGACGACGGCGGCAGCGATGGCACGCCGGCCCGGCCGAACGGCTGGGTCGACAGCTACCGCGCGCTGCACCCGCAGGGCCAGGACTACACCTGGTGGAGCAACCGCGGCGCCGCGCGTGCCAACAACGTCGGTTGGCGCATCGACTACCAGTTCGCCACGCCCGCGCTGGGCAAGCGCGCGAAGGCCTGCGCGATCGCCCGCGAGCCGCGCTTCTCCGATCATGCGCCCTACGTGGTGGAGTACGCCGAATGAGCGAAGCGAAGGCGAAAAAGCCCTCCGTGTGGCAGGCCTTCACCCAGCCGGCCGCGTGGACGATGTTCTTCTTCGGCTTCTCCTCGGGGCTGCCGTTCCTGCTGGTCGCCGGCACGCTGGCGTTCTGGTTGAAGGACGAAGGCATCGTGCTGAAGGAGATCACCATGATCGCCAGCGCGGGCCTGCTCTACACCTTCAAGTTCGTGTGGGCGCCGCTGCTCGACCACTGGCGCCTGCCGGGTTTCGGACGGCTGGGCCGCCGCCGCGGCTGGCTGCTGTTTTCGCAGTTGGGCGTGGTGGTGGCGTTGCTGGCGATGGCCGCGTTCACCCCGGATCGGCTGCAGGCCTTCGTGCTGGCGACGGTGGCGGTCGCGTTCTTCGGCGCGACCCAGGACATCGCCGTGGACGCCTATCGCATCGAAATCGCCCCCGAATCCGCGCAGGGCGCGCTGGTCGCGACCTACGCGCTGGGCTATCGCATCGGCCTGATCATTGCGGGTGCGTTCGCAGCGATCATGGCCGACCACATCCCATGGCCGACCGTGTACGCGATCATGGCGGCGTGCATGCTGATCCCGGTCGTCGCCAACCTGCTGGCGCGCGAACCCGATGTCATCCAGGTCAAGACGCAGGGCTGGTCGCACGCGATGCAGCTCGCCGTGATCGACCCCTTCGCCGATTTCTTCCGTCGTTACGGCATCGCACTCGCGCTGACCCTGCTCGCGTTCATCCTGCTGTTCAAGGTGCCCGAACAGGCCACCATCGGCGGCATCATGAGCCCGTTCTACCGCGACATGGGCTTCAGCAAGACCGAGATCGGCTCGATCACCAAGATCTGGGGCGTATGGATCGGCATCATTGGCGTGTTCATCGGCGGCGCGATGGTCGCGCGCTGGGGCGCCTGGAAATCGCTTGGCGTGATGATCGTCGTTTGCGGCGCCTGCAACCTGCTGTACCTGCTGCTGATTCCCAACCAGGGCAACCTGTGGATGCTGACTGCAGTGATCTCCGCGGAAAACCTGACCCTCGGCATGTTGGGGCCGCCAACGGTGGCGTTCCTGTCTTCATTGGTGAATCGCGAGCACACCGCGACGCAGTACGCGCTGCTGAGCTCGCTGGTGAACCTGCCGGGCAAGGTGCTTGGCTTCTTTGCGGGCGGCATCGCGACCGCTACGGGCTACGGCATGTACTTCGTGATCACCGTGCTGGCGCTGCTGCCGGCGATGATGCTGTACATCCTGCTGACCCCACGGTTGCGGGCCCGCGTCGCCGCGACTCAAGAATAGGCCTGTGTAGAGTCGAGCTTGCTCGACTGCTCCTGCCTCGTAGGTGCCGGCTTGTCCCGACACGTTTTTGATCTTATGACGGTAGCAAGAAGCAAGCCGGGACAAGCCCGGCTTTTACAACAGCAACAGCAACGGCAGTCGAGCAAGCTCGACGCTACGCAAAGCGGATCGCGTCAGGCTGGATAAACCACGCCGAGCACGCGCGGCCCTGCCGCGCCGCTGACCGAAGGCAGGTTGCCCGGGCGGCCCGCGAGGGTTTCGCGGGCCAGCCAGGCGAAGCCCATCGCCTCGACGAAATCCGGGGCCAGTCCGTGCGCGGCGGTCGATTCGACCACGCAGCCGGGCAATCGCGCGGCCAGCCGCGCCATCAGCAACGGGTTGTGCACGCCGCCGCCACAGACCAGCACATGCTTAGTCTGCGGTTGGGTCGCGCGCAGCGCATCGGCGGCGGTGGCCGCGCTCAGTTCCAGCAGCGTCGCCTGCACGTCTGCGGGCGCTTCATCGCCGCGCAGGCGCGATTCGACCCAAGGCAGGTGGAATTGCTCGCGGCCGGTGCTTTTCGGCGGCGGCAGGGCGAACCAGGTCTCGTCCAGCAATCGTGCGAGCAGCGCTTCGTCGATCCTGCCCTGGGCGGCGAAAGCACCGCCGGCATCGAAGGCGTCGCCTGTGTGGCGTTCGCACCACGCATCCAGCAGCGCATTGGCCGGCCCGGTGTCGAAGCCGCGCACCGCGCCTTCGCGCGGCAGCAGGGTGAAGTTGGCGATGCCGCCCAGGTTCAGCACCGCGCGGTCCTCGTCCGGCGAATGCAGCATCGCCGCGTGGAAAGCGGGCATCAACGGCGCGCCATGGCCGCCCGCGGCCACGTCGCGGCGGCGGAAATCCGCGACGGTCGCGATGCCGCTGCGTTCGGCGATGACGTTGCCATCGCCGATCTGCCAGGTGAACGGATACTTCGCCTCAGGCCGGTGGCGGATGGTTTGCCCGTGCGAGCCCAGCGCGCGCACCCCGGCGCGCGCGACGCCAGCCTCGTCGATCAGCTTCGTCGCCGCATCCGCGAAGGCCTGCGCGACCTGCACGTCGAGTTCGCCCAGTTCGTCCAGCGACTTCGCGTCGCCGCCCTGGCCCAAGGCGATCAGCCGCTCGCGCGTGGCCGCATTCCAGGCATAGGTACGACCCGCAATCAGCCGCAGCTGCGGCTCGAAGGCGACCAGTGCCGCATCGATGCCGTCGGCGCTGGTGCCGGAGATCAGGCCAAGGTAGAGATCGGGCATGCGCGGGAAGCGAAAAAGCGGCTGGACACGGATTTACGCGGATAAACGCGAATAAAGCAACTGAAGCGGAGTTGATCCGCCTAGATCCGCGTCTGAAGCTCAGCCCTTCTTCGTCTTCGCGCCGTTCTTCGGCTTCGCCGCCACCGCCACGACCGGTTTGTCCGCGGTCGATCCGGCATCGGCATAGATGATGTTCTCGACCGTGCGGATCTGCGCCAGCGCGCGCGCGGTATAGCTGCGATACGCGGCCAGTTGCGCGCCGCCCAGCGGTTCCGGCGGCGGCATGGTGATCGACAGCGGGTTGCGGTGCACGCCGTTGACGCGGAATTCGTAATGCAGGTGCGGGCCGGTGGCCAGGCCGGTGCTGCCGACGTAGCCGATCACCGTGCCCTGCGCGACGCGCTGGCCGGTGCGGATCTTGCCGAAGCGCGACATGTGCCCGTACAGGGTGGTGTAGCCGCGGCCGTGGTCGAGGATCACCACGTTGCCGTAGCCGTTCTGGCGGCCGGCGAACTGCACGCGCGCGTCGCCCGCGGCCATGATCGGCGTGCCGGTACCCGCGGCGTAATCGACGCCCTTGTGCATGCGCATGCGACCCAGCACCGGATGGAAACGGTTGCCGAAGCGCGAGCTGAGCCGCGCATACGGGATCGGCATGCGGATGAAGATCTTCTTCAGCGGCCGGCCTTCCGGGGTGAAGTATTCCGGCTTGCCACCCGCGCGGGCGAAGCGAAAGCCCGAGTGCAGCTTGCCGTCGACCGTGAAGGTAGCGGCCTGCACCGGGCCGGTGCTGATCAGCTCGCCGTCGCGCCAGGTCTGGTCGACAACCACGCTGAAGCGGTCGTTCGGATCCAGGTCGGAGTCGAAGTCGATGTCGTACTTGAAGATCTCGTCGGTCAGCGCGTTGAGGTTGGCCTGGGTCAGGCCGGCCTTGCGCGCGGAACGGTTCAGCGACCGCCCGACGGTGCCGCTGAGCACCACGGTGCGGGTCATGCTGTCGCGGGAAATCACCTTCTCCCGCACCTGGTCGCCATCCAGCGCCAGCTCGACGCGGTGGTCGGCATCGCGGTCGTAGCGCAGCGTGCGCAGGCTGCCGCCGACCGGCAGGTCGAAGGCCAGCTCGCTGCCCGGCTTCAGCTGGGTCAACGCCGTCTTCGCGTTGCGGTTCGACAACACCAGTTTCATCGTTTCGGCCGGGATGCCCAGCTGCTTGAACACCGCGCGCAGGGTCTGGCCCGGCTTGACCTTAATCAGTTGCCAGCTGTCGCCGGCGGTACCGCCGCGCTGCTGCGCGGACAATGCCGGCAGCGAAAGCGTCGTGGTGGAGAACGGCCTGATCGACGGCGCCTGGGTGGCCGAGGAAAAGCCCGGCACGATGGTCGCCAGCATCACGCCGATGCTCAGGAACAAGCTGGCATGGATCCACTGCCGACGCGTCCAGCGATGCGCGGCCAGGTGCTGCTTCACTTGACGGTGCAGGGACGAATCGCGAAGGATTTCCAAGCGTTCCTTGAAGCGCTGCCGGTCGGAAGAGCGCTTAAGATCATTTTCGCGATGGCCGCGGCCGTCACCGTGTGCGTGCATCTATTGTGTCCCCGGCCAGCTCGCCGCCAATCCGCGTACCATAAACACGCGAAAAGTTTGCGTCAAACCCTTGAGTTCATTGACAATTCTGACTCCGGTCACCAATTAACCCCGATTTAACCAGGCGTTCATGTTCGTGGACGCCCACAACACGGAAAACCCCCTTGTCGTCCCTGTCCGAAGCCCTCGCCCTGATCGCCCGCGGCGCCGATGAAATCCTCAAGCCCGAAGAGCTGGAAGCCCGCCTGCAGCTCGGCCGCCCACTGCGGATCAAGGCCGGTTTCGATCCGACCGCGCCCGACCTGCACATCGGCCACACCGTGCTGTTGAACAAGATGCGGCAGTTCCAGGATCTGGGGCACCAGGTCATCTTCCTGATCGGCGACTTCACCGGGATGATCGGCGACCCGACCGGCAAGAACGTCACCCGCAAGCCGCTGACCCGCGAGGACGTCGAGGCGAACGCCAAGACCTACGCCGACCAGGTGTTCAAGGTGCTCGACCGCGAGAAGACCGAACTGCGCTTCAACAGCGAATGGTTCGGCAAGATGACCGCCGCCGACATGATCAAGCTGGCTGCGCAGCACACCGTCGCGCGCATGCTCGAGCGCGACGACTTCGCCAAGCGCTACGCCGCGCAGCAATCGATCGCCATCCACGAATTCCTGTATCCGCTGGTGCAGGGCTACGACTCGGTGGCGCTGCAGGCCGACGTCGAGCTCGGCGGCACCGACCAGAAGTTCAACCTGCTGATGGGGCGCGGCCTGCAGGAACACCATGGCCAGCCGCCTCAGATCGTGCTGACCATGCCGCTGCTGGAGGGCCTGGACGGCGTCAACAAGATGTCGAAGTCGCTGGGCAACTACATCGGCATCGCCGAGCCCGCCATCGACATCGTCAACAAGACCATGAAGATCGGCGACCAGCTGATGTGGAAATGGATCGAGTTGCTGAGCTTCGAAATAAGCGCCGGAGAAGCGGAAAAAATGCGTTCCGAGGTGGCTTCCGGCGTGCTGAATCCGCGCGACGTGAAGCTGCGCCTGGCGCGCGAGCTCGCTGCGCGCTTCCACGACGCGGCCGCCGCCGAGACCGCCATCGCCGGCTGGCATGCGGCGGTGACCGGGCAGGGCGACACCACGCTGCTGGAACTGAAGGACGTGGCGATCCCCGCGGAAGGCATCCGCATCGCCGCCCTGCTGACCGCCGCAGGCATCACGCCGAGCAATTCGGAGGCCAATCGCAAGCTGAAGGAGCGTGCGGTGAAGCTCGATGGTGCCGTGGTCGAAGATGCGGGGCTGACCTTGCAGCCGGGTTTCGAAGGCGTGCTGGCCGTCGGCAAGCGCAATTTCGCCCGCGTCAGGCTGGTTGCCGGCTGAAATAACGTCGGCGGGTGGCGCGCCGGAGCGCGCGTGGCCGCGTGGCTAGGCGATTTCGGCTGCGAAAAGCCGCATGTTTCGACGATCTCGCTGCTACCCCCTTCCCAACGCGCTTTCGGATGTGCAAAATGCGCGCCCCTTCGACGTGTCGGGCCCGCGAAACCGGGCCGAGCGCGACGGAGGCGGGAACGAAAAACTTCGCGATGCGGTGTTGACGTTCTCGAAAAGCCGGCTAGAATAATCGGCTCCCTCGGACGAAACGTCTTCCCTACGGAAGCGGCTCGCGAAGAGGACGGATCGAAAAATTCCTTGAAAAAGGACTTGACGATCCGGGAAGGACCGGCCAGAATGTGCGGCTCCCTCCGACGGAAAGCTTTCCAAGCGGAAGCGACCCGGCGAAGGGCGAATCGAAAAATTCCTCGAACGAGGTATTGACGATTCGAAAAAAGCCCGCCATAATGTGCGGCTCACCTCGACGGAAACGTCGGGTTACGGGGAAAGGCGCTGAGGCCGACTCCGATGCTCTTTGACAGTGTGCGCAGGTGACTTGTGTGGGCGCCTGTAGGAAGGACTAGCTGTCCATCTTGCAGACGTTCGATTCATGAGCATCTTGTCAATTGTAGATATGCAAGCGATACGTAGGCTTGTGATCGAATTCTGCAGCTAAAAGCTTTGCCGCAAGGCATGCAGTTTTAAGTGAAGAGTTTGATCCTGGCTCAGAGTGAACGCTGGCGGTAGGCCTAACACATGCAAGTCGAACGGCAGCACAGAGGAGCTTGCTCCTTGGGTGGCGAGTGGCGGACGGGTGAGGAATACATCGGAATCTACCCTGTCGTGGGGGATAACGTAGGGAAACTTACGCTAATACCGCATACGACCTTCGGGTGAAAGAGGGGGATCGCAAGACCTCTCGCGATTGGATGAGCCGATGTCGGATTAGCTAGTTGGCGGGGTAAAAGCCCACCAAGGCGACGATCCGTAGCTGGTCTGAGAGGATGATCAGCCACACTGGAACTGAGACACGGTCCAGACTCCTACGGGAGGCAGCAGTGGGGAATATTGGACAATGGGCGCAAGCCTGATCCAGCCATACCGCGTGGGTGAAGAAGGCCTTCGGGTTGTAAAGCCCTTTTGTTGGGAAAGAAAAGCAATCGGCTAATACCCGGTTGTTCTGACGGTACCCAAAGAATAAGCACCGGCTAACTTCGTGCCAGCAGCCGCGGTAATACGAAGGGTGCAAGCGTTACTCGGAATTACTGGGCGTAAAGCGTGCGTAGGTGGTCGTTTAAGTCCGTTGTGAAAGCCCTGGGCTCAACCTGGGAATTGCAGTGGATACTGGGCGACTAGAGTGCGGTAGAGGGTAGTGGAATTTCCGGTGTAGCAGTGAAATGCGTAGAGATCGGAAGGAACATCTGTGGCGAAGGCGACTACCTGGGCCAGCACTGACACTGAGGCACGAAAGCGTGGGGAGCAAACAGGATTAGATACCCTGGTAGTCCACGCCCTAAACGATGCGAACTGGATGTTGGGTTCAACTTGGAACCCAGTATCGAAGCTAACGCGTTAAGTTCGCCGCCTGGGGAGTACGGTCGCAAGACTGAAACTCAAAGGAATTGACGGGGGCCCGCACAAGCGGTGGAGTATGTGGTTTAATTCGATGCAACGCGAAGAACCTTACCTGGTCTTGACATCCACGGAACTTTCCAGAGATGGATTGGTGCCTTCGGGAACCGTGAGACAGGTGCTGCATGGCTGTCGTCAGCTCGTGTCGTGAGATGTTGGGTTAAGTCCCGCAACGAGCGCAACCCTTGTCCTTAGTTGCCAGCACGTAATGGTGGGAACTCTAAGGAGACCGCCGGTGACAAACCGGAGGAAGGTGGGGATGACGTCAAGTCATCATGGCCCTTACGACCAGGGCTACACACGTACTACAATGGTGGGGACAGAGGGCTGCAAACCCGCGAGGGTGAGCCAATCCCAGAAACCCCATCTCAGTCCGGATTGGAGTCTGCAACTCGACTCCATGAAGTCGGAATCGCTAGTAATCGCAGATCAGCATTGCTGCGGTGAATACGTTCCCGGGCCTTGTACACACCGCCCGTCACACCATGGGAGTTTGTTGCACCAGAAGCAGGTAGCTTAACCGCAAGGAGGGCGCTTGCCACGGTGTGGCCGATGACTGGGGTGAAGTCGTAACAAGGTAGCCGTATCGGAAGGTGCGGCTGGATCACCTCCTTTTGAGCACGACAAGCGCTTCTTGTCAGGCGCCCACACAAGTAACCTGCATTCAGAGTAACCCCGCACAAACGGGGCCATAGCTCAGCTGGGAGAGCACCTGCTTTGCAAGCAGGGGGTCGTCGGTTCGATCCCGACTGGCTCCACCATCTGAACTCGACTTTTGGGTCTGTAGCTCAGGTGGTTAGAGCGCACCCCTGATAAGGGTGAGGTCGGTGGTTCGAGTCCTCCCAGACCCACCAATACAGGTCGGGCCAGCTACGAAACTCTGGATTGCGCGCACACTAAAAGATTTCACGAGCTTGGCGTTGAGGCCGGCTTGTTGTTCTTTGACAACTTGGGACGTAGCGAGCGTTTTAGATTTTCATCTAGACGTGTCGTTGAGGCTAAGGCGGGGGCTTCGAGCCCCTGAAACTTGAATGTCGTTGATATTCGCGTTTGCGGATTTGTACCCCGCGAACACATCAATCCCGAGGCGACTTGGGGTTATATGGTCAAGCGAATAAGCGCACACGGTGGATGCCTTGGCGGTCAGAGGCGATGAAGGACGTGGCAGCCTGCGAAAAGCGCGGGGGAGCTGGCAACAAGCTTTGATCCCGCGATGTCCGAATGGGGAAACCCACCTAGCAATAGGTATCCTGCAGTGAATTCATAGCTGCTGGAAGCAAACCCGGAGAACTGAAATATCTAAGTACCCGGAGGAAAAGAAATCAACCGAGATTCCCTGAGTAGTGACGAGCGAACGGGGAACAGCCCTTAAGCTGAGATGGTTTTAGAAGAAGTCTCTGGAAAGAGACGCCATAGACGGTGACAGCCCGGTATTCGAAAGGGCCACCTCAGTGAAGACGAGTAGGGCGGGGCACGAGAAACCCTGTCTGAACATGGGGGGACCATCCTCCAAGGCTAAATACTCCTGACCGACCGATAGTGAACCAGTACCGTGAGGGAAAGGCGAAAAGAACCCCGGAGAGGGGAGTGAAATAGACCCTGAAACCGTGTGCGTACAAGCAGTAGGAGCCCTTCGGGGTGACTGCGTACCTTTTGTATAATGGGTCAGCGACTTACTGTTCGTGGCGAGCTTAACCGTATAGGGGAGGCGAAGGGAAACCGAGTCTGATAAGGGCGCATAGTCGCGGGCAGTAGACCCGAAACCGGGTGATCTAGTCATGCCCAGGGTGAAGGTGCCGTAACAGGTACTGGAGGCCCGAACCCACTCCCGTTGCAAAGGTAGGGGATGAGGTGTGATTAGGAGTGAAAAGCTAATCGAACCCGGAGATAGCTGGTTCTCCTCGAAAGCTATTTAGGTAGCGCCTCATATGTATCCTCTTGGGGGTAGAGCACTGTTATGGCTAGCGGGACATCGCGTCTTAGCAAACCATTGCAAACTCCGAATACCAAGACGGACTGTATGGGAGACACACGGCGGGTGCTAACGTCCGTCGTGAAAAGGGAAACAACCCAGACCCACAGCTAAGGTCCCAAATTTCGTGCTAAGTGGAAAACGATGTGGAAAGGCACAGACAGCCAGGAGGTTGGCTTAGAAGCAGCCACCCTTTAAAGAAAGCGTAATAGCTCACTGGTCGAGTCGGTCTGCGCGGAAGATTTAACGGGGCTAAGCACGAAACCGAAGCTTGGGGTGCATAACTTTGTTATGCGCGGTAGAGGAGCGTTCCGTACGCCAGTGAAGGTGGCTTGAGAAGGCTGCTGGAGGTATCGGAAGTGCGAATGCTGACATGAGTAA
>NZ_JAGKTC010000001.1:1551579-1595376 GCF_017939625.1 Pseudoxanthomonas helianthi
GTCTTTATCCAAACCCCCGTCCGTTCGGACGGGGGTTTTCTTTTGCCTTCGCGAAAACGCATGTAGCCACGCCGGCGCAGGCCGGCGCGGGACGTACATTCGTTCAGTGGAGGGCTAAGGCGCCGACCCCGATCGGGTCAGCTCACGATCGACTCGATCAGCGCGCAAATCGCATGCCGCTTGCTCTTCGGCAAGCGGCGAACCACCTCGAGCAGCCTGGCTTCCATCTCGTCGACGGCGTAGTCCATGGCGACAGCGGGAACCTCCGTTTCCGGACCCTGGGCGGGATGGCCACGGCCGGTGGCGAGCCATTCGAATGGCACGTTGGTCGTGACGGAAATGGCAGCCAGGTGCTCGATGCTGGGGTGCGTGCCCCCATCGCGTTCCCATTGCGTCACCGCGCTGCGGTGGACGCCAACGCGGCTGGCCAGCTCACCTTGGGACAGTCTCGCTAGGGTACGACATCGCCGTATGCGTAGAGCCATGGAAGCCATGAATGATTCTTACCCCTAGTTGAGTCTTATCCAACAAGTCCCGATCGCGCGCGGATGACAGCGATTCTTCCCGCATAGCAAAACTGTTCGAAAGTTGCGTGCTTCCACTTTCGTTTGCAGACAGATCAAGCATTTGCGCCACTCCAAAAAGCGACACTGCCAGAACTTCTTACTGCTCCCCAGCAGTAGAGCGTTTGCCTAACGCTAGATATCACATTACTTAGTGATCGCAACAACAGCCGTACTCTTTCGTGCAAGGGCGCACAAATACGGTTGTGGCTGCCGTCAGGTACGACGGCAAACGTCGGGAAGAAAGGACGCAGGGGGCTGACGTGGAAAGGGGGCCGTCGATGAGTGCGAGACGCAACATGCCGCGCGGTGCGCGCTGCCTGATGGGGTTGCTGTTCTTGGCGACAACCGCCTTTGCCCTTTTCCCGTCGCGCGTGCATGCGCAGGTCGGATGCACGAGCAATGCTTGCGTGACGGCGGGTCCCCGGCTGGCCTCGGTGGATTCCACACAGAGTCCGGTGCTCAACCTGTTGTTCCAGGCGCTGTTGCCGGGCACGTCCGTCAACCTGACCGTCCTGGATTGGAATGGGCTGGCGGGCGCGGATATCAATCTGAATGCATTGCTCGCCCAGCTCGGCACCAACCTGAGCTTGAGCGATCCAAGCCAGGTCCTGGCTGCCGATATCACCCTGGATCAGTTGCGCCTTGCGATGGCCCAGGTGCTGCAGGCGGACGGAAATACGGCTGCGGTCAATGCGTTGAACCTGCTCGCGCCCACTCTGGCAGGCGTGGCGGGAACCATCAACTTGGGGGACTTCCTGCAAGTTTCCCTGCCCCCCGGATCGCTCGCGGACATCGACCTGGACGTTCTCGACCTGCTCACCGGATCGGTACAGCTGTACAACTTCGAGAACGTGCTCACCACGCCGACGCCGGTAACGGTCAATACCGCTGCGCTGGGATTGACCGGAGTCGCCAATGTGCAGCAATGGCTGCAGGTCGTGGAGCCGCCGGTCTATGTCTGCGGGCCGGTAGGAACGCAGTTCCACACGGCAGCGATCCGCGCGAAAAGCAATTTCGAAATCCTCAACGGCTTCAACCTGGCGCCCGTAGTGACTGCGATCAACAGCCTCGGCCTGTTGGGAGTGAGCAACCTGTCGCTGACCCAGGGCTTGCTGGAACTCGATGTGTATGCCGAGGTCGCCAGGGCGCAGGGCACCATCAGCCAGGTCAATGCGCTCGCACAGACCGTTACCGTGCAGGCGGAGCCCGGCATCGTCGACCTCTACATCGGCGATCCCGGCATAGCCGGCCCCGCGGACGACGATGCGGTGTTCTTCAATCGCTCCGACAGCATCGATGCTGCCGACTTCGTGCGGCAGGACATCTCTTCGTTGAACCTCAGCTTCAACGTGAACATCCCCTTGGTGGGCGACGTCAGCGTGCAGGTGCCGCTGACCGTCTCCGCGCTCGCCATCGCCGAAGGCGATCCGGCAGTACAGACGTTGTCCTTCAACGGCCCCTATGCGGAAACCCAGACGATCACCTGCGGCACGCTTTGCGTCGGCAACCTGGTTACCAGCCTGGTCAACAACCTCAATCTGGATGTCCGCGCCGGCACCATCACGGCAACCGTGCTGGGCGTGCCGGTGTCGGGCGCGGTACTCACGAACATCGTCAACAATTTCGTGAACCCGATGATCGGCGCCATCGAAGGCGCGCTGCAGGCGCAGACGACCACGATCATCCAGCCCGCGCTGAACGCGGTGCTCGGCGGCGTCCTTGATCCGTTGCTGGACATGCTGGGGATCGGAATCGGCCAGGCCGTGGTCACCGTCGAAGGCATTGGCGTCGCGTGCACCGCCGACCTGGTCATCGCCAAGTCGGACGGCTCTGGCACCTATGCGCCAGGCGGCACCGCGACTTATGCGATCACCGTTTCGAACGCCGGGCCAGCCGCGGTCACGGGCGCCGCCGTCAGCGACACGCTGCCCAACGGCGTGACGCTGTCGGGGCCATGGACCTGCGCGGTGACGCAGGGCACCGGCGCCTGCAGCCTCGCCACCGGGGGGAGTGCGGGCGATCAATCCGTCAATTTGACCGTCAACCTCGATGCCGGGGGACAGGCGACGATCAACGTACCCGTGACCTTCAGCGCCAATCCGGCGGCGTACTAGCGCTTGCCGTTGGCGCGACATGGGCGACGCCGAAACCGAAACGTCTTCCCACGCGTCATGGCAGTGCCCTTCATCGCGAATTCGCAGGGCCTCGATATGGATACCGTGAAACCCAGCCTCAACAAGCAAAGAGACCTCCGGCTGGGAGGCGCGCCGCGATTGGCGGGCGCGCTGCGGGCAATTCGAATGCTGGCGGTTCTCGCGCTTTGGCTGGCGGCCGGCGCCGCGATGGCGCAGAACTTCCCGAATCCGCTGGTCAACACCGCGCGGATTGCAGTTCCCTCCAACACCACCGATCCCGCGCCCGGCAACAACACCGCAACGGACAGCAATGCCCTGGCGTTGTCCTCGGATCTGTCCATCGTCAAGACGCTGACGAGCGCATCGACTGCCCCTGCGGGTTCGACCGTCACCTACCAGATCGTCGTCAGCAATGCCGGGCCTTCGAACGTCGCCGGCGCCACGATCACCGATACGGTCCCGCCGCAGTTGACCAACGTCAATTGGACCTGCGTTGCCGCGGGCACCTCTTCGTGCGGCACGACCAGCGGCACGGGCAACAGCATCAGCCTGACGGCGGACATCGCCGTCGGGCCCGCCAATACGATCACGTTGACGGTCAGCGGCACCGCCCCGGCATCCGGAACCATCGATGCGAACACCGCGACGGTCGCGCCGCCAGGCGGCACGACGGATCCGGATCCATCGGACGACACCAGCACCACGCCGTCGGTCCCGGTCAGCGCCGTTTCCGATCTGTCGCTGGTGAAGACGCTGACCAGCGCTTCGCCGGCACCGGCAGGTTCGGCGGTTACTTACCAGATCGTGGTCAGCAACGCCGGGCCATCGGATGCCATCGGCGCCACGATCGTCGACACGGTTCCCGCGGAACTGACCGGCGTCAGCTGGACTTGCGTGGCGGCGGGGACTTCGTCGTGCGGCGTGGCCAGCGGTACCGGCAACGTCAATCTCACTGCGAACGTGGGCGCAGGTGCCGCCAATACGGTCACCATCACGGTTACCGCCACCGCACCGGCGTCCGGCACCATCGGCGCGAATACGGCTACGGTGACACCGCCAGGCGGAACCACGGATCCGGATCCCGGCGACAACACCGATACCGAAAACCCGGTCCCGGTCACGCCGACGGTTTCGATAAACAGTGCGAGCGCGGCGGAGGGCGATGCTGTCGTCTTCACCGTGAGCCTGTCCGGTCCGTCCGCCTCCGACGTGACCGTCACGTTGAACACGGCGAACGGTACCGCTACTGCGCCCGGCGACTACACCGCGCAGACCGGCGTGACCATCACTATTCCAGCCGGCAGCACAAGCGCGAGCGCCAGCGTGCCGACCGCCGAGGACGCGATCTTCGAGGGCAACGAGACCTTCACCGCCACGATCAGCAATCCGGCCAATGCCACGATCGGAACGGCGACGGGTACCGGCACGATCACCGACGATGATCCCCAGCCAACGGTCTCCATCGACAGCCCGAGCACGGCAGAAGGCGACCCGATGGTGTTTGCGGTCAGCCTGTCGAATCCGAGCACCACGGATGTCACGGTGACGTTGAACACCGCCAACGGCACCGCGATCGAACCGGGCGATTACACCGCGCAAACGGGGCTGACGGTCACCATCCTGGCCGGCAGCACGAGTACGACGGTCAGCGTACCGACCATCGAGGACGCGATCTTCGAAGGCAACGAGGCCTTCACCGCAACGATCAGCAACCCGACCGGCGCGACGATCGGGACGGCTTCCGGCACCGGCACGATCACCGACGACGAAGCCGCCCCGACATTGTCGATCGATGATGTCAGCGTCAACGAGTCGGCTGGCACGGCAACGTTCACGGTGACGCTGAGCGGGGCGAGCGCCACGCCGGTCACGGTGGATTACGCCACCGCGAATGGGACGGCGACCGCCGGCAGCGACTACACCGCAACCAGCGGCACGCTGACCTTTGCGCCCGGCGTCACCACCCAGACAATCAGTATCGCAATCATCAACGACGCCACGGACGAGCCGGACGAAGTCTATTCCGTCAACCTGTCCAACGCGGTCGGGACCACGATCGTCGATGCCAGCGGCCTGGGCACGATTCTCGACGACGAGGCCCCGCCGGTGCTCAGTGTGGCCGATGTATCGGCGACCGAAGGCAGTCCGGCGCAGGTGGTGGTCAGCCTGTCGGCGCCGAGTGCAACGGACGTGACCGTGGTGTTGAACACCACGAACGGCACGGCGGTCGCACCCGGCGATTACACCGCACAAACAGGCTTAGTGGTCACGATCCCGGCCGGCCAGACCAGCGCGACGGTCCCGATCCCGACTGCGGCCGACACCTTGTTCGAAGGCAACGAAACGTTCTCGGTGACCTTGAGCAGTCCCACCGGCGCCACGCTGGGCGATGCCGATGCGGTGGTGACGATCACTGACGACGATACGCAACCGGTAGTGTCCATCGACAGCCCGAGTGCCGCCGAAGGCGACCCGATGGTGTTCACCGTCAGCCTGTCGAACCCGAGCGCCACGGACGTCACGGTCACGCTGAACACGGCCAATGGCACGGCGGTGGCCCCCGGCGATTACACGGCGCAAACCGGTGTGGTCGTGACCATCCTGGCCGGTAGCACCAGCACGACGGTCAACGTGCCGACCATCGAAGACGCAATCTTCGAAGGCAACGAGAACTTCACCGCGACGCTCAGCAGTCCGGTGGGCGCCACGCTTGGCACCGCCACGGGCACCGCGACGATCACGGATGATGATGCGCAGCCCACGGTTTCCATCGACAGCCCGAGCACCACGGAAGGCGACCCGATGGTGTTCACGGTCAGTCTGTCGAATCCGAGTACCACGGACGTCACGGTCACGTTGAACACGGCCAATGGCACGGCGGCGGCGCCCGGCGACTACACCGCGCAAAGCGGACTGACGGTCACGATCCTGGCCGGAACCACGAGTGCGACGGTCAACGTGCCGACCATCGAAGACGCAATCTTCGAAGGCAACGAGAACTTCACCGCGACGATCAGCAGTCCGGTGGGCGCCACCTTGGGCACTGCGACCGGCACGGCAACGATCACGGATGACGAGGCACAGCCCACGGTTTCCATCGACAGCCCGAGCGCTGCCGAAGGCGATCCGATGGTGTTCACCGTCAGCCTGTCGAGCCCGAGCGCCACCGATGTCACGGTCACGCTGAACACGGCCAATGGCACGGCGGTGGCCCCCGGCGATTACACGGCGCAAACCGGGGTGGTCGTGACCATCCTGGCAGGCAATACCAGCACGACAGTCAACGTGCCGACCATCGAAGACACGATCTTCGAAGGCAACGAGAACTTCGCCGCGACGATCAGCAACCCGGTCGGTGCTGCCTTGGGCACCGCTACCGGGACGGCAACGATCACGGATGACGACGCACAACCCACGGTTTCCATCGACAGCCCGAGCGCGGCCGAAGGCGATCCGGTGGGCTTCACGGTCAGCTTGTCGAACCCGAGCGCCACGGACGTCACGGTCACGTTGAACACGACCAACGGCACGGCCAATGCGCCGGCAGATTACATCGCGCAAACCGGCCTGACGGTCACGATCGCGGCCGGCAGCACCAGCGCCACGGTTAACGTGCCGACTGTCGAGGATGCGCTTTTCGAAGGCAACGAGAACTTCACCGCGACGATCAGCAATCCGGTGGGTGCCGCGCTGGGTACTGCCACCGGCACCGGCACGATCACCGACGACGAAGCCGCCCCGACGCTGTCGATCAACGATGTCAATGTCGGCGAATCGGCGGGCACGGCGACTTTCACCGTGAGCCTGAGCGGGGCGAGCGCCACGCCGGTCACCGTGGACTACGCCACCGCGAACGGCACGGCGACCGCCGGCAGCGACTACACCGCGACCAGCGGCACGCTGACCTTCGCACCCGGCATCACCAGCCAGACCATCGCGGTCGCGATCACCAACGACAACGTCGATGAGCCGGACGAGACCTTCACCGTCGCGTTGAGCAATGCAAGCGGATCGGCGATCGTCGACGCCAGCGGGCTGGGCACCATCGTCGACGACGAGGGCACGCCGACGATATCCATCGACAGTCCAAGCACCGCCGAAGGCGACCCGATGGTGTTCACCATCAGCCTGTCGGCGCCGAGCGCCACACCGGTCACGGTGACATTGAATACCACCGACGCCACTGCAGTCGCCCCGGGCGACTACACCGCGCAAACGGGCCTGACGCTGACGATCCCCGCCGGCAGCACGAGTACGACGGTCAGCGTGCCGACCATCGAAGATGCGATCTTCGAAGGCAACGAGACCTTCACCGCAACGCTCAGCAATCCGGTCGGAGCCGCTTTGGGAACCGCCGCCGGAACGGCAACGATCACGGATGATGAAACCACGCCGGTGCTCAGCGTGGCCGATGTATCGACGACCGAGGGCAGTCCGGCGCAGGTGCAGGTCAGCCTGTCGGCGCCGAGTGCGACGGACGTGACGGTGGTGTTGAACACCGGCGACGGCACGGCGACATCGCCGGCCGACTACACCGGCCAGACCAACCTGGTGGTCACGATCCCGGCTGGCCAGACCAGCGTTACCGTGCCGATCCCGACCGTGGCCGATGCGCTGTTCGAAGGCGACGAGAATTTCACGGTGACGTTGAGCGGTCCGACGGGCGCCACGTTGGGCGATGCCGATGCGACGGTGACGATCACCGACGACGAAGCCGCGCCGACATTGTCGATCAACGACGTCAGCGTCGGCGAAGCCGCCGGGAGCGCGACCTTCACGGTGAGCCTCAGCGGGGCAAGCGCCACGCCGGTCACGGTGAACTATGCAACCGCGGACGGCACGGCGACCGCAGGCAACGACTACGCCGCAAGCAGCGGCACGCTGACCTTCGCGCCGGGCACGACGACGCAAACCCTCGCAGTGCCCGTCATCAATGACGCGGTCTTCGAAGGCAGCGAGAACTTCACCGTTGGCTTGTCCGGCTCGAGCGGGGCGACGATTGCCGACGCCAGTGGCCTGGGCACGATCACCGACGACGAAAGCCAGCCGACCATCTCCATCGACAGTCCGAGCGCCGCCGAAGGCGATCCGATGGTGTTCACGGTCAGCCTGTCGGCGCCGAGCGCCAACCCGGTATCGGTCACGCTGAACACGGCCAACGGCACGGCGGTTGCTCCGGGCGACTACACCGCACAGGTCGGCCTTGCGGTCACCATCCCGGCGGGCATCACGAGCACGACCGTCAGCGTGCCGACCATCGAGGACGCGCTGTTCGAGGGTAGCGAGGCCTTTACCGCGACGCTCAGCAATCCGGTGGGCGCCACCCTGGGCGCCGCCAGCGGTACGGCAACGATCACCGATGACGAGGTCCCGCCAGTGCTCAGTGTGGCCGATGTATCGGCAACCGAAGGCAGCCCGGCGCAGGTGGTGGTCAGCTTGTCGGCACCCAGCGCGGCGGACGTGACCGTGGTGTTGAACACCACCAACGGCACGGCGGTCGCACCCGGCGATTACACCGCACAAACAGGCGTGGTGGTCACGATCCCGGCCGGCCAGACCAGCGCGACGGTCCCGATTCCGACCACGGCCGATACGTTGTTCGAAGGCAACGAAACGTTCTCGGTGACCTTGAGCAGCCCGACCAGCGCCACGCTGGGCGATGCCGATGCGGTGGTGACGATCACTGATGATGACGCGCAACCGGTGGTGTCCATCGATAGCCCGAGCGCAGCCGAAGGCGAGCCGATGGTATTCACGGTCAGCCTGTCGAACCCGAGCGCCACGGACGTGACGGTCACGCTGAACACGGCCAATGGCACGGCGGTTGCCCCGGGCGACTACACCGCGCAAAGCGGTCTGACGGTAACGATCCTGGCCGGAACCACGAGTGCGACGGTCAACGTGCCGACCATCGAAGACGCGATCTTCGAAGGCAACGAGAACTTCACCGCGACGCTAAGCAGTCCGGTGGGCGCCACGCTTGGCACCGCCACGGGCACCGCGACGATCGCCGAAGACGATGTCGCGCCGACACTGTCGATCAATGACGTCAGCGCAAGCGAGTCGGCGGGCACGGCGACGTTCACGGTGACCCTGAGCGGAGCCAGCGCCACGCCGGTCACGGTGGATTATGTCACCGCGAATGGCACGGCGGCCGCGGGCAGCGATTACGCCGCGGGCAGCGGCACGCTGACCTTCGCACCCGGTGTCACGACCCAGACGATCAGCGTCGTGATCAACGACGACGCCACGGACGAGCCGGACGAAACCTACACCTTGGGTCTCTCCAACGCGGTTGCAGCCACTATCGCGGACAACAGCGGCCTCGGTACGATCGTCGATGACGACATCCGCGTAATCGATGCGGTAGCGGACGCCGCGAGCTCCGTGCCGGGTACGGGCGGCACGAATGTCATCAACGTGCTGGCCAACGACACGCTCGACGGCGCGCCGATCAATCCGGCCGATGTGGTGGTCACGCCGACCGGCAACGGGCCGCTGACGATCAACGCCGATGGCAGCGTCGATGTCGCGCCGAACACGCCGGCCGGCACCTACACGGCGACCTACCAGATCTGCGAAGCCGCGAATCCGGCCAACTGCGATTCCGCGACTGTATCCATCACCGTGGTTGCAGCCGCGGTCGTCGCCAACGACGACACCGGGAGCCTCGCCTCCGGCGCCGCCGGCGGCACCGCGGTGGCCAACGTGCTCGGCAACGATACCGTCGGCGGCGCCACGGCAACGACGTCGCAGGTGCTGCTGAGCCAGCAGTCCAGCAGCCATGCGAACGTGACGCTGGACACCGCCACTGGCGCGATCCTCGTCGCGCCCGGAACGCCGGCCGGCACCTACACGGTGACGTACCAGATCTGCGAAGCGCTGAACCCCTCCAATTGCGATACCGCGACGGTATCCATCACCGTGGCGGCCGCGGCGATCGTCGCCAACGACGACAACATCGGACCGATACCGGGTTCCAGCGGCGGCAGCAACGTCGCCAACGTGCTGGCCAACGACACGCTCGGCGGCGCTTCGATCAACCCGGCCGACGTGGTGGTCACGCCGACCGGCAACGGGCCGCTGACGATCAATCCCGACGGCAGCGTGGACGTGGCGCCGAATACGCCGGCGGGCACCTATAGCGCCAGCTACCAGATCTGCGAACGCCTGAACCCGTCCAACTGCGACAGCGCCACCGTGACCATTACGGTCGCCGCCGCGGTCATCGATGCGGTCGACGACAACGCCACCGCAACGCCGGTGAACGGCAGCGTGGGCGGAACCGCGCTCGCTTCGGTGCTGGCGAACGACAGGCTGGGTGGCGCGGCAGCGACCGTGGGCAACGTGACGCTGGACTTCGTCTCCTCGACCCACGCCAACGTCACGCTCGATGCGGCCACGGGGGCGGTACGGGTCGCCGCGGGTACGCCGGCGGGCACGTACACGCTGACGTATCGCATCTGCGAGCAGCTCAACCCCGCCAACTGCGACACGGCAGTCGCGACCATCGCCGTCTCGGCGGCCGTGATCGCGGCGAACAACGACGCCGCAGGTCCGATCACCGGTTCGAGCGGCGGCACCAACGTGGCCAATGTGCTGGCCAACGACACGCTTGGCGGCACGCCGGTCGACCTCGTCATGGTGGTGTTCACGCCGGGCAGCAGCGGCCCGCTGACGATCAACCCTGATGGCAGCGTGGATGTCGCGCCGGACACGCCGACCGGCAACTACACCGCGACCTACCAGATCTGCGAACGCCTGAACCCGACCAACTGCGCCAGCGCCAGCATCACGGTGAGCGTGCAGGGCGACCCGGTCGCGCTGCGCCTGACCATGACCGCCGCGCAACGCACGGTGCGGGTCGGCGACCTGGTGCGCTACACCCTGCGCATCGACAACATCGGCGAAACGGACGCGGTGCAGGTCGAGCTGGCCGGCCGCCTGCCGGAAGGCTTCACGCTGGTGGCGAACTCGCTGCAGGTGGCCGACGACGACACGGATGGCACGCTGCTCAACGCCAGTCCGTTGCGGATCGGCGGCCTGGACATCCCCGTCGGGCGCAGCGCCACCGTGATCTACGTGCTGCGCGTCGGTGCGGGCGTTGGCGCTGGCATCCATACCAACCGCGCGGTCGTTCGCGATGGCCTCGGCGCCGCGATCAGCAATGAGGCGACCGCGGACGTGGAGGTCGCCGGCGATCCCATGCTCGACGACAGCCTGATCATCGGCAGCGTGTTCAACGACGCCAACGGCAACGGCCGGCAGGATGCGGGCGAACGCGGATTGCCGGGCGTGCGCCTGGGCACCGTCGAAGGGCTGCTGATCGAAACCGACCAGTACGGCCGCTTCCATCTCGTCGGCATCGATGGCGGTCGCTGGGCACGCGGGCGCAACTTCCTGATCAAGGTGGACGCCAGCACGCTGCCGCCGGGAAGCCGCTTCACCACCGAGAACCCGCGCGTGCTGCGCATCACCCCCGGCGTGCCGGTGCGCTTCGACTTCGGTGTGCAGGTGCCGGGCATGCCGCTGGGCGGCGGCAAGACCGAGGTGAACATCGACCTGGGCCAGGTGTTGTTCGAAAGCCGCAGCGCGACCGTGCCGGCGGAGCACCTGCCGGTGATCGACCGAATCGCCGACCGCTTGCGCGAAGCGAAGGGCGGCAGCGTGGCGATCACCGCCAATGCCGACGACATGGTGCTGGCGTTCCATCGCGCCGAGGCGGTGCGCGATGCGCTCGACCAGCGCCTGTCGCCGGAGTTGCGCCAAGCCACCCGCATCGAACTGCGTGCGCAGGTCGACGGCCTCGATGCCCTGGTCACGCTGGACAAGGACATCCAGTTGGGCGAGCTGCTGTTCGACACGGACAAGGCCGCGATCAAGCCGCAGTACCAACCGTTGCTGGCCGCCATCGCCCAGCGCGTGCAGGCGATGCCGAACACGGTCGTGGCCATCTCCGGATACGCCGACGTGCGTGGCACCGCGGAGCACAACCTGCGCCTGAGCCAGCAGCGGGCCGACGCGGTGGCCAGGGAGATTTCCGCACGGCTTCCGGCTGCGACGCGAACCTGCGTGCGGATGGAACCACGAACACCCGAGCAGGCCGCCACCTGCCCGGCCGGACGCTGAGGGGAGACGAACATGGATATCCGGAAACTCTCCATCGGCGTTGCCCTGGCCCTGTCCGGCGGACTGGGCGCTGCGGCAGACGTCCTGGCGCAATCGGAAGCGGACGCATCGAAGCCCGCACCCCCGATGCAATGCGACCGGCAAGGCTGCAGCAACGAGAACGGCCCGCTGTTCCAAGTCAGGGCCTTCGGCGAAGACAAGCCGAAGGCGACCGGCGAAGACGCGGATTCGCTGCAGCAGAACCGGCGCGTGGAAACCGTGGTCGCCCAGTTCCATGAAGGCGACAGCAAGGTGCTGGCCGACGGACAGGCGACCATCGCCGGGCGCTTCGCCGTGGACCTGCCGCAGGGCGGCACCTTGTGGGCGACCGAAGATCCCACCCTGGGACAGCCGATCCTCAACGTGCAATCAGGATCGATGGCGCCGTTCCAGGACGGCCGCATCACCGAGCCGTTGCGCTTCCACGCGTACAGCAACTACGCCGCGTTCTACCAGCGGCTCGAAGTGACGATCTACAAAGGCAGCGACCAGGACCGCGTACAACCGTTGGCCAGGATCGCCGTGCCGGTGGGCGCGGTCACCGATGCGCAATGGGATGGCGCCCTGCCCGAGGGCCTGCGCCTGCAGGCCGGCGACGAGCTGCAGTACGTCGCGCGCGCATATGCGTCCGACGGCAGTTTCGACGAGACCGAACCGCACCGCATCCAGCTGGTCACGCCGGGCGACTATGCGCGCGGCGTCCAGGTGCTGCGCGACACGGTCCAGCGCAGCCATGCGCAGACCCTGGACGCGGCGAGCGCGGAATCGCTGCAGATCGTCGAGTCCATCTACGGCAAGAGCGATCTGCGCCTGCGCAACATCCCGGTATACGCTTCGCGCGTGCGCATCCTCGGTCGCGACATCGCCGAAGGCATGCAGATCGCGATCGACGGCCAGAGCTTCCCCATCGACCAGGAGCGCAAGTTCGTCGCCGAATTCCTGCAGCCGGTCGGTTCGCATCGCTACCAGGTACAGGTGAAGTCGGCCGAGGGCATGGTGGCGGACACGCCGCTGGACATGGAAGTCACCGGTCGCTACGCCTTCGTTGCGGCGCTTGCCGACCTGACCCTGTCGCACAACAGCGCCAGCGGCAGCCTGGATGCGCTGGGCAGCGATGCGCGCGAGGACGACGGCTTCCTGCGCGAAGGCCGCCTGGCCTTCTACGCCAAGGGCAAGTGGCGCGGCAAATACTTGGTCACCGCGCAGGCCGACACCTGGGAGAACGAACTGGGCAACCTGTTCGATGGCTTCCTCGACGCGCAGCCCTACGACATCTTCCGCCGGCTCGATCCGGACCTGTATTACCCCGTTTATGGCGACGACTCGCGCACCTGGCGCGACGTCGACAGCCAGGGCAAGTTGTACCTGCGCGTCGACTGGGACCAGAACCAGGCTTTATGGGGCAATTTCGGCACCGGCTTCACCGGCACCGAGTACGCGCAGTACCAGCGCGCGCTGTACGGCGCGGCGCTGAGCTGGCGCTCGCGCGCGTCCACCGGACTGGGCGATGCGCGCAGCCTGCTGAAGGTGTTCGGTTCCGAAGCGCAGACGGCGGCGGGGCACAGCGAATTCCTCGGCACCGGCGGCAGCCTCTACTACCTGCGCCACACCGATGTGCTGCCCGGTTCGGAACAGGTGGTGCTGGAAGTGCGCGATCCCACGACCGGACGCGTGGAATCGCGCGTCGACCTGCAGTCGGGCGTCGACTACGAAATGGACGACCTGCAGGGCCGCCTGATCCTGACCCGGCCGTTGGCGCAGATCACCCGCGAAGCGGTACGCACGCTGACCCGCGACACGCCATTGGACGGTTACCGGCAGATCCTGCTGGTCGATTACGAGTACGTGCCTTCCGGCTTCGATGCCGACGATGCGACGGTCGGCCTGCGCGGCAAGCAATGGCTGGGCGACCACGTCGCCGTCGGCGGCACCTATGTCGACGAGAACCGCAGCGGCGACGACTATTCGCTGAAAGGCGCCGACCTGACCCTGCAGGCCGGGCGCGGCACCTATCTCAAGATGGAAGGCACGCGCAGCGAGTCGACCGTCGCGCCGATCTTCTATTCCGACAACGGCGGCCTGAGTTTCATCCAGCGCAATCCCACCGTGGGCGCGCGTTCCGGCGAAGCGCATATGGTCGAAGCCCGCGCCAACCTGCATGAACTGGGCTGGACCCAGCGCGAATGGTCGTTCGGCGCGTGGTGGCGCGATGTCGACGCCGGATTCTCGATCGGCCGCCAGGACACGGGCCAGCCGATCGAGGAATACGGCGCCGAATTCCTCGGCTATCTGAGCGACGACTTCAGCCTGTACGGGCGCTACAGCCATGCCGAACGCGGCACGGCGGAACTGGAGCAGCAGCAGCTCACCGCAGACTGGCAGATTTCCAAGGACGGCCGGTTGGGCGGCGAGGTCCGGCGCGTCAACGAGCACGACACCGGTTACGACGCCGACGCGACCCTGCTGGCGCTCAGCTATCGCCAGCGACTGAACGCATCGCTCGAGCTGTACGGCGTGGGCCAGTACACATTGGACGACGACGGCGGCCGCTATGCACGCAACAACCTGCTGACCTTCGGCGGCAAGTACCTGTTCGGCGACCGCTCCAGCGTCGGCGCGGAAATCAGCAGCGGCAGCCGCGGGCATGGCGGCAAGATCGATGGCGAATACCGGCTCAGCCCGGACCACACGCTGTACGGCGCCTACAACTACAGCACCGATCGCACCGAGCGCGACGGCCTGTTCGACAGCGCGCTGCAATCGGGCTGGACGCTGGGGCAGCGCTGGCGCCTGAACAACCAGGTCAACGTGTACAACGAAAGCCAGTACCTGAAGGACGACCAGCGCGACAGCGCCGGCATCGTCCACACCTTCGGCCTGGATTTCCGCCCGGCACCGGGCTGGAACCTCGGCTTCACCGTGATGGACGGCGAGCTCGACGCCAGCGATGGCCGCGTCGATCGTCGCGCCTACAGCGTCAGCGGCGGCCGCACCGACGCGCGCATGGACTGGTCGAGCAAGCTGGAATACCGTCGCGATCGCGGCGCCGAGCAGCGCGAGCAATGGGTCACCGCCAATCGCCTGTTCTATCGCGTCAACGAAGACTGGCGGGTCGCGCTGCGGGCCAACTACGCCGACACCCAGGACGACCTGAATCCCGCCGCCGGCGCGCGCCTGGCCGAAACCAACCTCGGCTTCGCCTGGCGCCCGCACGACAACACCCGCTGGGCTGCGTTCGGCAAGTACACCTACCTGTACGACCGCGCTTCGCCGGGGCAGGCGGATGCCGACCAGCACGACCAGCGTTCGCAGGTGCTGTCGTTCGAAGGCATCGCCCAGCTCGACGACAACTGGCAACTGGCCGGCAAGCTGGCCAGCCGCTGGGGCGAATACCGGATGGGTCGCGGCGACGGCCCGTGGCTGGACAGCCGTGCCGACTTCGCTTCGCTGCAGGTGCGCTACCACCTGATCGGGCGCTGGGATGGACTGGCCGAATACCGCTGGCTCAAGGTCCGCGACGGCGGCCGCCGCAATGGCTGGCTGGTCGGGCTGGACCGGCAGATCCGCGAGAACTTCAAGATCGGCGTGGGCTACAACTTCACCGACTTCAGCGCCGACCTGACCCAGCTCGACTATCGCTACAGGGGCTGGTTCCTCAACATGACCGGGTATTACTGAGGCGCGTCGGCAGTACGAGGGAACCCCGGCGCGGGACCGCGCGCTGCGGCGATAATGCGCGCATGCGCAAGATCATCCACGTCGACATGGACGCGTTCTATGCGTCGGTCGAACAGCGCGACGATCCGACGCTGCGCGGCCGGCCGGTCGTGGTGGCGTGGCGTGGCGCGCGATCGGTGGTGTGCGCGGCCAGCTACGAGGCGCGCAAGTTCGGCGTACGCTCGGCGATGCCGGCGGTGCGCGCGGAACGGCTGTGTCCGGACGCGGTGTTCGTGCCGCCGGATTTCGTCCGCTACAAGGCGGTATCGCGGCAGGTCCGCGAGATCTTCCTGCGCCACACCGACCTGGTCGAGCCGCTATCGCTGGACGAGGCCTACCTCGACGTCACCGAACCGAAGAGCGGCCTGCCCAGTGCGACGGCGATCGCCGAGACCATCCGCGCGCAGATCCGCGACGAGACCCGGCTGACCGCGTCGGCAGGCGTGGCGCCGAACAAGTTCATCGCCAAGATCGCCTCGGACTGGAACAAGCCCGATGGCCTGTTCGTGGTCAAGCCGGCACAGGTCGATGCGTTCCTCGCGCCATTGCCGGTCGGCAAGATCCCCGGCGTCGGCAAGGTGATGCAGGGCAAGCTGGAGCAGCTCGGCGTCGCCACCGTCGCCGACCTGCGCGGCTTCGCGCTGGAGGAACTGCAATCGCGCTTCGGCAGTTTCGGCGCGTCGCTCTATCGCCGCGCGCGCGGCATCGATGAACGCCCGGTGCAGCCGGACCAGCCGGTGCAGCAAATTTCCGCGGAGGACACCTTCGAGCGCGACCTGTTGCTGGGCGAATTCGACGATGCGATCCGCAGCCTCGCCGAGAAAACCTGGTCGTCCACCAAGAAGACCGAGCGCGTCGGCCGCACCGTGGTGCTGAAGCTGAAGACCGCGCAGTTCCGCATCATCACCCGCAGCCACACGCCGGACACGCCGCCGGCATCATTGCAGGAATTCGTCGAGATCGCATTGGCGTTGCGCGGCCGCGTCGATCTGCCGGAACACACGCGCTATCGCTTGGTCGGCGTGGGCTTGGGCAACTTCAGCGAGCGCGATGAAGTGGTGGAGCAGGGCGGGCTGTTCAACAGCGGGTGACCCGCCTCTCCCCTGCGAGGCAGGGGGGGGTCGGGAGGGGTGAAGCAGGTGCGAAAAATTTTCGCGAAATCACGCAACCGCTTCCCCTCGGCCGCCAGGGCGCGGCTTCGAGCTCCCCTGCCGTCGCAGGGGGGCGCACAAGCTCACTTCGCGCTGTACCGCAACGTCAGTCCGTACTCACGACCCGGCTGGTTGTACCAGGCGACGGTTTCGTATTCGCGGTCGAACACGTTGCGCGCCTGTGCCTGCACGGACCACTCGTCGTTGATCGCGAATTCCGCGCGCAGGTCCAGCGTGCCGTAACCGGCCAGGCGGGTCAGGTTCGCCACTTCGTCGTAGCGGTGGCTGGCGCCGAAGCCGGTGGCGCCGATGCGGAACTTGCCGAAAGCGCGGTCCAGGTCGATGCGCGCGCTGTTCTGCGGACGGCGCGGCAGCAGGTTGTCGTGGTTGAAGCCGTCGCCGTCGTTGCGCGGATCGGTGCGGCTCAGCTGGGTCGACACGTCCCAGCCCCACAGCGTCGTCGCCACGGTCAGTTCCGCACCGCGGATGCGCGCCTTGTCGATGTTGTTGGGCAGGAAGATCAGCGAGTCGTAGGCGATCAGGTCTTCGACGCGGGTTTCGTAGACGTTGAAGGTCCAGTTCCAGCCGTCGCGGTATTGGGCGACGCCCAGGTTCAGGCTCTTCGAGGCTTCCGGCTTCAGGTCGGGGTTGCCGAAGAACGGGTAGTACAGGTCGTTGAAGCTCGGCGCCTTGAAGCCGGTGGCGTAGCTGGCGGTCAGCTTCAGGCCGTTCGCGAATGAATAACCGTAGCCTGCGCTGCCGGTGGTGTGTTCGCCGAACTGGTCGTTGTCGTCGCGGCGCAGGCTGGCCTGCACGCGATGCGCGCCGAAGCTGCCCTGGTATTCGACGAAGGCGGCCTTGTTGTCGCGGCGGGTCTGGTCGAAGTCGGTGTCGCTGTCGATCTCGTCGCGCTGCCAGTCGGCGCCGACGCTGAGCAGTTGGCCTTCAGCGAATGCGTAGTCCCCCTGCAACGCGGCCTGGTCGCGGCGCGTGCCGAAGAAGCTCGCGTGGGCCTGGTCGTGGTAATCGTCGGAGTCATCGCGGTTGCGGCCGACGGTCAGGGCCAGGTTGAACTTGTCCGAAGGCGCGAACGCGAGCTTGCCGCCGAACACCTGCTGGCGCACCTTCGAGCGGTTGGTCCAGCTGCCGTCGAATTCGTTGTCGCCCTGCGCGTCGAGGAAGTTCGCTTCCGCGCTCAGCGCGTCGGTGAAGCGGTAGCCGCCGCGGACGTTGAGGGATACGTTGCGGTAGCCGTCGCGATCGGGTTCGTCGGTGAAGCAGCCCGCGCCGAAGTCGAACGGAATCGACGGATCGGGACCGCGACCGCGGCAGGCATTGATGCCGTCGGTGCTCTGGTACGCGCCATCCGCGCCGAGCCAGCCGCGCTCGCCGTGCCAGGCGAAACCGCCGGCGACTTCGCGCAGGTCGTGGCTGCCGCCGCCGAGCTTGAAGTGGCGGCTCAGGCCCTTGCCGCCGCGGCGGGTGAAGATCTGCACCACGCCGCCGATCGCTTCCGAGCCGTACAGGCTGGAACGCGGGCCGCGCACGATTTCGATGCGCTCGATCTGTTCCACCGGCAGGTCCTGCAACGCGGGCAGGCCGGCGGTGGCCGAACCGATGCGTACGCCATCGATCAGCACCAGCACGTGGTCGGCTTCGGCGCCGCGCAGGTTGAGCCCGCTGATCTTGCCCAGGCCGCCCTGGTTGGACAGGGTGATGCCGGCGCGGCCGTTCAACAGTTGCACCAGCGAAGTGGCCTGGCTGCGCTCGATCTCGGCGCGGTCGATGACCTGCGCCGGGACCAGGCTGTCCTCGACCGATACGGCGGTGCGCGTGCCGGTCACGACGACATCGTCGAGATCGGTGGCATCGCCGGCGCTTTGCGCGAAGGCATGGACGGGCAGGGCAAGGACGATCGCCGCGGCCAGCGCGGTGGGAAACAGGGGGGAACGCAAGAACATGTCGGACTCTCCGTGGCGCACGACCCGTACGCCGGTTGGAAGGAGTCGCGAGCGAAGGGATCCGACGAGGAACGCGCGAAGTCGCGGTGTGCGAGGACGCGGTCGCCGCCGCAATGCCCGCCGCATCGCAACCAGTGAGTGGGTCAGCAAACCCTGCTTCGCGGCCGGTCTCCGGGCTTGCAAGCTGAAATGCCTGGGGCATCTCGGATTCCGCGCCTTCCCATGCGAATGCACAGTGGCGGATGCGGAAGTTCGGCTCGCTTACCGTTGCGGGGGCAGCGCCGGAATCGTCTGCGGACTCACCGGCTTCCCGTTTCAATCCATCGACCGGATGGTCGATGGATCACCTCGAAGTGTGCGCAGTTTAACCGATCGCCCGGTTATTCGGCGTCGTGGCCGCCCGGTTCGTCGAACAGGTTGAACACCGGCGCGGCCTCTTCCTGCATCTGCGTGGTGGTCACCGGCGCGGCGACCGGGCGCCCGCGCGGCGGCGGCAACGCGGCCGCGGCGACGTCCCAGGCCAGCAGCAGTTCTCCGCGGCGTTCCTCGGGCAGTTGCTGCCAGTGGCAGTCGAGCAGGGCGCCTTCCAGCGCGTACAGCAGGTTCAGGCTGGGCTTGAAGCCGGCGCGCTTGATCTTGGCGAAGGCTTCGACCGAGCCGACCCGTTGCAGGTCCTCGAAACTGCGCAGGCCGACCTGGCGCAGCCACGCGGCGGATTTCGGCCCGATGTTGCGCATCTTCGGTGCATTCATGCCAGCGACTCCTCGAAGATGCGCGCGATGGTTTCCAGGCCGGCCTGGTCGTCGGCGTCGAATCGGTCGAGTACCGGACTGTCCAGGTCGAACACGCCGATCAGCTCGCCGCCGCGCTGCAGCGGCACCACCAGTTCCGAACGCGAGGCCGAGTCGCAGGCGATGTGTCCCGGGAAGGCGTCGACGTCGGCGATGCGCTGGGTCTGCCGCGTGCTCGCCGCCGCGCCGCACACGCCCTTGTCCAGCGCGATGCGCACGCAGGCGGGTTGGCCCTGGAACGGGCCGACCACCAGCTCGGTGCCGTCGAAGAAATAGAAGCCGACCCAGTTGAGCTGCGGCAGCGCGTGGTAGACCAGCGCGGAAAGATTGGCCGCGTTGGCGACGCGGTCGCGCTCGCCGTGCAGCAGCGCGCGCGCCTGCCCGGCCAGTTGTGCGTATTGCTCCGGCTTGCTGCCGGCAAGAGCCTGCGACGTGAACGACATGTTGCGATTCTACTCCCCAGGCTCCCCGCGTCCGTGACACGGACCGTTACTATGACGCGGAAAGACGGCGAAAGCGGACGCAGGCCCATGACCCCACTGTTCGTGACCGGCACCGACACCGGCATCGGCAAGACGCTGGTGTCGTGCGCGCTGCTGCACGCGTTCCGAGCGCACGGCCTGCGCGCGGTCGGGATGAAGCCGGTCGCCAGCGGTTGCGAGCGCACGGCCGACGGGTGGCGCAACGAGGATGCGCTGGCGCTGCTCGCGGCCAGCGAGCCGGCCCCGGCCTACGCCGACGTCAACCCGTATGCGCTGCCGCTGCCGCTGGCGCCGGAAATCGCCGCGCGCGAGGCCGGCGTGCAGATCGACCTGGACGTCATCGGGGCCGCGTTCGCGCGCCTGAGGGAACCGGCCGACGCGGTCGTGGTGGAAGGCGTCGGCGGCTGGGCCGCGCCGTTGTCCGGTCGCCTGGACCAGGCCGACCTGGTGCGCGCGCTGCGCCTGCCGGTGGTGATGGTGGTGGGCATGCGCCTGGGTTGCCAGAACCACGCACGCCTGACCGCGCGCGCGATCGCGGCCGATGGCTGCGAACTGGCCGGCTGGATCGCCAACGACATCGACCCTGGCATGGAGCGCCGCGACGAGAACTTCGAATTGCTGAAGGCGCGCATTCCGGCCCCATGCTGGGGTCGTCTCCCGCATGCGCCCAAGATGGACGAGCTGGCGCGATACCTGTCCGTGCCGTCGTAGGAAGGCAATAAAAAAGCCCGGCAACGTGGGGTTGCCGGGCCGGGTTACGCAGGAGAGAGAGGAACTGCGTGTAACGCTATGGAACCGTTCGCTCAGCGGCGGGCGGTCTTGGTGGCCTTGGCCACGGTCGCCTGCACGCTCTCGGTGGCGCTTTCGAACTGCGCCTTGGCCAGCTGGCCCAGCGCTTCGCCGGTCTTGAGGTTCAGGCCGAAGACTTCCTGGCCAGCGGCCACGAAACGCTCGGCGTTGTCCTTGGCGACCTGCAGGCCCTTCGGCAGCAGGGTCTTGTAGGCGTCGAGGTCGCGCACTTCGGCCAGCTCGCCGAAGAAGGCGGTGGTGGCGTCGATGTTCTTCTCGAAAGCCTTGAGCTGCACGCCGAACACGGTCTCGGCGTTTTCCAGGGCCAGGCGGTTGGCGCGCGAGGCGACGGCGGCGAACTGCTGCGTATAGGCGCTGAACTGGTTGTTGAACTGGGCGGACATGGCGTGCTCCTGAAAGGGTTGTGCCGATTGATGCGTTGCAGCATACGCAGGTCTTTGTTGCAGTGCAATAACAGCCGTATGGTTTCCGACGAACGGTTATCGCCCGTTTAAAATCAATCGCTTGCTTGAATTGGTCTGATGGACCGATCCCGGGCAAAACCCTCGCAAATCACGGGTCGACTGCGCAGCCGTCCGGCCCGCACGCCGCGGAGGTCGCGGAACCTGTCGATGGTGCCGGCGCGGAGGCCAGCAGGCTGGCCAGGTGGTCGCGCCATGCGGCGGGCCGGCCCAGGTAGGGCCCGATGTCGAGCACGGTCCATCCCTGTCCCGGCCGTTCCAGGGCGAAGGTCGGGAAGCCGTGACCGCCGACCGCGGACAGCAGCCTGCGGCTTTCCTCGATGTGGCGCGCAACGGGTTCGCCTTCGAGCTGCCGCATCGTCGCGGCGAAGGCATCGCCGTCCAATCCGATTTCGGCCGCCAATGCCTGCAGCGTGTCCGCGTCGGCGATGCGCCGGCCTTCGACGTAATGCGCGCGCTGCAGGCGATGCAGCAGGTCGAGTCCGCGACCCGACGACTGCTGCGCCGCCAGCACCGCGGCGATCGGC
Source organism: Pseudoxanthomonas helianthi (assembly GCF_017939625.1). Classification (GTDB taxonomy): domain Bacteria; phylum Pseudomonadota; class Gammaproteobacteria; order Xanthomonadales; family Xanthomonadaceae; genus Pseudoxanthomonas_A; species Pseudoxanthomonas_A helianthi. The sequence continues at coordinate 1,573,349 of NZ_JAGKTC010000001.1, forward strand.
GGCGTCGAATCCATCACTGCGGTGGTGTCGCGCAACAGGCCGTCGAAATAGGCGTCGCCGAAGGGTTGTCCGCTGACCTGGGCGATGCGGCGGTCGTGCGGCATCACGTAATCGCGCCAGCGCGCGTCGATGCGGCGCGCGTTGGCGCCGCTCAGCATGCCGCCCGCGTGCATCGCGATCACCAGGCCGGGCACCGAGCGCGCCGCCTCGACCAGCGACGCGGCGGCGTAGCACCAGCCGCACAGCGGGTCGTAGATGTAATGCAGGGTCGGCGCGGCGGCGTTGCTCATGGCCATTTCATTTCCCCCTTGGCGACTTTCGCGCTCAGTTCCAGCGATGCCGTGCCGCCGAGCCCGGGATAGCGCTTCTGCATCGCCGCGACCAGCGCGGCGGAATCCTTCGCCTTCGCGGTTTCCTCGTCGAAGGCGCGGATGTAGTCGGCGGTGAAGCGCACCGCGCGCAGGTCCTGCGGCGCGCCCGGGGCGAAATGGCCCGGCACGACGGTTTCCGGCTTCAGCGCGGCGATGCGGTCCAGCGTGGCGATCCAGTTGGCATGCGACTGCGGGGTCTGCGTGTCGGCCATCCACACGTGTTCGCCGGCGAACACCGGGATGCCGCCGGCCACGGCCTTGGCCGACGGGATCCAGACGAAGCTGCGGTCGGGCGTCGGGCCGTCGAGGCCGACGATTTCCAGCGCGTCGCCTTCCAGCTCGACGCGGTCGCCCTGCAGCGGCTCGGGCACGATGATGCGCGTCGGTGCGCCCGCACCCAGCTTCGGACCCCAGAACTGCAGCTTGCCGGCCGAGGTTTCCTGGATATGCGCGACGGTCTGCGGCGTCGCCAGTACCTTCGCGTCCGGGAACGCGGCGACGAGCGGCTCCAGCCCGAAATAGAAATCCGGATCGCCGTGGCTGATGTAGATCGTGGTCAGGCGCTTGCCCGAGGCCTTGATCCTGTCGACCAGCCTGGCGCCATCGACGGTGGAGAACTGCGCATCGACCAGCACTGCGTCGCGCGTGCCGGTGACCAGCGTCGACGACACCTGGAAGATGCCTTGTTCGCCGGGGTTGTAGACCTCGGTCTTCAGCGGCGCGGCGGTCGGGACCGGGGCGGCCGTAGCGGCCGGATTGCCGGTAGGTGCGGTGGGGGCGTTCGGCGAGCAGGCGGTCACGCCGATGGCGAGGACGGCGGTGACGGCGGCATGCAGCGGGGAGGTTTTCATGGTCGTGTCCTGGCGTGCGCTGATGGCGCGGGAGGGATTCGGCGGCATAGGGGCCTGCCGACGGAGGGCACGATAGTCGAGTGAAACGGTGCGAAAAACCGCGTATAAGGTGAATAACTGTTGCATGGATCGGCCAAATGGACCGGATCACCGCCATCCAAGTCTTCGTCGAAGTCGCCGATCGCGGCAGCCTGACCGCAGCCGCGGAGGCCCTGTCGATGTCGCGGGCGATGGCCTCGCGCTACCTGGCCGAACTGGAACAGTGGCTGGGCGCACGCGTGTTCCACCGTACCACCCGCCGCATCAGCCTGACCCCGGCGGGCGAAGCCGCATTGGCGCGCTGCCGCGGTATCCTCGAGCTGGGCGAGGATATGCGCGCCGCACTGGCCGATCCCGGCGATGCGCCGCATGGCCAGATCCGCATCACCTGCAGCACCTCGTTCGGCCTCAGCCAGATGGCGGCGGCGGTCGCCGACTACGTCGCGCGTTATCCCGGCACGGCGGTGGACATGCTGCTGATCGATCGCGCGGTGAATCTCGTCGAAGAACGCATCGACCTGGCGATCCGCATCACCGGCGCGCTCGATCCAGGACTGATCGCGCGCAGGCTGTCGGTATGCCGCTCGGTGCTGTGCGCGACGCCCGCGTACCTGAAGGCCCACGGCGTGCCGCAACGCCCGGCGGACCTCGCCACGCACAATTGCCTGACCCACCACCACGTCGGACGGAGCCTGTGGCACTTGGTGCGCGAGGGCGGCACGGATTCGGTCGCGGTCAGCGGCAACATCAGCGCGAACGAAGCCACCGTGCTGCTGCAGGCGGTGCGCGCTGACGCCGGCATCGCCATGCTGCCGACCTACCTGGTGGCGCCGCTGATCATCGGCGGCGAACTCGCCGTCGTGCTGCCGGGCCACGAGCCCGCGGCGATGGGCATCCACGGCGTGTACACGTCGCGGCGGCAGATGCCGCTGATCGTGCGCAGCTTCCTCGATTTCCTCGCCGCGCGTTTCGGCGAGGAGCCGGAATGGGACCGGCCGTTGCGCTGAGCGTGGCTACGCGGCGTCAGGGCCCGCGGTAGCGGCATCCGGCGGTGCAGGTTTCGTGCACCGCGACTTCACTCAGGCCGGGCAGGGCCGGCTTCAATCGTTCCCACACCCATACGGCCAGCCGTTCGCTGGTCGGGTTGTCGAGGCCTTCGACCTCGTTGAGGTAGTGATGGTCCAACTGCTCGAACAGGGGCGCGAATGCCGCCTTGATCTCGGCGTAGTCGATCACCCAGCCGGTCCGCGCGCCGATCTCGCCGGACACGTGCACCTCGATGCGGAACGAGTGCCCGTGCAGGCGCGCGCACTTGTGCCCCGGCGGCACGTTCGGCAGTCGGTGCGCGGCTTCGATGTGGAAGACCTTGAAGATGTCCATCACGGGTGGATTCTCGACCTGGGTGGATCAGATCGCAACGTCAGCCGTTGCGGTTCGCGTCGCGGCGCGGGCCGCGCTGCGGCGCCTGCGGCTTGCGCTCGCCATGCTTCTTCGGGCCGGCGTGGGCGTGGCGCGGCGCATCGCCGTGCGGACGGCGCGCGTGCGCGGGCTTGCCGTGCGGCTTGCGCGGCGCGCGGTGGCCGCCCGGTTGCTCGGCCTTGCCCGGTGCGCTGTTGCCCCAGCGGATCGGCGTCTGCGGCTCGAAACCCGGCACGTCGCGGATATCCATGTCCTGCTTAAGCAGGCGCACGATCGCGCGCAGGTACTTGGCCTCGTCCTGCGCGACCAGCGAGATCGCTTCGCCCTGCGAACCGTTGCGGCCGGTGCGGCCGATGCGATGCACGTAGTCCTCGGCGACCATCGGCAGGTCGAAGTTGATCACCTTCGGCAGCTGGTCGATGTCGATGCCGCGCGCGGCGATGTCGGTGGCGACCAGCACCGGCACCCTGCCGGCCTTGAAGTCGTTGAGCGCGCGCTGGCGCTGGCCCTGGCTCTTGTTGCCATGGATCGCCGCGGCCTTGATCCCGGACTTCTCCAGGAACACGGCCAGCTTGTCGCTGCCGTGCTTGGTGCGGGCGAACACCAGGGTCTGCGCGCGCGCGTCTGCGCTGAGCAGGTGCAACAGCAGTTCGCGCTTGCGCCCGCCGTCGACCGGATGCACGCGGTGGGCGATGGTTTCGGCGACGGTGTTCTGCGGCGTGACCATCACTTCCTGCGGATTGCGCATGAATTCCAGCGCCAGCTGCTTGATCGGCTCGGCGAAGGTCGCCGAGAACAGCAGGGTCTGGCGGTTCTGCCGCGGCAGCTTGGCCAGGATGCGCTTGATCGAGGGCAGGAAGCCCATGTCGAGCATGCGGTCGGCTTCGTCCAGGATCAGCACTTCGATGCCGCTCAGGTCGACGCTGCGGCGGTCGATGTGGTCGAGCAAACGGCCCGGGCAGGCGATCACCAGGTCGACGCCGCGCTGCAGCGCCTGCAACTGGTTGCCCATGCCGACGCCGCCGTAGATGGTGGTCGACGGCACGCGCAGGTACTTGCCGTAATCGCGCAGGCTTTCATGCACCTGCACGGCCAGCTCCCGGGTGGGGGTCAGGACCAGCGCGCGCGGCTTGCGCGTGCGGTTGGGCTCGCCCGACAGCTTCTGCAGCAGCGGCAGGCCGAACGCGGCGGTCTTGCCGGTGCCGGTCTGGGCGCCGGCGAGCAAGTCGTGGCCGGCCAGCGCCAGCGGGATGGCCTGGGCCTGGATCGGGGTGGGCGTGTCGTAGCCCTGTTCGGACAGCGCGCGCAGCAGGGCGGGCGAAAGCCCAAGGGTTTCAAAACTCATGGTGGAACTCCGGTTGCGTGTTCGACCCACGAGCATCGGGAAGTCCGCACGGGATGTGCGGGCTCTCGATCGGGGACGATCACATGGTGGCCCGAAGCGTTCCCGTGAACCGCGCTGCGAGGAAGGGGCGGCCATGTCGGACGACGGGCCGGGCTGCAGGACAGGATGGCGTCGGATGGGCGCGGAGGTCGGGATTCGACCCGCCGCGGGCCCGGAGGGAAACGGACGGCCGCCTGCAAGCGGCGCGCATCATACCCGATCGGGGCCGCCCTTGCGCGCCGGGGGAGGGGCGGGTGGCGCGAGTGGGCGCCTGCGGCCACGGCTAGAATCGCCACATTCCTTGGAAACACCAGGCGGAACGGTGGAACGAACCCTGCAGTACCTGGAAACGGTCGAACACGAAACCGGCGCCTCGCCGCAATGGTGCGTTCTGTGGCTGCACGGGCTGGGCGCGGACGGCCACGACTTCGCCCCGATCGTGCCTGAACTCGTGGCGCGCGAATGGCCGGCGATCCGCTTCGTGTTCCCGCACGCGCCGGTGCGGCCGGTGACGATCAACAACGGCATGCGCATGCGCGCGTGGTACGACATCGCCGGCATGGATTTCGCCACCCGCGCCGACAGTGCGGGCATCGTCGAGTCCATCGCCCAGGTCGAAGCCTTGATCGCGCGCGAAGCCGAACGCGGCATTCCTGCCGAACGCGTGCTGCTGGCCGGCTTCTCGCAGGGCGGCGCGATCACCCTGGCCGCAGGCCTGCGCCGCGAACGGCCGCTGGCCGGACTGATCGGCCTGTCGACCTACCTGCCGGGTGCGGAACGCCTGGCCGGCTTCGCCACCGAGGCATCGAAGCGGCAGCCGGTGTTCATGGCCCACGGCAGCGGCGACCCGGTGATTCCCATCGTGCATTCCGAAAACAGCGCCCGCGCGTTGCGCGACGCCGGTTACGACGTGCAATGGCATCGCTACCCGATGGCGCACCAGGTCTGCGCCGAGGAAATCGCCGACCTGCGCACATGGATGGGCCAGCGCTTCGCCGCGGCGGAATGATGCCGGCCGCCAAGCGCCCCGAACCCTGGTTGCCGGACCTGTGCCGGCTGCCGCGCCTGGCGACGATGCTCGGCATCGCCGAACTGGTGGTGGTCGTCGTCGCGGTGGCGCCGGATGCGGTGCGCGGCTGGCGATTGATGGATTTCGTGCTCGCCAGCGGCTTCGCCCTGTGGCTCGCGCTGGCGGTGTCGGTGCTGCTGTGCGTGTCGCGGCCGCTGCTGTCGCGCGGGCCGATGGCGGTGGGCGCGGTCGGCGCGATGTTGCTGGCGGCGCTGGCCGCGTGGCTGGGTTCGGCCGTGGTGTACGTGCTGTACGACAGCCTCGATCCGGTCAACTGGAGCGGCCGCATCGGCTTCTGGCACTTCAGCCTGGGCAGTTCGGCGATCCTTACCCTGATCACCGGCCTGGCGCTGCGCTACTTCCACGTCAGCGACCGCTGGCAGGCGCAGCTGCAGGCCAACGCGCGCGCGCAGGCCGACGCGCTGCAGGCGCGGATCCGCCCGCACTTCCTGTTCAACAGCATGAACCTGATCGCCAGCCTGCTGCGCCGCGACCCGCGGGTGGCCGAACAGGCGGTGCTGGACCTGTCCGATCTGTTCCGCGCCTCGCTGGTCGCCGGCGAAAGCCCTTCCACCCTGCGCGACGAAGTGGAACTGGCCGAACGCTACCTCGCCATCGAATCGCTGCGCCTGGGCGAGCGCATGCAGGTGGTCTGGCGCAAGCACGAACCGCTGCCGTGGGACCTGCCGATGCCGCGGCTGGTGTTGCAGCCGCTGGTCGAGAATGCGGTGCTGCACGGCGTGTCGCGCATGCCGCAGGGCGGCGAGGTCGAGATCGAACTGCTGGTGGACGGCCGACGCCTGCACATCCGCATTCGCAATCCCGCGCCTTCGCCCGATGCCGCGGCCATACCGGTCAAGCATGGCGCCGGCCACGCCCAGCGCAGCACCCTGCATCGGCTGGGCTACGAATTCGGCCCGTCCACGCGGATGACGTCCGCGTGGCGCGAGGGCTACTATGTCTGCGAGGTCGATCTGCCGTTGCCGTGAGGGGGTGGCGTGTGAAGCTTGTCATCGCCGACGACGAACCGCTGGCCCGCGAGCGCCTGCGTTCGCTGCTGGCCGAACATGCCGATGCCGAAGTGGTGGCCGAGGCGGAGAACGGCCTCGAAGCCCTGCAAGCCTGTTCGCAGCACCACCCCGATGTGGTGCTGCTGGACATCGCCATGCCGGGCGTCGACGGCCTCGAGACCGCGCGCCACCTGGCCGCGTTCGAGCCGCGCCCGGCGGTGGTGTTCTGCACCGCCTACGACGTGCATGCCCTGTCGGCGTTCGAGGTCGCGGCGCTCGACTACCTGATGAAGCCGATCCGCCCCGAGCGCCTCGCCGCGGCGCTGGAGCGCGTGCGCCTGTTCTCCGCCGCGCGCGGACCGGCGCCGGAGGGTCGCGCCGCGCCGCGCGCCCATCTGTGTGCGCGCCTGCGCGGCAGCCTGCGCCTGATTCCGATCGAGGAAGTGCACTACCTGCAGGCCGAGGAAAAATACGTCGTGGTCCACCACGCGCACGGCGAGGACCTGATCGAGGAATCGCTGAAGTCGCTGGAAGACGAATTCGGCGAGCGCTTCGTGCGCATCCACCGCAACTGCCTGGTCGCGCGCCACGAACTGGTCGAGCTGCGCCGCGGCGGCGACGGGCGGGTCCACGCGCACCTGCGCCACGGCAAGGAACCGCTGGAAGTCAGCCGGCGCTGCGTGCCGGCGCTGCGCGACAGCGTGCGGCATTTCTGAGGCCGGCGGCCGACCGCAAGGAGGTTGCATGAGGCTGCTCTGCTCGTCGTCCAGCCTGACCTTCGTCCATTCGCTGCGCATCGCCCTGGATGGCGAGGGGATAGATACCTTCTGTTCCGATGCCGACAGCAACCTGTCCAGCATCGCCGGCCCGATGACCGGGACGGCCGCGCGGATCTACGTGCTCGACGAGGAAGACTGGGATCGTGCGGTCGCGGTGATGAAGCACCTGGATCCTTCGATCGGCCGCGCGGAAGCGACGACGGGGCAGGCGCGCGGTGCCTGGCCGCAATGGGTCTGGATTGGCCTCGGCCTGGTCGTGGCGATCGTAGTCGCAGGCTTGCTGGGCGGCCAGCACTGACGCCGCGTTCGCGCGGTCTTGATGCCTGCGTGAATAGCTCTTCGGCTATCCGCCACTTGCGGTCGCCTTCATAATAGACACGTGACCCTAATCCGCATCGCCACCCGCAAGAGCCCGCTCGCCCTGTGGCAGAGCGAGCATGTCGCCGAACGCCTGCGTGCGGCGCATCCGGAGGTGCGCGTGGAACTGGTGCCGATGAGCACGCGCGGCGACGAGGTGCTGGACCGTTCGCTGGCCGCGATCGGCGGCAAGGGCCTGTTCCTGAAGGAACTGGAGCTGGCGATGCAGCGCGGCGAGGCCGACTGCGCGGTGCATTCGCTGAAGGACGTGCCGATGGAGCTGGAGCCCGGGTTCGCCCTGCCGGCGATCCTGTCGCGCGCCGATCCGGCCGACGCCTTCGTCAGCAACCGGTTCGCTGCGGTGGCCGACCTGTCGCAAGGCGCGCGCGTCGGCACGTCGTCGCTGCGCCGGCAGGCGCAATTGCGCGCGCTGCGCCCGGACCTGCAATTGCTCGACCTGCGCGGCAACGTCAACACGCGCCTGGCGAAACTGGACGCGGGCGAGTACGACGCCATCGTGCTGGCCTGCGCCGGCCTGCAGCGGCTCGGCTTCGACTCGCGCATCCGCGCACGGCTCGATGCGCCGGCATGGTTGCCCGCGCCCGCGCAGGGCGCCATCGCGGTCGAGTGCCGCGACGACGCGCCGGAGCTGCACGCGCTGCTCGCCGCGCTGGACGATGCGCCGACCCGGCGCCGCGTCGAAGCCGAGCGGGCGATGAATCGTGCCCTGCACGGCAGCTGCCACGTACCGGTGGCGGCGTTCGCGCAATTGCAGGGCGAACGCCTGCTGCTGCACGGCCTGGTCGGTTCCGCCGGCGACGGTCGTTGCGTGCGTGCGCAAGACGAAGGCGACGATGCGGAAGCCCTGGGCCGCGAAGTCGCGGCGCAATTGCTGGCCCTGGGCGCGGACCGGATCCTCGCCGAAACCGGCGGCTGAATCGGCGACCGGATCGTCGCTCCCGCTGCCAACGGGTTCGCGGCAGCGATGCGCGGACTCGGCCATAATCCGTTCCCCCTGTCGGCACCCTCGGCCATGGACAAGATCGAGCGCATCACCGCACTGCATCGCATCCTCAAGGCGTCCCGTTATCCGGTCACGGTGAAGCGGCTGCAGGAGGAACTGGGTTGCTCGCGCGCCACCGCCTATCGCGACCTGGCCTACCTGCGCGACGCGCTGATGGCGCCGATCGAGGGCGATGGCGAGGCCGGCTTCCGCTACAACGCGGCCGAAGGCGAGCGCTTCGAACTGCCCGGCCTGTGGCTGAGTTCGGAAGAACTGTACGCGTTGCTGGCGTCGCAGCAGTTGCTCGCGCGCACCGGTGGCGGCGTGCTGTCGACCGCGCTGGCGCCGCTGCAGAAGCGCATCGAAGGGCTGCTGGCCGACCATGCCGGCATCGACCAGTGGCCGATGGACCGCGTGCGGGTGATCCCGCACCGCGGCCGCAAGCTGGACGAAACCGGTTTCCGCACGGTCGCCGCGGCAGTACTGGAACGGCGCCAGCTCGGTTTCGAATACCGCGCGCGTTCCACCGACGAAAAGACCCGGCGTACCGTATCGCCGCAACGCCTCACCCACTATCGCGACAACTGGTATCTCGACGCGTGGGACGAGGACAAGGGCGGACTGCGCAGTTTTTCGGTCGATCGCATCTCGGCTGCGCGCCTGCTGGACGAGGCGGCGCGGGATATCGGCAGCGAAGAGCTGAACCAGCACCTGGCGTCGAGCTACGGGATCTTCTCCGGCGAGCCGAAGGGCTGGGCGACGATCGTGTTCAGCGCCAAGGCGGCGCGTTGGGTCGCCGACGAGCAGTGGCATTCGAAGCAGCAGGGCCGTTTCCTGTCCGACGGGCGCTACGAATTGAAGGTGCCGTACAGCGCGTCGCGCGAACTGCTGATGGACGTGCTGCATTACGGGGCGGATGCGGAGATCGTGGAGCCGACGGTGTTGCGCGAGCAGGCGAAGTCGCTGCTGGCGTTGGCGTTGGCGAATTACGAGCGCTGAGTCGAGCGACCCTTTCCCCGCGTGCGGGAAAAGGTGCCGAAGGCGGATGGCGGCATCCGGTCCTGACGAAGCTTCCGTCGCGATTTTCGCCTCGAATGCGGCTTGTGGCTTTGTAGAGCCGAGCATGCTCGGCTGCTCTTGCTGTTGCCCGTCATCCCAGCGAACGCTGGGATCCATTTTGCTTTGCTCCTGTAGGAGCGCACCTGGGCGCGACCGTAGGACCGCGATCGCCTGGACAATCCCTCAACGCAGGAGCAATCCGTCGCCCACTGCGTGAGTTTCTACAAAAAGCATTTCGCCTTTCGGCGACTTACTTTTCTTTGCTTGTGCAAAGAAAAGTAACCAAAAGAAAGCACACCCCTCCTCGCGCCCTTCGCTGCGCGAAGGGTCCGCGGAGCCGGTGGGAATTTTCGGACGGGGCATCCCCGTATCAAGTACGGGGCAGGCTCTGCCCCTTCCGAAAACGGCGCACATCCCTGTGCGCCGCCCCTGCGGGGTTTACCCACCGGCTCCGCCGCTGCGGACGGGACCCGGAAGGGCAAAAGCAACTGCAAGGCAAACATCCACCTCACGTCGCAACCCCTGAGATGGCGCTTCCCCAAGCTGGCTCCACCCAATCCGGAGCCGCCGTCATGCCGCAATTCGTCGCTTCCCGCCACTCCCGTCCCCTCGTCGATCCGCGTCTGGAGCGCGGGTTGCGCATGGCGGTGGCTGCCGGTTTGGTCCTGAGCCTGTTGCTGCCGCTGCGCAGCGAATGGTTCGGGCTGACGTCGCTGTGGCTGCTGGGCATGCCGCTGAGCGCGTGGTGGGCGCTGCATCGCTTCCGCCTGCCGATGCCGGTCGCTGTTGCCGCGCGCCGTCGCCGGCGTACCGGTGGCCAGGCCCGGCGGCGCAACCCATTGAGCGCAAAGCGCTTCCTCCGCGCCGCCTGACCTCCGGCAGGGGAGCGGCACGGGGACCTGTGCTAGCGTCGGCGGCTCGTTCAATCAGGAGTCGCCGATGTCCCGATTCGTCCTGGCCTGCCTGGCCGCAGGTCTTGCCGCTGGCGCGGTCTCCATGCAGCAAGCCCATGCACAGGAGAAGCCCGTGGCCAACGATCCCTACGCCTGGCTGGAAGACGTCGAAGGCCAGAAGCCGCTGGACTGGGTCAAGGCCCAGAACGCCAGGACCGAGGCCGAAATCGCCGCCACGCCGGCGTTCAAGCAGCTCGAGGCGGACATCCTCGCGATCCTCGATTCCGATGCGAAGATCCCCGGCGTCGAGAAGATCGGCGACTACTACTACAACTTCTGGAAGGACAAGCAGCACGAGCGCGGCCTGTGGCGGCGCACCACGCTGGACGAATACCGCAAGCCGCAACCGCAATGGGAAACCGTGCTGGACCTCGATGCCCTGAACAAGGCCGAAGGCACCAACTGGGTCTGGCATGGCGCGGACTGCCTGCGCCCCGATTACAAGCGCTGCCTGATCGCCCTGTCGCGCGGCGGTTCCGACGCCGACGTGACCCGCGAGTTCGACCTGACCACCAAGGACTGGGTGAAGGACGGCTTCTTCCGTCCGGAAGCCAAGGGCGGGCTGGGCTGGAAGGACGCCGACACCGTCTACGTCTACACCGACTTCGGCCCGGGCAGCATGACCAGCTCCGGCTATCCGCGCATCGCCAAGGAATGGAAGCGCGGCACGCCGCTGTCGGCGGCGAGCGTGGTCTACGAAGGCAAGCCGGACGACATGTACATCGCGGCGATGCACGACGACACGCCGGGTTTCGAGCGCGATTTCGTCAGCCGCACGCTGGCCTTCTACAACGACGAGCTGTACCTGCGCGGGAAGGACGACAAGCTCATCAAGATCGACGCGCCGAATTCGGCCAACAAGGGCGCGCATCGCGAATGGCTGACCCTGGAGCTGCGCGAGCCATGGTCGGTCGGCGGCAAGGAATACAAGGCGGGCTCGCTGCTGGCCGCGAAATTCGACGACTTCGTCGCCGGCAAGCGCGAGTTCACTGTGCTGTTCGAGCCTACCGACAAGACTTCACTGTCAAGCTTCAGCTGGACGAAGAACCACTTGGTGCTCAATGTGCTGGACGACGTGAAAAGCCGGCTCAGCGTGCTGACGCCCGCCCACGGCGAATGGAAAAAGAGCGACTTCGTCGGCGCGCCGAGTTTCGGCACCCTCGGCGTCAGCGCGGTCGACGATGACGAATCCGATGCGGTGTGGCTGACTTCCACCGATTTCCTGACCCCGACCACGCTGTCGCTGGCCGAGATCGGCAAGCAGCCGGAAAAGCTGAAATCGAACCCGGTGTTCTTCGACGCCTCGAAGGACGAGATCGAACAGCACTTCGCCACTTCGAAGGACGGCACCAAGGTCCCGTATTTCCTGGTCCGTCCGAAGAACCTGAAGTTCGACGGCGACAATCCGACCCTGTTGTACGGCTACGGCGGCTTCGAGGTTTCGCTGACGCCCAGCTATTCCGGCGGTATCGGCAAGGGTTGGCTGGAGAAGGGCGGCGTGTACGTGCTGGCCAACATCCGCGGCGGCGGCGAATACGGCCCGCGCTGGCACCAGGCCGCGCTGAAGGCCAACCGCCACAAGGCCTACGAGGACTTCGCCGCGGTCGCCGAAGACCTGGTCGCGAAGAAGATCACCTCGCCCAAGCGCCTGGGCATCCAGGGCGGCAGCAACGGCGGCCTGCTGATGGGCAACATGCTGACCCAGTACCCGCAGCTGTTCGGCGCGGTGGTGTGCCAGGTACCGCTGCTGGACATGAAACGCTACAGCCACCTGCTGGCCGGCGCGTCGTGGATGGCCGAGTACGGCGACCCGGACACCGCCGACTGGGAATTCATCAAGACCTTCTCGCCGTACCAGCTGTTCGACGCATCGAAAACCTACCCGCCGACCATCTTCATGACCTCGACCCGCGACGACCGCGTGCATCCGGGCCATGCGCGCAAGATGGCCGCACAGATGATCGACGCCGGCAAGGACGTGCGCTATTACGAGAACATCGAAGGCGGCCACGGCGGCGCGGCCAACAATGCGCAGCAGGCGCGCATGAACGCGCTGGCCTACACCTTCCTGTGGCAGCAGTTAGGCAAATGAACCGTTCGTTCGTCCAGGACTCTTGCCAGTCACCCCGCGACGGCAGCCACTGCCGTCGCCTTGTATTGGATGCAATAGGGGCCACATAGAATGAAGCCGACCACCCTCCTGATCGCCACCGCCCTGCTGATGACCACGCACCCGATTTCCGCCCTCGCCGCCGATGCCACCCCGCCCGACGTGGCGAAGAAACCCCATGTGGTGAAGGCCCCGTTCGGCGCGGAACGCAACGACGAGTACTACTGGCTGCGCGACGACAAGCGCGAAAACCCGGACATGCTGGCCTACCTGAAGGCCGAGAACGCCTATGCCGACGCGCTGCTGGCGCCGCTGAAGCCGGTGCAGGACAAGCTGTACGACGAGGTCGTCGCCCGGATCAAGCAGGACGACAGCTCGGTGCCGTACCGCGAGCGGGGCTGGTGGTACTACTCGCGCTTCGAGAAGGGCAAGGACTACCCGGTGCACGCGCGGCGCAAGGACGGTCCCGGCGTCGACGCGCTGGCGATCCAGAAGGCCAACGAAGCGAACGATTTCGCCGGCGAGCAGGTGCTGCTCGACATCAATGCGCTGGCCACCGGCCACGACTACTACAGCGTGGCCAATTACGAGGTGAGCCAGGACAACGCGATCCTGGCCTATGCCGACGACACCAACGGCCGCCGCCAGTACACGGTCCGCTTCCGCGACCTTGCCGGCAACGCCACTTATTCCGAAGAGATCAAGGGCGTTTCCGGCGACCTGGTCTGGGCCGACGACAACCGCACCCTGCTGTACCTGGAGAACGATCCGGTGACCCTGCTCGGCGTGCGGGTCAAGGCCCACGTGCTGGGCACGCCGGTGGCTTCCGACCGCGTGCTGTACGAAGAGCCGGACGACAGCTGCTACCTCAGCGTGATGCGCAGCCGCGACGATCGCTACATCATGATCCATTCCGGCAGTACCGTGTTCGGCGAGGTGCGTTACGCGCCTGCCGCCGACCCGCGCGAATTCAAGGTGCTGGCGCCGCGCGAACGCGATGTCGAATACGACGCCGACCACCACGGCGGGCGCTGGGTGATCCACACCAACGCCGACAAGGCGACCAACTTCAAGATCGTCACCGCGGCGGACGGCTCGACTTCGCGCAAGGACTGGAAGGACTGGATCGCGCACCGCGACGACGTGTTCATCGAAGGCTTCGAGCTGTTCGACGGCTTCGCCGCGATCGAGGAACGCTCCGATGCGCTAGAGCGCGTACGCATCCTGCGCAACGACGGCGGCGAGGAATACGTCAAGGCCGACGAGCCGGTGTATTCGATGGGCCTGTCGACCAATGCCGAAGCCGGCAGCGACTGGTTGCGTTACGGTTACACCTCGATGACCACGCCGGCCACGACCTACGAATTGAACGTGAAGACCGGCGAACGCCGCCTGCTGAAGCAGCAGCCGGTACCCGGCTACGATCCGTCGCAATACGTCACCGAGCGCGTCTGGGCGCCGGCGCGGGATGGCGTGAAGATCCCCGTGTCGCTGGTCTACAAGAAGGGTTTCGAGAAGAACGGCAAGGCGGCGATGCTGCAGTACGCCTACGGCAGCTACGGCCATTCGACCGACCCGGGCTTTTCCGTCACCACGGTCAGCCTGCTCGACCGCGGCATGGTCTACGCCATCGCCCACATCCGCGGCGGCCAGGAGATGGGCCGCAAGTGGTACGAGGACGGCAAGCTGCTGCACAAGAAGAACACCTTCACCGACTTCATCGACGTCACCGATTACCTGGTGAAGCAGGGTTACGCCGCGCCCGACCGCGTCGCCGCGTACGGCGGCAGCGCCGGCGGCCTGCTGATGGGTGCGATCTCGAACATGGCGCCGGACCGCTACCGGGTGATCCTGTCCCAGGTGCCGTTCGTCGACGTGGTCACCACGATGCTCGACCCGAGCATTCCGCTGACCACCAACGAGTACGACGAGTGGGGCAACCCGGAGAAGAAGACGTACTACGACTACATGGTCACCTACTCGCCGTACGACAACCTGGAGAAGAAGGCTTATCCGGCGATGTTCGTCGGCACCGGCCTGTGGGATTCGCAGGTGCAGTACTGGGAGCCGGCCAAGTACGTCGCCCGCCTGCGCGACCTGGATACGTCGCGGGCGCCGGTGGTGTTCCGCATCAACATGGAAGCCGGCCATGGCGGCAAGTCGGGGCGTTTCCGCAAGTACCGCGAGCAGGCGGAGATGTATTCGTTCATGCTCGACCAGCTGGGCGTCGAATCCGGCCGATGAGCCGGGCGCGCCCGCGGTGCGGGGTGGCGGCATGAGTCGTTGGGCGTGGGCGCTGCTGGCCTACGCCAGCCTCGGCCTGGGCATCGTCGGCATCGTGGTGCCGGGCCTGCCGACGGTGCCGTTCGTGTTGCTGGCCGCATTCGCCGCCGCGCGCGGCTCGCGGCGCCTGCATGACTGGTTGCTGGCGCACGAGCGGTTCGGCCCGGCGATCCGCGATTGGGAACGCGAAGGCGCGGTATCGCGGCGCGCCAAAGTGCTGGCCACCGGGATGATGGCGCTGAGCGCGGCGGTCATGTTCCTCACTGCACCGAAATGGTGGATGGCCGCGATCGGCAGCGCGACCATGGCTTGCGTCGCCGTGTGGTTGTGGCGGCGGCCCGAGCCACGCCGCTGACCCGACCGGTTCATGGCCGAGTGGCTATACTCGGCCGATGAAGACCTCGCTTCGCCTCGCCTTTGCCGCCGTCGCGCTGGCCCTGCTCGCCGCCTGCGGCGCCAAGGGCCCGCTGTTCCTGCCGACCAAGGACGCCCCGGCCGAAACGCCGGCAGCCCCCGCCGAAACCCCGGCGACGGAAACGACCCCGACGGAAGCCGCGCCGGCCGAGCAGCCGGCGACCGAACCGACGACCCCCGAATCCGCGCCCGTGACCCCACCGTCCACGCCGGATGCGCGCCGCTGACACGCCCGTGCTGCGCTTCAGCAAGATGCACGGCGCGGGCAACGACTTCGTCGTGCTCGACCTGCGCGATGGCACGCCGCCGCCCGATGCCGCGCTCGCCGCGAAGCTCGCGGACCGCCACTTCGGCGTCGGTTGCGACCAGATCCTGACCATCGAGGCGCCGCGCGCGCCGGGTTCGGTCGCGTCCTATCGCATTTGGAACGCCGACGGCTCCAACTCGCAGCAATGCGGCAACGGCGCGCGTTGCGTCGCCGCGTGGCTGGTACGCGATGGCGCGGCGCAGGGCCGGGAGTTCAGCATCGACAGCCCGGTGGCGACCCACGTGGTCGAGGCCCTGCCGAACGGCGATTACGCGGTCGCACTGGGCGTGCCGGATTTCGAGCCGGCGCGAATTCCGCTGGCCGGCTTCGCCACGGCGCAGGACATCTACGAGACCGATCTGGAGGGCCACGCGGTGCGCTTCGGCGCGGTGTCGATGGGCAATCCGCACGCGCTGATCGAAGTGACCGATGTCGATGCGGCGCCGGTCGCCGCGCTAGGCCCGCAGTTGCAGCGCAGCGCCGCCTTCCCGCAATCGGCCAACATCGGCTTCGCCGAAATCGTCTCGCGCGACCGCATCCGCCTGCGCGTGTACGAGCGCGGCGTCGGCGAAACCCTCGCCTGCGGCAGCGGCGCCTGTGCGGCGGCGGCGGTGCTGATGCGGCGCGGCCGCGTCGACCGCGACGTGACCGTGGCGCTGCCCGGCGGCGACTTGCGCATCCGCTGGCCGGACGGCAGCGCGCAGGTCATCATGTCGGGACCGGCGGCATTCGTATTCGAAGGGGAATGGCTTGTCTAGGAGCAGGACACCGTGAGCGATATCGAGAAACTGGGTGCGCACGAAGTCGCGGCTTGGCTGCGCCGGCATCCGACCTTCCTGCGCCAGTTCCCCGATCTGGCCTTGAGCCTGGTGGTGCCGCGCGACGAAGGCCCGACCGCGTCGCTGGCCAGCTACCAGCTGGACGTGCTGCGCGACAAGAACCGCGAACTGTCCAAGCGCCTGAACGAGCTGTTCGCCAACGCGCAGGAAAACGAACGCCTGGTCGTGCGCACGCACCAGCTGACCCTGGCGCTGCTGAAGCAGAACAGCGCCGCCGACACCTTGCGCGCGACCGCCGCGTCGCTGGAAGAGGATTTCAACGGCGACCTGGTGCGGATCGTGTCGTTCAAACCGGTCCCGGGGCTGGAGGAGGCCGCGTGGCTGCAGGTCGTCGAACCCGGCAGCGCATCGCTGGCGCCGTTCCGCGACTGCCTCGCCGACGGCGAGCCGCTGTGCGGCCGCCTGCAACCGGAAAAGAACGCGCTGCTGTACGGCGCGCGCGCCGGCGAAGTCGCCTCGTCCGCGCTGTTGCCGCTGCCCGGCATCGGCCTGGTCGCGGTCGGCAGCCGCGACGGCAACCGTTTCTATCCCGGCATGGGCACCTTGTTCCTGCGCATGATGGGCGAGGCGCTGGCGACGGCGCTCAGGCGATTCGATGGGTAACCGAAACGCTTCTTGCCGTCATTCCAGCGAAAGCTGGAATCCATTTTGCGTCTGCTCCCGATCGTGAGCGGAAAAGGCAACCTCAAAGTCAAAATGGATCCCGGCGTGCGCCGGGATGACGAACGAAATGCTGGTTCGTCGATCGTCGATTTTCTTTCCCACTTGCAAGTCGAGCGCCGCATGTCGGCGAACACGCTCGACGCCTATCGTCGCGATCTCGACGCGTTGCAGGCCTGGGCGACGGAGCAGGGCACGGCCGATCCCACGCAGCTCGACACCGCACAACTGCGCGCCTTCATCGCCGCCGAACACCGTCGCGGCCTGTCGCCGAAGAGCCTGCAGCGCCGCCTGTCGGCCTGCCGCAGCCTATTCGCGTGGTTGCTGAAGCACGGCCGCGTCGCCGCCAATCCCGCCGCCGGCATCCGCGCGCCGAAGGCGCCGCGCAAGTTGCCGCAGGTGCTCGATGCCGATGAAGCCGTGCAACTGGTCGAAGTGCCGACCGATGCGCCATTGGGCCTGCGCGACCGCGCGTTGCTGGAACTGTTCTATTCCTCCGGCCTGCGCCTGAGCGAACTGTGCGCGTTGCGCTGGAACGCGCTGGACCTGACCGGCGGTTTCGTCCAGGTCACCGGCAAGGGCAACAAGCAACGGATCGTGCCGGTCGGCTCGCATGCCCGCGCCGCGCTGCAGGCCTGGGGCGACGAGCAGAAGGCGCCGGTCGACGCCTGCGTGTTCCCCGGCCGCGGCGGTGCGCCGATCTCGCAACGCGCGGTGCAGATCCGGATCAAGCAGCTGGCCCATCGGCAGGGCCTGTTCAAGCACGTGCACCCGCACATGCTGCGGCACAGCTTCGCCAGCCACATCCTCGAGTCGTCGGGCGACCTGCGCGGCGTGCAGGAACTGCTGGGCCACGCCGACATCTCGACCACTCAGATCTACACGCACCTGGATTTCCAGCACCTGGCCAAGGTCTACGACGCGGCACATCCCAGGGCCAAGCGCAAACCGTAGGAGCGCACCTGGGCGCGACCGGAAATTATCCGGAGCGGAATTCTCCGCGTGGCGCAATTTCCATGGTCGCGCCCAGGTGCGCTCCTACAGAAAGGCTTGAACCCCTCCGGCCTGCCCCCACCTACAAGTGGGTACCCCGGAGACCCCAATGGATCCCAGCCAGAATCCCAACGTGTTCCACGCCACCACCATCATCGCGGTGCGCCGCGACGGCCATGTCGCCGTCGCCGGCGACGGCCAGGTCACCCTCGGCCACACGGTGATGAAGGGCAACGCGCGCAAGGTGCGCCGGCTCGGCCGCGACGGCCAGGTGCTGGCCGGTTTCGCCGGCGCCGCGGCCGATGCCTTCACCCTGTTCGAACTGTTCGAAGCCAAGCTGGAAAAGCACGGCCAGTTGCAACGCGCCGCGGTCGAGCTGGCCAAGGATTGGCGCACCGAGCGCCGCCTCGGCAAGCTGGAGGCGCTGCTGGCGGTGGCCGACAAGGACACCTCCCTGATCATCAGCGGCACCGGCGACGTGATCGAGCCGGAGGACGGCATCATCGCCATCGGCTCCGGCGGCAGCTACGCGCTGTCGGCGGCGCGCGCGCTGCTCGCGCACACGCAGCTGGACGCGAAGTCCATCGCGGTCGAGGCGCTGAACATCGCCGGCGACATCTGCATCTACACCAATCGCAACGTGGTGGTCGAAGAGCTCTGATCCGCCTTCCCCCTTCGCAGAAGGGGGATCGAGGGGAATCTGCTTTTCGCGCCAAGGCTGCCAAGAGCAAATCCCCCGTAGCCCCCTTGGAAAAGGGGCGAAGCAAGAACGGAAGAACCTTTCGAATCCCGCCGCACCAACGAATCGCCAAGCACAAATGACCAATCACGAATCCTCCACCATGACCCCGCGCGAAATCGTGCAGGAGCTCGACCGCCACATCGTCGGCCAGCACGCGGCCAAGCGCGCGGTCGCCATCGCGCTGCGCAACCGCTGGCGGCGCATGCAGCTGCCTCAGGAGCTGCGCAACGAGGTGATGCCGAAGAACATCCTGATGATCGGCCCGACCGGCGTCGGCAAGACCGAAATCGCCCGTCGCCTGGCCACGCTGGCCAACGCGCCGTTCGTCAAGGTCGAGGCCACGCGCTTCACCGAGGTCGGTTACGTCGGCAAGGACGTCGAGCAGATCGTCCGCGATCTGGCCGACACCGCGGTGAAGATGTACCGCGAACAGGCCAAGGTGCGCGTGCGCACGCAGGCCGAGGAACGCACCGAAGACCGCATCCTCGATGCGCTGCTGCCCAAGCGCAATCCGGGCGGTTTCGGCTTCGGCGGCGATCCGGTCGCGCAGAGCGTGGCCGTCGACGACGATACCCGGGCCAAGTTCCGCAAGATGCTGCGCGCCGGCGAGCTGGAAGAGCGCGAGATCGAAATGGAGTTCGCGGTCAACGTCGGCGTCGACATCATGACTCCGCCGGGCATGGAGGAAATGGGCCAACAGCTGCGGCAGATGTTCTCCAACCTGGGCAACGCCAAGTCGCAGACGCGCAAGCTGGCGATCAAGGCCGCGCGCCCGCTGCTGCTGGACGAAGAGGCGGCGAAGCTGGTCAACGAGGACGACGTGCGCGCCGCGGCGATCGAGGCCTGCGAGCAGCACGGCATCGTGTTCATCGACGAGATCGACAAGGTCGCCAAGCGTGGCGACAACGTCGGCGGCGGCGATGTTTCCCGCGAAGGCGTGCAGCGCGACCTGCTGCCGCTGGTCGAAGGCAGCAACGTCAGCACCAAGTACGGCACGGTCAAGACCGACCACATCCTGTTCATCGCCAGCGGCGCGTTCCACCTGGCCAAGCCCAGCGACCTGATTCCGGAGCTGCAGGGCCGTTTCCCGATCCGCGTGGAATTGTCGGCGCTGTCGAAGCAGGACTTCGTGCGCATCCTGACCGAACCGAAGGCGGCGCTGACCAAGCAGTACGTCGAGCTGCTGAAGACCGAAGGCGTGGGCCTGGATTTCAGCGCCGACGCGGTGGACCGCCTCGCCGAGATCGCCGCGCAGGTCAACGAGCGCCAGGAAAACATCGGCGCGCGCCGCCTGCATACGGTGCTGGAACGCCTGCTCGACACCTTGAGCTTCGAAGCGCCGGATCGCGACGGCCAGTCGCTGGCCATCGATCGCGCCTACGTCGACGCGCACCTGGGCGAGCTGGTGCAGGATCCCGATCTGAGTCGTTACATCCTGTAACTCGATGGCCGGACGATCGCCTGGATATCCTGCGGGCGTTCGGATCGCGGTGCCGAGTCGATTGGGTCGACTCGGCCCCGACCCTGGAAATCGGAAAAAATGCGCTCCCCTGCCGCGCCCGATGCGCGACCCGCTTCGGGGGCTCACTTCGTCATGGGCTGACGAAGAGTTGTTGCACGCGTTGGACGAATTTTCGGCGAACGCCCGTTGGCGTCGCAGATGCCACCTGCATCGACCCCACGCGAACCACGGACATTCCCATGCCTGACGTCACCACGCCGGGCCGCTGCCCGCCCTTGTAGCTGACGATGTATACGCCAGCACCTCCGGCGCCGCTTTGCTCCGAAACGGCATCGATCGTGCCCTCGTAGGTGCCGCAGTTGCGGCCATTGCCATCGCAGAGGATGTTGCTCAGCTTGAAGCTGGCAGCGGTAAGTCCTGTCACTGGCAGCCCGTTCTCGTCCATGACGCTGAGGAACATTCTTCCTTCGTTGGCCGTGTTCGTTCCCGACACCCTTCCTGAGAGAGCCCAGGAACCGGCGTGGGCGGTGGTGGCGATGAAAAGCAAGGCCGCAAGTGCGGCAGGAATACGGATGTGCATGGCGCCTCCTGGCGTGGCGGCGCGGCGGCATGCCGCGCCCGCCACCTGATACGGGGAAACGCGGCGGGGATTACGAAGGGCGCCGCGCTGCGTCCAGCCAGGCCGATGGCCGGGTGATCGCCCGGCCGTCCTTATTGCGCCTCAATTCGATCCGGCGGCCTTGGCGACATTACGCGGATCGTCCTTCGGGTCGATGTAGTTGATCTCGAACGGACCGGTGCTCTGTATCTGCACGATGGCGCCGCCTTTCGAGCTGGCCATGTGGTGCATCTTCGCGGGCAGGTTGACGAAGTCGCCCGGCGACAGGGCTTCGTCGTGCGCCATGTCGGCGGCGCCCATCGACAAGGTCAGGTCGCCTTCGACCAGGGTCACGGCTTCGTCGGTCGGGTGCCAGTGGCGCGGCACGCGGTAGCCGGCCGGCATTTTCAGGCGCAGTGTGAATACGCCCGGCTGGCCGGGATTGCCGACCAGCACCGCGGCCTGCGCGCCGGGCGGCAACGCGGGTGGCGCAGGCCCCCAGGTGGTCGCGGCGGCATGGGTCACGTTGTGCGACATGGCCATGCCGGCATCGGGCTTGCCGGGATCGGTGGCGAACGCGCTGCCGGACAGCGCGAGCAGGAGCACCAGGTACGATTTCATCGGCGGAATCTCCGTTGAAGGTGCCCGCCCGGGGCGGCGGGCCGGCGGCACGGGTGCCGCAACGATGGCAACGCGGCACGCGCCGATCGACGGCCATTCGCCATCGTTACCGACGCATCCAGGCCGCATCTGTGCGCCGACTATAATTGTCGGCCCTCCTGCATCCCATTCCACGCCGATGACCACGCTGCCGCCTTGCCCGCAATGCAATTCCGAGTACACCTACGAGGACGGCGCGCAGCTGGTCTGCCCGGAGTGCGGCCACGAATGGTCGGCCGAAGCGCCGGCCGCCGCGGCCGCCGATGATGGCGTACGCATCATCAAGGACGCCAACGGCAACGTGCTGCAGGACGGCGACAGCGTCACCGTGATCAAGGACCTGAAGATCAAGGGCTCGTCGCTGGTGGTCAAGGTCGGCACCAAGGTTCGCAATATCCGCCTGGTCGATGGTGACCATGACATCGATTGCAAGATCGATGGCATCGGGGCGATGGGGTTGAAGTCGGAGTTTGTGCGGAAGGCGTGAGTGCGAGTTGGACTCAGTGCGTCTGGCCGCAACAACCCATCGTGGACAATCTATCCAGAGGCGGGCTGCCCCATGACGCGCTAGACCCAACTGTGAATGTCGGCGAAAGGCGTTGAGCGCGCCAATTCCTCTATGGATTTTCACTCTGACCGTCGGCTTTCGGCCAGGAGCGGACGTTC
>NZ_JAGKTC010000001.1:1595430-1684171 GCF_017939625.1 Pseudoxanthomonas helianthi
GGGCCATGATCAATGACGAATCCATGGAATGGCCACGGGCCCTCTCCAGGTGGCGTGTCATCCGGACGAGGCGGATGCACGGTGATATTCAGGAAAGTTTCGGCTGGATCGAATCCTGTCACCTGGTTGTTCACCGAATATGTGAATCCTTCTTGGATCACGTGTATGACTTGCGAGTTCTGATCGGGTCTTTCGAAGACAGGGTGGGTCAGATAGATGGGTTTTGGTGGAGAAGGCAGGTCCCTTTGCTTCCAAAGCCTTGCCGCTTGATGTTGATGCTTCTTGAAGGCGACATAGATCATCCGATCCAGGCAATACCTAGCATTGAGTGCCGTAGCAATGTTCTCGCGATACCCATGATCGATCTTGGTATGCCAGAGCCCATTGTTCTCAAGTTGCACAGCTTGTGGTGTGAGCTGTGAGATATTGTGCAGGTCGGATGTACTGACCCCCCATTCAATCGCCTCAATACGAAGGCGCTCCGCGTCGATCTGTACGTACTCAACGGGTTCTTTAACATTAGCAGAGATCCATTCTTTGTTCCTTGTATTGAATGGTGCTTTCCATCCGCCGATTAAGAGCTGCATCCAGAAATTTGGTGTCGTATTGCTGATGTCTTTCCATTGATAAACGCAGTATTCAGACTCGATTTCAAGGAAGTACGCCTTTCTTGTTTCAACTAGCGCGCCGAAGTAGTCCTTGTTCGCAATGAGACTGGCTGCTAGCTGGAGATGCGGCTGGAGCTGGTGATTGGCCGGAAGTAGATCGGATAAGAAAACATCTGTGATGTCTTTTCCAATCACCTGCCTCAAGGTGGAAGAGATTGCATCATTTGCAACGCTCAGGTAGGTTGCCGTTGAAACAGGGTCGGTCAGTTGTCCGTAGTGCTTAACGATGATTCGCTGCTTATTGAGTGCTTTCAGGGATCCTGACTTAGGGACCTTGATTCCTCTTAAGCCAAGCTCTCCAATTAGTTGATCAAAAGAGAGCGATTCGAGGCTTTTGTCTTGATCAGCATCAATCTCTTTCAGGCACGATAAGAACACGATCTCTAGTGCATCTTGGAGAAAGATAAGCCCAGCAGAGCACGTGTGCTGATTAGCTAGCGATATGAGCTGACGAGCCTCGTCAAGAATTGTTTTGGCTGTTATGAGCGCGTGGACGGTCTCTTGCTTCATGGCCCCAAACTACCTAATAGCTGGACCCCAGGGTCCCGGTTGTACGACTTGCCCACAGCGTGTTGATGCGGCTCGATCTTATGGTGCCGGGTTTAGCTAACAACCGGACCCAGAGCGGTCTCAATTCGTCGCCCGTCAACGTCCGATTCGGGTCGAAAGAAGTCAGCAAGAAGACGTCCCCTCAGCGTAGATGTAGCAGCCCTTCATTCCCCGGCTCATCAGTGTTTTGTACGTATTCCGAATGATCAGGTCGAGGCGCTCTCGGGTCGCGTCCGGATGTTGCTTCAACAATGTCTTGTAGCCACGAACGGAACGGTCCATGCGTGAGCGAGCCTCAGGAACCGTGACGGGCCTGCCGTCACGCCACTGCAGGTCCGGGCCGATAATCACCCCCACATAGTCCAGCTCCAGTCCCTGACACGTGTGGATGCAGCCGACTTGTTCGACCGAGTTCGGAGCGACGATCCAGAGGCTCCCATCTTTGTCCAGGTTCCACTGCGCCTTGTAACCGAACTCGGGCAGCTCGATGTCCCACGCCTTCGGGTCCTTCTTGCTCTTCCAGTCCCAGCAATATCCAGCGACCACGCGGGCCTTGTTATTGATCGCGCTCTTCTCGCGGATCAATTCATGCAACTCCACCGGCGAATCGATGATGCGGAAGTCGAAACTGTTGCGGTCGAAGTCGGTGTTGGCGGATTCCCGAATACCGAGGAAGTTGTCCAGCCAGGCGATGTAGCCATCGGAGCCCGCGCAGCGGAACTGCGAAGCCAGCTCCAGACGGGTGACTTCGGCGCCGAGGTTACGGGCCCAGCGTTCCAGTTC
Organism: Pseudoxanthomonas helianthi; assembly: GCF_017939625.1. Taxonomy (GTDB): domain Bacteria; phylum Pseudomonadota; class Gammaproteobacteria; order Xanthomonadales; family Xanthomonadaceae; genus Pseudoxanthomonas_A; species Pseudoxanthomonas_A helianthi. The sequence continues at coordinate 1,597,431 of NZ_JAGKTC010000001.1, forward strand.
CTCCGTGCGGCCGATGTCGGACAGGGTCACGATCTGATCGTCGTCGGCAAAGAAGACCGTACAACGCGCGCTGCGGATAAGCTCCATGATCTGGTTCTCGCCGAGGTTCCCGTACAGGCCGCTCTTCTCGTTGAGACGATGCGCTTCGTCCACCACCAACGTATCGAAGACGTTGGGCTCGGCCGTATGGAAGCCGCCCGAACCATTGAACAGCACATCGATCTGGGCCTTCCTGAGGTGCCCGGCCAACTTCTGCTTGTAGACCGCGCGTGGCGCCGCGTTCTTGGAGACATAGCGCACGTTCTGACCGCGCTTGGTCAGTTCGACCAGCAAGTTCACCGCCACCACCGATTTGCCGGTGCCAGGCCCACCACTGACGATGACCACCTGCTTGCGCGTGTCGCTGGCCTGCATGGCTCTGGCCAGGCAGGTCTCGTGTACCACCTTTTGGTCATCTACCAGGACGAACTCGCGATTGCCCTTGAGCACCTTCGCGAGGCTGTCCGCCAGCATCTTCGATGGGCGGATGCGGCCCTGCTCGATCCGGTACAACAAGTCGCCCTTGTCGCCCTTCCGGACATGCTGCTTGATGAAGGCGCGCAACCGCTTGCGCTCCTCCTCGCCTTTCAGGAACAGCGGCGCCTTTTCGATGTAGGGGGCATAGTGGACATGGTCCACGGCCCCCTTGGTGGGGTGGTTATGAAGGTAGGCGCAAGGCCGGAGGCCGATGCCGTTCTCGTAAACGGCTTCGTTGAAGCCTTCCAGAAGTGCCGCGTAGGACCACGCCTGGTACGACGGATGCGGCCCTTCGGCGGCCACCGCATTCCCGCCGCGATGCGCGACGATGATGCCGTCCTTGTCGCTCAGCGTGGAATCGGACCACTGCTTCAGCTCGACGATGATGACGTGTGGTACGTCGTCGTCGGAACGCCCCGATAGCAGGAAGTCGATTCGCTTGGAGGTTTGGGGAATGCCGAACTCGATACCGACGCCCATGTCATCCGGCAACTCGTTGTCCCTGAGTACGTTGGCCATCTGGCCCAGCGATTGCTGCCACGACCGATACTCGCTGTGAGTCGCATAGCGGCCCGTTCGGTCGAGGTACTTGGCGGCGACAATGTCCTCGATGACCCGATCGGTCACGTCCTCGAGAAAGCGAGTCCTGGTCTCTTGGTAAACGATCACGCAAGGCTCCCCAGGCCTGACGATTACAGCTCAGTGTACTTGGTGCTTCGACCCCTGGCCTTGTCAGCCGGATACTTTGCGGCATTCTTCAGGAGTTTGCCGCTTGCCGCCGCCATCAGGTCGATGTCCAGCTTGTCGGCAAGGCGCACCAGGTAGAGCAGTACATCCGCCAGTTCCTCGGCCACCTCATCCCGTTTTGCCCCAGAAAGCGCGCGGCTCTGCTCCTCCGTCAGCCATTGGAAGTGTTCCAGGATCTCGGCAGCCTCGACCGCGAGCGCCGTTGCCAGGTTCTTGGGCGAATGGAACTGGTCCCAGTCCCGCTCGGCCGCGAAATCGCGAAGCGCTGACCGGAGGTCTTCGATATTTGTCTGCATGGCTTTTCGCCTTGTCCTTCTATCCGCCGTCAATCGACCCTCATCCTCGGCAAGCCTCAATCCTCGCCAATGTCCTCATTCCACACCTCTGGATGCTCGGCAATGAACCCGCCAAGCAGGTCGATGCATTCCTGGCTGTGCAGGTCGATCACGTTCACCCCGGCCTCGCGCAGCCAGTCGATGCCACCCTGGAAGGTCTGCGATTCGCCGACCACCACCGTGCCGATGCCGAACTGCCGCACCAGCCCGCTGCAGTACCAGCACGGCGCCAGCGTGGTGACCATGATCGTGTCCTTGTACGAACGCTGGCGGCCCGCCTTGCGGAACGCATCGGTTTCCCCGTGCACCGACGGATCCCCTTCCTGCACCCGGCGGTTGTGCCCGCAGCCCAGCAGGCGGCCGTCGGCGTGGTACAGCGCCGCGCCGATGGGAATGCCGCCCTCGGCCAGCCCCCGGCGGGCTTCGGCGATGGCGGTGTCGAGCAGGGCGGCGTAGTCGGGCGTGGCGATCATCGGATTCGCAGGGAAGAGGGCCGGGTCCATCCTAACGCCGCGGATGCGATAATGGCCGCATGAGCCCCAGCGAAAAACCGTCCCCCTACGACACCGGCACCACCCACTTCGGCTTCCGCGACGTCGCCGCGAAGGACAAGCAGAAGCTGGTCGGCGAGGTGTTCACCTCGGTCGCGCGCAACTACGACCTGATGAACGACCTGATGTCGCTGGGCGTGCACCGCCTGTGGAAGCGCTACTTCGTCGGCACCGCCCAGGTGAAGCGCGGCGACCGCGTGCTCGACCTGGCCGGCGGCACCGGCGACATCGCCATGCTGCTGAAGGATCGGGTCGGCGACGCGGGCGAAATCGTCCTGGGCGACATCAACGCCGGCATGCTCTCGGTCGGCCGCGACCGCATGACCAACCTGGGCAAGGTCAACGGCTTCGAATACGTGCAATGCAATGCCGAAGCCCTGCCGTTCCCCGATGCCAGCTTCGATCTGGTCACGATCGCTTTCGGCCTGCGCAACGTCACCGACAAGGACGCCGCCCTGCGCGAAATGCATCGCGTGCTGAAGGTCGGCGGACAGGCGCGGGTGCTGGAGTTCTCGGAAGTGAAGGCCGAGTGGTTCAAGCCGGTCTACGACTTCCACTCGTTCAACATCCTGCCCAAGCTGGGCAAGCTGTTCGCCAACGACGCCGACAGCTACCAGTACCTGGCCGAAAGCATCCGCAAGCATCCGCCGCAGGAACAACTGAAGGCGATGATGGAAGAAGCCGGCTTCGCCCGCACCAGCTACACGAATCTGTCGGCCGGCATCGTCGCGGTGCATACCGGCTACAAGGTGTAAGGGTAGGGCGGGTCATGACCCGCCGCTTCTGCAGATTGCGGCTGATGATGGCGGGTCATGACCCGCCCTACCGCTGCCTGAGCCCGCCTGACGGCTGCAGAGCAGATCCTCGGTTATCTCATTCCGGCGCCAGGGCCTTGCTCGCAACGACCGGCGCGCCGAGCGCGGTCCTCCGCGCGAACGCCCACTCCGCGACCAGCAGGTTGGGTACCCAGCACAGCCAGGCGACGATCGGGTAGGCCAGCGCGAACGGTATGCCCGACAGTCCCGAAAGCGGCAGGTAGATGCGTAAGGTCACGGCGGCGAGGCTGAGGGCGAAATTGCGCACGATCCAGCGGCGGTGTTCCGCGACGGCGCCGGCGCGGATCGCACGGTACGCGCGGAACCCGGTGTAGAGCCACGCCGCCGCGAGTGTGGCGAATCCCAGCTTGGCGACGGGTCCGCCGTAGGCGAACGTGGACATGTACAGCGCCGCCACCCCGCCGACCCCGACGCCCACACCCAGATAGACGCGGCCCGACATGCGATGCAGCCAGGGATGCCGGCGCCGCAGCCATCCCGAGAACTGGAACGGCCCGAGGATGAGCGCCGTCGTCGCCGCGAACACGTGCGTGTAGATGCCGATGCGATGCGCGAGGAAGTTGGCGCGCATCTCCGGACCCATGAGCTTGCCGAGCGGCAGGAAGGCATAGGCCCAGATCGCATAGGCGGCGACGCCCAGCGCGAGGATGTACACGCAGGCGGAAACGAATCGCTTCATCGTGTCTGGACAGACATGGCGGAGGCAGCGTTACGGTTGCCAACCGTAACTGAGCTTGAGGAACACGCTGCGCGTGCTGCCGAACATGTCCGGGTGGTCGTCGTCCATGAACGCACCGTAGGACGCGCCGGCGTACAGCGCGGTGCGCGGGTTGATCTTGTACGAATAGACCATCTGCGCGGCCCAGTCGCGCGCCCTTTCCTCGACCGGATCCGGGTACAGGGACAGGTCGCGCTTCACCGAACTGCCCTGCAGGGTCAGGCGCAGGCGCTGGCGCGGGTTGAACTGCCAGCTGCCGCCGATGTTGGCCACGGTCGCGGTGAACGCGGTGCCGCCATCGCGCTTCATCTGCTGGCGGATGATGTCCCAGTCGGTGGCGATGCCGCGGCCGATGCTGGCGTTGCCGTACAGCTCGATCATCGTGCGGTGGCCGGTCTTGTCGGCGTCGCGGTCGATCAGCGTACCGGCCTGCACGTAGGCGCCGAGCTGCCAGTTGCCGTTCGGGCGGAAGTTGGCGTTGATGTCGGCATAGTGCTCGTCGAACATCCTGCCGTTCCAGTACGCGACGCGGGTCATGCCGTGCAAGCGCATGAAGCTCTGCATCGGCCCGTTCACGCCGACCTGCGCCTCCAGTTCGCGTTCCAGCAGGCGGCCGTCGAAGCGATGGGTGATGTCCCAGTCGGCGTACAGGCTGATGCGCTCGAACGACTTGCCGTCGCGGTACCACATGCGCTGGCCGCCGACCAGCGACTTGTCGTAACCGACCATGCCGATGAAGCCGAGGTCGGCGCGGAAGCCGGGATCGATGTCCTCGTGCCAGGCATCGATGTTCCAGTTGCGGTTGCTGAAGTTGTACGCCGTGCGCCAGGCATTGCCCGCCGGGCTCGGGTCGCTGCCCAGTTCGTCCGCGTAGATCTCCGCGATGTCGTCGGGATATTCGGACTGGCTGTGCAGCAGTTGCGCAGTGACCGTGTGGCCGCCCTTGCGCCAGCGCCCGTCCACGCCTGCCAGGTTGTTGGCGTAGTCGTCGCCCTTGCGGAAGGTGCCGATCGCGCCGAGGCTGAAATCGTTGCTGATGTCGTAGCGGTAGCGGCCCACCACCACGTCCGCCTTCTGCTCGAGGTGCTCGAAGCCGGAGCCCTGCACGCCCGGCACCAGCAACTGGGTGGTGGCGTCGCGCGCCACGAACGCGCCGTAGGCGCTGCCGCCGCTGCGCCCGGTGATGCGCAGGCCAAAGTCGGGGTCGGCGATCTGGCGGGTGTAGAGCACGCTGAACGGAGTGGTGAAGTAGTCCGCGCCTTCCAGGAAGAACGGGCGCTTCTCCTGGTAGAACAGGGCGAAGCTGTTGTTGATGTCGAGTTGCAGCTCGTCGGTTTCGACCTGGGAGAAATCCGGGTTGAGCGTCGCGTTCAGGGTCATCGCCGGCGACGGCGTCCAGCTCACGTCGACGCCGGGTTCGATCGAACTGTCGCCGTCCTGCCATTTCTCGCCCGCGGCATCGCGGGTCTGGACCTTGCTCATGGTCAGGGTCGGCACGATTTCCAGGTTGCGGCCCTGCTGCGCGCCGGCGAAGCCGTCGTACTTGCCCCACTCGCACTGGAAGCAGTTGGATTCACGCGGCACCTTGTGGCTGGTCAGCTGGTGGCGCTTGTCGCGCGGCCAGTTGCGGAACAGCGAGATGCCCCAGCGCTGGTCGTCGGCGGTGTGCGGGAAACGCAAGGTGGAGAACGGGATGCGGATCTCGACGTCGTAGCCCTCCGCGGTGATCTGGCCTGCGCTGCTCCACAGGCCATCCCAGCTCTCGTCTTCCTGGTTCTCGGTATTGGTTTCGTCGCGGATCAGGTCGGCCTGCACGCCCAGCGGATTGACGATCAACTCGTAGCCGCGGCGGTTGTCGTTGAAGGTGTCGAGGAACACGCCCACCCAGTCGTCGCTGAACATCGCATCGCGATCGCGCAGGTGGGCACGGATCGCGGACGGATCCGGATCCAGCGCGTGGAAGGCCAGGTACAGCGCATCCGGGGTGTAGCCGACGCGGACCGTGGTCTTGACCGGTGCCGGGGTGTTGTCGCCGGGCTGGATGTCGTAGGCGATTTCCTGCACCAGCGCGCCCTGCCAGGCGGCATCGTCGAGCTTGCCGTCGATGGCGATCTCGCCCTGCAACTGCGGGATGCGCCCGGCGGGAAGCGAATGGGCGGCTTGCGCCGGCACGGGGGCCTGCTGGGCCTGGGCGAAGGGGGCACACAACAGCAGGGCCGCGATCAGTGCGTGCGGCTTCGAAACAAGCATGTTCAAGCGTCTCTCCCCATGAGGCGTCGGTGGTTTGTACGTGTGTGATGCGCGCACGAGCCCGCGGGTTGGCATGACCAATGGCAGGGGTCGCACGGGGCAGCGCCACGATGGCGCAGGCCGTTCGCCTGCCGCAGAGCCGCAAGCGGGGTGGACCAAAGCCATGGCCGCGCATGCGGCGGCTCGACCGGGGCGGCGGTAAACTCGGCGTTTTCCGCAAGCAGGCCGAATCCATGCGTCAGTTGCTCCTGTCCACCGCCATCGCCGCCAGCCTTGGCCTCGCCCTCGCCGGTTGCGAGCGCAGCCCGAGCCCCGAACCCGCCGCCGCTCCGGCCAAGCAGGCGGCCACCGTGGAGAAAGTGGTGGACGAACATTCCTATGCCGAGCCGGACAAGGTCCGGACCACCGACCTGGCGCTGGACCTGGCCATCGACTTCGCCAGCAAGACCATCAGCGGCACCGCGACCTACAGCCTGGACTGGCTCGACAAGAACGCCACGCAACTGCTGCTGGATACCCGCGACATCAAGGTGCAGAAGGCCGAAGGCCTCGGCGCCGACGGTCAGTGGACCGAACTGAAGTTCGCGCTGGCCGGCAAGGATCCGATCCTGGGCAGCAAGCTGACCATCGAAACCCCGACCCGCCCGGCCAAGGTGCGCGTGACCTACGCCACTTCGCCCGAGGCCTCCGGCCTGCAGTGGCTGGAGCCGTCGATGACCGAAGGCAAGAAGCAGCCCTTCATGTTCAGCCAGTCCCAGCAGATCCACGCGCGTTCGTGGGTGCCGCTGCAGGACACGCCGCAGATCCGCTTCACCTATTCGGCGCACGTGGTCGCGCCGAAGGACGCGATGGTGCTGATGAGCGCGGACAACGATCCGGCCGCGGTGCGCGACGGCGACTACAGCTTCAAGATGCCGCAGAAGATCCCGTCCTACCTGCTGGCCATCGCCGCCGGCGACCTGGTGTTCAAGAAGATCGGCGAGCGCAGCGGCGTGTGGGCGGAACCGGCGATGGTGGACAAGGCCACCGCCGAATTCTCCGACACCGAAAAGATGATCGACACCGCCTCGTCGCTGTATGGCCCGTACCGCTGGGGCCGCTACGACCTGCTGGTGCTGCCGCCGTCGTTCCCCTACGGCGGCATGGAGAACCCGCGCCTGACCTTCGCCACGCCCACGGTGATCGTCGGCGACAAGTCGCTGGTGTCGCTGGTCGCGCATGAGCTGGCGCACAGCTGGTCCGGCAACCTGGTGACCTTCGCCACCGACAAGGACGCGTGGTTGAACGAAGGCACCACCACCTACGTGCAGGGCCGCATCACCGAGGCGCTGTACGGCAAGGACATGGCCGACATGGAGAACATGATCGACCGCGACGCACTGAAGGAGGAGTTCAAGACCCTGGACCCGAAGCTGCAACGCCTGTCGCTGAAGCCCGGCGACCTGGCCGACCCGGACAATTCCTCCAGCGCCACCGTGTACACCAAGGGCGCCTGGTTCCTGCAGTTCCTGGAGCAGCGCTTCGGTCGCGAGGTCTTCGATCCGTTCCTGAAGGGCTACTTCGACCACTTCGCCTTCCAGAGCATCACCACCAAGCAGTTCCGCGATTACCTGCAGGCCAACCTGATCGACAAGCACCCGGGCACGGTGACCATGGCCGACGTCGACGCGTGGCTGTACGAGCCGGGCATCCCGGCCGGTGCGCCGGTGGCGGAGTCGGGCAAGTTCAGCGCCGTCGACGCCGCGCGCATCGCCTGGTCGGGCAGCGGCACGCTGCCGCTGCCGCAGGTCACCGCGAGCTGGAACACCCAGCAGTGGAGCCGCTTCCTCGAGGGCATGGGCGAGACGATGAAGCCGGAACAGCTGAAGCAGCTCGACGACGCCTACCACTTCAGCGGCACGCCGAACGGCGAGATCGCGATGCGCTGGTACCCGCTGGCGATCCGCAGCGGTTACAAGGACGCGTGGCCGGCAGCGGGCGAGTTCATCCAGCGCGTCGGCCGGCGCAAGCTGATCATCCCGGTCTACAAGGAACTGGTGAAGACGCCGGAAGGCCTGGCCTTCGCCAAGGAAGTGTTCGCCAAGGCGCGGCCGGGCTACCACCCGATCACCACCGCCACGGTCGAGGAGACCATCGCCAAGGCGGAAGCCGGCAAGTAAGCGATGACCGGGCGACGCTGGCGCAAGGCGGTCCTGTTCGCGCTGGCGTCGCTGTTCATCGTATTGGTGGTTGCGGGGGCCGCGCTGTGGCGCGACCCCTTCTTGCTGGTGCAGGCCGATAACCTGCGCGCGGCGCGCGCAGCGGGCCTGCAGCGGCATGAGGTAGAGGCTGCAGGCCATCGCTGGGTGTACGCCGAACGCACGGCGGCGCGCGACGATGCGCGTGCTTCTGAAAAACCTGTCATCGTGATGATCCATGGCTTCACCGGCAGCAAGGAAAACTGGTATCCGCTGGCGCACGCGCTGGGCGATCGCTATCGGCTGGTGATGCCGGACCTGCCGGGGTGGGGCGAAAGCCAGCGCATCGCCGGGCAGGACTACGGCTTCGTCGCGCAAAGCCGTCGCGTCGCCGCCTTCATCCGCGCGGTGTCGCCGGACCGTCCGGTCGTGTTGCTGGGACATTCGATGGGCGGCGGCATCGTTGCGCTGACTGCGGCGGATTTTCCGAAGGAAGTCGGCCGCGTCGGCCTGTTCGACGCCGCCGGCGTGCGCTTCCACGACAACCGTTTCGGCGAACAGGTGCTGGCCGGCGAAAATCCGTTCGCCGTGGACGATCCGGCTTCGCTGCGGCGTTACATCGACACCGTGTTCCATGTCGAATCGGCGAAGCCGGTGATCCCGTGGCCCGCATCGGCGGTGGTCGCGCGCTGGCGCGCGCGGCAGGCCCCGTTCGAGCAGCGGGTGCTGGACAGGATCGGCCGCAGCGACGAACGTTTCCTGCCCGGCGAGGCCGCAACCCGCATCCGCCGGCCCGCATTGCTGTTGTGGTGCCGGCAGGACGCGGTGATCGATCCCAGCGCGCTCGGGCTTTACGCCGCGCGCATGCCGCAAGCGGCTAAAGTGATGCTGGACGGCTGCGGGCACATGTCGATCATGGAAAAGCCCGCGGACGCAGCCCATGCGGTGACGCAACTGATCGAGAAGGGAGTGCCACGATGAAATTCCGATTTGCCATCATCGCCGCCGCCATCGCGCTGGCCGCCTGCACCGATCGCGAAGCCGCGCAACGCGAAGCCGCGGCCGCGCTGGCACAGCAGCAGGAAGAGGCCGCCGCCGACCTGGCGGAGAAATACGACCAGGAACTGGTCGCGCAGCGCTGGGAGAAAGCGCGTATTCATGGCGCCGCGTTGCTGGCGCAATATCCGAACACCAAGGCCGCGGCGCAGGTGAAGCAGACCTTCGACGACACCAAGGCCAAGGCCGAGACGCAGCGCGAGCAGGATCGCCTGTCGTCGCTGTGGAATTACGCGGAAGTGCCCGCGGCCGGCGGCACCCAGCGTTCGGCGTCGATCTACAGCAAGGAAGGCGTCGACGTGGACAGCAGCGGTCCGCGCACCGTGCAACTGGTGTTCCGCGACCATCCCAAATGGAAGCGCAGCAGCTACCTGGTGCTGCAGGCCGGCGATTTCCGCTGCGCGGGCGGTTGCACGGTCAAGGTCAGCGCCGATGGTGGCGCGCCGAAATCGATGGCGGCGACGCGTCCGAACACCGACGAGGCCATCGCGATGTTCATCGAGGACAACAAGGGGTTGTGGAGGCTGGCCGGCAAGTCGAAGAAGATCGAGATCGAGTTCCCGGTCAAGGCCGGCGGCACGCGCAAGGCGGTGTTCGAGACGGGTGGGGTGAACAAGGAGCGGATGCCGGGTTGGAATTGAGGATGCGGCGCGCGGCGCTGGTTTGCCTGGCCCTCGCATCGGCGATCCTGCCGCTGCAGGTCCGCGCCGCTACCGACCCGATCCGCTCGGAGGACGCGCGGCGTTTCGCACGATTGATCGATGCCGGCGATGGTCTGCCGGACGCGGACGTGCTGCGGCGGCAATACTTGGAACAGGCTTCGCCGACACTGCAGAAATATCTTCCGGAGTACATCATCGACGCCGGCAAGCTGGCCGATGCGATCCGCGCCGACCCGCAGCGCTATGTCTCCGCCGCGCGCGATTGCCTGCCGATGCTGGAGCGCATGGGCGACGAAGTCCTGGCGGTGGATGCGCGATATGCCGCATTCATGCCGGAGGCACAGCCGGCCGAGGTGGTGCTGTTGTTCGGTGCGGGTAATTCCACCGGCACGGTCGTGGGGCGACGTGTCGTGCTGGCGCTGGAGAAAGTCTGCGATGGCGCCAACGACGAAGCCGCGCTGCGCGAACGCCTGCGCGGACTGGTGGCGCACGAGTGGGTGCACACCGGGCAACCCGACCCGACCGATGCGGATCGTCGCGACCTGTTGGCTTGGGCATTGCGCGAGGGCGCGGCGAGTTTCCTGGCCGCTACCGTACTGGGGCAGGACGCCAGCGCTTCCGACCATGCCTGGGCGATGCAACGCGAATCGGCGTTGTGGCGGCAATTCCAGGCCGATCGCGCCACCATGCGCGCGCACTGGCCGCTCGATGCCGCGGAGCCGGACGCAGAGGCTGTCGCGGCGGGCACGCGCTGGTTCTGGAACAGCGCTTCCGCCGACGGGCGTCCGGCCGATCTAGGCTATTGGGTTGGGCAGCGCATCGCGGCCGTGTGGTATTCCCGCCAGGGCGACAAGGGCGAGGCGATGCGCCGCCTGATCGCGATGGCGTCGCCGGACGATATCGTGCGCGAGAGTGGTTATTCACCCTGAGCCGCCAGTCGGGTGCGTTTACAGCAGATACCTCAAGTGCGGTTGCCGGGGACGGCAACTGGAAATCGAGGTTCAGTCGCCACCAACGAAATACTGGATGGACCAGTCGCCTTGCCGCGGGATGCGCAAGGTAATGCGGTAATCGACCGGGGAACGCGCGAGATCGCGGCGCACGTAACCGGTCGTGCCGCGCCACTTCACCTGCCACCATTCCGCTTCGTCGGCATCGGCCAGCTCGAGGACGTCATGATTCGCGCGGCCCAGCAACGGGGCGTGCGTCGAAGGCGCACTACGCACGGCCACTGCGGTGCCGGTAACGACGACGTAATCGTAGCCGGTCAAATGGGACGCCATGGGGGCATCTGCGCATGCGGGATACGGCGCGCACCACTCCCATGCCGTCTCATGCCTTGATTGCGATCCACCCAGTGCAAGAATCTCGCGCAGCGCGTTCCACAATTGCGTATCGGCGCGCGCGGGTTCCCAAACCGTGTCGAGGCCAGCGGGTCCTGCGTCGCCGCCAAAACTGATCTTTGCGTCATCCGGCAAATGCCGCTTGAGCGCGGGGAGGTCGTGCCGCGCCACTATGTCGGCGAGTTCGGCCACGGCCGCTTGCACGCGTGGATCCAGCCGCGCCGGATCTGACGGCGACACGTGGGGGTTTGCGTATGCGAAGGCCGAGCCCGCAACGGCCGACAGAACGGCGACGGCGCAGTGCGCGATGGGTCTCAGAGCGAATACCCGAACTGCTGCTTGAACTGTTCGTTGAATTCTTCGAAGTCGAAGCGCTGGTTCTGGGTGCCGGGGTGTTCGACTTTCAGCGCGCCCATCAGGTTGCCCATGCGGCCGATGGTCAGCCAGTCGTAGCCCTTCTCGATGCCGTAGATCAGGCCGGCGCGGAACGCGTCGCCGCAGCCGGTCGGGTCGGTGACGCGGCGTTCGTGCGCCGGCGGCACGTTCCAGCTCTTCTCCGGCGTGTGGATGATCGCGCCCTTGGGGCCCTGGGTGACGATGTAGGCCTTCACCCGCGACACGATGTCCTTCTCGTTCCAGCCGGTGCGCTCCTGCAGCAGGTTCGACTCGTAGTCGTTGACCACCACGTAATCGGCCTGCTCGATGAAGGTGCGCAGTTCCTCGCCGTTGAACAGCGGCATCGCCTGGCCCGGATCGAAGATGAAGGGCACGCCCATCTCGGCGAACTCGACCGAGTTCTGGATCATGCCTTCGCGCCCGTCCGGGCCGACCAGCCCGATGGTCACGCCGGGCACGTCCTTCACGTGGTTCTCGTAGCTGCGCATCATCGCGCCGGGATGGAACGCGGTGATCTGGTTGTTGTCGTGGTCGGTGGTGATGAATGCCTGCGGGGTGAACAGCTCGGTGATCACCTTGACCCGGCTCAGGTCGATGCCGAGGCCTTCGAAGTATTCGCGATACGGGCCGAAGTCCTGGCCGACCGTGCCCATCGGGATCGGGTCGCCGCCGAGCAGCTTCAGGTTGTAGGCGATGTTGCCGGCGCAGCCGCCGAATTCGCGGCGCATGCGCGGCACCAGGAACGAGACGTTCAGGATGTGCACCTTGTCCGGCAGGATGTGGTTCTTGAACTGGTCCGGGAACACCATGATGGTGTCGTAGGCGAGGGAACCACAGATCAATGCGGACATTCGGCAAGGGCTCGGCTGGGGACCGGCCCCCTGGCCGGTCGGTGACGGAATGCGGCCGATCGACGGCGCGCGGGGGCGAAGGTTAACGGTTGGGGCCGGCCAAGGCCATCGGGGCGGCATCGGGGCCGCGGCGGGAAGGGTGCGCAACCCGGCGCAAAACCCGCGTCTTCACGCGGAATTTCCTTGCCGGTGAACAGGGGGATTGCTAGGCTAGCCGCCCCCCGTTTCTGCCTGAAAAACCGGGCCCGAGCCCGGTTTTTCGGCGCGTTCCATCCCCTTGCAGGACCCACCCCCGAATGTTCAAGAAGCTCCGCGGCATGTTCTCCAACGACCTGTCCATCGACCTGGGCACGGCCAACACCCTGATTTACGTGCGCGGACAGGGCATCGTCTTGAACGAACCCTCGGTGGTGGCGGTGCGCACCGACCGCGCCATCGGCGGCAACCGCACGGTCGCCGCGGTCGGCGCCGAGGCCAAGCAGATGCTCGGCCGCACCCCCGGCAACATCACCACCATCCGCCCGATGAAGGACGGCGTCATCGCCGACTTCACCTACACCGAGGCGATGCTGAAGCACTTCATCCGCAAGGTGCACAAGAGCCGCTTCCTGCGCCCCAGCCCGCGCGTGCTGGTGTGCGTGCCGGCCGGCAGCACCCAGGTCGAGCGCCGCGCGATCAAGGAATCGGCCGAGGAGGCCGGCGCCCGCGACGTGTACCTGGTCGAGGAACCGATGGCCGCGGCGATCGGTGCCGGCATGCCGGTGTCCGAGGCGCGCGGCTCGATGGTCATCGACATCGGCGGCGGCACCACCGAGGTCGCGGTGATCTCGCTGTCGGGCATCGTCTACTCGCAGTCGGTGCGCATCGGCGGCGACCGCTTCGACGACGCCATCATCAACTACGTGCGCCGCAACCACGGCATGCTGATCGGCGAGGCCACCGCCGAGCGGATCAAGCTGGAAATCGGCTGTGCCTACCCGCAGGCCGAGGTCGCGGAGATGGAAGTCTCCGGCCGCAACCTGGCCGAAGGCGTGCCGAAGATGATCAAGATCACCTCCAGCGAGGTGCTGGAGGCGCTGCACGAGCCGCTGTCGGGCATCGTCAGCGCGGTCAAGCTGGCGCTGGAACAGACCCCGCCGGAACTGTGCGCGGACGTGGCCGAGCGCGGCATCGTGCTGACCGGCGGCGGCGCCCTGCTGCGCGACCTGGACCGCCTGATCAGCGAGGAAACCGGCCTGCACGTGCAGGTCGCCGACGACCCCCTGACCTGCGTCGCCCGCGGCGGCGGCCGCGCGCTGGAACTGGTCGACATGCACGGCAACGAGTTCTTCACCCCGGAATGAGATGAGACCGGGCGACGGGAGCGGGGAACGGGAGATGTGGAATCCGACGTGTCCGGCACCCGTCTCCTTGTTGTCGCCACTGTAAAAACAGACGCGCGCGTTGCAAGATGAGTTCGTTTCGCGCCCTGTCTCTCGCCTCCTTCTTCTCGTCTCCCGGCCCTTAGAGCGTGCCTTCCTACACCAGCCCGACGTTCGATTCGCGCCCGGGTGAAGTGGCCGGCACGTTGCGCCTGCTGGCCTACCTGGCGCTGGCCATCGCGCTGATCTTCCTCGACTCGCGCGGCGCCTGGCTGCAACGCGTGCGCGCGCAGGCGGAGCTGGCGGTGCAGCCGCTGTGGTGGCTGGCCGGCCTGCCGGGACGGGTCGGCAACACGTTGCGCGACGACGCGGCGACCAACACCCAGCTGATCAAGGAAAACCGCGCGCTGCGCAACGAACTGCTGCTGGCCAACGCGCGCCTGACCCGTTTCGCCACCGCCGCCGCCGACAACCAGCAATTGCGCGCGCTGCTCGGCGCGGCGCAGCGCGACGAACTGAAGGTGCAGCTGGCGCCGATCCTCAACATCGACCTGGACCCGACCCGCCAGCGCCTGGTGCTGGACGCGGGCAGCCGCGACGGCGTGCGCGTCGGCCAGACCGTGCTCGACGCCGGCGGCCTGATGGGCCAGATCATCGACGTGCGGCCGATGCATTCGACCGTGCTGCTGCTGACCGACCCCGACCACGCGGTGCCGGTGATGGTCGCGCGCAACGGCGTGCGCCTGGTTGCCTACGGGCGCGGGCGCAGCGACCGGCTGGAACTGGTCAACATTCCGCGCAACAGCGACGTGAAGGTCGGCGACGAGATCGTCAGCTCGGGCCTGGGCGGACGCTTCCCGGCCGGTTTTCCGGTGGGCAAGCTGCGCGCGCTGCACCCGGACGAAAGCCATGCGTTCTGGATCGGCGACGTGACCCCGGCCGCGCAGCTCGACCGCGGCCGCGACGTGCTGCTGCTGATGAGCGGGCAGCCGAAGCTGCAGGTTCCCGCCACCGTGCCGGCGCCCGCTGCCGTTGCGGCCGCACAACCGGCCTCCGCGCAAGCGACAACGGCCGGCGCGGCGAAGCCCGCGGCGACGGCACCGGCGGCCACGACATCTCCATCGCAATCCGCGGCGACGCCACCCGCCGCCACGAAGCCCCAGGCCGTGCCCGCGCAGGAGCCGCGTCGATGAGCCGTTCGCGCGCCAACTGGCTGCTGCCGGTCAGCCTGCTGCTGGCCCTGGTTCTGGGCCTGTTGCCGCTGCCGGACCTGCTGCAGCCATTCCGGCCGTACTGGTTGGCGCTGGTGCTGGCCTACTGGGTGATCGAAGCGCCGGAACGCGCCGGCCTGGGCCTGGCCTTCATCTGCGGCCTGGCCGCGGACCTGGTGTTCGGCGGCCTGCTCGGGGAACAGTCGCTGCGCCTGGTGGTGATGGCCTTCATCCTGCAGCGCTTCCGCGCGCAGTTGCGCTTCTTTCCGTTGTCGCAGCAGGCGCTGGCGGTGGGCGGCCTGTTGCTCAACGATCGGGTCATCGCCGCCGGCGTGCACCTCGTCGCGCGGCAGCCGCAGTTGCCGGCCAGTTACTGGTGGGCGCCGTTGATCGGCATGCTGCTGTGGGCGCCGCTGTTCCTGTTGCTCGACGGCCTGCGCGAAGGCCGCAAGTCCTAGTGGCCCGCCGGGCGAGCAAGAACCCGGCCGCCGAGGCCGAGCAGTTCCGGCGCCGCGCCGCGCTGGGTTTCGTCGTCGTCGCGGTGGGCCTGCTCGGTTTGGCCGTGTGGTACTTCAGGCTGCAGGTCCTCGAACACGACGAATACGTCACCCGTTCCGAAGCCAACCGGATCAAGCCGCAACCGGTGGTGCCGGGGCGCGGCAGCATCTTCGACCGCAACGGCAAGCTGCTGGCCGAGAACATCCCCGCCTTCCGCCTCGACGTGCTGCCGGAAAAGGCCGGCGACCCGAAGCGGCTGGTCGCCGAACTCGGCAAGCTGATCGCGCTGTCGCCGGAAGACATCGAGCGCTTCGAGGAGGCGCGCAAGGCCGGCCGCGGTTTCCGTCCGGTCACGTTGAAGCTGGGCCTGAGCGAAGACGAGATCGCGCGCTTCGTGGTCGACCGTTGGCGCTTCCCCGGCGTCGAAGTGGTGCCGTACCTGACCCGCCGCTATCCGTACGGCCCGCTGTTCGCCCACGTCATCGGCTACGTCGGCCGCATCGACGAGAAGGACCTGCAGACGCTCGGCGAAGGCAATGCCGCGCTGACCCACATCGGCAAGACCGGGCTGGAGCGCTACTACGAGGAAAGCCTGCGCGGCCGCATCGGCTACGAGAAGGTCGAAACCAACGTCGAAGGCCGCGCGCTGCGCAGCGTCGGCCGGGTGCCGGCGGTGCCCGGCGCGGACCTGCGCCTGAGCCTGGATGCCGACCTGCAGCGGGCGATGGTCGCCGCGTTCGGCGACCTCGAGGGTTCGGCGGTGGCCATCGATCCGCGCACCGGCGGCATCCTCGCCATGGTCAGCCTGCCCAGCTACGACCCGAACCTGTTCGTCAACGGCATTTCCCACGCGGACTACAAGGCCTTGAACGAAAACCCGTCGCGGCCGCAGTTCAACCGCCTGGTGCTGGGCGGCGTCGCGCCCGGTTCGACGGTGAAGCCGCTGACCGCGCTGGCCGGCCTCGACAGCGGCGTGCGCAAGCCCGAGGACAAGATCCTGTCCACCGGCATGTTCCGCCTGCCCGGCATGCGCGGGCGCGGCTGGGGCGATTCGCATCGCGGCGGCCACGGCTGGACCGACGCGCGCAAGTCGATCTACGAATCGGTCAACACCTACTACTACCAGCTGGCCCTGGACATGGGCGTGCAGCGCTACGACGAGTACATGGCGAAGTACGGCTACGGCCAGAAGACCGGCATCGACCTGGCCGGCGAGATCGAAGGCATCGTGCCGTCGCCGGCGTCGAAGATGAAATACGCCAAGGAGCGCTGGTATCCCGGCGACCTGGTGAACTCGGCCATCGGCCAGGGCCTGTGGAAGGTGACGCCGCTGCAACTGGCGCGCGCCGTCGCCACCATCGCCGACGGCGGCCTGATGCGGCGCCCGCACCTGGTGGCCGATACGCGTTCCGGCTTCGATGCGCCATGGGAACCGTTGCCGCAGCCGGCGCCGGTGCGGATCAGCGATCGTCCCGACCACGTGCGCGTGATCCAGGAAGGCATGGAGATGACGGTCAGCATCGGCACCGCCGCCAGCGTATTCCGCGGCTCGGCCTACGCGTCGGCCGGCAAGACCGGCACCGCGCAGGTGGTCAACCGCAGCGCGCAGGCGGTCGACCCGAAATCGCTGCCGCTGTGGAAACGCCATCGCGCGCTGTACATCGGTTACGCGCCGGCGGACAAGCCGACCATCGCGGTCGCGGTGGCGGTGGAAGGCGGCGGCTTCGGCGCCGCCACGGCCGCGCCGATCGTGCGCAAGATCTTCGACGCCTACCTGCTGGGCAAGATGCCAGAAGGCGCGGAACTGCTCGACCTGCCGACGCTGGCGAAGGCGCAGACGACCGGGCCGGCGTCGGCAGGCACGACGGGCGCCGCCGCGAACCCCGCAGCAGCACGGACGACAGCGGATATCCCCAAGCCGGCGCCGACTCCTGCAGCGCCCGACACCACGGAGCCGACGCGATGAGGGACATCCTGCGCTGGTGCTTCGACCTGCTTGGCGAGTTGCTGCGCACGCTGGACCCGTGGCTGCTGGCCGCGCTGGCCGCGTTGATGGCCATCGGCCTGGCGGTGATGTACAGCGCCGGCGGCGATGCCCAGGGCATGCACCTGGTGCTGGCGCAGGGCGCGCGCTTCGCCGCGGGCGTGGTCGCGATGTGGGCGTTGTCGCGGGTGCCGCCGGTGCGCCTGCGCGCGTGGACGCCGGGCGTGTTCGCGTTCTCGCTGCTGCCGCTGGTGCTGGTGCTGTTCATCGGCGGCGGCAAGCACGGCAACCACTGGATCAACCTGAAGTTCTTCTATTTCCAGCCGTCCGAGCTGGTGAAGATCACCTTGCCGATGATGCTGGCCTGGTACCTGCACCGCGAACCGCTGCCGCCGCGCCTGCGCACCGTGGTCGTGGCCGGCGTGCTGATCGCCGTGCCGGTCGGCCTGATCATGCTGCAGCCGGACTTCGGCACCGCGATGCTGGCGGCGGCCAGCGGCGCGTTCGCCCTGCTGCTGGCGGGCCTGCCGTGGTGGTGGGTCGGCATCGGCGTCGGCAGCGTCGCCGCGGCTGCGCCGGTGGCGTGGTTCTGGTTCCTGCGGCCGTACCAGAAGGACCGCATCCTGACCTTCCTCAATCCGGAAAACGATCCGCTGGGCACCGGCTGGAACATCATCCAGTCGAAGATCGCCATCGGTTCGGGCGGCTGGACCGGCAAGGGTTGGGGGCAGGGCACGCAATCGCACCTCGACTTCCTGCCCGAGCACACCACCGACTTCGCCTTCTCGGTGTTCAGCGAGGAATTCGGCTGGGTCGGCGTGGCCGTGGTGCTGGCCCTGTACCTGTTCGTGATCGGGCGCTGCCTGTGGATCGCGATCGAAGCGCGCGATACCTATTCGCGCCTGCTCGCCGGCACCATGGGGCTGGCGATCTTCGTCTACGTGATCGTCAACGGCGGGATGATTTCCGGCCTGTTGCCGGTGGTCGGCGTGCCGATGCCCTTGCTCAGTTACGGCGGCACCTCGGCGGTGTCGTTGCTCGCGGGTCTCGGCCTGGTGATGGCGGTCAGGGCGCACCGGCCGGTGCATGGATATTGAGAAGCGAGCGTAGAGGCGCGAGAAGTGAGGAACGGATTGAAGGCGATGCCACCCTTTCCTCACTTCTCACTCCACCGCGCTCACTCCCGCTTCCTTCCCGTTCATGTGCCGCGTCGCGAGCGCGTGCTACCCTCGCGCCGATGATCCGACGCGCCTTGCACACGCTGCTTTCCGCTTCACTCCTCGCCTTGGTCGCCTGCGCGACCCAGCCCTCCAAACCACCCTCCGCGAAAACGCCCGCATCGTCCCCGCCGCTCGCGGAAACCTCGGTCGAAAGCAATCCGGCCGACGCCAGCGTCGACCTGACCCCGGTGGAGTTCGCCGTTGCGCGCGCCGATTTCGTTCGCGACACCGCGAAGCGCTTCGGCATCGATGCCGGTTATATCGATCGCGTACTGGCCCAGGCCGTGTACCGCGACGACGTGGTCGCGCTGATGTCCAAGCCGGCCGAACGAGTCAAGCCCTGGAACGAATACCGCGCGCGCATGCTGACCGACGCGCGCATCGCCAGCGGCCGCGAATTCTTCGCCACCCATCGCGCGGAACTGCAGCGCGTGTACCAGCGCACCGGCGTGCCCGGCGAAATCATCACCGCGATCGTCGGCGTGGAAACCAGCTACGGCGGCTTCACCGGCAAGCACCGCGTGCTGGATGCGCTGTACACGCTGGCGTTCTACTACCCGCGCAGCGGCGACCCGGCCAAGGCCGCGTACGAGCAGCGCCGCGAACTGTTCTTCCGCGACGAGCTGGCGCAGCTGTTCGCGCTGGCGCGCGAGGAGAAGCTCGACATCCTCTCGGTCACCGGCAGCTACGCCGGGGCGATGGGCATGGGCCAGTTCATGCCGTCCAGTTACCGCGAATTCGCCGTGGACGGCGACGGCGATGGCCGCCGCGACCTGTTCGACGATTACGACGACATCTTTTCCTCGATCGCCAACTACTTCGTGAAGAAGGGCGGCGAGCAGGGCGGCTGGGTGCGCGATGGCGTGGTGGCGGCGCAGGCGGCGCTGTTGCCCGGGCATGAGGAATTCAACCCGACCGACTGGCTGCCGGTATACACGCTGGAAGATCTCGCCGCGCGCGGCTACCGCCCGCTGCAGCCGGTCGCCGCTGGCCTCACCGCGACGCCGGTAACCCTGCAGGCCAGCGACGGCAAGCAGTACTGGTTCGGCTTCCGCAACTACTACGCCATCACCCGCTACAACAATTCGAAGATGTACGCGATGGCGGTGTACCAGTTGTCGCAGGCGATCCTCGGCCAGGAACTGCCCCCGGCATGAAGCGACTCGTGCCGACGCTGCTGTGCATCGCGCTCGCGGCCTGCAGCACCGCGCCGAAGAAGTCCTCTCCCGCCGCCGGCCATTCGGGCAAGCCCGCGCATCCCGGTTCGGTCGCGAGCACGCGCCCGGGCGCGGGCGACCACGACTGCTCGCGCTACGCGCCCGCGCAGGAAGACCTGTCCACCCGCGGCGACTACGTCGCCGGCGGCCTGTACCGGCCCGGCGTTTCCGATTCCACGCCCGACCACGTGCCCGACCTGGACTGCATCGCCGAACCGACGGTCGTCGACGAGGCGTATTCGTCCATCGGCAACCGTTCGCCGTACAAGGTGCTGGGCAGGTCGTACAAGGTGCTCGACAGCGCCAAGGGTTACGTCGAACGCGGCACCGCGTCGTACTACGGCAACAAATTCCACGGCCGGCTCACCTCG
This sequence comes from Pseudoxanthomonas helianthi, assembly GCF_017939625.1. GTDB lineage: Bacteria > Pseudomonadota > Gammaproteobacteria > Xanthomonadales > Xanthomonadaceae > Pseudoxanthomonas_A > Pseudoxanthomonas_A helianthi. The sequence continues at coordinate 1,617,731 of NZ_JAGKTC010000001.1, forward strand.
AACCGCGAGGTGTACGACATGTACGCCTACACCGCCGCGCACAAGACCCTGCCGCTGCCCAGCTTCGCCCGCGTCACCAACCTCGACAACGGCAAGTCGGTGGTGGTGCGGGTCAACGACCGCGGTCCGTTCCATGATGGCCGGGTCATCGACCTGAGCTACGCGGCGGCGGTGAAGCTGGGCATCACCGCGCGCGGCACCGGCAACGTCGAAGTGCGCGGGCTGACCGCGAAGGAAGCCGCCGCGCAGCCGGTGCTGGCGAAGGCGGAAACGAAGCCTGCCGAAAAAACCTCCGACATGGATCGGCTGGTCACCCGCCTGCCCGCGGAAACGAAGCCCGTTTCGAACGCGGCGCTGGCGACCGAGGTGCCGTCCGCGCCGGACGACGGTTATCGCTACCGGGTGGTGCCCGACGCCAGCCGTCCGGCCAGCGCCGACCGTTTCGATGCGTGGCTGAAATCACGCGGGCTGCAGGAGGTCGGCGGCAAGATCGTGCCGGTGGCGGAAGCGACCACGGTCGCTGCATCGGACACGAAGTCCGTTGCGTCCGCGACGAAAGTGGATTCCACGCCTGCGCCGACGCCGACGCCCGCGGAGCGCGTAGCGTCGAGTTCGCAGCCAATGGTTTCAGCAGCGGGGCAGGTGTGGTTGCAGGTGGGCAGCTTCGCCAGCCGCGACAACGCCGAGCGCGCGCTGGCCCGGCTGACCGCGGCCAATGTCGCCGGCGCGCGGCTCAGCGATGTTGAAAGCAATGGCCGCACGTTGTGGCGCCTGCGCGTCGGGGCGCCCGACGCGGCCAGCGCAGATGCCCTGGCAGGCCGCATTGCCAACCTTGGCTTCGGCCAGCCGCAGCGGGTACGCGAATAAGCCCGTCGAGGCGCTGTTTTCCAACCAGTCGTCAGTGCACAGCCCTTACAATTCCCGTTTTCCCGCATTCCCCCGGAGTCCGTGCCCGTGAAGTCCCGTTTCATCCTCGCCGCTCTGGCCACCGCCGCGTTCGGCCTGGCCGTCGCGCAGACGCCCGCCCCGCCAGCCGCGCCGGCCGCCGCCGCTTCCGTCGCCATTCCGCCCGCACCCAAGCCGGTCGGCACCGCGTGGCTGGTCATGGACTACGCCAGTGGCCAGATCCTCGCCGGCGAGAACTACGACCAGCGCCTCGAGCCGGCCAGCATCACCAAGGTGATGACTTCGTACGTCGTCGCCGCGGAGATGAAGAACGGCAAGGTCCGCCCCACCGACCAGGTGATGATGAGCGAGCGCGCCTGGCGCGAAGGCGGTGCCGGCACCGACGGCAGCTACAGCGGCTTCGAACTGAACAAGACCGCGCCGATCAAGGACATGGAAATCGGCATGGCCGTGCAGTCGGGCAACGACGCCGCGATCGCCCTGGCCGAACACGTCGCCGGCAGCGAGGAGGCCTTCGCTTCGCTGATGAACAGCTATGCCGCGAAGATCGGCATGAAGAACTCGCACTTCGTCAACGCGCACGGCCTGTCGGCGCCGGAACACTATTCCACCGCGCACGACCTGGCCCTGCTCGGCCGCGCCTTCGTCCACGACTATCCGGAAACCTACGCGTACAACAAGATCCGCGAGTTCAAGGTCGGCGCGATGAACCCGCAGCCGAACCGCAACCTGCTGCTGTGGCGCGATGGCAGCGTCGACGGCATCAAGACCGGCCACCATTCCGGCGCCGGTTACTGCCTGATGAGCTCGGCCCAGCGCGGCGACCAGCGCCTGATCGCGGTGGTGATGGGTTCCACTTCGGAAAAGCAGCGCGCCGACGACAGCCTGGCCCTGCTCAACTGGGGTTTCCGCTTCTACGAGACCCACCGCCTGTACGGCCCGGAGAAGGCCGTCGCCACGCATCGCGTGTGGAAGGGCACCAGCAAGCAGGTGCAGCTGGGCGTGGCCGAGCCGATGCTGGTCAGCGTGCCGCGCGGCCGCTACGACCAGCTCAAGCCGAGCATGGACGTGCCCAAGCAGCTGGTCGCGCCGATCGCCAAGGGCCAGAAGATCGGCATGGTCAAGGTCACCCTGGACGGCAAGGTCGTCGCCCAGGCCCCGTTGGTCGCGCAGAACGCGGTCGAGGAAGGCCGTTTCTTCCGCCGCCTGTGGGACGCGTTCTGGATGTGGTGGGAGTCGGAGTGATCCGGTCGCGACGATGAAACAGGAAAAGGCCGGCTTTCGCCGGCTTTTTCGTATCTGCGGGAAACCGGGACGCTGCGAGGCGGCTGCCCCGGCCGCGCCTCCTGCCATATCATCGTCCGGCGCCGCATGGCGGCGCAGGGGGAACGCCGCAAGCGGCGTTGACGGAATCAATCACTGATAGGGAATGTTCGCATGAGCTTCAAGTTCAACACGTCGATGGCGCTGGCCGTCGGCATCGGCGCCGTCTTGCTGGCCACGATGGGGCAGGCTGCGGCAGGGCAGAGCGCGCAGGAGCTGCGCAAGCAGAAAACGGCCGAGATCCCGGTTTGCGCCAAGTCGCTGGGCACGATTTCGGTGATCGAACCCGAGGATGGCACCAACTGGTGGTCCGGCCAGCAGCTGCCGGCGCCGTCCAAGCTGATCAAGGTGTTCGTCAACAAGTCGCGCTGCTTCACCCTGGTCGACCGCGGTGCGGGCATGGATGCGGCGATGCGCGAGCGCGACCTGGCCTCGGACGGCCAGCTGCGCAACCGTTCCAACATCGGCAAGGGCCAGATCAAGGCGGCCGACTACGTGTTGGTGCCGGACCTGATCTCGCAGAACAGCAACTCGGGCGGCAATGCGATCGGCGGCCTGCTGGGCGGGCTGATCGGCGGCAACGCCGGCGCGGTGGTCGGTGGCCTGAACTTCAAGAAGAAGACCGCCGACGTGGTGCTGACCGTGACCGACGTGCGTTCGTCCGAGCAGGTGGCGATGGCCGAAGGCAGCGCCAAGAAGACCGACATGGGCTGGGGTGCGGGCGGCAGCCTGTTCACCGGCAGCCACTGGGGCAGCGCGGGCGCCAGCGGTTACGCCAACACCGAGATCGGCCAGGTCATCACCCTGGCCTACCTGCAGGCCTATTCCGACCTGATCGGCCAGCTGGGCGGCTTGCCGGCCAACGCTTCGGCCGCCAATGCCAGCCAGGCGATGCAGGTGACCAAGCCGGCGCGCCTGCTGGCCAACGCCAAGGGCAGCGGCAAGGCGCTGCGCGACCTCGACCCGGGCGCATTGCTGTACCCGACCGGCACCAAGGAAGGCGCGATGTGGGAAGTCGAGGACGAGCTCGGCAACAAGGGCTGGATTTCCAGCAACTTCATCGAGCTGGCGAAGTAACACGCTGCGCCGGGGTATCGGGAAAGGGTCGCGAGAGCGGCCCTTTCCTCGTTTGCGGCTTGGGTTTGCGGCGTTCCGGCCCAATAATCGCAGCATGGAAATCAAGTCCGACAACCCCGAACACGGCTTCCAGTTCCCCGGCACCTTCGAGCTCAGCGCGATGGGTACGGCCGACAAGGGCCTGGAGACCGAACTGCCGCGCCTGCTGGCGTCCAGCGGCGTCGAAGTGCTGGAAGAAAGCATCAGCTGGAAGCATTCCAGCAACGGCCGCTACGTATCGGTGCGGATCGGCTTCCGCGCCGAAAGCCGCGAACAATACGACGCCGCGCACCAGGCGCTGCGCGACCATCCGGAAGTGAAGTGGACGCTGTAACGGTCGTCCGTGACCTCGGTCGCCAGCCGTACGAACCGGTGTGGCGGGCCATGCAGCGCTTCACCGACGCGCGCGACGAGGCCACCGCCGACGAGATCTGGCTGGTCGAACACGATCCGGTGTTCACCCTCGGCCAGGCCGGCAAGCCCGAGCACGTGCTGGCCCCCGGCGACATCCCGGTGGTCCACGTCGACCGCGGCGGCCAGGTGACCTACCATGGGCCCGGGCAGATCGTCGCCTATCCTCTGTTCGACCTGCCGCGGCTGAAGGTCGGGGTGAAGGAATACGTCTGCAAGATCGAGCAATCGATCATCGACACCTGCGCCGAGTGGAACATCCACGCGCAGCGCAAGGAAGGCGCGCCGGGCGTGTACGTCAACGGCGCCAAGATCGGCGCGCTGGGCATCCGCGTGCGCCATGGCCGCACTTTCCACGGCTTGGCCTTCAACATCGCGATGAGCCTGGAACCGTTCCAGCGGATCAATCCCTGCGGCTACGCCGGCTTGCAGGCGGTGGCGCTGGCCGACCTGGGCGGCCCGGCGTCGCTGGACGCGGTGAAGCCGGTGCTGGTGCGCGAGTTGACCAGGCAGTTTTCCATGTCCCCGCAATGGCATGCTTCCGAGGCCTTCCAGACGACATCGCTATTGACGGACCGGTAACGGCGCACGTGATCGCATGCGGCGCGAGGCATGCGGATCGAAGGTGAACCGTTGGATGCAGGGAGTGCCCGGGTAAGGCATCGTCGAATGGATCTTGCCGGCGTCGATTGTTTTTATCGCGACGCGGGCCCGCCCGACGCGCCTGTAGTCCTGTTGCCGCACGGCTATCCGTGTTCGTCGTACGAATTCAGGGATTTCATGCCCGCGCTGGCCGATCGCTGGCGGTTGCTGGCCCCGGATTTTCCCGGCAGCGGCTATACCCGCGCACCTGCGGATTTTCCGCACGATTTCGATGGATATCGCGCGTTCCTCGAACGATTCCTCGATGCGCTGGAAATCGAACGCTTCGCGATCTACCTGCACGATTTCGGCTCCCAGATCGGCCTGCGCCTGGCGATGCGGCACCCGCGGCGGATCGCGGCCCTGATCGTCCAGAACGGCGACATCTACGAGGATGCCCTGGGGCCGAAGTACCAGGCGCTGCAGGCCTATTTCCGCGACCCGACGCCCGAACGCAAGGCGAAGCTGGGCGAAGCGATCACGGAGGAAGGATTCAGGGACGAATTCCTGAACGACGTGCGCGACGATCTCGCGGAGCGGATTCCCCCCGATCTCTGGAAGCTGCATTGGTCGCTGATGACGCCGGAGCGCAAGCGGATCGCGCTCGAGGTCATCGCCGGGCTGAAGGAAAACCTGGCCTGGTTTCCCCGTTACCAGGCTTACCTCCGCGAACATGCCCCGCCCACCCTGATCGTCTGGGGGCCGCAGGACGGCTACATGCCCGAAGCTGCCGCACGCGCCTATCTGCGCGATCTGCCGGCGGCCGAGCTGCACCTGCTTGATGGCGGGCACTGGTTGCTGGAAACCTGCCTGGACGAGGTGGTCGGCCTCACCCGGGAATTCCTCGGCCGCGTCCATGCAGGCCTGGGGAAGGGTTGACCGTCGGTCGAGGGGTCGGGACGGCGTAGAATGGCGCCATGAGCAGCTCCTCCCCCCGAAGCATCCCCCTGGCCGTGGTCGGCGCGGACGCGCCGGCGCCGCTGCAGGCGGGCCGGCTCCAAGAAGGTGCCAAACAGGTCGCCGGCGACAAGATCGCGCGTTCGCCGGTGCAGTTCGCCGACGCGCCGGTGCTGCGCAAGCCCTCGTGGATCCGCGTGCGCATCCCCTCGGACAACTCGGTGGCGCGGCTGAAGGCCAAGCTGCGCGAGAACCGCCTGGTCACCGTGTGCGAGGAAGCCAGCTGCCCGAACATCCACGAGTGCTTCGGCCACGGCACCGCGACTTTCATGATCCTCGGCGAGGTGTGCACGCGCCGTTGCTCGTTCTGCGACGTCGCCCACGGCCGGCCGAAACCGCCGGATCCGTCCGAACCGCTGAACCTGGCCCGTACCGTCGCCGACATGGGCCTGAAGTACGTCGTGGTCACCTCGGTGGACCGCGACGACCTGCGCGACGGCGGCGCCCAGCACTTCGTCGATTGCATCGCCGCGATCCGCGAGCATTCGCCTGGCACCCGCATCGAGACGCTGACCCCCGACTTCCGCGGCAAGGGCCGCATGGACCGCGCGCTGGAAATCCTCGCGCAGAATCCGCCGGACGTGTTCAACCACAACATCGAGACGGTGCCGGACCTGTATCCGAACGTGCGTCCGGGCGCCGACTACCAGTGGTCGCTGACCCTGCTGCAGCGCTTCAAGCAGCAGCATCCGCACCTGCCGACCAAGAGCGGCATCATGCTCGGCCTCGGCGAGACCATGGAGCAGGTGCAGGCCACCCTGCGCGACCTGCGCGCGCACGACGTCGACATGGTCACCATCGGCCAGTACCTGCAGCCCAGCGCGCACCACCACCCGGTGCTGCGCTACTGGACGCCGGACGAATTCAAGGCGCTGGAAACCTACGGCCTGGAACTGGGTTTCAGCCACGTCGCCTCCGGCCCGCTGGTGCGTTCCAGCTACCACGCCGACCAGCAGGCCAAGGAAGCGGGCGTCGCCGGCTGATTTCCTCCCCCTTCGCAGAAGGGGGATCGAGGGGGATGTGCTTTTCGCCCCAAAACAGCGAAAGCAAACCCCCGTGGCCCTCTTTTGAAAAGGGGGCGGAGCAAAAGCCAAGTCAAGCCAGGCGCAATCCCAATTCATCCGGGAAATCCGCGCTTGAGCCCCGTTAACCTTTCCCGACATCCGCACGGCTAGGCTGCGGGGCAGGGCGGTCGACAAGCCGTGCAACTTCCGGCACTGTCGGACTGTCCAAGCCCCCCGCAAGCTCTTTCCGAACCTCTGCCCGTCCCCGGGCCGCACGCCAAGCCGCCGTCCATGAAGATCAAGACCTCCGCTGCCCTGTTCACCCTCGCCCTGGCCGTGCCACTGGCGTTGCTGGCGCAAAGCGCCGCGCCCGAAAAGATCGAGATAGACGCGCCCAAGACCGACCAGGGCAGCGACAAGAGCCTGATCGACAAGAGCCGGACGACGAACCTGCCGGCCGCGCCCACCGTCGACCAGACCACCACCTCGAAGATGGTCTACGGCCTGCTGTCCGACAGCCGCTACGCCTACCGGCCGCGGCCGCTGGACGCATCGCTGTCGCAGGACGTGTTCAAGCGCTACCTCGAGGCGCTGGACGGCAACAAGCAGTACTTCACCGCCGCCGACATCGCCAAGTTCGAGCCGTACAAGGCCTCGCTCGGCGACGCGATCCGCAGCGGCGACCTGGCCCCGGCCTGGAACATCTTCTCCGTGTACCGCCAGCGGGTGAACGACCGCATCGCCTATGCGCGTTCGCTGCTCAAGCAGGATTTCGACTTCAGCACCGACGAGCACTGGGAATACGACCGCGAGAAGGCGCCGTGGGCGGCCAACGCGCAGGAGCTGGACGCGATCTGGAAGAAGTCGGTGAAGAACGACTGGCTGCGGCTGAAGCTGGCCGGCAAGCAGCCGGCCGACATCCGCGCCACGCTGGACAAGCGCTACGCCAACATGAAGCGCAGCATCGACGAGCTGAAGGGCGAGGACGTGTTCCAGAGCTTCCTCAACAGCTACACCGGCGCGATCGATCCGCACACCGATTACTTCACCCCGCGCACCGCCGACACCTTCAACCAGCAGATGTCGCTGTCGCTGGAAGGCATCGGCGCGGTGCTGCAGCGCCAGGACGACTACGTGGCGATCCGCGAGATCGTGCCGGGCGGCCCCGCGGCGCTGTCGGGCAAGTTGCAGGTCGGCGACCGCATCGTCGCCGTCGGCCAGGGCAAGTCGGGCGCGATGACCGACGTGATCGGCTGGCGCATCGACGACGTGGTCCAGCAGATCCGCGGCAAGAAGGACACCCAGGTGCGCATCGACTACCTGCCGGTCAGCGCGGGCGTCGACGCCAAGCCGGCGCGCGTGGTCATCACCCGGCAGAAGATCAAGCTGGAAGAGCAGGCGGCGAAGTCGGAAATCATCACCGCGCCCGCCGCCAACGGCCAGCCGGCGCGCCGCGTCGGCGTGATCAAGCTGCCGGCGTTCTACCAGGACTTCGAAGGCCGCCGCCGCAATCCCGACGACTACAACTCGGCGACCCGCGACGTGGCCCGCCTGCTGGCCCAGTTCAAGACCCAGAACATCGATGGCGTGGTGCTGGACCTGCGCAACAACGGCGGCGGTTCGCTCGACGAGGCGGTCGACCTGACCGGCCTGTTCATCGACAAGGGCCCGGTGGTGCAAGTGCGCGAATCCGGCGGCCGCGTCGCGGTCAACGCCGACCGCAAGGCCGGCGTCGCCTGGGACGGTCCGCTCGCGGTGCTGATCAACCGCGGCTCGGCCTCGGCGTCGGAAATCTTCGCCGGCGCCATCCAGGACTACGGCCGCGGCCTGGTCATCGGCGAAACCAGCTTCGGCAAGGGCACGGTGCAGAACATCGTCGACCTCGACCGCTGGCCGGCCAACGAAACCGCGCGCTTCGGCCAGGTCAAGCTGACCATCGCCCAGTTCTTCCGCGTCGCCGGCGGCAGCACCCAGTTCAAGGGCGTGGTCCCGGACATCGCCTTCCCGGCCAGCGTCGACGCCAGCGAATACGGCGAGAGCACCTACGACAACGCGTTGCCGTGGACCCGCATCGCCGCCGTGCCGCACACCCAGTACGGCAACTTCGCCGCACTGCTGCCGCAGCTGGAGAAGCTGCACGCCGCGCGCATCGCCAAGGACAAGGAATTCCAGTGGTGGGCGCAGGACGTGGCCGAGTACCGCGCCGAGGCGGCGAAGAAGTACGTGTCGCTGAACGAAACGGTGCGCCGCGCGGAACGCGACAAGCAGGAAGCCAAGCGCAAGCAGCGCCAGGCCGAACGCAAGGCGATGGGCCTCGACCTCGATCCGCTGGCCGACGAGAGCGACGACGGCCTGTCCTCGAACGAGCGCGACATCGTCAAGGACGCCGCTCGCGACAAGCTGGCCGACAAGCGCCCCGACCCGCTGCTGCGCGAATCGGCGGCGATCCTCGCCGACGCGATCGACGTACTTGGCCAGGACCGCAAGCTGTCGGCGCAGGTGCTGCCGGAATCGACCGGCCCGCGCAGCTGGGCGGATTGAAGTTTTCATCCTTCTCCCACCGGAAGAAGGATCAACAGCAAGAATCGGATAGCGGGCGCCTTGCGGCGCCCGTAGTCTTTCCGCCATGGATAAGACCACCGCAAAAACCGACAAGCTCGAACGCGTGCGCGAACTGCTCGACGGCGGCGAACCGACCCTGGCCGAACTGGCTGCGGCGGTCGGCCTGAGCGCGTCGCACCTGCAGCGCAAGTTCGCCGCGCGCTACGGCCTCAGCCCGGCCGAATACCTCGCCCAGCGCAAGCTCGGCACGCTGAAGAGCGGCCTGCGTTCCGGCCACGACGTCAGCGCCGCGTTGTACGACGCCGGTTACGGTTCGCCGTCGCGCGTGTACGAACAGGGCGCCAGCCGGCTGGGCATGACCCCCGCGCGCTACCGCGCCGGCGGCGCCGGCGTGGAAATCCGCTGGACCCTGGTCGAAACCGCATTGGGTCGCGCCCTGGTCGCGGCGACCGAGCGCGGCATCTGCGCGGTCGAACTGGGCGACGACGCGGTTGCGCTGGAACGGCGCCTGCGCGACGAATTCCCGCAGGCGAACCTGCAGCGCGTCGACAGCGGCCGCGACGAATTCCTGGCCCCGCGCCTGCAGGCGGTGGCGGCGCGCCTGTCGGGCGAACGCGGCGAGGTACCGGTCGACCTGATCGGCACTGCGTTCCAGAAGCGGGTGTGGGACGCGCTGATGAAGATCCCGGCGGGGCAGACCCGCAGCTATGCCGAAGTGGCCGCGCAGCTCGGCGCGCCGAAGGCGGTGCGCGCGGTCGCCAGTGCGTGCGCGCGCAACCACGTCGCCGTCGTGGTGCCGTGCCATCGGGTGATCCGCGGCGATGGTTCGATGGGCGGCTATCGCTGGGGCCTGCCGTTGAAACGGCAGTTGCTGGAACGCGAACGCGGCCTGCGCGCGGCTTCGTAGGCCAGTTCGTGGGAGCGACCTTGGTCGCGAATGCTTTTCGAGCCGTTTCGAGGAAGAGCATTCGCGGCCAAGGCCGCTCCCACAGGATGATTTGAATCTTGCTCAAGCCATGCCCGGATAACTTTCAAGTACGGATGCGGCCTTTCGCCATTGTGCGAGCGCTTCGCCACCCTAAGATCGTCGTCCCCCACCGTCACTTCTTTCCGTGAACCCCATCCTTCGCTCCCCGCGAACGTCGCCGTGTCGGCAGGTCCAGCCCGCGCTTGACCACGTCGAACACCAGCCGCGTCTCGTAGCGCTTGAGGTTCTTGTCGGCGTCGAACAGGCGTTCGACGACCTCGCGCGTATGCGCCAGCCCGGTGGTCGCCAGGATCACCAGGTAATCCCAGTCGCCGGCCAGCGAGTAGCACTGCTGCACTTCCGGTGCCGCGCGCAGGCGCGCATGCAGGGCCGCGTGCTGGCGCGCGGATTCGCGTTCCAGCGCGACCACCACGGTGGCCAGGGTCACGTTGGCCAGCTGGGCGATGTCGAGCACGCCGACCATCCGCATCAATCCGCTTTCGCGGTAACGCTTGATCCGTCGCTGCACCGCGCTGGCCGACAAGCCGACCGTGTCGCCCAGTTCGGTCAGGGTGCGTTGCGCGTCGGCCTGCAGCAGGGCGAGCAGGCGGTGGTCGAATTCGTCGAAGGGCGGGGGCGCGGTGGGCACGCAAAATTTTTGCGTCAGGACGCAGAAATTTTCAAGCGGCATCCGCGCGTCCCGCATAGGGTATCCGCATGAACACCACCACCGCCGTGCCCGCCGCGACTTCGACCCGCTGGGGCGTTCCCCTGGCCCTGGCCGCGGTCTACGTGATCTGGGGCTCGACCTACCTCGCCATCCGTTTCGCATTGGAAGGCGGCTTCCCGCCGTTCCTGCTCGGCGGCATCCGCTTCGTCGTCGCCGGCTCGATCCTGTTCGCGCTGCTGCGCCTGCGCGGAGTGGCCGCGCCGACCCTGCCGCAGTGGCGCAACGCCGCGGTGATGGGCGTGCTGTTGCTGGTGCTGGGCAACGGCCTGGTCAACTTCGCCGAGAAGAGCGTGTCCTCGGGCATCGCCGCGGTGGCGGTCGCTTCGGCGCCGATGTGGTTCGGCATCTTCGCTTCGCTGCGCGGCGAACGGCCCAGCGTGCTGGAATGGCTGGGCATCGCGATCGGCTTCCTCGGCGTGCTGTGGTTGAACGCGGGCGCCGCCCATGACGCCAGCATGGTCGGGCTGATCGCGCTGGTGATCGCGGCGATCTCGTGGTCGTTCGGATCGGTGTGGAGCCGCGGCCGCGACTTGGCATCGCCGTTCATGACCGCGGCGGCGCAGATGCTGTGCGGCGGCGTGGCGATGGGGATCGTCGGGCTGGTTTCGGGCGAGCGCCTGCATGCCTTGCCCAGCGCCAGTGGACTGGCCGCGTTCGCCTACCTGGTCGTGTTCGGTTCCCTGCTGGGCTTCAGCGCCTACGTGTGGCTGCTGCATCACGTGCGTCCGGCGCTGGCCGGCAGCTACGCCTACGTCAACCCGGCGATCGCCGTGGTGCTCGGCGCGTGGCTGGCGCACGAGCGCTTCACCGCGTCGGAATTCGGCGCGATGGCGGTGATCGTGGCCGGCGTGGTGGTGATCAGCATCGGCAAGCTGAAGAAGCAGGTTGCGGAGAAACGGACATGAGCGGCCTGGACCGCAAGGGCGTCGCCGCCACCGTCTTCGCCTTCGTGTTGTGGGGCGTGGTGCCGTTGTACTGGCACGCGCTGAAGGTGGTGCCGTCGCTGCAGATCATCGCCCATCGCATCGTATGGAGCGCGCTGCTGGTGCTGGGCTGGCTGGCGCTGAAGAACGGACTGGGCTGGTGGCGCGAAATCCGCGCCAAGCCGCGCGCGCTGGCCACGCTGGCGTTGAGCAGCGCGCTGATCGCGTTCAACTGGGGCCTGTACATCTGGGCGGTCAACGCCGGCCACGTGGTCGAAACCAGCCTCGGCTATTTCATCAATCCGCTGCTCAACGTGGTGCTGGGCGTGCTGGTGCTGCGCGAACGGCTCAACCCGGTGCAGTGGGCCGCGGTGGGTTTCGCCGCGCTCGGCGTGGCCTGGTTGACCTGGCAGGCCGGCGCGCCGCCGTGGATCGCGATCGGGCTGGCGGTGTCGTTCGGCCTGTACGGACTGGTGCGCAAGCTGGTCGCGGTCGATGCGGTCGGCGGGCTGGCGGTGGAAAGCCTGTACCTGTTCGCGCCGGCGCTGGCTTTCCTGGCCTGGGCCGAATCCGGTCATGGCGGCGGCTTCGTGCAGGGCTGGGGCTGGGGCATCGACGTGTTGTTGGTGGTCGGCGGCGCGGTCACCGCGTTGCCGCTGATCGGCTTCGCCTACGGCGTGCGCCGCATCCCGCTGTCGATCGTCGGCCTGATGCAGTACATCGCGCCGACCCTGCAGTTGCTAATCGGCGTGCTGGTGCTCGGCGAGCCGTTCGGCCAGACTCGTGCGATCGGCTTCGCCTGCATCTGGATCGGGCTGGCGGTGTTCGCGCTGGACGGCATCGTGCGCTCGCGCCGCCCGGCGCCACCGATGCGGCCGGCAACCTGCACGGCCGACTGTGGGGCGCCCTGAACATGCGACCGTCCCCGATCGATCCGGCGACGCTGCGCGCGCTGGCGGAATTCCCCGATTCGCTCGAAGCGCATTTCGCCGCGTTCCCCGCCGACGCCGTGCACTGGTCGCCGGCGGACTGGTCGGGCATTCCCAGCGAACGCTTCACCGCGCACGAGCAGGTCTGCCACGTGCGCGACGTGGAGATCGACGGCTACCACGTGCGCTTCCGGCGCGCGTTGGACGAAGCCAACCCGTTCCTGCCCGACCTGGGCAGTGAGGCCCTGGCGCGCGAGCGCAACTATGTCGGACAGGACGCGCATGCGGCGCTGGCCGCATTCCGTGCGGCTCGCCGCGAGACGCTCGCCTTGCTGGCCCATTTGGACGCGACGCAATGGTCGCGCCCGGCGTTCTTCGAAGACTACGGCCCGACCACGGTGCGCGGCCTGGTCCATTACCTGTGCAGCCACGACCAGCAGCACATGGCCGGATTGCAGTGGTTGCGCGGCAAGTTCGATGCCGTGCGCGGTGCGGTGTAGCGAAATCCGGGATTCGGCGTAACGACCGCTTCTGCTTCGTAGAGCCTGCCCCCGCGTAGGCGGGGGTGCCGGACTTGTCCCGGCACGCTTTTGACTTCATCGCGAAAGGCAAAAAAGCAAGCCGGGACAAGCCCGGCTTCTACAAAAGCAACGCTCGGAAGCAGCCGAGCATGCTCGGCTCTACAAGGCAAAAACAGGCCGGGACGAGCCCGGCTCCCCCGCCTATGCGGGGGCCTCTGGGAAAGCGGCGCTTACGCGCCGCGCAATGCGTCGGTCACCGGCTGCTGTGCGGCGCGCAGGGCCGGGAACAGGCCGCCGACGAAACCGATCGCCAGCGCCCACTTGATCCCGGTCCACAGCACCGACGGCGACACGTCGAACGAGAAGGTCAGCTGGCCGACGCCGCCGGCGATGGTCGAAGCGGTGAAGCCGTTGAACACCAGCCACGCGATCAGTCCGCCGATCAAACCGCCGAGCAGCGCCAGCAGCATCGTTTCCAGCATCACCGCGACCACCACCGGAATGCCGCGGAAGCCGATCGCGCGCAGCGTGGCGATTTCGCGCGCGCGCGTTGCCACGGTCGCGAACATGGTGTTGAGCGCGCCGAACACCGCGCCGATCGCCATGATCGCCCCGACGATGATCCCGATGATGCGGATCACCGTGGTCATGCCTTCGGACTGCTTGCTGAAGTAGGCCAGCGTGGTCTTCACGTCCACGTCCAGGCGCGGGTCGCCCTTCAGCGCGGACTGGAAGCCCTTGAACGCCTTCGCATCGGTCAGCTGCGCGGTCACCGAGGTGCGCGTGCTGCCGCGGCGATAGGTCGTGGCCACGACTTCGGCGTCGGCCCACAGTTCCGAATCCATCGCGTCGCCGGAATGGAAGATGCCGGCCACGGTCCAGGTCTGCGCGCCGAGCTTGATCTGCTTGCCCGGCTCGAGCCCGGCGAACTGGCGCTGCGCGCCGGTACCGGCCATCACTTCGCGGCGGCCGCTGGCGAACTTGCGTCCGGCGACGACCTTCACGTTCGGCCGCACCGTCCACGCCGCATCGCCGATGCCGCGCAGCTGCACGCTACCGTCTTCGCCGGGCTTGCCGCCCTTCAGCGGCAGGTTGGCGGCGACGACCAGCTCGGGCGAGACCAGCGGACGGTTCTGCGCATCGCGGGCCACGCCGGGCGCCTGGCCGATCACGTTGATGCTTTCGTGGTCGAGCGTGGACATCACCTCCGCCGCCGATGCGCCGCGCAATACGATCGCGCTGCTTTCATTGCCGCTGGCGCGCAGGGTGGCGCGGTAGCCTTCGGCCATCGCCAGCATCGCCACCAGCACCGCGACCACGCCGGCGATGCCGATCACGATCACCGACGAAGCGCCGATGCGCTGGCGCAGCGTGCTTAGACCTACCTGAGTCACCGAGCCGGCCTGCTGGCCGCGCCGGGTCAGCAGCAGCCACAGCAGGAAGCCCGCGGCCAACACCGCCAGCACGAACCACGGTGCCGCCAGCCATACCGCGATGCCGACCAGGGTCACCAGGAACCACAACAAACCTTTGAGGAATTTCATCGTGATTCTCCGTTAACGTCCAGCCAGTGCATCGACGATGTTCAAACGCATCGCTCGGATCGCCGGCAACAAGCCGACCAGCACGCCGATGGCGACCATCAGGCCCAGTCCCGGCAACCAGATGCTCAGGTTGATCGGCGGCATGTTGATCACCCCGCCGCTGACCAGGGTAAGGATCGGACCGATCACCGTGGCCAGGCCCAGGCCGAGCACGCCGCCGAGCAGCACCAGCAGCACCGATTCGGACAGTACCAGTCCCAGCACCGAGGTGTTGCTGAAGCCGATCGTCTTCAGCACCGCCAGCTCGGGAATGCGCTCGCGCACCGCCTGGGCCATGGTGTTGCCGGTCAGCAGCAGCAGGGTGAAGAACACCGCGCCCATGATCGAACCGACGATCAGGCCGATGTCGGCCATCTGCTTCATCCAGCTAGCGGCCGCCGCGGACTCCGTCATCGACTTGGTTTCGTGGTCGGAGTTGGCCGACAGCGCGTCGATGGCCTTGGCCACGCGGTCGGCCTGGTTCACGTCGGCGACGCTGCTGACGTACCAGCCGACCTGGCCGCGGTTGTACGGGCAGGATTCGTCGAAATACTTCCAGTGCATGATGATCATCTGGCCGTACCAGCCGCCGCTGGCCTTGTCCTTCGGCTTCATCACGCCGACGATGTCGAAGGCCCAGTTCTTGCTGCCGTCGCTGTTCGGGAAGATGGTCGACATCAGCGGGATCTTCTGTCCGACCTTCCACTTGAAGCGCTTCATCAGGTCTTCGCCGACCAGCACGCCGGTGCGGGTTGCGTCGAAGGCCTGGCGCTGCGCCGCGGAGACTTCGATTTCCGGATACAGGTCCAGGTAGTTCGGCGCCACGGCGAAGCTGAAGACCTGGTTCTCCGGCTTCTGGTAGGCGCCGCCGAACCAGTTGGCGTAGGTCACCGCCTTGACCCCGTCGGTGCGGGCGATGCGGTCGTTCAACGACAGCGGCAAGGTGTCGATGAACGACAGCTTGGAGCCGGTCTGCAGGCGCTTGGCGCCCTGCGCGCTTTGCCCGGCCTGGTCGAAGCTGACGCGCACGCCGTTGAGCAGGCCGAACAGCAGGAACGCGGCCAGGATCGATACCAGGGTCAGGATGGTCCGGGTCTTGCGGCGGAACAGTTCCGCCCAGATCAGGTGCAGGTATTTCATGATGCGGTTCCTTCTCCGGTTGTCGTCCCGAACGCAGCGAGGGATCTGCTTTTGCGGCGATGCGAATCGAACGGCAGATGCTTCGTTGCGCTCGGAACGACAGAGATCAATAGGCGTGCGCGGCCTGTTCGACCAGGGTGCCCTTGTCGAGGTGCAGGGTATGGCTGGCGTATTCGGCCGCCTTCGGGTCGTGGGTGACCATCACGATGGTCTTGCCGTGCTCGCGGTTCAGCGTCTGCAGCAGGCCGAGGATCTCCTCGGCGCTCTGCCGGTCGAGGTCGCCGGTCGGCTCGTCGCAGATCAGCAGGGTCGGGTCGGAAACGATCGCGCGGGCGATGGCCACGCGCTGCTGCTGGCCGCCGGACAGTTCGTTCGGACGATGCTTGACCCGGTCGCCCAGGCCGACCAGTTGCAGCGCGATTTCGGCGCGGCGCTTGCGGTCGCCGGCGCCGAGGCGGGTCAGCAGCAGCGGCAGTTCGACGTTCTTCAACGCGGTCAGCATCGGCATCAGGTTGTAGAACTGGAACACGAAGCCCACGTGGTCGCTGCGCCAGTTCGACAGCTGTCCCGCGCTCATCCGGTCGAGGCGCTGGCCGTCGATCTCGATCTCGCCCGAGCTCGGCGTGTCCAGTCCGCCGATCAGGTTCAGCAGGGTGGTCTTGCCGGAGCCGGACGGGCCCATCAGCGCGACGAAGTCGCCCTTGCCGATGTCCAGGTCCAGGCCGTGCAGCACATGCACCTTTTCGGGGCCGCGCTGGTAGGTCTTGGTCAGGTTGCGGATCGAAACCAGTGTCGACATGGTCTTGCCTCGATTTGCGGGGCAGGCGCCCCGGGGTGGTCTTGGGTACGACGAACGGGAATGCGGGTTTTCGACAGCGGACAAACAAGATTCGTCATGACCGACATGCATCGGTCAAAAGCCCCGCGCAGGCGGGAATCGCTCATGCCCTTGCCTTGTTTCCGGGAGAAGCAGGAAGCGAAAAGCAAGAGCGATTCCCGCCTGCGCGGGAATGACGAGCAAAAAACTATTCCGCGGCGTCCTCGGCCAGCTTCACCTTGCCGCCGTCCTTCAATTCCGCCGGCGGGTCCAGCACCACGTTATCGCCGCCTTGCAGGCCGGACAGCACCAGGCGGTCATTGCCCAGCGTGGCGCCGGTCTTCAGCGAACGCTGTTCGACGCGGTCCTCTTCGCCGACGACGAAGGCCACGTCCTGGCCGTCGCGTTGGGCGATCGCCGCCGCCGGGACGCGCACGCCCTGCGGCTGCTGCGTTGCCTGCTGCTGCGGCTTGGCCGGTTCGAGGAAACTGACGTTGACGCCCATCTCCGGCACGATGCGCGGGTCCCTCGACTTCAGCGCGATGCGCACCTTGACCGTGGCCTTGCCGCGGTCGGCGGTGGGGATGACCGCGATGACCTCGGCGGGGATCTTCCAGTCCGGATAGGCGTTCAGCGTGGCCTGCACCGGCATCTTCGGCTGCACGCGGCCGATGAAGGCCTCGCCGACGTCGACTTCCACTTCCAGCGAATCCATGTCGACGATGGTGCCGATGCCGGTGCGGGTGAAGCCGCCGCCGGCCGACAGCGGCGAGACGATCTCGCCCGGCTGCGCGGCCTTGGCGGTGACCACGCCGGCGAACGGCGCGCGCACCACGGTGTTGTCCACGCCGATGTCGGCGATGCGCAGGCCGTCGGCGGCGACCTTGGCGTTGCGCTGCGCGGTCAGCAGCTCGGCGCGCAGCGCGTCGCGCGCGGCGATGGCCTCGTCGTACTGCGAACGCGAGACCAGTTGCTGCGACACCAGCTTCGACAGCCGCGCCGCGTCGGCTTCGGCCTGCTTCAGCCGCGCCTGCACGCCGGTGACCTGGCTCTGCGCCGCGCCGTACTGCGCGCGCGAAAGCGAGCGTTGCGCATCGGCGTCGATCGGGTCCAGCGTGGCCATCACCTGGCCCGCCTCGACGCGCTGGCCTTCCTCGATCAGCACCTCGCGGACCTTGCCGGTGATCTTGGCCGAGACCGTGGCCATGCGCCGGGCGACGACGTAGCCGGTCGCGTCCAGCACCGAAGCGCTGGACGCATCGCCGCTGGCCATCGCCACCACCGGCGCGGTCTTCACTTCGATCGGTTTCTCGCGGCCGAACACTGCCCATGCGCCGATGCCCAGCACCAGCAGCACCACGGCGGCGATGGACAGGCGGATCCACAATCCGCGCCGGGACGGCGGCGGCGTCGCGGCTTTGCGGTCGATGCGGAGTTCCTTCAGCAGGTCGGGGGAGCTATTCATCGGCAGGGGCGCTCAAGGGGGTGGCGTCGCGAGGTGGCAAGTGTGACCATTCCTGCCGGAGCATGCCAAGTTGCCGGAAGTCACCCGGGTGATGCCGATGTGACGGGGTGCCGAAGCGCACGGCAGGTTTTCCACATAATCCGGGCATCGGGGAATCGAGGGGACGACGATGGCGAATCCGCGGCGACCGCTGGGCATGATGCTGATCGGCATGGCGGCACTGCTCTGGTACCTGGCCTGCCTGACCATGATGGTCCGCGAACTGGCCCTGCCGCCCGCGGTGGTGGCGGCCTTGTCGCTGGCCGACCAGGAGATCCGATCGGCCACGCCGGCCTGGTCGCACGTGGTATCCGGCTTCGCCATCGCCACCGGCCTGCTCGGCGCCGCCGGCCTGCTGCGGGCCAGGGCCTGGTCCGCCGGCATGTTCCAGTTGTCGATGCTCGGCGCGCTGGTGCAGATGGCATCGCTGTACGCGGTCACCCCGGCATGGGACCACTACGGCGTGCAGGGCACGATGTTCCCCTTGCTGCGCATCGCGGTCGCCCTGTTGCTGTGGCGCTACGCCGACGATGCGCGGGTACGTGGCCGGCTGGCCTGAGCACGCCAACGCGTCGATAGCGGAGCGGTATCGGGCGACGGCGGCGATCCTGGCGCGGTTTCGGGGCATGCGTGCAGGCTAGCGACGGCGGCCGGGGCCGTCATCTGACGCTTGTCATGTCGAATGCGTGATCCGCGCGACTGCCGGCGAGGCGCGCGCGGCGGCATCGTGCCGCCATTCCACACGGAGGCAGCGGGATGGCGATTCAACAAGGCACGCTGGCGCGCCTGCGCGGCGCGACCAAGGCGTACGGCGCGGTGCAGGCCCTGGCCGGCATCGACCTGGAATTGCACGGCGGCGAAATGCTGGCCCTGCTCGGTCCGAACGGCGCCGGCAAGACCACCGCGATCGGTCTGCTGCTCGGCCTGATCCGCGCGGACGCCGGCGAAGTCTCGCTGTTCGGCATGGACCCGCAGCGGATCGAGGCGCGCCGCCACATCGGGGTGATGCTGCAGGACGCGCAACTGCCGCCGACCCTGCGCGTTGGCGAACTGATCCGCCTGACCGCGAGTTATTACCCGTCGCCGCGCAGTGTCGCCGAAAGCGCGGAGCTGGCCGGCGTTGCCGACCTGTTGCAGCGCCAATACGGCAAGCTGTCCGGCGGCCAGCAACGCCGCGTGCAGTTCGCCCTGGCGCTGTGCGGCCGGCCGCAACTGCTGTTCCTCGACGAACCCACCGTGGGCATGGACATCGAGGCCCGACAGAAGCTGTGGCAGGCGATCCGCCACCTGGTCGCCGAAGGCAATGCGGTGGTGCTGACCACGCATTACCTGGAGGAAGCCGAAGCGCTGGCCGACCGCGTCTGCGTAATGGGGCGCGGCAAGCTGATCAGCGAAGGCAGCGTGGAAGCGTTGCGCGCGCGCATCGCGCTGAAGCGGGTGTGGTGCGCGACGAAATTGTCGCAGGCGGAAGTCGCGACCTGGCCGGAAGTGGCCGAGGCGCGCATCGACGGCGAGCGCCTGTGCCTGTCCACCGAATATCCGGAATTGCTGGTGCGCCGCCTGTTCGCGGAAGACCTGCACCTTTCGTCGCTGGAGGTGCGCGCCGCCGGCCTGGCCGAGGCCTTCACCGAACTGACCCGCGAAGACGACATCGCCCATAACAGTCGTGCCTTGCAGGAAGCCGCCTGATGAACGCCATCCTCGACAACGCCTCGAACACGATGCCCCGCGCACGTGTGTTCAACGCCTACCTGCAGGAAACCCGCAGCGAGATCCTGCGCTACCTGCGCAATCCCGGTTTCCTGTTGCCGACCCTGCTGTTCCCGACCGTGTTCTACCTGATGTTCGGCGTGCTGCTCGGCCATGGCAGCGAGCAGGCGCGTTACATGCTGGCCGCGTATTCCACCTTCGGGGTGATGGCGCCGGGCCTGTTCGGTTTCGGCGTATCGCTGGCGCTGGAACGCGACGGCGGGTTGCTCACGCTGAAGCGCGCGCTGCCGATGCCGCCGGCCGCGTACCTGGTCGGCAAGATGGCGATGGCGATGCTGGTCGCGGCCGCAATCGCCTCGCTGCTGCTGGCGATCGCCCTGTTCGTCGCCCACGTGCCGTTGCCCGCCGCGCAGGCATCGCGCCTGTTCGCGCTGGAAGTCGCCGGCGTGGTGCCGTTCTGCGCGCTGGGCCTGCTGCTCGGCACGCTGATCAAGGGCCAGGGCGCGCCCGGCTTGATCAACATGATCTACCTGCCGATGGCGTTCCTGTCCGGCCTGTGGTTCCCGCTGTCGATGATGCCGAAGTTCCTGCAGCAGCTTGCGCCGGTCTGGCCCAGCTTCCATCTCAACCAACTGGCGATGTCCGCGGTCGGCATGCCGTCGCTGGGCTCAGGCCTGCAGCATGCGCTGGTGCTGTGCGGCTTCACCGTCGCCTGCCTGTGGCTGGCCGCGCGTCGCCTGCGCCGCAACGGTTGAACGGATGCGCAGGCGCTGCCGTAGGATGCGCGCATGAACATACCCGCCTGGTTGCGCCGCCGGATGGCTCCGGCCCCGGATTCCGCGGTGGCCGAGGCCCAGCGCCGCGGCAAGTCGCCGTGGACCGACGGCGTGCACCTGCTGTGGTCGGCCTGGGTGTTCGTCACCCCGTTGTTCGGCAGCGGCTACGACTGGAAGTGGGCCGGGTTCACCCTGCTGTCCTATCCGCTGTTCCTGTGGCTGTACGCCAAGGTGCTGCTCGCGCCGCGCCGGCACGGCTGGCGCTATGCCATCGGCATGGCGGTGCTCGGCCTGGCCTTGATGCGCTGGTACCCGTCGGGGCTGAGCTACTTCGTGTTCGGCTGCGTGATGTTGCGCACCAGTGCGAAGCGGCCGAGCCTGCGCGCCTATATCCTGCAACTGCTGGCGATGAACGCGGTGTACGTGGCGGTGGCCGCGTGGATCGGCTATCCGCCGCTGATGTGGGTGTGGATGCCGGTGATGACCCTGGTGATCGGCATCATCATCAACGTCGAACACGCCAGCCAGGAAAAAGACGCCGCGCTGGCGCTGTCGCACGACGAAGTGCGCCGGCTCGCCGCCACTGCCGAACGCGAGCGCATCGGCCGCGACCTGCACGACCTGCTCGGGCACACGCTGTCGCTGATCACGCTGAAGCTGGAGCTGGCGCGCAAGCTGGCCGACCGCGATCCCGCGGCGTCGCGGCGCGAACTGGAGGAAGCCGAGCACGTCGCGCGCGACGCGTTGGCCCAGGTGCGCAGCGCGGTCACCGGCATCCGCTCCACCGACCTCGCCGCCGAACTCGCCTCGGCCAAGCTGATGCTGGAATCCTCGCAGGTGCGGCTGGACTACGACGTGCCGCCGGCCGACCTGCCGCCGGAAGTCGAACGCGGCCTGGCGCTGGTCCTGCGCGAGGCGGCGACCAACATCGCCCGGCATGCGCAGGCGACCTGCGCGAAAATCGAGTTCGCGCGCGAGGCGAAGACCGTGCAGCTGTGCGTCGGCGACGACGGCCGCGGCGGTGTGCACGCGGACGGCAACGGCCTGACCGGCATGCGCGACCGGGTGCGCGCGCTCGGCGGCACGCTCAGCGTGGATTCGCCGCGCAACGGCGGCACCCGCCTGCTGGTGCGCGTGCCGCTGGCCTGGCGCGATCCGCTGCTGTCGCTGCGCGCGGTCGACGTTGCCGGCGAGGCGCTGCGCAGCGCGGAAGCGCGCGCATGATCCGGATCCTGTTGGCCGAGGACCAGGCGATGGTGCGCGGCGCGCTGTCCGCGCTGCTGAACCTGGAGACCGACATCGAAGTGCTGGGCGCCGCCGCCGACGGCGAGGCGGCTTGGCGCGAACTGCAACGCCTTAAACCCGACGTGCTGGTCACCGACATCGAGATGCCCGGCCTGTCCGGGCTGGAACTGGCGCAACGCATCCAGCGCCACGAACTGCCGACGCGGGTGGTGATCGTCACCACCTTCGCCCGCGCCGGTTTCCTGCGGCGCGCGCTGGAAGCGGGCGTTTCCGGCTACCTGCTCAAGGACGCGCCGGCCGAAGACCTGGCCGAGGCCCTGCGCAAGGTGCATCGCGGCGGCCGCGCGATCGATCCGCAACTCGCGCTGGATGCGTGGAGCGATGCCGATCCGCTCAACGACCGCGAACGCCAGGTGCTGCGTTTCGCGGGCGAGGGCATGTCCGCCGCCGAGATCGCCGCGCAGCTGCGCCTGTCGCAGGGCACGGTGCGCAACTACCTGTCCGAAGCGATCGGCAAGCTCGGCGTCGGCAACCGGATCGAGGCGTATCGCCTCGCGCGGCAGAAGGGGTGGCTTTAGATCGCAGGCAGAATGTTGAAAATTCTGAAGCGCTTGACGGCACTCCAACGCCGTCGCGATCTTGCGGAACTTCGCCGCGGAGCGCGTGTCGCTGGCATGCGGAAGTCAATCAGGTAACACGTCGGGCCTTCCACCCGAAGACCTAGCGCAGAAACTTCAGTGCCAGCCAAAGCAACCACATGCCGACAATCGTCCATCCCACTATCCTGAAGGTACGGAGGTCTTTTCTCGTCCGCTTGGCCGACTTTTCCAGGGTCGCTTCTAGCTGGGGACGCAGTGCATCGTTCAAGGCCGCGTGCTGGCGCATCCGCGCTTCGAAGGCGCGCATTTGCTCCGGGCTGGGATCGATCGGCGTGGCGCGCATCTCCTCGGTGATGCGTTCGGCTTCTTCGTTCATTTCCTGCATGCGCAACCACGTGGAGACCTCGTCGGCTTCCATACGATGGTGCCAATGCTTCAGCAGCGGCGCATTGTGGCTCCGGCGCAGCGCCAGCGCCGATCGGTGGATCAGCTCTGGGTCCTTGTTCAGGATATTCAGCGGCACCGGCAAAGAACCGTAGCCTGGGTTGCTCCGCAACCGTCTTCCCTGTATCCAGCGGAAGAAGGGCGGAGCGTTGTTGAGGTAGCGCAAGGGCTCACGCACGCAGAGGAACAAGGTGTGGCTGGTGGAATAGCGCACCTTCATGCTGTGCAGCTGCAGGCCCACCACGTCCGCCCAAGGAATGGAGCCGTATATCGCGTGACGTATTCCGCGGGAATCCATCTGCAGCATCGGTCCGGGGCGCAGGAACTGCCGGGCCAGTTCGTAGCCCAGCAAGAGGAAAAGAAGCAACAGGCCCAATCCCAGTGCGGACATGCCCCATTGGCCCTTCCGCGCGGCGGCGTAACCCATTGCGCCGAACCCCACGGTCAGCGGAATCACCAGCAGAAACCACCATGGGCTGCCCTGGGCTACGAACACGTGCTCGCGTCGCGCGGATTCCAGTTCTTCCTGGTTCCGTGCTTGTTGCCGTTTGCCCAGCCATCGGCTAGCCAGCAGGGAAAGGCCCAGGCACGCCGCGCATGCCAGCCAAGCGGTTTCGACGCCCGCCGGCAACGCCGTGGCGTTCTGGCGCGAATGCAGCCAAGGCAAGGTGTAGAGCAACAGGCCCAGGCCGGAAACGATGGCTGCGACCTGGGACAGAAACTTACCGAGCTTCAGCATCCTGCACGCTCACGACGTCAAATTGTCCAATTATCGGGGCCGCATACTGCAAATTGTCGCGTCCCGAATCCAGTCTCCATCTTGGATCACTCGCAGCGCGCCTTCAACATGGCGTGGACCGAGCGCAGGCCGCGCACTCCCCCGCCGCGGGATGGCGGGGACGGTCGTTGTCGTTCCACGCCTAGGCGTCGATGAGCGCCCAGGGCATGCCCGTGTGCACGAAGCACTCCATATACAACGCGGCGGCGACGCTGCCGACCATGGTCGAACCGGCGTCGGCAACCGGATCGAGGCGTATCGCCTCGCGCGGCAGAAAGGATGGCTGTGAACGTTCGCGTCGCGCAGCGAAAGGACTAGCGCAGCGCCAGCTCCAGGTAGCGCACGCCGTCGACGGGATTGAAGCGGTAGGGTGCGATTTCGCGGAAGCCCAGCGCGGCATACAGCGCCTGCGCGGCCTGCATGCTCGGCAGGGTATCGAGGCGCAAGTGCGCGTAACCCAGCTCGGTCGCGCGTGCGATCGCCGTTTCGGACAGGCGCCTGCCCAATGCAAGGCCGCGTCCTGCCGGGCGCACGTACAGGCGTTTCAGTTCGGCCACGTCGGGTGCGTCCAGTGCGCGCAACGCGACGCAGCCGAGGGCGTCGTCGCCGCGAAAGGCGAGGAACAGCGCGCCGCCCGGTGCCTGGTAGGCGCCGGGCAGGGTCGCGACTTCTTGTTCGAAACCCTGGAAGCCCAGGTCGACGTCGAGCGAGTCCGCATACTCGCGGAACAGGGCTTCGACGCAGTCGCGGTCCTGCGGAAAGCGCGCGTCGCGGAGGGTGACGATGTCGTCGGACATGCAGGCTTCGCGAGGTGGAATCAGCCGCAGCGCGCCTTCAACATCGCGTAGGCCGAACGCAAGCCGAGCGCCTCGCCGCCGGCGGGACGTCCGGGGCGGTCGTTGTCGTTCCATGCATAGGTGTCGAGGTGCGCCCATGGCGTGCCCGTCGGCACGAAGCGCTCCAGGTACAGCGCGGCGGTGACGCTGCCGGCCATGGTCGAACCGGCGTTGGCCAGGTCGGCGATGCCGCTGGTCAGGTAGCGCAGGTACGGATTCCACAACGGCATGCGCCAGACCGGATCGCGGGTGGCGCCGGCCGCGTCGAGCCATGCGCTGGCCAGCGCATCGTCGTTGGCGAACAACGCCGGCAGGTCGGGGCCGAGCGCGACGCGCGCGGCGCCGGTCAGCGTGGCGAAGTCGAGGATCGCGTCGGGCTTCTGTTCGCCGGCATAGGCCAGCGCATCGCACAACACCAGCCGGCCTTCGGCGTCGGTGTTGTCGATCTCGACGCTGACCCCGGCGCGGGTGACGATCACTTCGCCGGGGCGGAACGCGTTGGGGCCGATCGAATTCTCCACCGCGGCGAGCAGCAAGGTGATGCGCAGCGGCAGCTTGCGCGCCATCACCAGCCCGGCCAGCGCCAGCGCGTGCGCGGCGCCGCCCATGTCCTTCTTCATGTTGCGCATGCCGGCGGCCGGCTTGATGTCGAGGCCGCCGCTGTCGAAGCACACGCCCTTGCCGACCAGGGCGATGTGCGGATGCGCAGCGTCGCCCCAGCTCAGCGCAATCAGCCGCGGCGCGCGATGCGAGGCGCGGCCGACCGCGTGGATGGTGGGAAAGTTGCGTGCCAGCAGTTCGTCGCCGGCGATCACCTCGAACTGCGCGCCGTGTTGCGCGGCGATGTCGCGTGCCGCCGCTTCCAGTTCGTCCGGACCCATGTGCTCGGTCGGCGTGTTGACCCAGTCGCGCACGCGCACGCAGGCGTCGAGCACATCGAGCGCTTCCGCGTCGGTTTGTTCCAGCACCAGCCGCGCCGCCGCGCGCATCGGCTTCTTGTAGCGGCTGAACTTGTACGCGCCCAGGCCCCAGCCCAGTTGCATCGCGGCGCGCGCCGCGTCGTCCAGCGTCGATGCGAGACGCCAGTCGCCGACCGGCAGGCCGAACGGCGCGTGCGCATACGCGTACGCGTCCAGCGGATCGCCGATGCCGAGCGCCGCACCGGCGAGGCCTTCCTCGCCCGGCAACAACAGCAAAGTACCGGGCGCGGCGACGAAGCGCTGCGCGTCGATCCACGCCTGCAGCGCGGGCGATTGGGTCGCGCGCCAGGCGTCGAACTGCGCGCGCTGCAGCACGTGCAGGGGCAGGGCGGCGGAAGCGTCGGTGGCGTAGGCGTGGGTCGCGGTCATGCGTTCGGCTCGGCGTCGGGGCCTTGGGGAAGCGCGTCCAGCCAATCGGCCAGCGCGGTCAGGGTGGTGAATTCCAGGTCGGCGCGCGGCGCGCCGTGGGGCCACGCGTGGTCGCCGCGATCCAGCCAGCACGCGCGCAGCCCGGCGCGCATCGCGCCCAGCGCGTCGAGTTCGGGGTGGTCGCCGACGTGCAGGACTTCGCCGGGCGCGACGCCCAGCCGTTCGCAGGCGGCGTGGAAGATGCTGGCTTCCGGTTTCGCCGCGCCGTGTTCGCGGGCGTGGATCTGCGAATGGAACAGCGAAGCCAGCCCGATCGTGTGCAGGTCGGCGTTGCCGTTGCTCAGCGCCGCCACCGGCACGCGCGCGGCGATGCGATGCAGGGCGTCCAGCGCGTCGGGATAGAACTCGACCTGGTTGCGCGCGGCGTAGAACAGCTGGTAGCCCTCGTCGGCCAGCGCGACGTCGCCGCCGCTTTCGCGCAGCGCGGTCTCGATGCTCAGGCGGCGCAACGCCGACAGGTCGTGGACCAGGTGCGGGTTTTCGGCGAACACCCGCTCGCGCAATTCGCGCATCGCGTGGATCGGGAAACGTTCGGCGGTGCGGGGGCTGCGTTCGCGGAACCAGTCGTCGAGCACGCGCTCGATGCGCGCGCCGATCGGCGGGAACGGCCACAGGGTGTCGTCGAGGTCGAGGGTGATGGCGCGGATGGGAAAGCTCACCCGCACATTCTACGCCGTGCCCTCATTCGAGCAGCCGGGCCCAGCCTTCCAGGCCCTGCATGCGCTGCAGCACCAGTTTAGCGCAGACCATCAGCGGCACCGCCAGCAGCAGGCCGGTGAAGCCCCACATCAGGCCGAACAGCATCAGGGCCAGCACCAGCACCAGCGGCGACAGGTGCATCTGCCGGCCCAGCACGATCGGGGTGACGATCTGGCCTTCGATCAGGTGCAGGCCCAGGTACACGCCGGTCGGCAGCAGCGATTGCCACAGCGTGTCGAAGCTGACCAGGCCCACTCCCAGCATCAGCATCATGCCGATCAGCGGACCGACGAACGGGGCGAAGTTCAGCAGCGCGGCAGCAGTGCCCCACAGCAATGCATCGCCAGGCGGCATCCCGATCAGGTACAGCGCGCCGGCGAACACCATGCCGAACACCGCATTGATCAGGCTGATGGTCAGCACGTAGCGCGACAGCGCCTGTTCGATCGATTTCAGCAGGTCCACGGTGAAACGCTTCTGCTGGTAATCGGGCAGCAGGCCGAGGGTGCCGCGTTGCAGGTTGCCGCCGTAGACCATGAAGAAGTAGGTCAGCAGCACCACCGCCAGTACCGATGCGGCCGCTCGCGGCGCCGTGGTCAGTGCGCGGTACGGATCGGGTTGCGCCGTGCCGACCATCTTCAGCGGGGGGCCGTCCTGGCCGCTGGCCGCACGGGCGAAATTCTCCGCCGCACGGTTGGCGTCCTGCATCGGCTTGGTCAGCTCGCGCAACTTCGGCGCCAGCTGGCGCAGTTCGCGCGGCGCGTCATGGAACCACGAGGCCGCCGGTTCCCACAGCTGCGAGACCAGCGCCACGCCGCCGGCCAGTCCGCCCAGCAGCAGGATCAGCGCGCCCAGCGCGCGCGGCAGGCGCAGCTTGTCCAGCACGCGCAGCATCGGCGCGCCGATCAGCGACAGGAACAGGGCCAGCAGCACCGGCAACACCAGCGCCTGGGCCAGCCACAGCGTGTAGCCGACCGCCAGCGTCGCCAGCACCACCATCGAAGCGGGCGCGCGCGGACGGCGCCGCATGGGCGGATTCTCGCCGGCGGAAACCTGGCCTGCGGTGGCGATCGCGTCGGCGCGGGTGTCGTCGGTCACGGGTGGGAATCCGTCGGCAGGGAGGCGGATTATGCGCGCGGGCGTGCGGGGTGCGGTGGCGCCCGGCGGCGTTTCAGCGTTCGGAAACTTCGGTCGCCGCCTCGGCCGGACGCGGTGCGGTCGGCGCCGGTGCGGCGTCGAAGGCTTCGTCGACCAGCGGCTCTTCCGGCAACGGCGCCTCGGCCACGCTTTCGGCCGCCTGCTCGGCGGCTTCGCCGGCGGCCGCGGCCTGCACGCTGGCGAACAGCGACGACACCGCGCCGATCATCTGCAGCACGCGTGGGCCGGTCAGCGCGCGCAGCGGTTCGGCCCGTCCGGTCAGGAAGCCGGCGATCAGTCCCGCGGAAACGATGCGCCACGGCGTCCAGCCTTCGCGCCAGCCGGTCTTCAACGCGGCCCAGCGTTCGCCCAGTTGCTGCGCGCGGCCTTCGACCATGCGTTCGCGGCGTTGCACGCGGCGCTGCAGGGTTTCGAAGTTCATGCGTCCTCGTCGTCGCCGTCGTGGCCGCCCAGGCCGAGCCGCGCCAGTTGCCGGCGGGTGGCGTCGAGCTTGGTGTGTTCGAAATAGGCCATCGCGCGCCAGCCGGCGAAGGCGGTCACGCCCAAGCTCAGCAGCGCGGCGATGCTCAGCGCGGCCAGCCACGACATGCCGAAGCGTTGCAGCAACGACACCAGCGCCGCCATCAGCAGCAGCCACGACGACGCGCCGAAGGCGATGGCCACGCCGACCCAGGCCAGTGCGCGGCCCAGCGCGCTGCGGGCCAAGGCGAGATCGGCGGCGACCAGCCCGCGCCAGGCGCGGCCGCTGTCGAAGGCGGCGGACAGGCTTTCGCGTCCGGCGCCGGCGACCCGGCGCAGGCTTTCTTCCAGCGAAGCCGGCGCGGGGCGCTCGCCGTCGTCGCCAGCGGACGTCGGATCGTCGGAGGGACTCACGCCTTCGCGGCTCAGTCCTTGCTGCCGCTGCGGGCCAGCTTGGCGATGATCCAGCCGGCGGCGAAGGCCACGCCGAACGAAGCCAGCGGGCGTTCGCGGATCAGGTCGGCGGCGCTGTCGATCAGGTCGCGGCCCTTGTCCATCAACGCGTCCATCTGTTCCTTGGCGGCGGCACCGCCGGATTCGGCGGCGCTGATGCCGGCCAGCGCGCTGTCGGCCAGTTCGGACTTCACGTTGGCCTTGCCCAGTCGCAGTTCGTCGCTGGCGGCGCCGGCGGCGCCCTTCAGCGCTTCGCCTGCGGCGGCCGCGGCGGATTTCAGGTGCGATCCGGCTTCGCCCAGGCTGGCCTTGACGTCGTCGGTGGCGGAATTGGCGGTCATGGCGGAACTCCTTCTGCGGGGTTCCGCCAATCTAGCGCAAGGCCATGAACAACCTGTTATGAGAATCCGCTGCGGAAACGGCTGTTGTGGGAGCGGCCTTGGCCGCGAATGCTTTTCATGCTTTTCCACCAATCCGGCGAAAAGCATTCGCGGCCAAGGCCGCTCCCACAGGATCTTGGCTACTGCATCAGCAACTGGCCGCGATCGCCCCCGCGCAGCACGCCCAGCACCAGCTGCGCCGGTTTCCGCTCGAAGCTGGCGCGGAACGCGGGCAGGTCGCCGAAGTCTCCGCTGCTGCTGGCGAAGATGATGTCGCCCTGGCGCAGGCCGTTGTTCCAGGCGCGGCTGCCGCGCTCGACCGTGCCGATCTGCACGCCGCCGGCGGCGCCCATGCCGCGCAGCTGCTGGCGCGTGCCTTCGTCCAGTTCGTTGAAGGTGGCCCCGGCCAGGCGCGGGTCGAGGCTGGCGCCGACCGCGTTGCGCGCCTGTTCCTTCAGCGTCGCGGTCAGCTGCAGCGGCTTGCCGTTGCGGCGCAGGTCCAGGACCACGCGGCTGCCGACGCCCTGCAGGCCTTCGAAGTTGTGCAGCGCGCGGCTGTCGCCGATGCGCTGGCCGTTGGCCGCGAGCACCACATCGCCGGCCTGCACGCCTGCCGCCGCCGCGGCCGAGCCCGGGAACACCCGGGTCACCACCGCGCCACTGGGCGCATCCAGGCCCAGGCCCTTGGCCAGGCGCGCATCGACATCCTGGCTCTCCAGGCCCAGGGTGCCGCGCTTGACCACGCCGTTGTTGGCGATCAGCTGGTCCTTGATGCTGCGGGCCAGGTTGATCGGAATGGCGAAGCCCAGGCCGATGTTGCCGGCCATGCTGCCCTGCGGGTTGAAGCTGGCGGTGTTGATGCCGACCAGCTGGCCCTGCAGGTTGACCAGTGGGCCGCCGGAATTGCCCGGGTTGATGCTGGCGTCGGTCTGGATGAAGTTCTGGAAGCCGGCCACCGGAATGCCGCTGCGGCCGACCGCCGAGACGATGCCCGAGGTCACCGTTTGCCCCAGCCCGTACGGATTGCCGACCGCGACGACAAAATCGCCGACCGCCAGCTGGTCGCTGTCGGCCAGCGGGATCGCGGTCAGGTTGTTGGCGGGGATGCGGATCACCGCGATGTCGGTGTCGGGGTCGGAGCCGAGGAATTCGGCCTCGACGCTGCGCCCGTCGCTGAGGGTCACCGAGACGCCGTCGGCGTTCTCGACCACGTGGTGGTTGGTCAGGACCAGGCCGCGCTGGGCATCGATGATCACGCCCGAGCCCAGGGCGCGTTCGACCCGTTCGCGCGGCATCGCCGGGATGCCGAACAGGCGGCGGAAGATCGGGTCGTTGGCGAACGGCCCCAGCGGGCTGGCCACGCGCACGGTCTGGCGGCTGTACACGCTGACCACGGCCGGGGTGACCTTGCGCAGCATCGGCGCCAGCGAAGGCAGCGCCTGGCCATTGACCGCGGCCGGCAGCGAACCGGCGGCGGCCGGCAGCGCGGCCGCGGCGACCGGCGCGGGGGCGGCCTGGGCCGGGTGGTCGAAGGTCTCGCGCAGGCCGGTGGCGGCGAAGCCACCGAACGCGGCGGCGGCGGTCAGGGCAAGCAGGGTGGGCAGGGGGCGCATGGTTCGGCGGGTCGGATCGTTCATGAGGTCAGGATACGGGCCACGGGCGGTTTTCGGCGCCCGGCGGAGGGCGGCGAGTGTGCGTATCGACCGCTAAACCCGCGATGAAGTTCTGGGCCCGGCGCGCCGTCCCCGGCCGGGTCGAAGGGCGGCCCGGCCCGTTCGTCGGCAGAAGCCCGCGGAATGAGGCCAGAAGCAAAATCCCGTTGACAGCCCGGATCGGCGGGCGTAGCGTTCGGGCCTGGCTTCGACCACTACATATAGCGTTTCTGGCGTGAAACAAACCCAAGCAATGGGGGTTTCCATTCAAGCCGCCAGATGGGGAAAAGTAACGGGGAAGCAGGAATACACAGGCTTAGCGGCCCGTGCGGACAATGTGGAACATCCAGTTTTGGCGGGGGCCCGACCCCCGCGACCGGGCGGCGTCGGCGCGACGTCCGGGGCAGGACCAGGCAAGGACGGGCGGCGCCGCACCGCGACCAAAAAAACCAATAACGACAAGCAACATCAGGGAGAGCAACACGAAATGAGCACGGTGCGCCTGGAGGCAGTGAAAACCATCGCGACGCGGGAAATCCCCATGCAGCCGGCTTCGCAGGACATCTGGGACAAGAAGTACCGGCTCAAGACCAAGGCCGGCGTCGCCATCGATGCCGACATCGACGGCACCTACCAGCGCGTCGCCCGTGCCTTAGCCGAGGCCGAGGCCACTCCAGACAAGCGCGCCTACTGGTACGAGCGCTTCCTGTGGGCGCTGCGCCGCGGCGCCATCCCCGCCGGCCGCATCACCTCCAACGCCGGCGCGCAGGAACACAAGCCCGCCACCAGCACGATCAACTGCACCGTGTCCGGCACCATCGAGGATTCGATGGACGGCATCCTCGACAAGGTCCACGAGGCCGGCCTGACCCTGAAGGCCGGTTGCGGCATCGGCTACGAATTCAGCACGCTGCGGCCGAAGGGCGCCTTCGTCGCCGGTGCCGGCGCGTACACCTCCGGCCCGATGTCCTTCATGGATATCTACGACAAGATGTGCTTCACCGTGTCCTCGGCCGGCGGCCGCCGCGGCGCGCAGATGGGCACCTTCGACGTGTCGCATCCGGACGTGAAGGATTTCATCCGCGCCAAGCGCGAGGACGGCCGCCTGCGCCAGTTCAACCTGTCGCTGCTGATCACCGACGGCTTCATGCAGGCGGTGGAGAACGACGCCGACTGGCCGCTGGTGTTCCCGGTCAACGCCAAGGAACAGGGCGACATCGACCTCGAAGACGCCGAAAAGGTGGTCTGGCGCGACTGGCCGACCCACAAGAACTACATCAGCCGCGACGACGGCCTGGTGGCGTGCAAGATCTACGGCCACATCCGCGCCCGCCACCTGTGGGACATGATCATGGTCTCGACGTACGACTACGCCGAGCCGGGCTTCATCCTGATCGACCGCGTCAACGAGATGAACAACAACTGGTGGTGCGAATCGATCCGCGCCACCAATCCCTGCGGCGAGCAGCCGCTGCCGCCGTACGGCGCCTGCCTGCTGGGCTCGGTCAACCTGACCACCTTCGTGCGCGACCCGTTCACCGAACAGGCCCGCTTCGACTGGGAGGAATACAAGGAAGTCGTGCGCGTGTTCACCCGCATGCTCGACAACGTGGTCGAAGTGAACGGCCTGCCGCTGCAGCAGCAGCGCGACGAGATCATGCGCAAGCGCCGCCACGGCATGGGCTTCCTCGGCCTGGGTTCGACCCTGACCATGCTGAAGATGAAGTACGGCAGCGCCGAGTCCTGCGAGTTCACCGAGCGCATCGCCCGCGACATGGCCGTGGCCGGTTGGGAAATGGGCCTGGACCTGGCCAAGGAGAAGGGCCCGGCGCCGATCATGTCCGAGCTGTTCACCGTCACCGCCGAGATGCTGCGCAAGCGTCCGGAGATGGCCGCCGACGGCTGGAAGGTCGGCCAGGAGATCCCGGGCAAGGTGCTGCACGCCAAGTACAGCCGCTACATGCAGCGGGTGTCGGCGGTGGCCCCCGACCTGGTCGACGAGCTGGCCGAGATCGGCAGCCGCTTCACCCACCACAGCTCGATCGCCCCGACCGGCACCATCAGCCTGTCGCTGGCCAACAACGCCTCCAACGGCATCGAGCCGTCGTTCGCCCACCACTACAGCCGCAACGTGATCCGCGAAGGCAAGAAGACCAAGGAAAAGGTCGACGTGTACAGCTACGAGCTGCTCGCCTACCGCGAACTGGTCAACCCGAAGGCGATGCCGTTCAGCGAGGACCCCGACGCCAAGCTGCCCGACTACTTCATCAGCGCCGACGACATCAGCCCGAAGGAGCACGTCGACGTGCAGGCCGCGGCGCAGAAGTGGGTCGACTCGTCGATCTCCAAGACCGCCAACGTCCCCACCGACTACCCGTACGAGCAGTTCAAGGACATCTACCGCTACGCGCACCAGCAGGGCCTGAAGGGGTGCACCACGTTCCGCTTCAACCCGGCCGCCTTCCAGGGCGTGCTGGTCAAGGAAGCCGACCTGGAGAACACCACCTACCGCTTCGAGCTGGAAGACGGCAGCACCATCGAGGTCAAGGGCAACGAGCAGATCGAGTACGACGGCGAACTGCACACCGCCGCCAACCTGTTCGACGCGCTGAAGGAAGGCTATTACGGCAAGTTCTGAGCCGCGCCGCGCCCCCTCTCCCGCGTGCGGGAGAGCTCGAAGCCGCTTCAGGCGGCTGAGGGGGTGAGGGCCGGCTTTTCGCTTGTTTTCCTTGCTGCCAGTCCGCCCGAAACAGGTATAGCATCCAAGCCGCAACAACCCCGCAAACCGCGCCCCCAGGAGGGCATATGAGCAACGGCAATGGTGTGACGGCGACCCTGTCCGATGTCGCCGGAAGCGTGAAGGAAAAGGCGGCGGAGATCGGCGGCGCAGTGGCCAATACCGCCAGCGCCACCGTGGCGAAGGCGAAGAAGGCGGCCGGCAAGGCGGCGAGCAAGGCGAAGAAGGTCGTGGCCAAGAAGACCGCGCCGGCCAAGAAGGCGGTGAAGAAGGCGGTGGCCAAGGCCAAGAAGAAGCTCGCGGCGGCCAGCGCCAGCGCGAAGAAGGAAGTGGCCGTGCTGAAGAAGAAGGTCGCCGGCAAGAAGGCTCCGGCCCGGAAGGCGGCGAAGAAAGCCACCAAGAAGGTCGCCAAGAAGGCTGTCGCGAAGAAGGCGCCAGCAAAGAAGGCAGCCAGGAAGGCGGTGAAGAAGGTTGCGAAGAAGGCGCCGGCGAAGAAGGCCGCCAAGAAAGCGGTGAAGAAGGCCGGCAAGCGCACCACGATGCGTTCCAGCAGCGGCACCAAGCTGTACGCGGTGCGCGCGGCCGACGGCACGTTCAAGGACATCCAGACCTACAAGCGCGCCCACGCCGCCGACCTGCGCAAGAAGAAGACCAAGTCGGACAAGTGATCCGGCATTCCCCCTCTCCCGCTTGCGGGAGAGGGTTGGGGTGAGGGCCGCCTCTCTCCCGCGACAAACCAAACCAAAACAACAACACAGCAACGCAGAGATTCAAGCCAATGGCCGTCAAGATCGACAAGAAAATCAAGGGTTACAGCGTCCTCACCCCGGAAGACAAGGCGCGCGAAGCGGCGCCGGTCGTGCAGGGCGAGTCGATCAGCCGGGCCAAGGCCGAGGCGGAACTGCCGGTGGCCGACATCATCCAGATGCACGAGCGCATCGAGCGCCCGGAAGTGCTGATCGGCAGCACCTACAAGATCAAGTCGCCGCTGGTGGAGCACGCGATGTACGTGACCATCAACGACATCGTGCTCAACGCCGGCACCGAGCACGAGCTGCGCCGTCCGTTCGAGATCTTCATCAACTCCAAGTCGATGGACCACTTCCAGTGGATCGTCGCGCTGACCCGGATCATGTCCGCGGTCTTCCGCAAGGGCGGCGACGTGACCTTCCTGGTCGAGGAGATGAAGGCGGTGTTCGATCCGCGCGGCGGTTACTTCAAGGCCGGCGGCGTGTACATGCCGTCGCTGGTGGCGGAACTCGGCGCGATCGTCGAGGAGCACATGAAGTCGATCGGCCTGATCCACGACCCGGAAATGAGCGCGCACCAGCGCGCGATCCTGGCCGAGAAGCGCAAGCAGTACGAAGAGCGTTCAAAAAAAAACTCTGACGTGATCCCGGAGCCGGTGGTCGTCACCGGCCCGGTCACCAGCGACGCCGAAAGCATCTCCGTCACCGGCGACGGCGCCAGCTTCCCGCCTAGCGCGAGCATGTGCAGCAAGTGCAATACCAAGGCGCTGGTGTTGATGGATGGGTGTGCGACTTGCTTGAATTGCGGTTACAGCAAGTGCGGGTAGATTGTTCTTTAGAAAGAAGTGATGTTGATGCTTCGGAAGGCCGTATCACAGCATTTGTGATCCGGCCTTTTTGCTTATAGGGAGGGTGGCCATGGAGCGACTACATGTGTTTATTGACGAGTTCGGCGATGCCAATTTGGATGTCGCGAAAAATGGTGTCTCCTCGACTTATATAGTTGCCGCGGTTTGTGTTCGAGAGCGAGTTTTAGATAGTGCGAAAGCGTCTGCAGAAGATATACGGAAAAAACACTTCCAATCTGGAGAAATGAAGTCAAGCTTGATCGGATCGAACGACGAGCGACGTCTTAAATTGCTTCGAGACATATCGAAACTTGACACGTTCGTATTTGGTTTCTGTGCACGAAAAGAAGATGTGGATAAAAATTCTGGCCTAATGTTTAAGAAGAGTTTCATTAAGTTCTTTGCATCCGCGTTGTATAAGAGAATTGATAGATGTGCGGCGGATATACATGTTCTTATTGATGAGCACGGGAGTGAGTCCTTCCGAAATGAGCTCAAGTCTTATCTAGGCAGTAAGTTCAAAGGGGACTTTTTTTCTGACACGAGATTCGATTTCGGGGACAGCAAAGATCACGTTCTTCTTCAGGTTGCCGACATATACGCTGGCAGCCTTGCGAGAATTTATGATGAAAAGAAAGCGTCTCCTCGAAGCGGAGAATTGAAGTCGGTTTTGGGAAAACGTATTTCGGTGACCTTGTGGCCAAGCGGGAGAAGTGACGGGAACTTGCCGGTAAGCGAGTTCTCAAATGAAGATGATGAGAGTGTTCGACGTTATTGCGTAATGCGAGCCGAAGAGTACATAGATCGTGTGGCAGGAAACATCCATGACAAAGATGAAGTGGCAAGAGTGGTATTTCTGGATGCATTGCTGGCCCATCATTCGGTGAGCGATCCGGGTGAATTTTTATCGACCTATACTCTAAAGCGAGAGATCGCAGCTCAACTTGGAGAGACTGTAAGCGATCATAGATTTAGGTCAATTGTGGTAGCGAAGCTCAGAGATGCAGATGTAATTATCTCAAGCTGCTCAAAGGGCTATCGAATACCAAGTTGTGTTGCAGACGTTATTGAGTTTGCTACTTTTGCGAATTCAATCATTCCGCCAATGGTCTCTCGGGTTGCACGGGCAAGGAAGGGAATAAGGGAAGCGACGCTTGGTCGGATTGATATGTTGGAAAACTCTAGTTTTTGTCAGCTCAACTCGATGGCGGGATGCATTGACTGATGCGACGTTTCGTATTACCCGCGAGGTGGATTAAAGCCTGCTCTACCCGGCAACTCGCGTAAGGCGGGTTAAAACCCGCCCTACCGGGTAAGGCGGGTCATGACCCGCCTGCAATGGGCGGGGATCGTCGGGCGAGGGAATTTCTATATGCCATCGCGACGCGCGCCGACGCCGCGATACCGCGCCGCCGCCCACGATGGCGGCATGTCCAACTATCGATGCATCTGCTCGAGCATTGACGACGCCAGTGGGGTAGGGCGGTCATGACCCGCCTGCGATGGACGGGAATTGTCGGGCGAGGGAATTACCGCCACGCCATCGCGCGCCGGCACGCTAGACTGCGACGCAAATTCCACCCAGGGGAAATGGCAATGCCGGGATTCAAGACTTTGAGCGCTGCATTCGTGGCGGGCGTGTTCGTGTTCTCCTCCGTGCGAGGCGCGGAGCCCGATTTGCCGCCCGAACAGGCGCAGCTGCTGTCCGCCATTTCCGCCGACTCCCTGCGCGGGCACCTGTCCTTCCTCGCCTCGGACGCGCTGGAAGGACGCGGCACGCCGTCGCGTGGGCTCGACGTCGCCGCCGAATACATCGCATCGCAATTCCGCGTCGCGGGACTGGAGCCGCTGGGCGACGACGGCTACTTCCAGACCGCCGACTGGCGCCAGATCGCTCCGCAACGCGAACGCGCCCAGTACGCCAACGCGCCGGCACCCCTCATCGTGCGCAACGTGGTCGGCCTGCTGCGCGGCTCCGATCCGCAACTGAGCAAGACCTACGTGCTGGTCACCGCCCACTACGACCACATCGGCATCCGCGAAGGCAAGGGCGACGACCCGATCTTCAACGGTGCCAACGACGACGGCAGCGGCACCGTGTCGGTGATCGAACTGGCGCGCGCCTTCGCCGCTCAGAAAGTGCGGCCGAAGCGCAGCATCGTGTTCATGACCGTGTTCGGCGAAGAACACGGCCTGGTGGGCTCGCGCTACTACGGCGCGCACCCGCTGGTGCCGGTGGCCGACACCGTGGCCGACATCAACCTCGAACAGATCGGCCGCACCGACGACAGCGAAGGCCCGCAGGTGCGCGCCGCCGCCGTCACCGGCGCCGATTATTCCGAAGTGGGCGACGTCCTGCGCGAGGCCGGCGAACTGACCGGCACCAAGATCACCAAGCATCCCGTGAACAGCGACCGCTATTTCGCCTTCAGCGACAACCAGGCCCTCGCCGACCTCGGTGTGCCCGCGCACACGATCAGCGTCGCCTACGAGTTCCCGGACTACCACGGCGCCGCCGATACCTGGGACAAGATCGACTACGCCAACATGGCGGCGATCGACCGCACCGTGGCGCTGGCTCTGCTGACCATCGCCAACGACCCGAACGCCCCACGCTGGAATGCCAACAATCCGAAGACCGCCAAGTACGTGGAAGCCGCGCGGAAACTGCGGGCAGGGAAGGATGCCGGCAAGCCCTGAGCGAAATCCGTGCAAGGCGGGTTGAAACCCGCCTCGACGGTTGGCGCATGCGTGTAATCTGGCCGCATGAAAATCCTCCATGTCGGTTCTACCGGTCTGGTCGGCAAACTGGTGCTGCAGCGACTGCTGGCGCAACCGCTGGTTACGCAGGTCATTGCGCCGACGCGGCGCGTGCTGGGTTTCGCCCATCCGCGCCTGCTCAACCCGGTGGTGGACTTCGACGCGTTGCCTGAGGACGCCGAATGGTGGTCGGTGGACGCCGTGGTCTGCACGCTGGGCACCACGATCAAGCAGGCCGGTTCCAAAGACGCCTTCCGCCGCGTTGATCACGACTACCCGCTGCACGTCGCCCGACTCGCCCGCGCCCGTGGCGCACGCATTTACGCGCTGAACTCCTCCGTCGGCGCAAACGCAGGCTCATCCATCTTCTACAGCCAGGTCAAAGGCGAACTGGAAGCAGCGCTCACCGCGCTCGATTACCCATCGCTGGTGCTGGCGCAACCGGGTCTCATCGACGGCCACCGCGAAGAACACCGGCCCGGCGAAGCCTTCGCCTTGACCCTATCGCGCGCCTTGCGCCCGCTGCTGCCAACGAAATGGCGCCCCAGCCGCGCCGAACGCATCGCCGACGCACTGGTCGAAGCCGCATTGCACGCGCCACCGGGTCGCACCGTCATCGGTCCTGAACGGTTGGCCTGATCGGTGAGCCAAAAGGGAGACGGAGGGGATCAAATTGCTTAATTCCCTCCGTCCCTCTTTTTGGTTGCATCACGAATCCTCTCACGGAGCGTTGGGACTCTCATCAAATGACCGTCTAAGATTCTTGCGTAAGCCAGAACGTCAGTGCAGCGACTGTGGCCTGACTCAGAATGTGACCTTCCATGAGGCACTAGTCGGGAGGACCAAGCGGAGCCGCTTTCTTCCAAAAGAATTCTAGTACCTGTCGGAATTGGCGGGGCAGCTACCTTGGAGTCCCTAGGTGCTGGAACGCTTAGCCAGGAGGATACGCGCTGAGGCTTCCGGACTCGAGAGCGCGCTCTTTTACCACTTGTGTCAAGCGGTCATAAATTTCACATGACGTTGATCTATAAGGTCGATAGGATCTGCTAAGGACTCCGC
This sequence comes from Pseudoxanthomonas helianthi, assembly GCF_017939625.1. Taxonomy (GTDB): domain Bacteria; phylum Pseudomonadota; class Gammaproteobacteria; order Xanthomonadales; family Xanthomonadaceae; genus Pseudoxanthomonas_A; species Pseudoxanthomonas_A helianthi. Next base: position 1,656,517 of record NZ_JAGKTC010000001.1, read on the forward strand.
CCGGAGTGGGGCGTTGAGCTTTGAATGGACTCGGGGAGCGTATGAAAGCAGGATGCTTTTCGCAAGCGCACAGCCATCAGTATCAAGTTACAGGTCCATATGCCGCAGCGAGGGGGCATTCGGCTGCTTTCCTCGTGCGCGGATCCATGAAGCAGAGGATTTGGGTAGGCGCCACGTGGAGCAGCATCAAGCCCCGTCCGCCTGGTAACAAACAAACGATTGCGCAAGGGAGTGCAGGGTCATGGGATTTGAGTCCAAGAACTACCTTTTGACTGGGCTGTTGATCACAGCTTTTTATCTTGGCTTCGGTGGTGTCACCAGCGCGAAGGCGACGGGATCAACGTCGGCGACTGCGACCAGCTCCTACATGTACTGTTACGAGGGCGATGCTGGGGATCAGTGCTTCGCATCCTTCAAGGAAGCTTTTGATGCAGCGACATTGGCCGCCCATGGCCACAAGCTAACTCTGACGGAAAGTGACTTCGATACAAAGTACGTATCGGGAGTAGGCGATGTTCCAGTGCTTCGCTATTGGTACGAATCTGCGGATCTGACGCCCCCTGAAGAGTTCTTCCCATCGGCATATGGGCATGTTGCGTTCGAGAGCCAATCAAGCCAGGAAATGAACACGCCATGCACGTCGTATGGCGATCCTTTCGAGAAGTCAAAATGCAGCTCGGAATCGGAATTTCTGCAGGCTTTTGGGCCTTGGATGGACTCCAACGACTATCACTATCCGGATACCACGTATGCGCCAATTGAAGTTGTTGGAAGTTGGGATGTGGCAATCGAATACGGGGGCTACTTTCTGATAGGACTTGACGGGCTTACAGAAAGATACGGAGTGCTCACTTGGGCGGGTAAAACCGCAAAATACACGGCCAACTACAACAATGGCCAGAATATTTATGTCGAGGAAGACCATTTCTACAAGCACGATGTATACCGTTGCCCGCCCGGACGAATAACCAAGGCCAACATGGATTATGTAAACGGCCTAAATCTTCAGAGTGAAGGCTGGCCAAATATTTGTGAAGACCCTGGTAACTATGTCATCTATAAAAGAATCAATTACGCGTGCGACGCATGTGAAAGTGAAGGCGCCAGTTCTGCAGATGGATCTCAGTCTGTTCGTGAGAGCCTGATCTCCGTTGAAGGCGTCCACGTAGACCTAACCTATATTTCTACATTGCGCTCGTGGGCGTTGAGCATAGAGAGAAAGATTCACGAAACGGTTGACGGTCCGGTTCTGGAATTCTTTCCTGGGAAATTTGTCTCGCTCACGAGCGTGAGCAGCACGACATACGCTGTGAATGGGCGTCCCGGTGAGCTGGTCTGGATCAACGCAGACGATACGTACTCCTACCGGACCAACGGCTACGAATATCGATTTGATTATGACGGACTGGTCGCCTCATTCGGTCCCATCGGATCTGTACTGACCAAGATAACCCGAGATGATGATGGAAGGATCGTCTCTCTAAAGACACCGAGTGGGCGTGTAGTCAATCTAAATTACGCGTTGTCGCAGCTGATATCCGTCTCCGGGAGCGGACAAAGTACTACCATCTCATACGACGCTTCGGGGAATATCTCTGAAATCAATGGGAGTGCTGGTTACCAGCGCAAATTCCTGTATGGCGAGCCAGGGCTCGCGGCAGCAGCTGACTCAAACCTATTGACGGGAATTCTTTCCGAAAGTGGGCAGCGTGTCAGAAGTTTTGGATATGACGAGCCGGGAAGGCTCACCTACAGGTCGTCGGGCAATCCGGGATCCGAAATAGACGTCACTCAGTATCAGTATCCTGACGAGACGCACACGGTCGTACAGACGGCTTCCGGGGATACACGCACTTACGAATTCTCCGGTGGCGTAAATCGGAACCCGCTATCCATTGTCGACAGTTCCGGAGCGATCGGAGGCGAATACGACGCCAATAGCCGGCTCGTGAAGCGTGCAGACGCAAGAGGGTCGATAACAAACTACGGGTATGCCGCGCTGTACGAAAATAGCCGAACGGTAGCCGTGGGGTCGCCGCAGCAGCGGCGCATCGAGACTGACCGCGATACGAAATTCGGGAAAGTTAAGGAGCGTCGTGTTTTTGATGCGTCCGGGGCCCTGGCTGCCAAGGAGACCTGGACTTACAACGCTCGCGGACAGGAGTTGACCGCGACACAGATTGATCCTGTGGTCAGCACTTCCCGCACAACAACGACTACCTATTGCGAATCGGCGGGGGTCACCGCCGGGACCTGTCCTCGCGTGGGCCTGGTGATCAAAGTTGATGGGCCACGCACGGATGTGGCGGACATCACGAGCTATACCTATTACCCCAGTAACGATGCGAGCTGCGCTACGGCGCCAGCTACCTGCCCGCACCGGAAAGGAGATCTATGGAAGGTCACCAACGCATTGGGCCAAACTGTCGAGACGCTGAAGTATGACTCGGCAGGTCACGTCCTTTCTGTAAAAGACGAAAACGGCGTGGTAACGGATTTCGAGTATCACCCGCGCGGCTGGTTGGCTGCGCGCAAGGTACGAGGGTCCAATGATGCCGTCGAGACGGACGACGCCATTACAAGTCTGGAGTACTGGCCTAACGGCTTGGTGAAGAAGGTGACGCAGCCGGGCGGGTCCTACATCACCTATGCCTACAACACTGCAGACCAGCTAACCGACATTGCCGATAACGCCGGCAATACGATTCATTACACCCTGAACAATGCGGGCAAACAGATCCGGGAGGACACTAAAGATCCTCAGGGCAACCTGAAGCGCACCTTGTCGCGGGTATTCAACCAGTTGGGTCGGCTGAAAACTCTAGCCGATGCTCAAGGCAATCCCACGGATTTTGTCTACGACGCCAATGGCAACAGCGATACGGTTACCGATGCCTTGGGGCGAGTGACCAACAATGATCAAGATCCTCTCAATCGGTTAATCAGAACGTTGCAGGATGTGGGTGGCATCGAGGCCGAGACAAAGTTCGAATACGATGCATTGGACAACTTGACCAAAGTTACCGATCCGAAAGGGTTGGATACCGCCTACGTTTATAACGGCTTTGGCGATCTTACGCAGCTAAGTAGTCCCGACACGGGGAATACAACGTATACCTATGACAGTGCGGGCAATCGCAAGACCCAGACGGATGCTCGTGGCGTCACGGCGGAGTACGCCTATGACGCACTGAACCGTCTGGCTGGCGTCACTTATGCTGCCGATCCTTCACTGAACGTGACCTACCAATACGATGCGACGGCCGCAGTCTGTGGTGTGGGTGAAACTTTTGCGATCGGCCAGCTGTCGCAGATGAGCGACGGCAGCGGCACCACCCAGTATTGCTATAGCCGCTTCGGCTACTTGGTGCGCAAGGTTCAGACCACGAATGGACAAACCTTCACTCTACGCTACACATACAGCGCCGCCGGTCAGCTCAGTGGCTTGACATATCCAGATGGCACCGTTGTCGACTACGGACGCGACGCACAAGGTCGGGTGACTGATGTGGGCGTCACCCGCGTCCCCGGCTCGCGCGAGGTGCTGCTTAGCCAAGTCAGCTATGCGCCGTTTGGGCCCGTTACTGGCTGGACCTATGGCAACGGCCGCAGACTGAACCGCGGATACAACCAGAACTACCAGCCTGTTGCTATCCAGGACATAGCTGCAGGTGGGCTAGATCTGGGTTTCGGTTTCGATGCCGTGGGCAACTTGACCCAGCTAACCCCCGCGGCGAATCCGGCGATTCCGGTCGCGACCTTCGACTACGATGGGTTGAATCGGTTAACCGCCTTCAGGGATCAGCCTACCAATGTCGTGATTGAGAGCTACACCTACGATAAAACTGGTAATCGCACTAGCTTTATCAATAGCGCTGGAACGCAAGCATACACATATCCGAGCGCCAGCCATCGGCTCAACCATATTGGCTCTGTAGCGAGAACCTATGATGCGGTCGGAAACACGACGGCAATCGGAGCGCAGGGGTTCGAGTACAACGCGGCAAATCGCATGTCTAGCGTGTCGAACGCAGGAGTGTTGGCCCAGCAATATGGCTACAACGGTAAAGGAGAACAGGTGCGGCGCCAGAGCGGCGCGATCAGCAAGTACGCGCTGTATGACGAAGCCGGGCATTGGCTCGGCGAATATGCCGACGATGGTTCAGCAGTCCAGCAAGTCATCTGGATGGATGATATGCCGGTGGGAGTGCTCGCCAGCAACCAGTTGCACTACGTCGAGCCAGATCATTTAGGTACACCGCGTGTGGTGATCGACCCAGTGCGAAACGTGTCGGTGTGGACGTGGGAATTTAAGGGGGAGGCTTTTGGCGCGAGTCCAGCTAATCCGGATCCGGACGGAGATGGTAGTCAATTTGCATTTGATCTGAGATTTCCGGGTCAGCGGAATGACACGACAAGCAAACTGAACTACAACATCTTCAGAGATTACGACCCAGCATCCGGGCGATACGCGCAGTCCGACAGAATCGGCATTCGTGGGGGAATCAGCACCTACGCCTATGGCATTGGCCGCCCAACGATGATGATCGACCCTCTTGGGCTGCAATCCTCTACGGTCGTAGGCCCAGGGTCGACGACGTCCACAGGTGCCGCGGGTGCCTATAACCCCTACCGATCACAGAACCAGAACGCAGGAAACCCCGATTTGCCGCCGAGGTACTACGATGATGGCTGGCCGCGAGTTGAGCTGCCCAAGTTGCCTGAAGTTACGGCAGATGAGGTGCTGGAATCCATCTATATGATGTCCCCACTTGGGGTGATCGATAGATTGGAACAGGCAATAAGTAGTCAGTTAAATGGAGTGTGCGAAGACGGAATTGATTGTAAGCAAGTAAAAAACGACTGTATTGCGCGATGCTCTGAGTCTTCACTTCCTTCAAGAAATGATGGATTCAAGTTTTGGAATTGTTTGAACAAGTGCATGGCCGAAAACGGATGCGAGGGTAAGTGATGATTTCTGACAAGGTTCTTGCGGAGAAGATCAGCGTACGTGTGCTTGAGGTCAACCGTCTCTTAAATGAGGCGGTTGTGCTAGTGGCTGAAGAGGGATCTGTTGACGAAATGGAAGAGTTTCGTATGGCAGTAGGTCGGGTATTAGGCGAACTTATTCTCTTGATCGCCAATCCTATTTACAGGAAACATCCAGAGCTACAGCCAGAGGGATTGAGTCATTCGTAGGGTTGGTTCTTCATTCCAATATATGGACAAGCTGATGCTTGTAGTTGCCTAAAAAAGACTTGGTCACTATGTAATGTTCGGTCTTCTCATACTCGGTTCTATGTAAGCCGTCGTCATCGATTTGATAAATGTACGAGTCTGGGTAGGCCATCAAGATTGGTGAATGCGTCGCAACAATAAATTGCGCATTAGCTTGGACCAACTGATGCATTCTTGCGAGCATCGCCAACTGTCGGCTGGGGGACAGGGCCGCTTCGGGCTCATCTAAGATATAGAGCCCATTACCGCTAAATCGATGCATCATTACGGCGAGGAAGGATTCTCCGTGCGATTGCTTGTGCAGAGATTTTCCTCCATATGAGTCTATGATCGGAGGCCCCCCAGGCCCTGCATCCAGCCGCTCGATTTCTGTAGCTAGGTTGTAAAAACTCTCGGCACGCAGGAAGAACCCAGACTTGGCTTTTCGAATTCCCCTCTGCAATCTCAGGTACTCATGTAGTACGGAATGAGATTCATGGGTACGGAAAGCGAAGTTTCTTGTGCCTCCCTCAGGGTTGAATCCCCATGCAACTGCGATTGCTTCTAGCAGGGTTGACTTCCCGCTACCGTTCTCGCCGACGAGATAAGTGATCTTTGGGTGCAATACCAGCCCGTCCAAGCGATTTACGAGAGGCAGGGAAAATGGAAACTGGTCCGAAGCAGGAATCATTTCTCGCTTTAGGCGGACTTCCATAAGATAGTGATTTGAATCTAGAGCCCGCATATCGGATTTTCAGCAAGAGCGCCTATGCGGACGATTGTACAGGGGAGGATTGGTGGGCGGAGTGGTAGTTCTTGACTTACATCTGATTCGAGCTTTGAGGTAGCAGGTCAGTGCGAGAGAAGTACTTGGCTTTGCGTCCAAGGATCATGGTAATCCGGCCGCCGATCTAGCCGTTAAGTCCTCGAAGAATTGCCTGATCGCACTGCGCAGCGTCTGTTGATCCCGCTGTGCGCTAGAGGGATGACGGACCCGCCGGACGCGAATGCCGAATTTCTCTTCTATGGTGCTGTCCTCTGGCAGACCTTCCTTTCGGTGAATCGCCATAAGGATGTCATCCAGCGTGTCGTTAGAAAGAGACGCGCCATCCGGATCGAATGCCAACAGTGTCGAAAACGCTTCGGTAGGGTTTCTGACGATTTCAAACGCGTAGGCGTGCAGGCCACCTTTGCTCATCTGCGCGCGCGACCTAAAGGGGACGGAGGGAATTAAGTGCTTAGGTCCCTCCGTCCCCATTTTGTTCATCTCTGGTGCTGATGTAATCGGGTCTCTGACCCTGGCGCACGCATTGCGCCCGCTGCCAACGAAATGGCGCCCCAGCCGCGCCGAACGCATCGCCGACGCACTGGTCGAAGCCGCGTTGCGCGCGCCGCCCGGGCGCACCGTCATCGGCCCCGAACGACTGGCTTGAGCCGAAACCCGACTGCTTCAGTCGAGCGGCAAAAAAGAACCGAGCCGAATCCCGTCAGCCCGCCGGCTGCATGGATTCCTGGATCAACCGCACCACGTCGCCCACCGAAGGGTTCTTGGGCAGGTCCAGGGTCTTGAAGGTGAAGTCCAGGTCCGACTCGATATCGATCATCATGTCGGCCATCAGGATCGAGTCCACCCCCAGCTGGGACAGCTTGGTCTCTTCCGTGACCTGGTTCGGATCCGCGTCGAAACGTTCTTGCAGCATCGTCCTGAGACGGTCGAGAATGCGGTCCTTTTCGTTCATATTTCGCCCCGTCTGTATGATTTGGCAAGGTTCTTGCAACCCCGAACGCATAGGTTAAGGGTATTCGACTTGGATCGCAGCACCCATCCAGACGAATTGAAGAGCGCCGTCATCGCGCAGGCGGACCTGCGCGTGCGATTCGGCCTGCCTCTCGCGCTGGTGTGCATCGGCGTCTACCTGTTCGGCCCCACCGAGGCGGTCGGCCACAACCTGGCCGTGGTCTCCATGCTGGGCCTGTATTTCGCCTACGCCTTCCTGACCCGCTACTTCTCCCGGCGTTCGGCGCCGTTCAGCCCGTGGGACCTGGTGCTGATCACCGCGGTGCTCGACCCGCTGCTGCTGTCGTCGTGGATGTTCGTCTCGGGGCATACCTCGGTCCTGTTCGTCGGCTTCTACCTGTTCACCATCCTCGGCTTCGGGCTGCGGATCGGCGCGGTGGCCATGCACCTGTGCCAGGTCATGTCCCTGGTCGGCTTCGGCGTGGTCCTGGTCAGCTCCCCCGAATGGCGCGAACACGCGCTGTACGCCTTGAGCCACGTCATCCTGCTGATCGCGGTCCCGCTGTACGGCGCGACCCTGATCCGCAAGATCCAGACGGCCAAGTCGCTGGCCGAGTTCGAAAGCAAGGCCAAGTCCCAGCTGCTGGCCAAGGTCAGCCATGAGCTGCGCACGCCGTTGACCGGCATCGTGTCCGCGGCGCAGTTGATCGAACTGGAATCCCGCGAAGCGCCGGCGATCAACCGGGCCGGTTCGATCCTGCACCTGGCCCAGGCCCTGGACGCGGAAATCCGCCAGCTTCTGGACCTGTCCAAGCTGGATGCCGGCAAGGACCTGTCGCCGGAGACGGCATTCAACGTCGACTACGCCGCCGACTACGTGATCAAGGCCATCGAGCCGATCGCCGCCAGCAAGCAGCTGGCCGTGCAACTGGACTTCGATGAGCGCATCCGGTTCCCGGTGCAGGGCCATTTCCAGGAACTGACCGGCGTGCTGATCAACCTGGCCGGCAACGCGGTCAAGTTCACCGCCGAGGGCACCATCGGCCTGCGCGTGGAGCTGATCGACGAAACGCCGTCCACCTACCGCATCCGTTTCGGCATTTCGGACACCGGCATCGGCATCGCGCCGGAGCACCAGGAAAGGATCTTCGAGCCGTTCTATCAGGTGGAATCCGGGGCCCAGCGCAAGTTCGGCGGCACCGGCCTGGGCGCCGCGATCGCGCGCGAACTGGTCCGCAAGATGGGCGGCGACATTACCGTGGAAAGCATCGAAGGCCTGGGCAGCGTGTTCTCCTTCGAGCTGGCGATGACCATCGACCAGGCCTCGTCGACGCCGGTCGTCGTCGCCCCCGAGGTCGCGGCGCCGACGGTCAGCCCGAAGAAGATCCTGGTCGCCGACGACAATACGCTGAACCTGAACCTGATCCGGGAGATGCTGGAGAAGGACGGCCACGTGGTCAGCACCGCGATCCGCGGCGAAGACGCGATCCGCAAGCTGGCTGCGGAGAACTTCGACGTGGTGTTCCTCGACTACAACATGGGCGACATGGACGGCGCCACGGTGTACCAGACCTACACCTTCGGACGGGTCAAGACCGCGCCGACGTTTTTCCTGACCGCCGACACCACCTCGATCACGCGCCGGCTGCTCGAAGACCTGGGTTCCAGCGGCGTGCTGTACAAGCCGGTGACCCTGGACAAGCTGCGTGGCGCGCTGGCCGGGCTGTTCGCCGGCCACGTGGTCCATGGCAACACGGCACCGGCCCGGCCGGCGGCGCGCGGACCGCACCTGAGCCCGGTGCCGGTCGAATACATCGACGGCGCGGCGATCGAGGCGCTGCGCGAAATCAAGGACAACCCCGAGTTCCTGTACTCGATGATCACCGACGGCATGGGCGACCTGGTCACCCTCAACCGCCAGCTGCTGGAACTGATCGCCAAGGTCGACACGCCGGCCATCCACCGCCAGGCCCACGCGATGAAAGGCGTGGCCGTCAGCGTGGGCGCGATCCGGCTGGCGACCCTGGCCGACCGGCTGATGTCGATCACCGAGGATCAACTCGGCGCCGATCCCTCACGCTGGAAGGCGGACCTGTCCGACACCACGACGCGGAGCCTCGCGGCGCTGGACGAGATCCGCAACGGATTCGCCCAGGCCCGCGTCGCCAACCACTGAGGCCGCGCTTACGCGGCCAGCCGGTCCTCGCGGGCGGCCTGCAGTTCGCTCTGCTGCATCATGATCAGCATCTCCATCGAGCGGATTTCGTCCGGGCTGAGCTGCATCGCGACTTCGACCCAATCTTCCACCACCTGCACGCCTTCCTCGTAGTCGAGGCCGGCGAAACGCTGGCGGGCCTGCTGGACCTTGAGGCGGGACTTGCGGCGCTTGGCGTGGTTCTCGACGAAGCGTTCGACCGCCAGCGCGCCTTCGCCGTCCTGGCAGATTTCGTCGACGATGCCCATGTCGAACAGTTCGCGCGCCGTGTAGATGCGCTTGTTGGTCATCATCCGCTCGGCCACGCGCGGCGACACGCGCTGGGTCAGCAGGCCCATGGCGCCGGTGCAGGGGAACAGGCCGAACATGATCTCGGGGAAGCCGAAGCTCGAACCTTCGGTCGCGACCAGGTAGTCGGCGCTCAGCGCCAGTTCGAAGCCGCCGCCGAGCGCACGGCCCTCGACCAGGGCGATCGTGGTCATGCTGTCCTTGAACTTGGTCGACCAGCCGTGCAGCACGTCGAGGCAGCCGATCGAGTAGTCGTACAGCTGCTTGGCATCGCGCCGGCGGATGCAATCCAAGAAGAACGACAGGTCGCCGCCCTGGCTGAAGTAGGCCGGATGGCTGGACTGGATGACGGCGTAGGCGGGCGCGGACGGGGGCAGTCCGCCGAAGGTTTCCGGCGAATGCTTCAGGGTTTCGATCAGTGCGCTGAATTCCTCGACGATGTCGGGCGTGAAGTTCTGCACCGAGGTTTCGGGGTTCGGGTTCATCATCACCCACAGGGTCTTCTCGGCGAGTTGCCGGACATGCGCGCTGACGCGGCTGGGGGCGCGGGAGGCCGAGGGGACGGCGGACAGGGGGGCGAGCATGTTCATGGTGGTTCTCCTGGACGGTCGATTTGGGTCAGTGCTTGGGTTGGGTCGAGATCACGAGTGCGGCGTTGGTGCCGCCGAACCCGCAGGAAAAGCTGAGGACGTGCTGGAGATCGTCGACTTGCCGCGGACGTTCGCCGACGTGGTTGAGCCTGCAGTCCTCGTCAGGTTCTCCCAGGTGTGCGCTCGCGGGCAGCAGGCGTTCGTTGAGGGCCAGGACGGTCAGCAGACATTCCAAAGCACTGGTGGCACCGAGGAGATGGCCGTGGACCGACTTGGTGGAACTGACGGGCGGCGTTTGCTCGCCGAAGACCGCCTTGATCGAATCCGCCTCGATTTCGTCGCCGCCACGCGTGGCGGTCGCGTGGGCGTTGATATAGCCGATCTGGTCGGGGACCAGTCCCGCATCGGCCAGCGCCGCGCGCAGGGCGGCGATCTGGCCAGGTGAAGCCGGCATGCCGATGCTGTGGGCATCGGAGGAAATGCCGTAGCCGGTAAGGTAGCCGAAAATCCGGGCGCCGCGGCGCCGGGCGCTTTCGCCCTCCTCGAGCATCAGGAATGCCGATCCTTCCCCCATCACCAGGCCCGAGCGCGACTTGGAGAACGGCCGGCAGCTGGTGGTCGGGTCCACCGGGTCCACGGGCGCCAGGGCGCGCAGCCCGAGGAAACTGCCCATCACCACCGCGGTCAGCGGCGCCTCGGCCCCGCCGGCGACGGCCACGTCGAGGTAGCCGTCGGCGATGGCGCGCGCCGCCTCACCGATGCTCACCCCGGAGGAAGCGCAGGCCGAATGGTTGGAAATCACCGGCCCGCCGATCTTGTGGCGGATCGAAATCTGGGCGGCGCCGGCGTTGCCCATGATTCTCAGGGCGGTCGGCGCCCGGGCCACGTCGTGGCGTTCGACCAGCAGGCGGGTGAACCAGTCCTGGCCGCTGGCGGTGCCGCCGTTGACGTTGCCGTAGTACAGCCCGGCGCGCTGGCCGTATTCGGAAAAATCGTCGAACCCCGCCTGGTGGATCGCCTGGCGGGCCGCGAGGATCGCCATCTGCTGGCAGCGGTCCAGGTAATAGAGCTCGTTCTTTTCGGGGAAGAGATGGTCGAACGTGCCTTCGACGATGCCCGCCGGCAGGCCGCGCGCGATCGGGCTGGCATGGTGCAGGCGGATGCCGGAAACCCCTCCGCGCAGGGATTCGATGGCTTCGGGAACGGATTGCCCGACCGGGGAGATCACTCCCAGGCCGGTGATGGCGACATCGCGTTTTTTCACGGGAATACCTTTGCGTCGAAGACCGATTGGCCTACCGAGATACCCCCATCCCTGTTCCCCAGCAGGCCAACGTAAGTGTTGGCCGAAGTCTCGGGCTCTTGTAGCACCGATTACGGCCTCCGTCATCGCTGCCGCCTCCGGATGTGATCATCCTTCCATAAACAAGTGCGTTTCGCGACGGACCGCATCGGCCGGGTTTTCCAGTCTGGCCGGCAATCGGTTTCCGATTGGTTGCAGCGGCAGTTGCGCGTCGTCCCGCCCCGAACGGGATCGTCCGCTTACGCGTTGCCCGAGGTTTCCAGGTCGTCGCCTATCGCTTCTCCGGCGAATCGCCGCAGGCAACGGACCATGTGACTGGGATGGGCGAAGCCGGTTTCCAGGGCGATCTGCGTGCGGCTCATCCTGCCTTCGCGCAGATGGGCCTGCGCGCGCGCGACGCGGCGGCGAAGCACGAACTGGTGCGCGGGCATGCCCACCGTCCGTTTGAACAGCGACTTGAAGTGCGACACGCTGAACCCCGCGGTGGCGGCGAGTTCCGCCAGCGTCAGGTTTTCGCCGAGGTGCGCTTCGATGTAATCCAGCACCTGGCGCAAGCGCCACGCCGGCAATGCGTTGCGCGAATCCGTGGTCGGTGCGGGCCGGCGCGATTCGAGGGCCAGCAGGCGCGCAGCCAGCGCGGAAGCCAGACTGTCGGCGAACAGGCGTCCGCCAGGATGGCCGTCGCGCGCTTCCGCCCGCATCATCCAGCCGATGCGTTCGACCTGCGCGTCGCGGATGTGGATCGCTGGAGCCAGCACGTCGCCGCGCGCGTTCATGCCCATCGCCTCGGCGGCGTCGCGCAGCATCGCCGGCGCCAGGCGCAGCAGCAGCGACGTGGCCGGGCGCGACACGATCCAGCGCGTGCTGGCGCCCGCCGGCACCACGCAGAACTGGCCATGCAGGCGCACGCCTTGGCGTTCGTGGTTGTCCCAGCGATACGACACCGGCACCGGTTCGCCCAGGTGCAGGCACAGCACGTGCCGGTCGTCGACCGGCGAGGGGAATACGCCCTCCGGCACTGGCGAAACCAGCGTATCCAGCGACGGCAGGCGGGAGTGCGCGTCGCCTGCCATGGCTGCGGGCGAAGGCTCCGGATAGCAGGCCGGTCGATGGGGCATGCGGGCATTGTTCTCCGGCGTTCCGACCGCGGCATGTGCCGGAAATCATCCCTTCCAGCGCGGTATCGGCCTTTTGTGCGCGCGGGGACCCGGCTCCCCGGACAGGATGCGTGCCAGTCACATAAGCCCCGGAGATCCGCAATGAAACCGCAACGAAGCAAGACACGCATTCGCCTGCGAACCCTGTGCAGTGCCTTGATCCTGTGCGCCACCGCAACAGCGGCGAGCGCCGCCGATACGTCGCGAGCTGCAGGTGGGGTCGGACGGACCAGCGAGATCGACCACGCCCTGCTGTGGGGGCGCAGCATCGACCAGGTCAGCTCGGTGATGGCGATGAAGCTCGGGTTCCAGGTCAGGCCGGGACGCAATCCGGACGGCGTGGCCAATCGCTATGTGCGCTTCGAGGACCGCAGCTACCTGGAGCTGTTCGGCATCGAACGCGCGGACGCCAAGATGGATCCGGGCATGCAGGCCGACCAGGCTTCGCTGCACGGCGGTCCTGGCGCGCGTACCTTCGGCTTGCGCTCGTCGATCCTGGAACAGGCACACGCATGGCTGCAGGCGCAGGGCTTCGCGCCGACGCCGGTCTTCACCGCTTCGCCGGACGATCCGGATGGCGACGGGCCCACCCAGCCGCCGCGTTGGCGTTTGTTCGCCTTCGAACGGCCGGTCCTGTCCAGCCATCTGTTCTACATCGACTATTCAACACTGGAAGCGACGCCGGCGCGCGTCGTGGACACGCGTGTCGCATACGAGCATCCCAATGGCGCACGCGCATTGAGCGGCATCTGGTTGCTGTCGGCGGACACCGATGCCGATCGCAAGCGGTTCGAACGCATGGGCTTCAGCGGCGCCACGCCGATCCGGTTTCCGCAAATCGCCGCACGGGGTTACTGCATCCCGGTCGGCGAAAAGCGCCTGCTCGCACTGCAGCCGGATGGTGCGGGCGTCGCCGCGGAAGCCCTGCGCCAGGGCGGCCCGCAACTGCTGGGCGTCAGCATCGAGGTGCAGGACATCGACCGTGCGCAACGACGGGTCGAACGCGGTTACGACGCCACGATGTCGCGCTACCGCGGCCTGCAGGGCGATGCCTTCCTCGCGCCGACGCAAGCGGATCTTGGATTGCTGGTCGAATTCCATGCGTCGGGATCCGGGATGGCTTGCGCGGCGCGCAGCGAATAGAGCGGGCTCGATCGGCGTCGCGTCAGCGGCGCCACGCCGGAAACGGATCGGGCGCGTCCAGCCAGCCATCCGGTCCCACAGCCATCTCTTCGTCGGTCAGCAGGCAGGCGTCGAGTTCCGCGCGCACACGCGCTTCGTCCAATCCGATCCCGATGATGGCCAGCTCCTGGCGTCGGTCGCCCCAGAGCGGATGCCACAGGCGTTGCAGGGCGTGGTGTTCGCGCGGATCGGACATCGCGTGGGGCGGAGGCAACGGCGCCGACCAGCGCGCCATCCGTGCACGGGCCCAGCCTTGTTCGGTCAGTGGCGCCCATGTGCGTTCGAGCGGCGAAGGAGGCACGCCGACCTGATCGGCATCGACCCGATGGCGCGCCGCGTACCAGAACCCGGCGGCGTTCGTCCGGGTCGATCCGCCGACCACGGCCAGCTCTCCGACCCAGTCCATGCGGCTGGCCAGCCAGAAGAAGCCTTTGGCGCGGATCACGCCGTCGATACCGCGGTCGAGCAGGCGGCCGAATCGCAGCGGATGGAAAGGGCGGCGCGCGCGGAACACGAAGCTGGAGATGCCGTATTGCTCGGTTTCGGGCGTATGTTCGCCGCGCAGTTCCTTCATCCAGCCCGGTGCCAGTTGTGCGCGCACGAAATCGAAGCGGCCCGTGTCGAGGATTTCCGCCAGCGGCAATTCGCCGTTGCGCGATTCGACGATCCGCGCATCGCGGTTCAATCCGCGCAGCATCGCCCGGGTCAGGGCCAGCTTGTCCGGATCGGCGATGTCGCACTTGCCGAGCACGATGACATCGGCGAACTCGATCTGGTCGGCCAGCAGATTGACGATGCCGCGATCGTCGTTCGGACCGACATGCTGCCCGCGGTCGGCGAGGCGTTCACTGGACGAAAAATCGTCCAGGAACCGCGTGCCGTCGACCACGGTCACCATCGTATCCAGCCGCGCCACGTCGGACAGGCTGAAGCCGCGCTCGTCGCGTACGGCGAACGTCGCCGCCACCGGCATCGGCTCGGAAATACCGGTCGACTCGATCAGCAGGTAATCGAAGCGGCCCGCGTCGGCCAGGCGACGGACCTCCTGCATCAGGTCGTCGCGCAGCGTGCAGCAGATGCATCCGTTGCTGAACTCGACCAGCGCTTCTTCGGTCCGGCTCAACGCAGCACCCCCGTCGCGGACCAATGCGGCATCGATGTTGACCTCGCTCATGTCGTTGACGATTACCGCAACCTTGCGGCCCTCGCGGTTGCGCAAGACATGGTTGAGCACGGTGGTCTTGCCGGCGCCGAGGAAGCCGGACAGGACCGTGACAGGCAGACGTTTGCGGCGGGAGACAGGCGGCGGCGAGGAAAGCATCGGCGGATCCTTGTGGGCGATCACGACCCTTGCGCATGAGCGGGGAGCGACCGTGGGATGATATGATATGTTATAACGTATCATAATCGCCATGTTCCACAAGCACTCGGTTCGAGTGCCCGCGTCGATCCGTTGATCCGAGGCCATCGTCATGGAAGACAGCATCGTTCCGGACAACTACGAAGCCTGGCGGCATTGCATCGAGGTCGAATGCGGGCTGCGTCTGGACGCCGATTACGTGCGTCAGCGCATCGCGGCGCTCGAGGATCCCGGCGACCACAACACCCAGCAGTTGGTGCGCCGATGGGGAGAGTCGCACCGACAGCGCGTGGTCGCGTGGTTTCAGCGAGCACGGGACGAACTCGATGCGCAGCCGCATTCCTGATTTCGCCAAAAGGCGATGCACACGAACCGCTTCATGGAGATCGCCATGTCACGTCCTCACAACGCCATTTTCGATGCTTCCGCCATCCTCTTGTCCACGCTATGCCTGATCCATTGCCTGGCGTTGCCGCTATTGGCCGCTGCGCTGCCGCTGCTCGGCGTCTGGGCGGAAGAAGAGTGGGTCCATGTGCTCTTCGTCGCCATCGCGTTGCCGTTGACCGGTTTCGCGCTATGGCGTGCGCATCGGCGGCGGTCCCTGCCAGTGGCCCTGCGTGTGCTGGCCGCATCGGGACTGGCGGGACTGCTCGCAGGTGCGCTGCAGTGGCCTGGCGAAGCGTGGGAAACGCCCATCACCGTGGCTGGCAGCCTGATGCTGGCAAGCGCGCATGTGTGGAATTGGAAGCGGCAGCATCGCCACTGATCTCCGCGGCCACGGCTGCGAGGAGACGTTTGCTTTTCGGGGCGCCGCAGCATTGCGGAATCGGCTGCATTTGCGCACGGCGCCTCGACCAGGCACTGATGACGGGCTCATGCCACAAAGCAATGAGCACGGAATCGCTGCGCCGAAACGCCAGGGCGCAGCGCATTTGCGGCATTCGCGGCACCATCGCACTCCCGCGTATTGCGGTCGCTAACTCTTTCCTTACACGGTGCGCGCGCGCTGCTGCTAGAACACCGCGAATTCCGGCCAGCGAGAGAACCGTCATGCGCATCACGATCGTGGGAGCAGGATTCAGCGGCAGCACGCTCGCCACCTTGCTGGCGTCGTCGCAGGACGACGCGCCGCAGGTCTGCCTGGCCGGAATCGGAGACACGTTCGCGCGAGGCGTGGCCTATGGCGAAGCGCGCCCCGAACACCTGCTCAACGTGCGCGCGGGGCAGCTCGGCGCCGACCCGGATGCTCCGGGCGGCTTCGCCGACTGGTTGAAACTGGAGCAGCACGAACGCGATGCGTTCCTGCCGCGCCGTGCGTATGGCGAATACCTGGCCGAACGTCTTCGCGAAGCACGGCGACGCTCGAAGAACCTGTCGCTGGTCGAACAGGAAGTGGTGGCGATCAATGCCGTCGGCGAAGGCTTCCGCATACATCTGGACGATGGCCGGTATTTCGCCAGCGATCGCGTGGTACTGGCGCTGGGCGCGTTGCCACCGCAGCGATTGGCCGGGATCGGACCCCGCCTGGCCCACAGCGATCGTTACATCGCCTGGCCCTGGCAGGACGACGCGCTGGCGCGGATCGAACCGACGGCGCGCGTACTGATCGTCGGCACGGGACTGACCATGGCCGACGTCGGCGCCAGCTTGCTGGCGCAAGGGCATTCCGGGCCGCTGGTGGCGATCTCCCGCCACGGCCTGGTGCCGCAACGGCATCCGCCGTCGCCGCTGGCGCCGATCGAACTTCCGCCCAGCGTGCAGCAGGCATTGCGCGCCCACGACGTGCGGGCATTGCTGAAGGCGATGCGCTCGCTGGCGCACGTGGTGCCGGACTGGCGCGCGGCCGTCGATGCACTGCGCCCGCATACGCAGCGGTTCTGGCAGGAACTGGACGAAGGGCAGCGCGAACGCTTCCTGCGCCACTACCGTTCCCACTGGGAAGTCGCACGCCATCGCATCGCGCCGAAGGTCGCCGACCAGTTGGAAGCATTGCAGGCCTCGGGCCAGCTGACGGTACGCGCCGCCCGGCTGCTGCGCGCCAGCCTGCGCGAAGGCTCGGCCGAGGTGTTGTTGCGCGACCGCGGCCAAGAGCAGGCCCGCCTCGAGCACTACGACTACGTCATCCGCGCGACCGGATTGGACACCGATATCGTCAGGACCAGCCATCCGCTGGCGTCGTACCTGTACGAAACGGGCCTGATCGATGCCGATCCGCATGGCCTCGGCGTACGCGTCGACGAGTCGCTGCAAGTGCTGGGACGGCACGGCCAACCCATTGCCGGACTGCATTGCCTGGGTCCGCTGCTGCGCGGCCATCTGTGGGAGATCACGGCGGTGCCCGAACTGCGTGCAGCTGCGCGCGACCTCGCGCGGAAGCTGCAGGAAGACGCTGCCGCATTCGGCACTGCACTGCGTCGCCATTCTGCCGGCGGACTGGAGCGCGAACTGGCGTTGTCGGCAGGCACGTAGACGCGGCAAGTCGCGCGATGGCCGAACGCGGCGGGTCGGTTCAGCGGAACGCCAGCGTCAGCACGCGCAGCGCCTCGCGCGAGCGGCGGTCGTTCAATGCGCTGTAAAGCATGACGTCCTGCGGTGGAATCCTCGGTAGCGACAGCAGGTCGCCGACATCCAGCGTGCCCGCCGGCGCAGCCCGGTTCGCCAGCACCGCCACGGCGATCCCGCCTGAAGCGGCGGCACCGAGGATGGCCGCGCCCTTGCCGATGAACACCTCGTCCCACGCAACCCCGGCCCGGTCCAGCGCACGGATCGCGGCCGCGCGGATCCGGCAGGGCTCTCCCTGCGTGGCCAGCGGCAGGGGCTTGCCGGCCTGGGCCTTCCAGTCCGTCGCGGCGAACCAGGAGAAATTCTCCACGAACACGGCCTTGCCCTGCTTGCGCCTGTCGTCCGGCCGCAACACCAGGGCGGCGTCGATCTCGCCCCGCGCGTGCGCCAGCATCAGTTCGCGGGTGCCGCCGATGCGCATTTCGACCCGCAGCCCCGGATCGAGGTCGCGAACGCGCCGCAGCAGCGACGGCAGTTCGCCGCCGACCAGCAGATGGTTGATGCCGACGACCAGTCGTCGCTGCTCCTTTTCGAACGCCGCCGTCGCGGCGTCGTGGGCCGAGATCAGCTCGCGCGCCGCGCCCAGAAACGCTTCCCCTTCGACCGAAAGGCGCACCTGGCGAGGCGTCCGTTCCAGCAGGCGGCGGCCGAGTCGCTCTTCCAGCCGGCGCAGCTTGAGGCTGACCGCGGACTGGGTGATGCCCAGCGCATCGCCGGCCCGGGTGAAGCTCTGCAGGTCCGCGGCCAGCACGAAGGCCTTCACCGCGGCGATGTCCAAGGTCTGGTCGGGCATGCCGGATAGATTCGTTCTGTAAATGACAGATATCTGTATAGATTGGTTTTCATCATCTATCAAGATGGCTATGGTTTCCGCACCAGGTAGCCAACAGGAACGCCCATGAATCGGTTGATCGGCATGACCTTCGCGATGCTGGCAGGCCTCGCCGCGCGCGAAGCGCCCGCCGCGGAATCGCCGCTGCGCGGCACGTGGGTCCTGGTCGCGGCGGACAAGATCCTGTCCGGCGGGGAAAGGGTGCGCGATTACGGCGAGAAGCCGAAAGGCAGGTTGATCGTGGATGCGGCAGGCCGCTACTCCCTGCAGATATTCAAGTCGGAGCGCTTGCGCTTCGCCACGGATAGCAAGGCGGACGGGAGCGCCGACGAGTTCAAGTCCGCGGCCATGGGCAGCAGCACCCATTACGGCAGCGTCACGGTCGACGATGCGAATGGCCTGCTGGTTTTCTCGATCGAAGGTTCGTCCTTCCCGAACTGGGAAGGCACGGTGCAAAAGCGCCAGTACGCGCTCGATGGCGGCACGTTGACCTATCGGGTGCCGCCCCGCGCGGACGGGAGCATCCCCGTTTCGGTGTGGCGCAAGCTCGACTGATCGCACGGCGCCTGCAAAAGTCCGTAAGCGGGAAGGGCCCTGCAACCGCGTTCGCCTTCGCTGTATCCCGGTGGGGACAGCGGGGCGCCGTCCCGCGTAGCGGATCGCCCGATGAAAACCTTCATGCTCGCCGCCGTGCTGTGCCTGGCCGCCGCTCCGCCGGCCAGGGCTGCGTCGCCCGATGCCTTCATCGAAGCGTATGCGCGCGACCATGCCTTCAGCGGCAGCGTGCTGGTCCAGGCGGGCGGGAAGATCAGGTACGCGGGCAGTTTCGGCCTTGCCGACATCGCGTTCGAGATTCCCAACGATGCGCGGACGCGCTATCCGATCGCATCGATCACCAAGCTGTTCACCAGCGCGCTGATCCTGCAGCTGCGCGATGAGGGCCGGCTCGACCTGGACCGGAGCGTGCGGACCTACCTGCCCGATTATCCGGGCGAGGCCGCCGACAAGGTCACCGTGCGCCAGCTGCTGAACCATACGTCGGGGCTGCCCAGCTACGACGGGATAACGGATGCCGCGTCGGCCATGCGCGAAGGCATGCCGGTGTACCAGCTTCCGCACGATAGCGATTCACTGCTGGCGCGCTACGCCGGCGGCAAGCTGGTGTCCGCGCCGGGTACGAAGTTCGAGTACAACAATGCCGACTACATCGTGCTGGGCAAGATCGTCGAACGCCTGCGCGGCGAGACTTTCGACCAAGCGCTTCGACAATACCTGTTGCACCCCCTGAGGCTGCAGGACAGCGGCATGTTGCGGCAGGACACGATCGTGCCCCGATTGGCCGGAACCTATTTCCATCGGTCCGATAAAGGCCCGCTGACCCCGGATCTGCCGTCGTATCCGGAGAACTGGTACGCGTCGGGCGCGATGTACGCCACGCCGCGCGACCTGCTCGCATTCGCCAACGCGCTGTTCGGCGGAAAAATACTGGGCAAGGACTCGCTGGCGCAGCTGCTCGCCCCCGGGCTCGACGACTATGGCCTGGGCCTGTGGGTCTACGAAGCCTGGAGCGATGGCCGTGCGCATCGCGTGGCCAAGCGTCCCGGCCGGATCATGGGCGCGAACACCCAGTTGTACCGTTTCCTGGATTGCGACCTCACCGTGATCGTGCTGGCCAATACCGACGCGGTGGATACCGACGACTTCGTCGCCCGCGTCGGCAGCGAAGTCCTGCGCACCACGGTTTGCGCCAAGGGCGGGTAAGGCGCGCCGCGCCAATGCGCTCCCGACATCTCAGGCCATCGCCTTGTGCGATTCGAACGGCAACAGCTGCGCGCCTTCGCGGACGATGGCGAAGCCTGCCGTGTCGAGGAGCTCGCGGTCGGCATCGACCAGCACCAGGATGTTGCCGGCTTCGATCTCGGCGTTGAACTTGCGCCGAATCGGGTCGGGCAGAGCCGCACCGACCAGTGCAGACGCCCAGCCGCCGATGATCGCGCCGGCGATGGTCGCGGCGGCGACACCGGTCCAGCCGATGCCCAGGGTCGGCACGAGCATGGCCACCCCTCCGACCAGCAGGCCGGTGGCGGCGCCGTAGGCGATGCCGCGCATCGCCGCGGGCAACATGTCGGTATCGGCTTCCTTGCGCCCATTGCGGATCGAATGCAGTTCGATGTCCGAGCGGGCGACCAGCAACAGGTCGCGGTTTTCCACGCCTGCGCGGCGTGCGGCCCGGATGGCGGCCTGGGCGGTGGCCAGGTCGGGTGCGCAGAACACGTGCCGGATCTTCATATCGCCCCCATGCGTGCGGGAGACGGTTCCTTACTAGGCCTGCGGCGGTTATGCGGGCGTGACGATCAAAAAACGGCCCGGCGCGGACTTCTTGCCCGCTTCACACAAGGTTCCTAACGTCTTCACCGGCCCGGCCCAGGCTGGTGTCCCAGGCAACCTTGCGAACGGGAGAGCAGCGATGGCGGCGAACATGCGGAACGAGGGCGAACGGCGCGGCGGTCGCTGGCGCTGGGCGATGTGGGGTGGTGCGACGGCGTTGCTGCTGTTGCCCGCGGTGGCGATGCGGATCGGCAACAACGGGGTGAATTGGACCGGCTCCGACTTCGTCGTGTTCGGCGCAATGCTGTTGCTGGCCTGCGGCACGTTCGAACTGGGCGCATGGCTGTCGCGCGACCGCGCCTACCTCGCGGCTTTCGGCATCGCGGTCGTCGCCGGTTTCCTGATGACCTGGATCAACCTGGCTGTGGGCATCATCGGCAGCGAAAACAATCTCGCCAACCTGGTGTTCTTCGGCGTGCTGCTGGTCGGCGCCATCGGTGCCTGCATCGCGCGCTTCAGGCCGCAGGGCATGACCCGCGCGCTGGTGGCCACCGCGATCGCCCAGGCACTGGCAGGCGTGGTCGCGTTGATCCAGGGTTCGGTCGAGGGCGTCGGCCTGTCCGTGTTCTTCGTCGTGGTGTGGTTGGTTTGCGCCGGCCTGTTTCGCAAGGCTACTGCGTAACCCACCGCGTTACGAGGCGAGGGTGGCGACCGTGCTTTCCCCACGAGTCGCCGCACGCAGCGCCCGGGCTGCGCCGGGCGTCATGCCGTAGCGCTTCTTGAAGGCGCGGCAGAACGAACTCTGGTTGTCGAAGCCCGCCGATTCGGCGACATCGCAGAACGCCATGTCGGTACGGGTCGCCAACGCCATCGCGTGTTCCAGGCGCAGGCGGAAGGCGAAGTCGGCCGGGGTTTCCCCGAACACATGCAAGTAGACCCGCGACAGGTGGCCGCTGGAGCAACTGATGCGGCCGGCGAGCGCGTTCATGCGCAGGCGCGCGCCGCGGCCGGACGCGATCGCGTGGCGAACCCGCAGCAGGCGCAGCATCGCCCATCGCTTGCGCCGCCGTGTCCGCCCGGGGCAGCGCGGCAGCAGCTGCCTCAGCGCGTGCTGCGCAGCGTGCAGGTCGAGGCAGACCATCTGCAGCAGGTGCGAGGCGTGCTCGGCGTTTTCCGTGCCGCCCCGGGCTTCGCGCGCGAGTTGCGCGAGGCGCTCCGCAACGCCCGGCGGACAGGCGTCCTCGACCGGAAACAGTTCGGCCGCGGCGCGCGCATTCCGGCAGGCGCGATGCCATGCCTCCTCGGGGCCGCACAGGCAAAGCCAGGCACCGCCGCTCGCGGCATCGAGGAAAAGCGATCTGTCCCAGACCAGGCAGCGGCCGGGTTCCAGCGGCCATTCGCTCTGCTCCGAACGGACCCGCACCCGGCCCGAAAGGGGCAGGCTGATCGACAGCCAGCCATTCGGGATTTCCAGCATCGCGCCCGACTCGCCCCGGAACAGCTGCAACGCCATGCCCTGCGTCGCGCATGGCCGACGCAGCTCGCCGTGGCCGAGTATCGCGACCGCAACAGGTCCGCGTGGCGGCGGCGAGGATGGCGGCGCAGGTTCGAAGGTTTCGCGGAAGGACGGAAGGCTGAGTACGGTTTCCAGCATGGGCGCGGACGGTCCGTTGATCCTGCGCCGATGCTGGTTTCGCGCCCGGGATGCGGCAACCGGGCGGGGATGAAATGCATGCGGGCGGTGGCGAACGGCACGTCCGCGCTTCGTCCGGCGACTGGGCCAAGAAAAGAGGAACCGCCGGTTCGCGGCGGTTCCTGGCTTCCGTCGGATTGCGATTCCGGATCAGAACTCGTACTGCACCGAGAACTGCACGCTGCGCGGACTGGCGAAGCTGAGCGGATGGCGGTAGTTGGACAGCGGGGCGCCGGTATCGTCGTCGGCGACGTCCTGCACGCGGTAGTAGTCCTCGCTGTCCAGCACGTTCTGCACGGCCATGCTCATCTTCAGGCCCTTGGCCCAGCGCGGCTCGTACGACAGGCGCAGGTCGAGGTTGTGCACCCACGGCACGCGGCCGGAAGTGCCGCGGCGGTGCAGGTACGACGGGTAGCCGTTGCCGGTATCGGCGGCACCGGTATCGTCGTAGTAGTAGCCGCAGTAGAACGATTCCGCACCATAGCTGCCGGCTGCAGGATTGGTGCCGGTTTCCGGGTACACGCCGAAGCAGTTGATCGGGCGGCCGCTCTGCAACAGCAGGTTGGCGCCGACGGTCCATTCGTCGGCCAGCTTGTACGCGCCGAACACCTTCAGGCTGTGGCGGCGGTCGTTGGGCAGGTAGCCGTTGCCGCCTTCCACGAGGCCGGGCAGGTCGAACGAGGTGGTGATGCCGGCGTCGTCCTGGCCGTTGTCCGAACGCACGTAGCCTTCAGTGTTGCCGAGGCTCTTGGCGTAGGTGTACGAGGCCTGCAGGAACCACTTGTCGTCCCACGCGCGTTCGACGAAGAACTCGACCGCGCTGTACTTGCGGCTGGCCTTCGGATATCCCATCGCGCTGGCCGGCACGTCGACCCGGGTCAGGGTGCCGTCGCCGTTGAGGTCGGCGTTGATCGACAGCGCGCCGCCGGGATTGGTCAGGAAGCAGTGGTCGATGGCCGCGCGGATGTTCGCCGCCTGGTCTTCGTCGTAACCGTTCTGCAGCGCCCAGGCCTCGGCGCCGGAACCGTCGCAGACATCGTCCATGCCGGCCTTCAGCTCGCGCTTGATCGCGCGGATGCCCAGCGACCATTTGTCCCCCAGCGCCATCTGCGCGCCGACGATGTATTCGTCCTGGTACATCGGCTTGATTTCGTTGTCGACCACGCCGCGCGGGTCGGGCACGCCGCCTTCGCTGTTGTAGAAACGTTGGCCGATCTGCGCACCCAGGGTCGGCGCGCCGGTCACCGGATCGATGCCGGTGAAGCGGTAGTACTCGATGTAATCCAGCTCGGACCCCGCCAGGCGCACGTTGGTGTTGGCGTACACCGGGATGTAGTAGCGGCCGGCGTTGCCGAACACCTTGAACGTCGAATCGCCGTTGACGTCCCAGGAGAAGCCCAACCGCGGCGCCCAGGTGTCCTTGACGTCGATGAAGGCGCCGCCCAGCGAGTTGAGGTTCTGGAACGACTCGTTGCGCACGCCGAGGTAGGCCAGGAAGGTATCGGTGACGTTCCAGTTGTCCTCGATGTACCAGGCGCTGTTCTTGGTCAGGAAGTTGCCGCCGTTCTCGAAGTAGCGCAGGCGCACCACCTCGGTCACGCCGTCGGGCACGACCGCGCCGTTGGGCAGCGTCGCGCCCGCGGTCGCGTTGGAATAGCGCCAGAAGATGCCGCCGGGCGTTTCCGGTTCGTACGCGGTGCCGGAATAGACCGAGCCGTCCAGCGTGGAGAATTCCTCGCGGTCCACGCCGAAGCGGATCAGGTGGTCGCCCAGCGACCACTCGCCGTCGAAGCGCCAGGCCTTGCGCACGTCGCCGGCATTCGGATCGCCGACCAGGCCGGTGCCGATCCAGCAACCCTGCACGCCGAGCGGGCCGACCACCGCGGTCGCGCGCGTGTCGACCACGATGGGGCAGTCGGCCGAGTTGGTGTCGGACGAACCGCGCGAGTACTCGCCGCGGCCATACAGCGCCGACAAGGTGAGGTTGTCGGTGATGTAGCCGGTCCACTTGAGGATGTAGTTCTCGCCGCCGGTCTCGGTCTCGGCGGTGCCGATCTGCTCGCCGCCGCCGATGCCCAGGTCGCCGGGCGTGCGCTGGTAGTTCACCGTGTGCGTTTCGCTGGTGTCCTTGAACGCGGTCAGTTCCAGCGAGTGGTTGTCGGTGATGCTCCAGTCCAGCTTGACCAGGCCCTGCGGGGTGTCCTGCTTGCTGAAGGCGCTGCCGCCTTCGAACGGCGTCCGCGTCTCGACCTTCTCGCCCTGGTACAGGGCGAAGAGGAACAGTCGGTCCTTGATCAGCGGGCCGCTGGCGTACAGGTTGTAGCGCAGGGTGTCGGTCTTCGCGCCCTTCTCGACGGTGTAGCTGCCGTCGCGTTGCGGGTCGTAGGCGAAGCGCGTGCCGGTGTTGAGCGAATCCGGGCTCCAGAACGCGTTGGCGCCGAACTTCCATTCGTTGGTGCCGCGCTTGGTGATCATGTTGACTACGCCGCCCAGCGAGCGGCCGAACTCGGCACCGTAGCCGCCGGTCTTCACCTGCTGTTCCTGCAGCGCTTCGAACGGGATCTCGCTGAAGGCCAGGCCCTTGACGATGTTGGTGACGTTGAAGCCGTTGACGTAATAGACGTTCTCGGCGACCGAGGCGCCGCCGAACGAAGCGAGGTTGCCGAAGCGGCCATCGCCGCGCACCGTGCCTGGCGCGAGGAGGGCGACGTTGGTCGCGTCGCGCGCTACCGGCAGCATGTCGATCTGCTGTTCGGTCAGGATCGTGGTCGATTCCACCGAGGAAACGTCGATCGGGTTGACCGCGCTGCTGCCGACCACGGTCACGGCATCCAGCGTGGTCGCGCCGCCGCTGGCGGCGGTGAAATCCACGTTCGAGGCCGTGCCGACGCTGACGTTGACCGAGCGCGGCTGGCTGCCGTCGCGCGCGACCTGGTACTGGCCGGTCGGCAGCGCGGGGAAGCGGTAGCTGCCGTCGCTGCCCACGGTGACGCTGCGGCTGAAGCCGGTCGCCGGGTTGGTGACGGTTATCGTCTCGCCGGCCGCGGCATGGCCGACGATGGAGCCGGAGGTATTGGACTGCGCGTGCACGCCGCCGGCGAAGCACGCGCCGAGGGCGAGGCTCAGCAGGGTGCGCCGCGTTGCTTTGCGAACAGGGTTCGATTTCCTTGCAAGGGTCATGGTCGTTCTCGATGTGGTTCGGGATTCAGACGGCAGCAAGCGGACGCCGCGCGGGCATCGGCCCGTGCTAAGCGGTTTGGCGCCTGAAACCGGAAGCTAACGTTTCGTTTACAACGACGTTGTGCGCGAACGACGCGTTCGAATGACGTTTTCCGACGCGAACGCGTCGGCGCGATTCCACGCGTCGAGGCGACGCGTGTCGCGGCTTCGCGCATACGTAAACAATGGAATGCGCACAGCAGACGCATGCGCATCGGCGCACAGTGGCCGGGTCCGGGCCAACCCCTCTCTCTGGCCCCGGGATGGAGGCTGTACGCCAGCGGCCAGCCATCGCCAGGACTGCCCGGTCATGCCGGGCATTTTTTATGCACTATGGAAACCGCCGTCGCGCTGCGCGGTGCGAGGGAGGTCATGTAGACGGGTAGGCGCCACGCATGCGCCGACGGACAGCTATCGCAGGATTCGCTTTCGGCCATGGGCGATCATTCAGCGATCCAGCGGGCTGAGTACGCCACCGGCACCTCGGTTCAAGACGTGTGTGTAGACCTGTGTGGTCGTTATGTCCTTGTGGCCGAGCAACTCCTGCACCGTGCGAATGTCCGAGCCGCTTTCCAGCAGGTGAGTTGCGAAGCAATGCCGCAACGTGTGCGGGCTGACGGGCTTGACGATGCCCACTGCCCGCGCCGCATTCCTGACGGCGCGCTGCAGCACGCTTTCGTCGAGGTGGTGGCGCTTCTCCCGGCCATCGGCCGGATCGACTGCACGGCGCGCGGCGGGGAACACGTACTGCCAACCCAGATCGCGCTCGGCGTTGCAGTACTTGCGCGCCAGCGCATAGGGCAGGGAGGTCGCCCCGAAGCCGGCCTCCAGATCACGCGCATGCAGTACCCTGACCGAATCTATCTGTGTCAGCAGCGCGAGCCGCAAGCGTCCGGGCAGCACCGTTTTGCGATCCTTGCCCCCCTTGCCCTCGCGTACGGTGATTTCGTGACGTGCGAGGTCCACGTCTTTGACCCGCAGGCGCAGGCATTCCATCAGCCGCAATCCGCTCCCGTACAGCAATCCGGCCATCAGGGCTTCCCGCCCGGACAGGGCATTCAACAGGGCAGAGGTCTCGGCGCGCGAAAGTACCACCGGCAGGCGTGGTGCCCGTTTGGCCCGCACCACGTTCCCCATCCAGGGCAAGTCGATGGCCAGGACGTCCCGGTAGAGGAACAACAGGGCTGCCAGGGCCTGGTTCTGGGTACTGGGCGCCACCCGGTATCGGCGCGCCAACTCACTGAGGAAATGCTCGACGTGCTTGCCGTCTAACTCCCTGGGGTGCCGCCTATCATTGAAATGGATATACCGGCGAATCCAGTAGAGATAGGCCTGCTCCGTCCGCAAGCTGTAGTGCTTCAGCCGCAATCTGCGGCGAACTTCGTCGAACAGTTTGGGCTTGGGGGCGGCCGCCGTCGATTTGTTTATGGCTGCAGGATTCCGGACTTCCGGCATTAGACGGTCTCCATACCGTATAACGCCCTCAATGTTTCATTGATCCAGGCCTGTCAGGATCAGTCCAAGCTCCGGATTTTTGTAGGAAAAGTCTGATTGACGGTTTCGCAGGGGCATGCCCAGAATCCGCGCTACGCCCCACTTTGGGGTCTAATCGTAGTTAGGCCGCATGAACCAGATCCCGTCTCAGGCGGAAATATGCGAACAATTCGGCTCGCTCTTTGATCCTCCCGGTGAGGACGAGCAATTGGGCATCGCCCTTTCTACTCTCTCGCAGGTTCCCCTCAATGCCTTGCGACATCCCGCAGAGAACGGCACGTGCGGCTGGTATGTCTGGGGTGGAGAGCTATCTGACCACCCGGACTTCTTTCAGCCACTTCACGTCCATCACCTTGTAGAGCAAGCCCCGTCGATCGTTCCCTACCTAGCTCTAGCGCCGGGCTGGCGAGTGCTTTTGGCTCCTGGGCACGTGGACGTCTGGTATGACCCGGCGCTTTTGGCCGTGTAGCATGCGGC
>NZ_JAGKTC010000001.1:1684227-1684638 GCF_017939625.1 Pseudoxanthomonas helianthi
GCCAACAATGCACATTGTCGAGATTGATAGAGAAAGACCAGACTTTCGTGTCTTCATTGACCTGTTGTACGGGGAGAATCGCAACGTTGATACGGAAGGCGACTCTGATCATGTCTACAGTCGATCTTGGACTTACCTCTATATCGCAGATCGCGAGAGCGATGACCCGCCCATCGAAATCTTCGCAAGGGACGGACAGCCATCTAGCTTCGCCGTCGAATCAGAGTTTGAGCGCCTTGAGGAACTCGCTGCTCTCTATCTGTTCCTTACCAGCGGCAAGTCAATCTCTGATGGCACGTCCAAACCTGTTGATGTTTCGGAGCTCATGGCCAAGTACAGTCTTGAGCTGCATCGGGCGGCCAATGCGGTATGGCACAAATCATCAAGTGACCTCCCGCATCCGGGGTTGGC
>NZ_JAGKTC010000001.1:1684680-1685271 GCF_017939625.1 Pseudoxanthomonas helianthi
TATTCAGGCGCTAGGCGCCAATGGAGGGTTCATGGACGCTGGCGACATTATTGCAGGGCTATCCTTGTTGCTCTCCGTGACTTTGGCGTTCTTTTATATTCGAGACAGAGCGCATGCCAGATATAGCATCAGCAACGAGTACATCCGCGAGCTCTTGGACTGGCATAACCGCGTCATAGATGTACTTATGAGGTTTCGCCACCTACGACGCATAAAAGATGCCGCAGACTTCCAGCATGACCTCGCCTGCTTGTCTTCCTTGGTTGAGCAAGGTCGGTTCTACTTTCCTAACCTCATCCAGAACAACTACGGCTCAGACAAGCCGGCCGCATATCGCGGGTACCGCAATCTCGCGCTCGACTTCCTTGTCGAGTTCTACGACATCGTCAACCACTCAAGCCACGACGAGGATGATCACGAGCAGCTTGCTGCATTGCAGCGGTACTTCACGTCGATTGTTTTCCAGATTGTTCGTCCAAAAGACAGGCTAGATACAATCAAGCGGTTGACTGACCAGTATTTCGTCAAGGATCACAGCGCCAATGACATCATTGAAAACCCCAGTCTATTCCCGGATGTCCGGGGTGGCGC
>NZ_JAGKTC010000001.1:1685327-1685720 GCF_017939625.1 Pseudoxanthomonas helianthi
GCGCGCACCCCACATGCTCTCCATCTTTAAGAAAAAGCCAGCCCCTACGCTAAACGGCCTGTTTCTGCTCAACATGCACATTGGCCGTGGCTCCAATAGCGAGATGCCTGCCAATCTCGCGGGCGCCTATGTTGGTGTTTTTATCGGCGCACCGGACCCGAACGGGGCACTAGTTCAGGCCGTTACGGAACTGCGGCGGCGCGGCTACGAATTCATTGACCTATCTGACGGAAAGATCCATCAGCTGGACCCAATGCAATGGGACACGTATGTGCAGAACGCCTGGCCAGAGTTCCCCAACCACTTTCCCAGGCGGACTGAGGTCATTGCTGGCTTGTCGTCTCCCAGCTGGGTCTTCTTTGGGCCGTTCGCTGGCTACGAGCCTCAGCGCGC
>NZ_JAGKTC010000001.1:1685776-1686233 GCF_017939625.1 Pseudoxanthomonas helianthi
GCCTCATTCCATGCCAGCTCGCTTCTTGTACCTCGATAATTCCGGCTCCCCAACTCAGTGGGACGGAACACGCTACTTTGACTACTTGGCAAAGGTGCGAGCACGCCTCCCAAGTGATTTGCAAAGCCTTACTGCAAAGGAGCGCTATGAGCTTCCTTCCGGTTCAGACCTTTCGCTTTGGCGTTCTAACGTGACTTACATTCAAGCAAACCGCGACGGAATCACATTTGGCGCAATAAACGATTACGGCACGCGTCGCTTTGAGTTCGCCTACTCTGGCATCTGTAAGTTCCAGACCACATCAAACAGGCTCTATTTCATGCCTGCCATCGTGGTTCAAGAGCTTGTCAAATTGCGTAATGGCCTACTCCGCCACACAATTTCTGATATGCGCGGCGATTTCACGACAATCCATGCATCGTCTTTGTCCTTCCAAGAGAGCCTCATCAAATGAGGC
>NZ_JAGKTC010000001.1:1686289-1686641 GCF_017939625.1 Pseudoxanthomonas helianthi
GCCGCATGAACCAGATCCCGTCTCAGGCGGAAATATGCGAACAATTCGGCTCGCTCTTTGATCCTCCCGGTGAGGACGAGCAATTGGGCATCGCCCTTTCTACTCTCTCGCAGGTTCCCCTCAATGCCTTGCGACATCCCGCAGAGAACGGCACGTGCGGCTGGTATGTCTGGGGTGGAGAGCTATCTGACCACCCGGACTTCTTTCAGCCACTTCACGTCCATCACCTTGTAGAGCAAGCCCCGTCGATCGTTCCCTACCTAGCTCTAGCGCCGGGCTGGCGAGTGCTTTTGGCTCCTGGGCACGTGGACGTCTGGTATGACCCGGCGCTTTTGGCCGTGTAGCATGCGGC
>NZ_JAGKTC010000001.1:1686697-1687358 GCF_017939625.1 Pseudoxanthomonas helianthi
GCCTCATGGATGCATTCTTTCGATTCCGACGACAGAGCTGCAGACCGTTATGGGATGCGTCGGTCCGACTGACCGCCATTCCAGCCGTAGCCTTCTCGGTTACAGCAACTGACGTTGCCCTGGACTCTGTCGCGCCCGAGTTCCTGCAAGCCGTATTGCTAGGGATCTCCACTGCCTACTCATCCGTAGTACTGCCACAGGCCTTGGCTATATCCGTGGTGGCTGTTTCAGATAATTCCGGCACGACGCCCGAGATCGCGTTCAAGGCATGTGCTGAGGGGGCCACCTATCATTTGCTAGGCTTCCCAGAGCGGGCCCCACCTTCCGGTTTCCTGGCTGAGGCCTAACAATTCATTCAAGCCGAACCGGCTTCGCCGGTCGGCTTAATTCAGGCGTTAGGCCGCATATGAGCTACCTGGCAGTTACAGATCAAGAGTTTGATCGTGTTGTTTCCCTAAGGGACGCTTACCGCATCATGGAGCGGTTCGCATCCGACTATCTCGCTCGCGGAGACACATCAATCTCCGATTTCCTGCACGCTTATGCTGGCGAGGTTATTACCGGCCAGACTACCGATCCGGCAGCCGCCTATGATTTTCTGGCAGCAGCCGAGCAGGTGCTGTCCAAACAGCAGGCTGGTGGCCGGTGACTTGGCTGCGGC
>NZ_JAGKTC010000001.1:1687414-1687725 GCF_017939625.1 Pseudoxanthomonas helianthi
GCCGCATGCCAGGCAATCCTTACTCAGCGCCAAAGAGCCATACGCCGCCTGGAAGGGCGCGTCAGATTCGTCCTCTCTGGCGCTGGGGTATCGGCATCGTCTCCTTAGCGGGAATAGTCCTGATGTACGTCAACTATCAGGTAGCCCGATCAATTAACGGGTACTACTTCCATGATTCCCGGGTGCCGCTGGGAGCCTTAGACATTTTCGCGGCTCTCGCAGTGGTCTATCTTCTGCTCGTGGCTGTATTCGGTCGCTGGCGGTTGTTCTTCCGGGCATGAGCACCGTGTCTTCGGCAATCGGTCTGCGGC
>NZ_JAGKTC010000002.1:0-572 GCF_017939625.1 Pseudoxanthomonas helianthi
GCTCAGATGAGAGTTCGTCAGTGGTCAAAGCTTTCCTATTACGATCCCAGAGGCCTGCTCATTTCTCTGGCGCAGCTATCCGATCGCGTCGCTGCGGCTGATGTGCCCTACAACGTCGCATCGCTTCGCACAAATGAGCTCAATAGATTCCGCGAGGGGCGTCAATGCGCGTTGCTCTGCTATGGCATGAGCCAATTTCTCGGAACTGAAGTTCGCTTTGCTATGTTTGAGCAAAACGATACTGACTTCATCGGCAGGTACGAGCGCATCGGTGAGGTCCATTACGTTCCTCTACAGGTCAAAGAGCTTGTTCCAGATAAGGTCAAGGCCGATGCGTCGCTCCAAGCCGAGATAGACAAACTTGCTAAATACACGGACTCGAAGGATCTCGTAGTTGCGTTCCATCTAAACCGCCAAGAGCACATCGATTTCGCCCAACTCGATTTCTCGCGAGTTCCTGTCAAGGAGCTATGGTTTTTTGGCTGCATTTCACCTGCCACCCAAGAGTGGCTGCTATTTGGCAATGTGCTATCGACGGGTTGCCAAGCCTTCAAGTTCCACTATCCTGAGCC
>NZ_JAGKTC010000002.1:628-346415 GCF_017939625.1 Pseudoxanthomonas helianthi
GCCACATATGAGACTAGTCGAGATCCGCACCTATAAACTGAAGCCGGGCACTGCTGATCGGTTTGTGGCGGCCTTTCAAGATGCACTCCCGCTTGTGCGGAAAAGTGGCATGGATGTTGTGGCCTTTGGCCGCTCGGACCATGAGCAAGAAAGCTTCTATCTCGTTCGTGCCTACAAGGACCGCGCCCACCTAGAATCGGAGCAAAACGCGCTCTACTCATCCGATGCCTGGCGGCAAGGTCCACGGGAATCGCTCATTGCCTGCCTTGATGACTACCTCAACACGTTGCTTTGGCTTTCGGAGCAAAGCGTGGAAGACTTACGAAGTAACAACGGCCTTGGCGTATCGCTTGTGGCCTAACAATTCATTCAAGCTGACGCCGTTTCGCAGCGCGACTTAATTAAGGCGTTAGCCCGCAACCGTCGGTCCAGGTAATTCTGTAAGCAACATCCCGCAAATCGAGGACTCTATGCCGCATTTTGTAGTTGATTGCTCGCAGGCTATTTTGCAATTTCATACCGAAGAGCAAATTATTGAGCGCGTTCATCGTGCGGCCAATTCAACCAATCTTTTCGATGAGGGTGACATCAAAGTTCGAGTCAACCCTTTCATGATCTATTCCGTTGGCAATAGGCGTGAAGATTTCATACATGTATTTGCGAACATCATGGAGGGCCGCAGCATCGAGCAAAGAGCCCATTTATCTAGACTGATAGTCAGCGATCTTGTTTCCATGTTTCCACATGTCCCTAATATCGCAATGAACGTCGCCGAGTTTGAGAAGGCAACCTATTGCAATCGCGCAATGCTGTAAGCGCGGGCTGACGATCCATTCAAGCCGAAGCCGTTTCGTGGCCCGGCTTGATTCAGGCATAAGGCGTCATGAAGTCATCCTCCGCAGACATGACATCGTTTGAAGAGCAAGTGCTCATCAACGCCCCCGTATCCACTGTCTGGGAGGCGTTGACGCATGTCGAACGCATGCAGGAATGGATGGGGGAGCCCGACATGCTTCTCAAGATCGAGACCGATTGGCAGGTCGGCAACAGGTTTGTCGTGCGAGGACGCCATCACATGGACTTCCAGAATACCGGAACCGTGCGCGAGTTCGATCCAATGCGGCGACTGGCCTATACGCATCTCAGTTCGCTGTCACGGCTTCCTGACAATCCGGAGAACCATGCAGTCATCGACTTCCACTTGGCTCCCGCGCAAGGCGCGACGTCATTGAAGTTATCGATTGCAAGCCCGCGCTCAGCCAACATCTTCGAGCACCTCCAATTCTACTGGCAAGGTACATTGCAAGTGCTGAAGCAGTATGTTGAGCAGCGCAATGAGGCCTAATCCCTCCTTGCGGCGGGCGTGCCTTCGGCGTGTCGCTTTGGTCAAACATTCGTTCGTCATATGCAGGATCAAAGAAATATCGTCCTGAGAATCGCGACCCACGGCGACATCGTTCGCCTGAACGCCTTGATTCGAACATCGGCGATCGAGATAACTCGTGGCTTCTATAGCCCGGTACAAGCCGAAGCCCTGGCAGAACATGTCTTTGGTGTCGATACCGTCCTTGTCGACGATCGGACCTACTACCTCATTGAAGTCGGGTCGGAAATTGCAGCATGCGGGGGGTGGAACAAGCGCGACACCCTCTACGGCGGCGACCAGGCGAAATCCCCGAGGACCCGCTGCTTGATCCCGCGACACAGGCGGCCAGGATTCCAGCCTTCTTCGCTTCTCCGGATTCCGCCCGCCGCGGCCTCGGCATGAAGCTGATTGACGCGCGTCAGAAAGCGGCCTTGGAGGCCGGCTTCAGCCAAATGGAGCTCGGGGCGACCATGCGTGCGTACCCTATACCTGCTGCGGGCCTCGAGATCGTCAAAGAATTCGAAATCGTCCTGCCCGGCGACATCAAGGCGCCGCTTGCTCGCATGTCGAAACGGCTGGTGACCTGGCTATTCGTTCAGGCCAGCCTGTCCCGCTAGGACAGGTGTACGGCTTCCGCTAGTCCCTAGGCCGCGAAGCGATCACCTACCGGTTCCACGGGAGTCTCGTCGCATGTCCCGCAACCCGCTCGATAACTTCATGAATGGCGACCTGAATCACACACCGGTGGCGGTGTCGTAGGTACCGTTCGGCCGGGGAACTGCTTTCCTAGTCGATATCCGGGCTATGAACGATTCAATGGAAAGGACTCTTTCGGGCTTCGCGGCACGAGCGCGCGCCGTGCCTGCGTCACGCGAGGTCGGCGTCCTGCTCGGACTGGCGTTTTCGGCCGCATTGCTGATGGTCAGCATCCACGACCGCAATATGCGGATCGACGCCGCCGAGCGCCACAGCCTGGCGGTCGCGACCGGCGTGGACCGCCTCCTTCATTATGAAGTCCGCCATCTGGAACGTGCCCTGCGGAGTGTCGCGGGCCA
Organism: Pseudoxanthomonas helianthi; assembly: GCF_017939625.1. Classification (GTDB taxonomy): domain Bacteria; phylum Pseudomonadota; class Gammaproteobacteria; order Xanthomonadales; family Xanthomonadaceae; genus Pseudoxanthomonas_A; species Pseudoxanthomonas_A helianthi. Next base: position 3,050 of record NZ_JAGKTC010000002.1, read on the forward strand.
GGCCGATGTTTCTGCCCACGATCTTCCCGACCAAGGCCCCTGGGGCATCTCATCGGCGATCCGCGGTCTCCTCTCGAGGAATGCCGAGCTCGAGGACGTGGACTTGTACGACGAGAACGGCGAGCTCATACGCCAGGGCGCCAGCGAATACGCATCGTCGATCCGCTTCGATCCTCCCGCGGGCGACGGAGATTTCAGGATCGGGCTTCTGCAGAAGGACGGGCGCAGCCAGCCCGTGGTGCCCGTTGCCTTGCGGACCCGTGGAGGCAATTGGCTGGTCGCGCGGCTGCGAACGGAGGAGCTGCAGAAGATCCTGAAGGGACTCGATATCGGCCGGCTGGGGAACGCGGCGATTCTCGATGTCCAAGGGCAGGTTCTGGCGCAGGAGGGGACGAACGGCGACAGGATCGGCGAAAGAACCGGTTATCCGGCGTCGCTGGTAGCCGGATCGGCACTCCAGGCCCGCACAGTCGGCGGGATCGACGACATCGAACGGTACTCGAGCTTTACTTCCACGAGCGGCTATCCGTTCGTGGTGGTGGTGGGAATAGCCAAGAAAGAGGTACTGGCGCCATGGTGGAACTATGTGGCCGCAGCCTCGCTGGTGCTTGGCTTCTACTGGATCGGGGCCATCTTGCTGACGAGGCGTTTCCGCCGCGCCGAGTCGGAACGCCTGGCGACGCGCGGGGAGCTGGTCCGGCATGTCGACTGGCTGACCAAGGCCCAGGAGGCGTCGCGGCTGGGCGTGTGGGAACTGGAGCCGGGGACGGAAATGGTCAGGGTCTCCGACCAGGCGGCAGCGCTGTTCGGCTTCAGCAAGGAAGCGGGATTGATCCCGATCGGGGACTTCTTCGAACGGATGCATGAAGAAGACCGGGAACGGGTGAACACCGAATTCCGCGAGTCGCTGGAACAGGACAAGGCGTTCCGTTCCGAATACAGGGTCGTGTTGCCGGGCGGACAGGTCCGGTGGATAAGCGCCCGCGGCGCGTCGGTGGAAGACGAGGCCGGGAAAACCATCATGACTGGCACCCTCGTCGACGTCACCGAGCGAAGGGAGAACCAGGCCAAGCTGGAACGGGCCGAACAGCAGTTCCGCGAGCTCTTCGACCTGAACCCGCTGCCGTTCTGGGTGTTCGACGTGCAGTCGCTGCGGTTCCTCGCGGTCAACGAAGCCGCGATACGCAAGTACGGCTACTCCCGTGAGGAGTTCCTGTCGATGACCATCCTGCAGATCCGCTCGCCCGAGGACCAGCAGGCCGTGCGGCGATCGGTGGACGATTCGACGGAGCCGCGCGAATCCGAACGCGTGTGGATGCACTATGCCCGCGATGGGCGTCCGATGTATGTCCGCGTCCACAGCAGCAGCATCCAGTTCGACGGGCGGGCGGCGCGCCTGGTCCTGGCCGAGGACGTCAGCGAGCGGGTCGCCTACGAGGAGGACCTGGCCTGGCGGGCCACGCACGACGAAAGCACGGGCCTGCTGAAGCTGCGTGCGCTGATCACCCAGGTCGATGCGCGTGCGCAGGGCTGGCATACGCCGTACGGCGTGGTCTACATCCAGTTGCGCGACCTGGAAGTCGTCTCGCCCACCTTGGGTCGGCGATTGGGCGAAGCCATCGTGTCGGAGCTTTCGAGGAGACTGGCGGACGTCGCCCGCCCGTTCGGGCCGGCGGCGTACCTGCCGTCCGATTCGTTCGTCCTCGTGGCGAAGGACGGCAACCGGGTGGGCAACCTGGTATCGAACGTCATCGGCACGCTGGCCGAGCCGGTGGAGTTCGAGGGGGGCAGCCATCGGATGGATGCCTGGATAGGGATCGCGCATTCGCCGGGGCCGGTTCCGGGAGCGGCCGAACAGGTGGTCGACCACGCGGCGCTGGCCGCCCTGCATTCCAGGAACGAGAACGAGGACGCGACGCCCTTCCGCCTGGAGATGACCGAGCAGGCCTCCGAGCGCCTGGCGACGATATCCCAGCTGCGCCGTGCGCTGGTCCAGGACGAATTCGAGTTGTTCTTCCAACCCATCACCTGCCTGCGGTCGGGGGACACGGTGGCGCTGGAGGCCCTGCTGCGGTGGCGCAAGGACGGCAGTTATGTTCCCCCGTCCAGTTTCATTCCCGTCAGCGAGGAATCGGGACTGATCGTGCCGATAGGGGAATGGGTGCTGGAGAACGCCGCGGCGGCGCGCGCGAAACTCCGCGCCGCGGGAATCGAAGATGTCTCGATCGCCATCAACGTGTCGGCTGTCCAGTTCACCGGTGGCGACCTGCCGGCCAAACTGCGCGAGGCGCTGTCGAGATACCGTCTGCCGAGAGGCGCGCTGCATATCGAGCTGACCGAAACGGCAATGCTGAAAAGCAGGGATGCCGTGCGCTCGTTGCTGGAGGAAATCCAGCACGAGGGCGTCTGCATATCGATAGACGACTTCGGCACCGGTTTCTCCAGCATGGCCTACCTGCGCGACCTGCCGCTCGACCACCTGAAGATCGACCGGAGTTTCGTGGCCGGCGTGCATCGCGACGAAAGGAACGCGTCGATCTGCCGCGCGCTGATCGAACTGGCGCGCGGGCTCGGGCTGCGGACGGTCGCCGAAGGGGTCGAGGAAGAAGGCGAACTCGAATGGTTGAGGGACAACGCCTGCGACCAGGTGCAGGGGTACCTGGTGGCGAGACCGGCGCCGCTCGATCGCGTAATGGCGGCACTGCGCGCCGAGACGACATCGATCCGATAGCAGGGGCGCGGCGGCAGTGCAGCAGACGGCTGCGCTGAATCCGCCAAGTCGGCAGGCTGCGGACGGCGCAGCGCCTTCGCAGTCCCTAGACATGCTATGCACAAACCGCGGGGTACAACCGGCCAGCTGTCCAGGAGGCACCATGGGCCGGTTCGTTGTCCCGCGAAGCAAGGCTGGCGTGGACCTGCGTGGCACGGACGCACCATTTCCCGGCAGGGCTTTCCCTCGGCTCGCCTGGATTGCCGGCATCGGCTCGCTGCTCTTGCTGGCCTCCTTATCCGCCGTCGCCTGGAGACACTATTTCTCGCCTCCGCCGCCGGAGCCGCTGGTCGTGCCGGCCGACCTGGTTCCGTTGCAATCGACGCTGGGACGGAAACTGTTGGCCGAAAGCGATGCGCAGGCCGACTACCCGGAGCTGGCGGCGAACTTCGTGACCCAATCGCGGCGCTCCTATTGCGGCGTCGCCAGCTCGGTCATCGTGTTCAACGCCTTGCACGACCCGCGGCCGCGCCTGGACCAGTCGAGCTATTTCGACGGTCCCGTCGGCCTGACTTCCTTCGACGTCAGCCTCACCGGCATGTCGTTGCATCAGCTGTCCGACGGCCTGCGTGCGCACGGCGTCCGCGCGGAACCGGTCTACGCCGGCGACACCGACGCCGCATCGTTCCGCACGCGGGCCGCGCGCAACCTGCGCACGGATGGGGATTTCCTGCTGGTGAACTATCAGCGCGCGGTGCTGGGGCAAATGGAGTCGGGACATATTTCCCCGGTGGCGGCTTTCCATGCGGGCACGGACCGGCTGCTGGTCATGGACGTGGCGAGCTACCGGTATCCGCCGGTCTGGGTACCCGTCGACAAGCTGTGGGACGCGATGCGCAGTCCCTTGAACGCGAAGACGCGGCGCACGCGCGGTTTCGTCGAAGTCGGAGGAATTTCGCGCGAAGTCGCCACTGCGTCCGCCGACGGCGGACAGGGTGTGGCGGTTCACGACTGACCATGGCCGATTCCGCGGCCGCCGTGTTGCCGGTTCGCGAATGCCTCACAGGCCGAAGGGATAGGTGTCCGGCATGCCTTTGCCCGGGGTTTCGGCGAGCGCATGCACCGCATGGGTTCGGTCGAACCAGGCGAAGGCGTCGAACTGCCGGGCGAGGGCCGCTTCCGCATAGTGGCTCCAGCGTTCGGTGCGCGGACGGTAGATCACGCCGATGAAGCGCTCCAGCTTCGCGGACGACAGGCGCCCATGCAGTTCCGGCTCGGTCGCGGCACGCAGGTCGTACAGGCAGGGCGACACGTCGGCATCGTGGAACAGCCGCTCGTAGCTGCCCGTCAGCGAGGGGACCACGTCCATGATCCGCATTGGACCGTCCCAGTCGTCGGCGGCCGCAACGGTGCCGCCGTGCGTGCCGAAACCGATCGTCGCCACCCGCTCGCCGTAGCTTTCCCGGCACAACTGGCCGATGTTCAATTCGCCGCGCGTCCAGCCCATCTCGGTATGGCGCGCGTCGCCGACGTGCGAGTTGTGCGCCCAGACGACGGCCTTGGCGTCCTTGCCCCGCGATCCCAGCGCGTGTTGCAGGGTTTCGAACATGTGCCGGTCGCGCAGGTTCCAGGACTCCGCGGCGCCGTAGTACATCGCGCGGTAATAGGCTTCGGCATCGCGCACCAGGCGGGCGTTCTGCGCGGCGTCGAGGAAGCTTTCGCCGTCCTTCCCGCCGTACTGCAGCTGCCGCTCCAGCAGGGCTTGCAGCATCTCGAGCACGGCCTTTTCGCAGCGGCCATAACCTTCGCTGAGCGCCATGCGGCCGTATTCGGCCGGTTCCCTGGCCCAAGGCACCAGGCAGCCGTAGCGATGCTTGGCGACGCGTGCGGCCTCGGGATCGACCCGGTCGAGGTAATCGACGACGGCGCGGATCGAGCGCTGCAGGCTGTACAGGTCCAGCCCGCAGACGCCGACCCGCTGCGCGGGTTCGCGCGTGGCGTTGTGCCCGCGCAACCACTCCACGAATGCCGCGAACTCGGCGTTGCGCCACATCCAGGTCGGGAAGCGGGCGAACGCGCCTTCGGGCTCCGAACGCACCGGCAGATGACGCACATAGCGATCGACGACCGCGGCATCGGGCCAGTCCGCTTCGATGGCCACCAAGGCGAAGCCGTGCGCCTGGATCAGCCGGCGGCTGATTGCCGCGCGTGCGGCATAGAACTCCGCGGTGCCGTGGCTGGCTTCGCCCAGCAGGACCACCCGCGCCGTCGCGAAGCGATCGAAACAGGCGCCGAAGCCTTCGTCGTCCAGCGCCGGCAACGCGATGCCCCGCTTGCGCAGCAGCTGCGTATCCGCATCGGGCTCGGGCTTGCGGGGCTCTTCGACATCGGGTGCGCGTGCGGTGGGATCCGGCCAGCCTTGTTCGCCGATCAGCGGAACGAAGAGGACTTCGCCCAGGTCTTCGCGGGTCGTTTCGCCGTCTTCTCCCCGCGTGACCTTGACCAAGCGCTGCCGATGCGGCGTATCGCCGACCGGCATCACCAGGCGTCCGCCCGGCGCCAGCTGCTTCACCAGCGTCTCCGGAATGGAAGGAGCGCCGGCCGCGGCGAGAATGGCATCGAAGGGAGCGGCTTCGCGCCATCCGCCGCTGCCATCGCCGGTGCGGACTTCGACGTTGCGGTAGCCCAGTGCCTTCAGTCGCCGGCGGGCGAGGTTCGCCAGGACCTCGTGTCGCTCGATCACGAATACGTGCGCGGCGATGGTGGCGATGACCGCGGCGGCATAGCCCGAACCGCCGCCGATCTCAAGGACCCGATCGCCCGGCCGGATCCGCGCCGCTTCGACCATCCGGGCCACGATGTACGGCTGCGAGATGGTCTGGCCCGCTTCGATCGGCAGCGGCGAGTCCTCGTAGGCGAACTCGCGCAGCGCATCGGGCACGAACCGCTGGCGCGGCACCCTGCGCATGGCGCGCAGCACGTAGTCGTCCTTGATGCCGCGCCGCGCGATCTGCCGCTCGACCATCAGTTCACGCGCTTTCGGGTAGTTCGTCTTCATGCTTGGATGCGCCTGGCCGACGCGATGACGCACGACTGCGCATCGTTCACCGCGTGGTCTCCGCCGACGACTGCGCGAGTGTGCGTCGTTGTCCATGCCGTGAAGGTGAAAAGCGCGTTCCCGACGCGTGAGGTCGCGAATCTTCACGCCGGGAAATGATTCGGACGTAACACGCCCGGCGCTATCGTGGCCGCGCCGGTGGTGCTTTGGACCTCGGTTCGAAGCCAACCTCGGTAGAAGGCCCTGATGCCGGAGACCCTCGTCTTCGGCACGGGGCCTTCTCTGGGGAGCGGGGAAGGGCGAGGCACGTCGGTGTTTTTCGCGAGCAGCGCGATGTTGAACGGCGCCCGGCGCTGGCGCGCGGCCTTCAGCCCGCCTCGACGACCGGGTTGCGGCGCAACAGCGGATCGATGCAGCCGCGATAGTTGCGGCCGCTGATCAGGCGGCGGCCACCGTGCAGGTCGAGGCGGTAACGGCCCGAGCCGATCGGCTTGATTTCTCGGATCGCCGCCGCGCGCACCACCAGCGAGCGGTGCACGCGCAGGAACAATGCCGGGTCGAGTTCCTGCGCGAACGCCGCCAGCGTGCGCCGCAGCACGTAGCGGCCCTGCTCGCAGTCGATTTCCAGATAGTTGCCCTGCGCTTCGACCACGTTGATCTGTCGCTCGGGCACCAGGTGCACGCGGTGCCCCACTTGCAGCGGAATCCGCCGCGCGCCGTCGTCGTCGGATGGGGTACGCAGGCCGTTCAAGGCCTGGCGTTCGCGCAGGCGCTCCACCGCCTGGGCCAGGCGCTCGGCGGACACCGGCTTGAGCAGGTAGTCGACCGCGCGCGCGTCGAACGCGCGTGCGCCGTGTTCCTGCCACGCGGTGACGAACACCACCATGGGCAGCGGACCCTGCCAGCGCGCCAGCGCGGAGAAACCGTCCGGGCCGGGCATTTCGATATCCAGGAACACCACGTCCAGCGGCTGCCGCTGCGCCGTGGCCAGCAGTTCGTCGGCGTCGACGCATTCGGCGACGACCTGTAACTCGCTGCCGGCCACCTTTTCCAGCAGGCGGCGCAGGCGCGACCGCGCCAGCGGCTCGTCGTCGACGATGGCGGCCTTCAGGCTCATGCGAAGGCCTCCGCCGGCGCCGCGGCGGCCGAATGTCGCGACAGCGGCAGGCGCAATTCCACGCCGTACGAATCCGGGCCGAGATCGAGGCGCCGCATGTGCGCGCGTTCGCCGTACAGCAGTTGCAGGCGGTCGGCGACGCTGCGCAGGCCGATGCCGTTGCCGCGGCGATCGCCGTCGTCCGGTGCGGCGCTGTTTTCGACGCGCAGCGACAAGGCGTCGCCGGCTTCGCCGGCGGCGATCGCGAGGACGCCGTTGGCCTTGCGCCGGGCGATGGCATGGACGATGGCGTTCTCGACCAGCGGTTGCAGGATCAGCACCGGCACCGGCGCGTCCAGGCAGACCGGTTCGACGTTCCACCGTACCTGCAGGCGTTCGCCCAAGCGGATCTTCTCGATGGTCAGGTAGTGCTCGATGGCCGCGATCTCTTCGCGCAACGAGCGTTCCTGTTGCGGTTCCTGTTTCAGCGCATCGCGCAACAGCGCCGACAGCGCCACCAGCATGCGGTCGGCCAGTTCGCCGTCGATGTGGACCATCTCCGCCACCGAGTTCAAGGCATTGAACAGGAAATGCGGGTTCAGCTGCGCGCGCAGGGCTTCCAGCCGGGTCGAGACCAGGCTGCGCTCCATCTCGGCGATGCGCAGTTCGCGTTCGCGAGCACGCTGGTAATAGACATAGCCGTGGGCGACGCCGATCACCGTCCAAGCGGTCATGAAGTTGTTGCGCACGCTGGTGAGCAGGACTTCGCCGAAGCCAGGCAGGGCGTCGTACCAGCCCAGCCACGGATTGGAATACCAGACGTAGACCGCCTTGGCCACGATCACCCCGGCGACCGCCAGCAGGTGCAGCGCGATCGGGCGCGCCAGATGGCCGCGCTCGATCGGATGGCGGAGCGCCAGCCAGTAGAACCCGAGGCTGAGCGGAACCCAGGTCATCCAGCCGGCGAAGCTGTACTTCAGCGCCTCGCCCCAGGCGACCGGTCGCCCATCGGTTTCGCCCATCGCCACCACCTGGCTGGCGAAGAACAGCGCGTAGGCGGTCCACCAGACCAGCACGGCCCACAGCAGCGGCAGGATGCGGTTTTTTTTCGCGGGAAGCATCGCGCCACCGTACCCGCGCGGCGGTGGTCCGCACAAGCCGCGGACGTGTCGTTCGTCCCGCCTGCGGTGCGGTTGGTCACTGCCGGCCGCCAGGCCCGCGCCGGGCGAAGGAAGATCGACCTGCCGCGGGCTGCGCCCGCGCGTCCACTCAATGCAAACCAGGGAAAGCCATGGATAGAAAGGTTCTCGTCGCCGCAGCGCTGTTCGCGGCCGCTTCCGTCGCCCATGCCGGCGAGTGCGAAGACAACTTCAAGAAGAGCGGCAGTATCTTTTCGGGCGTCGATTTCGCCAGCCGCGTCACCGTACCCGACCTGTCGGTGGCCAACGCGATGGGCCAGATGCGCGGCATCATGATCGGCGAGAAGATGGACGTGATCACCGAAGACGCGGACACCGGCACGATGCTGGTCGAGCAGCGTTCGACCAACATGGTCCGGGCGATTCCCACCCTGATCAACATCAGTTCCGACGGCTCCGCCGCGGTGGTGGAAATGACGGTGAAGACCGAGAAGGGCCAGTTCGCCAAGCAGGACGCGATGCGCGCCTACATGTGCCCGCTGCTGGCCAAGCTGAAGGGCGGCAAGGAAGGCAAGCTGGCCGGGGCGCAGGGCGCCAAGGCGAAGAACAGCGAGGACACCACGTTCAAGGACGTCTACGTGTTCTCGCGCGAGATCGCCCGCGAAGCCAAGGCGAATGCGTTGGCGGTGACCGCGCGGCACAAGGGCCGCAACTATGCGCTGAAGGGCAAGGTCGACTACATCCAGGAAGACGGCGAGGACTACAACGTGTCCTTCGACATCCCGGAGCAGAGCGAAATGCTGCTGCAGGTGCCGGGGGACGACCAGCCGCGGGTCGGCGTGGCCTGCCTGTTCCGGCCGAACCAGCTGGCCAACGTGCTGACCTTCCGCAAGGGCGATCGCGCCACGTTCCGCGGCCAGTTCCTCAGGTACGACGATTTCAAGCGCGTGCTGTGGCTGCAGAACTGCAGCCAGGTCAAGAAATAGGCCGTTCGCGCCACGGACGACTTCGCGCCGGGGCCGTCAGGCCCCGGCTTCGTTTGCGGCTCGGCCGTTGTCGTCGCGCCTGCCGCGAGCGCCGTCGTGCGCGGCGACGACCAGCAGCATCGCAAGCAACGCCACGCTGTATTCGCTGCCGCCCGTGCCGTGTTCGCCGACGAACCAGCCGTTATGGCGGTGGATGATGGCGATGCCCACGGCCGCTATGACTGCCAGTCCCGACGCGGCCCAACGCACACCACGGTTCAGCACGAGCAGGGTGCCGGCGCAGATCTCGTACGTGGTGATCGCCCAGACCCAGACCACGCCGTGGGGAAAACCGTGGGTGTCCATGAAGTAGGCGAATTGCGGGATGGTGCCGTTGGCGATGCGGACGATGGCATGGGCCATGAACAGCGCGGCGGTGGTGATGCGCAGTGCGTGCAGCGCAAGCTGCGGGCGGATCCACGGATAGTGGCGTAACGGCTGGAGCATGGTTTCCCCTTGGCGGATGGCATGGACGCATCGCGCCGCCGGCACGCGCGTGCCGGCACCTTGGGGCGGGGAATGGCCTGTCGCAATCGGGCTGGTGCGAAACGCACGCAGGGCGGGGCCAACGCCCTGCGTGGGTGTCGAGGCGGCATCGGCGCGCGGGCCGCAGCGGGTGGTCAGTTCCAGGTGTAGCGGATCACCAGCGACGTGCTGCGCGGCGACTGGTAGCCGGGGAAACCGTAGGAAGGATTGATGGTGTTGTAGCCGCCCACGTTCCAGTTGCGCACCGCGCCGTCCTCGCCGATGTGGTTGAACACGTTGCTGACGTTCAGCGCCACGTCGATGTCGTGCGCGCCGAACTTGCGTCCCCAGGCCAGCAACAGGCCGGCGGTCCAGTTGAACGACTGGCGTCCCATCGAGCCGCGCGGGCTGAGCTTGTTGAAGCAGTAGTACGAATAGTTGCCGCGGCTCGCGGCGGCCGTGCCCGACGGGGTGTTCTCCGTGTTCGGGTAGAAGCTGTTGCACAGCACGGGCGCGCCGGTATGGGCGGTGATGTTGCCGCCGACACGGAAGCCGTTGCGGAAACGGTAGAAACCCATGGTCTTCAGCGAATGGCGGTAATCGTTGCTCAGGTCGCCGGTGGCGCCCTGCATCAGCTGCGGGTAGTCGAAGGCGTAGGACGAGCCGGAAATGCTTTGTCCGGTGGATTCGTCGAAATAGCCTTCGTAGTTGCCGAACATGTGGCCCCACGTGTAGCTGACGTTGAAGAAGTATGGCTCGTCCGGGCTTTCCGCGTGGGTCAGCGTGCCGATCAGCTGGTAGTTGGTGCGCTCGGCCCGCGGCATGCCGTACACGCTGGCCGGCACGGTGATGGTCTGCATCTGCCCGGTGCCGCCGAGGTCGTTGGTCAGCTCGATCGCCGAGCCCGGGTTGTACAGGATGCAGGCATTGGAGATCTTCGCGTTCGGATAGCCCTGCGCCGCCAGGTAGTTGCGCAGCGGGCTGCCGGGACCGAGGTCGCAGGTGGTTTCGATGGTGCGGTCGAGGAAGGTGTACTTGGCCTGCACCGAGCCCTGCCAGTTGCTGTCGAACTTGTGCTGCAGGTAGACCGTGTAGTTGTTCTGCCGGGTGTTCTTGATATTGCCGGAAGCGATGGTGCGCGGGTCGGCGGGATTGCTGCTGCCCAGGGTGACCGTGTCGCCGTACTTGCCGCCGAGGATCGGGCTGCCGTCCGGGTTGATGCCGGTGTAGGCGTAGTAATCCGTGCGGTTGACGGTGATGCCGCCGACCCCGGAGTTGATCGAGGCGGGCAGGGGAATCGTGTACTGGCCCGCGGCGGCGCCGAACTTGGTGCTGCCGTCGCCGAACACGTCCCAGGCCACGCCGACGCGCGGCGATACCGTCTTGAGGTCGATGAACTCGCGGCCGGTCAGCTGGTAGCCGATGTTCTGGTCGTAGCGCACGCCCGCGTAGACGACGAAATCGGGTGCCAGCTTCCAGGTGTCCTCGATGAAGGCGCCGCGGTTGGTGGTGGTGAACGCGCCGCCGCTCTTGCGGTACATGGCCTGCACGTACGGCGTGTTGGCGGGGATCACGACGCCGTTCGGCAACGTGGTGTTCTTGGTGTACTGGTGGTAGGCGTAGTTGCCGTTCTCGCCCGAGATGCTGAGGTTGTTGAAGCCGACGTCGTAGTTCTCGGCGCCGAACATGATCTGGTGGTCCCCCGGCGTCCAGGTGAACGCCGCGCGATAGCCGCGCTTGAAGTAGGTGCTCGGCAGCAGGGAATTCGGCGAGGCGCTGGCGCCGATGCTCTGCGAGGAGCGGTCGTCCACGGTGTACTGCAGCGCATACGGCGCTTCGGTGCCCGAGGTGCTGGTCGGGGTCAGCGCCCAGGTCGACATGTAGCCGCCCATCACCGACAGGGTCATCGTGTCGTTGATGTTCCAGTAGTAGTTGCCGATCAGCAGCCGCTGCAGGTTCTGCGGATTGCTCCACGAACGCTGATTGCGCTGGCTGGTGTCGTAGCGCGTCGGCAGGTCGTAGACGGTGCTGTAGGTGCTGTACCTGTTGCGCTCGCCCATCACGTTCAATTGCTGGCTGTCGGTGATGTTCCAGGTCAGGTTGACCAGCGGCGCATTCAACTTGTCCGTCGACACGGTCTGCTGGGTGCCGGTGGTGTTGACCGACTTGCGTGTGTACTCGGGGTTGTTGCGGTCCAGCACGTAGAAGAACAGGCGGTCGCGGACGATCGGCCCCGACACCCACAGGAACTGGTCGAACAGGCCTTCGCGGCTGCCGTTCGGATACGAGTAGTAGGTGCCGTCCGGATAGCGGTAGGCCGGGGACTTCTCCATCAGGCGGCTGTACAGCGGCGGCGTGTAGTACAGGTCGTAGCCGAAGCGGAAGTCGTTGGTGCCCTGCTTCACGGTCTGCGCCATCGATCCGCCCAACGCGTTCGAATAGCGCGCCGAGGCGGTGTCGTCGATGATCTGCGAAGTCGCCATCGCTTCGGCCGGGATGCCGGTCAGGCCGTAGCCGTTGCGGTCGTTGGTGACGTCGAACTCGTTGACGTAGTAGCGGTTCTCCGCGCCGGAGGAACCGCCGAAGCGCGGGAAGCCGCTGGAGTTGGCGACCGAGACCTGCGACAGGAACTGTTGCGCCGTGGAGATCGCCGAGCGGCCGCCGGCCAGCGAATCCATCAGCTTGACCGGCACGATGGTGTTCAACTGGGGCGTGGTCATGTCGATCGGATTGATGCCGCCGCGATCGACCGCATTGGCGACCGCCTTGACGGTGTCGAGCGTCACCGCGGAGCCGGCGTCGGCAGCCGCGGCGGAATCGAGGTCCACGCGCGAAGACGAGCCGGGCACGACCTGCACGCTGCTCGAACCCACCGGCTTCCCATCGACCTCCGCGGTGACTTCGTAGCGTCCGGCGGCCAGCGTGTTGGCCGAATAGCGGCCATCGGCGTCGGTGCTGCGTTCCTGCACCGCGCCGGTGTCGAGGTTGCGGATGACGACCTTTGCCGGCGATCCGCCGGTTTGCTTGACGATGCCGGAGATGCCGCCGGTGGTGGATTGGGCGTATGCCGAGGACCCGGCGAGACAGGCGACCAGGGCCAGCGCGAGGCGCGTTCTCTTGCGGGTCTTGCAGGACGGCGGAACGGCAAACGTGGAAGCTTTCACTCGCATGATCCTCGGGAAGATGATGGGTTCTCGTGTCCGCCGCGTTCCGCGAAGCGGAAGCGCGTGCAGCGGTTCTGTCGCATGGGCGTCACGCCCTTGACACGAAAAGATTCTGCGCCCAACGCGGGCGCCGATTGCGCCCGCTACTTCATGAGTTCATGTATGCGGACGCACGCGATGCGCGGCTCAATCGCCGCGCGTATCGCTTGCGATCGGACGCAGGACCAGGCTGCGCAACTTGGTGCGGTCCATCTGCCACGGCACGCGGCGCGTGGTGCTGTCGGGTATCGCGAGATCGCTGCGCAGGGTCAGCGTGTACGTTCCCGGTTTGTCGATACGCACGTTGCCGAGGTGGGAGATCGCTTCGGCATAGGGATGTTGGGTGCTGCGTGCGTTTTCCGGTTTGCTGTCGATCGATGGTTGCGTGGAAAGCCGTTGCTCGCCGAACTCGATGCGTACCGGGCCGCGGTAGGCCAGCGGTTTGTCCGGGTGGTACAGGCTGACCAGATCCAATCGGTAGTTGCCCGGTGCGAAAGCCCGGAAGGTCCAGCGCGCGGCGTTGTTCTCCGGCTTCGCCGCATCCGCCTCGAGTCGCGCCGCGGCCATGTCCAGCGTGACTACGCCGGAGCCTTGCTGCAGCAATTCCTGGCGCATGCGCGGCGCCTCGCCGCGGGTTTCCAGCACGACGACGGAAACCGGCTTGTCGGGAGCTTGCGCCGGCAGGCGCAGCGAAAGGCGCGGCACATCGCTGGTCGGGATCCTGTCCTGGGTGAACTCGATGGCCTGCTTCGGCGAACCCAGCAGGTAGGCGCGTTCGACCTTCGCCTCCAATCCGTGCAGCACCAGGTCCGGGCGCCAGTCGATCACGTTGAGGTACAGCTTGCCGGCCCGGGTGGTGATCGTGCCCCAGTCGAACTCGTACGGCGTGCGCAGCGGCCGCGTGCCGTAGATGGCTTCGCCGTTGCGCGCCAGCCAGCGCGCGGCACCGCGCAGGATGTCCTGGGAGGGTTGCGGGATTTTCCCCGAACCGGTCGGACCGACATTGAGCAGCAGGTTGCCGCCCTTGCCGGCCACGTCGACCAGGCGCAGCACCACGGTGTCCGCCGATTTCCAGTTCTGGTCGGCGCGGCTGTAGCCCCAATGGTTGTTCAGGGTCATCGCCGATTCGAAATCCTTGGCGAAGCCCGCCTGCGGAATCTCGTTGTCGCCCATCGAGACGAAGTCGCCGTAGTCGCGCTCTGAGAACGACTTGATCCGGTTGTTGACCAGCGCGTTCGGCTGCAGCTTGTGCACCAGCGCCAGCAGTTCCCGCACGTTGGCGTCCGGCGTTTCCTTGCCGATGTCGAACCACACTTCGGCAATGTCGCCGTAGCGGGTCAGCAACTCGGTGACATGGGGCAGCACCGTCCGCTTCCAGTAACGGTCGAAGCGGTTGCGGTCCAGCTTGAACTCCCACTTGTTATTGAACGAATCGGGCGTCGCATCGGGACTGGACCAGTCGAGGATGTGCGAGTAGTAGACGCCGAACTTCAATCCCTGCTTTCGCGCCTCGTCGGCCAGTTCGCGCACCGGGTCGCGGCCGAACGGCGCGGCCTTGACGATGTTGTAGTCGCTGACCTTGGTGTCGAACATCGCGAAGCCGTCGTGGTGCTTGGCGGTGAACACGATGTATTTCATGCCGGCGTCCTTGGCCAGCTTCACCCATTCCGCCGCGTCAAAATCCTCGGCGCGCAGGTTCTCGACCAGCGCCTTGCGGTACTCGGCGGTCGGGATCTTCGCGTGGTTCATCATCCACTCGTCGTAGCCGGGCTTGCCCTTCCATTCGCCGCCGGCCACCGCGTACGGTCCCCAGTGGATGAACATGCCGTAGCGGGCGTCGCGCCACCATTGCATGCGGGCGTCGCGGGATGCGGGGGCGGCGCCCGGCGCAACGGCCGCCGGTTCGCGGGCCGCGGCAGGCTCGGGCGCGGAGTCGCAGGCGCCGGCGGCGAATGCCAGCAGCAGGGCGGCGCACAGGCGGGCATGACGGGGTCGGACTGGCATGGGTTCGGGCATTGCGGACGAAGACGGCCAGACTAGGCCTTGACCGGCCCCGATGGGCGCCGCGCGTGCACGAGTTCGCATATGTGCACGGGGGAATGGTCCTGCGGCTGCGGCGCCGGGAGGCGTCCGGGCTACTCTTGTCGGCCTCGGACCGGGAGGTGGTTTCTGAACAGGTTGATCGTTTCGCTTGCGCTCGTCGCCACGCTGCTGGCCGGCTGCGCCTCGTCCCCCGCGCGACCCCAGGCCGCGGAGCCAATGGCGCAATTGATCCAGGGCCAGCTGGACTTCGCCGCGAAGCAATACCGGCAACTGGCGGCCTCGGTGCCGGCCGAACGCATGCCCAAGACCTTCGAGGACGGGAAACTGGTCACCAGCGATACCGAATGGTGGACCAGCGGTTTCTTCCCCGGGACCCTGTGGCTGATCTACGAAGGCACCCGCGACCCGTGGGTTCGCGGCGAGGCGGAGCGGCGCACCGAAGTGCTGGAGCCGCGCAAGTTCTTCACCGGCAACCACGACATCGGCTTCATCATCTTCGACAGCTTCGGCAATGCCTACCGGATCACCGGCGACGCCAAGTACAAGGCCGTGATCGACACCGCGGCGCAGACCGCGACCCGGCGTTACCGCGAGAAGATCGGCGCGATCCAGAGCTGGGATTCGAGCAAGCGCTTCGCGGCGCCGGTGATCATCGACAACCTGATGAACCTGGAACTGCTGCTGTGGGCCGCGGACCACGGCGGCGACGCGCGCCTGCGCAAGATCGCCCTGCAGCACGCCGACACCACGCTGCGCAACCATTTCCGCGCGGATCACAGCAGCTACCACGTGGTCGACTACGACCCGCAGACCGGCCAGGTGCGCGCGCGCAAGACGGCGCAGGGGGCGGCCGACGAATCCGCGTGGGCGCGCGGGCAGGGCTGGGCGGTGTACGGCTACACCATGCTGTATCGCTTCACCCGCGACCCGCGCTACCTCGCACAGGCGAAGGGCGTGGCGGACTTCATCGTGAACCATCCCAACCTGCCCGCCGACAAGGTGCCGTACTGGGATTTCAACGCACCCGGCATTCCCGCTGCGCTGCGCGACGCCTCGGCGGGCGCGATCATCGCCTCGGCCCTGCTGGAACTGGGGCAGTACGTCGACGGCGACGATCGCCATCGCTACGTGGGCGCCGCCGAGACGATGCTGCGCAGCCTGTCCGCGCCGCCGTACCGCGCGGAGCCGGGCGCGAACGGCGGTTTCCTGCTGCAACACAGCGTCGGCGCGTTGCCGATGAAGAGCGAAGTCGACGTGCCGCTGACCTATGCGGATTACTACTTCGTGGAAGCGCTGCTCCGCTACCGGCGCTGGTATCTCAACGGTTACTGAGGAAGACGATGCGCAGACGCCATTTCCTGCAGACGCTTTCCCTCGGCGCCGGCGCCGCGGCATTGCCGGCCGCGATGCCGGCGTTCGCAGCCGCCGCTTCCACGGCGGTCGCCGCCACCCAGCCGGCGAACGACCGCGAGTACTGGTGGCGGATGCTCGACCGCATCGCCTCGCCGGTGGTGGAAAACCTGGCGCGCGGCCAGCTGGTCCGCAACATGCCGGTCGAGAAGGGCGCCAACTACGGGCCCGAACCGGCCGCGACCTATGTCGAAGCCGTGGGCCGGTGCTACGCCGGCCTCGCACCGTGGCTGGCCCTGCCGGACGACGCCGGAGAGGAAGGCAAGCGTCGTCGCGCTTTGCGCGAGCAGGCCTTGCAGGGACTGGCGAACGCCGTCGATCCGAGGAGCCCGGACAAGCTGGACTTCGGCGCCAAATGGCAGCCGATCGTCGATGCGGCCTACCTGGCCCACGCGTTGCTGCGCGCGCCTGACGCCTTATGGACGCCGCTCGATGCACGCACGAAGCAGCGGTTGATCGCCGCGTTCCAGTCCTTGCGCGACCGCAAGCCCTGGTACAACAACTGGCTGCTGTTCGCGGCGATGAGCGAAACCTTCCTGCGTTCGGTCGATGCCGCGTGGGACCCGATGCGGGTCGACTACGCGATCAACAAACTCGAGGAGTGGTACGTCGGCGACGGCTGGTACAGCGATGGGCCGAACTTCGCCTACGACTATTACAACGGTTTCGTCATGCACCCGATGATGGTCGACGTGCTGCGGGTGCATTCGCAGCGCGACAAGGCGTTCACGGAAAAATACCAGCGCGCGCTGAAGCGCATGCGCCGTTTCGGCGAGCAGCAGGAGCGGATGATCTCGCCCGAAGGGACCTTCCCGCCGATCGGGCGTTCGATCACCTACCGCGCCAGCGGTTTCCAGCCGCTGGCGCAACTGGCGTTGATGGAGCGGTTACCCGAGAAGGTCACGCCGGGCCAGGTACGCGCGGCGCTGACCGCGGTCACGCGCAACGTCTACGACCATCCGGGCACGTTCGATGCCAATGGCTGGCTAACCCTGGGCTTCGTCGGCCACCAACCGGAAATCGCCGACTACTACACTTCGACCGGCAGCCTGTACATGGCCACGCTGAGCTTCCTGCCGCTGGGCCTGCCGGCCGACAACGCGTTCTGGACCGCGCCGGCGGAAGACTGGACGGCGAAGCGCGCGTGGTCGGGCCGGTCGTTCCCGAAGGATTACCACGTCGATTATTGAGCGCGTGATCCCGAGGACCCGCACAGGCATCCAGCATGGAATCCCTCTCCCCGCCTGCGGGGAGAGGGTGCCGAAGGCGGGTGAGGGGCAAGCCCGGACGTGATGACGCCTCGGAAGTCATGGCTTTATCGAGTGCCATGCTCCGCGACGCGTCAAGCGCGGATCGGAATCCGCAGCGAGTTCAGCGGCACCGAGCGTCACAAGCGCTCGAATTCGTGGCGTTACCGGAAGCGCATGTGCTCCGGGTGCCCCTCATCCGGCCTGTCGGCCACCTTCTCCCCGCAGGCGGGAAGAAGGATTGAGGGCGCAGATTCCGCGAGCGGTCAATCCAGCTTCGCCGGCTGCATCCGCGGCACCAGCAAGTGGATCAACAGCAGCGCGAACAGATAGGCCATGCCCGCGATCAGGAAGATCGGGATATAGCTGCCGGTTTGCTGCAGGATCGCGCTGGCGACCTTCGCGATCAGCATGCCGCCGATCGCGCCGAACATTCCGCCCAGGCCGACCACCGAACTGACCACGCGGCCCGGGAACAGGTCGGAAGGCAGCGTCAGCAGGTTCGCCGACCAGCCCTGGTGCGCCGCCGCGGCCAACGAAATCAGCGCGACCGCCGTCCATACGTCGTGCACGCGCGGCGCGAGCACCACCGGCAACACCGCCAGCGCGCAGATCAGCATGGCGATCTTGCGTGCTGCGTTGGGACTGCGCCCGCGCTTCATCAGGCGCGAAGAAAGCCAGCCGCCGCCCACGCTGCCGACGTCGGCCGACAGGTACACCACGACCAGCGGAATCGCGAAGCTCTTCAGGTCGAGGTGGAAGCCGCGGCTGAAGAAATCGGGCAACCAGAACAGGTACAGCCACCAGATCGGATCGGTCAGGAATTTGCCGACCGCATAGGCCCAAGTCTGGCGATGGCGCAGCAGGCCCAGCCATGGCGTCTTGCTGCCGGCTTCGATCGGCGAACTGCGGATATGCGCCAGCTCTGCCGCGGACAGCTGCGCGGTTTCTTCCGGGCGCCGGTAGATCGCCAGCCACGCGGCCAGCCAGAACAGGCCCAGTCCGCCGGTGATGACGAACGCCCAGCGCCAGCCCAGGGTCAGTACGATGGCCGGGACGACCAGCGGCGTCAGCATCGCGCCGATGTTGGCGCCCGCGTTGAGGATGCCGACCGCCAGCGCGCGTTCGCGCCGCGGGAACCAGTCGGTGACGGCCTTGATCGCGGCGGGAAAATTGCCGGCTTCGCCCAGGCCCAAAGCGGTTCGCGCGGCGATGAAGCCGCCCACGCTGCCGACCGCGGCATGGGCCATCGCGGCGAGGCTCCAGAAGCCGACCGCGAACGTGTAGCCGCGACGCGTCCCCAGCCAGTCCAGCAGGCGGCCCATCAACAGCAGGCCCACTGCGTAGCTGGCCTGGAAGGCGAACACGATGTTGCCGTAGTCGATCTCGCTCCAGCCGAACTCCGCACCCAGCACCGGCTTCAGGATGCCGATGACCTGGCGGTCGACGTAGTTGATCGTGGTGGCGAACAGCAACAGCGCGCAGATCGTCCAGCGCCGGCCGAAACGCGGCGCGGGCGCGGCGGTGTCCGCACGCGGATCAGGCTGCGCGAGAGACATCGGCTTCCGCGGCAAGCGCGCGACCGGCGGCGACGATGCGTTCGAGTTCCGCCAAGTCCTCGCGCGTCGGCTGCACCAGCGGCGCGCGGACCGGGCCGGCCTCGATGCCGGACATCGTCACCGCGGCCTTGACCAGCGACACCGCATAACCGGGCACGCGGTTGCGCAGCTCGACCAGCGGACGGTAGAACCCGGCCAGCAATCGCTGCGCGGCGTTGCGATCGCCATCGCGCACGGCGCGATAGAACGCGAGGGAAATTTCGGGGGCGAAGCAGAACACCGCGGAAGAATACAGGGGAACCCCGATCGCGGCGTAGGCGAGCTGGGTCATTTCCGCGGTGGGCAGTCCGTTGAAGAACTGGAACGGACGTTGCCGTTCGACTTCGGCGACGGCCAGGATGATGCGCTGCATCGCATCCATGTCGCCGATGCCGTCCTTGAAGCCGACCACGTTGGGCAGGCGCGCCAGCGCGGCGGCCGTTTCCGGAGTGAAGCGCGCATTGTTGCGCTGGTACACGATCAGCGGCAGCGGCGAGGCCGTCGCCACTTCCTCCACGTAATCGGCGATGCCGGCAGGCGGCGCGGTGACCAGGTACGGCGGCAACAGCAGCAGCCCGTCGGCACCGGCGCGCGCGGCGGCTTCGGCATAGCGGCGCGCCAGCGGCAGCGCGCCGCCGGTGCCGGCATACACGGGCACTCGTCCCGCGGTCGCTGCGACCGCGATGCGCACCACCTGTTCGTATTCGTCCAGGTCGAGCGCATGGAACTCGCCGGTGCCGCAGGCGGCGAAGACGCCGCCCGGCCCCTTGCCGACGCCGCGCGAAACATGGGTTTCGAGCGCGGTTTCGTTCAGGCGTCCGTCCGCCGCGAACGGCGTGACCGGAAAGAACAGCACGCCGTCCAAGGGTGCGGTGCGATGAGCGGGCATTGGGCTTCCTTCGAAAGATATGGCGCCGGGTTGCTTGCGTTTGAGCGCACCGGATCGCGTGCAGTCTGTGCCGGTTGTCCGATCCGTGGGTTCGCATACGAAAACTTGAGCCGCCGCTGTGCCAGACTTCAGGCAAAGTAGGCATGAACCCCAGTCGGTGCGGTACGGGCATGGCGATCCATTCCATCGAATCCGAATCCCAGGAAGAACGTCAGGGCGGCAGCGCTTCGGCGCGTACGGTCAAATCGGCCGACCGGACCACCCATTTGCTGGAAGTGCTCGCGCGTTCGCCGTGCCCGCTGTCGTTGACGGAACTGCAGCGCGAGCTGGATTGGCCGAAGTCCAGCCTGTACATGCTGCTGCAGACGCTGGTCGCGCGCGGCTGGCTGCAGGTGGAACCGCGCACCGGCGCCTATGGCGTGGGCGTGCGCGCACTGCTCGCCGGCACCGCTTACCTGGACCATGATCCGGTCGTGCAGGCGGCCAGCCCGGTGATGTCGCGCCTGCGCCTGGAAATCGACGAAACCATCCACCTCGCCCGGCTCGACGGCTGCGACATGGTGTACCTGGCCAGCCGCGAGTCGCAGCATCATCCGCGGATCTTCTCGAGGGTCGGGCGCCGCCTGCCGGTGCACGCGACTTCGCTGGGCAAGGCGCTGCTGGCGGTGCGCACCGTGTACGAAGTCGATGCGATGCTGCCGTTGCGCCTGCCGCAGCTCACCGAGAACACGGTGACCGACCGCAATCGCCTGCACCAGCAACTCGCGCTGTTCCGCGAACGCGGCTACGCGTTCGAACGCGAGGAGAACTCGATCGGCCTATGCTGCTTCGCGGTCGCCTTGCCGTACCGGCGTCCCGCGTTCGAAGCGATCAGCTGCTCGGTGCCGATCGATCGGCTGGATGCGGCGCACGAACGGCGCGTCGTAGGCGCCTTGCTCGACGCCGCGCGCGAAATTACCCAGAACCTGCGGCGGAACGCGGCGTGAAACCGCTGGTTCCGTTGTGCCTGGCCGTGGCCATGGCGGCGGGCGCTTGCGCGAGCGCTTCCGGCACCGGAGCGGC
Source organism: Pseudoxanthomonas helianthi (assembly GCF_017939625.1). Taxonomy (GTDB): domain Bacteria; phylum Pseudomonadota; class Gammaproteobacteria; order Xanthomonadales; family Xanthomonadaceae; genus Pseudoxanthomonas_A; species Pseudoxanthomonas_A helianthi. The sequence continues at coordinate 23,995 of NZ_JAGKTC010000002.1, forward strand.
CGCGGCGACGCTCGGCCGTTTCCAACTCGTCAATCCGCTGCAGGTGGCGCGCGTGGAGATCGTGGCGCTGCCGTTGTCTGCGGATGCGCTGCGCGCGACTCGCCTGGAAGCCTTCGATGCGACGGCCGGCAAGCGGTTGCCGATCCAGCAGCGCGCCGCGGACGACGATGCGGGCCGCGCGCTGGTCGAGATCCGGATGGGCGCGGGCGAGCGCCACGAAGTCGTGTTGCGAACGGCCGGCGATGCCGTGCCGCCGGCATCGCGCGCCTTCGGCCGCCACGTGCCGGAACGCATGGACGATTTCGCCTGGGAGAACGACCGGGTCGCCTTCCGCATGTACGGGCCCGCGCTGGCGGCGACCGGCGAAATTTCCAGCGGCATCGATGTGTGGGCCAAGCGCACGCAGGCGCTGGTCATCGATCGCTGGTATGCGGGCGAGGACTACCATACCGATCACGGCGAAGGGCTCGACTTCTACAAGGTCGGCCCGAGCCGCGGCTGCGGTGGCCTGGCCCGTCGCATCGATGGCGTCGATCATGTATCCGGCAATTACGTGCGCTGGCGCCGCCTGGCCAACGGACCGCTGCGCGTGGTGTTCGAACTGGATTACGCGCCATGGGGCGCGAAAGGCAGCGAGGTCGCGGAAACCAAGCGCATCTCGCTGGATGCCGGTTCCGACTTCTCGCTGATCCGTTCGCGCTTCGGCGGCGATGCCGTGGGCGTGCCGGTGCCCGGGATCAATGGCGATGGCGAAGCGAGCGCCGATCCGCAGGGGCGCTGGATGGCGCTGTGGGGCAAACCCGATCCCGCGCATGGCAGCATCGGTTGCGCCATCGTGCTCGCGCAGGGCAAGGGTCGCGCGGACCAACGCGGCGGCCAACGCTGGCTGGTGCCGGCCGATGTGCCGGGCAGGGAATTCGCCTACTACGCGGGCGCCGCATGGTCGCAGGGCGCCGACGTCCACGACGCGCAGGCGTGGGAACGCGCGGTGGCCGCGTTCGCGCAACGCATCGCCGCGCCGATCGAAGTGCGAGTGCAGGAGAACGGGCGTGACTGAAGCGGTTTCGCAAAGATTGCTGTTCACCGGCGCGGCCGGCCAGCTGGGCCGCCTGCTGCGGCCGCGGCTCGCACGCACGGGCCGCGAGTTGCGTTTGCTCGACATCGCGCCGATCGATTCGGGCGACGACGGCGCCGTGCGCCTGCAAGGGTCGGTGACCGACATGGCGCTGATGGAACAGGCCTGCGCCGGTGTCGATGCGGTGCTGCATTTCGGCGGACTGAGCGTCGAGAACACCTGGCAACGCGTGCTCGACGCGAACATCAATGGCAGCTACGTCACCCTGGAAGCGGCGCGGCGCCAGGGCGTGCGCCACGTGGTGCTGGCCAGCTCCAACCACGCGATCGGTTATATCCCCACCGATCGGGGTCTGATTCCCGCGGACGCACCGCCACGCCCGGACACCAACTACGGCGTCAGCAAGGCGGCGATGGAAGCCATCGGCAGTCTGTACGCGGACCGTTACGGCATGTCGGTGACCGCGGTGCGGATCGGTTCGTGCCTCGAGCGGCCGCCGAACGCACGCATGCTGCGCACCTGGCTGTCGCCGGCCGACGCGATCCGCCTGCTGGATGCTGCGATCGCCGCGCCGCCGGGATTCCGCGTGGTGTGGGGCGCATCGCGCAACACTCGCGCCTGGGTGTCGCTGGAAGCCGGCGAAGCCATCGGTTATTTCCCGCAGGACGATTCGGAAGTCTTCGCCGAAGCGCTGCTCGGCGGACGCGGCGACCCGCCACCTGACGATCAGATGATGGCGCACGTCGGCGGGCTGTGGTGCGGACCCGACTGGGATACCGCGGTCAGGGAACAAGCCGAATCCGCAACATGAGAAACATCGCATGAGCAGTCAGGGCATGGATCCGCGCAGCGGACGCAGCATCGGCGAGCCCATCGCCGACACCGGCAGCGCCGAGCTGGATCGTCTGGCCGAAGTCGCGTCGGCGGCTTTCCCGCGATGGGCTGCGACGTCGCGCGAGCAGCGCGCACGCGTGCTCGAGGAAGTCGCCGGCGCGCTCGATACGGAAGCGCCCGCGCTCGCGGCGATCGCCGACGCCGAAACCGCGCTCGGCCTGCCGCGATTGCAGGGCGAGATCCAGCGGACCAGTGGGCAACTGCGCCTGTTCGCGCGGGTCATCCGCGAAGGCGGGTACCTCGAAGCCATCCTCGATTCGCCCGATCCCACCGCCGCGCCACCGCGACCCGACTTGCGGCGCATGTTGCGGCCGCTCGGACCGGTGGCGGTATTCGGCGCGAGCAATTTCCCGTTCGCGTTCTCCATCGCCGGCGGCGACACCGTTTCCGCGCTGGCGGCCGGTTGTCCGGTGCTGGCGAAAGCGCATCCCGCGCAGCCGGGCACGGCCAAGGCGACCTTCGACGTGGTCGCCGAGGCCTTGAAGCGGGCCGGTGCACCGGAAGGCGTATTCGCAGTCGTATACGGAACCCCAGCCGGCCTGGATCTGGTGCGACATCCTGCGATCAAGGCGGTGGGCTTCACCGGTTCCACGCGCGGCGGTCGTCATCTTTTCGATCTGGCGCAAGCACGCCCCGAACCGATTCCGTTCTACGGCGAACTCGGCAGCCTGAACCCGGTCGTCGTGCTACCCGGTGCAGCTGCAACGCGCGCAACCGCGATCGCGCAGGGTTATGCGGCGTCTCTGACCCTCGGTGTGGGACAGTTCTGCACCAATCCGGGTTTGCTGTTCGCACCGCAAGCCTTGCTGCCTGCGCTGGGCGAAGCCATTGCCGCGACCCGGGGCGGCCCGATGCTCACCGCCGGCATGCGCGATGCGTACGAGTCCGGCATGGGCGAGATGACCCGCCATGCCGAACGGCTTGGCCAGGGGCAGGCGGATGCGACGCACAATGAAGTCGCGCCGCATCTGTTCCATGTCGACGTGCATCGATTCCTGCAATCGCCGCAGCATTACCTCGACGAGCACTTTGGTCCGGCCGGCCTGGTCGTAACCTACGACGACATCGCAGAGCTGATGGCGGCCGTCGAACTGATGCCAGGTGCATTGACCGCAAGCGTGCACGCGGAGTCGGAAGACGCCGCGCTCGCCGCGCCGCTGCTGTCGGCATTGGCGGCGCGCGCCGGACGCTTGGTCTACAACGCATGGCCGACCGGGGTCGCGGTCAGCTGGTCGATGCAGCACGGCGGCCCGTGGCCGGCGACGACCAATCCCTTGCACACTTCGGTCGGTGCGACCGCCATCCGCCGCTGGCTGGCGCCGGTCTGCTACCAGGACTGGCCGGAAGCGCTGCTGCCGTTGGAACTGCACGCCGACAATCCGATGCGGATTCCACGCCGTGTCGATGGACGCCTCCAGCCCGGATCGCAAGCCTGAGCGGGTGAAACCGCGAAGCGCTACGCTTCGGCGCGTCAGTTCAATCTCCGGAGAAAGACGATGAAGCCGTGCGCCGTTCCGATCCTCATCGCCATCGGCCTCACTGCCTGCACCGCCCGCGAACCTCCGGCCGAGGCGGCGGCTCCCGCCCCGCCACCGGCCGCGACGCCGGCGATGCCGGGTTCCGACCGCGATGCGCACGGCTGCATCGGTTCGGCCGGTTACAGCTGGTGCGAAAGCACCGGCAAGTGCGAACGGCCGTGGGAATTGGCGAAGGAGAAGAATTTCGACAATAGCGCCGAGGCTTTCGCCGGCTATTGCAGAAACCCGGCGAAGTAAGCGCTAGTCGCGCAGGGGCGGCACGGTCGCCAGCCGCAACACCGGCAGTTTCGAATCCGGATGCACGCCGCTGCGCTGCGGCAGGCCGGCGGTGGCTTCGCCGACCGCCTGCAACGCGGCTTCGGTCTCGCGGATCGGCCGCCACAGGCCGACCAGGTCGAACGCGCGCTGATGGCGCAAGGTCTGCGCGCTGCCGATCCACAATGCGCTGCCGTCCTCCAGTCGCGCCGGCGCCGGCCACAGCCGCAACACGTGCAGTTCGTCCGGATGCGCGCCGGGGCGCAGCATCAGCAGGCTTTCCGCGCGCGTGTCCAGGGTCGCCGGCAATACGGGCTGGTCGGCGTCGGCGCGTTTCGGGTCGAGCAGGGTCAGCGCTTCCACCCAGCCGGCCTGCGCCTGCGAGCGCCAGCCGGCCGCTTCCAGTTGCGCGCGCAACGGCGCCAGCGGTCCGGCGACCTGCACATCCAGCGGCCAGCGCTGTTCGTCGTCGAATTCGTTGCGCCGCGCGGGCAATGTCTGCCAGCCGGTGTTCCACCAGTCGGCAAAGGACAGCAACGTCGGCAAAGGCGCGTATTCGAAACGCGCCAGTGTCGGCGCGATGTGGCGCGGCGCGTACCACAGCGCCGCCACGGCGAACGCGCCGTAGAAGATCGCCGCCAGCGGCTTCATCCAGAACGAACGATTGACCCGGCGACGATAGGCGACGCCCAGCACCAGCAGCCAGACCGTGCCCAGCAGGCTGCCGCCGACCACGTCGCTGAGCCAGTGCGCACCGAGGTACAGGCGGGCGAAGCCGATCAGCGCGACCACCACGCCGGCGACGAGGTACGGCCAGATCCGGCGCCGGCCCGGCAACTCGCGCGCGATCAGCACCGCGAAGAAGCCGAATTGCACCGTCGCCATGGTCACCGCCACCGACGGGAAGCCGAAGCCGCTGCCCACCGCCGGCGGTTTCGGAATGTCGATCACCGCGCCCAGCCAAGCGGTCAGCGCCAGGCCGAACACCAGCGCCGCCAGCCAGTGCGCCGCCGCCATCCAGCGCTTGCGCCACGCCAGGTAGGCCAGGGTCAGCGCCGCCGCCGGCACCAATACCGGCCAGTCGCCGAGCGAGGCCAGTGCGGCCAGCGGCGCGTCGGCCAGCGGATTGCGCAGACCCTGCATCAGCTGGTGCAGGGCCAGGTCCACGCCGAGCGGCTCGCCGCTGCCGACCACCCAGCCGAGGAAGGCAAAGGCGACCCAGCCCACCGCCAGCAGCAGCACGGCCAGCAGGGCCAACGGCACCGACTCGCGCCGCCGCGGGTCGAACACCGCTTCGGTATAGCGTCCCAGCACCGGATGCGCATGCGACCAGTGCAGTGCGCGCGCCAGCAGCGCGTCGGCATGCGTGGCGAACCAGCGATAGCCGTACAGCACGCCGAACCACGATGCGGCTAGCACCAGCGCCAGCAATCCCAGCACGATGGCCAATTGCCCGGCGACCGCAGCCACCGCATCGTAAGCTTGGCCAAGGATCCAGCCGGGCGCGAGGAACAGCGCCGCCCAGCTGACCGCGGCGAAGGCGCTGGCCGGCGCGTAGCGCTGCAACGGCATCTTCAGCATGCCCGCGACCGCCGGCACGAACGGACGGATCGGCCCGACGAAACGGGCGATGAAGATGCTGCGCGCGCCGTTGCGGCGGAACATCGTCTCGCCGCGCTCCAGCAACTGCGGGTAACGCGCGAACGGCCACACGCCGCGCAGCCGGTCGCCCCAGCGGCGCCCGACCCAGAACCCGATCGCATCGCCGAGGAAAGCACCCAGCGCCGCGCAAGCCAGGGCATAGGGCCCGGAAATCTCGCCCATGCCGATCAGGATGCCGACCGGCAGCAACAGCGGTAGCGCGGGCACCACCGCACCGACCACGATCAGCGCGTCGCAGAACGCGACCGCGAAGATCGCCGCGCCCGCCGCCACCGGATGCGTGCCGATCCAGGCCAGCAGGCTGTCGAACCAGGAAGGATTCATTGGCGCCGATTATAGGTGGAGCCGCTCGGGCGAATGCCGCTCCCATGGCCTTGCGAACCATTCAGGACCGTTCCCTAGAATTTCCGCATGGACGAAATCCCCCCGCTCGAGCTCAAGGCGCTGAAAGCGGATAGCTTCGGCCGCGTATTGCTGATGCGCGGGAAAAATGGCGTATTCGTCCGCCGCGACCTGAGCGTGACGCCACCATGGCTGCGCCTGCCGGCCTGGAGGCTGGCCCGCCGCGAAGCGCGCGCCCTGCAGCGCCTGGCCGGCCAGCCGGCCACGCCGCAGCTGCTGGCATGGAACGGCAAGCAACTCGATCGCAGCTACATGGCCGGTGCGGCGATGTACCTGCGCCCGCCGCGCGGCGACCTGGCCTATTTCCGCGCCGCGCGCCGGTTGCTGCAACAGATCCATCGTCGTGGTCTGGCCCACAACGACCTGGCCAAGGAAGCCAACTGGCTGGTGCTGGAAGACGGCAGCCCGGCAGTGATCGATTTCCAGCTGGCGACGCTCGGCCATCCGCGTTCGCGCTGGATGCGTCTGCTCGCGCGCGAGGACCTGCGCCATCTGCTCAAGCACAAACGCATGTATTGCCGCGAACGCCTGACCCCGGTGGAACTGCGCCTGCTCAAGCGCCACTCATGGCTGCGCGACCTGTGGTTCCGCACCGGCAAGCCGGTGTACCGCTTCGTCACCCGCAAATTGTTGAAGTGGGAAGACAACGAAGGGCAAGGCCCGAAACCGTGACATCACCGTCATAATGGCTGCGCTCTTCGCCCCCTTTGTAAAGGGGCGGGCGTTCGCGCAGCGAACGACGGGGATTTGCTTTTGACGCGAAGAGCAAATCCCCTCATTCCCCTTTTCCAAAAAGGGGAGATCAACGACATCGAAATGGATTGCCAACGCATGAATACCCTCAACGGCAAAACCTTGTTCATCACCGGCGCCTCGCGCGGTATCGGCCTGGCCATCGCCCTGCGCGCGGCGCGCGACGGCGCCAATGTCGCCATCGCGGCGAAATCCAGCGTGCCCAATCCGAAGCTGCCCGGCACCATCCACACCGCTGCCGAAGCGGTGAACGCAGCCGGCGGCCAGGGCCTCGCGCTGAAGTGCGATATCCGCGAGGAGGACGAAGTGAGGGCCGCGGTCGCCGCCACCGTCGACACGTTCGGCGGCATCGACATCCTGGTCAACAACGCCAGCGCGATCTGGCTGCGCGGCACCCTGGACACGCCGATGAAGCGCTTCGACCTGATGCAGCAGGTCAACGCGCGCGGCAGCTTCCTGTGCGCGCAGGCCTGCCTGCCGCACCTGCTGCAGGCACCGAACCCGCACATCCTGACCCTGTGCCCGCCGCCGTCGCTGGAACCGAAATGGTGGGGCCCGCACACTGGCTATACGCTGGCGAAGATGGGCATGAGCTTCGTCACCCTGGGCCTGGCCGCCGAATTCGGTCCGCAGGGCATCGCGGTCAATGCTTTGTGGCCGCGCACGCTGATCTCCACCGACGCGTTGAACATGATTCCGGGCGTGTCCATGGCGAACGGCCGTTCGCCGGAGATCATGGCCGACGCCGCGCACGCGATCCTCGTCCGCGAAGCGGAGACGTGCACCGGCCATTTCTTCATCGACGACGAAGTGCTGGCCGAAGCCGGGGTCACCGACCTGTCCCGCTATGCCGTCGATCCTTCGCAACCGTTGCTTCCCGACCTGTTCCTCTGACGGGAACCGCGCTCAACCGTCGATGACGACGCGGTTGCGTCCCGCGCGCTTGCCGGCGTACAGCCTGCGGTCCGCGATCTGCAGCAGAACGCCGGGCTGGGTTCCATCCTCGGGCAACGTGGCGACGCCGATGGATACGCTCAGCGCCAGGTCGGGCACGCCCTGCCAGGCGCCCACCTTGTGGCGCAGGTCCTCCGCGATGCGCGCAGCGGTCGCGGGACTGGCGCCGGGCAGGACCACGACGAACTCCTCGCCGCCATAACGGCACACCCAGTCGGTCGCGCGCAGCGCCTTGCTCATCGTTTCCGCCAGCCCGACCAGGATCCGGTCGCCGACCACGTGGCCATGGCTGTCGTTGATCCGCTTGAAATGGTCCATGTCCACGAACAGGACCGCCAGCGCCTGCTGTCCGGCGACGGCCGCTTCGATCGTCGGCGCGAAGAAGGCGTTGAAATAGGCCCGGTTGTAGACCCCGGTCAGGCCGTCGCGCATCGCCGCGGCTTCCGCGCGTTCGTATTTCTGCCGGTAGCTGAGCACCGAAAACGCATCGCGCATGTCGCGCGGCTCCGCATGCCCCGCGAGGGTCGGCTCGCGTTCGAAATGGTGCAGGTACAGCGCGCTGCACATCGCGTACCACAGCCCGGCGACCGCCTTCGACACGACCGAGGTCGTCAGCAGCACCGCGAAATCTGCGTGGCCGTGGAAGGCGAACGATGCGTATGCCAGGCTGTCCAGCGTCAGCACCAGCACCAGGGTGCCGCCCATCGGCGCGAACAGGCCCGGCAGGCGCTTCGCCATCCACTCGTAGACGACCACCAGCAGGAAGGCGTCGATCACCAGCAGCACCGAACCCACCGCGAGGTTTCGGGCCGTCTGCACGAACGTCTCCGGCGCCATGCCGCTGAAGTTCAGCATGCCGGGCTGTTCGGCCTGCCATGCCAGGGTGACCAGCAGCAGGGAGATCGCGCCGTTGGCCGCGGCCAGGGCATAGATCAGCCGGCGGGTCTCGGTCGCGTCTTCGCGGATGTAGACCATCAGCACCACGAACAGGCTCGCGCTGAACAGCACCGCGGACCCCGGCGGCACCAGGATGCCGTTGCCGACCGGGACCAGCACGCTGCTCGCGACGGTCTGCAGCACCTGCATCGCCCCGAGGAACACGTACAACGGCACCATGCCCAGTGCGGAGCGCAAGCGGAACAGGACCAGGAGCACCCCGGCCACCAGGATGGCCTGGAGCGTCAGTACCAGCATGCAAGCTCCCGATCCGCGCGCGAACCCCGCGAGCGTCCGGCGCGGGACGATGGGGCGAACGGCATGGGCGATGGAACTGCAAGCATCCGAGCTTCCTGCACCGGCTCCCCTCGAAACCGGAGCCGTCCTGGCGGACTCTACGACATTCCCCGGCGTTTTTGTGTCCATCGCCGACCGCGAAATGGTGTGGGATCATGTCGAGTCCCCCTTCCCCCATTGCCCGCAAAATGAAATACCTGCACGCGATGATCCGCGTCCATGACCTGGACGCCACCAGCCGTTTCCTGACCGAAGGCCTGGGCCTGAAGCAAACCCGGCGCATGGACAACGAGGCCGGCAAGTTCACCCTGGTCTATTTCGGCGCACCGCAGAACCCGGAAGCCGAGATCGAGCTGACCTACAACTGGGGCAGCGACGAGGATTACGGCAGCGCCCGCAACTTCGGCCACCTCGCGTTCGAAGTCGACGACATCTACGCGCTGTGCGCGCACCTGCAATCGCTGGGCGTCGTCATCAACCGCCCGCCGCGCGACGGCCGCATGGCCTTCGTGCGCACGCCGGACCTGATCTCCATCGAGCTGCTGCAGAAGGGCGAAGCGCTGCCGCCGCAGGAGCCGTGGGTTTCGATGCCGAATACCGGCGTCTGGTAAACGCGTTTGCGGGGAAGTTGCGTGGTGCGCGGTGCCGCGCCCGTGCTAGCGTATTGGCGGCATCGGATGGCGCCATGGGGAGTGCAATGGATTATCTGCAGGGGTTTTCGGCCTTCGCCACGTACTTCAGCGTGGGCCTGGGTTTCGTTCTTTTGTACGTGGTGCTGTATTTGCATGCGACGCCGCATCGCGAGCTTGCGCTGATCCGCGAAGGCAATGTCGCCGCCGCGATCGCGCTTGCGGGCGCGCTGCTCGGTTTCGCCCTGCCACTGTCCAGCGCCTTGCGCGGGGCGACCAGCGTTTTCGACCTAGTCATATGGGCGGGCATCGCGCTGGTGGCGCAGATGGCCGCCTACGTGTTGGTGAGATTGTTGCTGCGCGGGTTTCCCGCCCGCATCGCCCGCGGCGACCATGCCGCGGCGGTGCTGTCCGCGGTGATCCACGTCAGCGTGGGCCTGGTCAACGCGGCCGCGATGAGTTACTGACATGCCTGCCGACTCGCGCAAGCGGCGGAAGGGCAGGCGGCCGGATTACATCGTTCGCGCCACTGCCAAGGACAAGCGCGGCTGGTGGAGCGAGGTGCCCTGGTGGTGGTTGGGCGTGGCGGCATTCATCGGCTTTCCGATGCTGCGCGATGCCACCAGCGACAAGATGCAGCGCAATCGTTACGCGGACGAGGCCAGTTGCCGCTGCGATTACGGCGACCGTTGCGACCTGGACTGGAACCAGGAGAACGGACCGGGCAAGTGGGTCGGGCCGTGGTACGCCAGCAACGATGCGGACCGCCGTGCGGACGATCCCGGCATGGGTGCATGCCGCACCCACGGCGGGGGTTATCGCAGCGGCTATGTCTACCGCGACGACGGATACCGTGGCCCGGCAAGCGTGGAGCGCGGTTACCGCGGCGGCTTCGGCGGCACCGGCCGCGTGCGCGCCGCCGGTTCCTGATGGAACGCCGCCGTTGCGCCCCGCGTCCCGACTGGCAGGCGCGGCTGGACGAAACCGGCTTCGATTTCCACAGCGTTGGCGGTACCTACTGGGTCGAGGACGCGTACTACGCTTTCGACGAAGCGGAAATCGATCGCATCGAACAGGCCGTGGACGAATTGCACGGCATGTGCCTGCAACTGGTCGACGAGACCGTCGCACGCGGCGATTACCAGGGCTTCGGCCTGTCCGCCACGGCGACCGCACTGGTCGAGCGTTCGTGGCGCGCGCGCGAGCCTGCGGTATACGGGCGCATGGACCTGGCCTACGCCGGCAGCGGCGAAGCCAAGCTGCTCGAATACAACGCGGACACGCCGACCTCGCTGTTCGAAGCATCAGTGGCGCAATGGCACTGGCTCGAGGACACCGGCCTGTTGCCGGACCAGTTCAACTCGATCCACGAGGCCTTGTTGGCGCTGTGGCCGAAGTCGCTCGGCGACGCCAAGCAGGTGCATTTCGCCGGATCGCTCGAGGCGCCGGAGGACCTGCGCACCCTCGATTACCTGCGCGACACCTGCGCGCAAGCCGGTTACGACGCAAGATTGCTCGACATCTCCGACATCGGTTGGTGGGAACTGGGTTTCATCGACCTGGAGAGCATGCCGATCCGCCACGCGTTCAAGCTGTATCCGTGGGAATGGATGATGGCCGAGCCCTTCGCCGCGCACTTGACGCAGGCGCGCACGCGCTGGATCGAGCCGGCATGGAAACAGCTGCTGTCGAACAAGTCGCTGCTGCCGGCCTTGTGGCGGCGTTTCCCCGGGCATCCCAACCTGCTGCAGGCCTCGCACGATCCGCGCGACATCGCCGGGCCGGTGGTGGCCAAGCCGCGTTTCGGCCGCGAAGGCGAGGGCGTGGTGGTGAACGAGCGCGGCATCGATTTCATCGAGGAAGGCATGGTCTACCAGGCCTATGCGCCGCTGTACCGGCAGGAAGGCCGCCATGCCTTGCTCGGCGGTTGGGTGGTCGGCGACAAGGCGGTGGGCCTGGGCATCCGCGAGGACGACTCCGCCATCACCCGCGACACCAGTCGCTTCGTCCCGCACGGTTTCGCTTGACCGCCGCACGGTTGGCGCGGTTTCGGTCAAAATAGGCCGCCGTTTCCCGCGACAGAATCCCCCATGTCCCAGACCTCCGACTTGCTGGCCCTCGGCCGCGACTACTACCTGCCCGTGTACAAACCGCGCGAAACCATCCTCGCGCGTGGCCAGGGCTCGCGCGTGTGGGACCAGGACGGTCGCGAATATATCGACTTCGCCGCCGGTATCGCGGTATGCGGGTTGGGCCATTGCAATCCGGAACTGACCGCCGCGCTGGTCGAGCAGGCCGGCAAGTTGTGGCACACCAGCAACGTGTTCTACAGCGAGCCGCCGCTGTTGCTGGCCAAGGAGCTGGTCGAGGCGTCGAAGTTCGCCACTCGCGTGTTCCTGTGCAACTCGGGCGCCGAGGCCAACGAAGCGGCGATCAAGCTGACGCGCAAATGGGCGGCGTCGAAGGGCCGCGCGGCGGACAGGCGGGTCATCGTCACCTTCAAGGGCAGCTTCCACGGCCGCACGATGGGCGCGGTCACCGCGACCGCGCAGCCGAAGTACCAAGAAGGCTACGAGCCGCTGCCGGGCGGTTTCCGCTACGTCGATTTCAACGACCTGGCGCAACTGGAAAACGCGATGGCGTCGGGCGACGTCGCTTCGGTGATGCTGGAGCCGGTGCAGGGCGAGGGCGGGGTGACGCCGGCCGCACCGGGTTTCCTGCAGGGCGTGCGCGCGCTGTGCGATCGGCACGACGCCTTGCTGATCCTCGACGAGATCCAGGCCGGCATGGGCCGCACCGGCACGCTGTTCGCGCATTGGCAGGACGAAGTGACGCCGGACATCGTCACCCTGGCGAAGGCGCTGGGCGGCGGTTTTCCGATCGGTGCGATGCTGGCCGGGCCGAAGGTCGCGGAGATCATGGGCTACGGCGCGCACGGCACCACTTTCGGCGGCAACCCGCTGGCCGCGGCGGTCGCGCGCGTGGCATTGAAGACGTTGGCATCCGACGGCATCGCCGCCAACGTGAGGAAGCAGGAGCAGGCGTTGCGCGACGGCATCGCCGCGATCAACGCGGAACTGGATCTGTTTTCCGAAGTGCGCGGCCGCGGCCTGATGCTCGGCGCGGTGTTGAAGCCGGCGTATGCGGGCCGCGCCGGCGAAGTGCTCGACCACGCCGCCGCGAATGGCTTGTTGTTGTTGCAGGCCGGGCCGGATGTGCTGCGTTTCGTGCCGGCGTTGAACATCGGCGACGGCGACGTGGCCGAGGGATTGAAGCGGTTGCGTACGGCGCTTGCGAAGCTGGTCGCCTAGTTTCGATACACGGGCCTGGCAGCGAAGCGGCTTCGGCTCGAAGCAAGTGTCAGGGCACGAAGCTGAACTCGTAAGACGTGTAGAAGGATTGCCCGTCGCCGGCGGGCAGCGTGGCCTTGACCAGTTCCTTTTGAACGCATTGCGCGAGGGCGGTGTCGCCCTGGAGCCAGGCTTGGTCGGCTGCGCCGGTCCCGTCGACGTGGACTACCACCGTGAAGGGCTTGATCGGCGATTCCGCCCGGCTTCCGCATGCCGCAAACGCGCCGCCCAAAGCGTCTCCCTGGGCCTTTACCAGGACATTTTTCGCTGACGGGCTGAGGGATGCCTCGTGGGCATCGGCGAGCGCCTTCGCCTGTTCGTACGACAAGGACGCCGTGGCCAGCTGGAGTGCGAGGAACAGAAGTACGGTCACGATAGTCTCCCGTCGGGCTCGCGTCGGAATCAGGCCGGCTCGCGAAGCGGTTTCGGCTTGGGGCGATCGCCGGGTGGGCTGGCCCGGCCGAAACGTTTGGCCGAAAGGGCTGCGGCCTTCCTGCGTTCCGTTTCGCGATCCCTGGGCGGGCTGAACGTGGTCAGCGAATTGATCAGCGTCGTGGCCGCGTCGGTCACCTGCTGGACGGCCAGGTTGAACGCCGCCTCATTGGCCTTGGACGGTGCGTTGAAACCGCTCAGCTTGCGCACGAACTGCAATGCCGATGCGCGGATCTCGTCGCCGGTCGCCGGCGGATCGAAGTTGTACAGCGTTCGGATATTCCTGCACATGTCGCCTCCGGTGCGTGGGGCGGGTCACGACCCGCCATCCCGCATTCGACGAGAACGCGGCGGGCAGGTCAAGACCCGCCTGCCGGTCCAGCACATCGTTGGAGCGATCAGGTGAACAAACTGATGAGCCACGCCAGTACGAACCAGACCGGGCCCGCAACGGTGACGGGATGGATGCGTCTCAGCGTTTTCCAGTCGTAACGCGCCAGCGACAGGAAGAAACCGATCCAGACGCCGTAAAAGAACGCGAGGAACGCCGGATCGGCGTTCAATCCGGCGAAGTCCATGCGCATGCCGGCCATGCGCGCGGCGAACGCGGGAAACAGCGGTTCCGTCCACGATGCGATCAGCGGATCGTAAGCGCGTGCCAGCACGGGACCGAGCATGAAGAAGGTACCTGTGAAGATCAGCCGCTTGTGCCAATCCGGTTGTCCGCGCCGCAACCATGCGGACCACAGGCACAGCGCATAGCTCGGCAGGAACAGGCGATTCGCGCGAACCTCGCCCGACATGTTGGCCCAGCCCTTCCACAGGACGACGAACAGGTACAGGGTGCTGAGGGTGACGCCGATGGCCACGATGAAGGTGGCGATGCCGAGCTTCCTGTGCAGGCGCAGATTGCGCACCCGGACCAGGTTCGCCTGCGTCGCCAGCAAGACGTACCAGGCCAGCCCGAACAGGCCGTGGACGACGAATTTCGGATCGCCGTTGCTGGGTTGGCCGATATCCGTGAACAGGTTGTCGGAGAACGCCACGATGCTCAGGAACAGCAGCAGCACGCTGACGACGGAAAAGTACGTACCCCACGCCCTGTTGGCCATTACGCTCCCCCCGGGAGTGCGCGGCTTTTCAATAGGTACGGAGTATTGGCGTCCGACCGGACGGCTCCTGGTAGGGCGGGTCATGACCCGCCTGAGCAAGCGCAAGGTGCCGGAGGCGGGTCATGACCCGCCCTACCAGGAGCTGCGGAGGTCAGCCCCTGGCGATCTTGAAAGCCTCGCGCGCAGCTTCGACGGTCGCGTCGACGATCGCATCGTCGTGCGTGCTGGAAACAAAGCCGGCCTCGTACGCACTCGGCGCAAGGAACACGCCGCGCTCCAGCATCGCGTGGAAGAAACGGTTGAACGCCGGGATGTCGCAGGCAGTGGCCTGCGCATAGGTTTCCACCTTTTCCGAAGTGAAGAACAGCCCGAACATCGCGCCGACCTGGTTGGTCGTCACCGCCACGCCGGCTTCGCGCGCGGCGGCCTCGAGGCCTGCGCAGAGTTTCGCCGTCGTCGCGGTCAAACGATCGTGGAAACCGGGCTCCAGGATCAGCTTCAGCATCGCCAGGCCCGCCGCCATCGCCACCGGATTGCCGCTGAGCGTGCCAGCCTGGTAGATCGGGCCGCTGGGCGCGATCTGCTGCATCAACTCGCGCCGGCCGCCGTAGGCGCCGACGGGCATACCGCCGCCGATGATCTTGCCGAAGGTGCTGAGGTCGGGCGTCACGCCGTACAACGCCTGCGCGCCGCCGAGCGCGACGCGGAAGCCGGTCATCACCTCGTCGAAGATCAGCAGCGCGCCGTGCCGCGTGCATAGCTCGCGCAGGTGCTGCAGGTAGCCTTCGCGCGGCGGGATGCAGTTGGCGTTGCCGACCACCGGCTCGATGATCACCGCCGCGATTTCGCCGCCGATTTCGTCGAACAGCTTGGTCGCGCCTTCGAAATCGTTGTAGCTCAGCGTCGCGGTCAGCTCGCTCAGGCCTGCCGGCACGCCGGGTGAAGTCGGTACGCCGAGCGTGAGCATGCCGCTGCCGGCCTTCACCAGGAACGAATCGCCGTGGCCGTGGTAGCAGCCTTCGAACTTGACGATGCGGCTGCGCCCGGTCGCGCCTCGAGCCAGGCGGATCGCCGACAGCGTGGCTTCGGTGCCCGAGTTGACCATGCGCACCATCTCGCACGACGGCACCAGTTTGATGATCTCCTCGGCCATCGCCACTTCGGCCGGGCACGGCGCGCCGAACGACAAACCGTCCTGGATCGCCGCCTGCACCGCCTCGCGCACCGCAGGGTGGTTGTGGCCGACGATCATCGGACCCCATGAGCCGACGTAGTCGATGTAGCGATTGCCGTCGACGTCATACAGGTACGGGCCATCGGCGCGCTGCACGAAGAACGGCTCGCCGCCGACCGACTTGAACGCGCGCACCGGCGAGTTGACGCCACCCGGCAGCAGTTGCTGGGCGCGGGCGAACAGGCTGTGGGAGCGGGCGTGGTTCAAGGGCATTGGCGGTTCCGAGAGATGGGCAAGCCATCCATTTTCGCCGCTGGCCTGTGCGGATGTCATTGGGGCTCGTCTTCCGGCGCGGCACCTGTCGGCCCCGTGGGAGGGGCGGAGGGAAGGGGTTTGACAGGGTTGTGCAATGCAGCATAAGGTCGGGTTGCTGCCCCGGTTATTAACTTCTGGTTATTTCGAGCCGCCCAGCACTCATTTGCGGCTCGCGCACAGGAAAACACAAGCTCGGAAGCTTGGCGGTCGGGAATGACGGCAGCCCAACGCTTTATCTCCACCACCCCCACGATCGAGAGAGAGCTACATGAAAAAGCGAAACGACAGATTGTTGCGTACCAGCGCCCTGGCCACGGCCTTGTACCTGGCGGTTGCCGCCGGTGTGCACGCGCAGTCCACGACCGGCAGCATTTCCGGCTCGGTGGCCGACGCTGCCGGAAAGACCGTCCTGATCGAAAACGACAGCGGCTTCCGCCGCGAGGTCGCCGTGGACGCCAATGGCCGGTACGCGGTCGGCAACCTGCCGCTGGGCACCTACAAGGTGACGGTGAAACAGGGCGAAGCGGCCGTGGCGACCCGGGAAAACATCGGCATCATCGTCGGCAAAAGCACCGATGTGTCGTTCGGCGGCGGCGAAGCCACCACCCTCGGCGTGGTCAGCGTGACCGGCGCCCGCGTCACTCCCATCGACGTCAGCACGGTGGACACCCGCACGGTGGTCACTGCGCAGCAGTTGCAGCAGTTGCCCCTGGCGCGCAACGCCGAAGCCATCGCCTTGCTGGCGCCGGGCGTGGTCAACAACAGCGGCGGTTTCGACAACGGCCCGCTGGGTGGCTCGCTGCCGAGCTTCGGCGGCTCCGCCGCGTCGGAAAACGCCTACTACCTCAACGGCTTCAACACCACCAATACGCAGAACAACCTGGGCGGCCTGACCCTGCCATACGGCGCGATCGACCAGCAGGAAATCTTCACCGGCGGCTACGGCGCGCAGTACGGCCGCAGCAACGGCGGCGTGATCAACCAGGTCGGCAAGCGCGGCAGCAACGATTGGCACTTCGGTGCCGCGGTGATCTGGGAGCCGGATAGCTTGAAGGCCAAGCAACACGACCTGTACTGGCGTCCGGACAGCCTGGCTACCACGATCAACACCAATCCCTACCGCTACGCTCGGGGTGCCAACGGCCTGTACCAACCGCTAAGCGAGACCGAATCCAGTACCACGACCTACAGTGCCTACGTGGGTGGCCCGATCCTGCCAGATCGGCTGTTCTTCTTCCTGGCGGCCGAACAGGCTGATTCGGATGGCGTACGCATCGTTCCCAATCGCGATGCCGATGCCGGGGAACTGAATCACGGCATAGGCAACGGCTATACGGACTATGAGTACAAACAGCAGCGTTGGTACGCCAAGCTCGATTGGTACATTACCGACGACCATCTGCTCGAATTCACCGGTGCCAGCGACGAGTACGAAACCAGCGGCAAAATCTATAGCTACGATTACGTCAGTCGGGCGCGCGGGGCTTACAGCATCGACGAAAACGTGAACAAAGCCGGCCCGACCCTGTATTCGGCCAAGTACACCGGCTATTTCGGCGATAACGTCACCCTGTCCGCGTTGTACGGCCGGATGACCGCGCCGGACAAGGTGGATTACTTCAACTATGACCCGGCCAACGGTCCGTTTATCGACGGTACTGGCGCGCAGAATCCGCTCTATAACGGAGGTACGCCGATCCAGGGCAAGCAGCCGAAAAGCCTTTCCCTGCTGACCTCGCCGGATCGCGAATACGAGAAGGAAAACCTGCGCTTGAACCTAGAATGGCGTCTTGGTGACCACAAGCTCAGCTTCGGCATCGACAATCAGGACCTCAAAGCGACCGATATCGGCACAGCCTCCTCCGGGCCCGGTTATTCGTGGACCTACGGCTGGACCGATGACCCGTTCGGCACGAAGCCTAATGCTAACGGCGAGATCAGCCACGCGGCGAACGAGGCAGGCGGCACCGGTGTGCCCAGCCCCGGCCTGGTGGATCCGACCTATGGTTCCAGCGGCTATTACGTCACCAAGGACACCGTCAATGGCCTGAATTCCTACGACGCGGAGCAGAAGGCCTACTACATCGAGGACGCGTGGCAGGTCACCGACAACTTCCTGCTCAACCTTGGTCTGCGCAGGGACGAATTCACCAACTACGTGCCGATCAGCCACGAGCCCTACATCGAGGTAAAGGCATGGTCGCCGCGCATCGGTTTCAGTTGGGACGTGAATGGCGATTCCAGTTTCAAGGTGTTCGGCAACCTGGGCCGCTACTACCTCGGCTTGCCGCTGTCGGCAGTGGGTCTGTTCACGGCTTCGACCAACAAGAACGAGTACTTCACCTACAAGGGCATCAACCCCGACGGCACGCCGATCATCTCGCAGTCGCTGGGGCCGGCGGTATCGGCCAATTCGCGCTTTGGCCGCGCCGCCGATCCGCGTGCCGCGGTGGTGAAGGACATCAAGGGCGAGAACCAGGATGAAATCATCCTGGGCTTCAGCAAGGAGCTGCAAAACGGCTGGGTGCTGGGCGTGCGCGGCACGCACCGCCGCCTGAACGACGCTATCGACGATCAGAACTTCGACCAGGAAAACCTGGGTCTGGTCAACTCCGCCGCCGAGCAGGGCGTGGATATCGACTGGGAGCGCACCGCCGGCGCGGAACTGGTCAACCCGGGCCGAACCAATGTCTGGAACGTCTACGACACCGCCGGCAACTTGCGGCAGGTGACGGTGACCCGTGAAGCGGCTGGCTTCCCGGAGCTCAAACGCAACTATTCGGCGGTGGAATTCAACCTGGAGCGTCCGTTCGACGGCAAGTGGTACACCAAATTCAACTATGTCTGGTCGCACAGCTATGGCACTACCGAAGGCCAGCTGCGCTCCGATCTGTGGCGCACCGGTGGCGGGTTGGGTAGCTACCAAGGCCAGGCGTCGGTGTCTACCACGCAGAGCTGGGATCACGCCGCATTGATGGAGAGCTTCAACGGCGATCAGTCCAACGACCACCGCCACCAGCTCAAGCTGTACGGTTACTACCAGTTGACCAGCGAGTTCGGTATTTCTGGCAACCTGAGTATGATTTCAGGCGCGCCGAAGAACTGCCTAGGGCGCTATGCTGGCCCCAATTACAGTGACAGCGACCCGGCCGGTTACCACAGTTCGGTGACCGGCGCTCCGTATCACTTCTGCAAGGGCCAGCCGTCGCCTCCGGGTTCGCAGGGCCGCACCGGATGGATCAACCAGATCGACTTGGGCCTGACTTACAAGCCGGGCTTCGCGAAGGGCCTGGCCGTCAGCCTCAACGTGTTCAACATCACCAACGAGGATGCCGTCACCAACTACTACCCGTTCTCCGAGTTCCGCGATGGCACGACGCATCCGTTGTACGGCCAGCCGGTCGCCTACCAGACCCCGCGTTACGCACGCCTGACCGTCAGCTACGACTTCTGATCGACGGCATGCGAAGAGGCGCCGGATATCGGCGCCTCTTTGTTTTCCGGATTACACCGGCGTGCCAGAATGCCGGAGCATTCCCATCGGAGAGAGCGATGAATAAGGTGGTCTTCGGCTTCGGCCTGCTGCTGTCCTGCGTTGCGTCCGCCCACGCCGGCACCGGCCCGGCGGTGATTTCGGAAAAGGCCAAGGCCATCCAGGCCAAGGCGATCAACTTGGATACCCATCTCGACACGCCGGCGTTGTTCGGCCGTCCTGGCTGGAAGATCACCGACCGGCACACGTACTCCGGAGACGGTTCGCAGATCGATTATCCGCGCATGGTCGAAGGTGGCCTCGACGGCGGCTTCTGGGTGGTGTTCACCGGTCAGGAAGGCCGCGACGCGGCCGGCAACCTGAAGGCGCGCGATGCGGGGCTGAAGCGCCTGTCCGAAATCCGCGAGATGGTCGCAGCCAATGGCGACAAGTTCGAACTGGCCACCACCGCGGACGACGCGGCGCGGATCAAGGCCGCAGGCAAGCGCATCGTCTACATCAGCATGGAGAACGCCTATCCGGTGGAACAGGATCCCAGCCTGCTGAGTTTCTACTACAAGCAGGGCCTGCGCATGATTTCGCTGGCGCACACCAGCCACAACGATTTCGCCGATTCGGCCGGCATGGGCGTGGCGCCGAAGGGCGAGCACGGCGGCCTCAGCGAGAAGGGCAAGGCGCTGATCGCGGAAGCGAACAAGCTTGGCATCATCATCGACCAGTCGCATTCGTCGAACGAAGTGTTCGACCAGATGCTGGAGCTGAGCACGGCGCCGATCATCCTCTCGCACAGCGGCGCCTACGATGTGTTCGCGCATTCTCGCAACATCGACGACAAGCGGATCAGGGCGCTGGCGAAGAAAGGCGGGGTGATCCAGGTCAATTCGCTGGGCGGCTACCTGATCGATACCGGCGCGACGCCGGAATACCGCGCCGAGCAGCGCAAGATCTACGAGGCCTTCGGTGGCCGCCGCGGCATGAGCGAGGCGGATCGCAAGCAGGCGATGGAACAGATCGCGGCGCTGGACAAGAAGTACAACATCAAGAAGGCCGACTTCGACGACTACATGCGCCATTTGCTGCACATCATCAAGGTCGCCGGCTGGGAACACGTCGGCCTCGGCGCGGATTGGGACGGTGGCGGCGGCGTGCAGGGCTACGAGGACATCGCTGCGCTGCCGAAGGTCGTGCAGGCATTGCTGGACGCCGGCTACGATGAAAAGCAGATCGACGGAATCCTGGGCGGCAATACCGTACGCCTGATCCGCGAGGTGCAGGCGAAGGCCGACCCGGCGGCGGTCAAGGCTGCGCTGGAGTGAGAGCAGCGTCTTCCCGGCGCTAAAAGATGCCTGACGTGGGAGCGACGTAAGTCGCGGATGCTTTTCCTTTCAACTGCAAGAGCATTCGCGACTTACGTCGCTCCCACATGGAAAGATTCTCGATACGCGTGGATTGCGGCGAGCGGATCGGCGGCGTCGAACACGCCGCCTATCACCGCGATCAGGTCGGCACCTGCTTCGACCAGCGACTGCGTGTTGTCCGGGGTGATGCCGCCGATGGCGGCGAGCGGCACGCCGAGCGGCTTCGCATCGCGCAGCAGCTGCGGTGTCGCGCGGCGCGTGGTGACCTTGGTGGTGGTCGGGAAGAACGCACCGAAGGCGACATAGCTGGCGCCGGCGGCGACCGCGCGCTCGGCGCGTTCGATTTCGTCGTAGCACGACGCGCCGATGATCGCTTCCGCTCCCAGCGCGGCCCGCGCCGCGGCGATGCCGCCGTCGTCTTCGCCCAGGTGCGCGCCTGCCGCACCGACATGGCGGGCCAGCATGATGTCGTCGTTGATCACCAGCGGCACGCCGGCCTGCGCGCAAAGCGCCTGCAGGGCCGTGGCCTGTTCCAGCTTCAGCACCGCGCTGGCCGCCTTGTTGCGGTATTGCAGCAGGGCGACGCCGGCGCCGAGCAGCGGCGAAACCCGTGCCAGCAAGCGCGCGGTGTCGGGTTCGTCGGGCGTGATCAGGTAGAGGCCCCGTGGAACCGGGCCATGCAAGGCTTTCGGCGTGGCGGCCGGGGTGGGACAATGCGCTTCCATTTCCCCGCATTATCCCCCGATGAGCGACGCCGACGACACCGTATACCGCAGCTGGATGTGCGTGGTATGCGGCTTCATCTACAACGAGGCCGACGGCTTGCCGGAAGAGGGCATTGCCCCGGGCACGCGCTGGGAGGACATCCCGGACACCTGGACCTGCCCGGATTGCGGGGTGACCAAGGACGATTTCGAGATGGTGGAAGTGTAGGAGCGCCCCGGCGCGCGACCGGGTTACCCCTCGTTTTGTAGAGCCGAGCATGCTCGGCTGCTCTCGCTTTTCGTTTTTGTAGGTGCCGGGCTTGTCCCAGCACGCTTTTTGATCTTCGCAACGAAATGTGAAAAGCCAGCCGGGACAAGTCCGGCGGCTACAAGAGCAAAAGCAGCCGAGCATGCTCGGCTCTACAAAGCCGAAGCATTGCGGCTGTAGCCGCTCCCACCAAGCGGATCAGTGCATCCGCGACTTGCCGGCGCTGAGTTCCACCAACCGCTCGCGCATCGCGTCGGCGTCGGGCGCTTCCGGGGCGACATGCAGGTAGCGGGTCAGATCGTGGCGTGCGCCGTGGGCGTAATCCATCTTCAGGTAGGCCAGGCCGCGGTCGCGCAGCGCTTCGGCCTGGTCGGGCACCAGTTTCAGCACGCGGTCGGCGCAGCGCGCGGCGCGGTCCCATTCGTCGCGTTCGGCGTAGACGCCGTGCAGGTTGCGCAGCACGCGGATCAGGATGGCGCGGTGCGTGGCCGGGTCGAGGATCTGCAGCAGGGTGCTGTCGTCGGGCGCGTCGCCGCCGAGGTGCGGCTTGGCGCGTTCGCGCAGTTCGTCGGCGCCCAGCGGGCGGCCACCGTTGAACGGATCCATCACCAGGATGCCGTCGTCGACCGGCAGGCGCACCAGGAAATGGCCGGGGAACGACACGCCGTCCAGCGGCACGCCGAGCCGGCGCGCGACTTCCATCTGCACCATCGCCAGCGAGATCGGGTTGCCCAGGCGGCGCTCGAACACCTCGTTGAGATAGCTGTTGCGCGGATCGTAATACTCGTCGTGGTTGCCGCTGTAGCCCAGTTCGTCGAACAGGTGGCGATTAATCGCCGCCATCTTCAGCGGCCACGCATCGATCGCGTCGATTTCCGGGCGCAGGTGCTCGGCGTGGCTCTGCAGCACGGTGTCGTACAGGTCGGCGTCGAGGTCGGGGTATTCGTCGCGCGCGATCAGCAGCGCGGTTTCCAGCAGCGGCACGGTCTCGTCCGCTTGCGCAGCCAATGCGTTCCAGTCCGGCAGTGTCAGTCTGGTCCCCATGGCCGCACTTTGCGGCCATTCGCCCGGACAATCAAGCCTCGGCGGTCGCCCGTTCGCGACCGTTCATCCGCGCGATTCAGTCCTTCGGCGCGGCGATGCCCTTGCCGAAGTGCAGCTGGGCGCCATCCTGCAATTTCATCTGCTCGGCCTGACCGGCATTCAGCTCCAGCACGTAGCGCGCCGGCGCGTTGCTGGGATACGAAGGACAGGCATCGCCGGCCGAACACGGCGGTACATCGCGTTGCTGCGCGACCAGCTTGCGCGCGTTATCGAAGTACAGGATGTCCAGCGGGATCTTGGTGTTCTTCATCCAGTACGCCTGCGGCTCCTCGCGGTCGTGGATGAACAACATGCCGTGGTCGGTTTCCATGCGGTCGCGGAACATCAGCCCGCGCGCGCGTTCCTCGTCGGTGTCGGCGATTTCCACCGCGTAGTGCCTGCCGCCGAGCTCGACCGAAGGTTCGCTGGCGCAACCACCGGCGCCGAACAGCAGCAACAGGGCGGGCAGGGCGGCACGGGGCAGGGACATGGCGGGTTCCGGCAAGGACGAGGCGCGCAGTTTAGCGCGGCCCGGAGCGGCGGCAGGTCAACGCAACGGCTGGGTTCGCCGTCGCCTATTGCCGGAGCGCGTTTCCGATCTCAGGGATCGGGCGGAGCCGTATCGCCCACGCTGGCGCAGCTGCGGGAGATTTCCGCGAACAGCCGCTCGACCTTCGCCTGCAACCACGCCCGCACCATCGGCGAGGGTTCCTCGAACAACTGGCAAGCCAGCGCCAGCGACACCGCCCTCAGGCCCTGCGGATCCTGGTCGTGGCGGCCCAGTTCGAAGAACCGCTGGTACAGGTCCGAACGGCTTTCCAGCAGCATCGCCAGGGTTCCGCCGAGCGCCTCGTCCACCACGACGTCTTCCGCCCGCGACGGCAGCCGCCATCCCCTGGGCGGCAAGGGTGCCCAGGCGTCGTCCGGCGTTCCACCGCGTCGATGCAATCGGTACACGCAGACGGTGAGCCAGAAGTGGAACAGCGCGAGTTCCGCCAGCGCGTTGTCCGGATCGGGATGATGCTGCAGCACCGGCGCGTATTCGCGACGGTAGGGATAAGGCAGCTGGCGATAGAAACGTTCCGGGTCGAAAGCCGGTGCGGCGGTGCGCGGGACGTATCCCGTCGGCGATGATGAACGCGAAGATTCCATGTGGGTCCCTCTCCTTGAGTCGTTGCGGCTGTTTCCGGACGCGCCGTCACATTAACGTCCTGCTTCCATTGAATGGAAGCAATAAGTTAATCAGAATGCAAGCGATTGGTGAATCCGTGGCGAGCGCGCTCCGTAACGTGCCCGGGCATGAGCGACGAACGTCAGGAATTCTCTCGCCGACTGGCCGAGGCGATGCGTGCGGCCGGCTATGACCCCCGGCCCGCCGTCCTGTTCCGTCTGTTCAATTCCCGCTACCGCGGCCGCTCGGTGAGTTTCCAGTCGGCTTCGCGCTGGCTGGGCGGCCGTTCCATTCCCGACCAAGACAAACTGGTGGTGCTGGCCAGCCTGCTGGGCATGGAGCCGCAGGCCTTGCGCTACGGCACCGGCAAGCACCGGGTCGCGGAAGCCCGCGGCACCTGGCCGTCGGGGGTGAACGCCCGGGAGCGCCAGGTCATCGACGCCTTCCTGGCCCTGCCGCCGAAGCAGCGCGAGCTGGTCGGCGAACTGGTGCGGGCACTGGCCAAGCACGCGTAGCGGTCACGCGGCAGGTGCGGAAAGGCGCTTGCGACGCACATCCCTGAAATCGTCACGACCCGACATGCGTCGGTTGGAAGCCCCGCGAAAGCGGGAATCTATGGACTTTGATTTTTGCCTTGGCCTTTGAAAGGCGGATCCGATTTCCCATTCGTCCGGGAAAAGCAACGGCAACGTCCATGGATTCCCGCTTTCGCGGGAATGACGAGCAAAAAATCGGCCAAGCCTGGGCCGGAAATTACAGAACCTTTGGCGGTTCTCCGCCGACGATCACCACGTCGGCGGGACGGCGCGCGAACAGGCCGACACTGACCACCCCGGGGATTTGATTCAAGTCGCGTTCCATCGCCACCGGATCGACGATCGACAGGTTGTGCACGTCCAGCACCACGTTGCCGTTGTCGGTGACCACGCCATCGCGCCACACCGGCTGGCCGCCGGTCAGCTTGACGATCTCGCGTGCGACCAGGCTGCGCGCCATCGGGATGACTTCGACGGGCAGCGGGAACTTGCCGAGCACCGGCACCAGTTTGCTCGGGTCGACGATGCAGACGAACTTGTCGCTGGCCTCGGCGATGATCTTCTCGCGGGTCAGCGCCGCGCCGCCGCCCTTGATCAGGCGCTTGTGCGGGTCGCATTCGTCTGCGCCGTCCACGTACAGCGACAGCGGGCCGGTGTTGTTCAGGTCCAGCACCTCGATGCCGTGCTGTTTCAAGCGCGCGGTGCTCTGTTCGGAGCTCGACACGGCGCCGGCGATGCGGTGCTTGATCCTGCCCAGCGCGTCGATGAAGAAGGCGACGGTGGAGCCGGTGCCGACGCCGACGATCATGCCGTCTTCGACGTACTCGATGGCTTTTTCGCCGGCCAGGCGTTTTGCTTCGGACATGGGTGGGATTCTGCAGGTAGGGAAAGACGTAATGTTTTTCCCGTCATTCCTGCGTAAGCAGGAATCCATTTTGTTGTTGCCCGTGCTCAGACCCGGAAGCAAAAGCAAAATGGATCCCAGCGTTCGCCGGGATGACGAGGGCGGTTATTCCAGCGAGAGGAGCAACTTCCACTGCGCCGCGGTCACCGGCAGCACCGACAGGCGGCTGCCGCGCTGGATCAGGGCGAAGCCTTCGCCGAGTTCGTCGGCATGGCCCTTGATTTCGTCGAGCGGAATCGTGCGCTTCAGTTTCTTCACGAACTTCACGTCGACCAGGTCCCAGCGCGGTTGCTCGCGTGTGCTCTTCGGGTCGTAATAATCGGATTTCGGGTCGAACTGGGTCGGGTCGGGATACGGATCGCTGGCCACTTCGGCGACGCCGACGATGCCCGGCACTTCGCAGCTGGAGTGGTAGAACAGCACGCCATCGCCGGGTTGCATGTTGCGCATGTGATTGCGCGCCTGGTAGTTGCGCACGCCGTTCCACGGCTCCACGCCGACCTTCTTCAGGGCGTCGATGGAAAACGCGTCCGGCTCGGACTTCATCAGCCAATAGTGCTTGGTGCGGCGGCTCATGCGGCGACTCCGGTCGGGAGGGTGGTGGAGGCCCTCACCCCATCCCTCTCCCGCAAGCGGGAGAGGGGGAGTCGGTGCCATGCAGTACTCGCTTCGAAACCGGCGAGGACGCTTGATTCGCCAGGTTTCATGGATAGGTTGCACTCTCGGTGCAAATGGCGTCGGCGTGCACGTCCCATTCTTCGCTGCGCAGCGACTCGACCCGTTGCACGTCGAAGCCGGCGCCGACCAGGTACGGCGGCGCGGGCACATGCTTGCGGAAGGCGAAGCTGCGGTCGTACCAGCCGCCGCCCATGCCGAGGCGCCGGCCCTGCGCGTCGAAGCCGACCAGCGGCATGACCACCAGGGCCATCGCTTCGGGTTCCAGTGCACTGGCGGGTTCCACGTCGGGTTCCGGAATGCCGAAGCGGTTGCTGACCAGGGGGTCGCCGGAACGCCACGGGGCGAAACGCAGTTCCTCCCCGTGCAGTACGGGCAGGCACCAGACCAGTCCCTTCGGCAGCTTCAGCTGGAAGCTGTGCAGGGCGATTTCGCCGTCGGTTGCCCAATAGCCGGCGACATAGCCTTGCTCGGGCAGGAAGGGCAGGGCCAAAAGTTGCGCGGCCAGTCCGTCGGCGGCGGCGATGCGTTGCGCGGCCGGCAATTCGCGGCGGCGTTGGCGCAGTTCGCGACGCAGGGCGGCGCGGTCGTCGCCGTTCGGGGCATGGAGGGAGGCCATGCGGGAATTCTAAGGCATGACCCTCTTCCGCTTGCGGGAAAGGAGAAGGGACGGGACCGCCGCAACGAAAATCCGGTGACGCAAAAAACAAGGGCGCCGCGAGGCGCCCTTGTGGGAATCAATACATCCTCCGCCATGACGATGCCCGCGAAACGACCTTGAACCCGGGGTTCAAGTGGGACGGTTTGGGGACCATCGGGCTTCCCGCTGCGTGGCGGACATGCACTCCCGGTCTCCGTCGCCGTCCCGTGGTCGTCATTAAGGGACAAGGCGAATGTTTGCGCGTGCTGTCGTACACGGCAGAGGATGTGGAGGCCAGTATAGCGACGCGATTCGGAATGCAAAAGCCGTTCGTCGGCGGATCGTTCATCGCCGGCTGTGAAACGTAATGTAGCTTCGCGACGGCGGGTGCCGAGCCATCAAGTCGACTCGATTCTCCAGACGACAAGCTTTATCAACCTGTCTCCACGGAAGGTTCCAATGATGGAGATCGTCGTATCGACCGAAGCCGATGGCATCGTCGTCTTGAATTCGAATCTTGCGCTGCCGGTATCGGGTGTCCAATCGACGTGCGTACCGAGGATGCTCTGGAAGCGACGGCGCGTCATGCCGAGTTCCAATCCGGCGGCGCCAGCGGGAAGCACGTGGCGAGAGGCGGGGCAGTCGCTTGTCGATTTGATGCCATCGATGGCGTAGCCGAGCAAGTGGACTCCGCCGCCTATTTCCGGAGACATGAACCTGACGTCGCCGAACGGCGCCGCGTAGCAAATCTCGGCGAGGTATTCGCCTGCGTCGCCTGACTCACGGATACGACTGCTACCGAATCTCGCCTGGACGTCGGCCAAGGTCGTGCGACCCAGATCGAAGCCGGAGAAGCGGGTGAAACGCTCCCCTGGAAATTCCCGTGCCGATGCAGCCGAACCGATGAAGAGGAGCAAAAACGGAAGCGCGACTCTCATGCGGGCTTGAGAGTCAGCTTCCGAGCGCCCGATCCAGCCTGTGGTTCAAATCTTCAATGGCGCGGGCGAGCTCGCGTTCGCGCGCGCTGTTCGCGTCGCGGAGCTGTTGCAGTTCGTGGGCCAGGTTCAGCGCGGCCAGCACGGCGACGCGGTCGACCGCGGCCATGCGGTTGCCGCCGCGCACCTCGCGCATCTTCAGGTCCAGCAGCTTGGCCGCCGCCATCAGGCTGGCGCGTTCGCCGGCTTCGACGCCGACGGTATATTCGCGGTCGAGGATGTGGACGCTAACCGGCTCGCTGGCGTTGCTCACGTGTGCTGCTCCAGCGACTTCAGCCGCGCGATCATCGCCTCGACCCGCGAACGCGCCTGTTCGTTCTTCGCCAGCAATTGCGAGCGCTCTCCGACCAGTTGCTCCTGCTGACCGCGCAGGCTGCGGTTCTCGTCGGCCAGTCGCCGGCCTCGTTCGGCAAGCTCATCCACGCGCGCCGCCAGGGCGCGCAACTGCTCGAGAACGTCGGGCTGGTCCATGCGACGCACGATAGGCGGGGCCGGGGGCGGCGGTCAAGCGACCGCCGGCGGGGCGGGGGAGTGCGGTTTTCCGGGTCAGGAAACGATCGAATCGACCCTGCGGGAGCGGCCTTGGCCGCGAATGCTCTTGAGGGCGCCAGGCAGGTCAAAAGCATTCGCGACCAAGGTCGCTCCCACCAGGAGCCTCGCAGGCAGGATCGGGTTGTCCGGGCCCGTCCTCAGGAAACGATCTTCATCTGCGGCCCGTAGCGGTAGTCGCGGATGAAGTCGAAGCACTCGTCGCGCGGCAGCGGCGGCGCGACCCAGTAACCCTGCACTTCGTCGCAGCCGTGTTCGCGCAGGAACTGCAGCTGGCCGACGGTCTCCACGCCCTCGGCGACGACCTTCAGCGCCAGCGAATGGCCCATCGCGATGATCGTGCCGGTGATGGCCTCGTCGTCGGCGTCGCGGCCGAGGTCGCCGACGAATTCGCGGTCGATCTTCAGCGTGGTGATCGGCAGGCGCTTGAGGTAAGCCAGCGACGAGTAGCCGGTGCCGAAGTCGTCGATGGCCAGGCCCACGCCGAGATCGCGGCAGGCGCGCAGGGTGTCGGCGTTCTTCTCCGGGTTGGCCATGACCACGCTTTCGGTCAGTTCCAGTTCCAGCAGTTCGGCCGGCAGGAAGGTTTCGTGCAGGCAGCGCGCGACCATTTCCGGCAGGCTGCCGCGCATCAGTTGCAGCGCGGACACGTTGACCGCCATGGAAAGGTCCTGCCGGCCCAGGTGCCGCCAGTGCTGCAGGGTCAGGCAGGCTTCGCGCAGCGCCCACGCGCCGATGTCGAGGATCAGCCCGGTTTCCTCGGCCAGCGGAATGAACTGCGCCGGCGACACGACGCCGAATTCGGGGCTGTTCCAGCGCAGCAGGGCCTCGACGCCGGTGACGCGCTGGCGCAGCAGCGACAGCCGCGGCTGGTAGGCCATCGAAAGCTCGTTGCGTTCCAGCACCCGGCGCAGCGAATTGGCCAGCGCGACCCGTTGCCGGGTCTTCTCGTTCATGCTGCGCGAATAGACCTCGAAGGTGCGCCGGCCGGCGGCCTTGGCCTGGTACATCGCGGTGTCGGCGTGCTTGATCAGGTCGGCGGAGAGGCGTGCGTGCAGCGGATACAGGCTGATGCCGATCGATGGGGTCAGCAGCACTTCCTGGCGATCGCCGTAACCCAGCGGAGGCGAGAAGGCGACGATGATCCGCCAGGCCATCGCTTCGGCTTCCTCGGCGCCGGTGTCTTCCAGCACCACGGTGAACTCGTCGCCGCTGAGCCGGGCCACCGTGTGCTGCGGCCCCACCGCGTCCTGCACCCGCTGCGCGGCTTCGCGCAGGATGCGGTCGCCGGTGTCGTGGCCCAGTGAATCATTGATGTCCTTGAAGCGGTCCAGGTCGATGAACAGCACCGCCAGCGGCTTGTCGGTCAGGCGCGCGCGGTGGATCGCCGCATCCAGGCGTTCGAACAGCAGGGTGCGGTTCGGCAACCCGGTCAGCGCGTCGTAGTTGGCCAGGTGGCGCAGCTCGCCTTCGGCGCGCTTCTGTTCGGTGATGTCGTTGAGCACCAGCACGTGCAGCCGGTAGCGGCCGCTGTCGTCGTGCACCGGCGTGGTGGCGACGCGGAACAGGATTTCCTCGCCGTCCTTGCGCCGCATCCACATCTCGCCGCTCCAGCGGCCGTCGTCGGGCAGGTCGGCCTGCAACTGGCCGGGCTGCAGCGGTTGTTCGCGAGCGCTGTCCAGCAGCGACAGCGGCTGGTCGATGGCTTCGTTGCTGTAGCCGGTGATGCCGGAGAACGCGGGGTTGAAGCCGACGAAGCGGAAATCCTGGTCGAGCACGGCCACCGCCTCGTTCATGCTGTGCAGCACTTCGCTGGCGATGCGGCGCTCGAACTCCGCGTTGCGGTAGGCGGTGATATCGCGCGCGGTTCCGGCCAAGCGGGTCGGGCGGCCGTCGGCGTCGCGTTCGACCACGCGTCCGCGCGCTCGGATCCACACCCACTCGCCACGTTCGTGCAGGTCCATGCGGTGTTCCGACATGAACAGCGGCGTGTTGCCCTGCAAGTGTTGGCGCAAGCGTTCCATCACCAACGGCAGGTCGTGCTCGTGGATCCGCGGCAGCTGTCCGTGCCGGCTGACCACGGTGACGTCGTTGCGGTCCGTCGTGCTTTCGTGCGCACGCAGCCGGTACATGATGCGATGGGCGAGGTCGTAGTCCCAGAACTGCTCGCCGGAGGCCCACAACGCCAGCTTCAGGTGCTCGTCGCGCTCCCACAGCAGTTTGGTCCGGGCGACGGCCGTGGAAGAGCGGCGGGCCCGCCAGTAATGCCAGCCGACCAGGCCGATCAGGCAGACCAGGGTCAGCACGGCCAGCACCAGCGCGACCACTTGCCATTCACCCGGCCCCAGGTGCAACGGGGCGAAGGCCACGGCGAACGGATCGGGGCTGGCGGGCAAGGCGGCGTCCGGGAAAAGTGTGACCGACGACATGTTACGCATCCGCGACACGGTGCAGCAAGGGCGGCGGGCGCCCGGACGGGCGCGATTGCTAGACTGGCGCCTTTCCCCTGCTGGATGCACTGCTTTGGCCGAACTGCCCGCCTACGACGAAGTCGAACAAGCCACCCGCCAGGCCGGGCTCGGCATCGAGGCCAGCGAGCTGCATGGCGCGTTGAGCGGCTGGCTGGCCGGGGGCGGCGGCAACGGTGGCGACTGGCTGGCCAAGGTGCTGGCCGACCCGCAGCAGGCCGCGCCCGAGGCCGGCGGGGCGCTCGACGCCTTGCGCGAGGCCAGCGCCAAGCAGCTGGAGGACCGCGATTTCGCCTTCGAACTGCTGCTGCCCGGCGGCGAGGCGGCCTTGTCCGAGCGGGCGGCGGCGTTGTTCGACTGGTGCCGGGGCTTCCTCGGCGGGTTCGGCCTGTCCGCCGGCGCGCGTCCGCCGTTGTCGGAAGAGGGCGAGGAAGCATTGGCCGACCTGGCCCGGCTAGCCCAGGCCGCGCCGGAACAGGGCGAGGACGAAGCCGAGGACGAAGACGCGCTGGCCGAGATCGAGGAATTCGTCCGCGTCGCCGTGCTGTTGCTGCATGGCGATTGCGTGCTGGCGGCGCGGCACCGGCAGAGTTTGAACTGACGCAGGAAGCATTCGCTGGTTCCACCGCATGAAATCCCTGACCGGTATCTCCGCTCCCGAATTCGCCCGCCGCCGCAAGCAGCTGATGCGGTTGGCCGGCGAGGACGCGATCCTGGTGCTGCCGGCCGCGCCCGAGCGCGTGCGTAGCCACGACACCCATTATCCGTACCGGCAGGATTCCGATTTCTGGTACCTGAGCGGTTTTCCCGAGCCGGAAGCGGTGCTGGTGCTGGTGCCGGGCCGCCGCCATGGCGAGGCGTTGCTGTTCTGCCGCGAGCGCGACGCCGAGCGCGAAGCCTGGGACGGACCACGCGCCGGCCAGGAGGGCGCGGTCGAAGCCTTCGGCATGGACGATGCGTATCCGATCGACGACCTCGACGAGATCCTTCCGGGCCTGCTCGAAGGCCGCACGCGCGTCTACTACCACTTCGGTCGCGATGCCGAGTTCGACCTGAAGCTGATCGGCTGGGTCAACCGGGTGCGCGCCCAGGTGCGGCAGGGCGCGTCGCCGCCGCACGAATTCCTCGAACTCGGCCACCTGCTGCACGAGCTGCGGTTGTTCAAGTCGAAGGACGAACTGAAACTGATGCGCCGCGCCGCCGAGATCAGCGTGCGCGCGCACCAGGCCGCGATGCGCGCGGCGAAGCCGGGCGTGCGCGAATACGAATTGCAGGCCGACATCGAGCGCGAATTCCGCGCCAGCGATGCATGGCCGGCCTACAACAGCATCGTCGGCGCCGGCGCCAACGCCTGCGTGCTGCATTACCGCGCCAACGCCGCCGCGGCGAAGGACGGCGACCTGGTGCTGGTCGACGCGGGCGCGGAATTCCGCGGCTATGCGTCGGACATCACCCGCAGCTTCCCGGTCAACGGGCGTTTCAGCAAGGAACAGCGCGCGCTGCACGACCTGGTCTGCGCCGCGCAGGCCGCGGCGATGGCCCGGGCACGGCCGGGCGTCGCCTACGAAACCGGGCACGAGGCCGCGGTGCAGACGTTGACCGAGGGCCTGCTGAAACTCGGACTGCTGAAGGGCAGGCTGGAGAAGAACCTCGCCGACGGCCAGTACAAGCGTTTCTACCGGCACAAGACCGGGCATTGGATCGGCCTGGACGTGCACGACGTCGGCGATTACCGGATCGACGGCGAATCGCGTTTGCTGGAACCGGGCATGGCTTTCACCATCGAACCGGGTCTGTACGTGTCGCCGGACGACACCAGCGTCGATCCGAAGTGGCGCGGCATCGGCATCCGCATCGAGGACGACGTGGTCGTTACCGCCGATGGCCACGAAGTGCTGACGGATGCATTGGCGCGCAGCGCTGATGAGGTTGAAGCGTTCATGGCACGGTAGGTCGGGCTTACAGCCCGACAGAAAATCTCCTCCGATGTGGGAGCGACGTAAGTCGCGAATGCTTTTGTTTCTCAAAAAAGCAAAGGCATCGCGACTTACCGGTTGTGGCATGCCACAACCACTCCCACGTCAAACGTTATGGCTTCGGCAATGGCAACGAGGCCTGTCCCAGCACGTATTTCCAACCCTGCGGCGTACGTACGTAGGTGTCGCTGAACCATAGCCGGTAATCGAACACGCTGCCGTCGCGGCGGGTGCCTTTCAGCCACAGCTTGGCGGTGACCACCGCGGTATCGCCCCAGACGCGCACGTGCTGCTCCAGCTCGTCCTGTTGCTCGTAATGGCGGTGTTTTTCCCGCGCTTCGACCAGCAGATCGGCTTTACTCTGGGTACTGCCGTCGCCGAGCACCAGCACGTAGTCGTCGGCGAGGATCTTCGCCATGGTGTCGGCGTCGTTGGCCTTGACCGCGGCCTGGAAGGCGGTATCGAGCGCCGCGACTTCGGCCTGGTCGCGTTGCGCGGGCGTCGTTGTCGCGACGGCGAGGAAAATCAGCGGAAGGAAGGGCATGGAGCCGGCTCCGGAAGGAAGTGGAGCCAGCGTAGGCATCGCGGCGCGCGCTTACTCACCGTTTCCGGACAAGGTCGACAGCCCGACAGAAAACATCTTCCGATGTGGGAGTGGTTGTGGACGCCACAACCACTCCCACACCGGAGATCCTTGGATGGAAGTGGAGCCAGCGCGGGTGGCGCGCTTACTCGCCGTTTCCGGACAAGCTCGCCGGTCGCGCGAACCGCGCCGCGATGCGCGGCCACAGTGAAATCACCGCCAGTCCGGCCAACAGCAGCACGCAGGCCTGAATCTTCCATCCCGGCAACGCTTCGCCGAACGCCAGCGCCGCGGCCAGCATGCCGAACACCGGCACCAGCAGCGACAGCGGCGACACCGTCGCGGCGGGATAGCGCGCCAGCAGCCAGTTCCATGCGCCGTAGCCGAACAGCGTGTTCGCCACGCCCTGCCACAGCGCCGCGCTCCAGCCGATCCAGTTCGCCTGGGCCAGGGCTTCGCCGATCCGCTGTGGGCCTTCGAACGCCAGGCTGGCCAGCAACAGCGGCGGCACCGCGAACAGGCTCGACCAGACCATGAAGCCGAGCATGTCGATCCTGCCGGCGCGCTTGGCGATCAGGTTGGCGACGGCCCAAGACAGGCCCGCGCACAAGGTCAGGACCAGTCCGCGCACGGTCAGCGACGCATCGGTATGCGCGAACAGCAGCACCAGCCCGGCCACGCACAGCGCCAGTCCCGCGACCTGGAACGCACGCAGGCGTTCGCCCAGCAACAGCATCGACAGGCCGATGGTGAAGAACGCCTGGGTCTGCACCACCAGCGAGGCCACGCCTGGGGTGATGTCGGCGCGCATCGCGATGAACAGCAGGCCGAACATGCCGAAGCCGAGGAACACGCCGTTGCCGACCAGCCAGCGCCACCGCACCGGCGGCCGTTTGACGAACAGCAGCCACGGCAGGAACGACAGCACGAAGCGCAAGGTAGCGAACAGCAGCGGCGGGAACTCGTCCAGGCCCAGCCGGATCACGACGAAGTTGGTGCCCCAGACCAGGACCACGGCCAGGGCGAGCAGCAGGTGGGCGGGGGACATGCGGGGGCATGGAGCGCGGGGCGGGATAGTGTGCACGCGCCGCCGGCGGGCGGAAAGCGCGGCTCCGCCGCAGTTCGCCTCCCTGCGCGGCCGGTTTCGTCGCCGCCGGCCGCGTTTCGTCGCAACGGCGCTTCCCAAGGCGCCAGCCGCGACTATGCTTCGCCGCATCTTCCGCAACGGAACGCCGACGTGATCCGCAACTGCCTCTTCCTGCTCCGCCTGGTCGCTGCCTGGTTCGGCGTGTTTTTCCTGCTGGCGCTGGTATGGAACGGCCTGCTGTTCCGCGGCATGGATCCCTGGCCGGTCCTGCTGGTCGGTGCTGTGGTGATGGTGTTCGTGATCACCGGCGCGTTCTCGCACCTGCGCCGGGTACGCCTGATCGCGGGCCGCACCGATGGCGACACGCTCGGCAACCGCCAGCGCCGGCAGATCGAGATTCCGTTCGAAGCCGGCGAAGCCTTCGACCTGCTCGACGCCGCGATCCGCGAATTGCCGCGCGTCGTGGAAGTGGAAAGCGCGCGGGACAGCCTGCAGATCAAGGCGAAGGTACGCCGCCCCGATCCCTACGGTCGCAATCCGCTGGGGCGCTGGAATCCGCTGGAATGGTTCGGCGTGCCGCGCAACCAGATCCTGGCCACGGTGACCCCGGGCCACGACAGCGGCAGCGTCACCCTGGTCTGCGAACCGGAGAGCGGCGCATGGAGCGACTGGTTCCGGGTCGACGACGGCACCAATTTGGAAAACGCCGAAGCCATCGCCCGCGCCATCACCCGCCGCGTGGCCGAGCGCCGCCGCAACGAACAGGCCGACGTCCAGCGCACCACGGTGGAAAAGGACCTGACCGTGGCCAAGCTGAGCCTGCTGCACGCGCAGGTCGAACCGCATTTCCTCTACAACACGCTGGCCAGTGCGCAGTTGCTGACCCGCAGCGATCCGGAACGCGCCGAGAGCATGCTCGGCCACCTGATCCAATACCTGCGCCATTCGCTGCCGCGTACCGACGATGCGTGGTCGACGCTGGGCGAGGAACTCGAGCGCGCCATCGCCTACCTGGAAATCCTGAAGATCCGCATGGGCTCGCGCCTGGCCGTGCAGGTCGACGTGCCCGACGCGCTGCGCGGCACGTCGATGCCGCCGATGATGTTGCAGACCCTGGTAGAGAACGCGATCAAGCATGGGCTGGAGCCGAAGACCTCGGGCGGCACCGTCTGGATCCGCGCGCGCCGCAGCGACGACGCTGTGGCGGTTACTGTCGCCGACGACGGCGAAGGGTTCAGTGCGGCCAAATCCGGTGGCACCGGCATCGGCCTGAAGAACGTGCGCGAACGCCTGCAACTGCTCTACGGCGGCGAGGCGGCGCTGGCGGTGGTGGCCAATTTCCCGGCGGGCGTCGCGGCGACGATCTCGGTGCCGGCCGGCCACGAACCGGTGCGGGACGTGGCCCATGGCTAAGGCCGTAGTCGCCGAAGACGAAGCGCTGCTGCGCGATGCGCTGGTCGATGCGCTGGCGCAGGCCTGGCCGGCGCTGGACATCGCCGCCGAGTGCGAGGATGGCGCCAGCGCGCTGGAAGCCATCGCCGAGCACCAGCCGGAAGTCGCTTTCCTCGACATCCGCATGCCCGGGCTGACCGGTCTCGAAGTCGCCGCGGCGGCGGCCGAAGCCAGCCCGCGCACGCGCATCGTGTTCACCACCGCGTACGACCAGTACGCCATCGACGCGTTCGAACGCGGCGCGGTGGATTACCTGCTCAAGCCGGTGGCACCCGAGCGCCTGGCCGCCACCGTGGCGCGGCTGCAGGCGCGCGCGGGCGAAGCGGATGCCGGCAGCGCCGCGCTGGCCGAACTGCTGCGCAAGCTGGGGCAGGGCGCGCCGGCCGAACGCAAACAGCCGCCGTTGACCTGGATCACCGCCAGCGTGGGCCGCGAAACGCGTTTGATCGGCATCGACGACGTGCTGTATTTCCGCGCCGCCGACAAATACACCACCGTGGTCACCGCCGAAGGCGAGGCCTTGCTGCGCACGCCGATCAAGGACCTGTTGGCTGCGCTCGACCCCACTCATTTCAAGCAGATCCACCGTTCGACCCTGGTCAACCTGCGTGCGATCGCCTCGATCGTGCGCGACGACAGCGGCAAGGGCGTCGTGCGCCTGAAGGCACGGCCGGAGACGCTGGTGGTGAGCCAGCCGTTCATGACCCTGTTCCGGCACATGTAAGTCGATCCGCGCAACACCGCTTCGCGAAACGCCGTCACCCCATCCGCGCCGCACCTTCCGGAGATCACGCCATGCGCCGATCCATCGCCTTGCTTTGCCTGACGTTCCTGCTCGCCGCCTGCTCGCCGGGCACCCGCACCTTCGTCTATCGCGCCAGCGAGAACGGCGAATGGCGCATCGATGCCCGGATCAAGGTCGCCAACGGCATCGCCGATTTCGAATGCCGGCACAGCTTCAGCGGCCGTTGCCACTACGCCCTGTTCGGCGATTGCCAGGCCGGCGCGGGCATCGATTGCGAAGGCAAGGTGCTGCAGCGCTTCAGCTTGGCGGTGAACGCCCACCGCCGTATCGCCGTCCTGCCCGACCTGCGCCTTTGCGTCAGCGACCGCGCCGACCAGTCGGATCCGGTCTGCAACCTCGATCCGCCGGCCAAGTCATGAATCCGAACGCGGAGGCGTTGATGGACACGTTGTCTCCCGGCTGGAAGTTCCTGCTCATGGCCGCGGTCCTGGTGCCCGTGGTCTATTTCGGAGCACAGGTCCTGGCCGCACCGTATTTCCCGAACTACAGCATTCTCACCACCTCGGCGAGCGAGCTCGGCTCCAACCTTTCCTCGCGGCCGGGCATCCTGAACATCGGTGCGCTGCTCACCGGCGTGTTGGCGCTGCTGGGCAGCGTGGGCCTGGCCGGATCGCTTCCGCGCCTCGGTGCCGGCAAGCTCGCCGCCGGCGCGTTGGCCCTGTGCCTCGCATCCGCCGGCGTGGCCTCGTTCTGGGCCGGCTGGCATCCGCTTCCCAGTCCGCGACACGACCCGGGCGCGCTGGGCATCGGCATGTTCGTCGCGCCATTCGCGGCCGTGTGGGTCGCATGGCGCATGTCTGCCGCGAGAAGGTTGCGTTGGGTCTTGTCGCTGAATGCCGTCGCGTTCATCGCGTTGGCGGCGATCATGTTCGGTGTCGGCCGTATCGATCTGTCTGCGTGCGGCGGGCTCATGCAGAAGCTCATTGCCGTCACGTCGTTCTCGCCCAGCGCCGTCATCGCCGCCATTGCGATCCGGGGTTCGGGGCGACCCGCCGACGCGATCCGGTAATCCGTCGGGGCCGGCGCCATGCCGCGCCCCGCTTGCGGGTCGCCGGCAGGTCATGAATCCGACAGGATTTCCGCGAAAACCGACAAGCCCGGCGGATGCGCCGGCCGTCGCGGGCAACCTACGATGCCGGCATGACGACCATCGACCTGCACCGCCCCTATCCGGTTTCCGCGCAACAGATCGCGAACTTCCGCCGCGACGGTTTCATCCGCCTGAAGGACGTGTTCAACGCGGATGAGTTGCGCCATTACGGCGACGAGATCACCCGCCTCACCATCGCCCTGAACACCCAGACCACGCCGCTGGAGGAGCGCAGCACCTACGACCGCGCTTTCCTGCAGGTGATGAACCTGTGGGAGCAGGGCGGATTGGCCCGCGAGTTCGTGTTCGGCCGGCGCCTGGCCGGCATCGCCGCCGCGCTGCTGGAAACCGAGGGCGTGCGCCTGTACCACGACCAGTCGCTGTACAAGGAACCCGGCGGCGGCATCACCCCCGCGCACGCCGACCAGTACTACTGGCCGCTGCACAGCGATCGTTGCGTCACCGCGTGGGTGCCGTTGCAGGCGGTGCCGCGCGACATGGGCCCGCTGGCGTTCTTCGCCGGCAGCCAGCACGTCGAATTCGGCCGCGACCTCGGCATCTCCGACGAGAGCGAACGCGAGATCACCGCGAACATGGAAGCGCACGGCTTCCCGGTGGTCGACGAACCGTTCGACCTGGGCGAAGTCAGCTTCCACCTCGGCTGGACCTTCCACCGCGCCGGGCCGAACCGCTCGCAGGCGCCGCGTTCGGTGATGACGGTGATCTACATGGACCGCGACATGCGGTTGAAGGCGCCGGAGAACCACATGCAACAGCAGGACTGGGAGAAGTGGTGCCCGGGCGCGCAGGTCGACGAGGTCATCGACACGCCGAAGAACCCGGTGCTGTTCGAACCGGCGGCGTGAGCGTGAACAGTCCGGACATCCTGGCCGGTCGCGCCGCCATCGCCGATGGTGCGGGCGGCTTCGTCATCGACACGATCGAAGTCGATCCGCCCGGCCCGGGCGAGGTGCGCGTGGCCGTCGCCGCGGCGGGCGTGTGCCATACCGACCACGCCTCGCTGCGCTGGCCGGGACCGCTGGTGATGGGGCACGAAGGCGCGGGCGTCGTCGAGTCCGTCGGCAGCGGCGTGTCGCACCTGCGCGCCGGCCAGCCGGTGCTGCTGAACTGGGCGATTCCCTGCGGCGATTGCTTCCAGTGCGGTCGCGGCATGCAATCGTTGTGCGAACGCACGCACGGACCGCGCGACGCGGCCGACGCCAGCAGTCGCGCGCATGCGGGCGGCACGCGCTGGCAGGGCTGGCCGATCGAACGTTCGTTCCATCTCGGCACATTCGCCGAATGGACCCTGGTGCGCGCCGAGGCGGCCACGCCGCTGCCCGAGGCATTGCCGCCGGATCCCGCCTGCATCCTCGGCTGCGCGGTGATGACCGGCGTGGGTTCGGTGCTGAACATCGCCCGGGTCGCGCCCGGCGACAGCGTCGCGGTGCTGGGTTGCGGCGGGGTTGGCCTGAACGTCGTGCAGGGCGCGCGCCTTGCCGGCGCATCGAAGATCATCGCCATCGACCGGGTCGCCGAACGGCTGAAGCGGGCGCGCAAGCTCGGCGCCACCCATGTCCTGCAGCCGCAGGCGAACGACACCGGCCATGCCGGCTTGATCGCCCAGGTGCGCGCGATGGCGGATGGGCGCGGCGTCGACCATGCCTTCGAAGCGACCGGCGTTCCTGCGCTGGCCTTCCTGCCGTTGCGCCTGGCGCGCAACGGCGGCAATGCGTTGCAGGTCAGCGGCGCGCACGGCGCGGGCAACGTCGAGCTGACCGATTTCTTCTGGAACAAGCGCTACCTGGCACCGCTGTACGGCGGTTGCGTGCCGTCGCGCGATTTCCCGCGCCTGTTCGACTGGGTGGGCAACGGTTCGCTGGAACTCGCCTCGCTGGTCAGCCATCGTTATCCGCTGGAAGCGCTCGGCGATGCCTTCGCCGATATGCTGGCCGGACGCAGCGCCAAGGGCGTGCTGCGGATCGCGCGGGAGGATTGAGTGGCGGATTTCCGCACCATCGAACTGTCCGATCCGGCGATTCCCGTCGATGGCTTGCGCTTCGCGACGGTGAAAAGCCGCGCGCTGCGGCAGCGTGCCGACGTGACGATGTACGCGACGCCGGGCGCCGACGGTGCTACCGACCTGCCTATCGTGATCCTGCTGCACGGCGTGTACGGTTCGCACTGGGCCTGGGCGCTGAAGGGCGATGCGCATCGCACCGCCGCACGCTTGGTTGCGGAAGGCGCGTTGCCACCGGTGGCGTTGCTGATGCCTTCGGATGGTTTGTGGGGCGACGGTTCCGGCTATCTGCCGCACCAGGCGCAGGATTTCGAGCGCTGGATCGTCGAGGAAGTACCCACGCTGGCCCTCGAGGCCATTGCGGGCTGCACGCCGCGTTCGCCCTTGCTCATCGCCGGGCTCAGCATGGGCGGCTTCGGTGCGTTGCGGCTGGTCGGCAAGCATCCGGCGCGCTTCGTCGCTGCCGCGGCGCATTCGACGATGACCGACATCGCGCAGTTCGATGGCCTGGTCGAAGACGACCGTGCGGGCTGGAGTGGGGCCGAGGCCGACCGCAGCGTCGCCGCCGCACTGCACGCCGCGCGCGGGCAACTGCCGCCGATCCGCTTCGATTGCGGGCGCGAGGATCCTTTCATCGAAGCCAACCGCACCTTGCACGCCACGCTCGACACGGCAGGCATCCGCCACCGCTATGTCGAGCGCGATGGCGGGCATGAGTGGTCCTACTGGACCGTTGCGCTCGAAGACACATTGCGCTTCTTCGGCCGCGTGTTGCGCGGCGCCGGCGACGTATACGAGGAGAAACCATGAATCCGATCCGCACGCTCGCCGTCCTGGCGATGGCAATCGCCTGCAACCTTGTGGGAGCGACCTCGGTCGCGAATGCTTCTGCTGGTGTTGGGCAGGATGGACAAAATTCATTCGCGACCAAGGTCGCTCCCACAAAAGCTGTCCCTGCGAGGGTCACGCCCGCCAAGGCCGGCGAGGAAGTCTTCTACCACGTGTTCTTCCGCAGCTTCGCCGACGGCGATGGCGACCGCATCGGCGACCTGAAGGGCATGACCGCGCGGCTGGATTACCTGAAGCAACTGGGCATCACCTCGATCCTGCTGACGCCGCTGCAGCCGTCGCCGTTCTACCACAACTATTTCGCCACCGATTTCGAAAGCATCGAGCCGGCCTACGGCACGATGGACGACTACCGCGCCTTCCTCCGCGCCGCGCATGCGCGCGGGCTGAAGGTGTATATGGACATGGAAATCCAGTACGTCGGCGAGGGCCATCCGTGGTGGCCGCAATCCGTCGGCAAGCCGGATGCGCCGTCCTCCGACTTCCTGTTGTGGCGCGACAAGGCGCGCGGCGAGGCCGAGCCGTTCCTGAACCAGGCGCGCTGGGAAGGCTACGACGGCCGCATGATCGGCATCGCCATGGTCGATCTGAACTCGCCGAAGGTTCGCGACTATTTCCAGCGCGTGCTGCTGCAATGGGCCGATCCGCACGGCGACGGCAGCGGCCGCGATGGCGCGGACGGTTTCCGCATCGATCACATGATGGACGACCTCGACAACAAGCATCTGGCCACGCAGCTGTTCGGGACGTTCTGGAAACCGATCTTCGATGCCCTGCGCGAACGTCGCCCCGGCTTCCGGATCATGGCCGAGCAGTCGGACTGGGGCTATGGCGCGGATTGGCTGGTGCGCGGCCATGCCGACATGGTGTTCGCCTTCCCCCTGCGTGGCGCGATCGACAAGCTCGACAAGCGCGAGATCATCAAGGCGCTGCGCGAAACCGAGCGCCTGACGCCAGCGGGGAAAAGCCAGATCGTGTTCCTCGAAAACCACGACACCGACCGCTTCATGTCCCTGGTCGGCGGCGACATGGCGAAGGCGCGCGCCGGTGCCGCGATCATGTTGCTGGCCCAAGGCGAACCGCTGGTCTACTACGGCCAGGAACTGGGCATGCGCGGCATCACCGGCAAGGTCGGCCTGTCCGACGCGAACCACATCCCGCTGCGCGAAGCGATGCGCTGGTCGGCCGACCTGAACGCGCGGGGTTCGGCGACCTGGTACCAGGGCGACAAGCCCTGGTGGACGAATCGCTACAACCGCAGCGACGACGGCGTGTCGGTGCAGGAACAGGACAAGGATCCCGCTTCGCTGCTGAACTGGTATCGCCGGTTGCTGGCGCTGCGCCAGTCGCGTCCGGAATTGCGGCATGGCGCGCAACGCATCCTCTGCGACGATGCCGGCCAGGTTCTGTGCCTGCTGCGCGAGTCCGGCGGGCAGCGCACATTGCTGCTCGTCAATCTAGGCAATGCGGCGGCGGCGCCGAGCTTGGGCAGCGAAATCGCGGGCATGCCGTGGTTCGACCTGCTCGACGCGAAAGCCGCACGGCAGCCGATCCATCCGGCTTCGTTGTCGTTGCCGCCGATGGGTGTGCGCGTGCTGGGCGCACCCTGAACTCTGGACATAGCCCAAGCCACGATTTTTCCAGGACATCCCGCCGTGGGAGCGACGTAAGTCGCGAAGCTTTACGTCCAGACCATCGCAATCCGTTCGCGACTTACCGGTCACGGCATGCCGTAACCACTCCCACATCGGGCATCATGGCATCCCTTGGAGTAGGGCCCGCTCCTACAATGACGACATGATGGTTCCCCATCTCGACCGTCCGATCTGCGAGCCGGTGGAATTGCGCCCCGGCGCGCGGCTGCGCGTGCGCCACGTGGCCGAAGGGCGCGGCGCCGAGCCGAGCACACCGTTCCCGCATTACCACGACGTCTGCGAGCTGGTGTTGTTCGGCCAAGTGCGCGGCGAATTCGTCGCCGATGGCGTTCGCTATCCGTTGTCGCGCGGCTGCCTGGTGTTCGTGCCTTCGTTGCGCCAGCACGACTTCACCCTGGCCGGCGGCGCGCGCGACTGGACCCTGGTCCAGATCGATCCCGGCACCGTCGCCTCGCTGCCCGGCGGCGAATCCCTGCGCAGCGCTTTCTGCGCCCGGCCCCGCGGCGCATTGGCCCAGCGCATCGGCGTGCTGGTCGAATGGCTGCGCGAAGCCGGGGAAGACGATGTGCTGGCGACGCCGTCGGCGCAGCTCCTGTTGCTGGCCGCCGCGCAGGCGCCTCGGATCGAGGGCCTGGCCGATGGCGTCGGCGCCGACGCGTTACGCCGCCTGCGTCCGGCGATAGAACGGCTGCGCCGCGATCCCGCCAACGCGCCCTCGGCGGAACAGGCTGCGGCGCTGTGCGCACTGTCGCCCGCGTACTTCAGCCGCCGTTTCCACCAGCAGCTGGGCATGGCCTGGAGCGATTACGTGCGCACTCATCGCCTGCACCTGGCCAGCCAGCGCCTGCGCGACGGCGAAGGCAGCGTGGCGGAAATCGCCTATGCGCTCGGTTTCTCCACGCCTTCGCATTTCGGCGACGTGTTCCAGCGCCACTTCCACGTCACGCCCGCGGAGTACCGCAGGCGCGGACGTTGAGCGCAGCTCAGGCCGCTTCGGCGAACGCCGGACGGGTCAGGTTCTGCGGCTCGCCGTCGGTGCACAGTACCTCGTCCTCGATGCGGATGCCGCCGTAGGGACGGAACGCATCGACGCGCGCCCAGTCGACGCTGTCGGCGTGGCCGTTCTGCTTCAGTTCGTCCAGCAGCATGTCGATGAAGTAGAGGCCGGGTTCGATGGTCACCACCATGCCCGGTTCCAGCACGCGGGTCATGCGCAGGTACGGATGGCCGGCGGGACGTTCGATGCGGCCGCCGCGATCGCTGGCGGCGAAGCCGGCCACGTCATGCACCTGCAGGCCGATAGGATGGCCCAGGCCGTGCGGGAAAAAGGCGGCGCTGACGCCGCTCGCCAGCGCGGCTTCCGGCGACACCTTGATCACGCCGAAATCCTTGAGGATCGCCATCAGCTGCAGGTGCGCATCGACGTGCAGCTGCTTGTAGTCGACGCCGGCACGTACCGACTTGCCCATCTTCACCTGAGCCGCGTCGACCGCATCGATCAGGGCCTGGAATTCGCCCGAGCGGTCGGCCGCATAGGTGCGGGTGATGTCGCTGGCGTAGCCGCGATGGCTGGCCCCGGCGTCGATCAGGAAGCTGCGCGATTGCGCCGGCGCGGTGCGGCCCAGGTCCATGTAGTGCAGCACGGCGGCGTGTTCGTTCAGGCCGATGATGTTGCCGTAGGGCAGTTCGTTCGCGTCCTGGCCGACAGCGCTGCAATAGGCCATGTGGATTTCGAATTCACTGGCGCCGCTGCGGAATGCGGCTTCGGCGGCGCGATGTCCGCGCACGGCCAGGCGTTGCGCCTCGCGCATCAGCGCGACTTCGTACGGCGTCTTGTACGAACGCTGGTATTCCAGGTAGTTGATGACCGGTTCCGGATTGTTCGGAATGTAGTCGCCCAGGGCGCTTTGCGGTTCGCCAAGGATCGCGCAACGTCCCGCCGCCTTCGGCAGCAGGCCCAGCGCTTCCTCCGGCTTGCGGATGATGAGGACATCGAAATGCTCGACCCACCAGCCGTTCGGTGCGTCCGGCACCACGTGCCAGTAATCGTGCGGCTGGTAGTAGATGACCTGCGGACGTTGGCCGGGCGTGTAGACCAGCCAGCTGTACGGCAATTTGGTCAGCGGCAGCCAGTGCTTGAATTGCGGGTTGACCGCATAGGGATAGTCGCGATCGTCGAACACCTGCCAGTGCTGGGTGCCGCTGGGCACGACC
Organism: Pseudoxanthomonas helianthi; assembly: GCF_017939625.1. Taxonomy (GTDB): domain Bacteria; phylum Pseudomonadota; class Gammaproteobacteria; order Xanthomonadales; family Xanthomonadaceae; genus Pseudoxanthomonas_A; species Pseudoxanthomonas_A helianthi. Next base: position 68,348 of record NZ_JAGKTC010000002.1, read on the forward strand.
AGGTGGTCGAAACCGCCGCGCGCCAGCGCTTCGTCGGCGCGACGCTTGAGTTCGGCCAGGTGGGAGGCGTAGAGGGCGGCGATGTCGGGAGCGTTCATGGAAGGGCCTGCGGGATCGAAGACCTACATTTTGCCCCACCTGGCGCGGATCGCGCTGTGACCACGCCTGCCCGGTCACTTTCATTGTGGGAGCGACGTAAGTCGCGATGCCTTTCGGCAGCAACCTCAAAAGCATCGCGACTTACATCGCTCCCACAATGGAGTTCCGCCGCAGGTCGGGGCTACAGGAACAACTCGACCGCGTCATTGGTGAAGCGCCGCCCCAGCTCGGTCGGCACGATGCGGTCGCCATCGCGCTCCAGCCAGCCATTGGCGAAGGCCTGCTGCAATGGCGCCGCGATGGCGCTCTCCGGCAGGTCCGTGGTCGCCTCGAAGCCGGCCAGCGTGAAGCCCTCGCGCAAGCGCAGCGCGTTGAGCATGAATTCGAACGGCCGCCGCGCCGCATCGATGCGGTCGTCGCCGCCGATCGCCTGCGGCGTGCCGGCGGCCGCCAGGTAGGCGGTCGGGTGCTTGATCTTCCAGCGGCGCAGGATGGTCTGCTCGCTGCCCAGGGTGATCTTGCCGTGCGCGCCGGCGCCGATGCCGAGGTAGTCGCCGAAGCGCCAGTAGTTCAGGTTGTGCGCGCATTGCCGGCCCGGCCGCGCATACGCACTGACTTCGTACTGCGCATAGCCCGCGTCGGCAAGCAGTGCCTGGCAATGCTCCTGCATGTCCCAAGCCGCGTCGTCATCGGGGATGCCCTTCGGCGGCCGGGCGAAATACACCGTGTTCGGTTCCAGGGTCAGCTGGTAGTGGCTGATGTGCGCCGGCTGCAGCGCGAACGCCCGCTGCAGGTCGTTTTCCGCCATCGCCAGGGTCTGCTGCGGCAGCGCGTACATCAGGTCGAGGTTGAAATTGTCGAAGCCGGCGTCCTGCGCCAGCTTCACCGCCGCTTCGGCTTCATGGCTGTCATGGATCCGACCCAGCCGTTGCAGGCTGCCATCGTCGAAGCTCTGGATGCCAAAGCTGATCCGGTTGACCCCGGCCTTGCGGTATTCCTCGAACCGGCCGTGCTCGGCGGTGCCGGGATTGGTTTCCAGGGTGATCTCGCAGCCCGGCGCGAAACGCAGGCGCGCACTGGCTTCCTGCAGGAAGCGGTCGATGTGCTGGGGCGGGAACAGGCTCGGCGTGCCGCCGCCGAAGAACACCGTCTGCACGGTGCGGCCCCAGACCAGCGGCAGATCGAAGTCGAGATCGCGCAGCAACGCGTCGACGTATTCGCCGAACGGCAACTCGCCCTTGCCCTGGTGCGAATTGAAATCGCAGTACGGGCATTTGCGCACGCACCAGGGCAGGTGCACGTACAGCGAGAGGGGCGGGGGAATCAACATATGCGTATTGTGTAGGAGCGCACTTCAGTGCGCGACCGGAGACGATCCGATGCGGGGAATTTCCACGCGACGCCGACTGTCCGGTCGCGCACTGAAGTGCGCTCCTACAGGGCCGTGAGCAGCCTGCGGCGCAACTCGACCAGCGCCTTGCCGCGATGGCTCAGCAGGTTCTTCAGCTCCGCCGGCATCTCCGCGGCGGTCTGGCCGCGCTCGACGTCGAGGAACACCGGATCGTAACCATGTCCGCCGTCGCCGCGCCGCTCGAACGCGATGCGCCCGCGCCATTCGCCCTCGGCGATCAGCGGTTGCGGGTCGTCGGCGTGGCGCACCCATACCAGCACGCAATAGAAATGTGCGCCGCGTGCTTCTTCGGGCACGTCACGCAGCTCGTGCAGCAACTTGTCGATGTTGGCTTGTGCATCGCCATGCACGCCGCTGTAACGCGCCGAATACAGGCCGGGGGCGCCGTTCAGCGCGTCGACGCACAGGCCGGAATCGTCGGCCAGCGCCGGCAATCCGGTCAGCGCGGCGGCGTGTCGGGCCTTCAGCAAGGCGTTTTCGACGAAGGTGACCGCGGTTTCGTCCGCGTCGGTGACGCCGAGTTCGGACTGCGCGACCAATTCGACGCCGGCGTCGCCGAGCAGGTGGCGCAACTCCTCCAGCTTGCCCTGGTTGGAAGAAGCCAGGACGAGTTTCATGCTTTCGGCTCCAGCAGGTCCCACTTGTTGCCGTAGCGATCGCGGAACACGGCAACGATGCCGTAACTCTCCTCGCGCGGCGCTTCAAGGAATTCGACGCCGCGTTCGCGCATCGCGGCGTAGTCGCGACGGAAGTCGTCGGTATGCAGGAAGAACGACACGCGTCCGCCGGTCTGGTCGCCGATCCGCGCCTGTTGCGCGTCGCCGTCGGCGCGGGCCAGCAGCAATGCGGTTTCCGCGCCGCGCGGGGCGACACAGACCCAGCGCTTGCCGCCGCCGCGGTCGCTGTCCTCGCGCAGTTCGAAACCCAGGTCGCCGGTGTAGTGGGCGATCGCGGCGTCGTAGTCGTCGACGACCAGGGTGACCAGCGCGATGTGACGCTTCATAGGTCGCCTAGCCGGCGGCCAGCGCGGCGCGCTGCGCGGCGAACAGTTCGCCGATGCCCTTCTCGCCCAGCGCCAGCAGTGCGTCGAGTTCGTCGCGGCGGAAGGCGTGGCCTTCGGCCGTGCCCTGCAGCTCGATGAAGCCGCCGCCGTCGTTCATCACCAGGTTCATGTCGGTATCGCAGTCGCTGTCCTCGGCATAGTCGAGGTCCAGCACCGGCACGCCACGATAGACGCCGACCGAGACCGCGGCCACCGCGCCGAGGATCGGGTCGCGCTTGACCATGCCCTGCTTCTTCAATCCGTTCACCGCGTCGACCAGCGCCACGTAGGCGCCGGTGATCGCCGCGGTGCGGGTGCCGCCGTCGGCCTGCAGCACGTCGCAATCCAGGGTGATGGTGCATTCGCCCAAGGCGGCGCGGTCGACGCAGGCGCGCAGCGAGCGGCCGATCAGGCGCTGGATTTCCAGGGTGCGGCCGCCCTGCTTGCCTTTCGCCGCTTCGCGGTCGCCGCGGGTGTGGGTGGCGCGCGGCAGCATGCCGTATTCGGCGGTGACCCAGCCTTCGCCCTTGCCGCGCAGGAAGCCCGGCACCCGGTTCTCGACGCTGGCGGTGCACAGCACGCGGGTCTCGCCGAAACTGACCAGCACCGAGCCTTCGGCGTGCCTGGTGAAGCCGCGCTGGATCGAAACCGGGCGCAACTGGTCGGGCGCGCGGCCGCTGGGGCGGAGTGCTCCAGACGGAGACGTACTCATGGCGAAATCCGTGGAAAGGGCAGCATAGGTTACCATTCGCGTCCATTCGCACCGGCCGTTGCCATGATCCGCAGCATGACCGCCTTCGCCACGCTGGAGCGCGCCTTCGAAGGCGGCGCACTGGTGGCCGAACTGCGCGCGGTCAACCATCGTTTCCTCGAACTGGGCCTGCGCCTGCCCGAGGAACTGCGCGCGCTGGAACCCGCGCTGCGCGAACGCATCGCCTCGCGCATCGGCCGCGGCAAGCTCGACTTCGCCCTGCGCCTGCGCGCCGGCGAAAGCGACGGCGAACTGAAGCCCAACCCGCGCGTCGTCGCCCAGTTGTCGGAGCTGGCGCTGGACTTCGGCGCGCGCTTCCCGGGCCTGCACACCGAACTCGGCGCGTTGCTGCAGTTCCCCGGCGTGCTGCAGAACAAGGCCTTCGACGCGGACGTGCTGCAGGCCGAGGCGTTGGCCCTGCTCGACGCGCTGCTCGACCAGTTCGTCGCCGCGCGCGAACGCGAAGGCGCCAAGCTGGCCGCGGTGATCAACGATCGCGTCGACGCCATCGCCGCGCGCGCGGCCGAAGCGCGCGAACTGATGCCGCAGATCCGCGCCGGCCAGCGGCAGAAGCTGGAGACGCGCCTCGCCGACCTGTCGCAACCCGCCGACCCCGGCCGGCTGGAGCAGGAACTGGTGCTGTGGCTGCAGAAGCTCGACGTGGACGAGGAGCTCGATCGCCTCGACAGCCATGTCAAGGAAATCCGCCGCGTACTCAGGCAATCCGAGCCGGTCGGCCGCCGCCTGGATTTCCTGTTGCAGGAATTCAATCGCGAAGCCAACACCTTCGGCTCCAAGTCGGTCGACGTGCGCACCACCAACCTCGCCGTCGAGCTGAAGGTGCTGATCGACCAGGTGCGCGAACAAGTGCAGAACATCGAGTAGGGAAGCGGACGGATGAGCATGCGCGGCACCCTGTACATCGTCGCGGCGCCTTCGGGTGCCGGAAAGTCCAGCATCGTCAACGCGGTGCTGGCGCGCGACCCGCAGATCTCGCTGTCGATTTCGTTCACCTCGCGCCAGCCGCGCCCGGGCGAACGCCACGCCGAGCACTACAACTTCGTCGGCGCGGAGGAATTCCAGCGCATGATCGACGCCGGCGATTTCTTCGAACACGCGCGGGTCCACAACGACTGGAAGGGCACCGCCCGGCAGTCGGTGGAACCGCAGTTGAGCGCGGGCCAGGACGTGCTGCTGGAAATCGACTGGCAGGGCGCGCGCCAGGTGCGGGCCAAGGTGCCGGACGCGGTCAGCGTATTCATCCTGCCGCCGTCGCGCGCCGCGCTCGAGGACCGCATGCGCAAGCGCGCGCAGGACAGCGAGGCGGTGATCCAGCAGCGCCTCGCCGCCGCGCGCGAGGAGATGTCGCATTACGGCGAGTTCGACTACGTGATCGTCAACGACGTGTTCGAGCGCGCGGTCGACGAGATGCACGCCATCTTCACCGCCAGCCGCCTGCGTCGCGACCGCCAGGTCGCCCGCCACGGCAAGCTGATTTCGGCGCTTCTGGCGGAATAACCTTGGGCCGGGGCACATCCCGTGCGTGCTTTTTGCCGGGCTGCGGCCGGGGACGGTACCCCGACCTATGGCGAATCCGCCGGAAATATCGGCCAATTCTTCCTGTAACTGGTTGATTTGCAAGAAAAGAGTTGCGTTCCGGCGGTATTGCCCATAGAATCGCCGCCCCTTTCTCTTTTGATCGCGCGGCCCCCGGGTCGCCGGGAGCCCCCATGGCCCGCATCACCGTCGAAGATTGCCTGGAAGTCGTCAACAACCGTTTCGAGCTGGTCATGATGGCTGCCAAGCGCGCCCGCCAGCTGGCCAACGGCGTGGAGCCGACCATCGACAACAGCGAAGCCGGCGACAAGCCGACCGTGCTGGCGCTGCGCGAGATCGCCGCGCGCAGCATCGACAACAGCCTGATCGACCAGGTCGACAAGGCCGAGCGCGAGCGCAAGGAGCGCGAGGCGCTGGAATGGGCCGCGGCCGAAGTGGTCGCCGACGACGACATGTCGAAGGGCGACGACTGAGTTCCGGTCTGCCCGCAAGCGTTTCCCGGACGGCTCGCCTCGTGCGGGCCGTTTGCTTTTCCGGACTCCCAATGGCGGCGCCGATTCACGGCGATTCGCGACGATATTCGGCGTGGGAGCGACGTCAGTCGCGAATGCCGAAGCCAGGAAAGTGCCCGTTCGCCGCATCAAGCGGAACTCCGGCATCTCCATGCCCGCGGCTTCGAAGTTCGCGACTTACCGGTTACGGCATGCCGTAACCACTCCCACGCCGGAAAACATGGCCGAATTTGCCGGATTCCCGCCGCTGGCATAGGCTTCCGGCATGAGTCCCGCGCGTACCGCCAAAGCCAAGGCAAAAGCCGCCGTCGAGCCGTCCAACGGCGACGACACGCCGGATTACGTGCGCAAGCTGTTGCAGGCCGCTTCCTATCTGCCCAAGGAACAGCTGCCGCTGCTGCGCCGTGCGTGGGAGGTCGGCGCGGCCGCGCACGAAGGGCAGATGCGCAAGTCCGGCGAGCCCTACATCACCCATCCGGTCGCGGTGGCCGGGGTACTGGCCGACATGGGCCTGGATGCGGAAACGCTGATCGCGGCGATCCTGCACGACACCATCGAGGACACACCGCTGGGCCGCGAGGAGATCGCCGCCGAGTTCGGCGAAGCGGTGGCCGAACTGGTCGACGGCGTCACCAAGCTGGACAAGCTGAAGTTCCGCGATCGCCAGGAAGCGGCGGCGGAGAGCTTCCGCAAGATGCTGCTGGCGATGTCGCGCGACCTGCGCGTGATCATGATCAAGCTGGCCGATCGCCTGCACAACATGCGCACGCTCGGCGCGCAGAGCGCCGAGGCGCGCAAGCGCATCGCCCGCGAGACCCTGGACATCTACGCGCCCATCGCCCAGCGCCTGGGCATGAACCTGATCAAGTCGGAGCTGCAGGACCTCAGCTTCCGCGCGATGTATCCGTTGCGCCACGCGATCATCGAGCGGCACATCCGCAGCCAGCCGGTGATGCGGCGCGAGGCGATGGCGCAGATCGAGGCGCACCTGTCGCAGCGCCTGCACAAGGAAGGCATCGCCCATCGCCTGGTCAGCCGGATCAAGACCCCGTGGAGCATCTACACGAAGATGCGCGGGGAGAACAAGAGCTTCGACCGGGTGATGGACGTATTCGGCTTCCGCGTGGTGGTGCAGTCGGTGCCGGCCTGCTACCACGCGCTCGGCGCGGTGCATGCGGTGTACAAGCCGCTGGATGGGCGCTTCCGCGATTTCATCGCCATTCCCAAGGCCAACGGCTACCAGTCGCTGCACACGGTGTTGTTCGGTCCCTACGGTTCGCCGATCGAGGTGCAGATCCGCACCGAGGAAATGGATCTGGTCGCCGAACGCGGCGTCGCCGCGCACTGGAGCTACAAGTTCGGCAGCGAAGCGCCGAACAGCGCGCAGAGCCGCGCGCACGCGTGGATCGTCGAGCTGATCGAGAACCAGCGCGCCGCCGGCTCGTCGCTGGAGTTCCTCGACAACGTCAAGGTCGACCTGTTCCCCGACGAGGTCTACCTGTTCACCCCGAAGGGCAAGATCCTGTCGCTGCCGCGCAACGCCACCGCGCTGGATTTCGCCTACGCGGTGCACACCGATATCGGCAACCACGCGGTCGCTTCGCGCGTGGACAAGAAGCTGGTGCCGCTGCGCACCAAGCTGACCAGCGGCCAGACCGTGGAAATAATTACTGCCAAGTCCGCGACGCCAAAGCCGCAGTGGCTGGAATTCGTCGTCACCAGCAAGGCACGCACGGCGATCCGCCACCAGCTCAAGCAGTTGGAGCACGAGGATGCGGTGCAGCTGGGCCATCGCATGCTCGACAATGCGCTGGAACAGCTGGACAGTTCTTTGGAACGCCTGCCGCAGCAGCGCCTGGAGGCCTTCCTCGCCGAGCACCGCTACCCGCGCCTGGAGGCGTTCCTTGCCGACGTGGCTCTGGGCAACTGGATGCCGGCGCAGGCGGCGCAGGCGCTGACCGCGTACGCCGAGCTGCGCGGCGGTGGCCACAACCGGCACGTGCAGGAGAAGATCCTGATCACCGGCAGCGAGCGCGGCGTGGTCAGTTTCGCCAATTGCTGCCAGCCGATCCCGGGCGACGACATCATGGGTTACCACACCGCCGGCAAGGGCATCGTGGTGCACCGGCTGGATTGCCCGAACGTGGTCGAGTTCCGCAAGTCGCCGGAGCGTTGGGTGCCGATCGATTGGGATTCGAAGGTCTCGGGCGATTTCGATGCTTCGTTGCTGGTCGACGTGGAGAACCGGCCCGGCGTGCTGGCGCAGGTCGCGGCGGCGATGGCGCAGGGACAGTCGAACATCGACCGGGTCGAGTACCTGGAGCGCGATTTCAATGCGGCGGTATTGCGGTTCCAGATCCAGGTGCGGGACCGCACGCATCTGGCCGAGGTGATGCGGCGGTTGCGGCGATTGAATGTGGTGAATGGCGTGCGTCGGCAGTAGCTTTTTTTGCTCGTCATGACCCGACATACGTCGGTTGAAAGCCCCGCGAAGGCGGGAATCCAGTGGCTTGGCTCTTGCTTTTGCAGCAAAAGCATTTCGCGCTGACGCGCGAGTCACTGTCTTTGCTTGTGCAAAGAGGCGCTTTTCAACAGCCCGAAGGGCTGGTCAAGTAACCAAAGAGGCGCTTTTTCAACAGACGAATGTCTGGTCAAGCACACCTGCCTCGCCCTTCGCGCTGCGCGCGAAGGGTTCGCAGAGCAGGCGGGAATTTCCGGAAGCAACATCCTGTTGCTCCGGAAACGGCGCACATCCCTGTGCGCCGCCCCCTGCGGGGGCTTACCCACCGGCTCCGCCGCTGCGGAGGGAACTTGCAGGGCCAACGGCAAAGGCAACGGCATGCTTCGGTTTAGAATTGCGGCTGCCACTGCAGGAATTTCCTTATGACCCGCCAGATCATCAACACCGAAAAAGCTCCCGCCGCCATCGGTCCGTATTCGCAGGCCGTGCGCGCCGGCAACACCGTGTACTTCTCCGGCCAGATCCCGCTCGACCCTGCCACCGGCAACGTAGTCGAAGGCGGCATCGAGGTGCAGGCGCGGCGTGCGTTCGACAACCTCAAGGCGGTGGCCGAAGCGGCCGGCGGTTCGCTCGACAAGATCGTTCGCCTCGGTCTGTTCCTGACCGACCTGTCCGAGTTCGCCGCGGTCAACGCAGTGATGCAGGAATATTTCAAGGCGCCGTTCCCGGCGCGTTCGACCGTGCAGGTTGCCGCGCTGCCGAAGGGCGTGGGCTTCGAAGTCGAAGCGACGATGATCCTGGACTGAGCGCGTCGCCAGGAATCCGCTCGGCGCCTCGAGATTTGCTCGTCGTCCCGGCGCAAGCCGGGATCCAGCTCCGGCTCCTGTGGTTGCCTGCCGAGCGGAAAGCAAAGGCTGGGTCCCGGCTTGCGCCGGGATGACGACGCCCTTTGGACTGTGATTGGGCGGTCAGCCGAAATGGTGCCGGGCTTCGCTCGGCGCTTGCCCGGTCCAGCGCTTGAAGGCGCGACGGAATTCGCGCACGTCGTTGAAGCCGATCTGGCCGCCGATCCAGGCGATGGTCAGCGCCGGGTCCTGCAGCAGTTCCAGCGCGCGTTCGGTGCGGACGCGATCGTGCACCGCGCTGAAGCTGGTGCCTTCTTCGGCGAGCTGGCGGCGCAAGGTGCGTTCGCTCAGGTGCAGGGCCGTCGCGATGTCGGTCATTTGCGGGTTCTCGCGCAGGCGCGGTCGCAACTGGCGCTCGACCGCCGCGGTGGTTTCGCCGCGCGGCGATATCGCCGCCAGTTGCGCCTGGCACAAGGCCAGCGCCTGCTGCGAAGTCACCGGGTTGTAGCTGGCGAACGGCAACGCCAGCCAGCGGCGATCCACCACCATCGCATGCTGCGGCTGGTCGAAACGCACTTCGCAGCCGAACAGGTCGTGGTAACGCGCGGCATAGCGTGGCGCGGGGTAACCCAGCTCGAGCCGCAACGGGCGGAATTCCGGGCCGGCCAGTTCGCGCGCCAGCATCAATGTGCTGGCGAACATCTCTTCGCATAGGAAGGGCAGCAGGTCGGCGGCCTCCTCGGGCGCGGTGGCGGTCACGGCAAGGCCGCCGTCGTCGCGGTCCTGCAATTCCAGTTCCATCAGCGGCCCGAGGTTGCGCTGGTACTCGAGCCCGATCAGCACGGCGTCGCCGAAGGTGGGGGCGGTCTTCATCGCCAATCCGAGCACGCCGAAATTGCCTCCGTTCTGGGTTCCGCCGATGGCAAGGCCGGTGCCTTCGATCGGCAGCGTCGGCAATGCGCGACGGATCACTTCGCACGCCTGACGATAGGAGACGCGTGCCTGGGGGTCGTGGATCTCCTGCACGTTCAAGCGCATGCCCGCGAACCAGCTCTCGGTGTTGACGCCGAACTCGCCGGCCAGCAGCACCAGGCTGCACAGCATGTTGGTGGGAAGGTTGGCAATCGAAAGACGGCTGCCCAGTCCGGTTTTCCATTGCATCGAAGCCCCTCCAGCTTGTCCGCTTTCCCCCCCGTAGTATGCCGTTCCTGCCCTCCGCGTGGCGCGAGCCAGCACACAGACTGCGCGACATCATTCGCAGGCGTATGGAGGGGATTTCATGCAGCGCACCATTTCCGTAGCCGTGGCTGGCGCCTTGGCGCTGTCGCTCGCGGCTTGCCAGCAGAAGGCACCCGAAACCCCCTCGGCGGCGGTACCGGCCGGCGACGCCGCCTTCGCCGCCAGGTTCCAGGAACAGTTGCTGGACGCCAAGCCGGGCGATGTCATCGAGATTCCGGCGGGCAAGTTCTCCTTCGATCGCAGCCTGACCCTGCGCGCGGACGGCGTGACCATCCGTGGCGCGGGCATGGACAAGAGCGTGCTCAGCTTCAAGGGCCAGAAGGCCGGCGCCGAAGGCCTGCTGGTCAACGGCGATGATTTCACCATCGAAGACCTGACCATCGAGGATTCGAAAGGCGACGGCCTGAAGGTCAGCGAGTCGCAGAACATCACCATCCGCAAGGTCAAGGTGCAGTGGACCGGCGGGCCGAGCACCAAGAACGGCGGCTACGGCCTGTATCCGGTGCTGACCCGGAACGTGCTGATCGAGGATTCGGTGGCGATCGGCGCTTCCGACGCCGGCATCTACGTCGGCCAGTCCAGGGGCGTGATCGTGCGCCGCAGCCGCGCCGAGCAGAACGTGGCCGGCATCGAGATCGAGAACACCATCGACGCCGACGTGTACGAGAACGTGGCCACCGGCAACACCGGCGGCATCCTGGTGTTCAACATGCCGGGCCTGTCGCAGCAGGGGGGCAACATCCGCGTGTTCAACAACCAGGTCATCGCCAACAACCACGAGAACTTCGGCGCCAAGGGCACGCCGGTGGCCAGCGTGCCGGCCGGCTCGGGCATCGTTGTCAATTCCAACGACGACATCGAGATCTTCGCCAACAAGGTCGCCGACAACGCCAGCGCCAACCTGATCCTGTCCAGCGTGTATTCCACCGGATACAAGGACCAGAGCATGTCGAAGGAATTCGATCCGTACCCGGAACGCATCTACGTGCACGACAACCAGTTCAGCGGCGGCGGCGATTCGCCCGACCGGCTCGACTTCAAGGCGCTGAAACTGGCCCTGTACGGCATCGGCGGCAGCCTGCCGGACGTGCTGTTCGATGGTTACGTCAATCCGGCGCGCAAGGAAGGCCCGCAGCTGTGCCTGCGCGGGGTCAGTGGCGTGGTCAACGTCGACGGACCCAACGGCAACAAGAATCCGAGCAAGGACATGAAGCCGTTCGAATGCGATCTGCCGCGCCTGCCCGCGGTCGACCTGAAGCGGGGTTGAGCCGCACGATGCCCCGCGTTGTCCTGCTGTTGGTTCTGTCGTTGCTGTTGGCAGCCTGTCGCGGCGCGCAGCCGGTGCATTACTTCGCCGAGGGCCAGCCGGCCTCGCTCGACGACTGGCATCTGTTGCGCGTCGAAGGCGGCAAGTTGCGCTTGAACGAAGGCGTGGTGCCTTACGATCTCAACACGCCGCTGTTCAGCGACTACGCGCATAAGCTGCGCACCGTGTGGATGCCGAAGGGCCAGGCCGCGCACTACGACGCCAATGCGGCGTTCGATTTCCCGGTCGGCACCATCCTCAGCAAGACGTTCTATTACCCGCTCCCGGAAAACGGCAAATGGGACGGCAAATCGGTGGCCCGCACGCCGCCTTCGCTGTCGATGATGGAAGGCGAAACGCTGGACCTGGGCAAGGTCCGGTTGATCGAGACCCGGTTGCTGGTCCATCGCGCCGAGGGATGGGTCGCACTGCCGTACGTGTGGAACGACGCGCAGACCGAGGCCACGCTGAAACGCACCGGCGAGCTGGTGTCGCTGGAACTGGTCGATGCGAACGGCGCGCGCGAGGCCGTGGATTACCAGGTGCCCGACCAGAACCAGTGTGGTGGTTGCCACCTCACCAACAACCATTCGCGCAAGCTGTTGCCGATCGGGCCGAAGGCGCGGCACCTGAATCGCGAACTCGATTACGCGGCCGGCCGCGAGAACCAGTTGGCCCACTGGACACGGGTCGGCTATCTACAAGGCGCGCCGGATGCCGCGTCCGCGCCGCGCGCGGTCGATGCCACCGATCCAAACGCACCGCTCGACGCGCGCGCCCGGGCTTATCTCGACGTCAACTGCGGCCACTGCCACAGCGCGACCGGTCCGGCGATCACTTCTGGCCTGCATCTGGACGCATCGCCTGCCACACGCCTGCAGAACGGCTTTTGCAAGCAGCCGGTGGCGGCGGGCAAGGGCACCGGCGACCGCCTGTACGACATCCAGCCCGGTCGCGCGGACGGTTCGGTCCTGCTGTTCCGCATGGACAGCGACGATCCGTCGGTGATGATGCCGGAAGTGGGGCGCTCGGTCGTGCATCGCGAAGGCGTCGAGCTGATCCGGCAATGGATAGACGCGCAGCACGGCAGTTGCGCTGCCGAGGCGGACGTTCCTGCCGCCGCCGGCGGTTGAACGCGCTCTATTGAAACAGGCTTTCGTACACCACCTGGGAGAGGGAGTGATGAGAACGAAACAACGCAATCTGGTGATCGGGCTGCGTCGCGCCATGATGGGCTGCATGGCGCTGGGCGCCAGCGGCACGGCATGGGCGCAACAGGCGTCCGCGCCCGCCACGGGGGACGCGGCGACCACGCTGGATCGCATCGTCGTCACCGCGCAGAGCCGCGAGCAGGAGCTCAAGGACGTGCCCATCGCGTTGCAGGTGGTGGGCGAGGACGTGATGGAGCAGACCGCGGCGGAAAACCTCGGCGATCTCGACAGCTTCGTGCCCGGCCTGTCGGTCAGCGACGACCAGCCGACCCAGGCCGGCTTCAAGCTGCGCGGCCTGAGCACCGGCGACTTCGGCATCGGTACCGACCCGACCGTCGGCGTGTACGTCGACGGCGTCTACGCCGGCCGCGGCGGCGGCACCGTGTTGCCGTTTCTCGACGTGGAACGCATCGAGGTACTGAAAGGCCCGCAAGGCACGCTGTTCGGCCGCAACACCGCCGCCGGCGCCGTGTCGATCATCACCAAGCGGCCCAGCGACCACCTCGAAGGCCGCGCGCGAGTGCGCGTGGGCAACTACGGCAAGCAGTATTTCGACGGCATGCTCAACCTGCCGGCCGGCGAAGACATGGCCTTCCGCATCAACGCGTTGTACAACCGGACCGACGGCTGGCTGGACGATGCGGCCACCGGCGAACCGCTCAACGACGGCAAGAACTGGGCCACGCGCGCGGCGTTCCGCTGGGACATCAGCGACAACACGCAGATGCTGCTGAGCTGGGACCACGAGGACCTCGACCAGCGCTCGCACCCGACCATCGGCATCGTTGACCTGCCGGCGGCGCCGGGCGTGCCGCCGGTACCGGCCGACCCGGCCGGATACGAGGATCCGATCGGCCGTCCCGCCTACACCGACGTGCCCGGCAACGACGAAACCCGCAAGTTCGACGGCGCGACGCTGATCCTCGACCACGCCTTCGAATGGGGCCACCTCAGCTCGATGACCGCGTGGCGCAACTTCGACACCTACAACCGCGCCGAGGAAGACGGCACCAACCGCAGCGACCTGTACCTCGACACGATCAACATCGAGGACAACACCACCTGGTACCAGGAATTCAAGTTCAGCGGCAACACCGGCTCCCTGGACTGGGTCGCCGGCGCCAGCTGGTTCCAGGAGAAGGCCAAGCAGTCCAGCGTGGTCGACCTGACCAGCGACAGCATCAATACCGCCGCCGCGGGCCTGTATGGGTTGCCATTGTTCAGCCTGCTGCAGGGTGCCGCGGACGAATTCGGCATACCGGTGCAACTGTTCGGCAATCCGTGGCGCGAGTCCTACGACAACACCGTGGATTCCACCGCCTACGCGGCGTTCGGCGACGTGATCTGGCACGCCACCGACAAGTTGAACGTGACTTTCGGCCTGCGCTACACCCGCGACCAGAAGAAGTTCAGCTGGTTCAACGATTACCATCGCGCCGACGCGCTGAACCAGGGACTGCAGGTGCTGGAGCAGTACGGCGTGCTGCCGCAGCAGGTGCCCTGCTCGATGCTGGGCCTGTGCGCGCCGGGCGGCGAAGACGCGATGATCGACATCGATGCCGCCTTCCTCGCCGCGTTCGACCTGGCCTTCAGCGACCCGATCTCGATGGCCAACAAGGGCGTGACCAACCGCGCGAAGCATTCGTGGAGCGACTGGAGCCCGCGTTTCGTCGTCGACTACCACCCGTCCGAGGACACCATGGTGTTCGCCTCGCTGGCCAAGGGCTACAAGGCCGGCGGCTACAACGCGTTCTCGCCCGGCGCCACGTTCGACAACGAAGACGTGTGGAACTTCGAGACCGGCATCAAGCGCGACCTGCGCGACTTGCGCATGCAGTACGAAGCCTCGGCGTTCTACTACGTCTACGACAACCGCCAGGCGATCCGCCTGGATACGTCGGAAGGCATCCCGCGCTACGTGGTCAGCACCAGCGACCTGACCGCCTGGGGCCTGGACTTCAGCGCGCGCTGGCATCCCACCGACCAGCTAAGCTTCGACTTCGCCACCGAGTGGATCGACTCGACCTACAAGGACTTCATCACCCCGGACGGTCGCGACCTGAGCGGCGAACCGACCGGCGAGGCGAACTGGTCGTTCGCCGCCGGCGTCGCCTACACCGTGCCGCTGGCCGCGAACGGCGACCTGCTGTTCTCGCTGCGCCATTCCTACAACGGCCGCGGCCGCTGCAATTCGGGCTCGGCCAGCCAGGGCAATTGCGGGCGTTACGCCAACTTCACCATCGGCGAGGAACGCAACCGCACCGATGTGTACGTGCGCTGGCGTTCGCCGTCGACGCAGTGGAGCGTGGCTGCCTACGCCAACAACGTGTTCGACAACCGTTACGTGAACGGCCTGAACACCTACGGCACCACGGTGATCGGCACCACCGGCGCCGGCATCAGCGAGCCGCGTTTCTACGGCATGGAAGTGCAATACCAGTTCTGACCCCGCGGCGCGGGGAAATCCGACTGGCGCGGCGCGCGCGCTGCCGGCATGCTTAGTCCATGCCGGCAGCAGCAAGCCCAGCGAAAGATTCCGCGGTTTCCGCGTTCGACCAACCCATCGCCCGCCTGACGGGCGCGGGCCCGCGCGTGCTCGAAAAGCTCGCCGCGCGCGGCTTGTCGACCTTGCAGGACCTGTGGCTGCACCTGCCGCTGCGCTACGAGGACCGCACCACGTTGACCCCGATCCGCGCGCTGCAAGCCGGCGTGGCGGCGCAGGTGGAAGGCACGGTGGAAGCGGTGGAGCGCGGCTTCCGCTACCGGCCGATGCTGCGGGTGGCCATCGGCGACGACTCGCAGGCCACCCTGGTGCTGCGCTTCTTCCATTTCCGCTCGCAGCAGGTCAACCAGTTCCGGGTCGGCGCGCGCGTGCGCTGCTACGGCACGCCGCGTGCCGGCCAACATGGGTTGGAGATCGTCCACCCCAGCTATCGCGTGCTCGAGGAAAGCGATGCCGGCGAACTCGGCGAGCAGCTCGACCCGGTCTACCCGGCGATCGAGGGAATCGGTCCGGCGACGCTGCGCAAGCTGATCGTGCAGGCGCTGGACCGATTGCCCGACGAGGCGTCGCTGGAATTGCTGCCCTCCGAATGGCTGCAGGGCCTGGGCCTGCCTTCGCTGCGCACCGCGCTGCTGGCGATGCATCGGCCCGCGCGCGATGCCGACCTGGCCGCGCTGGCTGCCGGCACCCATCCCGCGCAGCGTCGGCTGGCGCTGGAAGAACTGCTCGCCCATCACCTCAGCCTGCGGCGCCAGCGCATCGCCTTGCAACGGCATCGTGCACCCGCGTTGAAGGGGCAGGGTGCGCTGGCGAAGCGGTTGCAGGACGCGCTGCCATTCGAGCTGACCGGCGCGCAGCAGCGGGTGTTCGCCCAGGTCCGCCACGACCTGGCCCAGCCTTCGCCGATGCTGCGGCTAGTGCAGGGCGATGTCGGTTCCGGCAAAACCGTGGTCGCGGCGCTGGCCGCGATGCTGGCGGTCGAAGCCGGCAAACAGGCCGCACTGGCCGCGCCGACCGAATTGCTGGCCGAGCAGCACCTCGCCAACCTGCGCGCATGGCTGGAACCGCTGGGCGTGCGCGTCGCCTGGCTGGCCGGCAAGGTCACCGGCAAGGCGCGCGCGACGGTGCTGGCCGACGTCGCCAGCGGCGCGGCGCAGGTCGTGGTTGGCACCCACGCGTTGATGCAGGAGGGCGTGGCCTTCCACGACCTGGCCCTCGCCATCGTCGACGAGCAGCATCGCTTCGGCGTGCACCAGCGCCTGGCGCTGCGCGAGAAAGGCGCCAGCGACGACGCGGTTCCACACCAGCTGGTGATGACCGCGACGCCGATCCCGCGCACGCTGGCAATGGCCGCCTACGCCGACCTGGACGTGTCCGCCATCGACGAGCTCCCGCCCGGACGCACGCCGGTGCAGACCATCGCGTTGAGCGGCGAACGGCGGCCGGAGCTGGTCGAGCGCATCCGCGCCGCCTGCGCCGAAGGCCGGCAGGCGTACTGGGTATGCACCCTGATCGACGACAGCGATGAAGTCGTCGCCCAGGCCGCGCAGACCACGTTCGAACAACTGTCGGCGGCGATGCCCGAACTGCGTATCGCCCTGGTGCATGGACGGATGAAGGCGGGCGACAAGCAGGCGACGATGCGCGCGTTCAAGCAGGGCGATGTCGACCTGCTGGTCGCGACCACGGTCATAGAGGTGGGCGTCGACGTGCCCAATGCCTCGCTGATGATCGTCGAGAACGCCGAACGCCTCGGCCTGGCCCAGTTGCACCAGTTGCGTGGACGCGTCGGGCGCGGCGCCACCGCTTCAACCTGCGTGCTGCTGTACCAGCCGCCGCTGTCGCAGATGGCCAAGCAACGGCTCGCCACGTTGCGCGAAACCAACGACGGCTTCGTCATTGCCGAGAAGGACCTGGAACTGCGCGGCCCCGGCGAACTGCTCGGCACCCGCCAGACCGGCCTGGCGAACTTCCGCGTCGCCGATCTCGCCCGCGATGCCGCATTGCTGCCGCAGGTGCGCGAATTGGCCGAACGGCTGCTGCACGAGTCGCCCGCGCTCGCGGACCGCATCATCGGCCGCTGGGTCGGCGGCGCGGCGAGGTATGCTTCGGCCTAGCCTGTCGTTCCGAGCGAAGCGAGGGATCCGCTTTGCGCAGGCCGTGAAAGCGGATCCCTCACTGCGTTCGGGATGACATCGTTTGTCATCCCTGGAGAAATCGAGTGACGAAGAAGATCCCCCTGCTGATCGACACCGACCCGGGCGTCGATGATGCGCTGGCCATCCTGATGGCATTCAACGACGCGGACCACGAAGTGGTCGGCCTGAGCATCGCCGCCGGCAACGTCGGCCTCGAGTACACCGTGCGCAACGCGCTGAAGCTGTGCGAGGTTGCCGGTCGCGACGACATTCCGGTGTTCGCCGGCTGCGATTCGCCGCTGGTGCTGGCGCCGCGCGAGGACGCGGCGCACGTCCATGGCCGCGATGGCTTCGGCGATTCCGGATTCGAACCGGCCGCGCGCGAGGCGGAAAGCGAGCATGCGGCGCTGGCGATCCTGCGCCTGTCGCACGAACACGCGGGCCGCCTGTTGCTGGTCGCACTGGGGCCGCTGACCAACATCGCCCTGGCGCTGAAGCTGGATCCGACCCTGCCGCAGCGCGTCGCGCGCTTCGTGGTCATGGGCGGCGCGGTCAGCGCCCACGGCAACATCACCGCGGCCGCCGAATTCAACGTCGCCTTCGACCCGGAGGCGGCGCACGTGGTGTTCGAGGCCTTCCCGCATTTCGACCTGGCCGATTGGGAAGCGACCATCGCCCACGGCTTCCACCACCAGAAGGCCGAACGCTGGCTGCAGGCCGCATCGCCGCGCGCCCGTTTCTATGACCGCATCTCGCTGCAGACCCGCAAGTGGTCGGCCGACCGCCGCGGCGAGCTGTGGCATAGCGCCGACGCGCTGGCGATGGCCTTTGCCCTGCAGCCGGACGGCGCGACCCGGCTGGCCGAGCGCCCCGTGCAGGTCGAACTGGCCGGCGCCCTGACCCGCGGCGCCACCGTCACCGACTGGAACCGGCAGACCGGTCGGCCGGACAACGCCCGGATCCTGCTGGGCTACGACCAGGCCCGGTTCGAGGCGCTGGTCGAGGCGGCGCTGGCGGCGGGGTAGGGCGGGCTTGCGGCGAGACTGCCGGAGCGGGTAAAATGCCCGGCTCGCTCTGCCCGGATTCGAGCCGACTCGGCCGGCAGTTTGCTTCCTCAACTACCGCAAAAGGTGCCGCCATGAAGGCCGACATCCATCCGAACTACCGCGCCGTGGTTTTCCACGACGTCACCTCCGACTTCAAGATCCTGACCAAGTCGACCATTCCCACCAAGGAAACGGTCAAGTGGGAAGACGGCCAGGAGTACCCGCTGGTCAAGGTCGAAATTTCCTCGGCTTCGCACCCGTTCTACACCGGCAAGCACAAGGTCGTGGACACCGGCGGCCGCATCGACAAGTTCCAGAAGCGCTACCAGAAGCAGTAATCGCCGCTTCCACGTGGTGCCCGACGGCCGCGCTTGCGCGGCCGTTCGCGTTTCCGGGTTCCGCCTCGCGGGCACGCCTCCGTGCCGCCCGGCTGGTCCGACTTTGGTCGCGTTTCGAGCGACGGCTCAAGGTCGCTATGCGATAATTCGCGTTCCTCGCGGTTCGCGACGCGGACCGATGGCGCAAGCCATTCCCTCCCCCGGGACATACTTACGAAGGAGCATGTTGTGTCCGAACTCGACCATGTCACGTTGAATGCAGGCGACAAGAGCGTCGACCTGCCGGTTCTGAAACCGACGCTGGGCAACGATTGCATCGACATCGCCAAGCTGACCAAGGAAACCGGGCTTTTCACCTACGACTCCGGCTTCACCGCCACCGCCAGCTGCAAGTCGGCGATCACCTACATCGACGGCGACAAGGGCGTGCTGCTGTACCGCGGCTACCCGATCGAGCAGCTCGCGGCGAAGTCCAGCTTCCTCGAAGTGGCCTACCTGCTGATGAACGGCGAACTGCCGACCGCGGCGGAGTTCACCAAGTTCGAGGACGAGGTCACCCACCACACGATGATGCACGAGTCGCTGAAGAACTTCCTCGGCGGCTTCCACTACGACGCGCACCCGATGGCCATGCTGGCCGGCACGGTCGCTTCGCTTTCGGCGTTCTACCACGACACGCTGGACCTCGAGGATCCGGAACAGCGCCGCCTCGCCGCGATCCGCCTGCTGGCGAAGATGCCGACCCTGGCCGCTGCCGCATACCGCTATTCGATCGGCTGGCCGATCCGCTATCCGCGCAACAACCTCGAGTACGTCAATCGCTTCCTGCACATGATGTTCGAAGTGCCGAGCGAGCCGCTGGACCTCAACCCGGTGGTGGCCAAGGCGCTGGACCTGCTGTTCATCCTGCACGCCGACCACGAGCAGAACGCGTCCACCAGCACCGTGCGCATGGTCGGCTCGACCGGTGCCAATCCGTACGCCTCGGTCGCTGCCGGCATCACCGCGCTGTGGGGCCCCGCGCATGGCGGCGCCAACGAGGCGGTGCTGAAGATGCTGGAAGAGATCGGTACCCCGGACAAGGTCGAGAGCGCCGTGGCCAAGGCCAAGGACAAGGAATCGGGTTTCCGCCTGATGGGCTTCGGCCACCGCGTGTACAAGAACTTCGACCCGCGCGCCAAGATCATCCGCGAAATGACCCACAAGGTACTGGGCGAGCTGGGCGTCAACGATCCGCTGCTGGAAGTGGCGATGAAGCTGGAAGAGGCCGCACTGAAGGACGACTACTTCATCCAGCGCAAGCTGTACCCGAACGTCGACTTCTACAGCGGCATCATCTACAAGGCGCTGAAGATCCCGACCGAGATGTTCACGGTGATGTTCGCCATTGGCCGCACCGCCGGCTGGGTCTCGCACTGGCTGGAACAGCAGGTCGACCCGGAAGCCAAGATCGGCCGTCCGCGCCAGATCTATACCGGCTACGACGTGCGCGACTACAAGGACATCGGCGGGCGCTGATCGCCGCATCCGCGAACCGCAAGAACGAAAAAGGCTCCGCGAGGGGCCTTCTTCGTTCCTGCCGGCCTCTCAGGCGGCTTCGGCATCGGCCACCAGCGCCACGCGCGTGGACAACGCATTCAGCGCGAAGCGATGGATGGCCGGGTCGACGGTCGTCGTGCAATCGCTCAGCACGCTGACCCGATAGGGGTCGGCTCCGCGCGAAAGCGCGGTATGGGCGATGCAGTTCTGGGTCATCATGCCGGCGATGCGCAGGTGGTCCACGCCACGGCCGGCCAGCACTTCGCCGAGCCCGGTCTGGTGGAAGCTGTCGGCGAATCGCTTGACCACCACCGGTGCGTCCGGCGCCGCGGCGAGGATGCGCGGATGGATCTCCGCACCCGGCGTGCCCGCCTTCAGCAACGGACTGTCGGACGTGGCGGCCAGGTGCTGGACCAGTACGACCGGTTCGCCGCGTTGGCGCGCGCGCCCGATGGCAGCCACGGTGGCGTCGAGGGTGGCGGCGGTGTTCCAGAGTGGGAACGCGCCATCGGGGAAGTAATCGTTCTGGACGTCGATGACGAGCAGTGCGGCGGTCATGGTTGTCTCGGTGTCTTGGGTTGCGGACTATCCTAGTGAGGCACCCGCGGCCGCGACATTGCGATCCGCAAGATTTCGCGCCGTTCCGCTTGAACCCTGAAAGAAGATGACGATGGACAAGATCGGCCGCGCCATCCTGGCGCACCTGGCGCGCGATGCGCGCCTCACCTGGCAGGAACTCGGGCGACAGGTGCACCTGTCCGGCCAGGCGGTGGCCACGCGCGTGCAGCAGATGGTGGACGCCGGCACGATCCGCCGCTTCACCGTGCTGCGCGGCGACCTGCGCCGCCATTTCGTCACCGTGTTCATGGACACCAACCGCTTCGACGAATTCGAATCGTTCCTGCAGGCGCGCGAAGAAGTGGAGAGCGCAAGCAAGGTGGTGGGCGAAGGCTGCTACTTCCTCACCCTGGCCTGCGAAGACGACGCGGCGCTCGAGGGCTTTACCCGGGACCTGCTGCGCTACGGCCGCTACAAGGTGTCCAGCGAGATGCGGCGGACGAAGGGCTAGCGCGCGTCGATTCCCGGCGCCTCCGGGAATGCCGCGCATCGCGCGGCGTTTTTCATTCGCCCGAGCCGTCGGATTCGCGGGTGAAATAGAAACCGTAATAACGGTCGATTCCATAGCCCGGATGGAAGGGTACGTGCAATTGCCGCTCGTGCAGGGACCAACGATCGCGCTCGGTATAGCCCAGATCGCGCATGGCGGCCAGCAACTGCGGGATTCCTTCGACGCGATAGGGGCATATCGCGATGCGCAGATTCTGCAGGGTGAAATAGCCGCGGGTGGGATGCAGCGGCGTCAGGTTGAACAGCACGTGGCGCGGCGGTCGCCGCAGGCGCTGCAGCAGCTGCGGCAGGCTGTAGTCGAGGTATTGCAGGGCGCCGCTGCTGATCAGCAGGTCGCAACCGTCGGCCTGCGCCGGATCGCCGGCGAAATGCAGGGCGCCGCGGAGGTCGTGGTCGCGGGCCCAATCGCGTCCTGCCTGCATCACCTGCGGCACGTCGTGCACGCACCAGTCCGTGCCGCGCGGCAGGTCGAGGTAACGACCGAAGCCGTAGTAGGCCAGGCCGATGTGTCCGCCCAGGTCGAAGACCTTGCGTGCTCCCCCGGCCAGCGCGCGCTCGAGCCAGAACATCGCCGCGTAATCGCAGCTGCGCACCTGTTGCAGTTGCGCACGGTATTTCCGCGCCGCCTCGGCGAGGTCGTAGGTGGCCGGCAGGCGCGCGGTGGACAGCGCCTCCGCAGCCCGTCGCGCTTCGTCGTGGCTGCCGTAGATTCCGTAGTACAGGTTGTCGACGCGCGCGGGCCGACGGAAAAGGCGCAGGTACAGCGGGCGGGCCAGCATGGCGATAACGGGCAGTTCCATCGCATCCAGGGCCAGGCGCAGCAGGCGCGTGCGATGGCCCTCGTTAAGCAGTCCCTCGGTGCTCTCGCTCATGTCCGCGCGTGTTCGCTGGGTCCGACCCGTTCGGAGAATCAACGTCGGACCGGGCGGCGGCCGGACACGAGGAACCCGCCAACCAGGGCGGCCGCCGGGCGCAGCGCCTACTCGGGAGAACCGGTTTCGTAGCCGGCGATCTCGTCTTCCGCAAGCAACTGCCGCAATTGCGCGATGGAGGCGCGGCGCATCGGCTTCTCGTCCACCGACGACAGCGGCGCCTGGCGCAGCGCGTCCAGCGGCAGCACGGTGGCGTCGAAGGTCAGGCCTTCCGCGCCGAACACCCAGACCGGCGCGTCGAGATTGCGTTCGCGATCCATGCGCAGCCGGCGCACGCGCGATTCGGCGGGAATGCCGTTTTCCTCCAGGAAGCGCGTGACCGCGTCGGGATCGTCTACGTGGAGGTGCAACATCACTGCGGCACCGGCATCGGCGGTGCCGTCCAGCACCGGGCCGACCAGGCGCGGCGAAAAATCGCGGAAGAAATCCAGCGCGCGCAGCGCGGCCTCGCGGCGCGTGCGCAGCGCCTGCGCATGGCCGGGACCGGCGAACAGGCGCTGGTATTCGCGCAGCGCGTCTTCGATCTCGCGGTTCCGCGGCAACGAAGCGTCGTCGAAGATGCCCAGCCGGCTGGCGGCCTTCAGCTTGGCCTGGTGGAAGTCGCGGATGCCGCCCTCGGCCATCAGTCGCGCGGCCTCGTGGGCGAGGCGGTGGCGGCGTTCGCGGGTGCGGGTCAACGCGTGTTCGTGGGCGTGACGGCGGGCTTGGTGCATGGCAGGCCTCCGCGTGGACCGTTTCGACTGTACACGATCCCGCTGAACCGCGGATGGCATGCCATCCGCGGCCTGCTCCGATCAGAAGATGTCGAACGCCTCTTCGTCCGGCACCGCATCCTGCGGGCCGAAGTCGTCGAAGTTCTGGATGCGGTCCAGATCCTCGGCCTTGACCCATTCGGTCGCACCGTTGAGGTTGAGCTGGACCATGCCGTCGGGCGGCTCGTTCTGCGCGACCGGCTGGTCCTTCAGCGCGACGCGCATGTAGTCGATCCAGATCGGCAACGCGGCACGGCCACCGTATTCGCCACGGCCGAGGCTGCGGAAATCGTCGCGGCCGACCCAGACCACGGTCGCATATGGGCCGCCGAAACCGCCGAACCATGCGTCGCGGTAATCGTTGGTCGAGCCGGTCTTGCCGCCGACGTCCTCGCGGTTGAGCACGCGCGCCGCGGTCGCGGTGCCGCGCAGCACCACGTCGCGCATCATCGACACCAGCTGGTAGGCGGTGCGTTCGTCGATGGCGCGCGGTGCGCTGGTCGCATCCGGGTCGATCGGCTTCGCCGGCGCGACCGGTTTCGGCTTGGCCGCGTCGGCGGCAGGCTTGGGCTTGGCCGAGCCCGCGGGGCCCAGGTCGAAGCCATCGACGACGTTGCTGACCGGCGCGACCGTGCCGTTGATGGCGAGGCCGCAACTGCGGCAGGCCAGCGCGGGCTTCTCCTTGAAGATCACGTTGCCTTCGCGATCCTTCACCTCGGCGATGAACCAAGGCGTGATCCGCGAGCCCCCGTTGGCGAAGGTGGCGTAGCCGCGCGCCATCGATATCGGGGTCAGCGAGGCGGTGCCCAGCGACATCGACAGGTTCGGCGGCAACTCGTTCTCGGCGAAGCCGAACTGGCTGATGTACTTGCGGGCGAAATCCACGCCGATGCTGTCGAGCAGGCGCACCGAAACCAGGTTCTTCGAACGCACCAGCGCTTCGCGAAGGCGCATCGGCCCGGAGAAACCGCCGCCGTCGTTCTGCGGCCGCCACATGTGGCCGCGGCGGTCGCGGAACACCACCGGCGCGTCCAGCACGATCGACGCGGGGTTGAAGCCCTTGTCGAACGCCGCCGCGTACACGAACGGCTTGAAGCTGGAGCCCGGCTGGCGTCGCGCCTGGGTCGCGCGGTTGAACTTGTTGCCGGCGAAGCTGTAGCCACCGATGATCGCCTTCAATGCGCCGCTGTTGGCGTCCAGCGACACCAGCGCGGCCTGGGCCTGCGGTACCTGGTCGATGGTGAATTCGCCGGGCTGGGCCCCGGCCTCGATCCGTACCAGATCGCCGCGCTTGAGCAGGGCGGCCGGAGTCTTGCCGGTCCACTTGCTGGCCGAAGCGGGGAGGGCGATCTCGCGCGCGTCGGCGGTGACCACAGTCGCGCCGCCGTCGGCGTTGACCTTCGCCACGATGCTGGGCAACAGGCCGGCCTGCGGCGGGATGCCGATCAGCTTCTCCGCCAGTGCCTTGGCGTCCGCGTCCGCCGGCAGGTCGAAATGCTGCTCGACGCCATGCCAGCCGTGGCGGTGGTCGTACAGGCTGAGGCCGTCGCGCACCGCCTTGTCGGCGGCCTGCTGTGCCACCGGGTCGATCGTGGTGGTGACGTGGTAGCCCTTGGTCAGCACGTCGCCGCCGAAGCGGGCGACCATTTCCTGGCGGACCATTTCCGCCACGTACGGCGCATAGACCTCGACCGGCCGCTCGTGCGGCGCGGCGTGCATCGGCTCGGCCTTGGCCAGGGCGGCTTCGGCCGGGGTGATGTAGCGGTCCTCGACCATGCGGTCCAGCACGTAGACCACGCGTTCGTGGTTGCGGTCCGGGTTGCTTATCGGATTGCCGCTGGAAGGGAACTTGAGCGAGCTGACCAGGGTGGCGGTTTCCGCCAGGGTGAGCTGGTCCAGGGGCTTGCCGTAGTAGAACTCGGCCGCGGCGGCCACGCCGTAAGCGCGGTTACCGAAGAAACTCTTGTTCAGGTACAGCTCGAAGATCTCGTCCTTGCTCAGCATCTTTTCGATGCGGATGGCCAGCAGCATGTCCTGCAGCTTGCGGGTATAGCTGTATTCGCCGCTGAGGAAGACCTGCTTGGCCACCTGCTGGGTGATGGTGCTGCCGCCGGCCACGCGGCCTTCCTTGCCGGTGACGATCTGCCAGATCGCGCGGCTGATGCCCTTGGGCGAGACCCCGTTGTGCTTGTAGAAATCGGCGTCTTCGGCCGCGATGAAGGCCTGCTTGACCCGCGCCGGCACGTTGGCGATGGCCACGGGATAACGCCTGGTTTCGCCGAACAGGCCGATCAGGCGGCCGTCGCTGGCGTAGATGTAAAGGGGCTCCTGCAGCTCCACGTTGCGCAGGGTGCGCGCGTCGGGAAGCTTGGAAGACACTGCGTAGTAGATGGCCCCAAGCCCGATGGCCGCGATCAGGATCAGAGCGAGTCCGGCGTAGATTGCCCAGCGCAGCAGGCGTCGGAGACGGGGCATGGATGAGCTTTTCGTTCTCAGGACAAGAGAGTATAAATTAGGGAAGATAGGGGCGGAGTGCTCGAGCGGGGACGGCGGGCGGCGGGGTTTCGCGCTATTGATGTTCGTTTTTGTGACCGATGGTGGCGTTGCGCAGCGTTTGAGTGATTGCCAGAGTTCAGCGGGCCGTTATGTAATGGCCCGGTGCATGCAAGCACGTCGTTGTGCCCGTCGGAAGGGGGAAAACCGTGGGGCTTATTCCGAGAAGTCAGGCGCCGCTGATCGGCGTTGATATCAGTTCGACTGCGGTCAAGCTGCTGCAGTTGTCGCGCGCGGGCAACCGCTACCGGGTCGACCACTACGCGGTCGAGCCGTTGCCGCCCAATGCCGTGGTGGAAAAGAACATCGTCGAGGTCGAGGCCGTGGGCGAGGCGATCCGCCGCGCGGTGACCCGTTCAGGAACGCGAAGCAAGTCCGCCGCGGCCGCCGTGGCGGGCTCCGCGGTGATCACCCGGGTGATCCCGGTGCCGGTCGACATCGACGGGGACGACCTCGAGGCCCATGTCGAGCTGGAGGCCGCCAACTACATTCCCTATCCGATCGAGGAAGTGAACCTCGATTTCGAGGTGTTGGGCCCGATGCCCAACAACCCCGAAATGAACCAGGTGCTGCTGGCCGCCTCGCGCAGCGAGAACGTCGAGCTGCGCCAGTCGGCGTTGGAGCTGGCCGGGCTGACCGCCAAGGTCATGGATGTCGAGGCCTTCGCGATCGAGAACGCATTCGCCTTGGTCGCCAACGACCTGGCCCTGCCGCACGACGCCCTGGTCACGCTGGTCGACATCGGCGCGACCATGACCACGCTCAACGTGTTGCGCGGCGGCCGCAGTCTGTACAGCCGCGAACAGGTGTTCGGCGGCAAGCAGCTGACCGACGAAGTGATGCGCCGCTACGGGCTGACCTACGAGGAAGCCGGCCAGGCCAAGCGCCTGGGCGGCCTGCCCGAGAGTTACCACGCCGAAGTCCTGCAGCCGTTCAAGGAGGCTGCCGTGCAGCAGGTCAGCCGCCTGCTGCAGTTCTTCTACGCCGGCAGCGAATACAACCGGGTCGACAAGATCGTGCTGGCTGGCGGTTGCGCCTCGATCGATGGCTTGGCCCGCATGATCGAGGACCAGCTCGGCGTGTCCACCCAGGTGGCCAATCCGCTGGCGCAGATGTCCTTGGGTTCGGGCCTGCAGGCCCATGCGCTGGCCCAGGATGCGCCGGCGCTGATGATCGCTTGCGGACTGGCCCTGAGGAGCTTCGACTGATGGCCAGGATCAACCTGTTGCCCTGGCGCGCAGAGCGCCGCCAGCAACGCCAACGCGAGTTCTACGGCTGGCTGGGCATGGCGGCGCTGGCGGGCGTGGCACTGTCCTTGCTGATCTGGCTGTATTACGGCGCCCAGATCAGCGGCCAGAACGACCGCAACGAATACCTGCGCGGCGAGATCGCCAAGGTCGACAAGGACATCGAGCAGATCAAGGAACTGGACAAGCAGAAGGACCGGCTGCTGGCGCGCAAGAAGGTGATCGAGGAACTGCAGGCCAACCGCTCGCAGATGGTCCACCTGTTCGATTCGCTGGTCCGCACCATTCCGGACGGAGTGGCGCTGACCAGCCTGAAGCAGGAAGGCGACATCCTGACCCTGGAAGGACGTGCGCAGTCCAATGCGCGGGTCAGCGACTACATGCGCACCCTGGAGCGTTCGGGCTGGATGACCAATCCCGACCTGTCGATCATCGAGGCCAAGGCCATCGAAGGGCCGGCCGCGGCGCTGACCCGCCCGGGCCAGGCGTTGCCCTACATGTTCAACCTGAAGGTCAAGCTGGCCAATCCCAGCGAAGCCGATCCTGAAGCGGCAGCGGGTACCCCGGCCGCCGATGGCAGCAGCGCGCCGGCGCCTGCCGCGAACCCGGCGGCAACCGCGGCGCCTGCCCCCGCCAATCCGCCGGCCCCGGCCGCGCCCGCCTCGGGGGAGAAGAAGCCATGAGCCAGAAGAAATTCCGCCTGAGCGACCTGGACTTTAACAACATCGGCGGCTGGCCGAAGCAGGCCAAGATCGTGTTCTGCGTACTGGTCGGCCTGTTCATCCTGGTCATGGCCTGGCTGCTGCTGATCAAGGGCAAGCGCGAGGAGCTGCAGGGGCTGGAGCGGCAGGAAGCCGACCTGCGGATGGAATTCGAAACCAAGCAGGGCCGTGCCGCCAACCTGCAGCCGCTGAAACAGCAGCTGGCGCAGATGGAGCAGGTGCTGCAGCAGATGTTGCGGCAGCTGCCCAGCAAGACCGAAATGCCGGACCTGATCGTCGACATCTCGCAGACCGCGCTGTCCACGGGCCTGTCCAACCAGTTGTTCCAGCCGGGTGCGGAGACGCCGCGCGAGTTCTATGCCGAGCGGCCGATCGCCTTGCGAATGGTTGGCAGCTACCACCAGTTCGGTGCGTTCGTCAGTGGCGTGGCCTCCTTGCCGCGCGTGGTGATCCTGACCATGCACGACATCTCGCTGAAGCCCAAGGCCGGCAACAGGATCACCGGCAATACGCCGCTGGAACTCGCCGGCACGGTCAAGACCTACCGTTACCTGGATGAAGAAGAAACCGCCGCGCAGGCACAGGCGCAGCCGAAGCCGGGCGAGGCGGCGCCCGCCGCAGCGGCGCCGGCCGGCAAGCAGGGGGGCGCGTGAGCATGCAGGCGAATAACCTCCGTTCCATGGCGCGTGTCGCGGGCTTCGCCGCGCTGGCCATCGGCCTGGCGGCCTGTACCCGCAGCCTCACCAGCGGGCCGGATCCGGCGTCGAACCTCGAGAAATGGGTGGCAGAAGTGCGTGCGCGACCGGCGCCGCCGCTGGATCCGTTGCCGGTGATGCGCCAGTTCGAGACTTTCGAATACTCCGCGCAGAACATGCGCGACCCGTTCAGCGACGAATGGCAGGAACGCGACACCGGCGGCCTGCGCCCGGATCCGAACCGGCGCAAGGAAGCCCTGGAATCGTATCCGCTGGATAGCCTGGACATGGTCGGCACCATCGGCAAGGGGGCCGGGCTGGTGGCACTGGTGATGGCGCCCGACAAGGTGACCTACCGGGTGCGGCCGGGATCGTATCTGGGGCAGAGCGACGGTCGCGCCACGGGCGTGTACGAAGACCGTATCGAGCTGGTGGAATTGGTGCCCGATGGCGCAGGCGGCTGGCTGGAACGCCCGGCCTCGATCGCACTGGAAGATCAATGACTGGGGGTAGCACGATGACTGTTTTCCTGACCGAAACCCCGCGAGGCGGCCGACGCAACAGGGCGATCATGCGGGCCTGCGGGCTGGGCATCGCGCTGGCCCTGTCGCTGGCCGGCACGGCCATCGCCGCCACGCCGGGAACTGCGCCGATATCGAAGGGCGACCCGACCAAGCAGGTCGCAGGTACCGTTTCGGTGGCCGGCATCGACTTCAAGCGCGGCGATGGCGGCTCCGGCCGGTTGATCCTGAAGTTCAACGGCAGCGGCGCCGCCCCCGACCTGCGCAACCAGGAATCGGGCGTGGTCGTCGACATCGGCAACGCCAGCCTGCCGGCTGAACTGCAACGTCCGCTCAACGTGACCGATTTCGCCACCCCGGTGCAGCGCATCGACGCGCACAACGCCGGCAAGGGCGCGCAACTGGTGCTGAGCGTGCGGGGGCCGTACGAATCGCTGGCCTACCAGACCGGCAACGAGTACGTGGTGGAAATCGCGCCGCGCGCTTCGGCACCGGCTACGGGCGCCGCCTCCACGGCGGGCGCCAAGGCCTCTGGCCAGACGGGTTACCGCGGCAAGCCGGTGACGTTCAACTTCCAGGACGTGCCGGTGCGCACCGTGCTGCAGCTGATCGCCGAGGAGTCGAACCTCAACATCGTCGCCTCCGACACCGTGCAGGGCAACGTGACCCTGCGCCTGGTGAACGTGCCGTGGGACCAGGCGCTGGACATCGTGTTGCGCGCCAAGGGCCTGGACAAGCGGCGCGATGGCGGCGTGGTCTGGGTCGCTCCGCAGGCGGAGCTGGCCAAGTTCGAGCAGGACAAGGAAGACGCGCGCATCGCGATCGAGAACCGCGAAGAGCTGGTGACCGACTACATCCAGATCAACTACCACAGCGCCAACGCGATCTACAAGGCGCTGACCGAGGCCAAGGGCATCGGCGGCAGCGGAGGCAGCGGCAGCAATAGCAACGACAATGGCTTCCTCTCGCCGCGTGGCCGTCTGGTCGCGGACGAGCGTACCAATACCCTGATGATCAGCGACACGCCGAAGAAGGTCGCGCAGATGCGCGAACTGGTCAGCGTGATCGACCGTCCGGTCGACCAGGTGCTGATCGAGGGCCGCATCGTCATCGCCAACGACACCTTTGCCCGCGAACTGGGTGCCAAGTTCGGTATCAGCGGCTCCAAGGACAACGTCAGTTTCGGCGGCAACCTCGATGCGGCTCATGCCAACCGCAATTCGATCATCAGTACGGACATCGCCAACGCCAATTCGATCCGCAGCTGGGAAATTGCCCGTGACGCGGCCCTTGCTGCCGGCACTCCTGTGCCACCGCGCCCCGTCCTGGCCAACTCGACGATCACTACCACGCCGTCCAACTTCAACCTCCCGGCGGCGGTGGGCAGCTTCATCGGCAACAGTCCCGCGGCGTTGGCCTTCACCATCCTCAATGCCGGCTACTACCTCGACGTTGAACTGTCGGCGCTGCAGGAAGAAGGCCGCGGCGAAGTGATCAGCAATCCGCGCATCGTCACCAGCAACCAGCGCGAAGCGGTGATCCGCCAAGGCTCGCAGGTCGGCTATGTGACCCAGACGGGTACCGGTGCGGCCGGCGGCCAGGCGCTGCCCAGCGTGCAGTTCAAGGACGTGGTGCTGGAACTGAAGGTCACCCCGACCATCACCAACGACAACCGCGTGTTCCTGAACCTGGCGGTGAAGAAGGACGAGATCGAGGGCTTCGTCGATACCTCGATCGGCAGCGTGCCGCAGATCGCCACCCGCGAGATCAACACCGCAGTGCTGATCGACGACGGCCAGACCGTGGTCATCGGCGGCGTGTACGAGTTCAAGGACCAGCAGAGCCTGTCCAAGGTCCCGTTCCTGGGCGATATCCCGATCCTCGGCAACCTGTTCAAGAAGCGTGGCCGCAGCAAGGACAAGGCCGAACTGCTGATCTTCGTCACCCCGAAGATCATGCGCGTGGCCCAGACCGCCGGCGCCGACCGCGTGCGTCGCTGAGCGGAAAACGTGAAAGCTGCAACGAAACGGGGCCGCATGGCCCCGTTTCTTTTTGCTCGGTGGCTTGAAGCTGAATCCGCCGTGCCGTATGTCGAACCAATCCGGCGCGCTTCGGTCAAAATCGGCCTGTCTCCCCCCGATGGATCGCCGTGGACACGTCGACGCCCCCCGAATTGCCTGTTGCCTCCCGCCTGCACGGACGTTTCCAGGAACTCCGCGACAGCCTCTCGCAGACGATCGTCGGCCAGTCCGCGCTGGTCGAGCGCCTCCTGATCGCCCTGCTGGCCGATGGCCACCTGTTGGTCGAAGGCGCGCCGGGGTTGGCCAAGACCACCGCGATCCGCGCCCTGGCCTCGCACCTGCACGCCGATTTCGCCCGGGTGCAGTTCACTCCCGACCTGCTGCCGGCCGACCTGACCGGCACCGAAGTCTGGCGCCCGCAGGACGGACGTTTCGAATTCCAGCCCGGACCGATCTTCCATCCGATCCTGCTGGCCGACGAGATCAACCGCGCACCGGCCAAGGTGCAGTCGGCCTTGCTCGAGGCAATGGGCGAACGCCAGGTCACCGTCGGCCGCCACACCTATCCATTGCCGCAGCTGTTCCTGGTGATGGCCACGCAGAACCCGATCGAACAGGAAGGCACGTTCCCGTTGCCGGAAGCGCAACTCGACCGCTTCCTGATGCACGTGCGCATCGGCTACCCGGAAGCCGCGGCGGAAACCGAGATCCTGCGCCTGGCCCGCGAACGCGCTCGCGAATCGCTGCAATCCGGTGCCGCGACCGTCGCCGACAAGCTGACTCCTGACGACGTTTTCGCCGCGCGGCGGGAAGTGCTCGATCTGCACGTGGCGCCGCAGCTGGAGCGCTACCTGGTCGAGCTGGTGCTGGCTTCGCGCGACGCGAAGCGCTACGACCCGCAACTGGCGCGGCGCATCGCCTGGGGTGCGAGTCCGCGCGGCTCCATCGCGCTGGAGCGCTGCGCGCGTGCGCGGGCGTGGCTGGCGGGGCGCGATTACGCGACGCCGGAGGACGTGCGTGCGATCGCGCCGGACGTGCTGCGCCATCGCGTGCTGCCGAGCTACGAGGCGACGGCCGAGGGCTGGGATGGCGACAGGTTGGTCGAAGCGCTGGTCGAGAAAGTGCCGCTGCCGTGAATCCGGTGGCCTTTCGCGCTTTTGTTTTCGCTCGTCGTTCCCGCGAAGGCGGGAATCGCTCTTCGCTTGCCGTTCCGAACGTAGTGAGGGATCGGCTTTTGCCCTGGCATGAAGCGAAAGTGTTGACTAGCCTACGGCTGTTGAAGAGCTTTCGCGCTTACGCGCGAGTTACTTTCTTTGCTTGTGCAAAGAAAGTAACCAAAGAAAGCACACCCTGCCTCTCGCCCTTCGCTGCGCGAAGGGTTCGCGGAGCCGGCGGGAATTTTCGGACGGGGCATCCTGCCCCTTCCGAAAACGGCGCACATCCCTGTGCGCCGCCCCTGCGGGGTTTACCCACCGGCTCCGCCGCTGCGGACGGGGCCCTAAATCAGGAGCAAAACAGCAACAGCGACAGCACGTGCGTTGGAGCAGTCCATGCCTGAGGGCATCACCCCAACTCTGGCCGAACTGGTTGCGTTGCGCGCAGTCGCGCAGCGGCCGCGGCCTGCGCGCAAGGGACGGCATGGGGTGGCGGGGCCGGCGGCGTCGAACCTGCGCGGGCGCGGCATGGAATACGCGGAGTCGCGCGAGTACGTTCCGGGCGACGACGTGCGCCACATCGACTGGCGCCTCACCGCACGCAGCGGGCGTACGCATACCAAGCTGTTCCAGGCCGAACGCGAGCGCCTGACCCTGATCGTCGCGGACACGTCGCCGATGTTGTATTTCGGCACCCGCGTGCGTTTCAAGTCGGTGCAGGCGGCGCGCGCCGGTGCGGTTGCGGCGTGGGCCGCGGTGCGCGATGGCGATCGCGTCGCGACGTTGCGCGGCACGCGCGCGGAAGCACCGGTGCCGCCGGCCGCGGGCGCGCGCGGTGCCTTGCGCGTACTCGATGCGCTGGTGCGCTGGTATGCGCGCCAGCCGGCGGACGACGCCGGCCTTGCGACGGCGCTGGAAAACGCTGGTCGCCTGCTGCGGCCGGGATCGCGGCTGGTCGTGCTGGCCGATCCGCGCAGCATCGCGGCGATTCCCGAATCGCGCTGGCCGCAACTGGCTGCGCATCATGAAGTGGTGGTATTGCTGTTGACCGATGCGCTGGAACGGGAACCGCCGAAGTCGGTGCTGCCGTTCGCCAGCGGAGGCCATCGGGTCGAACTCGACCTCGGCAACGCCGCGCAGCGGCAGAAATGGCGCAACGAATTCGTCGTACCGATGGAACGCGCGTTGGAGACCCTGCCGTCGCGCGGCGTCCGCGTGTTCGCGTTGTCGACCGACGCGAACAGCGAGGCATGGTTGCCCTTGCTCGGTCGCGCGCCGGCACAGGTGGCGTGATGGCGCAGCCCGACCAACTCGTCCTGCGCGACGTTCATGTGCCGGCGGCGCCCCCGTGGTGGCCGCCTGCACCCGGTTGGTGGATCGTCTTGGCTGCGGTATTCGCGGCCGCACTGGTCCTGTTGGCGTGGTCGCATCGTCGTCGCAAGCGGTTGCAGGCGTGGCAGAAGCTGTTCGACGAAGCCTGCGCCCTGCCACTGGCCAGTGCGCAGGTCGCCGCGATGTCCGAATTGCTGCGCCGCGCCGCGCGCAAGGTCGATCCGCATGCCGACACGCTGGAAGGCGAGGCCTGGTTGCGTTTCCTCGATGGCGATGCTTCGAGGAAAAAACCGCGCAGCGATTTCACCGAGGGCGCCGGCCGCCGGTTGCTCGATGGCGGCTATCGCCGCGACGTCGACGAAAACCAACTTGCCATCGTGAAGTCCGTGGCGCGCACGCGCTTCCTCGAGCTGATGGCGGGGCAGCGATGATCCCCGACTGGCTGCAGGCGCTGCGCGATCTGTTCGGCGGTTTCGCCTGGCCTTGGATGTGGCTGGCCTTCCCGTTGCCGTGGCTCGCCGCCTGGTTGTTGCCGGCGCGCTCCAGCGGCTCCGCTGCGTTGAAGGTGCCTTACGGCAACAAGCTCGACGGCATCGCCGGAGCCGGCGTGCGCGGTTACCGGATGCGGGTGCGGTGGTTGGCGTGGCTCGCGTGGTTCCTGCTGTGTTTCGGCGCTGCGCGGCCGCAGGAACTGAGCGAAGCGGTGGCGCCACCGCAGAGCGGGCGCGACCTGATGCTGGCGGTGGACCTGTCCGGCAGCATGAACGAGCCGGACATGGAACTGGGCGCCGAAGTAGTCGATCGCCTGACCGCCGCGAAGGCGGTGCTGGCCGATTTCCTCGACCGCCGCGTCGGCGACCGCGTCGGCCTGCTGGTGTTCGGGCAGCGTGCCTACGCGATGACGCCGTTGACCCTGGACCGCGACTCGGTGCGCGAACAGTTGCGCGACAGCGTGGTCGGCCTGGCGGGACAGGAAACCGCGATCGGCGATGCCATCGGCCTGGCGGTGAAACGCCTGCACGCGCAGCCGGAAGGCCAGCGCGTGCTGATCCTGCTGACCGACGGTGTGAACACCGCCGGCCTGCTCGATCCGGTCAAGGCCGCCGAAGTCGCCGCGCAGCAGGGCATCCGCATCCACACCATCGCCTTCGGCGGGCGCGGCGGCGACATGTCGCTGTTCGGTTTTCGCCTGCCGGTGCCGGGAGGCGACGATGAAATCGACGAAGCCACGCTGCAGCAGATCGCCAAGCTGACCGGCGGCCGCTTCTTCCGCGCCGGGGACACCGAGGAACTGGCGGGTATCTATGGCGAACTCGACCGCATCGAACCGGTGCGGCAGGAAGGCCAGAAGGTGCGCCCGCGGATCGAGCGCTACTGGTGGCCGCTGGCAGGCGCGATGCTGGCGGCATTGCTGGCCCTCGCATTGCCGGGGCGACGCGCATGAATGCGCTGCTCGCCGGCCTGCATTTCCTGCGTCCGCACTGGTTGTGGGCGTTGCTGGCGCTGCCCGCCTTGTGGTGGCTGTGGCGCTTGCGCCAACGGCGCGACAACGTCTGGCGCGAAAGCGTGGATCCGCACCTGTTGCCGCATCTGCTGCAGCGTGGCGATGGGACCGCGCGCGGACTGTTTGGAACCGGCGCGCCATGGCTGGGCCTGCTCGGTTACGTGCTGGGCGTGCTGGCGTGGGCCGGGCCCAGCTGGCGACAGGGCGAACAGCCGTTGTGGCAATCGCAGACGCCATTGGTCGTCGCGCTGGACATGTCGCCGCGGATCGGCGCGGCCGACCTGCCGCCCTCGCGACTGCTGCAGGTGCGCGCCAAGCTGGCGACGTTGTTGAACGAACGCGCCGGCGGTCAGGTTGCGCTGGTCGCGTATGCGGGCGAGGCGTTCACGGTAGCGCCGCTGACCGACGATGCGTCGAACGTCGCGCTGTTCCTCGACGCGCTCGAGCCCGACGTGATGCCGGTGGACGGACAGGATGCCGCAGCGGCGCTCGACCATTCCGCGCGCTTGCTGAAACAGGCCGGCTTCGATCGCGGCGACATCCTGCTGGTCGGCGACCACGCCGACGCCTCGGCGCTCGCCGCCGCGACCAAGCTGCGCCTGCAGGGTTATCGCGTGTCGGCGTTGGGCGTCGGTACCGCGCTCGGCGCGGCCTATCGCGACCTGGAGGGACGTTTCCAGCACGCCAGCCTCGATGCCGCTTCGCTGCGCGCGCTGGCGTCGGCCGGGGGCGGCGCATACGCGACGCTGGTGCCCGGCGATGCGGACCTGCGTGCGCTGGGTGTGCTCGATCCGCAGGCGGGCGAAGCCGCATCCGCGCGCGGGCAGAAGGGCCTGGCCTGGCTCGACGAAGGGTACTGGCTGCTGCCGCCCCTGTTGCTGCTGGGCCTGTTTGCGTTCCGTCGCAACGGTGTCGCCGCCGTGCTGGTGCTCGGTCTGATGATGCCGCTGGCGCCGACGGCGCGTGCGGCCGACACCGATTGGTGGCGACGTGCCGACCAGCGACAGCATGCGCGAATCGAGCAGGGCGCGCAGGCGTACCGCAAGGGCGATTTCGCTTCGGCCGAAAAGGCGTTTTCGGACATGCAGGGCGCCGACGGCGCGTACAACCGCGGCAACGCATTGGCCAAGCAGGGTCGTTACGACGAGGCGATCGCAGCCTACGACGAAGCGCTGAGGCAGCAGCCGGGCATGGACGACGCCATCGCCAACAGGAAGGCGGTCGAGGCGGCGAGGAGGCGTCAGCAGCAGAACGGGCAAGGCAAGAACAAGCAGCAGAATCAAAGCGGCCGGGGTAAACAGCAACAGAATTCGCAGCAGCAAAAGCCAGGACAGCAGCAGAACCCATCAGCGCAGCAGAATCAGCCGGGCCAACGGGAATCGAAATCGCCATCGGGTTCCGGCAACCAGCAGGCGGGCCCACAGAGCAAATCACAGCAGGACCGCGACGGCGGGCAGCCTGCGGACAAACCCGTGCAAGCTGAGAACGAGAAAGCGCAGCGCGAAGCCGATGCGGCACAGAAGCAGCGCATGCAGCAGGCGATGGCGCAGGCCACGAAGCCGGGCGAGAAGAAGAACGCCAATGGCGATACAGCCGCGCCCGTGGAAACGGCCGAGCAGCGCGAGCGTCGGCAGGCGGTCGAAGCCTGGTTGCGCCGCGTGCCCGACGATCCGGGTGGCTTGCTGCGGGCCAAGTTCCGGTTGGAATACGAACGCCGGCAGAGGGAAGGAAGATGATGCGACGGTTGTTTCTGATGTTCGCGATCGCGCTTGCGGCTGTCGCCACGGCGCAGGCCGAAACCCGTGCATGGGTCGACGGCGGGCGCGGCAGCGTCGGCGAAGAGCTGGTGTTGAACATCGAAACCGACCAGGCCACGGCCGCGCCCGACCTGTCGCCGCTGATGCGCGACTTCACCTTGGCCGACCAGTCCAGCAGCCGCTCGGTGCAGTGGGTCAATGGCAGCGTCAAGGCGAAGACGACTTATGCGATCGCCCTGGTGCCGCGGCGTGAGGGCCAGGTGACGATTCCGGCGATCCGCGTCGGCAACGAATTCTCCCGCCCGGTGGTGGTGCAGGTCAGTGCGGCGGGGGCCGGCTCGCAGCCGGCGTCGCAGGACCGCTCGGTTGCTTTCTTCGAAACCCTGGTCGACGACACGCAGCCCTACGTGCAGCAGAGTGTCGGCCTGACCGTGCGTTTCAACTACACCGACGCCATCGCCAGCGGCAGTTTCGGCATCGATACGCCGGATGGTGCGTCGATGCAGCAGGTCGGCCAGGACCGATTCTCGGCGCGGATCGTCGGCGGACGCGAATACAAGGTCGCCGAGCGCCAGTACGTGCTGGTCCCCGAACGCAGCGGGCGCCTGGTGATCCCCGCGCCGCAGTTCCAGGGGCGCAGCAACGGCGACCTGTTCGGCGCGTTCTTCGGTGGCGGCGGCGAGCCGGTGCGCATCGGCGGGCAGGCGCGCGTGCTCGACGTGCAGGCGCAACCGGCCCATGCGCCGCAACCGTGGCTGCCGTTGCGCGACCTGCGCCTGCGTTACGCCGGCGCCGCGCAGGCCGCGCGCACCGGCGAAGCGGCGACGTTGACCGTCGAAGCCGTGGCCGAAGGCGCGACCCAGGCGCAGATGCCGGAACTGCCGGCGCCGTCGGTGCCAGGCGCACAGGTGTTCGCCGACACGCCGCAGTTCGACGAAACCTTCGTCGATGGCGTGCCGCGGGTGAAGGCGACCCGGCGCTTCTCCATCGTGCCGTCGCGCCCGGGCAACCTGCGCGTGCCGGGCATGCGCCTGTCGTGGTGGGATGTGCGCGCGGACGCGGCGAAGGTCGCGTCGCTGCCGGACCTCACCCTCGCGGTGGCGCCTGGCGGCGGGATGTCCACGGCCGGACTGCCGCCTGCGCAGGATTCGTCCGCGCCGGAATCCGAGGATGCGGCGACGCTTCCGCCGCGCGTGCCGGCGCAGGTGTGGCCATGGCTCGCGGCGGGCTTCGCCTTGCTGTGGTTGCTGACCCTGTTGTGGGCATTGTCGCGCCGTCGCCATCCAGCCCCGGTGCGGGCGTTGCCTCTTGGCGCGTCGGCGGAGACGGATGCCGTGGTCGCGCCGTGGTATGCGGCCAGCGACCTGAAACGCGCGCTGGATACCGGCACCCTGGATGAAATCGGCGGGGTGCTGCGCGGCATGCACGCGCCGCCGCTGGCCGACCTGGATGCGGTGCTGGCCGAACTGGCTGAACCCTCGCAGCGCGAGGCGGTCGAGCAGTTGCGCCGCGCGCGCTGGGCCGACGGCGACGGTCCGCTGGCTCGCGCCGCGTTGCGTACCGCGTTCCGCAACGGACCTGTGTGGCGGGCGGCGAAAGTCGCAAAACCGGGACCGTTGCCGCCGCTGTATCCGGAGCGCTGAAACTCGTCGTTCTCCACCGGGTCGAAGCTGCCTCAGCGGCTGAGGGGTGGCGCGTAGCGCCGATGAAGGCGGGAGCCTGCGGACGCGGGACTGGCTGCATGGCAAGCGGGTCTTCAGCCCTCATCCGCCGTTCGGGCACCTTCGCCCGGTGGGAGAAGGGGAAAAGCCCCCGATTTGCTAAGCTGCCGCGTCTTTTTGCCCGCGAGAACGCCGCATGCATACCGCTCCCGAACCGAAGAAGCCTGGCCTGCCGTTGCACATCAAGGTGCTGCTGGGCTTCGTGCTGGGCACGGTGGTGGGCCTGGTCGTGCACGCCACGGCCGCGGATGCGGTCTGGGTGCAATCGCTGACCGAATACCTGACCCGGCCGTTCGGCCAGATCTTCCTCAACCTGCTGTTCATGCTGGTGGTGCCGCTGATGTTCTCGGCGCTGGTGCTGGGCGTGGGCGAACTGGGCGACATCGCCTCGCTCGGGCGGCTCGGCTGGAAGACCCTGATCTACACCGCCGTGGTGACGGCGGCGGCCGTGCTCATCGGCCTGGTCTGCGTCAACCTGTTCCAGCCCGGTACGCACATGGACGCCTCGCTGGTCGAGCGCGCGATGAGCAATGCGAAGACCGGCGAAATCATCAGCAAGGGCAACGAATTGCGCTTGATGGACCTGCTGGTCAACATCGTGCCGCACAACATCGTCGGCGCGATGGGCGACGACAGCAAGAAGCTGGGCATCGTGTTCTTCGCGCTGATGATCGGCATCGGCCTGGTGATGAAGCCGACGCCGGCGACCCATGCGTTCAAGAACGCGCTGCAGGGCCTGTTCGAAATCTGCATGCACCTGATCGGCCTGTTCATCCGCCTGGCGCCGTATGCGGTGGCCGCGTTCATGTTCAACCTGACCTCGCAGCTGGGCTGGGACGTGATCCAGAGCCTGCTGTGGTTCGTGGTCACCGTGCTGCTGGCGCTGGCGATCCACGGCTTCGTGGTGCTGCCGCTGTGGGTGAAGTTCATGGGCGGCATGGGTCCGCGCGAGTTCTTCCGCGGTACCCAGGAAGCCTCGCTGACCGCATTCGCCACCGCGTC
This sequence comes from Pseudoxanthomonas helianthi, assembly GCF_017939625.1. GTDB lineage: Bacteria > Pseudomonadota > Gammaproteobacteria > Xanthomonadales > Xanthomonadaceae > Pseudoxanthomonas_A > Pseudoxanthomonas_A helianthi. The sequence continues at coordinate 107,387 of NZ_JAGKTC010000002.1, forward strand.
GTCGACCGCGACCCTGCCGGTGACCCTTCGTGTGGCAGAAGAGAACCTGAAGCTGCCGCGCAAGGTCTCGCGTTTCGTGCTGACCGTCGGCGCCTCGGCCAACCATCACGGCACCGCGCTGTTCGAAGGCATCACCGTGCTGTTCCTGGCCCAGGTCTACGGCTTGCACCTGGGCCTGCCGCAGCAGTTGATGGTGCTGGTGCTGTGCATCCTCGGCGGCATCGGAACCGCGGGCATCCCGTCCGGTTCGCTGCCGGTGATCGCGATGATCTGCGGGATCATCGGCATCAAGCCGGAAGGCATCGGCATCGTCCTCGGCGTCAACACCTTCCTCGACATGTGTCGCACTTCGCTGAACGTCACCGGCGACTTGGCCACCGCGGTGGTGGTATCCAACCGCAGCGGCGTGGCCGATGAGGACGTACCGGAAGTGCCGGATACGGCCGGGCATTGAGGTCGGTGAAGGGTAGGGCGGGTCTTGACCCGCCTCGCAAGACGTCGAGTTGCTGCTGAAGGCGGGTCAAGACCCGCCCTACCGGGATTCGCATCTATTGGGCGGCAGGGCCGGGCAGGCGTGTGGGACAATAGGCGCTTCCGCCGCCCACCCCCGCCCCCATGACGACGCCCACCCGCCGCCAGCTCGCCAACGCCATCCGTTTCCTCGCCGCCGACGCGGTGCAGGCCGCCAACTCCGGCCATCCCGGCATGCCCATGGGCATGGCCGACATCGCCGAAGTGCTGTGGAACGACTACTACAAGCACAATCCGGCCAACCCGCACTGGGTCGACCGCGACCGCTTCGTGCTGTCCAACGGCCATGGCTCGATGCTGCAGTACGCCACCCTGCACCTGAGCGGCTACGACCTGCCGCTGGAAGAGCTGAAGCATTTCCGCCAACTGCACAGCAAGACCGCCGGCCATCCGGAGCGCAGCGAAACCCCCGGCGTCGAAACCACCACCGGTCCGCTGGGCCAGGGCTTCGCCAACGCGGTCGGCTTCGCCCTCGCCGAAAAGCTGCTGGCCCAGCGCTACAACCGCGACGACCTGACCCTGGTCGACCATCGCACCTGGGTGTTCATGGGCGATGGCTGCCTGATGGAAGGCGTGTCCCACGAGGCCGCCTCGCTGGCCGGCACCTGGGGCCTGCACAAGCTGGTCGCGTTCTGGGACAACAACCACATCTCCATCGACGGCAACACCGACGGCTGGTTCACCGACGATACGCCGATGCGTTTCGAAGCCTATGGCTGGCAGGTGATCCGCAACGTCGACGGCCACGATCCGGTCGAGATCAAGAAGGCCATCGACACCGCGCTGAAGTCGACCGACAAGCCCACCCTGATCTGCTGCCGCACCACGATCGGCTTCGGTTCGCCGAACAAGGCCGGCAAGGAATCCAGCCACGGCGCGCCGCTGGGCAAGGAAGAGCTGCAGGCCACCCGCGAGGCGCTGGAGTGGCCGTATGGGCCGTTCGAGATTCCCGACGAAATCTACGCCGCGTGGAACGCCAGGGCCGCCGGTGCGCAGCGCGAGACCGAGTGGAACCAGCGCTTCGACCAGTATGCCGCCCAGTATCCGGAGCAGGCCGCCGAGTTCACCCGCCGCACGCGCGGCGAGCTGCCGGCCGATTTCGTCGCGCAGGCCGACGCCTTCATCGCCAAGGTGCAGGCCGACGGCCAGACCATCGCATCGCGCAAGGCTTCGCAGAACACCATCGAGGCGTTCGCGCCGCTGTTGCCGGAAATCGTCGGCGGTTCGGCCGACCTGGCCCATTCCAACCTGACCCTGTGGAAGGCCAGCAAGTCGGTCGCCAGCGACGACGCCAACGCCAACTATGTCTACTACGGCGTGCGCGAGTTCGGCATGACCGCCATCGCCAATGGACTGGCCCTGCACGGCGGTTTCATTCCGTTCGACGCCACCTTCCTGGTGTTCAGCGACTACGCGCGCAACGGCGTGCGCATGAGCGCGCTGATCCCGGCGCATTCGATCCACGTCTACACCCACGACTCCATCGGCCTCGGCGAAGACGGCCCGACCCACCAGCCGGTCGAACACCTCGCCGCGTTGCGCTACATCCCCAACAACGACGTGTGGCGTCCCTGCGACGCGGTCGAGTCGGCTGCGGCGTGGAAGGCCGCGATCACCCGCAGCGGAGGTCCGAGCTGCCTGGTGTTCTCGCGCCAGAACCTGCCGCACCAGCCGCGCAGCGCGCAGCAGGTGGCCTTGATCGAACGCGGCGGCTACGTGCTGGCCGATGCCGAAGGCGGTGCCCCCGACGTGATCCTGATCGGCACCGGCTCGGAAGTCGGCCTGGCCGTGCAGGCCAAGGCGACGCTGGATGCGGCCGGGATCCGGACACGCGTGGTGTCGATGCCCTCGACCGACGTGTTCGATCGCCAGGACGCGGTCTACCGCGAATCGGTGTTGCCGTCGGCAGTGCGCAAGCGCGTGTCGGTCGAAGCCGGCGTGACCGGCTTCTGGCGCAAGTACGTCGGCCTCGACGGCGCGACCATCGGCATCGACACTTTCGGTGCCTCGGCGCCGGCCGAGGTGCTGTTCCCGCACTTCGGCATCACCGCCGAGCACGTGGTCGACGCGGCGAAGTCGCTTTGATGGCCCCGGGCCCTTCCCCGCGCAGGGGAAGGGCTCATTCGTCCAGCATTTCCGGCTTGAACAGGCGTCGCCGCGAGACTTCCTCGCCCGACAGCATGAAGCGTCCGCCGCCACGGTAATGCACGGTCCTCGGCAGCTTCGGCGAAGTCGCCACATGCGCCTTCACCACCTGCCAGACGAACAGGTTGTACAGGTCGGTGTTGCGCATCTCGTGCAGCACGCATTCGAAGTTCGCGTGGCACGCGTCGATCAGCGGCGCCGAGACTTTTTCGCCGGCCGTCGTCTTCAGCCCGAAGCGTTCGAACTTGTCGCCTTCGCGTCCGCTGCAATTGCCGATGCGGACCACGGTATCCAGCAGGTCCGCCGTCGGCAGGTTGATCACGCATTCGCGGCTCTTGCGGACCAGGTGGTGGGTGCGGTTCGCGTCCCAGATGTAGGTGCCGACCAGGTCCCAGCCCAGCATCATGTGCCAGCCCATCGTCATGACATCGCGCTCGCCGTTCCAGGCCGAACTGACCAGCACGACCGGGCCGGGTTCGAGGAAACGGCGGACCTGATCGACCGGGAAATCGCGCTTGCGTCGGGACGGCATCGGAAGTCTCCGGCAGAGTTGTTGGGCCCTGGATAGGTCGGAGTGCGTTACTGCGGCGTGTTGTCGGAGGGTTTCATCGAGTGTTCCGGAGGAAGCCGAAATTCCGTACTATCCCTAATATTGTTCCGAATATGGGACGGTTCGGCATGCGCGCAGGGCTGGTTCCGGCAACACCGCGGGCGCATCTTGTCGTCCGGCGGCCGATCCGGCCGGAAGAGTGGAGGCAACCATGAAGAAGATCATCGAGATCGGCTCGGCGCCCGGCCGGCATTGGGTCGGCGACGGATTCCCGGTGCACGGAATGTTCGGTTACAGCGGTCCGGGCGTGCCCGCGCGCAGTCCGTTCCTCATGCTGGATTACGCAGCGCCGACCACGTTCGAGCCGACCACGCAGCGGCGCGGCGTCGGCCAGCATCCGCACCGCGGCTTCGAGACCGTCACCATCGTCTACGAAGGCGAAGTCGAGCATCGCGACTCGACCGGCAAGGGCGGGGTGATCGGCCGCGGCGACGTGCAGTGGATGACCGCCGGCGGCGGCATCCTGCACGAGGAATTCCATTCGACCGAATACGCCAAGCGCGGCGGCCCGTTCGAGATGGTGCAGCTGTGGGTCAACCTGCCGAAGAAGCACAAGATGACCGCACCGGGCTACCAGGGCATCCTCGACGCCGACATCCCCGCGGTAGCGCTGCCGGAAGGCGCGGGCACGCTGCGCGTGATCGCCGGCGACTACAACGGCAAGCTCGGTCCGGCCAGCACCTTCAGCCCGATCAATGTCTGGGACGTGCGCCTGGGCGCCGGCAAGTCGGTCGAATTGCCGCAACCGGAAGGCTGGACCACGCTGCTGGTGGTGCTGGCCGGCACGGTGATGGTCAATGGCGCCGAAGTGCTGCGCGAAAAGCAGATGGCCACGCTGTCCACCGAGGGCACCGGCGTGAGCATCGAAGCCAACAGCGATGCCAAACTGCTGCTGCTCGCTGGCGAACCGATCGACGAGCCGGTGGTCGGCTATGGTCCGTTCGTGATGAACAGTCCGCAGGAAATCAGCCAGGCGATCAGCGACTTCAACAACGGCAAGTTCGGCCGGATGGACTGACAGGGAGATTGGGGATGGCCGTTTCCACGGTACGCGCAAGCATCGGCACCACGCCTTACGCCGTCGAACTGGAAGACAACCACGGCCATCGCTGGCTGGCGGACGAGCCGCTGGAGGCCGGCGGCGGAAACGTCGGTCCGGCCCCGGAGCAGTTGCTGCTGGCCTCGCTCGGCACCTGCACCGCGGTCACCGTGACGATGTACGCGCAACGCAAGCAATGGCCGCTGTCCGGCGTGCGGGTGGAGCTGGAGTTCAACCCCGACGGCAAGCCCGCGGCGGGCAGCGATATCCGCCGTCGCGTGGAACTGATCGGCGAGCTCGACGGCGCGCAGCGCGAACGCCTGCTGCAGGTCGCCAATGCGTGCCCGATCCACAAGGTGTTGACCGGGGAAATCCGCATCGACACGGCGCTGGCTTAAAGCGATACGGTTTCTTGCGAGTCCGCAGGAACACTCGCGATTGTCATCCCGAGCGTAGCGAGGGATCTGCTTTCAAAACAGATCCCTCGCTACGCTCGGGATGACGAAAACGGATAGTCCGGATCCTCGCGCTCAGAACCGATCCAGCGGCAGCTTGAGATAGCGCACGCCATTCTCTTCCGCTTCCGGCAACGCGCCGGCGCGGATGTTCACCTGCACCGCCGGCAGCATCAGCGCCGGCATCGCCAGGGTCGCGTCGCGCGTTTCGCGCACCTGCACGAATTGCGCTTCCTCCGTGTCCGCGCGGACATGGATGTTGTCGCGTTTCTGCGCGCCGATGGTCGTTTCGCAGGCGACGGCGCGTCCGCCCGGACCGTAGTCGTGGCAGACGAACACCCGGGTCGCGTCGGGCAGCGCGTACATGCGCCGGATCGAACGGTACAGCGTCGCCGCGCTGCCGCCGGGAAAGTCGCAGCGCGCGGTGCCGCCGTCGGGCATGAACAGCGAATCGCCGGTAAACAAGGCATCGCCGACCAGGTAGGCGCAACTGTCGCTGGTGTGTCCCGGCACGGCGATGACCTGTGCCTGCAATGCGCCGATGGCGAAGGCCTCGCCGTCGGCGAACAAGTGGTCGAACTGCGAACCGTCGACCGGGAAACCATCGCCGAGATGGTAGACATCGCGGAACGTCCGCTGCACCTGGCGAATGCCTTCGCCGATGGCCAGGCGCGCATCCGGCAATTGCCGCTTCAGCCAGTGCCCGGCGCTGAGGTGGTCCGCATGCGCGTGCGTTTCCACGATCCATGCCACGTCCAGCGCCTGTGTGCGGACGAAGTCCAGCAACGCCTGCGCCGAAGCGGTGGACGTCCGTCCGCTGGCCGGTTCGAAGTCGAGCACCGGATCGACGATCGCGGCGGCCTGCGTAGCGGCATCGGCGACGACGTAACTCCAGGTGTTGCTGGCCGCATGGAAGAACGGCGTGACCCGCGGCGCGTTCATTTCGCGCCGGGATCGAGCGTCTGGTTCAACAGCTGGGCAAGATGCAGGCCGGCTTCGCGGACGCGTTGTTCGGCCAGCGGCCGCATCGCGTCGAGGTAGCCGCGGTCCATCTTGTGTTCCGCCGGATACAGCTGGCGCTGATCGATGAGCTGGCAGGAGGTTTCGGCCCAGTCCAGCGGCGTATTGCCGCCGGTGGCCGGCGCCGGTTGCGCGGCCAGCAGCTTCGCATAGCGCTTCGCCGAAAGGCCGCGCGAGGCGAGGATGTAGTAATCCCACACCGAATGCAGGTTGGTGCCCATCACGCCGTCGACGTAATTGTTGCGCGCATAGGCTTCCGGCGGGATGTCGGTGCGCAGGCTGACCTGGAACTTGTTGCCGCCGGCGTCGGTGCGGTTGCCCGCATGCATCGGCTGGTGCACGTCGCCGACCAGGTGGACGATGAACTTCAGCGCATCGCGGCGTGCGGCCTGCGGCTGGCTGCGATCGGCCAGGATCTTGCGTTGCGCCTCGATCGCCGCGACCACGCAGTTGCCGTCGGGGCAGTCGCGGGCGACGTCGAAGGCGCAGCCGCCGCCCTTGGCGTTGATGTAATGCCAGCGCGAGGTTGCCTTGAAACGCTCCGGATCGGTGTTGCGCAGGTCGTCGGCCCAGTTGGCCACGCCACCGAGCGTCGGTTCCGGTTCGCCGGCCAGCAGGCGGGCCACTTCGGCACGTGCGGCCGGCGTCAGCTGGCGCGCGGCCAGGTCGCCGACCATGCGATGGCCCAGGTCGCCCCAGGCCAGCGCGGCGGGCGCCAGCGTCAGCAACACGGCCAATGAGAACAGCAGTACGAAACGGGTCATGCCGGCATTCTAGCCGGCACGACCCGTACCTGTCGGCGGACCGCGGTCAGAACTTGACCACGAGGGCGGCGCCATAGACCAGCGGGTCGATTTCCGCCTTGCCGACGGCGACGCCATTGACCGAGACATCCGTGTCGATGTCGGCCCAGCGGGCGTCGAGGCGCAGCGAGCTGCGTTCGCTGAGGGCGAAATCGACGCCGACGTGGGCCGCTGCGCCCCACGAATCATCGAGCTTGAGTTCGGTGCCGGCCAGCGCGCCGCGGGTGTCTTCGCCGAAGAAGGTGGTGTAGTTGAGGCCCACGCCGACGAAGGGGGTGAGCTTGCTGCCATTGGCGAAGTGGTACTGCAGCGAGACCACCGGCGGAAGCTGTTTCGCGCTGCCGACGCGGCCGACGCCCTGGATGGCGATGTCGTGTTCGAACGGCAGCGCGGCCAGCACTTCGATGCCGAGGTTGTCCCGCAGGAAGTACTCGTAGGTGAAGGTCGGCCGCACGCTGCCCCCTACCTCCGTCGGCGGAAGCCGGCCGAGGCCGAGCGCGGTGGCGTCCAGGCGGCCGTTGTCCGACTTTGGGTCGACATGGTGCAGGCCGACGCCCAGCGTCCAATCGCCCTTCGACTGGGCGAACGCGGAGGGCGAAGCGGCCATGGCCAGCACGAGGGCGGCAAGGGTCAGGGGCTTGTTCATCGTTGGCATCTCTACTGTGGGGAATGGCGCCAGTTTCCGCGTGCGGACCCGGGCGCACCTTGATCGGAGTCAAGGCGCCGCGAGGCCCGTGCACGGCCGCCCCGCGCATCCCTGCTAAAATGCCGATCCCCTTCCACACCGCCGCTCGGTGCGGCCGCAGGAGCGCGAAAACATGGCAATCAAGGTTGGCATCAACGGTTTCGGCCGCATCGGGCGCAACGTGCTCCGTTCCGCCGTGCAGAACTTCGCTGGCGAGATCGAGATCGTCGCGATCAACGACCTGCTGGAACCCGACTACCTGGCCTACATGCTGAGCTACGACTCGGTGCACGGCCGCTTCAAGGGCGAGGTGAAGGTCGAAGGCAACACCCTGATCGTCAACGGCCAGAAGATCCGCCTGACCCAGGAACGCGACCCGGCCAACCTGAAGTGGGACGAAGTCGGTGCGGAAGTGGTCATCGAATCCACCGGCCTGTTCCTCGACAAGGCCACCGCGCAGAAGCACCTCGATGCCGGCGCGAAGAAGGTCGTGCTGTCGGCGCCGTCGAAGGACGACACCCCGATGTTCGTCTACGGCGTCAACGACAAGACCTACAACGGCGAGGCGATCATTTCCAACGCCTCGTGCACGACCAACTGCCTGGCCCCGATCGCCAAGGTGATCAACGACAAATGGGGCATCAAGCGCGGCCTGATGACCACCGTGCACGCCGCCACCGCGACGCAGAAGACCGTCGACGGCCCATCGAACAAGGACTGGCGCGGCGGCCGCGGCATCCTCGAGAACATCATCCCGTCCAGCACCGGCGCGGCCAAGGCGGTCGGCGTGGTGATCCCGGCGCTGAACAAGAAGCTGACCGGCATGAGCTTCCGCGTGCCGACCAGCGACGTGTCGGTGGTCGACCTGACCTGCGAACTGGAAAAGCCGGCGACCTACGCCGAGATCTGCGCGGAGATGAAGGCGCAGAGCGAAGGCGCGCTGAAGGGCATCCTCGGCTACACCGAGGACAAGGTCGTCGCCACCGACTTCCGCGGCGAGACCTGCACCTCGGTGTTCGACGCCGATGCCGGCATCGCCCTCGACCCGACCTTCGTCAAGCTGGTCAGCTGGTACGACAACGAATGGGGCTACTCGAACAAGTGCCTCGAAATGGTCAAGGTCGTCGCGGCGAAGTAAGCCGCCGGTCCATCTCGTTTCCGTCGACACGGGCGCCTCGGGGCGCCCGTGTCGTTTCCGGGGATCGCCGGACGATACCGGACGGGTCGTCCGTTGCCGCTCGCGGATCGGAATCTTGCAAATCGCGGGGTCATGCCCGAGGCTGCGGGCGCGGCTGCATGGACGGCCGGAAGGCGGGGCATTCCCCGTCCTTGAACCGGAACACGCACAGGGCGAGGTCGGGGAATGGATGATGTGGCGGGGTTGTTGGCGCTGGTGGGCCTGGTCGTACTGGCCATGCCGGTGTTGCTCATCGTCGCACTGGTGTCGGTCAGCGGCCTGAAGCGCCGCGTGGCGACGCTCGAGGAGCAGGTCGAGCAGTTGCGTGCCCTGCGCGTTGCCGCGCCTGCGCCCGAGCGACCGGCGGTGCAGGACGTCGAGGCGGATTTCGGTCCCACGCTGGCGGAATTGGTCCGCGAGCCTGCGCCCGCGCCGGGCCCCATTCCCGCGCCCGCAGCTTCCGCTCGTTCCGCAGTGCCGCCGCCGATTCCGCCGATTCCGCCGAGGATGGAACGGCCCGCCGAACCGGCGTCGCCGATGCCGCCACGTGAGCCCCGCTCGGCCCGGCCCTCGCGCCCGGATTTCGCCACCACCGCCCTCCGTGCCGTGCAACGCTGGTTCACCGTGGGCAACGTGCCGGTGAAGATCGGCATGCTGGTGCTGTTCGCCGGCGTGGCCGCCCTGCTGAAGTACGGCGCCGACCAGGGCTGGTTCACCTTGCCGCCGGAACTGCGCCTGGCCGGCATCGCCGCCGCTGCGCTGGGAGCGCTGGTATTCGCCTGGCGCAAGCGCGAAAGCAACCGCACCTTCGCCCTGAGCCTGCAGGGCGGCGCAATCGGCGTGCTGCTGCTGGTGGTGTTCGCGGCCTTCAAGATATTCACGCTGATGCCGGTGGGCGCGGCATTCGCATTGAGCGTGGCGCTGGTGGCCGGCGCCGGCATGCTGGCGGTGCTGCAGGATGCGAAGGCGCTGGCCGTGTTCGCGCTGCTCGCGGGTTTCCTCGCGCCGATCTGGCTGTCCACCGGCAGCGGCAACCATGTCGCACTGTTCTCGTATTACGCGGTGTTGAACGCCGCCATCGTCGGCATCGCCTGGTACAAGTCGTGGCGCGTGCTCAACCTGCTGGGCTTCGCCTTCACCTTCGGCATCGGCACGGTCTGGGGCGCGCTGGATTACGCGCCGGAGAAATACGCGAGCACGCAGCCGTTCCTGGCGCTGTTCTTCGTGTTCTACCTGCTGATTCCCTTGTTGTTCGCGCGCCGCCAGCCGGCCAGTCGACGCGATTTCATCGATGGTTGCCTGGTGTTCGGCGCGCCGCTGGTGGCGTTCTCGTTGCAGGCGGGATTGATGCAGGGCGGCAGCTTCGAAGCGAATCGCCTGCCGCTGGCGTTCTGTGCGCTGGGGTTGGGTGTGTTGTACGCGGCGTTGTCCTGGTGGCTGCGCCGGCACAAGGATTACGACGCGCTTACCCAGGCGTACGCCCTGCTGGCGGTCGGCTTCGCCACGCTTGCGGTGCCGCTGGCGTTGTCGGCGCGCGCCACCGCGTCGGTATTCGCGCTGGAGGGAGCGGCCTTGGCATGGCTGGGTTTGCGCCAGCGGCGCTGGTTGCCGCAGGTCAGCGGCGCCGGCCTGCAATTGGCGGCGGCGGTCGCGTTGCTGGTGGCGGTGGATGTGTGGCGCTTCGATGCGGTGGCGGTGGCCAATCCGACCTTCATGGGCGCGCTGCTGATCGCCGTGGCCGGATTCGCCAGCGCGTGGACCTATCGTGCGGCCGGCCAGGCGCAATTCGCGCTGGTGTATTACCTGTGGGGATTGGCGTGGTGGTGCGGCGCCGCGTTGCGCGAGTTCGACCGGTTTCTGCCGCCAGCATGGCATGCCGAAGCCGATGCGATCCTGATGTTCGCGGCGCTGAGCGGTTGGTTGGCCGCGGAAGTGCATCGTCGTCGTCCTGCTTCCGCGCTTGTCTGGACGACGCTGGTCGCGCTGGCATTGGCGGTGCCGTTGGCGCTCTGGCAAACGGCGGCGCACCAGCAACCGTTCGCCGGCCCGCTCGGCGCGTGGGCATGGCTGGTTTATCTGGCGCTGGGCATCCGCAGTTTGTTGTGCCTGCGGGACAGCGAACATCGCCTGGCCGGAGCCGCGCAATTCGTATGGTGGCTGGTGTGGCCGCTGGCGGCGAGCCTGCTGTTGGGGTGGTTGCCCGATCGCATCGGCGGCATGGGCCAAGGCTGGCAATTCGCGTTGCTGGCATTGCCATGGCTGGCGGTCGCGGCGATGGCGCTGTTCCGCTGGCGCTGGATTGCCGCGCCGCTGGGCGAACGTTTTGCCGTATGGAAGGCCTCGTTGCTGCGCGCGCTGTTCCTGGTGCTGGCGTTGTGGTGGCTGTGTACGTTGTTCGTGGCTGGCGCCGCATCGCCGTTGCCATGGATACCGGTGCTGAATCCGATGGAACTGGCGCAACTCGGTGTGCTGGTGCTCGCAGCCTGCTGGCGGCTGCCCAGCCTTCGCGACAGCAAGGCATCGTCGGTATGGGTCGTCACGCTCTCGCTGGTGGCGTTCGCCTGGGTGACTTCGGTGGTGCTGCATGCCGTGCATCATTGGGGTGGCGAGCCTTGGGATGGCGGGTTGGTGGCCACCAGCCTCGCGCAGACCAGCCTGACCATCGTGTGGAGCGTGCTGGGCGTGTTGGGGTGGGTGATCGGTTCGCGTCGCGGCCAGCGCATGCTGTGGCTGGCCGGCGCGGTGCTGATGGGCGTGGTGCTGGCGAAGCTGGTGCTGGTCGACCGCCAGCACCTGGGCAACCTGTTGGGCATCGGCTCGTTCATCGGCTACGGCCTGTTGTGCACGGTGGTCGGCTACCTGGCGCCGGCGCCGCCCCGTGTCGTTTCCGAGGAAAAACCCGCATGAAGCAGATGAAACGTTGGCTCTGGCTGGCCCTGCTGCCGCTGGCGGTATTCGCTGGCGTGCGCGAGGACTTCGTGCAGCAATGGCCCCTGGTGCTTTCCAGCGCTGACGCCGGCGCCTATCGGGTCATCCTGACACCGCAGGTCTATCAACGGATGCAATCGCCCGCGGCGAAGGACCTGGTGGTGGCCAACGCCGACGCCGTGCCGGTGGCGTCGGCGTTGTTCCGGGCCGACCAGCCGTTGGCGCAATCCGCGCCGGCGTTGGAGGTGCCGTGGTTTCCGTTGCCTCGTGCGGGCACTTCGCTTTCGCGCGACGTGGCTGCGATCAGCGAAATCGCCACCGATGGCAGCCTGCGCCGGGTGGAAATGCGCCCCGACGCGACTGCGACCGATGGCGTCGCCGGGGAATACCTGATCGACACCAGCCGGGTGAAGCAACCCATCACCGCCTTGCGGCTCGATTGGGCGCCGGGACAGGCGCCGTTCGAGCTGCGTTTCCGGCTGGCGGCCTCGGACGAGCTGAAGAGCTGGCAGGAAGTGCAGGACGACGCGCGCCTGATCGACCTGGAAAACAACGGCCAGCGACTGGCCGAGCACCGCATCGTCCTGTCCAGGCCGGTACAGGCACGCTACCTGCGCTTGGTGCCGATGCAGGACGACCAGCGCCCGTTGCGCATCGCTTCCGTGCACGTCGAAACCGCTGCCCACGCCAATGCAGTGGATTGGCAATGGCTGGAGCTGGCACCGCAGCGCGTCGTCGAGAACGGTACCGAGGCCTTCGTGTACCGGCTGGACGGCCGCTTCCCGGTCGAAGTGGCCGACGTCGCGATACCCGGCAACAGCACGAACCATTGGGTGCTGAAATCGCGCGACATCGAAGATGGACCATGGGAGCTCGCCGCCGAGCCGTGGATGTCCTATCGCGTGGACAGCGCCGGCAAGTCCAGCCGTTCGCCGCCTCAGCCATTGCAGGAGGTTGCGCGCGACCGTTACTGGCGCCTGTCGCCGCGCGAAGCCATCGCCGGCGATCCACCGCGCCTGCGCCTGGGCTACCGTCCCGAAGTGCTGGTGTTCCTGGCCGAAGGCAAAGGACCATACGCCTTGCTGGCAGGCAGTGCACGCGCACAGCGTACGGATGCGCCCATCCCCCAGCTGGTCGATGCCTTGCGCCAGCAGCGCGGGCCCGATTGGCAACCTGCCGAAGCCACGCTCGGCACGATGCAGCTCCTCGCAGGCGAGCGGGCGCTGACGCCGGCACCGAAGCAGCGCGACTGGAAATCCTGGCTGCTGTGGGCGCTGCTGGTGGGTGGCGCGCTGCTCGTGGCGGGGTTCGCCTTCAGCCTGCTGAAGAAGCCCGGCAGCGACGCCTGAGCTCGTTGCGCATGCGTGTTGCGGCGCCTGGGCGCAAAATACGCGCATGACAGCAGAGCCATTACCGGAACGCGGCGACATCGTCCGCCTGGTCGACGCGTTCTACGACAAGGTCCGGCGCGATGCGGTGCTCGGCCCGGTGTTCAACCCCATCGTGCACGACTGGGACGAACACAAGGCGGCCCTGGTGCGGTTCTGGGCCTCGGTGACGCTGGGCGTGCGGGAATATCGCGGCAATCCGATGGCCGTGCACCGGCCGCTGCCGATCACCGACGAGCATTTCGGCCGCTGGCTGGGCCTGTGGCGGCTCACCGTGCATGAAGTGCTGCCGCCGGCGCAGGCCGAGCTGATGTACGAGCACGCCATGCACATCGGCGCCAGCCTGCGCTATGGAATGGGCCTGGACCGCTCGCGGCCGAAGCCGCTGAAACTGCCGATCCTCGGCGTGGACGCATGAGCGCCCGCCGCGTGATTTGAAGGTGCGGCGGCGGCGGCGGACAATACCGCTCCCCATTCCAGGAGTTCCCCGCGCATGTCCATCGTCCGCATGACCGACCTCGACCTGACCGGCAAGCGCGTGCTGATCCGGCAGGACCTGAACGTGCCGATCGACAATGGCCGGATCACTTCCGAACAGCGCATCGTAGCTTCGCTGCCGACCTTGAAGCTGGCCCTGCAGAAGGGCGCGGCGGTGATGGTCACCTCGCACCTGGGCCGGCCGAAGGAAGGCACCTGGACCGAGGAAGACTCGCTGGCGCCGGTGGCTGCGCGCCTGTCGGAACTGCTCGGCGTCGACGTGCCGCTGGTGAAGGACTGGGTCGACGGCGTGGAGGTGAAGCCCGGCCAGCTGGTGCTGCTGGAAAACTGCCGCATGAACATCGGCGAGGGCAAGGACGACGAAGCGCTGTCGAAGAAGTACGCGGCGCTGTGCGACGTGTTCGTGATGGACGCATTCGGCACCGCTCATCGTGCGCAGGCTTCGACCCATGGCGCGATCCGTTTCGCCCCGGTCGCGGCCGGCGGCCCGCTGCTGATGGCCGAACTCGACGCGCTGGCCAAGGCGCTCGACAACCCGGCGCGCCCGCTGCTGGCCATCGTCGCCGGCAGCAAGGTCAGCACCAAGCTGGAGCTGCTGGCGAACCTGGTCGGCAAGGTCGACCAGCTGATCGTCGGCGGCGGCATCGCCAACACCTTCATTGCCGCGGAGGGCTACGACGTCGGCAAGTCGCTGGTCGAGATGGACCTGATCGACACCGCGAAGAAGATCATGGCCGACGCCAAGGCGCGCGGCGCCGAGATCCCGGTGCCGACCGACGTCGTCGTGGCCCCGGCCTTCGCCGCCGACGCGCCAGCCACGATGAAGGCGGTCGATGCGGTCGAAGCCGGTGACATGATCCTGGATATCGGCCCCGAGACCGCGACGCGCTATGCGCAGATGATCGGCAAGGCCGGTACCGTGGTCTGGAACGGTCCGGTCGGCGTGTTCGAGTTCAAGGCCTTCGAACGCGGCACCGAAACCGTCGCCCATGCCATCGCCGAATCCGCTGCGTTCTCCATCGCCGGCGGCGGCGACACCCTCGCGGCGGTGGACAAGTTCGGCATCGAGAAGGACGTGTCGTACATCTCCACCGGCGGCGGCGCCTTCCTCGAGTTCCTTGAAGGCAAGATCTTGCCGGCGGTCGCCGCGCTGCAGGCGCGCGCCGGCTGACCGGTTGCGCAACGGGCTGTGCGGCTGCAACAAGTTCGCGCGGTCCCGAGACCAAAAAAATACCATTGCGCGAATGCGGCGTTTGCTGGAAAAGGCCTTGAATCAAGGCCTTTTTCATTTGCCGCGGCGATGCGCGCGGTGCACATGTGCACCGCGCGTCGCATGCGTTTGTCCACTCCGTCGCGGGAGCGGAGCATTGTGTTAGCGTTCCGCCGCCTTCAGGAACCTCCGCAATGACCATCGAACACGCGCGTCGCACCAAGATTCTCGCCACCCTCGGCCCCGCCACCGACCCGCCCGGCGTGCTCGAGGACCTGTTCCGCGCCGGCGTCAACGTGGTGCGCCTGAACTTCTCCCACGGCGATCCCTCGGGACAGGCCAAGCGCGCCGCCGCCGTGCGCCTGGCCGCACAGCGCGTCGGTGCCGAAGTCGGCATCCTCGCCGACCTGCCGGGACCGAAGATCCGCATCGAGCGCTTCGCCGACGGCAAGGTGACGCTGAAGGCCGGCGAGCGTTTCGATCTGGTCGCCAGCCCCGATGCGCCTCCCGGCGACGCCTCGCAGGTCGGCGTCAGCTACCTCGGCCTGCCCGGCGACGTGGCGCACGGCGACGTGCTGCTGCTCGACGACGGCCTGATGCAGTTGCGCGTGGAAAGCGTCGAAGGCGAGCGCGTGGTCTGCTCGGTCCTCAACGACGGCGTGCTGTCCGACCGCAAGGGCCTGAACAAGCAGGGCGGCGGCCTGTCGCTGGGTGCGCTGACCGAGCGCGACAAGGAAATCATCGCCTATGTCGCCAGCAACATCGGCGTCGATTTCATCGCGGTGTCGTTCTGCCGCAACGCCGAGGACATGAACGAGGCCCGCCGCATTGCCCGCGCGAACGGCAGCGATGCGGCGCTGGTGTCGAAGATCGAACGTACCGAGGCGATCGAGAACCTCGCCGAGATCATCGAAGCCAGCGACGTGGTGATGGTCGCGCGCGGCGACTTGGGCGTGGAGATCGGCGACGCCGAGCTGCCGGGCCTGCAGAAGAAGATCATCCGCGAATCGCTGGCGCGCAACCGCGTGGTGATCACCGCGACGCAGATGCTGCAGTCGATGGTCGAAAGCCCGATCCCGACCCGCGCCGAAGTGCTGGACGTGGCCAACGCGGTGATCGACGGCACCGATGCGGTGATGCTTTCGGCCGAGACCGCGGCCGGCGCATGGCCAGTCAAGGCGGTCGAGGCGATGGCGCGCATCTGCGTCGGCGCGGAAAAACAGTTCCATGCCGACACCGACTTCGAGAAGGCGCCGCGCGACTTGGAGCGCGCCGACCAGGCCATCGCCATGGCGACGATGTTCCTCAGCGAGCACATCGGCGTGCGCGCGATCGTGGCGATGACCGAATCGGGCGGCACCGCGCGCTACCTGACGCGGTTCCGTTCGGGCGCACCGGTGTACGCGTTCTCGCGCCACGACGGCGCGCGCCGCCGCATGGCGCTGATGCGCGACGTGTTCCCCATCGCCTTCGACAGCCGCGGCCTGGCCCCGCGCGAGGCCGCGCGCGATTCGCTGGCCATGCTGTTCGACCGCGGCCTGCTGGCGACCGGCGACCGGGTCGTCTTCACCAGCGGCGACACCATGCAGCAGCACGGCGCCACCAACACCCTGCGGTTGTTGCAGTTGGGAGAAAGCGGCAAGGCCGAGGGGTTGGGCGAGTTGTAGGCGCCCTCTTGGGCGCGACCACAGACTTCCTGCCCTCGGAACTGTCCGCGCAGCACCACGCTTCTGGTCGCGCCCTAAGGGACGCTCCTACAGAAGCCGGGGTGTGGTCTATAATTGGTATTTTCCCCTCGCGCAGACTTCAAAGGATCCCCCCATGAGCATCGAACAGCTTGCCGAAACTGCCCAGGCCATGGTGGCCGCCGGCAAGGGCATCATCGCCATCGACGAATCGAGCAGCACCTGCGCCAAGCGCTTCGCTGGCGTCGGCATCGACAACACCGAAGAGAACCGCCGCCGCTACCGCGAACTGCTGCTGACCACGCCGAAGCTGTCCGACTACATCTCGGGCGCGATCCTGTTCGACGAAACCATCCGCCAGTCGACCAGCGATGGCGTGCCGTTCGCCAAGTACATGAGCCAGAACGGCATGATCCCCGGCATCAAGGTCGACAAGGGCACGCACGCCCTGGCCGGCTGCCCGGGCGAAGTGGTGACCGAAGGCCTCGACGGCCTGCGCGATCGCCTCAAGGAGTACTACGGCCTGGGCGCGCGCTTCGCCAAGTGGCGTGCGGTGATCAACATCGGCGAAGACATCCCCACCGGCACCTGCATCGAGGCCAATGCGCACGCGCTGGCGCGCTATGCCGCGCTGTGCCAGGAGCAGGGCCTGGTGCCGATGGTCGAGCCGGAAGTGCTGATGGACGGCAACCACGACATCGAGACCTGCTACGACGTCACCGAAGCCACGCTGCGCGCGCTGTTCAACGCGCTGTACGAACAGAACGTGCTGCTGGAAGGCACCATCCTGAAGGCATCGATGGTCATCGCCGGCAAGGATTGCCCGGACCAGGCGGATGTCGACGAAGTCGCCGAATCCACGGTGATGTGCCTGAAGAGCACGGTGCCGTCGATCCTGCCGGGCGTCGTGTTCCTGTCCGGCGGCCAGACCGACGAGCAATCCACCGCCCATCTCAACGCGATGAACCAGCTCGGCAACCTGCCGTGGCCGCTGAGTTTCTCTTACGGCCGCGCGATGCAGCAGGCCGCGCTGAAGCTGTGGTCGCAGGACCTGGTCGGCAATTTCGCCAAGGCGCAGGCCATCGTATACGAACGCGCGAAGGAAAACGGTCTCGCCGCGCTGGGCAAGTGGGAAGGCTGATTCTTTCGTTTCCTTTCCGACCCTCCGCTTGTCGTCCCGAACGCAGTGAGGGATCTGCTTTCTCACAGGCATCCGAAGAAAACAGATCCTCGGCTTCGCCTCGGAATGACAGTCGAAACAACGCCGGCGCGAGCCGGCGTTTTCTTTTCTGGAAACGGAATCGGCAACCGGATGCGATGTCAATTACGAACAGGACTACCGTCTGGCCCGGGAGGCTGGGCGAGCTCGACGATCTCCCGATACTTGGCCGTGCGCAGGAATCCATCCGCACTCGCCTTTGCCCCATGGATGCTGATGTGCCCGCTGTCCAGCGAGAAGGGGATCCCCCCGGCATCCAGACCGGACATCCTGCCGTCGACCGTGAACAGGTCCGATCGGTCGATGTAGACGGCGTTGGGCCATTTCGCGGCGGCGCTGCGCATGGTCTCGTTGGCCTTGCGGGCGGCGTCATCGCGATGGCTGCCGATCGTCGACATCGAGAACGGCCGGTCGAACATGATGCTCTTCTTGTAGGCCGACAGCGGGCTGAGGTCGTACAGCTTCGGACTGGGCATGACGATCACCGGTTTGCCGGTCGCCGCGATTTCGTTCAGGGCATCGATGACGTCCTGCAAATGCCCTTGCTCGGCGATTTGCGTCCAGTGACCCGCGAGCACCACGAAATCGTAGGTGTCGAGGTGGTCTTTCACGTATTTCCGGTTGTACAGGCACTGCCGGTAGGCCGGGCTACCCGTGGGGCCGGTAAAGCCGTCCGAGAAGCCGGGGTAGCACCAATTGGTGGTGATGGCGTTCAACCTGAGCCGCGCATGCGAGCCCACCACACCCCAGAATGGCTCGTACTGGCCTGCGAAAGAATCGCCGAACAGCACGCCGGAAGCCGTAGGCTCGCCGCTTGTGTCTCCGAGCCAGCACTTGGTCCCTTCTGGCCCGATCCGCAGGCTGCCGATCGTGTCCACGCTGTAGAAGCACCAGCCGTTGTTGATGGCCGCGAGCTTGAATTCCCGGGCATGCTCGATCTTCTGCAGGCGTTGCGGAAACCCGCCACGCATATGCCCATACAGCCCCAGCAGGGCGAAGCCCGCGATGCCCACGAAGGAAAGCGCGAAGATGCGCTTCCGGTCGACCCGCGATTTGTCCCGGAACGGGTTTTCGACGAAACGCCAGCTCAAGTAGGCCAATGCCAGGGACAGCGCGGCCAGGCCGGCGTATTCGAGTTGGGTCGGCGGCCTGATCAGCCTATGCCGGGCGAAGGCGAAGATCGGCTGGTGCCACAGGTAGGCGCTGTAGCTGATCAGGCCGATCCCGACCAGCATCTTGTTCGACAGCAGGCGGTGCGCCAGCGTGCCAGGTTGCGCGGACATGATGATCAGCACGCTGCCCAGCACCGGGAGCAGGGTGTATGCGCTGGGGAAGGGCGTCTTCTCGGTGAAGAAGAAGATCGAAGCCATGACCATGCCCAATCCGGCCAGGCTGAGGGCCTGATGGGTCGATGGCGCGAGGTCGATCTTGGATTTGAAGGTCAGTACGGCGAGGATGCCGCCGGCCAGCAGTTCCCAGGCCCGCGTATGCAACAGGTAGAAGGTCGCGGCCGGGTAGCGGTCGACCAGCACGACCGCGGCCGCGAAACTGGCCACGACCATGACCGTGAATACCGGAACGATCATCCGCCGTGCGTAGCGCCACGCCAGCCACATGATCAGCGGGATCGCCAGGTAATACTGTTCCTCGACGCCGAGGCTCCACGTATGCAGCAGGGGCCACAGTTCCGCGTTGGCCGCGAAGTAGTCGGTCTTGATCCAGAACAGGATGTTCGACGAAAAGAACGACACCGCCACCAGGCTCTGCGAGAAATCCTTGAGCTCTTCTTCGTCCAGCCACATCCAGGCGAACGGCAGGCAGACCAGCAGGACCACGAACAGCGCCGGCAGGATTCGCCTGGCGCGGCGCTCGTAGAAGTTGATGATGCTGAACCTGCCCGATTCCAGGTCGCCGAGGAGCAGGGTGGTGATCAGGTAGCCACTGATCACGAAGAAGACGTCGACGCCGACGTAGCCGCCGCTGAAGAACGAAAAGCCCGCGTGGAAGAGGATCACGGGCAGTACGGCGACCGCCCTCAATCCGTCGATGTGCGCGCGGTACTTCACTGGCGACCCTGGTCACGGCATAACGGCCGCCAAGTATGGTTCGGCATTCCTGAAAGAACGCCGACGTCGCGATCATGCCGCGCACCGTTCGCGCGCAATCCGTGATCTAACGCGAAAAAGGCGTGAAAACGAGATTATTTTCGTGAAGACCGGGTGATTGGAAGTGAAGACGAAGTGATCGGTCGACGCGGGCGCGTGGCAGGATACTTGCTTCGACGAGCCGGGCGAATCGCTGCGTCAGTGCCTTGCTTCCGCACCAGCCGTTGCGTGCAGGAAATCGATCAACCCGCGCATGTAAGTGGCCTGGTCGTCGTACATCGCCATGTGGCTGCCCGTGGGGCAATACAGATAGCGGCCTTGCGGCAGGCGCTTGCTCATCGCTTCCATGAAGGCCGGATCCATGGTGTCGTAACGCGCGCCGATGACCAGCGTCGGCACCGGGATCTTCGCCAGGTCGTTGGTGCGATCCCAATTCTCGAGGATGCCGCTGGCGCCCAGTTCGCTCGGGCCCTGCATCGGCACGTACACCTTCTTGTTGAGCTTGGCGAAGGCGCGGTTGACCGGATCCGGCCATTGCGCGGCGGGCATGCGCAGGATGTGCGCTTCGTAATGCGGCATCAGCAGCTGCATGTAGCGCGGATCGTCGAACTGCTTCGCCGCTTCCATGCTCTTGATCTCGGCCAGCGCGGCCGGATCCATCTGCGGCTCGAGCGTCTCGCGGGCGTAGCGGTTGTACGCGGGGATGCTCGACATCATGTTCGAGATGATCAGCCCCTTTAGGTGCTGCGGATATTTCAGCGCGTACTCCATCGCGAGGATGCCGCCCCACGAGTGTCCCAGCAGGTAGAAATTGTCTTGATCCAGCTTCAGGGCCTTGCGTACCTGTTCGACTTCCTCGACGAAGCGGTCGGTATCGAGCAGACGCGGATCGTCGGGCTGGTCGCTGTAGGCGGAACCGAGTTGGTCGTAGTAGTAGTACTCGACGCCCGCCGCGGGCAGCCAGCTGTCGAAGGCTTCGAAGTACTCGTGGGTGGCGCCGGGGCCGCCGTGCAGCAACAGCAACTTGATCTTCGGGTTGTTGCCGACACGCTTGGTCCAGACCTTGAAGTCGCCGGCCGGCGTGTGGATCGGGATCAGTTTCGCGCCGCCGGACAGCACGTCGTCGCGGCCGCTGTTGTCGAGATAGGCGTTGGGCGTGGCCGGTTCCGCGGCACGTGCGACGAAGCCAGGCATGGCGAGCAGGACGGCGAGCAGGAAAGCCGGAATGCGGGACGACATGGCGCGTTCTCCCTCGTGGGTCCGGCGAGCCTAGGACGCCGGGCCGGCTATGGCAACAACGCGGTGCACGGAGCGTTGCGGCCGACCGGTAGAATCCGTGCATGGACATCGCCGGCATCCACCACGTCGCCATCATCGCTTCCGACTACACGCGCTCGAAGCGCTTCTACGCCGAAGTACTGGGCCTGCAGATCGTCGCCGAGGCCTATCGCGCAGCGCGCGACTCATGGAAGCTCGACCTGCGGGTGGATGCGAACACGCAGATCGAACTGTTCTCCTTCCCCGATCCGCCCGCACGCGTGTCGCGGCCTGAAGCCTGCGGCCTGCGTCATCTGGCCTTCCGCGTGGTCGACCTGGATGCCTCGGTGAAGCACTTGTCCGGCCATGGCGTCGAATGCGAACCGATCCGGGTCGACGAATATACCGGCCGGCGCTTCACCTTCTTCGCCGATCCGGATGGCTTGCCGCTGGAGTTGTATGAAACGTGATTGTGGGAGCGACGTAAGTCGCGATTGCTTTTGACTTTATTCCGGACCAAAAGGCATTGCGACTTACCGACCACGGCATGCCGTAGTCACTCCCACACCGATCAGTCAGCCCAGTGACGCCAGCCACTCGTCGTCGGAACCCTCGTTGACGCCTTCGAACAGCGGCGTGGAGAAATAGCGCTCGCCGGTGTCGGGCAGCACGGCGAGGATCACCGAGCCTTCGCTGGCCTGTTCCGCCACCTGCAGGGCCGCGTGCACCGTGGCGCCGGCGGAGATGCCGACGAAGATGCCTTCCTCAGCGGCCAGGCGGCGCGAGGTGGCGATGGCGTCCGCATCGGCGATCGACAGGATCTGGTCGGCGACGTCGCGGTTCAGGACTTCGGGCACGAAGTCCGGGGTCCAGCCCTGGATCTTGTGCGGCGACCATTCCTTGCCTTGCAACAATGGCGCGGCCGCGGGCTCGGCGGCGGTGATCTTCACTTCCGGACGGGCCACGCGCAGCACGTCGCCGACGCCGGTCAGGGTGCCGCCGGTGCCCCAGCCGCTGACGAAATGGTCGAGGCGCTGGCCGGCGAAATCGCGCAGGATTTCTGCGGCCGTGGTCTGGCGGTGGTAGGCCGGATTGGCCGGGTTGGCGAACTGGCGGGCGAGGAACCAGCCATGCTTCGCCGCCAGTTCCTCGGCCTTGCGCACCATGCCGCTGCCGCGCTCGGCGGCCGGGGTCAGGATCACCTTGGCACCGTAGGCTCTCATCAGCTTACGGCGTTCGATCGAGAAGCTTTCCGCCATCGTCGCCACGAATTTGTAGCCGCGCGCGGCGGCGACCATCGCCAGGGCGACGCCGGTATTGCCGGAAGTCGCTTCGACGATGGTGTCGCCGGGCTTCAGCAGGCCCTTGGCTTCGGCATCGAGCACGATGGCCAGGGCGAGGCGATCCTTGACCGAACCGCCGGGGTTGAACGATTCCACCTTCGCGTACAGCTGCACATGCCTGGGCGCGACGCGATGGAGCCTGACCACCGGGGTGCGGCCGATGGTGTCGAGGATGCTGTCGTGGATGGCCATGGGTTCTCTCCTGTAAGGATCAGGCGGCGCGGGCAAGCGTAGCCGCGGGCATGTTGTCGGGATGTGGCAGCCGCAGCGGCGGCGTGCCGAACCAGTGCAGCGTGTCGGCCAGCGCAGCGACTTCGCCGACGATCAGCAGCGCGGGCGATTGCGCCGCGTGATGCCGTGCGGTTTCGGCCAGTGCGTCCAGGGTGCCGGCGATGACGCGTTGCCCTGCGCGCGAACCGTTTTCGACGATGGCGAACGGCGTGTGCGCGGGCAGACCCGCGGCGACCAGTTTGTCGCGCAGCGTTTCCAGCGCGGCCACGCCCATGTAGATGGCCAGGGTCTGCCGCGGCTGCGCCAGCGCGGCCCAGTCCAAGGTGTCCAGCGAATCCTTGCAATGCGCGGTGACCAGGCGCAGCGATTGCGCATGGTCGCGATGGGTCAACGGAATGCCGGCGTAGGCCGCGCAGGCGACGGCGGCGGTGATGCCGGGCACGACTTCGAAGGGAATGCCGTGGCGCTGCAGGAACTGCAGTTCCTCGCCGCCGCGACCGAACACGAACGGGTCGCCGCCTTTCAGCCGCACCACGCGCTGGCCCGCGCGGGCGTGCCGCAGCATCAGCGCGTGGATGTCGTCCTGCGCGGTGCTGTGCCGGCCGGATGACTTGCCGACTTCGATGCGCGCGGCGTCGCGTCGCGCGAGCTGCAACACGTCGTCGCTGACCAGGCGGTCGTGCAGGATCACGTCGGCCTCGTTCAACGCGCGCAGGGCGTGCAGTGTGAGCAGGCCCGGATCGCCGGGACCGGCGCCGACCAGCACGACCGAACCGGATTCGACCTGTGTCGCACCGTCCAGCGCGCCGTCGAGCCAGGCCCCGGCTTCGCCATCGCGATGCTGGCGCAGCAGACGCGGTAACGGGCCGGCGAGGATCCGTTCGAAGAAGCGGCGACGTTCGCCCAGTTTCGGGAAGCGGGCGCGAATGCGTTGGCGGCGATCCGCGAACAGAGTCGCCAGCGCGCCCCAGGTTTCGTCGA
Source organism: Pseudoxanthomonas helianthi (assembly GCF_017939625.1). Taxonomy (GTDB): domain Bacteria; phylum Pseudomonadota; class Gammaproteobacteria; order Xanthomonadales; family Xanthomonadaceae; genus Pseudoxanthomonas_A; species Pseudoxanthomonas_A helianthi. The sequence goes on from NZ_JAGKTC010000002.1 coordinate 130,697, forward strand.
GCCAGGTTTCCAGCTGCCGGCGCAGGTGGCGGGCCAGCATCGGCGCACCGCCGCCACTGGAGATGGCGACCTGCACCGCGCCGCGGCGCACGACCGCGGGGACCTGGAAGCTGGAGAGTTCGACGTCGTCCACCACATTGGTCAACAAACGCCGCGCCGTCGCCGCCTCGGCCACGGCGCGGTTGACCGCCGGGTCGTCGGTGGCGGCTATGACCAACCAGGCATCGTCGAGCCACTCGGCCCGGAAGGCGCCTGCGCGCCAGCGCAGGCGGCCCTGTTCCAGCCACTCGTGCAGGCGGGCGGTCAAGTCAGGGGCGCCGACCACCGGGTGGGCGCCTGAAAGGAGCAGGGCTTCCACCTTGCGCTCGGCCACCGTGCCGCCGCCGACCACCAGCACCGGACGGTCGCGAAGGTCGGCGAACAGGGGAAACAGGGTGGCACTCACGGGCGGCGATCCGGGTTGGGAAGGCCAACCTAATGCCCGGTTATAAGCCTTGGGAAATAACGACCCGCTTCCCACATATGACTTCCGGTTATGGGCGAGGCGCGCAGGAAGGGGACCAAATCCACTACATTCGCGCTTATCACCTTTGTTCATGACCGGTCCGGCCCGCGCCGATGACGCTGACCCAGCTCCGCTACCTGATCGCCATCGCCGACGCCGACCTGAACATCACCCTGGCGGCGACGCGCGTGCATGCGACCCAGCCCGGCCTGTCCAAGCAGCTCAAGCAGCTGGAGGACGAACTGGGCTTCCTGCTGTTCGTGCGCAAGGGCCGCAGCCTGGAGACGGTGACCCCGGCCGGCGCCGTGGTCATCGAGCGCGCCCGCGCGGTGCTGGCCGAAGCCAACAACATCCGCACTTATGCGGCCAACCAGCGCCGCGAGAGCCAGGGCCAGCTGATCCTCGCCACCACCCATACCCAGGCGCGCTTCGTGCTGCCGCCGGCCATCGCCCGGATCAAGCAGGCCTATCCGCAGGTCAGCGTGCACCTGCAGCAGGCCGCCGAAAGCGCCGCGCTGGACCTGCTGGGCGAAGGCGATGCCGACATCGCCGTGATCAGTACCGCCGGCGACACGCCGCAGGCCGGCATCGCGGTACCGCTGTATCGCTGGCGGCGCCTGGTGGTGGTGCAACGCGAACATCCATTGGCGCAAACCGGCCAGCCGCCGCGCATGGCCGAACTCGCCCAGCAGCCGCTGATCAGCTACGAATCGTCGACGCGACCGGGTTCTTCGCTGCAGCGCGCCTTCGCCCGCGTCGGGCTGGAACCGAACATCGCCCTGACCGCGCTCGATGCCGACCTGATCAAGACCTACGTGCGCGCCGGGCTCGGCGTGGGCCTGCTGGCGGAAATGGCCATCGGCGCAGGCGATGCCGACCTGCGCGCCTGGCCGGCGCCGGCGGAAGTGGACGAATGCATCGCCTGGGCGGTGTTGCCGCGCGAGCGCGTGCTGCGCGACTACGCGCTGGAACTGGTGCAGGCCTTGGCCCCGCAGATCGATCGCCGCGACCTGCGCCGCGTGCTGGATGGCAACCAGGAAGCGAGCTGGCCGGTGCCGCCGACCTGGGAATCGCTGACCCAGACGATCACCTCGTAGGCGATGCGCGCGGATGAATGCGCGCGACCAATCCGAAACCACTCGGTTTCGCGCGAACCGTGGTACCACGCGCTGAAAGCGCTTCCAAACGCGGGTTATCATGCGGCGGTCACGACCTTCCGCCAGCCCATGCCCCGCTTCCCGTTTCGCAATTGCCTGCCCGCGTCCGTTGCGCTCGCCGCCGCATTGTCGCTGACCGGTTGCTTCGGCCTTTCCCTGTCGAAGAAGGGCGAGATGCTGGCCAAGGAGACCTTCGACGCCGACGGCACCTTCTCGCGCACGTTCGAACACGCGCCGGCGCAGGTATGCGAAGCCGCGCGCCGCGCCCTGCTCAGCCAGGGCTACGTGGTGGCCAAGGCGACGCCGGACGCGATCGAAGCCGGCAAGAACTTCCAGCCCGAATCGGAAGTGCACGAGCAGCTGCAACTGCGCGTGTCCTGCGTGGTGCTGGCATCGGGCCAGTCGTGGATATCGGCCAGCGCCAACCAGGAGCGCTACAACCTGAGCAAGCGCAACACTTCGGCCAGCGTCGGCGTCGGCGGACTGGGTTCGTTGTCGGTGCCGATCGGCAGCACCGACGACTCGCTGGTGCGGGTCGGCAGCATGACCGTGCAGGATCCGGAGTTCTACCGCTCTTTCTTCAAGCTGGTCGAACGTTACCTGCCGGCGGTGATCACCCTGGATACGGAAGCCGAGGCCAAGGCCAAGGCGGAAAAGGAAGCCGAAGAAGCCGCCGCGGCCAAGGCACGACAGGAAGCGGCGGCCGCCGCCGCGGAAACCCAGCCGTGGCAGTCGTTCGCGCCGGTGGTGTGGCCGAGCGCGCCGATGCCCGCGGCGAACACGGAAACCAAGACGCCCTGATCGGTGGGAGCGGCTTCAGCCGCGATACCTTTGGTTGCGTAGATTCGAGCTTGCTCGACGGCTTCTCGTTCGACGTCATGTTTTGTAGAGCCGAGCATGCTCGGTTCGACGTTTCCGCAGCAAAGGCAGTCGAGCAAGCTCGACTCTACGAAAGCATCGCGGCTGTAACCGCTCCTGCAGTCACACCGCTTCGTGGATGCCGCACTCGCGTTTCAGGCCGAAGAAGCGCGTGTCCTCCTCGCGCATGCCCGGTTGCCAGCGCGTGGTGGTGTGGAAGTCGCCGATCGACACGTAGCCTTCGTCCCACAGCGGGTGGTAGGGCAGGCCGTGCTTCTTCAGGTATACCCACACGTCGCGGTCGCTCCAGTCGGCCAGCGGGTTGACCTTCAGGCGGCCGTTGCGCAGTTCGACGAAGGCGGTTTCGCGCCGGCTTTCCGACTGGCTGCGGCGCAGGCCGGTGAACCAGGTGCGCACGTCGAGTTCCTCCAGCGCACGGCGCAGCGGTTCGACCTTGCGCAGGTGGTTGTAGCGTTCGATGCCTTCCAGTCCCTGTTCCCACAGCTTGCCGTGGCGCGCTTCCATCCACGCGCGGCTGACCAGCGGGCGGTAGACGCGCAGGTTGAGCCGCAGGCGTTCGACCAGCTCGTCGGCGAAGCGGTAGGTTTCCGCGAACAGGTAGCCGGTGTCGACCAGGATCACCGGGATGTCCGGTTGCTGCGACGACAGCAGGTGCAACGCCACCGCCGACTGCGCGCCGAAGCTCGACGACAGCGCGTGGTTCGCCTGGCCGTTGGCCAGCGCCCATTCGACGCGCTTTTCCGCGCTCAGGCCTTGCAGCTGCGTATTGATGTCGTGCAGGTCGGCGGGTTCGAAGGTGGAGGGCAGCGCGCTCATTGCAGTTCCAGGGAAATTTGCCGGTGCGTCGGGTAGGGCGGCAGGGCGACGATGCCGGCGCGGTGCAGGAAGTCGCCGAAGCCCTCGCCGTGTTCGCGTTCGCCGGCGTAGCGCGCGAACAACGGGTCCAGCGCATCGAGGATTTCGGTTTCGACGATGTTCTCGCGGTGCAGCGTGTTCACCCGCTGGCCGCGATGGTCGGCGCCGAGGAACAGGTTGTAGCGGCCCGGCGCCTTGCCGACCAGGGCGATTTCGCCGAGGTACGGCCGCGAGCACCCGTTCGGGCAACCGCTGATGCGCAGCAGGATCGGTGCGTCGCGCAGGCCGTGCTTGTCCAGCAGCGGGGTCAGTTTCGCGGTGAAGTCGGGCAGGTAACGCTCGGCCTCGGCCATCGCCAGCGCGCAGGTCGGCAGGGCGACGCAGGCCACGGCGTCGCGTTGCAGCGCGGTCTGCGCGCGGCTGCCGTCGTCCAGCCCGTGGCTGCGCACCAGCGCTTCGATACGCTCGCGCTCGCTGGCGGGTACGCCGGCGACCACCAGGTTCTGGTTCGCGGTCAGGCGGAATTCCCCGCGATGCACGTTGGCGATCTCGCGCAAGCCGCTCAGGTGCGGCGCGCCCGGGCGGTCGGCGAGGCGGCCGGCTTCGATGCGCAGGGTCAGGTGCCAGCGGCCGTCCTCGCCTTCGACCCAGCCGTAGCGGTCGCCGTTCGTGTCGAAGCGCCAGGGGCGGGGCGGTTCCAGCTTGAAGCCGGCGCGTTCCTCCATCTGCGCGACGATGAAATCCAGGCCGCGGTCGTCGATGGTGTACTTGAAGCGCGCGTGCTTGCGTTCGACCCGGTCGCCGAAGTCGCGCTGCACGGTCAGCGCGGCGCTCGCTATGGCGATCGCACGATCCGGGGTCACGAAGCCGATCACGTTGGCCACGCGCGGGTAGGTCGCCGCATCGCCGTGGCTGGCGCCCATGCCGCCGCCGATGGTCACGTTGAAGCCGGCCAGTCCGCCGGCTTCGTCGACGATGGCGATCAGGCCGAAGTCGTTGGCGAACACATCCACATCGTTGGTCGGCGGCACCGCCACGGCCATCTTGAACTTGCGCGGCAGGTAGATCTGGCCGTAGACCGGGTCTTCTTCCTCGCCGCTGTCGGCCAGCTTTTCCTGATCGAGCCAGATTTCGTAATAGGCGCGGGTCTTCGGCAGGAAGGCTTCGGACAGGCGCCGGGCCCATTCGTGCACTTCGGCGTGCAGGCGCGACTGCAGCGGGTTGCTCGACGCGAGCACGTTGCGGTTGACGTCGCCGCAGGCGGAGATGGTGTCCAGGAGGCTGGCGTTGATCGCCTGCATGGTCGTCTTCAGCTCGCGCTTGACCACGCCATGGAACTGGAACGTCTGCCGGGTGGTAATGCGCAGTGAATGGTTGGCGTAGGTGGTGGCGATGGCGTCCAGCTTCAGCCACTGCTGCGGGGTGAACACGCCGCCCGGCGCGCGCACGCGGATCATGAACTGGTGCGCCGGTTCCAGCTTCTGCCGGCGGCGCTCGTCGCGCAGGTCGCGGTCGTCCTGCTGGTAGCTGCCATGGAACTTGATGGTGCGCTGGTCGTCGAACGACAGCGATCCGGTGGTCGCGTCGCGCAGCCCCTCGACGATGCCGCCGCGCAGACCGCGGCTGTTGCGTTTGATGTCTTCTACGGAGGGATGGCTCATCAGTAAATGTCGCGCGCGTAGCGCCCCTCGGTCTGCAACTTGGTCAGGTATTCGCTCGCGGCGTCGCGATCCAGCGCACCGTGCTCGGAAGCGATGTCGAGCAGGGCGGCATGCACGTCCTTGCCCATGGCGATGGCGCCGCAGACGTAGAAATGCGCGCCGTTCTGCAGCCAGTCCCAGACTTCGCGGCCGTTTTCCCGCAGACGCTGCTGCACATAGACCTTTTCGGCCTGGTCGCGGGAGAACGCCACGTCGAGCCGATGCAGTTCGCCGTTGCGCAACGCATCCTGCCATTCGGTCTGGTACAGGAAGCCGGTGTCGAAATGGCGCGCGCCGAACAGCAGCCAGTTGCGCCCGCCCGCGCCGGTTTCGGCGCGCTCCTGCACGAAGCCGCGGAACGGGGCGACGCCGGTGCCGGGGCCGACCATCAGGATGTCGCGCGACGCGTCGGCGGGCACGCGGAAGCGCTCGTTGGCTTCGACGTAGACCGGCGCGTGCGCGCCTTCGTCCAGCGCGGCGAGGAAGCCGCTGCCGCTGCCGAGGTGGGCATGGCCATGGGCCTGGTAGTCCAGCACGTCGACGGTGAGATGCGCTTCCTCGCCGACGCGCTTGCGGCTGGAAGCGATCGAATACAGGCGCGGCGCCAGCGGACGCAGGGCAGCGACCAGTTCCGCCGCTTCCCATGGCGCCGGCCAGCGGCGCAACACATCGACCAGCTGGTGGTCGCCGAGCAGGGCGGCGAACTCGGCGTTGCGGGCAGGCGCAAGCAGATCGTTCAGCGCTTCGGCACGGCCCAGGGCGGCGTGGCTGGCGAGGAACGGCCGCGACAGCTTGGTCAGCTCGCGCTTGCCGGCCAGCCACTCGCGCAACGGCAGGGTTTCTTCGGCCTGGGTCACCGCTTCGTCGCCGTCCAGGCGCAAGGCCTGCAATACCGCATCGACCAGCGGCGCCGGATTGCGCTGGCGCACGCCCAGCGCATCGCCGGGTTCGTAATGCAGGCCGCTGCCGGCCAGCGACAGTTCGATGTGGCGCACGTCCTTGTCGAACGGGCCGTACTGGCGGAACGGCGCATTGCGGAAGGCGCGCCCGCTGATGCGCTGGTTCAGCAGCACTTCGGCGCTGAAGGGGCGTTCGGGCGTCCATGCCACCGGAGGCGGAGACACGGCACCGTGCGGACGCAACGGTGTCACCGTGGCCAGCGGCACGGCCGGCGCTTTCAGCAGTTCGCGCGCATGGGTCAGCGCCTGCGCGCGCCACGGCGCGGCGATGCTGTCGATGTCGAGGTCGGCTTCGCCCAGCGCGAACAGGCGTTGCGCGCCCAGTTCGGCCAGGCGCGCATCCAGGCGGCGGCCGATGCCGCAGAAGTCGGCGTACGACGAATCGCCCAGGCCGAGTACGGCGAACTTCAGTTCGGGCAGCTTGGGCGCGCGCTTGCCGGCGATGAATTCGACCAGGCCGATGGCGTCGTCCGGCGGATCGCCTTCGCCCTGCGTGCTGATGACGATGTACAGCAGGCGTTCGCCGGCCAGTTCGCGTTGCGGGTAGGCGTCGGCACGCAACAGGCGCACGCCGAGGCCGGCGGCCTCCAGTTCCTGCGCCAGCTTTTCGGCGGCGCGCTTGGCGTTGCCGGTCTGGCTGCCGTAGACCACGGTGGCGCGCTGGGTCGCCGCGGCGAGCGGCGCGTGGCCCTGCAGCAGCGATAGTTGCGGGCCGGCATGGCCCTGGGCGAGGCCGGCGGCATAGCCGGAAAGCCACCACAGCGAAGGCGCATCGAGCCCATCGACGACCCGGGCCAGCAGCGCCTTGCGCTCATCGGGCAAGGGGCTGGGAGCGGGAACGGGTTGGGCGGAGCTCATCGGACGCGCCTGCTCTGGACGAGCGTTGATCGGTGGGAATCCGATGTTAGGCAGCGGTTATCCGGCGCTGAAACGACTTGTGGTTATCGGCTTATCACCGGCGTTCATTTGGGCCGGAATGAGCGCCACGGAATACTGCGCGGCCCTTCCCGCGGCCGCAATCCGCGGTCGCTGTTAATCTTCAGGCCCTGCCGCCGCCCGTTCCCGCCGAACCGCCCGATGCCCGCCGTCCCCGACCTGTCCCACCTCGATCGCCTGGAAGCCGAGAGCATCCACATCCTGCGCGAGGTCGCGGCGAGCTTCCGCAACCCGGTGATGCTGTATTCGGTCGGCAAGGACAGTTCGGTGCTGCTGCACCTGCTGCTGAAGGCGTTCGCGCCGGGCAGGCCGCCGATCCCGCTGCTGCACGTGGACACGCGCTGGAAGTTCCGCGAGATGATCGCGTTCCGCGACCGCCGCGCGGCGGAGACCGGCATCGACCTGCGCGTGCACATCAACCCAGACGGCGTCGCCCGCGGCATCGGCCCGATCAGCCATGGCGCCAGCGTGCATACCGACGTGATGAAGACCCAGGGCCTGAAGCAGGCGCTGGACCAATGGCAGTTCGACGCGGCCATCGGCGGCGCGCGCCGCGACGAGGAGAAGTCGCGGGCCAAGGAACGGGTGTTCTCGTTCCGCAGCGCCCAGCACCGCTGGGACCCGAAGCAGCAGCGCCCCGAGCTGTGGGACGTGTACAACACCCGCATCCACGCCGGCGAAAGCGTGCGCGTGTTCCCGCTGTCGAACTGGACCGAGCTCGACGTGTGGCTGTACATCTACCGCGAGAACATCCCGGTGGTGCCGCTGTACTTCGCCGCCGAACGCCCGGTGGTGGAACGCGACGGCGCGCTGATCCTGGTCGACGACGAACGCCTGCCGTTGCGCGAAGGCGAAACGCCGCAGCTGAAGCAGGTGCGCTTCCGCACCCTGGGCTGCTATCCGCTGACCGGGGCTATCGAATCCGACGCCGACACGCTGGAGAAGATCATCGCCGAGATGCTGGTGGCCACGTCGTCGGAACGGCAGGGACGGGTGATCGACCACGATCCGGCGGCGTCGATGGAGAAGAAGAAGCGCGAGGGGTATTTCTGATGTCCCGGTCCGGTGCTTCTGCTTCCGCCTCCTCCCTTGCGCGCGTAGCGCGCAGGGGAGGATTGAGGATGGGTGCTTTTGATTTTTTCTACCTCTGGGAAGGCAACGCTTTCGCGCCTGTCGGCGCGAGTCACTTTTCTTTGCTTGTGCAAAGAAAAGTAACCAAAAGAAAGCACACCCGAGCGGCGCGCCCTCCGCGCTACGCGCTCCGGGTTCGCAGTCCAGGCGGGAATTTCCGGACGGCACATCCGTGTGCCTTCCGAAAACGCCGCGCATCCTGCGCGGCGCCCTGCGGGTTTTACCCGCCCGGCCTGCCGCGCCTCACGGGGCCCGGAAAGCGCAAAAGCAACAGCGACGAGCAACAGCCATGACTGTTCAAACCGACATCGCCGCCTACCTGAAACAACACGAAGCCAAGCCGCTGCTGCGCTTCATCACCTGCGGCAGCGTCGACGACGGCAAGAGCACGCTGATCGGGCGCCTGCTTTACGACAGCAAGCGCCTGTTCGACGACCAGCTGGCCGCGTTGACGTCCGACAGCCGCCGCCATGGCACCCAGGGCGAGCGCATCGATTACGCGCTGCTGCTGGACGGGCTGGAGGCCGAGCGCGAGCAGGGCATCACCATCGACGTGGCCTACCGCTACTTCGACACGGACAAGCGCAAGTTCATCGTCGCCGATTGCCCCGGCCACGAGCAGTACACCCGCAACATGGCCACCGGCGCGTCCACCGCCGACCTCGCCGTGGTGCTGGTCGACGCGCGCAAGGGTTTGCTGGCGCAGACCCGCCGGCACAGCTACATCGTTTCGCTGTTCGGCATCCGCAACGTGGTGCTGGCGGTGAACAAGATGGACCTGGTCGGCTATTCGCAGGAAGCCTTCGGGGCCATCGCGGACGCCTATCGCGAGCTCGCCGCGCAGCTCGGCATCGCCAACGTGCAGTGCATCCCGCTGTCGGCGCTGGAAGGCGACAACCTGACCGCAGGTTCGCCGAACACGCCGTGGTACACGGGTCCCGCCTTGCTGGAACATCTGGAAAACGTCGAAGCCGGCGCGGCAGCCGCGGAATCCGGCCTGCGCCTGCCGGTGCAATGGGTGAACCGGCCGAACCAGGATTTCCGCGGCTTCGCCGGCACCATCGCCGCCGGCAGCGTGAAGCCGGGCGACGCCGTCGTCGCGCTGCCTTCGGCGCGGCGTTCGACCGTCGCGCGCGTGCTGGGTCCCGACGGCGACGTGGCGATCGCAGGCGCGGGGCAAGCGGTGACGCTGACCCTGGCCGACGAAATCGACATCAGCCGCGGCGACGTGATCGCCGCCGCTGGCGATCCGCCGGAAGTCGCAGACCAGTTCGCCGCGCACCTGCTGTGGATGGGCGATGCCGCGCTGCTGCCGGGCCGCCCCTACTGGCTGAAGATCGGCGCGCGCACCGTCGCCGCCTCGGTCAGCGATATCAAGCACCGCATCGACGTCAACACGCAGGAGCACCTCGCGGCCAAGCGCCTGGAACTGAACGAGGTCGGTTACTGCAACCTCAGCCTCGATGAACCGATCGCCTTCGAGGCCTACGCGAAGAACCGCGCGCTGGGCGGTTTCATCCTGATCGACCGGCAGAGCAACGCGACCGTCGCCGCCGGCACGCTCGACTTCGCCCTGCGCCGCGCCGGCAACGTGCACTGGCAGCACCTCGACGTGGACAAGGCGGCGCGCGCGCGGATCAAGGGTCAGCAGCCGAAGGTGCTGTGGTTCACCGGCCTGTCCGGCGCCGGCAAGTCGACCATCGCCAACCTGGTCGACAAGCGCCTGCATGCGCAGGGCTACCACAGCTTCATCCTGGACGGCGACAACGTGCGCCATGGACTCAATCGCGACCTCGGCTTCACCGACGAGGATCGCGTCGAGAACATCCGTCGCGTCGCCGAGGTCGCGAAGCTGATGACCGACGCGGGCCTGATCGTGCTGGTCAGCTTCATCTCGCCGTTCCGCGCCGAACGGCGCATGGCGCGCGAGCGTTTCGGCGAAGGCGAATTCATCGAGGTATTCGTCGACGTGCCGCTGGAAGTGGCCGAAGCGCGCGACGTCAAGGGCCTGTACCGCAAGGCCCGCGCCGGACAGATTCCCAATTTCACCGGCATCGATTCGCCGTACGAAGCGCCGGAGAATCCGGAGCTGCACCTGCGCGCGGGCGAGGAAAGCGCCGAGGCGATGGCGTTGCGGGTACTCGAGAAGCTCGGCCTGTAGAGTTCGAATCGCGGCATCACGGGTCCGGAATTGGCCTATAGGCCATTGGTCATGGACGAAATTCGCGTCCCGCGGTCAACCGCGGGGCATCGCGGGCCGTTAAACTTCGGACCATGCGTAACCTTCATTTCCCACATGCGCGCACAAGTCGGCTGAATGGCTTGCGTTTCCTCGCCATCGCGGCGCTCGCCACGGCATTGCTCGCATGCAAGAAGGGCGACGACGCGCCCAAGGGCCAGCCGCCCGCCACGGTGACCACGCAGGTGGTGCAGCCGGTGCGCTGGAGCGACGAACTGGCCGCGCTGGGCACGGCCAACGCGCGCGAATCGGTGACCGTCACCGCCAGCGTCAGCCAGACCGTCGCCTCGGTGGAATTCGACAGCGGCCAGTTCGTGCGCAAGGGCCAGCCACTGGTGACCCTGGTGCAGGGCCAGCAGGCCGCCGGCGTCGCCGAAGCGCAGGCCGCGCTGCGCAACGCCGAGCAGTTGTACGAACGCAACCGCAAGCTGGCCGACCAGCAACTGATTTCGCGCGCCGACCTGGAAACGCAACGCACCTCGCTGGAAGCCGCGCGCGCCCGTGTCGCCACCCAGCGCGCCACCGTGGCCGACCGGGTCATCCGCGCGCCGTTCGACGGTGTGCTCGGCCTGCGCCTGGTCAGCGCCGGTTCGCTGGTCACGCCGGGCACCGCGATCACCACGCTCGACGACGTTTCCCAGATCAAACTCGACTTCACCGTGCCGGAAGCCTCGCTGGGCCAGCTCGCCAATGGCCAGCGCATCGCCGCGCGCAGCGATGCGTGGCCGGGGCAGGTGTTCGAAGGCGAGATCGCGACCATCGATTCGCGCATCGACCCGGTCAGCCGCGCGGTCAAGGTGCGCGCGCTGGTGCCCAATCCCGATGGCAAGCTGCGTCCGGGCATGTTGCTGGACGTCGGCGTGGAACGCGCGGCGCGCGACGCGCTGGCCATTCCCGAACTGGCCCTGCAGCAGTCCGGAGCCGAGGCCAGCGTGTACCTGGTCGAAGGCGACAAGGTCAGGCAGGTGCCGGTGAAGATCGGCGAACGCCATCCGGGCCAGGTCGAGATCGTGTCCGGCCTGAAGCCCGGCGACCGCATCGTGGTCGAGGGCACGGTCAAGCTGCGCGACGGTTCCAGGATCAAGGATGTCGGCGCGAAGCCGGCTGCGGCCGCCGGGGCGAAGCCCGCCGCGGAGCGCTGAGCGATGCTCCTTTCGGATGTTTCGATCAAGCGGCCCGTCTTCGCGACGGTGATGTCGCTGATCCTGATCGTGCTGGGCGTGGTGTCGTTCACCCGCCTGCCGCTGCGCGAGTTGCCCGACGTCGACCCGCCGGTGGTGTCGGTCAACACCAGCTATACCGGCGCGTCCGCGGCGGTGGTCGAGAGCCGCATCACCCAGGTACTGGAAGACGCGATCAGCGGCATCGAAGGCGTCGACGTGATCACCGCGACCAGCCGCAACGGCCGCAGCGACATCAACATCGAGTTCACCCTGACCCGCGACATCGAAGGCGCGGCCAACGATGTGCGCGACGCGATCAGCCGCGTGTCCAATCGCCTGCCCGAGGACGTGGATCCGCCGCAGGTGGCCAAGCAGGACAGCGACTCTTCGCCGATCATGTTCCTCAACCTCAGCATGCCCGGCATGAACGCCGAGCAGCTGACCGACTACGCCGACCGCTACCTGGTCGACCAGTTCTCGTCGATCGACGGCGTGTCGCAGGTGTTCATCGGCGGCAGCCAGCGCTACGCGATGCGGGTGTGGCTGGACGCGAACGCGCTGGCCGCGCGCGGCCTGACCGCCGACGACATCGGCACCGCGCTGCGCCGCGAGAACATCGAACTGCCCGGCGGCAGCATCGAATCGAAGGATCGCGAGTTCGCCCTGCGGGTGATGCGCGGCTACCAGACCCCGGAGAGCTTCCGCGGCCTGGTGGTGGGCAAGGGCAGCGACGGCCACGTCGTCACCCTGGGCGAAGTGGCGAAGGTCGAGCTGGCCTCGGAAGACCGCCGTTCCTACTACCACGGCAACGGCGTGCCGCAGATCGGCCTGGCCATCGTCGCCACTTCCACCGCCAACTCGCTGGAAGTCGCGCGCAACGTGCGCGCGACGGCCGACCGGGTGGTGCCGAGCCTGCCCAAGGGCATGCAGATTTCCATTCCCTACGACACCACGGTGTTCACCTCGGCGGCGGTCGACGAGGTCTACAAGACCCTGGCCGAAGCCATCGGCCTGGTGTTGCTGGTGGTGTTCGTGTTCCTCGGCAGCGTGCGCGCCGCGCTGATCCCGGCGGTGACCGTGCCGGTGTGCATCACCGCGGCGTTCATGGCGCTGTATGCCTGCGGTTTCTCGATCAACCAGCTGACCCTGCTGTCGCTGGTGCTGTCGATCGGCCTGGTGGTCGACGATGCGATCGTGGTGCTGGAGAACTGCCAGCGCCGCGCCGACCTCGGCGAGCCGCCGCTGCTGGCGGCGCAGCGCGGCGCCAAACAGGTGGCGTTCGCGGTGATCGCGACCACCGTGGTGCTGATCGCGGTATTCCTGCCGATCGCGCTGATGGAAGGCAACACCGGCCGCCTGTTCCGCGAACTGGCGGTCGCGGTGGCCGGCGCGGTGGCGATCTCGGGCTTCGTCGCGCTGACCCTGACGCCGATGATGTGCTCGATCCTGTTGCGTCCGCATACGCACCGCAAGGGCTTCAACAACTGGGTCAACGAACGCCTCGACTCGCTGACCGGCTGGTACCGCGGCATGGTCGGCAAGGTGGTCGGCCGCGGCTGGTTGCTGGCCGGCGCGATCCTGGCGACCTTCGTGGTCAGCGGCGTGCTGTTCAAGCTGGTGCCGTCGGAACTGGCGCCGGCCGAGGACCGCGGCGACTTCAACGTATCGGTCACCGGACCCGAGGGCGCGAGCTACGACTACATGGTCGGGCAGATGGCCGAAATCGAGAAGCGCCTGCTGACCATGACCGGCGGCGAGCAGCCGATCTCGCGCGTGATCATCCGCGTGCCCGGCGGCTTCGGCGGCCAGAGCACCGGCTTCAACACCGGCCGCGCGACGGTGTTCCTCAAGCGCTGGGAAGAACGCGACGTCACCACCCAGGACGTGATGGAGAAGGTGCGCAAGACCCTGGCCGACCTCCCCGGCGTACGCATCACCTCCGACGTGCGCCAGGGCCTGGTGCGCGGCGGCGGTCGCCCGGTGCAGCTGGTGCTGCGCGGTCCGACCTACGAAACCCTGGCGCAATGGCGCGACCGCATGCTGCGTCGCATGGACGACAACCCGCGCCTGCTCAACGTCGATTCCGACTACAAGGAAACCCTGCCGCAGATCCGCGTCGAGATCGACAAGGCCCGCGCCGCCGACCTCGGCGTGCCGGTGCAGGCCATCGGCAGCACGCTGCAGACCATGCTGGGTTCGCTGCGCGCCGGCACCTACGAAAAGGATGGCGAGGAGTACTACGTGATGATGCAGGCGCCGCTGGAGCGCCGGCGCAGCCTCACCGACATTTCCGGCCTGTACGTGCGTTCCACCACCACCAACCAGCTGATCCCGTTGTCGAACCTGGTCAAGCTGACCGAATACGCCGAAGCCGGCACGTTGAGCCGTTTCAACCGGATGCGCGCGATCACGCTGAGCGCAGGCTTGGCGCCTGGCTACACCGTGGGCGAAGCGCTGGGATACCTGCGCGGCCTGGCCGCCGAGGAATTGCCGCCCGAAGCGCAGCTCGACTACAAGGGCGAATCGCGCGAGTTCACCAAGTCAAGCGGCGCGGTGTTCTTCACCTTCGGCATGGCCCTGCTGGTGGTGTTCCTGGTGCTGGCCGCACAATTCGAGAGCTTCCTGCACCCGCTGGTGATCATGCTGACCGTCCCGCTGGCGATGCTGGGCGCGCTGATCGGCCTGTCGGTGTGGGGCACCAGCCTGAACCTGTACAGCCAGATCGGCATCGTCATGCTGGTCGGCCTGGCGGCGAAGAACGGCATCCTGATCGTCGAGTTCGCCAACCAGCTGCGCGACGAGGGCCGCAACGTGCGCGACGCCATCGTCGAAGCGTCGTCGGTGCGCCTGCGCCCGATCCTGATGACCTCGGTGGCGATGATCTGCGGCGCGATCCCGCTGATGCTGTCCAGCGGCGCCGGCGCGGCCAGCCGTTCCAGCATCGGCGTGGTGGTGGTGTTCGGCGTGGCCTTCTCCACGCTGCTATCGCTGTTCGTGGTGCCGGCGTTCTACTCGCTGCTGGCGCCGTACACCAAGTCGCCGGAAGCGGTCGCGCACAAGCTGGCCGAGCTGGATGCGGAAGTGCCGCCGGTCGGGGGACATGGCTGAGCGCAAACCGCGCGGCGAGTTTTCGTCTGGATCCATGTGCGCGGATGACATCCCGACTGCACGACCTGCGCGTGCTAGGCACGTAGAACTATCGACAGCGAACCTGCTTAAAGCTCTTGGCCTTTGCTTTAGCTCCTTCCCCCTTGATGGGGGAAGGCTGGGATGGGGGTGATCCCGGCCGACCAGTTTCCGCATCCAGGACAAGTCGAGTGCCGCTACCATGCCCTCATGTCCGACTGGCAGAAACACCGCGCCCGCGAACTCCGCTCGCAAATGACCGACGCGGAGCGCTGTCTCTGGAACGTCCTGCGTGAGCGCAAGATCGAAGGCTTCAAATTCCGGCGACAACAGCCCATCGGCAGATTCATCGTCGATTTCGCCTGCCTCGAAGCCAGGCTGGTGCTGGAAGTCGATGGCGGGCAACATGGCGGCGACGCCGACGTGCGGCGCGACGAATGGTTGCGTGAACAGGGATTCCGGGTGCTGCGCTTCTGGAATCATGACGTGCTGTCGAACATCGATGGTGTTTACCGGACGATCGAGGTTGAATTGAAAAAGCACCAAGGGCCGCCGGCTTCGGGAAGATCGCCATGGGGAGCGCGGGACAAGGCTTCGGGCTACCCCCCATCCCAGCCTTCCCCCGCAAGGGGGGAAGGGGCCAGGAGCAAGGGCGAAGGACAAAGGAACGAGTTGCGCCTGTACGGCCTCAACGCCTTGCGCGCGGTATTCGCCAGGCGTCCCGACGCGATCCGCAAGGTCTACCTGGCCGAATCCCGGATTGCCGAACTGAAGCCGTTGCTGGCGTGGTGCGTGAAGCACCGCGTCGGTTATCGCGTGGTCGAGGAATCCGACCTCGGCAAGCTCGCCGCCAGCGCCCACCACGAGGGCGTGGTCGCCGACGTATTGCGCATGGAGCCGCTATCGCTGGCGGACTGGTTGCGCGGCTTGCCCGCCGGTCCGCAACTGGCCTTGTGGCTGGATGGCGTCGGCAACCCGCACAACTTCGGCGCGATCCTGCGCTCGGCCGCGCACTTCGGGGTGGCTGCGATCCTGCTCCCGCGGGCTTCGACGCTGGCGCTGTCCGGTGCCGCCGCGCGCGTGGCCGAAGGCGGCGCCGAGTACGTGCCGTTGGTGCGCTTGCCCGAAGTCGAGCAGGCGCTCGCGCAATTGCACGAAGCCGGTTTCGCGCTGGCCGCCACCGTCGTCGACGGGGGCGATGACCTGTTCGCGCAGGCGCTTCCCCGGCGATTGGTCTACGTGATGGGCGCCGAAGGCGAGGGCATGGACCGGCAACTCGCCGCGGCCTGCGACGCGCGCCTGTCGATTCCCGGCAGCGGTGCGGTCGAAAGCCTCAACGTGGCTTCGGCGACGGCGGTGTTCCTCGCTGAGTGGCAACGTTCGCTCGCGTAGAGCGGGGCAAGCCCCGCTCTACGTTTCGGGACGATTAGTTCTTCGTCTCCGGCGCCTTCGGCGCGCTGCCGAAACCGCCGTCGGCCTGTGCGGCAAGATAGGTGAACACCACATAGGCGGCGACGTTCTGGGCCAGGTCCTTCGGATCGATCTTGTCCAGGGTATCGTCGGCGTTGTGGTGCAGGTCGAAATAGTTCGTGCCGTCGTGGCCGAGCCACGCCCACGCCATGCCGCGCTGGGTCAGCGGACCGATGTCGGATTCCGGGTCGCCCTGCTTCGGCAGCCATTCGATGCCCAGCGGGGACAGCACCTGCATGATCTGCTTCAACGCTTCGGGCTGGGCGTCGCGCGCGCTGCTGTCGAAACCGTAGATGTGGCCCGCGCCGAAATCGCTTTCGGCGGCGATCACATGCTTGGCCACGTCCTTGGCGTACTTGTCGGCGTAGGCGCGGCCGCCCCACAGGCCCTGTTCCTCGTTGGCGAAGGCGACCACGCGGATCGTGCGCGCGGGCTTCAGCGGTTTCAGCAGCGCACCGGTGGCCATGGTGATGGCCACGCCGGCGGCATCGTCGATCGCGCCGGTGCCGTGGTCCCACGAGTCGAGGTGGCCGCCGATCAGCACCACTTCGTCCGGGCGCTTCGAGCCGGTGATCTCGCCGATGACATTCTGCGAGGTGTATTCGCCGTCGAAACCGCAATCCAGCGCGACGCGGATGCGGGTCGCGCCGAGCGCGGCGAGGCGAGCCAGCTGGTCGGCGTCGGGGATCGACAGCGCGGCGCTGGGGATCGGCTTCGCGCCGTCGGCGAAGCGGGTCATGCCGGTGTGCGGCACGCGGTGGCTGTCGGTGCCGGCCGAGCGCATCACGAAGGCGATCGCGCCCTTCGCGCTGGCCGCCGACGGCCCGCCGCCACGGATGCCGCCGCCGAAGCGGTAGTCGCCGCCATCCTTCTTGCGCTGCATCTGGAAATCGACGAAGGCGATCTTGCCGGCCAGCGAACCGGCCGGCGCAGCCTGCAGCGCGGCGAGATCGGGGAAGCGCACCACTTCGCCTTCGACGGTGCCGCCGGGGCTGCCGCCCAGCGCGGTCAGCGCCAGCTTCTGCGAATGCGCGCCCAGCACTTCGCCATGCTCGCTGCGCCGCACCCACTTGGGGAACGTCACCGGCTCGGTCCACACCTTGTCGTAGCCGAGTTGCCTGAACTTCGCCTTCGCCCATTCGACCGCGCGCGCATCGCCCTCGCTGCCGGCCAGGCGCGGGCCGACTTCGGTGGTCAGCGATTCGATGGTCTTCCAGCCGGTGTCGTCGGCCAATGCCTTGTCGCGCAGCGTGGCCGCGGCGGTCAGCGCGGAGGCGGGAATGCTCGTCGATCGTTCGGCGGCGATGCCCGTGGCGGTGAAGGCGGCGAGGACGAGGAACAACGCGGTACGACGCATCGACGGGCTCCAGGAACGACGAAGCCGCGAGTCTAGCAACCCGCGGCTCCGGCGCAGCGTGACGGAAGTACTGGTCGCGGATCGCCTGCGATCCGCGCGGAGTCAAACCTTCTTCAGCGAATCGCGGATGTCGCGCAGCAGCAGCACTTCCTCGCTCGGCGCGGCCGGCGCTTCGTCGGCGGGCTTGCGCATCTTGTTGTAGGCCTTCAGGAACAGGAAGATCACCAGGGCGATCAGCAGGAAGTCGATCACCGTCTGCAGGAACGCACCGTACTTGATCGCGACTTCGGCGACCAATGCCTTGCCATCGGGACCGATCTGGGCCGGGGTCAGCACGTGTTTCCAGTCGGAAACGCTGACGCCGCCGGTCAATGCGCCGACGATCGGCATGATGATGCCGTCGACCAGGGCGGTGACGATCTTGCCGAACGCGGCGCCGATGACCACGCCGACCGCCAGGTCGACGACGTTGCCCTTGGCGATGAATTCCTTGAACTCGCTGATCATTCCCATCGGGTTCTCTCCGTGCATTGGGTGGGCGGGGAAGCGGCCGCCGCCCCGTGGCCCGACTATAACGCGACGCCGGTCACGGCTCCGTACAGCTCCGCGATGCCTTCCAGCGACGCGGCGAAGGCGTCGCCAGGCTTCAGCGGACCGACCCCGGCGGGCGTGCCCATGTACACCAGGTCGCCGGCCTTCAACGCATACAGTTTCGACAGTTCGTGCAGGATGTCGGCGACGTCCCAGATCAGGTCGTCGAGCGAACCTCGCTGGCGGACCTCGCCGTTCACCCGCAGCATCAGCGTGCGGCCAGCCAGTTCGCCGGCCTGCGCCACGGGGACCAGTTCGCTGACCGGGGCCGAGTGGTCGAAGCCCTTGCCCGTGTCCCACGGCAGGCCCTTGGCCTTGGCTGCGGCCTGCAGGTCGCGGCGGGTCAGGTCGAGGCCGACGCCGTAGGCGAAGACCAGCGCGGGTGCGTCCTCCGGCGACAGCACGCCGGGCGGCGCGTCCTTGCCCAGCGCGACGACCAGCTCGACTTCGTGGTGGAGATCATGCGTGGCCGGTGGGTATGGCACGTCGGCGTTGCCGGTGACGATGGCGTCGCCCGGTTTGTGGAAGAACACCGGTTGCCCGCGTTCGGCTTTCGAGGCGGGTGCCGCGGCGCCCATCTCGCGCGCGTGGTCGGCGAAGTTGCGGCCGACGCAGTAGATGCGGCGCACGGGAAAGGTGCCGCCGCCGCGGACGGGAATGCGCGGTTGCGCGGGTGCAGGAATCAGGTCGGCCATGCGGGTCGCGTCGACGAAGGGACGCGACAGTTTACGGCCGCGGGCTCAGCGCGACAGCGGCAACACCGGCTTGCGCAGCACGCGGTATTCGCCCTCGACCACGCGCGAATTGGCGACGGGCTGGCCGCGCTGGCGCAACAATTTGAACAGCAGGCCGCCGACGATCATCGCCGCACCGACGAACACGCCCACCACCACCAGCAGGCACAGCACGGCCACGCCGACCAGGCCCAGCGCCAGGCGCAGCAGGGGATGGCGGGGCTTGCGCGGGGCGAACAGGCCGCGCACGCGCGCGAAGTCGAAGCGGTAGGTTTTACTGAACATCGTGGTGGACCGTGACAGAATGCGGCGGAAGCCGATGCATCAGTATCGGATGACACCATGATGACAGTGCAAGGATTTCGTTAAGCCGTGACTTCCGGCGGACGCCCGTTGATCGCTTTTGCCGCGCTGGAGGAGGGCGGCTTCGCCGAGGCCGAGGCCCGATTCGGCAACGATGCCGAATCCCTGATCCTGCATCGCGATGGCGACGTGGTGCGCGCGTGGTTGAACGTGTGCCCGCATGCCGGCCGGCGCCTCGACTGGGCACCGGGCAAGTTCCTGAAAAGCAAGGACGGCTTGCTGGTCTGCGCGGCCCACGGCGCTTCCTTCGAACTGGTCAACGGCGACTGCGTCGCCGGACCGTGCCGCGGAGACTCCTTGCGTATGGTTTCGGTGGAAGTCGTCGATGGGGAAGTGCGGCTGGTCCAGGACGCGCCATCGCCTTGAAGCGTGGGGCGCGTCCCGTGCGAAGTCAGTCGCGTCGTGCCGGCAGCACGCGCGGATTGCGCAGCACCGCCGCCGAGACCAGCGAAACGATGACGCCGACCGGGAATATCTCGGTGAAGGTCATCGGCAGCCGGTACGCGGGATTCGCATAACTGGTCTTGAAGCGCTCCATGTCGGCGACGAGTTTCGCCAATGCCTCGCCACTGACGCCCTTGGCCTTCTGCTGTTCGATGATCGAGTTGGCGTAGCTTCCGGCGAAATCCAGGCCGGAGATGGCCAATGCGGCTTCCCAGGCCAGCGCATAGATCACGCTGGCGACGAAGCTGATGCCCAGGCCCAGGGCGAACGCCGGCCAGAAACGGATCGCGCCGCCCAGCGCCTCGTCGCGATGGCGCTTGATCGCCACGAACACCAGGCTCAGCCCGACCAGCATGGTCAGGTAGCCGATCAGCATGCCCCAGGCGCCGGAGGCGCCGTGTTCGCCCGGGCCAAGGACGATCAGGGACAGCACGCCGCCGGCGATCAGGCCGGCGATGGCGCCGTAGGCAAGCATCTTCTTCAGCATGGTGGTTCTCCCCGGTGGTTGGATGGCCCATTGGCGGCCCGTCCGCGCCCCGATGCAATCGGCCGAAAGGGGGATTGTGGCCGAACCGGGCTTTTTCCCGAGCGGGGTCTACGCCAGCAGGCCGAGTTCGCGGGCACGCCGGGTCGCGTCGGTGCGGCGCCGGGCGCCGAGCTTCGCGTACAGGCTGGCGACGTGGGTCTTCACCGTGCTGGGCGCGATGTGCAGGCGCGCGGCGATTTCCTTGTTGGAATGGCCGGCGGCGATTTCCTTCAGGACCTCGAGTTCACGCTCGCTGATGCCCAGCGAAGCCTGCGCCTGCGGATTGCCATCGAAGGCCTGCGGTCTGCGCAGGCCGGCGAACAGGCGGGCGCCGACGAAGACGCCCAGCGCCAGGAAGGCGGCGGCGACCAGCGCCAACTGGAATTCCGCCCACTGCGTGCGCGCGAGGCGCTGGTAGTCCAGCCATTGCAGCAGCCAGGCGGCCGCCGCCAGCAGCGTCCCGTACAGGACGGCGTGTTTCCACATCGCGGGACTACTGCGGAGGCGTCGCATGGCCGGCCAGGGCGTCGGAAAGCTCGGATCATTGTCCCGCCTTGGCGCGCCTGCGCCAATCTGCGGCCCGTATCTACAGGATCCGATGCCCGGCCTTGGCCAGTGCGTCGGTTGCGGCCTGCAGGTTCGAATCCTTGACCAGCACGTAGTCGGTGTCGAAGGTCGAGACGGCGAAGATGCCGATGCCGGCTGCGGCCAGGGGTTCGAGCACGGCCACGAGGATCCCGGTCAGGGCGAAGTCGAACGGTCCGCGCAGCTTGAAGCAGCGCCAGCCGCGTTCGGCATTGGAGTCGTCCGGCGGCATCGTCTCTTCGCAGACGATGGAAAGCTCGTCCGCGGTCCATGCGACGTTGCGGAAACCTCGCGGTTGCAGCCACGCGGGAAGACCCGCGTTCGGCGGCAGGCGCACGACCGCGTAGCGCGAAGGCAGCAGCTCGAGATCGAGTTCCGGCCGCGCCGCCGTCGTCACCGGCCCCACGCGTTCCACCAGGACATCAGGTTGACCATCAACACCACCACCACCAGATAGATCGCCGACAGCGGTCCGCCGACGCGCCACATCTGCCGCGGCGTGTAGCTGGCCGGGCCGGTAACCATCGAGATCACCGGGTTCGACGAGGTCATCAGGTTGTTCGACGCCGACAGCGCGACAATCAGCGCGAACGAGGTCGGGTTGCCGCCCGCGGCCAGCGCCAGGTTGATCGCGATCGGCACCATCACGATGGTCGCGCCGACGTGGCTGATCACCAGCGAGAACGCCGTGGTCAGCACCGCCACGCACAACTCCAGCAGCCATACCGGCATGCCTTCGGGCAGGCGTTCGACCGTATGCCCCGCGACCCATGCCGCCGCGCCGCTGCTGTCCATCGCCCAGCCCAGCGGGATCAGTCCGGCCATCATGAACACGGTCTTCCAGTTGATCGCCGCGTAGGCTTCGTCCATGCGCAGCACGCCGGTCAACAGCATGCCGACCACGCCGGTCATCAGGGTCAGCGCCACCGGCACCTTCGAGGTCAGCGCGATCAGCACGGTGAGGCCGAAGATCGCCATCGCGATCTTGAACTTGTGCGGGCGCTGTTCGCCCTTCGGGTAATCGGTGACCACGGCGAAGTCGCGGCTCTCCGCGGCCTGGTGCAGGTCCTGCCAGATGCTGTGCAGCACCAGCATGTCGCCGGCGCGCAGCTTGGTCTGGCGCACGTCGTCTCGGATCACCTTCTTGTCGCGGTTGATCGCCAGCAGGCTCAGCCCGTGCTGCTTGCGCAGGCGCAGTTCCGCCGCGGTCTTGCCGATGAAGCGCGAGGTCGGCGGGATCACCGCTTCGGAAATGCCGGCGCGGCTCGGATTGAACAGGTCGCCGAAGTGGCGCAGGCGCGCCGACAGGCGCAGGAAATGGTTCTGGGCGAAGTCGGCCACCGACTCGCGCGTGCCCATCACGCCGAGCACGCTACCGACCCAGATGCGCATGTCCGCCGGCGGGGCCAGGCGCACGTCTTCGCCGGTCTGCAGCGCCAGCATCAACGGCGCGCCGTGCAGGGACTCCGCTTCGCCCAGGCTCATGCCGACCAGCGGGCTTTCCGCGCCGACCGACAACTCGAACACGTCGCCCTCGATGCCGTAGGTCTGGGCGAAATAGCTCTCGGTGCGGGTCGGCACCTGGTCGCCACGGGTTTCTTCCTGCAGCTTGCGGTCGCCGTAATAGCGGAAATACAGCAGCGACGCCGCGACCAGGGCCACGCCGATCGGCAGCGGCGCGAACATGCGCAGCGGTTCCAGGGTGGCCATGCCCGAGGGCAGGTTGTTGTTGGCCGACTGCAACAGATCGTTGAGCAGGATCAGCGGCGAGTTGCCGACCATGGTCAACGCGCCGCCCATCACGATGGCCGCGGCGATCGGCAGCAGCAGGCGTTGCAGAGTCAAGGTGGTGCGCGACGACAGCCGCGCCGCGACCGGCATGAACAGCGCCATCACCGACGGGTTCTGCATGAAGGACGAATTCAACCCGGCCATCGCCGTGGTCAGCAGCAGCAGACGTTGCTCGATGCCGTGGCCGCGGCGCAGCAGCCAGCCGGCCAGCCGGTTCAGCGCACCGGTGCGGTCCAGGCCCGCGCCGAGGATCATGGTCGCGGTGATGCTCATCACCGCGCTGCCGGAGAAGCCGCCGAAGATTTCCTCCGGCGCGATCAACCCGCTCAGGCCCAACACCACCAACACGACCAGGGCGACCAGGTCGGCGCGGATGCGTTGGAACAGGAACATCGCCATGGTGAAGACCACCAGCCCGAGGACGAGCTTCATGTCGGTGGTCAAGGTCAGGGCGGTGTCCATTACGCGCCGTGCGCTCCATCTGAATCGGCAGATTGTGCGCCCATGGCGAAGTTCAACTCAATGCCGTTGCCGGCGGGGTCGCGCAGGAAAACCTGCTTCTGCGAGGTCGCCGGCACGTCGTCGACGCCGTAGTCGATGCCGTGCCGGCGCAAACGCGCCAGCATGGCGTCCGCATCGGTGCAGGTCAGTGCAATGTGATCGAAGCTCGTCGCCACATGCGTGGCACGCGCTTCGCCGGGCGCCGCTTCGGTCAGATGCAGGATGTCGCGCCCCTGCGCGTACAGCCAATGGCCCCGGCTGCGGAACGGCGGACGCGGGCCTTCTTCCAGGCCGATGACTTCGATGTAGAAGCGGCGCAGCTCTTCGAGCAGCGCCGGAGGCGCGCGCAGGTTGAAATGATTCAGCCCGGCGACCGGCATGCGTCAGGAATCGACGCGGTCGTACAGCAGGTCCCACACGCCATGGCCGAGTTTCTGGCCGCGGGTTTCGAAATGGGTCTGCGGGCGCCAGTCGGGACGCGGTACGTGCCCGCGCGGCCCCGCGACGTTGCGCAGGCCGGACGTCGCGTCGAGCACGTCCCACATGTGCTCGGCGTAGTTTTCCCAGTCGGTGGCCAGGTGCAGGCGTCCGCCGGGCGCGAGCTTGCGCACGACCAGGTCGGCGAATTCGGGCTGCACCAGCCGCCGCTTGTTGTGGCGCTTCTTGTGCCACGGATCGGGGAAATAGATGCGCACTTCGTCGAGCGCGCCATCGTCGACTTCCCTGTTCAACACCTCGACCGCGTCGTGGTGGTAGACGCGCACATGATCGCTGCCTTCCTCGGCCAGACCGTTGAGCAGACGGCCGACGCCGGGCGCGTGCACTTCGATGCCGATGTAGTCGCGCGATGCATCGTGTTGCGCGGCGTAACGCAACGCTTCGCCGTTGCCGGTGCCGATTTCCAGCACCAGCGGGGCGCGACGGCCGAAGATCGCGTCGTAGTCGCGCACCTCGCCCAGATAATCGATGCCGAAGCGCGGCCACTGCAGGTCGAACGCGCGCTGCTGCGCTTCGGTGAAGCGGCCCTGGCGCAGGACGAAGCTGCGGATTTCGCGGCGGCCTTCGGTCTTGGTGAAGGGCTTGGCCGGCGTTTTCGCGCCCGGGCTGGAGAACGGATCGGTCATCAGCCGATCAGGCCGTCGATCGGGCTCGACGCGCTCGCATTGCGCTTGCGCGGAATGCGTCCGGCCAGGAAGGCCTCGCGGCCGGCTTCCACCGCCTTCTTCATTGCGCTGGCCATCAGCACCGGATCCTTCGCGCCGGCGATGGCGGTGTTCATCAGCACGCCGTCGCAACCCAATTCCATCGCGATGGCCGCGTCGGAAGCGGTACCGACACCGGCGTCGACGATGATCGGCACCTTGGCGTTCTCGATGATCTCCAGCAGGTTGTACCTGTTCTGGATGCCCAAGCCCGAGCCGATCGGCGCGGCCAGCGGCATCACCGCCACGCAGCCGATTTCCTCCAGCCGCTTGGCCAGGATCGGGTCGTCGCTGGTGTAGACCATCACGTCGAAGCCGTCGGCGACCAGCTTCTCGGCGGCGGCGAGGGTCTGGATTACGTCCGGATACAGGGTCTTCTGGTCGCCCAGCACTTCCAGCTTGACCAGCTTGTGCCCGTCGAGCAGTTCGCGCGCAAGCCGGCAGGTGCGCACGGCATCGTCTGCGGTATAGCAGCCGGCGGTGTTGGGCAGGATGGTGAAGCGGTCGGGCGGCAGCACGTCGAGCAGGTTCGGTTCGCCCGGGTTCTGGCCGATGTTGGTGCGGCGGATCGCCACGGTGACGATCTGCGCGCCAGCGGCCTCGGTGGCGCGGCGGGTTTCGTCGAGGTCCTTGAACTTGCCGGTGCCGGTCAGCAGGCGCGAACGGTAAGGCGTGCCGGCGATCGCCAGCGAATCTTGGGGGGAGAGTGTGGTCATGTCGGAATTATCGCCGAAAGGAATCGGCAAGGCGCCGTGACGATGATCGAAGCCGTCCGTGGCGAAACCCTCTGGTTTGCGGACAGCCCGGCCCGCACATTCTTGTGCGGGCGTTCGGCTTGGCGCGCGGCAGTGCCGCGCAAGCGCCAAGCTTCACCCGCCGCCCAGCGCATGCACGATCTCCGCGCGGTCGCCGTCCTGCAGGACGTGGCTGGCGTGCGCGCTGCGCGGCACGATCTCGCCGTTGATCTCCACGGCGACCCGGCGCTGGGCCAAGCCTTCCGCTTCGAGCAACTGGACGAGGGTGGTGCCCGGGGCGATGTCGCGGGCTTCGCCGTTCAACTGGATTCGCATGCGTACATTGTCGCCGCTACGAACCGGTTTTGTGCGGCGGCGCAGCATGTCGGCGTTATATTTTCGTGAAACGATAGGCGCCATTCGCCGTCGTATGTCGGTGCCCACCAAGGAACCACGATGAAAGCCAAGCTCCGCCGCACCCTGCTCGCCAGCGCCCTGACGCTCGCCGCGCTGCCTGCCTTCGCCCAATCCGGCCGGGCGACCTTCTCCGAGACCGTGTTCTTCGGCGACAGCCTGACCGATGCCGGCTATTTCCGCCCGACCCTGGTGCAGGTGGTCGGTCCGAACGGCGCGATCCTGGGCCAGTTCACCACCAACCCGGGCTACGTCTGGTCGCAGCACCTGGCCGAGTACTACGGCAGCAACGGCTCGGTGGCCTGGACCGGCAACGGTACGCCCAACCCGACCCTGACCGGCGGCAACAACTGGGCGGTCGGCGGCGCGCGGGTCGGCGTCGATGGCGCCAATGCGTTGGGCTACGTGCCTTCGCTGGCCACCCAATACGCGCGCTACCTCGCTTCGGGCCACACGGTCGATCCGAACGCGCTGTACACGGTATGGGGCGGCGCCAACGATGTGTTCTCGATCACCAACCCGGCGAATGCGCCGGCGACCATCGGCGCAGCGGTTACCGCCCAGGTCGGCATAGTGGGTGCGCTGACCCAGGCCGGCGCGCGCTACATCCTGGTGCCGACTCTGCCGGACATCGGCCTGACCCCCGCCTACGCGGCCAACAAGGCCACCGGCACGCAATTGAGCACGGCCTACAACACCGCGCTGTTCACCGGCCTGGCTTCGGCCGACCTGCGGGTGATCCCGATGGATACCTTCCATTTCCTGCAGGAAGTAGTGGCCAGTCCGGCGACTTATGGCCTGAGCAACGTGACCACGCCGGCCTGTTCGACGGCGGTGCAGGGCGGCAACTCGCTGTTCTGCAGCCCGGCCTCGACCGTGCCGGGCGGCGCCGACTCCTATCTGTTCGCGGACGGCGTGCACCCGACCACGGCCGCGCACAAGGTGCTGGCCGACCTGGCCATGTCGGTGATCGAAGGTCCGCGCCTGCTGGCGATCCTGCCGCATTCGGCCAGCGTGACGGGTCACGCGCGCGCCGACCAGGTCGCCAACCACGTCGAGGCCAAGCCGGAAGCCGACGGCATGCGTTGGTGGGGCGGCTTGCGTGGCGACAACCAGCGCTACGAAGACGGCGACCTCTACGACGGCACCACCTTCGCCGGCACCTTCGGCGTCGACTGGTCGCGCGGCGACTGGGTCTATGGCGCCTTCGCCGGCGCGGGTACCGGCAAGCTCGATTTCGGCCTGAACCGCGGCGACTTCAAGCAGACCGACACCAGCCTGGGCGGCTTCGCCGGCTGGTACGGCGAACATGCCTGGGTCAACGGCCAGTTGAGCTACAGCTGGCTGTCGTACGACGTGAAGCGCGAAGTGCACCTCGGCCCGGCGACGCGCCGCTACGACGGTTCGCCGGACGGCAGCAACCTCAGCGCCGGCATCAGCGGCGGTTACGAATTCGGCGAAGGCGCGTTCCACCATGGCCCGGTGGCCTCGCTGCTCGCGCAGCGGATCAAGCTGGACGGCTATGCCGAAGGCAACGTCGACTCCACCGCGCTGAGCTACCCGGACCAGGACCTGGATTCGCTGATCGGCAGCCTCGGCTGGCAGGCCCGTTTCCGCATCAACGACCACCTGGAGCCGTATGCGCGCGTGAGCTATGAGCGCGAGTTCGAGGATGCGCCCGAAGAAGCCTTCGCCACCGTGCAGACCCTCTCCGCCGTCGGCCAGTACGGCGTGCCCGGCCTGCAACTGGACCGCGACCGCGGCAACCTGCGCGTGGGCGCGCGTGCGCAGGTGTTCGGCCTGAACGCCGACGTCGGCGTCAGTGCGCTGGTCGGCCAGGAAGGCGGCAACGACATGAGCGTGTTCCTGACCGTCGGCGGCGGCTTCTGATTCGCCGGACACGGGGCCCGCATTGCCGCGACGGCAGGCGGGCCCTAGACTGGACACCCCGCGCGGGTGTAGCTCAATGGTAGAGCTGTAGCTTCCCAAGCTACTGACGAGGGTTCGATTCCCTTCACCCGCTCCATTCCGGCGCGATACCCGCTTCGGGCATCAGGTGTCAGGCCTTTTTCTTGGGCAGCCGGATCGTTCGCGTATCGCTGAGGCGGTCGTGCCACGCTAGCCGGTCCTTGTCGAACCACGCCCACCAGAATCCCAGTCCGCCCAGCAGCAGCGACAGGGTGGCCACGGCATAGCGCTTCCACAATTGTTTTCGCGACGGTGCCGAACCGTCGGCCGCGATCACCTTCAGTCGCCATGGCCGCATGCCCAGGGTCTGTCCGCCGCGACGCCAGCTGACCGTCGCGTAGAGCCCGGCGACCATCCAGCACACCAGCCATTCGCCCCACCACCAACCGCTCAGCGGACGGATATTTTCGTGAGTGTCGTGGCCCGCCGCCGTGAATAGCAGGACGAACGCCAAACCGACCAGCATCCACATCGCCAGTACCGGCCAGAAGTCGTAAAACAACGCCAGCAGGCGCCAACCGATCAATGCGCGGGATTTTTGCGTTCCGGGAGCGGCTGCGGTCATTGCACGAGAATAGCGGTGTGCCCTTTGTAGAGTCGAGCTTGCTCGACTGCTTCTCGTCCGATGCCTGAAAAGCAAAGCCAGTCGAGCAAGCTCGACTCTACAATCGCGGCATGCCCCGATCGCCTGCCGACCGCCGCCAGTACGTGATGCAGATGCCGCCGGTGCCGGATCCGGACCAGCGCGCCATCGACGGCTTCCTCGACGCGATCTGGGCCGAAAGCGGCTTGGCCCCACCGACCCTGGCCAGTTACCGGCGCGATCTGGAAGGATTCGCGCGCTGGCGGAACCTGCGCGATGGCGGCCTCGCTGCCGCCGATCGCGAAACCCTGTTCCGCTACCTGGCTTGGCGTGCGGCGCAGGGTTATTCGCCGCGCAGTACCGCGCGCCTGCTGTCGGCATGGCGCGCCTATTTCGGCTGGTGCGTGCGCCAGGGTTCGCGGGCCGACGATCCGACGGCGCTGCTGGAACCGCCGAAGCTGCCGCGTTCGTTGCCCAAGGCGCTGGCCGAAAGCCAGATCGATGCCTTGCTCGCCGCGCCGGATGTCGCCACCCCGCTGGGCTTGCGCGACCGCGCGATGCTGGAACTGATGTACGCCGCCGGCCTGCGCGTCAGCGAGCTGGTCGACCTGCCCGCGACCGCAGTCAACCTGCGCCAGGGCGTGCTGCGCGTCACCGGCAAGGGCAGCAAGGACCGGCTGGTGCCTTTGGGCGAAGAATCGCAACACTGGCTGGAACGCTATCTGCGCGAATCGCGCCCGCAACTGGTCGGCAAGCACAACGTGGAAAACCTGTTCGTCGGCGCCGAGCGCAAGCCGCCGACGCGCCAGCAGTTCTGGATGCTGGTGAAACGTTATGCCGCGGTCGCGGGGATCGACCCGGCGAAGATCAGCCCGCACGGCTTGCGCCACAGCTTCGCCACCCACCTGCTCAATCGCGGCGCCGACCTGCGCGCGCTGCAGATGCTGCTCGGCCACAGTTCGTTGTCGACCACCCAGATCTACACCCTGGTCGCCCGCGAGCATCTTTCGAAGCTCCACGCCAGGCATCACCCGCGCGGGTGAGCCGTCGTGCTTGCGCGCCCCGCTGACGCGCACGAGGCGAACGCCCGGCCATGGATGGCCGGGCCGGACGAGTCGATGAAGCGGCGCCAAGGACGGCAAAGCATTGCTGCCGAAGTCGAAGCGCTTGCGCGCCGTTGCGCATGAACTTGCCGGACATCCGGCATCCAGCGCCGGACCGGCGGGCGCCTGGCCTTCCGGGGCGATTCACCCGGATATGCGAAAATCGCGGAACTGGCGGTTCGCGCGTGTGTCGAACCCCGCATCTCCGTACGGGATCCCTTGATGAAATCGCCCCTGTTCCTCGCTTTGTTCGGTGCCGTGAGCCTTTCGGCCTGTGCGCAATCCGCCACCAACGCCGACAAGGTCGCCGCTCCGGCGGGCAGCGTCGCCGCCACCGGCGCCGACGCGGTCGTGCGCAAGGCGTTGAAGGGGTTCAACCCGCAGGTCGACGTCGATTACATCGGTGCCGCGCCGTTCGCGGGCTTCCGCGAGGTCATCGCGGGCGGCCAGGTGATCTACGTCAGCGACGACGGCAAATACCTGATCGTGGGCAACGCGATGGACATCGCCAAGCGCACCAGCGTCAGCGAGAACAGTCCGGCACTGACCCGTTACCGCGCCGACCTGATGAAGAGCGTGCCAGCGGCCGACCGCATCGTGTTCGCGCCGCCGAACGCCAAGTACACGGTCAACGTGTTCACCGACGTGGAATGCGGCTATTGCCGCAAGCTGCACAGCGAGATCGCCGAGTACAACAAGCAGGGCATCGCCGTGGAATACATGGCGTTCCCGCGCATGGGCCTGGGTAGCCCGGACCACAAGGAAATGATCTCGGTGTGGTGCGCGGCCAACCGCCAGCAGGCGCTGACCGAGGCCAAGGCCGGCAAGCCGGTGCCCGACCGCAACTGCAAGAACCCGGTCGAGACCGAGTTCAACCTGGGCCTGCGCCTAGGCATCACCGGCACGCCGGCGGTGTTCACCCCGGATGGCAAGCAGATCGGCGGCTACCTGGCCCCCGCGCAGATGCGCGCCGTGCTCGACCAGCTGGCCACCGACAAGCCGGCCGCCACCGCGGGCGGAATGCGCTGATCCGTACCCTGTAGGAGCGCCCTTCAGGGCGCGACGGCCCTTTCCGGAGCCCGGTTCGCGCCCTGAAGAGCGCTCCTACGATCTTCCGGAGGCAAGCCGGCCGGCTCCGTTACAATAGGCGGCCCTGTTCCAGCGGCCACCCCACGGTTCCGGACATGATCGTCCTCGAAGGCCAGTCGGCCTTGTCGCCCTTCCGCCGCGCGCGGCTCGAAAGCAAACTCCAATCCCTCGTTCCCGGCGTCCGCATCGCCGGCGCCTGGCACGTCTATTTCGTCGAAGCAGAGTCCGGCGCGACGGTCGATGAGGCCGCGCTGCGCCGCATCCTGCAGGCCAACGCACAGCCGGCACCGGTCGAATCCGGCGCGGTCTCCCGCTTCGTCGTGCCGCGCCTGGGCACGCTGTCGCCGTGGGCCAGCAAGGCCACCGAACTGCTGCGCGGCGCCGGCCTGAAGCTGAAGCGCGTCGAGCGCGGCACCCGCATCGACCTGCACGGCTGGGACGACGCGGCACCGGCGCTGGCCAAGGCGCTGCACGACCCGATGACCCAGTCGCTGCTGTCCGCGCGCGAACAGGCCGCGGCGCTGTTCGTCGCGCCCGCGCGCGGCGCGCTGGAACGCATCGCGCCGGAACAGTTGGAAGCGGCGAATTCGCGCCTGGGCCTGGCCCTGGCCGACGACGAGATCGAGTATCTGCGTGCGCGTTACGCCGAACTCGGCCGCGACCCGTCCGACGTCGAACTGATGATGTTCGCGCAGGCCAATTCCGAGCATTGCCGGCACAAGATCTTCAACGCCAGCTGGACCATCGACGGCAAGGAACAGGACAAGTCCCTGTTCCGCATGATCAAGCACACCCACCAGCAGACCCCGCAGTACACGCTGAGCGCGTACAGCGACAACGCCGCAGTGGTGGAAGGCTATCCGGCGGCGCGTTTCCGTCCCGACGGGTCGGGGCAGTACCGCAGCGAGCCGGTGGTCGAATCCGCGTTCGCGATCAAGGTCGAAACCCACAACCATCCGACCGCGATCGCGCCCTTCCCCGGCGCCTCCACCGGCGCCGGCGGCGAGATCCGCGACGAGGGCGCGACCGGCCGCGGCGGCAAGCCGAAGGCCGGCCTGACCGGCTTCAGCGTGTCGCACCTGCGCATTCCCACGCTGCCGCAGCCGTGGGAAGGCGAACGCCCGCTCAACCCGCGCATGGCCCCGGCGCTGGAAATCATGCTCGACGGTCCGCTCGGCGGCGCCGCGTTCAACAACGAATTCGGCCGACCCGCGCTGCTGGGCTATTTCCGCAGCTTCGAGCTCGGCGAAGGCGAGGGCCTGACCCGTGCCTACGACAAGCCGATCATGCTGGCTGGCGGACTCGGCGCGATCGACCGCATCCAGGTGCAGAAGAAGACCTTGTCGCCCGGCGACGCGGTGATCGTGCTCGGCGGCCCGGCGATGCTGATCGGCCTGGGCGGCGGCGCGGCTTCGTCCGTGGCTTCCGGCGACAGCGCCGAGGAACTCGATTTCGCCAGCGTGCAGCGCGACAACCCGGAGATGGAGCGGCGCTGCCAGGAAGTGATCGACCGCTGCGTGGCGATGGGCGAGAACAACCCGATCCTGTGGTTCCACGACGTCGGCGCGGGCGGTCTGTCGAACGCGATCCCCGAGTTGCTGCACGACTCCGGCGTCGGCGGCGTAATCGACCTGGACAAGGTGCCCAGCGACGATCCCTCGCTGTCGCCGATGCAGTTGTGGTGCAACGAATCGCAGGAACGCTACGTGCTCGGCGTTCCGCAGGACCGCCTCGCCGAGTTCGCCGCGCTGTGCGAACGCGAACGCTGCCCGTTCGCCGCGGTCGGCGTGGCGACGGCCGAGGAGCGCCTGGTCGTCGGCTACGGCGCGAAGGTCGGTGCGATTCCGGCGAATGCGGCGATCGACGTACCGATGGACGTGCTGTTCGGCAAGGCGCCGAAGATGCATCGCGACACCCGGCATCCGGCGCCGCCGAAGTGGCCGGCGTTGCGCACCGAAAAACTGGACTTGCACGAAGCCGGCCTGCGCGTGCTGGCGCATCCCGCCGTCGCCGCCAAACAGTTTCTCGTCACCATCGGCGACCGCAGCGTCGGCGGCCTGACCGCGCGCGACCAGTTGGTCGGTCCATGGCAGATGCCGGTGGCCGATTGCGCGATCACCCTGAGCGGTTTCGACACCCTTGCCGGCGAAGCGATGGCGGTGGGCGAACGCACGCCGCTGGCGTTGCTGGATTCGGCTGCCGCCGCGCGCATGGCGGTCGGCGAAGCGATCACCAACCTGTGCGCCGCGCCGGTCGAGACGCTGGACCGAATCAAGCTGTCGGCGAACTGGATGGCCGCGGCCGGCCATCCGGGCGAAGACGCATTGCTGTACGACGCGGTTCGAGCGGTCGGCATGGAACTGTGCCCGCAGCTCGACCTGAGCATCCCGGTCGGCAAGGATTCGCTGTCGATGCAGGCGCAATGGCGCGCCGGCGATGGCGCGCACAAGTCGGTATCGCCGGTGTCACTGGTGGTCAGCGCTTTCGCTCCGGTCGCAGACGTGCGCGGCCAGCTGACTCCGCTGCTGGCGCGCGAAGGCGACAGCGAGCTGTGGCTGATCGGCCTGGGCGCGGGCAAGCGTCGCCTCGGCGGCTCGGTGCTGGCGCAGGTGTTCCCCGAGGCGGGCGGCAACGGCCTGCCGGCTTTCGCCGGCGGCGACGCGGATGATGGCGTGCCGGACCTCGACGATCCGCAGCGTTTGCGCGACTTCTTCGAGCTGATCCGCAGCGCGCGCGAAGCGGGCGTGCTGCAGGCTTACCACGATCGCAGCGACGGCGGCGCGTTCGCCACGCTGGCGGAGATGGCGTTCGCCTCGCATTGCGGCCTCGATATCGACCTCGATGCCTGGGGCGACAGCGAAGACGATGTGTTCCCGACCCTGTTCAACGAGGAACTGGGCGCGGTGGTGCAGGTCGCGGTCGAAGACCGCGCCGCGTTCGCCGACCTGGTCGAAAAGCACGCGCTGACCGAATGCGCGCAGCGCATCGCCCGCCCGACCACGGCGCCGGCCGTGCGCGTGCTGCGCGACGGCGAGACCGTCGCCGAGTGGCGCTGGGAAATCTTGTTCGATGCGTGGTGGTCGGTGACCCATGCGATGCAGAAGCTGCGCGACAATCCAGAAAGCGCCGACCAGGAACGCGAATCCGCGCGCCGTTTCGCCGCGCCGGGGCTGAAGCCGAAGCTCGGCTTCGACGCCGACGAGGACATCGCCGCGCCGTTCATCAACACCGGCAAGCGGCCGAAGGTCGCGATCCTGCGCGAGCAGGGCGTCAACAGCCAGGTTGAAACCGCATACGCGTTCGACCGTGCCGGCTTCGATGCCTTCGACGTGCACATGAGCGACCTGATCCAGGGCCGCCATCGCCTGGGCGAATTCACCGGCTTCGTCGCCTGTGGCGGTTTCAGTTACGGCGACGTTCTGGGCGCGGGACGCGGCTGGGCCACGTCGATCCTCGAGCGCAGCGAGCTGCGCGAGGCCTTTGCTGCGTTCTTCACCCGCAGCGACACGTTCGCACTGGGCGTGTGCAACGGTTGCCA
Organism: Pseudoxanthomonas helianthi; assembly: GCF_017939625.1. Classification (GTDB taxonomy): domain Bacteria; phylum Pseudomonadota; class Gammaproteobacteria; order Xanthomonadales; family Xanthomonadaceae; genus Pseudoxanthomonas_A; species Pseudoxanthomonas_A helianthi. The sequence continues at coordinate 164,340 of NZ_JAGKTC010000002.1, forward strand.
GATGCTGTCGCAGCTGAAGGACCTGATTCCTGGCGCGACGCATTTCCCGCAGTTCCTGCGCAACGCGAGCGAGCAGTACGAAGGCCGCCTGGCCCTGCTGGAAGTGGCCGAATCGCCGTCGCTGTTCCTGCGCGGCATGGCGGGTTCGCGCATTCCGGTCGCCGTGGCGCACGGCGAAGGCCGCGCGTCGTTCGAAGCCACCGGCGATGCGGGGCGCGTCGAGGTGGCGTTGCGCTATATCGATGGCGACGGCGTTCCGGCCGCGACCTATCCGGCCAATCCGAACGGTTCTGCCCATGCCATCGCGGGCGTGACCAGCGACGATGGGCGCGTGACGATCCTGATGCCGCATCCGGAACGCACCTTGCGTGCGGCGAACTTCAGCTGGGCCCCGCGCGAGTGGCAGGGCGATTCGCCGTGGCAGCGGATGTTCCGCAACGCGCGCGTCTGGGTGGGCTGAGCGCGTCTGCTTTGCCCCTCCCCTTGACGGAGAGGGCTGGGTGGAGGAGTCCGGAGTCCACGTCGCTTCCGTCGCGGCAGTGCGTCGAGCGCAGCTTTGTAGAGCCGAGCACGCTCGGCTGCTCTTGCCGTTGCTCGTCATCCCAGCGAACGCTGGGATCCATTTGGCTTTTGCTCCCGTAGAAGCGCACTTCAGTGCGCGACTGTAAGAGCGGAGCCACGCGGACAATTCTTCGGCGCATCAGGTTTCCGGTCGCGCACCAAGGGTCGCTCCTGCAGACGTATTGATGGACCATTCGCCCGTTGAGAGCATTGACCGGCCATTCGGTCGATGAAAAGCGTTTCGCGCTTCCGCGCGAGTCACTTTCTTTGCTTGTGCAAAGAAAGTAACCAAAAAAAGCACACCCTGCCTCGCGCCCTTCGCGCTGCGCACGAAGGGTCCGCGGAGCCGGTGGGAATTTCCGGAAGCCGCGTCCCGCGGCTCCGGAAACGACGCACATCCCTGTGCGCCGCCCCCTGCGGGGGTTTACCCACCGGCTCCGCCGCTGCGGACGGGGCCCGAAAGCAAGGGCAATAGCAAAAGCATTCGCGGCCAAGGCCGCTCCTACAGGACGGACGCTCGAACGGGCGACACGCCGGAACTGCTAAAGTCGGTTTCCTGTCCGTTTTGCGTTCTACCGGGAGTGGGACGACGTGAATGCCGCCATGGAACCGAAGCAGGCTGAAACCGGGGCCGAAAGCGCCGAGGACCGCATCGTCGCAGCGCTGTTGGCCAAGGGCCGGTTGAAAGAGGCCGATTTGGCTCGCGCCCGGCGCCTGCAGGAAGAGGCGGGCGGCGCCCTGCTGGACCTGTTGGCCCGGCTCGGGCTCGTCTCGGAACGGGACCATGCCGAAACCGTGGCCGAAGTGCTGGACCTGCCGCTGGTCAACGTCAAGGAACTACCCGACGCCCCACCGGAGCCGGTCGGCGACGATGAAACCGCCGCGCTTTCACTGCGCTTCCTCAAGCAATTCCACCTGTGCCCGCTGGGCGAGGATGCCGGGCAGGTGGCGGTGCTGATGGCCGACCCGCAGGATGCCTACGCCGCCGACGCGGTGCGCCTGGCCACCGGCAAGTCGGTGCGCGCGCTGGTCGCGCCGCGCTCGGAAATCGACGACTTGATCGAGCGCTGGCACGGCCAGGGTCGCAGCGCGATGGGGGCTATCGTCGAGAACGCGGAAGGCGAGGGCGGCGATCTCGACGACGTCGAGCACCTGCGCGACCTCGCTTCGGAAGCGCCGGTCATCCGCCTGGTCAACCTGATCATCCAGCGCGCGGTCGAGCTGCGCGCCTCGGACATCCACATCGAGCCGTTCGAGAACCGGCTGAAGGTGCGCTACCGCATCGACGGCGTGCTCGAGGAAGGCGAATCGCCGCCGGCCAACCTCACCGCCGCGGTGATTTCGCGCATCAAGATCATGGCCAAGCTCAACATCGCCGAGCGCCGCCTGCCGCAGGACGGCCGCATCATGCTGCGCGTGCAGGGCAAGGAACTGGACCTTCGCGTCAGCACCGTGCCGACCGCGCACGGCGAAAGCGTGGTGATGCGCCTGCTCGACCGCGAGACGGTGGTGTTCGACTTCCACAAGCTCGGCTTCACCGACGAGTTCCTGCCGCAGTTCCAGCACGTGCTGGAGCAACCGCATGGCATCCTGCTGGTGACCGGGCCCACGGGTTCGGGCAAGACCACCACGCTGTACACCGCGCTGAGCAAGCTCAACACCAGCGACGTCAAGATCATCACCGTCGAGGATCCCGTCGAATACCAGCTCGAAGGCATCAACCAGATCCACGTCAAGCCGCAGATCGGCTTGGATTTCGCCAATGCCCTGCGCAGCATCGTGCGCCAGGACCCGGACATCATCATGATCGGCGAGATGCGCGACCTCGAGACCGCGCGCATCGCCATCCAGTCGGCGCTGACCGGCCACCTGGTGTTGAGCACGCTGCATACGAACAATGCCGCCGGCGGCATCACCCGCCTGCTCGACATGGGCGTCGAGGATTACCTGATGACCTCGACGATCAACGGCATCCTCGCCCAGCGCCTGGTGCGCCGGCTGGAACCGACCCACGCCGAGCGCTACCCGGCTTCGCCGGAGGAAATCGAGAAATTCGGCCTGCGCAAGTACCAGCCGGACGGCGACATCTACCTCTATCACCCGCGCGCCTCGGCCATCGCGCCGACCGGCTACCTCGGTCGCACCACGATCGTGGAATTCCTGGTGATGAACGACGAGTTGCGCCGCGCGGTGATGCGCCACGCCGGCATGGGCGAGATCGAACAGATCGCGCGCCAGCACGGCATGCGCACGATGTACGAGGATGGCATCGCCAAGGCATTGCGCGGGGAGACGACGATAGAGGAAGTATTGCGGGTGACGGAGGAGGCATGACCTTTCACGCTCCCGCTTTTGCTCGCCTTTGCTTTGCTCGTCATTCCCGCGAAGGCGGGAATCCATGGACGTTTGCCCGGAGATGCGATGGACAGGCAGCCTTGTGTATACATCCTGGCAAGCGATCGCAACGGAACCTTGTATACCGGGGTGACGAGCGATTTGGTAGGCAGGACTTGGCAGCATAAGGAGCATGTCGTCGATGGATTTACCAAGCGCTACGGAGTCACGAAGCTGGTTTGGTATGAAATCCACGGTGTTATGGAGTCGGCGATATCGCGGGAAAAGCAGATCAAGAAATGGCGACGTGAGTGGAAGATGCGATTGATCGACGAAAGCAATCCTTCATGGCGGGATTTGTGGACTGACATTACCGGGCAGGTGCCGAAGAGCAACGTCCTTGGATTCCCGCCTTCGCGGGAATGACGAGCAAAAGCAAAGACGAAAACAGAAACAACGGCAGAAACAGAAGCAACGGCCACAACGAAGCAGAACGAGCGCCCAGGAACCCATGCCCCTCTACCGCTACAAAGCCCTGAACGCACGCGGCGAGCTGCTCGACGGCCAGATGGAGGCCGGCAGCGACAGCGAAGTGGTCGCGCGCCTGCAGGAGCAGGGTCACCTGCCGGTGGAGGCGAGGCTGGCGTCGGAAGGCGGCGGCGCGTCGCCGTTGGCCGGGTGGTTCAAACCCAAGCCCTTCGCGGGACAGCGGCTGGTGCAGTTCACCCAGCAACTGGCGACGCTGCTCGGCGCGGGGCAACCGCTGGATCGTTCGCTGGGCATCCTGCTCGAGTTGCCTGAGGACGACAAGGCGAAAGGCATCATCGCCGACGTCCGCGACATGGTCCACGGCGGCCTGCCGCTGTCGACTGCGCTGGAACGCCAGCACGGCGTGTTCGGCCGTCTGTACGTGAACATGGTGCGCGCGGGCGAGGCCGGCGGCAGCCTGTACGACACCCTGCAGCGTCTGGCCGACTACCTGGAGCGCAACCGCGCGCTCAAGGGTCGCGTGGTCAACGCGTTGATCTATCCGGCGATCCTGCTGGTGGTGGTCGGTTTCGCGCTGATGTTCCTGCTCGGCTACGTAGTGCCGCAATTCGCGCTGATGTACGAAAGCCTGGACGCGACGCTACCCTGGTTCACCCGCGTCGTGCTCGGCGTGGGCCTGTTCGTGCGCGACTGGTGGTTCGTGCTGGTCGCGCTGCCGGCCGTGGCGCTGTGGTGGTTCGCGCGACGCCTGCGCGATGCGGCGTTCCGCGAGCGTTTCGACCGCTGGCTGCTCGGCGTCAGGCTGGCCGGCCCGCTGGTGGCGAAGCTGGAGACCACGCGGCTGGCGCGCACCTTGGGCACCCTGTTGAAGAACGGCGTGCCGCTACTGTCGGCGCTGGGCATTTCGCGCAACGTGTTGGGGAACCGCGTGCTGGCCGCCGATGTCGAAGCGGCAGCCGAAGAGGTGAAGAACGGCCATGGCCTGTCGGCGGCGTTGGCGAAGGGCAAGCGCTTCCCGCGCCTGGCCGTGCAGATGATCCAGGTCGGCGAGGAATCCGGCGCGCTGGATACCATGCTGCTGAAGACCGCCGACACTTTCGAGGCCGAGACCGCGCAGGCGATGGACCGCATGCTGGCCGCGCTGGTGCCGCTGATCACGTTGTTGCTGGCGGCCGTGGTGGGCGTCGTCATCATCGCGGTGCTGGTGCCGCTGTACGATTTGACCAACGCGATAGGGTGAGGCAGGCCGCTTGCGCGGCACTGCCGCGCGGTCTGCCGAACGTTCGGCCATGGATGGCCGGGCCGGGCGTTCCGAAGCGAGAATGCTTCGCCACGGATGGCTGCGTTAACGTCGCTTCAAGGACAATAAGCGTCTACCGATTCATCTTCCAAACCCAACCAGGATCGCCCGATGTTCCAGCCCCGCCGCCCGACCGTTTCGCCTTCGCCGTCTTCGCAAAGCGGCATGAGCCTGCTGGAGATCATCATCGTGCTGGTGCTGATCGGCCTGGTGGTCACCTTCGTCGGCAGCCGGGTGCTCGGCGGCGCCGATCGCGGCAAGGCCAACCTGGCCAAGTCGCAGATCCAGACCCTGGCCGGCAAGGTCGAGAACTACCAGCTCGACACCGGCTCGCTGCCGTCGAAGCTGGAAGATCTGGTCGCCCAACCCGGCAATGCCACCGGCTGGCTGGGCCCGTATGCGAAGGAAGCCGAGCTGAAGGATCCGTGGGGACACGCCATCGAGTACCGCGTGCCCGGCGACAACAAGCCGTTCGACCTGATCAGCCTGGGCAAGGACGGGCAACCCGGCGGCGAAAGCTTCAACGCGGACATCAAGTACGAGTGATCGATGCGCCCGGGACGCGATGACGCCAGCCTGAAGCGTGCCCGTGGCGTTTCCTTGCTGGAAATGCTGCTGGTGCTGGCGTTGATCGCCATCGCCAGCACGCTGGCGGCGATGGCGCTGACCGGCGGCCTCGATGGCATGCGCATGCGTTCGTCGGCGAAGGAGATCGCCGCGCAAATGCGTTACACGCGCGCGTTGGCGATATCGACCGGCAAGCCGCAGCGTTTCGCCATCGATCCGGAAGGCCACCGCTGGCAGGCGCCGAACCGCAAGCCCGGCCGCATCGCCGACTCGCTGGGCGTGCGCTTCACCGGCGCGCGCGAAGCGCAGGCGCGTGCGGGCGAGGGCGGCATCCTGTTCTTCCCCGACGGCGCTTCCACCGGCGGGCGAGTGCAGTTGCAGGCCAAGCGAGCCGCATGGCGCATCGACGTGGGTTGGCTGACCGGGCAGGTGAAGCTGTCGCAGGTGGAGGCGGAGCCGTGAACCGCTCCGGCCAGCAGGGCTTCACTCTGATCGAAGTCATCATCGCTTTCGCCCTGCTGGCGTTGGCGCTGACGCTGTTGCTGGGCTCGCTGTCCGGCGCGGCGCGGCAGGTGCGCAACGCCAACGATGCCGGGCGCGCCGCACTACACGCGCAATCGCTGCTGGCGCAGGTAGGGGTGGGCCGGGCCTTGCAGGCCGGCACTACCGATGGCGAATGGGAAAACGGCCGTTACCGCTGGCAACTGCAGGTGGCGCCGTTCGTGGATCGGACGCGCCCGCCTTCGCCGATGACCGACCCGGGCGCGCCGCGCCTGATGCAGTTGCAACTGGATGTACGTTGGGGCGAAGCCGCCGGCGAGTCGTTGCAGGTGCGCAGCCTGCGCCGCATCGCCGGTGGCGTGGAGGCCGCGCCATGAATCGGGGCGTACGCGGCTTCACCTTGATCGAAGTGCTGCTGGCGACGGTGCTGCTGGCCGCCGGACTGGCCCTGGCCTTCGCCACGTTGCGCTCGGCCAGCACGATCAGCGCCCGTGGCGAAGCAATGGCCGAACGCAATGAGGCGATCCGGGCCGCGGAAGGCTTCCTTCGCCAGCGCCTGACCTCGGCGCTGCCGATCAGTTATGCCCGCGACAAGGACACCGGGCAGGCGTTCCTGTTCAGCGGCGATGCGCGGCAATTGAGTTTCGTCGCCGACCTGCCGGATTACCTCGGCCGCGGCGGACCGTACCTGCACCAGATCACCTATTCCGACGATGGGCGATTGAAGGCGCAGTTCACCCTGGTGCAATCGGGCCAAGCCATACCGGACAATCCCGCCCGTCCGCCGGAAACCCTGGCCGAAGGCCTGCGCACGCTGCGCTTCCGCTATCGCGGCCTCGACGCCGAAGGCAAGCTCGGCCAATGGCAGGAAGCATGGAAGAACCCCGACCGCCTGCCGATGCAGGTGATGATGCAGGTCCAGGATGCCGAAGGCCGCGATTGGCCGGAACTGGTGGTCGCGTTGCCGCAGGGTTCGACGGCGCCGCAGGTCGAGGCCGAGTTGTGACGCGCGCTGCGCCATCGAGGCATTCGCGCGGCGCGGCGTTGATGCTGGTGCTGTGGTTGATCGCGCTGCTGACCGCGCTGATCGGCGCGTTCGCCCTGACCGCGCGCGTCGAGCACCAGCAGGGCCGCACGCTCAGCGACGGCCTGGTCGCGCAGGAAGCCGCGCGCGCCGGATTGGAATACGCGCTGGGCCGCATCGACGAGCCCGACCTGCGCCTGCGCTGGCGGCCGGATGGCCGCACTTACCGCTGGCGCTTCGCCAATGCCGACGTGCAGGTGCGCATCGTCGACGAATCCGGCAAGGTCGACCTGAACCAGGCCGACGTCAACCTGCTGGGCGAGTTGCTGAAAGGCGCCGGCGCGACGCCGGACCAGGCTGCGGCGGTGGCCGGGGCGATCCTCGACTGGCGCGATCCCGACCAGTTGTCCCAGCCTAGCGGTGGCGCCGAGGACCCGGATTACGCGGCGGCCGGGCTGGCCTACGGCGCCAAGGACGCTCCGTTCGAAACCGTGGCCGAAGTGGAACAGGTGCTGGGCATGACCCCGGCGCTATACGCCCGGCTCGCCCCCAGCCTGACCGTGGTCGGCAACGCGGCGGTGCCGCGGCGCGAATTCGCCCCGCCCGAAGTGCTCGCGGCGATGGGACTGGACCCGCAGCAGGTGCGCGCGCAGCGCGAGGCCGCGGCTGCCGGCGGCCTGATCGGGGGAAGCGGCACGTATAGTATTGAGAGCCGCGCCACGCTCGGCAGCGGTCGAAGCGCGAACCTGCGTGCTGTCGTCCGCTCCGGCGGGCAGGGCGTCACGGGATCGACGGCATCGGCCTATACGGCCTTGCAGTGGCAGGAGGGATGGGCGGCACCATGAGCAACTGGCGCGACAGACTCGGCCGCATCGGCGGCGGGCGCGGCACGGGCGTCCGCGGCTTCCTGCGCTGGTGGAGCGGGGCCCTGGCGACTTGGCTGCCGGCGCGCTGGCGCACGCTGTTCGGGCTGGCCCACGACCGGCTGCTGTTGTCGGTGCAGAACGACGACGTGCGCCTGCTGCGCCAGACGCAGGACCAGGTGGCCGAACTGGCGACACTGCCGTTGCCGCTCGAGGCGGATGCTCTCGACCGGATCCTGCCCACCTCATTGGCCTCGCTGCCGCGCTGGCTGTTGCTGCCGGCCAGCCAGGTGCTGCGGCGTTCGCTGGTCTTTCCGGTCGCCGCGGGCGATCGCCTGCGCGAAGTGGTCGGCTTCGAAATCGACCGGCAAACCCCGTTCACCGCCGCGCAGGTGCATTACGACGTCCGCGCGCTGGGCCGTCGCGGCGACCAGCTGGACACCGAACTGGTCGCGATGCCGCGCACCGCACTGGATCGCGCGCTGGCGCAGCTCGGCGGCGCGGCCGGCGCGCTGGCCGGCGCCGATGTCGTCGACGCGCAGGGACAGGCCACCGGCGTCAACCTGTTGCCGGCCGCCTCGCGCAGCCGGCGCGAAGATCCGCTGCGCCGCTGGAACCTGGTGCTGGTCGCCGTCGCCGTGCTGGCTCTGGCCGCGGCCGGGTGGCAGTTGCTGCACAACCGCCGCGCCGCCGCCGATGCCTTCGCGCAGAAGATCGAGGCGCAGGCCGGCAACGCGCGGCGCGTCGCCGCGCAACGCCGGCAACTGGCCAGCTTGGTCGACGGCCAGGCCTTCCTCGACCGCAAGCGCGCCGAATTGCCGCCCGCCATCGCGGTGTTCGACGAAGTGACCCGTCGCTTGCCCGACGACAGCTACCTGGAAAAGCTGTCCATCGAAGGCAACCAGCTGGTGCTGATCGGACTCAGCGGCAACGCGCCTTCGCTGGTCGGACGCCTGGAAGGCGCTTCGATCTGGCGCAAGCCGGCCCTGAGCGGCGCCTTGCAGACCGACCCGACCACGCGTCGCGACCGCTTCAGCCTGACCGCCGAACTCGCCAGCGGCGCGCCCGCCTCTTCCAATCCCACCGCGAAGCCCGTCGATGACGCCCGCCTACCCTGAGCGCGAACGCTGGCTGGCGCTGGGCCTGCTGTTGCTGGCCCTGGCGGTGGCCTATGCCCTGCTGGTGCATCCGTGGTGGACCGTGCCGATGAGCGAGGCCAACCAGCGCGTCGAAGAATTGCGCGAACGCGAGCTGCGCATTCGCACCCAGTTGCAGCAGGCGCCGGAAGTACAGCGCCGCCTGGCCCTGGCGCAGGCCCAGGCCGCGCGCCAGCCGGGCTTCCTCGCCGAACGCAGCGCGGAACTGGCCACGGCCGGGCTGGTGCAACGGCTCGAGGCCGTGGTGGCCCAGGCCAGCCCGGGCAACCGCAGCTGCGCGATCCAGAACCGTTCGCCGCTGCCGCCAGCGGGGGGCCGCGAACCGTTCCAGCGCGTGACGGTGCAGGTGCGCCTGCGTTGCGGCACGCCGGAAACGGCCGCGGTGTTGCACGCGCTGGAAAGCGGCAGTCCGCGCCTGTTCGTCGACAACGTCAACCTGCTGGCGCAACGCTATTCGTTCCTCGGCGCGAACCGCGACAACAGCGGACTCGATGTCAGCTTCGACCTGTACGGCTACCTGCGCCCGAACGAAGGCGCGGTAGCGCCGAACGGAGGCGATGGTGCGCACTGACGCGATCGCGCCTCGTACCTGGGTGCTGGCCACGGTGGCCGGCTGGGCCGTGCTGGTGTGGCTGCTGGCGCTGTTCGGCCTGGGCGGGCGCATCGCGCCACGTGCGGCCGACCCGTCGCTGGCCGCGAACCTGCCGCAACCGCGCATGGCCGCGGCTTCGCGGGTCGGCCCGCTCGGCCAGTACGCGCAGATCGCCGCACGTCCTGCTTTCAATGCCGATCGGCGTCCGCGTCCGTTCTTCATCGAAGGGCAGGGCCAGGGCAATGCGGCGCAGGCCTTCGATTACGTATTGAGCGGCGTGCTGATCACCCCGCAGTTGCAGATGGCGATCCTGCAGCCGGGCAACGGCGAAGGACTGTCGTTGCGGGTGAAGCTCGGTGAATCGCCCGAAGGCAATGCCGGCTGGCGGTTGGCCGAACTGCATCCGCGCAGCGCGGTATTCGACAGTCCGGACGGTCGGCGCACGCTGGAATTGCAGACTTACACCGGCGGTGGCGAAGCGCCGACCGCGCAGGCCGGCGCGACGCCGCCGGTCGCCGTGCAAGACGATGCGGCCAACACGGCCAATGCCGCTGCGGCGGCGAACCAGGCGGCGCAAGCCGCCAGGCCGCCACCTGCCGGTCCGGCCACACAGCAGGTGCTGACGCCGGAACAGCAGATGCAACAGATTCGCGAGCGCATCGAAGCGCGACGCGCGCAGCTGCGCCAGCAGGCGCAACGGCAGAACGCGGCGAAACCTCCTTCTCCGCAAGAACGATGACGATGAGCGCGGCCATGAAATCACCCTTGCTTCCCTTGTTCGCACTGATCGGCTTGCTGGCCGGCTGCGCCAGCGTGCCCACGCCGGACGTGCACCGCGGTGCCGCCGGAACGCAGGGCGACACCGCATCCACGGGCGCGCAAACGTCGGCGCTGCAATCACCGGAGGAACCGCTGACCGGACCGAAGGCGCAGATCCGCCGCGGCAACGGCCAGATGATCAACCGCGCCGCCGCCAGCGCGCCGCCGCCGTCGTTCGCCGGCGCCAGCAGCGGCAGTGCCAGCTTCAATTTCGAAGGCACGCCGGTGCAGGCGGTGGTCAAGGGCATCCTCGGCGACCTGCTGGGACAGAACTACGTCATCGACCCGAAAGTCACCGGCACGATCACCCTGGGCACGCCCAAGCCGGTTTCGCCGGCGCAGGCGTTCACCCTGCTCGACCAGGCGCTGGCCCAGGTCAACGCGCGCATGGTCTACGCCGACGGCCGCTACAGCATCGTGCCCGCCGATGCGGCGCTCGCCGGCAACGTCGCCCCGCGCAGCGGTCCGGCCGGCAATGCGCGCGGCTACGAAGTGCGGGTGGTGCCGCTGCGCTTCATCTCCGCCAGCGAGATGGAAAAGATACTCAAGCCCTACGCGCGGCCCAACGCCATCGTCGGCATCGATTCGTCGCGCAACCTGATCACCGTCGCCGGCACCCGTGGCGAACTGGAGAATTACCTGCGCACGGTGGAAATCTTCGACGTCGACTGGCTGTCCGGCATGTCGGTCGGCGTGTTTCCCCTGCAGAACGGCCGCGCCAGCAAGGTCGTGCAGGACCTGGAGAAGGTGTTCGGCGAACAGAGCAAGACGCCCAGCGCCGGCATGTTCCGTTTCATGCCGCTGGAAGGCGCCAACGCGGTGCTGGTGATCACCCCGCAGGCCGCGTACCTGGACGACATCCAGGATTGGCTGGAGCGCATCGACAGCGCCGGCGATGGCGGGCGGCTGTATTCGTACGAACTGAAATACATCCAGGCCAAGGAACTGGCCGAGCGCCTGGCCGAAGTATTCGGCGGGGGAAGCGCGGGTGGCGCGGATTCGCCTGCGAATGGACAGACGTCGCTGATGCCCGGCACCGAGCCGGTGCAGATCAACGATGGCGGCATGGATGGCAACGCCAGTGTCGACTTCGGCAATTCCAACGGCACGACGGGCGGCGGCAACGGCAGCCTGGGCAACGGCGGCTTGCAGTTGGACCAGCGCAAGGGCGGCAACGCCTCCGTGACCCTGGACGTGGGTGGAGACAAGGTCGGCGTGGCGGCGGTCGAGGAAAACAATTCGATCCTGGTGCGCGCCAGTCCTTCCACCTGGAAGTCGATCAGGGAAGTGATCGACAAGCTCGACGTGATGCCGCTGCAAGTGCACATCGAAGCGCAGATCGCGCAGGTCTCGCTGGATGGCGAATTGAGTTATGGCGTGGAGTGGTATTTCGGCGCTGGCGCCCTGCAGCGTGGATTCCCGGTCGACGAGGCGGGCTTGCCGAGCCGCTTCCACTCATTGGGCGCCGTGGTTGGTGCGCCGGCTACTTCGACGCTTCCCGCGGTCCCGGGGGCTTCGTGGGCGCTGATCAAGAGCGGCGCGGCAGCGGTGATCAACGCGCTGGACAGCGTGACCAACGTGCGCATGCTGGCCACCCCGTCGATCTACGTGCGCAATAACGCCGTGGGCAACCTGCTGGTCGGCGAGCGCATCCCGGTCAATTCGGTGACCTTCAACCCCAATGGCAACAACAACACCGGCTACAGCCAGGTGCAGTACCTTGAAACCGGCAACATCCTCAAGGTACGCCCGCGGGTGGCCAAGGACGGCACGGTGTTCATGGAAATCGTGCAGGAAATCAGTGCTCCCCGGGGAGAGGCCGACATCAACGGCAACGTCGCCATCAGCACGCAGAAGGTCAAGACCGAGGCGGCGATACCGGAAGGCCAAACCATCATGCTGGCCGGTCTGATCAACGACAGCGTGACCAACCGGACTTCCGGGCTGCCGGGACTGAGCCGCATCCCCATCATCGGTGGCCTGTTCGGCAAGAAGGGCCAGTCCAGCAACCGCACCGAGACCATCATCCTGATCACCCCCACGATCGTGCGCAATCCGCAGGAAGCGCGCGACCTGACCGACGAGTACAGCCGCAAGTTCCGCGCGATGGAACCGCTGTACGCGCCGAAGAAGAAGTGAGCCAGGCCGCGATGCTGCCGGTCGTCCTGTTGCCGGTCGGCGCGGACGACGATGCCCTCGATGCCTGCCTCGGCGCGTTGGATGCCGGCACGCCCGCCGGCGTCCGCGTATGGCTGGCCGACGACGCGCAGGCCGGTCCGCGCGGCGGCGCGATCATCGAACGCTGGCTGCAACGCACGCGGCTGCAGGCCGACTACACACGGCGCCAGCAACCGATCGGCGAAGTCGCGCACGTCGACGAAATGCTGAAGGCTTGCGCAGGCCTCGACGTCGTCGTGCTGGCGCCCGATGCACAACCGCTGCCCGGCTGGCTGCAGCAACTGGCCGCCTGCTTCTCGCGCGATGCGGCCATCGCCACCGCCACGCCGTGGTGCAACGCCGGCGAAGCCGCGGCCTGGCCGCGCCTGGGGGAGATCAATGCGTTGCCCGCGGATTTTGAACACACCGCGCAAGCGTGCGCCGCCATGCCGCCCGTGCATGCGGAACTGCCGGCCGCGGTGGCGCATGCCGTGGCGATCCGCGGCAACGCGCGCCAGCGTGTCGGCGGACTCGACGCCAGCAGCTATGTGTCCTGGTATGCGGCGTTGATCGACCTGTCGCTGCGCCTCAGCGGCCTCGGCTGGCGCAACGTCCTGTGCGAGACCGCGTTCGTCGCGCGCGGCGGCGAAGGTGGTCCGGCCGATGGCGACATGGATGCGATCTACGCGCGCTGGCCGGCGTGGAATGCGCGACTGGCCGAATTCCTGATGCACGACCCGCTGCACGGCATGCGCGAACGCCTGGAAAGGCTGCATGCCGAAGTTGGTCCGCCCCGGCCGCAGCGCGATTTGTTCGATGCAGCGGCGATACCCGTGCAGGACACCTCGGAAGACACGGTCGCCGGACCGGAAGACCCGGCGCTGGACAGGCCCTGATCGCGGACAGCGCAGGGAATCGGCGCAATCGTGACGGGAATCGCATTCGGCGCGTTCCGATGCCGATATTCGTCGACCCGAGTTTCACATCCCCTTGCTAGCATCGAAAGTGCGGGGGGCGCTGAAGCACGGAGTGGTCATGGGGAGATCGATCGGTTTCGCCGGCGTGGCGTTGCTCACGCTGGTTCTGGCTGCCTGCGGAGGCGGAGGAGGTGGCGGTGGCTCGTCGTCGGGTTCGCCGGCTCCGCCACCGCCCGCGCCCGCGAATGACAAGCCTGCCACCGATGCCGAGGCCGCGCGCTTCCTGGCGCAGGCCACCTTCGGGCCGACCAGGGCGGACATCGCCCGCGTGCGTCAGATCGGTTATGGCGCATGGATCGACGAGCAACTGGATGCCGCGCGGACGCCGGCCACGCTGATCGAGCCGCACATCCTGTCGATTCCGGTTGCGACGCTCGACTATTCCGAACGCCGCAACTACTGGTTGTGGCAGGCCGTCAGCGCCAGGGACCAGTTGCGTCTGCGCATGGGCTTCGCGCTCAGCGAGATCTTCGTGGTGTCGGACCGCGATTACAACAGCGCGAATTTCGGCCGCATCAGCAATTACCAGGACATGCTGGACACCTTGGCGTTCGACAGCTATCGCACGGTCGTCGAGAAGGTCACCCTGCATCCGGCCATGGGGCTGTACCTGAGCCATCTGGCCAACCGCAAGGCGGTCAGCTACAGGAACGCGCAGGGCATCACCATCAACGTGGTGCCGGACGAAAACTACGCCCGCGAGCTGATGCAGCTGTTCTCGATCGGCCTGGTGCAACGCAACCCCGATTTCAGTCCCAAGCTCGACGCCGCTGGCAAGACCATCCCGACCTACGACCAGGCGGTGGTCGCCGGCATGGCCCGCGTGCTCACCGGCTGGACCTGGCATGGCAACACCAAGGACACCTTCTGGAAGTGGGGCGCCGACAACGAAGCGCGGCCGATGAGTTGCGTGCCCGAGATGCACGACGAACAGCCCAAGACCATCTTCAACGGAATCGTGATCAACGAAGGCAGCAATTGCGCGGCCAGTTTGGCGAAGATGCTCGATGCGCTGGCAACGCACCCCAACACCGCGCCCTTCATCAGCCGGCAGCTGATCCAGCGCTTCGTCACCAGCAACCCGAGCCCGGCCTATGTGTCCCGGGTGGTCTCCACATGGAACCAGAGCGGCGGCAACCTGGGCCGGGTGATCCGCGCCATCCTGCTGGACACGGAGGCGCGCACCGCGCCCGCTGCCGGCGACGCCGCTTACGGCAAGGCACGCGAGCCGCTGATCCAGTTGACCACGCTGTGGCGGGCGTTCGATGCGCAATACCTGCCGCGCAGCGACGGCCAATACCATTTCGCCTTCAATGCCTCGTGGGATTTCAGCACCACCCTGGGCCAGGACTCCCTGCATTCGCCATCGGTGTTCAATTTCTTCGAACCCGACGCCCAGCTGCTGGCCGCCGGCGGCGGGCAGGGCATCTATGCGCCGGAGCTGCAGTTGTACAACGACGCCACCTTCGTCAGCATCTTCAACCAGCTGTGCGATGCCGGTTGCGCGAACTTCAAGGCCGATGCGCCGACCGCCAACACCAATGCGCCGGTGCTGGACGTCAAGCCTCTGCTGGCGCTGGCCGACGCAGGTAACCATGCCGGCATGGTCGACGCGATCTCGCCGCTGCTGTTCGGCGGCGGCATGTCGGCCGAGACGCGCACGGTGTTGATCACGATGCTCGACAAGCTGAAGGCGGCCAACCGGTCCAGCCAGGAACGCGTGCAGTCGCTGGTGCAACTGGCGTTGGCCTCCCCCGAATTCGCGATCCAACGCTAGGAGCACGCGCATGTCCAAGATCCCTCGCCAGGACCGCCGCGATTTCCTGCGCAACCTGCAATATGTGCTGGCCGGCGGAGCGATTGCCGCCGTGGCCCCGCAGTTCGAGTTGGTGGGCCGAGCCCTGGCCCAAACCGCGCCCGTCGCCGATTACCGCGCATTGGTGTGCATCTTCCTGCTGGGTGGCAACGATTCGTTCAACCTGCTGGTGCCGCACGCGCAGGCCGAATACGACGTGTACGCGAAGAGTCGGGGCGGCGTGTACGACGCCGCAGGCAACAACCAGGGACTGGCCATCGCTCGCGACAGTTTGCTGCAGATCGGCGACACTGCTGGCAAGACCTGGGGCCTGAACCCCGCATGCCCCGCACTGAAGACCCTGTTCGACCAGGGCGAACTGGCGTTCATGGCCAATGTCGGCACGCTGGTGCAGCCGATCACCAAGACCGAATACGCGGCCAAGTCCAGGCGCGTGCCCGAGAACCTGTTCTCGCACAACGACCAGCAACGGCTGTGGATGCGCGGCGAATCCGAGAAGGCCAGTTCGAACGTAGGCTGGGGCGGCACGATGGGCGAGCGCCTGGCGGGCGCCAACAGCGCGGGTTTCGCCGCGCTGCCCCCGACCCTCTCGCTGGCCGGCAACAACCTGTTCCAGACCGGGACTTCCAGCGTTCCGTATTGCATGGCACCCAGCGGGCCGGTCGGGTTCCGCAATTTCGAGAACAGCTCCACGGCCGGCGGCATCCGCCGCGAAGCGCTGGCTGCGCTGCTCGCACGCAAATACATACCACTGATGCAGGACCAGCACGCTGTGATCGGCGAAAGCGCGATGTTGCTGGGCAGCAAGATGCGCGAAGTACTGGATCCAGCCAACGGTGGCGACATCGCCACCGTCTTCCCCGCCGGCAACGGTCTGGCTTCGCAGTTGCGGATGATCGCCCGCACCATCAAGGCCAGCCGCGGCAGCGCGATCAACCACCACCGACAGGTCTACTTCGCCAGCATGGGCGGCTTCGACACCCACGACAACCAGATGGCCGACCAGCCGCAACTGCTGGCCCGCCTGGGCGAGGCGCTAGGCGCGTTCCGTGCCGCGCTGGCCGAAATCGGTGCGTTGAACAACGTGGTGACCTTCACCATGAGCGATTTTGGCCGGACCCTCAACAGCAACGGCAACGGCACCGATCACGCATGGGGCGGGGTCCAGTTGATGATGGGCGGGTCGACGGCAGGCGGCGGGCCGCTGAAGGGACGTCAGGTATTCGGCGCCTATCCGCTGCTGGAACTGGACGGCGAACAGGCGGTGGATCGCGGGCGCATCATTCCGACGACTTCGACCAACCAGTTCGGCGCGACTTTCGCCCGATGGATGGGCGTGGCATCGGGCGATCTGCCGACGATCTTCCCCGGCCTGGGCAATTTCGCGACGCCCACGCTGGACTTCCTCGCTTGAGCATTGTGGCGGCGGTTCCGCGATAATCGCGACGATGCCCGTCGCCGAAGAAGCCCACATCGCCGCCATCGTGGTCAGCCACCAGAGTGCGGCGACCATCGACGATTGCCTCTCGCGCCTGCGTCGCGCGCACGGCGTGGCCGAGATCCGCGTGGTCGACAACGATTCGCAGGACGGCACGCTCGATATCATCCAGCGCCACGCCGCCGGCGACCCGCGCGTGCGCTTCATCGGGAATCCCGACAACCCGGGCTTCGCCGTGGGCTGCAACCAGGGCGCAGCCGCATCGACCGCGCCGTGGCTGGCCTTCGTCAATCCGGACCTGCTGATCGAAACCGATGCCCTGCCGCGATTGCTTGAACATGCGGTCGGTTTCGAAGCCGCCTTGCTCGGCGCCGACCTGGTCGACGAGTCCGGCGTGCGCGACGAAGCCGCGCGCCGCCGAGATCCGGATTTCGCGAGCATGCTCGGTTCGCCGCGCGCGGCCAGGCTGGGCGTGCCGATGGATTCCGCGCAGGCACTGCAACGCGTGGATGCGGTGTCCGGCGCGTTGATGCTGATGCCGCGCGCGTTGTTCGAGCGCATCGGCGGATTCGACGAAGGCTACCGCCTGCACGCGGAAGACCTGGACCTGTGCCGCCGCGCGCGCGAGGCGGGCGCCGTCGTGGCGGTCGCCAACGACGTGCGCGTGGTGCATATCCGCGGCGTATCCAGCCGCTCCCGGCCACTGTTCGTCGAATGGCACAAGCACCGCGGCCTTTGGCGTTATTTCCGCAAGTTCGAAGCGCGGCGGCGTAGTTGGGTTATCCGGTTTGCGGTCTTTGTGGCGATTTGGGCAAGGTTTCCGATTGCGGCTCTGGGCGCCGTGTTTCGCCGTTGAAGGAGACATCGTGCGTCGATACCTCGTGCTGGTCGCGGTCCTCGCGCTAACCATCGGCCATGTCGGGCCGGCCTATCCGAATTCGATGGTCCTCGCTGCTGGCAGCCCAGCCGAATTCGACCGGCTCGTCCACGATGTGTGCGATCGGGATGTCGTGCTGTTGGGTGAGGACAGTTACCACGGGAGTGGCCGCACTGTTGAGCTCAAGAGCTTGCTTGTGCAGCGCCTTGTGAATGAATGCGGGTTCAGCCAAGTGCTGTTCGAGAGCCAGTTCTACGAATTCCCCGTGCTGGAAAAAGCACTGGCCAACGGCCGGGTTGCACAGTCGCGGCTTGGCGATGCGATCGGGGGAATATGGTCGCGAACGGCACAGATGCAACCACTGCTGACATGGCTGGCCGCCGCCGCCGCCAACGGGAAAGTTCGGATAGGCGGCATAGACCCCCAGTTCGCCAGCGCCACGGGGCATTTCGCCCAGCGCGAACTGGGTGGCTTGCTCGCGGCAAGGTTGCCTCGCGAGTTTCGTGGAGAGTGCAGGCGGACATTTGATCGCCATCATGCGTGGTCATACGACGACGATCATCCGTACGATGATGCGGAGAAGGAGCGGCTCGGGGTTTGCATGCGACGGCTAGAGGGGTCGGTCGGACGAAGCGTGGGACGCAGCCAGGACGAAAAAATGGTCCGGGCCTATGCGCTTTACGCGCCCACGACTTTGAGGGAGGACGTCGTCGCGAGCAAGAATGCGCGTGACCTCGGAATGGCCGAATTGCTTGACTGGTATCGGGAGCGCGACCATCGCAAGACGATCGTATGGACGGCAACGGTGCACGCGGCAAAGCAGCTCGAAGGCGACAGGGTGCCGATGGGGCATTACCTGCATCAGGAGCTTGGTGATCGCATGGCGACCATCGGGTTCACTGCCGTCTCGGGCAGCATCGGTGGCGCGGTGCAGAAGCAGGCGAAACCGTTGGCGGAACCGCAACCGGGTACGCTTGAGGCGCGGTTCCGGTCATTGCAGCCCCGAGGCCTGGTTTACCTGAGTCGCGCGGAGTTGGCGGACTTGGGGGCCGTGCCGGCGCGTGCCTTGAACTACGCCCAGGCGCAGGTTGCGAACTGGTCGGAACTGCTGGATGGAATGATCGTCATGGGCGAAGAGCAGCCGGCGATTCAACTGCCAAATTGAAAACGCCGGGTTTCCCCGGCGTTTGTTTTTCGGCTTACTTCAATGCCTTGAACCGCAACCGGTGCGGGCCGGCGTCGTCGCCCATGCGGCGCTTCTTGTCGGCTTCGTACTCGCGGTAGTTGCCCTGGAAGAACTCCACGTGCGAGTCGCCTTCGAAGGCGAGGATGTGCGTGGCGATGCGGTCGAGGAACCAGCGGTCGTGCGAGATGACGAAGGTGTTTCCGGGGAATTCCAGCAACGCATCTTCCAGCGCGCGCAGGGTTTCGATGTCCAGGTCGTTCGACGGTTCGTCGAGCAGCAGCACGTTGCCGCCCTGCAGCAGGGTCTTGGCCATGTGCAGGCGGCCGCGTTCGCCGCCGGACAGCGAGCCGACCAGCTTCTGCTGGTCCTGGCCCTTGAAGTTGAAGCGGCCGATGTAGGCGCGCGACTGGATCTCGACGCCATTGATGTTGAGGATGTCGAGACCGCCGGACACTTCCTGGAACACGTTGTGGTTTCCGGCCAGCGCATCGCGGCTCTGGTCGACGTAGGACAGCTTCACCGTCGGGCCGATGATGATTTCGCCGGAATCCGGCTTCTCCTGCCCGGTGATCATCTTGAACAGCGTCGACTTGCCAGCGCCGTTCGGGCCGATGATGCCGACGATGGCGCCGGCCGGCACGATCATCGACAGGTCGTCGATCAGCAGGCGGTCGCCGAACTTCTTGCTGACGTTGCGGAACTCGATGACGTTGTTGCCTAGGCGTTCGCCCGGCGGGATGAAGATCTCGTTGGTCTCGTTGCGTTTCTGGTAGTCGACCGACTGCAGCTCGTCCAGGCGGGCCAGGCGCGCCTTGCCCTTGGAACGGCCGCCCTTGGCGTTCTGCCGCGCCCATTCCAGTTCTTTCTGGATGGCCTTCTGGCGCGCCTTTTCCTGGTTCTCTTCCTGCTTCAGGCGCTCGTCCTTCTGCACCAGCCACTCGGTGTAGTTGCCCTTCCACGGGATGCCGCGGCCGCGGTCGAGTTCGAGGATCCACTCGGCCGCGTTGTCGAGGAAGTAGCGGTCGTGGGTGACCGCGACCACGGTGCCGGTGTAGCGGGCGAGGAACTGTTCCAGCCATTCGACGGATTCGGCGTCGAGGTGGTTGGTCGGTTCGTCGAGCAGCAGCATGTCCGGCTTCTGCAGCAGCAGGCGGCACAGCGCGACGCGGCGCTTCTCGCCGCCGGAGAGATTACCGATCTTCGCGTCCCACGGCGGCAGGCGCAGCGCGTCGGCGGCGACTTCCAGCTGGTTCTCCAGCGTGTGCGCGTCGCCGGCGGCGAGGATCGCCTCGAGGCGTTCCTGTTCCTTGGCCAGCGCATCGAAGTCGGCGCCTTCCTCGGCATAGGCGTCGTAGATCTTGTCCAGCGCGGCCTGCGCCTGCAGCACTTCGCCGACGCCTTCCTCGACCGCTTCGCGCACGGTCTTTTCCGGATCCAGCTGCGGTTCCTGCGGCAGGTAGCCGACCTTGATGCCCGGCTGCGGACGCGCTTCGCCTTCGAAATCCTGGTCCACGCCGGCCATGATCTTCAGCACGGTGGACTTGCCCGCGCCGTTCAGGCCGAGCAGGCCGATCTTCGCGCCGGGGAAGAACGACAGCGAAATGTCCTTGATGATCTGGCGCTTCGGCGGCACGGTCTTGCTGACGCCGTTCATGGTGTAGATGTATTGCGACATGGGGTTTCCTGCAGGAAGCCGCGGCGCCTGCGCAAGGCAGGTCCGCGGACGGAATTCGGGAAACCGCAATTATAGCCGCTGGGATAGCGCGGCCCATTACCCGACGCGGTTCAGATCTGGCCGGTACCCAACTGCACCAGCAGGCTGGCCGCCGCCACCGCCGCCCAAACGCCCAGGCCGAGCAGGATCGGACGCGGGCCGGTCGCGGCCATGCGCCGCAGGTTCGCCGACAGACCGATTGCGGTCATCGCCGCGACGATCATGAATTCCGCCAGCCCGTGCAGCGCCGGCAACGCCGCTGCCGGCACCGCGCCTGCGCTGCGCAGCCCCGAGGCGACCAGGAACCACAGAATGAACCACGGGAACGCCTGCACCAGGCGGAAACCGCCGCCGCCTTCGCGCTGGTGGCGCCAGGCCTGCCAGCCGACCAGCGCCAGGCAGATCGGCACGATCAGCGTGGCGCGGGTCAGCTTGACGATGGTCGCGTAGTCGCCGGCCTCGCGGCTGTACTGGTAGCCGGCGGCGACCACCGACGAGGTGTCGTTGATCGCGGTGCCTGCCCACAAGCCGAAGCCGGCATCGGACAGACCCAGCAGGTGGCCCAGCGGCGGGAACAGCAGCACCGCGACCACGTTGAACAGGAAGATGGTCGAAATCGCGTAGGCGGTTTCGTGTTCGTCCGGCTTCACGATCGGCGTCACCGCTGCGATCGCCGAACCGCCGCAGATCGCCGTGCCCACGCCGACCAGCAGGGCCAACTTGCCCGGCACCTTCAGCCAGCGGCCCAGCGCCCAGGCGCCGAGGAAGGCGACCGCCAGGGTGACCAGGGTCACTGCCAGCGAATGCAGGCCGGTGTGCACCACCTGCCTCAGGTTGAGGCCGAAGCCGAGCAGGATGATCGAGGCCTGCAATACCTGCTTGCCGGCGAAGCCGATGCCCGGCGCGAAACGCGGTGCAGGCGGGAACAGGCTGCCCACCGCCATGCCCAGCACGATGCCCATCACCGCACCGCCAACCAGCGGCAGCGCATGGCCCAGCGCCAGGGCGACCAGGGCCAGCGCGCCGGTCAGCAACAGGCCCGGCCATCGGCCGGCGGGCTGCGGGGGCGAGGAGTGGGCGATCCGGGGGGCGGCGACGGCATGCATCGGCGCGCAGTGTTGCAGTTGCAACAAATCAATAAAACTTTGACTTTCTTATATTCGTATTAAGATTCACTGATGATCAACGTCAGCCCGCGCCAGTTGCAGGTGTTCGTGCAGGTCGTGGCCAGCGGCAGCCTGCGCGGCGCGGCCGAGGCGCTGCACCTGACCCAGCCGGCCGCCAGCATGGCTTTGTCCGACATGGAGCGCCTGCTCGGGGTGCCGCTGTTCGACCGCGAACGCGGCCGCCTGCGCCTGAACGCGCACGGCCGCGAGCTGCTGCCGCTGGCGCAGGAGCTGCTGGAGCGCTACGCCGAGCTGGGCCGGGTCGCGGCCAGCGCCGGCGACGCGCTGGGCGGCGAGCTGCGCATCGGCACCAGCAATACCGTCGGCAATTACCGTGTCGGCGAGTTGCTGGGCGATTTCGTCCGCGAATTCCCCCAGGTGTCGCTGCGCCTGCGCGTCGGCAACACCGGCGACATCGCCCAGGCGATGCTCGAGCACAGCCTCGACGTCGGCTGCGTCGAAGGCCCGGTGCTGCACGCCGAACTGGAAACGCGTCCATGGCGCGACGACGCCCTGGTCGTCTGCGTCGCGCCGGAGCACCGGTTGGCCGGGCGAAAGACCGTGCGCGCACGCGATTTCGCCGATGAACGCTGGATCCTGCGCGAACCCGGTTCGGCCACCCGCACCCTCAGCGAGCAGGCGCTGGCCAAGCTGCCCCCGCCGCACAGCGTGCTGGAGCTCAGCCAGACCGAGGCGATCAAGCAGGCCGTCGTCGCCGGGCTGGGCATCGCCTGCCTGCCCGAAGTGGCGATCCGCGACGCCGTCGCCACCGGTCGCCTGGTGGCGCTGGACACGCCCTTCCTCGACCTGCGCCGTAAGCTGTCGCTGCTGGTGCATCGCCGCCGCTACCGCGGCGCGGTGCTGGACGCCTTCCTGCGCACGGTCTGAACGCACGGCCCAAGGCGGCTGCAGGGGCTACAATCGACGGGTCGAAGGCCGGTTTTCCGGCCGTTCCCATCTTTACCCCCATCCTCTGGAGAACCGATGTTCCCGCGCGACGCCCGCATTGAAGGTTACGACCCCGAACTGGCCCAGGCCATCGCCGACGAAGCCAAGCGCCAGGAAGACCACGTCGAGCTGATCGCCAGCGAGAACTACGCCAGCCCGCGCGTGCTGGAAGCGCAGGGCAGCGCGCTGACCAACAAGTACGCCGAAGGCTATCCGGGCAAGCGCTATTACGGCGGCTGCGAATACGTCGACATCGCCGAGCAACTGGCCATCGACCGGGTGAAGCAGCTGTTTGGCGCCGACTACGGCAACGTGCAGCCGCACAGCGGTTCGCAGGCCAACCAGGCGGTCTACTTCGCCCTGCTGCAACCCGGCGACACCATCCTCGGCATGTCGCTGGCCCATGGCGGCCACCTGACCCACGGCGCCAAGGTCAATGCCTCCGGCAAGCTGTTCAACGCCGTGCAGTACGGCGTCAACGACGACGGTTTGATCGACTACGACGAAGTCGAGAAGCTCGCGCTGGAACACAAGCCGAAGATGGTCGTGGCCGGCTTCAGCGCGTATTCGCAGCAGATCGACTGGGCGCGCTTCCGCGCCATCGCCGACAAGATCGGCGCGTACCTGTTCGTCGACATGGCCCACGTCGCCGGCCTGGTCGCCGCCGGCGCCTATCCGAACCCGCTGCCGCACGCGCATGTGGTCACCAGCACCACGCACAAGACCCTGCGTGGCCCGCGCGGCGGCATCATCGTCTCGAGCAAGCAGGGTGCGGGCGAGCAGTTCGACGACATCACCAAGAAGCTGCAGAGCATCGTGTTCCCCGGCATCCAGGGCGGTCCGCTGATGCACGTGATCGCGGCGAAGGCGGTGGCGTTCAAGGAAGCGCTGGAGCCGGAGTTCAAGGAATACCAGCAGCAGGTGGTGAAGAACGCCCAGGCGATGGCCAAGACGCTGATCGCGCGCGGCTACAAGATCGTTTCCGGCGGCACCCAGAACCACCTGATGCTGATCGACCTGATCGGCAAGTCGGTGACCGGCAAGGAGGCGGAAGCGGCGCTGGGCAAGGCCCACATCACCGTCAACAAGAACGCGGTGCCGAACGATCCGCAGAAGCCCTTCGTCACCTCGGGCCTGCGCATCGGCACGCCGGCGGTGACCACGCGCGGCTACAGGGAGCCCGATTGCGTCGCACTGGCAGAGTGGATCGCCGACGTGCTCGACAACCCGAACGACGAGAACGTCATCGCCGGGGTGCGCGAGAACGTGACCAAGCAGTGCCGGCAGTTCCC
The DNA here is from genome assembly GCF_017939625.1 of Pseudoxanthomonas helianthi. Lineage (GTDB taxonomy): Bacteria > Pseudomonadota > Gammaproteobacteria > Xanthomonadales > Xanthomonadaceae > Pseudoxanthomonas_A > Pseudoxanthomonas_A helianthi. The sequence continues at coordinate 188,118 of NZ_JAGKTC010000002.1, forward strand.
GGTCTACGGATAAGCCGGTTCGATGCACTGCCCGTTTTGCCAGCACACTGACACCAAGGTCATCGACTCGCGCGCGTCGGAAGACGGCGCGACGATCCGTCGCCGTCGCGAGTGCGAGGCTTGCGGCGAGCGCTTCAGCACGCTGGAGACCATCGAAATCAAGTTGCCGGCGATCATCAAGAGCGATGGCCGCCGCGACACCTTCGACGCGCGCAAGCTGCGCGCGGGTTTCGACAAGGCGCTGCAGAAGCGCCCGGTATCGGAAGAGCAGATCGAGGCGGCAGTGCGCGCGGTGGTGCACCAGATGCGCATGAGCGGCGAACGCGAGCTGCCGTCGCGGCGCATCGGAGAGTTCGTGATGGGCGAGCTGCGCAAGCTCGACCATGTCGGTTACGTGCGTTTCGCCTCGGTGTACCGCAGCTTCGAGGACGTGGCCGATTTCCGCGAGGAAATCGAGAAGCTGGAACGCGACCTGCCCACGGCGAACGGCCAGCTGCCGCTGCTGGGTGCCGACGTGGTGCCGATCGATCGCAACAAGAAGCGCTGACGCGCGCTTTTCCTTCTCCCACCGGGAGAAGAGCCTGCCCCCGCCAAGGCGGGGGTGCCCGCAGGGCGGATGAGGGCGGAAGCCATCGTGCGCCAGAACCTTGCGTAAGCGCTTGAGAGTTTCTTCCCTCATCCGGCGCGACGCGCCACCTTCTCCCGGTGGGAGAAGGGAAACCGGAGTTGCTTCGTGTCGAATCCCGTATTCACCGCCACCGACCACCTGCTGATGGCGCGCGCGTTGCGCCTGGCCGAACGCGGCGCTTATACGACACGGCCGAACCCGATGGTCGGCTGCGTCATCGCCAGGGAAGGGCAGGTCGTCGGCGAGGGCTGGCACCAGCGCAAGGGCGGGCCGCACGCGGAAGTGTTCGCACTGCAGGCCGCGGGCGAACAGGCGCGCGGCGCCACTGCCTACGTCACCCTGGAGCCCTGCGCGCACACCGGCAGCACCGGGCCGTGCGCGGATGCGCTGATCGCGGCCGGCGTGACGAAGGTGGTGGCTGCGATGCGCGACCCGTTTCCGCAGGTCGACGGCGCCGGCTTCGACAAGCTGCGTGCCGCGGGTGTCGAAGTACAGTCCGGCCTGATGGAGGCGCAGGCACGGCAGCTCAACCGCGGTTTCCTGTCGCGGATCGAGCGCGGGCGGCCGTGGCTACGCGTCAAGCTGGGCACCAGCCTCGACGGGCGCACCGCGATGGCCAACGGCGAATCGAAATGGATCACCGGCGAGGCCTCGCGCCGCGACGTGCAGCGCTGGCGCGCGCGCAGCGGCGCGATCCTGACCGGCGCGAACACGGTGCTGGCCGACGATCCTTCGCTGACCGTGCGCCTGGAGGACGCCAGCGAATTCGTCCCGCCGCTGCGCGTGGTGCTGGACCCCGGCCTCGCCACCATCGCGCGCGGCCGCGTACGCGAAGGCGATGCGCCAACGCTTTACCTGCACGCGCCCGACGCCAAGCCGCCCCGCGAGCTCGCCGCCCAGCGCGCCGCAGTGGACGTGCGCGAAGGCCGCTTCGACCTGCTCGCGGTGCTGGCCCTGCTGGCCCGGCGGGAAATCAACGAGGTGCAGGTGGAAGCAGGCGCCACGCTGGCGGGCGCCTTCCTCGCCGCCGGCCTGGTCGACGAGCTGCTGCTGTACGTTGCGCCGACGCTGCTGGGCGATGGCGCGCGTCCGCTGTTCTCCGGACTGGGCATCGAGGCGATGGCGCAGCGCACGCGGTTGCAGGTCGTCGAATCGCGTAGCGTCGGCGAAGACCAGCGCTTGTTGCTGCGTCCCGTTGCGGGGTGACGGCATGGCGAGCTTCAAGGACCATTTCTCCCAAGTCGCCGGCGCCTATGCGCAATGGCGTCCGACCTATCCGGACGCATTGTTCGACGCGCTGGCGGCCGTGATACCGGCGAACGCACTGGTGTGGGAACCCGGCTGCGGCAGCGGGCAGGCGACGCGCGGACTCGCATCGCGGTTCGCGACGGTTTACGCCACCGATCCCAGCGCCGCACAGATCGAGCAGCACTGGGCGACGCAAGCACAGAGGGACAATGTGCGCGTGGCCGTCGAAGCTGGCGAGGCGACCGCGTTGCCGGATGCCAGCATCGACCTCGTCGCCGTCGCTCAGGCGTTGCACTGGTTCGACCGCACGCGTTTCTTCGCCGAGTGCGAACGTGTGCTCCGCCCCGGCGGCGTGCTGGCCGCCTGGACCTACCAGGACATCGTGTTCGGCGACGACCTGTACGAGGCCGCGGAGGCATTCCGCGCCGACATCGACCCGTACTGGCCACCCGAGCGCACCGACGTGGACCTGGGCTACGGCGACTACGCGTGGCCGTTCGACGCGCTGCCGACGCCGCGCCTGTGGCTGACCGCGCAATGGACCTTGCCGCAATTGCTGGGCTACCTCGGCAGCCTGTCGGCCACCGCGTCCCGCCGCAACGCCACCGGCCAGGACCCGGTTGCCGCGCACGCGGAGGCGTTCGCCGCGGCCTGGGGCGACCCCGGGCAGACCCGCGCCTTGCGCTGGCCGCTGGTCCTGCACCTGCGCCGCAAGCCCCTGAATGCCGCTGGCGGAACGATCCATCCGGCCGGCTGATCGGGCCGCGGGTGCTAGAATTCAGCCGCCGGTTTGCCGGCAAACCACCACAGCAGCGTCTTCAGGGCGGGGTGAGATTCCCCACCGGCGGTAGGCTCTTCGGAGCGAGCCCGCGAGCGCTTCCGATCGCATCGATGCATCGGGAGGTCAGCAGATCCGGTCGAATGCCGGAGCCGACGGTTGGGAGTTGCTGGTTGGGTTGGACGGTTTGCGACGACGAGGTCGCAAAGGCTGCGAGGCCAGGAAGAGCGAAGGAGCGTATGTCGATACGCGACTGAGCGATGACGCCGGATCGCAGCCTTTGTGGCCTTGGCCCGCAGGGTTGCGAAGCAACGCGAACCGTCCAACCCAACCAGCAAGTCCCTAAAGTCCGGATGAAAGAAGACAGCCTCGCGCGGCCCTCGGCCGTGCGCGCGCTTTCGTCCTGTCCGTTGCGTCAGCCATGCGTACACGCGAAGAGACAGGACCATGTTCACCGGAATCATCGAAGGCGTCGGCAAGCTGGCCGCGCGGGAAGACCGCGGCGGCGATGCGCGCTTCACGTTCGAAGTCGGCAGCCTGCCGTTCGACAACGTCCAGCTCGGCGAAAGTATCGCGGTCAACGGCGTGTGCCTGACCGTGGTCGAATTCGATGCGGCCGGTTTCCAGGCCGACGCGTCGAACGAGACCCTGTCGCTGACCACGCTCGGCGCATTGCCGATCGGCGCTGCGCTGAACCTGGAACGGGCGATGCGGCCGAGCGACCGTCTCGGCGGCCACCTGGTCAGCGGCCATGTCGACGGCATCGGTCGCGTGCTTTCGATACACGACGACGCGCGTGCGCAGCGCTGGCGCTTCGCCGCGCCGGCCGCGTTGCTGAAGTACATCGCGAAGAAGGGTTCGATCTGCGTCGATGGGGTCAGCCTGACCGTCAACGAGGTCGACGGCGAGGGCTTCGAAGTCGCGTTGATCCCGCACACGGTCGCGCACACGCGCTTCGCCGAAACGAACGTGAGCGACGCGGTGAACCTCGAGATCGACCTGGTCGCGCGCTATGTCGAGCGCCTGCTCGGCGAAAGGAGCGGCGCATGAGCTTCGCGACCATTCCCGAGCTGCTGGAAGAAATCCGCAACGGCCGCATGGTCGTCGTCGTCGACGACGAGGACCGCGAGAACGAAGGCGACCTGATCATGGCCGCCGAACTGGTCAAGCCGACCGACATCAATTTCATGGTCACCCACGCGCGCGGGCTGGTGTGCCTGGCGATCAATCGCGAGCGCGCCGGCCAGCTTGGGCTGGCACCGATGGTGCGCAACAACACCGCGCAGTTCCAGACCAACTTCACCGTCAGCATCGAAGCGGCCGAGGGTGTGACCACCGGCATTTCCGCCTACGATCGCGCGCACACCATCCGCACCGCGGTGAAGCCCGACGCGAAGCCATCGGACCTGTCGCAACCCGGCCACATCTTCCCGCTGATCGCCCAGCCGGGCGGCGTGCTGACCCGCGCCGGCCATACCGAAGCCGCGGCCGACCTGGCGATGCTCGCCGGTTTCGAACCCGCCGGCGTGCTGGTCGAAGTGCTGAACGCCGACGGCAGCATGGCGCGGCGGCCGCAATTGGAAGTGTTCGCGCGCGAGCACGGGCTGAAGATGGGTTCCATCGCCGACCTGATCGCCTACCGACTCGCCACCGAGCACACCGTCGAGCGCATCGACGAGCGTGCCATCGACACCGAATTCGGTCCGTTCCGGCTGATCACCTACCGCGACCGCATCGCCCACGACCTGCACTTCGCCCTCGTCCGCGGTACGCCAGACGCGACAACTCCGACCCTGGTGCGCGTGCAGGTCGAGAACCCGCTGGCCGACCTGCTGCACTGGCGCCGCGACGATTTCGGCGTGGCCGCGACCGACGCTCTGCGCGCCATTGCTGCCGAAGGCCAGGGCGTGTTCGTCGTCCTGTCCGAGCCGCGCGACAGCGAGTCGTTGCTGGCCCGGTTGCGCGCGGAGCCGGTCAAGGCTGCCAACGCCAAGGACGTCGGCCAGTGGCGGCGCAACGGCGCCGGCGCGCAGATCCTCGCCGACCTCGGCCTCGGCAAGCTGCGCGTGCTGGGTACGCCGCGCCGGCAGGTCGGCCTGGGCGGGTTCGGGCTGGACGTGGTCGAATACCTCGATCCGAAACACCTCTCCCTTTGACCAAGCGCCTCCCCCTTTGAAAAAGGGGGACTGAGGGGGATTTGCTTTTCGACCGCCGCCGCGCAAATCCCCCGTCGCCCGCACAGCGGGCGTCCGCCCCCTTTGCAAAGGGGGCAATGCCCGTCCCCGGCGGGTTAAACTCCCATCCCCTCAAGGATCCTGCCTGCCATGTCCCATTACGAAGGCGGCCTCAACGCCGCCGAAGGCGCGCGTTTCGCCATCATCGCCAGCCGCTGGAACGCCCGCATCGCCGACACGCTGGTCGCCGGCGCGCGTGCCAGCCTGGCCGGCAACGGCGTGGCCGACGACGCGGTGGACGTGGTACGCGTGCCCGGGGCATGGGAAATCCCGGTCGCCGCCGCCAAGCTGGCCGCGAGCGGTCGTTACGCGGCGATCGTCGCCCTGGGTTGCGTGATCCGCGGCGACACCCGCCATTACGAACACGTCGCCGACGGCTGTGCAGAAGGCCTGATGCGCGTGGCCCTGGATTTCGGCGTGCCCGTGCTCAACGGCGTGCTCGCGGTCGAAGACGTCGAGGACGCGGAGAAGCGCGCCGGCGGCAGCCACGGCAACAAGGGCGAGGAAGCCGCGCTCGCCGCCATCGAAATGGCCAGCCTGTTGGAGCAGTTGCCATGAACAAGCCGCACCGCAACCGCGACGGTATCGACCCGGTGCTGCGCGCCCGCGCGCGTCGCCGCGCCCTGCAGGCGGTGTACGCGTGGCAGGTGTCCGGCGGCAACGCGCAGCAGGTCATCGCCCAGTTCGCCCACGAGCAGGCGCACGAAGTCGCGGACCTCGAGTATTTCGAAGACCTGGTGCGCGGCGTGATGCAGCATCGCGCGCAGCTGGACGAGGCGTTGCAGCCGTACCTCGACCGCACGGTGGAGGAAATCGACCAGATCGAACGCGCCGTGCTGCGCATCGCCGCCTACGAGCTGCTGCACCGTATCGACGTGCCGTATCGCGTGGTGCTGAACGAGGCCATCGAGACTTCGAAGCGTTTCGGCGCCGAACACGGCCACACCTACGTCAACGGCGTGCTGGATCGCGCGGCGTTGGAGTGGCGTGCGGCGGAGACGGGCGCGGGCAAGCGCTGAATTTTCATCGTCATTCCCGCGAAGGCGGGAATCGCTCTCTGGTCGGATTGCGAGCGACCGTCCGAAGAGCGAAAAGCAGGAGCGATGACCCGACATTCGTCGGTTGAAGGCCCCCGCCTTCGCGGGAATGACGAGTAAACAGATGTCCATCGGCGAATTCGACCTGATCGACCGCATCCGCGCCCGCGCGACCACGCGCGACGACGTGGTGCTCGGCATCGGCGACGATGCGGCGATCCTGGAACCGCCGCCCGGCAAGCAACTGGTCGTCACCGCCGACACGCTCAATGCTGGCGTGCATTTCCCCGAGGCTACCCGTGCCGAAGACATCGGCTGGAAAACGCTGGCGGTCAACCTGTCCGATCTTGCTGCGATGGGCGCGCAACCGGCGTGGTGCACGCTGTCGCTGTCGCTGCCCGGATCCGACCCGAAGTGGCTGGATGGCTTTCTCGACGGCTTCCTCGAACTCGCCTCACGGCACGGTATCGCCATAGTCGGCGGCGACACCACGCGCGGCCCGCTATCGCTAGGCGTGACCGCGATGGGTTTCGTCGAACCCGGCCGTGCGCTACGCCGCGACGGCGCGCGGGTTGGCGACGATATCTGGGTCACCGGCGCGCTGGGCGATGCGGCGGCGGCATTGCAATCGCTGTTCGCTGGTGCCGCGCTGGATCGTACGTTGCGTGCGCGACTGGACCGGCCGACGCCACGCGTCGAAGCCGGCCGGCGCCTCGTTGGCCTGGCGAACGCCTGCATCGACGTGTCCGATGGATTGCTCGCGGATCTTGGCCACATCTGCGCGCGCAGCAATGTAGGCGCGGAGATCGGACTGGATGCCTTGCCCGCATCTCCTGCGCTGCAACGCTTCTCGCCGGCGATGCGCCAAGCCTGGCAAGCGGCGGGAGGCGACGATTACGAACTATGCTTCACCGCCCGGCAGGAATTGCGGGATGAAATCGCAGCGGCAATGGGCGGAGTCGCTGTGACACGCATCGGAAGCATCGTCACCGGGCAAGGCGTGCGGGCCCTGGATGCCGATGGCAACGAATGGCGTCCCCCCCGCACCGGATACACGCATTTCGAGTAAAACCCGGCGTGGGAGCGACGTCAGTCGCGAAAACCCGAAGCGAGACCGTTCAGGTATCCAAAAGCACCGGCAAAGGATGTCGTCGGAGAATGCTTCTTCGGAGGACTTCCAGTTGCACGAAGTTTCAAGGCTTCGAATTCGCGACTGACGTCGCTCCCACGTCGGGCATCAACGCGGAGGCGGATGTCCCGGCTTCCGGTTGATCAACTTCCACATCCCGGCGCCAACGAACAGCGGCAGCCACACCCAGCGCAATTCCGAAAGCAACGTCTCCATGCCGCGTGCGCTGAGGAAACCCACGCCGATCGGCGAAACCCGGATCGGGCGCCATGGCGCGAACCAGCGCGCATCGTTCCATGGCCAAGCCAGCGCAACGCCAAGCCCGCCGGATGTCATCGCGTCCAGCAGCGGATGCGAAGCCGTGCATACGAACAGCCACGTCATGGCTTGCAAGGGGCTGCTTCGCAGCGGCTTCGCGACGCCGGCACCCAAGCCCGCGATCAGCAGCGCGAACAGCAACGAATGGCTTGCGCCACGATGGCCGAAGGCATCGGCATAAGGAATGTGCATCGCGAACGCGACGACGTCTGCGTCCGGCAGCATCGCTGCGACAACGCCAGCTGCGAGCAACCGCGACGAGACGCGCCCGCTTTCGCTGGCCACATACATCGCCAGCGGAACTGCGGCGTGCGTCAGGATGGTCGGCATGGATCAGTTAGGGGCTCCAGGGTGCCCGGATGCTGCTTCCAGCAAGGGCGCCATGGTCGCGGCAGGCAGCACCTTGCGCTCGCCGGCAAAAGCGGGATCCGGCTCCATCGGCGAGGTTCCCTGCAACTGGCTGGCATCGGGCTTCAACGGAAAATCCAGGACTAGGTCGCGCGCGTGCGCGGGCTGTCCGGCGAGTTCGCGGTACAGGACAGCAGCCACGATCAACGATGCGGGCAATGTGGGATGCAGGGCGGCGTCGGTGAATAATGGCTGCCCGGGATGGGAGGACGCATAAGCCCGCAACGCGGTACCGGCGAATACGGGCTTGGCCTGCGTGCTCCTGGCCGCGATGCGTAGGCCGCGATCGAGATTGCCCTGCCAGGTCGCATCCGGACCCCAGGTCCCGAGCAGCAATACGCGAACGCCTTTCTTTCCCGCGAGTTCCGCGAACTGGCGGTGAGCACGCGAGCTTGCGAGGCATTCCGGTTCGCCACGATGCTGGCTGTCCGCAAGGCACGCGAGGATGCCACCGCGCTCTTGCAGCACCAGCATGTCCCAATGCCCTTGGTCGATGGCTTTCGCCACCGTTCCGTTCCGCCAATGCCATACCAGGTCCGCTCCCGGCAGCACATAAGTCGTGGTGGAAATGGCCGGGCCGTTTTCCTGTGCGCTGGCCAATGCGCGCAACAAGCCCGGCAGGTTGTTCGTGTAGGTCAGGCTGTTACCCACGACCAATACCCGGAGGACAGGGCGTTCCGCCGCACCGGCAGCCGAGGCGGTGCCGCTCGAGGCAACGGCGAACAGCCACAGGCCGAACGCCAGCAAGGCTCGTCGCGACGCAGGGAGGAGCAGCTTCATGCCGACAGTGTAGGTCCGCGAGAAGCGGCTTGCGATCAGACCTCGTCGGCGCGGAAAGCGTCCTTCAACCAGCGAAGGTCCGGCGCATCCGGATCCCCGCTGGCTTCGACCACATCGAAGCGACAAGCGGCCTGCGAATACGCCCGGTGCTCGGCGAGGAACATCTGCGCGGCCAGTACCAGTTTGCGACGTTTGCCGGAGTCGACCGAGGCGATGCCGCCGCCGAACGCGGACGAGCCGCGGTAACGCACTTCGACGAAGACGATGCAATCGCCGTCGCGCATGACCAGATCGAGCTCGCCGCCGCGGTAGTTCGCGTTGGCGGCGATTTCGCGCAGGCCCGCCCGCGTCAGATAAGCCCGGGCGACGCCTTCGGCGTGCTTGCCGCGCGCCCGGCGGTCAGCCACCGCCACGGATCGGGGTGGCGCGGCCGCCGTTGAAGGTGGACCACGCCGGCTTGCGCAGGACGTTGCCGAAGCCGTCGAGCTTCAACGTGCCGGTGGCGCCGTCGAGTTCGGTGTTGGGCCGTTCGATCAGCCGTTCCAGGTATGCGGTGAGCCGCCATGCGTCGTAGCCGAACGCGAACAGGCGTGCGGCCGGTCCGCGGGCGGAAGGCAGGTCGGTGTTCGCTGCGGCCGGCAGGCCCGACACGCCGCGCGAAGTCCACACGTCGGTCGGGAACACGATGCCGTCCAGCGCGCTGTCCTGTTCGACCTTGCCGGTTCCGGAAGCCAATTGCGAAGTGCCGACGCGCGACTTGCCGCCGAAGCCGGCCAGTGCCAGCTGCGGCGCCAATAGACGCGCCGTGCCGCCCTTGACCGCGAGGAATACCGAGTCGGCGCCGGCCGCCGCAGCTGCGCTCAGTTTCGCCGACAGGTCGCCCGGCGCATCGGTCACGCTCAGCGTGTCGACGACCTTGCCGCCGCGCGACTGGAACTGTTCGCGGAACGCGCGCGAAGCCCGCATGCCGTTGTCGTCGCTGCCGCCGATCACCAGCGCGGCCTTGCGTTCGTGCCCCAGCAGGTATTCGGCGGCGATCAGGCCGTCGTCCTCGGGCGCCAGCGAAAAACCGGCGTTGCCCGGCGGCGGCGCGGCATTGCCGCGGTTCAACGCCAGCACCGGCACCTGCAGTTCGCCGCGGGCGAACACCGCGCTGACTTCGTCGCGGCCCAGCGGGCCGATCACGAAATCGGCACCCGCGGCGACCGCGCGGCCATACGCATCGACCGCGCCGGCCGCGGTGCCGGCGGTGTCGTAGAAATCGATCTGCGGGCGACGCCGGCTTTCGCCGAAGTATCCGGCCAGCAGGCCGTCGCGCACCGGCGCGGCGGCGGTGGCGAGGTTGCCGGACAGCGGCAGCAGCACGGCCAGCTTCACCGGCGGACGATAGCCGTCGCCTTCGGCCGGCGGACGATTGTCGAAATTCCAGCGTGCGGCGCTGTCGAACGGGCGCGGCAGCGGCAGCCCGCGGTTGAGCAGGGCCTTGCCGGCGAATGCGTACAGCGGATCGCCGGCCGGCAGCTTGGCGCTTTCGCGCGACAGCGTGGCGTCGTCGACGCTGGCCAGCAGGCGTTCGATCTGCTTGATGTTCTCGGCCTTGGCCTGGCCGGACAAGCCGGCCTGGGCGCGGGCCAGTTCGGCGGCCTGGGCGAAGGCAGCGCGGTCCTGCGGCGTCGAGGCCGGGCCGCTGACCTGGGTGGTCGCGCAGCCGGCGAACAGCAGTGCCAGCAGGACCGGGGCCAGCAGGCGCAGGTGCTTCCTTCCGAATCTCATGTCCATTGCTACTCAGCAGGCGGGGCGGGCTACGATTCTACCCTTGCCGAAGGAAGCTCACTGAATGACCGCAGACGGTCCCGGAACCCCAGGAACCCTGTTCATCGTCGCCACGCCGATCGGCAACCTGGCCGACCTCTCGCCGCGCGCGCTCGAAACCCTGCGCACGGTCGATGCCATCTGCGCCGAGGACACCCGCCATACCCGGCAGCTGCTCGCGCATTTCGGTTTCGAGCGCCCGTTGCTGGCCCTGCACGAACACAACGAGGGCGAGATCGCCGAGCGCATCGTTGCGCGTTTGCTGAACGGCGACAGCCTCGCCCTGGTGTCCGACGCCGGCACGCCGCTGGTCAGCGATCCGGGTTTCCGCCTGGTCCGCGCCGCCCGCGCGGCCGGGGTGAAGGTCTCGCCGGTGCCCGGGCCGAGCGCGTTGATCGCCGCGTTGAGTGCGGTGGGCCTGCCCAGCGACCGCTTCGCCTTCGAAGGCTTCCTGCCGGCGAAGGCCTCGGCACGGCGCGAGCAACTGCAGCGATTGGCCGGCGAGCCGCGCACCCTGGTGTTCTACGAGTCCTCGCACCGCATCGGCGAAGCGTTGGCCGACATGCGCGCGGCCTTCGGCGACGAGCGTCCGGCGGCGATCGCGCGCGAGCTGACCAAGCTGTTCGAAACCGTGCTCGACGGCACGCTGGCGCAACTGCAGGCGAGGGTCGAAGCCGACGAGAACCAGCGCAAGGGCGAGTTCGTCGTCGTCGTGCAAGGCGCGGGCGAAGACGATGGCGCGAAGATCGCCGAAGGCCGGCGCGTGTATGCGTTGCTCAACGAGCACTTGCCGCCGTCTACGGCGGCGAAACTGGCAGCGGAGATTTCCGGTGCGCCGCGTAAAGCCTTGTACGGGCAGGGTGGGTGAAGTGTTTACGCGCCGGTCTTTTGTCTCGTCATTCCGGCGAAAGCCGGAATCCATTTTGCTGTTGCTCCTGTTTCCTGAAAAGCAACGGCAAAAACCAATGGATTCCAGCTTTCGCTGGAATGACGATGTGAAAGACTTCAGCTGACGATGGCGTCTCCATCCGCCGACACCGAGGCACGACAGGGCAAAGCTGGACACGTCTTCCTGGTATTCCTGCGCCTTGGCCTGACCTCGTTCGGCGGCCCCATCGCGCACCTCGGCTACTTCCGGAACGAGTTCGTCGCGCGTCGGCGCTGGCTGTCCGAAAGCGAATACGCTGGCCTGGTCGCCCTGTGCCAGTTCCTGCCGGGACCGGCGAGCAGCCAGGTCGGCATGGCCATTGGCCTGTCGCGCGCGGGACTGCGTGGCGCATTGGCGGCGTGGTGCGGATTCACGTTGCCGTCGGCGCTGGCGATGATCGCGTTCGCGTACGTCCTGTCGCATCGGGGTGCAGGGTTGCCGCCGGATGCGCTGCACGGCATGAAGCTGGTCGCAGTGGCGGTGGTCGCGCAGGCGGTGTGGGGCATGGCGCGGACGTTCTGCCGCGATGCCGGGCATGCCCTGATCGCGCTCGTCGCGACTGTTTGCGTGTTGTCATGGCCATCCGCGTGGATGCAGGTCGGCGTCATCGCGCTTGCCGGCATCATCGGACTCGCGTGGCGGAACGGCACCGATGTTGCCGTGTCGTCCGGATTGAAGGTGCCGGTATCGCGACGCTTGGCGGTGGCCTCGCTGGTTTCCTTTCTTTCCCTGCTGATCGGCTTGCCATTGCTGGCTGCCGCAACGGCGTCGACCGACCTGCGCATTGCCGATGCGTTCTATCGCACCGGCGCGTTGGTGTTCGGCGGCGGCCATGTCGTGTTGCCGTTGTTGCGCGCCGAGACCGTCTTACCCGGCTGGATAAGCGCAGGCGATTTCCTCGCCGGTTATGGCGCGGCGCAGGCCTTGCCGGGACCGTTGTTCACCTTCGCCGCTTTCCTCGGCACGGCGATGAAGATCGGGCCTGGCGGCTGGGGTGGCGGATTGTTGTGCCTGTTAGCGATCTTCCTGCCATCGCTGTTGCTGGTATTGGGCGTGCTGCCGTTCTGGGAAAACCTGCGCCAGCGACCGAAGATGCGCGCCGCGCTGGCTGGGGTGAACGCTGCGGTCGTCGGCCTGCTGCTGGCCGCGCTGTACGACCCGCTGTGGACCAGCGCAGTCGGCGATTGGCGCGACATCCTGCTCGTCATTGCCGGCGTCGCAGCGTTGATGTGGGCGAAATGGCCGCCGTGGGTCGTGGTCCTGGCGCTGGGAGCGGCGGGATTCTTCGTCGCGGCGTGAACGGACGGCACCACGGCATTCATGCGAAAATGCGCATGGCGGAGCCGGCCAGACAGTCGCGTCATCACTCGTGATGCCGAGGAAAGTCCGGGCTCCACAGGGCACGGTGCCAGGTAACGCCTGGGCGGCGCGAGCCGACGGAAAGTGCAACAGAAAGATACCGCCGATGGCTCTTCGGAGATCAGGCAAGGGTGAAATGGTGCGGTAAGAGCGCACCGCGAGTCCGGCAACGGACCGGCACGGCAAACCCCACCGGGAGCAAGACCAAATAGGGAGGCAATGCCGCGGCCCGCGGTGCCTCCGGGTAGGTTGCTTGAGCGTATCGGCGACGATGCGCCTAGAGGAATGACTGTCCACGACAGAACCCGGCTTATCGGCCGGCTCCGCCCCTTTCTGCTGTTCCGGCAACGGATCGCAATCGCCTCCCCATGTGGGAGCGACGTAAGTCGCGAACGTCGAAGCGGCATGTCTTGCGGTTGCGTAACGACTGGAGAAGCTGTCGAGCCAAGCAGTCCGACGAGTGCAAGAAGGGCTTTCTTCCCGGCGGCAACAAAGGCGCGATCGAATCCCTCGCTTCGACGTTCGCGGCTTACGTCGCTCCCACGTCGGGCATCGGCGCATCGTCGTTGCGCAGCCGCGTTTCTCCCAGGAAAACGCCCTCCGGGCCGAAGCGGCGTTCGTGGATCCAGCCTTTTCCTTCGTGGTCGACGGCAATGATCGTGCTCGCCCGCGTTCCGTAGGTCGGGCCGCGGATGAAGGCGGCGGAAAGCATGCGTTCCTTTTCCAGGCCGATGCCGGTGTCGGGCAGTTCCGCATCCGGTGCGATGCGCCCGTCGGCCAATGCGTTCCATAACGGATCGAAATCGCCGTGTCCGCTTTCGATCCACTTCTCCATGACCGAGCACAGCATTCGCGTCTTCGGCCACGCCACGTCGAAGCCGCCATTGGACATGCCGTGTACGCCGGGCGCGATCGCGCGCCGCTCCACGCGTGGATGATTGCCTAGGTAGACGCAGGCCCCGGCGTCGGCGACCAGCAGGTTGAACGGGGCGAACGCATTCGCTTCGGCGGCCAGCGCTTCGACATGGGCCGGTGCGCCGGCTGCGGTTTCCAGGAATCCGGTCGGCAAACCGCCGCGCGACGGACCGATGGTGGTGGCGAAAGGGTCGCGGACGTTGGTGACCACCGCGGCGCGGCCCCGGCCGTCCAGTCCCATCCAGGTGCCGCCGGATTGCAGGTCGCGGCCCGCGCGGATCCCCGAATCGGTCCAGCACGCCAGCGCGGCGGTCGGGCGGGCATGCCATTCATCGCGGTTGCCGGCCATCAGCAGGCGCCAGCGGGGATGGGTTTTCCAGGCGATGGCGACCAGGCACATGGAGGGATTGTGCGGCGGATTGCGCAGTTCAGGCGGGCGGACGAATTCTCACGAGCTGAAGAGACGATCCGTCTTCACCCCGCATGGACACGACTGAATTTTGGCGAAATCTCGAAATTTGAGACTAAACAATTACTTGTGGATAAAGTTTGAACAATTCTCTGAAGTTCGCCGCAAGCTATTGAAAGTCATCATGATTTTTTCACCTTTCAGTTGTTGACAAGCGATGGCGGACTGCTAAGGTGGGCATCAGAGGGAAATCCGGGGTTTTAGTGGGTTTCCGTGGTTCAATAGCCGCCCGAGAGCGGAAACCAAAGGTGCCGGGGACGTGTTCCAGGGTGAGACTGCCATCACAGTTGACGACAAGGGCCGGATGGCGGTGCCCACCGCCTACCGTGAACTGGTCGCGCGTGAGTGCGGCAACCGCCTGGTGCTGACCTACAACCCGTTCGAAGCCGGCAGCCTGTACCTGTATCCCGAAGCCGAGTGGCAGCGCGTGCGCGATGCCGTCAACGCCTTGCCCAGCACGCAGCGCGCGCATCGCAGCCTGCAGCTGAAGCTGGTGGGCGCGGCGACGCCGGTGGAGCTGGATGGCAACGGCCGCATCAGCATCCCGGCCAGCCATCGCAGCGCGGTGGGCATCGAGAAGAAAGCCGTGCTGCTCGGCATGGGCAGCAAGTTCGAATTGTGGAGCGAGCAGGCGCATCACGCGCAGATCCGTCAGACCTTGTCCGACGACGATCTGAGCGCGCACATGCTCGAACTGAAGCTGTGACGGGGGGTGCCCGGATGCGCCCCGATGCGCAGCCCGGACACCCCGCGGTGCTGCATCTGCCGGTGATGTTCGCGCAGGTCATGGAAGGACTGCGAGTGCTGGAAAACGGAACCTATCTGGATGGCACGTTCGGTCGCGGCGGCCATGCGCGCGGCGTGTTGCGAAACCTCGGCCCCGGAGGCCGGTTGTTGCTGATGGACAAGGACCCCGAAGCGATTGCCCACGCCGAACGCGAGTTCGCCGGCGATGCGCGCGTGGCGATCCGTCGCGGCAGCTTCGCCGAACTGGCGCAATGGGACGCGACCGGGGCGGGGCTCGACGGCGTGCTGTTCGACCTCGGCGTGTCGTCGCCGCAGCTCGACGTGGCCGAACGCGGTTTCAGTTTCGGCAAGGACGGCCCGCTGGACATGCGCATGGATCCGGATTCGGGCGAAAGCGCGTCGCAGTGGTTGGCGCGCGCCGGCGAGGCCGAGATCGCGGACGTGCTTTGGACCTACGGCGAAGAGCGCATGAGCCGGCGCATCGCCCGCGCGATCGTCGCGCGCCGGGCGCAGCAGCCGTTCCTGCGCACCGCCGACCTCGCCGAAACCATCGCCTCGGTGATGCCCCGCGACAAGTCGGGGATCCATCCGGCCACGCGCAGCTTCCAGGCGATCCGCATCCACGTGAACCGCGAACTGGCCGACCTCGAAGCGGGCCTCGATGGCGCGCTGGCGCGGCTCAACGCCGGCGGCCGGTTGGCGGTGATCAGCTTCCATTCGCTGGAAGACCGCATCGTCAAGCGTTTCATCGCCCGGCACGCGAAGGCGCCGCCGGCGAACCGACGCCTGCCGGAAACCACCGGCTTCGTCGCCTCGCTGAAGGAGATCGGCGGCGCGCAGCGTGCCGGTGCCGACGAACTGGCGACGAATCCACGCGCGCGCAGCGCCGTATTGCGCGTGGCCGAGAAGCTGGAAGGCGCGGCATGACCCGCTTCCTGCTCGCCGTGCTGGTGCTGGCCAACGTCGCCACCGCGATCGGCGTGGTCTACGCGCGGCATCGCCACCGCACCCTGTTCGTCGAACTGTCCAAGCTGGAGCGGCAGCGCGACGAACTGAATATCGAATTCGGCCGTCTGCAGCTGGAACAGGCGACGGTGGCGGAGAGCACCCGCATCGAGCAGGTCGCCACCACCCGGCTGGGCATGAAGTTCCCCGAAGCGGGCGACGTGGTGGTGGTGCGGCCATGAAGCTTCCGGACCTCAAGGCGCTGTTCAACCGGGAAAGCCGCGAGCGCAACGCGCCGCCGCGCAACCGCAACCGTGCTCGCTTCAATCTGCGCGGCCGCCTCGCCCTGGTCGGCGGCACGCTGGCGCTGTGCTCGATCAGCCTGATCGGTCGCGCCGCCTACGTGCAGCTGGTCAACGAGGACTTCTACCAGAAGGAAGGCGACGCGCGCTTCGTGCGCGAGCTGGAGATCCCGGTATCGCGCGGCATGATCACCGACCGCAACGGCGAGCCGGTGGCGGTGTCGTCGCCGGTCGAGTCGGTGTGGTGCGACCCGAAGGAGCTGATGGAGAAGGCGCCCGACCGCCTGCCGGAACTGGCGCGCGCGCTGTCCGTACCCGCCGAGGCGCTGACCCGCAAGGTCAGCCAGAAGGCCGACAAGGAATTCATGTACCTCAAGCGCCGGATCAATCCGGACGAGGCGCGGCGCATCGTCGCCCTGGGCATTCCCGGCGTGTATTCCAAACGCGAGTTCCGCCGCTTCTACCCGCAGGGCGAGGCGATGGCCCACGTGCTGGGCTTCACCAACATCGACGACCAGGGCCAGGAAGGGCTGGAACTGGCCTTCAACGACTGGCTGCGCGGGACGCCGGGCCTGAAGAAGGTGATCCGCGACCGTCACGGCCGCATCGTCGAGAACATCGACCTGCTCAAGCCGGCGCAACCGGGCAAGGACCTGACCCTCAGCATCGACCGCCGCATCCAGTACCTGACCTACAAGGAACTGAAGCAGCGCCTGTGGGAAACCGGCGCGAGCAGCGGCTCGGCGGTGGTGCTCGACATCGCCACCGGCGAAGTGCTGGCGATGGCCAACCTGCCGACCTTCAACCCCAACGCGCAGTCGCTGGGCAAGAACGACGCGCACCGCAACCGCGCGATCACCGACGTGTTCGAACCCGGTTCGACGATGAAGCCGATCACCGTCGCGGCCGGCCTGACCGCGGGCGTGATCACGCCGGCCACCAAGTTCGACCTGTCGCCGGGCCGGATGGCGCTGGACCGCCGCTACACGATCAGCGATACGCACAACTACGGCGTGCAGGACGTCACCGGCATCATCCGCAAGAGTTCGAACATCGGCGCGGCCAAGATCGCGGCGCGGATCCCGAACCAGACCTTCTACGACTTCGTGCACAGCTTCGGCTACGGCAAGAAGCCGGGCAGCGGCTTCCCCGGCGAATCGGCCGGCGCCGTGTTGCCGCCGCCGCGCTGGTACGGCACGACCAAGGCGACGATGGCCTACGGCTACGGCCTCAACGCCACCCCGCTGCAGATCGCCCGCGCCTACGCGGCGCTGGCCAACGGCGGGCGCCTGATCACCCCGACCTTCGTCAAGGGCCGCAGCAACGAAACCGAGCCGGCCGAGGCCGAACAGGTGCTCGATCCGGCTATCGCCCACGAAGTGATGAAGATGATGCAGACGGTGACCGAGACCGGTGGCACCGCGACGCAGGCGGCGATCCTCGGCTACCACGTCGCCGGCAAGACCGGCACCGCGCGCAAGGCCGGCGGCGGCGGCTACACGAGCAAGTACCTTTCGTTCTTCGCCGGCGTGGTGCCGGTCGACCATCCGCGTTTCTCTATGGTCGTGGTGATCAACGAACCCGACCCGAGCAAGGGTCATGGCTATTACGGCGGCCTCGTGGCCGCGCCGGTTTTCCACAATGTGATGGATGGCGCGCTGCGCCTGATGGACGTGCCGCCGGACGACATTGAGACCTGGCTGGCCGCGCAGGCGAAGACCGAAGCCAAGGGACGTGGCGCGGTAACGGCACAGGCGCCGGCCGAGCCGCTGGAACCGGAGGTCGTGCAATGAAGCGCACGATGCCGCTGTCCGAACTGTTGCCCGACGTGGCCTTGCCCCGCGATGTCGTGATCGGCGGGCTGGTGATGGACTCGCGCCGGATCGAGTCGGGCGACGCCTTCGTCGCTATCGCCGGTTTCGGTACGCATGGACTGGCGTTCGTCGAACAGGCGAAGGAAAAGCAGGCATCGGCGATCCTGTTCGACGCCTCCGCGCCGTCCGCGGAATACCCGGCGCCCGCCGATGCCATCGGCGTGCCGAACCTGCGCGCGCGCATGGGCGGCATGGCCGACCATTTCCATGGCGAACCGTCGGCGGCGATGACCACCATCGGGGTCACCGGCACCAGCGGCAAGACCTCGACCGTGCAACTGCTGGCACAGGCGCTGGAACTGCGCGGCGTGCGCAGCGGCACCATCGGCACGCTGGGCGCGGGACTGTACGGCGACGTGCAGCCGACCGGCTTCACCACCCCGCTGGTGCTGCAGACCCACGAATTGCTGGGCGAATTGCGCGACGCCGGTGCGCGGGCGGTGGCGATGGAAGTCAGCTCGCACGCGCTGGACCAGGGCCGGGTCGATGCGGTGCATTTCGCCATCGGCGTGTTCACCAATCTCACCCGCGACCATCTCGACTACCACGGCGACATGGAAACCTACGGCGCGGCGAAGGCGAAGCTGTTCGCCTGGCCGGGGCTGCGCGCCGCGGTGGTCAACCTCGACGACGACTACGGCCGCCGCCTGTACGCCTCGCTCTCGCCGGTGTTGCAACGCATCGGCGTCAGTGCGCGCGGCGCGGCCGAGGCCGGCATTCGCGCTTCCGACGTCGTCCTCGACGTGTCCGGCATGGCTTTCGACCTGCACATCGGCAACGATGTCCGCCGCGTGCGTTCGCCCTTGCTGGGCCGGTTCAACGTCGACAACCTGCTGGTCGTCGCCGGCGTGCTGCAGGCGATGGGCGAGGGCGTCGATGCCATCGTCGACGTACTGCAGAAGCTGCAGCCGATCCCCGGTCGCATGAACCGCCTCGGCGGCCACGACGGCCTGCCGCTGGTGGTGGTCGATTATTCGCACAAGCCCGATCCGCTGGAACAGGCGCTGCAGTCGCTGCGCGGGCATCTGCGCGGCCGCCTGACCTGCGTATTCGGTTGTGGCGGCGAACGCGACGCCGGCAAGCGCCCGCAGATGGCGGCGATCGCCGAACGCCTGGCCGACAAGGTGGTCGTCACCGACGACAATCCGCGCGGCGAGGACGGCGATGCCATCGTCGCCGACATCCTGCGCGGTTTCGAAAAGCCCGAAGCAGTGGTCGTCCAGCGCGATCGCGCCGCGGCCATCGCCCGCGCGGTGGGCGAGGCCGGTCCCGACGATATCGTGCTGATCGCCGGCAAGGGCCACGAAACCTACCAGGAAGTCGCCGGGGTCAAGCATCCGTTCGACGACAGCGTGCAGGCGCGCCAGGCCCTGGAGGCGCACGCATGAAGCGCACGCCCCTCTCGCTGCTGGCGCACTGGGCTTCCGGCGAACTGCACGGCGACGACGTCGCCATCGATGCGGTGTCGAACGACACGCGCACCCTGCAGCCGGGCAGCCTGTACGTCGCGCTGCGCGGCGAGCGTTTCGACGGACACGATTTCGTCGCCGATGCGTTGGCGCGCGGCGCCAGCGCCCTGCTGGTGGAACGCCCACTGCCGGGCGAGACGCCGCAGGTCGTGGTCGCCGACACGCAATTGGCCCTGGCCAGGATCGCCGCCGGCCTGCAGCAGGACCGCGGCGGCAAGGTCGTCGCGATCACCGGCAGCAACGGCAAGACCAGCGTGAAGACCCTGGTCGTGGCGATCCTGCAGCGTGCCGGCAATACTTATTTCAATCCCGGCAACCGCAACAACGAAATCGGCCTGCCGCTGTCGGTGATCGACGCACCGGACGATGCCGACTTCGCCGTGTACGAAATGGGCGCAGGCCAGCCCGGCGACATCGCCTACCTCACCGACATCGCGCGTCCGGACGTGGCGCTGGTCAACAACGTCGCCCCCGCGCACCTCGAGCGCATGGGCACGCTGCTCGGCGTGGCCGAAACCAAGGGTGCGATCTACGCCGCGCTGCCGATCGAAGGCGTCGCGGTGATCAATGCCGACGACGCCTTCGCCGAATACTTCGCCGCGCGGGCGCCGGGCCGCAAGGCGATCCGTTTCGGGCTCGACGCAAGCGCCGACGTGACCGCGCGCGACATCCGCCTCGGCGACGCCGGTTCGCAGTTCCGCCTGGTCATGCCTTCCGGCGAAGCCGAAGCGCGTATCGCGCTGCCCGGCCGCCACAACGTGTCGAACGCATTGGCGGCGGCTTCGCTGGCGCTGGGTTGCGGCGTGGCGCTGGCCACCATCGTCGAAGGCCTGGCCGCGGCGCAGCCGGTTGCCGGCCGCCAGATTGCCCACACGCTCCCCAACGGCGCGGTGCTGGTCGACGACAGCTACAACGCCAACCCGGGTTCGCTCGGCGCGGCCATCGACACGCTCGCCGCCGCGAGTGGCGAAGCGTGGCTGGTACTCGGCGACATGCGCGAACTCGGTCCGGAAGGCGAAGCGCTGCATGCCGACGCCGGCCGCCGCGCCAAGAGCGCGGGCATCCGCCGCCTGTACGCACTGGGGGCGCTCAGCGCCGCGGCGGCACGGGCATTCGGCGAAGGTGCGCGGGTATTCGCCACGCACGCCGAACTGGCGGATGCGTTGCGCACCGACCTGGCGAAGACGCCGGCGCGCGTGCTGGTCAAGGGCTCGCGCGGCAGCGCGATGGACAAGGTCGTGAACGCGCTGCTCGGGCGCGAAGGGGATGTTCCACATGCTGCTTGAACTCGCCCGCTGGCTGCAGCAACTCGAAGACCTGTTCCGGCTGTTCGGCTACCTGTCGTTCCGCGGCATCCTCGCGGCGCTGACCGCGCTGGCCCTGTCGCTGTGGCTGGGCCCGGCGGCGATCCGCCGGCTCGCCCAGCTGAAGGGCGGCCAGCCGATCCGCAAGGACGGCCCGCAGTCGCATTTCTCCAAGGCCGGCACGCCGACGATGGGCGGCGGCCTGATCCTGACCACGGTCACCCTGTCGGTGCTGCTGTGGGGCGACCTGCGCAACAAGTACGTGTGGGTGGTGTTGCTGGTGATGCTGTGCTTCGGCGCCATCGGCTGGTACGACGACTGGATCAAGATCGTCAAGCGCGACCCGAACGGACTGAAGTCGCGCTGGAAATACCTGCTGCAGTCGATCTTCGGCCTGGCCGCCGGCCTGTATCTGTACCTGTACGCCGACGTGCCGGCGGCGACCACGCTGTACATCCCGTTGTTCAAGTCGGTGGCGCTGCCGCTGGCCGGCATCGGCTTCGTCGCCATCGCCTATTTCTGGATCGTCGGTTTCTCCAACGCGGTCAACCTGACCGACGGCCTCGACGGCCTGGCGATCATGCCGACGGTGCTGGTCGCCTGCGCGCTGGGCGTGTTCGCCTACGCCGCCGGCAACGTCAAGTTCTCCGAATACCTGCAGATCGCCACAATCCCCGGCGCAGGCGAACTGGTGATCATCTGCGCGGCCATCGCCGGCGCGGGCCTGGGCTTCCTCTGGTTCAACACCTATCCGGCGATGGTGTTCATGGGCGACATCGGCGCGTTGGCGCTGGGCGCGGTGCTCGGCACCATCGCGGTGATCGTGCGCCAGGAACTGGTGCTGGTGGTGATGGGCGGCGTGTTCGTGGTGGAAACGCTGTCGGTGATGATCCAGGTCGCCAGCTTCAAGCTGACCGGCAAGCGCGTGTTCCGCATGGCGCCGATCCACCACCATTTCGAACTGAAGGGCTGGCCGGAGCCGCGCGTCATCGTGCGCTTCTGGATCATCTCGGTAGTGCTGGTCCTGATCGGCCTGGCCACGTTGAAGGTGCGCTGATGAACGACGCGACCTCCCGCCAGGCGACGCGACTGGAAGCGATCAGCGGCCGCTACGACGGCTGGTTGCTCGGCGCCGCGGTCGCGCTGGCCGCGCTCGGCGTGGTGATGGTCGCGTCCAGTTCCATCGCCCAGGCGTCGAGTCCGTTCTACTACCTGGTCCGCCACCTGCTGTTCCTGGGCCTGGGCCTCGGCCTGGCCCTCGTCGCGATGCGCACCGAGCTGAAGACGGTGGAGAAGTACAACCAGGTGTTGCTGCTGGCCTGCATCGTGCTGCTGTTGCTGGTATGGGTGCCCGGCCTGGGCGTTACCGTGAAAGGCGCGCGGCGCTGGATCAACCTGGGCATCTCGCGCTTCCAGGTGGTCGAGGCGGTGAAGGTGCTGTACATCGTCTGGCTGTCCAGCTACCTGGTGCGTTTCCGCGACGAAGTCAACGCGACCTGGCCGGCGATGCTGAAGCCGCTGGGCGTGGTGGCGCTGCTGATCGTGCTGATCCTGCTGCAGCGCGACTTCGGTTCTTCGACGCTGCTGCTGGCGATCACCGCCGGCATGCTGATGCTCGGCGGGGTGAACCTGCCCCGGATGTCGGCGCCGATCCTGGTCGCATTGCCCGCATTGGTCGCGCTGGTGGTGTTCGAACCGTACCGCATGCGCCGCGTCACCTCGTTCCTCGACCCGTGGAAGGACCAGCAGGGCGATGGCTACCAGTTGAGCAACGCGCTGATGGCGATCGGCCGCGGCGAGTGGGATGGCATCGGTCTCGGCGGTTCGGTGCTGAAACTGAACTACCTGCCCGAAGTGCATACCGACTTCATCTTCTCGGTGATCGCCGAGGAACTGGGCTTCGTGGGCGTATGCCTGGTCGTGGCCCTGTACATGCTGCTGGTCGGCCGCGCCTTCTGGATCGGCTATCGCTGCGTCGAGATGCGCCGCCACTTCGCTGGCTACATCGCCTTCGGCGTGGCGCTGTGGATCGGCATGCAGGCCTTCATTTCGATGGGCGTCAACCTCGGCATCCTGCCGACCAAGGGCCTGACCCTGCCGCTGATTTCCTCCGGCGGTTCCAGCGTGATGATGACCTGCGTGGCGATGGGTTTGCTGCTGCGCGTGTCCTACGAACTGAGCCGCGCCGAGAAGCAGGTCGCGCTGTTGCGCGGGGATGCGCCAGCGAAGGGCGCCGACGCCGAACCGGCGCCGCAACCGGCGCCCGTGCGCGGCACCAGTCGCCTGAATCCGCGCGTGGAGCCCACGTTCGAGAGGATCGCATGAGCGGAACGAGCGCCAATGCTCCGGTCATGATCCTCGCCGGCGGAACCGGCGGACACATCTTCCCCGGCCTCGCGGTCGCGCGCGTGCTGCGTGCACGCGGCGTGCCGGTGGTGTGGCTGGGTGCCGACGGCGCGATGGAAACGCGACTGGTGCCGCAGCACGGCATCGAGATCGACACCATCGCCATCAGCGGCCTGCGCGGCAAGGGCAAGGCGGCGCTGCTCGGTGCACCGTGGCGCGTGTTGAAAGCGGTGCGCGGCGCGGGTGCGGTGCTGCGCCGGCGTTCGCCGCGCGCGGTGGTCAGCTTCGGCGGCTTTGCCGCGGGCCCGGGTGGCCTGGCCGCGCGCCTGCAAGGCCGGCCGTTGCTGGTGCACGAATCCAATCGCGCGCCCGGCTTCACCAATCGCGTGCTGGCGAAATTCGCGCGCCGCGTGCTGGTCGGTTTCCCCGATAGCGGCTTGCCGCGCGAAGAAGTGGTCGGCAATCCGGTGCGCGACGAAATCGCCGCAATCGCCCCGCCGAGGCAGCGCCTGGGCGAGCGCAACGGGCCGATGCGCCTGCTGGTGCTGGGCGGCAGCCAGGGCGCGCGTGCGCTGAACCTGGCCGTGCCGCAGGCGCTGTCGAAACTCGGCGATGCCGGCTTCGAAGTGCGCCACCAGTGCGGCGAGAAGATGCTGGCCGAAGCGCAGCAGGCCTATGCGCAGGCCGGCGTCGCCGCCAGCGTCGAAAGCTTCATCGCCGACATGGCCGGCGCCTACGCCTGGGCCGACCTGGTCGTGTGCCGTGCGGGCGCGTCGACGCTGGCCGAGCTGTGCGCCGCCGGCGTCGGCAGCGTGCTGGTGCCGTTCGCCGCCGCGGTCGACGATCACCAGACCCGCAACGCCGAATACCTCGCCGAACGCGGCGCTGCGCTGCTGCTGAAGCAGGACGGCGCGCTGGCGGCGAACCTGCAGGCCGCGCTGCGCACGCTCGCCGCCGATCCCGCGCGCCGGCTGGCGATGGCCGAGTCCGCGCGTTCGCTGGCCAAACCCGATGCGGCCGAACGCATCGCCGACATCATCCTGGAGAACGCTGCATGATGGCCGCCGCGCGCGAGCGCCGACTGCAACACACCGGCAACCTGGCCGAGGAATTCCGCCGCGTGCATTTCGTCGGCATCGGCGGTTCCGGCATGAGCGGCATCGCCGAAGTGCTGTGCACGCTGGGCTACGAGGTGTCCGGTTCCGACAACGCCGACAACGCAGCGACGCGCCGGCTCGCCTCGCTCGGCGCGCGGGTCATGCGCGGGCACAACGCCGCCAACGTGCTCGGCACCGACTGCGTGGTCGTGTCCAGTGCGATCAAGGCCGACAACCCGGAACTGATGGAAGCGCGCAGCCAGCGCATTCCGATCGTGCCGCGTGCGGCGATGCTGGCGGAGCTGATGCGCTTCCGCCGCGGCATCGCCGTGGCCGGTACGCACGGCAAGACCACGACCACCAGCCTGACCGCCGCGGTGCTGAGCGAAGGCGGCCTCGATCCGACCTTCGTGATCGGCGGACAGCTGCTCGCCGCAGGCGCCAACGCCAAGCTCGGCGGCGGCCAATGGCTGGTCGCCGAAGCCGACGAAAGCGATGGCAGCTTCCTGCGCCTGAACCCGCTGATGGCGGTGATCACCAACATCGACGCGGACCACCTGGAGAACTACGGCAACGATTTCGCCCGGGTCAAGGCCGCGTTCGCCGAATTCCTGCAACGCCTGCCGTTCTACGGCCTGGCGGTGCTGTGCATCGACGACCCGGAAGTCGCCGCGCTGGCCGCGGAAACGCCGCGCCACGTGATGAGCTACGGCTTCGCCGACAACGCCGACGTGCGCGCCGAAGACGTGGTCCAGGACGGTTCGCGCATGCGCTTCACCCTGCGCCTGCCCGAGGACGTCAGCGTGCCTGTGACCCTGGCCCTGCCGGGCCGGCACAACGTGCTCAATGCGCTGGCCGCCGCCGCGATCGGCTGGCAGCTGGGCGTGTCGCCGCAGAACATCGCCGCCGCGCTGGAGAAGTTCGCCGGCGTCGGCCGCCGCTTCAACGACCTGGGCGAAGTGTCCACGCCGAGCGGTGCGAAAGTCCGCATCGTCGACGACTACGGCCACCACCCGAAGGAACTGGCCGCGGTGTTCGCCGCTGCGCGCGGCGGCTGGCCGGAGAGGCGCCTGGTCGTCGCGTTCCAGCCGCATCGCTACAGCCGCACCCGCGACCAGTTCGACGCGTTCGCCGCAGTGCTGGCCGACGTCGATGCGCTGGTCCTGTGCGAGGTCTACCCGGCCGGCGAAGCGCCGATCGCCGGTGCCGACGCCAAATCGCTGGCCCGCGCGATCCGCGCGCGCGGCCGCAACGAACCGGTCGTGGTCGGCAAGGTCGCCGACCTGCCGGCGGTATTGCCCGACGTGCTGCGCGACGGCGACCTGCTGTTGCTGATGGGCGCCGGCGACATCGGCCACATCGCGCCGCTGATCGCCGCGCAAGGTTTTGAAGGAAAGAACTGAAACATGAGCGAAACGGTTTTCCCGCCGCAGAAAGTCACCGATCCGGCCCGCTTCGGCCGGGTCGCCGTGTTGATGGGCGGCACTTCGAGCGAGCGCGAGGTGTCGCTGGATTCCGGCCGCAACGTGCTGGCCGCGTTGCGCGCGCGCGGCGTCGACGCGCAGGCGGTCGACGGCGTGACGACCCTGGTGCACGAACTGCAAGCCAGGCATTTCGACCGCGTGTTCAACATCCTGCACGGCGGCGAAGGCGAGAACGGCGTGCTGCAGGGTTTGCTGGAAGGCCTGGGCGTGCCGTACACCGGCTCCGGCGTGCTCGGTTCGGCGCTGGCGATGGACAAGATCCGCACCAAGCAGGTGTGGCTGTCGCTGGGCCTGCCGACGCCGCGCTACGCGCGCCTGCCCAAGGGCGCGGACGTGCACGCGGCGGCGCGCGAGATCGGCCTGCCGTTGATCGTGAAGCCGTCCTGCGAAGGTTCCAGCGTCGGCGTGTCGCGCGTGTTCGACGAGGCCGGCCTGGATTCGGCCATCGAACTGGCCGCCCGCTATCCGGGCGAGCTGCTGATGGAGCAGATGGTCGTCGGCGACGAGCTGACCGTCGGTATCCTCGGCGATGGCACGACGCACCATGCACTGCCGTCGATCCGCATCGTGCCGAAGGGCGAGTGGTACGACTACAACGCGAAATACATCGCCGAGGATACCCAGTACCTGTGCCCCGGCCTGGACGGCGAGGCCGAAGCGGAAATCCGGCGCATCGCGCTGGCCGCGTTCCTCGCCGCCGGCTGCAGCGGATGGGGCCGCGTCGATGTGATGCGCGACCGCGCCAGCGGCGCGTTCTACCTGCTCGAGGCGAACACCGCGCCGGGCATGACCGGCCATTCGCTGGTGCCGAAGGCCGCCGCGCAGCTCGGCATCGGTTTCGAGGAGCTGTGCTGGCGCATCCTGGAACAGACGCTGGAGGTGGCGGCGCGATGAACGCGGCCTTGCGCATCGTTGCCTGGTTGCTCGCGCTGGCGCTGGTCGCGCTGCCGGTGGTGGCCGTGGTCAACGGCTGGATCGGCGCCGAACGCTGGCCGCTGACCAAGCTGCGCGTGCAGGGCGACATGCAGCGCATCGATCCGGCGCAACTGCGCAAGACCGTGCTGCCGTACGCGAAGCGCGGCTTCTTCGCCGTGCGCCTGCAGGATGCGCAGGACGCGGTGGAGAAACTGCCGTGGGTCGAGCGCGCCGAAGTGCGCAAGCGCTGGCCCGACGTGATGGAAATCAGCATCGTCGAACACCGTCCGTTCGCGCGCTGGGGCAGCGACCGCCTGCTGTCCGAGCACGGCCGCCTGTTCCCGGTGCCGCCGGGCCTGGCGGTGGAGAAGCTGCCGCAGCTCGATGGTCCCGATTCGCAGGCGCAGGAAGTGGTCGCGCTGTACAACGAGTCGCGCCAGCTGTTCGCGCCGATGGGCCTCGACGTGCAGCGCCTCGCCATGGATCGCCGCGGCAGCTGGTCGCTGACCCTCGGCAGCGGCACCGAGGTGGTAGTCGGCCGCGCCGACGCGCGTCCGCGGCTGGGCCGCTTCGCCCGGCTGCTGCCGCAACTGCTCGCGCGCAACGTGCTGCCGCTGCAGCGCGCCGACCTTCGATACACCAACGGCTTCGCGCTCAGCTGGGGCGCCCCCGCGTCCGCCGCGCAGCCGCAACCACAGGCAAGTACATGAACCGCAAAGGCGAAAAATCGCTGATCGTCGGCCTCGACATCGGCACTTCCAAGGTCACCGCGCTGGTCGGCGAATACTCGCCGGGCAACCCGATCGAGGTGATCGGCATCGGCACGCACGAATCGCGCGGGCTCAAGCGCGGCGTGGTCGTGGACATCGAATCGACCGTGCAATCGATCCAGCGCGCGGTGGAGGAAGCCGAGCTGATGGCCGGTTGCGAGATCCGCAGCGTCTACGCGTCGATCTCCGGCAACCACGTGCAGTGCAAGAACTCGCCCGGCATCGTGCCGATCCGCGACGGCGAAGT
Organism: Pseudoxanthomonas helianthi; assembly: GCF_017939625.1. Classification (GTDB taxonomy): domain Bacteria; phylum Pseudomonadota; class Gammaproteobacteria; order Xanthomonadales; family Xanthomonadaceae; genus Pseudoxanthomonas_A; species Pseudoxanthomonas_A helianthi. Next base: position 215,661 of record NZ_JAGKTC010000002.1, read on the forward strand.
GACCTGGGGCGACCTGGACCGCGTGCTGGAAGCGGCCAAGGCCGTGGCCATCCCTGCCGACCAGCGCATCCTGCACGCGATCCCGCGCGAATACGTGCTCGACGATTCGCAGGAAGGCATCCGCAACCCGGTCGGCATGACCGGCGTGCGCCTCGAAGTGCATGCGCACCTCGTGGTCTGCGCGCAATCGGCCGCGGCCAACATCAGCAAGTGCGTGCAGCGCTGCGGCCTGCAGATCGACGACCTGATCCTGTCGTCGCTGGCCTCCAGCGTCGCCGTGCTGACTTCGGACGAACGCGAACTGGGCGTGGTCCTGGTCGACATGGGCGCCGGCACCACCGACCTGGCCGTGTTCGTGCAGGGCGCGATCTGCCACACCGCCTCGCTGCCGATCGCCGGCGACCACGTCACCAACGACATCGCGCACATGCTGCGCACGCCGACGCCCGAAGCCGAGCAGATCAAGGTCCGCTACGCCTGCGCGCTGGCGCAACTGGCGACGGCCGAGGAAAGCATCCAGGTACCCAGCGTCGGCGACCGTCCGCCGCGGCGCCTGCCGCGCCATTCGCTGGCCCAGGCGGTGCAGGGCCGCTACGAGGAAATCTTCGAGATGGTGCAGGCGGAACTGCGCCGTTCGGGCTTCGAGGAACTGGTCCGCGCCGGCATGGTGTTGACCGGCGGCGCTTCGAAGATGGAAGGCGTGATCGAACTGGCCGAGGAAATGCTGCAGATGCCGGTGCGCGTGGGCATTCCGCAGCACGTGACCGGGCTGGGCGAAGTGGTCGGCAATCCGGTGCACGCCACCGGCGTCGGCCTGCTGCTGATGGGCAGCCAGATCGAGCATCCGCGCAGGCCGTCCCTGCCGGTCGGCAAGGCCGGCAGCTTGTTCAACAAATTGAAGAACTGGTACCGCGGCGAGTTCTGACGCGGCGCGGGTTCAACGTCGTCGCGAGGGCGCGGCGGCGTGCAGGCGGAGGAGGAAGGGTTTGAGCAACACCCGAGGCGACACACACATAACTAAATAGATGAGGACTACGGACATGGCACATTTCGAACTGGTTGAAAAAATGGCTCCCAACGCGGTGATCAAGGTCGTCGGCGTGGGCGGCGGCGGCGGCAACGCCGTGGCGCACATGGTCAACAGCAGCGTCGACGGCGTGGAGTTCATCACCGCCAATACCGACTCGCAGGCGATCAAGAACTGCGGCTCGAAGCTGCAGCTGCAGCTGGGCGGCAACGTGACCAAGGGCCTGGGCGCGGGTGCGAATCCGGAAGTCGGCCGCCAGGCCGCGCTGGAAGACCGCGAGCGCATCATCGAGGCGCTGGACGGCGCCGACATGGTGTTCATCACCGCCGGCATGGGCGGCGGCACCGGCACCGGCGCCGCGCCGGTCGTGGCGCAGCTGGCCAAGGAAATGGGCATCCTGACCGTGGCCGTGGTGACCAAGCCGTTCCCGTTCGAAGGCCGTCGCCGCATGCAGGTCGCGCTGAAGGGCATCGAGGAACTGAGCCACCACTGCGACTCGCTGATCACTATCCCGAACGAAAAGCTGATCACCGTGCTGGGCCGCAACGCGACGATGATCCAGGCGTTCCGCGCCGCCAACGACGTGCTGCTCGGCGCGGTGCAGGGCATCGCCGACCTGATCGTGCGCCCGGGCCTGATCAACGTCGACTTCGCCGACGTGCGCACCGTCATGTCCGAAATGGGCCTGGCGATGATGGGCACCGGCCACGCCCGCGGCGACGACCGCGCGCAGGCCGCGGCGGAATCGGCGATCCAGAACCCGCTGCTCGACGACGTCAACCTGTCCGGCGCCAACGGCATCCTGGTCAACATCACCGCCGGCCCGGACTTCACCATGGCCGAGTTCGACGAAGTGGGCCGCACCATCGAAGGCTTCGCTTCGGAAGACGCGACCGTGGTGGTCGGCACCGTGCTCGACCCGGACATGCAGGACGAAGTGCGCGTGACCGTGGTCGCCACCGGCCTGAACCGCAGCGTGGCCCGCCAGCCGGTGCGCGGCACCGATCGCGCCGACCTGGGCGGCTTCCGCGCCGAGCCGGTGCGTGCGCCGATCAAGCTGGTGCGCGACGCGACCACCGGCCTGCCGGTCAACGACTTCGTCCAGGCGGACCCGGTCGCCACCGCCGTCGGCGGCCTCGGCCTCCGTCGCGGCAGCGCCGACCCGGCGCCGGCGACGGCCGATCTGCCGGCGGCGGATTACCTGGACATCCCGGCGTTCCTGCGTCGCCAGGCCGACTGATCGCCAGAGGTAGTAGTCGAGTCAAACCTTCCTCCGTTCGCGGAGGAGGGCGCAAGCCGAAGTCCATGTCCCTTTGCTGCCGGGCCGCCACGGCCCGGCAGGTTTTCGGGTCGCGGGCCTTCGCGTTTCCGGATCCGTGATAGCGAGCCTGAATCCGGCCCCTGCGGACGTTGTTCCAGCACCGGAACGGAGTGATTATTCCGTTAAGATTCATGCGGCTGCGTGCTATTCTCGCTGCCCGTTTCGACCCCCGATTCCCCCTTCGAACCCGATGACCCAGCAGCGCACGCTCAAGTCCGTGATCCGCGCCACCGGCGTGGGGCTGCATAGCGGGGACAAGGTTTACATGACGCTGCGCCCGGCGCCGGTCGATACCGGCATCGTGTTCCGCCGCGTCGATCTCGACCCGGTCGTCGAAGTTCCCGCGCGTGCCGCGCTGGTCACCGAAACCACGTTGTGCACCGGCCTGAGCGAGCAGGGCGCCAAGGTGCTGACCGTCGAGCACCTGATGTCGGCCCTGGCCGGCCTCGGCGTCGATAACGCCTATGTCGAACTGTCCTCGGCCGAGCTGCCGATCATGGACGGTTCCGCCGGTCCGTTCGTGTTCCTGCTGCAGTCGGCGGGCATCGTCGAACAGGCCGCGCCGAAGCGTTTCATCCGCATCAAGCGCGCGGTGGAAGTGCGCGACGGCGACAAGATCGCGCGTTTCGAGCCGCACGATGGCTTCCGCCTGGGCTTCACCGTGGTGTTCGACCACCCGGCCATCCCGGCTTCGCAGTCGCGCGCCGAAGTGGAATTCTCCACCGAGAACTACATCCGCGAAGTCAGCCGCGCGCGCACCTTCGGCTTCATGCGCGACCTGGAGTACATGCGCGAGCGCAACCTCGGCCTCGGCGGCTCGATGGACAACGCGATCGTGCTGGACGAATTCCGCGTGCTGAACGACGACGGCCTGCGTTACGCCGACGAATTCGTCCGCCACAAGATCCTCGACGCGATCGGCGACCTGTACCTGGCCGGCCGCCCGATCCTCGGCGCCTACGAGGGCTACAAGTCGGGCCACGCCTTGAACAACAAGCTGGTCCGGGCCCTGCTGGCCGAAACCTCGGCCTGGGAAGAGGTCAGCTTCGAGGATGCCGCCGGCGCCACGCCGGCCATCGCCTACGGCTCGCCCGCGCTGGCTGGCTGACTGCCGGCTGGCTGAAAACGGTTACGCACGGAAACTGTGACCTGCGTCAGTTTCTGTCGCAACAGTTAACCGGTTTTTAACATTCGTCTAACGCTCTGGCTGGCTTGCCTAAGTACCATGCCGGCTTCCGCGTGCGCAGCTAAGGTTTGGTCCGCCCGCGGGAACCCCGTCCGGAAGCAGTAGGCGTCCCCGCGGAGCCGGGGGGATCCAATGAGGCCAGGGCGGCCTGCAGCGCTTCGCGCGAGGCCGTCGACATCGGCAGCGGCTTGCGCGGCGAATCGGATACGGCGGGGCTGGCAAGTTGTGCAACCACCTTGGCGGTGACTTCGGTGATCGCCAGCCCGACGGATTGGGCCCGTTCGACCAGCTCGGGAGCGGCCAGGCGCAGCTTGGCTCGCCATACCGGCGAATCGACGACAAAAACGAGCCGGCCGTCGGCGACGTTGGCCAGCCTGCAATGGCTGGCGAGCGCGGGCGGCAGGAGGGGGCGGAACTGCTGTTCCAGGGTGTCGAGCCACAGGGCCCGGCGCACCGGGTTGGCGGTGGCATCCGACAGGGCGGCCTGCAGGGCAGGCAGCGGGGATGCGACGGCGCGGCGCGGCTGGGACTTCGAATTCGACATTGGGCACCATGACTTTCAAGACCATCGTAAACAATTCGCGCGCCTGGCTGGCCCACAAATCCGCCGCCGCTTCGTGGAAAACCCGCAATTTCCTGTATTCCCGTCCGCTGGCCAGCGCCGGCGTGCTGCTGGCCGTGGGCCTAGTGGCCGGCATCGGCGCGCGCAGCGCGATGGGCATGGGCCAGGTGGCGTGGATGCAGTCCAAGACCGAGCGCCAGCAGGCCGAACTGGACAAGGTGCGCCGCGGCGCGCAGCAGGAAATCAACGCCATGGCCGCGCGCCTGGGCGAGCTGCAGGCGCAGGCGAACCGGTTGAATGCGCTCGGCGAACGCCTGACCCGCATGGGCCAGCTCGAAGACGGCGAGTTCGACTTCGACAAGCCGGTCGGCGTCGGTGGCGGCGACGACGTGTCCTACGACATGCGCCCGGCCGAGCTGAACCAGGGCCTGAACCAGCTGCAGCAACAGTTCGACGCCTCCGGCCGCCAGTTGTCGGTGCTGGAGTCGCTGCTGTTCAACCGCCAGCTGGACAAGAACGCGGTGCCGTCCGGCGCGCCGATCAACAGCTACATCACCTCGGGCTTCGGCGGCCGCGCCGACCCGATCAACGGCGGCGGCCAGTTCCACAAGGGCATCGACTTCGAAGCCAACGTCGGCGACCCGGTGCGGGTCGTGGCCGACGGCGTGGTCAGCTTCGCCGGGGTCAAGAGCGGCTACGGCAACGTGGTCGACGTCGATCACGGCAACGGCTACGTGACCCGCTATGCGCACAACTCGCGCCTGGTGGTGAAGGTCGGCGACCTGGTCCGCGTGGGCCAGGAAATCGCCAAGGCCGGCTCGACCGGCCGTTCGACCGGCGCACACGTGCATTTCGAAGTCTGGGAAGGCGGCCGCGTGGTCAATCCGCGCAAGTTCCTCGGCAAGGGCCCGACCCCCGTGGGCGTGGTCAAGCGCGGCTGAGCCTGGGCGGCGAGGGGTTGATATCCCGACCCGCGTCACCAGCTACAATGAGCAGTTGCCAGACAGGGCGCCATGCGCCCTGTCTTCGTTTGGGGCCGCCGTCGCGCCGCCCGTTCCCGTAACCTGAATCGGCCTCACATGATCAACAGCCTGCTTACCCGTGTCTTCGGCAGCCGCAACGAACGCCTGCTGAAACAGCTCCAGCGCATCGTCGCCAAGATCAACGCATTGGAGCCGGAGCTGGAGAAGCTGTCCGACGACGAGCTGAAGGCCAAGACCCCCGAATTCCAGAAGCGCATCGCCGACGGCGAGACGCTGGACAAGATCCTGCCGGAAGCCTTCGCGGTGTGCCGCGAGGCCGGCAAGCGCGTGCTGGGCATGCGCCATTACGACGTGCAGTTGATCGGCGGCATGGTGCTGCACCTGGGCAAGATCGCCGAGATGCGCACCGGCGAAGGCAAGACCCTGGTCGCGACCCTGCCGGTGTACCTCAACGCGCTGGAAGGCAAGGGCGTGCACGTGGTCACCGTCAACGACTACCTGGCCCGCCGCGACTCCGCGTGGATGGGCCGGCTGTACAACTGGCTGGGCCTGTCGGTGGGCGTGGTCTACCCCGGCATGCCGCATTCGGACAAGCACGCGGCCTACGCCGCCGACATCACCTACGGCACCAACAACGAATTCGGCTTCGACTACCTGCGCGACAACATGGCGATGTCGAAGGAAGACCGCTACCAGCGCAGCCTGCACTACGCCATCGTCGACGAAGTCGACTCGATCCTGATCGACGAAGCGCGCACGCCCCTGATCATCTCGGGCCCGGCCGACGAGTCGCCGGAGCTGTACGTGCGGGTCAACCGCATCGTGCCGCAGCTGACCAAGCAGGCGACCGAGGAAGGCGAGGGCGATTACTGGGTCGACGAGAAGGGCAAGCAGGTGCACCTGTCCGAGGCCGGCCAGGAACACGCCGAGGACCTGCTGCGCCAGGCCGGCATCCTGCAAGACGAAGACAGCCTTTACGCGCCGCAGAACCTCAGCGTGGTCCACCACCTCAACGCCGCGCTGCGTGCGCACGCGATCTATCAGCGCGACGTCGACTACCTGGTCCGCGACGGCGAGGTGGTGATCGTCGACGAGTTCACCGGCCGCACCCTGCCGGGCCGGCGCTGGTCCGACGGCCTGCACCAGGCCGTGGAAGCGAAGGAAGGCGTGCCGGTGCAGCGCGAGAACCAGACGCTGGCCAGCATCACCTTCCAGAACCTGTTCCGCATGTACAAGAAGCTGTCCGGCATGACCGGTACGGCCGATACCGAAGCCTACGAATTCCAGAGCATCTACGGCCTGGAAGTGGTGGTGATCCCGCCGAACCGGCCGACCATCCGCAAGGATTCGCCGGACCAGGTGTTCCTCAACCGCAAGGGCAAGTTCAACGCGGTGCTGGCCGACATCCAGGACTGCTACAAGCGCGGCCAGCCGGCGCTGGTCGGCACCACCTCGGTGGAAACCTCCGAGATGCTGTCCGACTTCCTGCGCAACGCCGGGGTTCCGCACGAAGTGCTCAACGCCAAGCAGCACGAGCGCGAAGCGCACATCGTCGCCAACGCCGGCCGTCCCGGCGCGGTGACCATCGCCACCAACATGGCCGGCCGCGGTACCGACATCGTGCTGGGCGGCTCGCTGGAAGCCGAACTGGCCGAGCTGGGCGAGGACGCCAGCGAAGCCGACAAGGCCCGGGTCCGGGCCGAGTGGCAGCAGCGCCACGACCAGGTCAAGGCCGCCGGCGGCCTGCACATCGTCGGCACCGAGCGCCATGAAAGCCGCCGCATCGACAACCAGCTGCGCGGCCGTTCCGGCCGCCAGGGCGACCCGGGTTCCAGCCGCTTCTACCTGTCGCTGGAAGACAACCTGATGCGCATCTTCGCCAGCGACTGGGTGCAGAAGGCGATGAAGCTGATCGGCATGAAGGAAGACGACGTCATCGAGGACCGCCTGGTCAGCCGCCAGATCGAGAAGGCGCAGCGCAAGGTAGAGGCGCACAACTTCGACATCCGCAAGAACCTGCTGGACTTCGACGACGTCAACAACGACCAGCGCAAGGTCATCTACGCGCAGCGCGACGAGCTGCTGGAATCGGAGTCGATCAAGGACTCGATCGATGGCATACGCGCCGACGTGGTCGCCGAGATGGTGCAGCGTTTCGTCCCGGCCAACTCGGTCGACGACCAGTGGGACCTGCCGGGCCTGCGCGCCGAGCTGGCCTCGGAAACCGGCCTCGACCTGCCGGTGACCGAATGGGTCAAGGAAGGCGGCGAGCTCGACGCCGACGGCATCGAGCAACGCGTGCAGGAAGCGATGCGCAGCCATTTCGACGCCAAGGAGGCGCAGGTCGGCCCCGAGACCATGCGCATGCTGGAAAAGCACGTGATGCTGACCGTGCTGGACAAGAGCTGGAAGGAGCACCTGGCGCGCATGGATTACCTGCGCCAGGGCATCCACCTGCGCGGCTATGCGCAGAAGCAGCCGAAGCAGGAATACAAAAAGGAAGCCTTCGAGCTGTTCTCGGAGATGCTGGAAAACGTCAAGCGCGAGGTGGTGACCATCCTCGCCCGCGTGCGCATCCGCAGCGAGGAAGAGGTGGCCGCGGCCGAAGCCGAGGAACGCGCGCGCGCCGAGGCGATGGCGCGGCAGATGCAGTTCCAGCACGCCGACGCGGGCGGCTACAGCGCCGACGAGGAAGCCGAACAGGCGCAAGCCACCGCCGGCACGGTGACCCGCGATGGCCCCAAGGTCGGCCGCAACGATCCGTGCCCTTGCGGCAGCGGCAAGAAGTTCAAGCACTGCCACGGGCAGTTGAGCTGATCCGATTCGTCGTTCCCGCACGCGTCGGCCCGTGAACTGGCCTGTGGGAGCGACGTAAGTCGCGATGCTTTTCCGCGACCCGTTCGCGACTTACGTCGCTCCCACGCCCTACGACGGGGCGATTGCGCGGTGGCAGGACTTCCCGGCAAGCTAGCCGCATGCCATCCCCCCAGCGCTCGATCCACGTCATGGCCGCGGTCATCACCGACGCGCGCGGGCGCGTGTTGCTGGCGCGGCGCGACGGAACCAGCGACCTGGCCGGCCTGTGGGAATTCCCCGGCGGCAAGCTGGAGCCCGGCGAGACGCCCGAGCAGGCGCTGGTGCGCGAGTTGCAGGAAGAGCTCGACATCACCGTCGAGGTCGGGCCGCCGCTGATGCAGGTGCCGCAGCAATACCCTGACAAGCGCCTGCGCCTGGACGTGCGCCGGGTGACGGCTTGGCAAGGCAAGCCGCGCGGCCACGAGGGGCAGGCGCTGACCTGGGTCGCGCCAGAGAAGCTGGCGCGCTATTCGATGCCCCCGGCAGACCTGCCGGTGGTCGCCGCCCTGCAGCAGCCCGACCGCTACCTGGTCACGCCGGAACCAAGCGGGGACGACGACGCCTGGCTGGAGACACTGGAGCAGGCGGCCGCAACGGGCATCCGCCGCGTGCACCTGCGTGCTCCCGGCTTGGCCGAAACGGATCCCGAACGCTGGCGCCGATTGGTGCGCCGCGCCGTCGAACGGTTGCGCGGCGCCGAAACGGAGGTGCTGGTCGGGGCCGACATCGCGCTGGCGCGCGAACTCGGCGTCGGCGTGCATCTGCGCGCGATGCAGCTCGCCGGTCTGGCGACCCGACCGTTGCCGGAGGGCTCGCCGGTGGCCGCCTCATGCCATACGGCCGACGAGCTCCGTGCAGCGCAGGCGCTGGGCTGCGACTTCGCCGTGGTCGGCGCGATCCGCGCCACCGCGACGCATCCCGAGGCGCGGCCGCTGGGCTGGGCCGGGTTCGAAGCCTTGCGCGAAATCGCGGCGCTGCCGCTGTATGCGATAGGCGGCCTAGCGCCGGCCGACATCGACGAGGCGCGCACGCACGGTGCGCAGGGGATTGCCGCGATCCGCGCGCTGTGGATGTAGGAGCGCCCTTCCGGGGCGCGACCGAGTGTGCGGAGAAGGTCTTTCCGCCCCGCGGGGCAGAAAAAGCATCGCGACTTACGTCGCTCCCACAGTCGAGTGAGTGGTTGCACGGGATAGCGCGCGGTACTGCGTGTCCAGGTGCGCGGCGGCGGCCTGCAGGTGTTCCAGGTGGCCATCGTTGACCACGATGTCGTCGGCGATGGCCAACCGCTGCCCCCGCGTCGCCTGAGCCGCGATCATCTTCTCCGCCAGCGCCGCGTCGATGCCGTCGCGCTGCACCAGCCGCGCCGCCTGCATTTCCACCGGCGTATCGACGACCAGGATGCGGTCCAGCCACGGATAGTTCGCGCGTCCGCCGCCTTCGGCCAGCAACGGGATGGTGGCGATGGCGTATGGGCCCGGGGCCGCACGGCAACGCTCGTGCAATTCGCGGCGAATGCGCGGGTGCAGGATCCTTTCCAGGGCGGCCTTGTCGGCGGGGTGGTCGAAGATGCGCCGGCGCAGCGCGGCGCGGTCGAGGCGGCCATCCGCGCCCAGCACGGCTTCGCCGAAACGTGCGACCACTTCGGCCAGCGCCGGTTGCCCCGGTTCGACGATTTCGCGCGCGATCCGGTCCGCATCGGCGATGCCCACGCCCAGCTGGGCGAACGCGTATTCCAGCGCGCTCTTGCCCGAAGCCACGCCGCCGGTCAGGCCGATGATGTAATCGCTCATGCGGTGATTATGCCGGGATGGATTGTGGGAGCGGCTTCGTGGGAGCGGCCTTGGTCGCGAATGCTGTTGCTCTTTCGGTGAATAAAAGCATTCGCGGCCAAGGCCGCTCCCACAAGGGCCCCACAAGGGCCTGGGTCAGCGCAGTCCGGAGACGCGCATATAGGCGTCCAGCAGCTTGTCGCCCCAGAAGAACACGATCCATCCGGCGATGGCCAGGTAAGGGCCGAACGGGATCGGCGTGGCGCGGTCGCGACCTTTGGCGGCCAGCCAGATCGAGCCGATTACCGCGCCGACCAGCGAGGACAGCAGGATCGTCGGTAGTATTCCGTTGAGTCCCGCCCAGGCGCCGATCGCAGCCAGCAGCTTGAAGTCGCCGTGGCCCATGCCCTCCTTGCCGGTCAGCTGCTTGAACAGCCACCACACCGACCACAGCGACACGTAACCGGCGATGGCGCCCAGCACGGCCGGCTTCGGCGCGATGTACAGCTTCTCCATGCTGGCGATCAGGCCCAGCCACAGCAGCGGCAGGGTCAGCTGGTCGGGCAACAGCTGGGTGCGCAGGTCGATGCCCGACAGCGCGATCAGGAAACAGGTCAGCAGGATCGCGCCGAAACCCTGCCAGCCGAAGCCGAAACGCCACACGCAGACCACGGTCAGCAGGCAGGTCAGCAGTTCCACCAGCGGGTACTGGACCGAAATCGGCGCATGGCAGTGCCGGCACTTGCCGCGCAGCGCCAGCCAGCTGAACACCGGGATGTTCTCGTACCAGGACAGCCGCGCCTTGCAGTGCGGGCAATGCGAGGGCTCTACCACGATGCCCGGCGGGGGCGGCTCGTAGACGTCGGGCAGTTCCAGCACCTCGCGCGCGTCGCGGCGCCAGCGCCACTCCATCTTGCGCGGCAGGCGCAGGATGACCACGTTGAGGAAGCTGCCCAGCAGCAGCCCGAGTCCGGCCGCGGCGGGGAAGCCGATTGCCGGGTTTTGGTCCAGGAACGCCATTCAATCTCCCAGCGAGGTCATCGGCCTACGTCCACAACCGGCCGCAAGCGCGGGCTGTTGGCGCGCTGCGGGGCGCTTCGATAGCGCCGCCTGGCCAATGCTTTCGCGGCGCGATCGAGACAGGACATCCGCGCAGTCTAGCGGTTCGGGTCGCCGCCGCGGATCAAATCGCTGCGGCCAGCTTGAAGATCGGCAGGTACATGCCGATGACCATCGCGCCGACCACGATGCCGAGGAAGATCATGATCAGCGGCTCGATCAGGCTGGCCAGCGCGTCGACCGCGTTGTTGACCTCCTGCTCGTAATACTCGGCCACCTTAAACAGCATGGTATCCAGTGCACCGGCTTCCTCGCCGATCGCGGTCATCTGGATGACCATGTGCGGGAACAAGTTGACCTGTTTCATCGACATGTTCAGCGGATAGCCCACCGCCACGTCCTCGCGGATGCGATGCACCGCCTTTTCGTAGACCGTGTTGCCGGTCGCGCCGGCCACGGTCTCCAGCGATTCGACCAGCGGCACGCCGGAACGGAAGGTCGTCGCCAGGGTGCGGGTGAAACGGGCAATGGCCGCGTTGTGCATCACCTCGCCGATGATCGGCATCTTCAGGATCATCCGGTCGAGGAAATGCTGGAAGCCGGGCGAACGCTTCTTGAAGAAGATGAAGGAGACAATGCCACCGATCAGGACCGCCGCCGCCAGCCACCACCAGCTGACCATGAAGCGCGAGGCCGCGACGATCATCTTGGTGAACGCCGGCAGGTCTGCGCCGAAGCTCTTGAACACCGCCTCGAACTGCGGCACCACGAAGATCAGCAGGATCGCGCTGACCAGGATCGCCACCACGACCACCATGGCCGGGTAGAACAGCGCCTTCTTGATCTTGCCCTTCAGGGCCTCGGTGTTTTCCTTGTAGGTGGCGATAGTGTCCAGCACCGTCTCCAGCACGCCCGAACTTTCGCCGGCCCGCACCAGGTTGCGGTACAGCTCGTCGAACTGCACCGGGTGCTTGCTGATCGACTCGTACAGCGAATTGCCGCCTTCGATGTCGGCGCGGATTTCGCCGATCATCTTCTTCATCTTCTCGTTCTTCTGGCCGCCGCCGATTATTTCGAGAGCGGTCACGATAGGCACGCCGGATTTCATCATCGTCGCCATCTGGCGGCTGAAGAAGGCGATGTCCTTGGGTTTGATGGTCGCGCCGAAGCCGCCCAGAAATGGCTTGGGCTTGGTTTTGATCACGCCCGGGGTGATGCCCTGGCGGCGCAACTCGGCGCGCAGCAGGTTCGGGTTCTTGGCCTGCTGTTCGCCCTTCATCTTGACGCCGCGCTTGTCGACGCCTTCCCAGACGTACAGTTCGAGCGGGTTGATGGCGGCCTGTTTCGCGGCCGTGCGGGTGACGCCCATGGTCTGTCTCCTTCACCGGCTCCCCGGCCGGTTCGGCTGAGGCCGATGTTAGCCGGAAAATGGAATGGGAGAAGGTTTTCCGGTCACGGACGGTGTGAATCCGCCGGTTGCGTCACGAACCCACAGGGCCTATTCCTTGGTGACGCGGTTGATCTCGGCCAGGCTGGTGATGCCTTCGCGGACCTTCCGCAGGGCCGACTGGCGCAGGTCGGCGACCCCGGCGGCTTGTGCCGCCTCTTCCAGCTGCTGCACGCTGCCGCCTTCCAGCACGATGGACTGGATCCGCTCGGTCATCGGCATCACCTGGTAGATGCCGGTGCGGCCCTTGTAGCCCTCGGTGCATTCGTCGCAGCCGACCGGCTCGAACAGGGTCAGGCCGGCATCGACCTCGGCTTGGGTAAAGCCTTCGGCCAGCAGGGCGTGCGCGGGCAGGTCCATCGGCCGCTTGCAGCGGTTGCACAGGCAGCGGGCCAGGCGCTGGGCGATGACCAGGGTCACCGAACTGATGATGTTGTACGGGGCCACGCCCATGTTCATCAAACGGGCGATGGTCTGCGGCGCGTCGTTGGTGTGCAGGGTGGACAGCACCATGTGGCCGGTCTGCGCGGCCTTGATCGCGATTTCGGCGGTTTCCAGGTCGCGGATTTCGCCGACCATGATCACGTCCGGGTCCTGGCGCAGGAAGCTGCGCAGGGCGGCGGCGAAGGTCATGCCGCGCTTCACGTTCATCTGCACCTGGTTGATGCCCGGCATGCGGATTTCGACCGGGTCCTCGACCGTGGAGATGTTGCGGTGCTCGTCGTTGAGGATGCCCAGCGCGGTGTACAGCGACACGGTCTTGCCCGAGCCGGTCGGGCCGGTGACCAGGACCATGCCGTAGGGCTTCTCGATCGCCTTCAGGAACAGCGCCTTCTGCTCGTGCTCGTAGCCCAGCTTGTCGATGCCCAGGCGCGCCGCGCTGCCGTCGAGGATGCGGAGCACCACCTTTTCGCCGAACAGGGTCGGCAGGGTGCTGACGCGGAAGTCGATCTGCCGGGTCTTGGACAGGTTCAGCTTGATGCGGCCGTCCTGCGGGACGCGCTTCTCGGCGATGTCCAACTGGGCCATGACCTTCAGGCGCGCGGCGATGCGCGGGCTGAGCTTGTTCGGCACCTTGGCCACGGTCTTGAGCAGGCCGTCGATGCGCTGGCGCACCCGGTAGTCGGTTTCGTAGGGCTCGAAATGGATATCCGAAGCGCCGCGCTTGATCGCGTCCACCAGCACCTTGTTGACGAACTTGACCACCGGGGTGTCGTCGCCCTTGGCGTCGATGCCGGTATCGCCGGCCGCATTCAGGTCGTCGTCGCCGCCGCTTATGTCGAGCCCTTCGACGCCATCCTCGCCCAGCCCGCCCGATAGCATGTCGGAGTTGTGCTGCCATTGATCCAGGCTGCGCTGCAGCAATTCGGCATCGACCAGGATCGGTTCCACTGCCAGGTTGGTGTGGAACTGGATGTCGTCTAGCGCCTGGGTGTCGGTCGGGTCGGCCAGGCCGACGAAGACGCGGTTGCCGCGGCGGAACAACGGCAGGGCACGGTGCTTCTGCAGCAGCTCCTCGCTGACCAGCTTGATCGCCGACTGGGCCGGGTCGAAGGCGCTGATGTCGAACAGTGGGATGCCGAATTCGATGGAGTTGGCCGTAGCCAGCTGCAGCGACGTCACCCGCTTGTTCTGGGCCAGCCAAGTGCCCAGCGGCGTGCGCGCCTGGGTCGCGGCGGCCATCGCCTCGCGCGCGGCGGCTTCGTCCAGCGCGCCGTCCAGCACCAGGCGCCGGGCAATGCCGGTAATGCCGACCAGATTGGCGTTGGAGACGACTGCACTCATATGGATGTCCCGTGGATTTCCCCGAAACAGTCTTACGCAAGAATCGGGCCTGCGAGGACTTTAGCGCATGGCCGCCGCCGCGGAAACGGGCCGCAGGTCACGGACGGAGGCACGAAATGCGGCTTCCCGCTGATGTCGGCGTGGGCGATACTTCCGGTCAAGGGGGCGTCATGCGCATCAGTGTGGTCATTCCAGCCAAGAACGAAGCCGACGGCTTGCGTCAGACCTTGCCGCGGCTGCGCGCGGCGCAGCCCGGTGCCGAGTTGATCGTCGTCGACGACGGTTCCACCGACGACACCGCGACGGTCGCCGCCTCGCACGGCGCCACGGTGCTGTCCAGCCCCTACTCGATGGGCAACGGTGCGGCGATCAAGCGCGGCGCACGTGCCGCCGGGGGCGAAGTGCTGGTGTTCATGGACGCGGATGGCCAGCACGACCCGGCCGAAATCGCGCCACTGGTGGAACGGCTGAGACAGGGCTATGACATGGTGGTGGGCGCTCGCGACGGCGACGGCCAGGCTAGTGCGGGCCGCAGCCTCGCCAACCGCTTCTACAATCGCCTGGCCAGCTGGATGACCGGTCACCGCGTCGCGGACCTGACCTCAGGGTTCCGTGTCGCGCGCGCGGATCGCTTCCGCGAGTTCCTGCACCTGCTGCCCAATGGATTCAGCTATCCGACGACCAGCACCATGGCGTTCTTCCGCAGCGCATATCCCGTGGATTACGTGCCGATCCGGGTGGCGCGGCGGGTGGGCAACAACAGCCATATCCGCCCGATCAAGGACGGTGTGCGCTTCCTGCTGATCATCTTCAAGATTGCCACGCTGTACTCGCCCCTGAAGTTGTTTGCGCCCGCGGCGATGGTCTTCCTACTGCTGGGGATCGGCTGGTACGGATGGACGTTGGCTACCGAAGGCCGTTTCACCAACATGAGCGCCTTGTTGCTTAGCGCGGGCGTCATCGTGTTTCTTATTGGCCTGATCTCGGAGCAGATCACGGCACTGACGTATCGCCGGGACCCTTAGATCGGACACGCATGCGTACGTTGCACATCACGCGGAACTTCCCGCCATTGCGCGGCGGCATGGAACGATTGAACGCGAAGATGTTCGAAGCCTTGCTGACCCATGACGAGATGTCCGCGTTGATTGGGCCGGCTGGCAGCTCAGGCTTCGTGAAGCCTGGAACGAACGTCAAAGAACTTCCGAGCGGGGCAACGACGGCAACCATCCTGGCGAGCATCACCAAGGGAATAGCCATGGCGAGGCATGTACGCCCCGACGTGGTGTTGGCAGGCAGCGGATTGGCCGCACCAGCGGCGGTGTCGGCGGCGCGCGTCTGCGGAGCGATTCCTGCCGTCTATCTGCACGGGCTGGACATCATTGCGCCCAGTCGCTTGTATCGTGCCATATGGCTACCATGCATCCGTCGCTGCCAGCGTGTCCTCGTCAATAGTGCAAACACGCGACGACTCGCGATCGAGGCTGGGGTCCATGCGTCGCGAATCAACATCGTGCATCCGGGGGCCGACTTGCCGGACTCGGATCCCGAAGCACGCGGGCGTTTTCGGGCCCGATACGGCATCGATGAAGCCACGCCAGTCTTGCTTTCCGTGGGTCGAATGACCACGCGCAAGGGCTTGGCCGAATTCGTGGCCCGTGCATTTCCGGCAATCGTAGATGAGCGCCCAGAAACGCAACTCATCATCATTGGCGATGAGGCGATCGATGCCCTGCATCGAGGGACTGGTGCGGGATTTGGGCGGGTCAGGGCAGCTGCGTTAGAGGCTGGGATCTTGGATTCGGTGCGTTGGCTAGGCCCGTGTAGCGATCGGGAACTGTCGGATGCCTACCGGGGCGCAGATGTACATGTGTTTCCGATACGCGATATCCCAGGTGATGTCGAAGGCTTCGGCATGGTCGCGATCGAAGCAGCGGCACACGGACTTGCCACCGTTGCGTTCAATGTTGGTGGCGTATCTGACGCCATCATGGGAGGAGAAAGTGGACACCTTATTTCTGCGGGCGACTATTCGGCATTTGCGAATGCCGTGATTGAAGTGCTTTCGGAAGGCACGACAAAAATGGCCGCTGAGGCACGAGCCTTCGCCGCAGGTTTTTCGTGGGATCGCTTCGGGGGGGAAGTTGTCGCGGCGTTAGGGCGGCCGGGTGACTAGCCCGCTGCTTGGATGCCAAGAATGCGAGGGCCGCTCTGCCATCGAGCAATCGAAAGCAACTAAGATAGCGCAGCTATAGGCTGCTTGCGGATAGCAGCGCATCCAACTGCCGGGCGACGCCAGTCCAAGACGGTAATGCACCATAATCAATGCGCTCGGCAGGCAAATGCTCGAGGATGCGTCTTGACAAGTCCGTCGCGCTGCCGATTTTCGCGAGGAATTTTGGGTCGTCGTGCAGCATCCAACGCACCGGGGCCGTCGCCGTCGCGACCACTGGTATGCCGCATGCCATTGCTTCGCAGAGTTTTGCGGGGTAACTGTAGCGACCGAATGCGGTATCGGCCGTGATCGTGCAGGAGACGTCCAGCGCATTGAGTAGCACCGGCAGCAATGCGTCATCGAGGTAACCTAGCGCAATCACTCCGGGCGCGGCGCGGGCTTCCGCGGGCGGGTGTCCGCTCAGGACCAGGAGCGCATCGGGGCGGCTCTGCCGCACTTGAGCAAAGCATTCCAGCAAAATATGGGTACCGCGGCTCTCCGTCCAGCTTCCAGAGTAGCCGAGTAGCGGCGCGTCTTGTGGTAGACCGAGGCGCTCACGGCAGACGGTCCGCTCCATCGGCACGAAACCAGGATCAGCCGCCATTGGCAAGATTTCTACCGCATGGCCGCTGTGGCGATGCGATTGCAGACGTTGCGCGAGTTGAGGGCCCGCCGCCGTCACGAGATCCGCGGCACGGACCGATTGTCGCCACTTCCAGTGCAATGGCAGGTTCCAGCGCATGTAGGCTTCGTAGTTGTCGTAGGCGTCGATCGCGAGCCGCCCGCCGGCATGTTGCGCAAGTCGTTGCGCCAGCCATCCATACCAAGCGTCCGAGCAGCCAACTGTCCAGTCGGGACGGAACGCCTGCGCTTCCTGCGTCAACGTCGCCACCAACCGACGTGGCCCTAGCGCAAGTACGTCGTGGCTGGACCAGATCACGCCGTCGCGCTCAAGGGTAGTAGCTTGTATGCGACG
Organism: Pseudoxanthomonas helianthi; assembly: GCF_017939625.1. Taxonomy (GTDB): domain Bacteria; phylum Pseudomonadota; class Gammaproteobacteria; order Xanthomonadales; family Xanthomonadaceae; genus Pseudoxanthomonas_A; species Pseudoxanthomonas_A helianthi. The sequence goes on from NZ_JAGKTC010000002.1 coordinate 232,847, forward strand.
ATGGCTGCAAAGCAGTACGCGCACCTCGTGCCCTAGCGTGGCTAGCGCCACCGGGAGGTGGTGGAAACGGCCATATGGCCGTTCGATCAGATCGCGCTGCTGGGGATGACGCTTGGTGATGAAGAGGATTTTCAAGACATGCTCGGAATATGGGCGAGATAATCGCAGATGGCGCTACCCAATCGCGCAAGATTGCGATCGCCGTTGGCGAGCAATGCGTCGCGCGCCGGCTGGGGCTGTTGTGAAGAGAGTACTTTTGCGACCTTTCCCGCAAGGTCGGCGGCATCGCCCGTACGGAAAAAGACCACATCGCCCTGATCGATCTCGAGGTTGACTGGAATGTCGGAAACAACGCATGGGACGCCCAATCCGATCGCTTCGTACACGGAACCCCCGCCGGGGCCGCCTTCGAATCGGGTAGGTTGGATGAGTGCCAAACACCCACGGAGCAAGGCTAGCTGATCGCGTTTGGGAATTAGCCCGAGAAAGTGCGAATATCGCGCGATACCAAGCGATTCGGAGAGGGTTATGAGCTCGCCATAGTGGCGCGGATCGCGGTGATCGATGGGGTCTCCGGTAAGTAAGAGCTGCAAATCCAGGTCGGGGCGCAGCTTCCGCAGCATCGCGAATGCTCGTAGCGCCGTTGCGTGATCCTTGTGCTTCCAGAAGTGGTTGCATACCGCCAGATAATGCGGGCCAATCCCGTGGCGTCTGCGCGCGTCGAGGGGGTCGGATTCGAACCACCATTCCCGTGCATATGGCGTGTAAGGTATCGTCAGAATTCGGTTGTCCGGGATACCAAGAAAGATTGAAGCATCGTTGGCGGCGGCCCTTGAATTGACGATTACCGCATTCGAATCTTTGGCTATCCTCTCGAATCGGAGATCACGGTTCCTGCGGATTCGCGCTGAAAATAGATCCGGCATGTGTCGATGCTGAAAGTCGAACAGATAACCGACTCGCGGGATGGGCGACTGGCCGAGAGGAAGCATGGTCGGAAACACTATGTCGGCGCCGACTTTGGATGCGGTCTCGACAATGCCGCGCCCATTGGCGGTACATGCGATCACTCGGTGACCACTTGCGATATCGAGTGCGGCTCGTCGCAAAGCGGCTGGACTGCCTGCATCCGTGGCCCCGCGACCACCAGCTTGCCTAAGCCGCCACTGACGCAATCCCGCGTGGATAGTCCGCCGGACAAGCGAGGGTTGCGGGCACGCAAAGCAGACGTCGAAATTCCGGACTACGCTAGGGTGCAGGATCGCCGTTGCCAGCACCCGAGCAAGGTCGACGCCGCCGTTCCAGTCGACAAACCCGTGTAGCGGGAAAAGAAGTGACTTGATCTTGCTCAATGCCTGGATTCGCTCGATCCTGTGTGACCTTCTATGCTATAGCAATTGGGCCGTCATTCCGGGGGACGGGCATGCTGACCGAAGACGAGATTGCCTCCACGCTGGCGCCTCTCAATGGGGGCCACTTCCGAATCGACGACGTACGTGCTTATGCCCGTAAGCTGCTTGCCCGCGGGAAGGTGGTTTGCGCGCGTGATGGAGACGAGCTGGTTTCGTATGTGCTTTTCTATGACGATGGCCCAGAGGCGTTCATATCCATGGTGTGGACGAATCCACGGATGCTCCGTCAGGGATTCGCGACGGCAATTCTTGAAGGGCTGATCCGCAAAATAGCGAAGCCAATTGCACTGGAGGTCGACGCCGAGAACGCCGTTGCGCATCGTCTTTACAAGAAGCTCGGGTTCCAGCGTGAATCACGAAACGGTACGCGTGAGCGTTGGCTGCTCAAGCGCCGTGTCGCGATAATGCAGCCATATTTCTATCCCTATGTGGGATATCTGCAGTTGGTTGACGCGGCCGATTTCTTCGTGTTCTATGATGATGTCCATTTCATTAAGCGTGGACGCATCCATAGGAACAACATTCTCGTCAACGGTCAGGAACACGGGTTCACCGTGCCGATCGCAGGTGCGAGCCAGAATAAGCTGATTCTGGAGACTAACCTCCACGACATGGATCGCTGGCGCACTCAATTCCTTAGGCAGCTGACGCATGCCTACAGCAAAGCTCCATTCTTTGGAGATGCTATGGGTGTAATCGAAGCTGCGCTCCAATCATCGCCTCGTAGCATTGCTGATCTGGCGATTGCTTCTGTGGTAGGGATACACACATACCTGGAGAAGCCGCTTAATTGGGTGCGTTCGTCGGAATTTTCACCTGAAACGCATGGAATGGAAAAATCTCAGCGCTTGATCGAAATTACGAAAAAATCGAATGGCTCGCGGTATGTCAATACGCCGGGAGGCAAGAAACTGTACGACAGGCTGCATTTTCTCGAGCATGGAGTAGCGCTGTCTTTCTTGCGGCCCGAAATAATGGAGTACCGCCAGTATGGGGATTTGTTCGTCCCTGGTTTGTCCGTCATCGACCTGATGATGTTCAATACGCCGGAGCGCATTCGCGACATGATCGCCAACTACAATATTGAGTAGATCTTCTCTCTCGTCTACGTGGAAGCCTTCACTATTGTGGCGATTTCTTCAACGGCTTCGTCACCCAGAGCGTGCCAACTAGGGAGATTCATGCCTCGTCGTGAGATATCTTCCGCGATAGGAAGCTGTAGAGAGATATCCTGGTACATTGGCATATGATGCACAAGTGGAAACGTGGGGCGCGTTTCGATGCCCGCATTTGCGAGTCGTTCACGTATCAAATCACGACTACTGGCATTTGGCGCCAGCATCGTAATCATCCAGTGCGAAGATGATTCGCCCGGACTCGCATGTTGAAAAACCATAGGGGTACCCGTCATCGCGCGGCGGTAGGACGTGGCCAGCCGAGTCTTCCGCTTGAGAATTGTGTCGATCCGTTCGAGCTGGGCGAATCCGATTGCAGCGCAGATGTTGGTCATGCGGTAGTTGTAGCCGATGATGTCGTGCCAGTACTCGCGGTTCGCGGCCAGTCCCTGGCCACGCAGGCGGCGCAGCATCGAATCCAGTGCAGAGTCATTGCATACGACCATGCCGCCCTCGCCTGTGGTGATGGTCTTGTTGCCGAAGAAACTAAAAGTCGCAACATCGCCAAAAGTCCCTACATGACGGCCATTCAAGCGGGTTCCGATCGCTTCGGCACAGTCTTCCACCAGCTTAAGTCCATATCTCGCGCACAATGCTGCGAGCCGCGACATTTCGCAGGCACCGCCATAGAGGTGCACCGCCATGATCGCGCGAGTGCGCGGCGTAATGCGTTGTTCGACGTCGGCTGGATCCATTTGCCATGTGTTGGGTAGCGAATCGCAGAAGACAGGAGTCGCGCCCACGTAGCGTATCGCGTTGACCGACGCGATATAGGTCAGCGAGGGAACGATGACCTCATCGCCGGGTCCGATACCCAGTGCGAGGAGAGCCAGATGCAATGCCACAGTACCGTTACAAACGCTTATCGCGTGCGGCATACCCGTGAAGCGCGCGAAACCCGCCTCGAACTCCTGGATGAAATGTCCCTTGGAGGATATCCAGCTGCTATCTAGGCACTCTAGTACGTACTCGCGTTCATTGCCTGAAAGGTCTGGCTGGTAAATTGGGATGCGGATTCGGGGCATGTGGGCTCCGTGCTGGGGCTAGTAGTCCTTGGCGAGTGCGATTGCGACCAAACGAGGGCCAAGTATGATGGTGGGAAGAAGGCTCGTAACAACGTAAGTGGCAATAGTGACCCACGGCACTGCCGTCACGCCGAATCGGTAAATGGCCCAGGTTTTTAGGGCCAAGCAGGTCAATGCAAAAAAACTGGCTACGATCACTTGGTAACGCATGATGCTGGCGGCATTGAAGAAGGTGGCAAGTGCAGTGCCGATCGCATCGATCACAGACCAGACGGCGAACCCGGCGAGAAGAGTGCCGCCGACGATCAGCGGGCGGTGCACCCAAAGCGAGACGATGCGATCGAAACCGAAACCGAACACCAGCGCCGCGCAAACAGAGACAATTGCTGCAAGCAGCAATGACTTGCGCAGCGTTCGTATTACCCAGTCGTGGTTACCAGAAGCCAACGCTTGGCGGTAAATTGGCCATAGCGGCGCCCAGATCAATCCGAGGCTCAGTGGTACGATTGAAAACAAGCGCTGCACGATCGCATATGTGCCGGCGTCAGTCGGGCCGCATAGAGTGGAGATCAGCGGGAGGTCTGCCGAGAATGCCAGAGCGGCTGAAAGCTGTAGTACGAAGAACAGTAGTCCTTCGTGACGGATTCGGCGGGCGAGGTCGGGGCGGTGCCCGGAAGGCGAATACGCAAGCGTCCGGTCGCGCGTAAGCGAAAGGGTGTTCGCGACGGAGGCAAATAGTGGTGTGGCCACCGCTGCAGCGGTGAGGACTACGAATGAGGCTTTTGCCCACGCCAACCCGATCACCAGCGCAAGCGTCGTTAGTTGGCCCAGCGCTTGCCAACGGAAAGCACGGTCACCGCGGCCTAGACCAAGCTGGATCCGAGTGGCAAGGTTGAGCGGAACCGCGAGAACGACGGTGAACAGGACTACTGCGACTGCTGCGCGACAAGTTCCGGCCGCGTCGACCGGCAGGCCCAACAGGCGATGCCAAGGTATTAGCGGCAACGCCACAACCATGGCTGCCGCCAATGCCACCGCGATCATTACCAATGTCCGGCGCCCTTCTCGAATTACCGCCGCTACTTCAATGGTGGCGCCGCGGCCATGCGCGGCAGCGACGAGATTCATCGTACCGTTGCCGAAGCCGAAATCAAGGAACCCGGCGAAGACCACCAGTGATACCAACGTAGCCCATGCGCCGAATTGTGCTGGTCCCAACGCGTGGAGGACGAAAGGTACACTGAGAAACAGATTTGCGGCTGCAGCCAGCTTGGCCGCCAGCGACCAGCTTCCGGTCTGCACGATCATTCGGCCGCGCGGCCCGAGCCAGTCACGCAGCGACGAGGGGGGCGAGGATCGAGGCATCACTTATGGCCGATGCGCGGCATACGCCTCGTAGGTTTCGCGCAATCCCATTTCCAAGGTGGTCTGAGATCGCCAACCAAGCGCTTCCAATCGCGAAGTATCGAGCCGTTTACGGGGCGTTCCATCTGGTTTGGACGGGTCGAATCGCAGTGTGCCTCGATAGCCCACGATTTCCGCAATCAGGCTTGCCAGGTCGGCAATGCTAATTTCCTGCCCTGACCCGATATTGATCATGGCTGGATCGCTATAGTGATGCATCAGTAGCCGTAATGCATCAGCAAGATCATCAACGTGCATGAGCTCCCGCAACGGGCGGCCGGTCCCCCAGATCACCACCTCGGGAGCGCCAGCGAGCTTGGCTTCGTGAAAACGCCGGATCAGTGCCGGTACCACGTGCGAGTTCTCTGGATGGTAGCTGTCTCCAGGGCCGTAGAGATTGGTGGGCATCGCCACGATGGCATCGAAACCGTATTGGCGACGATAGGCCTGGCACATCTTTAGTCCTGCGATTTTCGCAATCGCATACGCTTCATTGGTTTGTTCCAGTGGTCCGGTCAACAATGCGTCTTCGCGGAGAGGTTGCGGCGCGAGTTTCGGATAGATGCACGAAGAACCAAGAAACAACAGTTTCTTCGTGCCATGTTTCCACGCCGAATGGATGACATTGGTCTGAATCGCGAGGTTATCCCGGATGAACTCACCGGGATAGGCGTCGTTGGCATGGATACCCCCCACGTGTGCGGCACACAAGAAAACGTAATCGGGGTGCTGCGATGAGAAGAATGCATCGACTGCAGCCTGATTGGTGAGGTCGAGTTCGTCGTGGCCGCGAAAGAGAAGGTTGTCGGCGCCATCGGCGGCAAGCCCACGAACGAGGGCACTTCCCACTAATCCTCGGTGGCCCGCGACGTAGATCCTGTCATGCAGATCCATGGTTGTCACTCTTGAGGAGAATTCGCCCGATAACCTGCGCCGACAACAAGTGCGTCTCTTTTGGCGAGTTCAAGGTCCGACTGGATCATCTCTCGTACTAATTCGGAGAACTGAGTTCGGGGGGTCCAGCCCAGACGCTCGCGCGCCTTGGAGGCATCGCCAAGGAGCGTTTCGACTTCCGCCGGTCGATGGTATCGGGGATCAATGGCCACGATGCACTGCCCAGGCTTCGCGCCAGCCCCCGGCAGGGCGGACGCCACGATGCCGCGCTCTTCGGCACCGCTTCCATGCCATGTGATTCGTATGCCAAGGCAATCCGCAGCCTGCTCTACGAATTCACGGACGGAATGCTGTTCACCGGTGGCTATAACGTAATCTTCCGGTTGTACCTGTTGCAGCATCAGCCATTGCATTTCCACATAATCGCGAGCATGGCCCCAGTCGCGCCGGGCATCCAGGTTGCCGAGGTACAGGCAGTCCTGCAGACCCAGATGGATGCGGGCCAAAGCACGGGTGATCTTGCGGGTAACGAAAGTCTCGCCTCGGATCGGCGATTCGTGGTTGAACAGGATACCGTTGCAAGCATACAAGCCGTAAGCCTCACGATAGTTGACCGTGATCCAGTACGCGTAGAGCTTGGCCACACCATAAGGCGAACGCGGATAGAACGGAGTGCTTTCTCGCTGCGGAGTTTCCTGGACCTTGCCGTAAAGTTCCGAAGTCGAAGCCTGGTAGAAACGAGTCTTCTGTTCCAGCCCGAGGATGCGGATCGCTTCAAGCAGGCGCAGGGTACCGAGGCCGTCGGCGTTGGCGGTGTATTCCGGAGTTTCGAACGATACCTGCACGTGGCTCTGCGCGCCGAGGTTGTAGACCTCGTCCGGCTGCACCTGCTGCAGGATGCGGATCAGATTGGTCGCGTCTGTCAGGTCGCCATAATGCAGAACCAGCCGCCGTCCCGGCTGGTGCGGATCCTCGTACAGATGATCGATGCGCTCGGTATTGAACGACGACGCCCGGCGCTTGATGCCGTGCACCTCGTAACCCTTGCCAAGCAGGAACTCGGCCAGGTAGGCGCCGTCCTGGCCGGTGATGCCGGTGATCAATGCACGTTTGCCCATGGGTACAGTCTAGCTAGCGTCGATCGAATTGTGGATGGGTGGCAGACTTCTGTTCGACGAGGCGTTCGAGCGCCCGTGCCGCCTCTTCATTTTGCCCCAGCCTGCCCAGGTGCCGCAGATGCTCAATGTGGGCCCGGGCCCGTTCGGGCTGTCCGCTGGCCGCGTAGAGCTTGGCCAAGGTGATCTGGTACTCGGCGACCCTTGGGGCCAAGCGCGCGGCTTCCTCCCACAATTGAGCCGCAAGCGTGGGATTGCCCAGGCCATTCAATGCGTAATTGCCCTGGATATTGAGTATTTCAGGGTCGCGGCCATGGCTCAGTGCAGCGGTGAAAACTGCATCCATTTCCTGGGTGGGCAAGGAGCAATGGCGTTGCAGGCCGCAATCGACTAGCGACCCCAGTGCGCCTCGTGGTTGGGGTCCCGGCGGATTGGTGTGCAGGCGTTCCCGCAAGTTGTTCCACCAGCGTACATCCACTGGTGAGCCGCTGCGATTGGCCAGGATGATAGCGGTCGTCGCAGGCAAAGGCGTGGCGCCATCGACCTGCATGGCCCGTTCGAGTGCCGCAAGCGCAGGCGCCAGATAAGGCGAATCGATTTGGTACCCGCTTAATACGGCTAAGTCTCTCGCAAGGCCGAAAGTCGCCCGCGGAGAGGTTGGATGCTTGGTGGCCTCGGCCATCGAAAAACGTAGCGGGTTGCTCCATTCGCGCGCACGCAACGCGGTGAAAGCGCCGTACAAGATCAATAGCAGGAGGGCCATCAGCCAGACTGCCCTACGCATACTGTCCTTGCCTGCGACGTGTCGCAGCACATCGCCAAGTACCAGGCACAGGCCGAACGAAGCGAAGTAATTGCGGTGTTCGTAGACCAGTTCCAGCGGAATCACCGTGGCGGTGAGCAGTTGTGCGCAGAAGAACCAGAGCATGCCCAGGGCTGCGAGCGGCCAACGACGGCGCGATCGCCAGGCGGCCAGAAGCAAGACCGTAATGGCTATCAACGAAACCGCGGTGGAAGGGGGCGACAACAATCCGCGCGATACCGGATAGTCGTCGTGGTATAGGCTGAGCTGGCCCATGTCCGGTAGCAAGGTCCAGTGAAGGTAGTCCATCACCACGCGGCTTTCGGTCATCAACCGCTCGACAAGGCCGAAGTCGCGTCCCGGGTAGTGCCCGCCGCGCAGCAGGCCCGGCAGCAGCCAGGCCATGCCGAGCAGGCCGGGAAGCACCAGCCCCGGCAAGTACATGATCCAGAGGCGCCAGTCGCGTCGACTGTCGAAGCCACGGAAACCAAACAGGATCCATTCGACGCACAGTGCATAAAGTGGCAGCAGTGCCGCCGATTCCTTGACTGTCAGACCCATAGCGGTGCAGCCGACCAGTCCCGTCAGCAGCCTGGTCCAGCCTTTGCCTTGCGCGATCAGGTGCTGGCGACCATCCATGTACAGGCACAGGCCTAGGAATACGAATGTGTGGCTCAGGCTTTCCATGCGCTGAACCACGAACAGGATTGCCATTAGATTGATCGGGTTCAGCGCCCAGATCGCGGCGACCCATAGTGCGATACGGTTGCACCGGACGGTATCTATGGCATAGATGACGGCGAACAAGCGGCGCGCAAGTGCATAGGCCAAGCAGGTATTGAGCAAATGGACAGCTACATTGGTCAACTTCATCCACCATGGATCAAGCCCAAATGTGGCGTGGTTGAAGGCAAAGCTGAGCATCGCCAGCGGCCGAACCAATTCCTGTGATGGAGACGAAAAGGCTGCTGCCAGCCACGCATGCCAGTCGCTATTCCAACCTACGTGCAGCGCTGCGTTATCTACGATGTTCGGGTAATCGTCGAACACGAAGCCACCAGCCAAGCCTCCTGCATATACGGCAGCGATGCACACCAGTAATCCCAGCAGGGCACACAATGTAATGCGATCCGGCGATGGGGGATGGCTCATGCTGGTTCCGCCAGCTGGGACGCACTCGCATCCGCTTCGAGCTTCTGGCGAAGTTGGATTAGTTCGTTTTCATAATAGCCATAGTGCTGCAACAGCCAGCGATGCAGGCTGGCCATGTCGCGGATGCGTGATGCAGATTGCTGTCGTTCAAGTCGGCGGAATTCGTTCAGATGCACGATTCCTAGCCGGGGCGATCCCGCGTTGCCAAGCGCTGCAGCTTGCACAAGTGCATAGTCGGCATCTGGTTCAAGTGCCAGAACTGCATTGAACCAGCGCAATGCCTGGTTCGGATCGTTGTGGGCCAGCGCGATCAGGCCGCGAACATGCCAGAAGCCACGCTTGCGCAAGGATGCCGCGCTTTGCGGGTTCGACTCCGCTGCCGCAACCAACTGTTCCAGTCCGGTAAGGCCCATGCCAATACAGTCGACCGCGGTTGGGTTGCGGCTGGCATCCTGGAACCACTGGTACAAGCCGTAATTCCATCGTCGTGCGCTGCTCAGCGTGCGTAACGCCCGTCGCATAGTGTCCGCGCCCAATCGGCCTGTCGTCTGACATTCCAGACCGACGGCACTGATCGCCACGTCAATATCTTCTGGCGCTGTAAGCTGGGCTTGGTGCAGTCGTCCCAAGCCGGCCCGGATCTGCCCTGTTCGAATTTCCTCGGCAGCAGCGCTAACTTGGGCACGTGCGGAATCTTGCTCGTAGTCGGCAGATACCATGCCTAGTAGTGCCGGGTTTCCCCAAGTAATGGCTCGAGCATGAGTCAGCAGGAGCAATGTGGCCAACAATAGGCTTGCGGCAGCGCCGCGATAGCGTGGATAAGGACCGGGGCGGAGCAGGAAATGTGCCACCGGCCAGCCGAATAATGCCATCGGCAAGTAATTGCGATGCTCGAAATAGAGCTCCAGCGGAATTGTCGTGCTTTCAAGCATGTGCGCGACGAGGAAGAACAGGACGGCTGAGCACAAGGCCGGGAAACGTCGCCGAAATACGATGGCCCAAATGGTGCAGGCCAGCAAGCCGAGCATTGCGGGTAGCGTGGTCCATGGCGCCAGCCAGCCTCGCGAAGGCGAGAAGCCTTCGACGTAGACACCGCCACCACCGGCGCGCGGCAGTAACCATTGGCCCAGATAGGACCACAGGGCGCGCGGCTCGCTGAGCAGGCGTTGCGGCAATGTCCAATCGCGACCGTACAGCTCCGAGAGCGGCCACAGCAGCCAAGCTGTGTATGCCAGATAGCTCAGGATCGCCAGGGTCGGCAGACCCAGGCACAGCCATGCTGCGAGGTCGGTCTGCCGTCGATCGCCTGTCGAATCCTGCGTTGGCCTGAGGCATAGCAGATAGACCAATCCTGCCAAGGTTGGTGCAAGGAAGCCGTTGGCCTTGGACAGTCCGGCCAGCAGGGTAGCAGTGCCCACGCCCATTATCACCCAGCACCAACCGTGAGTGGTGCGAGAGGCGTCGAACGCCAACACTGCGCGATCCCAGGCCAGCAGCGCTAGCAGGGCGAAGGTCATCGGCAGCATCGCTTCGCGCTGGACTACATAAAGCGTGGTGGAGACGAAGAACGGATGCGCGGCCCACAATGCGGCGGCTAGCAACGGGGTCCAGCGCGAGACTACAAATGTGGGGTCGCGGCGACACAGGCCGACCTGCAAGCGGGCGATCACCCAAGCCAGCAGGCCGCCGTTGAGGAGATGCAAGAGCAGGTTAGTGCGCTTGAATGCCCAGGCATTGGCTGGCCAGTCACGTGCGTCTAACAAGAAGCTGAGCAACGCGACAGGGCGACCGGTAGGGTCGGCATTGCCAGAAGTGAGGTAGTACAGGAAGGTCGGCCAGTCTCGTATGCGACCGTAGGCACCTAATACATCAAGGTTGCCGAAATCGTCGAACAGGAACGGTCCTGTCAGGCCCGGCCAGTAGGCCCAAGCAACCAGCAAGACCAGCGCAAGACCGGCAAATGGCAAACGCCAGCTCTGGGAGTGAGCGAACACGCCGCTCATGAAAGCGGACCGGTAATGGGCCGGGAATGGCTGTCCACTAGGGAATAGGCCGAGAGCATTACGTCAGCATAAAAAAGAAGGGCTGCTCACGCAGCCCTTCACCTTGCGCCAGCGCAATCAAGTCGAACTTAGTTACGGCACTCGGACGGCAGGTACTTGTCAGTGATGTTGGCGCCCTTCTTGCACTTCCACTTGACGGAACCAGCGGCCGTGGAAGCCGAAAGAAGCAGAGTGGCGTTGTTGGGAAGCTTCGGTTCAGCGCCACTATAGGTAATCGTGACAACACCATCGACGGTGGAGACGCTGGTCACGTACTTGCCGTTGATCGATGCAGCGGTCGGCAGACCGGCACTTGCGTTGCTCGGCGGATAGTGGCCGGTAGACGAATACGTCTCGGCCGTGGCCAGCTTAGCCGCGGCCGCCAAGTTGATACCTTCCGAAGCCTTGGTGCGGACCGCGTAGTCCTGGTAGGCCGGGATGGCGATGGCCATCAGGATGGCGATGATCGCAATGACGATCATCAATTCGATCAGGGTAAAGCCCTGCTGCTTCTTCATGGTGTATCCCCTAGGAGTGGATGGATGACGACGTACCCGGTTGCCGGCTGACCCGGTCCTTCGGCGCCGTGCAACTGGCACGTGCGGCTGTATCACGCAGGATGCATGCCAAAAGTCAGGGCGGTGAGGGGCGGGTTAGCTTTGTGACGGGCTTCAATGGAGCGTGGGGAAAACCGCCATCATTTGGCGGGTAAAGGCTTTTCGCCTCATTGGTAGCGGATCGGTCTGTGGCCAAAAGTGACGCGTAGAGTCAGTTCGGGGGGGGCTATTCGCGTTGATGGGCGTCGGCAGCGACGCGAAGAGGGCTCCGGCGTGAGGTCTCGGTCGCGGGCAGGCCCGCTCCTACTCGATGCCGAGCTTCTTCAGTTTGTAGCGCAGCGCGCGGAAAGTGATGCCCAACTGGACCGCGGCCTTGGTGCGGTTCCAGCGGTTTTCTTCCAGTGCCTTCATGATGGCCGCTCGCTCCAGCTCCTCGATGTAGCCGGGCAAGGCCGGCGACGCGTCGCCTCCGGATTCCTCCGTTTCGAGCGGAGCGGGCGCGGGCGCCGCCGCCGCCGGAGGCGGAGACGCAGGACGACCCGTAGCGGCTGGCGGCACGGGCAGGTTCAGGTCTTCGGCGCCAAGCGTTTGCGCGTCGGTGTCGGCCAAGGCCAGCGCGCGTTCCAGCAGGTTTTCCAGTTCGCGCACGTTGCCCGGGAACGGGTGCGCGGCCAGGGCGGCCAGCGCGTCGGCGCCCAGTTGCGGAGCGGGGCGCTTCTGCTCGCTGGCCAGCCGCGCCAGGATGGCCGCGGCCAGCGCTGGCAGATCTTCGGTGCGCTCGCGCAGGGGCGGCACGCGCAGTTCGATCACGTTGAGGCGGTAATACAGGTCATGGCGGAAGCGACCGTCGGCGACCTGCGTGGACAGGTCCTTGTGCGTGGCCGAGAGGATGCGCACGTCGACCGCGACCTCATTGGCGGCACCGACCGGACGCACGGTCTTCTCCTGGATCGCACGCAGCAGCTTTACCTGCATCGGCAGCGGCAGCTCCGCGATTTCGTCGAGGAACAGGGTGCCGCCGTGCGCGGCCTGGAACAAGCCCGGCTTGTCGGCATGGGCGCCAGTGAAACTGCCCTTCTTGTGGCCGAAGAATTCGCTTTCCATCAGCTCGGCCGGGATCGCACCGCAGTTGACCGGCACGAACGGCCCCGCCGCGCGCGCGCCCTGCTCGTGGATGGTCCGGGCGACCAGCTCCTTGCCCACCCCCGATTCGCCCAGGATGTACACCGGCGCCTGGCTGCGCGCGACCTTGGCGATGGTCGCGCGGAGGGCAACCAGGGCGGGCGAATCGCCGAGCAGGCGGCCGCTGCCCGGCGCGGGCGGCAACGTGGCCGCGGCGGCGGGCGTCGCCGGCGCCTCCAGCCGCAGCGCGTGGGTCACCAGGCCGCGCAGCACCGACAGCTCCACCGGCTTGCTGACGAAGTCGAAAGCGCCGGCCTTCAACGCTTCCACCGCGGCCTCGACGTTGCCGTGGGCGGTGATCATCGCCACCGGCGTGTGCGGGAAGCGGCGCACGATTTCGCCGATCAGTTCCAGTCCGGAACCGTCGGGCAGGCGCATGTCGGTCAGGCACAGGTCGTAGCGTTGCCGCGCGAGTTGTTCGCGCGCCTGGTCCAGGCTGGCCGCGGTGTCCACGCGCAGGCCCATGCGGCCCAGGGTCAGGGTCAGCAGTTCGCGGATGTCGCGTTCGTCGTCGACTACCAGTGCGTTGCGCGCGTCGCTCATGGCTACCTGCTGTCAGTTCGCGGCAGTTTACGCGGCGGGGGAGGGTTATGGGAGCGACCTCGGTCGCGAATGCCCTGCGGAGGGAACTGCCCGAAAGCATTCGCGACCGAGGTCGCTCCCACAAGAAAGCGCTCCTCAGCCCGGTAGCAGCGTATGGGTGCCCGGCAAGCGGATGCGGAAACAGCTGCCGCCGCCGGGTACCGCCACGTATTCGAGCGTGGCCTGGTTGGCCAGGCACAGCTCGCGGGACAGGTACAGGCCCAGGCCGGTGCCGTGCTCCGAGGTGGTGAAGAACGGGCGGAACAGCTGCGTAGCGGTAGCCTCGGGGATGCCGGGGCCGCGATCGATCACATCCAGGGTCGGCTGCCCGTCGAAGTGGGCGACCAGCGATACGCGCGCCGGTTCGCCGGGCAGGCGACCGTGGTTCAGCGCGTTCTGCACCAGCGTGGACAGCACCTGGTGCAGGTGCCGCGGGTCGACGACCGCGGTGACTGCGTCCTTGCCGGTCACGGCCTCGATCCGGTCCGTTTCCAGCGGCAGGCTGGCCGTGTATTCGCGGACGAAACGCTCGACGAACCGGCGCAGGTCCAGTTGCTCGGGCACGGCGCGTTCGCGCCGCGCCAGGCCCATCACCGTCTCGATGATGGTGTTGGTGCGCCGGCATTGCTGCACGATGATCTGCACCAGGCGCTGGTCGCCGGGGGGCAGCTTCGTCTCCTCGAGCAACTGCGCGGCATAGCTGATCGAGGCCAGCGGGTTGCGTACTTCGTGGGCCAGGCTAGCGGCGAAGCGGCCCAGGGTCGACAGGGTCAGGGTTTCGGCGCGGCGCGAAACCAGGCTGGCGTCGTCGAGGAACACCAGGGTCTGGCCGCTTTCCGGATGCGGTCGGACGAAGCGCGGCAGCACGTCCGGCTGGTTGGGGTCGATCTGCAGCGGGCTGTCGTTGCGTTCGCCGCTGCGCCGCCACTCGGCCAGGCGCACGCTCAAGGGGTGCGCGGCCTCGCGCAGGAGCAGGCCCTGCAGCGACGTGGCGCCGGCGCCGAGCGCGGCGAGCGCGGCTTCATTGGCCAGGCGGATGCGGCCATCCTCGTCGACCAGGAGCACGCCGGTGCGCATGCGCCGGATGATCAGCTCGTTGAGTTCGACCTGGCGGCTCAGCGCCGAGCCGCGGTGTTCGGCCAGGGCCATGCTGGCGCGCGCGCGCTGGCCCATCTGGTTCGCCAGCCATGCCACCGCCACATAGCTCGCGGTGAATGCCAGCGGCTGGCTGAGCGCCTCGGTGCCGGCGCGGCCGTGCAGCACCTCCCAGACCTCCACGCCGATCAGGGCCAGGCCGGCCAGCAGCGCCAGCGCCAGGCCCAGGGCCCGCGGCAGCAATAGCGCCGCGGTGGCCACGTTGAAGGTCAGCAGCAGGGCCGCGATGGTCGCTGCCGCCGGCAGCGCGTGGCAGACCAGGGCGACCACGGCGATGTCCACCATCACGCCCAGCACCGTCACGCCGGTGCGCCAGCCGTCCACCCGGCCCAGCAGCAACAGGAAGGTGGCCGCGACCAGATAGCCGACCGAAGCCAGCGCGGCCAGCTTGGGCGGGGCGGATCCGCCGATCAGCTCGCGCAGCGGGCTGAACAGCAGGGCGGCAAGCAGCGCCGCTTCCAGCAGCCGGTACAGGGCGAAGAAATACAGGTCCCGCTCGGGCGCCTGGCTGAGGTATCCGAAGGAGAGCGCGCGCTGGGACAAGCGGAAACCCCGGGGGATGAGCCAAAAGTATAGGACGGCCGCATTTTGCGCTGCAGCACCCGCTGCGCGACAATAGCGGACCCATCTGCCACGCCCCCGGCCGGGCCGCTGCCCGGCCGCCCGGCGCGCGATGCGATCGGATCCCCTGACTACGGTGACGCATGAATTTCCACGAATACCAGGCCAAACAACTGTTCGGCGACTACGGCATTGCCGTTCCCAAGGGCCAGGTGGCCCATTCCCCCGATGAGGCGGTGACCGCGGCCAAGGCTATCGGTGGCGACTTCTGGGTGGTGAAGGCGCAGATCCACGCCGGCGGCCGCGGCAAGGCCGGTGGCGTCAAGCTGGCCAAGACCCTGGATGAGGTGAAGCAGTACGCCAAGGCCATGCTGGGCACCCGGATGGCGACCTACCAGACCGCCGGCGTCGAGCTGCCGGTCGACAGCGTGCTGATCACCCAGGCGACCAACATCGCCAAGGAACTGTACCTGTCGGTGCTGGTCGACCGCGGCACCCAGACCGTCACCTTCATCGCTTCGGCCGAAGGCGGCATGGACATCGAGCAGGTCGCCCACGAGAAGCCCGAGGCGATCAAGACCCTCAACGTGAGCTTCGTCGAAGGCCTGCAGCCGTACCAGTGCCGCGACCTGGCCTTCGCCCTGGGCCTGAACGCCA
Source organism: Pseudoxanthomonas helianthi (assembly GCF_017939625.1). GTDB lineage: Bacteria > Pseudomonadota > Gammaproteobacteria > Xanthomonadales > Xanthomonadaceae > Pseudoxanthomonas_A > Pseudoxanthomonas_A helianthi. The sequence goes on from NZ_JAGKTC010000002.1 coordinate 248,562, forward strand.
AGCAGGCCGGCCAGCTGACCAAGATCATGCTGGGCCTGTTCAAGCTGTTCAACGACAAGGACCTGGCCCTGGTCGAGCTGAACCCGCTGGCGATCCTCGACACCGGCGACCTGGCCGTGCTCGACGGCAAGATCAACTCCGACGACAACGCCAGCTTCCGCCATCCGGAACTCGTCGCCATGCGCGACGTGCGCCAGGAAGACGAAACCGAAGTGCTGGCCAGCAAGTACGACCTGAACTACGTGACCATGGACGGCAACATCGGCTGCATGGTCAACGGCGCCGGCCTGGCCATGGCCACGATGGACGTGATCTCGCTCAACGGCGGCGCGCCGGCCAACTTCCTCGACGTCGGCGGCGGCGCCAACAAGGAGAAGGTGACCGAGGCGTTCAAGCTGATCCTGCGCTCGCCGTCGGTCAAGGCGATCTTCGTCAACATTTTCGGCGGCATCGTCCGCTGCGACATGATCGCCGAGGGCATCATCGCCGCGGTCAAGGAAGTGGGCGTCAAGGTGCCGGTGATCGTGCGCCTGGAAGGCACCAACGTGGATGCCGGCAAGGAGCTGCTGAAGAACTCCGGCCTGGCGATCATCCCGGCCGACGACATCAACGATGGCGCGAAGAAGGCGGTGGAAGCCGTCAAGCACGCCGCCTGATCCCACCTTCAAGGAAAGCGAAATGTCCGTTTTGATCAACAAGAACACGAAGGTGCTGGTGCAGGGCTTCACCGGCTCGCAGGGCACCTTCCATGCGCAACAGATGCTCGACTACGGCACCCAGGTCGTCGGCGGCGTGACCCCGGGCAAGGGCGGCACCCAGCACCTCGGCCTGCCGGTGTTCGACACCGTGCAGGAAGCCGTCGCCAAGACCGGCGCCGACGCCTCGGTCATCTACGTGCCGCCGCCGTTCGCGGCCGACGCGATCATGGAAGCCGCGGCCGCCGGCATCAAGGTGATCGTGTGCATCACCGAAGGCATCCCGGTGCTCGACATGCTGCGGGTCAAGAACGTGCTGAAGGGCTACCCCGGCGCGCGCCTGATCGGCCCGAACTGCCCCGGCGTGATCACGCCCGGCGAATGCAAGATCGGCATCATGCCCGGCCACATCCACATGCCGGGCAAGGTCGGCATCGTGTCGCGCTCCGGCACGCTGACCTATGAAGCGGTCAAGCAGACCACCGATGCCGGCCTCGGCCAGTCGACCTGCATCGGCATCGGCGGCGACCCGATCAACGGCACCAACTTCATCGACGCGCTGAAGCTGTTCCAGGAAGACCCGCAGACCGAAGGCGTCATCATGGTCGGCGAGATCGGCGGCAGCGCCGAGGAAGAAGCGGCCGAATACATCGCCAAGCACGTGACCAAGCCGGTGGTCGGCTTCATCGCCGGCGCCTCGGCCCCGAAGGGCAAGCGCATGGGCCATGCCGGCGCGATCGCGTCCGGCGGCTCGGGCACGGCCGAGGGCAAGTTCGCCGCGATGGAAAAGGCCGGCGTCACCACGGTGAAGTCGCCGGGCGACCTGGGCGCGGCGATCGCGGCGCGGCTGAAGTAAGCGACCTGCGTGGCAGGCGGCGCGCCGTGGCATGCTCGCGGTGCCTTCCATGGGAAAAGCCGCCTCAGGGCGGCTTTTTTCATGGCTTGACAGCTCCCAATCATGCGCATAGGTTATGCGCATGATTGGTGCGGAGCATGCCCATGCGCATCCGTGAAGAGAACGCCGGTTATGCCGCCAAGCGCGCGGCCAACCTCAGCGTCAACGCCGAGTTGCTGGACCAGGCCAAGGCGCTGGAAATCAATCTCTCCGCAACGCTGGAAAAGGCGCTGGAAGCGGAAGTGCGCGCGCGCCTGCGCGAACGGTGGCTGGAGGAAAACCGCGAAGCGATCGCCGCGTACAATGAGCGCATCAAGCGCGACGGGCTCGCCGGCGACCACGTGCGTGCCTTCAAGGCGTCGCTCAAGGAATGAGCCAGTTTTCCGTCTACGCCAATGCCGACGCGGCGTCGCGGCGGTCCATCCCGTGCTGGTTGAACGTGCAAAGCGATCTGATCGACAGCGCCGAGTCGCGCGTGGTCGTGCCCTTGATCGCGCCCGAACATGCGCGGATGTCGGTCAGCCGCCTGATGCCGTCGTTGATGGTTGCAGGTAAGCGGATGGTGATGGACACGGCGCAGATCACCAATGTGCCGATGCAGATGCTCGGCAGGCAGGTGGCGGATCTGTCCGCGGAACGCCTGTCCATCATCGACGCGCTGGACTTCCTGACTCATGGGATCTGAAATGCAAGGCAAGTTGCGCATCGCCCTGGCCCAGTTCGATTTCCCGGTCGGCAACATCGCCGGCAACGAAGCGCGCATCGCGCGGATGATCGCCGAGGCGCGCGACGTGCACGGCGCGGACGTGGTGCTGTTTCCGGAACTGGCGGTCAGCGGTTATCCGCCGGAAGACCTGCTACTGCGGCCGTCGTTCCTGGCCGATTGCGAGGCCGCGCTGCAGCGCATCGCCACGGCCGCGCACGGCATCGTCGCCGTGGTCGGCTGGCCGCAGAGCGCGGGTGCGATCGTCTACAACGCAGCCAGCGTGCTGCGCGATGGCGAGGTTGCCGCGACCTACCGAAAGCGCGAACTGCCCAACTACGCGGTGTTCGATGAACGGCGCTATTTCGACATCGATCCGGACGGTGGCGCCTGCGTGTTCGAAGTCAACGGTGTGCTGGTCGGCCTGGTGATCTGCGAGGACCTGTGGTTCGCCGAACCGCTGGCCGACGCCGCGCGTGCCGGCGCGCAACTGGTGCTGGTGCCCAACGCTTCGCCGTTCGACCTGGGCAAGCACGCGCAGCGCGATGCGCTGCTGGCGATGCGCGTAGCCGAGACCGGCGTGGCGCTGGCCTATGTCAACGTGGTCGGCGGGCAGGACGCACTGGTGTTCGATGGCGCATCGGTGCTGGCCGATGGCGACGGCTGCATCCATCCCGCTGCGCGCGCTTTCGAGGACCACTGGTGCGTCGCCGATTACGACGCGGCCACGCGCAAGTTCATTCCGGTGGCCTGGCCGGCCGATGGCGATGAAAGCCGGGATGCGCTCGCTTGGCGCGCCATCGTCCGCGGCACGCGCGACTATTGCGCGAAGAACGGGTTCTCGAAGGTCTGGCTGGGCCTGTCCGGCGGCATCGATTCCTCGCTGGTGCTGGCCGTCGCGGTGGACGCGCTGGGCGCGGAGAACGTCACTGCGGTGCGCCTGCCTTCGCGTTATACCGCGGGCCTGTCCAACGACCTGGCTGCCGAGCAATGCGCCGCGCTGGGGGTGAAGCTGGAGGCGATTTCGATCGAGGCGCCGTTCAAGGGCTTCCTCGAGGCGCTGGCGCCCTGGTTCGAAGGCCGGCCGGTCGACACGACCGAAGAAAACCTGCAATCGCGCAGCCGCGGCGTGCTGCTGATGGCGATGTCGAACAAGTTCGGCGGCCTGCTGCTGACCACCGGCAACAAGAGCGAATACGCGGTCGGTTACGCGACGATCTACGGCGACATGTGCGGCGGCTATGCGCCGATCAAGGACCTGTACAAGACCGAGGTATTCGCGCTCGCGCGCTGGCGCAATACCGTCGCTGGCGCGCCGGTGATTCCGCCGGCGGTGATCGACCGCCCGCCGACCGCGGAATTGCGCGAGAACCAGAAGGACCAGGATTCGCTGCCGCCGTACGACGTGCTCGACGGCATCCTGCTGCGCTACGTCGACCAGGAACAGTCGCGCGACGAGATCGTCGCGGCCGGTTTCGACCCGGCGACGGTGGACAAGGTGCTGCGGCTGGTGCGGATCAGCGAGTGGAAACGCCACCAGGCTGCGCCGGGGCCGAAAGTCTCGCGGCGCGCGTTCGGCCGCGAACGGCGCTACCCGATCACCAACAAATATTCCGGTTAATCAAGCCTTGATGTGGGGGCGGCTATAGCCGCGATAGGTACTCCCACGAGAAGCGATCACGGCTATAGCCGCTCCCACGGGTCGGTCATGCAAAAGCAAAGGGGCCTTGCGGCCCCTTCGTCATGACGTTGCGCGATTACTGCTTCCTGCGCTTGTCGTCGTTGTCCAGCGGCGACTTCTCGCCGGCGAACGGATTGAGGCGGCGGAACGCGGACGGATAGTCCGGCCAATCGCCGTGCAGCCACGGGTGCTGCGGGTCGTTCAATTCCAGCACGCGCTTGGCATCGGCGGCCAGGGTCTGGTTGCCGAGCTGGGTATAGGCCTCGGCCAACGTGGCGACCGCGTCGTTCTGGTAGGTGCTCTGCGGGTAGGTTTCCAGCAGGTACTTGGCGCGCGCGGCGGCCGACACCCAGGCCTTGCGGTGCAGGTAGTACAGCGCCGTATCCAGCTCGTGGCGGGCGAAGATGTTGCGCAGCGCGACCATGCGCTGGCGCGCGTCGGCGGCGTAGCGGCTGTTCGGGTAGCGCTCGGCTACCACGGAGAAATCGCTGTAGGCCTGGTTCGGCGAAGCCAGATCGCGGCGGCTGCTGTCCTGGCGCCACACGCGCTGCAGGAACACCGTGTCGCTGTTGGCGTTGGCCAGGCCGCGCAGGTAGTACATGTACGGGATGTTGCGGTGGTTCGGGTAGGTGCGGATGAACTTGTCGATGGTCGACACCGCGTCGTCGCGCTTGCCGGCCTTGTACTGGGCGTAGGCGGTCTCGACCAGGGCCTGCTCGGTGTACGGGCCGTAGGGGTACTGCGCGGTCAGCGCACGGAAGTCGATCTCGGCGCGGTCCCAGTTGTTCTTGCGCATCGACTGGTGCGCCTTCTGGTACATCTCCTCGACCGGCGCGCTGACATCCGCCTTCTTGTCCTTCTTGAACCACTTGCCGCAGCCGGTGCCGGTGACGGCGACGACCAGGATCAGGGCGACGATGCGCAATGCGTGGAGGCGGTGGGAGGCGCGCTGGGTCATGGGCTGGCGGAAGGGCCGCGGCAGGGAAACAAGGCAGCGATGATAGCCTAGGCGGCCTCCCGGCCATGAACGCCCGGCCAACAGTCCCCCGATGACCCCGCCTCCCGCCAGCCATTCCCCCGACCCCTCCGCTCCCGAATCGCCGGACGAGGACGCCCCGCGCAGCGCCGTGGTGCCTGACGCTGCGACCGGCCGCCGCTTCGACGCGGTGCTGGCCGAGCTGTTCCCCGAATTCTCCCGTTCGCGCCTGGCCGAATGGATCAAGTCCGGCGACGCCCGCCTCGACGGCGAAATCGCCCGCCCCCGCGACCCGGTGCGCGGCGGGCAGGTGGCCAGCCTCGACGCCGTGCTCGAAACCCAGACCCACGCGCTGCCCGAGGACATCCCGCTGGACGTGCTGTACGAGGACGACCAGGTCTTCGTGCTGGACAAGCCCGCCGGGCTGGTCGTGCACCCGGGCGCCGGCAACCCGAACGGCACCCTGGTCAATGCGTTGCTGTTCCGCGACCCGTCGCTGGCCGCGCTGCCGCGTGCCGGCATCGTGCATCGCCTCGACAAGGACACCAGCGGAGTGATGGTGGTCGCGCGCACGTTGCAGGCGCACGCAGCGTTGGTCGAACAACTGTCCGCGCGCGACGTGCATCGCCAATACCTGGCCATCGTGGTCGGTGCGATGGTCGCCGGCGGCACTGCCAATGCGGCGATCGACCGCCATCCGCGCGACCGGCTGAAGATGGCGGTGCGCGAGGACGGCCGCGATGCGGTGACCCATTACCGCCTGCGCGAACGCTTCCGCAACCACACTGCGCTGGAGTGCCGGCTGGAAACCGGCCGCACCCACCAGATCCGCGTGCACATGGCGCACATCAAATACCCGATCGTTGGCGATCCGCTGTACGGCGGTCCGCTGAAACTGCCCAAGGGCGCGTCGGAAGAACTGATCGCGGCGCTGCGCGGCTTCAAGCGACAGGCCCTGCACGCGGAAACGCTGGAGTTCTCCCATCCCTCGACCGGCGAACCGCTACGCGTGTCCGCGCCGGTGCCGGCCGACATGCAGGAACTGATGCGCCTGCTGCGCGAGGACGTGGCGGCGCACAAACCGTGAGCGCCATCCTGCCCGCCGATTGGCCTGCACCGCCTGGTGTCGTCGCCTTCACCACGCTGCGCTTCGGCGCGGGCGCGTCGGAGATCCCGTTCAACCGTTTCAATCTCGGCCTGCGCAGCGGCGACGACGTGCGCACCGTATCGGCCAACCGCAACGAACTGATCCAGCGCTGCGGCCTGCCGGATGCACCGCACTGGCTGCAGCAGGTGCATGGCGTGGCCGTGCAGCGTTTCGGCGCCGGCGACGTGGTGCCGCCCGATGGTGCGCCGGAGCCGATCGCCGACGCATCGGTCACTTCCGATGCGGGCGTCGTGCTGGCCATCCTTACCGCCGATTGCCTGCCGGTGGTGTTCGCGGCGAAGGACGGCGGTGAAGTCGGCGCGGCGCATGCAGGCTGGCGCGGACTGGTTGCCGGCGTGCTGGAGAACACCGTCGCCGCGATGCACGCGGCCCCCCGGGACCTGGTCGCCTGGCTGGGCCCCGCTGCCGGCCCGCAGGCCTACGAAATCGGCGAAGAAGTGTTCGACGGCTTCGTCTCGCGCGACGCGCGTGCCGAAACGGCATTCGCGCCGACCCGGCCCAGCCACTGGAAGGTCGACCTGTACGCACTGGCGCGACAGCGACTGGTCGATGCCGGCATGTCGCCTGCCGACATCCACGGCGGCGGCCTGTGCACGATCAGCGACGAGAAACGCTTCTTCTCGCATCGTCGCGACCAACGCACCGGGCGCATGGCTACGCTGGTGTGGAAACAGGCGTGAGCGCCGCGCTGTACGCCGGCCTGCTTGGCGGCGACTTCGCCGCGTTGCCGCCGAAAGTACGAGGCATCCACTCGAACCCGGGCCTGCACCGCTATCGCGGTGAAGTCGAAGTCGTGCGCGGGGCCGGCGTGCTGTCGAGGCTGTGCGCGTGGGCCACGCGGTTGCCGTCGCCGGGCAGCGGCCCGATCGAGGTCGAGATCGAAGCGGTGCCGACGCACGAACGCTGGACCCGCCACGTCGCCGGCCATGCGATGCGTTCGCGGCTGTGGGCGCGCGATGGCCTGTTGTGCGAGCGGCTCGGGTGGGTGCGTTTCGGTTTCCGGCTCGGCGTCGACGCGGGCGCGATCGTCTGGCGGGTTGCCAGCGTCCGCGCCTTCGGCTTGCTGCCCCTGCCGACGGGCTGGTTCGACGACGTGCGGGCGCACGAGTTCGAGCGCGACGGCCGCTACCACTTCGATGTCGCCGCCGCCTTGCCGCTGGCGGGCCTGCTGGTGCGCTACCGGGGATGGCTGCATGTCGAGTGAAAGGACGACTGGCGGCGACGGCCCGCTCATCGTCTTCGATGGCATCTGCGTGCTGTGCAACGGCTGGGTCCGCTTCCTGCTGCGCCACGACCGGCGCGCGCGCTATCGTTTCGCCGCGATGCAGACCGCGGCGGGCCGCCGCCTGCTCGCCGGGCACGGCTTGGACGCGGATGATCCCGCATCGTTCCTGCTGGTCGAGGACGGCCGCGCGTACATCGACACCGACGCCATCGTCCGCGTATTGGCGGGACTCGGCGGGCCATGGCGCATCGCCGGCATCATCCGCGGGATTCCGCGCGGCCTGCGCGACCCGGCGTATCGCTGGCTGGCGCGCAATCGCTATCGCTGGTTCGGCACGACGACCTGCCACGTGCCGACCACCGGGCAGCGCGCCCGGTTCGTCGAATAGTCCCGGCGAAAGCGCCGGGACCCGGGTTCGTCCGATCGGTGCGTATCAGAACGCGTAACGGACCCGCGTGTAGTAGTAGGCGCCGTTGCTGCCGACCGGCGACAGTACGTCGTAGGGCAGGTTGCCGAAATAGGCGATGTCCTCGCTGGAACGGTCGGCGTATTCGTCGGTCAGGTTCTGCCCGCCCAGCGCCACGCTCCACTTCGGCGTGATGCGGTACTCGACTTCCGCATCCAGCTGGTATTTCGCCGAATAGGTCTGGGTCGGCACGAAGCCGCCGCCGAAGTCGAACACGCGCGTCGCGCTGCCGTGGCGTTGCACCCGGGCCTGCAGCGCCCACTTGTCGTTGTTCCAGTTCGCCGCGAACTGCGCGCGGGTGCGCGGCGCTGCATCGGTCAGCGTGTTGCTTTCCTCGACCCCGAACAGCACGTAGTCCGGATCCAGCGCCAGCGATTGCGACGGCGTGGCGACGATGTGCTCCAGTTCGGTCTTGGCGTAGCTCCAGGTGCCGGTCAGCAGCAGTTCGCCGCCGCCCAACGCCTGGCGCCAGTTGGCGACCAGTTCCGCGCCGCGGGTGCGGGTATCGGCGGCGTTGACGAAGAAGCTGGCGCTCTGCACGCCGCGCACGCCGAAGTTCTGTTCGACGAAATCGGTCAGCGGCTGGCCGGTGATGTCCTCGGACAGGGCCACGCGGTCGTCGATGTTGATCTGGAAGAAATCCAGCGACAGGTCGAAGTGCTCGCCGATCCGGCTGGTGAAACCGAGGCTGAGGTTGACCGATTTCTCCGGCTGCAGCTCGGTCGCGCCCAGCGCGCGGGCGATGGGATTCTCGACCGACAGCAGGCGGCCCTGCAGCAACTGGCCGGAGGCGTCGTAACCGGTGGAGGTGGCTTCGTAGCCGATCTGGCTCAGCGACGGCGCGCGGAAGTTGTTCGACACCGCACCGCGCAGCGCGAATGCCGGCGCGAACTCGTAGCGCGCGGCGAGCTTGCCGGTGAACTGGCCGCCGAAGCCTTCGTAGTGTTCGTAGCGCGCCGCGATGTCGGTGCTCAGCTTGTCGCCGAACTGGCTGGACACGCTCGCGTAGACGCTGGACACGTCGCGCGACAGGTCGGCCACGTCCTGCGGGGTCAGGCCGCCACCGGCCTGCGAGCCGGTCGGGCGATCGGTGTACGGACCGGCCGCGTAGCTGGCCGGGTCGCCGGCCCCGGTTTCGTAGTCTTCGCGGCGGAATTCGACGCCGCCGGCGAACACGTGCGCACCGAACGCGCGGCTCAAATCGAAATTGAACAGCGTCTGCGCGAAGCTGTAGTCACCGGTCTTGAAGCGGGTCGGGCTGGTCGGGCCCAGCGACGCGTTCAACGAATTTTCCAGGCGATAGGTGAAGTCGTTGCGGCCGTGGTTGAGGCTGGCGTCGTAGTCCCATGCGCCCCATTGCCCGCGCAGGCCGGCGACCAGCGAGGCGTCGAAGTTCTCGCCCAGCGACACCGGTCGGTAGCCGTTCGGGTAGATCTCCTTCCAGTTGGCGGCGCCGTCGGGATAGCGGAAATAGTTCGCGCCGCGCGTGTCGCTCTGGTGCCAGGTGCCGAACGCGTAGAACGCGCCGGCTTCGCCGACCGGCACTTCCGCGTTGAACCAGCCGTTGATGTCCTTCGACTCGCCGTCGCCCAGCCAGTAGTTGCGCTTGCCGGCCAGGGCGAGGTTGTCCGCCGTCTGTTCTTCCCAGAACGGGATCTGGTCGAAACCGGCGCGGTTGGTGCCGTTGCGGTGCTTGTATTCCAGGCCCAGGCGCAGGAAGCCGCCATCGCCCAGGCCGGTGCCGACCTTGGCGCCGAAATAGCCGGTCTGGCCGTCGGTCACGGTGCGGTCGATCGGTTCCACGTCGGTGTGGTGCAGGCCGTAGCTGGCTTCGAGCGCGCCGCCTTCGGGTGCATCCTCGAGGATCACGTTGATCACCCCGGCCACCGCGTCGGAGCCGTATTGCGCGCCGGCGCCGTCGCGCAGCACTTCGATGCGCTTGATCGCGTTGAGCGGGATCGCGTTGAAATCGACCGGCGTGGTGCCCTTGCCGATCTTGCTGTCGGTGTTGACCAGCGCGCTGACGTGGCGGCGCTTGCCGTTGACCAGCACCAGCACCTGGTCGGGCGACAGGCCGCGCAACTGCGCGGCGCGCACGTGGTCGGCGCCGCCGGAGTTGGACTGGCGCGGGAAGTTGAACGACGGCAGCAAGGCCTGCAGCGCGCTGCCCAGCTCGCCGTTGAGCGCGCCGGCCTTGCGGATGTCCTCGGCGGTCAGCACGTCGATGGGCGCGGTCGATTCCAGCGCCGTGCGATCGCTGGCGCGGGTACCGGTGACGATGACCGTGTCCAGCTCGGTGGCGTTGCCGGAAGCCTGCTGGGCGAAGGCGGGGAAGGCGAGGGCAAGGGCGATGGCGGCGCCCAGCGGGGCCACGACGGGATGGGACATGGGAAGTTCCTTGGGGAAGGGGAGCGTGCGGCGATACAGGTTGCCCGATCGCCGGTGGAATATTCTACTTATTCATCCGGATAAAGAGATATATTATCTGCCGGAGCGGCGGGCACAATGTCCCCGCTCATGACGGTGGCCGACCTGCTCATGCCGATGCGTCATTTCGCAACGGCCGAGCGAACGCCGAGCGTGTCCTTTTTCCTGGAGTGTCCCGATGCGTCTGCGCCAAGCGTGGTGGTTGTCCCTGGTCCTGGTCCTCGCCGCGTGCAGCACGACCGGGGCCGTCGTGCCGGCCACCACCGCCTCCCTGCAGGGCGACGCCGCGCGGCCGGCGCAGGCGCAGGGATGGGTGCGTAGCGAGCTGTATTTCGGCGTGGGCGAGGAGAGTGGCCCGGCCGATCGCCCGCAGACGGAAAAGATCGGCGAAGCGCAGTGGCGCGCCTTCCTCGACAAGGAAGTGACGCCGCGTTTTCCCGATGGCCTGACCGTGTTCGACGCCTACGGCCAGTGGCTGTTCCGCGGCGCGAAGGAGCCGAACCGGCTCGGCACCAAGGTGCTGGTCATCCTGCACGAGGACACGCCGCAGCGGCGCGCCGACATCGAAGCGATCCGGCTGGCGTGGAAGCAGGCGACCGGCCACCAATCGGTGCTGTGGGCGCAACAGCGGGTGGAAGTGTCGTTCTGACCGCATACTCGGCGAATCCGCACCCGTCGATGCTCGCGATGGCCTTCGAAATTCGTCCCGACGATCTGTCCGGCGCGGCCACGCGCGAACTGCTGGCCCTGCACCTGCGGCAGATGCATGCCAACTCGCCGCCCGGCAGCGTGTTCGCGCTGGACTTGTCCGGCCTGCAAGGCGCGGACGTGGACGTATGGAGCGCGTGGCGCGACGGCCGCATCGCCGGCATCGGCGCCTTGCGTGCGCTGGCCGACGGCAATGGCGAGCTGAAATCGATGCGCACGCATCCGGATTTCCTGCGCCAGGGCGTGGCCGTGGCGATCCTCCGCCATATCCTCGGCGTCGCCCGCGCGCGCGGCATGTCGCGGCTGAGCCTGGAGACGGGCAGCGGCGCGGCCTTCGAACCGGCCCTGGCCCTGTACCGGGCGCACGGGTTCGAGCCGGGCCCCGCGTTCGGCGACTATGTCGCCAGCGATTTCAACCAGTTCCTGCACCTGGCGCTATGAGCGCCCCAGAGCATCCATGAGCGCATCCGGACCTTCCCCCTCGATCCACCGCCCGCGCTGGTTCGTTCCTGCCGACCTCAACGGTTTCTTCGGCCTGGTGGTCGACAACCTGTCGATCCTCGGTTTCATCGCCGCGGCGCTGGTCGGCATCTTCCAGTTCCCGGCGGAGGTGGTGTTCGCGCGGATGTTCCCCGGCACCGCGCTCGGCGTGTTGCTCGGCAACCTGGCCTACACGTGGATGGCCCGGCGCCTGGCGGCGAAGACCGGACGCGACGACGTCACCGCGATGCCGCTGGGCCTGGATGCGCCGACCAGCATCGGCATGGCGCTGCTGGTGCTGGGTCCGGCGTTCATCGGCTTCAAGCAGCAAGGGCTGGATCCGAATGCCGCGGCCATCGCCACCTGGCAGCTCGGCATGGCGTCGCTGGTGGTGATGGGCGCGTTCAAGCTGGCGTTGTCGTTCGCCGGCGACTGGATCACCCGCGTGCTGCCGCGCGCCGCGCTGCTGGGTTCGATCGGCGGTGCGGCGCTGACCCTGCTCGGCTTCTTGCCGCTGATCGAAACCCTGCGCAATCCGGTGGTCGGCGTGGTCACCTTCGGCCTGCTGCTGTACGTGCTGGTGGCGAAAGGCCGGCTGCCGGTGAAACTGCCCGGCGTGCTGGTCGCCTTCCTGATCGGTACCGCGTTGTATTACGGGCTTGGCCTGTCGGGCCTGGGCGCACCTGGCTTCCAGCTGCCCGATCCGTTGCCGCTGTCGGTGCAGCTGCCGTGGCCGAGCCTGGGCTTCGTCGAAGGCCTGCCGCACACCGTGCCATACCTGCCGCTGCTGTTGCCCTTCGGCCTGCTGATGGTGGTCGGCGGCATCAACGTCAGCGAAAGCGCGCGTGCCTCCGGCGACGATTACCGCACCCGCGACGTGCTGCTGGTCGAAGCGCTGGCCACGCTGGTCGCCGGCCTGTGCGGCGGCGTCGCGCAGACCACGCCGTACATCGGCCAGCCGGCGTACAAGCACATGGGCGCGCGCAGCGGCTACACCCTGCTGACCGGCTTGTTCGTCGGCATCGGCGGCATGCTCGGCATCGTCGCCGGGCTGGTGCAGTGGCTGCCGGTGGCGGTGCTGGCGCCAATCATCGTCTACGTCGGCCTGGACATCACCACCCAGGCCTTCCACGAAAGCCCGCGCCGCCATGCGCCGGCGGTGGCGCTGGCGTTCCTGCCTTCGATCGCCTATCTGTTGAACATCAAGCTGGGCAATCCCGGCTGGATCGCGCCGGACCACTTCGCCAGCCTGTTCTCCACCAGCGATCCGCACGGCTTCTCCGACCTGGCCGCGATCACCACGCTGGGCAACGGCTTCATCATCACCGCGATGCTGTGGGCCGCCGCGCTGGTCGCGCTGATCGAAACGCGCACGCGTGCCGCGGCGGGCATCCTGTTGCTGGCCGCGGCGCTGACCCTGTTCGGGGTGATTCATTCGGTCGATCCGCGCGGTGGTATCTACCTGCCGTGGAATCTCGAAGGCCTGCGCCAAGCCATCGCCTTCCAGTTCGCCGCGGCCTATGCCGCGCTGGCGGTGTTGCTCGGCCTGCTGTCGCTGCAAAAGCCCGGAACCTCCGCTTGATCCATCCTGTCGGCCCGACCTGTCTGCGATAGCGGGTGACATCACGCCGTTCGCTATTGCAGGCCTAACTGCCTCAGATAGGGATCGAGCAAACCCAGCGACCACGCGTACCAAACGCCGCCGGCGATCAGGGCGACGACCAGCAGCCACAGCAGCCAGCCCCAACCGCCGCGCCTGCGCAGCGGCTGCCTGCGGAAATGCGGATTGAAGGCCGGACCACGCGTGGAATCGGCCAGTGTGGAGCCCGCCGGCGCGGCGAAGGCCGCAGCCATGGCGTCCGCGCGGTTCGGCATCGCCATCCTTGTCGTGGCGGGCGGTGCCCCAAGCGGCGCCGGAGGCTCTTGCGGTGTTGCGAAGACAGGCTCGAGGCGATGCAATTCGGCGGCAGGCTTGGTCCATGGGTCGTTCGCCGGTAGTCGTTTGCCAGGGACGACCGTTCCGGCGCCCGCCGGCAGGCGTCCGCCCGGCGTGAGTTCGGCCACTAGGCGCGGCAGGACGCCGGCGATGGCGGCGGCGAGGGTGGCCCGACTGGTGCCCAGGCGGATGCTCCAGTCGTTGAGCAGACCCTGGCCGAAGACGGTGCCGACATCGCCTGCGTTCAAGGGCAAGGTGCTGGCAGGGTTGCCGAACCACGCCGCGACCAGGTCGCCGTGGCCCTGTTCGCGAAACCCTTCCACGAAGCCGCCGAAACCGCCGCGCCGGTCGTTGAAGATGTACCCGATCAGCAGGCCGAACAACTCCCGACTTCGATCGCCCAGTCCGTAGCGTTCCGACAACTCGCTCACCACCGCATCGAACATCGATCACTCCGGATTTTTTTGGCGCACCTGCGCCGCATGGTTTGGCCTATCCATCCGATGGTAGCGACCATGGTCGCAGTGGCCCTATACGCGGAGGCGACGATGCTGAATCCGGATATGACGCGGCTCCGTCGTGTGCTCGCGCACGCTTTCGTTGGAGAATCCATCGCGCGCAGGCGTCTAAGCCGCCGCATCCATGCCATCGACGCCTTCGCGCAAGGCGTCGAGGAAGCTGCGCCGCCATGCGGTGATGTCGTGGGTGCGCAGGTGCCGCATCATCGTTTCCCAGCGGTCTTGCCGTTCCTCCAGCGGCATCGCCATCGCCGCGGCGATGGCGTCGGCCACGCCGTCGAGGTCGTAAGGGTTGACCATCAGTGCGCCGTCCAGTTCGCGCGCGGCGCCGGCGAAGATCGACAGCACCAGCACGCCCGGATCGGCGGGGTCCTGCGCGGCGACGTATTCCTTCGCGACCAGGTTCATGCCGTCGCGCAGGGGCGTCACCAGGCCGACCCGCGCCATCCGGTAGAAACCGGTCAGGGTCGCGTGCGGGTGGTTGCGGTTGACGTAGCGCACCGGGGTCCAGTCGGGTTCGGCCTGGTCGCCGTTGATGTGGCCGGCCAGTTGTTCCAGCTCGTTGCGCAGGTGCTGGTACTCGAGCACCTCGCCGCGCGATACCGGCGCGATCTGCAGGTAGGTCAGCTTGTTGCGCAGGTCCGGATGGCGCTGGAGGAAGCGTTCGAAAGCGCGGAAGCGTTCGGGCAAACCTTTCGAATAATCCAGGCGGTCGACGCCGATGGCCAGCGCGCGTCCCGACAGGCTCGCCTGCAAGCGCCTGACCCCGGGTTTGGCCACCGCAGCGCGCGCCTGTTCGGCGATATGCGCGGTGTCGATGCTGATCGGGAACGCGCCCGCGCGCAGCCTGCGGCCGCTGGCGGTCTGCAGCACGCCGTGGGAGACGACGCGGCCGCGGCCGAACAGGCGGGTGTAGTCCTGGAAGCGCTCGAGGTCGCGTTCGGTCTGGAAGCCGATCAGGTCGTAGGACGACAGGCCTTCGAACAGCTTCACGTGCTGCGGCAGCGCCGCCAGCAGGTCGGACGAAGGCATCGGCACGTGCAGGAAGAAACCGATCCGCGCGTCCACGCCGCGTTCGCGCAACAGCTCGGCCATCGGGATCAGGTGGTAGTCGTGCACCCAGATCGTGTCGTCCTCGCGCAGCAGCGGCGCGACTTCGTCGGCGAACAGCGTGTTGACCCGGCGATAGCCGGCCCAGGTCTCGCGGCTGTAGTCGACCAGGTCGACGCGGAAGTGCAGCAGCGGCCACAGCGTGCGGTTGGCGAAGCCGTTGTAGTAATCGTCGTGGTCGCGCCGCGACAGGTCGACGGTGACGTAGTGGATGCGGCCTTCGCGTTCTTCGCGGATGCGTCCGGATTCGTTCGGGTCGATGCGCCCGCTCCAGCCGAACCACAGGCCGCCGGTTTCCTCCAATGCCGCCTGCAGCGCCACCGCCAGTCCGCCGGCGCTGGCGGTGCCGGGGCGGGCGACGCGGTTGGAAATGACCACCAGGCGGCTCATGCCGCGTCCTGCCATGGCCGCGACAGGCGCATCGCCGCGTTGATCAGGCCGACGTGGGAATAGGTCTGCGGGAAATTGCCCCAGGCTTCGCCCTGGTCGAACTCCAGGTCTTCCGACAGCAGTCCCAGCGGGTTGCGCCGCGCGAGGATGCGTTCGAACAATGCGCGCGCCTCGTCCTTGCGCCCGAGCATCGCCAGTGCGTCGATGTACCAGAACGTGCATACGGTGAAGCTGGTTTCCGGCGCGCCGAAATCGTCCGGCGCGACATAGCGGAACAGCGCGTCGCCGCGGCGCAGGCGCTCGCCGATGGCGTCCACCGTGCGGGCGAAGCGAGGGTCGTCGCCGGCGACGAAGCCCAGTTCGGCCAGCAGCAGCAACGAGGCATCCAGCCGATGCCCGTCCAGCGCCTCGACGAAATAGCCGAGCTCGGCGTTGTAGGCGTGGTCGGTGATGCGCGTATGCATCGCGTCGGCGCGCCCGCGCCAGAACGCGGCGCGTTCGCCCAGGCCCAGGTGCGCGGCGATCTTGGCCAGCCGGTCGCATGCGGCCCAGCACATCACGCTGGAATAGGTATGCACCTCGGTGCGGCCGCGGAATTCCCACAATCCCGCGTCGGGCTGGTCGTACAGGGCGTAGGCGCGTTCGCCCAGCGGCTCCAGGCGCTGGAACGTGGCCTCGTCGCCCATGCGGATCAGGCGCTGGTCGAAGAACAGCTGGGTCGCGGCCAGCACCACGCTGCCGTACACGTCGTGCTGCTTCTGCAGCCAGGCCAGGTTGCCGCGCCGCACCGGGCCCATGCCGCGGTACCCGGCCAGCGCGGCGACTTCGTCCTCGGCCAGCCGGCTTTCGAAGCCGATGCCGTACAGGGGCTGCAGCAGGCCCTCGTTGGCGGCCAGGTTGCCGACGTAGCGCAGGTATTCCTCCATGCTGCGGGTCGCGCCGAGGCGGTTCAGCGCGCGCACCACGAAGGCGGCGTCGCGCAGCCAGCAGTAACGGTAGTCCCAGTTGCGCGCGGTGTGTGGCGCTTCCGGGATCGAGGTGGTGATCGCGGCGACGATCGCGCCGGTTTCCTCGTACTGGCACAGCTTCAGGGTGATCGCGCTGCGGATCACCGCCTGCTGCCATTCCAGCGGGATCGACAGGTAGCGCACCCATTCGCGCCAGTAGGCGGTGGTCTTTTCTTCGGCGTGGCGGACGAAGTCCGCGACCGGCTGGGTCAGGGTCTCGTCGGGACCCAGCACCAGGTGCAGGTCGTGGTCGAGGACGAACGGCAATTCGTCGCGCAGCATGCGCACCGGCGCGTCGCTGGTCAGGCGCAGGGTGAAGCCGGGCAGCAGGTAGCGGATGTGGTTGCTGCCCCAGGTGGTTTCCGGCAGCGTCGCGCCGTAATCGGCCAGCGGGCGCACGCGCACCCGGATGCGCGGCAGCCCGGCCAGCGGACGGACCTTGCGCATCAGCATCACCGGGCGGTAGAAGCGTTCGTTCTGGTGCCAGCGCGGCGCGAAATCGGTGATCTCCACCGCGCCGCCGTCGGCGTCGCGCAACACCGTGCGCAGGATCGCGGTGTTGGGGACATAGGCCTGTTCCGCGGAAACCTGGTTCTCCAGTTCCACGGCGTAATCGCCGCCCGGATGCAGGCGCGGCGACAGCAAGGCGCAGAAGGTGGGATCACCATCGAAGGCCGGGATGCAACCCCAGACCACGCGGCCATGCGCGTCGATCAGCAGCGCGATGCTGCCGTTGCCGACGATGCCCAGGTCGAGGCTGGCCGGTCGCGCGACGGTGGCCTCCATGCTCATGGCGCCCCCGCCATGGGTTCGTCCACCGACTGCATCAGCCAGCGCAGCGTGTCCGCCGGGCCCTGCAGCGCGTAGGTCGCCGCGGTGGGGCGGCGCTCGCCGACCACCACCGCATGGCCGCCCAGCGCGATCGCGCTGAGGAAGCCGTCTTCGTCGGTCACGTCGTCGCCGACGAATACCGGCTGGCGTCCGCGGAACGGCTCGCTGGCCATCAGCGCTTCCAGCGCCGAACCCTTGTGCGCGCCATCCGGACGCAGTTCCACCACGTCCTTGCCCAGCTGCAACCGATAGCCGGGCAGTTGCAGCACGGCCATGTCGGCGAACTGGCGGAACGCGTCCTCCGCGCCAGCCCCGGCATCGGCCGTGCGCCAGTGCAAGGCCAGCGCCGAGCCCTTGTCCTCGACCAGCGCACCCGGGAAGCGCGCCGCCTGGATGCGCGCGCCGGCCAGCACTTCCGGCAGCAGCGGCGGCAGGTGTTCGAACAGCACGCCATCGCGGCCGCGTACCTGCAAACCGTGCAACCCGGCCGTCGGCAGCCGCAGCGGTGCGAACAATGCGTCCAGCTGCGCCAGCGTGCGCCCGCTGACCAGGGCCAGCGCGCCGCCCAGCCGGGCGTGCAGCGCTTCCAGCACCCGGAGCAATTCGGCGGGTACCCGCACCGCCTCCGGACGATCGGCGAACTCGAGCAGGGTGCCATCGACGTCCAGGAACAACGCGGTGGAAGCGTGTGCCAGCGGCGGCGGCGGGGCGTGGGGGCTCCGGCTCATGCATGCATTGTGAACAGAGCCATGTCAGCATCATGTCGACGCGGATTCCTTCCGTTCAGGCGCTTGAATCCACGCCGGCGCAACCGCATCTCAGCGTCATTGCCGGCCGCTGGCCGGCCACAATCTCTGGAGGGGAAATCCCGATGCGGATGGACAAGCTCACCTCGCGCTTCCAGCATGCGATCGCCGACGCGCAATCGCTGGCGGTCGGCCGCGACCACAATTTCATCGAGCCGGTGCACCTGCTGGCGGCGCTGCTCGACCAGTCCGGCGGCAGCACACGCCCGCTGCTGGCGCAGGCCGGCGTCAACGTGCCGCTGTTGCGCGAACGCCTCGGCGAAGCGCTGGACAAGCTGCCCAAGGTCACCGGCCAGGCCGGCAACGTGCAGGTCGGCAACGACCTGGCGCGCCTGCTCAACGTCACCGACAAGCTGGCCCAGCAGCGCGGCGATGCGTTCATCGCCAGCGAACTGTTCGTGCTGGCCGCGCTGGACGACGGCGGCGATGTCGGCCGCGCATTGAAGGCCGCTGGTGCGAACAGGCAGAAACTCGAAGCGGCCATCGACAAGGTCCGCGGAGGGGAAAGCGTGCAGTCCGAAAACGCCGAAGACCAGCGCCAGGCGCTGGAGA
The DNA here is from genome assembly GCF_017939625.1 of Pseudoxanthomonas helianthi. GTDB lineage: Bacteria > Pseudomonadota > Gammaproteobacteria > Xanthomonadales > Xanthomonadaceae > Pseudoxanthomonas_A > Pseudoxanthomonas_A helianthi. The sequence continues at coordinate 267,136 of NZ_JAGKTC010000002.1, forward strand.
AGTACACCATCGACCTGACCGAGCGCGCCGAGAAGGGCAAGATGGACCCGGTGGTCGGCCGCGACGAGGAAATCCGCCGCTGCATCCAGGTGCTGCAGCGCCGGACCAAGAACAACCCGGTGCTGATCGGCGAGCCCGGCGTCGGCAAGACCGCGATCGTCGAAGGCCTGGCCCAGCGCATCGTCAACAACGAAGTGCCCGAAGGCCTGCGCGGCAAGCGCCTGCTTTCGCTGGATATGGGCGCGCTGATCGCCGGCGCCAAGTTCCGTGGCGAATTCGAGGAGCGGCTGAAGGGCGTGCTCAACGACCTGGCCAAGAACGAAGGCCAGATCATCCTGTTCATCGACGAACTGCACACCATGGTCGGCGCGGGCAAGGCCGAAGGCGCGATGGATGCGGGCAACATGCTGAAGCCGGCGCTGGCCCGCGGCGAGTTGCATTGCATCGGTGCGACCACGTTGGACGAATACCGCAAGTACATCGAGAAGGACGCCGCGCTGGAGCGCCGCTTCCAGAAGGTGTTCGTCGGCGAGCCGACGGTGGAGGACACCATCGCGATCCTGCGCGGGTTGAAGGAAAAATACGCCGTGCACCATGGCGTGGAAATCACCGACCCGGCCATCGTCGCCGCGGCCACGTTGTCCAACCGCTACATCGCCGACCGCCAGTTGCCCGACAAAGCGATCGACCTGATGGACGAAGCGGCTTCGCGCATCCGCATGGAGATCGATTCCAAGCCGGAGGAGCTCGACCGCAAGGAGCGCCGCCTGATCCAGCTGAAGATCCAGCGCGAGGCGCTGAAGAAGGAAAAGGACGCCGAATCGAAGCAGCGCCTGGCCGACCTGGAAGAAGAGATCGGCAAGCTCGAGCGCGAGTACAACGACCTCGAGGAAGTATGGAAGGCCGAGAAGGCCACGCTGCAGGGCGCGACCCGGATCAAGGAGCAGATCGAAACGGCCAGGCTCGAGCTGGAGGCCGCGCAGCGCAAGCAGGACTTCGCCAAGATGAGCGAGATCCAGTACGGCACGCTGCCGGAGCTGGAGAAGCAGCTCAAGGCCGCGCAGGAAGCCGAGCAGACCGGCTTCAAGCTGCTGCAGGACAAGGTGACCGCCGAGGAAATCGCCGAGGTGGTATCGCGCTGGACCGGCATCCCGGTCAGCAAGATGCTCGAGGGCGAGCGCGAGAAGCTGTTGCAGATGGAAACCTACATGCACACGCGCGTGGTCGGCCAGGAGGAAGCGATCAAGGTCGTGTCCGACGCCGTGCGCCGCTCGCGCGCCGGCCTGTCGGATCCGAACCGCCCGAGCGGCTCATTCCTGTTCCTCGGCCCCACCGGCGTGGGCAAGACCGAGTTGTGCAAGACCCTGGCCGAATTCCTGTTCGATTCGCCCGACGCGATGGTGCGCATCGACATGAGCGAATTCATGGAGAAACACGCGGTCAGCCGCCTGATAGGCGCGCCCCCGGGCTACGTCGGCTACGAGGAAGGCGGTTACCTGACCGAAGCGGTGCGCCGGCGTCCGTACAGCGTGATCCTGCTCGACGAAGTCGAGAAGGCGCATCCGGACGTGTTCAACATCCTGCTGCAGGTGCTGGACGACGGCCGCCTGACCGACGGCCAGGGCCGCACGGTGGATTTCCGCAACGCGGTGATCGTGATGACCTCGAACCTCGGCTCGCACCAGATCCAGGAGATGGGCGGCGACGATTCGCCCGAAGCCTACGTGCAGATGAAGGCCGCGGTGATGGGCGTGGTGCAGGCGCACTTCCGCCCGGAGTTCATCAACCGCCTCGACGACATCGTGGTGTTCCACCCGCTCGACAAGGCCCAGATCAAGCAGATCGCGCGCATCCAGTTGCGCGGGCTGGAGAAGCGCCTGGCCGAGCGCGGCATCCGCCTCGAGCTCGACGACAAGGCGTTCGACCTGCTCGGCAACGTCGGCTTCGATCCGGTGTACGGCGCGCGTCCGCTGAAGCGGGCGATCCAGCAGCAGCTGGAGAACCCGCTGGCGTCGAGGATACTCGCCGGCGAGTTCGGCAACGGCGACACGGTGAAGGTCGGTACCGAAGGCGGGCAGCTGACGTTCGCCAAGGGCTGATCGTCGTGTCCGAACGCAGGATATGGAAAGCAGAAGGGCCGCCCTCGGGCGGCCCTTCTGCCGATTACTTGGCGACGAACTTCAAGGGTCCGTTGTACTGGGGCCAGGCGATCGAGCTCGTGCCGCGCCGGTTCAGGGCCGTTTCGGGCGTCGCCTCGGTCGCGCCTTCCGTCTTCGCGCTGGCCATCAAGGTGGGCATCCAGAAATTGACCGCGAAGGTCGCATCCTTGTAGATCACCGGCTTGATGCTCAGCGTCGTGGTCTTGCCCGCTTCGATGGTGAAGCTCATCGCGTCTTCGTTCACGAACGCGCCGCGATCGAGGATTTTCTGCACGCTGAAGGCCGTGGTCATTTCCAAGCCGATGCCGGTGACCCGGTATTCGCCGGCCGGCAATGCCAGCGATTCGGACTGGCCGTAGCGGGTCAGATGGTTGACCGGGAAATCGATGAACTGCTTGGCGACCATGGTGAAGACCACCTGGCCATCCTTGACGCCCCATTCCAGGCCGCCGTTGCGCAATTGCTTGTCGACCTTCTTGGGCAGCTCCTTTTCGCTGGTGAAAGCCTGCACATCGACGACGAGCGTGCCCGGGGCCTCCTGCGCGATGGCGGCGTGACAGAACGCCAGCGCGACCACGGCGATCGCGCCTTGCAGCATATTCCTCATGTTTTTCCCCTGGATTCGTGATCGGAACGCGCGCGCCGACCGTTCCCCCGGCCGTCGTGCGGCGCGTTACGTTACCACCGCACCATGGCGAAACGAGAAGGCCGTCAGGCCGAAGCCGGCGGCAGGTGCCGCGAACCGCGATAGGGCGGGGTGGCGAGGATCATTTCGGCCAGCGAGTGCGCCAGTTCGCGCTCGGCCAGCACCGCGGCGTCGGCGCCATGTTCCAGCAGGTGCTTCACCTCGGCGTCGCTGTGCGCGCGCGCCAGCAGGGTCAGTGCGGGGTTGATCGCGCGCAGCTTGGCCAGCGCTTCGCCGGCTTCCAGCGGTTGCGGGATCGCCAGCACCGCGATCTTCGCGCGCTCGGGATGCGCTTCCGCCAGCACCTTGTCCGAAGCGGCGCTACCGCGGATGCCGGGAATGCCGGCGGCATGCGCGCGCGCGACGTGGTCGCGGTTGTCGTCGATCACCAGCACCGGCACGCCGCGGTCGTGCAGCACGTGGGCCAGGGCGCTGCCGACGCGGCCGTAGCCGATCACGATGGCGTGGCCGTCCAGGTCGAGCGAAGGACCGGGCGGCAGTTCCGGTTCGACCGGTTGCGGCGCTTCGACTGCCTGCTTCGCCTGCCAGCGGTCGAGCAGGGCGAACAGGAACGGATTGGCGATGATCGACAGCAACGCGCCAGCCAGGATCAGGTCGTGGCCGGCTTGCGGCAGGATCTTCAGTGACAGGCCGAGTCCGGCCAGGATGAAGGAGAACTCGCCGATCTGCGCCAGGCTCGCGGAGATGGTCAGCGCGGTGCCGGTCGGGTGCTTGAACAGGCGCACGATGAAGAACGCCGCCAGCGATTTGCCCAGCACGATGATCAGGAACGTGGCCAGCACCTGCCACGGGTGTTCGACGATGATCGACGGGTTGAACAGCATGCCGACCGAAACGAAGAACAGCACGGCGAACGCATCGCGCAGCGGCAGCGAATCGTTGGCGGCCTTGTGGCTGAGCTCCGATTCGTTGAGCAGCATGCCGGCGAAGAACGCGCCCAGCGCGAACGACACGCCGAACAGCGTCGCCGAACCGAACGCCACGCCCAGCGCGATGGCCAGCACCGACAGGGTGAACAGCTCGCGCGAGCCGGTCGCGGCGATCTTCTCCAGCGTCCACGGGATCACCCGCTTGCCGACCACCAGCATCACCGCGACGAACAGCGCAACCTGCACCAGCGTGCGCAGCAGCGCGAAGGCGATGGTCGCGACGGTGCCGCCTGCGCTTTCTCCGCCATTGCCGCCCAGCGCGTCGGCCAGCGCCGGCAGCAGCACCAGCGCCAGCACCATCGCCAGGTCCTCGACGATCAGCCAGCCCACCGCGATCTTGCCGCGCCGCGTTTCCAGCAGGCGGCGCTCCTCCATCGCGCGCAGCAGCACCACGGTGCTGGCCACCGACAGGGCGAGGCCGAACACGAAACCGTTCAACGGCGACCAGCCCATGCCCCAGGCCAGCAGCCAGCCCAGCGCGGTCGCCACCGCGATCTGGGCGACGGCGCCGGGAATGGCGATCGCCTTCACTTCCAGCAGGTCGTCCAGCGAGAAGTGCAGGCCCACGCCGAACATCAGCAACATCACGCCCAGTTCCGACAACTGGTTGGCAAGGTCCTGGTCGCCGACGAAGCCGGGACTGAAAGGACCGACGCAGATGCCCGCGACCAGATAACCGACCAGCGGCGACAGGCGCAGCTTGTTGGCGAGCGCGCCGAGCACGAAGGCGACGGCCAGGCCCACCGCGACGAGGTTGATCAGGTCGGTGTCATGATGCATCAGGAAATCCGTGGGGGTCGCATCGGCAGTTTCGCCGATGCGCCGGGACGCGGCAAATGCCTAGCTCACAACCAACGAACGGGCCAAGCCCATTTCGCAGTGAGTCTGTCGTTGAGGTTCTGGCGCGGCATGTTGCCATGCATTCGTGTATCTAATGAAGTATTCGTCTTCGCATTCGGTCAATTTCATCGAAGTCAGAAGTGACGCCATTAAAAGAGCCATGTCGCTCGTGACGTCTTGGCCTGATCGAGTCTGGCTAACGTGAGGGGTTGGCCCATGGGTCCACGTCAAGGTGAAGTGACGTGGGGCTCCGCGGATGTCGCCTATTCAGCTATCTAAATACGTCTCATCTCCAAGCGTCATGAAATTTCTCTGTCCGCCATTGACAAGTGGCCGGATGAACGTCAGATTCTGCTTGGAATAAGGGGAATCTAGGGATGGATTCAAGCACGGGAAAAGGTCTTCCAGAGCGCGCGGATCAGGCACTCGGGTGCTTTGTCGCGCTGCTTGGCTTCCTTGGGCGGCCCGCCGATCCCGAGCAATTGCGCCACCAGCTGGGACACGGAAGCGCGGCGACCTGTTTCCCAGACTTGCTGAGGCTGGCGCGCAAGCTGGATGTCAAGGCGCGGACTGTCAGGGCTTCCACCACGCGCTTGCGCGAATACCCCTTGCCGGCGATCGCTAGCTTGGCCGACGGCCGGTACACGCTGCTGCTGCAGGCGACCGATGATCGCGTCCTCGTCTTCGATCCCGATGGCGAACGGCCAACCGCCCAGCCACTGGCCGAATTCGCCCAGGCCTTCTCCGGCGAATTGTTGCTGGTCACGACTCGCGAGAAGATCGCCGGCGCGACGCGCGCCTTCGATGTCACCTGGTTCATTCCCGCGTTGGTCAAGTACCGGCACATGCTGCGGGACGTGCTGGTCACCTCGTTCTTCCTGCAGATCCTCGCATTGATCACGCCGCTGTTCTTCCAGGTGGTGATCGACAAGGTGCTGGTGCACAAGGGTCTGACCACACTGGAAGTGCTGGCTATCGGCCTGGGCGTGGTGTCGCTGTTCGAAGTGGCGATGGGCGGACTGCGCACCTACCTGTTCTCGCATACCACCAGCCGGGTCGATGCGGAGCTTGGATCGAAACTGTTTTCGCACCTGACCCATCTGCCGTTGGCCTATTTCCAGGCCAGGCGAGTGGGAGACACCGTTGCGCGCGTGCGCGAGCTCGAGACCATTCGCGACTTCCTGACTTCGTCGGCGCAGACGGTCGTTCTCGACCTGTTCTTTGCCGTCGTGTTTCTGGCGGTGATGTGGCTGTACAGCCCCGCGTTGCTGCTGGTGGTGTTGATCAGCCTGCCGCTGTATGCGCTGGTGGTGGCCATGGTCGGTCCAGCTTTGCGTCGACGGCTGGACGAGAAGTTCATGCGTGGCGCGGAGAACCAATCGTTCCTGGTCGAAGCGGTGACCGGCGTGGAAACGCTCAAGGCCATGGCGGTTGAACCGCAGATGCAGAATCGCTGGGATCGCCAACTGGCTGGCTATATACAGTCCAGTTTCAAGGCCCGCATGCTGGCCAACTGGGGCTCTCAGGGAATCCAGCTGATCAACAAGCTGGCCACGGTCGCGCTGTTGTTCTTCGGCGCCAAACTCGTGATCAACGGCAAACTGACCGTCGGCGAACTGGTGGCCTTCAACATGCTGGCGGGGCAAGTGGCGGGTCCGATCCTGCGCCTGGCGCAGCTGGCCCAGGACTTCCAGCAGGCGCGGATTGCGGTCGATCGTCTCGGCGACATCCTCAATGCACCGACCGAACCGGCTTCCTCGCCTTCACGCGCCAGTCTGCCGCAGATCGATGGCCGCATTTCCCTTGAGAACGTCAGCTTCCGCTACCGGCCGGATCGGGCGGAAGTCCTGCGCGATGTAACGCTGAACGTAGTGCCGGGCGAGATCCTCGGCATCGTCGGGCCTTCGGGGTCTGGCAAGTCCACGTTGACCAAACTGATCCAGCGCCTGCATACGCCAGAACGCGGCCGCGTGCTGGTCGATGGCGTCGACCTGTCGATGGTCGATCCGGCCTGGCTGCGTCGCCAAGTCGGCGTGGTGTTGCAAGAGAACCTGCTGTTCAACCGCAGCGTGCGGGAAAACATCGCCTTGGCTGATCCGGCAATGCCGATGGATGCCGTGGTCGAAGCCGCCAAGCTGGCCGGGGCGCACGAATTCATCCTGGAGTTGCCCGAAGCCTACGACACGCGCATCGACGAGCGCGGTGGCAACCTGTCCGGCGGCCAGCGGCAGCGAATCGCGATCGCCCGTGCACTGGCCACCGATCCGAAAGTGCTGATCCTCGACGAAGCCACTTCGGCGCTGGATGCCGAGAGCGAAGAGATCATCCAGCGCAACCTGAAGGCGATGACGGCCGGCCGCACGGTGCTGATCATCGCGCATCGCCTGTCCGCCGTGCGCCAGGCGAACCGGATCATCACGTTGGAGCGTGGCCAGGTCACCGAAATGGGCACGCACGAAGAGTTGCTGGGCGGAGGCGGGCGTTATGCCAGCCTGTATCGGGCCCAGATGGGATTGGCGGCGGTGGCCGTTTAGGAAGAGGGATCATGTTCGAACGCCTGCGCCAGCACTGGGGAGTCCTGAAGGAAAGCCTGCAACTGGATCGCGAGCGGCGACGCGATTACCAGCCGAGTGCCGAACCAGAGTTTCTGCCGGCGGCGTTGGAAATCCTCGAGCGTCCGCCCAGTCCCGTCGGGCGGGCGGTGCTGTGGTCGCTGCTGGCGTTCCTGGTGCTGGCGATCCTCTGGGCGGTGCTGGGCAAGATCGACATCGTCGCCGTCGCCTCAGGCAAGATCGTGCCCCGCGGCCAGGTGAAGATCATCCAGTCCTCGGACAACGGTGTGGTGCGTGCCATCCATGTCGTCGAGGGACAGGCAGTGGCCAAGGGCGCGCCGCTGATCGAACTGGATCCGACGGTCAGCGCGGCAGAAGTCGAGCAGGCGCGCCGTGCTCTGCTCACGGCCGAAATCGATGTCGCCCGCGCGCGCGCGCTGGTGAACTACATCACGGGTAAGCCGTTCGAGTTCCAGGCGCCGGCCACCGCACCGGCCGATCTGGTCGATATCCAAAAGGCCCTTGTCCAGGCCAAGGTGCATGAATACGAAACCGCGACCGCGGCGTTGCGGCAGGAGCGGCGTCAGCGTGCGGGCGACCTGGGCATGGTCGGTGCGGAGGTGGCGAAGCTGGAGGAGCAGTTGCCGCTGGCGACGGAGCAGTTGGACAAGATGGAGTTGCTCAGTCGCGACAACTATGTACCCAAGTTGCGGGTGTCCGAGGTCAAGGAACGTGTAGTCGGCATGCGCCAGGATCTGGCCATTCGGCGTGAGGAACAGCGCAAGGCAGTCGCGGGCGAGGCGGCGGTCGTGCAGCAATTGGCCAAGCAGCGTAGCGAGTTCACGCGAGAGGCCTTGGATGCGCTGACCGAGGCCGAGGCGGCTCGTGGACTGCGTGCGGAAGAGTTGAAGAAAGCTGCCGACAAGGCGCAGCGTACCGTGCTGGTGGCGCCGGAGGCGGGCACGGTGCAGCAGCTGCAGGTGCATACGCTGGGCGGAGTGGTCAAGCCGGCGGATCCGCTGTTGATCATCGTGCCCAAGGGCGAAGAGTTGATCGTCGAGGCGATGGTGCTGAACCGCGATGCCGGCTTCGTGCATGAGGGGCAACCGGTCGAGATCAAGCTGGAGGCCTATCCCTTCACCCGATACGGGGTGGTGGCGGGAAGGGTCGAGCAGATCGGTCGGGATGCGGTAGAAAAGGAGAAGCAAGGGTTGATTTATCCGACTCGGATCAAGTTGTCGCATCCGTGGATCGAGATTGGCGGTGCGAAAATCTATCTGGCGCCTGGACTGGCGACCGACGTGGAGATCAAGACGGGCGAGCGGCGGATTATCGAGTATCTGCTTTCGCCGTTGGCGCGCCGGGTGCAAGAGGCGGGGCGGGAGAGATGAACGATCAAAACGACAACATACAACCACCTGACTGCAGCATAGCGCCGGCGGGTCACGGCGAAATGAGGAAGAGAAGAGTCCGCTTATGGATCACAACATTGAAACATATTACGCGGACATTGGTGCTTGCATTGGCAATTGGCGTATCGACGCTAGCAAGTTGTCAGGACATTGCGGGTAACGAGGGGAGGGCCGCAATAGGGCCAAGACGACCGCCTAATGACGCAGGGTGTACTGTGCCATATGGGGACAGTCTGATAACTGGCAATGATTCGGCCGTCTACTTGCAGATGTGTTCGCAGGAAGTGCTCGGGTATCCGACCACATTAAATATAGTGGACTTTTCTAAAAAACGTCCAATTCAGCTCAGCTATCAACTGCGCACCCAAAGGCCGCGGTTGATGCTCATGGAGGATGGCCACATACGCTGGTTGGAGGTCGGACCGGAAGCTGCGCAAGCGTTGGGAGATCGGCTGAAACTCATCGAGTTTGACGTTGTGACGGGGCAGACTCGTTTGCTTGATGAAATCCATCTCCCGTTTCGGGCCTCACTTAATGTCCTCAAGCGTGGCAGCGGTTGCTGGCTTGCACAAGCAACGAAAGGTCCACCATCAGAACGCAAGATGGTGTACGTATCAACAAATGCAAGTTCCTTCATTCGCATGGTCGCCTCAACGGACGAGAGGCCTTTGTTTTGGGATCCCATAGGATCTGGTTTCGTAAGCTTCGGGCCGTCCGGGCTACGTACGATCGACTGCGAGCTAAGGACGGTGCCTACCAGTTCGCTGGTCAAATCAACATTATCGGTCCGTCCCTACGTTGATCGCTATTACAGCCTGCCCGATATGTCGACGGTTGCCGTCGACTACTCGCGGGCTAAAGAGGGAGGCAAAGCGCTCCTGCAGACCACAAGACGTCAAGGTGAATTTGGTGATGATCGAATCGTAATGAAATTCGATTCAATTCATGGATTGGCGGAGCGAGGGGAAGACAAGCTCATGGCGATAGTGACCGATAAAGATGTGCAGATTTTTCGAGAGGGAGTCAAAGTTCGATCTGTTGACATATCGACTGTGTCCGGTTGTAACACGCAGATCGAATTTCTAAAAGGACGTCCAGCGCTAGTTTTACTGGATGACGCGAACGTTTCAATTACTGAAGTGGGGGACTAGCCATGGCTACTCGAGTTCTTCCGAAAATCCCGAAGCGAGATATCAATAAGTATCAGGCCTATTTCGCGGGCCTGTACGATATTCCGTCGATCAGTAGTCACTTCATTCAATTGAGGCTGGCTGCTTATAGTCAACTTATCGACCCAGGCAATTTTAAGGGAAATAGCATTGAGGAAGCGCAAAAAGCACTTCCCATTGGCTGGGAGGTTTTGAAATTTACCAACAATCGTGCAACGGGCTTCCAAGCGGTAGCGATTTATCACGCCGCCAGTAACTCTCTTGTCATAACGTGCACGCCTACCCAATTTGATTCCGATTTCTGGAATGACGCAATCAAGGCGGATGTACAAGGCGCTATCCCGAACATGTTGGCCCCTGCGCAGCTGGACGATGCGATTCAATTCGTAGACCAGCTATATGGCCAATTTGGATTTTCTGGTTATGACAACATTTACTTCCCAACATTCTCGCTTTCCAATGCCTTAGGAAATGTACAAATCTTGTACGCGCACTCCAAAGGTTGGCTTGATGGCGTCAATGTGTCTAGTGTGGGGATGGCGTCCGCTGCCTTTGGGACTGATCTTTCAGAGGCGTTAGCAAGGAATGGGGTTTCTGCAAACAATGCGGATTGGCAGTATTTGGGCGACCACAAAGTCAACTATAACGATGACAACGATATTGTTCCAAGCGCGACTTCGCAGATAAACGGGGCCGTAGGGTTAGTTGTCAAGGTGCCCCCTCTATATTTGCAGGATTCATTGGGCGGATACCATCTGGTTACTGATATCGCCGCCCACGCCGATGAGGCGTATGCGTATCGCGCCCTACAGAGAGAACTCGGCATCTCTGACTTTGAGGGATATGCAACCGTCGTCTACAACGATGTCGATGGAGTCACCAAATTTAAGCTCATTCCGGAGTCTGAAATTACTCTTGTAATTCCTCCGGGAGACGATGCTAGGTCTATCTCTGTACTTCCCCATGGTTATGTCCTTAATTCTTCAGAAATTGTTGACGGAAATACCCTGACGGTACGCGGCGTAAACAGATATGGTGAGTATGTCGACGTCGTCAGCATAGATTTAGATGGCGATGGCCTCTACGATCAAACTACCAAGACATACTCAAGTGTCTTGATGGGAAAGGCTGACAGAACATTTGTTTTTCGCAAAATATCGCTGAATAGCCAGCCTGGAGCGAATGATTTCGTCTATGTTGGAGAGTTAACAGTTGATGTAAATCACAATGGGGTGCCGGAACGTACGCAAACTGTTTACACGAGAGGTGGCTTGAGGGTTAGTCAGGAAAAGACCTTTAGCGAAGCTACTGGAGAGGAGACAACGGTAGACAACGTCGAATTCTTCGGCCTAAATCTATCTGCAGTTGGCTCCGCGTTTGGTAGTGCGCTGAGTACAACTTTGTTTGATGACCCGCTTGAGCGCACTCTCGGATCTGCAGTTCTGCAGGCAGCAGGCGGTAATTTTGCTGAAGCAATAGGGTTTCTGGCCGTGGGGAAATCCGGCATGGAGGCGATGAAAAGCGCCTTCGATGGATTTGCAACGGATATCGGGACGAATCTCGCCGGAGCAGTGTCCTCGTATCTTGTCGGCGAGATCATTCATGCGGCAGGATTAGATGGAACCGTAGTTGGAGATATCGGTCAATCGCTTGCATCGCAAACGCTGACGCAGATTGTTACGAATATTGCAACGGGTGCGCCTGCGATGAATGGCGTTAACCTGGTTGATCTAGCAAATATAGCAACGGTAGTTGCTACGTACCTTGGAACAAAGCTGGCCTCCAGGGTTATCCAGTTCGATACGGTCGAAGGTCAGATTGGTGCATCTCTCGGTGCCGCCGTGGGCTCAATGATCGGCATTGCCGCAGCATCTGAAGGGATGCTGATGGGCATGAAGCTTGGAGCCTTCGCTGGCCCAGTTGGAGCTCTGATTGGTGCCTTCGTGGGCTATATATTGGGTGGTCTGATAGGTTCGTTGTTCGCCAAAACGCCAGTATCTGGCGCGGAGGTTGTCTGGGACGATGGCCAGCAAAAGTTCTCTACTGGGCAAGTATGGGCAAAAAACCACGCGTCCAAGGACAGCGCCCGCGGATTTGCGGATTCTGTCGCCGCTAGCATCAATGGGGTCTTGGATTATGTCGGCGGTGCGTTAGTTGATCCACGCAAAGTCCAAGCTGGTAATTATGGAACCCGTGGTAAGGATTTCGTTTATCGTATCAATGGGAACATTACGTTTAGAACCCGTGACGTTAATCAGCTTATTGGCTACGGGACTTTTTTTGCGCTCAATAGTATGTTGCCCCAATTGGCAGGTGGGGATATCTATGCCAAGCGCGCGTTGGCTGCTAATACAAAGATTTTTTCCGACGATCCGAGTAGATTTTCATCGGAAACTCTTTTTAGTGATTTTGCGGTCGCTTCCGATTATGCGACATACCTTAGCGATCCCGTTGGAATAAACGCGCTAATCACTGCTGAGCCGGATTCCGCATTCGCTGCAGGCTGGCTTGTGACGTTTGCCAGGGTGTTGGAATTGGGGCTGAACAAACGAGCTAGCACTGACTGGGTCGGGGGTTACGGCGTGCTTCTAGATGAGCTTCCTGATGGGGCTGTAGACGGCATGGCGTTGTCCGCAGGCAACCTGATCATGGATCTTAAGGAGCGAAAAGAAAGGCAGTTTATCGTTCGCGATGGGAAAGGAGTCTGGGTCGGTTCCTTGGGCGACACTATCGAGACTGCATCAAAGGATATTATTTCTGGTTCCGATGGAGATGATGTAATCACTGTTGTTGGAGATCAATTGGGTACAACGACTGGTCTCACGATAAATGGAGGACTCGGTGAAAACTCAATCTTCAGAGTTGATGTCTCGGCAGTGATTGATGGGGGCGCTGGCGATGACAAAATTGTTGGTGGAGATCTCGGCAACGACCTGCTTGGTGGCTCAGGTAACGATTTACTCGTTGGTGGAAAGCTAGATGATTGGTTGCTGGGAGATGCAGGAGACGACGTAATCTTTGCGGGAAATGTGGCCAATAGTTCGTTCGCGGCCTCCGATATGGCTGCCGAGGCGGCAGCCGTTTCTGTGGACGCTGGCAACGGCAACTATCTCTATGGCGGTGACGGGAGCGACCGCTTGTATGGCGGAGCCGGATCCGACTGGCTCCAAGGTGGTGCCGGAAACGACCGCCTCGTCGGTGGATCGGGTGGTGATATTCTCCAAGCTGGAAGTGGGGATGATCGCGGCGTTAATGGCGAGGCGATGATTTTCGGTGGCTCAGGCTCGGACCAATACATCTTCGCCTTCGGCGATGGCAAAGACGTCGTCTTCGATGCGGGCAGCCCCGGTGATGTGCGAGGATCGGCCGACAGCATCGATGCGCGGTACGGCCAAATCCGCGCAGGCACGCTGGCGCGAAACTGGGCCGGTGACGGCGATTACGAAGTCGACGGCTCGGTCAAGGGAGGCGAAGACGCCATTGCATTCGGTGTCGGGATCTCGGCGGCCAACATCCAGCTACGTCGTTCCGGCAATGATCTGATCATCGCTTTGGCGGCTTTGGACGCCAATGGCGTCGGCGTACTGACCGGTGATGAGCTCACTATCCAGGATTGGTTCCTTAGCAGCCGGAAAATCGAATGGCTGCGCTTCGCCGACGGCGAAGAGTTCCGCATCGGCGACATGACCTCGTTCATGATCGGCAGCGGCGAATCCGATGTCATCCTGGGAAGCTATGCCGCCGACTTCATTTATGGAGGCGGTGGTGACGACGTCATCCGCGCACTGGCCGGCGACGACTTTGTTAATGGCGGCGGCGGCAACGACTTCGCCGCCGGCGATGGCGACAACGACTGGGTGCTGGGCGGGTCCGGCAACGACCAAGTCCTGGGCGGCAGCGGCCACGACACGCTGTTCGGCGACGATGGCAACGACTTCGTCTACGGTGGCCTTGGCGCCAACTCCGGTTCCGACTTGATCTCCGGTGGCCGCGGCGACGACACGGTCGTGGGCGGTGCCGGCGACGACGTGTTCCGTTACTCGCGCGGCGATGGCCGCGACGTGCTGATGGACGACTTCGTCAACAACTGGGACCTGGTCTGGCAGAACGGCGTCTACGCCAACGGTTATGTATTACAGGCCGACGGCACGGTCACCAAGAACGGTGTGGTCTATTTCGACGGCTCTAAGTGGCTGGGCCAATACGACTGGAACGACGAAACCAAGACGCTGAAGCGCCATGGCGGCGCGGTCAACGGCAATGTCGCGGCCAATGCAGGCACCGACACGCTCGAATTCGGCATCGGCATCGATATCCAGGACGTTCAGCTGCGCCGCAACGGCAACGATCTGGAGCTGGCCGTCGGAGAGGAGAACAGCGCCGCAGGCTTCGATGGGACGGCCGACCGGATCGCAATCAAGGACTGGTTCACCGTCGGCAAGTCGATCGAGAACTTCGTCTTCGCCGCCACCGGTCGTCACGCAGTCAGCACGATGAACCTTGATGGGGGCACCGATGCCGACGACACGCTGACCGGCACTACGGGGGTCGACTGGCTCACCGGCAATGGCGGCGACGACGCCATCGATTCCGGGTTGGGCAATGACATCCTCGCAGGCAATGCGGGTAACGACACGCTCAAAGGCAACGACGGCAACGACGTGTTGTACGGCGGCGCCGGCGACGACCTGCTGGACGGCGGGTCCGGAGTCGACCTCATGTTCGGTGGCGACGGTATGGATATCGCCTCTTACGCCGGCGCCACCCGCGTGGTCAACGCCTATCTCGACAACGCCTATTCGAACTTGTTTGCCGGCTCCGCGGCCGGAGACCAGTTCGACAGCATCGAAGGGCTGGAGGGTCGGACGGGTTACGTCCAGTATCTCGGCGGCGACAGCGCGGACAACTATTTCAAGGGTGCGGACGCCAACTTCCTGTTCGGCGGCGCTGGCGACGACACGTACGAGATCAACACGGGAAGCAGCGTTGTTTCCAGCGTAAAGATCAACGAAGGCACTTACGCCGCAAAAGAGATCGTGAACGCGGCCGGCGAGTTCAACAGTACGGACTATCTGGCCGCATGGGAGTACCTTGGGTTTGGTACGACTCCACAGGGCGATCGGCATAAGTATCGCCTGACCATTACCAATCGCGCGACGGGAACCGTCGTCTACCAGAGCGTAGACGGTACGGATTACACGTACACCACACAGGTTGCCATGCCCACAGCCTCCACGTGGGTCGCCAGGTGGACGGAATACGTCAACAAGGTCTCGGGCGGCAACCAGGTGATCGAGACGTTAACGACGGGTGGCGACAGCGGTACGGATACCGTCGTTCTGGCGGCGCCGCGCTTCAGTTTGTCGGACTTGACCATATACCGGTTCGGAAACGAATTGGGGATCGGCGAAGCCGCAACGGGACAACGGATCGTTTCGCTGCGCGACCAGTATGTCCAAGGACGTGCGGTCGAGATGCTGCAGTTTGCTGACGGATTGACGATTGATCTTACCGTCTACCGGGATGATAGAACCCCGACGAACCAAGACGATGTTCTCGTACGAACCAGCTCCGGCATCACCATCGATGGCCTGGATGGAAACGATGTCCTCGCCGGGGCGCTGAACGGTAGCCAGACGCTCATTGGCGGCAATGGCGACGATACGCTGGAAGGCGGTGCGGGGGCCGACACGCTGGACGGTGGGAGCGACAGCGTGAGTCTTGGCTTGGCGGCCGAGGCGGGTAAGCCTTACGGCGATACGATCCGCTACGTCACTTCGGATGCGGCGCTCATCGCCGATCTGGCAACGTCTACCGTGAGCGGGGGCCATGCGACGGGCGACGTACTGGTCAAGGATGCTGCCGGCGTCAGTACGATCGAGAACGTCACGGGTACCAACCTGTTCGGCGACCTGATCCAGGGTGATGCGCGAGCCAATCGCCTGATCGGCTTGGGTGGCAATGACACACTCGACGGCCGCGGCGGCGACGATGTATTGGTCGGTGGTGCAGGAGACGACGTCCTCTATGGCGGCGACGGCGCGGATGCATTGTCTGGCGACGAAGGCATCGACCGGCTGGAAGGCGGCACAGGCAATGACCTGCTCAGTGGCGGATCTGAAGACGATACGCTGCTCGGCGACGCCGGCGACGACCAACTGACTGGCGACGATGGCAACGACACGCTGTACGGCGGCGCAGGCAAGGACACGCTCGGTGGCTGGGACGGCAACGACATCCTGCGTGGTGAAGCAGATGACGATCGTCTGGCCGGCGGCTTCGGCGACGACACGCTCGAAGGCGGCGCGGGAAATGACATCCTGGCCGGCGAAGCGGGGTCCGACCAGTTGTTGGGCGGCAGCGGCGACGACGTCTATGTGTTCGATGCCAACAGCGGAGCCGATACGGTCATCGATGCTGACGGCCTGAAGAACGAACTGGTCATCACCGACGCAGATGCCTCGCGAATCTGGATTGCCCGATCTGGCAACGACTTGGTGATATCGGTCATCGGTGGCAGTACCGTGATCACGCTGGACAATTTCCTGCTGGCGGATGCCTCCGCCACTCGGATATACAAGATCACTACCAGCAGCGGCGCATTGTTCCTGGGTACGGCCACTCCCTTGATCGACGCCATGCAGCAGGCCTCGGCGACTGTGCCGACCAGCATGCCGCAAGCGGTGACCGACTTGCTCGACGACTATTGGCACGTCGGCGGCAAGGCCGCGCCAACGGTGGCGGACCAGGCCGTAGTTACCAATGAAGATACCGCCCTCAGCGGCCAGGTGCTCGCCAGCGACCACGACAACAACATCACCGGTTATAGCGTAGCGAACCTGCCGGCACTCGGTACCGTATCCCTCGATGCGGCCACGGGTGCGTGGACCTACACGCCGGGTTCCAACCTGAATGGTGCCGACCAGTTCGTCATCACGATCACCGATGCCGACGGCAATCATGTCCAGCAGACGGTCGACGTCGCAATTACGCCGGTCAACGATGCGCCTGCCGTGGTGCCGCCAGCCACGTTGGCCATCGACGAAGGGGCGGCGACGGGAGCTTCGATTGGTGCTTTCACGCACCAGGATCCGGATGGCCCGCAAGCGACGGCCACTTTCCAGCTGATGGACAACGCGGGGGGACGTTTCGCCATCAGTGCGGATGGACAGCTGACCGTGGCCAACGGTGGCGACGCACTGAACCACGAAGCGGCGGCGAGCCACAGCATCACGGTCCGCGTCACCGATGCGTACGGCGCATGGTCGGATCAGACCTTCGCGGTGACGGTGCGCAACGTCAACGAAACCCCGTACATCATCACTCCAACCGGCAACAATACCCCTGCGGTGGTATCGGAGAACGCGACTGGCGCCAGCGTGTCGCCGGCTTGGACCGTGGGCGACCCGGACAATACCGCGCCATCGTTGCAGATCACTGATAACCCCGGCGATTTGCTGGAGGTCAATGGCACGACGGTTCGGGTTAAATCTGGCGTCGTAGTTGACTTCGAGGCGCTGGCCGCAGGCAAGACGCTGGAAGATACCGATGGCGACGGGATCAAGGAAGTCCGCCTGACCGCCACGGTCGTAGCCAGCGACGGGCAACTGGCCTCTGCGCCGACCCAGTTCACTTTCCTGGTCGAAGACGCCAACGAGGCGCCGATCGCCATTGCTTTCACGCCGGCGGTTTCATCGATCGACGAACGCGACCATCCGATGCAGGGTGCTTCGCTGCCCGCCATCAAGCTGGGCACACTGGCCGGCACCGATCCCGACGCCGGTGCTGGTAGCTTCGATTTCGCGTCCTTGGCCTATAGCGTGGCCGACAGCCGCTTCGAAATCGTCAATGGCAACGAACTGTACCTGAAGGCCGGCGGAGCACTGGACTTCGAAGCCGGCACGACCGTGTCGGTAAATGTCACGGTCACCGACCGCGGTGGAAGCGTGGCGGGTTTGAGCTACACAAGGACTTTGACGTTTACCGTCAATAACCAGGATGATTATTGGTATGGAACTGCCGGAGACGACACGCTGACCGGTCAGGCAAATCGCGACATCATGGATGGTGGGACCGGGAACGATGTTCTGTCCGGGAGCAACGGCGACGACGATCTGTACGGTCGTGACGGGGTCGATAGTCTCAACGGACAGGATGGCAACGATCAGCTCTGGGGTGGCCTGAGCAACGATTCGCTGTATGGAGATAACGGAAACGACGTCCTTTACGGCGAAGATGGAGATGATCTACTTGACGGCGGCATCGGCAACGATCAGCTGTATGGCGGGGTAGGCAATGACGCCCTGTGGGGTGGAGAGGGTGACGACCTCCTGGATGGCGGAAGTGGTGCCGACGTGTTGCGTGCAGCTTTGGGTAATGATCTGTTGCTGGGCGGCGATGGCGATGACGTGCTTTATGGGGCGCAAGGTGCAGACAGGTTGGAAGGTGGCGCCGGCATGGATACGGCGACGTACGAGTGGGCGACCGAAGGAGTAGTTGCCAACCTGGGAATGGGCGGAACCGGTGGCCAGGCCGATGGCGATGTTTATGTCGACATTGAAAGGCTCGTGGGTTCTGTGTATGCCGACAGCCTCACCGGCAGTGCAGGGGCGGATGTCATCGATGGTGGCACCGGGAACGATACGATCTACGGAGGCGGTGGTAACGATGTACTGTATGGTGGTGACGGCGACGATTTGATCGACGCTCAGGCCGGCAACGACCAACTGATCGGCGGCAAGGGTAACGACACGCTGATTGGTGGCGACGACAGCGACATCTACATCGTGGATCTGGACTCGGGTGCCGACACCATCCAGAACTACGACCCCAATGGCACCGACATCGACGCGATCGGTTACCAGGGTATTACCCGCGACCGGCTGTGGTTCGCGCGCAACGGTAACGATCTGGTCATTTCCGTAGTCGGAACTACGGTCCAGACCACGGTCAAGGACTGGTACCTGACGGCCACTGCTTCCGATCGGGCCAATTACAAGATCGACTTCATTATCGCGGGCGAACACTACTCCGACACGATCAACGCGGAAGGTTTGGTCACGTTGATGGCAGGCTATACAAAGCCTTCTACCCAAGCCGCCTACAACACGTTGCATGCCGACTACGCATTTGAAAACCAATGGAAGCAGCACTGGGATGCCAATGGGGCTCCAGTCATCCAGGCGATCGGAACGCAGACAATCAACGAAGATGGCGCGCTGACTCTGCAATTCACCGTCGCGGACGACATCACGCCGGTCGATTTTCTGAATGTCACCGCAACTGCGGCGAATGGTCAGGTCAATGCGCCTACCGTCAGCGGTCCGGTCAATGGCGTCTATACACTGACCGTACAGGGCGCTTCCAATCGGAGCGGCAGCGTCGACATTACCTTGCGCGCCAAGGATCCGGGCGGACTGGAAAGCACCAGAACATTCACGCTCAACATTAACCCGCTTGCCGATGCGCCAAGTCTGACGGTGCCAACGTTCGGTGCCAATACGACTCTGGACTCGGGCTCTCTGGCGCTGAATATCCAGTCGGCATTGGTGGATGCGGATGGCTCGGAGACCTTGGAAATCCGTGTTTCCAATATCCCTACGGGGCTTTCGCTCAACCAGGGAACCAACCTGGGCAATGGCGTGTGGTCGCTGACACAGGCCCAGTTGACGGGACTGCTGCTCACCGGCCCTTCGACCTGGTCGCAAGACCTGACTGGTTCCGCAGCCTTGACCGTGACCGCCATATCCAAGGAAATCGCGACGGGCCAGACCGCGCAGACGGTCAAGACCTTGAGCATTCCGATCAACGCACGACCGACCGATATCACGTCGGGGATTCTGGCTGTCAACGAATCAACTGCAGCTGGCACCGTTGCCACGGGGACGGTGGTTGGACAATTCGGCCACGCGGATCCCGACGGCACCAGCGGGGCGACCTACAGTCTGACGAACAATGCCGGCGGCCGCTTCCAGATCAACGCCAGCACCGGTCAGTTGACGGTAAGTAATGGCAGTCTGTTGGATCGCGAAGCCGCGGCCAGCCATACGATCACGGTGCGCGTCACTGACGCGGGTGGATTGACCTACGACGAAAACTTCACGGTTACCATCAATAACGTCAACGAAGCGCCCACCACACCCGCCGTTGGCTCCCAGCCGATCACCCTGGCTGCTGAGAATACGGCATTGGCTGGTCAGGTAGTCGCCAATCTGACTGCCACCGATCCGGAGGGAACGACTCCGTCGTTCGTCATCTCCAGTGATCCGCGCAGTTGGTTTGAGGTCGTCGGTAGTCAGCTCAAATTCCGTGCAGGCTTGAGCTTCGATTTCGAGACGCTCAAGGCGGCGGGCATGACGCTCAGCGATATCGACGCCGATGGCAGGCAGGAGGTGGTCTATACCGCGGACGTTCTGTCCACCGATGGTAGTTTGAATTCACCAGCAACGCGCTCCATCACCGTCCGCATCGAGGATGCGAACGACGTGCCCACCGACATCAGCAGCGGCAGCTTGGCGGTGGCCGAGAATGCGGCCAATGGAACGCTGGTGGGAACCTTCAACGGCGCGGATCCGGACGCCGGGAATACGTTGACGTTCAGCTTGGTCGACAGTGCCGGCGGGCGCTTTGCCATCAACGCCACAAACGGCCAACTGACTGTTGCGAACGGGAGCTTGCTGAACTACGAGTCGGCGACGTCCCATGCGATTACCGTGCGGGTAAGCGATGGTGTTGCGACGCGGGATGAGAACTTCACGGTGGCCGTCAGCAACGTCAACGAGGCACCTGCGACGCCGACGATCGCCACCCAGCCGGTCACTACTTCGACGGAAGGCACTGCATTGGCCAATGCGGTGGTCGCCACCTTCTCTGCAACGGACCCCGACGGCACTACGCCTGCCTACAGCCTCGCCAGCGATCCCAAAGGCTGGTTCGCGATGTCGGGCAATCAACTTAAGTTCAATGGCGGCTTCAACACGGATTTCGAAGCGCTGCTGGCGGCAGGCGGCGTTACGCTGACGGACGTTGATGCCGATGGGCAGCAGGAGGTCTCCTACACCGCTTCCGTCAGATCCACAGACGGAGCTTTGAACTCGGCGGCGACTAACGTCGTTGTTCGAATTGAAGATGTTAACGAATCCCCTGTTATCACCAATTCATCGTTCTCAATACTCGAAAGTTCGCCGGGAGCTGGTCAGACTCTTATTGGTACCGTTGCAGTAACCGATCCGGATACTCAGAGCTACAACAGGGATCTCCGCTATAGCCTCACGGGAGGAGATACCAGTCGGTTTTCGATCAATGCGACGACAGGTCAGTTGTACTTGCAGGGAGCAGTAGATTACGAAGCTGCCACCAGTCATCAGGTACAAGTTACAGTCAAAGATCGGGGAGGTTCTGGGCTCGCAGCCAACAAGATGCTGACGATCAATGTGACAGACGTAAACGAGGCTCCCAATTTCCCATCGTCAACTGGGCCGTCTGGCATATTCGTATGGAGTGCGGGTGAGTACGGAACGTTATCTCTTCAACTTTGGGCGACAGATCCGGAAAAGAGTGCAATCACGTATAGCATTTCCAGCATTCAAGGGGGCAGCTGGATAAGCAGCGCGTCAATTTCGGGAAGCGTTTTGAATGTGGGAGCGACGGTGTATGGAGGTGAATACGCTTCAATATATGTAAGAGCAACCGATAGCGGTGGGTTGTCTTCTATTGCAAAAATTGATGTATATGGCAATGCGGCTACTGGCCCAGTTGTGTTTGATATTGATGGGGACGGCGTTGAGCTGATAAGTCTCGCTTCCTCAGCGATTATGTTTGACATGAATGATGACGGAATTCTTGACAAGACTGGGTGGGTGAAGCCAGATGACGGCCTGTTAGTCCTCGACCGGAATCGCAACGGTTTGATTGATAGCGGCAGCGAGATATCTTTTATCTCCGACAATCCTGGGGCGTTCTCCGATCTCGAAGGGCTTACTGCGTTTGACAGCAATGGCAATGGCCTGTTCGACCGAGGGGATGCGCGTTACGTCGAGTTTCAGGTGTGGCAGGATGTCAATCAAGATGGCGTCAGTCAAACGGATGAGCTGGCCTTCTTACTGGATCGCGGTATCGCATCGATCGATCTGCATGGCGTCCCCACCGGCGCTAACCCGTACACTGAGATCGATAACACACTGTATGCAAGCTCTCGTTTTGCTTACGCGGACGGCAGTGTGAGCGACATCGGCGATGTATTCTTGGCGTATATGGCCGGTAGACAATCAGTCAGCCTTATTCAGGACACACATGGTGAGTCAACAGGCGATTCGAAAAAGTACTTTTTGAAGGTTTTTAACGAAGCGTGGCGACCTATTTTGTTGGATGAGATTCTGAATACTGAATTGTCTAATAGCCCACTTATCGGAGAGAAATTTCGTGGATGGAGAAGTGGATGGAGAACTAGAAATGAACAATATTCAGATGTGGAACTTCCATGGGGGCCTTCACAAAAGCCAGTGGATTTAGCGGCATGGAGTTCGGTAGTAGATTTGGCTGAATTCGACATGGGGGATGTTGCCCCAGGCAAGGTGGATCGCCGGGCGGATCAGGACGCGCCGCCCTCAAGTGTGGCTCGGAAAATGTATGGAGTGGAGAGCGCTTTAAAGGCTTCGCGACAAGATGTTTTGGAGGCTGATGAGCTAGTGTTGGCAGATCTGGAACCTGTCGTTGATAACAGGCCTGTATCGTCGCGATCGGAGTTGGCGGAGCAAATCGTGCCTGCTGCGTCTGCAGATGCCGAAGTATTTGAGCCGACACTTACGATAGGTGAATCTGCCTTGCACAATGGGCTCGCGTTGACTCAGAAGAAGCGCTTCCAAATGATCGAGGCGATGGCCGCTTTCTCGGTGGAGCCGTTCACGGAACTAGAGCGGCGCCGGGACCCTAAGGTTGTGGAATTGCTGACTTCGCTGCCCGACTACCGCGTTTCGGTATAGTTTCAGCAGTATGGATCGTGGTCGGCACTCTTGGGTGACGATTATGCGCGACTACCAATCTGACAGGATAATCTGAATGATCGAATCCATAGCGTCCACGCCGCCATCCGGCGCCCCGCGCACCATAGCCGAAGCTTTGGGGCAGGTGATATGGCTGCTGAGCCAATCGCCATTGCATCGGGAGCTGAAATTGAAGGATCTTGAATGGTCATTCATGCCAGCTATCCTGCGTGAGCAGTTCCGTATTTTTCGCTTCGGGCCGCTGTCCGGTATGGAAAATATCGATCCGGCCGGTTTTGCAGCCATTGGGATGAGTCAGACAGGTATAGAACAACTGCCTTTGGGCGTAGCCATCTGGGCATATCTATCAGAGTCGTCGGAAAAGAAGTTGGAAGAGGGTGAACATTTGGCGTTAGAAGATTGGCAATCAGGCGATCGTCTGTGGTTGGTCGAATTCGTGAGCCCCTTCGCCAACCCGCAAAACAAACTGGGTGAGGCAATGATGTTTGACCTGATGGCTGGCCCTTTTAAAGGAAAGAATTTTTATCTCCATCGAACCGATCCACAAACCGGACGTCGCGATAAGATCATGCTGAAGGGCCAAGAGATAGAAAGTGCTTCAGCGGAGCAAGGGAACGCATCTTGAATTGGATGTAGATGCCTCGCATCGCCTTAGTCGTCAACTACGTGGTTTCGGCGTCCGCTGCTGTGTGTTCGCCCGATGATCTGGGGTCGCCCCAGGTTTTACTTTCGCCTGCGGAGTGAGCCGAATTGTCGTCTCGATTTTGACGTTCATAAGAAATCCCCGGCGGGTGCCGGGGGCGCCTGAGCAGCAAAGGTTGTCGTGGGTTACCACTTGTAGGCGATGCGTCCGTACACATAAGCGCCGTTGAAGCCGAACGGCGATTGGCTGCTGTACGGGAACTGGCCCTCGTTGTTGGTGTACGCGCTGGTGCGGTCCGGATATTCGTCGAGCAGGTTGTCCGCGCCCAGGGTCAGCGTCCAGCGTTCGTCCGGACGGAAGTTGGCCGAGGCGTCGATCACCCACTTCGCACCGTAGGTCTGGTCGACCTGGCGGATCGCCGCGGCGGTTTCGGCGTAGCGCGTGGTGAACTCGCCGTAGCGGGTCGCGCCGAGGTTGAAATCCCAGCGCGCGAGGTTCCAGGCCGCGTTCAATGCGAACTTGTCGTGCGGGAAGCCTTCCTCGATGCGGCCTTCCTCGTCGCGGCCGAGGCGACGCAGGTTGGCGCCCAGTGCGGTCAGCTCGGGCGGGTTCGGCGCGATGCGCGTCACCTCGGTCTTGTTGCGGTTGTAGCTGGCGGTGAAGTTCAGCGTGCTGGCGCTCAGCGGCACCGAATAGCTGCCGACCACGTCGAAGCCGCGCGTGCGGGTGTCGATCGCATTGGTGAAGTAACGCGCGCTGGTCACGCCGGTGATGCCCAAGCCGGCGAGCAGGGCCTGCGCCGCCGCGTTGCCGGCCAGCGGGATGTTCGACGACAGCACGATGCGGTCGTCGATGTCGATCTGGTACGCATCGACGGTGACGTACAGGCGATCGACCGGCTGCAAGACCAGGCCGAGGCTGTACGACAGCGAGGTCTCGGCCTTCAGCGGATCGGCGCCGAGCGCCTGCGCCGCAGCGCCGGCGGCCGGGAACGTGCCGCTTTCGAAAGCCACGCCGTTGCTGAAGTTGGTGGTCACCGCCTGGTAGTGCTGCTGGGCCAGCGCCGGCGCGCGGAAACCGCTGGCGACGGTGGCGCGCAACGCGACCTTGTCGGTGAAGGCATAGCGCGCCGAGAGCTTGCCCGAGGTCTGGTCGCCGAAGTCCGAATAGTCTTCGTAGCGGCCGGCGATGCCGGCGGAGAACTTGTCGGTCAGGTCGGCTTCCAGCCCCGCGTACACCGCGTAGTTGTGGCGGTCGTAATGGCCGGCGTTGCGCGGGGTGAAGCCGCCGAAGCCTTGCGCCCCCGAGCCGAAGTAGGAATCCGGCGCGCCCGGCGACTGGTTCCATTTCTCGCGGCGGTATTCGGCGCCGAACGACAACGTGGCCGGGTAGGCCAGGCCGATGTCGAGGGTCTTGGCGAAGTCGGCGTTGAGCAGGTTCTGGGTGTATTCCAGCGCGCCGTCGTGGAAGCGCGTCGGGCTGCTCGCACCCAGGCTGTAGTTGATCGAATTCTGGGTGTAGAAATCGAGGTGGTTGTAGCCGTAGTTGTAGCTTACGTCCCAGCGCCAGCCGTTGTCGGTGCTGCCCTTGACGCCCGCGACCAGCGAACGGTCCTTCGACACCTGGTTGATCTGCGGCACGTAGCCGTCCGGATAGACCTGCGCCAGCAGCGCGCCCTGGCCGCTGTGGTTCTTCGAACGGTAGAACGCGAACGAATCGATGTCGCGGTTGCTGGCGATCGCGGTGGCGTAGGCATCGACGTGGTCGTTGAAGGCGAAGCCGGCATTGGCCGATACCGCGCCCGCATCGACCTTCGGATCGCCATAGACGAAGGCGACTTCGCCCAGGCCCGGGTTGTTGCCGGTGTTCGGCGTCGGCGCGACGCCGGGCGTGCCCTGGTACGGACCGGCGCGGTCGGTTTCGTTCTGCTGGGCCAGTTGTCCGGCCAGGTGCAGGGTGCCGCGGCCGTCGGCGAACGACACGCCGGTGTCGCCGGACAACTGGTACTGCTTGCCGTCGCCGGCGGAATAGCCGCCGAAATCCACCGCCAGGCTGCCGCCCTTGCCGGCGCCCTTCAACACGATGTTGACCACGCCGGCGATGGCGTCGGAGCCGTACTGCGCCGAGGCGCCGTCGCGCAGCACTTCGACGCGTTCGATCGCGGCGATCGGGATCGCGTTGAAGTCGACCGCCGACGAGCCGCGGCCGATGCTGCCGTTGACGTTGACCAGCGCGGAGATGTGGCGGCGCTTGCCGTTGACCAGCACCAGCGCCTGGTCCGGCGACAGGCCGCGCAGCTGCGCGGGGCGCACGCCGCTGGTGCCGTCGGTGATGGCCGGCCGCGGGAAGTTCAGCGAAGGCAGCGCGCGGGCCAGCGCGGTCGCCAGCTCGGTGGTGCCGGTCGCCTGCAGGGCCTCGGGGGTGATGATGTCGATCGGCGACTGCGATTCGGCCACGGTGCGGTCGGCGACGTGGGTACCGGTGACGATCAGGGTATCGAGGGTCTTGGCGCCCTCGGCCTTGGGCGCATCCTGGGCGAAGGCGGGGCTGGCGAGGGACAGCAGGATCGCTGCGGCGAGGGGGGAGGGGTTGCGGAACATCGGGACTCCTGGAAACGAAGGTGGACCTGCGCCGGATCCGGCTGGGCCGATCCGTGTTGTTGCACTGCAATGTAAGGTCAATTATTCGTTAACGGAGAGGTGCGGGCCCCAAGCAGATCTCATCTGCTTATAACCAGAAGTTATCGAAGCTGGCGTTATTTCCTCCCGTCATCTCGCTTGGCTCGATGTGACGAACGTCCTCCGCCCATGCCGATTGGCCTACGCGGACCTCGAAGCGCCCGCGGTAGTCTTGCCCGGCGCGCGCGAACGGCGCGACGCTCAATCCGAAGGGGTCGCCATGCAACGCAAACTTCTCGCCGCCGCCACGGCGCTGTTCCTGGTCGCGCAGCCGATGCGTTCGGCGCACGCCGATGCCACCGACGCGCAGATCGCCCGGATCGTCGACGAGGGGCTGAGCCACAGCCAGGCCATGGCCAACGCATCCGAATTGATGGACGGCATCGGCCCGCGCCTCACCAACTCCGAGAACTTCGACAAGGCCGCCGACTGGGCGCTGGGCAAGTTCAAGGCTTATGGCCTGAGCAACGTGCACAAGGAGTCGTATCCGTTCGGCGTCAACTGGAACCTCGATGGCTGGAGCGCGAAGATGGTGCAGCCGCGCACGATCGCGATGACCGCGATGCCGGTCGCGTGGACGCCGCCAACCAACGGCGCGATCAGCGCGCCGGTGATCCTCGCGCCGATGAGCAAGAAGGAACATTTCGCCAAGTGGCGCGGCAAGCTCGCCGGCAAGATCGTGCTGGTCAGCCTGCCGGGCGAGGCCAGCCAGTCCGACAAGCCGCAGTTCCATCGCTTCGACGGCAAGGAGCTGGCCGATCTCGACAAGTACGAACTGCCGAGCGACGAACTGGAGCCGTACAAGGACTTCACCAAGTCCGTTTCGTTCGCCTACGAACTGTCGCAGTTCCTCAAGGCCGAGGGTGCGTTGGCGATGGTGCGCAAGAGCTATCGCGAAAACGGCCTGGTCACCGGCGAGGGCTACAACATCGATCCGGCCAAGCGCCTGGCGCTGCCGTTCATGGAACTGTCGTCGGAAGACTATCGCCGGCTGGCACGGCTGGAAATCGCCGGCAAGCCGCCGGTGATCAGCCTGGAAATCGCCGCCCACACCAACGACGCGGACACCGACGCCGATTACCTGGTCGCCGACATTCCCGGCAGCGACGCGGGCGCCGGTTACGTGATGGCCGGCGGCCATTTCGACAGTTGGATCGCCGCGGACGGCGCGACCGACGACGGCGTGCCGAGCGTAGTCGTGATCGAGGCCGCGCGGATCATCCAGAGCCTGGGGGTGAAACCGAAGCGGACCATCCGCTTCGCGCTGTGGT
Source organism: Pseudoxanthomonas helianthi (assembly GCF_017939625.1). GTDB lineage: Bacteria > Pseudomonadota > Gammaproteobacteria > Xanthomonadales > Xanthomonadaceae > Pseudoxanthomonas_A > Pseudoxanthomonas_A helianthi. Next base: position 294,496 of record NZ_JAGKTC010000002.1, read on the forward strand.
CGGGCGAGGAGCAAGGCCTGCTCGGTTCCATCGCGTACATCGAGAAGCACCTCGCGACGCGGCCGGTCGACAGCAACGCCTACGGCGTCGAGCGGTTCGTCAAATGGACGACGCAGTTTCCTATCAGCAAGGGACCGGACTACGACCGGCTCAAGGCCTATTTCAACCTCGACAACGGCGCCGGCAAGATCCGCGGCATCTACGCCGAGAACAACGTGGCGGCGACGCCGCTGCTGAAGAAATGGCTGGCCCCGTTCGACGGCATGGGCGCGGGCACGGTGGTCGCCGGCCGCACCACCGGCACCGACCACCAGTACATGCAGGCGGTCGGCCTGCCCGGTTTCCAATTCATCCAGGATCCGCTCGATTACGGCAGTCGCGTGCACCACTCGAACATCGACACGCTCGACCACGCCCCGCCGGACGACGTGCGCCAGGCGGCGACGATCATGGCGGCGATGCTGTGGCAGGCCGCGAACAGCGAGGCCGTGCTTCCGCGTCCGCCGCTGCCGACCGCGCCGAGCAAGGCCAATCCGTTCAAGGTCGAGGACCCGGACAAGGAATGACCGATGGGAGGCGGGTCGTGCGGCAGGCTAAAATGGCTGCATGATCTCCTTCCGCAACTTCGCCCTGCGCCGGGGCGAGCGCCTCCTTTTGTCCAACGTCGACCTGGCCCTGCATGCGGGTTACCGGGTCGGCGTGGTCGGACGCAACGGCACTGGCAAGTCCAGCCTGTTCGCCGCGGTGCGCGGCGAGCTGGAGGCGGACAGGGGCGACGTCGACCTGCCCGGCAAGGTGCGCATCGCCAGCGTCGCCCAGGAGACCCCCTCGCTGCCCGACGCAGCCATCGATTTCGTGCTCGGCGGGGATACCGAAGTGGCCGCCGCGCTGAAGGCCGAGGCCGACGCGACCGCCGCCGAGGACTGGGACGCGGTCGCCGCCGCGCACCTGCGCATCGCCGAATTGAACGGCTACGACGCCGAGGCGCGCGCCGGCAAGCTGCTGCACGGGCTCGGCTTCCCGGCCGAGACCCATCGGCGCGCGGTGTCGGCGTTCTCCGGCGGCTGGCGGGTGCGCCTGAACCTGGCGCGCGCGCTGATGATGCCGTCCGACCTGTTGCTGCTCGACGAACCGACCAACCACCTCGACATGGACGCGGTGCTGTGGCTCGAGCAGTGGCTGCTGAAATATCCCGGCACCCTGCTGCTGATCTCGCACGACCGCGAATTCCTCGACAACGTCGCCACCCACACGCTGCACCTGCACGGCGGCGGGGCGAAGCTGTACGTCGGCGGCTACACCGATTTCGAACGCCAGCGCGCCGAACAACTGCGCCAGCAGCAGATCGCGCACGAGAAGGAACAGGCCGAACGCGCGCACCTGCAGAGCTTCATCGACCGCTTCAAGGCCAAGGCCAGCAAGGCCAAGCAGGCGCAGTCGCGGATGAAGCGCCTGGCGAAACTCGCCGGTACCGAGGCGGTGCGCGTGGAGCGCGAATTCCGCATCGAGTTCGCCGAGCCGAACAAGCTGCCGCACTCGCTGATCCGCATCAACCATGGCGAAGCCGGCTACGGCCGTGACGCGGTGATCCTGCACGACGTCGGCTTCGGTCTCGAAGCCGGCGACCGTATCGGCTTGCTCGGCCCGAACGGCGCCGGCAAGACCACCCTGGTCAAGTCCCTGGTCGGCGAACTGCCGCTGGTCGCCGGCGAGCGCAGCGCGCATCCGGACCTGCGCATCGGCTACTTCGCCCAGCACACGGTCGAATCGCTGCACGAAGGCCAGACCCCGATCGACCATTTCCGCGAGATCTCGCCGGATTCGCCGACCCAGGCGTTCCGCGATTTCCTCGGCAAGTGGAACTTCCCCGGCGATCGCGCGTTCGAGGTCGTCGACGGTTTCTCCGGCGGCGAACGCGCGCGCCTCGCGTTGGCCCTGATCGCTTGGCAGCAGCCGAACGTGCTGCTGCTCGACGAACCGACCAACCACCTCGACCTGGAAATGCGCGAAGCGCTGGCCGAGGCGCTGAGCGATTTCGACGGCGCCATCGTCATGGTCTCGCACGACCGTCACCTGATCGGCCTGGTCTGCGATACGTTCTGGCGCGTCGCCGACGGCCAGGTCGAGCCGTTCGCCGGCGACCTGGACGAATACGCCGCCTGGCTGCGCACGCGCCCCGCCGCACAGGGCACCAAGGGCAAGATCGAACAACGCGATGCGCAGCAGGCAGGCGCGCCGCCACCGCCGCCGGTGCCGACGGTCAAGCCCGGTGCCAACCGGAAACCGCCGAATCCGCACAAGCTGGCCGCCGCCGAAGCGAAGGTCGCCGAGCTGGAGAACGCGCTGGCCGCGCTCGACGCCGAGTTGTCCGACCCGGCCACGGCTAGCGACGCCACGCGCCTGCGTGAGCTGGGGCAACGCCGCGAGACCCTGTCCACCGACCTCGAACGGGCCGAACAGGCCTGGTCGGAACTGTACGACGCGGCTTGAACGCCGCGCCTTCGACCCTATCTGAGCCCGCATCCGCAACCTTCCCACCTGCCGACATGCCGATCTACGCCTTCGAATGCACCCAATGCGGCCACAGCTTCGACCGCCTGCAGAAGCTGTCCGACCCCGACCCCGACACCTGCCCGAATTGCGGCGCGCACGCGATCAAGCGCCAGCTGACCGCGCCGGCGTTCCGCCTGTCCGGCAGCGGCTGGTACGAGACCGACTTCAAGAAGGACGGCGACAAGAAGCGCAACCTGGCCGAAGGCGGCGAGGGCGGCAAGCCTTCCGCCGACAAGCCGGCGGGCGAACCGGCGCCGGCCAAGACCGAAGCCAAGCCGACGCCGGCACCGACCGCGCCATCGTCGTCTTCATCGTGAGCTGATCCGCGCATCGGATATCAGGATCGCGGAAAAGAAGAAGGGGCCTTCCGGCCCCTTCGTTGCATCTCAGCGAACGCCGAAGCGTCCGCGGCAACCGTTGTTGACCCAGATCTGGTTGCCCGAATAACCCCAGCTGATGCCTTCGCGGCAGGTCGCGTTCGACAGTTGCTGGATCAGCGCCGGACGCCCGTAGCGGCCGTTCCAGGCGCAGGTGGTGTAGCGATTGCCGACGCTGCCGCAGGTGACCGAATAGTTGCCGGAATTGCCGCCGCCGAGGCCGCGCGGGGCGAATTCGGCGCGACAGCCCTTCCACACCGTGATCAGGCCGTCCTGCGAATTCCAGGTGCGGCCTTCGACGCAGGGGCTGCTGGACAGCTGCTGCACCAGTCGCGACGGACCGCGCCATGGCGGCGTGCAGCGCTTCGCATCGTTGCCCTTGCTTTCGCAGCGGATGGTCTGCGCGTTCGTGCCGGGCGCGAATTCGCCGCGGCAACCCTTCCACACGGTGATCAGGCGGTCCTGCGAATTCCAGGTGCTGTTCTCGACGCAGGGGCTGTTCGACAGCTGCCGCACCAGCCGCGACGGGCCGCGCCACGGCGGCACGCAACGCCGCGCGTCGTTGCTCTTGCTTTCGCAGACGATGGTCTGGCCGCCGACCGGCGGCCGGGTGCCGCCGTTGCCGCCCAGCGACTGGGCGATGTCGGCCTTGATCCGGCTGAAGCCCCAGTTGGAGCGGTTGACCTGGTCAAGGTAGAAGCGCAGCTGGTCGGCGGGGATGGTCCGGCCGCCCGATTGTTCGGCATATTCCAGCCGGATCACCCGGGTCTGGTCGGCGACCGACAGGGTGCGCAGGTTTTCCGGGGCATAGGCCCGGGTCTGGGCCTGGGCGAAGGCGGGCGGGGCTGCGAACAGCAGTCCCAGGGCGAAGACGACGGCAGGCAACAAACGCGACATGGCGGTATCCCCTACGGACGAGTGGGCGGACTATACCCCGGCCCCGTTCAGCTTCAACCGGCCTTCCGGCCAAGGCCGGGCGGAGATTTGCCGGACTGGCGGCCCCGTCGCAAAATAGCCGGCTTTTCCGGCCTCCGTCCTGCGCCGGTTCCCCCTCCGGAGTCCCCCATGCGTACCCATTACTGCGGCCTCGTCGACGAGGCCCTGATCGGCCAGACCGTCACCCTGTGCGGCTGGACCGACGTCGCCCGCAACCTTGGCGGGGTGTGCTTCATCGACCTGCGCGACCACGAGGGCATCGTCCAGGTGACGGTGGACCCGTCCAATGCCGAGGTGTTCAAGGTCGCCGCGTCGCTGGGTTACGAGGACGTGCTGCAGGTCGTCGGCGTGGTCCGCGCGCGCGAAGCCGTGAACGCGAAGATCCGCACCGGCAAGGTCGAAGTGATCGCGACGAGGATCGAGATCCTCAACAAGGCCGCGCCGTTGCCGTTTCACGCCCACGAGAACCCGGGCGAGGACATCCGCCTGAAGTACCGCTACCTGGACCTGCGCACGCCGGAGATGCAGCGCAAGCAGCGCACCCGCATCCGCCTGGTGCAGGCGCTGCGCCGCTGGCTGGACGCGCGCGGCTTCCAGGACATCGAGACGCCGATCCTGACCAAGGCCACGCCGGAAGGCGCGCGCGACTTCCTGGTGCCGGCGCGCATGCATCCGGGCGAGTTCTACGCGCTGCCGCAGTCGCCGCAGCTGTTCAAGCAGATCCTGATGGTGGCCGGCTTCGACCGCTACTACCAGATCGCGCGCTGCTTCCGCGACGAAGCGCTGCGCGCCGACCGCCAGCTCGAGTTCACCCAGCTCGACATGGAATTCGCCTTCGTGCGCGAGCGCGACGTGCAGGACACCGTGGAAGGGATGATCCGCGACGTGTTCCGCGAAGTGATGGATGTCGAACTCGACGCGCAGTTCCCGCGCATGACCTGGGCCGAGGCGATGCGCCGCTACGGTTCGGACAAGCCCGACCTGCGCATCGCGCTGGAACTGGTCGACGTGGCCGAGCTGGTCAAGTCCAGCGAGTTCGCAGTGTTCGCCGCCGCCGCCGCCGACCCGGACGGGCGCGTCGCCGCGCTGCGCATTCCCGGCGGCGCGTCGCTGAGCCGCAAGCAGATCGACGAATACGCGGCGCACGCGGCCAAGCACGGCGCCAAGGGCCTGGCCTACGTCAAGATCGACGAAGCCGGCGAGATCTCGTCGCCGATCCGGAAGTTCTTCGCCGAGGATGCGTTCGCGGCGTTGCTCAAGCACGTCGGCGCCGGCAATGGCGACATCGTGTTCTTCGGTGCCGGCGCGTACAACAAGGTCAGCGACTTCATGGGCGCCCTGCGGCTGAAGGCCGGCAAGGATTTCGGCCTGGTCCAGGACGGCTGGAAGCCGCTGTGGGTCACCGACTTCCCGATGTTCGAATGGGACGACGAAGCGCAGCGTTACGTGGCCCTGCACCATCCGTTCACCGCGCCGGCGGTCGACGACATCGCCGACCTGCGCGCCAATGCGAAGACCGCGGTATCGCGCGGCTACGACATGGTGCTGAACGGCAACGAGATCGGTGGCGGTTCGATCCGCATCCATCGTCCGGAGATGCAGAGCGCGGTGTTCGAGCTGCTCGGCATCGGCGCGGAAGAGGCCGAGGCCAAGTTCGGTTTCCTGCTCGACGCGCTGAAGTTCGGTGCGCCGCCGCACGGCGGCATCGCCTTCGGCATCGACCGCATCGCCGCGCTGATGGCCGGCACCGAATCGATCCGCGACGTGATCCCGTTCCCCAAGACCACCACCGCGCAGTGCCTGATGACCGGTGCGCCGTCGCCGATTCCGGACGAGCAGCTGGCGGAAGTGCACGTGATGGTGCGGCCGAAGGTTTCATAGCAACGAGCTTGGTGGGAAGGATATCCGTGGGAGCGAGCTCCCACAGGTCGCTCCTACAGGGAGACAGCATGAGTTTTGCCATCCGCCGCGCGACTCCGGACGACATTCCGGCGCTCGCCGAACTGGGCGCGACCACTTTCGTCGAGACCTTCGGTCATCTGTACCGGCCGGAAGACCTGCAATCCTTCCTTGAGGAAAGCCATTCCGAAGCGGCCTATGCGCGAGTGCTGGCCGATCCGGCCTACGCGCTGTGGGTCGCCGAGCGCGAAGGCCGGGCGATCGGCTATGCACAGGCGGGGAACTGCGGATTGCCGCATGCCGACGTGCGCCCGGGCGACGGCGAACTGAAGCGCCTGTACCTGCGCGGCGACGCGCAGAACGGCGGCGTCGGCCGGGCGCTGATGGACGCCGCGATGGCCTGGCTGCTGCGCGACGGTCCGCGCACGCTGTGGTTGAGCGTCTGGTCGGAGAACTTCGGCGCGCAGCGCTTCTACGCGCGCTACGGTTTCGCCTTCGTCGCCGAATACGAATTCCCGGTGGGCGAACAGCGCGACCGCGAGTTCATTTACCGGCGCCCTCCGCAGGCCTAAGCCTTGTAGCGCCGAGCATGCTCGGCTTTTTTGCCGTTGTTGTTCTTGCCGTTGTTCTTGTAGAAGCCGGGCTTGTCCCGGCTTGCTTCTTGCGGTACGCCACGAAAGATCAAAAGCGTGCCGGGACAAGCCCGGCACCCCCCCCTACGCAGGGGCAGGCTCTACAAAAAGCAAAAGCAGCCGAGCGTGCTCGGCTCTACAAGGCATCGTCCCACGTTGCATTCGCACGCCCGAACGAAAACGGCCCGGATTGCCCGGGCCGTTGCAACTTCCATGCTGCGGGGAGAGGAGATCAGTCTTCGGCGCTGCGGTAGGCGGCGTCGTAGCGACCGGCGGCCACGGCGAACGCCGCGCGGGTCACGGTCTTGGTCGGGTCGAAGTACGCATGCAGCGTGGGCTGCAGGTCGTAAGGACCCTGGGTGACGGTGAAGCGGGCGTTGATCAGGCCCTGGTCCAGCGCCGCCTGCACGTAGCCGCGCAGAGCCGGGGCGATGGAGCCGGCGTCTTCCACCGGGATGCGCTGGCCGTCGTAGAACGCGGTCAGCGTGCCGCTGAACGAAGTGGCCTGGTCCTGCAGGCCGAGCGCCTGCACCAGCGAGTAGGCCAGGCTGACCCGGGTGACCGAATCGTTCGGGCGGAACTGCCCGTTCAACGTGCCCATCACGCCGGCATTGCGCTGGCTGAGGTCGCGCAACGGCGCGCCGCCGGCGACCGCGGATTCGGCATAGGCATAGGCGGGGTGGGTGACGCCGATGTCGCCGAAGCTGCTGCGGCCGTTGAACGGCAGGTGCTGGCGCACGCTGGCGCCCATCAGCAGGTACTGCGCCATGTCGCCGCGCTTGAGGTTGGCGTCGGGACGGAACGAGCCGTCCGCGAAGCCATCGACCAGGCGGTTGGCGACGGCGTATTCGATCGCCTGGCGCGCCGGATGCGTCGCGGTGTCGCTGATGCCCGAATAGCCGCCGCTCCTCAGGAAGCTGACGTTGATGTCGACCGGTCCCGGCGCCGCATAGCCGTTGGTGGCATGCAACGGATCCAGCGAATTGCCCGACACCGAGCCGATGCCGCCGACGGTGACCTTCCAGGTACCCGGCTTGCCCGGCGCGCCGGTGGTGATGTGGCCGTCGTTGCCGGCCACCGGGGCGGGGATGCCGATGGAGGAGCCGTAGCGGTTGCCGTCCGGGTCGATCAGCACGATCGCCACGGTCTGCAGGGTGTCCGCGCTGGCCTTGACCCAGGCCACGTCGGCGCCGACTTCGAAGGTCTGCGGGGTCACGGTGCCGACCGGGCTGAAATCGACCGTGTAGGTGGTCGGCGCGGTTTCGGGCATCAGGACCGCGTTGCTGTTGAAGGTGCGCAGGCTGTTGACCGTGCCGCCCCAGCCGTCGCGCACACCAGCCGCTTCGGCGACCGCGGCGTAGGCGTTGACGTGGCCGGCGCCGGCTTCCCACGACAGGCGGCTGGTCATGTTGGTGGCGGTGCGCTCGAGGATGTCCTTGACCTGTGCCGGGGTCAGGTTGGGGTTGGCTTCCAGCATCAGCGCGATGATCCCGGCCACGTGCGGCGTGGCCATCGAGGTGCCGCTCATGTGGGTGTAGAACGGCAGGTGGGCCGGGGCGAGGGTTTCCGCGTCGTGCTGCGCTTCCAGCGCCGGCAGGGTGCCGGTGGTGTCGCGGGTGGAGACGATGTCCACGCCGGGAGCGACGATGGTCGGTTCGTTGATGTAGGTCCAGCTCTTGCCGTCGGGCATGGTGAAGGTGCCGGTCTCGCCGCGCTTGCCGCGCGAGGAGAAGCCGGTCAGCACGCCGTCCTTTTCGCCGGCGCCGACCGAGATCACCCATGGCGCCTGCGCGTACGGGTTGTGGGTGTCCTCGCCGGGACCGTCGTTGCCGGCGGCGAACACGCTGACGATGCCGCGCTTGTACAGCTCGTAGGTGGAGATGTTGACCGGATTGGCCGGATCGAACTTGCCGCTGCTGCCCCAGGAATTGCTGACCACGCGCACCGGATGCTGGTAGCTGAACTGATGGGTCGCCGCGTAGTCGAGGCCGCCGACCGCGTCCAGCACCAGCAACACCGCGCCGGAACCGTAGCCGACCAGGTCGGCGCCGGGGGCGACGCCGCGGTACAGGCCGTTGGACCGCGCGCCGTTGCCGCCGACGATGCCGGCGCAGTGGGTGCCGTGGCCGGAACCCAGGTCGGTGTTCGGCACGCCTTCGGTGTAGGTGATCGGCAGCATGCTGTCGACCGACGCCAGGTTGGTCGTGCCCAGGGTGTTCTGCACCACGTGTTCGCCGAACTTGATGTCATCGTGGGTGGCGTCGATGCCGGAGTCGTTGACCACCACGGTCACGCCGTCGCCGCTGAACGGGATCGCGCGGCCGTAGTCGCCCGGGTTCTCGACCGTGCGCGCGGCGCCGGAAATTTCCCGCGCCTCCTTGTTGAAGTAGCGCAGCGGCGCGTTGAAGTAGATGGATGCCACGTCGTCGCGCTTGGCCAGGGCCTGGATCTCGGCCGGCGTGGCCAGCGCGCCGGCGATGGGCAGGGTGCGCATGGTCACGCCCCGGGTGATGCCCAGGGACCGCAGGGTCGCCAGCTGGGCGGCGCTGACCGGGGTCGATTGCTTGTAGCTGATCACCACCTGCAGGTCGTCCGTGGGTGCGGCGGCGGCGATCTTCGCCAGCAGCTGCGGATCGAGGTGGGCGTCGGCCAGGGCCACGCCGCTGGCGAGCAGGCCGGCGGCGATGGCGCTGATGCGGAAGCTGCGGGAAACGCGGGAATGCTGGGAAGGCGCGGGCATCGAAGACTCCGGGTGGATGGTTTCAGGTGGAACGGCAGTGCGTCACCATCGCAAGGGGAAGGACCGCCACGCCATCCGGGAAAGCCTCCACGACGCTTGGGGGAAACCCCCCAGGCGCAGCGCCACGGTGCCGCGAACGCGATAACCTAGGCGCCGTCCCGGGCGCCAGGCGCCGGCGGACGAGATGCGCAGGGAAGCGTTTCATGGGGTCCAACACTGAGAACGCAGCCATGACCGGTTTCCTCAAGGCCTTGCTGGCATCCGCCGCACTGCTGTCCTTCGCCGCGACGGCGCCCGCGCAGGCATTGCCGGCCCCGGGCTCGTCCCTGCCGGTACAGGTCGCCGTCGAGGGCAACGTGGCCACCGCCATCGTCGGCAGCGCCGAGGCGCCGCTGGCCGAGGTCTTCGTGACCTTCGACCAGCCGCAGAACCTGAGCGCCGCCAGCCTGGGTTTGAGCGCGCGCCTGTTCGACCCGCTCGATGCGGTGCTGCAGGCGCGGCTGCCCGATCCGCAGTTGAACGTCCTGCAAAGCGGCCTGCCGCTGCTGCTGACCATCGAGCCGCCGGTCGCCGGCGGCTTGCGCTTCCGCACCGCGCGCGTCGAAGTGCACACCCATGCGCTGGTCTATTCGGTCGGCAGTTCGCTGCGTTTGTTCAAGGCGCCGCTGGGCGGGAACTTCTTCGACATCACCGACGAAATCGCACCGGGCAGCGTGCGTGCGCGCGGCACCACCAACGGCTTTTCGCAATTCCTGGTATTGGCCGACCTGCGCCAGAGCAGCGACGTGATCGCGGCGAAGATCGATGCCCTGCGCCAGCGCATCGACACCTTGCCGCTGAGCGAACAGCCGCCGTTCCGCGCGCGACTGGCCGATGTGCAAACCGCGCTGGCCAACGCGGATTACCCCGCGGCCATCGCCGCCACCGACTGGATTTCCGACCGCGCGCTGAAACGCGCGGGCACCTGGCTGACCGATGCCTGGATCGCGGGCGGCGCGGACAACCAGGCCGGCGGCCTCATCGCGGGCGCGGCCACGCTGAAATTCAGCATCGCCTACCTGCGCGACTTCGGCCAGTAATGCCAGCGCCCGGCCTCGACGGGCCATCGCAACGGAATGCGGGGAGCGCCGCCGGCGCGCGGATGGCGCGGCTGGTCGCCCACCTGCCGGACGCGGCGGCTGTCGAGCAGGTGTTCGGCGATGGCGAAGCGTTGTCGATCGGCCGCGCCGCGGGCAACGGCTTCTGCCTGCCGCACCCCTCCGTCTCGCGCACCCATGCCACGCTGGAGCCGGGCGCGGATGGCTGGCGGCTGCACGACCTGGGCAGTCGCAACGGCAGCTTCGTCGATGGTGTCGCCCCCGGCGAGGGTCGGGTGGTGCCGCGTTCGGCCTGGCTGCGCTTCGGCGACGTGCATTGCGAGTTCACCGAACTCGATCCCGCCCAGGCACAGGCGAACCGCGCCCGCACCCAGGCGCGCCGCGCCGCGGCCACGGCGCACACCGCGCGTATCGACGGCGTGCGCGGTCTGGACGAGCTGCTGGACGCCAGCCTGCACGGCGTGCTCGACCTGGCCCAGTGCGAGCGCGGCTTCGTGCTGTTGCGCGACGGCGACGGCTTCGCGGTGCGCAACAGCATTTCGCTGGACCCCGCGCAACTGCGCGCACGCGATTTTTCCGGCAGCGTCGGCGCTGTGCGCCGTGCCCTGGACGAACGCCGCAGCGTGATCGCCAACGACATCGGCGGCGACGCCTGGCTGTCGGCGCGTGCGTCGGTGGTTGCAGGCGGATTGTCCGCGCTGGTCTGCCTGCCGTTGTTCGACGGCGAACGCGCGCTGGGCGCGATCTACGCCGACCGCACGCGGGCCGCGGCGCCGATCACCCGGCTCGACCAGGAACTGCTCGAAGCCTTCGCCGAACGCGCCGCGCTGTGGATCGTCGCTCGCCGCGCCAGCGAACTGCTCGGCGCGCGCGACGATGCGGCGCCGGACTGGGGTGCGATCCTCGCCGTCCACCAGGATGCGCGACCGTGAGCGACGACGCCCCGACCGCGACCGGCCTGCACCTGCAATCGGATTTCGCGCCAGGCACCGTGCTCGGCGGCCGCTATCGCATCGTGTCGCGGCTCGGCATCGGCGGCATGGGCGTGGTCTATCGCGCCGACGATCTGGCCCTCGGCGTGCCGGTGGCGCTGAAGCTGCTGCGCCCCGAGCTGGCGCACCGCCAGGACGTGTTCGAACGCTTCCGCCAGGAATTGCTGCTGGCGCGGCAGGTGTCGAATCCGCACGTGGTGCGCATCCACGACCTCGCCCAGCACGACGGCCACTGGCTGATCAGCATGGATTTCGTCGACGGCGAACCGCTCGACAAGTGCATCGACCGCAGCGCGCCACTGCCGGTCGACGACGCGCTGCGCATCGCCCGGCAGATCGCCGAAGGCCTAGGCGCCGCGCATGCGAAGGGCGTGGTCCACCGTGACCTGAAACCGGCCAACGTACTGCTGGACGCGGCCGGCAACGCCTACATCAGCGACTTCGGCGTGGCCCGGTCGATGGCCGGCAGCGGCGCCTCGCGCCGCGGCCTGACCCAGGGCGGCGCGGTGGTCGGCACGCCCGATTACCTGTCGCCGGAACAGGCGCGCGGCGAACCGCCCGATGCGCGCAGCGACCTGTACGCGCTGGGCCTGATCCTGCACGAAATGCTGGCCGGCCAGTTGCCGTTCGCCGGCGGCACCATGGCCGAAGTGCTGGCCCAACGCATGCTGCGCGCGCCCGATTCCATCGCCAGGGCGCGCAGCGACCTGTCGGCCTGGCTGGTGCGCCTGGTCGACCGTTTGCTGCGCCCGCAGCCTGGGCACCGCTTGCAGGATGCGCAGGCGGTGATCGAAGCCATCGACCGGCGCGAACTGGCGCGCGACTGGCGCGGCGCATTCGGGCGCAAGGCGGTTTTCGCTGCATTAGCGATTGCGATCCTGGCGGGTGCGGGCGGCTGGTTGTGGTGGCAATCGCGCGAAGCGGTCGCGCCGCGCGCCGCCGCGCCGGTGGTTGCGCCGTTGGACCGACTGCTGGTCCTGCCGCTGACCGGTAGCGGCGATACCGCGCGCGACATCGCCTTGTCCGTGCATCTGCGCAATGCCCTGTCCAACGTGCCGGGCCTGGCCGTGGTCGATGGCGAACGCACTTCGCAGGCATTGCGCCAGCTCGATCCCGGCGGCAACGCCGCCCCCGATCCCGCGGCCTTGCGCAACGAGGCGTTGGCCAGGCGCGTGCTGCAGGCGCGGTTCGTGCGCCGCGGCGGCGATTGGCAGGTCGATGCGCGTTTGTTCGAGGGTTCTGGCGAAATCGCGCTGGCCGGTCCACCGGCGGCCGATCCGCTGGCGGCGCTGCGCGCATGGGCCGTTGCGCCTGCGGTCGTGCAGGCATTCGGCGCGAAGGTCGATCTCGCTTCGATGCCGCAGCGACAGGATGCGCTGGGCGAATACGGCCTCGCCGTCGCGGCGCGCGAACGCGGCGAACTGGCCGCGGCGCTGTCCCGCTTGCGCGCGACCACGACGGCTTGGCCGGATTACCTCGAAGCCTGGTGGCTGCAATCGCGCGTGGCCCAGGAAATCGGCGAGCAGGACCAGGCCGCCGACGCGGTGTTGCATGCGCAACGCGCGGCGAAGACGCCATCGGAAAACCTGCGCCGCCGCCTGGCCGCGCAACGCGCGTCGATCGAAGGCGACCACGCGGCCGCGGCGACCGAATGGCGCGCGTTGCTCGCCGCGACGCCGGGCGATGCCACGGCGGAACTGAACCTGGCGCGCGAACTCGGCGCGGGCGGCGACGCGGCCGGCGCGCTGCAATTGCTGCACAAGCTGGTTGCGCGCGATCCGCGCGATCCGCGCGCATGGTTCGAACTGGGCAAGTGGTCGATCCTGCAGGGCCAGGCGCGGGTCGCGGTCGACGACTACCTGACCCGTGCACTGGTCGCGTTCAAGCGCGGCCGCGATCTGTACGGCGAAGCGGAAACCGTCAATGCGCTCGGCGTCGGCTACGGCCGCCTCGGCCAGACCGGCGATGCGGTCGAGCAGTTCCGCAAGGCCATCGAGCTGCGGCGCCGGCTGGGCAATCGGCGCGGCGAAGCCACCAGCCTGCGCAACCTGGCCAACAAGCTTTCGCTGGGCGGCGACTTCGCCGGCGCCGGCGAAGCGTTGCGGCAGGCGCGGGCGATCAACCAGGCGCTGGGCGATGCCGCCGGCCACGCCGCGGTCGACAATGAACTGGGCCTGCTCGCCGAAGAGCGGGGCGACTTCCCCGAAGCGCTGCAGTCCTACCAGCGCGCCCTGCAGACCTGGCAGCAACTCGACGACAAGTTCTCCTCCGCCGAAGCGCTGAACAGCATCGGCTTCGCCCACTACCAGTTGGGCAACTACGCCGACGCGCAGGTCTACTGGCAGCAATCGGCGGAAGCCTATGCGGCGATCGGCGAGGAAAGCGGCAAGGTCCGTACCTTGCAGAACCTCGGCCTGCTGGCGACCGCGCGCGGGCGCTGGAACGAGGCGCGGCGCCAGTTGCAGGAGTCTCTGGCGCTGGCCGAGCGCCAGCAGATGCAGGAAGAGGCCGAAGTCAGCCGCCGCAACCTGGCCGAACTGGAATTGCGCCAGGGCCACCTGCAGGCGGCGATCGAACACGCGGGCAAGGCCGAGGCCGGCTTCCGCCAGCGCGACGACCAGCGTGGGGCCGTCGATGCCGGCCTGCTGCACGCCGAGGCGCTGCTCGCCGCGAACGCCGATGCCGACGCGCGCAAGGTCGTCGAGGGACTGCGCAAGGACCTGGACTCGATTTCACGCGAGCAGCAGGCCATCGCCCAATGGCTGCTCGCCGAGCTGGCCCGGCGCGGCGGCGATGCCATGGGCGCCGCTCGTCGGTTGCGCGAGGCACGCCGGCTGGCGGTGGCTTCCGGCGTGCGCCGGTTGCAATTGCGCATCGATCTGTCCGAAGCCGAATCCCGACCGTCCGTGCTCGATGCGCTCGATGCGCCGACCGCCCGCCTGGGCGATGCGGCCCTGCGCATGGAATGGCTGCGCCAGCACATGCGCCGCGCGCTCGCGGCCGGCGATGCGCCACGCGCCGTCGCCGACTACAACGAAGCTGCGGTGGCGCTGCGCAACGGCGATGCGCTGGCGGCCGGCGAGCTGCATGCCCTCGGCGCGCGGGCGCGTGCGGCCACCGGCGATGCGGCCGGCGCGCAAGCGGCCGAAGCGCGCGCGCAGCAGGCCTTGCAGGTTTGGCGCGAGCACTTGCCTGCGACGCTGCGCGCGGCCGCGACGCCGCAGGTCGCGAAAACGGAGACGACGCCGTGAGCGCCGGCGCTTCGGCTTCGCCCGACGGCGCGCTCGCCGCGCTGCGCGAGCAATACCTGCGCCTGCTGCAGCGGCTGGAAGCGAACGAGCGCGAATTCCGCCGGCTCGGTCGCGCGGTCTGGAACGTGCAGGAGGACGAACGGCGCCGGCTCGCGCGCGAACTGCACGACGGCATCGGCCAGAACCTGACCGCGCTCAAGCATCGCCTGGTCCAGCTCGAGGACGAGCTGCCCGCCGCGCAACGGGATCGCCTGCGCGCGGCGATCGAATTGTGCGGCGACACCCTGGAGGACACCCGCGAGATGTCGCGGCTGTTGCGCCCGCCGGTGCTGGACGACCTGGGCCTCGGCCCGGCGTTGCGCTGGCTGGCGCGCAGCATGGGCGAAGCCGCGGGCATCGAGGTCGAACTGGAGATCGACGAGTTGCCGGCGCTGGACGGCGACTTGCAGACATTGCTGTTCCGCGTTGCCCAGGAAGCGTTGAACAACATCGCCAAGCATGCGCAGGCGCGCCACGTGCTGGTGCGCGTGGTCGCACGCGGGGGTTCGCTGCAATTGCAGGTCGCCGACGACGGTCGCGGTTGCGACCCGGAAGCGGCGTTCCGCAGCGGCGGCAGCGGCCTGGGCGGCATGCGCGAGCGCCTCGGCCTGTACGAAGGACGGCTGGAACTGCACTCCGCCGCAGGCGAAGGCGCGCGCTTGCGCGCCACGGTGCCGCTGGTGCCGCCGCCCGCTTGACGCATACGCGGCGAACGCGCAAGTTGGCGGCACTTCGCGGGAGAGAAGATGCGCGTCCTGATCGCCGACGACCACACCATGGTGCGCGAAAGCCTGGTCGCACTGCTGGAGGCCGGCGGCGACGTCGAAGTGGTGGCGCAGGCCGCCGACGGCATCGAAGCGCTGGAGAAGGCCCGGCTGACCCGTCCCGACGTGGTCGTCGCCGACCTCACCATGCCGCGCCTGGGCGGGATGGAGGTGGTGCGGCGCCTGCGCGAAATGCTCCCGGGCATCAAGGTGCTGGTGCTGACCATGCACCAGGAAGACGAATACGTGTTGCAGGCGGTGCGCGCCGGCGCTTCCGGTTACCTGGTCAAGGACAGCGCGGCCAGCGAACTGCTCGCGGCGGTGCGCAGCCTGCAGGCGGGACGCGGCTATTTCGGTCCGCAGGCGGCCAAGGCGCTGGCCGAACAGTTGCAGCACCCCGGGCGATCCGCGGCCGATCCTTACGGTAGCCTCACCTCGCGCGAACGCGAGGTATTCCACCTGATCGCCGAAGGCCAGACCACCAAGGAAATCGCGCGCAAGCTGAACATCAGCGCGAAGACCGCGGAGAACCATCGCGGCCACGTGCTGGCCAAGCTCGACATGCGCAACACCGCCGAAGTGGTGCGCTACGCCCTGCGCAAGGGTCTGCTGGACTGAGCGCATGCCGATGACGCGCGTGTTGCTGGTCCACGGCATCTGGAACGCGAAGACATGGCTGACGCCGCTGGCCGCGCGCTTGCGCGCCGAAGGCTTCGCGCCGCAGGTGTTCGGCTACGCCAGCGTGTCCGGCGGACCCGAACAGGCGGTGCCGCGGCTGATCGAGCGCCTGCGCGCGCAGCCGGTCGAGGCGATGGTCGGGCACAGCCTCGGCGGCCTAGTTGCGCTGGAAGCCTTGCGCCAGGCGCCGGAACTGCCGGTCCGCCGGGTCGTCTGCCTCGGCTCGCCGCTGCTGGGCAGCGGCACCGCGCGCGAACTGGCCGCGCATGTCTGGGGCCCGCGCCTGTTGGGCCGCAGCGCCGACCTGCTGACGCACGGACTGGAGCGCTGGGACGGCGCCGCCGAGGTCGGCATGGTCGCCGGCAACGTGCCGAAGGGGCTGGGCCGGCTGGTGCGGCATTTCAGTGAACCTTCCGACGGCACCGTGGCCCTGGCCGAGACCCGCCTGCCGGGACTGACCGACCATTGCGAGGTGGCGTGCAGCCATACCGGGCTGGCGTTTTCGGCCGCCGCGGCCGCGCAGGCCGCGCATTTCCTCCGCGAAGGGCGGTTCCGGCGTCCCTAGGCGGCTCTCGTGGGAGTGGCTACACCCGCGGTCGCTTCTCGCCGGATATTGCCGGACACCCATCCGCGGCCGTGGCCGCTCCCCCCGGGCCTGCTCCTGGCGGCGGGAGATGGGGGTAAAATTCGCCGCTTCGCAGCAAATCCGGATTTCCCATGGGCCGTGGCCCTTCGATCGAAGCACGCAAGAACGCCAGCGACGCGCAGCGCGGCAAGATTTTCACCAAGATCATCCGCGAGATTTCCGTCGCCGCGCGCAGGGGCCTACCCGACCCGGCGAACAATCCCGCGCTGCGCTCGGCCATCGACAAGGGCCTGGCGATCAACATGCCCAAGGACACCATCGAGCGCGCGCTGAAGAAGGCGACCGGCGAACTCGAGGGCGTCGAATACGAGGAAATCCGCTACGAGGGCTATGCGCCGGGCGGCGTCGCGGTGATCGTCGACTGCCTGACCGACAATCGCGTGCGCACCGTGGCCGACGTGCGCCACGCGTTCGCCAAGTTCGGCGGCAACCTCGGCACCGAAGGTTCGGTGGCCTTCATGTTCAAGAAACTGGGCGTGCTTTCGTTCGCGCCCGGCGCCGACGAAGAGAAGATCACCGAAGCGGCGATCGACGCCGGCGCCGACGACGTGGTGGTGTATCCGGACGATGGCTCGGTCGACGTGTTGACCGCGCCGGAAGCGTTCGAAGGCGTGAAGGGCGCGATGGAAGCCGCCGGGCTGAAGGCCGACCTGGCCGAAGTGACCTTCCGTGCCGACAACGACATCGCGGTCGAGGGCGAAGCCGCCCAGCAGGTGGTGAAGCTGCTGCGCTGGCTGGAAGACATGGACGACGTGCAGAACGTCTATTCCAACGCCGAACTGGGCGCGGACGCGTACGCGTAACGTGCAGGATTCAGTCGAATGAAATCGTTGCCGTCCTTGGCGCCAATTGTGCGGCTTCGGACAGTCCTGCCCGGCCATCCATGGCCGGGCATTCGGGTGCGCAGCGTGCGCCTTGAAGGCGCGCGCTAGCATGCGCACCCGAATCCTCGGCATCGACCCCGGTTCGCAAAGGACCGGTATTGGCATCATCGACGTCGATGCGGCCGGGCGGACCCATCACGTCTATCATGCGCCGCTGGTGCTATTGGGGGCGGAGGATTTTCCCCGGCGCCTGAAGCTGCTGTTGCAGGGCCTGTCCGAAATCATCGAGACCTGGAGGCCGCAGGAAGTGGCGATCGAAAAAGTGTTCATGGCGCGCAATCCCGATTCGGCGCTGAAGCTGGGCCAGGCCCGCGGCGCGGCGATGAGCGCGGTGGTGCTGCGCGACCTGCCGGTGCACGAATACGCGGCCAAGGAAATCAAGCTGGCGGTGGTCGGGCGCGGCGGCGCGGAGAAGGCGCAGATCCAGCACATGGTCGGGATCATGCTGAACCTGAAGGGCAAGCTGCAGGCCGACGCCGCCGACGCGCTGGCGGTGGCCATCACCCACGCGCACGTGCGCGCGACCGCCAACCGCATCGGCGTCGATGTGCGCGCCGCATGGAGCCGCAAATGAGCGGCGCGCTTTCGTTTTTCCTTCTCCCACCGGGAGAAGGTGGCGCGAAGCGACGGATGAGGGCGGAAGACTCGCTCGCCAAGCGAACCGCCTCGCGCATGCAAGCTCACGCCCTCATCCGCCCTTCGGGCACCTTCTCCCGGCGGGAGAAGGGAGAAGCAAGATCATGATCGGTCGTCTGCGCGGCATCCTCGCCTTCAAGTCGCCGCCGTGGCTGGTGATCGACGTCGGCGGCGTCGGTTACGAACTGGAGGCGCCGATGAGCACCTTCTACGACCTGCCCGACCTGGGCCGCGAGGTCACCCTGTTCACCCATTACGCGCAAAAGGAAGACAGCGTGTCGCTGTACGGCTTCCTGCGCGAAGGCGAGCGCCGCCTGTTCCGCGACGTGCAGCGGGTCAGCGGCATCGGCTCGAAGATCGCGCTGGCCGTGCTGTCCGGGGTCAGCGTCGAGGAGTTCGCCCGCCTGGTGCAGGCCGGCGACGTCACCGCGCTGACCCGCATCCCCGGCATCGGCAAGAAAACCGCCGAGCGCATGGTCGTGGAACTGCGCGACCGCGCCGCCGACCTGGGCGGTGCGCCGATCGGTTCGACCCAGTTGCCTGCGGATCCGCAATCCGAGGCGACCATCGCCCTGCAGCAGCTCGGCTACAAGCCGGCCGAAGCCGCGCGCATGGCGCGCGACGCCACCGCAGCCGGCGACGACGCCGCCACGATCATCCGCAAGGCGCTGCAGTCGGCGCTGCGCTGAGTCCGCATTCCGCTTTCCGTCCGGAACATCCATGTCCAACGCGAACCACTCCGACAACCATGGCCACGGCAAGATCGGCCTGACCGGCCTGATCGTCGGTGCGATCGGCGTCGTCTTCGGCGACATCGGCACCAGCCCGCTGTACACGATCAAGGAAGCCTTCCTGCCGCATTACGGGCTGGACGCGAGCAATCCGGCGGAAGTGCTGGGCCTGCTGTCGCTGATCTTCTGGGCGTTGATGATCATGGTCACGCTGAAGTACGTGGCCATCATCATGCGCGCCGACAACGACGGCGAAGGCGGCATCATGGCGCTGATGTCGCTGGCGCAGCGCACGCTGCCGAAGGGCAGCCGCGGTGCGTACGCGGTCGGCATCCTCGGCATCTTCGGCGCATCGCTGTTCTTCGGCGACAGCGTGATCACCCCGCCGGTGTCGGTGCTGGGCGCGCTGGAGGGCATCGAGGTCGCCGCGCCGCAGCTGCATGCCTGGATCGTGCCGCTCGCTGTGGTGATCATGCTGGTGCTGTTCGGCAGCCAGCGCTTCGGCACCGAGAAGGTCGGCAAGATCTTCGGCCCGATCACCCTGGTCTGGTTCCTCGCCATCGCCGCGCTGGGCGTGCTCAACATCCGCCACAACCCGGACGTGGTCCAGGCGCTCAACCCGTGGTGGGGCGTGAACTTCTTCATGGCGCACGGCTGGCACGGCATCTTCATCCTCGGCGCGGTGGTGCTGGCGGTGACCGGCGGCGAGGCGCTGTACGCCGACATGGGCCACTTCGGCAAGCAGCCGATCCGTTACGCGTGGTACACCGTGGTGCTGCCGGCGCTGATGCTCAACTACCTGGGGCAGGGCGCTTTGGTGCTGGAGAACCCGCAGGCGGTGCAGAACCCGTTCTACATCGGCGTGCCCGACTGGGCGCAATGGCCGATGATCGCGCTGGCGACGATGGCGGCGATCATCGCCTCGCAAGCGGTGATCACCGGCGCGTTCTCGGTGTCGCGGCAGGCGATGCAGCTGGGCTACATCCCGCGCATGCTGGTCCGGCACACCTCGAAGGAAACCATCGGCCAGATCTACGTACCCGGGATCAACTGGCTGATGATGGTCACGGTGATCGCCCTGGTGTTGGCGTTCCGCAGTTCGACCAACCTGGCCTCGGCCTACGGCGTGTCGGTATCGGGCACCATGCTGATCGATACCTTGCTGCTGGCGTTGCTGGCGAAGTCCATGTGGACCCGCGCGCGCTGGTGGGTGTTGCCGGTGTGCGCGGTGGTCGTGATCATCGACCTCGGCTTCCTGGTCGCCAATGGCGCCAAGTTCTTCCACGGCGCGTGGTTCCCGATCGCCCTGGGCGTGATCGTGTTCACCGTGCTGCGCACCTGGCGCCGCGGCCGCGAACTGTTGCACGAGGAAGTGCGCAAGGAAGGCATCCAGCTCGACGTGTTCCTGCCTGGCCTGATGCTGGCGCCGCCGGTGCGGGTGCCGGGCACGGCGGTGTTCATGACGGCGGACAAGGACGTGGTGCCGCATGCGCTGCTGCACAACCTGAAGCACAACAAGGTGCTGCACGAGCGCAACGTGTTCCTGACCGTGGAAACGCTGAACGTTCCCTACGCGCCACATGGGAAGCAGCTGAAGATCGACGCGATTGGCGACGAGTTCTACCGCGTGGTGATCAAGTTCGGCTTCATGGAGACGCCGGACGTGCCGCAGGCGCTGATGCGCAGCTGCGACCGCGGCGGCACCTATTTCGATCCGATGGAAACCACGTATTTCGCCAGCCGCGAGACCATCGTCGCCAGCGCGCACCGCGGCATGCCGGTGTGGCGCGACAAGCTGTTCGCCACGATGCACCGCAATGCCGCGCCGGCGACGGTGTTCTTCCGCATTCCCGGCAACCGGCTGGTCGAACTGGGCGCGCAGGTCGAGATCTGACCGGCGGGACGCTGCGTTGCCACGGCCGGGGCTGAAAAGTCCCGGCGCGATCCGCAAGATGGCGGCATGAGCCTCGCCATCCCCCATTCCCTGCTCGATCTGGCGCCGGTATGCGAAGGCAGCACGCCGGCGCAGGCCTTCGCCAACTCCCTCGACCTCGCGCGCCACGCGGAAGCGCTGGGCTACACCCGTTACTGGCTGGCCGAGCACCACAACATGCCCGGCATCGCCAGCGCGGCGACCGCGGTGCTGATCGGCCACATCGCCGGCGGCACGCGCTCGATCCGGGTCGGCGCCGGCGGCATCATGCTGCCCAACCATGCGCCGCTGCAGGTCGCCGAACAGTTCGGCACGCTGGCTTCGCTGTATCCGGGCCGGATCGACCTGGGCCTGGGCCGCGCGCCCGGCACCGACCAGGCCGCCACCCAGGCATTGCGCCGCTATTACGCCGGCGCCGACGCGTTTCCGTCCGACGTGATGGAAGTGCTGCGCTACTTCGGACCGGTGCAGCCGGGCCAGCCGGTGCAGGCGGTGCCCGGCGGCGGCCTGGAAGTGCCGGTGTGGATCCTCGGTTCCAGCCTGTTCGGTGCGCAATTGGCCGCGGCGCTGGGGCTTCCCTATGCCTTCGCCTCGCATTTCGCGCCGGCCGCGCTGGAAGAAGCGCTGGCCCTGTACCGGCGCGACTTCAAGCCCTCGGCACGCCTGCAACAGCCGTACGCGATGCTGGCCGTCAACGTGGTCGCCGCCGATTCGCGCGCACAGGCGCAGCGGCTGTTCACCACCCAGCAGCAGAGTTTCGTGCGTTTGCGGCGCGGCCAACCGGGCTTGATCCCGCCCCCGGTGGACGACATCGAGGCGTTCTGGACCCCACAGGAGAAGGCGACGGTGGCCCAGGCGCTGGCCTGCGCGGTGATCGGCGACGAACGCGACGTCGCCGACGGCCTGGCCGATTTCGCCGACCGCCACCGCCCCGACGAGTTGATGCTGACCGCCAACATCTTCGACCACGCCGCGCGCCGGCATTCCTTCGCGCTGGCGGCACGGGCTTTCGCCGACGAGAAGGCCGTCGGCACGGCATGAAGGTTTGAGGCGCCGTCGGCCCGTGCGAACATAGGGCCATGACCGACGACCGCCTGATTTCCGCTGGCGCCACCCGCGAGGACGATCTTGCCGAGGCCAGCATCCGGCCGAAGAAGCTGGACGAATACCTCGGCCAGCAGCCGGTGCGCGAGCAGCTGGGCATCTACATCGAGGCGGCCAAGGGCCGCGGCGAGGCGCTGGACCACGTGCTGATCTTCGGTCCGCCGGGACTGGGCAAGACCACGCTGAGCCACGTCATCGCCAACGAACTGGGCGTGAACCTGCGCGTCACTTCCGGCCCGGTGATCGAGAAGGCCGGCGACCTGGCCGCGCTGCTGACCAACCTTCAGCCGCACGACGTGCTGTTCGTCGACGAGATCCACCGCCTGTCCCCTGTGGTCGAGGAAGTGCTGTACCCGGCGATGGAAGACTTCCAGATCGACATCATGATCGGCGAAGGCCCGGCCGCGCGTTCGATCAAGCTGGACCTGCCGCCGTTCACCCTGATCGGCGCGACCACCCGGGCCGGCCTGCTGACCGCGCCGCTGCGCGACCGTTTCGGCATCGTGCAACGCCTCGAGTTCTATTCGCCGGACGAACTGACCCGCATCGTGCAGCGTTCGGCGCGCATCCTCGGCATCGACTGCGCCGCCGAAGGCGCGGTGGAAATCGCCAGGCGCTCGCGCGGCACCCCGCGCATCGCCAACCGCCTGCTGCGCCGCGTGCGCGATTACGCGCAGGTCAGGGCGGGCGGCGCCATCGGCCACGACGTGGCCCACGCGGCGATGCAGATGCTGAAGGTCGATCCGGAAGGCTTCGACGAACTCGATCGCCGCCTGCTGCGCATGATCATCGACAACTTCGACGGCGGACCGGTCGGCGTCGAATCGCTGGCCGCGGCGCTGAGCGAGGAGCGGGGCACGCTGGAAGACGTGGTCGAACCGTACCTGATCCAGCAGGGCTTCCTGGTGCGCACCGCGCGCGGACGCATTGCCACGCGCAAGGCCTACCTGCACCTGGGCCTGGAGCCGAAGCGCGATGCGACCGGGGTGACGGAGAACCTGTTTTGAGCATTGCCCCCGTGTTCAGTATCCCGACACGCGTGTATTGGGAAGATACCGATGCCGGCGGCGTGGTCTACCACGCGCAATACGTCGCCTTCCTCGAGCGTGCCCGCACCGAATGGCTGCGCGCGCAAGGGCACGGGCAGGAACTATTGCGCCAGAACCACGATCTGGTATTCGCGGTGCGGGCGATGCAACTGGATTTCCTGCGCCCGGCGCGGCTGGACGACCTGCTCGACATCGGCGTGCGGGTAATCCGGTGCAAGCGCGCCAGCGTGACCTTCGCGCAAACCATCGCGCGCGGCGGCGAAACGTTGCTGGGCGCGGAAGTGCGGGTGGCCGCACTGAAGGCGTCGACGTTCACGCCGGTCGCGTTGCCCGACGCTTTGTACCAGGAGTTCAAGGCGCTGGAACCTTCCCCCACCGAGTAACGCCGCAAGCTCGAGGAAACCCAAGGAACACATGATGATCGCAACGATTCCCGCCCTGCTGGCCGTCGTCACCGAAGCGCTGCCGCAGGACGTGAGCCAGGCCGCCAACGCTGCCGCGCCCGCCGCCCACAACAGCATCAACTACCTGAAGCTGCTGGCCAACGCCAGCCTGCCGGTACAGTTGATCGTGCTGTTGCTGCTGCTGGGGTCGCTGATCAGCTGGGTGATCATCTTCCGCAAGGCGCGGGTGTTCTCGCGCGCCAACCGCGACGCCGACGATTTCGAGAACCGCTTCTGGTCCGGCGCCGAACTGAACAAGCTGTACGCATCGGCCAGCGAACGCGGCCGCGTGCCGACCGGCCTGGAGTCGGTATTCGAGGCCGGCTTCCGCGAATTCGCCCGCCTGCGCGACAAGCGCAAGCTGGACGGCCGCGCGCAACTGGAAGGCGCGCAGCGCGCGATGCGCGTGGCCTACTCGCGCGAAGTCGACCGGCTGGAACGCAACCTCGAACTGCTCGCCAACATCGGTTCCACCGCGCCGTACGTCGGCCTGGTCGGCACCGTCTTCGGCATCATGGTGACGATGCACGACATGCTCAGCAGCGGCCAGGCCGCGGGCATCGCCTCGGTCGCGCCGGGCATTTCAGAAGCATTGTTCGCCACCGCCATCGGCCTGTTCGTCGCGATCCCCGCGGTATGGGCCTACAACCGTTTCACCACCCGGGTGGAACGCCTGGCGGTGCGCTTCGAGGCCTTCGCCGAGGAATTCAGCTCGATCCTGCAGCGCCAGGCCTCGGCCGACGAATGAGGAGGCGCCCATGACCGCCGCCATCTTCCATCGCAAGCGCCGCAAGCTGAAATCCGAAATCAACGTCGTGCCGTACATCGACGTGATGCTGGTGCTGCTGATCATCTTCATGGTGACCGCGCCGCTGCTGACCCTGTCGGTCGACGTCAAGCTGCCGTCCTCGACCGCGAAGGCGCTCGACAACAAGCAGGAACCGGTGATCGTCATCGCCTACCCGGACGGCCGCCTCGGCCTGCAGTTGCCCGGCGACAAGCAGCCGCGCGTCGTCGACAACGCGCAACTCGCCGAGCAACTGGCGCCGATCAAGGCGCAGCAGGGCGAAGACCTGCGCGTGCTGCTGGCCGGCGAGGCCGATGCGCCGTACCAGCGCGTGATCGACGCGACCGAAGCCCTGCGCAAGGCGCGGGTGACCAACGTCGTACTGTGGACCAATGCACGCTGAAACGCTCTCGCGCGGCGGTCACGCCGCTTCCGACGAAGGACTGGGCAAGCCGTTCGTCTTCGCTCTGGGCCTGCATGTGTTGCTGGTCCTGCTGCTGTGGCTGTCGTCGTGGCTGACCTGGAACCACGACCTTTCCGCCGCCGGCAACGGCACCGCGATCGAAGCGACGATGGACACCTCGGCCGCCGAGAACCGTGCCGTGCAGCGCGCGCTGAAGCAGGAACCCGAACCGCTGCCGCAGCCGGTCGAACAGGCCGCGGAAGAAGAAACCGTGCCGCCGCCGCAACCGCTTCCCGAGCCGCGTCCGCAGGACGCGCCGACCCAGCAGCAGGTGCAGGCGCAGGAACGCATCCCGGTACCCGATACCAAGGACCAGGACGAAGCGCGCGCCGATGCGATCGCGCAGGAAAAGCTGAAGCAGGAACAGGAAGCCAAGCGCCGCCAGGAACAGATCGACCTGACCGAGCGCAAGCGGGTCGAGGAAGCCGAGCAGCAGCGTCGCCTCGCCGCGCAGCAGGCCGAAGCGGACAAGCAGGCCAAGCTCGCCGAGATCCGTCGCCAGCGCGCGGCGCTGGACAAGCAGAAGTCGCTGGCCGAACAGAAATTGCGCCAACTGGCCGATGCGCGCGCCACCCAGGCGTCGTCGGCGGCCGAAGCCGCGGCGCGCGCCGATGCCGGTGCAAGCGCGCCGGCCGGGCAGGGCGGCACCGACGACGGCCTGCTGGCCAAGTACGTCGCCGCGATCCAGCAAGCGGTCAGCAATCAGTGGACTCGCCCGGAATCGGTGCCCTTGGGTACCCGCTGCCGGGTCATCATCCGGCAATTGCCGGGCGGCAACGTGATGAGCGCCGAAGTCCAGCCGGGCTGTCCGATGGACCAGGCCGGACAGGACTCGCTGGAGCG
Source organism: Pseudoxanthomonas helianthi (assembly GCF_017939625.1). Classification (GTDB taxonomy): domain Bacteria; phylum Pseudomonadota; class Gammaproteobacteria; order Xanthomonadales; family Xanthomonadaceae; genus Pseudoxanthomonas_A; species Pseudoxanthomonas_A helianthi. The sequence goes on from NZ_JAGKTC010000002.1 coordinate 319,973, forward strand.
CGCCGTGCTGAAGGCCCAGCCCTTGCCGTACCGCGGTTTCGAGACCGTGTTCAATCGCCAGTTGAACTTCAATTTCGTCGCGCAGGACCGTTGACCGGCACGGGTTCACGCCCGCTTCTGTTCACGATTGCGAAACTGTTCACCTTCAGGCTGGTATCCCTCCCCCGTTTCCAACGACCGACGTGCCCATGAAGACGACTTCACGCTGGCTGGCCGCCTTCGTCCTGCTTCTCGCCCCCCTCGCGGCCCTCGCCCAACAGCAGGGACTCGAAATCGACATCGTCGGCGGCAACGCCTCGGCGACGCCCATCGCCATCGTGCCGATGCCCTACCAGGGCGCGGCCGGTGCGCCGCAGACCGACATCGCCGCGGTGGTCCGTGCGGATCTCGAGCGATCCGGCCAGTTCCGCGCGCTGCCGCCGGCCAGCATGGCCGAGAAGCCGACCCGCGGTTCGGAGATCCAGTACCCCACGTGGAAGGCGCTGCGCCAGGACTACATCGTGGTCGGCCGCGTGCTCGACGCCGGCGATGGCGGCTACCGGGTCGAATACGAACTGTTCGACATCGCCAGGCAGGAACGCCTGATCGGCGAGATCAAGAGTGCGCGCGGCAATGCGATGCGCGACGTCGCCCACCAGATGGCCGACGCGATCTACGAGAAGATCACCGGCGTGCGCGGCGCGTTCTGGACCCGCATCGCGTACATCACCCAGACCGGCGTGGGCAAGGCGGCGCGCTACGCGTTGATGGTCGCCGACGCCGACGGCTGGAACCCGCAGAGCGTGGTGCGTTCGTCCGAGCCGCTGCTGTCGCCGTCGTGGAGCCCCGATGGGCGTAAGCTGGCCTACGTCAGCTTCGAGCGCGGCAATTCGTCGATCTACATCCAGGACATCACCACCGGCGCGCGCCAGTTGCTGGCGGCGTTCCGCGGCATCAACGGCTCGCCGGCGTTCTCGCCCGACGGAAGCAAGCTGGCGCTGACCTTGTCGCGCAGCGGCAATCCGGAAATCTACGTGATGGACCTGGGCAGCAAGGCGCTGACCCAGTTGACCCGGCAGATCGGCATCGACACCGAGCCGACCTGGAGCGCCGACGGCGGCAGCATCTATTTCACCTCCGACCGCAGCGGCAGGCCGCAGATCTACCGCATGTCGTCCAGCGGCGGCGGCGCCACGCGGGTGACCTTCGACGGCGCCTACAACGCCAGCGCCAGCGTTTCCTTCGACGGCAAGAAGATCGCCACGGTGCACGGCGGCGGCAACAACTACCGCATCGGCATCATGGACAGCAGCCTGGGCTCGCCGCGCTGGGACAACCTGTCGCCGGGTTCGCTGGACGAATCGCCGAGCTTCGCCCCGAACGCCAGCATGGTGCTGTACGCGGCGCGCGAAGGTCGCGGCGTGCTCTACGCGGTATCCGCGGATGGCCGCGTGCGCCAGCGCCTGGTGCTGGCTGGCGGCGACGTGCGCGAGCCGGCGTGGGGCCCGTACCGGGCGCCGCGCTGACCGTCGATCCAAGCTGAACTGGTTGGACCAAACAGGCTAGAATTCACCTGAAAGCGTTTTCCCCCGTGAGCCGAGGATTCCAAATGAATACCACCACCCGCGTTCTCGCCGTTTCCCTGGTCGCCGTCGCCGTGCTTGCCGGTTGCAAGAAGAACGTCAAGCCGACTGAACCGACCGACACCGGCACCACCACCGCCCCGGCCGACACCGGCACCACGACCACCGGCGCGTATGGCCCGGGCGACCTCGACACCGACGCCTGCCTGCGCCAGCGCGTGGTCTACTTCGACCTCGACCAGGACGCGCTGAAGCCCGAATTCCAGGCCATCGTCGGCTGCCACGCCAAGTATCTGCGCGACCGTCCGTCGGCCCGCATCAACCTGGAAGGCAATGCCGATGAGCGCGGCAGCCGCGACTACAACCAGGCCCTCGGCGAGCGCCGCGGCAATGCCGTGTCGTCGGCGCTGCAGGCCGCCGGCGGTTCCGGCAGCCAGCTCAGCGTAGTCAGCTACGGCGAAGAGCGCCCGGTCTGCACCGAGTCCAACGAGGACTGCTGGGCCCGCAACCGTCGCGTCGAAATCATCTACACGGCCAAGTAAGCCAACCCCTGCGCAGCGGGCGGCCCGGCCGCCCGCTGTCGCCACGGATCCGCCATCGCGATGCCTTCGTTCCGCCCGCTACCGTTGTTCCTGATCGCCGCCGCACTGGCGGTGCCGGCCCATGCGCAACGCCCGAGCCTGGCCGACCGCGTCGCCGCGCTGGAAGCGCGCGGCAACAACACCCAGGCCAACAGCGACCTGCTCAACCAGCTGAACCAGGTGCGCAGCGAGTTGGCCCAGCAACGCGAACTGGTCGAGCAACTGCAGAACCAGGTCGAGCAGCTCAAGCAGAGCGGCCGCGACCAATACCTCGACCTCGATGGTCGCCTCAACCGGCTGGAGGGCGGCGCGCCCGTGGCTCCCGCCGCGCAGGGCAGCACGACCGCCCCAGCGGCCCCACCGGTCGCGCCGCCGTCCACGCGGACCGCCGAGGCCGCGCCCGCGGTGCATGGCGATGCCGGTGCGCTGGCCAAGGCCGGCGACGAACGCGCCGCCTACGATGCGGCCTTCGATGCGCTGCGCAAGGGCAACTACGTCGATTCGGCGCAGTTGTTCCAGAGTTTCCTGCAGATGTACCCGAGCGGCGTGTACGCGCCGAACGCGTTGTACTGGCTCGGCGAAAGCTACTACGTCACCGGCAACTATCCGCTGGCGATGCAGCAGTTCCAGAGCCTGATCGATCGCTATCCGACCCACGACAAGGCCGCCGGCGCGCTGCTGAAGCTGGGCCTGTCCGAATACGGCCTGGGCAAGATGGACGCCGCCGAACGCACCCTCGGCGACGTGGTCAGCAAATATCCCGGCAGCGACGTGGCCCGCGCCGCCGACGACCGGCTCAAGGCGATCCAGCTGCGCCGCAACCTGCGCTGACCCGCAAGCCGCTTTTTGCGGGAGGGGCCATAGCTGCGATGCTTTTCCATCGCCGGCCAATGCAATCGCGGCCATAGCCGCTCCCACGGAACGAGTCGCGGGCGTGGCCCGCTCCTACAATAGCCCCATGAGCAAGCCCGCCACCGCATTCGCCACGCCCAGCGAAATCGTGCAGTCGCCGCTGGACCGGCTGAAGGTCACCGAGATCTTCCTGTCGCTGCAGGGCGAAGCGCGCGATGTCGGCTGGCCCACGGTGTTCGTGCGCCTGACCGGCTGCCCGCTGCGTTGCGGATACTGCGATACCGCCTACGCCTTCCACGGCGGACAGTGGTGGGAGATCGAAGACATCCTCGCCGAGGTCGCGCGCCATGGCGTGCGCCACGTCTGCGTGACCGGCGGCGAGCCGCTGGCGCAGAAGCGCTGCATCGGCCTGCTGCAACGGCTGTGCGACGCCGGGTACGTCGTATCGCTGGAAACCTCGGGCGCGCTGGACGTCGCCAGCGTCGATCCGCGCGTGTCGCGGGTGCTCGACATCAAGACCCCCGGTTCCGGCGAAGTCGCGCGCAACCGTTGGGAAAACCTGCCGCTGCTGACCGCACGCGACCAGGTCAAGTTCGTCCTGTGCGGCCGTGCGGACTACGAATGGGCGCGCGACCTGTTGCGCGAACATCGCCTGCACGAGCGCTGCGACGTGCTGTTCTCGCCCAGCAAGAGCGAACTCGACCCGCGCGAACTGGCCGACTGGATCGTCGCCGACCGTTTGCCGGTGCGTTTCCAGATGCAGTTGCACAAGATCCTATGGAACGATGAGCCTGGCAGATAGCAGATAGAAGTCGTCATCCCGGCGAAAGCCGGGACCCAGCCGTTGCTGTCGCTTCCAGCCAGCCTTGTGCAAAAGCTGGATCCCGGCTTTCGCCGGGACGACGAGCAAAAACAGATACGCTGTTTTCTAACCCCCAATCCTAGAGTCCCATTTCCACCCCATGAAAAAAGCCGTCGTCCTCGTCTCCGGTGGCATGGACTCCGCCGTCGTCCTCGCCATCGCCCGCGAGCAGGGCTTCGCCACGCATGCGCTGAGCGTGCGCTACGGCCAGCGCCACACGTCCGAACTGGACGCCGCGGCGAAGGTCGCGGGCGAACTCGGCGCACTCGCGCACAAGACCGTCAACGTCGACCTGCGCAGCATCGGCGGCTCGGCGCTGACCGACGACATCGATGTGCCCGAGGCGGGCGGCGACGGCATTCCGGTCACCTACGTGCCGGCGCGCAACACCATCATGCTGTCGGTGGCGCTGGGCTGGGCCGAGGTGCTGGGCGCGGCCGACATCTTCTGCGGGGTCAACGCGGTCGACTATTCCGGCTATCCGGATTGCCGGCCCGAGTTCATCGCCGCGTTCGAGAAGCTGGCCAACCTGGCGACCAAGGCCGGCGTCGAGGGCGCCGGCATCCGCATCCACGCGCCGCTGATGCGCATGGGCAAGGACGCCATCGTCCGCGAAGGCCTGCGCCTGGGCGTCGATTTCGCCTCGACCGTGTCCTGCTACCAGGCCGACGCGCAGGGCCGTGCCTGCGGGCATTGCGATGCGTGCCGCCTGCGCGCCGCCGGGTTCGCCGATGCCGGCGTGGCCGATCCGACGCGCTATGCGTGATTTCGCGCGGGGCCGCCGCGTAGGTTAGAATTCGCGTCCCCGGCGCAAGGCCGGGCGCGTTTTTCAGCTTGGGTCGTTAGCTCAGTCGGTAGAGCATCGGACTTTTAATCCGCTGGTCGATGGTTCGAATCCATCACGACCCACCATTCTTTCCCCGTGGTTCGCCCTTCTGGCGCGTCGTGACGCGTTCATCGTCAAGCTGGGTGAAGGTCGATCGTTCCTAACGACGCGGACCGCGCATCGGCGGCATCGTGCGGCCGCCACGATAGCCGTCCGGGCCATCGTATTGGCCCACGCTGATGCTGACGCCGACTTCGCGGGCCTTGCCCTCGTCGTTGTAGTAGGTCTTGCAGCTGTTCACGTTGAACGCCTGCCAGTTGCTGTTGCCGCCACGGCTGGAATAGCCGACGCCGGCGGCGACGGTGCCGTGCGGTTCGCCATTGCAGCGCTCCTCGCGCGCGGAGGCCTGCGGCTCGGTTTTCGTCGCCGGCACGCGGCTGGTATCGCCATACCAGGTTCCGGGCGGGTCCTTGTGGTACTGGTACGTCGCCGATTTCGGCAAGGCCAGGTCGAGCTCGCTGGCGCTCGCCGGCGCGGATGCATCGCCGGGGGTTTGCGCCATGCAGGCCGGCGCGGCGATCAGCAGGCCGGCGAACAACAGGGACAGGGGCTGGTTCATCGCGGGCTGGCCGTGGGAAGGGGAATGTCGGCACGCTAGCAAGGCAAGCTTGAATCGCCGCTGTCGTCGCGGGCCCTGCCGTGTCAACCGAGCGCGTTCAGCCCTGTCCGCGCACCGCCTGCAGCACCTGTTCGCCGTACCGTGCCAGCTTGCTGCCGCCGATCCCGTTGATCCGGGCCAGCTGGTCTAGGCTGTCGGGGCGGTGCTCGGCGATGGCGCGCAGGGTGCTGTCGTGCAGGATCATGAAGGGTGGCAGGTTCTGTTCGCGCGCCAGTGCCGCGCGCAACTCGCGCAAGGTGTTGAACAAGGGCAGATCCTGCGGCCGTACCGACAGGCCGGTCGGGCGCTCGCGCCGTTCGTGTTCGCGGTCGCGCTTGCGCGGCAACTGGCGGCGCATCGTGACCTGGCGCCTGCCTTGCAGCACATTGCGGCTGGCTTCGGTCAGATGCAGGGCGCCGTAGCCTTCGGCATCGACCGCGACCAGTCCCGCGGCAACCAGCTGCCGGAACACGCTGCGCCAGGCGCCGGCGTCCAGGTCGGCGCCGATGCCGTAAGTGCTGAGCCGATCGTGGCCGAACTGGCGCACCTTCTCGGTTTCGCCGCCGCGCAGGATGTCGATCAGGTGCGCCGCGCCGAAACGCTGGCCGCTGCGGTAGATGCAGCTCAGCGCCTTCTGCGCGGCGAGCGTGGCGTTCCAGGTTTCGGCCGGTTCCAGGCAGTTGTCGCAGTTGCCGCAGTCGTGCGGGTAGATCTCGCCGAAACCGGCGAGCAGCACGCGCCGGCGGCATTCGGTGGATTCGCAGTAGGCCAGCAACTGGTCCAGCTTGATCCGTTCCAGCCGCTTGCGTTCCTCGCTGGCCTCGCCGCGTTCGATCATCTGCTTGAGCAGGGTCATGTCGCCCAGCCCATAACACAGCCAGGCTTCGGCGGCTTCGCCGTCGCGGCCGGCGCGGCCGGTTTCCTGGTAATAGCCTTCCAGCGACTTGGGCAGGTCCATGTGGGCAACGAAGCGCACGTCCGGCTTGTCGATGCCCATGCCGAAGGCGATCGTCGCGACCATCACGACGCCGTCCTCGCGCAGGAAACGGCGCTGGTGCGCCGCGCGCAGTTCCGCATCCAGGCCCGCGTGATAGGGCAGGGCGGCATGGCCCTGCTGGCGCAGGAATTCCGCGGTCTCCTCGACCTTGCGCCGCGACAGGCAATAGACGATGCCGGCTTCGCCGCGCCGCGTGGCGAGGAAGTCCAGCAACTGGCGCCGGCCGTTTTCCTTCTGCACCACCGTGTAGCGGATGTTGGGGCGGTCGAACGAGCTGACGAAGCGCCGCGCCTGCTCCAACTGCAGGCGTTCGGCGATCTCGCGCTGGGTCGGCGGATCGGCGGTCGCGGTCAGGGCGATCCGCGGCACCTGCGGCCAGCGTTCGTGCAGCACGGTCAGCTGGCGGTATTCGGGGCGGAAGTCGTGGCCCCATTGCGACACGCAGTGGGCTTCGTCGATGGCGAACAGGGCGATCCGGCTGCGCTCCAGCAGGGACAGGAAGCGCGGGGTCAGCAGGCGCTCGGGGGCGACGTAGAGCAAGTCCAGTTCGCCGGCGAGCAGGGCGTCCTCGACCTGGCGCGCGGTGTCGGCGTCGAGGGTCGAATTGAGGAAGGCGGCACGCACGCCGAACTGGCGCAAGGCCTCGACCTGGTCCTGCATCAGCGCGATCAGCGGCGACACCACGATGCCGGTGCCGTCGCGCAGCAGCGCCGGCACCTGGTAGCACAGCGACTTGCCGCCGCCGGTAGGCATCAGCACCAGGGCGTCGTGGCCGGTGGCGACGTGTTCGACGACTTCCTGTTGCGGGCCGCGGAAGGCGTCGTAGCCGAACACGTCGCGCAGCAGTCGCTGCGCGGGGCGCAAATCGTGGGTGGAGTGGGGCATGGCGTCAGGATAACCCGCGTTCACGGCGGGTCAGTCGGGAGAAGGCGCGCACGAGGGTAGGAAAAACCCTGCGGGAGCGGACCTGCCCGCGGCGGTGCGTAATGTTCCACTGTGGGAGCGACGTAAGTCGCGATGCCTTGACGCCACCAAAACGAGAACCTTCGCGACTTACGTCGCTCCCACAATGAGGTGAATCGGGGCTATTCCAGCAGCGAACGCAGCATCCACGCGTTCTTTTCGTGGATGTTCAGGCGCTGGGTCAGCAGGTCCACGGTGGGATCGTCGCCGGCGTTGTCGGCGGTCTTCAGCACCTTGCGTGCGGTGCGGCACACGGCTTCGTTGCCGGCGACCAGCTGACGGACCATGTCCTGCCAGCCGGGTACGCCGGTGGCGCCGGGTTCTTCCTGGATCGACGACAGCTTGACGAACTCCGCGTACGAGCCCGGCGCGTTGAAGCCGAGTGCGCGGATCCGTTCGGCGACTTCGTCGAGTGCGGTCCATTCCTCGGTGTACTGGCCTTCGAACATCAAGTGCAGGGTGTTGAACATCGGCCCGGTGACGTTCCAGTGGAAGTTGTGGGTCTTCAGGTACAGGGTGTAGCTGTCGGCGAGGAAGCGCGACAGCCCTTCGGCGATCTTGCGGCGGTCGCCGGCGGCGATGCCGATGTCGATGTCCGGCGAAGTGGCGGCGGGGGAAGCGGGCTTGCCGGCGGTTTTGCTCTTGGCCATGGGGGTGCTCCTCGTGGTGGTTGCGGTCACAATAATCCGCCCCCATGCATTGTGTAAGTGGAAAATTCCGCTTCCTCCGATTGATGCCAGCTATCGAAACCACTCCCGCTGCTGCCCGCCGGGCCATCGACGGCGCGCTCAGCCGCGATCGCGGCCGCCTGCATGGCCTGTGGTCGCGCTGGCAAGCCAAGCCCGGAGACGCGAAGGCCCGCGACGCGTTCGCCACGGCGCTGGCGGCCTCGGTCGCCGCCCGCGAGGCGCGCGCCGCCCGCGTGCCGGCGGTCACCTTGGACGAAGCGCTGCCGATCGCCCGCGAGGGCGAGCGCATCGTCGAATTGATCCGCAAGCACCAAGTGGTCGTGGTCGCCGGCGAAACCGGCTCGGGCAAGACCACCCAGCTGCCGAAATTGTGCCTGGCGGCTGGCCGCGGTGTCGCCGGCATGATCGGCTGCACCCAGCCGCGCCGCATCGCCGCGCGCGCGGTCGCCCGCCGCGTTGCGGAGGAATTGCACAGCCCGATCGGCGACGTGGTCGGCTACCAGGTGCGCTTCAACGACCAAGTGGGGGACGCGACCCAGGTCAAGTTCATGACCGACGGCATCCTGCTGGCCGAGATCGCCCGCGACCGCTGGCTGTCGGCCTACGACACGATCATCGTCGACGAGGCGCACGAGCGCAGCCTCAACATCGACTTCCTGCTCGGCTACCTGAAGCAGTTGCTGCGCAAGCGCCGCGACCTGAAGGTCATCGTCACCTCGGCGACCATCGACACCGCGCGTTTCGCCCGCCATTTCGACGATGCGCCGGTGATTTCGGTCGAAGGCCGGACCTATCCGGTCGAAGTCCGCTACCGGCCGCTCGAAGGCGAGGTCGACGCGGATGGCGAGCTGCGCGAAGGCGAGCGCAGCGTGAACGACGCGATAGTGGGCGCCATCGACGAGATCACCCGGCAGGATCCGCGCGGCGACGTGCTGGTGTTCCTGCCCGGCGAACGCGAGATCCGCGACGCGCACCAGGCGCTGGAACGGCGCAAGTACCGCGAAACCGAGGTACTGCCGCTGTACGCACGGCTGTCGACGAAGGACCAGGACCGCGTGTTCAACCCCGGCACCAAACGCCGGCTGGTGCTGGCGACCAATGTCGCCGAAACCTCGCTGACGGTGCCGCGCATCCGCTACGTGGTCGACCCGGGTTTCGCCCGGGTGAAGCGCTATTCGCCGCGGCAGAAACTCGACCGCCTGCATATCGAACCGGTTTCGCAGGCCAGCGCCAACCAGCGCAAGGGCCGCTGCGGGCGCATCGCCGAAGGCATCTGCTATCGCCTGTACGCCGAGGCCGATTTCGCCGCGCGCCCCGAGTTCACCGATCCGGAAATCCGCCGCTCGTCGCTGGCCGGGGTGATCCTGCGCATGCTCGCGCTGGGCCTGGGAAGCATCGAGGACTTCCCGTTCCTCGAACCGCCGGACGAACGCGCCATCGCCGATGGCTGGCAGCAGCTGGGCGAGCTCGGCGCCATCGACAAGGACCGCAGGCTCACCGCCATCGGCCGGCAGATGGCGCGCCTGCCCGTCGACGTGAAGCTGGCGCGGATGCTGGTCGCCGCGCAGCAGCACCGCTGCCTGCGCGAAATGCTGGTCATCGCCGCGTTCCTCGGCATCCAGGATCCGCGAGAACGTCCGCCGGAAGCACGCGAGGCGGCCGACCACGCGCATGCGAAGTTCGCCGATGCGCGTTCGGAGTTCGTCGGCATCCTCAAGTTGTGGGAAGCCTATCGGGCGGCCCACGAGGACCTGACCCAGTCGAAGCTGCGCGACTGGTGCGAGAAACATTTCCTTGGTTTCCTGCGCATGCGCGAGTGGCGCGAGTTGCATCGCCAGCTGCTGTTGTTGTGCGAAGAGCTCCAATGGCAACCGGACGAAGCTTCGCCGCTGTTGGCCGAGGGCGCGCAGGAAAAAGCCCGGTTGGCCGCATACGTCGCCTTGCACCTCGCCCTGATCGCCGGCCTGCCGACGCAGGTCGGCCATCGCACCGAAAAAGGCGATTTCCTTGCGCCGCGCCAGCGCCGCTTCCACCTGTTCCCCGGCTCGGCGCTGGCGAAGAAACCGCCGCCATGGACGTTGTGCGCGACGCTGCTCGACACCCAGCGCGTCTGGGGGCTGACCAATGCGGCGATCGAGCCCGACTGGGTGATCGCCGAAGTGCCGCATCTGCTGGCGCGCAAGCATTTCGACGCGCACTGGTCGCGAGCGCAGGGCCACGTGCTGGCTTCGGAGCAGGTTTCGCTGTTCGGCCTGGTGCTGGCGCCGAAGAAACCGGTCCACTACGGCCGCATCGCGCCGTTGGAAGCGCACGACATCTTCGTGCGCCAAGGCCTGGTCACCGGCGAAATCAACACCCGTTCCGGCTTCGTCGCCGCCAACCTGAAGACGCTGGAGCAGGCGCAGGAAGAAGAAGCCAAGCTGCGCCGCGCCGGCCTGGTCGCCGACGAGGACTGGCAGGCGCGCTGGTATCTCGACCGCATTCCGTCGGAAATCCATTCCGCTGCCGGACTCGATGCCTGGTGGAAATCGCTGGCCGAGGAAAAGAAGCGCGCGCTGCACTGGTCGCTGGCCGACCTGTTGCCAGGCGAGGGCAGCGAACAGGATCGTTACCCCAAATACCTGGCGCTGGGCGATGCGCGCCTGCCGCTGCACTACAAGTTCGAGCCGGGCGCGGCCGATGACGGCGTGACCCTCGAGGTGCCGTTGCACCTGCTCGGCGCGCTGGATCCGGCGCGCCTGTCGTGGCTGGCACCGGGTTTCGTCGCCGACAAGGCGGCGGCCCTGATCCGTTCGCTGCCGAAGGCGATGCGGCGCAACTACGTGCCGGCGCCGGATTTCGGACGTGCGTTCTTCGAAGCGTTCCCGCAACCGACCGCCGACGACATCCGCGGCGAACTCGCGCGCTTCCTGTCCAAGGCCACCGGCGCGCAGCTCGCCGCCATCGACTTCGATGAGACTGCCCTGGAGCCGCATCTGCGCATGAACCTGCGCCTGCGCGACGAGAAGGGAAAGATCATCGCCGAATCGCGCGACCTCGATGCATTGCGCGCGCGTTTCGGCGAACGCGCCAGCCATGCTTTCGCCGCGCGCGCCGGTCGTGCGCTGGCGGCCGAAGGCTTGCGCGAATTCCCCGCAAGTCCGATCCCGCTGCAGGTGCCGGGCGAGGCCGGCGTGCCCGCGTATCCGGCCCTGGCCGACACGGGCGAAAGCGCCGCGTTGCGCATCTTCGCCGATCGCAACGAAGCCGCCGAGGCGCATCCGCAAGGCGTGCGCCGGCTGCTGGAGATCGCCCTGGCCGACAAGGCCAAGCAGGCGCGCAAGCAGTTGCCGGTCTCGCCGAAGACCGGCCTGCTGTACGCGGCAATCGAATCGCAGGAGCGCTTGCGTGGCGACATCGTCGATGCGGCGATGAACGCGGTGCTGGCCGAAGGCCTGAGCGAAATCCGCGACCGCGCCGCGTTCGAGCGACGCCGCGACGAGTCGGGCAAGGCCTTGTTCGGCGCATCGATGGAGCGCCTCGCGCTGGCCGAAAGCATCCTGTCCGCCGTCGCCGAGCTGAAGCCGCTACTGGAATCACCGCTGATGGGCTGGGCACGCGGCAATCTCGACGATCTGCGCGCGCAACTCGATGCGCTGGTGCATCCGGGCTTCCTGCGCGACACTCCTGCCGAAGCGCTGGCGCAGTTCCCGCGCTATCTGAAGGCGATGATCCTTCGCACCGAGCGGGCCAAGCGCGATCCGACCCGCGATCAGCAGCGCATGCTGGAGCTCAAGCCGTTCGTCGATGCACTGCGGGACGCGACGGAGCGGGGTGTCGCCGCGCAGCCGCAATGGCAGGCGCTGCGCTGGGACCTGGAGGAGTTGCGCGTATCGGTATTCGCTCAGGAACTGGGCGCGCGCGCCGGCATCTCGCCGAAGAAACTCGCGCAACGGCTGGCATCGCTGGCGTAGGGTGGGCACGCTCTTCGCGCCCACCATCTGCCGTGGCCTTGTAGAGCCGAGCTTGCTCGGCTGCTCTTGCTTCGCAGGTGCCGTGCTTGCCCCGGCACGCTTTTGATCTTCGCAGGAAAGGGCGAAACGCAAGCAAAAGCAGCCGAGCAAGCTCGGCTCTACAAAGCGAGCATCAGTCGATGCGGTAGACCCGCGCCTTCGGCATGTCTTCATCGACCTGCAGGAACCAGCGCCCGGCGATGCCCGGCACGACCACGATCTCCGGCGCGTTCAGCGGCTTGCGCAGCTTCATCTGGCCTTTCAGCACCTTCCAGCGCTGGCCGTTCTCCAGTTCGAACTCGGTGCCCGGCTCCCAGCCGGCGACGTCGCCCTTCAGCCGGCTCTTGATCGGCTGGTCGTTGAGGCCGATCAATGCCGAATGCTCCGCTTCCTGCTGACGCTGCGCCTGCACTTCGGCCTTGGCTTCCGCCTTGGCCGCGGCGACCTGGACTTCGTCTTCGCCGCGCAGGATGCGGTTCAGCGCCGCCAGTTGTGCCTTCGACAGCTTGTCCAGGCCGGTTTCGCGCAACTGCTCGGCGTTGAGCCGTTGTTCGAGATCGACATAGGCTTGTTGCGCGGCCGCCGGCAAGGCGGTCAGGGCGAGCAGGCAGGCGAAGGCGGCAAGAATCCGGCGCATGGCGTTCGTGGCATGGAATCGGCAGATGACAAGATTGCGCCGGTTTTGTGACACGATGATGTCGGTCCGCTCCGCGACCCTTGCTTTCCGGGCCATAGCGCCCATTGCAGGATTCCATCGTTGTCGAGACACGTCGTGGCCGTCGCTTCCCCGCAAGACCTGAAAACGCTGCTGGACCATCCCGCCATCGCCGCGATGCCCGCGGCGCTGCGCGAGGCGGCGACGAAGGCGTTGCGGGAACCGGTGGAAACCGACGACCCGCCGGCGGTGCTGGCCGATGCGCTGGAAATCCTGCGCAGCCTGTCCGCCGACGGCGAGGCGGTCGCGGCGACGCTGTGGCATGCCGTGCCTGCGCTGCGCGAACAGGTGACGCCGGCCTTCGCCAAGGCGCATCCCGGCGTGGCCGTGCTGGTCGAAGGCCAGCAGGCCGCCGCGCAGGTGTGGGCGTTGCATGCGCAGTCGGACCGCATGGGCAACACCGAAGGGCTGCGCCGCCTGCTGCTGGCGATCGTGCAGGACCTGCGCGTGGTGCCGATCCTGCTGGCGCGGCAGCTGGCGCGGATGCGCGTCGCCGGCAAGCTGCCGCCGGCGCAGCGCCGCGAACTGGCGCAGCTGACCCGCGACATCCATGCGCCGTTGGCCAACCGGCTGGGCATCTGGCAGTTGAAGTGGGAGCTGGAGGACCTGGCGTTCCGCTTCCTCGAACCCGATACCTACAAACAGATCGCCGCGCAACTGGACGACAAGCGCCAGGGCCGCGAGCGCTACATCCAGCAGGTCAAGCGGCAGCTGTCGGCGGTGCTGCGCGAGAACGGCATCCCTGCCGAGATCAGCGGCCGGCCCAAGCACATCTACAGCATCTGGAAGAAGATGCAGCGCAAGCAGGTGTCGATGGACGAGCTGTACGACCTGCGCGCAGTGCGCGTCGCGGTCGACGACGTCGCTGCCTGCTACGCCGCGCTGGGCGTGGTGCATGCGCTGTGGACGCCGATCCCGAGCGAGTTCGACGACTACATCGCCCGGCCCAAGGCCAACGACTACCGTTCGCTGCACACGGCCGTGGTCGGTCCGGAAGGGCGCACGCTGGAAGTGCAGATCCGCACCCACGAGATGCACGCGCAGGCCGAGCTTGGCGTGGCCGCGCACTGGAAATACAAGGAAGGCGGCAAGTCCGGCGACCAGGCCTTCGAGCGCAAGATCGCATGGATGCGCCGCCTGCTGGACCAGTCCGCCGAAGGCGAGAACATCGGCGGCGAACTCGATGCCGAGCTGGCCGAGGACCGCATCTACACACTGACCCCGAAGGGCGAAGTGATCGACCTGCCGCGCGGCGGCACCGTGCTCGACTTTGCCTACCACGTGCACACCATGGTCGGGCATCGCACGCGCGGGGCCAAGGTCAACGGCCGCATCGTGCAGTTGAGCCACCAGCTGCGCAGCGGCGACCGCGTCGAGATCCTGACCGCGAAGACCGGCGAACCACGCCGCGACTGGCTGTTGCCGGCCAATGGTTTCCTCGCCAGCGGGCGCTCGCGCGACAAGGTGCGTGCGTGGTTCCACAAGCTGGATCGCGCGCGCAACGTGCAGGCCGGGCGCGAGCTGCTGGAGAAGGAGTTGAAGCGCCTAGGTGTGCAGCATGCCGACCTCGGCCCGATGCTGAAGCGCTTCCACGCGGAGAACATCGACGAGCTGTACGTCCAGGTCGCGCTCGGCGATACCGGACCGAACCAGGTTGGCCGCGCCCTACTCGAGGAGCAGCGTGCGCAGGCGCAACCCGCGGCGGCGACGCAGCCCCTGCTGCGCACGCCGCGGCGCGCCCCGGCCCCGCCGAAATCGCGCTTCACCGTGCAGGGCGTGGGCAACCTGCTGGTGCAGCTGGCCAAGTGCTGCCAACCGGTCGCGGGTGAGCCGATCGCCGGTTACCTGACCCGCGGGCGCGGGGTCAGCGTGCATCGTGCCGACTGCACCGCGTTCCGCCGCTTGGCCGCGGCCAATCCGCAGCGCGTGCTGCAGGTGGAATGGGGCGTGGCCGGCGGCGGTTACGAGGCCGACGTGCAGGTCCTGGCCATCGACCGCAAGTGGTTGCTGAAGGACGTGACCAACCTGATCGCGCAGGAGGACGCGCATGTACTCGACATCCACAGCGAGGCCCTGCGCAACAGCGGCCGCATCCGCCTGCGCCTGCGCCTGAAGGTCAGCGACTACGGCCAGCTTTCGACCCTGTTGGGCAAGCTGGACGCCCTGCCGGGGGTCGAGGAAGCACGGCGTTCAGGCTGAATGGCTATGCTGTCGCGGTGACGCGCGATCCGCCCCGCAATCCCGACGAGCGCATCGAACCGACGCTGGACTGGCGCCAGGTCGAATTCCGTTCGCCCCGGCCTCCGCCGGCCCCGACCTGGCGCCGTCGTTCGCGCTGGCGCTGGATCGCCGCCATCGTCGTGTTGCTGGCGGCCGCGCTGGTGCTGTTCCGCCAACCGCTGTCGGAATGGCTGTGGTCGGGTTCGCGGGTGCAGGCCTTGCTGGACGAAGGCGACGCGGCGTTGCGGGCGGGGCGCCTGGAGAATGCGCGCTTGAAGTTCGAGGCCGCGCAGGCGCTGGACGGCGACCGCAGCGAGGCCCGTGCCGGGCTCGCCCGGGTGGCGAACGCGGCACTGGGCCAGGCGCGCGCCGCGACCCAGGCCGGAGATTTCGAGCGCGCCCGCCGGGCCATGGCGCTGGCCCGCGAATTGCAGGCGCCGCGCGCCGAAACCGAAACCGTGGCCGGGGAAATGCGCGAGCGCGAAGCGACGCGCGCCGGCATCGCCGGCCTGTTGCAACAGGCCGAAGCCGCGCGCGCTGCGCACCGGCTCGATGGCGACGCAAACGCCGCGTTGCCGCTGTACCAGCGCGTGCTGGCGCTGCAGCCGAACCGGACCGAGGCGCTGGAGGGCCGCGAAGACGCGTTGTCCGAACTGCTGCAGCAGGCCCGGCAGGCGCTCGCCGCCGGCGAACTGGCGCGCGGCGCGACCCTGGTCGCCGCGGCGCAAAGCTATGACCCGGGCCATGTCGACCTGCCCGAGGCGCAGGCGCTGTTGTCGCGCGCCATCGAGCAGCAACGCCAGCGCGCCGACGCGGACCTGCGCGCCCAGCGCCTGCCGCAGGCGCTGGCCGGGTACATGGCGGTGCAGGCGCTGGCCGCGAACGACGCCAACCAGACGGCCGCCGCCGCCCGTGGCGTGGAGAAGATCGCGCTGGCCTATGCGAAGCAGTCGCGCAAGCTGGCTGGCGATTTCGAGTTCAAGCAGGCCGAAGCGGCGTTGGCGATGGCGCGCGAACTGGCCCCGCAATCCGCCGAAGTGCGCGAGGCCGGGGAATACCTGGAGCGCACGCAGAAGAACCGCGGCCAGCGTTCGGGCGTCGCCGCCTCGCCGCAGAACCGCCAGCGCGCGCAGGCCCTGTTGGCCGAAATGGCCCGCGCCGAAGCGCGCGGCGACTGGATCGAACCGCCCGGCGACAGCGCCTACGACAAGTTGCGCGCCGCGCAGTCGCTGGCTCCTTCCGATCCGGCGGTGGACGCAGCCGCGCGTCGCCTGCTGCCGGCCGTGCGCGGTTGTTTCGAAAGCGAATTGCGCGGCAATCGTCCGCGCAGCGCGCATGCCTGCTACGACGCCTGGCAGGCGCTGGATTCCGACAGCCCCGGCCTCCCCGCCGCGCGCAGGCGCCTGGCGCAAAGCTGGGTGTCGGTCGGCGCGGAAAGATTGGGTACCGGCGATGTCGCCTATGCGCGCGAAGCGCTGCGGCGCGCACGATCGCTCGACGCGAGCGCGCCGGGCCTGGGGCAATTGCAGGCGCGCGTGGACAGCGTAAGGACGCCATAGCGCCCCGCGCTATCATGCGGGCCGGCACACCACGGCAATGGCGCGGTCAGGATGGCAGTACTCGTAATCGGCGCAAGCAGCCAGATCGGCCATTGCCTGCTGCCGCGCCTGCTCGCCGCCGGCTTCGATGTGGTCGCCTTGAGCCGGAAAGCGCAGGTGGGCACCGCGCGGATCGAATGGAAGCTTGCCCGCGTTCCCGATCGCATGCCCGAACCGGCGCGTTACGACGCCATCGTCAGCTTCGGTCCGCTCCTTGCGCTCGGCGAATGGCTTTCCCGGCAAACCGAAGCGCCGGCGCCGCGCCTGGTGGCGACGAGTTCCATGAGCGCCGTCAGCAAGCGCGATTCGGTGGTGGCGGACGAAGTCGAAATCGCGCGCCAGCTGCGCCGGGGCGAAGACGAAGTCGTCCGCCAGTGCGAACGCCTTGGCATCGGCTGGACCCTGTTCCGCCCGACCCTGATCTACGGCGTCGGGCTGGACAAAAGCCTGACCCCGCTGGCCCGTCGCGCACTGCGTTGGCGCGTGTTCCCGATTCCCGCCGCGCGCGGCTTGCGCCAACCGGTGCATGCCGACGACCTGGCCCAGGCGGTCGTGCGCGCGCTGGCCGTGCCCGAGTCGCAGGGCAGGACATTCGAGTTCGGCGGCGGCGAACGCCTCAGCGCAGAAATCATGTTCCGCCGCGTCCGCGACAGCCTGCCGCGTGCCACGCTGCCGTTGCCGCTGGGCCGCGCCGCACAGGCGTTGATGCGTTGGCTATGGCCTGCATCGCGTGGGCCGTTGTCGCGACTGGATCGGGATCTAGTTGCCGACAATGGGTTGGCAGTTTCCGTTCTTGGAATATCGCCACGACTGTTCCAACCGGATGCGGCGATGTGGACCCGGCCAGAGGCCGATATGGACATGGAGCACAGGTAACCATGCGGATTTCCGTCGCCCTCTGCACCTACAATGGCGAGAAGTATCTGCCGCAACAGCTCGACAGCCTTCTTCGCCAAGAACGGGTTCCCGACCAGATCGTCGTTCGTGATGACGTGTCCGCCGATGGCACGTGGGCCTTGCTCGAGGATTTCGCGGTCGAAGCCCGCGGACGCGGCGTCGAAGTGGATCTGCAACGCAATGCGGCCAATCTGGGTTACGTACGTAATTTCGAGCGGGCGCTGTCCGCGACCGATGGCGACCTGGTGTTCCTTTGCGACCAGGATGATGTGTGGCATGCGGACAAGATATTCCGCATGGCAAGGGAGTTTGGGCGTAGGCCACGGCTGGTGCTGCTCCATACCGATGCGAGGTTGGTCGATGGCAATGGTGTTGATCTCGGTTATGGACTTTTCGACGCGCTTGAGATGACTCGGGCGGAGATCGCCGATGAGCATGCGGGTCGTGCTTTCGATGTCCTGCTTCGTCGAAACACTGTGACGGGAGCCACCGTTGCAATGCGAGGCGATGTCTTGAAGAACGTGCCTTCTGCCCCGGACGGATGGGTGCACGACGAGTGGTTGGCCTTCGTGCTGGGGTTGGATGGCGAAATCGATTGTTTGCAGTGGAAATCAATGGATTATCGTCAACACGGAGACAATCAGATTGGAGTACGCCGGCATAGCCTCTATGACCGGGTCGCGCGAACCGGGTTGCCGAAACAAGAATTCATGAAGTCGCGATTGCAGTGCCTGCAGGCGTTGCAGGCAAAATTCGAGGCGGGCGAGCTGGTTGGCACGTCAGAACAGAGGGGTCGCGTGGCCGAACGGGTGGCGCACGCGCGCTTTCGGGCGCAACTTCCCGACAAGACTACAGCGCGTATGGCAGCGGTTTTAAGGGAGGCGATGACGGGTCGCTATATGCGCTATTCATCGGGAGCGCGTTCCATTGCTAGCGATTTGTTCGGCTTGAAATGAACGATATTGCATGAACGAAAAGGGTTCCCATGCCTATCCTGGACCTTCGCGCGATGTCTGCGCGATCGTGGTTACCTACAATCCAGACATTACTCGCCTGAGGGCCTGCGTTGATGCGGTGCGGAAACAGGCCGGTGGATTACTGATCTTCGATAACGCGACCACGGACCCGGAATTCGACCGGTTTGTAGTCGGGTCACAGAATGAAGCGATCGTTCGCAGCCCGGCGAACATAGGACTTGCCGCCGCGATCAACCGCGGTATCCGACATGCGGGACGGAATGGCTTCTCTCGGGTGTTGGTGCTAGACCAGGACAGTATTCCTGCCCCGGACATGGTGGCGACGCTGTGCCGCGCGCTGGATGAGCTCGGTTACGAGCGGAAGGCTGCCGCAGTCGGGCCGCAGTTTCAGGACACGCGCAACGGCGTCCTGGCGCCATTCGTGCGCGTCGGTTTTCCCTTCAATCGCAAGCTGTACGGCGGGCCTGGTGAACGGATCCAATGCGATTTCCTGATCAGTTCCGGTTCGTTGATTCCGTTGCGGGTGCTCGAAGAGGTTGGGGGCATGGACGAATCTCTGTTCATCGACAACGTCGACCTGGAGTGGTCGTTCCGCGTGCGCCATCGCGGTTACCGGCTTTACGGCATATGCGATGCGAAGATGGGGCACAGCATCGGCGATTCGGTGCGGCCGTCGCGCTGGGTGCGTGGCGGCCGGTTCGTGCATGGCCCGGTGCGGTTGTACTACATGATGCGCAATCGCGTACTGCTGTATGGGCGAAAGGAAACCCCGGCGAAGTGGATCGCCCAGGACGTGCTGCGCTTGTTCGGCAAGCTGGCGCGGATGTCGCTGCTCGTAGCGCCGCGCGGCCGCAACTTGCGGGCGATGTGCCGTGGCCTGTGGGATGGCCTGCGCGGCCGTTCCGGACCGATGCCCGCCGACTAAACGGACGGGGGTTTGCCGCCGCAGGCGGAGGCGCAACTGCGCTAGACTCGCACGAATTCCCTCTGTCGCACGCCCGTGGCCCGTTCCGATTACGACGAAGACGAAACCGACGATTACGACGACGATGACGGCGCGGAAGCGCCTGCATGGGGCAGCCGGGTACTCGGCTGGGCCCTCGCGGCGCTGGCGCTGGGGTTGGGGTTCCTGATCCCCTACACGCTGTACCTGAACCACCAGGTCAGCGTGCGTTTCGGCGCCCTGCAATGGCAGGTGCCCACCCGGGTCTACGCGCGGCCGCTGCAGTTGTCGCCGGGGCTGGCGATGGACGTACGCACCCTGAAGACCGAGTTGGATGCGGCGTCGTACCGGGATGACGGTACCGGCAAGACGCCCGGCGCCTACGCGCAGAACGGCGGACGCTTCACCATTTCCAGTCGCGGCTACATCGACGTGGACGGCCGCGTGGTGCCGCGGCGGGTGCAGGTCAGCCTGGCGGATGGGCGCGTGCTCGGGGTCAAGGACCTGGGCCGCAACGTGTTCCTGCGTTCGGTGCGGCTGGACCCCGCGCGCATCGCCACGCTGTACGGGCAGAAGCAGGAAGAACGCCGCCTGGTGCAGTTGCAGGACGTGCCGGAACTGCTGGTCACCGGCCTGCAGGCGGTCGAGGACCGCGATTTCCGCAGCCACATCGGCATCGATTTCAGCGGCATCCTGCGAGCCGTATGGGTCACCGCGCGCTCGGGCGGCGAGTCGCGCCAGGGCGCCAGCACGCTGACCCAGCAGCTGGCGCGCAGCGGCCTGCTCGGCATCGGCAAGGAACAGACGCCGGCGCGCAAGTTCAACGAAATCCTCTACGCGCTGATCCTCGATGCGCGCTACGACAAGCGCACCATCCTCGAGGCCTACTTCAACCAGGTGTACTGGGGCCAGCGCGGCAACCAGGCCATCCACGGCGTGTCGGCGGCGTCGGAATTCTGGTTCGGGCGCGATCTGAAGGACCTCGGCACCGAACACATCGCGCTGCTGATCGCCTTGGTCAAGGGGCCGTCGTACTACGACCCGCGCCGGCATCCCGAGCGCGCCCTGGAACGCCGCAACTTCGTCCTGCAGAAGCTGCGCGAAACCAACTTGATCGACGATGCCGAACTCAAGCGCGCCACGGCCGCGCCGCTGGGCGTCAGCAAGACCCCCGGACTGCTGGCGGCGAACCGTTTCCCTGCCTATGTCGACTTGGTGCGCCGGCAACTCGCGCGCGATTATCCGGAAAGCGTGCTGCAGGGCGCCGGCTTGAGCGTGATGACCGGCATGTCGCCGTCGGCGCAGGCCTACGCCGAAGGCGCGGTGACGCGCACGATCAAGGCGGTGGAAAACAAGCGCCGGCCCCCGCTGCAGGCCGGCATGGTGCTCACCGACGTGCACGATGGCGACGTGCTGGCCGTGGTCGGCAGCCGCGACGTGTCCGAGCCGGGCTTCAACCGTGCGGTCGAAGCGCAGCGTCCGGTCGGCTCGCTGCTCAAGCCGTTCGTTTACCTGCTGGCGCTGGCCCAGCCGGACCGGTATTCGCTGGCGAGCTGGGTCGAGGATTCGCCGATCACCGTGCAGCTTGGCGGCGGCCGCAAATGGACGCCGGGCAATTCGGACAACCGCAGCCACGGCACGGTGCGCCTGGTCGACGCGCTGTCGCATTCGTACAACCAGGCGACGGTGCGCATCGGCATGAAGGTCGATCCGCAACGCCTGGCGGAACTGATCCGGGTCCTGGCGGGGATCAAGGCCGAACCGAACCCGTCGCTGATCCTCGGTTCCACCGACCAGAGCCCGTACGCGATCGCGCAGCTGTACCAGTTCCTGGCCTCGGGCGGCCAGATCCAGCCGTTGCACGCGGTGCGTGGCGTGCTCGATCCGAAGGGCAAGCTGCTCAAGCGCTACGACAAGGCGCCGGCGCCGGCGCAGGGTGGCGACTCGATTGCGGCGAACCTGATCGGCGTCGCGCTGCAACAGGTGGTCAGCAACGGTACCGGCCGACAACTGCTCGGCGACGGGCTGGGGCGCCTGCAATCCGCCGGCAAGACCGGCACCAGCAACGACGGCCGCGACAGCTGGTATGCCGGCTACACCGGCGACCATCTCGCCGTGGTGTGGATGGGCAACGACCAGAACGAAATGACCGGCCTGTACGGCGCCACCGGCGCGATGCGGGTGTGGTCGGGCATCTTCTCGCGCCTGCCCAGCGCGCCGTTGAAGGTGTCGGGCAAGGGCCTGGACTGGCAGTGGGTCGCCGGCAACAACAGCACCGACCCGGGCTGCCCCGGCGCGCGGCAGCTGCCGTTCGTGGTCGGCTACGCGCCAGCCTACGCGCAGTGCGTGATCCAGACGATTCCGGAAGACGGCGAAGCGCCGGCCGAAGAGGAAGGCGGCGGCTGGCGCAGCTGGTTCGGCCTGGACAAGAAGCCCGAAGCGCCGCAGGAAGCCCCCGCGCAACCGGCGGAGCAGCCGTGATGACGAAGTTCTTCCGGGGCGGCGCCGTCGCCGTCATCGCCGGCTTGTTGTCCGCATGCGTCGGCGGGCCGGCCACTGCGCCTCGCGCCCCCGCGGCGCCGCCGGCCGATGTCGCCGCGATGTACGCCGCCGTGCAGACTGCCGGCAAGGCCGACGAGCGCGAGCTGGCGGTGGTGCCGTTGCGCGATCCGCAAGTCGAGGATTTGCGCGAGACCGCTGCTGCTGCGCTGGCACGCCGCGACCTCGGCGCCGCGGCCGATGCTTTGAACCAGGCCCTGTTGCTGGTGCCCGACGACCCCGCCCTGTTGCAGGAACGCGCCGAAGTCGCTCTGCTGGCGTCCGATCTGCCGCGCGCGGAAAACCTCGCGCAGCGCGCGATCGACCTGGGTTCCGCGGCCGGCCCCCTGTGCCGCCGGCATTGGGAAACCCTGCACCAGATCCGCGAATACCGCCTGCGTGCGGCGCCGCCCGTTGCCGCGACGGCAACGGAACAGGCCGAACAGGCGAACGCGCTGGCGAAGCAGGTCGCCGACGCCGCGGCCGGTCGCGATGCCTGCACCGTTGCGGGTTTTGATCGGATGTAGCCTTTGCGTTGTAGAGTCGAGCTTGCTCGACTGCTCTTCGCCCGGTCCGCAAGAAAGCAGAAACAGTCGAGCAAGCTCGACTCTACAAAGACGAACGACGCCTTAGATTCTGGTTCTTTCCCATGTCCCGCCTTGCCATCGCCAGCCGTGAAGCCCTCAGTGAGGGCGGCGCGCTGGCCAGCCAGCTCGACAACTTCGCGCCGCGCGAAGCGCAGCAACGCCTGTCGGTGGCCATCGCCGATGCATTCGAGCATCGTGACGTGCTGCTGGCCGAAGCCGGCACCGGCACGGGCAAGACCTTCGCCTACCTGGTGCCGACGTTGCTGTCGGGTTTGAAGACGATCATTTCCACCGGCACGCGTGCGCTGCAGGACCAGCTCTACCATCGCGACCTGCCACGCGTGCGCAAGGCGCTCGGCGTCGGCCACAAGTCGGCGCTGCTGAAGGGCCGCGCCAACTACCTGTGCAAATACCGACTGGAAAAGACCAGGGGCGAACCGCGTTTCACCACCCGCGAACAGGTCGCCCAATTCCAGCGCATCGTCGCCTGGGGCGGACGCACGCAGTACGGTGATGTGGCCGAACTCGAAGGCCTGCCGGAGGATTCGCCGCTGCTGCCGATGGTCACCTCGACCGCCGACAACTGCCTCGGCACCGAATGTCCGTTCTGGGAAGACTGTTTCGTCGTGCAGGCGCGCCAGCGCGCGCAGGCCGCCGACGTGGTCGTGGTCAACCACCACCTGCTGCTCGCCGACCTTGCGCTGAAGCAGGAAGGCTTCGGCGAAATCCTGCCCGGCGCGCAGACCTTCGTCATCGACGAGGCGCACCAGCTGCCCGAGCTGGCGGCCAACTTCTTCGGCGAAAGCTTCGGCCTGCGTCCGCTGCAGGAACTGCTGCGCGACTGCCTGGGCGAGTGCAAGGACGTCGCCGGCGCGCTCGCCAGCCTGCAGCCGCCGGTGCGCGCGGTCGAACAAGCGCTGCGCGAACTGCGCCTGGCGATGGAAGGCCTGCCGGCACGCGGCACCCGCGCGCGGGCGCTGGCCAAACCGGAAGTCGCCAATGGCTTCGAGGCGCTGCTCGATACCCTGGCGCAACTGCGCGAGACCCTGGTGCCGCTGACCGAAGCCTCGCCCGGTTTCGATGCCTGCGCGGCGCGCAACGCGGACACGATCTCGCGGCTGTCGCGTTGGCTCGGCCATGAAGACGCCAGCGATGCGTTCGCCGACGAGGAAGTCGTCGACGATGCCGGCGAGCCCATGGATGGGTCGTCCGACGTGTTCTGGTACGAGCTCAGCCCACGCGGCTTCCGCTGCCAGCGCACGCCGCTGGACGTGTCCGGCCCGTTGCGCGAGCACCGCGAGAAATCGCGTGCAGCCTGGGTGTTCACCTCGGCGACGCTGGCGGTCGGCGACAGTTTCGACCACCTCGCCGTCCGCCTGGGCCTGGAAGATCCGGAAACCCTGTTGCAGCCCAGCCCGTTCGACTGGTCGCGGCAGGCGTTGTGCTATTTGCCGCAAAAACTGCCGGAGCCGAATTCGCGAGGTTACGGCACCGCGCTTATCGCCGCGCTGTTGCCGGTGCTGCACGCGTCCAACGGTCGCGCCTTCATCCTGTTCGCCTCGCACCGCGCGTTGCGCGAAGCCGCCGAAGCGTTGCGCGATTGCCCGTGGCCGCTGTTCGTGCAGGGTGAGGCGCCGCGCGCGACGTTGCTGCAGCGCTTCCGCGAATCCGGCAATGGCGTGTTGCTGGGATCCGCCAGTTTCCGCGAAGGCGTCGATGTGGTCGGCGACGCGCTCAGCGTGGTCGCCATCGACAAGCTGCCGTTCGCGGCGCCGGACGATCCGGTGTTCGAGGCGCGGCTGGACGCGATCCGCCGCAGCGGCGGCAATCCGTTTCGCGATGAACAGCTGCCGCAGGCGGTGATCGCGCTGAAGCAGGGCGTGGGCCGGCTGATCCGCAGCGAGACCGACCGTGGCGTGCTGGTGCTGTGCGACCCGCGCATCACCGGCAAACCCTATGGTCGGGTGTTCCTCGACTCGCTGCCGCCGTTCGCGCGCACACGCGACGTGGCCGATGTGCAGGCGTTCTTCGTGGCAGAATCCGCGGAATATTCCACGACGGAGGCGAGCCATGGCTGAGGGGAAAACATCGAACGCTCCGCGCGTGCACGGACTGGGTGGCGTGTTCTTCAAGGCCGAAGACCCCGCGGCGCTGTCGGCATGGTATGCGCGCCACCTGGGCCTGGACATGCAGTCTTGGGGCGGGGCGATCCTGCCGTGGAAGCGCACTGATACCGGCGGGGAAGCCTGTACGGTGTTCGCGCCGTTCAAGGCCACCACCGAGCATTTCAAGCCCAGCGAAAAGTCGTGGATGTTCAACTTCCGCGTCGACGACCTGGCCGCCACGCTGGCGGCACTGCGCGAGGAGGGCTGCACCGTGCTGGACGAGCGTTACCAGGAAAGCGCGGAAGGCAAGTTCGGCTACGTGCTCGATTCGGAAGGGGGACTGGTCGAGCTGTGGGAACCCGCGCCGGAATCGTCCGGCTCCTGACATGAAGCTGCTCGCTTTCGAAACCGCTACCGAAGCCTGTTCGGTCGCCCTGTACCTGGACGGCGAAGTGCGCGAGCGCTTCGAAATCGCGCCGCGCCGCCATGCCGAGTTGTCGCTGCCGTGGGCGGACGCGCTGTTGGCCGAAGCGGGTCTCGCGCGTTCGCAACTCGACGCCATCGCGGTCGGTCGCGGTCCCGGTGCGTTCACTGGCGTGCGCCTGGCCATCGCGCTGGCACAGGGCATCGCCCTGGCGCTGGACCGGCCGGTGGTGCCGGTCTCCACGTTGCGCGCGCTGGCCGCGCAAGCAAGTGGCGAACGCATCCTCGCCGCGATCGATGCGCGCATGGGCGAGATCTACGCGGCCACCTTCCGTCGCGAAGGCGAGGAGCTGTTGGCGACCAGTGACGAAACGGTGATCGCGCCGGGCCTGTATGAACTGTCGGGGCAGGGTAACGACTGGCTCGGCGTCGGCACCGGTTTTGCTGCGGAATCCGGCACCTTGCAATCGCACCTCGGTGCTCGCTTCACCCGAATCGACGCCACCGCGTTGCCGCGCGCAAGCGACGTCGCGAAACTGGCGGTTCAAGCCTGCGCGCGCGGCGAAGCGATCGCCGCGGAACTCGTCGAGCCGGCATACCTGCGCAACAACGTGGCGTTGACGCTAAAAGAGCAGAAGGCGTTGCGCGGAAGGTAGAAGAGGCTGCTTTCGGCCCACCGGGGCGGTTAGCTCAGGAAGCGCTCGAAGATGGCTCCGTCTAAATCGGGCGGGTGTCGGCGACCGCTGACGTCGATATACCTGTGAATCCAATACAGACGGGCCTGCTTCGTGCGGGGCTGGAATGCTTCAGCGGCAATCTGTGCCGAACTTCATCGAACAGCCGAGGCTTATGGACGGGGCTCGGGCTGGCTGCTTATGGCTGCAGAATTCTCCACGCCAGGCGTTAGACGGTCTCCTTGCCGCATAACACCCTCAATGTTTCACCTGTGGCCGCTGCAGATTGCCCCTGCAACCCCCGGATTCGCGTAGGAAAAGTCGATTGACGGCTGTGCGGGCGCATGTCCAGAATCCGCGCTACACCCCACTTTGGGGTCTAATCGTAGTTAGGCGCCAATTCCAACATGGCAGCGATCGTTGAAACCCTACAAGACGTATGCCTCCTTGCTGAAAGGATGCCTGGCATATCGATCCTCGGCAGCGATGTTTCGACCAGCGAGGCTCGCATTCGCGTCCTGTCTTCCGGGGCGGAGGCTATTGGCATCCTGCAATGGCTAGCGTCATCTGCAAATGCAACCATTGACCCTTGCCTCGCGCCACCTGCGGACACTGAGATTGAGCAAGTAATTGTGGCTAGAGTCCTTCCCAGAGATGGCTTGGCACTTGGCGAGCTGCAGATCCTTGGTATTCATATCGTTTGGCACCTGCACAAAATCGGGGCCATGAATGGTCCAGATGCAAATGTTCTACTTCACAAGTGGGGCGCCACACCGGTTGGCGC
>NZ_JAGKTC010000002.1:346471-346741 GCF_017939625.1 Pseudoxanthomonas helianthi
GCCCCTTCCAAACATGGTCAATAACCTAGATCAAGATTTCATCTGTCTTGAGTGCGGCTCTAGACGGTGTGGTGCTATGGAGCAGGCAGGAGTCAGCTATAGCGGAGACAATCCGTGGTCCTACGTCGCGGGTCGCGACGTGTGTGCCGATTGCAAAACCATCCTTCCTCGATGGCTAGCACGTCGCTGGGAGCATGATAGTTTTGAGGCTGCACGAGCTGTTTGGCTAGACAAGTACAAGCACTCGCATCCGGGCAGCCGTCAAGGGGC
>NZ_JAGKTC010000002.1:346797-347159 GCF_017939625.1 Pseudoxanthomonas helianthi
GCCTCAGGCCATGAATATTCGTAGGCTTCTAGCAGCAATAATTTCGCTTTGTGTTTCCGGCCTATTGATCCGCATAGGAGTGCGTGCAGCTACTAGTGGGTTAGATCAGTATCTGCCCACTTATTGGCTGTATCTTCCTATAGCCTTGGGCATTGCTCTCGCTGCGTGCACGGTCGCGGCATACGTTAGTCGCAGACGTGCCGCCTGGCTCATTGCCTGTATCCTTGCTGGGAGCTACATTCTGCTGCACCTTTTCCACTTCTTCTTCGGGTCCCAATCCGGCTTTGGTTTAGCCTCAGCTGTTGCCCTCATGGCGATTGCAGTTCTATGTATTCGAGCACTCGCCAGGCCACGTTGAGGCT
>NZ_JAGKTC010000002.1:347214-347573 GCF_017939625.1 Pseudoxanthomonas helianthi
GTGTGCTTGTGACTCATCCGCTACTGATAAAGCTAGAAAGGGCGCTCACGGACACTTCTGGTGTTTATGTTGGTGCGGGCGTCGATGCAAAGACCTGCTTCTCGAGTCTCGCTTCGGACATCCTGGCGCACATCTGCATGCCATTCCCAGTCAGTGCCACTGTTATGCCTCCTGGCTTCCCGGACGCTGCGTTGGGTAGCACCATCTCCGGTCATTGCGTTGCTCACCGTGTCGGCTATTGGCTGGTGTACCAGCCCGACCAAGATCGGTTCTATTGCTTCTGGGGCACAGATCAGAGCAATCTTGGCGCGCACGGAGTCTTCGGCGGCCCGCTCTATTGTTGGTCCGCGTGAGCACAC
>NZ_JAGKTC010000002.1:347629-347891 GCF_017939625.1 Pseudoxanthomonas helianthi
GCCGCATATGAGCTACCTGGCAGTTACAGATCAAGAATTTGATCGTGTTGTTTCCCTAAGGGACGCTTACCGCATCATGGAGCGGTTTGCATCCGACTATCTCGCTCGCGGAGACACATCAATCTCCGATTTCCTGCACGCTTATGCTGGCGAGGTTATTACCGGCCAGACTACCGATCCGGCAGCCGCCTATGATTTTCTGGCAGCAGCCGAGCAGGTGCTGTCCAAACAGCGGGCTGGTGGCCGGTGACTTGGCTGCGGC
>NZ_JAGKTC010000002.1:347947-348384 GCF_017939625.1 Pseudoxanthomonas helianthi
GGGGATAGAATGACCACACCGCAGATCAAACGACCAAAGCGTCTTTGGGTAGCTTCTCTCATGAACATTCTGGTCGGCTGCCTCAGCTTGGCCATGCTTATTTTTGTCACGACCTCATCGCGCGTCGCTACGGTACAGCTCTCAGCGGGCACTGCTGCAATGGCCGCAGTCACTGCTGGATTTCTAGTTGTTTCATCGGTAATGGCACTACTTGGCAAGCCGCGCTGGCGTCGCCTAATGCTCCTAGGAGCCTTAGCCTTCTACGGCAGCGTCATGGTCCAAAGTGCGCTGCTTCTCGCACAGGCACAGGACAGCTTGGTTCCGGCCAGCAAACTGATCTCTCATGTAATTCGCAGCGGTCTTGAGCTCGCCATCAACCTCTGGGCTTTACTCAGCCTAAAAACGCGGCAGTACTTCGGCCGTGAGCTGGCTGCCAC
>NZ_JAGKTC010000002.1:348442-349026 GCF_017939625.1 Pseudoxanthomonas helianthi
CTCCATGGAAGTTTCCGCAAGCGACGTCCAAGGCCGGGCTCAGGTCTCTCGCGTTGCAGCTACTGACCCTAAGGCTGCGCTCAAGCTAGCCGGCACCATTACTCATGCTTGGTATCGATGCCAGTCTCTTACGGCTGCTGCAGAACAACTCCGTGGCAAAGAGCAGCTGGCCGCGCTTTCCAAAGCCTTCGCCGCAGCCAAAGAGCAGAGCGAGCCGAATCGCGTCGTTACAGTTGCCTCTTGGCCGGTTGGAGCTCTGGCCAAGGTCAACCCGCAATTGGCTGCAGAGTGGGCCGCGGAACTGGTGACAATTGCGGATACTGAGCCGCACAACCTCAGACGAGCGCATGCTCTCCAGACCTTGGCCTTCAAAACATCTCCCTATCCTGAGGTTTTAGGTCTTGTTACCCCAGCTCTAGCAGATGCGTTGCTTGGCGGCCATGGCCCGCGCATTGACCGGGTCATTCGAGATACTTTTGAGCTAGTTCGCTCTACCCACCCTCACCTGCTTCGAGACCTGGCCCTGCATCACAAGGCTAATCAGCAACAACAAAAGCTCCTTGCCTCACTTCCAGGCGCGGAGA
>NZ_JAGKTC010000002.1:349071-473136 GCF_017939625.1 Pseudoxanthomonas helianthi
TTTGGCGTTGGGACCGGAGCAAGTTCATGCGTATATTGAAGGCCGCATTGATCTACTTCCTGATTGTCTTTGGCGCCGGCTTCGCTCTCGCCTTTGTCCGACTGCCCTTCCTGGTGCCACATTTCGGCGTTCGCATCGCCGAGCTGCTTGAAATGCCGGTCATGCTGGCCGTCATTGTTTGGGCGTCCCAGCGTCTGGTACGCCGCAACCCTGGACTTGGCCGCCTTGCCCGTCTGCTCTCAGGCCTGCTTGCGCTCTCGCTGCTCGTAGGCGCGGAGCTTCTGGTGGCCTATTCCCTTGAGGCTCGTTCCCCGGGCGAGTACATCGCATCCCGGGATCCGGTTTCGGGCGGTGTTTACCTGCTGTCGCTTGTATTCTTCGCCTTGGCACCTGCCTTGTGGAACGGCCGGTCGCGGCACAACAATTCATTCAAGTCGAATCCGCTTCGCGGCTCGGCTTAGTTCAGGCGGTAGCTGCTGCTGGTGCATCACCCAGCCCCGGTAGGCGAGGCCGACGGGGCTGCGCCTGACAGTTCGTTGATGCCGACGCCGCTTCGCGCTCTAACTTGATCTGGGCATTACGTGCGCGAGCGGCGCCTGCTCATGGCCGGTGACCGGAACAGCCCGCCAACCGGGCCGGGCGACTCAGTTCGCCGCCACCGGCAACACCACCGAGCTCGGCGTGTCCCCGCCGTAATACACGCTCTGCGTCGCCTTGACGTAGTCCGTCGGTTTCGCGTCGAAGATGTTCGGCACGAAGGTTTGCGGGTTGCGGTCGTACAGCGGGAACAGCGACGACTGCACCTGCACCATGATGCGGTGGCCCGGCAGGATCGTGTGGTCGACGTTCGGCAGGCCGAAGCGATAGCGCTCCACCTTGCCCGGCACCAGCGCGGCGGGCTTGTCGAAACCGTGCGCATAGCGGCCGCGGAAGATCTCGATGCCGACCGGCAACTCGAAGCCCGACATCTCAGGCGTATAGCCGTTGTCGTCCGGATACACATCGATCAGCTTTACCACCCAATCGCTGTCGGTGCCGCTGGTGGCTGCGTACAGATCGACCTGCGGCGCGCCCATGATGTGCACGGGCTTGTCCACCGGCTCGCTGAGGTAGACCAGGGTGTCCGGGCGATCGGTGACGAAGCGCTGGTCGTGCACCAGCCAGGTCGTCCACACGGCGCGGTCGCCCATATGCACCGGGCGCGGCACGAACGGCACCGGCTTGGACGGATCGGAAACGTATTCGTCATGGCCGCCCGAAGCTGGCGCGGCGAAACCGAGCGATCCATTCGCCTTGAGATAAAGCGGCGTCGGCTTGCCCGCCGGCCACTGCTGCGACGCATCCCACTTGTTGACGCCGGTCTGGTAGGTGACCACCGGAGCGATGCGCGGATCGGGCGCGCCCTTCAGGTAATGGTCGAGGAACGGCTTCATGTAGCGCGTGCGGAATTCCAGCGCGGTGTCGCCGGGGAATTTCAGCGCGCCGAGGCTGTCGCCCTGGTAGTTCACCCCCGAGTGCCGCCACGGCCCGATGACCAGGTGCAGCCGGTCCTTCGCGTTGGGCTTGTCCTTCAGCGCCTGGTACACCGCCGGTGCGCCATAGCTGTCTTCCTGGTCCCATTGGCCGACCACCAGCATCGTCGGCACCGTCAGCGGACGCGCGCCCAGCCACCTGTCCACGGCCTGCTCCGACCAGAACGGCGTGTAGGCCGGGTTCTGCGCGAGCTTCTGGTAGAACGGGAACTTGTCCACGCCCCACTGCCGCGCGTAGTCGCCGACCGAACCGGCGCGCAGGAATTTCAGGTAATCGTCGCTGCCGCCGGATGGCACGCTGCCGCCGCTGCCGGCATCGGTGGTCTGCCCGGTGATGTAGTCGAGGTTGGTCACGCGGAACGCGCCGTTGTGCAGCCAGTCGTCGCCGAGCCAGCCGTCGACCATCGGGCTTTGCGGCACCGCGGCCTTCAGCGCCGGATGCGGGTCGATCGTCGCCATCAGCGAGGTGAAGCCGAGATAGCTGGAACCGGTGATGCCGACCTTGCCGTTGCTTTCCGGGACGTGCTTCACCAGCCAGTCGATGGTGTCGTAGGCGTCGGTCGATTCATCGATGCCGGTGTCATTGAGCGGGCCGCGGATCGGCCGGTTCATCACGTACGCGCCTTCGCTGCCGTCGCGGCCGCGGATGTCCTGGTAGACGCGGATGTAGCCGTCGTTGACGAACTCGGCGTCCATCAGCGGCAGGATGTCGATGATGCGCGTGCTGGGGATGCGCAGGGTCGCCTTGGCAGCGTTGTACGGGGTGCGGCTGAGCAGGATCGGACCGTTCTTCGTGCCTTTCCTGAACACGATGACGGTGTAGAGCTTGGTGCCGTCGCGCATCGGGACCATCTCCACGCGGCGCACGTAGTCGTTCGCCTGTTCGACCTTCTTGTAGGCCGGATACATGTCCGGCGTCATCGGGGTCAGCGGCGTGTCCTGGGCGACGGCGGAAATCGCGCCGGCGAGGGCGACGCAGAGCAGGGCGGGGACGAACGAACGGGCGCGTGGCATGGCATCGCCTCTGCAAGAAGGGATGCCCCTATCTTCCGCGCGCAGCGCGGGCCGATGCAAGTTGCGGGTCCCGTTCGAAAGGATTACTGGTCGACGACTTCGCCGCCCGGCAGGAATTGCCAGGTGCGGGTGATGTGCAGGATGTCGATGTTCTCGTCGGTCTTCGGCAGCGGCGGGAACGGCGCGGCCAGCCTGACGATGCGCAGTGCGGTGGAATCGAGCAGCGGGATGCCACTGGACTGGATGATCCGGGTCTGTTCCACCGAACCGTTGCGGCGCACGGCGACGCTGATCACCAGCTGCCCGGCCAGGCGCTTGCGTCGCGCTTCGTCGGGATAGTTGAGGTTGCCCACGCGCTCGGCGCGCGCGACCCATTCGCGCAGGTATTCGGCGTACACGTATTCGCGCGTGCTGGCGGAGACGAACTTGCGCTTCGGCCGCTTGGCGTACAGCTCCGAACGCAGGTGGTACTCCGCCGCGAGCCGGGTCATTTCCGCGTCGTGCCGCTCCTTGCGCGGATCGACCTGCGGCGGTGTCGGCTCGGTGGGCGGGCGCGTCTCGGCGGGCGGCACGCTGGCGTCCGCCTCGCGGGTGCTGACGATGCGGGTTTGCGGCGGAGGCGTGGCGGCGGGAACGGCCACCTGCGGCGGCAGTGGCGCGGTGCCGGACGGATCGGGCGACAGCTTGCCGGGTCGGTCGTCGCGCGGGCGCTTGGCGAAGTCGCTGTCGCCGCCGCCCTGCTGGTTGGCCGCGGCGAGGAAGTCGGCCTGCTTCGGGGTCAGCGGCGTCGGCGTCTGCGCCAGCACCACGTCCAGGGTCGGCAGCACCGGCGCGGCGTCGGCCAAGGTGTAGCCGACGCCCAGCACCAGCAGCCCGTGCACGATCAGCGACAGCGCCAGGGTGGCGCCGAGGCGAGCGCTTTCGCCCGGCCGGGCCGATGCGGGCGCGACGGCCGCCACTTCAGGCCGCGAGCTTGCGTTCGATCGCGTCGAACAGCAGGCCGGCGATGTTCAGGCCGAACTGCGCATCGAGTTCGCGCACGCAGGTCGGGCTGGTGACGTTGACTTCGGTCAGGTAGTCGCCGATCACGTCGAGGCCGACGAACAGCATGCCGCGGCGTTTCATCTCGGGCCCGACCTGGGCGGCGATCCAGCGGTCGCGTTCGCTCAGCGGGCGGCCCTCGCCGCGGCCGCCGGCGGCCAGGTTGCCGCGGAATTCGTCGCCCTGCGGGATCCGCGCCAGCGCGTAGTCGACCGGTTCGCCATCGACCAGCAGCACGCGCTTGTCGCCGTCCTTGATCCCGGGGATGAAGCGCTGGGCCAGGGTCAGGTGGCCCGGCCCGACCAGGGTCTCGAGGATCACGTTGGTGTTCGGGTCGCCGGCCTTGACCCGGAAGATCGAGCGCCCGCCCATGCCGTCGAGCGGTTTCAGCACCGCCTCGCCGTGTTCGTGGACGAAGACCTTCAGCGCGGCGGGGTCGCGGCTGACCAGGGTCGGGGGGCAGCATTGCGGGAACAGCAGCGCGGCCAGCTTCTCGTTGAAGTCGCGCAGGCCCTGCGGGTCGTTGACCACCAGCGCACCAGCCTGCTGGGCGATGCCGAGGACATGGGTGTCGTACAGGTATTCGCCGTCGACCGGTGGATCCTTGCGCATCAGCACGACCTGGCCGGGGCCGAAGCGCCATTCGGCGAACTCGCCCAGCGTG
Organism: Pseudoxanthomonas helianthi; assembly: GCF_017939625.1. GTDB lineage: Bacteria > Pseudomonadota > Gammaproteobacteria > Xanthomonadales > Xanthomonadaceae > Pseudoxanthomonas_A > Pseudoxanthomonas_A helianthi. Next base: position 353,323 of record NZ_JAGKTC010000002.1, read on the forward strand.
TACCAGCCGGCCTTGTCCTCCTTCACCGTCAGGGGGGCCGCCGTGGCCACCGCCTCGCCGCCGCGCAGGGCCAGCCCGCCGGGGCGGACGTAGTACAGGCGGTGGCCGCGGCGCTGGGCTTCCAGCAGCATGGCGAAGGTGGTGTCCTTGGCGATCTTGATCGCGGCGATGGGGTCCATCACCACGAGGACGTCGAATGGCATGCGTGCGTGTTCCGCGTGTTTTTGTGCCCGCAGATGTTAGCAGGGCGGTAATGCGACGCAGGTCGCATCGCCGCGTTCAGTTTGCGCCGGAACTTGACAGGGTTCTCACAGACTGGGATATAGGAAGCTTCGCACCGCGGGAGTCTGCCGCCGCGTGCAGGGGAAAAACTTATGAATAACGAGAACCCGGCCGGCGTGTTCGGCGGCCTGAGGGTCATGGTCATCGACGATTCCAAGACCATCCGCCGCACCGCGGAGACGTTGCTGCGCCGCGAAGGCTGCGAGGTGGTCACCGCCACCGACGGTTTCGAGGCGTTGGCCAAGATCGCCGACCAGCATCCGCAAATCATTTTCGTCGACATCATGATGCCGCGCCTGGACGGCTACCAGACCTGTGCGCTGATCAAGGGCAATTCCGAGTTCAAGGACGTGCCGGTCATCATGCTGTCATCCAAGGATGGCCTGTTCGACAAGGCCCGCGGCCGCATCGTCGGCTCGCAGCAATACCTGACCAAGCCGTTCACCCGCGAGGAGCTGCTCGGCGCCATCCGCAACCACGTCAACGCCTGAAGAAGAACATGGCGCGCATCCTCCTGATCGAAGACTCACCCACCGACCGCGCGGTGTTCGCGCAGTTGCTGCAACGGCATGGCCACGAAGCCCTGATGGCGAGCAACGCCGAGGACGGGCTGGACATGGCCCGCGAATACCACCCCGACCTGGTGCTGCTGGACGTGGTCCTGCCCGGCATGAGCGGTTTCCAGGCGCTGCGCGCGATGCGCCGCGACCCGGAGACCAGCGGCATTCCGGTGGTCATCGTCAGCACCAAGGGCATGGACACCGACCGCAACTGGGGCCTGCGCCAGGGCGCGGCGGACTACTTCGTCAAGCCGCCGCAGGAAGACGCGCTGATCGCGCGGATCAACGAGCTGGTGGGAGCCGGCTGATGCGCGGGCCGTTCGACATCCTGGCGGAATACGAACGGCGCAGCCTGGGCCACGCGGTGGCGGCGCCGACGCAGGCCGCCGCGACGGACAACATCTGGCGCGGCGTGGCCTACCGGATCGGCACGCGCCGGCTGGTGTCGCGTTTCGCCGACGTGGTCGAGATCGTGCCGGTGCCGGCGGTGACCCCGGTGCCCGGCGCGCAGGCCTGGCTGCTGGGCGTGGGCAACCTGCGCGGCAACCTGCTGCCGGTGGTGGACCTGAAGCTGTTCCTCGAAGGCGAGCGCAGCGTGCTGCACGAAGGCCAGCGCGTGCTGGTGGTGCGCCAGTCCGGCGGCGACGTGGCCGTGCTGATCGACGAACTGTACGGGCAGCGCAGCTTCGACGAACACAACGAAGCCCCGATCGAAGGATCCGACCAGGGGCGCTACGCGCATTTCATCGACAACGCCTATCGCACCGGCGAGCAGATCTGGGGCGTGTTCGACCTGGACCGCCTGACCCGCACCCCTGAATTCCGTCAGGCCGCCGCCTGACCCGACCACGAAATACGGAACCGCAGCGCATGAGTACCGCTTCCAACACCGGCTTCCTCGACAGGCTGCGCAATGCCGGCACCGCCTTCTGGCTGGTGCTGCTGGGCTTGTCGGTGGTGCTGTTCGCCGCCAACACCGGTGTGGCCACCTGGCAGGGCAGCCGCCTGGCGGGCGCCAGCGCCGGCGCTTCGGACTTGCGCGTGCTGTCGCAGCAGTTGGCGGTGCAGGCGGACACGGCCGCCGGCGGCGACGCCGCGGCGTTCGAGGCATTCAAGCGTTCCAAGGCGGAAATCGAGAGCAATATCTCCAGCCTGCAGAGCCGCTACGGCAACGAAGTGGGCGTGTCCGACCCGATCAAGCAACTGGTCGCGACCTGGACGCCGCTGGGCAAGAACGCCGAACAGCTGGTCGCCGGCGAACCCGCGCTGCGCGCGCTGGCCAGCCAGGCCGATGCGTTCAACGCGCGCGTGCCGCAGCTGCAGGCGCGCCTGGACGAACTGGTGCGCGCGATGTCGACCAGCGGTTCGCCTTCGTCGCAGGTCTACATCGCGTTGCGCGAAGTGGTGCTGTCCGCCTCGATGGCGCGGCGCCTGTCGGACATCCGCGCCGGCGGCAGCAACACCGCGCTGGCCGGCGACGCGCTGCGCCGCGATGCGGCGCTGTTCGGCCAGGTCCTCGAAGGCCTGCGCAACGGCAACGCCGAACTGGGCGTCGCCGCGTTGCGCAACGGCCCGGCGCTGGCCGCGCTCGACCAGGCCGAAGTCGAATGGAAGGCCATGAGCGGCAACCTGCTCGCGATCCAGGGCAGTGCGCGCAACCTGTTCGCCGCGCAGGCGGCGGCGCGTGGCCTGGCCGCGGGCGCGGACAAGCTGCAGGACGACAGCAAGCGCGTGTTCGATGCACTGTCGTCGTTCGGTTCGGTGCGCGACACCCGCTGGTTCCCCAATTTCTGGATTTCGGTGGTCTCCGGCACCGTGCTGCTGCTGTCGATCGGCGGCCTGCTGTGGAGCCTGTACCGCAGCCGTCAGCGCGAGCAGGACACGCGCTACCAGGCGCAGGTGGAGTTCAACAGCCGCAACCAGCAGGCGATTCAGCGCCTGCTCGACGAAATCGTGACCCTCGGCGAAGGCGACCTGACCGTCAACGCCAGCGTCACCGAGGACGTCACCGGTGCCATCGCCGACGCCATCAACGCCACCATCGACGAACTGCGCCGCCTGGTGGCCACGATCAACGACACCTCGGTGAAGGTGTCCGCCTCGTCGCAGGAAACCCAGGCCACCGCGCTGCAGCTGGCCGAGGCCGCGCAGCACCAGGCTTCGGAAATCGATTCGGCTTCCAACCGCATCCGCGAAATCGCCGGCAGCATCGACCAGGTGTCGCGCAACTCCACCGAATCGGCCGACGTGGCCCAGCGTTCGGTGCAGATCGCCGCGCAGGGCGCCAGCGTGGTGCGCAAGACCATCCAGGGCATGGATTCGATCCGCGACCAGATCCAGGAAACCTCGAAGCGGATCAAGCGGCTGGGCGAGTCGTCGCAGGAAATCGGCTCGATCGTGGAACTGATCAACGACATTTCCGAGCAGACCAACATCCTCGCGCTGAACGCGGCGATGCAGGCGGCTTCGGCGGGCGAGGCCGGTCGCGGTTTCGCGGTCGTCGCCGACGAAGTGCAGCGCCTCGCCGAACGCACCTCCGGCGCGACCCATCGCATCGAGGCGCTGGTGCAGGCCATTCAGTCCGACACCAACGCCGCGGTCGGCTCGATGGAGCAGACCACCGCCGAAGTGGTGTCCGGTGCGCGCCTGGCCGAGGACGCCGGCACCGCGCTGGGCGAAATCGAACGCGTGTCGCAGGACCTCAACGCCTTGATCCGCAACATCTCCGGCGCGGCCCAGCAGCAGTCGGCCGCCGCGGGCGACATCACCCGGACGATGGGCGTCATCCAGCAGATCACCGCGCAGACCTCGCAGGGCGCGGGCCACACCGCCGAGTCGATCGGCCGCCTGGCCCAGCTCGCCGCCGACCTGCGCCGCTCGGTCGCCGACTTCAAGCTGCCGCAGTGAGACGACGCCGAATGCGCCCTTCCCACGACACGGCAGCCCAGCGGAGCGCGGCATGAGCGTCCTCCGCGAAGCCATCAGCCACGCCACCCTCGGCTGGGTGAAACCCGAGCTGGACGAGATCCTGCGCCAGTCGCGGATCGCGCTGGAACAGCACGCCGAACAGCCCGACGACGCCGGCAGCCTCGACGCCTGCGTCGACCTGCTGCACCAGGCCCACGGCACCCTGCGCATGCTGGAACTGGCGGCGCCGGCGATGGTCGCCGAGGAAATGGAGCGCCTGGCCCAGGCCCTGCGCGACGGCCAGGTCGAACACGCCGCCGAAGCCAGCACCACGCTGATGCGCGGCACCGTGTTGCTGCCCGACTACCTGGAGCGCCTGCAGAGCGGCCACCGCGACATTCCGATCGTGCTGCTGCCGCTGCTCAACGACCTGCGCGCCGCGCGCGGCGCGGCCGGGCTGGGCGAACATGCGCTGCTCGGCAGCGACGCGGGCGAGCACAGCGAAGCCGAGCTCGACCACGCCCGCGGCAGCCTCAGCGGGCGCAACCGCGCGTTGCTGGACAGCGTCGGCAGCGCGGTCAAGGAAGAGCTGTTGCAGGTCAAGGACGAGATGGACCTGTACCTGCGCGGCGCGCGCCAGCAGCCGGAACAGCTGCAGCCGCAGGTGGAGACGCTCAGCGGCGTCGCCGACACCCTGCAACTGCTCGGCCTGCAGGCCGCGCGCGACGGCGTGCTGGCCCAGCGCGACGCGCTGGCGCAAATCGCCGCCGGCGAACGCCCGGCCAACGAGGATACCTTGCTCGACATCGCCGGCGCGCTGCTGCGCGTCGACGCCGCGGTCGACGAACAGGCCAACCGACTCGGCGCGGTCGGCGACGAGGACGATGCCGAACTGGCGCGGCGCAACGAATCGCGCGCGCTGCTCGGCGTGCTGGCCAACGAGGCCCTGCTCAACCTGGCCGAGGCGCGGCGCCTGTTCGTCGCCTTCATCGAGACCGGCTGGGACCATGCGCAACTGGAACAGTTGCCGCGGCTGTTGCGCGAAGTCGGCGGCGCCCTGCGCATGCTGGAGCTGTCCGAAGCCAGCAACTGCCTCGGCGCTTTGCGCGCCTACATCCGCGACGAGCTGCTGCGGCACCGGCGCGTACCCGGCCCCCGCCAGCTCGATCACCTGGCCGACGCGCTCAGCAGCCTCGAGTACTACCTGGAAGCGGTGCACGACCAGCGTCCGCATCGCGACCACATCCTCGACATCGCCCGTTCCAGCCTCGAAGCGCTGGGCGCGTGGCCGCCTCCGGCCGACGCCTTCGCGGACGAGGAAGAAGAACCGCAGGTCGCCGTGCCGGCATTGGTCGTTGAGGAAACGCACGAGGATGCGACGGAATCGGAACCCGCCGTCGTCGAGGACGCACCGGCGGCGCAGGAATCCGCGGTCGAACCGGTCGAAGCGCCGGTCGAGGTTCCCATCGAGGCCCCGATCGCAGCCGAGGAAAGCGCTGTCGCGGCCGCGCCGCAGGACACCGGCTTCCAGGCGCGTGGCGAGGACATCGACGACGAAATCCGCGAAGTGTTCATCGAGGAGTTCGGCGAGGAAATCGCCAACCTCGACACCTTGCTGCCCGCCTGGCGCGCGGCGCCGGAAGAACTCGAACAACTGCGGCCGATCCGCCGCGTGTTCCATACCCTGAAGGGCAGCGGCCGCCTGGTCGGCGCCACCGTCCTCGGCGAATTCAGCTGGAAGATCGAAAACGCGCTGAACCGCGTGCTCGACGGCAGCCGCCCGCCCAGCGCGGCGGTGATCGAGCTGGTCGCCACGGCGCACCGCGCGCTGCCGCAATTGCGCGATGCGTTGCGCGGGCAGGGCACGGTGCAGACCGACCTGGCCGGCATCGAAGCGGTGGCCGATCGCGTCGCCGCCGGCGAGGAAGCTTTCCATCGCGGCGCGACCAGCATCGAGGTCGTGCCGGCGCCGGCACCCGTGGTCGAGGAGGCGCCGCAAGGCACCCCGGCTTCGGTCGACGCCGTGCTGCTGGAAATCCTCGACTCGGAAATCAGCAATCACCTGGCCACGGTCGAACGCTGGCTGGGCGACGTGCTCGGCAACGGCCTGCGCGCGGATGAGCGCCTGTTGCGGGCCATGCACACCATCAACGGCGCCTTCGCGATGACCGAAGTGCCGGAGATCACCGAGGTGACGCTGCCGGCCGAGGGCTACGTCAAGCGCCTGCTGGCCGCCGACCTGCCGGCCAGCGATGCCGGCGTCGCCGCCATCGCGCAGACCGCCGATGCCGTGCGCCGCGCCTTGGCCGCGTTGCACGAAGAACAACCGCGGGTCCCCGTGTTCACCGAGCTGGCCGCGCAACTCACCGCCCTGCGCGACGAGTTGCCGGTTCCGGCGGCCAGGCCGATCGACGTCTCCGACGATGAAGACGCGGAAACCGCGCGGGCGCGGGAGGCCTTCTTCGATGGCTTGCCGTCGATCGCCCCGCCGATGTCGCTGGACGAAGTCGGGGAGGACGAAACCGCCGCCGAGGCCGTCGATGCGGATGTCGGCAACGAGGCCACTGTGGCGCCGGTCGCCGACGAGGTCGATGTCGAAGAGATCGCCGTGGAAACGCCGGTGGTCGAAGAGATTGCTGTCGAAGCGCCAGTCATCGAAGAAATCGCCATCGAAGCACCGGTCGTCGAAGAAATTTCTGTCGAAGCGCCCAGCGCCGAATGGATCGCCGACGAAGCGCCCGACGTCGACGGGACCGAGGAGATCGCGGTCGAAGAGCCTGCCGCGCCAGCCAGCGAGTACGCGGGCGAAGCCGTGGAAACGCCCGCGACTGCAGGGGAAGATTCCGAGGTCGCGGCGGAAGCGGCTGCCGACGAGCCGGCGACGGCCATGGGTGGAACCGCTGACGCGGAAATCGTCGTCGACGATTTCGTGCCGCCGTCCGGTTACCGGGCGGAGACCTTCTTCAATTTCGGCATGACCTACGTGCGCACCGGCCACGCGCCGGAACCGCCGAGCGCACGTTCCGCGTCCACGCCGACCACGCATGCCGCGGGCGAAGCGGTGGCCGGGGAAGGCACTGCCGATGGCGAAGCCGGCACCCCGGCGTCGCTGCTGGAGCTGATGCCGCTCGACCCCGCATTCGAGACTTCGCTGCCGGACGGCGCGCAGACGACGGTAGAAGGCGAGCCGGTGGAAGTCGGTGCGCATACCGACATTCCGGACGAACTCGAACTGGAAGCGTTGGCGGTCGAGGCCCTGGTGTCCGGTGGCAACCAGCCGGGCGAAGACGAGATCGAGAATCCCGAACCGCAGCCGGTCGAACTGAACGAAGCGGAATTCGCCGGCGACGAGGCCAGCGAAGCGATCCTCGACGCCGAGATCGAAGCGGCCGCGCGCGAAATCGTTCCGGAAGCCGAAGCGCCCGCGCCGGGCGCACGGATCGGTTCGCGCCTGCCCGCCGCCGCCGAGGATCCGGACCTACCGCTGGACCTGGGCGAACACGACCCGGAACTGGTCGACGTGTTCATCGAGGAAGGCACCGACCTGCTCGACCACGCCGACGGCCTGCTCGCCCAGCTCGACGGCGGGGCGGAAGACCGCGAGCGCCTGATCGGGCTGCAGCGCGACCTGCACACGCTGAAGGGCGGTGCGCGCATGTCCGGCCTGTACGCGGTCGGCGAGCTCGGCCACGCCATCGAATCGGTCCTCCAGGTGGCGGTGCACCAGGGCGAATTGCAGCCCGGCGACGTGCCGTTGCTGGAACGCGGCTTCGACCGCCTGCACGCCATGTTGACCCGCGTCGCCGCGCGCCGCGCCATCGGCCTGCCGCAGGCGCTGATCGACGAGTTCGACCAGCGCGCGCGCCGGATGCCGCAGTCCGCGGAAGATGCCGAGGAAACCGTGGTCGACGAAGGCGTCGCCCCGCAGGCCCACGCGCCGCGCGAACTGAGGCCGCTGTCGGCGCCGATCGAAACCTGGAGCCCCGGCGACGACGACGACCTGCCGCAGCCGCTGGTGCAGGAGCAGGTGCGCGTGCGCGCCGACCTGCTCGACCGCCTGGTCAACCACGCCGGCGAAGTGGCGATCTACCGTGCCCACCTCGAACAGCAGCTCGGCGCGTTCCGCAACGCGATGGGCGAAATGGAGCAGACCAACGCGCGTTTGCGCGACCAGCTGCGCCGCCTCGACATCGAAACCGAAGCGCAGATCGTCGCCCGCTACCAGCGCGAGCAGGACCAGGGCGACCCCGCCTTCGATCCGCTGGAACTGGATCGCTTCTCCACCCTGCAACAGCTCAGCCGTGCGCTGTCCGAATCCGCAGCCGACTTGACCAGCCTGCAGGGCGTGCTCGACGACCTCGCGCGCCAGTACGACGCGTTGCTGCACCAGCAGTCGCGGGTGAGCTCGGAACTGCAGGACGGCCTGATGCGCACGCGCATGCTGCCGTTCGACACCCTGGCGCCGCGCTTGCGCCGGGTGGTGCGCCAGGCCGCCGAGGATGCCGGCAAGGCGGTCGAATTCCACCTCGACGGGGCCCACGGCGAACTCGACCGCAGCGTGCTGCAACGCATGACCGCGCCGCTGGAACACATGCTGCGCAACGCGGTCGCCCACGGCCTGGAAAGCGCCGAGGCGCGCGTCGCCGCCGGCAAGCCGGCGCAGGGCAACGTCACCCTCAGCCTGCTGCGCGAAGGTTCGGAAGTGGTGCTGCAGGTCGGCGACGACGGCGCCGGCCTCGACCGCGAAGCGATCCGCAAGCGCGCGGTCGACCGCGGCCTGCTCGCCGAAGGCGAAACCCCCGCCGATGCCGACCTCGACGCGCTGATCTTCGAATCGGGCTTCTCCACCGCGGATACGGTCAGCCGCCTCGCCGGCCGCGGCGTCGGCATGGACGTGGTGCGCAACGAGGTGCGCCAACTCGGCGGCACCGTCGACATCGCCACCGCGCCGGGCGAAGGCACCCGTTTCACCCTGCGCCTGCCGCAGACCCTTGCGGTGACCCAGGCGGTGCTGGTGCAGGTCGGCGATACCTTTTTCGCGGTGCCGGTGGCTGCGCTGCAGGGCGTCGGCCGCATCTCCCGCGAGCGCCTTGAGAACAACGCCGACGCGCCGTACCGTTACGGCGGCGAAGACTACGCGCTGCACGAACTCGGCGGCCTGGTCGGCCAGGCGCACGCGCGTGGCGAAGGCCAGGACCAGCTGCCGCTGCTGCTGGTCCGCGCCGGCCAGTTGCGCGCCGCGATCGCGGTGGACCAGGTGCTGGGCAGCCGCGAGATCGTGGTCAAGGCGGTCGGCCCGCAGATCGCCTCGATACCGGGCATCTACGGCGCCACCATCCTCGGCGACGGCCGCATCGCCCTGATCCTCGACCTGGCCCCGCTGGTGCGCCGCCATGCCGCGCAGCCGCAGCTGCCGCCGCAGGTGGTCCCGGTCGAAGAACGCCAGGTCCCGCTGGTGATGGTGGTCGACGATTCGCTGACCATGCGCAAGGTCACCGGCCGCGTGCTGGAGCGCCACAACCTCGAAGTGGTGGCCGCGCGCGATGGCGTCGATGCGCTGGAACGGCTGGCCGAACGCGTGCCGGACCTGCTCCTGCTCGACATCGAAATGCCGCGCATGGACGGCTACGAATTGGCCACGCGCATGAAGGCGGATCCGCGCCTGCGCAACGTGCCCATCGTGATGATCACCTCGCGCACCGGCGACAAGCATCGCCAGCGCGCCTTCGACATCGGCGTCGAGCGCTACATGGGCAAGCCGTACCAGGAGCCCGACCTGATGCGCAACGTCTACGACCTGTTGGGGCTGGCCCGTGCACGCGAATAACCCGCAAACGCGCGATTCCACGTCTTCGTCCGCCATCGCGCAAGGCGTGCGCGTGGCCCTGCTGGCCCGCCAGGGCGAGGTGCAGGACGCCTTGCGCGACGCACTGCGCGCGGCCGGCACCGAACTGGTGCTGGCGGGCGACCCGCGGCAGCTCGATCCGGAGACGTTGCGCCGCGCCGCGCCGCAGGCGGTGCTGGTGGCGCTGGATTCGGCGATCGAAGCCAGGTTGTCCGGCTTCGACGACGTGCTGTTCGACGACTCGGTGCTGGCGATCTACGAAGAGGCCGAACTGGTCCTGCGCCGCGATGCCTGGGAAAACGCGCGCTGGCTGCGCCACGTCATGGCCAAGCTGCATCGCCGCGACGACGTGCTGCCGCCGCGTGCGGCCGCGCCGCAGGACCTGGCGGTCGAGACGGTCGAGGCCTGCATCGGCAGCTGGATGATGCCGGCGGCCGACACGGCCGATGCGACCGACACGATCCACGTGGCCGAGATAGCCGAAGCGACCAAGCCGGCCAAGCCGTTCGCCGGCGTGGTGCTGGTGCTGGCCGGCATGGGCGGCCCCGACGCGCTGCGCCAGCTGCTGGGCGCGTTGCCTTCCGATTTCCACCAGCCGGTGCTGATCCGCCAGCGCCTGTACGGCGGCCATTACGACCACCTGCTGCGCCAGCTGTCGCGCACTTCCGCGCTGCCGGTGCAACTGGCGGAGCGGGGCGGGATGGCGTTGCCAGGCCGCGCCTACCTGTTGCCCGAGGGCACCATCGCGACGGCCGACGACGGCACGCTGCACTTCGCGCAGGGCGACGACGATTTCACCAGCGTGCCGCCCACGGGCAGCACGGTGTTGCTGTTGAGCGGGTGCGAAACCGCCCAGGCCGAAGCCGCGGCGGTGTGGGCGCTGGGCGGCGCGACCCTGGTCGCGCAATCGCCGGAGACCTGTTTCGACGACGCCGCGGCGCGGGCCCTGCTCGCGCTGGGCGGCGATGCCGCCGCGCCCGCCGCACTGGCGTGGCGCCTGAGCGCGCAAGCCTGAGGAACCATCGTGGCCTATACCAAAGACGAAATCCGCAGCGTGCTGGTGCAGACCGCCGCCGGCCGCCTGCTGCTGCCCAATGCCAACGTCGCCGAGGTGCTGGCCTGGGTCCGCCCCGCGCCGGTGGAGAACGCACCGTCCTGGCTGCTCGGCCGTTTCGAATGGCATGGCTGGCAGGTGCCGCTGGTGTCGTTCGCGCCGCTGGTCGGCCTGGCCGATGAAGCCGCGCGGGCCAACAGCCGCGTGGTCGTGCTGAAGGCGCTTGGCGGCAACGCCGAACTGCCGTACTTCGCGCTGCTGGCGCAGGGCTTCCCGCGACTGACCACGGTGTTGCGCGACGGCCTGCTCGCCGACGCCGCCGAGGAAGAGTTGCCGGCCGGCGTGCAGATGCGCGTGCTGCTTGGTGATGAAGCCGCCTTGCTGCCCGATCTGGACAACGTCGAAGCGAAGATCGGCGCCGCGCTGGCGCAGGCGGCGTAAGCGCGGCAACATCCACCGTGCCGGCACGAGCCGGCGCGATCCGCCCGCCGCGATGCAGATTTCCGCCTCGGTACGCCATTCCTCTGCCGGCCATGAAGCGGTGGTCCGCACCGGCGACGCCAGCCGCGCGTTGCCGATTCCCGCCAAGGCCGATGCCACGGGTTCCGCGGTCAACGGCGGCGAATTGCTGATGCTGGCGCTGGCCACGTGCTACTGCAAGGACCTGTATCGCGAAGCCGCGCGGCTTGGCGTCGCCATCGATGGCGTCGAAGTGGATGCCAGCGCGCGCTTCGCCGGCGTCGGCCTGGCCGCGAGCGACATCCGCTATCGCGTGCGTGTCGATTCGCCCGCCGACGCCGCGACCGTGGCCGACCTGATCCGCCATACCGACGCCGTGGCGGAAGTGCACAACACGTTGCGCGCAGGCGTGCCCGTGGCCCTGGTCGAATGAGCGCGCGGCCCGGCCGGTTGCATCGCGCGGCGGCCATGCTGCTGGCGCTGTTCGCGACCGATGCGGCGGCGAAGTTCCCGCCCGAGCTGGCCCCCGAAGCGCAGCGTGCCGACGCCATCCGCGTGTACAAGGCAGCGCGCAAGATGGAGTTGTTGCGCGACGGTCGCGTCATCCGCAGCTACCGCGTTCGCCTGGGAGGCGTTCCGACCGGACCGAAGCGCGAGCAGGGCGACCAGCGCACGCCGGAAGGCGAGTACGCGATCAGCTATCGCAATGCCGCCAGTCGCTTCCACCTGTCGCTGCGCGTGTCGTACCCGAACGCCGACGACCTGCGCCAGGCGCGGGCGCGCGGCGTCGATCCCGGTGGCGACATCATGATCCATGGCGGCACGCCGCCCGGCGAATCGCGCGACTGGACCGAAGGTTGCGTGGCGGTGAGCAACGCGGAAATCGAGGAAATCTGGCGATTGGTGCCGTTGGGCACGCCGGTCCGCATCGATCCCTGAGATTTGAGGGCCTCCCAACTCGCGGACTGAATCGCGGCTGCACGCTCCTCGCTCGATACCGGCCGATTCATCATCGATTTTCGACCGCGCTGCCAGCCTTTCAGCTCCACCCATGCGTGGAGGTTCGACATGAACGATTCGATGCGAAATTCCCCTGCCGTCGCGTTGGCGGCATTGCTCGCAATCGGCACGGCAGGCGCGCAGGAAGCGGCATTGCCGCACACGACCCAACTGCAGACCTCGCAAGGCCCGGTGACCGTGCGCTGGGGCCAGACGGCGGAATCCGGGCTTGCGCCGTTCCAGTCGCGGATCGCCGGCATGGACAAGGATGGCGACGGCATGCTCAGCCCGCAGGAAGCGGCGGGAGACGCCGCGCTGGTCCGGCAATTCAAGCTGATCGACCAGGATCGCGACGGCAGGATCAGCGCACGCGAACTGGCGAACTGGAGCTGATTGCAGCGCTGTAGATCGGGGCGTTACCCCGATCTACAGATCGCCGAAGCGCGCCTGCAATGCGGCGATGGCGGCCAGTCCAGCGGTTTCGGTGCGCAAGACGCGCGGGCCGAGGCGCAGGCCGCTGAAGCCCGCCATGCGCAGCAGTTCGCGGTCGCGCGGCGACCAGCCGCCCTCCGGGCCGATGGCGATGGTCACGGACGCCGGGGAAGGCGCGGACAGGGAAGCCAGCGCATGTTCGCCCTCCGGATCGAGGGTCAGTTTCAGCGTCGTGTCGACCTTGCGCGCGGCATCGGCGAGTGCGGCCGGAGCGGCGACCGCCGGCACCGTCGCGCGTCCGCTCTGCTCGCAGGCGGAAACGACGACGCTGCGCCAATGGGCGACGCGTTTTTCCGCGCGTTCGGCGTCCAGCTTCACTTCGCTGCGTTCCGAATTCACCGGCACGATGGCGGACACGCCCAGCTCGGTCGCCTTCTGCAGGATCAGGTCCATCTTTTCGCCGCGCGCCACGCCCTGCAGCAGGACGATGCGCAGCGGCGATTCGTTTGCGACGGCCGCCGAGGCGGAAACCTCGGCAACGACCTCGCGCTTGCCGACCGCGACCAGGGTCGCCGGGTGATCGCGGCCATCGCCATTGAACAGCACGCAGGCGTCGCCTTCGCGCAGGCGCAGCACGCGGGTCAGGTGCGCCGCCGCGGATTCCGGCAAGACGATGCGCGTGCCCGGTTTCAAGGGCACTTCGACGAAGCAGCGGGTCAGGCGCATATGCCATCCCCAGGAAAAGGGGCGTGGAATACCCCTCTTTGAAAAAGGGGGGCAGGGGGGATTTGCTTCTGCACTGAACGCAACAGCCAAGGCAAAAGCAAATCCCCCGGTCCGCTGCGCGGCCCACCCCCTTTTTCAAAGGGGGCAACAGCAAGGCCGGAATCGCAGGTTGGCGGGATCATGCGGTGGCTTCCTCGATCGCCGCGGCCGTGGTGTCCGCCAGCAGCGCCAGTTGCGCGTCGTCGATGCAGTACGGCGGCATCCAGTACAGCACGTCGCCGAGCGGGCGCAGCACCACGCCGCGCGCCAGCGCCGCGCGGTAGGCCCGCAGGCCGACACGCGAAGCCGAATCGAACGGCGTTGCCTTTTCCCCGTCGCGCGTGAGTTCGAAGGCGGCGATCATCCCGGCCTGGCGCACGTTGGCGACGTGCCGGTGCGCACCCACCTGTGTCGCCAGCGCACCCATCTTCCGGGCGGTGTCGCGATTGCGCGCGAGCACGTCGTCGGATTCGAAGATCGACAGCGAAGCCAGCGCCGCAGCGCAGGCCAGCGGATTACCGGTGTAGCTGTGCGAATGCAGGAAGGCGCGTTCGCGCGAATCGTCGAGGAAGCCGTCGTACAGCACCTGTGTCGCCAGCACCGCGGCCAGCGGCATGAAACCGCCGGTCAGGCCCTTCGACAGGCACAGCAGGTCCGGCTGCACGCCGCTCTGCTCGCACGCGAACATCGTGCCGGTGCGGCCGAAGCCGACCGCGATCTCGTCGGCGATCAGGAACACGCCATGCGCATCGCACAGTTCGCGCACGCGGCGCAGGTAGGCGGGGTGGTGCATGCGCATGCCGCCGGCGCATTGCACGCGCGGTTCCAGGATCAGCGCGCAGACTTCGCCGGCATGGCGGTCGAACAGGTCGGCCAGCCCGTCGGCGGCGCGCAACGCGCAAGCCTCGTCGCTTTCGCCGGCGCGCGCCAGGTAGGCATCCGGCGACGGCGCGAACAGCGCTTCGGCCAGCAGCGGCGCGTACACGCGGCGGTACAGGGGGATGTCGCCGACCGATAGCGCGCCAATGGTTTCGCCGTGGTAGCCGTTTTCCAGCGCGATGAATTTCGTGCGCCGGTCCTCGCCGCGGTTGCGGAACCAGTGGAAGGCCATCTTCAGCGCGACCTCGACCCCAGCCGAGCCGTTGTCGGCGTAGAACACCTTGGCCAGCGGTGCACGGCCCGGCTGGCGGGGGGCGATGGCCAGCAATTTCTCGGCCAGTTCCACCGCTGGCGCATGGCTGAAGCCGGCCAGGATCACCTGTTCCAGGGTCTGCGCCTGCCGCGCGATGGCCGCGGCGATGCGCGGCTCGGCGTGGCCGAACAGGTTGGTCCACCAGCTGCTGACCGCATCCAGGTAGCGGCGCCCGTCGTAACCGTGCAGCCACGCGCCGTCGCCGCGTTCGATGGGCACCAGCGGCAGGGTGTCGGGGTGTTCGCGCATCTGCGTGCAGGGGTGCCACAGCACGGCCAGGTCGCGCATGCGCCACGCATCCGCGACGCCGGCCTCTGCTACGATTCGAGGCGCATGTTCTTCCGTTCGCATCCCCCCATGATATCGGCCGCGTGCCGCCGCCGCACCGGCAGGCGCGCATGAGCCGCACCCCGCCGATCATCCACGGCACCCGCCGGCGTGCAGAAGACCGCAATGTCGAAGAACTCGACCTGGAGTTCAGCAACGGCGAGCGCCGCCTGTACCACCGCCTGGTCGCCGGCGGCCATGGCGCAGTGGTGGTGGTGCCGATGCTCGACGACGACACCGTGCTGCTGGTGCGCGAATACGCGGCGGGCACGTTGCGCTACGAGCTGGGGTTGGTGAAAGGCCGCATCGATGCCGGCGAAACGCCCGAGCAGGCGGCCGACCGCGAGCTGAAGGAAGAAGCCGGTTATGGCGCGCGTCGCCTCGACGTGCTGCGCGCGCTGACCCTCAACCCGACCTACATGAGCCACCAGTCGTGGCTGGTGCTGGCGCGCGACCTGTATCCCGAGCGACTGGTCGGCGACGAGCCGGAAGAACTCGAGGTAGTGCCATGGAAGCTCGACAGGCTGGATGAACTGATGCTGCTGGACGATTTTTCCGAAGGCCGCTCGCTGGCCGCGCTGTTCATCGCCCGCGAATGGCTGGGGAAGCAGGCATGATCCGCGTCGACGAAACCCTGCGCGAAGCGGCGATCGGCATCGCCCGCGCCGCCGGCGACGCGATCCTGCAGGTGTATGCGCAGGCTTTCGACGTCGAACACAAAGCCGACGCCAGTCCGCTGACCCAGGCCGACCTGGCGTCGCACCGGATCATCGTCGATGGCCTGCTGGCATTGACGCCGCAGTGGCCGGTGTTGTCGGAAGAGGCGTCGGACATTCCATGGATCGCACGGCGCGAATGGTCGACCTACTGGCTGGTCGATCCGCTCGACGGCACCCGCGAATTCGTCAAGCGCAACGGCGAGTTCACCGTGAACATCGCCCTGATCCACGGACACCGTCCGGTATTCGGCGTGGTGCAGGCGCCGGTCGGCGGTGCGTTGTGGCACGCGACGCAGGGTGGCGGTGCGTTCCGCCGCGATGGCGATGCCGAAGTCGCGCTGCAGACGCGCCGGCCGGCGCTGTCGCCGTTGCGGGTGGCCGCCAGCCGGTCGCATCGCGACCTGCGCACCGAAAGCGTGCTGGCGCGGATGGGCGATACCGAAATCGTCGGGCTGGGTTCGTCGTTGAAGTTCTGCCGGATCGCCGAGGGCGGGCTGGATGTGTATCCGCGCTTCGGGCCGACTTCGGAGTGGGATACGGCGGCGGCGCAGTGCGTGCTGGAGGCGGCGGGCGGGGCGTTGTTGGCGCCGGATGGGCGGGCGTTCGAATACAACCGGCGGGAGACGTTGTTGAACGGCGATTTCATCGCCTTGGGCGATCCGGCGTTGCCGTGGAGGGATTGGCTTTGAAAACCCTTTCCCCGTTTGCGGGGAAGGTGCCGAAGGCGATTGGGGGCGAGCCGGAGTCGATGCAATTCCGCTGCGATGTTGTGGCGAGTACAGGTAAGCAGAAGCATTTCGCGCTGACGCGCGAGTCACTTTCTTTGCTTGTGCAAAGAAAGTAACCAAAGAAACACACCCGCGGCACGCCCTTCGCTTCGCGAAGGGTTCGCCATCGAGGCGGGAATTTTCGGAAGCAGCATCCTGCTGCTCCGAAAACGGCGCACATCCCTGTGCGCCGCCCCTGCGGGGTTTATCCGCCTCGATGGCCGTGCCTCAAGGGACCGACGATCAAAAGCTGGACCAAACCCCCCAACAGCCAGTTTCGAATCCGATGACCAACCCCAAAGCTTCCATTGACGATCTCCTCGCCATCATGTCCCGCCTGCGTGATCCGCAGGGTGGATGTCCGTGGGATTTGGAGCAGGACTTCTCCACCATCGCGCCGTACACGATCGAGGAGGCGTACGAAGTCGCCGATGCGATCGACCGCGGGGACCTGGACGATCTGCAGGACGAACTCGGAGACCTGCTGTTGCAGGTGGTGTTCCATGCGCAGATGGCGCGGGAGCAGGGGGCGTTCGGTTTCGACGATGTGGTGGCGTCGATCTGCGACAAGATGCTGCGCCGGCATCCGCATGTGTTCGGCGATGCTTCGCGCGACGATGCGGCGGCGGTGGAGCGCAGTTGGCATGCGATCAAGCAGGCCGAGCGCGCAGCGGCGGGCGATGTCGACGATTCGGCGCTGGCCGGCATCGCGCGGGGATTGCCGGAGTGGCAGCGCGCGACCAAGCTGCAGTCGCGTGCGGCCAAGACCGGTTTCGACTGGCCGGGGCCGGAGCCGGTGATCGCCAAATTGCACGAGGAAATCGACGAAGTGCGGGCCGAATTCGCCAAGGGCGACGTGGCGGCGAACCATGCGCGGCTGCAGGACGAGATCGGCGATCTGCTGTTCGTTGCCGCCAACCTGGCGCGGCATGCGAGGGTCGATGTCGGCGCGGCGTTGCGCCATGCCAACCACAAGTTCGAACGGCGTTTCCGGGCGATGGAACGGCTGGCGCACGCCGACGGCGTGCGCCTGGCCGGACTCCCGCTGGATGCGCAGGAGGCTTACTGGGTCCGCGCCAAGGGCGAGGAAGCCGACGCTCAGAAGTAGAAGTACGGATCCAGCACGCGCACTTCGGTGATCTGGTTCACCGGCAGGCTGGTCAGTCCGGCCGCGCGGCGGATCGCCTCGGGCGACGGACCGTCGTAGACGCAGAAGGTCTTCTTCTTGTCGTCGCTGACGTAGGAATGGACCCAGGTGACGCCCTCGGTGGCGTTGGCGTCGACGACGCCCAGGCATGAGCTTGCGCCGTTGCGGTCGCAGGGAATCTGCAGGCCGGTCGGGAATTCGCGTTCGATGATGAAGCGGGGCATGGCTTGGTTCTCCGTAGGAAGGAATCGTCGGGATGGCCGCGCGGAGTCGCCCGCGCGGCCGGAGGGTCACTCGGCTTCGAGCGTCACCGGCATTTCGGCGATGGAATCCACCGTCATGTGGTTCGCCTTGGCCGCTTCGCGGATCGCCGCCTCGCTGGGACCTTCGTAGATGCACACGGTCTTGGTCCGGTCGGCGTTGGCGTAGGACTTGACCCAGCGCACGCCGTAGCGGGCATTGGTCTCGTTGACCGCGGCCTTGGTCTTGGCGTCCAGGTGGTCCAGCGCGCCCTTGGGGAAGGTGCGTTCGATGACGTAGCGATGCTGCTGCGGCGCGGTGGTGACCACAGCCGCGATGGCGCTGCCGCTCCAGGCGAGCAGGGCGACGAGGAGGAGGAGGGGTTTCATGGGAGTTCCTTTGCTTGATCGACGCAGCAGGATTGCTGCGAGGGAAAGCTTAGGAATCGCGCCGCGCCAGCACCTCGGCGGGTTTGCCCAGATTGCCCGGTGGCGTCGCCTATTTTTGGGCATCCGGATTCCAGCGTGGAATGGGATAGCGATCCCCTCTCCCCGCATGCGGGGAGAGGGTGCCGGAGGCGGGTGAGGGTCAGCCCGGAGCTGCTGTCGTTTCCCAAGCCAGGTCATATCGAGTGCGGGGAGATTCGGGTCTTTCGCACTCGAATTCCCGTCGCCGCCCAAAGCGCATCGGCTCCGGGGCGCCCCCTCATCCGGCCTGTCGGCCACCTTCTCCCCGCACGCGGGGAGAAGGAAATCCGCGACAGAATCCGGGGGCCTATTTTTCGCCGGCCAGCCCGGCCGCATGCGCGGCGGCGATGGCTTCGGCGCGGGTGCCGACGCCGAGCTTGGCGAAGACCGCGGCCAGGTGATGGTCCACGGTGCGCACCGAACGGTGCAGGCGTTCGGCGATCTGCGCGTTGCGCAGTCCGTTGCACAGCAGGACCAGGACCTCCAGCTCGCGCGATGTCAGGCCGTGCGGATTGGCCTGGGTGGATGCGCGCACGCCGCGCGGCAGGCCGCGCACGCCGGCGGCCTGCAACTGTCGGCGCAGGCGTTCGGCGTCAGCACGTGCGCCCAGGCGTTCGAAGGTCGCCAGCGCTTCGCATTGCGCGTCGCTGTCGCCGTCCGCCAGTGCGCGTGCGGCCTCGTAAGGGCATTCGAGCGCTTGCCAGGCGTCTGCGGCTTCGCGCCAGCGGCCGGCGAACTGCAGGGCGTAGGGCGCAGGCCACGGCAGTTCGTCCTCGAACGCGGCCCCTGCGCGCCATCGCCAATAGGCGACTTCGCCGCTGATCCAGCGCATGTAGGTGCTTTGCGATGCCAGCGGTCCGGCCAGGCGCACGGCCTGGGCGATGGCGGCGATATCGCCTTCCAGCCAAGCCGCTTCGGCCAACGCGGCGGCGACCGGTCCCAGGCGGATCAGGCTGCCGGTGGGCAAGGCCAGTCGCAGTGCGTCCTCCAGGGACTGCCGGGCCGCGGGATCGCCGCGACGCGCGCGGATCCTGCCAAGCACGACGAGGGCGGGAATGCGGCTGATCGGCGCGACGCCAGGGGCATTGGCGATGGCTTCGGCCTGGTCGGCGGCGCGGTCCCAATCGCCGCGCCACATCAGGGTTTCCGCGCGATGCGCGGACATGTAGCGCGTCCAGGCGTCCAGGTCGTGCTGTTCGCAATAGGCGATGCCGAGTTCGAGGTAGTCGGTCGAGACCTTATTGTCGTGCGCCGCCAGGCCGGCGTAGTACGACAGGTTGGTATAGGCCCTCGCGGCGTGTTCGTCGAAGCCGTTTTCGAGGGCCAGGGCCAGGCTGCGCTCCAGGATCCCGCGCCCGGCCGGGTCGTCGGCATTGAGCATCGCCGAACCGAGGTTGTTCAGCGCATGCACTTCGATGTCGCGGTCGCCGAGCTTGCGCGCCAGCGCAAGCGCGCGCTGCGACCATTCCTGCGCCTCGGCGGAACGGCCGGCGAGCATGTGCAGTTGCCCTCGGTTGCTGTAGGCCATCGCCAGCTCGCTGCCCGGCGGCAAGGGCTCCAGCACCGCGATGGCCCGCTCGCCATAGGCCTCGGCATCGTCGTTGCGCCCGTTGTACCAGGACAGTCGCGACAGCCAGCGCAGCGCATCGCCTTCGCGCAGGCCATTGCCGACATGGTGCCAGAGGCGTTGGGCGGCCAGGCGCGCATCGATCGCCTCGTCCAGCCGGTCGGTCACGTAGTTTTCGTAGGAAAGCGAATCCAGCAGGTGCGCGCGTTCCGCGTCGGCCAGGCCGCCGGCATGGGCCAATGCCGTGCGCAGATGCGCGGCGGCTTCCTTGTGCGCACCGCGCTGTTGCGCCTGTTGCGCCGCTTGCGGCGCCAGGCGCGTCACCGCGGCGGCGTCGCCGGCGCGCGCGGCATGGTGCGCGCGCCGCGCGAGCGACGCATCGGCACGCGGGTCGCTTTCCAGCGCTGCCAGCACGCGGGCGTGCAGGTCCTGGGCCAGCGTCGGCGGAAGCGAGGATTCGACCGCGACGCGCGCGAGTTCGTGGCGGAACGCAAGCGACTCGGCGGCAGCGACCAGAAGACCGGAGTTGAGGCATTCCTCCAGCGTGTCCAGCCTGGGCGCGAGCAAGGCGTCCACCAGCCAGCGCTCGATGCGTGCCGGCACCAGCGAAGCGAGCCGCACCACCGCCTGCGCTTCGTGCGACAGCCGCGCGTAGCGCGCCAGCACCAGGTCCTGCACGCCGCTGGGCACGCCTTCGACGCCGTGGCGCAGCACTTCGCTGACGAAAAAGGGATTGCCCTGGGTCAGCGCATGGATGCCGTCGGACGTGCGCAGCGCGTTGCGCGCCATCTCGTCGACCGCGGCCGCGGACAGGCGCGACAAGGCCAATCGCGTGGTCGACGCATGCGGCAGGACGCCCATCACGCCACGCAGCGGATGCGCGGCGTCGACTTCGTCGTCGCGATAGCTGACCGCCAGCAGGCAGCGGGTCTGGCCGATGCGGCGGCCGACGAACTTCAGCAGGTCGAGCGTGGCTTCGTCGGCCCAGTGCGCATCCTCGACGACGAGCAACAGCGGACGCGTCGCCGCCTGCAGTTCGCCGAGCACGGACTGGAACAGGGCGATGCGCTCGGCCCCGCCCGACAGCAGCGCGCCGAAACCAGCATCGGCGCCGCGCGCGATGTCGTGCAGCGGGGCCAGCGGGTGCGGGGTTTCCAGCGCATCGCAGGCGCCCCACCAGGTCGCGGCACCGGCACGTTCGCGCAGCGCGGTCAGCAGGCTGGTCTTGCCGATGCCGGCCTCGCCGCCGAGCAGGACGACATGCCCGGCGCCGTTGCCGGCGCCGTGCAGCAGGCCTTCGAGTTGCTCAAGCAAGGCGTCGCGTTCGACCAGTTTCATCGGAAGGAGGATGTCCTGCGCTCAAAGGGGCCGCGCCATCCGCCTGCCCATTCGTGATGAAACGCGGTCCGCTCGCGGTGCGGGACAAGTCCGCGCACCGGCAACGCCCGCCCATCGCGTTGAAGCGCGGTATGGCCGGGGGCAGAATCGCCGCGTCGGGCATGCGCGCCGACGCGACAGGAGCAGGGCATGACCGGTTTCGCCAGTTTCCGCGAGTTCTATCCGTTCTACCTGAGCGAGCACGCCAACCGCACGTCGCGGCGGCTGCATTTCGTCGGCAGTTGCGGCGTGCTGGCGTTGCTGGGACGGGCGCTGTGGAGCGGCAATGCCTGGTGGCTGCTCGCGGCTTTGTTCTGCGGCTACGGCTTCGCCTGGGTCGGGCATTTCTTCTTCGAGAAGAACCGACCGGCCACGTTCAAGCACCCGTTCTATTCGTTCGCCGGGGACTGGGTGATGTTCAAGGACATCCTGACCGGCAAAATCAGGTTCTGACCGCAGCCGGTTCGTAGAACATCAGGAACGCCGCGCCGACGATCAGGGCGAACGCGGCGTAGTGGTTCCACTTCAGCGGCTGGCCGAGGAACCACGCCGAAAAGCCGGCGAACACGACCAGGGTCAGGATTTCCTGGATCGTCTTCAGCTGCACCACCGAATAGGCCGAACTGCCGAGCCGGTTGGCCGGCACCATCAGCGAGTATTCGAAGAAGGCGATGCCCCAGCTGGCGAGAATCGCCAGCCACAGCGGCGATGCCTTGTACTTCAGGTGCCCGTACCAGGCGAAGGTCATGAAGATGTTCGAGCACAGCAGCAGGAGGAGGGGCAGCAGGCGGGCGGTCATGGGAGGAAACTGAATGGATTCCGGGCATGGTCGGGTTTTCCTTCACGCCGCGTCAACTCGGGCTTGGTTAGCTTCACAAAGCTGAAGTGTCGTGGAGGAATGGAATGCGCCATTCGCAGGAAACAGCCGGCCTGGTGCTGGTGGTCGAGGACAACCGGAATATCTCCGAGATGGTCGGCGAGTATCTGGAAGGCCGCGGTTTCGAGGTCGATTACGCCACCGACGGGCTGGACGGCTACCGCCTGGCGGTCGAGAACAGCTACGACGTGCTGGTGCTCGACCTGATGCTGCCGCGGCTGGACGGGCTGGAGGTCTGCCGGCGCCTGCGCAACGAGGCGCGCAAGTCGACGCCGGTGCTGATGCTCACCGCGCGCGACACCCTCGACGACAAGCTGACCGGCCTGGGCGCCGGCGCCGACGACTACCTGACCAAGCCGTTCGCGATCCAGGAACTGGAAGCGCGCTTGCGCGCGCTGATCCGCCGCGAACGCCGCCAGGTGGGTGCGGAGGTGCTGCGCGTGGCCGACCTGTCGCTGGACCCGGTCAGCATGCGCGCCACCCGCGGCGGCGGCGAACTGGTGCTGTCGCCGATCGGGCTGCGCCTGCTGACCATCCTGATGCGCGAGTCGCCGCGGGTGGTGTCGCGGCAGGAGATCGAGCGCGAGATCTGGGGCAATGGCCTGCCAGATTCCGACACCCTGCGCAGCCACCTGTACAACCTGCGCAAGGTCATCGACAAACCGTTCGACAAGCCGTTGCTGCACACCGTGCAGAGCGCCGGCTACCGCATCGCCGACATCGGCTGACCGGCGCGCGCGCAGCGACGGCATAATCGCGTTCCCGCTGCGCCGGAGTCGCCATGCCGCAAGGCCTTTCCCGCAAGATCCGCATCGCCTTCATCCTGCAGGCGGTGATGATCAGTCTGGCGATCGTGCTGAGCGTGTACCTGATCTCGGCGGTGGTGAAGCAGAGCCTGGTCAACACCGCGCTGCAGGAGGAAGCCGACCATTACTGGTCGCTGTACGAAGCCTCCGAGGCGCAGCCGCCGCCGAACACCTACAGCCTGCGCGGCTACCTGGTGCTGCGCGGCCGTTCCAACCTGCTGCTGCCGGAGAACCTGCGCACGCTGGCGCCGGGTTTCCACGAGTTGAAGGCCGACGACATGCTGGTGCTGGTCGACGAGCGCGCGCCCGGCCGGTTGTACCTGGTGTTCCTGCGCTCGCAGGCGGAACGGCTGGCGTTCTGGTTCGGCACGGTGCCGGTGGTGACCGCGCTGGTCGCGATCTACGTGGTGTCGTGGCTGACCTATCGCGCGTCCAAGCGACTGGTGTCCCCGGTCAGCTGGCTGGCGCGGCAGGTCGCGCATTGGGATCCGCGCCGGCCCGACACCAACGCGCTGGCGCCGGACCGGTTGCCCCTCGAGGTGCAGGGCGAGACCCGCCAGCTGGCCGCGGCGCTGCACCGGCTCGGCGAGCGGGTCAGCGCGCACATCGCCCGCGAACGCAATTTCACCCGCGATGCCAGCCATGAGCTGCGCACGCCGCTGACCGTGATCCGCATGGCCAGCGACATGGCCCTGAACGAGGACAGCACGCCGCGGGTGTCGCGCGCGCTGCATCGCATCCAGCGCGCGGGGCGCGACATGGAAGCGGTGATCGACGCGTTCCTGATCCTGGCCCGCGAAGCCGAAGTGGAACCGCAGAGCGAGGAGTTCGACCTGGCCGACCTGGTCGAATACGAGACCGAGAACGCCCGTCCGTTGCTGCTGGGCAAGCCGGTGGAACTGGAAGTCGACATCCAGGCCCACCCGCGCCTGCTCGCGCCGCCGCGGGTGATGCACGTGCTGGTCGGCAACCTGCTGCGCAACGCTTGCAGCTATACCGACCACGGCCGCATCGAGGTGATCGTCGAAACCGACTGCGTACGCGTGCGCGATACCGGCATCGGCATGAGCGAGGAGTCGCAGCAGCGCGCATTCGAACCGTTCTTCCGCGCCGACGAATCGCGTCCCCATGGCACCGGCCTGGGCCTGTCCATCGTCAGTCGCCTGTGCGAGCGCTTCGGCTGGAAGGTTTCACTGGAAAGCGAATTGGGGAAAGGCACCACGGCGACGATCCATTTCGCCTAGGAGCGCTGTGGTGGGAGCGGCCTTGGCCGCGAATGCTCTTGCTCTTCCAGCGGGAAAGGCATTCAAGGTCACCCCCAAGTGGGCACGGGAACCCCGCTGTTCCCGGCGCTGTCAACGGGATCGGCCGCCGTGCGTTAATGGCGGCGATCCATCCCTTCTTCCTGTCCACTCCATGAGCCAAACCGCCCGTTCCACCCCGCGTGCCCGCAACAAACTGGCGACCCGCGCGGTCGTCGCCGTCCTCGCGCTGCTCGTGCTGGCCGGCGGCTGGTGGTGGTGGAAGGGCCGCGAGGCCAAGGCCGAAGCCAGCGCCTGGCGTACCGCCACCGTCGAGCGTGGCGACATCCGCGTGGCGATCTCCTCGACCGGCACGCTCAGCGCCACCTCCACGGTGACCGTGGGCAGCCAGATTTCCGGCCAGGTCACCGACGTGCTGGTCGATTTCAACAGCCGCGTGAAGAAGGGCGACGTGCTGGCGCGCATCGACCCCAGCACCTACGAAGCGCAGATCGCCCAGGGCAACGCGCAGATCGCCGCCGCGCGCGCGTCGCTGGCCCAGGCCCAGGCCACGCTGAAGAACGCCGAACTGGATTACCAGCGCAAGGCCAGCCTCGGCCAGCAGAAGCTGGTCGCGCAGAGCGATGTGGACCTGGCCCGCGCCGCCCGCGACCAGGCCCGCGCCCAGCTCAACTCGGCACAGGCGTCGATCCAGCAGCAGACCGCTTCGACCCAGACCACCCGGGTCAACCTGGGCCGCACGGTGATCCGTTCGCCGGTCGATGGCGTGGTCCTGACCCGCAGCATCGAGCCGGGCCAGACCGTCGCGGCCAGCCTGCAGGCGCCGGAGCTGTTCACCATCGCCGAGGACCTGGCGAAGATGAAGATCGAACTGGCCGTCGATGAAGCCGACATCGGTCAGGTCAAGGTCGGGCAGAAGGTGACGTTCACCGTAGATGCCTTCGCCGATCGCCAGTTCAAGGGCGTGGTCGACCAGGTGCGGCTCTCGGCGACGACCACCAACAACGTGGTCACCTATCCGGTCGTGGTCAGCGTCGACAACAGCGACGGCACGCTGCTGCCGGGCCTGACCGTCAACGCCGAAATCGCGGTCAGCGAACGCAACAAGGTGTTGAAGCTGTCGAACGCCGCGCTGCGCTTCAAGCCGGCCGAGGGCTCGGCGCTGGCCCAGGCGGTACCCGAGCGGCCGTCGGGCGGCGGTGGCGGCAGCGGCATCATCGACGATCTGACCCGCACCGCGACGACGATGAAGCTCGATGCGCAGCAGCAGGCCGCGTTCGACGGCGCGGTCGCCGCGGTCAAGCAGCGTCAGGAAGCGCGCCGCGCGCAGGCGCAGCAGGGCGGCAACAGCATGTTCGGCGGTCCCGGCCCGGGCGGCCCGCGCATGGTGACGATGAGCCCGGCCAACGCCAGCGCGATGCAGGCGCAGATGCGCCAGCGCATGACCGAACGCTTCCAGCAGGACTTCGGCGCGTTCCGCAACACCCTGGACGACGCGCAGAAGGCGACCTGGGACGCCGCACTGGGCGCGTTGCTCAACGCCAAGCGCAGCACCGTGTACAAGCTGGTCGACGGCAAGCCGCAACCGGTGATGGTGCGGCTGGGCGCCAGCGACGGCAGCAGCACCGAGATTTCCGGCGGGGGCGTCGCCGAGGGCGACAAGATCGTCACCGGCGAGAAGGCGGCCGAATGAGCGCGGTCGCCGGAGCGGCGCATGCGGAAGCAGCGACGCCGGTCATCGATATCCGCAAGCTGGGCAAGGTCTACTCGCCCGGCAGCGAGGCCGAAGTCGTCGCCCTGAAGGGCGTCGACATGCGCGTTTTCCGCGGCGAGTTCGTCGCGATCATGGGGCCGTCCGGCTCCGGCAAGTCGACGCTGATGAACCTGATCGGCTGCCTCGACACGCCCACGTCCGGCAGCTATCACTGCGACGGCGTCGATGTGTCGACGCTGGATGCCGAGGAACTGGCGCAATTGCGGCTGGACAAGATCGGCTTCGTGTTCCAGGGCTTCAACCTGCTGCCGCGGATGAACGCATTGGAGAACGTGGCCATGCCGCTGGGCTACGCGCGGGTGCCGCCGCACGAACGCGCGCAACGGGCCCAGGAAGCCCTGGCCGCGGTCGGCTTGGCCGAACGCGCCAACCATCGCCCCAGCGAACTGTCCGGCGGCCAGCAGCAGCGTGTGGCGATCGCCCGCGCGCTGATCAACCGTCCGCCGTTGTTGCTGGCCGACGAACCGACCGGCGCGCTGGACAGCAAGACCGGCGAGGAAATCCTCGCCCTGTTCAAGCGCCTGCGCGACGAAGACCACACGGTCGTCCTGATCACCCACGATGCCGACGTCGCCGCGCACGCCGACCGGACCCTGGTGATGCGCGACGGCGAACTGCACGAACAGGAGCGGGGCACATGAACTTCTCCGATATCCTGCGCACCGCCGTGTTCGCCCTGCGCGGCAACTGGATGCGCAGCGCGCTGACTTCGCTGGGCGTGATCATCGGCATCGCCGCGGTGATCGTGATGGTCTCGGTGGGCCAGGGCACCCAGCGCGAGATCGACAAGCTGGTATCCGGGCTGGGCTCGCAGCGCCTCGACGTCAATCCCGGCGCCGGCCGCGGCGCCGGCGGCGTGCGCATGAGCGGCAGCAGCTTCTTCACCCTGACCGAAGGCGACGCCGAGGCGATCCGCAGCGAAATCCCGGAAGTGCAGTACGTCGCCGGCGCCGTGCGCGGCAACACCCAGGTCGTCTACGCAGAGAACAATGCCTCGACCAGTTGGCAGGGCGTGCAGCCGGACTACTTCGACATCAACGGCTGGACCATCGCCAATGGCGAAGGTTTCGACGCGCAGGACTATTCCAGCGCGGACAAGGTGGTGCTGCTCGGCGACACGGTGCGGCGCACCCTGTTCGGCGACGATACCGGCATCGGCCAGACGGTGCGCCTGGGCCGGGTGCCGTTCACCGTGGTCGGCACGCTGGCGCCGAAAGGCCAGGGCGGTTTCGGCCAGGACCAGGACGACGTGATCATGGTGCCGCTGGAAACCGGGCGCCGCCGCCTGCTCGGCGCGATGGGCCTGCCGACCGGCGCGGTGATGCAGATCGCGCTGACCGTGGCCGACGCCAAGGACCTCAACTACGTGCAGGGCGAAGTCGAGGCGCTGCTGCGCCAGCGCCACAAGATCGATCCGGGCAAGGACGACGACTTCAACGTGCGCAACATCAGCGAAGTGGTGAAGACCCGCACCGCGACCACCGACCTGATGTCGAAACTGCTCGGCGCGGTGGCGACCATCTGCCTGGTGATCGGCGGCATCGGCATCATGAACATCATGCTGGTGTCGGTGACCGAGCGCATCCGCGAGATCGGCTTGCGCCTGGCGGTGGGCGCGGGCCCCAGCGACGTGCGCCGGCAGTTCCTCGCCGAAGCAATGCTGATCTCGCTGATCGGCGGGGTCATCGGCATCGCCATCGGCGTGGTCGGCGCGTTGCTGGTCGGCCATTTCAGCGACCTGCCGGTGGCGTTGAACGGCAAGGTGGTGATGCTGGCCGCGGCCTTCTCCATCGCCACCGGGCTGTTTTTCGGCTATTACCCGGCGCGCAAGGCTTCGCAACTCGATCCGATCGAGGCACTGAGGCAGCAGTAGCGCTTTCCCTTCTCCCTCCGGGAGAAGGTGCCCGAAGGGCGGATGCGGGCGGGAGAGTGACGGCGATGGGAGCATTCCGTAAGCATGGGTCGCTCCCGCCCTCATCCGGGGCTTCGCGCCACCTTCTCCCGATGGGAGAAGGGTAAAAGCGGTATCCTTCGCGCTTCGATTACCGGCTCTTTCCTAGATGACTTCTTCCCCCTTTGCTCTCGCCATCCACGGCGGCGCGGGCGTGATCGAGCGCGAACGGCTGAGTGCCGAAGAGGAGGCCGCGATTCGCGCCGACCTGGATCGTGCGCTCGAGGCGGGTTACAGGGTGTTGCGCGATGGCGGCAGCGCACTGGACGCGGCGCAGGCGGCGGTGGTCGCGCTGGAGGAATCGCCGCGCTTCAACGCCGGCAAGGGCGCGGTGTTCGATGCCGAAGGCCGGCACGAACTGGACGCTTCGCTGATGGATGGCCGGACCCGGCGCGCTGGCGCGGTGGCCGGCGTGGCCACGATCCGCAACCCGATCAAGCTGGCGCGCGAAGTGATGGAGCACTCGCCGCACGTGATGCTGATCGGTGCGGGCGCCGAGAACTTCGCCGATACCCGGCCCGGCATCGAGCGCGTGCCCAACGACTGGTTCGATACCGACGCTCGCCATGCGCAACTGCTGGAGACGCAGGCCCGCGAGCGCGCGGAAGCCGATGCCGCGAACCTGAAAGGCAAGTATTTCGGCACCGTCGGTGCGGTCGCGCTGGACATGCACGGCCATCTCGCCGCGGCGACTTCGACCGGCGGCATGACCAACAAGAAATGGGGCCGGGTCGGCGATTCGCCGTTGATCGGCTGCGGCACCTGGGCCGACGCGCATTGCGCGGTGTCTGGCACGGGCTGGGGCGAGTTCTTCATCCGCAACGCGGTCGCGCACGATATCGCCGCACGCATCGCCTACGGTGGTGCATCGCTGCAGGAAGCGGCCGACGCGGTGATCCTGCGGGTCGTGCCGGAGTCCGGTGGCGACGGCGGCGCCATCGCCATCGACGCGCAGGGCAACATCGCCCTGCCGTTCAATACCTCGGGCATGTACCGCGGCTGGATCGCCACCGACGGCAGCCGCGGCACGGCGATTTTTTCGAGTTGATGCGCAGGGCCAGGCGCTAGGGTTTTCCTACTTGCTGCATTGGGCCGACCTGGACCCGATCTTTCCAGCCTTCGAAGTACGGCTCCGCCAGTTGATTCAGCGCTTTGACGGACTGTTCCGCGGGCGGACACTGCGCGTTGCCGTCGCTGTCTCTGACAAAGGCAGTAATCCCGACTAGGCATATCCCCGGGTTAAATACTGGGTTGCCGGCCAGGGCGCGGACCTCGCGATTGAACCGGCGCTCGGCTCGCCTGGCGGCAACGTCGTCTCGATAGTGCTGCAAAAGGCCCGCATATAAAATATTGCCTTGCTGGCGCTCGTCGGTCGAAGCGACTGCATAGGCGCCTTTCAGCACGCCCAGATATGTCGGGTTCCCGCGTTCAGCGGCCAACCCCAGCCATGCAAGTCCCGCGGGCCGGTTTTTTGCAAGGCCGTCGCCATTGAAATAGGCAATACCCAGCAGGTGCTGCGCGGGTTTGCTTCCCCAGCCGGCGGCAAGCAGCAGCAATTCTTCGGCTCCTTTGTAGTTTCCCCTACCCCACATCTTGCGGGCCACGCAATAGTTGAAATCGCCGGGCAGGAACTGATACGTCGCTCCGTTGCATTCTTCATTAGCCAAAAGCTTGCCGGCGTTGGAGGACGGCGATTGCGCGTATGAGTCGATATTCGCCACTCCCGCAGTAAGCAGCAAGAATGGAATAAGATGACTTTTCCTATTCATAACGTCTCCTGAACATGCAGCGGATCGACTTGGGGAAATTCTTTGGCCCTGAAATCGTGTCCGGTACGGTTCAAGGGGGGGTGGATCGCAGGTAGGGGCTAATGGCATCGCGCCAGATCGCGTAGCCCGCGGCATTCATGTGCAGGCGGTCCCCGACGAACAGTTCCGCGCGCGGCTGTCCGTTGGCATCGAGCATTGGCGTGAACACGTCAATGAAGACGACGCGCTTCTGCTTCGCCGCTTCGGCGCGGATCAGCGCGTTGGCTTCGCGTTGCGCGTCGAGCAGGTGCGCGCGCGACGGGCTGGGCTTGCACGACACAAACGCGATCGGCACCGACGGCAGGTCGCGGCGCACGCGGCGGACGAAGGCGAGGAAGTCGTCGTGCAGCTGCTGCGGGCTGCGCCCGTTGGCGATGTCGTTGTCGCCGGCGTAGAACACGATCAACCGCGGCTTGTACGGCACCACGATGCGATCGGCATACCAGGTGCTGTCGCGGATCTCCGAACCGCCGAAGCCTCGGTTGATCACGGCAACGCCGGGAAAGTCCTCGGCCAGGGTCTTCCACAGTCGGATCGACGAGCTGCCGACGAACAGCACCGCGCCGCGCGGCGGCGGATGGACGGCGTCTTCGGCGGCGAAACGGGCCATGTCGGCGGCCCATTCGGCGTTCGACACCTGTTCTGGCACGCGCGGCGCGGCGACTTGCGCGGGCTGGCTGGCGCAACCGGCCAGCAGCAGCGAGGCGAACAGGCCGAACAGCCAGGCTTTCACGGGCGAAAACTTCATCGCAAGGCTCCGGAACCGGGACGAGGCGCGACCATCGCCCATCGGCGGCGGAATGTCGAGCGCAGGGCCCATGCCTGCGGGGTGTCGCGTTCTTGTGGCAGAATCGGCCCACCGATGGCCGATTCCGACCTGACGCACCTTTGCACCTGCCGCGCGCCCGCCACCACGGGCCGCCCTGCGGCATTCCACCCCTCCGGGAAACCTCCTGTCTCACGCACCGGCGCCGCCCATGGCTGACGAATTCGGACACCTGCCGCGCGGACCGCGGCGCATCTTCAAGGCCACGCAATGGTCGCTGCAGGGACTGCGCGCGGCGTGGCTGCACGAGTCGTCGTTCCGGCTCGAGGTCTACCTGTTCATCGTGCTGGCGCCGCTTGCATGGTGGCTGGGCGACACCGCGGTGGAACGCGCCCTGCTGATCGGTTCGATGCTGCTGGTGCTGAGCATCGAACTGCTGAATTCGGCGGTGGAGGCGGTGATCGAGCGTTATGGCGCCGAACACCACGAGCTGGCCGGGCGCGCCAAGGACATGGGCTCGGCGGCGGTATTCGTGCTGATGATGAACGTGTTGCTGTGCTGGGGCCTGATCCTGGGTCCGCGGCTGTTCCAGTAAGTGTTTCCGTTACGCCTTTGTCTTGAGGATTGATTGCCGATGAGTTTCGATTTCCTGGCCGACCCGAACGTGTGGTTGACCCTGGTCACCTTGAGCGCGCTGGAAATCGTGCTGGGCGTGGACAACCTGGTGTTCATCTCCATCGCCGTCAGCAAGCTGCCGGAGCACCAGCGTTCCACCGCGCGCCGCTTCGGCATCGCCGTCGCCTGCGTCACCCGCATCGCCCTGCTGGTCTCGCTGGCGTTCCTGGCGCGGATGCAGAACGACCTGTTCCACATCGCCGGCATGGGCATTTCGGTGCGCGACCTGGTGCTGATCCTCGGCGGCATCTTCCTGTTGTGGAAGGGCATCGGCGAGATCCGCGAGCTGATCTCGGGCGGCGAGGACCACGATCCGTCGACGACCAAGGCTTCGGGCGTGTTCTGGATGGTGATCGCGCAGATTGCGGTGATCGACATCGTGTTCTCGCTGGACTCGGTGATCACCGCGGTGGGCATGGCCAACCACATCCCGGTGATGGTCGCGGCGATCCTGCTGGCGGTGGCGATCATGCTGCTGGCGGCGAATCCGCTGGGCGAATTCATCGACGCCAACCCGACGGTGAAGATGCTGGCGCTGGCCTTCATCGTGCTGATCGGCGTGGTGCTGATCCTCGACGGCATCGACGTGCACGTGCCCAAGCCCTACGTCTACTTCGCCATGGGCTTTTCGGTGGCGGTGGAGTGGCTGAACCTGGTGATGCGCAAGCGCGCTGCGGCACGGCACGTGGAAGGCGCCGGCAAGTGGTAGGACGCGAAACGGGTTTTTAATGCTTTTGGTCCGGCAGTTGCGCGCCGCCCCGGGCGATGCTGCAATGGCCGCGTCCCGTCCACCGGAAGGAAAACCGCCATGCGCGCGCTTTCGCGACTGCTCCTGATCGCCGGCCTGATCGCCCTGCTGTCGGGCTGCGGCTACAACACCATCCAGCAGAAGGACCAGGCGGTGAAGGCCGGCTGGTCCGAAGTGCTGAACCAGTACAAGCGCCGCGCCGACCTGGTGCCGAACCTGGTCGCGACCGTCAAGGGTTACGCCAGCCATGAGCAGCAGGTGCTGACCCAGGTCACCGAAGCGCGTTCCAAGGTCGGCAGCATCAACGTCAACGCCGACGACCCGGCCTCGCTGGCGCAGTTCCAGCAGGCGCAGGGCGAACTGCAGAGCGCGATCGGCCGCTTGCTGGTGGTCAGCGAGAACTACCCGCAGCTGAAGGCCGACCAGAACTTCCTGCAACTGCAGGCGCAGCTGGAAGGCACCGAGAACCGCATCACCGTGGCGCGCCAGCGTTACATCGCCACGGTGCAGGACTACAACACCTACGTGCGCTCGTTCCCGCAGCTGATCACCGCGAAGATCTTCGGTTACAAGGAAAAGCCGAACTTCAGCGTGGAGAACGAGGCGCAGATCTCCAACGCCCCCGCGGTGGACTTCGGCACGCCCGCGCCCGCCGCGCCGGCCGCACCCGCGGCTCCGGCGGCGCCGCAACCCCCGCAGCCCGCGCCGGCCAACTGATCCGCTTACGGTAACGGCCGTGCGCCACATCGCCCGCTGGCCGGGCCTGCTGCTGGCCTTGTGGTTCGCCTGCGCCGTGGCGTGGGCGCAGCAGCTGGCCTCGATTCCCGCGCTGACATCGCCGGTGGTGGATACCACCGGCACGCTGGATGCCGCGCAGAAGCAGCAACTGGAACAACAGGCGCTGGCCTTGCAGCAACGCAAGGGCAGCCAGTTGCAGATATTGATCGTGCCGACCACGCAGCCCGAAGACATCTTCGACTACAGCCAGCGCGTGTTCGACACGTGGAAGCTGGGACGCAAGGGCGTCGACGATGGCGTGCTGCTGGTGGTGGCGAAGGACGACCGGCGCGTGCGCATCCATCCGGGCTATGGACTGGAAGGCGCGATTCCAGATGCCACCGCCAACCGGGTGATCCAGGAATACCTGGTGCCGAAGTTCCGTGCCGGCGATTTCGGCGGCGGCCTGGTCGATGCGACCGGGGCGCTGGTCAAACTGATCGACGGCGAAGCGCTGCCCGAGCCGGTCAGCACGCATCCCGCCGGGCGCGATCGCGGCGGCAACTGGCTGTTCGCGCTGTTCGCCGCGTTCATCGTGGCCAACATCGTGCGCGGGATCTTCTCGCGCACGCCGGCGGGCCTGCGGGGCCTGTTCACCGGCGGCGCGGCCGGCGGTGTGGCCTGGCTGATTTCGTCGGCGTGGCTGATCGGCGGCCTCGCCGGGTTCCTCGGCCTGTTGTTCGGCCTGCTGTCGATCGCGCCGGGCCGTTACGCCCGCCATCGCGACTGGGGCGGGTGGGGCGGCGGAGGTGGCGGTTGGGGTGGAGGCTCTGGCGGAGGTGGCTGGGGCGGTGGTGGAGGCGGCGGCTGGTCGGGCGGTGGCGGCATGTCCGGTGGCGGCGGCGCGTCCGGGAGCTGGTGATGAGACTTCTACGCCACCTGTTCGCGCGTTCCGCCCGTTCGCTGTTTCCCGAGGACAGCCTGCACCGCATCGCCGACGCGATCGCCGCCGGCGAACGCCGCCACACCGGTGAGGTGATGTTCGCAGTCGAGTCGGAACTGACGCTCGGCCAACTGCTGCGCAAGGTGCAGGCGCGCGACCGCGCGATGGACGCCTTCGCCCGCCTGCGCGCCTGGGACACCGAGGCGAATAACGGCGTACTGGTCTACCTGCTGCTCGCCGACCATCGCATCGAGATCGTCGCCGACCGCGGCCTGTCCGGCAAAGTCAGCGCCGAGCAATGGCGCGGCGTGTGCCAGCTGATGGAGGAACGCCTGCAGGCCGGCGAACCCGAGGCGGCGGCGATTCGCGGGGTCGATGCCGTCGCCGACCTGCTGGCGGCGCATTTCCCGCAAAACGGCGACGGGCCGGACATCGACGAACTGCCGAACCTGCCGCGCATCCTCGACTGACCCGGCGGTCAGGCAAGGACGGCCCCACTCAGGCAAAATGGCTGCCTCGTTCCGCCCGATGCCTCCTGCATGATCTACCTGCACCAGATCGACCCCATCGCCTTCTCGCTCGGGCCGCTGAAAGTGCATTGGTACGGCATCGCCTATGCGCTGGCCTTCGCCGCCGCGTGGTTCCTCGGCCGCTCGCGCGTGCGCGCCGGGCGCCTGCCGGGCGTCGACGACAACGGCTATGGCGACCTGATGTTCTACTGCATGCTCGGCGTGGTGCTGGGCGGACGCATCGGCTACATCCTGTTCTACGACCTGCCGACCTACCTCGCGCATCCGCTGCAGGTATTCAAGGTCTGGGAAGGCGGCATGAGTTTCCACGGCGGCCTGCTCGGCGTGCTGCTGGCGTCGTGGTGGTGGGCGCGCCGGCACAAGCTGCATTTCTTCGACGTGATGGATTTCGTCGCGCCGCTGGTGCCGGCGGGACTGGGTTTCGGCCGCCTGGCCAATTTCGTCAACGGCGAGCTGTGGGGCAAGTACACGGGAACGAACTGGGGAGTGATCTTCCCGACCACCGACCCGAACGTGTCCGGGCTGGGTTTGAACGCCACGCAACTGCAGGCGCAGTACGCGGCCGGGATGCTCGACCGGTTCGCCCGCCATCCGACCCAGTTGTACGAAGCGCTGCTGGAAGGCCTGGTGCTGTTCTGCGTGCTGTGGTGGTATTCGCGCAAGCCGCGTCCCCGTTACGCGGTGTCGGGGTTGTTCGCGCTGCTGTACGGCGTGTTCCGCTTCGCCGTCGAATTCGTCCGCGTACCCGACCAGCAATTGCAGTACCTGGCCGGCGGCTGGCTGACCATGGGCCAGTTGCTCAGCCTGCCGCTGGTGGTCGTGGGCCTGTACTGGCTGTGGCTGTCGCGGCGTTCGCCGACCCTGCAGCCGGTGGTCGCCGCGGAGAAGCAGGCATGAGGCAATACCTCGACTTGTTGCGGTACGTGCTTGAGAACGGCGCGGAGAAATCCGACCGCACCGGCACCGGCACGCGCAGCGTGTTCGGCTGGCAGATGCGCTTCGACCTAGGCGAAGGCTTCCCGCTGGTCACCACCAAGAAGCTGCACCTGCGCTCGATCATCCACGAACTGCTGTGGTTCCTGAAAGGCGAGACCAACATCGCCTACCTGAAGGAAAACAAGGTCAGCATCTGGGACGAATGGGCCGACGAGAACGGCGAACTCGGCCCGGTCTACGGCAAGCAATGGCGTTCCTGGGAAGGCGCAGACGGCCAGGCCATCGACCAGATGAAATGGCTGGTCGAGGAAATCAAGCGCAATCCGGATTCGCGCCGCCTGGTGGTCAGCGCCTGGAACGTCGCCGACCTGCCGAAGATGGCGCTGATGCCATGCCATAACCTGTTCCAGTTCTACGTGGCCAACGGCAAGCTCAGCTGCCAGTTGTACCAGCGCAGCGGCGACATCTTCCTCGGCGTGCCGTTCAACATCGCCAGTTACGCCCTGCTGACCCACATGGTCGCGCAGGCGACGGGCCTGCGGGTCGGCGATTTCGTGCACACGCTGGGCGACGCGCACCTGTATTCGAACCATTACGAACAGGCCCGCGAACAGCTCTCGCGCACGCCGCGGCCGTTGCCGACGTTGCACCTGAATCCCGACGTGACCGATCTGTTCGCGTTCAAGTTCGAGGACATCGAGATCCACGGCTACGACCCGTTGCCTGCGATCAAGGCGCCGGTGGCGGTGTGAGCCAATGAGGGTTTCGCTGGTCGCCGCCCTGGATCGCAACAACGCCATCGGTCGAGACAATGCGATGCCGTGGCACCTGCCCGACGACTTCAAGCATTTCAAGGCGCTGACCTTCGGCAAGCCCATCCTGATGGGCCGCAAGACCGCCGAATCGCTGGGTCGCGCGCTGCCTGGGCGGCTGAACCTGGTGCTGACCCGTTCGGGACGCGTGCCGTTCGAGGGTATGCAGGCGGTGGCCTCCATCGATGAGGCGAAAAAAATCGCTCTCAATTCGGGTGCTGAAGAACTCTGCGTCGTTGGCGGCGCAGAGATATATGCGCTTACGCTGCTATCGGCCGACGTCCTGCATCTGACCCATGTCGATGCTGAAGTCGAAGGTGCGGATGCGTTCTTCCCGACATTCGATGCATCGCAATGGCGGGTTGCGAAACGTGAGCTGCATGAGGCCGATGCGAAGCACGCCTTTGCGTTCGAGTTCGTCGATTACCGACGGATTCCGCCCGTGGGAGCGACGTAAGTCGCGAATCGTGGCCGGGGAAGATCAAAGGCGTCGCGACTGACGTCGCTCCCACGACCGGGATTCCCAAGGCATCAATCCTTCGGCAGCTGCCCCTTCGGCGGCGGCGGTACATCGCGACCCGGCACCTGCACGATGCGGATCTCGTCGCTGTCCAGCTGCAGCGCGGTCAGCTTGCCGCCCCACACCGCGCCGGTATCGATGGCGTGGACGCCATGGCCGATCATCAGGCCCAGCGTCGACCAATGCCCGCAGACGATCTTCAGCTCGCGCTGCGCGCGGCCGGGCACCTCGTACCAGGGATACAGGCCTTGCGCCTGCATGCCGGGCGCGCCTTTTTCCTCGACCGCCATCCGCCCGCGCGGCGTGCAATAACGCATGCGGGTGAACACGTTGATGATCGCGCGCGAGCGGTCGTGTCCGCGCAGCCCCGGCGACCAGTCGGGCTTGTCGCCGTACATGTTGCGCAGCAGTTTGCGGTAATCGTCGCCGTGCAGCAGCTGCTCGACTTCCCGCGCATGCTTCTCGGCCAGCGCGGCGGTCCACTTCGGCGCAAGGCCGGCGTGGATCATCATCCAACCCAGCGCATGGTCGCTGTGCAGCAGCTTCTGCGAGCGCAACCAACCGAGCAGTTCGCCGCTGTCCTCGGCCAGCACCACGCGCTGCAGGTCGGGATTGACCTTGCGCTGCTCGCCCGGGCTGCGTTCGCCGATGGCCAGCAACGACAGGTCATGGTTGCCCAGCACGACCACGCTCCGTGCGCGCAAGGAATGCACCAAGCGGAGGGTTTCCAGCGATTGCCCACCGCGATTGACCAGGTCGCCGCAGAACCACAGGGTGTCGGCGGCGGGGTCGAAGCGGATTTTCTCCAGCAGGCGCTGGGTGACGTCGTAGCAGCCTTGCAGGTCGCCGATGGCCCAAACGCTCATCCGCGGCCGGCCTTAATGCAGGGTTCGCGGCACCGACAGCGCGAACGGCGCGATCGGGGCGTCGAAGCGGGTGCCGTCGTCGGCGAGCATGCCGTAGCTGCCGCGCATCGTTCCTTGTTCGGTTTCCAGCACCGCACCCGAGGTGTATTCGAAATCGTCGCCCGGCCGCAGCCATGGCTGTTCGCCGACCACGCCTTCGCCGCGCACTTCCTCGGTCTTGCCGTTGGCGTCGGTGATCACCCAGTGGCGGTCGATCAGCCGCGCCGGCACCCGCCCACGGTTGCGGATGTGGATGGTGTAGGCGAACACATAGCGTCCGTCCTCCGGCGCGGACTGGTCGGCGAGGAAGCGGGTGGCGACATCGATGTCGATGGCGTATTCGGAGGCGTCCATGCGCACAGTCTAGCAATTGGGCCTAGGCGGGCAAATTCGCCAGCTTCACGAAATCCGCGACTTCCACCTGCTCCGCTCGCGCATCCGGACGCAGGCCGGCTGTTTCGATCAGCGCGGCATCGCAGACGCCGGACAGCGCGTTGCGCAGGGTCTTGCGGCGCTGGCCGAACGCGGCACGCACCACTTCCTCGAAACGTTTCGGGTCGCGTACGCCGATTTCGCCCGCCGGTTTCGGCACCATCCGCACCACCGCCGAGTCGACCTTCGGCGGCGGCCGGAACGCGCCCGGCGGCACGTCGAACAGCGGCACGACCTCGCAATAGGCCTGCAGCATCACGCTGAGCCGGCCGTAGACTTTGCTGCCGGGCCCGGCGGCCATGCGATCGACGACCTCCTTCTGCAGCATGAAGGTCATGTCGCGGATCGCCGCGGCGTGTTCCAGCGCATGGAACAGGATCGGCGAAGACAGGTTGTAGGGCAGGTTGCCGACCAGCCGGATCGGTCCGCCGTTGTGCGCCAGTGCGGTGAAGTCGACGGCCAGCACGTCGCGATGGATGACTTCGAGCGTGCCATGCGCGCGCGCGGCTTCGGTCAGCGGGAAGATCAGGTCGCGGTCGAACTCGATGACGGTCAGTTCGCCGTGGCGGTCCAGCAGCGGGAAGGTGATCGCGCCCTGGCCGGGGCCGATCTCGACCAGCCGGTCGCCAGGCCGGGGATCCACCGCCAGCACGATTTTCTCGATGTAGCCGCGGTCGGCCAGGAAATGCTGGCCGAACTGCTTCTTGGCAGCACCGAATTCGGTGGCGGGGGAGCGCGGGTTCATGCGGGAATTATGCGATAACAGACCCTTCCCCGCTGGCGGGGAAGGTACCGAAGGCGGATTGAGGACGCGCCGGAGCCCATCAATTTCCGTTGCGACGGCGCATCGAGTGCAGGAAAGGCAAAGGGTTCGCGCTAGCGCGAGGGTCACTTTCTTTGCTTGTGCAAGCAAAAGCAAAAAAGCAGTCGAGCAAGCTCGACTCTACGAAAGCGCAGCGCGCGCGGTTGCGATCCGTGCGCAGGTTTCCACCGCGGCGAACAGGCTGGATGGATCGGCGAGTCCCTTTCCGGCGAGGTCGAGCGCGGTGCCGTGGTCGACGGCGACGCGCGGATAGGGCAGGCCCAGGGTCAGGTTCACCGCGCGCTCGAAACCGCTGTATTTCAGCGTCGGCAGGCCCTGGTCGTGGTACATGGCCAGGACCGCGTCGAAGCCGACCAGCTTCTGCGGCAGGAACGCCGTATCAGCCGGTAGCGCCCCCACCAGCGCAAAGCCTTCGTCGCGCAGCGCGGCCAGCACAGGTTCGATGGTTTCGATCTCCTCGCGGCCCAGCAGGCCCGCTTCGCCGGCGTGCGGGTTCAGGCCCAGCACGGCGATGGTCGGGCGGGCGATGCCGAAGTCGCGGCGCAGCGCAGCGTCGGTGATGCGCAGCGTTCGTTCCAGGCTTTCGCGGGTGATCGCGTCCGGCACTTCGCGCAAGGCGAGGTGGGTGGTGGCCAGGGCGACGCGGACCACGTCGTTGGCCAGCATCATCACCACGTCGCAGCCAGCGCGTTCGGCCAGGCGTTCGGTGGTGCCGGTATAGGCGAAACCGCCGGCATTGATCGCGGCCTTGTGCATCGGTCCGGTGACCAGCCCGGCGAACTCGCCGTGCAGGCAGGCGTCGGAAGCGGCGTCGAGGGCGGCGATCACCGCCGCGGCGTTGCGCGGACTGGTCTGGCCGAAAACACTGGGCGCGGAATTCGGGAATTCACGCAGCGGCAGGTCCCCCGGCCGCGTCGCGACTGCGCTTTCCTCCAGCAACTGCAGCGGCAAACGCAAGGCATCGGCCGCGGCGCGCAATGCGGCCGCGTCGCCGAAGGCGGTCAGCGTGCAATCGTCGCGCGGCCGTTGCGCCAACCGCACGCAAAGCTCGGGACCGACGCCCGCCGGTTCGCCGGGAACCAGCGCCAGCTTCGGTCCCGTACCGGCCATCAGCCGCCGCTGGGTGCGGGCGTCGCCGGCGCCGGGGCGGGCGCAGTCGTGGGCGTCGCCGCGGCATCCGCCTGGTTGCGGAAACTGACGAAGGCTTCGCCGCGCATTTCCTGCAGGAAGCGGTTGTATTCCTCTTCCAGCTTGCGCCGGCCGATGGTTTCGCGCACCTGCGAACGGCGGTTGGCGTCGCCGACGTCGCTCTGGCGGCTGCCTTCGCGCTGGACGATGTGCCAGCCGGCTTCACTGCGGAACGGCTCGGTCACCTGGCCGTCCTGCAGTGCGGCGATCTTCTGGCCGAAATCCGGACCATAGGCGTCGGCCGGGAACCAGCCCAGTTCGCCGCCGTTGTCGCGGGTGTTGGTGTCTTCCGACGCTTCCTTGGCGACCGCGGCGAAATCGGCGCCGCCGGCGACGCGCGCGCGCGCGGTATCGATCTTGGCCTTGGCCGCTGCCGCGTCCTGGGTCGGGGTGATCCGGACCAGGATGTGGCGCGCGTGGTATTCGGTGACCATCTTCGGCGCGGCCTGGCTCGCGTCGCGGGTTTCCACCAGCTTCAGCAACTGGAAGCCGCTGGGTCCGCGGATCGGGCCGACTACCTGGCCTGCGTTCATGCCTTTCAGGGTTTCGACGAAGGCGGGCGGGATTTCATCGACGCTGCGCCAGCCCAGGTCGCCGCCTTCCAGCGCGTTGGGGCTGTCGGAATAGCGCACCGCGGCGGCGTTGAATTCCATCTCGTTCTTGTCGAGCAGGGCCTTGATGCCATCGACTTTCTTCTGCCCGGTGGCGATCTGCTCGGGCGTGGCGCCTTCGGGCAGGGCGACCAGGATGTGCGCCAGATGGTACTGGGTACCGCCGCTGGCCTGGGCGGCCATTGCGGCATTGACCTCGGCCTCGCTGACCTGGATGCGGCTCTGGGCGAAGCTCTGGCGCAGCCGCTGCACGGTGATTTCGTCGCGCACCGAGTTGCGGAATTCGTCGAACGACAGGCCGTCGGCGGCGATGCGCTGGCGCAGGCCGTCGATGGTGGTGCCATTCTGCTGGGCGATGCCGGCAACGGCGTTGTTGAGCTCGTCGTCGGTGACGGTGATGCCGCTGCTGTTGGCGCGGGCGACTTGCAGTTTCATCAGCACCAGGCGCTCCAGCACCTGGCGTTCCAGCACGTTCTGCGGCGGCAGTTGGCCGGGCTGGTTGGCGTACTGCTGGGTGACATTGCGCACGGCGCGGTCGAGTTCGCTCTGCAGGATCACGTCCTCGTCGACCACTGCGGCGATGCGGTCCAGCGGTTGCAGGGTCTGCGCGGAGGCGGCGACGGCGCCACCGAGCGAAGCGATGACGAGAAGACAGGCGATGGATTTCTTCATGGCAGGGTAGGGTCGGAGGTTTCCGGGTTCTGGTGGCGGATCGAGGCCGGCGGCACCAGGTAGAGGTCGTCGCGGTAGTAGCCGAGGATAGCGCGTCGCAGGGTGCGTTCGGTGTCCTGGCCGGCCGAACCGAGGCCTTTCAGTTCGAATTCGACCTGGATGGAGTTGTTGAGTTCGCCCTCGCGGTTGCGCACGTAACGCCGGCCCAGCACGCGCACGCTCATGCAGCAGCTGTCCCACTGCACGCCGGCCAAGGCTTCGAGCAGCTTGTGATCGCGCAGCGAGTGGTAGTAGCGGCCGACGACGCTCCAGGAAGGCGTGACCGGGTACAGGAAGGAGAAATCGGCTTGTTCCAGCAGGTCGCTGCCGTCGCTGGTGTTGCGCCGGTAGCGGTAGCCGATGTTGACGACGCCGTCGCCGCCGATCAGGTAGCGCGCGCGGATCGTCGCCAGGTCCTCGCGGCGGAACTTGGGATCCCATTGGTAGGCGGCGGCGATGTTCCAGCGGTCGCTGGGCGCGTACTGCGCCTCGGCCACCCAGGCCGACTTGCCGCGCTCGATGATCGGTTCGCCGGGCACCGTCACCTGCGAACCATCGAAATAGCGGATCTGGCCGAGGCTGACGGCGAGTTTTTCCTTGCCGTCGGTCTGGCGGATCAGGCGTGAGGTCAGGGCCAGGGTCAGCTGGTTGGCATCGGCCTGGCGGTCTGCACCGGAATAGCGGTTGTCGCGGAACAGCGAACCCCAGCTGAAGGTCATCGGCGCGGTGTCGAACAGCGGCAGTCCATCCTGGTCGCGGTAGGGCGCATTGAGGTAGAACAGGCGCGGTTCCAGCGTCTGCAGGTAGGGCTTGTCGCCGACGGTGGCGTCGCGGTCGAAGAACATGCCCGCATCGATCGTGCCGATCGGCAGGCTGCGGCTGGGCGATGTATTGCGGAACTCCGCAATCATCGCCGGGGTGACGCCTGCTGCGTCGACGCCGTACTTCGTCATTGCCTGCGAGATGGCCAGTTCGTCCGCCTTGCCGCCATCCAACTGGTAACCGGTGTAGCGCCAGGCCAGGGTCGGCGTGATGAACCAACTGGGACCTTGGAGCGGCGTCGATACGTAGGGCATCAGATCGAGGCGGCTACCGCCGTAGCGTTTCTGCACTTCGCCGGTGTATTCGAACCCGTCGTCGGTGAAGCGCTTCACCTTCAAGTCGTCGCGGGCGAAACGGACGGCTTCGGTATGTACGCCGGCCTTCAGCCAGCGCCCGAAAGGTTGTTCCCAATTGAAGAACGCGCGCGGCAGGCGATGGTACGGCAGCGAGTCCTCGGTCAGCGTGTAATCGCTCAACTGGTAATAGTCGATCTGTGCGCCGGCATCCCAGTACTGGCCGCGTCCCCAGACGCCGGCCGTGCTGGTCATCGAGTACGCGGCTTGCCCGTACAGCGAATTGCCGAAGTCTTCCAGGTAGCGTTGGTCGCTGATCCAGTTCAGGTCGGCGCGGGCCTGCCACTGCCCGCTCAGGTTGTGCTCGCCCTTGAAAGCGACGCGCCCGCGATCGCGGTCGCGCAGCTTGTCGTTGGACATGTAGGTCGTGTCCAGCACGCCCTTGCCGTCCGGGTACAGGTAACGGAATTGCGCGCCCAGCTGGAAGCCGCGCTTGCTCATGTAGCGCGGGGTCAGGGTTGCGTCGTAGTTCGGCGCCAGGTTCAGGTAGATCGGTTGGCGATAGTCGAAGCCATTGCGCCCGGAGCTGCTGACCGCCGGATACAGCAGGCCGGTGTGGCGGCGGTCGTCCACGGGGAACTTGATCCACGGCACGTACAGCACCGGCACCTTGCCGATGCGCACGATGGCGTTGCGGGCCACGCCGAAGCCTTCATCGGTATCCACGTCGATGCGGTTGGCGCGCAATTCCCAGCTGCGCTGGCTCGGCGCACAGGTGGAATAGGTTGCGCCATTGAGCTGGCCGCTGGGCCCCTGCATGACGATGCTGTCGGCGCCGCCATTGCCGCGCCGCGACACCAGCTGGTAGCGCAGGTTGTCGATCTGGTGGGTGTCCTTGTCGGTGCTGCCGTGCGCCTTCTCGGCGATCACGCGCATGCCCGAGTCCTGGTAGCGGACGTTGCCGGTGGCCTCGTAGGTGCCGGCTTGCTGGTCCAGCTTGAAATTGTCGGCCTTCAGGTACTGGTCGCCGCGGACCAGTTCGACGTTGCCGTCGTACACCGGGTTGTTCTCGGTGCCGCTGAGCATGTCGCCTTCGATGTTGGTATTTTCCTGCGCCCGCTTCTCGCGCGCCTGTTCGCCGGTCAGGCCGGTGGCCGGCGGCGGGGCGCCGGGAAAGACGGGCACGGCATCGCCGATCGGGCACAGGCCCCAGTTGTCGGGCTTGCCTTCATCGGCTGCCATTGCCGGCAGGGCCAAGGCAATGCTGAACGGGATGGGCAGCAGGCGGAGGGCTCGGCGCACGCAGTCGGGAATCCGGGCGGAAAACGGCCGTTAGCTTGCCGCATGAACCGCGAGCCGGCAATGAAAGCCGTCGGCCGGTGTCGGGCGGGGTTCAGGCGTCCCGAAGGTCGTCCTGCGCTCCGGCGGGGCCCGGTTCAACGCAGTTCGGCCACATGGGCCACGCTGCATTCGCGCAACGCGTCGAGGCTGTAGCCGCCCTCCAGCATCGACACCACCCGGCCGCCGGCATGGCGGCGGGCGATGCGGCGCAATTCGCGGGTCAGCCAGGCGAAGTCATCGGTTTCGAGCATCAGGTCGGCCAGCGGGTCGTGCATGTGCGCATCGAAGCCGGCCGACACCAGCAGCAGCTGCGGACGGAAATCGTTTAGCCAAGGCAGCAGTTCCTCGGCCCAGACGTTCTGGAAGCGGAACCCGCCGCTGCCGGGCGGCAGCAGGACGTTGCGCACGTTGCCGACGCCGCGCTCGTGGGGGCTGCCGGTATGCGGGTAGATGCCGGATTCGTGGCTGCTCAGGTAGGCCACCCGGGGCTCGTTGCGGAAGATGTCCTGGGTGCCATTGCCGTGGTGCACGTCGAAATCGACCACGGCAATGCGTTCCAGGGCATGCCGTTCCAGCGCATGGGCAGCGGCGATGGCGACATTGTTGAGCAGGCAGAAGCCCATCGCGGCGTTCGGGGTGGCGTGGTGGCCCGGCGGACGCACGGCGCAGAAGGCGGTCTCGCTTTCGCCATTCATCACCGCATCGACCGCGGCGATGCCGGCCCCGGCCGCACGCAGGGCCGCGGCGCGGGAGTCGGGGCTGGCGATGGTGTCGGGGTCGAGCACGCGGTAGCCGGTGAAGCCGGTCGCCAGTGCGCTATCGATCAGGGTGTCGTCATGCACGCGGCGCAGGTCGCCGAGCCGGGCGGCGGGCGCTTCGCGCCAGTCGAGGTCGCCGTGGTGCTCGCGCAGGGCTTCCAGCACCGCCTGCAGCCGCGCCGGGCACTCCGGGTGCTCGGGGCCGGGGTCGTGCAGCAGGCAGGCGGGGTGGGTGTAGATGATCACGTTATGAGTGTTGCCTGCGGCCTGATCGATGGTCCGCCGAAGGTATTCGACGTGGGAGTGGGGGCGTAGCCACCGGTCAGTCGCGAATATCGAAGCCGTAAAGTTTCAACAACAGTGTTCTGCAGGAAAGCAGTGATGCCGATTTTTTCGAATCGACATGGGAATTGGCGGATAGGTCGCTCCGCAATTCGCGACTGACCGGTGGCTACGCCCCCACTCCCACGCCGGATTCCGTTGTTATCCACGCCTTCTCTCATGCCGCCACAACACCTCGCCTTGCCCATCCGCACGGGCAAGCACCCGCGACAGCACGAACAGCAGGTCGGACAGGCGGTTGAGGTAGCGG
Organism: Pseudoxanthomonas helianthi; assembly: GCF_017939625.1. Taxonomy (GTDB): domain Bacteria; phylum Pseudomonadota; class Gammaproteobacteria; order Xanthomonadales; family Xanthomonadaceae; genus Pseudoxanthomonas_A; species Pseudoxanthomonas_A helianthi. The sequence continues at coordinate 398,030 of NZ_JAGKTC010000002.1, forward strand.
ATCGCCTCGGCGCGCACGCTTTCGTGCCGCGACAACGCCACCGTCGCGCGTTCGGCGCGGCGCACGATGGTGCGGGCCAGGTGGCAGCGCGCGGCCGCTTCGCCGCCGCCGGGCAGGATGAAATCCTTCAGCGCCGGCAGGTCTTCGTTGTAATGGTCCAGCTGCCGTTCCAGCGCATCCACGTCGGCATCGAAGATCGCCGCGTGGCCGGGAATGCACAGCTCGCCGCCCAGGTCGAACATCTGGTGCTGCACCGTGGTCAGCAGGTCGCGGATGTCGTCGGGCACCTTGTTCGCCGCCAACACCACGCCGATCGCCGAATTGGCTTCGTCGACCGTGCCGTAGGCTTCCACGCGCGGCGAATCCTTGGCGACGCGGCTGCCGTCGCCGAGGCCGGTGCTGCCGTCGTCGCCGGTGCGGGTGTAGATCTTCGAAAGACGATTACCCATCGCTGGAGACCCTGCCTGTGGGAGCGACGTGAGTCGCGAATGCCTTTGCTCTATTTGATACTTGGCAGAAGAGCTTCGCGGCTTGCCGGTCACGACGACATGTCGTGACCACTCCCACAGGGAGGCTTTTCGTCAAGCCGACTTGTCTTGCGGCTTCAGCGCGCGCGCCGCGGCAACGACGCCGACGTGCAGCACGGCGGCGATGCCGGTGTAGATGGCGGCGGTGCGGGCGTACGGCAGCAGCCACTCGGTGTAGTTCTGCCACCAGCCGGCGAAAGTCGGGTTGGCGACGCTGTCGCTGATCCAGTAGAAGCTGCCCTGGGCCAGCAGCTGGCACACCACAACCGACACCAGCAGGCTGGCGACCAGCACGCCGAGGAACTTGCCAGTGGACTGGGCGTAGAAGCGGCGGGCGATGCCGCCACCCAGCCACAGCGCGAAATAGGCCGGGACCAGGAACCAGTACGCGGCCGACACGCAGTAATGGGCGAAGAAATCGATGCCCTGGCCGTGGATCACCCACCAGTCCACGCCCACCGCCAGCGCCATCAGCAGCGGGAAAGCCCACCTGGTCCAACTGCGCAGGTAGAAGCCGCCGATGAAGAACACCGCCCATGAGGCATCCGGCACCGGCATGAAGTGGAACGGCAGGTTGCTGCGGGTCACCGCCATCAGCAGGGCCAGCAGGGCGAGGATCACGGCGCGGGTCTGGTTGGTATTCATCTTGGGGCGGTCATCCGGAAGACTCAGGCGCTCATTCTAGCCAATACCCACCTCGTAGGAGCGGGCCCTGCCCGCGAGGCCTTCTCTCGTGAAAGCCAGCGCGGGCAAGGCCCGCCCCTGCAAGGGCTGCCGGTATCATGGCCGCATGACCCAACACGATGTCCTGATCGTCGGCGGCGGCCTGGTCGGCGCCAGTCTCGCCATCGCCCTGGACCGCTTCGGCGTGGACACCGGCCTGGTCGAAGCCGCGCCCGCCGGAGCACTGCCGGCGGTGTTCGACCAGCGCAACCTCAGTTTCGCCGCCGCCACCGTCAATGCGCTGACCGCGCTGGGCGTGATGCAGAAGCTGCGCGCGCCGACCGGACCGATCCGGCGCATCCACATCAGCCGCGAAGGCGATTTCGGCCGGGTGAAGCTCGACGCGGCGAATTACGGCCGGGAGGCCTTTGGCCAGGTCGTCGTCGCCCGCGATTTCGGCGAGGCGCTGGAAGCCCGGCTCGGCGAACTGTCGCGCGTGACCCGCTACCGCCCGGCACGCTTCGTCGGCCTCGGCGAAGGCAGCGATGGCAGCTTGCGCCGCGTGCGCATCGCCGACGCGCAGGGCGAACGCGAAATCGCGGCCAAGCTGCTGGTCGCCGCCGACGGCACCCGCAGCGGCCTGCGCGACGCGTTGGGCATTGGCGCGGACGAACACGACTACCAACAGACCCTGTTCGTCGCCCGCATCCGTGGCGAGCGCGCGCCGGATGGGACGGCCTACGAGCGTTTCACCGCTACCGGTCCCACCGCGTTGCTGCCGCGCGGCGACCGCCACTTCGGCCTGATCCACGGCGTCGCCCGCGAAGACGCCGAAGCCGTCGCCGCGCTGGACGATGCGGTCTGGCTGGCACGTGTGCAGGCGGTGTTCGGCTGGCGCGCGGGACGATTCCTGTCCAGCGGCGAACGCAGCACCTATCCGATCGTCCAGGTCGTGGCGCAACGCCTGGTGGGCGAACGCGCGGTGCTGCTCGGCAATGCGGCGCAGACCATCCATCCGATCGGCGCGCAGGGCTTCAACCTGGGCCTGCGCGACGCGCTGTCCCTGGCCGAATTGATCGAATCTGGCGAAGACCCCGGCGCTTCCGCCTTGCTCGATGCCTATGCGTTGCGTCGCCGTGAAGACCGAGCACGCACTCTGCGGTTCTCCGACGGCCTGGCCCGCGTCACCGGCGGCGGAGCGCCCCTGCTTGGTCCGTTGCGCAGCTTGGGCCTGCTGGCCGCCGACAGTGCGCCGGCACTGCAGTCGTTCCTGGTCGGTGGCGCGATGGGCTTCCGCGGCGACGTGCCGGCGCTGTGCCGGGAGAACGCCGCATGAGCCGCCGCAACCGTCTCGATGCCGTCGTCGTCGGCGGCGGCGTGGTCGGGGCCGCCTGCGCGCTCGCGCTCGCCAGGCAGGATTTGCGGGTCGCTCTGGTCGAAGGCCGCGAACCCGCGCCCTGGTCGGCGGCAACGCCGGATTTGCGCGTGTACGCCTTCGCCCCGGACAACGCCGCGCTGCTCGACGACCTCGGCGCATGGATGTCGGTGCGCGATGCGCGCGCGTTCGCCTACCGGCGGATGCGGGTATGGGATGCGGCCGGTGGCGGTGAACTGGCTTTCGACGCCGATGCGCTGGGCCGTGCGCAGCTGGGCTGGATCGTCGAAAACAATTTGCTGCTCGACCGGCTGTGGAGCGCGCTGGCGCCTGCCGGCGTGCAGATCGTCTGCCCGGCGCGGGTTGCCGGAATGGAGCAGGATGAAGTCGGCGTCCGCCTGACCCTGGACGACGGCACTCGTCTCGATGCGAACATCGCCATCGCCGCCGATGGCGCCGACTCGACCCTGCGCGAACGCGCCGGGCTCGAAGTTTCCGCCCACGATTACGCGCAGCGCGGCGTGGTCGCCTTCGTCGAAACCGAAGCGCCCAACGAAGCGACCGCGTGGCAGCGGTTCCTGCCGAGCGGACCGCTGGCCTTCCTGCCGTTCGGCAAGCAAAGCTCCATCGTGTGGACCTTGCCGAACGACGAGGCCGCGCGCGTGCTGGCGCTGGACGAACAAGCCTTCAATCGCGAACTGACCGCCGCTTTCGGCGCGCGTCTGGGCGAAGTGCGCGTGGTGTCGCAACGCGCCGCCTTCCCGTTGCGCCGGCAGTTGGCGAAGGCTTACGTCGCCGGCCGCGTGCTGCTGGTCGGCGACGCGGCGCACGTAGTGCATCCGCTGGCCGGGCAGGGCGTCAACCTGGGTCTGCGCGATGTCGCTGGCTTGCGCGATGCGGTGGTCGATGCAAAGTCGCGGCGCGCGGACTGGACTTCGCCGCACCGCCTCGCGCGCTGGGCACGCACGCGGCGCAGCGAGAACGCCGCGGCGGCCTACACCTTCGACGGCATCAACAAGCTGTTCTCCACCAACGAAATGCACGCCACGTTGCTGCGCGGGCCGTTGCTCGGCCTGGCGGGCAAGCTGCCGCCACTGGCGGATCTGCTGTGGCGGCGAGCATCAGGTCTTTAGGTTTGTCGTCATTCCGGCGGTTCAAGCCGGAATCCATTTTGCTTTTGCATCTACTCAATGAGGAGCAAGAGCGAAATGGATCCCAGCGTTCGCTGGGATGACGGCAGAAATCAGCCCGGAATGAACGGGAATACGATCTTCAGCAACCCCTTCAACCCACCCTCGGCCGTGCTGGAGATGGCCTTTGCGCCGAGGCTGTTCAGGGCATTGCGCGCGTCTTCCCAGCGCAGCTTGGTCACGTCCTTCTTCAGCAGGTCGGCCACTTCCTCGGCGGTCGGCGCCAGCTTCTTCAGTTCCCTGGTGATCTTTTCCGCGTCCGGCTGCAGATAACCCCACTTCTCGGCGATCTTCAGCAGCGTATCGAAGCGCACGGCGACGACTTCGCGGTTGCGCTCGTAGACCGGCAGCGCGCCGACATCGAGGATCGCCTGTTCGAAACGTTGTGCGTCGTCCGGGTGCTCGATGCGGACGGCAAGGAAGCCCTCCTTGCGGCTGCGTTCGCTGACGTGCTTGGCGCCCGAACGCAGGTTGGCCTCGGTCAGCACGGTGGCGACGATGCGGCGCAGCGCGGCGTCGTTCTCTTCGGGCACCAGCGCGCGCCAGCGGGCGTAGCCGTCTCGGCGCAGGGCCTTGACCTTGGCCGGGGTGACCCGCAGTTTCAGGGCGACGGCGGCGTTGGACTCGTCGCGGCCGATCGCGCCGTCGCGTTCCAGCAGCACGAAGATCAGCAGTTCGAGGTCGCGCTTGGTCAGCGACTGGAAACCCTGCAACAGGGTCAGGCGCAGGAATTCGTTGCCGAACGCGGCGGGGTCCTTGAGTTCGAGAGTCTGCATGGGGTGTCTCCGGCTAGGAACCTAGCTTGCCATGGCCGTGTAGCAGGGGATGAGAAATGGCCGGCGGATTGCGCAAACGGTAGGGCGGGTCTCGACCCGCCTTTGGCGATCGCGATGTCCGCGACGGCAGGCCGGAGCCCGCCGCCGTATCAAGCACGGGGCAGGCGCTACATGATTACTCGGGTGTTGCGAACACCGTGATCTCTTCACGATCGTGGTAAAGCTGCTTGGCGCGTACCGTCAGCGGTTTTCCGGCCTTTTCCGCGAACAGGTCCAGGCACAGCCGCGTCTCGTCCCAGCGCTTCTTCATCGGCAGCTTCAGGTTGAAGATCGCATGCCGGCACCAACCTTCGCGGAACCACGTCGCCAAGCGCTCGGCCACGCGGCGCGGTTGTTCGACCATGTCGCAGACCATCCAGTCCAGTGGGCGCGGCGGTTGCCAGTGGAAGCCATCGGCACGCAAGTGGTCGACCAGGCCGGTCGCCATCACGTGTTCGCGCAGCGGGCCGTTGTCCACGCTGGTCACGCGCAGGTGATGGCGGGTCAGCACCCAGGTCCAGCCGCCCGGTGCGGCGCCGAGATCGGCGGCGGTCATGCCGGGCTTCAGCAGTCTCCCCCGCTCATCCGCATCGAGCAGCGCCAGCAGCGCTTCTTCCAGCTTCAGCGCCGAACGCGATGGCGCATCGTTCAACAGCTTCAGGCGCGGGATGCCCAGCGCCCATGGCGCGCTGTCGCGCGCCTCGCCGCGGGCGAGAAAGACGTGATCGCCCTGCACGAATACGACATGCAACCGCGGCAGGCGCGGGTCTTCCTTGTCGGTCAGGAAGCCCTGCTTGCGCAGCGCGGGCCGCAGGGCATTGCCGAAGCTGCGGGCCAGCCCGGCCAGCGGCTTGGCCTCGTCCGAATCGGGATGCTCCACCCAAAGGTCGCCATAGCGCCCGCCGCCGGCCAGCGCGGCGAGGATCGGGGTGATGCGATCCTTGGGGTCGATGCCGCGCAGTTCGGCGATCAACGCGAGCTTCTGCCGCGCGAACACCAGCTCGCGCCACGGCAATACGGCGGACAGCCGCGCGTCGTCGCTGGCGAAGACCACGTAGCCAGCGTTGCGCGTGGCCTTGGCGTAGCCGGCGATGCCCGCAAGCGCCGCCCGTTCGCCCAATTCCGCGGCGAGTTCCGGTTCGAAGCCCTGGCGGCAGTAGCAGAGGAGACCGGTCATGTAGGGGATTCTTGGGAAAAAATCGTTCGTGGGAGCGGCCATGGCCGCGATGGCTTTTCTGGCGAATGCATCGCGGCCATGGCCGCTCCCACGAAGTGGGTCAGTATTTCGCGCCATCCGTTTCGCCATAGGTCCGCAGCACGTCGCGTGCGGCGTCGCGGTGCAGGTCGCGCACGACTTCGATGCCGCGGCGGCTCAATTCGCCGACCCAGTCCGCGGGCAGCGGGCCTTCGTCGAACGGGGTCAGCTCCTCGACGTCCTCGGCGCGCGCGCCGATCAGCAGGCGGTCGATGCCCGCCCACACGGTCGCGCCATAGCATTGGCAACACGGCTGCGATGAAGTCGCCAGGGTCACCGGGCCGTCGAACATGGCGTTGATGCGGAAGGTCTGCAAACGCTGTTGCGCGAGCATGTAGGCGACGTTCTCGGCATGGGCCAGCGAGGTGCTCATCGGCACCACGCGGTTGACCCCGACCGAGACGATGCGGTGGTCGGGCGAGAACACCGCGGCGCCGAACGGGCCGCCGCTGCCGTGTTCGATGTTCCGCTTCGACAGGGCGATCGCCAGCGCGACCTTGTCGTCGTCGCTGGCGTAGGCCGCCGAATGATCGACGAACTCGTGGACCCACGCGGGCAGGGTCAGGTGGACTTGCGCGTAGAGCATCATTTCACCGGGTTGGGGACGGGCGCCGGGTCTTCGATCGGCATCACGCCGCTGCCGGCGGCGGTGCACTGGCCGCTGCGGCATTGGCAGGACGTGATCGACGGAAAGCCGCACACGCCGACCATGCCCTTCGACTGGCACTGCGCGCGCACTCCGGCCGGGTCGGTGGGGCTGTCCTTGTTGACGCAGGCAGGGTAATAGCCGCAGCAGTTGCCGACGTCCTTCACCGCGCAATCGGCATCGGTCTTGCAGCTCATGTCGAGGACGACCGAGCCCGATTTCACGGCCGTCGATTGCGACGAGTCCGCAGGTCGATCCGCCAAGGCGTGATCCGGCGCCGCAGCGGGCGCTGCGCAGGCGACGAGCAGGAGGAAGATGAAGACGGCGAGGAACGACTGCAGCTTGCGCATGGTGGTTCCGGAAGGTGCGGTGATGCAACGGATTCTAAGTCATCCCGGCTTGAAGGCGGCCGCAAGCGTGCCTTGTAGAGCCGAGCATGCTCGGCTGCTTTCGCTTTCGCCGTTGTGGAAGCCTGGCTCGTCCCGGCTTGCCTCGCTATCGCCACGAAGGTCAAAAGCGTGCCGGGCAAGCCCGGCACCCCCGCCTACGCGGGGGCAGGCTCTACGAGAGCAAGAGCAGCCGAGCATGCTCGGCTCTACCGAGCAGGGCGGCTCGTCAGCCTTTCGACGCCCACGTATCGCGCAGGGTCACGCTGCGGTTGAACACCGGTGCGGCCGGCTTGTGGTCGTAGCGATCGGCGACGAAATAGCCGACGCGCTCGAACTGGAAGCTCTGCTCGGGCGCAGCCTCGGCGGCGGCCGGTTCGACGTAGCCGGTGACGACCTTGCGCGAATCCGGATTCAAATAGTCGACATAGCTCTTGCCGCCCTCGTCGTTGTCCGGATCCGCGACGGTGAACAAGCGGTCGTACAGGCGGATTTCCGCCGGTACCGCGTGCTTCGCACTGACCCAATGGATGGTGCCCTTGACCTTGCGGTTGGCGCCCTCCATGCCCGGGCGCGAAGTCGGATCCAGGGTGCAGCGCAGTTCGACGACCTTGCCGTCCGTGTCCTTCACCACTTCGTCGCAACGGACGATGCCGGCGCCGCGCAGGCGCACGTCGCCGCCCACGGTGAGGCGCTTGAAGCCCGGCGGCGGCACTTCCTCGAAATCCTCGCGCTCGATCCACAGTTCGCGCGAGAACGGGATGCTGCGCTCGCCCTGGCTGGCGTCCTTCGGGTGGTTGGAGAAGGTCAGCGACTCTTCGTGGTTCCCGTCCAGGTTGGTCAGCACCATCTTCAACGGATCGATCACCGCCATGCGGCGCTGCGCGTGCGCGTCGAGGTCGTCGCGCAGGGCGCCCTCGAGGATGGAAATGTCGAGCAGCGAGTTCTGCTTGCTGATGCCGACGCGGTCGACCATCAGGCGCAGCCCGGAAGGCGTGTAGCCGCGACGGCGGATGCCCTGCAGGGTCGGCATGCGCGGATCGTCCCAGCCGTCGACACGGCCGGACTCGACCAGCTGCAGCAGCTTGCGCTTGCTCATCACCAGCCAGTTGAAGTTCAGGCGCGAGAATTCGATCTGGCGCGGCTTGGCGGCCTCGAACGGCAGGCCCTTGTCGGTCAGCGGCTTCACCAGTTCCGGCGAATGCGCCAGGTCCACCTTGTCCACGCACCAGTCGTACAGCGGGCGGTGGTCCTCGAACTCAAGCGTGCACAGCGAATGGGTGATGCCTTCGACCGCGTCGCTGAGCGAATGCGCGAAGTCGTACATCGGGTAGATAGGCCACGTGTTGCCGGTGTTCTGGTGCTCGACGTGCTTGATCCGGTACAGCGCCGGGTCACGCAGGTTCATGTTGCCGCTGGCCATGTCGATCTTCGCACGCAGGGTGCGCGCGCCGTCGGGGAACTCGCCCGCGCGCATGCGCCGGAACAGGTCGAGGTTCTCTTCCACGGAACGATCGCGGTACGGCGAGTTGCGGCCCGGTTCGGTCAGGGTGCCGCGGTACTCGCGCACTTCCTCGGCGCTCAGGTCGCAGACGAAGGCGTCGCCCTGCTGGATCAGCTTCTCGGCGGCGAGGTACAGCACGTCGAAATAGTCGGAAGCGTGGCGCAGCGAATGCCAGTCGAAGCCGAGCCAGCGCACGTCGTCCTGGATCGCCTCGACGTATTCGGGGTCTTCCTTGGCCGGGTTGGTATCGTCCAGGCGTAGATTGCACCAGCCACCGAACTCGGCGGCGACGCCGAAGTCCAGGCAGATCGCCTTGGCGTGGCCGATATGCAGGTAGCCGTTCGGCTCCGGCGGGAAGCGGGTGCGCACCGCCGATTGCCGGCCGCTGGCCAGGTCGTCGCGGACGATCTGGCGGATGAAATCCTTCTTCTCAGGGGTGGCGTCGGCGGGCGAGGAGGTATCGGACATGCGGGGAATGGCGCTGCGGCGGCAAAACGCGATTTTAGCCGACCCCGTCACCCGGCCGCGACGGCGGAAGCCTATGCTGTGCCCTTTTTCCGAGGAAATCCCCGCATGAGCCGTCCGGTTTTGGTCATCGGCAACAAGAACTACTCGTCGTGGTCGCTGCGTCCGTGGCTGCTGCTGCGGCATTTCGGCGTGGATTTCGACGAGATCCGCCTGCCGCTGGACACGCCGGAGTTCCACGCCCGGATCAGGCAGTACTCGCCCACGGCGCGGGTGCCGGCGCTGGAGGACGGCGAACTGTCGCTGTGGGATTCGCTGGCGATCTGCGAATACGCCAACGAACGCTGGCTGGATGGGCGCGGCTGGCCCCGGGAGCAGGCCGCACGCGCGCTGGCACGGGTCGCGGCGGCGGAAATGCATTCGGGTTTCGTCGCCCTGCGCAGCCAGCTGCCGATGAACAGCCGTCGCCGGCCCGACGGTTATCGCTGGGACGACGCGGCGCAGCGCGACATCGACCGGATGCAGGCGTTGTGGGGCGAATTGCGCGGACGTTTCGGTGGCGAAGGCGGGTTCCTGTGCGGCGATTTCGGCATCGTCGACGCGATGTTCGCGCCGGTCGCGGTGCGCTTCGACGGCTATGGCGTGCCGGTAACTGGCCCAGCGGCCGATTACCTGCAGGCGCTGCTGGCCCTGCCGGCCTTGCGCGAATGGCGCGAGGCGGCCGCGGCCGAAACGGAAACCGTCGCGGCCACTGATGCCCTGCGCGCTTGAAAGCGTTGGACACGGATTTACGCGGGTAACCGCGGATAGAACGATTTTGCCATTCCTCCCCGGAATGGCACTCCATTGCGGGTTCTTGACCTTATCCGTGCGTATCCGCGTAAATCCGTGTCCAAACGGTTTTCCCGGCGTATGCTGCCGCCCATGCAGGTCGCCTACCGAGCCGAAAACCTGTTCGACGCCCATCTGGCCCGACACGCGCTGGAGGACGCCGGCATCCCCGCGTTCGTGTTCGGCGAATCGCTGCTGGGTGCGGGCGGCGAGTTGCCGCTGTTCGGCGTGCTGCGGGTCTGCGTGCCGGAGGCGGCGTGGCCGCAGGCGCGCGACGTGCTGCAGGCCGCGGGCTTGCTGGACGCCGCCATCGACCCCATCTCCGACGGTGCGGAAGACCCGGGACTGCTCCCGGCCTGAAAGGAGGTCCGCATGAGCGACCTGTTGGAAAAACTCGGCATCGGCGCCTTCAAGCAACGCCTGCCGCGCGAAGGCGAGGCATTGCCCGGCCGCGCCGAAGCGCTGCCGCTGCGCAACGTGCATTACGTCAACGGCCATCCGCTGCGCGGCGAATTCCCCGGCATGGAGACGCTGGACGTCGGCATGGGCTGCTTTTGGGGTGCCGAACGCAAGTTCTGGCAGCTGCCGGGCGTGTACGTCACCGCCGTGGGCTACCAGGGCGGGCAGACGCCCAATCCGACCTACGAGGAGGTCTGTTCGGGCCTGACCGGGCACACGGAAGTGGTGCGCGTGGTGTTCGATCCCGCGCAGGTATCCCTGGAGCAGGTGCTGCGCGCGTTCTGGGAGAACCATGACCCGACCCAGGGCATGCGCCAGGGCAACGACAGCGGCACGCAATACCGCTCCGCGATCTATTGCCACACCCAGGCGCAGTACGACGCCGCGCTCGCCAGCCGCGATGCCTACGCGCAGCGGCTGCGCGCCGCAGGTTACGGCGACATCACCACCGAGATCGTGTTCCCCGCGCCGCCGTTCTATTTCGCCGAGGACTACCACCAGCAATACCTGGCGAAGAATCCCGGCGGTTATTGCGGAATCGGCGGCACCGGGGTCAGTTGCCCGGTGGGACTGTAGGAGCGCCCCTGGGCGCGACCGCAGTTCTCCGATGCGTGGTAGTGCCCAAGGGTGCTCCTACAGCCAGATGGCGTTCCACCAGGGATAATCGCCGACACGACGAACCAAACCTGCGCGAATTGGATTGGCGACGATATAGCGTGCGACTGCCAGCATGTCATCGTCGTGCCGTAAGGCGCGGTCATGGTAAGCGTGAGCCCACAGACGACCTTGTCGTTTCAGCAAGCGATTGACTTCGTGTGAGCTAACCGATTTCAATCGAGCGACAGTGTCCGGCAGGGTTTCTCCTTCGCCCAATTGCAGCAGCCAATGTGCGTGGTCGGGCATCAGTACCCAAGCCAGAAGACGAGTGGCAGTCAGTCGGTTCCCGGCGTGGAAACAGCGGCAGGCAATGTCGGCGGCACGTGGATCTGCGAAAACTGGTTCGCGCGCGGACGTGACGGCGGTAACGAGGTATATGTGGTGTGCGAGGCTGACGCGGCCTTTGCGCAAGGCGCGGTGGCCGGGAGGAGTATTTGCCATGTCGGCAACATAGAACCGCGCGAGAGTCGTGACTGTCGGCGGACTTGGTCTGCCGAGGTAGGAAAAATCCGAGTCTCAGCCGCGATGATTAGGTCGCGCCCAGGGGCGCTCCTACTGGGCTATCGCATGCCCTGGCGGCTGATGGAACAGACGTAGACCACTTCGCAGGCCCCGGCGCCGCTGTCGTCGCGGCTCAACGAGCTGCGCCAGCGCCAGCCATCGCCGGCATCGGCCTGGACCAGCCAGCCGTCGATGCGCACGCGGTCGTCCTTGCGCACGTCGGCCAGGGCACGGGCGACCGTGTCGTCGGCTGGGATCATGTGCATGTTCGACGCGCTGCGGACGATCTCGGCCGGATCCAGCGGCGGCTGGTCTTCCCAGGAATAGCTGAAGAAGCGCACCGACTGGCTCAGCGACAGGCGCGACAGCGCGTCATCGTCGGCCATGCGTCCCCAGCCCAGGGCCAGGTCGGTCGGCGAAAGCTTCGCCTCGCGATCCCATGAATAGTCTTCGCGCGACAACACCCGCGCATCGACGCTGAAACCGGCCAACGGGGTCAGCGTCGCCGCCTGCAAGGCGAACGGCCGCAGCGACGCAGGCACGTCGCTTTGCAGCGGCGGAGCGCCGGCCGCGACTTGCGGCGGCGGCGGGCAGAACGAGTTGCCGGCGACGCCCGTCGGCGCATGCACCGGACGCGGCGAATACGGCGAGAACCACCAGCCGAGCAGGCCGAGCAGCAACCCGGCGAACAGCAGGCGGTTCAGGGTCACCGACGGATTCCGCTCAGGCCAGGCGCGCGGCGATGCTGTCGCGCAGGGCGTGCAGGTCCTTGGCGAAGATCTCGATGCCGGTGGACAGCTTTTCCTTCGCCATGGCGTCCGCGTCCAGCGCGGCGGCGTAGCCTGCGGCGGTGACGGGCGCGTAGTCGCCCGGGACCGCAGCGCCCGGGGTCAGCTTGCGCGGCAGTTCGCCGTGGTCGGCGTCGAGCTTTTCCAGCAGGTCGGGCGAAATGGTCAGGCGGTCGCAGCCGGCCAGCGCTTCGATCTGCGCGGTCGAACGGAACGACGCGCCCATCACCACCGTCGCGTGGCCGCGCTTCTTGAATTCGGCATAGACGCCGCGCACGAACTTCACGCCCGGATCTTCGTCGATGTTCGCGGGCACCTGGCCGTTGGCCACGTACCAGTCGAGGATGCGGCCGACGAAGGGCGAGATCAGGAACGCGCCGGCTTCCGCGCAGGCCAGCGCCTGCGCGGGGTTGAAGATCAGGGTCAGATTGCAGTCGATGCCCTCGGCCTGCAGCTGGCGCGCGGCTTCGACGCCTTCCCAGGTCGCCGCGACCTTGATCAGCACGCGATCCTTCGCCACGCCGCGTTCGGCGTACATGGCGATGAACTTGCGCGCCTTGGCCACGGTGGCGGCGGTGTCGTGGGCGAGGTCGGCGTCGACCTCGGTGGAAACGCGGCCGGGGATCAGCGCGCTGAGCATGGCGCCGACGCCGACGGTCAGGCGGTCGGCGACTTCGTTGACCACCGCGGCCCTGTCGCCGCCCTGGGCGCGCGCCCAGGCGAGTTCGCGTTCGATCAGTTCGGCGTACACCGGCAGGTCCAGCGCCTTCTTCACCAGCGTGGGGTTGGTCGTGCAATCGACCGGCTTGAGCCGCTTGATCGCGTCGTAATCGCCGGTGTCGGCGACGACCACGGACAGTTCGCGCAGTTGCTGGAGCTTGGAGGGGGCGGATGCGTTCATGCGTTCGGAGAAGTGGAGGGAACGGGATGCACAAGTATGCCCTGTCCCGTGGCGCGGATCGGCCACGGAAAAGTGCTTTCTGCGTGCGGATCAGCGGTGCAGGTCGCCGCTGGCTTCGGGTTGGTAGTCGATTCCGGTCACGCGCAGGCGCAGGGCACGGCCGCCCGGCGCGTTCCAGTCGATGCTCTGGCCGACCGACAGGCCGAGCAGGGCGCTGCCGACGGGGGCCAGCACGGAGACGCGGCCTTTCTCGACTTCGGCTTCGTTCGGATAGACCAGGGTCAGGCGATGGATTTCGCCGGAAAGTTCGTCGCGGCATTCCACCCGCGAATGCATCGTCACCACGTCGCCGGGCATGTCTTCCGGCGCGCGCACCTCGGCGCGGTTGAGTTCGTCCATCAACGCGAGGGCGGCGGGGTGGCGGCGCAGCACCGGCGTGTCCAGCAGGGCTTCCAGCCGGGCGAAGTCGCGGCTGGAAACGATCAACGAAGGCGGCAGGCCGCTGACGGGAAGGGTCGACATGGGAGGTTCCTCTTGTTTTTGATGGGCGCAGAAAAGGAAACGGGCGACGCGTCGCCGCGCCGCCCATCGGATTCCTGATTTGCAGGGCAACCGTAGCCCGGTTGTGCGCCCGGTTCAAGCCGGGGCTGAACGGCGAAAAATATTCAACCAAACCGTTGACAATCGTCCGGGCCGGCGTATATTCAACCTTATGGTTGACAAATACCCGAATCGCCGCGACGCCCAGCTGCTCGACAGCGTGTTCCACGCCCTGGCCGATCCCACCCGGCGCGCGATGCTGAACGACCTGGCCGCAGGCCCATGCACGGTCGGCGAGCTGGCCGCGCCGTTCGACATCTCGCTGGCCGGCGCGTCCAAGCACATCCAGGTGCTGGAACGCGCCGGACTGATCCAGCGCGAAGTGCAGGGACGCGTGCATACCTGCCGGCTCGACGCGCGGCCGCTGCACATGGGCGCGGAATGGATGCGCCACTACGAACGCTTCTGGACCCGCAAGCTCGACGCCCTCGAAGCCCTGCTCAAGGCCGAGGACGCCGCCACCAAGCCCGCCGACGGACGCACGGCCAAGCCGGCGCGCAAACCCCGCAACCCACGGAGCAAGCCATGAACATCGCCATCACCCCCGAAGCCGATTACGGCACCGTGACCGCGCCCGGCACCGTGCGCATCCAGCGCCTGCTGCCCGGCCCGATCGAACGCATCTGGTCCTACCTCACCGACGGCGAGTTGCGCCGGCAATGGCTGGCCGCGGGCGACATGTCGCCGCAGGCCGGTTCGTCGTTCGAACTGGTCTGGCGCAACGACGAGCTGACCGATCCGCCCGGCAACAAGCCGGCGAATTTCGGCGAAGAACACCGGATGCAAAGCCGCATCGTCGAATTCGATCCGCCGCGCCGGCTGGTGTTCACCTGGGGCGACAGCGGCAAGGTCGCCTTCGACCTCGAGCGCCACGGCGACAAGGTCATGCTGACCGTGCTGCACGAAGGCATCTCCGACCGCAACAACATGCTGATGATCGGCGCCGGCTGGCACATGCACATCAACGTGCTGGAAGCGCGCGTCGGCGGGCGCGAGACCGAGCCGTTCTGGGACGGCTGGCAGCGCCTGCGCGGCGAATACGAGCGGCGCCTGTCGGCCTGATCGATCGAATACCCGGAGAACAATCCATGGTCGATATCCTGCATCGGGTCGGCATCGTGTCGGCCCCGGAATCCGTTTACGCCGCGCTGACCACGCAACGCGGCCTGTCCGGCTGGTGGACGGACCAGGTGGACGGCGAGGGCGCCGTCGGCGACACCGTGCACTTCCGGTTCGGCGAGCACGGCTTCTTCGACATGGAGGTGCTGGAAGCCGTGCCGGGCAAGCGCGCGCTGTGGCGGGTCGTCGATGGCCCGCAGGAATGGATCGGTACCCAGGTGTCGTGGGACCTGCGCCGCGAAGGCGACTACACCATCGTCTTGCTCAGGCATGCAGGCTGGAAGGAGCCGGTCGAGTTCATGCATCACTGCAGCACCAAGTGGGCGGTGTTCCTGCTCAGCCTGAAACAGCTGGTCGAAACCGGGAAAGGCAGGCCGTACCCGGACGACGTGAAGATCGACGACTGGAACTGAACCTGGCCCCCGCACCAACCCATCGAGGCGGAACATGAAATACCAAGGCAGTTGTCATTGCGGGCGTATCGCATTCGAGGTCGAAGGCGAACTGGGCGAGGTCGTGGCCTGCAATTGCTCCATTTGCCAGCGCAAGGGCGTGCTGATGTGGTTCGTGCCGCGAGGGCAGATGCAACTGCTTGCCGGCGCGGACGCGATGCGCACCTACACCTTCAACCGGCATGCGGTACGGCATCGCTTCTGCCCGGACTGCGGCATCCATCCGTTCCTCGAAGCCGAAGTCTCCGATGGGCGGGAAATGACGGCGATCAACGTCCGTTGCCTCGAGGGCGTCGACTTGGCGTCGCTGCCGGTCCGGCATTTCGACGGGCGCGCGCTCTAGCTGTCGATTCCGGGCGCGTTGGTTCGTCGAGGAAACGAATTCCCCAGGAAATCGCCGACATGCACCGAGTTCCCACTCCCGCTTACCTGGCCACCGACCGCAACTGGCCGCTGGTCGCCGCCGGCGCCCTGATGGGCTGCGTCGGCGTGGGCGTGCTGTTCGCTCTGGCCGTGCTGCTGACGCCGATGAGCGCCGCCACCGGATGGTCGCGCGCCGGCCTGTCCAGCGCGATGACCCTCGCCTTCCTCGCGATGGGCCTGGGCGGTTTTCTGTGGGGCATGCTGAGCGACCGTTTCGGGCCGCGCGTGTGCGTGCTGGCCGGTTCGATCCTGCTCGGGCTGGCCTGCGTGCTGGCCAGCCATGCCGGCAGCCTGCTGCAGTTCCAGCTCGCCTACGGCGTGCTGATGGGACTGTCGGTCGCCAGCTTCTTCGCCCCGGTGATCGCGGCCGCCGCGTCGTCGTTCGAAAAGCGTCGCAACCTGGCGATATCGCTGGTGTCCGCGGGCGTCGGCGTGGCGCCGATGACGATTTCGCCGCTGGTGGCGTGGCTGGTGACCCAGCACGACTGGCGCACCGTGCTGCAGATCGTCGGCGTGCTGGCCTGGGCGCTGACCTTGCCGGCGGTGTGGTTCGTGCGCACGGCGCCGATCGAAGCGCATGCGGGTGGCGAAACCGCCGGCGGCAACGGCATGGGCTTGGCCCAGGCGGTACGCTCGCGTGCGTTCATCGTGCTGGCGCTGGCGTTCTTCGCCTGCTGCGCGGCGCACTCCGGGCCGATCTTCCACACGGTCAGCTACGCGGTCGGTTGCGGCCTGCCGATGACCGCCGCGGTGACCATCTACAGCATGGAAGGCGCGGCTGGCCTCGGCGGTCGTTTGTTATGTGGCGTGCTGGCCGACAAGTGGGGCGCGAAGCCGGTGCTGGTCGCCGGTCTGGTGGTGCAAGCACTGGCGGCCGCGGCGTATTTGCTGGCAGATAGGTTGGGAAGTTTCTACGCGGTGGCGATCGTGTTCGGCATGGCCTACGGCGGCACCATGCCGCTGTACGCGTCGCTGGCGCGCGATGCCTTCGCGCCGCGGATCCTCGGCGGCGTGCTCGGTGCGGCGACGATGCTGTCCAGCCTAGGCATGGCGCTGGGCCCGCTGTTCGGCGGCTGGCTGTACGATCGCTTCGGCAGCTATGCCTGGCTGTATCTCGGCTCGATGATCATCGGCCTGGCCGCGGCGGGTATCGCACTGCTGTTCCCGGGCAGGCGCCCGCCGGCCGGCGGTATGCCGGCGCTGCAGCCGGGCTGAGCCGATCAGGCGCGCTTCGCGGGCGCCGGCTTGGGTTGGCGCGGCACGGCGTCGAACTGCGGCGAAAACAGTTCGTCCGGCAATTGCTTGAACACTTCCGCCAGCTTCAACAGGAAACCGTGCATCGCCGAACTCTTGCGCCACAGCATGGCGATGCGGCGGCTGGGATGCGAATCGCTGAAGCCGAGCAGGTGGATGTTGTCCGAACGCGCCACCGGCGGCTTCACCGCCAGGGTCGGCAGCAGGGTGATGCCGACATCGGCGGCGACCATCTGCCGCAAGGTCTCCAGGCTCGTCGCGCGGAATTCGGATTTTTCGTTGGCACCGGAGAGGCGGCATACTTCCAGCGCCTGTTCGCGCAGGCAATGACCGTCTTCCAGCAGCAGCAGTTTCTGGTCCGACAATTCGTCGAGCTTCAGCGCATCGCGCCGCGCCAGCGGATGGGTTTCCGGCACCGCCAGCAGGAACGGTTCCTCGAACAGGAATTCCGCATGCAGTTGGTCGTCGTGCACCGGCAGGGCGAGCAGGCCGGCGTCGAGGCGGCCTTCGCGCAGGCGCGACAGCAGCACTTCGCTCTTTTCCTCGACCAGGAGCAGCTCCAGTTGCGGGAAGCGCTCGCGGATGAGAGGCACCACGTGCGGCAGCAGGTACGGGCCGAGCGTGGGGAAGATGCCCAACCGCACGGTGCCGGCTTCCGGATCCTGGCTGCGGCGCGCCGCTTCCTTCATCTGCTCGACTTCAGCGACGATGCGCCGCGCGCGCTCGGCGGCATCGCGGCCGGCAGGCGTGAGCATCACCTTGCGCGGCGCGCGCTCGACCAGCGACACGCCGAGTTCCTCCTCGAGCTTGCGGATCTGGGTCGACAGCGTCGGCTGGCTGACGAAACTGGCCGCGGCGGCCTTGCCGAAATGCTTGTGGTCGGCCAGGGCAACGAGGTACTTCAGGTCGCGCAGGTTCATGCGGGTCCCTTCAGTTCGAGGGTGTTGCCGTCGGGGTCGTGGAAGTACAGCGAAGGGCCGTCGCCCTCGGCGCCGAAATTGATGCTGGCGGGCCCTTGCGCTGCGACGCCATGCGCGGCGAGGTGGGCGACGATGGCGGCTTCATCGAACGGCTCGATGCGCAGGCAGACGTGGTCTACGTTGCGCGCCTCGTCGCCCGCGGCCGCGCCGCCGCGTCGGCCGAGTTTCCCGTCGACCGAAACCAGGTCGATCATCGACGCGCCCGCCCGCAGGTGGCGCAGCCCGAGGTCGTCGCGGCGGCGTTCGACCGCGCAGCCGAGAACGTCGCGGTAGAACGCCTCGGCACGGTCGAGGTCGCGCACGCGCAGCACCACGTGGTCGAGGCGCTGGACGGCAAACGGGCGCGACGCGGCGGCCATGGTTCAGGCCGCCTTCGCTGCGGACTCGGCGGGGGCCGAGTGGCGAATCAGGAAATCGAAGGCCGACAGCGCGGCGGTCGAACCGGCGCCCATCGCAACGACTATCTGCTTGAACGGCTCGGTAGTCGCGTCGCCGGCGGCGAACACGCCCGGCACGCTGGTGTGGCCGCGGTCGTCGATGACGATCTCGCCGCGCGGACTCAGTTCCACCGTGCCCTTCAGCCATTCGCTGTTCGGCAGCAGGCCGATCTGCACGAACACGCCGGCCAGCTCGACCTCGTGCGATTCGCCGCTGCTGCGGTCGGTGTAGCGCAGCGCCCGCAGCTTGCTGCCGTCGCCGCGCATTTCGATGGTCTGCGCGTTCACGTGCACGGTCGCGTTGGGCAGGCTGCGCAGCTTGCGCTGCAGCACTTCGTCGGCGCGCAACTTGCCGTCGAACTCGAGCAGGGTGACGTGGTCGACGATGCCGGCAAGGTCGATGGCCGCTTCCACGCCGGAGTTGCCGCCGCCGATCACCGCGACCTTCTTGCCCTTGAACAGCGGGCCGTCGCAGTGCGGGCAGTAGGTCACGCCCTTGTTGCGGTGCTCGGTTTCGCCGGGCACGCCGGTCTGGCGCCAGCGCGCGCCCGGCGACAGGATCACCGTCTTCGCGCGCAGGGTCGCGCCGCTTTCCAGTTCGACGCCGATCAGCCCGCCCTCGCGCGCGGCCGGGTGCAGGGCCTTGGCGCGCTGCGCGGTGATCAGCTCGACATCGTAGTTGCGCACGTGCGCCTCCAGCGATGCGGCCAGCTTCGGGCCTTCGGTGTATTCGACCGAAGGGAAGTTCTCGATGGCCATCGTGTCCAGCACCTGGCCGCCGAAACGCTCGGTGACGATGCCGGTGCGGATGCCCTTGCGCGCGGCATAGATCGCCGCCGCCGCACCCGCCGGGCCGCCGCCGACGACCAGCACGTCGAACGGCGCAGCGTCCTTCAGCGCTTCGGCCGCGCGCGCCGCCGCGCCGGTGTCGAGCTTGGCGAGGACCTGTTCGATGCTCATGCGGCCAGCGTCGAATTCGGCGCCGTTGAGGTAGATGGTCGGCACCGACAGGATCTGCTTGGCTTCGACTTCGGCCTGGAACAGCGCGCCATCGATGGCCACGTGGCGGATGCGCGGGTTCAGCACGCTCATCGCGTTCAGCGTCTGCACCGTGTCCGGGCAGCTCTGGCAATGCAGCGACATGTAGGTTTCGAACACGAAATCGCCGTCGAGCTCGCGCACCTGCCGGGCCAGCGCGTCGTCGATCTTCACCGGATGGCCGCCGACCTGCAGCAGGGCCAGCACCAGCGAGGTGAATTCATGGCCGAGCGGGATGCCGGCAAAGCCGACCGCGATGTCGGTACCGGCGCGGCGGATCAGGAACGAGGGCTTGCGCGCGTCGTTGCCGCTCGCGCGGGAGATCTTCGGCGACAGCGAAGCGATGTCGGCGAGCAGGCCATCGAGTTCGCGCGAAGCGTCCGAATCGTCGAGCGAGGCGACCAGTTCGATCGGCTGCTGCAGCTTCTCGAGGTAGGCGGCGAGTTGGGTCTTGAGGTCGGCATCCAACATGGTGGGCTCCTGTTTGCGGGCAGGCGTTGCCGCTCGGCAACGCGGGTGCAGAGGCGGAATGGAGAAGGCTGGGGTCAGGGCGGCGTCGCGCCGCCCTCAGCCCAACCCCCTCCCGTTCGGGAAGGGGTGGGTGGTCCGGCTTAGATCTTGCCGACCAGGTCCAGCGACGGCTTGATCGTCTGCGCGCCTTCCTTCCACTTCGCCGGGCACACTTCGCCCGGGTGGCTGGCGACGAACTGGGCAGCCTTCAGCTTGCGCAGCGTCTCGGTGACGTCGCGCGCGATGGCGTTGTCGTGGATTTCCAGGGTCTTGATCACGCCGTTCGGATCGATCACGAAGGTGCCGCGCAGGGCCAGGCCTTCCTCGTCGATGTGCACGTCGAACGCGCGGGTCAGCTGGTGGGTCGGATCGCCGACCAGCGGGAACTGGGCCTTGCCCACGGCCGGCGAGGTTTCGTGCCACACCTTGTGCGAGAAGTGCGTGTCGGTGGTGACGATGTAGACCTCGGCGTTGGCCTTCTGGAACTCGGCGTAATGCTCGGCCGCGTCCTCGACCTCGGTCGGGCAGTTGAAGGTGAAGGCGGCGGGCATGAAGATCACGACCGACCACTTGCCCTTCAGGCTCTCGTCGGTCACTTCGATGAACTTGCCGTTGTGGAAGGCCTGGGCCTTGAAGGGTTTGACTTGGGTGTTGATCAGGGACATCGCGGATCCTCGAGGTTGGAGGGAGGGGTGGGAAACTGCAGCCATACTAGGTTGGCCCGATAGATATCTCAAATTGATTGATGGGATTGGATAGATAGATGATGCCTATCGAGCCGATTTCCAAGCCCTGCACCGGATATATGACCCGCATTGCCGAATTGTTGCGTGAAGCCACCGTCGACCAGCCCGCCGAGGCCCGTTTCGACGCGGAAACCCTGCTCGGCCACGTCCTGGGCCGCGATCGCGCCTGGCTGTTCGCCCATGCGGGCGATGCGGTG
This sequence comes from Pseudoxanthomonas helianthi, assembly GCF_017939625.1. Taxonomy (GTDB): domain Bacteria; phylum Pseudomonadota; class Gammaproteobacteria; order Xanthomonadales; family Xanthomonadaceae; genus Pseudoxanthomonas_A; species Pseudoxanthomonas_A helianthi. The sequence continues at coordinate 418,749 of NZ_JAGKTC010000002.1, forward strand.
GAGGACGCTGCGGCCGGGCGTTTCGCCGGGCTGTGGCGCCGCCGCCAGGCCGGTGAGCCGGTCGCCTACCTGACCGGCCGGCGCGGTTTCTGGACGCTCGACCTCGCGGTGAGCCCGGCTACGCTGGTGCCGCGCCCGGAAACCGAGTTGCTGGTCGAGCTGGCCCTGGCTCGCCTGTCGGCCGGGGCGCCCTCGCGGGTCGCCGATCTCGGCACCGGCAGCGGGGCCATCGCCTTGGCCATCGCCAGCGAACGCCCGCAAGCGCAGGTCGTCGCCACCGACGCCAGCGCGGACGCGCTGGCCGTGGCCCAGGCCAACGCGGGCGAAAACCGGTTGGCCAACGTCGCTTTCCGCCACGGCTCGTGGTTCGCGCCGTTGGCCGGCGAGGTGTTCGACCTGATCGCCAGCAATCCGCCGTACATCGCCGAGGGCGATCCGCACCTGCGCGAGGGCAGCCTGCCGCACGAGCCGGCGGCGGCGTTGTCGTCGGGGCGCGATGGCCTGGATGCGATCCGGGAAATCGTTGCGGACGCGCCTGCGCACCTGCGCGCGGGCGGCTGGCTGCTGCTGGAGCATGGACTCGACCAAGGCGCGGCGATCCGCGAGTTGTTGGCGGCGGCCGGTTTCATCGAAATCGCCACGGAAGCCGACCTCGAGGGTCGCGATCGCGTCACCCTTGGTCGCATTCCGTAGGAGCGCCCGTGGGCGCGACCGGGCTTTCTCGTGAAAGCGTCGTCGCGCCCAGGGGCGCTCCTACAATAGACGGACAGATTTCACCCGAGGACCACCATGCGCACGCTCTATCCCGCCATCGAACCCTACGACACCGGCACGCTGGCCGTGGACGAGCGCCACACCTTGTACTACGAACAGTGCGGCAACCCGAAGGGCAAGCCGGTGGTGTTGTTGCACGGCGGCCCCGGGGCCGGTTGCAGCGAGAAGATGCGCTGCTTCCACGATCCGAACAAATACCGCATCGTTCTGTTCGACCAGCGCGGCAGCGGGCGTTCGACCCCGCACGCGGACCTGGTCGGCAACACCACCTGGGACCTCGTCGCCGATATCGAGAAACTGCGCGAGAAGCTCGGCATCGAGCGCTGGCAGGTATTCGGCGGCTCCTGGGGTTCGACCCTGGCGCTGGCCTACGCCGAAACCCATCCGCAACGCGTCACCGAACTGGTGCTGCGCGGGATCTTCATGCTGCGTCGCTGGGAACTGGAGTGGTTCTACCAGGAAGGCGCCAACCGCCTGTTCCCGGATGCGTGGGAGCACTACCTCGCCGCGATCCCGCCGGTGGAACGCCACGACCTGATCTCCGCGTTCCATCGCCGCCTGACCTCCGGCGACGAAGCCGTGCGCCTGGCCGCGGCACGCGCGTGGAGCGTATGGGAAGGCGCGACTTCGTTCCTGCACGTGGACGACGATTTCATCAGCGGCCACGAGGATCCGAAGTTCGCCCTGGCCTTCGCCCGCATCGAGAACCACTACTTCGTCAACGGCGGTTTCTTCGAAGCGGACGACCAGTTGCTGCGCGACGCGCATCGCATCGCCGACATCCCCGGCGTGATCGTGCATGGCCGCTACGACGTGGTCTGCCCGATCCAGAACGCATGGGACCTGCACAAGGCCTGGCCGAAGGCGCAGCTGCATGTCAGCCCGGCCTCGGGCCATTCGGCGTTCGAGGCGGAGAACGTCGATGCGCTGGTGCGGGCGACCGACGGTTTCGCGTAAGGCCCGAGCCTTCCCGGGAAGCAGGGCGCTCAGCTGGCGATCCAGGCCCGCGCCGCTTCCCGATCGGCGGTGGCGAACGCCTTGACTTCGATGCCGGGCGCCATGGCGTGGCCGAGCGGGGTGATCTTGCGTATCCAGGCCTCGTCGGTGACCACCGCTTCGCGTTCAATATCGCGCCAGTGGCGCATGGCCAGGCGCAGGTCGTCGAACACCGCTTCCGGGGTCACGCCTTCGAAACGCGGCATTTCGGCGTAGATGCGCACCTTGGCATGCCGGCGCAACTTGTCTTCCAGGCTCGCGGAAATGGCGTCGAGGGTTTCGCCGCGCAGCTTGCCGGTGATGCGGAAGCCGACAACATTGTCGGCATCGAAGGGAATGGTTTCGATCATGGCGTCCTCGCTGCGTTGACGATGCCGGTACTCCGCCACAGGACGGGGGAAGTCGGCGTCAAGCGAACGCTGCGCGGGCGTTAAGCGCGGATCCCGGGAAGGATCACTCGCGCGGCGTGCCGTCGAGATTGTGGTCGATCATCCATAGTCCCGCCCACAGCTTCGCGTCGAGTTCGTAGCCTTCGCCCATCTTGCGCGCCAGCCACGCCGCGGCTTCGCTGCGCGGTATTTCGTGCACGGTGATGTCCTCGCTGCCGTCGCCGCCGCCCGGGCCGACCTTGCGCAGGCCGGTGGCGCGGACGAAGGCGACGCGTTCGTTGCTCATGCCCGACGAGGTCGGGCCGGTCATCAGCAGTTCGGCGCGCTCTGCGGTCCAGCCGGTTTCCTCTTCCAGTTCGCGGATCGCGGATTGCTCGATGCTTTCGCCCGCATGGATGTCGCCGACCAGGCCGGCCGGCATTTCGATGGTCGGTGCCTGCAGCGGCACGCGGAACTGTTCGACGAACACGACCTTGTCGTCCGGCGTCACCGCGACGATGATCGCGGCCAGGCCGCCGGCATGGGTGCGTTCGGCGTATTCCCAGGTGCCGCGCACCTGCATGCGCAGATAGCGGCCGTCGTACACGGTTTTCGCGGGTGCGGTCTTCGGGTTCATGCCGCCATGGTAACTGCAGGCGGATGACAGGCGTTCGCTACAGCGCGGCTTCCTGCAGGCGCCGGCGGGTCATCGGGCCGAAGCGCAATGCCTCGGACAAGCCGTCGAGCATGCCGGCGTCCGCGCCGTTGCGGCGGAAATCGGCTTCGGCCTCGTGCAACGGCGCGTCCAGCGCGATGGTGGTCAGTTGGCGCCACAGCAGGGCCTGTTCGCGCTGCTCGCGCAGGCGCGCGGCCATCTGCGCGGCGCCGCGCAGGCGCAGGAACTGCACTTCGTCGACCCGCGCCAGCAGCGTATCCAGGTCGCCGAAATGCGCCAGCAGGACGGCGGCCGACTTGCTGCCGATGCCGCTGATTCCGGGGATGTTGTCGACCGCGTCGCCGCACAGGGCCAGGTAGTCGGCGATCTGCCGCGCTTCGACGCCATGGCGCGCCTTGACTCCGGACTGGCCCCAGCGCTGGTTGCGGGCGAAATCCCATTGCTCGTCGTGCTCGTACAGCAGCTGCGACAGGTCCTTGTCCGCCGACACGATCACCCCGCGGAAGCCGCGCGGGCGCAGCGCGTGGAGGGCGCTGCCGATCAGGTCGTCGGCTTCGTAATCGTGGTGCGCCAGCACGTTGAGGCCCAACGCAGCGCACAGCGCCTTGCAATGGCGGAACTGGCGCCTGAGTTCCTCCGGCGCGGCTTCGCGGTTGGCCTTGTACGCGGGATACAGGCGGTTGCGGAAGCAACTGTCCAGCGCTTCGTCGAAAGCCACGGCGATGTGTTGCGGGCGTTCCCTTTCCAGCAGTTCCAGCAGGAAACGGGCGAAGCCGTGCACCGCATTGGTCGGCCAGCCTTCCGCGTCGTGGAATTCGTCCGGCATCGAATGCCAGGCACGGAACACGTAAAGGCTGGCGTCGATCAGGTGCAGGGTCGGCTTGACTGCCGGCAGCGGGGCCGCGCTCACGGCGCGAAGTCGCTCAGCAGCGCCGCGGGGTCCGGACGCTCGCGTTCGGGCGCATCGAGCTTCGGCGTGCCGATATGGATGAAGCCGACGACCTTCTCGTGTTCGCTTACGCCCAGCCGTTCGTGGATGACTTCGTCGTAGGCCGCCCAACCGGTCAGCCATTGCGCGCCGAAGCCCAGCGCCTGCGCGGCTTGCAGCAAGGCGAAACACACGCTGCCGGCGCTGAGCAGTTGCTCCTGTTCCGGCACCTTGTGGCCGGGCGTCAGTCGCGCGATTACGGCGATGATCAGCGGCGCATGGGTGAAGCGCCCGCGTTCCTTGTCCAGCGCGGCTTCGGAGGCGTTGGGTTCGCGTTGCAGCGTGCGCTGCACCAGCCACTCGCCCAGCGTGTGGCGCGCGTCGCCGGCAATGCGCAGGAAGCGGAACGGCACCAGCTTGCCGTGGTCGGGCACCCGCACCGCGGCCTGCAGCATGCGTTGCAGGGTGGCGTCGTCGGGGCCGGGTTCGCCGAGTTGTTTGGAGGGCACCGAGCGGCGCCGATCCAGCGCCTCGAGTAGGGGAAGGTCGCTCATGCAACCAGTTTACCGGCTGGCGCGAGCTGGCGCCGCCGGGCTTTGCTAGCATCGGCGGCGATGACCGATCCGGCGAGGGCCCCCATGGCAGTCGAAGTGCTGGTGTTGAAGGAAACCGCGGCGGGCGAGCGCCGCGTCGCGGCCACGCCGGAAACGGTGAAGAAACTGGCCGCAACCGGCGCCAGCGTGCGCATCGAGGCCGGCGCGGGGCTTTCCGCCGGCTTCACCGACCGGGCCTATGCCGATGCCGGCGCGAAGATCGCCGAAGGCGATGCGCGCGGCAGCGCCGACCTGGTGCTGTGCGTGCAACCGCCGGACGCGGCGGCGATCGGCCAGCTGAAACCTGGCGCCACGCTGGTCGGCGTGCTGCAACCGCAGGGCGACGCTGCGCGCGGCGAAGCGATCAAGGCGCAAGGGCTCACGGCATTTCCGTTGGAAAGATTGCCGCGCACGACCCGTGCGCAGGCGATGGATGTGCTCAGCTCGCAGGCCGGCATGGCCGGCTACAAGGCGGTGCTGATCGCCGCGCAACTGGCGCCGCGCTTCTTCCCGATGCTGACCACCGCGGCCGGCACCATCCGGCCGTCGAAGGTGCTGATCGTCGGCGCCGGCGTGGCGGGATTGCAGGCCATCGCCACGGCCAAGCGCCTCGGCGCGGCGGTGGAAGGCTTCGATGTGCGTCCGGAAACGCGCGAGCAGATCGAATCGCTGGGCGGCAAGTTCCTCGACCTGGGCGTCAGTGCGGCGGGCGAGGGCGGTTATGCGCGCCAGCTGACCGACGAGGAACGCGCGCTGCAGCAGCAGCGCCTCGCCGACCACCTGAAGGGCATCGACGTGGTGGTCTGCACCGCGGCGGTGCCGGGCCGTCCGGCGCCGAAGATCATCAGCCGGACGATGGTCGAAGGGATGAAGCCGGGCAGCGTTATCGTGGACCTGGCGGCGGAAACCGGGGGCAACTGCGAGGTGACCGTGCCGGGGGAGAACGTCGAGCATGGCAACGTGCTCGTTTCCGGTCCGTTGAACCTGGCCAGCATGGGCGCAGTGCACGCGAGCGAGATGTACGCGCGCAACGTGTTCAATTTTGTTTCGCTGTTCCTCAAGGATGGGGCGGTGAACTTCGATTGGGGCGATGAGTTGTTGGCGAAGACGGTTTGGCCGGAGCGCGCCGGCCAGTAGTCCGGCGCATGGCGAGACTTGTCTGCAAATCGTGCGGAGCAGATATCGGCGCCTTGCGCGTCATCTCGTGTTGGCCGTCCCGAATAAGGTGCAGGCGATGTTCGGCCAGGCATCGCATCAGCCATGCGGGGGTCGTGGGGGCCGTTTATCTGCTGGCGTTCGTGGCGCTTGTGCTTGGAATCAAGATGTTCGCCGATCGCTTCGAGGTCAGACACGGAACTACGGTTTCCGTCGGGCCGATTCAGAGTGTTCTCGAATTCGGTGCGCCCTTCCTCGCCCTAGCGATAGTCGGCCCGATTTACGCATGGGTTCTTGGCCGCTACTTTCCTTTGCGGCTTGATCCTAGCAAGTAGGATGGGTGGAGCGTAGCGATACCCATCATCAAAGTGTCCGCGAGTGGATTGATGGGTATCGCCTTCGGCTCCACCCATCCTACCTAAGCTGCCCAAGCAAAAACCGCCGGAAATCCGTCGGTTTTTGCATTTCAATTCCTCGGCGGCGGCGGGATTGGTGGCATGTCGTCCTGCTTGGACGCATTCTTGTCCATCCACTCGCGCCGCTGTTCCGGCGTCATCTTGCCCCACTGATTGCGGAGCTGCTGGCGTTGCTCCGGCGTCATCCCGCGCATCTTGAAGAACAGGGCGCGTGCCTCGCGGCGCTGCTCGGGACCCATGTGCTCGAAGCGGCGCATGCCCTTGCGCGCCTGCTGGCGCTGTTCCGGCGTCATCGACTTCCAGCGGTTGGCGTGCTCGAACATGCGCGCGCGTTCTTCCGGCGAACTGTTCCAGCGATCGCGCATCGGCGAGATCAGGGTTTCGCGCTGCTGCGGCGTCAGCTTGTCCCATTCGGGCAGGTTCCCTGCTGGCGCGGCCTGCGCCAGTGCGTTGCCGCACAACAGGCCCAGCGCAAGCAAAAAGGAAAGGCGGATGTTCGTCTTGTTCATGGCTTACTCCGAGGCCAGGCGCTGCCCTTCGGCAGAAGCCAGCCACACGTACAGATCGGGGTTTTCGTCCAGCGAGGTGGAATAGTCGGAAGTGGCGGAGGCCGACGCGACCGGTTGCGCGGGCGCCACCGGGGTGGAAGTGCGTGGCACGAACTGCACACCGATGGCCACCGCGAACACCGCGGAGAACGCGGTCGCGGCGATCCAGCGCCAGGCGTGGCCCGGACGCGCGGGTTGGGCGGCGGCCTGGCGCGCGGCACGCAACTTCGCCAGCGTCTGCGGCGAAATGCTGGCCAGCGCCGTCGCGTGCAACTGTTTTGCGCGGCGGTCGAAGGCGTCGTTGTCGTGGATGTCGCTCACCGGAATTCCTCCAGCTGTTTCTGCAAAGCGTCGCGCGCGCGCGACAGATGGGTTTTCACCGAGCCTTCCGAGCAGCCCATGATCCGCGCGGTGTCGGCCACGTCCAGCTCTTCCAGCACGCGCAGGGTGAAGGCCTCGCGCTGGCGCGCGGGCAACGCGCGCAACGCCTGGGTCAGGCGCGCGTAGGCCTCGCGCTGATCGTGCGCCTGCGACGGCCCCACGCCGGGATCGGCCCAGTCGACCAGGCTGTCTTCGCTGCGTTCGCTGGGCGGGGCGAGCCAGCGCAGGCGGAAGCTGCTGCGCCGCTGCACGTCGACGATCTTGCGCCGCAGGATGCTCCAGAACAGCGGGGTCCATTCGGCGGCGGGGCGCTCGCGATAGGCCAGCATCTTCATCATCGCATCCTGCACCGCGTCGAGCGCGTCGTCGCGGCTGCGCAGGCCCGCTTCGGCGAAGCGGAACGCGCGCGTGCCGATTTCGGCCAGGAACTGTTCCAGCGACGCCGCCAGGCGGGGCGGCGCCGGGTTTTCAAGTTCCGGGCTGGCGACGGGATTCACCAGCAAAGCTTAGCTCCTGCGATCCCAGCGCCGGTCGAAGCGGTCGCCGCGACGATCCCAGCGGGCTTCGGCACGTTCGCCCTTGCGGTCCAGGCGGCGGTCGATGCGCTCGCCGCGCGCGTCGAGTCGCTGGGCCAGGTGGAAACGGCCATGGGCTGCGGCGACCGCGGCGCGCCGGTCGTAGCGGGCTTCGATGCGGTCGCCACGGGCGTCGAGCCGGTGCTCGATGCGTTCGCCCTTGCGATCGAGGCGATGGTCGACGCGGTCGCCGAAATCCCTGGCGGCGGCGCTGCCGGCGACGCCGAGCAGCAGGATGGTCAAGCCGAGCAATGAACGGTGTCGCATGGCGGTCTCCTCTTCTCGTGGCGGGGGCGGTGTTGCGAGGGTGAAAACGCCCGCGGAACGTTGCGGTTGACACCTTTCCTCGATTTCCCGACGGGTTCAGCCGCGGTTATGATGCGGGAGGGCGGCGTGCCCCGGAGGGAAGCGGATGAACGACGGTTTCGTGGCCTTGTACATCTTCATGCTGGCGGCCATCGCCGGCCACGTGATCATCTCGCGGGTGCCGGTGATCCTGCACACGCCGCTGATGTCGGGTTCCAACTTCATCCACGGCATCGTGCTGATCGGCGCGATGGTGGTGCTGGGCCACGCCGACACCACGCTGGAAAAGGCCATCGGCTTCCTCGCCGTGCTGCTGGGCGCGGGCAACGCCGCCGGCGGCTACGTGGTCACCGAGCGCATGCTGGAAATGTTCAAGTCCAGCAAGAAGCCCTCGGGCAAGGAGGGCAAGTAATGGGCCTTTCCGAATTCCTGCCGATCCTGGTCAAGACCAGCTACCTGGTCGCCGCCACGCTGTTCCTGCTGGGCCTGCAGCGCATGGCCAGCCCGACCACCGCGCGCAGCGGCATCCGCTGGGCCGGCCTGGGTATGGTCATCGCCACCGTGGCGACGCTGTTCCTGCCGGGGCTACACAACATCACCCTGATCCTGCTGGCGGCGGTGATCGGCATCTTCGTCGCCTGGGCCTGGGGCAAGCAGGTCGCGATCACCGACATGCCGCAGATGGTCGCGCTGTTCAACGGCATGGGCGGCGGCTCGGCCGCGGCGATCGGCGCGGTGGAATTGCTGCGGTTCGCCGCGCTGGCCAACCGCGACACCTCGAACTGGAGCCCCAGCGCCATCGCCGAACTGGCCGCGCGCCAGCCGGGCAAGGTCACGCTGGCGCTGGCGGTGGTCGGTTCGTTGATCGGCGCGGTGTCGCTGTCCGGCTCGATCATCGCCTGGGCCAAGCTCGACGGGCGCATGGACAAGCGCTACACCTTCCCCGGCCAGCAGTGGTTCAACGCGCTGGTCGCGCTGGGCACGGTGGTGCTCGGCGCGCTGGCGGCCTGGAAACTCGGTGTGCCGGTGATCGTCGCATTCTTCCTCGCCGCGCTGGCGCTGGGCGTGCTGATGACCCTGCCGATCGGTGGCGCCGACATGCCGGTGGTGATCTCGCTGTACAACGCGTTCACCGGCCTGGCGGTGGCATTCGAAGGCTATGTGTTGGGCAACGAATCGCTGATCATCGCCGGCATGATGGTCGGTGCGGCGGGCATCCTGCTGACCCGGCTGATGGCCAAGGCGATGAACCGGCCGATCAGCAACGTGTTGTTCTCCAACTTCGGCGGCAGCAGCGGCGAGGCGCAGGAAATCAGCGGTTCGCAGAAGCCGATCGAGGCCGCCGACGTCGCCGCGATGATGGCCTTCGCCGAACGCGTGGTCATCGTGCCCGGCTACGGCATGGCGGTGGCGCAGGCGCAGCACAAGATCTGGGAACTGACCCAGCGGCTGCTGGATCGCGGGGTCAAGGTCAAGTTCGCCATCCACCCGGTCGCCGGGCGCATGCCGGGACACATGAACGTGCTGCTGGCCGAGGCGGGCGTGCCCTACGACCTGATCGCCGACATGGACGACATCAACCCCGAATTCGCCAACACCGACGTATCGCTGGTAATCGGCGCCAACGACGTGGTCAACCCGGTGGCGAAGACCGACCCGGCGTCGCCGATCTATGGCATGCCGATCCTCGACGTGGTCAATTCGAAGAACACCATCGTGATCAAGCGCGGCAAGGGCACCGGCTTCGCCGGCATCGAGAACGCGCTGTTCTACGCCGACAACACGCGCATGCTGTATGGCGATGGCGCGGAAATGGCCAGTGCGCTGGTCAGCGAACTGAAGGCCCTGGACGGCGGGCATTGAGTCGGCGTTTGCAGGTCGGGGCAACGTCCCCGACCTTTGCCGAGACGGTCGGGGCGTTACCCCGACCTGCCCGTGACGACGATCAGCGATCCAGCGCCTTTTTCACGAACCACGCGATCAGCACGCCGATCAGCATGTGCATCGCGATGCTGGACGCCACCCATGCGACGTTGTTGAACTTCGGCATGCCCGCTGCCGACAGCGGCAGCACGATGAAGTTCATGACCAGGTACAGCAGCAGGCCATAGGCTGCGCCGAGCGCGATGACGTGCCGGCGGAAGACCGCGTGTACGCGCGCCGCCAGCCAGTAGGCCAGCAACATGCCGAAGATGATCATGTAGTGAGACAACGCACCGACCAGCGCGCTGCTCATGCCCATGCCTTCGCTGGCCTTGCCGTACCAGCCGCGGGCGATGGAATGCAGGATGTCGACGAAGCCCACGCCCTTCGACGCCCAGAACAACCAGGCGAACAGCAGGTCGGCGCTGCCGATGAGCGCAGTGCCGATCAGGAACGGGCGCCAGGGAAGGCCGGTTCCGATTCCTTCCGCGGCAACGCGCCCAGGCGCGGCAGGCGAGAGACTCTTGAGCATGGTTCGATTCCCCGAGGTGGTGATTGTCAGGCGGCGCGGATCCGCAATCCCTCGATGCCGCGTCGCACTTCGGATGCGGTCGTTCCGAACGCGCTCTTGAAGACGCGGCAGAACGCGCTCTGGCTTTCGAAGCCCAGCATCTCGGTGATCTCGCAGACCGGCATGTCCGTGTCGTTGACCATGCGCCATGCGCGCTCCATGCGCAAGCGCGCGGCATACTCGAACGGCGTTTCGTCGAACACCATGCGATGCACGCGGATCAGGTGGAAGGTCGAATAGTTCGCCATCCGGGCAAGACCGGCCAGGTTGGGGCGCTGGTCCTCGCTGTGGCGGATCGCATGCCTGACCCGCAACAAGCGCATCAGCATCTGCTGCCGCCTGGCGAGCCCGCGGCCGCCGCACCGGGCCAGCCTGCCATGCAGTTCCTTCTGCGAATCGTGCAGGCTGTCCGAAAGCGCGATGGCCAGGGTACGGTCGTGTTCCGGCGTACGCGGCGCGCCTTCCTTCGCCATGCAGCAAAGAACATGGGCGACATCGCGGCAGATGCGGCCTTGCCAAAGCAACAGCTCGGGGCAGGGAATCGGGTCGCGTTGCGGAGATAGCCAGTTCCATGCGCGCCTCGGGCCGGTAACGACGATCCAGCCGTGGTGCGCGCCACTGCGGCATTGCAAGGGTGCGTCGCGCCACACCTGGACTTGTCCGGAAGTCAGTTCCCACTCGCGGCCATTGGCCTCAAGGCGCAAGCGGCCGCGTACGGCCCAGCACACGCTGATCCATCCGGCGGGGATTTCGACTCGCGCGCCGCGGCCTCGCGCCAGGACCGAATGCAGCTCGATGCCCGGATCGTTCCCCAGGACCAGCTGATCCGACATGCGAAGCCTGTGCCGATGCAGTTCCATCGAGGTGGGTCCCGGACGAGGTGCGCGACGGAGGTCGCGCTCATGGCGGAAACATAGACCTGTACCCGCGGCCCATTGAGAGCCAATGCATCCGTTCGCATGGGAGCCAATCGCCGGATTGGCGAGGGCATTCCGGCAAAAGGAAGGCCGCAGCATCCGCCGCGGCCTTCCAAATTCCGACAGAGAGAGCAATGCCGGTGCAGGCACTGTGCATCCTGGAGGAATCGGCTGCTGTGCGTGCGTTGCGCCGCTGTTGCGCTGGAATTGCTCGAAACCGTGTGCACGGATACGGGCGCCAGGTACGCAATTCCCGCATAACGCGCGGGCCCGTCCACGGCTAGAGTACGTTCACTGACGTCGGAATCGCGGAGCGAACAATGCGCCTGACGCCCTTCTGTTCGATGCTGCTGCTGGTTTCGCTGGCGCCTTCGCATGCTGCCGCAATGGAGGCGACGTGCCAGGCGGCCAGCGGTATGACGTTCGTCCCGCTGATCGAGCTGTACACCGCGGAAGGCTGCAACCAATGCCCGCCTGCGGATCAGTGGATGGAGCGCTGGAAAGGCCGGGCCGACGCCACTGCGCTCGCTTTCCATGTCGACTATTGGAATGACCTGGGTTGGCCCGACCGGTTTTCCTCGGCAGCGAATACCGCGCGCCAGCAGACCCGCGTTGCCAGTGCCGGCAAACGTGTGGTGTACACGCCGCAGGTGATGCTGGGCGCGAAGACCATGCTGGACTGGCGCAAATCATCGTCCGTAGACGCGCTGGTCGAACGATTGGGGCAAGACCCCGCGTCCGTCAGTCTGAAACTTGCGGCATCGCGTTCGGGCAAGGGCGTCGATGTGGGCGTGCAGGCCGCGCCGGTACTGACCGGAACGAAGGCAATGGCAGCCGACGGTCGGCTTTGGCTGGCGCTTTACCAGGATGGGCTGGTCACCGATCGCGTCGCCGCGGGCGAAAACAAGGGAAAACGGTTGCGCCACGAGCGTGTGGTGCGCGCATTGCATGGCCCATGGCGGCTAGGGGAAAAGGGGATTTCTGGCCACGTCTCCGTGGAGTTTCCAGCCGACGCCGTGGACGCCGACATGGGGCTGGTGCTGTTCGCGGAAACCGCCGATCTGGGAAAGGGGCTGCAGTCGCTGCAGCTGCCGTTGTCCTCGTGCACGCCGTAGATCCGTCCGAGCCTCCACGAACGTCGCGGGCGAAGCTCACGCTTAAGTTCTAAGGCGAGTCAACCTCGCCTCCGTCATCAGGGCGTTATGTGGCGGATGAGCCGACGTCGACGGAGTCCTTTCGAGAGTCTTTCCGCAACCATCGGGAATCCGCCAGTCGAGCGGTGAGAAGCCATGCGCGTCGTCCGTCTTCTGTACGGATCGATGCGCATGCCTTGCGCCAACCATGTGCAAGTCTTGCGAAAAGAGATGGGCTATCGAGAAGCGGGCGAGATCCGCCGGAAGTGGAAAGTTTCCTGCGGGAGAAATACGCAATCCCCGCATAACGAACTCATAAAGATAACGTTAACGTCGATTGGGCGACGTCATCGTCGCACTTGCTTCGCTGGCCGGCGCGACAGTCGATCGCGTTTCTCAAGACCCAATCGCAGAGAGTGCAAATGATCATTTCCCGGAATTCCAGGAATTTCTACAAGAATCTGAAACGAACCGCGCTGAGCATGGCGTTGGGCATGTGTTTCGCGGGCGGCGTGCAGGCGCAAAGCACCAGCGGCTCCATTTTCGGCAAGGCCCAGGCTGGCCAGGCCATCACCATCACGAACGTCGATTCGGGCGCGAGCCGCACGGTGACCGCGGATGCGAACGGCAACTATCGCGCGGTGTCGGTGTTGCCGGGCAACTACAAGGTCAGCATCGGCTCCGACAGCCGCAACGTGCTGGTGCACGTTGCGACCGGCTCGCAGGTCGACTTCACGACGGGCGCCGCCACTACGCTGGACACGGTAACCGTCACCGGCTCAACAGGACCCGGCATCGACGTCTCGCAGACCGATACGCGCACCGTATTCACCGCCAAGGAACTGGCGCAGTACGCGGTAGGCCAGAACCTCAACGACGTGTCGCTGCTGGCCCCGGGCGTGATCTCCTCCACCTCGTACGACATGTCCGCCGCGCCCGGCATGGCCATGGCAGGCAGGCCTGCCGTTTCGCGTAGCGGCATTGGCAGTTTCGGCGGCGCTGCTGCTTCGGAAAATGCCTACTACATCAACGGCTATCCAGTCACCAATCCGTTGGCCGCCATCGGCTTCACCGCATTGGGCTTCGATTCCATCGATCAGCAGCAAGTGCTGCTGGGCGGTTACGGCGCCGAGTACGGCCGTTCGACCGGCGGCGTGGTCAGTGTCATCACCAAACGCGGCACCAACGAATGGAAGGGCGGGGTGTACGCGGTCTGGACCCCGAAGTCGCTGAAAGGCAACGCGGAGGACATCTACTACCCGGATACCGGCCACTGGTCCGCCGACAGCCACTACACCGACACCGCCGCGGCCCAGAACCCATTGAACTGGACGGACGGCACGCTGTACCAGCACCGCAGGCAGAACACGGCGGAAAGCTTCAAGTACGGCGTGTGGGCAAGCGGCCCGGTCGTCGAGGACAGGCTGTTCGTTTATGCCAACGCCGAGCGCGAAAAAACCGATGGCACCGCCGTACGCTTCTCGCGTCTGGCCAACGTGGCGGCTCAAGGTTGGAACGATTTCAGCTACACCTATCCGCGCTGGACGGCGAAGGTGGACTGGAACATCACCGATAAGCACATCCTTGAATTGACCGGCGTCCAGGACAATACCCAATACGATTTCGCCTATTCCGGCTTCGACTACAACACTCTCCAGCACGACAACATCGTGGCCGTCAGCGGCACCACGGAGGATAATGCCCGCCTGTACATCGGCAAGTACACCGGCTACTGGACCGACAACCTGACGGTCTCGGCCCTGTATGGCCAGCAGAAGATCGACCACCTGCCCGCGAAGGTGCCGGGCTACGACCCCAGCAAGACTTTCATCAATATCAATTCGGCCAACGTGCCGGCTGCCTATTCTTCGATCACCAGTCCCCAGCCTTACCTGAGCGTCGGCGTACCGACATTCGACAAGACCAAGGGTTATCGTTTCGACGTGATCTACGCCCTGGGCAACCACGAGTTGCGTGCCGGCGTGGACCATTTCGAGGCCGAGTCGTTCCGCTTCAACAGCTTTTCAGGACCCGGCTACCGCTGGACCTATGCGTTCGGCAGCCCAAATGCAGCGATTGATGCGAGCCATGGCGTAGGTTCGCCGGCCAGCGGCGGCGGCCTCGGCACGCAGGGTTACTACGTGACGAAGGACTACAACACGACCGGGGGCAACGTGCGCACCGTGCAGCATGCCTGGTACCTGGAGGACCGCTGGCAGGTCACCGACAACTTCCTGCTGTCGCTGGGCTTGCGCAACGATGGCTTCGACAATTACAACGGCGACGGCAAGATCTACGTCAGCCAGAAGGACAACTGGGCGCCTCGTATCGGCTTCTCCTGGGACGTGAAGGGCGATTCCAGCCTGAAGGTCTACGGCAATGCCGGCCGCTATCACCTGGCCATGCCGAACAACGTGGCCATCCGCGCGGCCAATGGCAGTCTGATTGCCAGCCAGTTCTACACCTACACCAGCATCAATGCCGATGGCACCCCCAACGGCCTCACGCCGATCCCGTTGACCACGCAGGAGTTCGTCTGCGGCAATGGTGCCGTTTCGACGAACAAGGAATGCGGCGTGGCCCCCGATCCGCGCACGGTTTCGGCTGACGGTCTGAAGGCGCACTACCAGGACGAATACATCCTGGGCATGGAACAGGTGCTCAGCGATACCACGAGTTGGGGCGCCAAGCTGACCTATCGCGACCTGAAAAGTGCGATCGATGACAACTGCTCGCCGGTGCTTGGCGGAGCCTGCTTCATCCTCAACCCGGGCGAAGCGAACACTTTCTGGATCCAGCAAGAGGATGGCAGCTTCGAGAAGGTGACCTATAGCGCCGAGGAACTGGCCCTGCCGAAGTTGAAGCGCCGGTACGCCGCCCTGGATCTTTTCACCGAATACAACGATGGCATGCTGCGCGCCAAGCTGGAGTACACGCTGGCGCACAACTGGGGCAACGCCGAAGGCCAGCTGAACTCTTCGACCGATACCGGTGCCGGCGGCCAGGCCGACGTGTCCGTATCCCAGGACTGGGACTTGCCGGAGCTGATGGCGGGTGCCGGCGGTCCCCTGCCGAACAATCGGACCCACCAGGTCAAGGCGTTCGGCTCCCTCAAGCTGAGCAACCAATGGCGCGTGGGTGGTTCGGTGATCGTCCAGAGCGGCCGTCCACGCAGTTGCACCAGCTTCTGGCCATACGCCAAGTCGGGCATTTACAACAGCGCTTCCTACTACTACTGCGGCGTGCCCGGTGGCCAGACCGCGGTCAACGATCCGAATGCCGTACCGAATGCGGACTACCACTTCTCGCCGCGAGGCGCAGCCGGCGAAACTCCGTGGACCGCTACCTTCAACCTCAACGTGACCTACACGCCCAACTGGCTCGAAGGCCTCAGCGTCGGGGTGGATGTCCTGAACCTGTTCGACACCCAAACCCCGACCGCGTTCTTCGACCGCTCCGCGGCTAACCGTACGCAGATTTCCCAGCGATATGGCCAGGTGCTGTACTACACCGATCCGCGTAGCGTCCGTCTCACCGTCCGCTACGATTTCTGACGGAGGGGCTGTCCTGCCGAGTCGTGGGCCGACCCCGAAAGGGGTCGGCCTTCTGCTTCGGGAGGCTTGAAGCCACGACCGAATGTGCGGGCTGGACAGCAGCCGACCCGTGCCGGGAAACAAACCCGATTTTCGTGCACATCAGCGGTGCGGGCATCCGGGCCAACAGCATGGCCTGCGCATCCCTCCGCGCATCTTGTCGAGGCCGACTTCGATACGCCGTTTTCGGGTTTCTTCCTTCTTGGCCGATGTAACCCAGCATATCCACTCATTTCGCGCGATCGGGGTTATTCCGGTCCAGAGATTCCTGGCTACATCATCGGATTCGATGGCCTTCCGAAGGTCGGATGGGAGCTCATGGACCGTGCCGCCCGCGATCGCTTTGGTAGCCATGCGTCAATCGTGCCACGCCTTGCGGTCGCCCGACATCATGCCGGCCTTGCGTTCGCCTGATATTGATTTCCAGCAGTCAGGACCGTAGATCCGAAGCATCGCGACGCAATGCCACCGAGGTCGATTTATGTGCTCGCGCCAGAGCCGACCAGCCAGTTCTGGCGGCTCTCGCAATCACGCCGAGGGACATGCACGAGTGGCCGCAGTCGCTTGCGGCAAGGTGAAGCGGTGATTCGCCGCGCGCGTTACCCGTTTCCGCGCACCACGTGCGTGCGTGCCAGGAATGCACAGGGAATGCCGATCAGGCCGATGTAGACGGCATAGCACAAGGCTTCCCACTCCAATGGCAGCGCGTGCGCGTGGGTGACGGCGGCACTGAAGTAGCGCACGAAGACGTGGAAGATCAGCCAGTACATCAGCGCGCCGTACAAGGCGCCGCAGACCACGGGCCTGCGCAACAGCACGCGGAAGCGGCGCGACAGATGCTGGTAAGCCGCCATCACCGCCGACAAGGTGCCGATGTAGAGCAGCACGCCGAACGCGGCGCTGGCCCATCCGCCCTGGTAGGCGGCGGGGCCCATCGCCCATGCGGCGATCGATTGCAGTACGCGCAGGCCGGCGGAGCCGTGTCCGCTCCAGTACAGGGCAGCCAGGGCCAAGTCGACCACGGCCGCCGCGGTTCCGCCGAGCAGCCAGAGGGGAGGGGTGAGCGATGGCGCGATCCGGATCGGCGAGGGGAGGGAATGCGTGGTCATGGCGGCCTCATCGGTGGCGTCGGCGATTGGCCCCATCAAACCCCGGATAATTGGCCCTATAAAGATCCAATTGGCTACACTGCAATGGGGCCAATTGATCGAAGGGCTTCGCGTGTACCTGGAACTCGATGGCAAAGGCCCGCTGCACGGGCAACTGACCCGGGCGCTGAAGGCGGCGATGTTCGGCGCCAGCGTGCAGACCGGCTCGCGCCTGCCCCCGACCCGGGTACTGGCGCGCGAACTCGGAGTGTCGCGCAACACGGTGCTGGCCGCCTACGAACAACTGCGCGCCGAAGGTTTCCTCGATAGCCGGGTCGGGTCGGGCAGTTACGTCACTCCACCGCTGCAGACCACCACCGCCCCGGTGGCAACGGGCCCTGTCGAGCCCCAATCGGCGTACGCCCGGCGTGCGCGCGAGCTGCTCAACCCGGCGCGCCTGTTCGGCCAGCGCGAGTCGATGCCGAGATATGCGTTCCATTACGGCAAGCCGTCGACCAATCCGGCGTTGACCAGTGCGTGGGCGCGCGAGCTGTCGCGCGCGGCCCAATACACCCAGCCCGACTATCCGACGGCACAAGGCCTGCCCGTGCTGCGCGAAGCGGTCTGCGACTACCTCGCCCGGCGCCGCGGTGTGCATGTCGTCCCGGACGACGTATTGATCGTCGGCGGCACCCAGCAGGCGATGACGTTGACCGCGCGCGTGCTGCTCGACGAAGGCACCGAAGTGGCGATGGAGGACCCGCAATACAACGCGGTCCGCACGGTGTTGAAGGCGCACGGAGCGCGCGTGGTGCCGGTGCCCGTGGATGCGCAGGGCATGTGCGTGGATGCGCTGCCGGCGCGGCGCCCCCAACTGATATGCGTGACGCCGTCGCACCAGTTTCCGCTGGGATCCGTGCTGTCGTTGCCGCGACGACTGGCCTTGCTGGAATACGCGCGCCGCCACGATTGCTGGATCTTCGAGGACGACTACGACGGCGAGTTCCGTTACGACAGCAAGCCGCTGGCGGCCCTGCGCTCGCTCGACAGCGACAACCGGGTCGTCTACATCGGCACGTTCTCCAAGACCCTGTTCCCCTCGGTCCGGCTCGGCTACATGGTGGTGCCGCCGCAACTGCGCGGCGACTTCGTCGCGGCGAAATGGCTGGACGACTTCGGCGCACCGACCGTGGAGCAGGCGGCATTGGCCGGATTCATGGCCGATGGCGGCTTCGAACGCCATCTCGCCCGCACCGCCAAGACCCTGAAGGAGCGGCGCACCGCGCTGCTCGACGGCCTGCGGCGGCTGGCGGGCGACCGGGTCGAGATCGCCGATTCCCACGCCGGCATGCATCTGGTGGCATGGCTGCGGGGGCGTGATCGCATGCAGGGCGAGGCCTTCATCGCCCACGCACGCACGCGGGGACTGTGGCTGGCGTCCATTTCCCAGTACTACATGACGCCACCGGACCGGGCGGGGCTGTTGCTGGGCTACGCGACCTTGTCCGTGGCGGAGATCGAGCAGGCGGTAGCCCTGTTCGCGCAGTGCCTGGACGAAATGCCGGAGTAATCGCGAAGCCGGATCAGCGCCCAAACCACGCCGCAATTGCGACCGCCACCGCGATGCAGGCCTTGTCGAAGGCAGTGTTGGCCAGTCCGGCCAGCAACCACACGTAGCCGAGACCCGGTTTCGACAGCGACTCCCACAGGTCCAGGCCCATCGGCAGGCCGATCTGCAGCGCGGCGATGCCCCAGTTGGCCAAGGCGACCACGGACAACGTACCCGCCACCGCCAGCGCGGCACGCGCCCAGCCCGGGCGCCAGCCGCCCAAGCGCAGCATCCACGCCGCATCCAGCGCCGCGATCACGGCCATCCAGCCTTTCTGTCCGTTGCCGTACAGCGCCAGCAGCACCCATGCGGCGGCCACGCCGAGGCAGCCGACAGCGAGCATGAACAAGGGGAAGGCGACGGATCGGCCGGAGCCGCGCGCGGTGGAAGGTTCGCTCATTGGGGCTCCGGCATGGCCGCGCAGGATAGCGCGACGGCACCTCGATGCGCCGGGTGGGACATTGTGTCCGCCGCATGGCCCCGGCGGGCGGTGCGTCGAACCGTTAAAATGCGGCTTGCGCCGCGCGATGCGGCCCCCATCTGTCTTCCATGTATTCCCGCAGCAGCGAACCCGTCCAATTCGAACGCGATTGTGCCGCCGTCATGGTGCCGCAGGGCGACAGCGTGACCCTGCCCGCGGGCAGCTACGGCTACATCACCCAGGCGCTGGGCGGCAGTTACACGGTGTTCGTCGAAGGCAACCTGTTCCGCATCGCCGGCAAGGACGCGGATGCCATCGGCAAGGAGCCGCCGGAATCGCTGAACCTGCCCGAAGGCGCCGGCGACGATGAGGTCGAGGCGCTGGTATGGAAGCAGTTGCGCACCTGCTTCGATCCCGAAATCCCGTTCAACATCGTCGACCTGGGCCTGGTGTACGAAGCCAACCTGAAGCGCCGCGACGATGGCAAGCGCGAGGTCGAGGTCAAGATGACCCTGACCGCGCCGGGCTGCGGGATGGGCGAGATCCTGGTCGACGACGTGCGCAGCAAGCTGGAGATGATCCCGACCATCGCCGAGGCCGACGTCGAGCTGGTGTTCGACCCGCCGTGGGGCCGGCACATGATGAGCGAAGCGGCGCGGCTGGAAACCGGGATGCTGTAGGCGGGGTGGTTGCCGGCGCATGCGTCGCCGGTGAAAGCCCGGCGGACGCTTCGGCGGCATAATGGGCGGGTTTCCACGAGGATTTCCCCCATGAACGCCCCCGCCGCCTCCCCGCTGGTCTACCAGGTCACTCCTTCCGATCGTGCCCGCAGCGCCGAACAGCGTGCGGCGATCCTTGCCGGCGAACTCGGCTTCGGCAAGTACTTCACCGACCACATGGTCGCCATCCAGTGGGACAAGGCGAAGGGCTGGCACGACGCCCAGGTCCACGCCTACGGTCCGCTCGCGCTGGATCCGGCGGCGTCGGTACTGCATTACGGCCAGGAAATCTTCGAAGGCATCAAGGCTTATCGCCATGCCGACGGTTCCATCTGGACCTTCCGTCCCGACGCCAACGGGGCGCGCCTGCAGCGTTCGGCACGGCGCCTCGCGTTGCCGGAACTGCCGGTGACGGAATTCACCGAATCGCTGCGCCAGCTGGTCGCCATCGACCACGACTGGGTGCCGTCGACGCCGGAAAGCAGCCTGTATTTCCGCCCCTTCATGATCGCCACCGAAGCCTTCCTCGGCGTGCGCGCGGCGCAGGCGGCGGGCTACTACGTCATCGCCAGCCCGGCCGGTGCGTACTTCGCCAAGGGCGTGGCGCCGGTGTCGATCTGGCTGTCCGAGGACTATGCCCGCGCAGCCAAGGGCGGCACCGGCGCGGCCAAGTGCGGCGGCAACTATGCCGCTTCGCTGCTGCCGCAGCAGGAAGCCTATGCGCAGGGTTGTTCGCAGGTGCTGTTCCTCGATCCGGTCGAAGGCAAGTACCTCGAGGAGCTCGGCGGCATGAACGTGTTCCTGGTCTACAGGGATGGCCGCATCGTCACTCCGGAACTTTCCGGCAGCATCCTCGAAGGCATCACCCGTTCCAGCATCCTGCAACTGGCGCGCGACCGCGGTCTGAAGGTGGAAGAGCGCAAGGTGTCGATCGACGAATGGAAGGACGGCGTGGCTTCGGGCGAAATCAGCGAAGTATTCGCCTGCGGCACCGCCGCGGTGGTCACCCCGATCGGCGAACTGAAGGGGAAGGGCTTCTCCGTCGGCGACGTCAACGCACCGGCTGGCGAAGTGACCATGGCGATCCGCAAGGAATTGACCGACATCCAGTACGGACGCTTGCCTGATCGCCACGGTTGGCTGGTCAAGCTGCGCGACTGATCTCGCGCCGCAGACAGCATCATGACAAGGCCGGCCATGCGCCGGCCTTTTCTTGTCCGTGTCCTTGCCCGCATTCGCGCAATGCGGACATTGCGCTGCGCAAATCGGTAGCCGCGTCCGGCGGAGAATCGCGTGCATTTCACGCCGTCGTCACGGCGGGCCGCGCGCACGCCCGTGAAATCGTGACTGCTGCCGCAATCGCGAGCCAGTGCGGAAACGGTTTCACTTATTACCAATTTTCCTTTACCGAATCCGGTCCGCCAATACGGCAGATGGGCTAGGTTCCGGTCAGCCCGCGGTCACATGGGCTACTCCCGTTCGGAATCCGTCGCGTGCGCCCAGGCGAACGCGGCCGGGGGTTTGTTGTTGCGATACCACCCGATCCGCCATCACAAGAGGGAAGTTCTGATGTCCGAGATTTCGCAGCACCGCGTGCACAAGAAAACGAAGATCCTGGCCATGGCCACCGCCACGGCGATCGCCGCGCTGGTCGCGACTTCGGCCAGCGCCAGCGGCCGCGTCGAACTGAGCGGCTTGCAGTCCGATACCCGGTTCGACCGTTTCATCGTCAAGTTCCGCGACGGCAGCGACGCCACCGCGCTGCAGGGCTCGCTGAATGCCGCCGCGCGCGCGTTGCCGGCCGCCAAGGGCAAGGCGCTTGGCCTGCAGAAGCTGCGTCGCCTGGCCGTCGGCAGCGACGTGGTCAAGGCCGACCGCAAGCTGGATCGCGCCGAAGCCGAAACGCTGATGCGGCAGATCGCCGCGAACCCGGACGTCGAGTACGTCGAAGTCGACAAGCTCAACCACGCCACCCTGACTCCCAACGACACTCGCTACAGCGAGCAGTGGGGCTACTCGGGCACCTACGGCATCAAGGCCAACCAGGCCTGGGACACGACCAACGGCAGCGGCGTGGTCGTCGCCGTGCTCGACACCGGCATCACCAACCACAGCGACCTCAACGCCAACATCCTGCCGGGCTACGACTTCATCGGCGACACCAGCGTGTCGAACGACGGCAACGGCCGCGACAGCGACCCGAGCGATCCGGGCGATTGGGTCGCGGCCAACCAGTGCGGCGGCACCCATTCCGCGCAGAACTCGAGCTGGCACGGCACCCACGTGGCCGGCACCATCGCCGCGGTCACCAACAACGCCAAGGGCGTGGCGGGCGTGGCCTATGGCGCCAAGATCGTCCCGGCACGGGTGCTCGGCACTTGCGGCGGTTACGACTCGGACATCGCCGATGCCATCGTCTGGGCTTCCGGCGGCACGGTCAGCGGCGTGCCGGCCAACGCCAATCCGGCGGAGGTGATCAACCTCAGCCTGGGCGGCAGCGGCGCCTGCGGCACCACCACGCAGAATGCGATCAACAGCGCCGTTTCGCGCGGCACCACCCTGGTCATCGCCGCCGGCAACGACAACACCAACGTGTCGAACGCCTCCCCGGCCAACTGCAACAACGTCATCGCGGTCGGCGCCATCACCAGCACCGGCGCGCGCGCGTCGTATTCCAACTACGGCTCGCTGATCGACATCGCCGCACCGGGTTCCAACATCCTGTCGACGCTGAACTCCGGCACCACCACGCCCGGCAGCGAAACCTATGCCGCGTACAACGGCACCTCGATGGCGACCCCGCACGTGGCCGGCGTCGTCGCGCTGATCCAGTCCGTCGCCACCACGCCGAAGACGCCCGCGCAGGTCGAAGCGCTGATCAAGGCCAACGTCACCGCGTTCCCGTCGACCCCGTCGCAGCCGATCGGCCCGGGCATCCTCAACGCCAAAGCCGTCGTCGATGCCGTCAACGGCACCACGCCGCCGACCGGCAACACGCTGACCAAGGGCGTCGCCGCGACCAACCTGTCGGCCTCGACCGGCGGCTACGTGAAGTACACGATGGACGTGCCGGCAGGCGCATCGAACCTGAGCTTCACCATCTCCGGCGGGACCGGCGACGCGGACCTGTACGTCAAGTTCGGCAGCGAACCGACCGACAGCGTGTACGACTGCCGTCCGTACAAGTCGGGCAATGCCGAGACCTGCACCTTCGCCACGCCGTCCGCGGGCAAGTACTACGTCAACCTGAAGGCCTATTCGTCGTTCTCGGGCGTCAGCCTGGTCGGCGACTACAGCACCGGCGGTGGCGGCGGCACGCAGACCTACACCAACTCGGGCGACTACACGATCAGCGACAACGCGACCGTGGAAAGCCCGATCACGGTGTCCGGTCGCACCGGCTCGGGCCTGAGCAGCACGCAGGTGGCGGTGAACATCATCCACACCTACATCGGCGACCTGAAGGTCGACCTGGTCGCACCGGACGGTTCGGTGTACACGCTGCACAACCGCAGCGGCGGCAGCGCCGACAACATCAACAGCACCTATACGGTGAACCTGTCGGGCGAAGCGTTGAACGGCACCTGGAAGCTGCGCGTCAACGACAACGCCGGCGGCGATACCGGCTACATCAACAGCTGGAGCATCACCTTCTGATCGGCGATCAATGATGCGAAACGAAGAACCCCGGCGATGCCGGGGTTCTTTCTTCAGGCCGCCTCGAAGCGGTTTTCGGCGACGTTCTTGCGCACCTTGGCCGGATCCCAGATGCGGCCGTTCATCGCGATGTACACGCCAGCCGGCAACGATTGCACCGCGCCGATAGCGCAGCCGATGTTGAACTCGGCGTCCGAGCCACGGAAGCGCGCCGGGCTCAGCGCACCGGTCATCACGATGGTCTTGTCGGGGATCGATTTCAGCACCGCGCCCGTCTGCACCATGCTGTCGGTGCCATGGGTGACCAGCACGTGGCGGGTCGGCTGCGCGGCGATGGTGGCGCGGATCAGTTCGCGGTCGGCATCGGTGATGTGCAGCGAGTCCTTGCGCAGGATCGGAATCACCGTGAAACGGAAGGTCACGCCGAGTTCGCGCAGGATCATGCCGATCTGCGGGTCGCCGATCTGGTAATCGGACTTGTCGTCGAAGTAGATCTTGTCGATGGTGCCGCCGGTGGTGACGATCAGCAGTTCGTCCATCGTGGTGCTCCGTCAGGTTCCAATGGGTGAATTTTACGGCGTGCCGGTCTTGCGGCCGAAGCGCTTGCGCAGCCCCGGCCAGCTCGACGCGAGCACCACGACCAGGGCGAGCACGATTTCCAGCCACGCGTAGGCGGCTTCGCCCGGTCGTGTGTACGCCACCATCACCCCGTGGCTGAACCAGAACAGCGCCAGCACGCCGGCCCAGAACGCCGCCTTCGCGCTGCCGCGCAGCACCCCGGCCAGCGCAAGCAACGGGGGCAGGGCGAACACCAGCAGCGCTGCGGTGCGATGGCGGTCGTCGTGGAACCACAACGAATACAGCAGCGACAAGGCGAACAGCGCCGTGCCCAGCAGCAGGCGCGATACCTTCATGCTCCCGCCCCGATGCGGCTGGCCAGTGCGGCCACGCGCCGTCCCAGTGCACGGGCGAGGGCGGCTTCCTCTTCGCTCGGCTGCGGATCGTCGCTGCCGCCGGCGACATGGCTGGCGCCGTACGGCGTACCGCCGCTGCGCGTGCTACTGAGCAGGGTTTCGGTGAACGGAATGCCGACGATGACGCAGCCGTGGTGCAGCAGCGGCACCTGCATCGACAGCAGGGTCGATTCCTGCCCGCCGTGCATGGTGGCGGTCGAGGTGAACACCGCTGCCGGCTTGTCGACCAGGGTGCCGCTGGCCCATTCGGCGCCGAGGCCGTCGATGAAGTGCTTCATCGGCGCGGCCATGTTGCCGAAGCGGGTGGGGCTGCCGACGATCAATCCCGCGCATTCGGCGAGATCGTTCTTCTCGACATAGGGCGCGCCGTCTTCCGGCACCGGCGGCGCGGCCGTCTGCGTCGCCGCGACCACCGGTGGCACCGTACGCAGGCGCGCGGCCATGCCGGGCACTTCGCCGATGCCGCGCGCGATCTGCCGCGCCAGCCGCGCGACCGAGCCGCCGCGGCTGTAGTACAGCACCAGGATTTCGGGCATGGGTTCTCCGGGGAGTGATCCGAGGTCCGACGCATTATCGGTTAACCTTGCCGCGATGGAACCGCTGACCACGCTGAACCGTTGGGGCGAGCGACTGCGCGACCGCGACCGGATGCGCACCTTCGCCCGTTTCCTCGCCCGCCGCTTCCTCGACGACCGGCTGTTCCAGGCGGCCGCGGCGCTGGCCTACACCACGGTGTTCGCGCTGGTGCCGCTGGCGATGGTCGTGTTCGGTGTGCTTTCGGCGTTCCCGGTGTTCAGGGAATGGAGCGCCGACCTGCAGGACTACATCTTCTCCAACTTCGTGCCCGGCGCGGCCAGCGCGCTGAAGTCGAGACTCGCCGACCTGCTGCAGAACACCGGCACCCTGACCGCGACCGGCGTGATCGGCGTGATCATCTCGCTGCTGCTGACCCTCAACAGCGTGGAAAGCACGTTCAACCGGATCTGGCGCGTGGCCGGCGCCCGGCCCAAGGTCTCGCGCTTCCTGGTGTACTGGACCGTGTTCACCCTGGGCGCGCTGCTGGCCGCCGGTTCGTTCGCGCTGTCGGCCAGCTTCTATGCCCTGCCGCTGTTCTCGACCGCGGAAGGCAAGGTGCTGGAGCGCATCTCGCTGGCGCTGGCGCCGGTGTTGATCGAATTCATCGCCATCGTCGCGATCTACCGGGTAGTGCCGCACCGGACGGTCAAGCTACGCTACGCCATGGCGGGCGCCTTGCTCGCAACGTTGTTGCTGGAAGCGATCAAGTGGGGGCTGAGCGTCTACCTGTCGACGTTCAACTCGTACCAGAACCTGTACGGCGCGTTGGCGGCGCTGCCGATCCTGCTGCTGTGGATCTACCTGTGCTGGGTCGCGGTGTTGCTGGGCGCGTCGCTGGCCTCGTCGATTTCGGCGTTCCGCTACCAGCCGGCGTCGCAACGCCTGCCGTTGGGCTACGAGCTGTACGGCCTGCTGCGCCTGATCGGCCGCTTCCGCGAGGCGCGCGGCGAAGGCCAGGGCCTGCACATCGACCAGATCATGGAGCTGGAGCCGTCGCTGACCGACTCGCTGATCCAGCATTTCATTTCCCAACTCGAACAGGCCAGCGTGCTGCGCCGGGCCGAGAACGGCGAATGGCTGCTGGCGCGCGACCTGGACGGCGTCAGCCTGGCTGAGCTCTACGAGACCTGTCGCCTGCGCATTCCGGTGGCCGAGGCGTACCTGCCCGCGCAGGGCGATGCGCTCGGCGCGGCCTCTATCGCGGCGCTCAACGAATTGCGCGTGCCGCTGCGCGAACTGCTGAAGACACGCATCGACGATCTGTACAAGGTGGACCATGGAAAACAGTAGGAAAACCCGCGGGCTGCTCGGCGTCGTCGCGGCGTTGGCGCTGGCGGGTTGCAGCCGCAGCGCGGAACCGCCCGCGCCTGCGAAGGCCGAACCGGCGAAGGCCGAAGCCCCGGCCGTGGCCGCCGCGACCGCGGATTTCCCCACGCTGAAACTGCCTGCCGTCGATGGTTCGACCTATGAGCTGGCCGCGCATCGCGGCCGCTGGGTGGTGGTCAACTTCTGGGCGACGTGGTGCGGTCCGTGCCTGAAGGAGATGCCCGAACTGTCCACGCTGGACCAGCGCCGCGGCGACATCGACGTGGTCGGCCTGGCCTACGACGACATTGAAACGAAGGACATGCAGGCGTTCCTGAAGGAACACCCGGTCGCGTACCCTATCGTGATCGTCGATACCTTTTCGCCGCCTGCCGATTTCGCCACGCCACGCGGCCTGCCGACGACTTACCTGATCGCGCCCGACGGCAAGGTGGCCAAGCAGTTCCTCGGCCCCGTGACCGCCAGGGAAATCGAAGCGTTCGTCGCCAAGGGCGCGTGATGGCTGCGGCGCGCTTCATCGTGGGAGGCAAAGTGCAAGGCGTGTTCTTCCGCGCCTCGACCCGCGAGCAAGCGCTGAAGTCCGGCTTGCGTGGTTACGCGAAGAATCTTGCCGACGGCTCGGTAGAAGTGCTGGCGGTCGGCGATGCGGAATCCATCGACGCGCTCGAAGCGTGGTTGCGCGTGGGCCCGCCCAAGGCGCAAGTCGACACGCTGGTCCGTGTCGCGACGGGCGATGGCGGAGCAGGCGAGGGTTTCGCGGTCCTTTGAAGACGCTGCCGATGCGTTACGGCGCGCTTTCCTGCAAGCGGGCCGCGCGTTTCATCTGTTCTTCGGTCAACGGCGGCGGCCTTGCGATAGCGGGCTGTTCGCGATCCTTCCAGCCGGGAATCCTGCTTGCGCCCTTGGCGACCTTCTGCGCGACGTAGCCGACGAGTAGCGGGATCACGCCGCCATTCTGGCCGACCTGTTCCAGGCTGGGCGGTTCGCGATAGGCACGGTCGAAGCGCGATGACTTCGGGTCGATGGGGTTCTTGAACCGGTCGAGATCGAGGAACTCCGGGCGCGGCGCGGTCACGCGGATGGTGTCCAGCGTGGTCGCGTTCCCGTCGGCCGGAACGATAGCTTCCTTGCCTGAATCTTGCGCCATGGCTTTGAGTGAAAAGACCAATGGCAAGGCAAGAAAGATCGCGTGGGTGCTTATCGCCATTGCCTACCGCGCATCCAGCCGTGGCCCGACAAGAAGATCCCTCCCGCCAAAATTAACAACGTGCCCGTCAAAGACACAGAGGAGAGAGTCAGTTCCTGCCGGCGGGAGAAGAAGACGATGTAGCCATGCTGGTTGTATTCGATAACCTGGCCGGTCGCCGGATTCGGCGTGCGTGGGGCGCTGGAGACATAATCTTGCTTCAGCCATGGCCCAAATCCGAATAGCAACAGAGCTCCGAAAAAGCACAGCACCATCGGCAGCGCTAACTTCTTAACGCCGGACATCGAAATCCGCGATCGGTTCGAGCACCCCATAACGCTCCTTGCACGGTTTGGCCTTCAATGGCGGGAAGTCGACCTTGGCCTCGGGCACGCGCGTGTCGGGCAGGCGTTCCAGCAAATGGTGGATCAGGGTCAGGCGGCCGCGCTTCTGGTCGTCGAAATCGACCAGCGTCCACGGCGCGTTGGGCGTGTGCGTGGCCTTCAGCATCGCCTCGCGCGCCTTGGTGTATTCGTCGTACTTCGCCCGCGCCTGCACATCGATCGGCGACAGCTTCCAGCGCTTCAACGGGTCGTCGAGGCGTTCGGCGAAGCGCTCTTCCTGCTTGTCCTGGTCGCAGCACAGCCAGTACTTGAACAGCAGGATGCCGTCGTCGGTCAACAGTTTCTCGAAGGCCGGGGCCTGCTGCAGGAAGGCCTTGTATTGGGCGTCGGTGCAGAAGCCCATGACCTTCTCCACGCCCGCGCGGTTGTACCAGCTGCGATCCATCAACAGGATTTCGCCGGCGCCCGGCAGGTGCGGCACGTAGCGCTGGAAATACCACTGGGACGCCTCGCGCTCGGTCGGCTTCGGCAGCGCCAATACATGGCATTGGCGCGGGTTGAGGTGTTCGGCGATGGCGTTGATCGCGCCGCCCTTGCCGGCGGTGTCGCGGCCTTCGAAGATCACCACCACGCGCTTGCCGGCGTGCTGCACCCAGCGCGCCATCGCCACCAGGTCCAGTTGCAGCGGTTCCAGCAGCGCTTCGTAGTCCTTGCGTTTCAGTTTTTTCATGGTGTTCCTGAAATGCGCTCTTGACGCGGATCATCACGGATGAGCACGGATAAATGAAAAATTCAGAATGCTTTATCTGCATTCTTCCGTGTAAATCCGCGTCCAAAAAATCAGCGTTTCTTATGTTGTGCCATGCTGCGCGCGACTTCGAGCAGCGCGCCCTGCTGGCGCGTATTGAGTGCGCGATAGGCGGCGAGCAGATCGTGTTCGCCCCTGGTACGCGCCGGATCCAGCGTGCTGGCCAGTTCGCCGAGCAGCGTGCCCGCAGGCACGCCGAAGGTGCGCGCCAGCTCGGTCAGCTGGTCCTTGCCCGGCAGCTTGTCGCCGCTGAGCCAGGACTTCACCGTGGCCGCGCCCGCGCGCGGGATTGCGGCGGCGATGTCGGTGGCGGTCAGGCCGCTGGCCTTGGCCAGCAGGCGTAGCGTGGTGTCCAGGGACATGCTTGCTCCTTCGAGGATGGCCGCCGTGCCGGCAGCGTAGCACTCAGGCGGTCAGCGGCAATCGGAAGCGCAGCGTGTCGTCGTGGGCCTCCCAGCCGAGGTGGCGGTACAGCGCCTGCGCGCTGGCGTTGTCGTGGTTGGTTTCCAGTTCCAGGCGAAGCGCGCCCTCGCCGCGCGCGAAATCGGCGGCGGCCTGCAGCAACGCTTTCGCCACGCCATGCCGGCGCGCTTCGGCGACGACATACAGATCGTTGAGGACCCAGACGCGTCCGGCGGACACCGACGAGAACGACGGGAACAACTGGGTGAAGCCGACGGTTTCGCCATCGATGCGCGCAAGCAGCACGACCGATTCGCCGCGACGCAGGCGTTCGCCGACGAAATCGCGCGCGATGGCCGCGTCCGCCGCTTTTCCGTAGAACTGCCGGTACAGGTCGAACAAGGGCGCGACCGCATCGAGGTCGTCGATGCCGGCGCGGTGGATGGAAACGGTCATGGTCGGGCTCGTTGCGGGACGAACCCGGAATTTACGGTGCCGCGGTCAGTCGCGCCAGTTCGTCGGCCTGGTATTCGCGGGTCAGGCGGTCGACGAGTTCGTCGAGGTCGCCCTGGGAGCCCTGGCGGCGGTCCGTCTTGGGATCAGATTGCTGGCTTTACATCGACATACCATCGGAGGGTCTGTCTATAAAATTGACCGTTGCGCCTGATGATTTGGGCGACTATAACTACTAATGCACCTTGGCATGGTCATGTGCGTATGGAGGTGCGTAGTGGCAGGAGTATCGCTGCTGTTTTGTGAGCTCCTAGCTCCCTATGGAAAGAAGGTGCTGCTGACAAGGATAAAGACCAATGGGTACATGGAAAAAGCGCAGTCTAGTTGCAACGACTTTTATTGCTGCTGTACTTATAAGCGCTAGTGCTACCGCAGTGAACGCAAATAAAGTGACTATGCTCTATTACCAAGATGCTGCTAAGACGATCCTGGTTGGAGAGAAGACGGTTTTTTGCGATGGAACCACTGAAATGGAAGGCATAAGGACGCAATACGCAACGCAGGTTACCGAACCCTGCAGTCCGCCGGTTCCGGATTGCTACTATTGGTACTTCAACGCATTCGGCGAAAAAATCTGTTACTAGGCGTGATCGATGTTGTGATCATCGCTTTATTCGGGGGGTTCTGGCTCTTTGTGGCCATAATTGCTAGTTGTTCCCGAACTTAAGCCCCAATTCTTGGGGGCTTTTTTATGCGTTCGTAGTCAAGCGCGCCAGTTCGTCGGCTTGGTATTCGCGGGTCAGGCGGTCGACGAGTTCGTCGAGGTCGCCCTGGATGATGTTGGGCAGGTCGTACAGGGTCAGGCCTTCGACGCGATGGTCGGTGATGCGGCCCTGCGGGAAGTTGTAGGTACGGATGCGCTGGCTGCGGTCGCCGCTGCCGACCTGCAGGCGGCGCGTCTCGGCCTGCGCGGCCAGCTGCTTGCTGCGCTCGGCTTCCAGCAACTGCGCCTTCAGCCGCTTCATCGCGCGCTCGCGGTTGGCGTGCTGGCTGCGTTCGGTCTGGTTCTCGACGACGATGCCGGTCGGGACGTGGGTGATGCGGATCGCCGATTCGGTCTTGTTGACGTGCTGGCCGCCCGCGCCCGAGGAGCGGAACGTGTCGATCTTCAGGTCGGCCGGATTGATCGCGACCTCGTCGACCGCTTCGTCCTCGGGAATGATCGCCACGGTCGCGGCCGAGGTGTGGATGCGGCCCTGCGACTCGGTTTCCGGCACGCGTTGCACGCGGTGCGTACCGGATTCGAACTTCAGCTTAGCGAACGCGCCGCGCCCGCTGACCTTGGCGACGATTTCCTTGTAGCCGCCATGCTCGCCGGGATTGTCCGATTCGACCTCGACCTTCCAGCCCTGGCGTTCGGCGTAGCGCGCGTACATGCGGAACAGGTCGCCGGCGAAAATCGCCGCTTCGTCGCCGCCGGTGCCGGCGCGCACCTCGAGGAACAGGTTGGCGTCGTCGCGCGCATCCTTGGGCACCAGCAGCAGCGAGAGCTCGTCTTCCAGCTGCGCCAGCCGGGCCTGTGCGGCTTCGATTTCCTCGTCGGCCAGTTCGCGCAGCTCGGGGTCGTCGCGCATCGCCTGCGCGGCGTCGAGATCGCGCTTGGCCTGGGCCTCGGCGGCCAGCGCCGCGGACACCGGTTCGAGCTGGGCGAATTCGCGCGAGTAGTCGCGGAAGCGCTGGTTGTCGCCGAGTACCGAAGGATCGGCGAGCAGGCGTTCGAGTTCTTCGCGGCGTTCGGCGAGGGCTTCGAGTTTGCGGCGCAGGCTGGGGAGCATGGGAAGGCGACGAACGAATGGAGGAGAGGAAACGAACAAAGGCAAGCGCGCGTCGCTAACCCTCGCGTTCCTCGTTCCTTTCCTTTCGTTCATCGCTTCCAGCGAACAGCTTTTCCGCCGCCCGCGCCAGTTCGGCGTCGCCGCTGAGCGCCGCTTCGCGCAGCGCGGCAGTCGGCGGGTGCAACAGGCGGTTGGTCAACGTGTGGGCGAGGAAGTCGAGCACTTCCGCCGGATCGCGGCCATTGGCGAGCTGCTGGCGGGCCCGTCCCAGCACCTCGTCGCGCGCGGCTTCGCCTTGCGCGCGCATGCGCTTCAGCGGGGCGTGATGGGCGCTGGCCTGCACGGTTTCGAGGTAGCGACCGACCTGCAGTTCGATGATCGCCTCGGCGGCGTCCGCGGCTTCGCGGCGGCTACGCCGGTTGTCTTCGACCGCACGCTCCAGATCGTCGACCGTGTAGAGGAAGGCATCGCCCAGCTCGCCCACGCCGGCCTCGATGTCGCGCGGCACGGCCAGGTCGAACAACAGCATCGGCTTGTGCTTGCGCGCAGCGAGGGCGGCGGCGACCTGCGCGCGACGGATCACCGGCTCGCGGCTGGCGGTGGCCGAGAACACCACGTCGGCTTCGGCCAGGTGGCGGTCCAGTTCGGCCAGCGGCAAGGCGTAGCCGCCGTGGCGGCTGGCCAGTTCCTGCGCGTGGGCGAGGGTGCGGTTGGCGACCAGCAGGCGGCGCACGCGTCCGTCGCTGAGGTGCTTGGCGGCGAGCTCGATGGTTTCGCCGGCGCCGACCAGCATCACGGTCGATTCGCTGAGCCGCGCGAACGATTCCTGCGCCAGCCGCACCGCCGCCGAGGCCACCGAGACCGGGTTGGCGCCGACGCGCGTGTCGGTGCGCGCGCGCTTCGCCACCGCGAAGCTCTGCTGGAACAGGCGGTCCAGTTGCGGACCCAATGCGCCATGCTCGCGCGCCAGCGCCCAGGCTTCCTTCACCTGGCCGAGGATCTGCGGCTCGCCGAGCACCATCGAATCCAGCCCGGTGGCGACGCGGAACAGGTGGCGCACGGCATCCCCGTCGCGATGACGGTACAGATAGGCGTCCAGGCCTTCGGCGTGGTCGGAGAGCCACTTCGCCAGCGCGTCGCCGTCCTCGGCCACCGCGTACAACTCGGTGCGGTTGCAGGTGGACAGCAGTGCGGCTTCGCCGACCTGCGGCAGCGCATGCAGCGAGGCCAGCGACGCGGGCAGGATTTCCGGGCCGAACGCCACCCTTTCGCGCAGGTGAACCGGCGCGGTCTGGTGATTCAGGCCGAGGACCCACAACGTCATCGTTCAGGTGCTTGCGTTAAGCTGCTGGCTGCCAAGAGTCGCCATTTTACGGCCCACATCCGCCTTATGCCCGCAATGATGCGTATTGCCGCCGTTTTCTGCCTGTCGCTGGCGCTGGCCGCGCCGGCTGCGGCGAAAAAAACCACGACCGCCAAGCCCGACGACGGCCTGACCGCGGTGATGGCCGGCGAATTCGCCCTGCAGGCCGGTCGCCTGCCCGAGGCGACCCAGTGGTACCTGCAGGCCGCGCGCGCCGAATCCGGCGACGCCGGCCTCGCCGAGCGCGCGACCCGCATCGCCTTGCTCGCCGGCGACGACAAGAGTGCCGCGCAGGCGCTGAAGCTGTGGCAGCAACGCGGCAAGCGCACCGAAGTGATGCGCGGCGCCGAGGCCACGCTGGCCTTGCGCCAGGGCGACCTGGCCGCGGCCAGGCGCGAGCTGATCGCCTTGCTGCGCGAACCGGACGATCTGGGCTGGCGCTTCGCCCTGGCCGCGTTAACCAGTGGCCAGCGCAAGCCGGAAGTCGTATCCAAGACGATCGGCGAATTGCTCGACGCCAACGCATTGCCGGGCAAGCTGCCGGCGTGGATCGGTTTCGGCAGCCTGGCCCAGCGCCTCGACCAGAAGGACCTCGCCGAACGCATCGTCGGCGAAGCGGTGAAGCGTTTCCCCAACGAGCCGCGCATCGCCTTGCTGCATGCCAGCCAGCTACGCCAGATCGGCAAGCCGGACGAGGCGGCGAAACTGCTGGCGACGCTGGAGCCGGCTTCGTTGCTGGTGCCGGAATTGCGCAGCGGCATCGCCTACGAATACGACGCGATGGGTCAGCCGGTCGCCGCCGCCCAGGCGATGGCGCGCGGTCCGCAAGACAACCGCACCTACGGTACGCGCGCCTCGCTGCTGGCCAAGGCCAAGGACCAGGCCGCGCTGGCTGCGCTGTACGACGAATTGCGCAAGCAGGCCGCATCGCCCGATCCGCAGCGCCTGCTGCTGCTGGGCGAAATCGCCCAGTTCCTCGAGCGCCCTCAGGAAGCGCTGGAGTGGTACCAGCGCGTGCCGGGTGGCCAGGAGCGCGTCGAAGCGCGCCTGCGCATCGCCAACAGCCTGTACGAGCTGGGCCGGAAGGACGAAGCCTTCGCCGCTGCGCGCAAGATGCAGGCCGACGCCGCGATCGACGACACCGCGCGACAGGCGGCCTACCTGTTGGAAGCCGAGCTGCGGCAGAAGGACAAGGACGACGCGGGCGAATTCGACGCGCTGGCGCGTGGCTTGGCCGCGTGGCCCGACGACAACGCGATCCTGTACGCGCGCGCGCTGGCCTGGGAGCGTCGCGACCGCATCGACCATGCCGAAGCCGACCTGCGCCGCATCCTGGTCACCGAGCCCGAGAACACCGCCGCATTGAACGCGCTGGGTTACACGCTGGCCGACCGCACCAATCGCTACCAGGAAGCGCTGGAGCTGATCGATCGCGCGCGCGCCGCCGAACCCGATGACGCGGCGATCATCGACAGCTTCGGCTGGGTGCTGTATCGCCTCGGACGCATCGACGAGGCGCTGGTGCAGCTGCGCCGTGCCTACACCATGCAGAAGGATCCGGAAATCGCCGCACATCTCGGCGAGGTGCTGTGGGTGCAGGGCCAGAAGGACGAGGCGCGCAAGTATTTCGAAGAGTCGCGCAAGCTCGATCCGGAAAACCGCTCGCTGTTGCGCGCGCTGCAGAAGACCGGCGCATGAGGAACGTCTTCCTGTTCGCGCCGTTGCTGGCGCTGCTGCTCGCATCCTGCGCCACGCAATCGGCCAGGCCGGTGCCGCCGGCGGATGCCGGTTCCATCGATTCGGCACGACAAATGCAGCTCGAACGCGAACGCATCCTGCGCGGGCAAACCGACTGGTCGTTGGCCGGTCGCGTCGCGATCAGCAATGGCCGCAAGGGCGGCAGCGGGCGCATCGACTGGCAGCAACAGGGCGACACGTACACGGTCTCGCTGAGCGCGCCAGTCACCCGGCAGAGCTGGCGACTCAGTGGCGGCTCGCGTGGCGCTCGATTGGACGGTATCGAAGGAGGTCCACGCGAGGGCGCCGACGCCGCGCGATTGCTGCGTGAGGCGACCGGTTGGGAAATCCCGGTCGAGGCCCTGGGTGATTGGGTCCGTGGGGTATCCGCACAGGGTTTGCCGCAAGCCACGATGCAATTCGACAGCCAGGGCCACCTGAGCCATATGGAGCAGGGCGGCTGGGCCATCGATTACCGCTGGCCGGAAACGACGTCGGCCGCGCCGGTCCTGCCGCAGCGCGTCGACGCGGTGAAGGGCGAGGCCAAGGTCAAGTTGATCGTCGACGAATGGGCGCCGATTTCCCCATGAGTCCCGTCGATGTCGATGCCGGCTGGTCGTCCTGGCCAGCCCCGGCGAAGCTGAACCTGTTCCTGCAGATCACCGGCCGCCGCGCGGATGGTTACCACGAGCTGCAGACCGTGTTCCGGCTGCTGGTCTGGGGCGATACCGTCCGCCTACGGATCCGTGACGATGGCCAGATTCGCCGTGTGGGCGAATCCGTGCCGGGCGTCGCCGAGGCCGACGACCTGCTGGTTCGGGCAGCCAGATTGCTGCAAATGGAATCAAATTGCAGTCAAGGTGCGGACATCTCCGTCGAAAAGCGCATCCCGGCCGGCGGCGGTTTCGGCGGCGGCTCGTCCGACGCGGCGACCGTGCTGGTGGCCTTGGACCGGCTCTGGGGGCTGGATTTCGACCTGGACCGGCTGGCTGCGCTGGGCCTGCGCTTGGGCGCCGACGTGCCGGTCTTCGTCCGGGGCGAGAACGCCTGGGCCGAGGGCGTCGGCGAAAAGCTGGTGCCGATCGACCTGCCGCCGGCCTGGTACCTGCTGGTCGATCCGGGCGTCCACGTCCCCACCGCGGGACTTTTCCAAGCCCATGATTTGACGCGCAATGCTGCACCCGCGAAAATAGAGGACTTCGCTTTTGGTCACTTGCTCGGCAATGCGTTCGAGCCGGTCCTGCGTCGCCGCGAACCGGCCATCGAGGCCGCCTTCGTTGCGCTGGCGCAATCCGGCACGCCACGCCTGACCGGCACCGGCAGCGGCTGTTTCGTCGAATTCGCCGATCGCGCCTCCGCCGAGGCCGCGCTCGCGGGCTTGCCGGAAGGCTTGCGCGGCTGGGTCGCCGCGGGTGCGGCGCGTTCGCCGTTGCTGGACGTGCTTGAAGCGGGAACAAACGCCTAGGGGCGTCGCCAAGTGGTTAAGGCACCGGGTTTTGATCCCGGCATTCGTAGGTTCGAATCCTTCCGCCCCTGCCATCCCATCCACCGCCGAAGTCAGAGTGAAGCGGAGTACGACGATGCAACCCGAAGATCGCCAGTTGTTGGTGTTTTCCGGCAACGCCAACAAACCGTTGGCCGCCAGCATTTGCCGCGAACTGGGCATCCGCCAGGGCAAGGCGCTGGTCTCGACCTTCTCCGACGGCGAAGTCCAGGTGGAGATCGAAGAGAACGTGCGCCGGCAGGAAGTGTTCGTCGTGCAGCCGACCTGCGCGCCGAGCGCGGAGAACCTGGTGGAGCTGCTGGTGCTGATCGACGCGCTGAAGCGCGCCAGCGCCGCCAGCGTCACCGCGGTGGTGCCGTACTTCGGCTACGCCCGCCAGGACCGCCGCCCGCGTTCCTCGCGCGTGCCGATCACGGCCAAGGTCGCGGCGAAGATGTTCAACGCGGTCAGCGCCGACCGCGTGCTGACCGTCGACCTGCACGCCGACCAGATCCAGGGTTTCTTCGACATCCCGGTCGACAACGTCTACGCCTCGCCGCTGCTGCTCGCCGACATCTGGCGCGCCTACGGCACCGACAACCTGATCGTGGTGTCGCCCGACGTCGGCGGCGTGGTCCGCGCCCGCGCAGTGGCCAAGCGCCTCGACGACGCCGACCTGGCGATCATCGACAAGCGCCGTCCGCGCGCCAACGTCGCCACGGTGATGAACATCATCGGCGACGTCGAGGGCAAGGATTGCGTGCTGGTCGACGACATCGTCGATACCGCCGGCACCCTGTGCGCGGCGGCCGCGGCGCTGAAGGCGCGCGGCGCCAAGCGCGTGGCGGCGTACTGCACTCACGCGGTGCTGTCCGGGCCAGCGGTGGACAACATCAATGGCTCGCAGCTGGACGAACTGGTGGTGACCGACACCATCCCGCTGTCCGAAGCCGCGAAGGGCTGCAGCCGGATCCGCCAGCTCAGCGTGGCGGAACTGCTGGCCGAAACGATCCGCCGCATCGCCTTCGGCGAGTCGGTCAGTTCGTTGTACGTGGATTGAAATCCGGTCCGCGGCCGCGAGGCGGCGGACCCAACCTGGCTCTTCTGGTCGCGGAAGAGTCGTCAACGCCGCCGCGAGGCGGCTTACAAAGCGAGTAGTGAAAATGTCCGATACACATGTCATCAACGTGCAGCGCCGCGAGGACGAGGGCAAGGGTGCGAGCCGCCGCCTGCGTACTTCCGGCAACGTGCCCGCCATCGTCTACGGTGGCGAACTGAAGCCGGTCAGCATCCAGCTGAACCACAACGAGGTCTGGCTGGCCAGCCAGAACGACTGGTTCTATTCGTCGATCCTCGACCTCAGCCTCAACGGCGACATCCAGAAGGTGTTGCTGCGTGACCTGCAGCGCCATCCGTTCAAGCAGCAGATCATGCACCTGGACTTCCAGCGCGTGAACGAGAACGAGACGCTGCGCACCGCGGTGCCGCTGCACTTCCTCAACGAGGACAAGTCGCCAGCGGGCAAGTCGGCCGAGGCCGTCGTGACCCACGAGCTGAACGAAGTCGTGGTCGAGTGCTTGCCGAAGGACCTGCCGGAGTTCATCGAAGTCGACCTGGGCAACCTGGCCGTCGGCGACGTGATCCACCTGTCCGAGATCAAGCTGCCGGCCGGCGTCACCGTGCCGGAACTGAAGCTGGGCAAGGAACACGACGTGGCCGTGGTCATCGCCAAGCTGGGTCGCGAGGAAGCCGTCGACGCCGAAGCGCCGGAAGCCGCCGAAGTGCCGGCCGCCAAGGTCGCGAAGAAGGAAGAAGAGAAGAAGGACGCCAAGAAGTAATCGTCCCG
The DNA here is from genome assembly GCF_017939625.1 of Pseudoxanthomonas helianthi. Classification (GTDB taxonomy): domain Bacteria; phylum Pseudomonadota; class Gammaproteobacteria; order Xanthomonadales; family Xanthomonadaceae; genus Pseudoxanthomonas_A; species Pseudoxanthomonas_A helianthi. Next base: position 456,429 of record NZ_JAGKTC010000002.1, read on the forward strand.
CGTCGCGCCCGCTCCGGCGGGTGCGATGGCGACGGTCTTGCTCATGGCAGGCTTGCGACTCATCGTCGGGCTGGGCAATCCCGGTGCCGAACATGCGAAAACCCGCCACAACGCGGGTTTTCGTTTTGTCGACGCGCTCGCCGAAAAGGAGGGCGTGCGCTTCGGCGTGGAAGCCAAGCTGTTCGGCGAAACCGCCAAGGTGCACGTGGCGGGGCAGGCGATCTGGCTGCTGAAGCCGTCCACCTACATGAACCTCAGCGGCAAGTCGGTGACGGCGGCGCTGCGCTACTGGAAGATCGCGCCGGAAGAGGCGCTGCTGGTCCACGACGAACTCGACCTGCCGCCGGGCGCGGCGCGATTGAAGTTCGACGGCGGCCACGGCGGCCAGAACGGCCTGCGCGACACGATCCAGTTGCTGGGCCATGGCAAATTCCACCGCCTGCGCATCGGCATCGGTCATCCGGGCCACAAGGACAAGGTCACGCCGTGGGTGCTGGGCAAGCCGGGCAAAGACGACGACATCCTGATCGGCCGCGCCATCGATGACGCCATTGCGGTGCTGCCGCTGGCGGTGCAGGGCAACTTCATGGATGCGATGACCCGCCTGCACACACAGAAATGAGGGGAGCCGTTAACCGATAGCCGGTAGCCGAAACATCGCTTTCGGCACGCCGGCTACCGGTTACCGATTTCCGGTTACCGGAGCAAGACATGGGCATCAAATGCGGCATCGTCGGCCTGCCGAACGTCGGCAAGTCGACCCTGTTCAACGCGCTGACCAAGGCGGGCATCGCTGCGGCCAATTTCCCGTTCTGCACGATCGAGCCGAACGTCGGCGTGGTGCCGGTGCCGGATCCCCGCCTGAACCAGCTGGCCGAGATCGTCAAGCCGCAGAAGTGCGTGCCGACGGCGGTCGAGTTCGTCGACATCGCCGGCCTGGTCGCCGGCGCGGCCAGCGGGGAAGGGCTGGGCAACAAGTTCCTGGCCCACATCCGCGAGGTCGATGCGATCACCCACGTGGTACGTTGCTTCGAGCATGGCGACATCGTCCACGTCGCCGGCAAGGTCGACCCGATCGCCGACATCGAAACCATCGACACCGAACTGGCGCTGGCCGACCTGGACAGCGTCGAAAAAGCGTTGAATCGCGCCGAACGTTCGGCGAAAGCCGGCGAAAAGGATGCCATTGCGCGCAAGCCGGTGCTCGCCAAGCTGGCTGCGGCGCTGAACGAGGGCAAGCCCGGTCGTTCCCTCGGGCTGGACGAGGAGGAGCTGGCCCTGGTCCGCGACCTGTTCCTGCTGACCCTGAAGCCGGTGATGTACGTCGCCAACGTGCTGGAGGACGGCTTCGAGAACAATCCGCACCTCGATGCCGTGCGCGCCCGCGCCGCGGCCGAGGGCGCCGAGGTGGTGCCGGTGTCCGCGGCCATCGAGGAAGAGCTGGCCCAGCTCGACGACGCCGACCGCGACGATTTCCTCAAGGACCTCGGTCTCGACGAGCCGGGCCTGAACCGCGTGATCCGCGCCGCCTACAAGCTGCTGGGCCTGCAGACCTATTTCACCGCCGGGGTGAAGGAAGTGCGCGCCTGGACGGTCAAGGCCGGTGCGACCGCCCCGCAAGCCGCGGCGGTGATCCACACCGATTTCGAAAAAGGCTTCATCCGCGCCGAAACCATCGCCTTCGACGATTTCATCAAGTACCGGGGCGAAGCCGGTGCCCGCGACGCGGGGCGCCTGCGCCTGGAGGGCAAGGAGTACCGGGTGCAGGAGGGCGACGTCCTGCATTTCCGCTTCAACGTGTAACCAATACCCGCGACCTCCGGAAAACTTCCGGTGAATGCGTTGACAGGGCTCGCGGCTCAGGCCAAAATTGCGGGCTCTTTCACCCGGTTCGATCAGGTTTCCTGGCTGGCCCGGTAGTTTTGCGAGCCGGAGGGATACCCAAGCGGCCAACGGGGGCAGACTGTAAATCTGCTGGCTTACGCCTTCGGTGGTTCGAATCCACCTCCCTCCACCAGCTTTCGCAAGACACGCTTCACAAGGTCCAACGCTGTTGCGGTACCCCGGCGCGGGAGTAGTTCAATGGTAGAACTGTAGCCTTCCAAGCTACTAGTGCGGGTTCGATTCCCGTCTCCCGCTCCATTGAAACTCCGGGCGTCGCCCGCATCAAAACCAAAGTTTCACGCTCACGTAGCTCAGTCGGTAGAGCACCTCCTTGGTAAGGAGGAGGTCGATGGTTCGATTCCATTCGTGAGCACCATGTTTCCACGCAGTACATCGCGGCACCCACTTTCACCCGTTACAACTCTAGAGACGAAGCCATGGCAAAGGGTAAGTTCGAGCGCACCAAGCCCCACGTGAACGTGGGCACGATTGGTCACGTGGACCACGGCAAGACGACGCTGACGGCGGCGCTGACGAAGGTGGGCGCGGAACGTTTCGGCGGCGAGTTCAAGGCGTACGACGCGATCGACGCGGCGCCGGAAGAGAAGGCGCGCGGCATCACGATCTCGACGGCGCACGTGGAGTACGAAAGCCCGACGCGCCACTACGCGCACGTGGACTGCCCGGGCCACGCCGACTACGTGAAGAACATGATCACGGGTGCGGCGCAGATGGACGGCGCGATCCTGGTGTGCTCGGCGGCGGACGGCCCGATGCCGCAGACCCGCGAACACATCCTGCTGTCGCGCCAGGTGGGCGTGCCGTACATCGTCGTGTACCTGAACAAGGCCGACATGGTGGACGACGCCGAGCTGCTGGAGCTGGTGGAGATGGAAGTCCGCGAACTGCTGAGCAAGTACGAGTTCCCGGGCGACGACACCCCGATCATCTCGGGTTCGGCGCGCCTGGCGCTGGAAGGCGACCAGTCGGAGATCGGCGTGCCGTCGATCATCAAGCTGGTGGACGCGCTGGACACCTGGATCCCGGAACCGCAGCGTGACGTGGACAAGCCGTTCCTGATGCCGGTGGAAGACGTGTTCTCGATCTCGGGCCGCGGCACCGTGGTGACCGGCCGTATCGAGCGCGGCGTGATCAAGGTGGGCGACGAAATCGAAATCGTCGGTATCCGCCCGACCCAGAAGACCACGGTGACCGGCGTGGAAATGTTCCGCAAGCTGCTGGACCAGGGCCAGGCGGGCGACAACGCGGGCCTGCTGCTGCGCGGCACCAAGCGCGACGAAGTGGAGCGCGGCCAGGTGCTGTGCAAGCCGGGTTCGATCACCCCGCACACCGAGTTCGAGGCCGAGGTGTACGTGCTGTCGAAGGACGAAGGCGGCCGTCATACCCCGTTCTTCAAGGGCTACCGTCCGCAGTTCTACTTCCGCACCACGGACATCACCGGTGCGGTGCAGCTGCCGGAAGGCGTGGAGATGGTCATGCCGGGCGACAACATCAAGATGGTGGTGAGCCTGATCAACCCGGTGGCGATGGACGAAGGCCTGCGCTTCGCGATCCGCGAAGGCGGCCGTACCGTCGGCGCCGGCGTCGTGGCCAAGATCATCAAGTAAGCACCCTGCGATGCCGGCGGTCTGATCGCCGTCGGAAAGCACGGACGGCGGGCCCGGAACACTGGCCCGCCTTCGCCGTCTAAGGGAAGTCCGGTTCGAAACGGACGGGAAAAACCAATACGCCAGTAGCTCAATTGGCAGAGCAGCGGTCTCCAAAACCGCAGGTTGGGGGTTCGAGTCCCTCCTGGCGTGCCAAACCAGCGGATCCGCCTCGGCCGCCATGACATGGTGGCGGGCGGGCCGGAAGAGCAGACAGTCTTGAACAGCAAGGTCGAACAATCCAAAGCCGCGGGCTCCAAGGCTGCGAATCCCGCAGGCGACATCGCCAAGTACGCGCTGGCGGTGCTGCTGGCGGTGGCCGGTCTGGTCGCCTACTGGTGGTTCAAGGGCCAGTGGCCGACCCCGCTGCCGGCGATCGCCGCCGCGCTGGGCCTGGTGCTGGGCGGCCTGGTGTTCCTGACCTCGGCCAAGGGGCACGAAGTGCGCCATTATCTCGCCGAGTCGCGCTTCGAGCTGCGCAAGGTGGTGTGGCCGACCCGCCAGGAATCGCTGCGCCTGACCTGGGTGGTGATGATCGTGGTCGCGGTCTTGAGCCTGGTGCTGGCGGCGTTCGACTGGGGCATCCAGAAGGCGATCGCCCTGCTGTTCACGCTGGGCCGTTGAGGAGAATGCAGTGAAGCGTTGGTACGTGGTCCACGCCTATTCGGGTTTCGAGAAGTCGGTTGCGCAGTCGCTGCGCGATCGCATCGCGCGCAACGGCATGGAAGAGCGTTTCGGCGACGTGCTGGTGCCCACCGAGGAAGTGGTGGAGATGCGCTCCGGCCAGAAGCGCCGTTCCGAGCGCAAGTTCTTCCCCGGCTACGTGCTGGTGCAGATCGAGACGCACGACGAAGCGGGCATCCCGCGCATGGACAACGAGAGCTGGCACTTGGTCAAGGAGACCAGCAAGGTGCTGGGCTTCATCGGCGGCACCGCCGACCGTCCGCTGCCGATCCGCGACGAGGAGGCCGCCGCCATCCTCGACCGCGTGCAGGAAGGCGTCGAGAAGCCGAAGCCGCGCGTGCTGTTCGAGCCGGGCGAGATGGTCCGCGTCACCGAAGGTCCGTTCAACGACTTCAACGGCGTGGTCGAGGAAGTCAATTACGAAAAGAGCCGCCTGCGCGTGGCGGTGCTGATCTTCGGCCGCTCCACCCCGGTCGAGCTGGAATTCGGTCAGGTCGAAAAGGCCTGAGGCGCCGGTCCGGGCCTGCCCCGGGCAGGGGTCGCCAAAACCTGCTATGATTTCCGGCTCCCTTCACGGGAGCCCAGCCTATCGGCCGCCCCAGGGCGGCCGTTGGCGCGAGACAAGGCAAGGCGCGAAGCCGGGACGCGCCTGCCCTGAGATGAGATTTCCCGGAACGATGGGGAGCCTGCCTTGCAGGCGTTAGCACCCGGAGAGTACCCAAATGGCAAAGAAAGTAATCGGCTACATCAAGCTGCAGGTGAAGGCCGGCCAGGCCAACCCCTCGCCGCCGGTCGGTCCCGCGCTGGGTCAGCGCGGCCTGAACATCATGGAGTTCTGCAAGGCGTTCAACGCCGCCACGCAGAAGCTGGAACCGGGCCTGCCGATTCCGACCGTGATCACGGCCTATTCCGACCGTACCTTCACCTTCATCACCAAGACGCCCCCGGCGACCATCCTGTTGAAGAAGGCCGTCGGCATCCAGTCCGGCTCCAAGCGCCCGAACACCGAGAAGGTGGGCAAGGTCACCCGCAAGCAGCTCGAGGAAATCGCCAAGGCGAAGGAGCCCGACCTGACCGCGGCCGACCTGGACGCGGCGGTGCGCACCATCGCGGGCTCGGCCCGTTCGATGGGTCTGACGGTGGAGGGCTGAGAACATGGCACTGAACAAGCGACAGAAGTCGATCCTCGCCGCGGTGACCCCGGGCAAGGCCTACGCCATCGATGAGGCGTTGAAGATCATCAAGACCGCGACCAAGGCCAAGTTCGTCGAGTCCGTCGACGTGGCCGTGCGCCTGGGCGTGGATGCGAAGAAGTCCGACCAGCAGGTGCGCGGTTCCACCGTGCTGCCGGCCGGCACCGGCAAGAGCGTGCGCGTGGCGGTGTTCGCCCCCGCGGGCGCCAAGGCCGATGAGGCCCTGGCCGCCGGCGCCGACGCCGTCGGCATGGACGACCTGGCCGAGAAGATGCAGGCCGGCGACCTGAACTACGACGTGGTCATCGCCACGCCGGACGCGATGCGCGTGGTCGGCAAGCTGGGTACCGTGCTGGGCCCGCGCGGCCTGATGCCGAACCCGAAGGTCGGCACCGTTTCGCCGAACCCGGCCGAAGCGGTGAAGAACGCCAAGTCGGGCCAGGTGCGCTACCGCACCGACAAGGCCGGCATCATCCATTGCACCATCGGCAAGGCCAACTTCGAAGACGAAGCGCTGAAGAACAACCTGCACGCCCTGCTGGCGGACCTGGTCAAGGCCAAGCCGTCCGCGGCCAAGGGCCAGTACCTGCAGAAGATCTCGATCAGCTCGACGATGGGTCCGGGCGTCACCGTGGACCAGTCCACGCTGAGCCTGAAGTAATCGCAGCACGTTCAATCCCTCCCTCGCGTGTGGGGGAGGGCGCAACAAAATTTTTGAGGGCGTCGCCGAGGACTCCGGTCCGGAGCGCAGCCGTCAAAGACCGCAGGCGCGGTCGGCGCATATCGACGACGGGCAACGGAAGCTCGGCACGGCAGGGAGTCGCCGTCGATACAGCGGGGTCGCTTAATTCGTTCCCGGCAACGGGGCGGGCCGGCGTAGATGGTGCCGCCTTCTGGATGTTTTCAGAGAGGCCACCAACGGGACGCATCCGCGTCCCCGGCGCGCAGGAAGCGTGCCGTCCAGGGCCGCCAGCGGCAGGAGCCGCGGGCGGAGTCAACCAAAGAGGAGTGTTATGGCTCTCAATCTGTCCCAGAAGCAGGAAGTAGTCGCCGAACTGGCAGACGTCGCCGCCAAGGCGCACTCCTTGATCGCCGCAGAGTACGCAGGCACCACGGTCAGCCAGATGACCGCGATGCGCAAGAAGGCTCGCGAAACCGGCGTGTTCCTGAAAGTCGTCAAGAACACGCTGGCCGCGCGCGCCGTCGAAGGCACGGAATACGAGGTTGTCAAGGACAAGCTCGTCGGTCCGCTGCTGTACGCGTTCTCGACCGAGGAGCCCGGCGCCGCCGGTCGCCTGATCAAGGAATTCGCCAAGGGCAACGACAAGCTGCAGGCCAAGGTCGTTTCCGTGGGTGGCCAGCTGTATCCGGCCAGCCACGTGGAAGTGCTGGCCTCGCTGCCGACCCGCGATCAGGCGCTGGCCATGCTGGCCCGCGTGCTGGCCGAGCCGGCCGCGATGTTCGGCCGTGCGGTCAAGGCCGTGGCCGACAAGCAGGGTGGCGGCGAAGCCGCGCCTGCCGAAGCCGCCGCCGAAGCCTGAGTTCGACGAATCCAATCCCTTTAAAGAAATCATCCAGAGGTAAACGAGCATGTCCCTTACCAACGAACAGATCGTCGACGCGATCGCCGAAAAGTCCCTGATGGAAGTGATGGAGCTGGTCAAGGCCATCGAAGATAAGTTCGGCGTCTCCGCCGCCGCCCCGGTCGCCGTGGCCGCCGGCCCGGTCGCCGCTGGTCCGGCCGCCGAAGAGCAGACCGAGTTCACCGTCGTGCTGAAGTCGGCCGGCGACAAGAAGGTCGAAGTGATCAAGGCCGTCCGCGGCATCACCGGCCTGGGCCTGAAGGAAGCCAAGGACCTGACCGAAGCCGGTGGCACGGTCAAGGAAGGCGTTTCGAAGGAAGACGCCGAGAAGTTCAAGAAGGACCTGGAAGCCGCTGGCGCGACCGTCGAGGTCAAGTGACGCAATGGCGCGGTTGCGCTTAAGCGCAACCGCCTCGGCCATTGCATCATCCCCGCGCAGGCGGGGATCCAGTGTCTCCAACAGGTTCCTCCAGAACTTGAAAGCAGCAAAAGCAAAATCCGCCATCGCAGCGACATCGTGATGGCAAGCCAAGGCCGGGGGCGGAAGCCCCTGGCCTTTGGCCGTTGTTGAAGATCCACTGTTGCAAGGCAATACCCAAAACCCGAGTTGGTAGTTGGAAGCAGATTCAGACAGGCGTGCTGGTGCCGGCAATACCAGCGGCTTCCAACTGACGATTTCCCGTTCGCGCGGCGTTTCGCGCGCAGCGTTCCCCCGGAACCCCCTGCGGTTCCCAAGATGCCCGAGGCATAGACAATGACGACGTATTCGTTCACCGAGAAGAAGCGCATCCGCAAGGATTTCGGCAAGCAGCGCTCGATCCTGGAAGTGCCGTTCCTGCTCGCGATCCAGGTCGATTCCTACCGCGAATTCCTGCAGGAGCATGTCGAACCGTCCAAGCGCGCCGACCATGGCCTGCACGCCGCGCTGAAGTCGGTGTTCCCGATCGTCAGCTACAGCGGCAACGCCGCGCTGGAATACGTCGGCTACAAGCTGGGCGAGCCGGTGTTCGACGAGCGCGAGTGCCGCAACCGCGGCCTGAGCTACGGCGCGCCGCTGCGCGTGACCGTGCGCCTGGTGATCTACGACCGCGAGTCGTCGACCAAGGCGATCAAGTACGTGAAGGAGCAGGAGGTCTACCTGGGCGAAGTCCCGCTGATGACCGACAACGGCACCTTCATCGTCAACGGCACCGAGCGCGTCATCGTCTCCCAGCTGCACCGCTCGCCGGGTGTGTTCTTCGACCATGACCGCGGCAAGACCCACAGCTCGGGCAAGCTGCTCTATAGCGCCCGCATCATTCCTTACCGCGGCTCCTGGCTGGACTTCGAGTTCGACCCGAAGGACGCGCTGTTCACCCGCATCGACCGTCGCCGCAAGTTGCCGGTGACCGTGCTGCTGCGCGCGCTGGGCTACAGCAACGAGGAAATGCTCAACGCATTCTTCGACATCAACACCTTCCACATCCTGCCCGAAGGCGTGGAGCTGGAACTGGTGGCCGAGCGCCTGCGCGGCGAAACCCTGAACTTCGACCTGGCCGACGGCGACAAGGTCATCGTCGAAGCCGGCAAGCGCATCACCGCGCGCCACGTCAAGCAGCTCGAACAGTCCGGCATCTCCGCGCTGGCCGTTCCGGACGAATACCTGGTCGGTCGCATTCTGTCGCACGACGTGATCGACGCCAACACCGGCGAGTTGCTGGCCAACGCCAACGACGAGATCAGCGAAGACCAGCTGGCCAAGTTCCGCAAGGCCGGCGTGGCTTCGGTCGGCACGCTGTGGGTCAACGACCTCGATCGCGGCCCGTACCTGTCCAACACCCTGCGCATCGACGCGACCAAGACCAAGCTCGAGGCGCTGGTGGAAATCTACCGGATGATGCGTCCGGGCGAGCCGCCGACCAAGGACGCGGCCGAGAACTTGTTCCACAACCTGTTCTTCACCTTCGAGCGCTACGACCTGTCGGCCGTGGGCCGGATGAAGTTCAACCGCCGCATCGGCCGCCGCGAAGTCACCGGCCCGGCCGTGCTGTACGACCACAAGTACTTCAGCGAGTACAAGAACGGCAAGGACGAGGAAGTCAACAAGCTGGTCGCCGCGCAAGGCGACACTTCCGACATCCTCGACGTCATCCACGTGTTGACCGAGATCCGCAACGGTCGCGGCGTGGTCGACGACATCGACCACCTGGGCAACCGCCGCGTGCGTTCGGTCGGCGAGATGGCCGAGAACACCTTCCGCGTGGGCCTGGTGCGCGTCGAGCGCGCCGTGAAGGAACGCCTGTCGATGGCCGAGTCCGAAGGCCTGACCCCGCAGGAACTGATCAACGCCAAGCCGGTCGCGGCGGCGATGAAGGAGTTCTTCGGCTCGTCGCAGCTGTCGCAGTTCATGGACCAGAACAACCCGCTGTCGGAAGTGACGCACAAGCGCCGCGTCTCCGCGCTGGGCCCGGGCGGCCTGACCCGCGAACGCGCCGGCTTCGAAGTGCGCGACGTGCACCCGACCCATTACGGCCGCGTCTGCACCATCGAGACGCCGGAAGGCCCGAACATCGGCCTGATCAACTCGCTGGCCGTGTACGCGCGAACCAACAAGTACGGCTTCCTCGAGACCCCGTACCGCAAGGTCGTCGACGGCATGATCACCGACGAGGTCGAATACCTGTCGGCGATCGAGGAGAACGAGTTCGTCATCGCCCAGGCCAATGCGCTGCACGACGCCAAGGGCAAGCTGACCGAGCAGTTCGTGCCGTGCCGTTACCAGGGCGAATCGTTGCTGAAGCCGCCGGCGGAAGTGCACTTCATGGACGTGTCGCCGATGCAGACCGTGTCGATCGCGGCCGCGCTGGTGCCGTTCCTCGAGCACGACGACGCCAACCGCGCGCTGATGGGCGCGAACATGCAGCGCCAGGCCGTGCCGACGCTGAAGGCGCAGAAGCCGCTGGTCGGCACCGGCATCGAGCGCGCCGTGGCGCGCGACTCGGGCGTGACCGTGAACGCCAAGCGCGGCGGCGTGGTCGAGCAGGTCGATGCCGGCCGCATCGTGGTCAAGGCCAACGAGAACGAGATCTCCGGCGAACACGATGCCGGCGTCGATATCTACTCGTTGATCAAGTACACCCGCTCCAACCAGAACACCTGCATCAACCAGCGTCCGCTGGTCAACGTGGGCGACGTGATCGCGCGCGGCGACGTGCTGGCCGACGGTCCCTCGACCGACATCGGCGAACTGGCGCTGGGCCAGAACATGCTGATCGCGTTCATGCCGTGGAACGGCTACAACTTCGAAGACTCGATCCTGCTCTCCGAGCGCGTGGTCGAGGAGGATCGCTACACCACGATCCACATCGAAGAACTGACCGTGCAGGCGCGCGACACCAAGCTGGGGCCGGAGGAAATCTCCGCCGACATCCCCAACGTGTCGGAAAGCGCGCTGAACCGCCTCGACGAATCCGGCGTGGTCTACATCGGCGCCGAGGTGCGTGCCGGCGACATCCTGGTCGGCAAGGTCACGCCCAAGGGCGAAAGCCAGCTGACCCCGGAAGAGAAGCTGCTGCGCGCGATCTTCGGCGAGAAGGCCTCGGACGTTAAGGACAGCTCGCTGCGCGTGCCCCCGGGCATGGACGGCGTGGTCATCGACGTGCAGGTGTTCACCCGCGACGGCATCGAGAAGGACAAGCGCGCCCGCCAGATCGAGGACAGCGAGATCAAGCGGGTCAAGAAGGACTTCGACGACCAGTTCCGCATCCTCGAAGGCGCGATCTACGCCCGCCTGCGTTCGCAGATCGTCGGCAAGGTCGCCAACGGCGGCGCCGGCCTGAAGAAGGGCGACACCGTCACCGACGCCTTCCTCGACGGGTTGAAGAAGGCCGACTGGTTCCAGCTCCGGATGAAGGACGACGACGCGTCCGAGGCCATCGAGCGAGCGCAGAAGCAGATCCAGGCGCACGAGAAGGAATTCGAGAAGCGCTTCGCCGACAAGCGCGGCAAGATCACCCAGGGCGACGAGCTCGCCCCGGGCGTGCTGAAGATGGTCAAGGTGTTCCTGGCAGTGAAGCGCCGCATCCAGCCGGGCGACAAGATGGCCGGCCGCCACGGCAACAAGGGCGTCGTGTCCAACGTGGTGCCGGTGGAAGACATGCCGTACATGGCCGACGGCACCTCCGTCGACATCGCGCTGAACCCGCTGGGCGTGCCTTCGCGCATGAACATCGGCCAGATCCTCGAGGTGCACCTGGGCTGGGCCGCGAAGGGCCTGGGCAAGCGCATCCAGCGCATGCTCGACGCGCAGGCCGCGGTCAAGGACCTGCGTGGCTTCCTCGAACAGATCTACAACCACGACAGCAAGCTCACCGGCGAACAGCGCGTCGACCTGACCCAGTTCAGCGACGACGAACTGATCGCGCTGGCGAAGAACCTGGTCGACGGCGTGCCGATGGCTTCGCCGGTGTTCGACGGCGCCGCCGAGGCCGAGATCAAGCACATGCTGAACCTGGCCTACCCGGACGGCGACAAGCAGACCGAGCAGCTCGGCTTCAACGCCAGCAAGACCCAGATGCAGCTGTACGACGGACGCACCGGCGACGCATTCGATCGCCTGACCACGGTCGGCTACATGCACTACCTGAAGCTGAACCACCTGGTCGACGACAAGATGCACGCGCGTTCCACCGGTCCGTACTCGCTGGTCACCCAGCAGCCGCTGGGCGGCAAGGCGCAGTTCGGCGGCCAGCGCTTCGGCGAAATGGAAGTCTGGGCGCTGGAAGCCTACGGCGCGGCGCACACCCTGCAGGAAATGCTGACGGTCAAGTCGGACGACGTGCAGGGCCGCAACCAGATGTACAAGAACATCGTCGACGGCGAGCACGAGATGGTCGCCGGCATGCCGGAGTCCTTCAACGTACTGGTGAAGGAAATCCGCAGCCTGGCCATCAACATGGAGCTGGAAGACAACTGAGGCACGCGGGCCGGCGGCGATCCCGCCCGGCCCGTCCCCGTGGTTCCCTTCCCGCCCCGACACAGAATTCCTCCTGACGGAGAAACAAGATGAAAGACCTGCTCAACCTGTTCAACCAGCAGCGCACCACCGTCGATTTCGACGCGATCAAGATCGGCCTGGCTTCGCCGGACCTGATCCGTTCGTGGTCGTTCGGCGAGGTGAAGAAGCCCGAAACGATCAACTACCGCACCTTCAAGCCCGAGCGCGACGGCCTGTTCTGCGCCGCGATCTTCGGACCGATCAAGGACTACGAGTGCCTGTGCGGCAAGTACAAGCGCATGAAGCACCGCGGCGTGGTCTGCGAGAAGTGCGGTACCGAAGTGACCCTGGCCAAGGTGCGCCGCGAGCGCATGGGCCACATCGACCTGGCCTCGCCGGTCGCGCACATCTGGTTCCTGAAGTCGCTGCCGTCGCGCATCGGCCTGATGCTGGACATGACCCTGCGCGACATCGAGCGCGTGCTGTACTTCGAAGCCTACGTGGTCACCGAGCCGGGCCTGACCTCGCTCGAACGCCGCCAGTTGCTGACCGAAGAGCAGTACATGCAGGCGCGCCAGGAATACGGCGACGACTTCGACGCCGCGATGGGCGCCGAGGCGGTCTACGAACTGCTGCGCACCATCGACCTGCAGTCGGAAATGGTCACCCTGCGCGAGGAAATCGCCAGCACCGGTTCCGAAACCAAGCTCAAGCGCCTGACCAAGCGGATCAAGCTGGTCGAAGCCTTCCTCGAGTCGGGCAACCGCCCCGAGTGGATGGTCATGACCGTGCTGCCGGTGCTGCCGCCGGACCTGCGTCCGCTGGTCCCCCTGGACGGCGGCCGCTTCGCGACCTCCGACCTCAACGACCTGTACCGCCGCGTCATCAACCGCAACAACCGCCTGCGCCGCCTGCTCGAGCTGAACGCGCCGGACATCATCGTGCGCAACGAAAAGCGCATGCTGCAGGAGTCGGTCGACGCGCTGATGGACAACGGCCGCCGCGGCCGCGCCATCACCGGCACCAACAAGCGCCCGCTGAAGTCGCTGGCCGACATGATCAAGGGCAAGCAGGGCCGTTTCCGCCAGAACCTGCTCGGCAAGCGCGTCGACTACTCGGGCCGCTCGGTCATCGTGGTCGGCCCGTACCTCAAGCTGCACCAGTGCGGCCTGCCGAAGAAGATGGCGCTGGAGCTGTTCAAGCCGTTCGTGTTCGCCAAGCTGCAGCGTCGCGGCCTGGCCACCACGATCAAGGCCGCGAAGAAGCTGGTCGAGCGTGAAGAAGCCGAGGTGTGGGACATCCTCGAAGAGGTGATTCGTGAGCATCCGGTGCTGTTGAACCGCGCCCCGACCCTGCACCGCCTCGGCATCCAGGCGTTCGAGCCGGTCCTGATCGAAGGCAAGGCGATCCAGCTGCATCCGCTGGTCTGCACCGCGTTCAACGCCGACTTCGACGGCGACCAGATGGCCGTGCACGTGCCGCTGTCGCTGGAAGCGCAGCTGGAAGCGCGCGCGCTGATGATGTCGTCCAACAACATCCTGTCGCCGGCCAACGGCGAGCCGATCATCGTGCCGTCGCAGGACGTGGTGCTGGGCCTGTACTACATGACCCGCGCCCTGGAGAACAAGACGGGCGAGGGCATGGTGTTCGCCAACATCGCCGAAGTGAAGCGCGCCTACGACAACAAGGCGGCCGAGCTGCACGCCAAGGTCAAGGTGCGCATCACCGAGACGGTGATCGCCGAGGACGGTTCGCGTTCGAGGAAGACCTCGATCGTCGACACCACGGTCGGCCGCGCGCTGCTGGCCGAAATCCTGCCGGACGGCCTGCCGTTCGCACTGGCCAACACCGAGCTGAACAAGAAGGCGATCAGCCGCCTGATCAACTCCAGCTACCGCATGCTCGGCCTGAAGGACACCGTGGTGTTCGCCGACAAGCTGATGTACACCGGCTTCGCCTACGCGACCCGCGCCGGCGTGTCGATCGGCATCGACGACATGCTGATCCCGGTCGAGAAGAAGGGCATCCTCGGCGAAGCCGAGCAGGAAGTGCTGGAGATCCAGGAACAGTACCAGTCGGGCCTGGTCACCGCGGGCGAGCGCTACAACAAGGTGGTCGACATCTGGTCGCGCACCAACGAGCGCATCGCCAAGGCGATGATGGACACCATCGGCACCGACAAGGTGCAGAACGCCAAGGGCGAGACCATCGACCAGAAGTCGATGAACTCGCTGTACATCATGGCCGACTCGGGCGCGCGCGGTTCGCAGGCGCAGATCCGCCAGTTGGCCGGCATGCGCGGCCTGATGGCCCGTCCCGACGGCTCGATCATCGAGACGCCGATCAAGGCGAACTTCCGCGAAGGCCTGAACGTGCAGGAGTACTTCAACTCCACCCACGGCGCCCGTAAGGGCCTGGCCGATACCGCGTTGAAGACGGCGAACTCGGGTTACCTGACCCGCCGCCTGGTCGACGTGGCCCAGGACGTGGTGATCACCGAAGTCGATTGCGGCACCCGCGAGGGCCTGACCATGACCCCGATCGTCGAAGGCGGCGACGTGGTCGAGGCGCTGAAGGACCGCGTGCTGGGCCGCATCGTGGCCGAGGACGTGTTCCTGCCGGGCAACGACGAGGATCCGATCGTCACCCGCAACACCCTGCTGGACGAAGTCTGGGTGCAGAAGCTGGAAGACGCCGGCGTGCAGTCGGTGAAGGTGCGTTCCACCATCACCTGCGAATCCGAATTCGGCGTGTGCAGCCACTGCTACGGCCGCGACCTGGCCCGTGGCCACATCGTCAACATCGGCGAAGCGGTCGGCGTCATCGCCGCGCAGTCGATCGGCGAGCCCGGCACCCAGCTGACCATGCGTACCTTCCACATCGGCGGCGCGGCTTCGCGTGCGGCGGCGGTGGATAACGTCACGGTGAAGACCACCGGTTCGGTCAAGTTCAACAACCTCAAGTTCGTCGAACAGACCAGCGGTAACCTGGTCGCGGTGTCGCGCTCGGGCGAAATCTCGGTGCTCGATGCCCACGGCCGCGAGCGCGAGCGCTACAAGCTGCCGTACGGCGCGACCATCGCCGTCAAGGACGGCGCCGAGGTCAAGGCCGGCCAGCAGGTCGCCAACTGGGATCCGCACAACCACCCGATCGTGTCGGAAGTGGCTGGCTTCGTCCGCTTCATCGACTTCGTCGACGGCGTCACCGTCATCGAGAAGACCGACGAACTGACCGGCCTGGCTTCGCGCGAGATCACTGATCCGAAGCGTCGCGGCTCGACCGGCAAGGACCTGCGCCCGATCGTCCGCATCGTCGACAAGGACGGCAAGGACCTCAACATCCCGGGCACCGACCTGCCGGCGCAGTACCTGCTGCCGCCGCGTTCGGTCGTCACCCTGCAGGACGGCGCCGCCGTCGGCGTGGGCGACGTGGTCACCAAGGTGCCGCAGGAAGCGTCGAAGACCCGCGACATCACCGGTGGTCTGCCGCGCGTGGCTGACCTGTTCGAAGCGCGCAAGCCCAAGGATCCGGCGATCCTGGCCGAGCGTTCGGGCGTGGTCAGCTTCGGCAAGGACACCAAGGGCAAGCAGCGCCTGATCATCAAGGACACCGACGGCAGCGAGCACGAGGAACTGATTCCGAAGTACCGCGCCATCACCGTGTTCGAAGGCGAGCACGTGTCCAAGGGCGAAACCATCGTCGACGGCGAACCGAGCCCGCAGGACATCCTGCGCCTGCTCGGCGTCGAGCCGCTGGCCGCCTATCTGGTCAAGGAAATCCAGGACGTGTACCGCCTGCAGGGCGTGAAGATCAACGACAAGCACATCGAGGTGATCACCCGCCAGATGCTGCGCAAGGTCGAGATCACCGACGCCGGCAACAGCAAGTTCCTGGCCGGCGAGCAGGTCGAGAAGCAGCGCCTGATCGAAGAGAACGCCCGACTGGCCGCCCGCAACGAGCTGCCCGCCAAGGCCGATCCGGTCCTGCTGGGCATCACCAAGGCCTCGCTGGCGACCGAGTCGTTCATCTCCGCGGCCTCGTTCCAGGAGACCACCCGCGTGCTGACCGAGGCCGCCGTGCGCGGTACCCGCGACAGCCTGCGCGGCCTGAAGGAGAACGTGATCGTCGGTCGCCTGATCCCGGCCGGCACCGGCCTGGCCTACCACAGCCAGCGCCGCAAGAACGCCTCCGGGCTGACCGAGTCGGAGATGGAAGCCCTGGCCGGCGGCGTCGCCGCGACGGAAGTCGAGCAGGAGGCCTCCCCGGCCGCCGAGGCGAGCGAGGAATCCGCGTCCTGAGAAGGCCGGTAACCCGGAATGCCGGCCCGAGGGTTGGCATTCCGTGGGAAGTTACGTACAATTAACAAGTTAGGAGCCCGGCAGGGACTCCCAGATCACGAAATGAGACGCTTGGAGGCGGCTCGTGTTCGGCCCAGGGCAGGGCGGGATCGCAGGTAGTAAACCCATCGGCAAGTGCGCGGACCGCGCCCTTGGACCGAAGGGTTTGGATGGCTCGCGTTGACGGTAACGTCGAACGCGGGCTATACTTTTTCGTCTCGGTGAGCCGGATCCAGCGGCTCGCCGTTTGTTTTCTCACCGCAGCGGCCTTCGCGCCCTCATCAAAGAGTTCCAGATGGCAACAATCAACCAGCTCGTGCGCAAGCCGCGCAGCCCGGAAACCTACAAGAGTGCCTCGCCGGCGCTGGACAAGTGCCCGCAGCGT
>NZ_JAGKTC010000002.1:473419-549408 GCF_017939625.1 Pseudoxanthomonas helianthi
GAGGAAAATAGTCAATGTCCCGTAAAGGTTCCGCCCCCCAGCGCGCCGTCCTGCCCGATCCGAAGCACGGCAGCCAGACCATCGCCCGTTTCATCAACATGGTCATGCTCAGCGGCAAGAAGTCCGTCGCCGAGAAGATCGTGTACGGCGCCATGGACGTCATCGGCGAGAAGAATCCCAATGCCCTCGAGCTGGTCGAGAAGGCGCTGGACAACGTCGCTCCCGCGGTCGAAGTGAAGTCGCGTCGCGTCGGCGGCGCCACCTACCAGGTGCCGGTCGAAGTGCGCGCCTCGCGCCGCCTGGCCCTGGCGATGCGCTGGCTGATCGAATCCGCGCGCAAGCGCGGCGAGAACTCGATGCCGCGCAAGCTGGCGGCCGAGCTGCTCGACGCCTCCGAGAACCGCGGCGGCGCGATCAAGAAGCGCGAAGAAACCCACCGCATGGCCGAGGCCAACAAGGCCTTCGCGCACTACCGCTGGTAACGGCTTCAGGCCCTTGTTTTCAGGGGCCGGCGACACCATCTAGCAGCACCCCGGCGCTTCGGCGCCGACGCTGAAGCCGAAAGCCGCCTCCGGGCGGCGTTCGGCCATTTGCGAGATGCCCCTCGCAACGCCCGCGCCGCGCGCGAGCTTCCACGAAACACAAACAGTCGAGACATCACCGTGGCCCGCAATACCCCCATCGAGCGTTACCGCAACTTCGGCATCATGGCCCACATCGACGCGGGCAAGACCACCACGTCGGAGCGCATCCTGTTCTACACCGGCAAGAGCCACAAGATCGGTGAAGTGCACGACGGCGCCGCGACCATGGACTGGATGGAGCAGGAGCAGGAGCGCGGCATCACCATCCAGTCCGCGGCCACGACCGCGTTCTGGAAGGGCATGGACAAGTCGCTTCCGGAGCACCGCTTCAACATCATCGACACCCCCGGGCACGTCGACTTCACCATCGAAGTCGAGCGTTCGCTGCGCGTGCTCGACGGCGCGGTGTTCGTGCTGTGCGCGGTCGGCGGCGTGCAGCCGCAGTCCGAGACGGTGTGGCGCCAGGCCAACAAGTACCACGTGCCGCGCATCGCGTTCGTCAACAAGATGGACCGCACCGGCGCCAACTTCTTCAAGGTCCGCGACCAGCTGAAGTCGCGCCTGGGCGCTGCCCCGGTGCCGATGCAGGTGCCGATCGGCGCCGAAGACGGCTTCGAAGGCGTGGTCGACCTGATCAAGATGAAGGCCATCCATTGGGATGTGGCTTCGCAGGGCCTGAACTTCGAATACCGCGACATCCCGGCCGAGCTGCAGGCTCAGGCCGAGGAAGCGCGTGCGTTCATGGTCGAGTCCGCCGCCGAGGCCAGTGAAGAGCTGATGGACAAGTACCTCAACGAGGGCGACCTGTCCGAGGCCGACATCATCGCCGGCCTGCGCGAGCGCACCCTGAAGACCGAAATCGTGCCGATGTTCTGCGGCTCCGCGTTCAAGAACAAGGGCGTGCAGGCCATGCTCGACGGCGTCGTCAACCTGCTGCCGTCGCCGGTCGACGTGCCGCCGGTGAAGGGCGTGGACGTCGACGACGAGACCAAGGAGCTGTCGCGCGAATCCAGCGACAAGGCCCCGTTCTCGGCGCTGGCGTTC
This sequence comes from Pseudoxanthomonas helianthi, assembly GCF_017939625.1. Taxonomy (GTDB): domain Bacteria; phylum Pseudomonadota; class Gammaproteobacteria; order Xanthomonadales; family Xanthomonadaceae; genus Pseudoxanthomonas_A; species Pseudoxanthomonas_A helianthi. The sequence goes on from NZ_JAGKTC010000002.1 coordinate 475,048, forward strand.
AAGATCATGACCGACCCGTTCGTCGGCTCGCTGACCTTCTTCCGCGTCTACTCGGGCACCCTCAATGCCGGCGACCAGGTGTTCAACTCGGTCAAGGGCAAGAAGGAGCGCATCGGCCGCCTGTTGCAGATGCACTCCAACAACCGCGACGAGATCAAGGAAGTGCTGGCCGGCGACATCGCCGCCGCGGTGGGCCTGAAGGACGTCACCACCGGCGACACGCTGTGCGCGCAGGACAATCCGATCGTGCTCGAGCGCATGAGCTTCCCGGAGCCGGTGATCTCGATGGCGGTCGAGCCGAAGACCAAGTCGGACCAGGAAAAGATGGGTCTGGCGCTGGGTCGCCTGGCGCAGGAAGACCCCAGCTTCCGCGTGCGTACCGACGAGGAATCCGGCCAGACCATCATCTCCGGCATGGGCGAGCTGCACCTCGACATCATCGTCGACCGCATGAAGCGCGAGTTCAACGTCGAAGCCAACGTCGGCAAGCCGCAGGTCGCCTACCGCGAGACCATCCGCAAGGCGGTCAAGCAGGAAGGCAAGTTCGTGCGCCAGTCGGGCGGTCGCGGCCAGTACGGCCACATCGTCATCGAGATGGAACCGCAGGAACGCGGCGGCGGCTTCAGCTATGAAAGCGCGATCGTGGGCGGCGTGGTGCCGAAGGAATACGTCACCGCGGCCGGCAAGGGCATCGAGGAAGCGATGCGCAACGGTCCGCTGGCCGGCTTCCCGGTCGTCGACGTCGCCATCAAGGCGGTGGACGGTTCGTTCCACGACGTCGACTCCAACGAAATGGCGTTCAAGGTCGCCGGTTCGATGGCCTTCAAGGAAGCTTTCAGCAAGGCCAGCCCGGTGCTGCTGGAGCCGATGATGAAGGTCGAGATCGTCACCCCGGAAGACTACCTGGGCGACGTGATGGGTGACGTGAGCCGTCGTCGCGGCATCCTGCAGGGCTCGGACGACAGTCCGTCCGGCAAGATCATCAACGCGATGGTGCCGCTGGGCGAAATGTTCGGCTACGCCACCACGCTGCGTTCGATGTCGCAGGGTCGCGCCACGTTCTCGATGGAGTTCGACCATTACGCCGAAGCGCCGGCCAACATCGCCGAAGCGGTCGTCAAGAAGAACTGAGTCCGGGATCCGGAAGGCGATGCCTTCCGGCTTCCCTTCGAATCACGAATCACAAGGTAGAAGACAATGGCAAAGGGTAAGTTCGAGCGCACCAAGCCCCACGTGAACGTGGGCACGATTGGTCACGTGGACCACGGCAAGACGACGCTGACGGCGGCGCTGACGAAGGTGGGCGCGGAACGTTTCGGCGGCGAGTTCAAGGCGTACGACGCGATCGACGCGGCGCCGGAAGAGAAGGCGCGCGGCATCACGATCTCGACGGCGCACGTGGAGTACGAAAGCCCGACGCGCCACTACGCGCACGTGGACTGCCCGGGCCACGCCGACTACGTGAAGAACATGATCACGGGTGCGGCGCAGATGGACGGCGCGATCCTGGTGTGCTCGGCGGCGGACGGCCCGATGCCGCAGACCCGCGAACACATCCTGCTGTCGCGCCAGGTGGGCGTGCCGTACATCGTCGTGTACCTGAACAAGGCCGACATGGTGGACGACGCCGAGCTGCTGGAGCTGGTGGAGATGGAAGTCCGCGAACTGCTGAGCAAGTACGAGTTCCCGGGCGACGACACCCCGATCATCTCGGGTTCGGCGCGCCTGGCGCTGGAAGGCGACCAGTCGGAGATCGGCGTGCCGTCGATCATCAAGCTGGTGGACGCGCTGGACACCTGGATCCCGGAACCGCAGCGTGACGTGGACAAGCCGTTCCTGATGCCGGTGGAAGACGTGTTCTCGATCTCGGGCCGCGGCACCGTGGTGACCGGCCGTATCGAGCGCGGCGTGATCAAGGTGGGCGACGAAATCGAAATCGTCGGTATCCGCCCGACCCAGAAGACCACGGTGACCGGCGTGGAAATGTTCCGCAAGCTGCTGGACCAGGGCCAGGCGGGCGACAACGCGGGCCTGCTGCTGCGCGGCACCAAGCGCGACGAAGTGGAGCGCGGCCAGGTGCTGTGCAAGCCGGGTTCGATCACCCCGCACACCGAGTTCGAGGCCGAGGTGTACGTGCTGTCGAAGGACGAAGGCGGCCGTCATACCCCGTTCTTCAAGGGCTACCGTCCGCAGTTCTACTTCCGCACCACGGACATCACCGGTGCGGTGCAGCTGCCGGAAGGCGTGGAGATGGTCATGCCGGGCGACAACATCAAGATGGTGGTGAGCCTGATCAACCCGGTGGCGATGGACGAAGGCCTGCGCTTCGCGATCCGCGAAGGCGGCCGTACCGTCGGCGCCGGCGTCGTGGCCAAGATCATCAAGTAAGTAATTGAAAGGGAAGGGGTTTCCCTTCCCTGAGCGTTGTAATGCCGACGCCCTGGGAGGTGGCCGGCCTACCGCGAAAAGAGGTGCAGGAAGCGCCTCGTGTTCGCCAGACACGGAGTTGTCGCGCATCAGGTCCGATCGGCAGCGATTATTTGCCGAAAAAGACGCGTCCCCGTGTTGACGGGGTCTGGTGCGCGCTCTATACTTTTCTGTCTGGGCGGGCCGGTTTACCGGCCTGCCTAGTTTTTCAGGAAGAACCCCAGCCTTTGGCGTCAGCGTGGCCTGCCGGTGCAACCGGCGATCCCGGCCTCGCGGGGAAACCAAAACACTGGACCTAACCGGGGCAAGGCATCCCAGAGGCCGCGCCCGTCGCTCTTTTAACGAAGGAATTCCGTCATGGCGGACCAAAAGATCCGGATCCGGCTCAAGGCTTTCGATCATCGCTTGATCGACCGCTCGGCCAGCGAGATCGTCGAAACGGCCAAGCGGACCGGCGCGCAAGTGCGCGGCCCGATCCCGCTGCCCACCAAGATCGAGCGTTACACCATCCTGGTGTCGCCGCACGCCGACAAGGACGCGCGCGACCAGTACGAAACCCGCACGCACAAGCGCGTGCTCGACATCGTCGACCCCAACGACAAGACCGTGGACGCGCTGATGAAGCTCGAACTCGCGGCCGGCGTCGACGTGCAGATCAAGCTGACCTGAGGCCACGACCATGACTGCGAAGAAATATTCGTTGGGCATCGTCGGCCGCAAGGCCGGCATGACCCGGGTGTTCACCGAGGACGGCCAGTCCATCCCGGTCACCCTGATCGAAGCCACCCCGAACCGCATCACCCAGGTGAAGACCCCGGAAACCGACGGCTACAGCGCCGTGCAGGTCGCCGTCGGTTCGCGCCGCGCCTCGCTGGTGACCAAGCCCGAAGCCGGTCACCTGGCCAAGGCCAAGGTCGAAGCCGGCCGTGGCCTGTGGGAACTGCGCGTCGAAGCCGACAAGCTGGGCGAATTCGCCGTTGGCGGCGAGATCAAGGCCGACATTTTCGAAGTCGGGCAGATCGTCGACGTCCAGGGCGTGACCAAGGGCAAGGGCTTCCAAGGCACCATCAAGCGCCACAACTTCCGCATGGGCGACGCGACCCACGGTAACTCGCTGAGCCATCGCGCTCCGGGTTCGATCGGTCAGCGCCAGACCCCGGGCCGCGTGTTCCCGGGCAAGAAGATGTCCGGCCACATGGGCGCCGAGACCCAGACCACGCAGGGCCTGGAGGTCGTGCGTGTCGACGCCGAGCGCGGTTTGATCGCGATTCGCGGCGCTGTCCCGGGTGCCCCGGGTGGCGACGTGGTCGTTCGTCCGACCAGCAAGGCTTGAGGAGAATGACGATGGAACTCGCCATTACGGGTAGCGCCAACAAGCTGTCGGTCTCCGACGCCGTGTTCGGCCGCGAATTCAGCGAAGACCTGGTCCACCAGGTCGTCGTTGCCTACCGCAACGCCGGTCGTGCCGGCACCAAGGCGCAGAAGACCCGCGCCGAAGTCAACGGCACCACCAAGAAGTCGAAGAAGCAGAAGGGCGGCGGTGCGCGTCACGGCGCGCTGACGGCCCCGATCTTCGTCGGCGGCGGCGTGACCTTCGCGGCCAAGCCGCGCAGCTTCGAGCAGAAGGTCAACCGCAAGATGTACCGCGCCGCGATCAGCGCGATCCTGTCGGAACTGAACCGCCAGGACCGCCTGAAGGTCGTCGACTCGTTCGACGTCGACGCCGCGAAGACCTCGGCCCTGGCCGCCAAGCTCAAGGGCCTGGAAGTCGGTCGTCGTCCGCTGATCGTCACCGAGGACGCCTCGGAAAACCTGTACCTGTCCGCCCGCAACCTGCCCTACGTGGAAGTGCGCGACGTGCAGGGCCTGGATCCGGCTTCGCTGGTGGGCGCCGACACCGTCGTCATCACCGCCGATGCGGTCAAGAAGATCGAGGAATGGCTGGCATGAACGCCAACGAGAAAATCTTCAGCATCCTGCGTGCGCCGCGCGTGTCCGAAAAGACCGCCCGCCTGCAGGAAGTCACCAACCAATACGTCTTCGAAGTGGCGAACAGTGCGACCAAGGCCGATGTGAAGGCCGCCGTCGAGCAGCTGTTCTCCGTCAAGGTCGAGGCCGTCAACGTGGTCAACGTGAAGGGCAAGAACAAGTCCTTCCGTAACCGCGGTGGCCGTCGCGGCGACTGGCGCAAGGCGTACGTTCGTCTGGCCGATGGCCAAGCCATCGACGTCACGGCCACGGCCTGAGGTAGACCCACATGCCATTGATGAAATTCAAACCCACTTCCGCCGGCCGTCGTAGCGCCGTTCGCGTGGTCACGCCTGGTTTGCACAAGGGTGCGCCGCACGCCGCCCTGGTCGAGAAGCAGGGCAAGACCGGCGGCCGCAACAACCATGGCCGCATCACCACCCGCCACATCGGCGGTGGCCACAAGCAGCACTACCGCCTGATCGACTTCAAGCGCAACAAGGAAGGCATCCCGGCGCGCGTGGAGCGGATCGAATACGATCCGAACCGCACCGCCCACATCGCCCTGCTGTGCTACGTCGACGGCGAGCGCCGCTACATCATCGCGCCGAAGGGCCTGAAGGCCGGCGACCAGGTGATCGCGGGCAGCGACGCCCCGATCAAGGCCGGCAACACCCTGCCGCTGCGCAACATCCCGGTCGGTACCACGGTGCACGGCATCGAGCTGAAGCCCGGCAAGGGCGCCCAGCTGGCCCGCGCCGCCGGCGCCGCGGTGCAACTGGTCGCGCGCGAGCAGGGCTTTGCCACGCTGCGCCTGCGTTCCGGCGAAATGCGCAAGGTGCCGGTCGAGTGCCGCGCCACCGTCGGCGAAGTCGGCAACGACGAGCACAGCCTCGAGAAGCTCGGCAAGGCCGGCGCCAAGCGCTGGCGCGGCGTGCGCCCGACCGTTCGCGGTGCGGCCATGAACCCGGTCGACCACCCGCACGGTGGTGGCGAAGCCAAGGCCGGCCAGGGCAATCCGCATCCGGTCACGCCGTGGGGCGTGCCGACCAAGGGCTACAAGACGCGCAAGAACAAGCGCACCCAGCAATTCATCGTCCGCGATCGTAGGGGCTAATCGACCATGGCACGTTCACTCAAGAAGGGCCCGTTCGTCGATCACCACCTCATCAAGAAGGTGGAGGCCGCCGGCGGCAGCAAGAAGCCGATCAAGACCTGGTCGCGCCGTTCGATGATCCTGCCGGAAATGGTGGGCTTCACCATCGCCGTGCACAACGGCAAGAACCACGTTCCGGTGCTGGTCAACGAGAACATGGTCGGTCACAAGCTCGGCGAATTCGCCGTCACCCGTACCTTCAAGGGTCACGGTGGCGACAAGAAAGCCGCCGCGGGCAAGAAGTAAGGAGATGACCATGGAAGCGAAAGCCATCCTGCGCACCGCGCGCATCTCCCCGCAGAAGGCCCGCCTGGTCGCAGACCAGGTGCGTGGCCTGTCGGCCGAACGCGCCGTCAACCTGCTGAAGTTCTCCGACAAGAAGGCCGCGGCGCTGATCAAGAAGGTCGTCGAATCGGCCATCGCCAACGCCGAGAACAACCAGGGCGCCGACGTCGACGAGCTGAAGGTCAAGACCATCATGGTCGATGAAGGTCCGACGCTGAAGCGTTTCATGGCCCGCGCCAAGGGCCGCGGCACGCGCATTCTGAAGCGCACCAGCCACATCACCGTGGTCGTGGGCGAGGGCAAATAATCATGGGTCATAAAGTTCATCCCACCGGCATCCGCCTCGGCATCGCCAAGGACTGGAACTCCAAGTGGTACGCCGGCAAGAAGCAGTACGCCAGCTTCCTCGCCGCCGACCTCAAGGTCCGCGACATGCTGCGCAAGAAGCTGGCCCAGGCCGGCATCAGCAAGATCCTGATCGAGCGTCCGAACAACACCGCCCGCGTGACCATCCACACCGCCCGCCCGGGCGTGGTGATCGGCAAGCGCGGCGAGGACATCGAGAAGCTGCGCAAGGAAGTGAGCGACGTGATGGGCGTTCCCGCCCACATCAACGTCACCGAAGTGCGCAAGCCGGAACTGGACGCGCAGCTGGTGGCCGAGTCGATCGCCCAGCAGCTGGAGCGCCGCATCATGTTCCGCCGCGCGATGAAGCGCGCCGTCGGCAATGCGATCCGCCTCGGCGCCCTGGGCATCAAGGTCAACGTCGCCGGCCGCCTGAACGGCGCGGAAATCGCCCGTTCCGAGTGGTACCGCGAAGGCCGCGTGCCGCTGCACACGCTGCGCGCCGACATCGACTACGGCTTCGCCGAGGCGAAGACCACCTACGGCATCATCGGCATCAAGGTGTGGGTCTACAAGGGCGAAATCTTCGATTTCAGCCAGGTGGGCCAGGAAAAGCAGGACGACAGCGCACCGTCGCGCGGCGAGCGTGGCGACCGCAATGATCGTGCCGACCGTCCGCGCGGCCCGCGCCGCGACCGTGAGGCGAGGGAATAACCATGTTGCAACCCAAGCGAACCAAATACCGCAAGATGCACAAGGGCCGCAATGAAGGCCTGAGCTGGAACGGCAACCTCGTCAGCTTCGGCGAGTACGGCCTGAAGGCGACCGCGCACGGCCAGCTGACCGCGCGCCAGATCGAGGCCGCGCGCCGTTCCATCAGCCGCTACGTCAAGCGCGGCGGCAAGATGTGGATCCGCGTGTTCCCCGACAAGCCGATCACCAAGAAGCCGATCGAAGTCCGCATGGGCTCCGGCAAGGGCAACGTCGAGTACTGGGTCGCGCAGATCCAGCCCGGCCGGATGATCTATGAAATCGAGGGCGTCGACGAAGCGACCGCGCGCGAGGCGTTCCGCCTGGCCGCCGCCAAGCTCTCGGTCACCACCACTTTCGTGACCCGGACGGTGCGCTAATGGAACTCAAGCAACTCCGCGAGAAGTCGGCCGAACAGCTGAACGCCCACCTGGGCGACCTGCGCAAGGAGCAGTTCTCCCTGCGCATGCAGAAGGCGACCGGCCAACAGCCCAAGACCCATGAAATCCGCCGTGTCCGCCGCGAGATCGCTCGCGTCAAGACCCTGCTCGGCGGCAAGTGAGACCCGACATGACCGACAACAATACAGAGAAAGCAAAGCGCACGGTTGAAGGCCGGGTCGTCAGCAACAAGATGGACAAGACCGTCACCGTGCTGGTCGAGCGCCAGGTCAAGCACGCGCTGTACGGCAAGTACATCAAGCGTTCGACCAAGCTGCATGCCCACGACGCCGAGAACGCCTGCAACGAGGGCGATGTCGTCCGCGTGCAGGAGATCGCGCCGATGTCCAAGACCAAGAACTGGCGCGTGGTCGAAATCGTCGCGCGCGCGGCCGAATAAGGGAGCCAGATCATGATCCAGGTGCAAAGCTACCTCGAAGCCGCCGACAACTCCGGCGCCAAGGAAATGATGTGCATCAAGGTGCTGGGCGGCTCCAAGCGCCGTTATGCCGGCATCGGCGACATCATCAAGGTGACCGTGAAGGACGCGATCCCGCGCGGCAAGGTCAAGAAGGGCGAAGTCTACGACGCCGTGGTCGTGCGCACCCGCAAGGGCGTGCGTCGTGCCGACGGTTCGCTGATCCGTTTCGACGGCAACGCCGCGGTCCTGCTCAACAACAAGCAGGAACCGATCGGCACCCGCATCTTCGGACCGGTGACCCGCGAACTGCGTTCCGAGAAGTTCATGAAGATCGTTTCGCTCGCACCCGAAGTGCTCTGAGCGGAGGACACGAAAATGGCAAACCGCATCAAGAAAGGCGACCAAGTGGTCGTCATCGCCGGCAAGGACAAGGGCAAGCAAGGCGACGTCGTGCGCGTTGATGGCGACCGCGTGGTCGTCTCCAACGTCAACGTGGTCAAGCGCCACACCAAGCCGAACCCGCAGGCGGGCATCGCCGGCGGCGTGGTCGAGCGCGAAGCCTCGATCCATATCTCCAACGTGCAGATCTTCAACCCGGCTTCGGGCAAGGGCGAGCGCGTTGGCTTCAAGGTGCTGGAGGATGGACGCAAACTGCGTGTGTTCCGCTCCAGCGGTGAGGCGCTCGACGCCTGAGGAATGAAGTCATGACCACTCGTCTGGAAAAAATCTACAAGGAAGAGGTCGTACCGGCTCTGATCAAGAAGTTCGGTTACGCCAATCCGATGGAAGTGCCGAAGATCACCAAGATCACCATCAACATGGGTGTGGGTGAAGCGGCGACCAACAAGAAGATCCTGGAAAACGCCGTGGCCGACCTGGCCGCGATCAGCGGCCAGAAGCCGATCACCACCAAGTCGCGCGTTTCCGTGGCTTCGTTCAAGATCCGCGACGGCTGGCCGATCGGCTGCAAGGTGACCCTGCGTCGCGGCCACGCCTACGAATTCCTCGACCGCCTGATCAGCATCGCGCTGCCGCGCGTGCGCGACTTCCGCGGCGTGTCGGGCCGTTCGTTCGACGGCCGCGGCAACTACAACATGGGCGTGAAGGAACAGATCATCTTCCCGGAAATCGACTTCGACAAGGTCGACGCGGTCCGCGGCATGGATATCGCCATCACCACCACCGCGAAGAGCGACGCCGAAGCCAAGGCCCTGCTCGAAGCGTTCAAGTTCCCGTTCCGCAACTGATTCGCTAGGAAACCGACATGGCCAAGACCTCGATGGTGAACCGCGATATCAAGCGGGCCAAGCTTGCCAAGCAGCACGCCGCCAAGCGTGCCGCGCTGAAGAAGACCGTCTCCAGCGCCACGGCCAGCTACGAAGAAAAGATGGAAGCCGCGACCAAGCTGCAGAAGCTGCCGCGCGATTCCTCCCCCAGCCGCCAGCGCACCCGCTGCGAACTTTCGGGCCGCCCGCGCGGCGTGTACCGCAAGTTCGGCCTGGGCCGCAACAAGCTGCGCGAAGCCACCATGCGTGGCGACGTGCCGGGCCTGCGCAAGGCCAGCTGGTAAGCAGGCGGCCGGCTGGTAGCAGGCTGGTTCGGCTGCTACACTAGGCAGTTCCGCAGGCCGGTTCGTCCGGCCTGCCGCCGTCTCCGACGGCAGGTCCCGCAAGGGATCGAACGCCGGGCATCCGCCCGGCTCCACAATCCAGACAGATTTCGCGAAAGCGGATATCGGTGCTACTCATAGGTGAATCGCAATGAGCATGACTGATCCCATCGCCGACATGCTGGTCCGCATCAAGAATGCGGCCGCGGTCGGCAAGCCGACGGTGAAGATGCCGTCCTCCAACACCAAGGTCGCCATCGCCGGCGTGCTGAAGGCCGAGGGCTACATCGCCGACTCGCGCGTGACCAAGACCGAGAACAACAAGGCCGAGCTGGAAATCGTCCTGAAGTATTTCGAGGGCAAGCCGGTCATCGACAAGCTGCAGCGCGTCTCGCGCTCGGGCCTGCGCCAGTACCGCGGCAAGTCGGAGCTGCCGAAGGTGCTGAACGGCCTCGGCATCGCCATCATTTCCACCTCCAAGGGCATCATGACCGATGCGCAGGCGCGCCAGCAGGGCGTCGGCGGCGAAGTCCTGTGCTTCGTGGCCTAAGGGAGAAACCACAATGTCTCGCGTAGCCAAGAAGCCGATCGCCCTGCCGAAGGGCGTCGAATTCAACCAGCAGGCCGACAGCCTGTCCGTGAAGGGCCCGAAGGGCAACCTGTCGCTGGCCAAGCCGGCCGGCGTCGAAGTCAAGGTCGAAGACGGCACCGTCAACCTGGCCCCGACCGCTCCCGAGCACGACGCCATGACCGGCACCGTGCGCGCCATCCTGGCCAACATGGTCAAGGGCGTGTCCGAGGGCTTCGAGCGCAAGCTCGAGCTGGTCGGCGTGGGTTATCGCGCCGCCATGCAGGGCAAGGACCTGAACCTGTCGCTGGGTTATTCGCACCCGGTGCTGTTCAAGGCCCCCGAGGGCATCACCCTCGCGACCCCGACCCAGACCGAAATCCTGGTGCAGGGCGCCGACAAGCAGCGCGTCGGCGAAGTCGCCGCCAAGATCCGCGGATTCCGTCCGCCGGAGCCCTACAAGGGCAAGGGCGTGAAGTACTCCGACGAAACCATCATCCGCAAGGAAGCGAAGAAGGCGTAATAACGCCTTCGGCTTCGAGGAAACCGATCATGAGCATCAAGAACAACGCCCGCCTGCGCCGCGCCAAGACCACCCGCGCGCACATCCGCGACCTCGGCGTGCCGCGCCTGAGCGTGCTGCGCACCGGCCAGCACCTGTACGCGCAGGTGTTCAGCGCCGACGGCTCCAAGGTCATCGCCGCCGCCAACACCCTGCAGGCCGACGTCAAGGAAGGCCTGAAGAACGGCAAGAACAGCGATGCCGCCGCCCGCGTCGGCAAGATCATCGCCGAGCGCGCCAAGGCCGCGGGCATCGAGAAGGTCGCGTTCGACCGCTCGGGCTACCGCTACCACGGTCGAGTCAAGGCGCTGGCCGAAGCCGCGCGCGAAGGCGGCCTGCAGTTCTGAGTTGAATCGCGTGGGGCGCGTCCCCACGACTTGACCCGCCGGCACGGGATGCGCCGGGCGCGCTGCGGCTTCTGTCCGCTACCGCGTTGCACCGATCCACGCCACAACCATAAGCGGCCAAGCCGCAAATCCCTCAACTATCGAGTCAACGAAAATGGCAGAAGAGCAACGTGCACCGCGTGGCCGCGATCGTGATCGCGCCCCCCGCGAGGAAAAGATCGACGATGGCATGATCGAGAAGCTGGTCGCGGTCAACCGCGTCAGCAAGACGGTCAAGGGCGGTCGCCAGTTCACCTTCACCGCGCTGACCGTGGTCGGCGACGGCAACGGCAAGATCGGCTTCGGTTACGGCAAGGCGCGCGAAGTGCCGGTCGCGATCCAGAAGTCGATGGAGTACGCCCGCAAGGGCATGCTGAACATCGACCTGAACAACGGCACCCTGTGGCACTCGGTGAAGTCCGGCCACGGCGCGGCCCGCGTGTTCATGCAGCCGGCCTCGGAAGGTACCGGCGTCATCGCCGGCGGCGCCATGCGCGCCGTGCTGGAAGCGGTGGGCGTGAAGAACGTGCTGGCCAAGGCCACCGGTTCGCGCAACCCCATCAACCTGGTGCGCGCCACCCTGCGCGGCCTGAGCGAAATGCAGTCGCCGGCCCGCATCGCGGCCAAGCGCGGCAAGAAGGTGGAGGAACTCACCCATGGCTAAGCAGTCCAACAACGGCGGAACGGTCAAGGTGCGCCTGGTGCGCGGCCTGCGCGGTTCCCAGTCGATCCATCGCCTGTCGGTGCGTGCGCTGGGCCTGAACAAGCTCAACGACGTGCGCGAACTGAAGGACAGCCCGCAGGTCCGTGGCCTGATCAACAAGGTCCACTACCTGGTCAAGGTCGAGGAGTAATCACATGCGTCTCAACACTCTCAAGCCCGCAGAGGGCGCCCGCACCGAACGCGTCCGCGTCGGTCGCGGCATTGGTTCCGGCCTGGGCAAGACCGCCGGCCGCGGCCACAAGGGTTCGTTCGCGCGCGCGGGCAAGGGCAAGATCAAGGCCAAGTTCGAAGGCGGCCAGATGCCCCTGATCAAGCGCCTGCCGAAGGTCGGCTTCCGCTCCAAGCTGAAGGACGACACCGCCGAAGTGCTGTCGTACCAGCTGGACAAGCTGGCCGCCGGCGAAGTGACCTTCGCCGCGCTGCGCGAAGCCGGCCTGGTGCCGAGCAAGGCCAAGCGCGCCAAGATCGTCAAGAAGGGCGACCTGACCAAGGCCTTCGTGCTGAAGGGCCTGCTGGCCACGGCCGGCGCCAAGGCGGCGATCGAAGCCGCCGGCGGCAGCGTGCAGGAGTAACCACGGCATGGCGCAAGGCGACGTGGCGGGTCTGGGCGGTCTGGGCAAGTTCACCGAACTGCGCCAGCGACTGTTCTTCGTGCTGGGCGCGCTGGTCGTCTACCGCATCGGTTGCTACGTGCCGGTGCCGGGCGTCAATCCGGACGCGATGCTGCAGCTGATGCAGAACCAGGGCGGCATCGTGGACATGTTCAACATGTTCTCCGGCGGCGCCCTGCATCGCTTCAGCATCTTCGCCTTGAACGTGATGCCGTACATCTCGGCATCGATCGTGATGCAGCTGGCCGTGCACATCTTCCCCAGCCTGAAATCGCTGCAGAAGGAAGGCGAGTCGGGCCGTCGCAAGATCAACCAGTGGTCGCGCTACGGCGCGGTGTTGCTGGCGGTGGTGCAGGGCGGCAGCATCGCCGCCGCGCTGCAGAACCAGGTCGCGCCCGGCGGCGCGCCCGTGGTCTACGCGCCGGGCATGGGCTTCCTGCTGACCGCGGTGGTCGCGCTGACCGCCGGCACCATCTTCCTGATGTGGCTGGGCGAGCAGGTGACCGAGCGCGGCATCGGCAACGGCGTGTCGATGATCATCTTCGCCGGCATCGTCGCGGGCCTGCCGCACGCGGTAATCGATACGTTCCAGAAGGCGCAGAACGGCGACATCAGCCCAATCGCGTTGATCGTCATTGCATTGGTGGTGTTCGGCTTCACTTGGTTCGTGGTGTTCGTCGAGCGCGGCCAGCGCAGGATCACGGTCAACTACGCGCGCCGCCAGGGCGGTCGCAACGCGTACATGAACCAGACGTCGTTCCTGCCGCTGAAGCTCAACATGTCGGGCGTGATCCCGCCGATCTTCGCTTCCAGCATCCTGTCGTTCCCGGCGACCCTGGCCATGTGGTCCGGCCAGAACGGCGGTACGGCGACCAACTGGCTGCAGCGCATCTCCGCGGCGCTGGCGCCGGGCGAGCCGCTGCACATGATCGTGTTCGCCGCGATGATCATCGGTTTCGCGTACTTCTATACCGCGCTGGTGTTCAACTCGCAGGAAACCGCAGACAACCTGAAGAAGTCGGGCGCGCTGATCCCGGGCATCCGGCCGGGCAAGGCTACCGCCGACTACATCGACGGCGTGCTGACCCGCCTGACCGGCGCCGGCGCGCTGTATCTGGTGCTGGTGTGCCTGTTGCCGGAAGTGATGCGTACCTGGCTGAATACGTCGTTCTACTTCGGCGGCACCTCGCTGCTCATTGTGGTGGTGGTGGTGATGGACTTCATCGCCCAGGTGCAGGCGCACCTGATGTCCCACCAGTACGAAAGCCTGCTGAAGAAAGCGAACCTGAAGGGCGGGGCGCGTTCCCGCTGATCGCAGGACGGGCTACGGCCCGCCTTGCGAGGATGTAGAATTCGAGGGGACGGGCCCTGGCCCGTCCAAAGTTCACCCGCCACCGGCCGTCCAGTGCTGGGGGCATTGATGGGCGACCTGCGCGGCGGTCTCGGGCGCAGGTGAGAATCGACCAGTCCCTGCGCAAGAGTAGCGCGGGCGGGGTCCCGGAAGGGGCGCCAGGCCGGTTCCGACGCCGGAGCATGGGCACACTCCCCATGCCGGGCAGGGATTCGTCTCCGGACGGGTTCGGGCTTCCATAACCCCCGGGATCTTGCTAAAATTTTGTGTTCACTCCGCCCGTATGCCGGGGCCCGCAAGGGTCCTGTGTCGCGTCCGGGCCAATCAACAGTTTGGAGAATCGCGTCATGGCGCGTATTGCAGGTGTCAACCTGCCTGCCCAGAAGCACGTCTGGGTGGGGCTGCAAAGCATCTACGGCATCGGCCGTACCCGTTCGAAGCAGGTCTGCGAAGCCGCAGGCGTGGCCTCGACCACCAAGATCCGCGACCTGTCCGAGCCGGAAGTCGAGCGCCTGCGCGCCGAAATCGGCAAGTACGTGGTCGAAGGCGACCTGCGTCGCGAAGTGGGCATGGCGATCAAGCGCCTGATGGACCTGGGCTGCTACCGCGGCCTGCGCCATCGTCGCGGCCTGCCGCTGCGCGGCCAGCGCACCCGCACAAACGCCCGTACCCGCAAGGGTCCGCGCAAAGCCATCAAGAAGTAAGGGGCGCATACCATGGCCAAGCCGGCAGCTGCCAAAGTCAAGAAGAAGATCAAGCGCGTCGTCACCGACGGCGTCGCCCACGTCCATGCTTCTTTCAACAACACCATCGTCACCATCACCGACCGCCAGGGCAACGCCCTGTCGTGGGCCACGTCGGGCGGTGCGGGCTTCCGCGGTTCGCGCAAGTCCACCCCGTTCGCCGCGCAGGTCGCCGCCGAGAAGGCGGGCCGCGCTGCGCTGGACTACGGCCTGAAGTCGCTGGAAGTGCGCATCAAGGGCCCGGGTCCGGGCCGTGAGTCGGCCGTGCGTTCGCTCAACAACGTCGGCTACAAGATCACCAACATCATCGACGTGACGCCGATCCCGCACAACGGGTGCCGTCCGCCGAAGAAGCGTCGCGTCTAAAGGAGCGATAAGACAATGGCACGTTATATCGGTCCTACCTGTAAGCTCGCGCGCCGCGAAGGCGCCGACCTGTCCCTGAAGAGCCCGGCGCGCGCGCTGGACTCGAAGTGCAAGCTGGAGCAGAAGCCCGGCCAGCACGGCGCCGCCCGCAAGGGCAAGCTGTCCGACTACGCCACCCAGCTGCGCGAGAAGCAGAAGGTGAAGCGCATCTACGGCCTGCTGGAGCGCCAGTTCCGCAACTACTACAAGAAGGCCAGCACCAAGAAGGGCAACACCGGCGAAAACCTGCTGCAGTTGCTGGAAACCCGCCTGGACAACGTCATCTACCGCATGGGCTTCGCCGTCACCCGTCCGTCGGCCCGCCAGCTGGTCTCGCACCGCGGCGTGCTGGTCAACGGCAAGCCGGTGAACCTGCCTTCGTACCAGGTCAAGGCCGGCGACGCGATCGAGCTGTCGGAAAAGGCCCAGAAGCAGCTGCGCGTGCAGGAGTCCCTGACCGTCGCGGAGCAGCTGGACCTGAGCCCGTCGTGGGTGGAAGTGGACGCCAAGAAGTTCAGCGGCGTGTTCAAGGCCGTGCCGGTGCGTTCCGACCTGCCCGCCGACATCAACGAAGCGCTGATCGTCGAGCTGTACTCGAAGTAATCCATTCACGCACCCCCGTCCCCCGCGGGGGGTTGCAGGAGACCAAGCTACATGACGGTTACCACTCAGCAGGTGCTGCGCCCGCGCGGCCCGCAAATCGAACGCATCACCGACAACCGCGCCAAGGTCGTGATCGAACCGCTGGAGCGCGGCTACGGCCACACCCTCGGCAACGCCCTGCGTCGCGTGCTGCTGTCGTCGATCCCCGGCTTCGCCATCACCGAGGTCGAAATCGACGGCGTGCTGCATGAGTACAGCACCATCGAAGGTCTGCAGGAAGACGTGCTGGAAGTGCTGTTGAACCTGAAGGATGTCGCCATCCGCATCCACACCGGCGACAGCGCCACGCTGACCCTCGGCAAGCAGGGTCCGGGCGTCGTCACCGCCGGCGACATCAAGACCGACCACAACGTCGAGATCCTCAATCCCGACCATGTGATCGCGCACCTGACCAAGGACACGGCGCTCAGCCTGCGCCTGAAGATCGAGCGTGGTTTCGGCTACCAGCCGGCCGCCGCCCGTCGTCGTCCGGATGAAGAGAGCCGCGCAATCGGCCGCCTGGTGCTGGACGCCTCGTTCTCGCCGGTCCGCCGCGTCGCCTACGCGGTGGAAGCCGCGCGCGTCGAGCAGCGCACCGACCTGGACAAGCTGGTGCTGGAAATCGAAACCAACGGCACGATCGATGCCGAGGAAGCCGTGCGCACCGCCGCCGACATTCTCACCGACCAGCTGTCGGTGTTCGGCGACTTCACCCATCGCGACCGCGGTGCGCCGAAGCAGGCCGCCAGCGGCGTCGACCCGGTGCTGCTGCGCCCGATCGACGACCTCGAGCTGACCGTGCGTTCGGCCAACTGCCTGAAGGCCGAGAGCATCTACTACATCGGCGACTTGATCCAGAAGACCGAAGTGGAACTGCTCAAGACCCCGAACCTCGGCAAGAAGTCGCTGACCGAGATCAAGGAAGTGCTGGCCCAGCGAGGCCTGTCGCTCGGCATGAAGCTGGAAAACTGGCCGCCGGCCGGCGTTTCGGCCCACGGCATGCTGGGGTGAGCAAGCGCGCCCAGCTGGTGCCGCATCGGCACCAGCTGAGCTTGCGAACGCCCGGCCATGGATGGACGGGAAGGGCTCCCCGGAGCCCAAGTTGCAGCGCCATGGACGGCACGATGATGTAACCGAAGCAGTACGCAACACCATCGCCGACGAACCGAAGTTCGCGGCGCGTCCGGCCAGGGAGGCCGGTCAAGGACCAGCGCAGTCCATCCGCTCCGATCAACGAGCACAACGCCACGATGGCGACAACGAAGTCCAACGCCACAACATTCATTCGTAAGGAACCATTCCCATGCGCCACCAGAAATCCGGCCGCAAGTTCAGCCGCACCAGCTCGCATCGCGATGCGATGTTCACCAACATGGCCGCTTCGCTGATCAAGCATGGCCTGATCCGCACCACCCTGCCCAAGGCCAAGGAACTGCGCCGCGTCGCCGAGCCGCTGATCACCCTGGCCAAGGTCGACGGCGTCGCCAACCGCCGCCTGGCGTTCTCGCGCCTGCGCGACAAGGAAGCGGTCGGCACCCTGTTCACCACCCTGGGTCCGCGCTACGCCACCCGTCCGGGCGGTTACCTGCGCATCCTGAAGTGCGGCTTCCGCGCCGGCGACAACGCGCCGATGGCATACGTCGAACTGGTCGACCGTCCGGAAGCGGCTGAATAAGCCAACGCTCGACCACGAATACCTTCGAAACCCCGGCGCATGCCGGGGTTTCGCGTTTCAGGCCGCCGAGAAAGCCGACGTGGGGAAGGGTTGACAGAATATCTTTAGATATATATCTTAAGAAATATCTTAAGGCACTTAAGGAGTGTCGCGATGTTTCGAGGATTCCACCGGCATTTTCGCCATTTCCATGCCGACGCCGACCTTTCCGCGCAGGCTCCCCATTGTTTCGCCCACGGACGTGAGCGCGGAGGCGGACGGGGCGGCTTCGATCCCGGAAGAGGGTTCCCCGGCGGGTTCGGAGGTTTTGGCGGCGGCGGCATGCCCCGCGGTCGCAAGTTCAGCGCCGACGACCTGCAATTGCTGCTGCTGGCGCTGCTGGAGGAAGAGCCGCGCCATGGCTACGAGCTCATCAAGGCTTTGCAGGCCCGTTCCAACGGGTTCTACAGCCCCAGCCCCGGCATGGTCTATCCGTCGCTGACCTATCTGGAAGAACTGGGCCACGTGACCGTCGAGGCGGAAGGCAATCGCAAGCGCTATGCCCTGGCCGACGGGGGCCGCGAACACCTGGCCGCCCGTCGCGCACGCGTGGACGCCATGTGGGCCAAGCTCAACCACATCGCGGCGAAGATGGATTCGGTGCGCCGCGCGTTTTCCGGCGAAGACCTGTCCGAGGCCAGCGAAGGCGGCTGGTTGCCGGAGCTGGCGCAGGCCCGTCGCGCGCTGAAGACCGCATTGTTCCGCCGCCACGACCTGAGCGCCGACGAACAACGCCGTATTGCCGCGATCCTGCAGCGTGCGGCGCGGGAAATCGAAGGCGAGGGTGGGGCGCGCTGATCGCTGCGCCATCCGCAAAGAGAAGACGTTAAACCCGCGACAGGCCACAGGCGCGGGCCGGGCTTTCGCAAGCGAAAGGCCGGAGACAACCGCAGGCTGCCGGGATCCGCTTGCGCTCCGCGCCCGCGAGCGAACGCTCATCCAAGAAGAACAACAAGAGAAGACCGAACCGCATGTATTCCCTGAGCCAACCCCAAGAGCGCCGCCTGTTGTGGCTGCTGATGCTGACCCAGTTCACCCTCATCATGGATTTCATGGTGATGATGCCGCTGGGTCCGCAGATCATGCAGGCACTGCACGTGACACCGGCGCAATTCGCCGCCGCCGTGTCGGCGTATTCGATCTGTGCCGGTTTGTCCGGCCTGCTGGCGGCGACCTACGTCGACCGCTTCGACCGGCGCAAGCTGCTGCTGGCCATGTATGCGCTGTTCGCGCTGTCCAACCTGGCCTGCGCGCTGGCCAACAGTTATGCGTTGCTGCTGGCGTCGCGCGCGTTCGCCGGCATCAGCGGCGGCGTGCTTGGCTCTATCGTCATGGCCATCATCGCCGACGTGGTGCCCGCGCAGCGGCGCGGCGCGGCCACCGGCACGGTGATGACGGCATTCGCCATCGCTTCGGTGCTGGGCGTGCCGGTGGGCGTGTTGCTAGGTGCGCACTTCCACTGGTCCGCGCCGTTCTGGTTGCTGGTGGTTTTGTCGGCCGGCGTCTGGATGGCCGCGGCGCGCATCGTGCCGGCGCTGAACCAGCATTTGTCGAATACGCCCATGCCCCTGTCACAGGCCCTGCCCAACCTGTTCAAGTTGTTCGCCAACACGCGCCACCTCAACGCCTTGGCATTGACGTTCATGCTGGTGGTGTCGCAGATGCTGGTGATTCCCTTCATTTCGCCTGTGCTGGTGGCCAACCACGGGATCGCTCCCGCGCAGATTTCGTGGATGTACATGGCCGGCGGCGTCGCGGCGTTCTTCAGTTCGCGGTGGATCGGCGGGCTCGCCGACCGGTATGGCAAGCAGCGTGTGTTCCGCATCATGGTGGCGGTGTCGCTGCTGCCCGCGTTGTTGATGACCCATCTGCCGACAGTGGCGGGTTTCGTGTTCATGCTGCTGTTCTTCCCGGTGTTCATGGTCGCGATGAGCGGACGCATGGTGCCGCTGCAGGCCCTGCAGACCACGGTGCCGCAGCCCGCGCAACGCGGCGCCTACCTCAGCGCGCACAGCGCGGTGCTCTCGCTGGGCACCGGTCTGGGCGCATGGTTGGGCGGTCTGCTGGTCAGCGCCGACGCGGGCGGCCATCTGGTCGGCTACGGCACGGCGGGCTGGGTGGCGGTGACGTTGGCGCTGGGTGCGGCGTGGTGGGTGGGCCGGGTCGTGCCGGCGGATGCGTCGCCGATCGCGGAGCTGCCGAAGTCGGCGGTGCAGGGCGAAGCGGGCTGACGCCGGCACCGAGGATGCGCATGCCGCTTCGGCGATGGTCGCGGAACTCGCTTTGCGAATCGCGGTCCATGCCCGACATCGGCTAAATTAGCGCCATCCTTTCCATGCCCCGTGCCATGAATCCTTTCCGCTGGTCGTTCCGCGCGCAGTTCCTGCTGGGTTTCCTCGTCTGCGTCGCGTTGCTGGGCTATGCGCTGTTCGTGCAGTTCGTGCAGAAGATCGAACCGTGCCCGTTCTGCATCTTCCAGCGCATCGCCTTTGCCGCGGCGGCGGTGTTCTTCCTTCTCGGCGCGCTGCATGGCCCGACGAGCGTGGGCGGACGCCGCACCTACGGCGTGTTGGCTTTTCTCGCTGCGGCAACCGGCGTCGGCATCGCCGGGCGCCATGTATGGGTGCAGGTGTTCCCGCCGGCGATGCCCAGCTGCGGGCCGGGCTGGGATTACCTGGTCGAGACCAGCACCTGGCTGGGGGTGGTGCGCAAAGTGCTGAGCGCGAAGGGCGACTGCAGCACCATCGACTGGAGCTTCCTCGGTTTGTCGATGCCGATGTGGAGCCTGGTCTGGTTCGTCGCGCTGGCGCTGTGGGCGCTGTACGCCGGCTTCAAGGCGCGCCGTTCCTAAGCGGGCCTGTTGCACCCGTAACCAAAGTTTCTTGCGTCGCAGCAATCTGGCAACATGGCGGGCCCCGAGGAGTCCGTCATGAGCAGTCCCGAACGCAATCTGCGCGCCGTCAATCTTCCCGCCGACTGGTCGCCGGCGTCGTGGCGTTCGCGCCCGGCGTTGCAGATGCCGACTTATCCGGATGCAGCCGCGCTGGAATCGGCGCTGGGCGAATTGCGCCAGTTGCCGCCGCTGGTCACTTCGTGGGAAATCTTCTCGCTGAAGCAGCAACTGGCCGAAGCGCAGGAGGGCAAACGCTTCCTGTTGCAGGGCGGCGACTGCGCGGAGAATTTCAGCGACTGCGAATCCGGCCTGATCACCAACCGGCTGAAGGTGCTGCTGCAGATGAGCCTGGTGCTGGTGCACGGCCTGCGCCTGCCCGTGGTGCGCGTCGGCCGCTTCGCCGGACAGTACGCCAAGCCGCGTTCCGCCGACACCGAGACGCGCGACGGCGTGACCCTGCCGAGCTATCGCGGCGACCTGGTCAACCAGCCGGAGTTCACCGCCGAAGCGCGCGTGCCCGATCCGCGCCGGATGATCAAGGCGCATGCGCGTTCGGCGATGACGATGAACTTCGTCCGCGCGCTGATCGATGGCGGCTTCGCCGACCTGCACCATCCCGAATACTGGAACCTGAGCTGGATGGACTACTCGCCTAACGCCGGCGAGTACCAGCAGATGGTCAATTCGATCGGCGACGCGGTGCGCTTCATGGAGACGTTGTCCGGCTCGGAAGTGCACAACCTCAACCGCATCGACTTCTACACCTCGCACGAAGCGCTGCTGTTGCCGTACGAGGAAGCGCTGACCCGTGAAGTGCCGCGGCAGTGGGGCTGGTTCAACCTCAGCACGCATTATCCGTGGATCGGCATGCGCACCGCGGCGGTCGACGGCGCGCACGTCGAGTACCTGCGTGGCGTGCGCAACCCGATCGCGTTGAAGGTCGGCCCGTCGGTGAACCCCGACCAGTTGCTGCGCCTGATCGACATCCTCAATCCGGACGACGAACCCGGCCGGCTGACCTTCATCCACCGCATGGGTGCGGCGCAGATCGCCGAAAAGCTGCCGCCGTTGCTGGAGGCGGTGAAGCGCGACGGGCGCCGCGTGCTGTGGGTCTGCGATCCGATGCACGGCAACACCGAGAGCACCTCCAACGGCTACAAGACGCGCCGCTTCGATAACGTCCGCGGCGAAGTGGAGCAGTCGTTCGATCTGCACGCGGCCGCCGGCACGCGCCTGGGCGGCGTGCACCTGGAGCTGACCGGCGAGGACGTGACCGAATGCACCGGCGGCGCGCGCGAATTGACGGATGCCGACCTGGAACGCGCCTATCGCTCCACCGTCGATCCGCGGCTCAACTACGAGCAGTCGCTGGAGATCGCGATGTCGATCGTGCGCAAGCAGAACCAGCGCACGGCCGCGACGGCGCGCTGAATCTTTCTTGTAGAGCCGAGCTTGCTCGGCTGCTCTTGCAATGGACTTTGTAGAAGCCGGGCTTGTCCCGGCTTGCTTTTTGCCGTTCGCTACGAAGACCAGAAGCGTGCCGGGACAAGCCCGGCACCTACAGAAAGCGAGTGCAGCCGAGCAAGCTCGGCTCTACAAAACGCGGTCAGTGCTTGTCCAGGCTCGGCCGATATTCCGGCGGTTTGCGCGCGCGGGTCAGCTGTTCGTAGGCGTAGCCCAAGCTGATCAGCCGGGGTTCGCTCCATGCCGTGCCGATGAACACCACGCCCAGCGGCAATCCGTTGCGGCTGCTGCCCATCGGCACGGTCAGGCTGGGATAACCCGCGACGGCCGCAGCACCGTAACCGGCGCCGGGAAAGCGGTCGCCGTGGGCCAGGTCGGTCGGCCAGGCAGCGCCGGTGGCCGGCGCGATCAGCGCGTCCAGTTGCTGCGCCTTCAACGCGGCGTCGATGCCTTCCGGTCCGGCCAGTCGCCGGGCGCGGTTGCGCGCGGTGGTGTATTCCGGATCGCTGAGTTCGCCCTTGGCCTGGGCCTGTTCGAACAGGTCCTGGCCGAACCACGGCATTTCGGTGTCGGCATTGCGCTGGTTGAATGCGATCAGTTCTTCCAGCGAGCGAACCGGTGCCGAATGCGAAGCGAGGTAGCGGTTCAAGCCGGACTTGAATTCGTACAGCAGCAGGACGAGTTCGTCGGCATCCCACTGGCCGTCGGTGGGGATCTCCGCATCGACCACGGTGGCGCCGGCATCGCGCATCACCTTGATCGCCGCCTCCATCGCGGCGCCGGCGTCGGGATCGACCGCGAACTTGCTGCGCATCACCCCGATGCGCGCACCCTTCAGCGCGTCGGCCTGAAGCCGGGCAGGGTAGTCGAGCGTGGCATTCCACGCGGCGCGGGAGGTGGCCGGGTCGTTGTCGTCTCGACCGGCCAGCACGCCCAACAGCACGGCAGCATCGGCGACGCTGCGGGTCATTGGGCCTGCGGTGTCCTGGCTATAGGAAATCGGAATGATGCCGCTGCGGCTGACCAGGCCGACGGTCGGCTTCAACCCGACCAGGCCGTTGAGCGCCGACGGACAAATAATGCTGCCGTCGGTCTCGGTGCCGATAGCGGCAGCGGCCAGGTTGGCCGAAACCGCGACCGCGCTGCCGGCGCTGGAACCGCAGGCGTTGTGGTCGAGCACGTAGGGGTTGTGGGTCAGGCCGCCGCGCGCGCTCCAGCCCGAGGTCGAATGGCTGGAACGGATGTTGGCCCATTCGCTGAGGTTGGTCTTGCCGAGGATCACCGCCCCGGCCTGGCGCAGGCGTCGCACCAGGAAAGCGTCTTCCTTCGGCCGGAAATCCTTCAGGGCCAGCGAGCCGGCGGAATTGACCATCGGCACCGCGTCGATGTTGTCCTTCAGCAGGACCGGAATGCCGTGCAACGGCCCCAGCGCCTTGCCCGCCTTGCGTTCGGCGTCGCGCAACGCGGCTTCGCGCAAGGCGGCGGGGTTCAGTTCGATCACCGAGTTCAGCTTCGGCCCATTGCGGTCGATGGCGGCGATGCGGTCGAGGTAGGCCTGGGTCAGCGTGCGGCTATCCAGTTCGCCGCGCTGCATGCGCGCCTGCAGGTCGACGATGTCGAGTTCGGCGTACGGGAAGTCGTTGTGTGAGGCGCTGGAGGGAGCCTGGGGCTTGCAAGCGCACAGGGCCAGGGTTGCGAGCAGCAGCCATCGCATCTTCATCGTCTTGGTTCCGCGGCAATCGGACGGCGCAGGCTAACCAGCCGCCGCGACGCTTGCAACGCGGCGCGGGTTCAGCCGTTGCGGCGACGGAACAGGTCGCGCGCCAGGATCGCGACGACCAGCACGTTGACGATCACCACGGCCCAGGTGTGCCAGCCGCGGTGGTGGTACAGGGCGAAGCCATCCAGGGGCAGGTAGGCGGCGGTGCCGATGCAGCCCAGCCACGAGGCCCAGGCCTTGGCCCGCCACAGGCCCCAGGCCTCGGCGATGCGTAACGCCGCGTACAACATCACCACGACCACGGCCAGGTGCACGGCGCCGGGGTTGACCGCGTGCAACAGGGTCGGCAGCGCGCCGTGGTTCGGGTCGAGATTGAAGCGGGCGATCAGCTGATGGATCACCCGGCGGATCGAATCCGGTCCGAACACTTCCAGGCTCGCCGCGGCGACCACCGCCAGCAGTCCCTTCAGCAGCTCGAACACCGCCAGCACGTGCAGGCCCGGATGCGCGTGCGGATCCGGGTTGTAGGGTCTGTCGTGCGACATGGAAGCGGGTCCAGCGAGGAAGTCAGGACAGACCGGGCGTGGCCGCGGAAGTTCAGGCGGCGCGGCTGGCGCGCTTGCGGTCGCTTTCCAGCAGGAACTTCTTGCGCAGGCGGATTTCCTTCGGCGTGACTTCCACCAGCTCGTCGTCCTCGATGAAGTCCAGCGCCTGCTCAAGCGTGTACTTGATCGCCGGGGTCAGCTTGATCGCGTCGTCCTTGCCCGAGGCGCGCATGTTGGTCAGCGGCTTGGTCTTGATCGCGTTGACGGTCAGGTCGTTGTCCTTGGAGTGGATGCCGACCAGCTGGCCTTCGTAGACGTTGTCGCCTTCGGCGGCGAACAGGCGGCCGCGTTCCTCGAGCGGGCCCAGCGCATAGGCGGGGGTCACGCCCGGCGCGTTGGCGATCATCACGCCGTTCGGGCGCTTGGCGATGGCGCCTTGTTCCTTCGGGCCGTAATGGTCGAACACGTGGAACAGCAGGCCCGAGCCCTGGGTCAGGGTGCGGAATTCGTTCTGGAAGCCGATCAGGCCGCGCGCCGGGATTTCATAGTCCAGGCGCACCCGGCCCTTGCCGTCGGATTCCATGTTCTTCAGCTGCGCCTTGCGGATGCCCAGCTTCTCCATGACGCCGCCCTGGTGGATTTCCTCCACGTCGACGACGAGCTGCTCGATCGGCTCCATCAGCTGGCCGTCGACTTCCTTGATGATCACTTCGGGACGCGACACGGCCAGTTCGTAGCCCTCGCGGCGCATGTTCTCGATCAGCACCGACAGGTGCAGTTCGCCGCGGCCGCTGACCAGGAATTTGTCGGCGTCTTCGAGCTGTTCGACCTTCAGCGCCACGTTGTGCACGGTCTCGCGCTCGAGGCGGTCCTTCAGCTGGCGGCTGGTCAGGAACTTGCCGCCCGACAGGTCCTTGTTGCCGGCGAACGGCGAGTTGTTGACCTGGAAGGTCATGCTGATGGTCGGCTCGTCGACGGTCAGCGCCGGCAGCTGCTCGGGGAAATCCAGCGCGCAGACGGTGTCGGAGATGGTCAGTTCCTGGATGCCGGAAATGGCCACGATGTCGCCGGCCTCGGCGGTGTCCTGTTCGATGCGCTCCAGGCCCATGAAGCCCAGCACCTGCAGCACCTTGCCCTGGCGCTTGTTGCCGTTGCGGTCGATCACCGCCACCGGCATGTTCTTCTTCAGCGTGCCGCGCTGGATGCGGCCGATGCCGATCACGCCGACGAAGCTGTTGTAGTCCAGCTGCGAGATGCGCATCTGGAACGGGCCTTCCGGGTCCACGTCGGGCATCGGCGCGTGCTGCATGATCGCTTCGTACAGCGGGGTCATGTCGCCGCTGCGCGCTTCCGGGTCCAGGCTGGCATAGCCGTTCAGGGCGGAGGCGTAGACGATCGGGAAATCCATCTGCTCGGCGGTCGCACCGAGGCGGTCGAACAGGTCCCACACCTGTTCCACCACCCATTCCGGACGCGCGCCGGGACGGTCGATCTTGTTGACCACCACGACCGGCTTGAAACCCATGGCGAAGGCCTTCTGGGTCACGAAGCGGGTCTGCGGCATCGGGCCGTCCATCGCGTCGACCAGGATCAGCACGGTGTCCACCATCGACAGCACGCGCTCCACCTCGCCGCCGAAGTCGGCGTGTCCGGGGGTGTCGACGATGTTGATGCGGTTGCCCCGCCAGGTGATGGCGGTGTTCTTGGCCAGGATGGTGATGCCGCGTTCCTTTTCCTGGTCGTTGCTGTCCATCACCCGCTCGGCCAGCACGGTGCGTTCGCTGAGGGTGCCGGACTGCTTCAGCAGGCAGTCGACGAGGGTGGTCTTGCCGTGGTCGACGTGGGCGACGATGGCGATGTTGCGCAGGTTCTGGATGGACATGGGAAAGGCGCGGGCGGGCCGCGCGGGCAGGCAGTGGGGAATGGGGCGTATTATAGCCGGCTGGGTCCGCCAATCGGGCCATCCCCCACCGAATCCGGAGCGAAAATGTCCCTTTACGCCACCTTCAACACCTCGCGCGGCCCGATCAAGGTCGAACTGCTCGCCGACAAGGCCCCGCTGACCGTGGCCAATTTCGTCAACCTGGCCCAGCGCGGCTTCTACAACGGCCTGAACTTCCACCGGGTCATCGCCGATTTCATGATCCAGGGCGGCTGCCCCGAGGGCTCCGGCCGCGGCGGCCCGGGCTACCGTTTCGAGGACGAAACCCGCAACGGCGTCGCCCACGAGCGCGGCGTGCTGTCGATGGCCAACGCCGGCCCCAACACCAACGGCAGCCAGTTCTTCATCACCCACATCAAGACCGACTGGCTGGACGGCAAGCACACCGTGTTCGGCAAGGTCGTGGAAGGCCTGGACGTGGTCGATGCGGTCAAGCAGGGCGACCTGATCGAGTCGGTGGTCATCGAGGGCGACGCCGCGCCGGTGCTGGCCGCAAATGCCGACCGCGTGGCCGAGTGGAACCGCATCCTCGGCGCCTGACCCGCGCGGCGGGGTAAAATCCGCCGGCTGCTCCCCGTATCCAGGACGCGTGAACGCGCCCGTATTTCCCCTCTGGAGAAACAGATGAAAGCTCCCGTTCGTGTTGCCGTGACCGGCGCCGCCGGCCAGATCGGCTATTCGCTGCTGTTCCGCATCGCCTCCGGCGAAATGCTGGGCAAGGACCAGCCGGTGATCCTGCAGCTGCTGGAACTGCCGATCGACAAGGCCCAGGCCGCGCTGAAGGGCGTGATGATGGAGCTGGAGGACTGCGCGTTCCCGCTGCTGGCCGGCATGGTCGGCACCGACGATGCCGAGGTCGCGTTCAAGGACGCCGATATCGCCCTGCTGGTCGGCGCGCGTCCGCGCGGGCCGGGCATGGAGCGCAAGGACCTGCTGCTGGAGAACGCCAAGATCTTCACCGCCCAGGGCGCCGCGCTGAACAAGGTCGCCAGCCGCAACGTCAAGGTGCTGGTGGTCGGCAACCCGGCCAACACCAACGCCTACATCGCGATGAAGTCGGCGCCGGACCTGCCGGCGAAGAACTTCACCGCGATGCTGCGCCTGGACCACAACCGCGCGCTGAGCCAGCTCGCCGCCAAGGCCGGGGTCGCCGTCGGCGATATCGAGAAGCTGATCGTGTGGGGCAACCACAGCCCGACCATGTATCCGGACTACCGCTTCGCCACCGTCGGCGGCCAGTCGCTGAAGGACAAGATCAACGACGCCGACTGGAACGCCAACACCTTCATCCCGCAGGTCGGCAAGCGCGGCGCGGCGATCATCGAAGCGCGCGGCCTGTCGTCGGCCGCTTCGGCCGCCAACGCCGCCATCGACCATATCCGCGACTGGGTGCTGGGCAGCAACGGCAAGTGGGTGACCATGGGCGTGCCCTCGGACGGCAGCTACGGCATCCCGGAAGGCGTGATGTACGGCGTGCCGGTGACCACCGCCAATGGCGAATACACCCGCGTCGAGGGCCTGCCGATCGACGACTTCAGCCGTGCGGCGATGGACAAGACCCTGGCCGAACTGGAAGAAGAGCGTTCCGGCGTGGCGCACCTGCTGGGCTGATCCGAGGTTCGACGCTTCCACGAAAAACGCCGGCTTGCCCGGCGTTTTTCTTTGGGTAAGACCAAGGTCGCAAGGCTGCCGGAAGCGCTTGGGCCTATGCTGGCCGCCGGGCATCGCGGGTCGGAGGCGGTCGTGGGCTACGAAGAAACCTATCGTCGTTCCATCGAACAACCAGAAGCGTTCTGGGCCGAGGAAGCGCGTGCCATCCACTGGCACAAGCCGCCGCAAAGGATCCTCGACTACTCGAATCCACCGTTTCGCCAATGGTTCGTCGGCGGCGAAACCAACCTCTGCTACAACGCGGTGGACCGGCACCTGGCCGAACGCGCCGACCAGCTGGCGCTGGTCGCCATCTCGACCGAAACCGACACCACCCGCGAGATCTCATACCGCGAACTGCATCGCGAGGTGAACGCCTTCGCCGCGGTGCTGAAGAAGCTCGGCGTCGGTCGCGGCGACCGCGTGGTGATCTACATGCCGAACATGGCCGAAGCGGTATTCGCGATGCTGGCCTGCGCACGGATCGGCGCGGTCCATTCCGTCGTGTTCGGCGGCTTCGCTGCGCACAACTTGGCCCTGCGCATCGACGACGCGCAACCGAAGCTGCTGATCGCCGCCGACGCCGGCAGCCGCGGCGGCAAGGTCATTCCGTACAAGCCGCTGGTCGATGAGGCCTGCGCCAAGGCGCAAACGCCGCCGCCGAAGGTGCTGATAGTTTCGCGCGGGCTGGATCCGGCCGAGCCGAAGGTCGCAGGTCGCGACGTCGACTACGCCGCATTGCGCGCGGAAGTCGGCGACGCGGAGGTACCGGTCGAATGGCTGGAATCGAACGAACCCAGCTACCTGCTCTACACCTCCGGCACCACCGGCAAACCGAAAGGCGTGCAGCGCGACGTCGGCGGTTACGCCGTGGCGATGGCGTTGTCGATGCGCACGGTGTTCGATGTCGGCGCGGGGCAGGTGATGTTCTCCACCTCCGACGTCGGCTGGGCGGTAGGCCATTCGTACAACGTGTACGGGCCGTTGATCGTCGGCGCGACCTCGCTGCTGTACGAGGGCCTGCCGATCGCGCCCGACGCGGGCATCTGGTGGTCGCTGTGCGAGAAGTACGGCGTGCGCACGATGTTCTCCTCGCCGACCGCGATCCGCGTGCTGAAGAAGCACGATGTATCGTTCATCCGCGACCATGATCTGTCTAGGCTGCGATACCTGTTCCTGGCCGGCGAACCGCTGGACGAACCGACCGCCCAGTGGATCCACGATGCGTTGGGCGACAAGCACGTCATCGACAACTACTGGCAGACCGAGACCGGCTGGCCGGCGCTGACCTTGTTGCCGGGACTGGACATGAAGCCGGTGAAGTTCGGTTCGCCCGGTTTTCCCAATCTCGGTTACGCGATGAAGATCATCGACGAAAACAGCGGCGCGGAGGTGGGACCGGGCGAGAAGGGCGTGCTGGTGATGCAGCCGCCACTGCCGCCGGGCTGCATGACCACGATCTGGGGCGACGACGCGCGTTTCGTCGCGAGCTATTTCAGCCACTTCAGGGAACTGCTGTACAGCTCGCTGGACTGGGCGATCCGCGACGCCGACGGCTACACCTTCATCCTCGGCCGTACCGACGATGTGATCAACGTCGCCGGCCATCGCCTCGGCACCCGCGAAATCGAGGAGTCGGTGTCGTCGTATCCGGCGGTCGCCGAAGCGGCGGTGATCGGCGTCAACGACGAACTCAAAGGCCAGGTGCCGGTGGTGTTCGCCACGTTGCGCCAGGCCACCGAAGCCGCCGATGCGCGCGCTGCCGCGGCCGACGGCATGCGCCTGACGGTCGAACGGAACCTGGGCGCGCTGGCGCGACCGGCACGCGTGTACATCGTCAATGCGTTGCCGAAGACGCGGTCCGGCAAGTTGTTGCGGCGTTCGTTACAGGCGCTGGCGCAAGGTTCCGATCCGGGCGATCTGTCGACGCTGGACGATCCGAACGCGCTGGAGGAAGTCAGGCAGGCGTTGCAACGCGGCCCCGAGGCGGGCAGTTGATCCGCCGCACGGGACCTTTCCCGTCGGATTCGGCGGCCCTGTGGCCTTGGCGCGCCATGGCGTTCCTAGAGGTGCTCCATTGGTCTGCGTTAAAATGGAACGATTACCCATGAACCGGGGCGTCGCATGACCCAACCGCAATCCGCCGGCGCGAAGTTCCGCGCCGCGCTCGCCGCCGAGAAGCCCTTGCAGGTGATCGGCGCGATCAACGCCAACCATGCGCTGTTGGCCCGGCGCGCCGGCTACCGCGCGATCTACCTGTCCGGCGGTGGTGTCGCTGCGGGTTCGCTCGGCCTGCCGGACCTGGGCATCAACACGCTGGACGACGTACTGATCGACGTACGTCGCATCACCGACGTCTGCGACCTGCCGTTGATGGTCGACATCGACACTGGCTTCGGTCCCAGCGCGTTCAACATCGAGCGCACGGTCAAGTCGCTGATCAAGGCCGGCGCGGCTGCGTGCCACATCGAGGACCAGGTCGGCGCCAAGCGTTGCGGCCATCGGCCGGGCAAGGAGATCGTCTCCGCCGGCGAAATGGCCGACCGGGTCAAGGCGGCGGCGGATGCGAAGACCGATCCGGATTTCTTCCTGATCGCACGCACCGATGCGATCCAGGTCGAAGGCGTCGAGGCGGCGATCGAACGCGCCATCGCCTGCGTCGAGGCCGGCGCCGACGGCATCTTCGCCGAGGCCGCCTACGACCTGCCGACCTACCAGCGCTTCGTCGACGCGGTGAAGGTGCCGGTGCTGGCCAACATCACCGAATTCGGCAAGACCCCGCTGTTCACCCGCGACGAACTGGCTTCGGTCGGCGTGGCGATCCAGTTGTATCCGCTATCCGCCTTCCGCGCCGCGAACAAGGCAGCCGAGGCCGTATACACGGCGATCCGCCGCGACGGCCACCAGCAGAACGTGGTCGATTCGATGCAGACGCGCGAAGAGCTGTACGACCGCATCGGCTACCACGCCTTCGAACAGAAGCTCGACGCACTGTTCGCGAAGAAATGACCGCAGTACGCATGCCTTTGCTGGCGGAATGGTCGGCCGGCGGGCCGGGCACGGCGCGTGCCCTGTCCGGTTCCCCCTCCGGCGCGTGCTGTCGCGGCTTTGCGGCCGCTTCACCGAAGCAAACGCATCCGGGCCGCCCGGTCGGCCATCGCCGATGACCGCCGCGTTCCGCGCGGACGTGGCGAACGAACAAGACACGATCCAGGAGACCTGACGATGAGCGAGACAAATCCTGCCACCGCTTCCGCCGGCGCGTTCAAGCCGAAGAAGTCCGTCGCCCTGTCCGGCACCGCCGCCGGCAACACCGCGCTGTGCACGGTCGGTCGTACCGGCAACGACCTGCACTACCGCGGCTACGACATCCTCGACCTGGCCACCACCAGCGAGTTCGAGGAGATCGCCCACCTGCTGGTGCACGGCAAGCTGCCGAACCAGGCCGAACTGCGTGCGTACAAGGCCAAGCTGAAGGCGTTGCGTGGCATCCCGGCGGCGGTCAAGGCCGCGCTGGAGGAACTGCCGCCGTCGGCCCACCCGATGGACGTGATGCGCACCGCCGTGTCGGTGCTGGGCTGCATGTCGCCGGAAAAGGACGACCACAACCATCCGGGCGCGCGCGATATCGCCGACAAGCTGATGGCGTCGTTGGGTTCGATGCTGCTGTACTGGTACCACTGGAGCCACAACGGCAAGGTTCTCGACGTCGAGACCGACGACGACAGCATCGGCGGCCACTTCCTGCACCTGCTGCACGGCGAGCCGCCGCCGGAATCGTGGGTGCGCGCGATGCACACCTCGCTGATCCTGTACGCCGAGCACGAGTTCAACGCATCGACGTTCACCGCGCGGGTCATCGCCGGTACCGGCAGCGACATGCATTCGTGCATCGCCGGTGCGATCGGCGCGCTGCGCGGGCCCAAGCACGGCGGCGCCAACGAGGTCGCGTTCGAAGTGCAGAAACGCTACGAAACGCCGGACGAGGCGGAAGCCGACATCAAGGCGCGGGTCGAGCGCAAGGAAGTGGTGATCGGTTTCGGCCACCCGGTCTACACGGTCGGCGATCCGCGCAACAAGGTGATCAAGCAGGTCGCAAGGGAACTGTCGGAGGAACAGCGGAACACCAAGATGTACGACATCGCCGAGCGGCTGGAAACGGTGATGTGGGACATCAAGAAGATGTTCCCGAACCTGGACTGGTTCAGCGCGGTCAGCTACCACATGATGGGCGTGCCGACGGCGATGTTCACCCCGCTGTTCGTGATCGCGCGGACCAGCGGCTGGAGCGCGCACGTGATCGAACAGCGCATCGACGGCAAGATCATCCGCCCCAGCGCGAACTACACCGGGCCGGAAGACCTCGAGTTCGTGCCGATCGAGAAGCGTTGATTCTCGCTGCGACACGCATGAAAAAGCCGCGCGACGCGCGGCTTTTTCTTTGCACACCGGCCGGACCGGTCAGCCGCGCGGGCGCAGCTTCTGCACGCGATAGAAAGTGTGGTCGCCGATGGTTGCCACCTGGTAGGCGTTGCGCCAGCTCGGGCTGGCGATGGCGTGGGCGGCGAAATGGCTGGCGCCCGGCACGATTTCCCTGCGCTGGCCCGGCGGCAACGCCCAGTTGCGTTCCGCGCCCAGCGCAACCTTGATCGAGGCGGCCCAGGCGTCGTCGTTCTTCAGCCGGGTATTGGCCGGGACCAGGGTTGGGGCGAACTGTTTGCGCGCAGTGACCACCTCGCACATCGAATCGCCCCACAGGCCGCTGTCGAGGCGGCGCAGGGCGACTTCGGCCACCGCCTGCTGGCCGCGCAGGGTCTGGTCGCGGGCTTCCAGGTACACGGTGGTGGAAAGGCACAAAGAATCGGCGGCCGGCTGCGGCAACACATGCGACAGCCATAGGATCCAGGCCAGTTTCATGGGAACTCCTTGCTTCGTCTTGCCCGCGTCCGCGTCTTCCCTGGTAACGCAGGGAAGGCCGTGGGTTGGACGCGTCTGGGGCGTTATGGGGAGGCAGCCTTCACACGGGCTGCCCGTTGGCCGGCCGAAGATCGGGGCCGGCTGGGCCTGCCAGAACTGGGTGGCGGGCCGGAAAGTCGGCGCAAGGTACGGGCACAAAGCCGAACATCGGCTGAACCCGCAAGCTTGACTTTCTGGCTAAGTCACTGATCCGGAATGGAGTTTTTACTCTGTAGGAGCGCGCCTGGGCGCGACCGGAAAACGAAGTGACGTGGAAAATTCTGCAAGCAGCCAATTACGGTCGCGCCAGGCGCGCTCCTACAGGCGGGCGGCCAAGCGGCTGCCCTGGTCGATGGCGCGCTTGGCATCCAGTTCCGCCGCCACGTCGGCGCCGCCGATCAGGTGCGGCGTCTTGCCTGCGGCGATCAGCTCCGCCTGCAGTTCGCGACGCGGCTCCTGACCGGCGCAGATCACCACGTGGTCGACGGGCAGGACCTGTTCCGTCCCGTCCACGCGGATGCGCAAGCCGGCATCATCGACGCCGAGGTATTCGACCCCGCCCAGCATCTTCACGCCCTTGGCCTTCAGCGTGGCGCGGTGCACCCAGCCGCTGGTCTTGCCCAGCCGGGCGCCCGGCTTGCCCGGGCTGCGCTGCAGCAGCCAGACCTCGCGGGTCGGCGGCTCCACGTGCGGTTCGACTAGGCTGCCGCGGGTTTCGAAGGTCGGATCCACGCCCCATTCGGCCATCCAGCGCGCCGGGTCCAGCGACGGCGATTCGCCTTCCTGCACGAGGAATTCGGCCACGTCGAAGCCGATGCCGCCGGCTCCGATCAGCGCCGCGCGTTCGCCGACCCGCACCCGTCCGGCCAGCACGTCGAGGTAACCGACGACCTTGGCGTGGTCGTGTCCCGGGAAATCCACCTTGCGCGGCACGATGCCGGTCGCGAGCACCACTTCGTCGTATTCGGCCAGCATCGGCGCGGCCACGGGCGTGGACAGCTTCAGGTCGACGCCGGTTTCCTCCAGCTTGTGGCGGAAGTAGCGCAGGGTTTCGTGGAATTCCTCCTTGCCGGGAATCCGCTTGGCGACGTTGAACTGGCCGCCGATTTCATCCGCAGCATCGAACAGGGTCACGCGGTGGCCACGCTCGGCGGCGACCGTCGCGCAAGCCAGTCCCGCGGGGCCGGAACCGACCACGGCGATGCGCTTGGGCGCGTAGGTCTTCTTGTAGACGAGCTCGGTTTCGTTGCAGGCGCGCGGATTGACCAGGCAACTGGCCAGCTTGTTTTCGAACACGTGGTCCAGGCAGGCCTGGTTGCAGGCGATGCAGGTGTTGATGGCGTGGCTGCGGCCGGCGCGCGCCTTCTCCACCCATTGCGGGTCGGCCAGCAACGGGCGCGCCAGCGACACCATGTCGGCCTTGCCGGCGGCGAGGATGCCTTCGGCGACCTCGGGCATGTTGATGCGGTTGGTCGCGACCAGCGGCACGCGCACTTGCGGTTTCAGCTTGGCCGTCGCATCGACGAAGGCCGCGCGCGGCACCGAGGTGACGATGGTGGGAACGCGTGCCTCGTGCCAGCCGATGCCGGAATTTATGATGCTCGCGCCCGCGGCTTCCACCGCCTTGGCCTGCATCAGGATCTCGTCCCAGCGGTTGCCGTCCTCGACCAGGTCGAGCAAGGAGAGGCGGTAGACGATGATGAAATCGGGTCCGGCCGCTTCGCGCACGCGGCGCACGATATCCACCGCGAAACGCATGCGCTTTTCCGGCGTGCCACCCCAGGCATCGTTGCGCCTGTTGGTGCGCGGCGCGGTGAATTCGTTGATGAAATAGCCTTCCGAACCCATGATCTCGACGCCGTCGTAGCCGGCTTCGCGCGCGCGGCGCGCGGCGGCGGCGTAGGCATCGATCTGGCGCTCGACTGCGCGCGCGGACAACGCGCGCGGGGTGAACGGATTGATCGGCGCCTTCAGCTTCGACGGCGCTACCGTCAGCGGGTGGTAGCCGTAGCGCCCGGCGTGCAGCAGTTGCAGGCAGATCTTCGCGCCGCCGTCATGCGCGGCGGCGGTCAGGAACTTGTGCGGCCGCACTTCCCACGGCCACGACAGCTTGCTGCCGAATGGCTTGAGCCAGCCCACCACGTTGGGGGCGAAGCCGCCGGTGACGATCATGCCCACGCCGCCTTCGGCGCGCTCGGCGAAATACGCCGCCAGTCGCGGGAAGTCGCGTGCGCGGTCTTCCAGGCCGGTGTGCATGCTGCCCATCAGCACGCGGTTGCGCAGTGTGGTGAAGCCCAGGTCGAGCGGGGCAAGCAGGTGGGGATAGGGCGAGGGGACCGCGGCGACCGGCGTCGTCATCTGGCATGCGCGTGCGTATGGAGCGCGCAGGGTGCCGGGAATCCGCGTGGCGGGCAAGCGTAGGTCAGTCGGCAGGCGAATCCAGCATCGGCCGTTCGGCCGGGCGCACGTTGGGTGCGAACCAGCGCAGGGTCGCCGCGCACATCGGCCCGATCAGCAGGGCGAAGGCCAGCGTGCCCCATCCGGCATTGCCGCCCAGCCACCAGCCCAGCGCCAGTACCGCGGCCTCGATGCCGGTGCGCACGGCCCAGATCGGCCAGCCGGTGCGCCGGTGCAGGCCGGTCATCAGCCCGTCGCGCGGGCCCGGCCCGAAGTCGGCGCCGATATACAGCCCGGTGGCCAGCGCTAGCACGCCCATCCCGGCGGCGAAGGCGGCGACCTGCATCGGCAGGGCGCCGAACCCGGGGAACAGCCACAGGCCGAACTGGGCGCTAGGCCCGATCAGCAACACATTGAGCACGGTGCCCAGTCCGGGCTTCTGCCGGATCGGCCACCACAGCAGCAACACCACCGCGCCGATGACGTTGGTCAGCAGGCCGAACGACCAGCCGCTTTGTTTCGCGATGCCTTGGGTCAGCACGTCCCACGGCGCGATGCCCAGCGCCGCGCGAACCATCAGGCTGATGCCGATGCCGTACAGGAACAGGCCAACGACGAGTTGGGCGAAGCGCTTGGCGAAATTCATCGGCTAGGCAGGTCCGGGGTAGGTGGGCGGTGGTTGCCGGGAGCATCGTCGATGGCTTCGGCGATCTGCTCCAGAGCTTGCCGCAGCAGTGGACGCGGCATGGCGAAGTTGAGGCGCACACACTGATCGAAGCCTTCGCCGCATTCGCGGCCATCGGTCATCGCGACCCCGGCGTTGTCGCGGAACCAGCGCCCGAGCGGCAAAGGCAGCGCCAGCGCGCTGCAGTCCAGCCAGGCCAGATAGGTGCCTTCGGGTCGGAAGTGGCCGATCTGCGGCAGGCGTTCGCGCAGGAAATCGGCCAGCAGGTCACGGTTGCCTTGCAGGTAGGCCAGCACCGCCTGCAGCCAGTCGCCGCCATCTCGATAGGCGGCGATGTGCGCGATCGCGCCCAGCGTGCTGGTGCTGTTGCTGGTCAGCAGGTGGCCGCGACGCTGCCAGGTGCGCAGGTCGTCGGGATTGGAGAAGACGATCTGCGCGCATTTCATCCCGGCCAGATTCCACGCCTTCGACGCCGAGACGGTGGTGATGGCATGCGCCGCGCTGGCTGGCGACAGCGCGGCATAGGGCAGGTGGCGATGCCCGGCGTAGACCAGCGGTGCGTGGATTTCGTCGGCGAACACGCGCGCGCCGTGGCGTTCGACGATGCCGGCCAGTTGCAGCAGTTCCTCGCGTTCGTATGCGCGGCCGACCGGATTATGCGGATTGCACAGCAGCAGGGCGCGTGCGCCGGAAGCGAAGGCGGCGTCGATGCGGTCGAAATCCAGGGCGGGACGTTCGCCGTCGCGGCGCAAAGGAATCTGCATCGCCACATGGCCGAGCTGTTCGATCAGCGGCACGAACGGCATGTAGCACGGCGTCGGCACGATCACCGGCACGCCCGGGGGCAGGTGGAAGCGCAACATCACTTCCAGCGCCTTGATTACATCCGGCACGGGTCGAATCGCTTGCTCGGGCACCTGCCAGCCATGCCGTCGTGACAGCGATTGCGCGGCCGCGGCGGCCAGTTCGCCGAACAGCTGGGCGGTGGCATAGCCGAGCCTGCCCCGGGCGACCGCTTTGCCCAGCGCTGCGCTCACCGCCGGCGCGGTGCCGAAATCCATCTCGGCGACGAAGGCGCCGATGCAGTCGGGGAACTGGGTCCATTTGGCGCCGCCGTTGACGCGCAGGCGTTCGATGCCGAGGGCGTCGAAGCGGGCATGCAGTTCGGCGATCGCGGTTTCCGGCATGTCGGAAACAATAGCAGCCGCTTACCAGCCCGACAGCGTCAGCTTGCCGATGCTCGCGCCGGATTCCAGCCGCCGATGCGCTTCGCGCAGGTTCGCCGCGTTGATCGGCGAGAGCGTTGCGGTCTGCGTGCCGCGTAGCTTGCCGGCATCGACCAGCTCGGCGACGCGCGCGAGGATGCGGCCCTGTTCGGCCATGTCTGCGGTGCGAAAGCGCGGACGAGCGAACATGAATTCCCAATGGATGCCGATGCATTTCATCTTGTACGGGTCGCCGATGCGCAGTTCGCCCTTGGGTTCGACGATCAGGCCGACATGGCCCTGTGGCGCGAGCAGCTCGCCCAGTTCCTTCCAGTAGTGGTCGGTGTCGGCCAGGTTCAGTGCCGCGTCGACCGACGCGACGCCGAGTTCCTGCAACTGCAGCGCGAGCGATTCGCGATGGCTGATGACGTGGTCGGCGCCGAGCGATCGGCACCATGCGATGGTTTCCGCGCGGGAAGCGGTGGCCACGACGGAGAAGCCGGCCAGCTTCGCCAACTGGATGGCGATGGAACCCACGCCGCCAGCACCGCCGATCACCAACAAAGTCTTACCCGCACCGCCGCCCTCGAAGGCATAGGGCATGCGCTGGAACAGCAATTCCCATGCGGTAAGCGCAGTCAGCGGCAGCGCGGACGCAGCGGCGAAATCCAGCGAAACCGGCTTGTGCGCGGCGAGGCGTGCGTCGACCAGCTGGAACTGCGCATTGCTGCCGGGCCGGGTCACGTCGCCTGCGTAGTAGACCGCGTCGCCAGGCCTGAATCCCGAGACATCGGCGCCCACGGCTTCGACCACCCCGGCCGCGTCGAAGCCGAGTACCCGCGGTTGCGCTTCGATCTGCGGTTTCGGAGCGCGCAGCTTGGTGTCGACGGGATTGACCGACACGGCTTCCACCCGGACCAGCAGGTCGTGCGCGCCGGGCTGGGGCTTCGGCAGTTCGATATCGACCAGCGATTGCGGATCGTCGATGGGTAGATAGCGGGTCAGGGCAACGGCTTTCATCGGACGGCTCCTTCGAAGGCGAAGGCATCCAGCGCCAGTGCGCCCATTTCCACGTCCCGGTGCAGTAGCCGGCCGCGCGCGCCCTCACCGCCGGCGCCGAGCGCCACGTACAACGGGAACAGATGCTCAGGGGTGGGATGGTTGCGTGCTGCCTCCGGGAGTGAGGTCCAGTCCAGCGCGCCGTCGATGTCGCCGGCCAGCAGCTTTTCGCGCAGGGGTTCGGTGAATGCGCTCACCCAAGGGAATTCGGGCGCACCCCTTTCGCCCCAGGCCAGGGCACGCAGGTTGTGCGAGAACCCGCCCGAACCGATCACCAGCACGCCTTCCGCGCGCACGGGCGCCAGGGCGCGGCCCAGCCGGTAATGCCATTCGGCTGTGCGGCGAGGGTCCACCGACAGCGCGACGACCGGGATGTCGGCTTCAGGATAGATCCGGCGCAAGGGCACCCAGACGCCGTGGTCGATGCCGAGCCCGGGATCCTGGCGGGCATCGAAGCCGGCTTCGACCAGCAGGTCCGCAGCCCTCGCCGCCAGCTCGGGCGCGCCCGGAGCCGGGTAGCGGATTTCATACAGAGGAGCTGGAAAGCCGCCGAAATCATGGATGGTCGCCGGCCGGCTCGTTGCCGTCAGGGTAGGCGAGGGCGCCATGAAATGGGCCGAAGCGACGAGGACTGCCCGTGGCTTGGGGAACTGCCCGGACAGACCTTCGAGGAACCTCCCGGTCGGGGAATCCTCGATCGCCAGCATCGGCGAGCCGTGGGAAAGGAACAGCGAAGGCAGAGAGGTCATGGCGTCCATGCGGGCCAGCATCGGGCCTGACAGTCATGGCGCCAAGAGCCACGCCAGGACCAATGCGTTGCAGGATGGCAACGACATGCAGGCGCTCCGGCGATCGATGTTGGCCGCAGGCTGATCGGGACCGGGTATTCTGACTACCCGGCAACCGTGAGCAGGATTAAGACTTGCATGCGACGGTTGTTCAGCTACCTGTATGGCAATTAGAATAGGGGGTGCGACGGGTTTACACCCGGTGTCCTGCATTGTTATGTTAGTGTTAACACGGCCTTCACTTGGTTTCCCCTAGTCTTTACGCCAAGTCGGTTGCGGGTCGTGGCCGTCACATGCGTGCCTGCGGGTTCGGCACGTGGTAGGAAGGCAAACTGGTTTCTTTACAAACCTGATTAAGGAGCTGCAAATGAATAAAAAACTTCTCTGTGCCGCACTGCTGGCCGGCCTGGGCGTGGCGCAGGCCGCTTCCGCTCAGGAGTTCGACGATCGCTGGTACCTGACCGGTTCGGCCGGCGTCAACGTCCAGGACAACGATCGCAATACCGACGACACCAGCTTCGGTGCCATTGGACTGGGCAAGTTCATCAGCCCGAACTGGTCGGTGGATGGTGAGCTGAACTACCAGAACCCGAACTTGGTCAAGAACGTCGACCTGAACTGGAGCCAGTACGGCATCTCGCTGGATCTGCGCCGTCATTTCTGGCTGGGCGAGAAGAAGTGGCATCCGTACGTCGTCGCCGGCCTGGGTTACCAGCGTTCGGAAGAAGAATACGTCGTCAACGCGATCGATTCGCCGCACGAGCGGAAGGAAGGCAATTTCGCTGCCAAGCTGGGTGGCGGTCTCCAGGCTGACGTGGGTCGCGTCGGCGTCCGCGCCGAACTGGCCTATCGCATCGACTTCGACGACAGCGCCATCGGCCCGTCGTATGACGGCTCGATCGACGACGCCGACAGCTTCGGCGACCTGCTCGCTTCGGTCGGCGTGGTGATCCCGCTGGGCGCGAAGGCCGAGCCGGCTCCGCCGCCGCCGCCGCCGCCGGCCCCGGCTCCGGAACCCGCTCCGGCCCCGGCCCCGGTCACCATCGACCTGAACGGCGTGAACTTCAACTTCGACAAGGCGACCCTGCGTCCTGACGCGGTGGCCATCCTGAACGAAGCGGTGGAAATCCTGAAGCGCTATCCGGACATCCGCGTCGAAGTGGCCGGCCACACTGACCAGTGCGGCAAGGACACCTACAACCAGGGTCTGTCCGAGCGTCGCGCCAAGGCCGTGTACGACTACCTGACCAGCAACGGCATCGACGCCGGCCGCCTAGCGGGTCCGACCGGTTACGGCGAGAGCCGCCCGCTGGAAGATTTGGGTCAGAAGTTCCCGGCTTGCAAGAGCGAGAAGAACCGTCGCACCGAGCTGAACGTCCAGAACTGATCGGACGCGAGTTCGCAGCAACACCCGAAGCCCGGCTCATGCCGGGCTTCGTTTTTCCGGTTCGCGATCCATGGCCGGCGAGTTCGATTCCATCGCAGTGCGTGTCGGCAAGTGCCTCGATGTTTTGTGCGGTCGATGGCAAGCCGATGAACAGCGCGTTGTGTTTCCGTGCGTCGCTGCCTAGACTGCGGCGCTATCGAACATGGAGTGACGCGATGCCCCGGATCCATTCGTTCCTGCTGCTGGGTCTGCTGGTTTCCCCAGGCGTGCATGCGGCGGTCAATTGCGCCGATATCTCGGCGACGCCGCCTTTGTCGGCGAAACCGACGGTGCTGGTGCCGGTTTCCGGCGAGTTCACCAGCATCGCCAGCCAGTTGGGAGCGCCGCGAGGCGTGCTTGCGCAAGGATTCGACGAAAGCCAATCGGTCGACCAGGTGCTGCTGCGCCTGCGCGTGGAGAGCTGCCACAACACTGCGTCGCTGCCGGCTCCGGGTGCTGCACGACCCAATGATCCGGCCGCGTACAAACCGAAGACCGCGTTCGACAACACGCCGTATCGCTTCAACATGACCCAGGGCGGCAAGCGCATGACCGCCGACGACTTCGATGCCTGGTTGAAAGCGAACGGCTACAGCGTCGGCCGTCGCGTGGACACCGCCAAGCCTGCCCCCGCCGCGCCGGTGGCTGCGCCTGCGGAAGAAACACCGGCGCCGGGCAAAAAGAAGAAGTAAGCCTCGAAGTGCGTCCGCCACGCAAAGCCGGCGCGCGCAGTGCTCCGCGCCACGGTTTGGCGCGGGTGCTTTCCAAGCGCGGGCTGTGCTCGCGCAGTGAAGCGGCGAAATGGATCGCAGAGGGCCGTGTCCGAGTGGAGGGGCGTGTCGTCCGGGATCCCGAGTTCCCGATCGTAGACGGCGCC
This sequence comes from Pseudoxanthomonas helianthi, assembly GCF_017939625.1. Taxonomy (GTDB): domain Bacteria; phylum Pseudomonadota; class Gammaproteobacteria; order Xanthomonadales; family Xanthomonadaceae; genus Pseudoxanthomonas_A; species Pseudoxanthomonas_A helianthi. Next base: position 515,762 of record NZ_JAGKTC010000002.1, read on the forward strand.
GCGCGCATCGCCGTCGACGACCGCGAGCTGGACGCGCCGCCGCGCCGCATCTACCTGGCGTTGAACAAGCCCCGCGGGCTGGTGACGACGGCACGCGACGAACAAGGTCGCGACACCGTCTACCGCTGTTTCGACGGCGCGAGCCTGGATGGTGGCGAGGATATCGGCTGGATCGCGCCGGTCGGGCGCCTCGACAAGGCCAGCGAAGGCCTGCTGCTTTTCAGCAACGATCCAAAATGGGCCGCGCGCATCACCGATCCGCTATCCGGCCCGGACAAGACTTACCACGTGCAGGTCGATGCGATCCCGGATGTCGTCCTGTTGGCGCGATTGGTCGATGGCGTCGAAGCCGACGGCGAGCGGTTGTCGGCGAAGTCGGCCGTGTTGCTGCGTGCCGGCGCGAAGAATGCCTGGTTGGAAATCGTCCTGGACGAAGGCCGCAATCGGCAGATACGGCGGCTGCTCGCGGCCTTCGACATCAAGGTGCTGCGTTTGGTGCGCGTCGCCATCGGCGAGCTGAAGCTCGGCGAATTGGCGAAAGGGCAGTGGCGCGAGTTGAGCGCGGCGGAAGTCGCCGCGCTCGGTAGGGGCTGATCTGCTCAGCCTTTCAGCACGCCCAACTCGCGACCGATGCGGATGAAGGCGTCGATCGCGTGGTCCAGGTGCTCGCGCGTATGCGCGGCGCTCATCTGCGTGCGGATGCGCGCCTGGCCCTTGGGCACGACCGGGAAGAAGAAGCCGATGGCATAGATGCCTTCTTCCAGCAGGCGCTCGGCGAAGCGCTGCGCCAGCGGCGCGTCGTACAGCATCACCGGGCTGATCGGGTGCACGCCCGGCTTCACGTCGAAACCGGCCGCGGTCATCTTCTCGCGGAAGTAAGCGGTGTTTTCAGCCAGTTTCTCGCGCAGGTCCCCGGCCGCGGCGAGCATTTCGAAGGCCTTGATGCCTGCAGCCACCACGTGCGGCGGCAGCGAGTTGGAGAACAGATAAGGGCGCGAACGTTGGCGCAGCAGTTCGATCACTTCCTTCTTCGCCGTAGTGAAGCCGCCCAGCGCGCCACCCATCGCCTTGCCCAGCGTGCCGGTGAAGATGTCGATCTGGTCCAGCACGCCCTTCACTTCGGCCGAGCCGCGCCCGGTCTTGCCGAGAAAGCCGGTGGCATGGCATTCGTCGATATGCACCAAGGCCCCGTACTTCTTCGCCAGCGCGACGATTTCGTCGAGCGGGGCGATGAAGCCGTCCATCGAGAACACGCCGTCGGTGGTGATCAACTTGGTCTTGCAGCCAGCCGCCTCGGCCGCCTGCAGTTGCTTCTCCAGGTCGGCCATGTCGCAGTTGGCGTAGCGGAAGCGTTGTGCCTTGCACAGGCGCACGCCGTCGATGATCGAGGCGTGGTTAAGCGCATCCGAAATGATCGCGTCCTGCTCGCCCAGGAGCGGCTCGAACAGGCCGCCGTTGGCGTCGAAGCAGGCGGCGTAGAGGATGGTGTCCTCGGTGCCGAAGAAGTCGGCGATGGTCTTCTCCAGTCGCTTGTGCAGGTCTTGCGTGCCGCAGATGAAGCGCACGCTGGCCATGCCGAAGCCGTGCGTATCCAGCGCTTCTTTCGCCGCGGCGATGATGTCAGGGTGGTCGGCCAGGCCAAGGTAGTTGTTGGCGCAGAAGTTCAGCACCCTGCGGCCGTCCTCCAGTTCGATCTCGGCCGATTGCGGGCTGGTGATGATGCGCTCGGACTTGAACAAGCCTTGGGCGCGGATGTTTTCGAGTTCGGCGGCGTAATGGGCGGTGAGCGATGCGGACATGGACGAAGCCGGTGGTGGCAGTGAGGCAGCCATTCTACCAATGGGCCTGCATGGGCACGTCGCGCCGCCTGCGGGGGCGCAGCGCGCGATTCGTCACGGCATCGGATGCATGCAGGCCTCGGCCGCCGCGCCCGTTGGAACGCCATTGCGCAGGCGCCCATCGTTGGCCATGACCAGGGTTACCGCCTTGGCAGGGCCGCGGCCATCGCAGACGGTGAAGGTGACATTGGATCCGGCATTGCCGCCATTGGGCTGGAAAACCAGCCGGGTGCGGCCCACCGTGCTGCGCAGGTGGACATCGCCACCAAGCGAAACCTGTTCGTGCAACAAGGTTTCGTTGGGAGTGCGCTGGCGATCGCCATCCAGATCGGCAAAAGCCATCCAGCCATGGCTCCAGTCGATGCTGGCGCGGCAGCCGTTCGCATCGCCGGGGCAGAGCACTACCTCGCTGCCGGTCAAGGCGGCATGGGAGATCGCCTTCAACAGGCTTTCGCCGACTGCCGCGCGGGCGGCGCCAGCATAGGCGGCCTCACGGGCGCCTTGGTAGGCGGGCAGCGCGACGCCCACCAGTATTGCGACGACGGCCATCGCCACCACCATCTCGGCCAGACTGAAACCTGCTTGCGTCCTGCGCATGGGCACACCTCCTTGTGCGTGGAAGCCAGCTTGGCGCAGGGATGGGCCGGTTCCCATCAGGCGGAGGCGCGATGTACCGTAGGAATAGTCCGGCCCGGCCTTTACAGGTGGAAAACCCGCCGCGGCTATACTGGAATGTCCCCCGCCGGCCACCGCCATGTCCGATCGTTTCCAGCTCGTCGCCCCGTATTCGCCCGCCGGCGAACAGCCGCAGGCCATCGAACGCCTTATCGAAGGTTTCGAATCCGGCCTGGCCAGGCAGACCCTGCTCGGCGTGACCGGCTCGGGCAAGACCTACACCATCGCCAACGTGATCCAGGCGGTGCAGAAGCCGACCCTGGTGATGGCCCACAACAAGACCCTGGCCGCGCAGCTGTACGGCGAGTTCAGGTCGTTCTTCCCGCACAACGCGGTCGAGTACTTCGTCAGCTATTACGACTACTACCAGCCGGAAGCCTACGTGCCCTCGTCGGACACCTTCATCGAGAAGGACAGTTCGATCAACGAGCACATCGAGCAGATGCGCCTGTCGGCGACCAAGGCCTTGCTGTCGCGGCGCGACACTATCGTGGTCGGCACGGTATCGGCGATCTACGGCCTGGGCGCGCCGGAAGACTACCTGTCGCTGCGCCTGATCCTGTCGCGGGGCGAGCGCATCGACCAGCGCGAACTGATCCGCCACCTGACTTCGCTGCAATACACGCGCAACGAATTCGAGTTGCAACGCGGCACCTTCCGCGTGCGTGGCGAGGTGATCGACGTGCACCCGGCCGAAAGCGACGTGGAAGCGTTGCGCATCGAGCTGTTCGACGGCGAAATCGAAGGCCTGTCGTTGTTCGACCCGCTGACCGGCGAAACCCTGCGCAAGATCCCGCGCTACACGGTCTACCCGAAGACCCACTACGCGACCACCCGCGACCGCATCCTCGCGGCCATCGACACCATCAAGATCGAACTGAAGGAACGGCTGGAACTGTTGTATGCGCAGAACAAGCTGGTCGAGGCACAACGGCTGGCCCAGCGCACGCAGTTCGACCTGGAGATGATGGCCGAGGTCGGTTATTGCTCGGGCATCGAGAACTATTCGCGCCACCTGACCGGCAAGGCACCGGGCGAGCCGCCGCCGACGCTGTTCGATTACCTGCCGCCGGACGCGCTGCTGGTGGTCGACGAATCGCACGTGACCGTGCCGCAGATCGGCGCGATGTACAAAGGCGATCGTTCGCGCAAGGAAACCCTGGTCGAATTCGGCTTCCGCCTGCCTTCCGCACTGGACAATCGGCCGCTGCGCTTCGAGGAATGGGAAGCGCGTTCGCCACGCAGCATCTACGTATCGGCCACGCCGGGACCATACGAGTTGCGCGAATCGAACGGCGAGGTGGTCGAACTGGTCGTGCGGCCGACTGGCCTGGTCGATCCCGAGGTCGAGATCCGCCCGGTGGCGACCCAGGTCGACGACCTGCTTTCGGAAATCAACGAGCGCGTGTCCTGGGGCGACCGAGTGCTGGTCACCACGCTGACCAAGCGCATGGCCGAGAACCTGACCGAATACCTCGGCGAGCACGGAGTCAAGGTGCGCTACCTGCACAGCGACGTGGAAACGGTCGAGCGCGTCGAGATCATCCGCGACCTGCGCCTGGGCAAGTTCGACGTGCTGGTCGGCATCAACCTGCTGCGCGAAGGGCTGGACATGCCCGAAGTCTCGCTGGTGGCGATCCTGGACGCGGACAAGGAAGGTTTCCTGCGTTCGTCCGGTTCGCTGATCCAGACCATCGGCCGCGCCGCGCGCAACCTGCGCGGCAAGGCGATCCTGTACGCCGATCGCATCACCAATTCGATGAAGGCGGCGCTGGACGAAACCGAGCGCCGCCGCGAGAAGCAACTGGAGTTCAACGCCGCGCACGGCATCGTGCCGACGTCGATCGCCAAGCCCATCGTCGACATCCTCGAAGGCGCGCGCAGCGAGGCGGCCAACGACGGCAAGAGCGGGCGCGGCAAGGCGCGCCGCGTAGCCGAGGAATCGGCCGACTACGGGGTGCTGAACCCGGTGCAGCTGGCTGCCAAACTGAAGGCGCTGGAGCAACAGATGTACCAGCACGCCCGCGATCTGGAATTCGAAGACGCGGCGCGCCTGCGCGACGAGATCCAGCGGCTGAAGTCGGCCAGCCTGACGATCTGACAGGCTGGCGTCAGCGGTACAGCCGCTGGCATTCCGGGCACCAGAACGCACGCCGCTTCTTGCGTCCGAGCGCCTTCGCATAGGACAGCCGCGTCCCGTCGCGCGGGCACTCGGTTTTGGTGTGCACCTGGTAGTGCTTGCGCAGCACGTAAGCCTTTTTCCAGTGGTAGAAGTCGAAGCTGTATTCGCGCGCCTGTTCGACCAGTTCGCGCAGTTTCGTCGGGGGCAGGGCGCCAACGCGGCTCTCCGGATGCACTCGGATGCGGAACAGCACCTCATTCTTGATGATGTTGCCCACGCCGGAGAACACGTCCTGTTCCAGCAACGCGTCGCAGGCCAGCGTGTCCGGTTGCGCACGCAGGGCACGCAACGCGGCGCGCGGGTTCCAGGCGTCGCTCATCACGTCCGTGCTGAAGTCGTACAGGCCGTCGATGTCGCCTTCCAGGTAGCGCACCGAGCAGGCATACAGGTTGAGCCGGCGCCCGCGTGCGAAGCGCAGTTGCAGCCGTGGCACGCGATCGGGCAGGTCCTCGTCGATGGCGTACTTGCCGAACAGCATGAAATGCACGCGCAGCACGAAGCCGTCGAACTGGACGAGGAAATGCTTGCCCCAACTGGCCACGCGCCGCACCGCGAGGCCTTTCATCCGGAACGGCTCGATCGTACGGGTGTTGCCGCCCACCTGCAGCACGCGTTTGCCGACGAAATCCTCGGTCAGTTCGCGCAGGATGACGATGGACGGACCCTCCGGCATGCGGCCAGTCTGCCCAGCGCCGGTGGAGGGGATGTATAGAGGATCGAGCCGCGGGCCCGAAAACAAAAAACCGCCAGCGAAGGCGGTTTTCCTGATCCTTCCGGCATTTCCGGATTCGGGCCAATCGAAGGCGGCTAAGCCGTTGATTCGATTGGTGGGCGGTACAGGGTTCGAACCTGTGACCCCTACCATGTCAAGGGTGAGAATTAGGCTCCCACTAGCCCCCATGAGCATCTAAGTATTTGAATTGTGGACCCATGAGACCCCATACGGACCACTATGTTTGCCGTACTTTTGCCGTACTCGCCTGATAGACTCCCCGCCCATTGATTCAAGCAGGGGGGACGACGCGGTGGCAGATCTGAGTACGGTTCGCAACAGAGAGAGACTGAAGCCCCGACGCGAACCCTACTGGCACACCTTGGCTACCGGCCAAGCCATTGGCTATCGCCCCTCTACTTCGGGCAAGGGCGGAACGTGGATCGCCAAGTTCAATGACACAGACAGCAGTAAGCGGTCTTTGCGGTCGCTGGGTGACTTCGGCCACCTTCCGCCAAGCGAACGGTTCGGAGCCGCGACGAAGGAAGCGCGGGAATGGATGCTGCATCTGTCCGCAGGCGGCTCGACCGAAGCTCTGACCGTGCGCGAAGTGTGCGAACGCTACGCCAAGAACAAGCCCGATGCCGGTAAGTACTTCACCCGGCATGTCTACGATGATCCCATCGCCAAGGTGCTGGTTCACAAGCTGACAGATCGGCAGGTTCGCGCATGGCGTGACCGGTTGGAAGCGACACCGGCCCAAGTCTCGCGTAACAAGGTCGGCCCGCGCGTCACCCGGGAGCGCACGACTGCGAGCGTCAATCGCGTTATGACCCCCTTTCGGGCTGCGCTCAACATGGCGCTAACCAACGGCGAAGCTCTAACAGCGAACGCGTGGCGCGGGGCCTTGAAGCCCGCTCAGGCCGAAGGGCGGCGGACCCTATACCTCGGCAAGGAACAGCGCCGCGCACTCCTGAAAGAACTGCCCGCCGACGCTGAAGCATTCTGCCGGGGGTTGTGCCTCCTACCGCTGCGACCCGGTGCGCTGGCCGAAGCCCGCGTCTCCGACTTCGATTCTCTGCGGGGCACGTTGGTGATTAGCCGCGACAAGGCGGGCGCGGGCCGCTCAATCGTGGTCCCGAAGGAAACCGCCGACCTCCTGCGCCAACACGTGAAGGGCAAGCTGCCAGCAGCCTTCATCTTCATGCGTGCAGCTGGCGGGCAGTGGAATAAGGATGCTTGGAAGAAGCCCATCACTGAAGCCGTCCAAGCCGCCGATCTTCCCTCTGGGACGACTGCATACACGCTTCGCCATTCTGCAATCACTGACTTGGTAACAAGCGGACTCGATCTATTCACCGTAGCCCAGCTGGCTGGCACGTCCGTTCGCATGATCGAAAAGCACTACGGCCATCTTCAGCAGGAACACGCCACAGCCGCCTTGTCTACGTTGGCTCTGTGATCTAGCTTGCGATAGGGGAACAGTGCGGCAAGCAGACAGGGGGAAGCTATGGCTGCAGGTTTGGGGATTACGGTCGCCCTGGTGGCGTTCACTGCTTCGGCAGTCGCGATCATCTACCGGCGTAGGTCGAAAGCACTTGTGACGGCGTATCACGCTGGCCGACGCGCGTACGCGTACGCGGCCGATCCCAAGGCGTTAGAGGACTACGCGGACGAAATGCTGCTAAGGGCTGCTGCCGCCCGGGCACTTGGCAGCCACAAGGCTCTAAATCGCGAGGGCTTCGCTATCGCCGCTCTCGCACAGGCCGATGACCTCACGCGGAGCCGCCAAGCCCAGCGGACACACTCTCAGATCATCGCTCTGCATCGCGAACTGGGTCCCCGTCAGCTACAGGCGGAGCGCATGTTTAGGAGCATGCTCCGTGAAGCTGGTCATCTCGACATGACCACAGCTATGCGCATGCAGCTACAGCACTTCGTGGACACAGGGGAAGCTGCTTGGATGCAACGCAATGAATCCACAATCGTAGACGCTTCGGCCGAAACACTATCGGCGAACGCATAGGCGCATCGCAAGGGCCGCTAGTTGGCGTGACGTATCACGCGGGCATCCGGAGAATGCATGCCACTCGCCCACCGTCGGGCGACTACAGGGGAACTACTAGTGCTTCTTGAGATTGGCCGTTGTCGCGTAGAACTGTCCCGTGCATCGCTTTACGTGAAGCTAGGCAGAAAGGAACTCTATTGGAACTGGCATGCCGGGGAGTTCGTCCGCGACTTCTAACGCAACGCGCCCAATCAAGTCGGAAAGAAAGCTGCCGGTGGACCGATGGTCCCCGGCATTCTTTTTTGTAGCTGCCCGACCCTTCAGATATCAAAAATCTGCGAGGGCATTTGATATCAAGGACGCGCGGCGATTCCCCCCGTAGGGGTGTCCCCACTAAAGCGCAGGGGGTGGGGCGGTTCATCTCGCGTCGCCACCAAGTCCCCGTAATTGGAAGGGCTGGAGGCCCGCCCCTCCGGTCAAACCTTAATGTCTACTGTTAGTAGCTACTGAGAGTTACAGAGGGTGGACTGACGGAACCAAGTCCCACTATACGGAGGAGACTCCCTCCCCTCCGTGGGTCAAACCTCTACGTCTACTGTTAGTAGCTACTGAGGGTTACAGAAGGTGGACTGACCGTGGACTGTGTCCATCATCATCCATAGACCAAGACCTTGGTCTGCAAGGGTCTACCTTCAGTGGGGACAGACGGTCGGACAGGAGATCCATCGTCTAGACCAACGACCTTGGTCTACCTTCATCGTCGTTAGCTCTTGCCATAGCGCAGCTGCTGGCCGCACCTTCGCGCCGCGCTGCCCTCGGACCGATCATCCCTGCTCTGGATGGTTGGTCTTTTTTTTCATCCGCCCCCGCTCCGCAGGATCGCTCAGAACGCCGCCAGTCGCCCAAGCGGCGCAGCGTCGCGTCTACCTGAGAGGATCGCACCGGCTTGTCACAGTCGAGCGGAGAGCGCGGCGCAGGCCGCGTAGCACTTAGCGAGGTCCGGTGCCTCGCGTGCAGGGTCGCCGCGCCCCTTGTATCGTTTCTAATCGGTGGTATAGTAACGATACGAAGTCGACAAAGGGCGGCACCAATGCACGGGAAGTTCGTTGCTTACTACCGGGTCTCCACCAAGCGGCAGGGAGAGTCCGGGCTTGGCTTGGAAGCACAGCGACAGGCCGTGCTTGATTACCTCAATGGCGGGAAGTGGGAACTACTCGCCGAGTACACGGACGTAGAGTCCGGTGGGGATGACAGCCGCCCCGAACTGGCCCGGGCTATCGACCACGCCAAGAAGGCCAAAGCAACGCTGGTCATCGCGAAGCTGGACCGGCTCAGTCGCAAGGTCTCTTTTGTGTCGAGCCTGATGGACTCGGGCGTTCGCTTCGTCGCGGCGGACAATCCGTCGGCAAATGAATTGACGATCAATATCCTTGCGGCGGTAGCGCAGGAAGAGCGACGGCTGATCTCCCAGCGCACCAAGGCCGCCCTGGTGGCCGCCAAGAAGCGGGGCGTGCGGTTGGGCAATCCGCGACTAGACGACGCGCGTACGGCCGCACAGGAAGCGAGAGAGCAAGGGGCGGACCGCTTCGCCACCAACGTGATCCCTGTGATTCGGCAGGTTCAAGCTGCGGGCTGCACCGGTCTACGTGAGATTGCCGCAGCATTGGACGCGCGAGGGATCAAGACCCGCCGGGGATCGAACTGGACGGCGGCTGCGGTAAGTCGCGTACTCTCCCGCGCGTGATGGGGTATTTATTTTTTTGAGGTCATGGACGGGAGGGGAGCATGCTGGTCACACGCGTACTCGGAGAATGTCCCGCATGCGGCTTTGAGATTTTTGGGAACGTCAGCGTCTTGGGCGACTTCGTGCTACGTGGGTGCGGACGTTGCAACTACTCTCAGCGAATCTACCTCCCTCCAGTAAGGAAGAAGGTTCTCTATCTTGACCAGCCCTTCTTTAGCGGGGCCTTCCGAGGTGGGGATCGCCGGTTTGTAGAACTCGCTGACCGTATCGAACGGATCGCCGCCTCTCAGCTGCTCACCATTCCGCGATCCAATATCCATGAAGCCGAGACACGTCTGTGGGCGCGGGCTGATGAACTATTGGAGTTCATAAAGACGACTAGCCGAGGCCATAAGTTTGAGTCGGATTACCGGGTCGAACGCAGTCAGATAATCAAGGGATTCCGACAGTGGCTAGACAATGGGCCTGTGGAATATCCCATTGAACAAAGGGAAGCATTGACTGCACGGGTTCACGAGTGGGATAGCTACTTCATAGTCGATGTCAGGCACGCTCCCGGAGATACCGCCCAAGAACGCGAGAACAAGCGGCAGTCCACTGAGAACTTGGTGAACCTCTTTGATGGCTGGCGGCAATCAAACGATACCTTTGAGCAAGATGTCGCCGGAGAGTTGGATGGCGCGAAGAGGATCTATCTAAGCTCCTACTTGCGTTACTTCGCTCGGGTAGGTCAAGGCGACTTTGCGGCGCTACTCGATTCCCCAATCGTCTCTAAGGTTGTGGAAGGCATGCGGCATCTTCTGCCAAGAGAAATGCCATTTCCAATGCAACTAGAACGTTGCGCTCTCTTCTTCGACTCTCAGCACTTCGCGCATCTACCTTTTCAGTACATACGCGCTAGGTCATTCGCCGTGCTGAAGGCTATGGTTAAGGCCGGTGCGTATGCAAATCGCGAGCGGGCACTACAAAAACTGAGCGGGTTCTATTCGGATGTCGATCATATCGCCCATTACGCCCCCTACTGTGACGCTATCGCACTTGACCAGCCCATGGCCGAACTCACAAAGCATCCCGGGTTGGCGTTAGAGGAAGCATTCGGCGTTAAGGTTTTTAGCCTTAACAACCTCGCTGAGTTCACGGCTTGGCTTGATGAGCTTGAGGCTTCGATGACCGATGAACACCAAGTAGGGCTAAGAGCGGCGTACGCCTGATTAGTGCACATGATCCCGCCCGCCGTGCAAAGGAAGTTTGAGAGCGCATGCAGCGACGCAGGCGGGCTTTGGGACATTAAGCTGCGACGGCTAATAGCACTCTTCGAATGGTTCACGTGGGAAGGGCTCGCTGATCCGCACTTTGTGCAGGAACTAGCAGCCGAGGACACGTATCGGGAGCGACTGTCAGAGATGCTGGTCGCCTACAAGCTGATGCGATCCGGCTATGAGCTTAAAAGTGATTCCGCTGGGCCAGACTTCTGGGCCTACAAAGGCGAGCAAGGATTCTGGGTCGAGGTTGTAACGCCCCGCCCCACAAGAATCGACCCCGACTACCTCGCCCAGACCGGGGCGACAGATGAGGGCATGCTGGAGTTTCCGGCGGATCAAGTTCTGAGGCGGTGGACTCAGGCCATCGATAAGAAAGTCGCGGCGCTTCTGGGACCGCGAGAGGGAAGTCCTGATGGAAAGCGGCCCGGCTACCTGCACAAAGGAATCGTGAAGGCTACCCAGCCTTACGTCATAGCCGTCAATGGCCGAAACCTGAGAGGCAAGGCAGGAATCGGTTTTAACGGCAGCAGCGGCAATCCCTGCGCGGTAGAGGCACTGTTCGCAGTCGGTCCGCTCCACATTCGGTTTGACCCAATAGGGAACGGCTTCATGCGCCCCAGTCTCGGTAGGTCGCAGAGGGCGAGCATAGAGTCTCCGAATGGTTCTCCTATTCCGCTAACGACGTTCCTCGACGAGACCTATGCGCAAGTGAGCGCGGTGTGGGCGCTAGACATTGATGAGGATGAAGTACTGCTAGACCCGGCTTGGCCCAACCTTGAGCGCAACTACTTTGCCTCGGCTGGGGTATTCAATCCGCTAGCTGTCAATCCGCTTGCCGTCGGGGCCTTCCCGACGTTTGAAGACTGGACGTGCAACATCTCTGGTGACAGCTATCAGCTGACGCATCACAACCGGATCCCGTTCCGCCCGTCCCGCTGACCAGCAGCGGCGCTGCGTCGCCGTCTTCCCTTGCCTACGGTCTAAGTCCCCGTAATTGGCTAGAACACCCCGCGTCTTCCCGGGACTCCGCTGAGTCCCACTATTAGGTAAGGCAGCCGTTCTAAGCCGTTACCCGTCCCTTTCACTACCGACTTTCACCATGACCACCGATTCACAACAAGCAGACCGGCCGCTGACCACCAAGCAGGCGGCTGAAGCTCTGAACGTCACCCCGCACACCTTGGAGAACTGGCGGCATGCAGGCCGAGGGCCGCGCTTTATCCGCTATTCCCGCACCTGCATCCGCTACCGCCCCGCCGATCTAGACGCTTGGCTGGCGCAGCGAGCCGCTGAAAGCGCTACCGACTCGCAGCTGTCCGCTGCCGCGCAGTAATCATCTCCCGCGTCTAGCAGCCCTCGTCGGGGCCGCCCACTAGACGCATCCCGCGAACTCCCTTGCTGCCCTCTGCCCCGCCCTGGTGGGAGCGGAACGGGCTGCCTTTGTCTTTGAGATACCCATGAAACGAAACACCAAGCCCGAGACCTTCACCGGTCCCGATGGCACCGCACTTGCTCGCGTACCCCTCGCTGGATCGAAGGGGCATGCAGTTATCGAATTAGCCGATTATTCGGCGCTGATCGCTGCCGGAGTGTCCCCTTACTGGGCCTTCAGTTCCGCTGCCCCTACCCGAAGCTACGTGTGCGTAAAGCGCGGAAGGAAGCTGTTTCCCGTCGCTCGCTTCATCGTCAGTGCTGGTCATAGGCAGGTAGTGCGCTACCGCGATGGCAACCACCTGAACCTGAGGCGATCCAATCTGTACATCGATTCCGGTCCTGCGAAGAGCGCATGCGTTGCTGCGCAGCCGCTAGTTGTAGACGGCCGAGGCGCAGCCCCTGCATTGAGGATGCAGCATGCCTGACCATCCGAGGGCGACAAATGGTCAGGAGCTAAACGAGTACTTCGCGCTGACGGGTGACGCCACGCCAATCCAGAGCGAGGCCGAAATTCGGTCCGAGCAATACGCGGCCGAGCAAAAGGCCAAGGCCGTGGACTTCTCTCAGATCTATCAGGCCGGTGTCGAGAACAATCACACCGTCACCAACGTGATGCAGTTCATGGAGATGACGGGCTTTGAGTTCGATGACACCTATGAACTTGATCCCGCGAAGTTGGTGAAAGACCTAACGGAGCGCGGCATTCCCATTGATTGGACCGACGAATTCGGCGACGTAGTTAGCCAGCAGCACTACGAAGCGAAGCTGAGGGTCTACCAGCAGCGGGCTGAGAACGACCGCATGATGACCAACGCGGGCGGAAAGGGCTTCGGCGCAATGCTGCTGTCGAGCCTGTCAGACCCTGTGGCGTTCGCCGTGGATGCCGTCGCTGCGCCACTCTCCGCAGGCACGAAGGGCGGCAAGCTCTATCGCGTGGGAAAGGCGGCGCTGGGCGCGGGAGTCTCTAACACCATCGCAGGCTCCCTGCAAGGTTTGGCCGATCCGAACTATGACGCCAATGCCATGCTGGTCGACTTCACGGCGGGAACGAGTCTCGGCGTGCTTATTGAAGGTGGCGGAACGCTACTGCGCAGAGAGGAACGTAAGGAACTGTTCGACGCATTGAACCGTTCGATGCGCAAGGCCGTCCCTAGTGCCTTCGGTGACGACACGCTGTCGGCCGCACGCGCTAGCGGCACGCATGTAGAGAGCCTGGTGGGCGTACAGACCGCACTTGGTGAGGGCCGGGTAAAGTCGGCTCGCGAGGCGTTGGAAGATCTGACCGACGACCTCGGGCCGCTGCGGTCCGCTATCGATAAGCGCGTCCGTCTGGATGCCATGCGCTATGTGGACCAGCAGGGCGAAACCGGCCGAACGCTGCTACGCGCCCTCCATTCCGACCCCGTAGGCGTCAAGGGCGACGCCGTGAACGCCACGGGCGCTGTCGAGAGAGCCAATCGTCTCAGAGGCGTTCTGACGCACCTGTGGCGCGTCGGCGATGACGGCAGCAGCGGATGGGAAGGCGCGGTGCGTGAATCGTTCGAAGGCCAAGGTAAGCGCGGCGTTCGCGGCTGGTGGAATCGGCAGTTCTCTTTGGATGGCCGCGAAGGGTTCTCCCGCGCGGTCGGTGAGACAGCACTGACCGGCATGAAGCATGCGGACCCTGCCGTGAACAAAGCGGCGGCGCATCTGGAGTCGGTGGTCATGCCCCGGGTCTGGGATGAAGGTGCGCGGGCTGGTGTCCGGGGCATGGATGCCAGCGGTGGCCTGATGGGCTACGCGATGCCTCGCGTACTACGTGGCGATCTGTGGCAGTTCATCCGCGACCTTGGCGGTAAGGACACTCGCGTTCTGGAAGAGCCACTAACGGAGATGTTCGCTGCGGCGATCCGTGGCGGCCGTCAGGGACTTGGACTGCCTGTAGACGAAGAGACCACCATGAAGGCTGCCAAGGCGTACGTTGGCCGCGTTATGGGAGCGAAGGCTGATCCTCTCGGCGGTATCGACCGCATGACTGAACTACGCCTCGACTACCTAGAGGACGTACTGGAAGAGGCAGGAGTAAAGCAGGACGAGATCGCCGAGATCGTCGCGAAGTTCACACCTGAGGCGACAAAGGGCGGAGCGGTTCCGACCGCGAGACTGAAGCAGCGTCTGCCGTTGGACATGACAGTAAGCGTCACGCTAGAAGACGGGACGCGGCTTCGCATGGTCGACCTTTTCGACACCCACGCCGAGCGCGTAGTTGATAACTACCTCCGCGAGATGTCGGGACACATCGCACTTGGACAGAGCGGCTACGGTTCGTGGCGCGAAGTAGACGGTCTGATTACCCAGCTGCATGCAGTAGAGAAGCAGCTAGACGCCGATGGCGCGAAGGTTGCCCGCATGTTCCTCCGGAACATCCTTGGCAGGCCGATGGTCGAGAGCGAGACGAGCGACTTTGCGCGGATTGCTCGCATGGGGATGGACGTGAATTTCCTATCCACCATGGGTTCTGTGATGTTCTCCATGCTGGCGGAGAACGGAAAGGTTCTCGGGCTGACCGGGTTCCGGGCTGCAATGAAGCAAGTTCCCGCGCTGGCATCGGTGGTCAGGCAGGCGATGAACGGCACGCTTGACGATGGCATGGCCCGTCAGATGGCTAGTCTGTTCGGTACCGGCATGTCGATGCTGAAGAATCAGGTGTCGCTCCGGGCTGACGACTACAACATTCCAGGGTTTTCCGATGGGCTGCTTGGGAAGGTGGATCGTGCGGCACAGAGAGCAAAGCGGTTCCAGACCATCGCGTCGGGCCTCGGGCCAATTACCGACATGCAGCAGCTGTTCTACGGTCGCGCCATGCTCCAGCGCCTTTACGATGACGCACAGCGCGACGGCATGAGCAAAGCCCTTCGCTCCCGATTCAAGGACTATGGATTGGGAGAGGAAGAGATTGACGCGGTGCTGCAGCATCTAAAGGGCGCTGAAGCTAAGGGCGGCGTTCTCGTAGATCCCAAGTTGGACGATCTGCCCGACAAGCTGAAAGTCCGCTTTGCCGAGGCCATGAACCGCGCGACCCGGCACGTCATCCAAGAGTTAGACGTGGGCGCGGTTCCGGAGTGGATGCATGGAGGCTTCGCTAAACTGCTAATGCAGTTCCGCACCTTCACTATCGGTGCATGGACGCGACACACCCTCCACGGATTCGCGAAGCATGACAGCATCGCGGCAGTGCAGTTCGCCACGTCCATGGCGTTCTCAGCTGCTGGCTACGTCGGGATGGTCTACGTGAATCATGCGGCCGACGCTGAGCGACGCAAGCGAATGCTGGAGCCTGAGGCCATCGCCAAGATGGCATTTGCTCGCGCTAGCGATTCGTCGATCGTTCCCATGCTTTGGGACACGGCGGCCGACTTCCTAGGGTTTGAACAGCAGTTTAGCTACGGCCGCAGTGGTGGCCTTGGGACTGACTTGGTCGGCGGCAATCCAACCATTAGCACGCTTGATCGGCTGGGCACGGTCGCCAAGATTCCAGCTAGTGCCGCTCGCGGCGAAGTGACACAGGAACAGGTTCAGGCAGCCATGGGCCTGATCTGGCTAAACCGGCTGCCCGGACTGCTGAACCTGCAGCACATTCTCTCGGAAGACTTCCCGTCAGCGCGGGACGTGGAAGAGGCTTCGGGGCAGTAGCTCCCGCGTTCCACCTTTAACTCTCACGCCGCGCGTAGCGGCGTCCCCTCACCAACTACCACCGGGACCGGTGCGAAGCACTCCGCTTCGCGCCGCGTTTCCGCGTGGCCGAAATCAGAATCTGAAAGATGAGTGCAACCGAACAAGTAGCCATTCCCGGCATCCCTGATCCGATCCTTCGCGAGAAGCTAGTCCTTCGCGCAACCGGCCTGACCAGTTCCACGCTGGACCGGCTGGTACGCAGTGGAGCCTTTCCGCCAAAGCTGCGCCTTGGTCCCCGCTCAGTCGGCTGGTTGGCGTCGGCCGTCAATGCATGGATCGCCGCCAAAGTCGCCGAGGCGCAGTCGGCGCGGCTGGTCGCGTAGCTGGGAAAGAGAGAAGGCCAGAAAAGCAAAAGGGGAGACGGATGAAAGCCCGGTAACAGCATCGCTGTTTGCCGTACTTTTGCCGTACTCCCCAATACCCAATGAGCTAAGTCATTGTTTTATTGGTGGGCGGTACAGGGTTCGAACCTGTGACCCCTACCATGTCAAGGTAGTGCTCTACCGCTGAGCTAACCGCCCGATTTCGCCCCTTGCGGGGGCGCGCATGATAGCACCGGAAACCGCCGCGGGGAACCTCGCGGGCCGGTCTGGGTGGCCGGTGCCGACGGGGTCTTGCTCTGTCCTACCTCGCCACCGGCTCCGCCTTGCAGTTCTGGGCAATGAATTCCTCGTGTGTGGGCATCAGGTCGACCACCCCATGCATGACCCGGCGCACGTCGGCCAGCATCCCTTCGACGAAGGCCTCGGGCTTGGCGTCGGCTAGGCCATGGTAGCCGTGCGGGTGGATGCCTTGCCCGTACATGACCTGAAACCAGCTGACTTCGCTGAACAACTCGTTGTTGATCCGGTAGACCCGACCGTTGCTGCGGAACAGCTCAACCTTGTGGCGCAGCGTGTCGGGGATCGGCATCGTGCGGCAGTAGTTCCAGAACTCGGAATCGTCGCGCCGGGTGGCGTGATAGTGCAGGACTATGAAGTCGCGGATCTGCTCGTATTCCTGTATCGACTGGCGGTTGAATTCGTCGATGTCGGCCTGGTCGAAGTTGCGGTTGGGGAAGAACGCGACCAGCCGGGAAATGGCCTTCTGCACCAGGTGGATCGAGGTCGATTCCAATGGTTCCATGAAGCCGCCGGCCAAGCCCACGGCGACCACGTTCTTGTTCCAGAACTGCTTGCGCCTGCCGGTGGTGAACTTGATCGGGCGTGGATCGGCCAACGCTTCGCCATCCAGGTTGCGCATCAGAATGTTGGCGGCCTCGTCATCGCTCATGTACTCGCTGCAATACACATGACCATTTCCGATCCGGCTCTGCAGCGGAATGCGCCATTGCCAGCCCGCCTTGTGAGCGGTCGATCGGGTGTAGGGCGTCAGCGGCGACACCGAGGCGCACGGCACCGCCAGCGCCCGGTTGCAGGGGAGCAAGTGACTCCAATCCTCGTAACCCGTCTGCAAGGTGCGCTCGATCAGAAGGCCGTGGAAGCCCGAGCAATCGACGAACAGGTCTGCGGCATGGACGTCGCCGTTGGCCAAGGTGACCGATGTGACGAACCCGGATTCAGGGTGCTGCTGCACGCTGGAGATGCGGCCTTCGATCCGGACGGCGCCATGTTGCTCGGCGTAACGGCGCAGGAAGCGCGCGTACAACCCAGCGTCGAAATGGAAAGCGTGGGCGATGTCCTGCAGCGGCGAGTTCGGGTACTTGTCCGTCGCCCGCATGAATTTGTTCTTTTCGCAGGCCAGCAGGTTGATCGAATAGTTTTCGAGGCCGTCGGCCTTGCCGGCCTGGCGCATCTTCAACCAGAAATGCGGGAAATCGACCACTCCGGTGCTGTGGCCCATGGTGCCGAAACCATGCGTGTAGGTTTCGCCGATGGCGCCCCAGTCGCGGAACTGGATTCCCAGCTTGAACGTGGCCTGGGTCGCCTTGATGAACTCGTCTTCGTCGATGCCGAGCGCCTTGTTGAAATTGACGATTGGGGGAATCGTCGCTTCGCCGACGCCAACGATGCCGATTTCATCGGACTCGACCAGATGCAGGTCCATGTCCTTGCCGAGGGCCTGGGACAGGAAGGCGGCGGTCATCCACCCGGCGCTGCCGCCGCCGACGATGATCACCTTGCGGATGCGGTTGTCGGTCATTCAAGCCTCTTTCGATACCACGTGCGCCATCTATCGTAATCCGTATCCTGAGCGAGGCGGGGGCCAAAAAAACTTTGCCGACCCGGAGGTCGGCAAAGCGAGGAACTGCCTGAGGGCTGCGATCAGAACTTGTAGCCGAAGCCCGCCAGGATCGTCTTTCCGTACTCGAAGTACTTCAGCGGCCGTGAGGCCGAATCGGTGCTGTCTTCCGAACGCGCCGGCTCGTCGCCGATGTTGCTGACCTGCAGGTACAGCGAGAGGCCCTTCAGCTTGCCGTTGTTGAAGTTGTAGTTGATCTGCGCATCCTGCACCTTCTCGCCGTGGAAGTCTTCGTAGCCGAGGTCGGCGCCGAAGCCCCGGCTCTCGCCGCGGAACTTGCTGCGGGTGCGCTGGCTGAGCCGGAGGGAAAAGCCGCCGCGCTCGTAGTAGGCGGTCAGACTCGACACGTACTTCGACCAGCCCGGCAGGCGCTCGCTGGTGCCTGGTCCGTTCGGATGGATGGTCGTGTCGGTTACCGCATAGCTGCCGAGCACGCCGAAACCGTCCAGACCGCGCCAGATCACGTCGAGCGGTACCGAGAACGAGGCCTCGTAACCGCGCAGCAGGCCGCCGCTGCCGTTGAACTTGCCCTTCAGGTAGCCTTGGGTGCTGGTGGGGTAGTTGAGTTGGCCGGGCGCAGGCGCCGGCAACGCATAGTCGGCGAAGTCGTACGCAAGGGTGTCCGTGAAGATGTAGTTCAACAGATCCTTGTAGAAATAAGCCACGCCGAGGAAGCCGGTGTTGCCCGCCTCGGTGGTGAAGTATTTTTCCAGGCTCAGGTCGTAGGCATTGGCCAACCAAGGCTTGAGTTGCGGATTGCCGCCTTCGCCGCACCAGGTTCCGCCTTGGACCGGGATGTTGTTGCAGTTGCCGGTGGAGATGTTCACGTCGACGTTGGCGCGCATATCGTCCATGCGCGGGCGCTGCATCTGCCGTGAAGCGCCGAAGCGGATGTAGTACTCGTCCGGGAAGCCCAATGCCAGATTCAGGCTGGGAAGGAAGTTGCTGTAGTTGGCGTTCTCGGAGATGTTGTCGCCGCTCTCGCTGCCCGCGACGGTGTTGATGCCGTTCGAGGTCTGGTCCGCCTTCACCCACTGCACGCCGACGTTGCCGCGCAGGGTCAGGTTCTGGCCGATGTCGGTGTTGATGTTGGCCTGGACGTAGAAAGTATCGATTTTCTCGCGGACCGACCAGTTCTTGTTGGCGATGTCCTTGTGGTTCTTGCGCACGAGGTCATAGGTGCCGTTGTTCAGCAGTGTTTCCGCGTCGAACATTGCCATGCCGTCGATGCCGCCGAAGCTGAAGTCGGTCGGGCTGCCGGGGAATGGCGCGGTAGCGCCGACCACGCAGTTGCCCGGCGAGGCCGGGTTGGCCTGCAGGCACAACTTGTATTCCAGCGACGATTTTTCCTTCTTGCGGATCGTTTCGTTGATGCCGAACGACACGCTTTCGATGAAGCCTTCGTCGAAGGTGCGGGTCAGGTCGATCCGGCCGGCGTTGATGCGGTCCTTGATCTGGAAATTCTTCAGATAACCGTCCTGGGACCAGTTGCCAGCATCGACCATCTGCAGTTGGTTCGGGTCGTTGAAATCGGCGTCGAAAGCGTAGCGATTGAAGCCGTTCGGATCGAGGGTCACACGCAGGTTGGTGGTGCCCGCGCCCTTCAGGCCGACGTAGGTTTCGAGGAAATCCATGTCGCGGTGGACGCGCGAGGTGGAGATGTCCTGAGTCAGGGTCCAATGCTCGCCCAGGCGCCACTTGTTGTTCCAGCCCAACGAGAACAAACGGTCGTCGAGCGGGTTGGAGTCGGCGCGCAGCACCGGCTTGATTCCCGTCCAGCTACTGTCGGTAACGGTGCCGTTGCCGTTCGCGGTGTAGCCGGGAAGCAAGGTTTCGGTCCCGTTGCTGCCCCAGGCCGTACCGAATTCGACGCCCGATTTGATCTCGGTCTTCTCGAACTTGGAATAGAACAGGTCGAGCGAGGTCTCGTAGATGTCGCCCGGCTTGTACTGAATGGTCAACATCGCGCCGTTGCGCTTGTTGTTGTCGTCGAACTTGTAGACCTTGCCGCCGCCGAAGACATTGTTCCCGTTGAGGGGAGCGCCCCTCGCACCACCGGTATAGCCCCAGGTCTCGTTCTGGAAACCCGGCTGCGGGCTGTCGATGTGCGCATATCCGAAGGCGACGCCGAGCTTGTTGTCGAGGAACTGGTCGATGTAGGAGAAGCTGTAGCGGTTGCCGTTCTCCTTCTGGTCGCGGATCTTGTTCTGCTCGTAGCGGGCGTTGACGGCTATCACCCGTTCGGAGAAGTCGAGCGGACGCACGGTGCGCAGGTCGACGGTACCCGACAGGCCTTGGCCGACCAGGCGGGCGTCGGGGGTCTTGTAGACCACTGCGGAGCTGAGCAGCTCGGACGGATACTGGTCGAATTCGACGCCGCGGTTGTCGCTGGTATTGGCCTGCTCGCGGCCGTTGAGCGTGGTGCCGGCGAAGTCGCCGGAGAGGCCGCGGATGTTGATCTGGGAGGCGCGGCCGCGCTCGCGTTGCGCGGTCAGGCCGGGGAGGCGGGCGATCGAGTCGGCGATCGACGCATCGGGCAGTTTGCCGATGTCTTCGGCGGAGACGGCTTCGACGATCGAGGTCGCGGTCTGCTTGGTCTCGAGGGACTTTTCGATGCCGGTGCGGATGCCGACCACCTTGACCTTGTCCAGGTTGACGGTTTCATCGGTCTTGGCCTTGTCCGCCTCGGTTTGGGCGGCGTCCTGGGCTTGCGCGTTGGCGGCCATCGCCATTGCGGATACGACGGCGACGCACAGCAGGTTGCGCTTGAGTTGCAACATTTTCCCCTCCAGGAATGTTGTCTTGTGTGGATCCGGATTGTTCCGGGACGACCCGGACCGCTGGGGAAACCTGGGTCGCCCTGAGCGTGGAGCAATGGTAGACGCGCGAATTGGCGCACAAATCGCCCTGCATACGTATTCATGACAAAAGCGTTAAACGCATGAACGCGTCGCGCGCGTGTAATCGCCGGTACGGGCGCTTACCGGGCGCAATTCAGCAAGGAGACCCGCTTGGATCAGCGGCCGAGCAGGAACCGCAGCGGCACTTCGACGCGTTTGCGCCAGGACTTTTCCGAGTGGTCGGCGCCGGGGAATTCGCGGCTGATCCAGTTCACGCCGTTGCGATAACCGGCTCGCTGCATGGCTTGGTCCATGCGTTGCTGGTACGGCGCGTAGGCGGCGTCGAGGGTGGCGGTACCGTGATCGAAGTAGAAACGGTGCGTCGCCGGATCGGGCAGGTGCTTGCCGAAATAATCGATGGCCGCGCCGCCGCCAGCCGGCCAATGCGTGGACACGCAGGCGGCGCGACCGAATACCTGCGGGTATTCCGTCAGCGCGTACGCAGAAATCAGTCCGCCCATGCTCGATCCCATCAGCATCGTGTCGTCGCGGCCGGGAAGGGTGCGAAAACGTTCGTCGATGAAGGGCTTCAACTCATCGACGAGGAAGGAGAGATATTCGTCCGAACGCAGGTCGCCGCGCGGCAGGTCGGGCCAGCCGTCGACGAAATGCACTGCGTCGGTGGTCACCGCCTTGGCAGGCATGTATTCGGCCAGCCGGGCCGGCGTATTCCACACCGCCACCACGATGGCGGCACGGATACCGCCGCTGGCGATGAGCTTGGTCATCGCCTCGTCGATGCCCCAGGTCGTGCCGCCGTAAGCGGTGTCGCGGGAGGCGTCGAACAGGTTCTGGCCGTCGTGCAAGTACAGCACCGGGTAGCGCTTGCGCGGATCGCCGTCGTAGCCTGGCGGCAACCACACGTCGACGTTGCGCGAGGCGACGCGCGCCGAGGAAAACTGGGGAAAATGCAGCAGCTTCCCACCGCCGCTCGCAGGGAACGCCCAACCCAGGAACTCCGGGAGCTCCTTCGCCCAGCTGGCCTGGTTGTGCTCGCCGCCTGCAAACAAGCGGAACGCCGCGGTGTCGTCGGCAGCGGGCATGTCGCGTTCGCCGAGGTTGGTCTTGTAGCCGAGCTGGCGCAGGCCGCGCAGGGTGGCGCCGCTGCCGGCATAGCCGTCCACGAGGTCGCGCGCATCGTCGACTGCGTCGATGATGCCGTCGCCATCGCGGTCGTCGGTTTCCTCGCGGTCGCCGACCGTGAGCCAGAAGCGTGAGCCCTCGCGCTTGCTGCCCGCATCGAGCATGCGTTGCGCCAGCCGGGTACGCTGGATCGCCGCCGCATCGCCGCGTTCGCCGGCCAGCCAGAACGAGGGCGAGAACGCCCCAGTGATGCCGAAGATTTCCGGATACTGCCAGCCAAGGTTGAATGCGTTGAGACCACCGAGCGACCAACCGAGGATCGCGCGGCCTTGCGGGCGCGGAACGCTGCGATAGCGGGCGTCGACGAACGGCACCAGCGAATCGGCCAGCCAGTGCGAATAGGCATGGGCCTGCACGCCGATGGGACCGACGCGCGAACCGCCGACCAGACTGCGCGTAGCCAGCCGGTCCGACAGGCCATAGGCGCCCAGGCGGTCCTTTGGCATGCCGATGGCGATGACGATCAGCGGGGCGATCCTGCCTTCGGCGCGCAGGCGTTGCAGCGTCGCCTTCAGGCCGACCGCTTGGCCGTCCTGGCCGTCGTTGAGGTAGAGCACCGGATAACGCTGCGCGGCATCGTAGTCCGGGGGCAGCAGGGCACGGACGTCCAGCGATTCGCCGAGGAAGGCCGGAGCCTGCAGTTTCTCCTCGCGCCACTCGTGTCCCGGCTGCGCTGCGAACGCGTTGGCCACGAAAAAAAGCGCCGGCAGGAGAAAGGCGAATTTCGGAATGTCAGCCATGTCGTTGTAGTCCCGTGCATGACGCTTGTAGGAGGGCAGCCGGCGCGCAACCGTATGGAGCGCCACCCGATCGGTTCGCGGCGCTGTCAGGCTCCCTGCCGCGCGCTGACGTGCGCTCCCCCGGGAAGCGCGGCACCCTGGGTCACACGATCCGCGCGAAAAACACGGCGCGCGCCGGCAGTCGGAGTTCGCCACCTTCGATCCGACCCGAGAGCAGGCCATGGCTGTCGTCCGCTTCGACGACAAGATCGGAGGGGATTTCCCAGGCGACCGCTTCGTTCGACAGGTTGAATGCGGCCAGCAATAGCTGTTCGCCAAGCTCGCGGACGAAGACCAGTACCGGCTCCGGCGCATCCAGGAAACGGATGCCGCCCTCGCACAATGCCGGTTGCGCATGGCGCCAGCGCAGGAAGCCGCGCACCCGGTTCAGCACCGAATCCGGCTGCGCCTGCTGGATCGCGACGCTGCGCGAGCGATGTTCGGCGGGAATCGGCAGCCATGGCGAGCCATGGCTGAAGCCGGCGCCTTCGCCGCCATTCCACGGTATCGGCGTGCGGCAACCGTCGCGGCCCTTGAAGTTCGGCCAGAAAGTCTTGCCGTACGGATCCTGCAACGCCTCGAACGGCACGTCGGCTTCCGGCAATCCCAATTCTTCGCCCTGGTACAGGCAGACCGAGCCGCGCAACGAGCAGACCAGCGCGACCAGTTGAGCGGCCAGCGCCGGCGAGTCGTCGCCGCGGCCCCAGCGGGTCACCGCGCGTTGCACGTCGTGGTTGGAGATGGCCCAGCACGGCCAGCCTTCGCGCATCGCATCTTCGAGGCGTTCCACCGTGCCGCGGATGTACGCGGCGCTGAAGTCGTCGGTCAGCAGCTCGAAGCTGTAACCCATGTGCAGGCGCCGGTCGGTGACGTATTCGGCAGTGGTCGCCAGCGAGTCTTCCGAAGAGATTTCGCCCAGCGCGGCGACATCGGGATAGCGATCGAGCAGGGCGCGCAGGTCCTCGAGGAAGCCGAGGTTCTCCGGCTGCGTATTGTTGTAGTAGTGGTACTGGAACGCGTACGGATTGTCCGGGCTGAAGCCGCGGCCTACGCGCAATTCCGCGGGTTTCGCCGGGTTGTCGCGCAATTGCGCGTCGTGGAAGCAGAAGTTGATCGCATCCAGGCGCAGGCCATCGACGCCCTTGTCCAGCCAGAACTTCACGTTGTCGAGCGTGGCGGCCTGCACTTCGGGGTTGTGGAAGTTCAGGTCGGGCTGCGCGGACAGGAAGTTGTGCAGGTAATACTGGCCCCGGCGCGGTTCCCAGCGCCAGGCCACGCCGCCGAACAGCGACATCCAGTTGTTCGGCGGGGTGCCGTCCTCGCGGGCATCGGCCCAGACGTACCAGTTGGCCTTCGGATTGTCGCGGCTTTGCCGGCTTTCCCTGAACCACTCGTGCTGGTCCGAGCAATGGCTCAGCACCTGGTCGATCATGACCTTGATGCCGCGCGCATGCGCGCCGGCGAGCAGGCGGTCGAAGTCCTCGACGTTGCCGAACAGCGGGTCGACGTCGCGGTAGTCGGCGATGTCGTAGCCGAAGTCGGCCATCGGCGACTTGAAGAACGGCGAAATCCAGATCGCATCGACGCCAAGGTCGGCGATGTAATCGAGTTTCTCGACGATGCCCGGCAGATCGCCGACGCCGTCGCCGTTGGTGTCCATGAAGCTGCGCGGGTAGATCTGGTAGATCACCGCGCCGCGCCACCAGTGTTTCGTCGCCATTCCTTTCCCCGATCGGTTTCGATCGCGCGGTCCGGGTGCGCGCGACGGGGCGCCACTATTCCATGGAGGCTGCGCGGCGTCATAGCCCGGACGGCAGGGGGTCGATGAATACGTATGCGGCCATCATGCGCGAGTGGCGTGCGCGCGGCGGCGCGAGACGAAGGCGCGCTTCGGAAATCCAGCGGTTTTCCCGGCGAAAACCGCAGCTGCGCGCCCGCGACGAAGCGTGACGCGAACGTAGCTTCGTGTTTGCAGTGCAGCATGGAATCGTCGCGGCCTGCCCGCAACATACGCGCTCCGCAATTCGCGGCCGTCGCATGCAGGGCAGGGGAATGAGCCAGACGCCAGACAACAAGTCGGGTCACAAGCCGCAACTTTCGTTCTGGCAGATCTGGAACATGTGCTTCGGCTTCCTCGGCATCCAGTTCGGCTTCGCCCTGCAGAACGCCAACGTCAGCCGCATCTTCCAGACCCTGGGCGCGGACCAGGAAGCCTTGCCGGGCCTGTGGCTGGCCGCGCCGCTGACCGGGCTGATCGTGCAGCCGATCATCGGCTATTTGTCCGATCGCACCTGGCATCCGCGCTTCGGCCGGCGCCGGCCATATTTCCTCGTCGGCGCGTTGCTGGCGTCGCTGGCGCTGGTGTTCATGCCCGACTCGTCGACGCTGTGGATCGCCGCCGGCCTGCTGTGGGTGCTGGATGCGTCGATCAACGTGTCGATGGAACCGTTCCGCGCCTTCGTCGGCGACCAGTTGCCGGTGTCGCAGCGGGCCAACGGCTATGCGATGCAGAGCTTCTTCATCGGCGCGGGTTCGGTGATCGCCAGCATGCTGCCGTGGATGCTGGAGAAGGCCGGCGTGGCCAACACCGCCGCCGCCGGACAGGTTCCCGACACAGTGCGCTACGCGTTCTACGCCGGCGCCGGCGTGCTGCTGGGGGCGATCGCCTGGACCGTGCTGCGCACCCGCGAATATCCGCCGGAAACCCTGCACGCCTACGACGAAGCGCAGCCGCTGGACCGCCTCCCGCTGGACCGCGGGCGCGCCGCGCGCTTCGGCTTGCTGTGGCTGGCGGTGGGCGTCGTCGGAATGGGCCTGGTGGCCTGGCAAGGATTGCCGCGCGAGCTGTACCTGCTGGGCGCGCTGCTGGCCGTGTACGGCGTGGCGTTGCTCGCCTTGACCGTGGTCGGGCGCGACAACGGCTTCGCCCAGGTGATGACCGACATCTATGCGATGCCTGCGACGATGCGCAAGCTGGCGGTGGTGCAGTTTTTCTCATGGTTCGCGCTGTTTTCGATGTGGATCTACACCACCACTGCGGTGACCGCCGTTTACTACGGCACCGGCGACACCACTTCGGTCGAATACAACACCGGCGCGAACTGGGTCGGCGTGTTGTTCGCCGCCTACAACGGCTTCGCCGCGCTGGCGGCCATCGCCATCCCCTTCATGGCGCGCCGCCTGGGCCTGCGTTGGAGCCACCTGCTGAACGTCGCCCTGGGCGGCATCGCCCTGATCTCGATGCCGTTCATGCCGAATGCCGACTGGCTGCTGCTGCCGATGGTCGGCGTCGGCTTCGCCTGGGCCTCGATCCTGTCGCTGCCCTATGCCTTGCTGTCGGACAGCCTGCCCGCGCACAAGATGGGCGTGTACATGGGCATCTTCAATTTCTTCATCGTCATCCCGCAGCTGGTCGCGGTCGCCACGCTGGGTTACGTGCTCAAGCACGTGCTGGGCGGCGATCCGGCCAAGGTGCTGATCCTCGGCGGCGCCAGCATGATCCTTTCGGGACTGTGCGTGTTGCGCGTGCCCGAGCCGGCTTCCCATTCCGCATAAGCCATCCGAACAAGGTGCCCATGTCGATCATCCGTACGCTTTCGCCGCTTGCGCTGGCCATCGCCTTCGGCCTGCCCGCCGGCAACGCAATCGCCGCCGACGACATCTACGGCACCCTGGAGCCGTTCGCGCGCGAATCGGTCTATTTCGTGGTGACCGACCGCTTCGTCAACGGCGACAAGTCCAACGATCATCGCGAACAGGGCGGCAAGGATCCGGTGCTGCGCACCTTCGACCGCCCGGTGCCGAATGCGCACGGCGACAACATCGGCTACCTCGGCGGCGACTTCAAGGGCATCGTCGACAACGCCGGCTACATCCGCGACATGGGCTTCACCTCGGTGTGGGTGACGCCGATCGTCGACAACCCGGACGAGGCGTTCACCGGCGGCTCGCCGATCGGTTCCGATGCGTTCTTCAAGGACCGGGGCAAGACCGGCTACCACGGCTATTGGGGCATCAACTTCTACAAGCTGGACGAGCACCTGCCGAGCAAGGGCCTCGACTTCGCCGGCTTCACCAAGGCGATGAAGCAGCAGAAGCTCGACGTGGTGCTGGACATCGTCGGCAACCACGGTTCGCCGGCGTATTCGATGCCGAAGATGCAGCCGCAGTACGGCAAGGTCTGGGACAAGGCCGGCAAGCTGGTCGCCGACCACCAGAACCTCGATCCTGACAAGCTGGACCCGAAACACAATCCACTGCACGCCTTCTACAACACCGGCGGCGGCCTGGCCCAGTTGTCCGACTTCAACGAGAACAACCCGGCGGTGCTGGATTACCTGGCCGGCGCCTACGAGCAATGGATCGACCAGGGCGCCACCGCGTTCCGCGTCGACACCATCGGCTGGATGCCGCATGCGTTCTGGAAGAAGTTCTCCGACCGCATCCGCGCCAAGAAGCCCGGCTTCTTCATGTTCGGCGAGGCTTTCAACTACGACGCGTCGACGATCGCGATGCACACGCTGCCGCGCAACGGCGGCTACAGCGTGCTCGATTTCCCGCTGCGCGGCAAGCTTGAGCAGGTGTTCGAGAAGGCGGACAGCGATTTCGCCCAGCTGGGCGAAGCGCTGTACCTGGAGGACGGCCCGTACAACAATCCGTACGACCTGGTGACGTTCTACGACAACCACGACATGGCGCGCATCGATGCCACCGACAACGGATTCATCGACGCCAACAACTGGCTGTTCACCGCACGCGGCATCCCGGTGATTTACTACGGTTCCGAAACCGGCTTCATGCGCGGACGCGCCGAACACGACGGCAACCGCAACTACTACGGGCAGGAGCGGGTCGACGCCGCTTCGAACAGCCCGATCTACGGCAACCTGAAGCGCATCGCCACGTTGCGCCGCGATTCGGTGGCGCTGCAGCGCGGCTTGCAGCTGAACCTGCGCCTGCAGGGCGACGAGGCGGCGTTCTACCGGGTGTACGAACACGACGGCCAGGCGCAGACCGCGCTGGTGTTGTTGAACAAGGGCGACGCCGCGCGGACCATCAAGCTCGACGAGCTGGTCGAACCGGGCGACTGGCGCGATGGTTTCAGCGGCGAAACGGTGAAGCTGGGCGACACGCTGGCGCTGGACGTGCCTGCGCATGGCGTGCGCGTGCTGTTCCTAGACCGCCCCCTGGCCCTGCAAGCGCTGCGCGAGCGGCTGCTGTATTCGATGGCGCACAAGAACCGTTGAAACCGCGGCAAAGCTCATCGTGGGAGCGACGTAAGTCGCGAACCGGCCTTGGCCCGAAACCAAGAGCTTCGCGACTTACGTCGCTCCCACATCGGGTGTTTGCTGAGATGACTGCCTCAGCGCCAGCTTCACCGGGATGCTCTGGCTTTCCACCGGTTGCTTGTTGATCAGGCGGACCAAGCTTTCGACCATCAGCGCGCCGGCGCGCTTGGTGTCCTGTTGCACGGTGGACAGGCTCGGATTGGCGAAGCTGGCCATCGGAATGTCGTCGAAGCCGGCCACCGCCACGTCCTCGGGTACGCGCAGGCCGTGTTCGTGCAGCGCCTTCATCGCACCGATGGCGATCAGGTCGCTGGCGGCGAACACCGCATCGAGTCCGATGCCGCGTTCCAGGAGGCCATTCATCGCTTCGTGGCCGGATTGCTCGGTGGTGATCGCATCCACCTGCAGCAAAGGATCGGCCTCGATGCCAGCCGCGCGCAACGCCTCCACGTGGCCGCGATAGCGTTCGAAGAACTCCGGATAGTGGTTCGAGGCATGGCCGAGGAAGGCGATGCGCTTGCGCCCGCACTGCAGCAGGTGCGCGGTGATGTCGTGGCCGCCCTGGAAGTTGTCGCTGCCGATCGACACGCCGGGCTGGCCGGGCAGGGCGGCGCCCCAGCGCACGAAATGGGTGCCCTGTTCGGCCAGCTTCTGCAGGCGCTGCACCGACTCGAGGTAGTCGCCGTAGCCCAGCAACAGGATGCCGTCGGCCTTGTGGTTGTCTTCGTAATCGGCCTGCCAGTCGGTAGACAGTTGCTGGAACGACACCAGCAGGTCGTAGCCGTTCAACGCGCAGGCGCGGGTGATCGAGCCGAGCATCGACAGGAAGAACGGATTGATCAGCGAATCGTCCGGGGTCGGGTCCTCGAACAGCAGCAGGGCCAGCGTTCCGGATTGCTGTGCGCGCAGGTTGGAGGCGTTCTTGTCGACCTTGTAGTTCAGCTGCTCGGCGATGGCCCGGATGCGCCGGCGGGTCTCCTCGCTGACCATCGGGCTGCCGCGCAACGCGCGCGACACCGTTGGCTGGGAGACCCCGGCCAGGTGGGCGATGTCGAACGATGTGGCCTTGTCCCGCGAACGCGTCACCGCGGCCCCTCCGCCGCTGCAGGAATGCCCGGAATGATGCCACGGGAAGGCGCCGGGTGCGGGAATGCGCTAACATGCGCCCGTTCATCCAACGGAACCGGGTGGCCCGCGGCAACGCCGGCCGAGCGTGCGACATGAGCACTACCACCGCCCACTGCTGAATACGCCCGAGGTCTCCGCAAGACGGCGCCCTCGTGGCGCCGTTTTCGTTTTGGGCGCGCCGGCGCCCGGTCGCGGGCATGGCCCGCTCCAACAATCGATATCCGAACATGGTCAACATCACGCTCCCCGACGGCAGCCGCCGCGAATTCGAATCCGCCCCCACGGTCGCCGAGGTCGCCGCCAGCATCGGCGCCGGCCTGGCCAAGGCCACGCTGGCCGGCAAGGTCGACGGCAAGCTGGTCGACAGCAGCTTCCGCATCGACCGCGACGCTTCGCTGGAAATCGTCACCGAGAAGAGCCCCGACGCGCTGGACATCCTGCGCCACTCCAGCGCGCACCTGCTGGCCCAGGCCGTGCAGCGCCTGTTCCCGGGCGCGCAGGTCACCATCGGTCCGGTGATCGACAACGGCTTCTACTACGACTTCGCCTACGAGCGCCCGTTCACCCCGGAAGACCTGCCGGCGATCGAGGCGGAAATGCACAAGATCGTCAAGGAAGCCCTGCCGGTCACGCGCAGCGTGAAGTCGCGCGACGACGCGGTGGCGTTCTTCAAGGGCATCGGCGAGGCCTACAAGGCCGAGATCATCGAAAGCATTCCGTCGAACGAGGAACTGTCGCTGTACACGCAGGGCGAGTTCACCGACCTGTGCCGCGGCCCGCACGTGCCGGGCACCGACAAGCTGCGCGCGTTCAAGCTGATGAAAGTCGCGGGCGCCTACTGGCGCGGCGATTCCAACAACCAGATGCTCAGCCGCATTTACGGCACGGCCTGGTTGAACGATAAGGACCTGAAGGCCTACCTCACCCAGCTCGAAGAAGCCGAGAAGCGCGACCACCGCAAGATCGCCAAGGCGCTGGACCTGTTCCACCTGCAGGAAGAGGGTCCCGGCCTGGTGTTCTGGCACCCGAAGGGCTGGAGCATCTGGCAGGTGGTCGAGCAATACATGCGCAAGGTCTACCGCGAGACCGGGTACGGCGAAGTGCGCTGCCCGCAGATCCTCGACGTGTCGCTGTGGCAGAAGTCGGGTCACTGGGACAACTACAAGGACAACATGTTCTTCACCGAGTCCGAAAAGCGGACCTATGCGGTGAAGCCGATGAACTGCCCCGGCCATGTGCAGGTGTTCAACCAGGGCCTGCACAGTTATCGCGACCTGCCGATCCGCTACGGCGAATTCGGCGCCTGCCACCGCAACGAGCCCTCCGGCGCGCTGCACGGCATCCTGCGCGTGCGCGGCTTCACCCAGGACGACGGGCACATCTTCTGCACCGAGGAGCAGATCGAGTCCGAAGTGCGTGCCTTCCACCAGCAGGCGCTGAAGGTGTATTCGGATTTCGGTTTCTCCGACATCCAGATCAAGATCGCGCTGCGCCCGGATTCGCGCCTCGGCGACGACGCCACCTGGGACAAGGCCGAGGACGCGCTGCGCGGCGCGCTGCGTTCGGCCGGGGTCGAGTGGGAGGAACTCCCGGGCGAGGGCGCCTTCTACGGCCCGAAGATCGAGTACCACCTGAAGGACGCCATCGGCCGCACCTGGCAGCTGGGCACGATGCAAGTCGATTTCATGATGCCGGGCCGCCTGGGCGCCGAGTACGTGGACGAAAACAGCCAGCGCCGCCATCCGGTGATGCTGCACCGGGCCATCGTGGGCTCGATGGAGCGTTTCATCGGCATCCTGATCGAGCACCACGCCGGCCAGTTCCCGGCCTGGCTGGCCCCAGTCCAGGCGGTGGTCATGAACATTACCGATGCCCAGGCCGACTGGGTCGCCGAGGTGGAAAAAATCCTTGCAAATCAAGGATTCAGGGTTGCCCTGGATTTGCGCAACGAGAAGATCGGCTATAAAATCCGCGAGCACACGCTGCAGCGCGTGCCGTATCTGCTGGTGGTCGGAGACCGCGAGAAGGAGAACGGCGCCGTTGCCGTGCGCACGCGTTCGGGCGAGGATTTGGGCACAATGAGCGTCGCCGCCTTCGCCGAGCGCCTGCGCAGCGAGCAGGCGGCGTAGCCAGTCCCGGTCGTTCCGGCGCAAAAGGCGCCACGCGGACCGGTTCTTTTCTCCCTGGAGATTGCAATATCAGCACCCCCGACAACAAGCAGAACCGCAAGAACCACGAGATCCGCGTGCCGCGCGTGCGCGTGATCGGCAGCGACGGCGAGATGATCGGCGTCCTGTCGCGCGACGAAGCCTTGGCCAAGGCCGAGGAAGAAGGCCTGGACCTAGTCGAGATCCAGCCGAACGCCGAGCCGCCGGTCTGCAAGATCATGGATTTCGGCAAGTTCAAGTTCGAAATGCAGAAGAAGGCCAACGAGGCCAAGAAGAAGCAGAAGCAGGTCGAGATCAAGGAACTGAAGTTCCGCCCGGTCACCGACGAGGGCGACTACCAGATCAAGATGCGCAACATCCGCCGCTTCCTCGAGGAAGGCGACAAGGTCAAGGTCAACATCCGTTTCCGTGGCCGCGAGATGAGCCACCAGGAACTGGGCCGCGAAATGGCCCAGCGCATCGAGGCCGAACTGGGCGACGACATCGTCGTCGAGTCGCGTCCGCGCCTGGAAGGCCGGCAGATGGTCATGATGATCGCGCCCAAGAAGAAATGATCTTTTGCGCCGGAAGGCGCAGAAGACCGACCGTTGCCCTCCGCCCGCTTGCGGGGAAAGGGCAAAGGGTGAGGAAGGGCGCCGGGAGGCGCCCCTTCGCTTTTCTGGAAACAGACTCCAACCACCTGATTTGCAAGCGATTCCCCGAACAGGCATAATGCGCGGCCCGGTTCGCCGGGACTGTCGCCGGCAACGGTGCCAGGTACAAGGAACCTGTCTTGATTCCTTCGGGAAATCAAAGACTTACCCGCCGGTTGGGCAGGATGGAAAGTCTGGCTTTTGGCCTTGGCGACCTGGTCGCACAGGCTGAAGGACGGCGCCCTAACCAGTCAGAAAACAATCCAAGCAGGGATTCCCATGCCCAAGATCAAGACCCACCGGGCCGCGGCGAAGCGTTTCCGCAAGACCGCCTCCGGCAAGTACAAGGCTGGCTCCGCCAACCGCAGCCACATCCTCACCAAGAAAGCGACCAAGACCAAGCGCGAAGCCCGCGCCGGCCAGATCGTCCGCAAGGAAGATTCGGGCCGCCTGGATCGCATGCTGCCGTATCTCTGAGGAGGATTAGGAAATGGCACGAGTCAAGCGTGGTGTGACCGCACGTCGCCGTCACAAGAAGATCATCAGCCGTGCGAAGGGCTACTACAACGCCCGTCGCAAGGTTTTCCGAGTTGCCAAGCAGGCGGTCATCAAGGCGGGCCAGTACGCCTACATCGGCCGCAAGCAGAAGAAGCGCAACTTCCGTTCGCTGTGGATCACCCGCATCAACGCGGCGGCCCGCATCAACGGCCTCAGCTACAGCCGCTTCATGAACGGCCTGCTGAAAGCCGGCATCACCCTGGACCGCAAGGTGCTGGCGGACATCGCCGTGCACGACGCGGCGGGTTTTGCCGCCCTGGCCGAAAAGGCGAAGGGCGCTCTCGCGGCGTAAAGCCGTCGCTCCCTCTGCGAAAGCAGCGGACAAAAGCTGACAACGCATGGGGAAGGGCGCAAGTCCTTCCCCATCGTTTTTTGTGCCATTTGATCTTGCGAAGAACCGGAATCGGACGACATCCCGAATGAGCGACATCGAATCCCTGTCCGCCCAGGCACTGGCCGACATCGCCGCCGCGGGCACGCCCGAGGCACTGGAGCAGCTGCGCGTGGCCCTGCTGGGCAAGAGCGGCAGCATCACTGCGCAACTGAAGTCGCTGGGCGCGCTGCCGCCTGACCAGCGCAAGGCCGCGGGCGAAGCGATCAACGTGGCCCGCGATGCCATCGGCGACGCGCTGGCCGCACGCAAGACCGTGCTGGAAGACGCCGCGCTGGACGCGCGCCTAGCCGGCGAAACCATCGACGTGACCCTGCCGGGTCGCGACGGCGGGCGCGGCGGCATCCATCCGATCAGCCGCACGATGGAGCGCATGGCCGACATCTTCGGCCGCCTCGGCTACGACCTGGCCGACGGTCCGGAGATCGAGGACGACTGGCACAACTTCGAAGCGCTGAACTTCCCGCCGCACCATCCGGCGCGGGCGATGCACGACACCTTCTACTTCGGCGACGGCCGCCTGCTGCGCACGCATACCTCGGGCGTGCAGGTGCGCTACATGGCCGACCTGGTCAAGGCCGGCGGCAAGCCGCCGCTGCGCATGATCGCGTTGGGCAAGGTCTACCGCAGCGACAGCGACCAGACCCACTCGCCGATGTTCCACCAGTGCGAAGGCCTGCTGGTCGACGAGCATTCGACCTTCGCCGACCTCAAGGGCACGCTGGCCGAATTCGTCCGCGCGTTCTTCGAGCGCGATTTCGAGATGCGCTTCCGTCCCAGCTACTTCCCGTTCGTCGAACCCGGCGCGGAAGTCGACATCGCCTGGCAGCAGCCCGACGGCAGCAAGCGC
>NZ_JAGKTC010000002.1:549591-929929 GCF_017939625.1 Pseudoxanthomonas helianthi
GCGTAGGGTGGGCCCCGGCCCACCGTTCCGGAAACCCGATGCATTGCGATGGTGGGCTGGAGCCCACCCTACGGATCACGAACGATGAAATTCTCCGAAAACTGGCTGCGTTCCCACGTGCCGACCACCGCGACGCGCGACGAGCTCGCCGCGACGCTGACGGCGATCGGCCTGGAAGTCGAAGACGTCACCGCGCTGGGCGAATCGCTGGACAAGGTGGTGGTGGCTCGCATCGTGTCCGCCGAAAAACACCCGGAAGCCGACCGCTTGCAGGTGTGCCGGGTCGATGCCGGGCAAGGCGAGCCCTTGCAGATCGTCTGCGGCGCGCCGAACGCGCGCGCCGGCCTGGTCGCGCCGCTGGCGATGGTCGGGGCGAAGTTCGGCGATTTCCAGATCAAGGCGGCCAAGCTGCGCGGGGTGGAATCGAACGGCATGCTGTGCTCGGCCAAGGAACTGGGCATCGATGCCGACGCCTCCGGCCTGCTGGAGCTGCCCGACGACGCGCCGATCGGCACGCCCGTCGCCGAGTACCTCGGCCTGCCCGACGCCAGCATCGAGATCAAGCTGACCCCGAACCGCGCCGATTGCTTCAGCGTGCGCGGCATCGCCTACGACGTGGCCGCCGCCACCGGCAGCGAGGTCGTGCCGTTCGACGCGACGCCGGTGGCGCAGGCGATCGATTCGGAGCTGAAGATCGAGTTGAACGCCGGCGCCGATGCGCCGCGCTATTGCGGCCGCGCGATCGAAGGCGTCGACCCGGCGGCGAAGACGCCGGTATGGATGGCGGAGCGCCTGCGCCGCAGCGGCGTGCGCCCGGTGTCGCTGCTGGTCGACGTCACCCAGTACGTGATGCTGGAACTCGGCCAGCCGATGCACGCGTTCGACCGCGACACCCTGGCCGGTCCGGTCGGCGTGCGCAAGTCGCGCACGGGCGAAAGCGTCAAGCTGCTCGACGGCCGCGAAGCGCAGCTCGACGACGACTTCCTGGTCATCACCGATGCCGACCGCGTGGTGGCGCTGGCGGGGGTGATGGGCGGCTTCGACACCCGCGTCACCGAGGCGACCAGGAACGTGTTCCTCGAGGCCGCGCATTTCGCCCCGGCGGCGATCATCGGCCGCGGCCGCAAGCTGGGCCTGCACACCGACGCTTCGCATCGCTTCGAGCGCGGCGTGGATCCGGAGCTGCCGCGACAGGCGATCGAGGTCGCGACGCGGCTGGTGGTCGGACTGGCCGGCGGCAAACCCGGTCCCGCGACCGA
The DNA here is from genome assembly GCF_017939625.1 of Pseudoxanthomonas helianthi. GTDB lineage: Bacteria > Pseudomonadota > Gammaproteobacteria > Xanthomonadales > Xanthomonadaceae > Pseudoxanthomonas_A > Pseudoxanthomonas_A helianthi. The sequence goes on from NZ_JAGKTC010000002.1 coordinate 550,851, forward strand.
AGCGGTATTGTCCGAGGCGCTGCCGCGCATGGCCGCGATCGCCTTGCGCCGCGCGCGCATCGCCCGCGTGCTGGGCATCGAGATCGCCGACGCCGAAGTCGAGCGCATCCTGCGCGCGCTGGGCATGCAGGTCGCGGCGTCGGCCGATGGCTGGAGCGTCGTCGCGCCGAGCCGTCGCTTCGACATCGCCATCGAGGAAGACCTGATCGAGGAGCTGGCGCGCATCCATGGCTACGAGCGCATTCCGACCACGCTGCCCTCCGGTGCGGCGCGCATCGCCGCGCCCAGCGAAACCCGCGTGGACGACGCCAGCCTGCGCCGCCAGCTGGTCGCGCGCGATTGCCTGGAGACCGTCAACTACGCCTTCGTCGACGCCGGACTGCTGAAGCTGTGGGGCGCCGGGGCGGGCGCAGTGCCGTTGGCCAACCCGCTCAGCGCCGAGCTGGCGGTGATGCGCACCCGGCTGCTGCCGGGCCTGGTATCCGCGCTGCAACGCAACGTCGCCCGTCAGGCGGGGCGGGTGCGTCTGTTCGAACTCGGCAATGTTTTCGCGGCGCCCGCGTCGCATGGCGATGCCCCGCTCGAAACCCTGCGCATCGCCGCCGCGGTCTGCGGCGATGCGCGCGCCGAGCAATGGGGCGAAGCCGCGCGCAAGGTCGATTTCCACGACCTGAAGGGCGACCTCGAGAGTCTTGCCGCGGCCTCCGGCGCGGAGCTGGAGTATCGCCCGTCCGCCGAAGGCTTCGGCCACCCGGGCCGCTCGGCCGACGTCTATCGCGATGGGGTGAAGATCGGCTGGATCGGACAGCTGCACCCGCGCCTGCAACGCGCCCTGGACCTGGACACGGAAGTGGTCGCGTTCGAAGTGGATCTCGCGTCCTTGGCCGCGCGCGCGCTGCCGAAGGCCGCCGAGCTTTCCAGGTTCCCCTCGGTGCGTCGCGACCTGGCCGTACTGGTCGGCGAGCAGGTCGGTTGGGCTGAACTGGCCGCGACGGTCGAGAGGGCCGCGGGGCCGATTTTGCGCGATCTTCACCTGTTCGACCGGTATGTTGGCCGTGGCGTCGAATCGGGTCAAAAGAGCTTGGCTATGGGCTTGATTTTGCAGGACAAATCACGCACCCTGACCGACCGCGACGTGGAAGCGGTAGTCGCGGGGGTGGTCGAGGCCATTGGCCGCGAACATGGCGCGAAGATCCGCGCCTGAGCCCGCCGCGACAGGAAAGAAGGAATAGGGGACGGTGATGGCACTGACCAAGGCGGAAATGTCCGAGCGTCTGTTCGACGAAGTCGGCCTGAACAAGCGCGAGGCGAAGGAATTCGTCGACGCCTATTTCGACGTGCTGCGCGAGGCGCTGGAGCAGGGCCGCCAGGTCAAGCTGTCCGGCTTCGGCAACTTCGACCTGCGCCGCAAGAACCAGCGCCCCGGCCGCAACCCCAAGACCGGCGAGGAGATCCCGATCTCCGCCCGTACCGTGGTCACCTTCCGTCCCGGGCAGAAGCTGAAGGAACGCGTCGAAGCCTTCGCCGGCGCCAACGCCAGCGAGGCCGGACATGCTTGATCCGGGCAGCAACAAGGAACTGCCGCCGATTCCGGCCAAGCGCTACTTCACCATCGGCGAAGTCAGCGAGCTGTGCGACGTCAAGCCGCACGTGCTGCGCTACTGGGAAACCGAGTTCCCCAGCCTGGAGCCGGTCAAGCGCCGCGGCAACCGCCGCTACTACCAGCGCCACGACGTGCTGATGGTGCGGCAGATCCGCGGCCTGCTGTACGAACAGGGCTACACCATCGGCGGCGCGCGCCTGCGCCTGGAGGGCGATGGCGCCCGCCAGGAGTCGGCGTTGAGCAACCAGATCGTCAAGCAGGTGCGGATGGAGCTCGAGGAAATCCTGCACCTGCTGCGGCGTTGAGCCGACGGTCGGGAATGCTTGCGGCAAACCCGCTATAATTCGCGTCCCGCTTCGGCGGGCCTGTCAGTTCCCTCGGAATCGGGGTATAGCGCAGCCTGGTAGCGCACCAGTCTGGGGGACTGGTGGTCGTCGGTTCGAATCCGGCTACCCCGACCATTCCGGGAACGACAAGGTGAACATGAAAAAGCCCGCCTCGCGCGGGCTTTTTCGTGCCGACTTCCGCGTCGTGCTCGCATCGATCCTGACCGGCGGCTTTCCGAAACCCGCGGCTGCATCCGAAAGAACGAAAATTTGATGCTTGCGTTGCGGCGGCTGCGTAAGCTGCGCGCGCCCCAGGGAACGAGGTCGTCATGCGTCTGCAGTGGATCGCGTTGTGCTTGTTGTCGCCGCTCGTCTGTTTCGCCCAATCCCCGCAATCCCCAGACTCGCCGCAACCCGCCGCAGCGACGGACGGCACGCCGGTACGCGACTTGGAGGTGGTGGTCGTGACCGGCGCGCAACCGGGCCCGGGCATGTGGAAAGTATCCAAGGGCGACCATGCGCTGTGGATACTCGGTACCGTGTCGCCCTTACCCAGTGGAATGGACTGGAAATCGAATGAGGTGGTGGCCGTTCTGAAGCAATCCGACGAAGTCCTCGCTGCGCCGGGTCTCGCCGTGGATGCCGACATCGGGGTGTTTCGCGGGCTTCTTCTGCTGCCGTCGGCACTCAAGGCGGGCAAGAACCCGGATGGGAAGACACTGCAGGAAGTGTTGCCGGCCTCCATGTACGAGCGATGGGCGGCAATGAAGCCCCGCTACTTCGGTCGCGACAAGGGCATCGAGAAAAGGCGCCCGCTATTGGTCGCCAACGAGCTCTATGCCCAAGCCAACCGGCGGGCTGGATTGGGCCGGAAACCGGTCATCTCCCCGGTGATCAACGGGGTGCTCAAGGAGCGGAGCATGAAGCTGACGCCCACGACTCTCAAGATCCGGATAGAGGATCCAAAGGCGGCCATCGAGGAATTCAGCCGGGAGAACGTCAACGACCTGGATTGTTTTCGCACTGCGCTGGACCGCGTCGAAAGGGACATGCCGGCGCTGGTTGCGCGTGCCAATGCCTGGGCTACCGGCGATATCGAAGCGTTGCGTGCATTGCCGGTCGAGAACCAGCAAAGGGTATGTACGAAGGCGTTCGTCGGAGGCGAGTATGCGAAGAAGCGCGGCATCATCGATGTCGAGGCTCGCATCCGGGCCAAATGGCTGGAAGTCGCCGAAGCCGCATTGGCGAAGAACAAGACGACGTTCGCGACTTTAGAGATGTCCGACGTGTTGACGGCGGATGGCTATCTGGCTGCGCTGCAGGCCAAGGGCTACACGGTCGAAGCGCCCGAGTAACTGGCGTCGGTCTTCAGCCCGCCGCGCTGCGCGGCTCGGTCGCCGCCAGTTGCGGCCAGCGCTTGAGGATCGACGCACGGATGCCATCGGCGTCGATGCCGGCTTCGGCCAGCAGCTGTTCGCGGCTGGCGTGGTGCTGGAACGCATCGGGCAGGCCCAGGTGCAGCACCGGCAGGGCGATGCCTTCGGCGCTGAGCAGTTCGGCGACGCCGGAGCCCGCGCCGCCGGCGATCACGTTGTCCTCGACGGTGACGAAGCCGTCGTGGGCCTTTGCCAGTTCGAGCACCAAGGCGCGATCCAGCGGCTTGACGAAGCGCATGTTGACGAGAGTCAGGTCGAAGTCGCGGGCGACCTGTTCGGCGGCGGCTACGGTCGAACCGAATGCGAGCACGGCAACGCGCGAACCGCGCTGGCGAAGTTCCGCCTTGCCGATCGGCAGCGTTTCCAGCGATGCGTCGACCGCGACGCCAGGACCGGTGCCGCGCGGATAGCGCACCGCGGCCGGACCTTCGAAACGGAAACCGGTGCTGAGCATCTGCCGGCATTCGTTCTCGTCCGCCGGCGCCATCACGACCATGTTCGGCACGCAACGCAGGTAGCTGAGGTCGAGGTTGCCCGCGTGCGTCGCGCCGTCCGGGCCGACCACGCCGCCGCGATCGATGGCGAACAGCACGTCGAGGTTCTGGATGGCGACGTCGTGCACGAGCTGGTCGTAGCCGCGCTGCAGGAAGGTCGAATAGATCGCGACGACAGGCTTGGCGCCTTCGCAGGCCATGCCCGCGGCCAGCGTGACCGCGTGCTGTTCGGCGATGGCCACGTCGAAATAGCGCTGCGGGTATTCCTTGCTGAAGCGCACCAGGCCGGAGCCTTCGCGCATCGCCGGGGTGATTCCAAGCAAGGTCGGATCGGCGGCGGCCATGTCGCACAGCCAGTCGCCGAACACGTCGGTGTAGGTCGGCTTCTTCGCCCCGGCCTTGGCGACCAATCCCTTCTCCGGATCGAACGGGCCGACCGCGTGATAGCCGATCTGGTCGCCTTCGGCCAGTTCGTAGCCCTTGCCCTTGGTGGTGATGATGTGCAGCAGCTGCGGGCCCTTGAGGCCCTTCAGCATCTTCAGTGTCTTCACCAGCGCATCGATGTCGTGGCCGTCGATCGGGCCGGTGTAGTGGAAGCCCATTTCCTCGAACAGCGTGGACGGCACGAACATGCCCTTCCAGTGTTCTTCCCAACGCTTCATGAAACGCGCAGGCGGCTTGCGCTTGTCGCCGAGCAGCTTCTTGCCGCCCTCGCGGATCGCGTTCAGCGTGCGGCTGCCGGTCATGCGGCCGAGCATCTTGGTCAGTCCGCCCACGTTCTCCGAGATCGACATCTGGTTGTCGTTGAGGATCACCAGCAGGTTCGGCTCGTCTTCCATGCCGCCGGCGTGCATCAAAGCTTCGAAGGCCATGCCGCCCGTCATCGCGCCGTCGCCGATCACTGCCACGACCTTGCGATCGTCGCCGGCGCGCGCATTCGCGATCGCCATGCCCAGCGCGGCGGAAATCGATGTGGACGAATGGCCGACGCCGAAGGTGTCGTATTCGCTTTCCTCGCGCTTCGGGAACGGAGCGACGCCTCCAGCCTGTTTGACCGTATGGATGCGGTCGCGCCGGCCGGTGAGGATCTTGTGAGGATAGGTCTGGTGGCCGACGTCCCAGACCAGACGGTCGACCGGCGTGTCGTACAGCCAGTGCAGGGCCACGGTCAGCTCGATCACGCCCAGGCCGGCGCCGAAATGACCACCGACGCGCGCGACCTGTTCGATCAGGTAGGCACGCAGTTCCTCGGCGATGGGGGGCAGTTCGGCCTCATCGAACCCGCGTAGGTCGGCAGGCGTGTCGATGCGCGAGAGGCGCGGATAGCGGGCGGGATCGATCATCGTGGCGGCAGCTGGCCCGTTGCCGGGCTTGGACCCGTATTTTCCTCCCGTGCGAAGGGTGGGGCAAGTTGACGGGTGCCGGGGGATCACCCCCTTTGAAAAAGGGAGCAGGCGTTCGCGTAGCGAACGACGGGGGGATTTGCGTGGAACGCCAGAAAAGCAAATTCCCCTCGGCCCCCTCTTCCAAAGAGGGAGGCAGAGCGATCAGACGATGCTGCGCGGGCGCTTCTTCGGCAGATGAGCCTTCAGGAACGCCATCTGGTCGGCCAGGATGTTGCGGTTGGACAGGATCAGGTGCTCGATCCAGCTCGGCCGGTACGGTACCGCGAGCAACGGCATGTTGGCCTGTTGCGGGGTGCGGTTGCTCTTGCGCGAATTGCAGTGGAAGCAGGCGCTGACAACGTTCTCCCAGATGTCCTTGCCGCCCTTGGACAGGGGCATGACGTGATCGCGGGTCAGGTGCGGGCGGGTGAATTCATTGCCGCAGTACAGGCACAGGTGCGCGTCGCGGGCGAACAGCGCGGTGTTGGTCAGCGTGGGCGTGGGCGACAGTGCATGCGCGCGTGCCTGGCCGCGCGAGGCGACGATCGGATGCAGGTCGATGACGCTCTGTTCGCCGCTGAGCCGGCTGGTGCCGCCATGCACGCGCAGGCAGGGATCGCCGAGAGTCCACGCCACTGCGCCGCGCGCGTACAGGCAGGCGGCGTCCTGCCAGTTGATCCAGTCGAGCACGCGGCCGTGTGCGTCCAGCGACAGCAGTCGCGGCGCGAAACGGGACACGGTGGAAGACGCTGCGGCGACCGGGTCGAGAGTCATTCCGGCAAGCGCCGGCCCGGTATCGTCCAAGTGAAGCTGAGCGGGGTCTGCTTCCATGGGGAAAACAGCTTATACCCGAATGCTTACATTTTGTGAATCGCAGGCCCTGAATCTGGCGGCGATTCGACGCCCGCGTCAGCCCGTGGCCGACAAGACCGGCGCCGGGCCCTCAAGCAGGAATGCCAACGCTTCCGCTCCGCTCGTCTCGAGCTTCAGCGAAAGCAGTTCGTCGGCGCGGGTGCGGCCCAGGTTGATCGCGGCGACCGGCAAGCCGTCGCGTGCAGCGGCCCGGACGAAGCGGAAACCGGACCAGACCATCAGCGAGGAACCGACCACCAGCACGGCATCGGATCGCGACAGGCGGAGGTTTGCGTCGACCACGCGTTCGCGCGGCACGTTCTCGCCGAAAAACACCACGTCCGGCTTCAGCAGGCCGCCGCAGGTCGCGCAGGCGGGCACATCGAACGAGGCGAAGTCGCGGCCTTCCAGGTCGGCGTCGCCGTCCGGGGCGATGCCCGCGTCGAGTCCGACCCAGCCGGGGTTGCGCGCGAGCAGTTCGCGCTGGAAATCCTCGCGCGGCGTGCGCGCTTCGCAACCCAGGCAGCGCACGGCATCGAGACGCCCGTGCAGGTCGATCACGCGCCGGCTGCCGGCGGCCTGGTGCAGGCCGTCGACGTTCTGGGTCAACAGCAGTTCGATCTTGCCTTTCGCTTCCAGCGCAGCCAGTGCGCGATGCACGGCGTTGGGGCGTGCGCGCCGGAAATACGACCAGCCGATCAGGCTGCGCGCCCAGTAGCGTCGGCGCGTCGTGTCGTCGCCGGTGAACGCCTGGAAAGTCACCGGCGGCGTGCGTTTCCATTCGCCGTTGGCGTCGCGGTAATCGGGAATGCCGGAGCCGGTGCTGACGCCGGCGCCAGTGATCACGAACAGGCGGGCATGGCCTTCGATGAAGGCGCGGACCGAGTCGAGGTCGGTGTTTATCGCTTGCATGTAGCGGATTGTGCCTTCCCTCTCCCCGTCGATGGGAGAGGGAAGATCAACGGTCAATCGCCGAAGCGCTCCGCGTCCATCGCCATCAAGGGCTCGGCACCGGCTTCGATCGCCGCCTTGTGCGCCAGCGTGCGCGGCAATATGCGGGCGAAGTAGAAACGCGCGGTTTCCAGCTTGGCCTGCTTGAACGCTGCGCTTTGCGACGAAGCGTTCGCTGCGGCGACGCTGCGCGCCCACCAGTAGGCCAGCACGACGTAGCCGGAGTAGAACAGGTAGTCGGTGCTGGCGGCGCCGAGCTCTTCCGGGTTCTTGGCCGCGCGCTGCAGGATGCCGGTGGTCAGTTGCGCCCATTCCGCGGCCTTGGCCTGCAGCGGTCCGACGAACTCGGCCAGCGCCGCGTCGCCTTCATGCTGCTTCACGAACGCGTCGACCATGCCGAGGAACAGCTTCAACCCCGCGCCTTGCGATACCGCGGTCTTGCGCCCGATCAGGTCCAGCGACTGGATGCCGGTGGTGCCTTCGTACAGCGTGGTGATGCGGGCGTCGCGGGCCAGCTGTTCCATGCCGTGCTCGGCGATGTAGCCATGGCCGCCGAAGCACTGCAGCGCGTTGTAGGTATTCTCGATGCTCCATTCGGTCTGGCAGGCCTTGGCGATCGGGGTCAGGAAACCGACCAGCGTGTCGGCCTGTTCGCGCACCGCCGCATCGGTGGCGTGGTGCGCAGCATCGAGTTGCGAATAGGCGTGCAGGGAGAGCAGGCGGCCGCCTTCGACCAGCGACTTGATCGACAGCAGCATGCGCCGCACGTCGGGGTGGACGATGATCGGGTCGGCGGGCTTGTCGGGGAATTTCGGGCCGGACAGCGAACGCGTCTGCAATCGTTCGCGCGCGTAGTGCAGCGCGTTCTGGTACGCGCGCTCGCTCAGGCCCAGGCCCTGCAAGCCGACGCCGAGGCGCGCCGAGTTCATCATCACGAACATCGCCTGCAGGCCCTTGTGCGCCTCGCCGACCAGCCAGCCCTGCGCGCCGTCGAAGTTCATCACGCAGGTGACCGAACCGTGGATGCCCATCTTGTGCTCGATGGAACCGCAACGCAGCGCGTTGCGTTCGCCCATGGCGCCGTCCTTGCCGACCTTGAACTTCGGCGTGACGAACAGCGAGATGCCCTTCGGCCCCGGCGGTGCGTCCGGCAGGCGCGCCAGCACCAGGTGGACGATGTTCGGCGCTAGGTCGTGCTCGCCGCAGGTGATGAAGATCTTGGTGCCGGTGATCGAATGGCTGCCGTCGCCATTGGGCTCGGCGCGGGTCTTCAGCAGGCCGAGGTCGGTGCCGGCATGCGGCTCGGTCAGGCACATGGTGCCGGTCCAGCGACCCTCGACCAGTGGGCGCAGGAACGCCTCCTTCTGCCAGTCCTCGCCGTAGCGGTTCAACGCCTCGATCGCCCCGTGCGACAGCATCGGGAAATTGCCCCAGGCCAGATTGGCCGCGTCGACCATCTCGGTCAGCGCCGCGCCGAGCACTTCCGGCATGCCCTGGCCGCCGAACTCCGGCGCGTTGGTCAGGCCGGTCCAGCCGCCTTCGACGAACTGGTCGAAGGCCTGCTTGAAACCGGGCGGGGCGGTGACGTCGCCGGTGTCCTTGTCGAACTTGCAGCCGATCTGGTCGCCGATCGCGTTGAGCGGCGCCAGCACGGCTTCGGTGAAGCGGGCGGCCTCGTCCAGCACCGCGTCGACGATGTCGCGGCTGGCTTCGGCATAGCCGAGTTCGGCGAATTGCTTTTCCACGCCCAAGACGTCGTACAGGGCGAAACGGAGATCGGCGAGGGGGGCTTTGTAGGTGCTCATGGCTGGAGTCCGGCGGGGCTTCGCCTAGGATACTCCAGCGTATGGTCGTGGCTTGTTGCGCTGCAGCAGTGATGCGAGCTCAGCGCAGGACGCCCTGCAGGCCCGGCATCGGGCTGAGCGTGTTGCGGGAGTCCACGTCGAAGCTGCGCGACTTGGCGTCCTCGGGTACCGCGCTCATCGTGCCCTTCAGGGTGTAGCCGACCGTTCGGCGGCCGGCCAGCGCATCGGCCACCGCCAGCTTGGCTGCGAGTGCGGGAGCGAAGGCCACGCTGACCACGTCGGCCGATTCCGGACCGATCGAAATGGCGGGTGAAGCCTGCAACTCGCCCGCCGGCTGGTCGGCGACGGTCAAGGCCAGCTTCGCGTTGTCGAAGCGCATCGGGATGCTGCTGTAGTTCTGCAGGCGCAGGTCCACCTTCCAGCTGCCGTCCGCATTGACCGTGAGTTGCTGGATGCTGGCCGCCGGCGGCGATATCCGCCGGACCGGGCCGCTGCTGCATGCAGCCAGCAAGGCCAGTGCGCCCAGCCACAGGGCGCTGCGAACGATGCGAAGGTTCATGCCGGTCCTCGAATCCCGTGGAGGGGCAAGCATAGCGCCTGCGGGCTGGCAGGCGACTGAGCCCAGGCCGGGACACCCGAATGGCAGAAAAGACGAAGGCCCACGCAAAGCGCGGGCCTTCGTCGGTGATGCATGGTGGCCGGGGAGGGAATCGAACCCCCGACACAGGGATTTTCAATCCCTTGCTCTACCAACTGAGCTACCCGGCCGGGGCCGCGCATGATACGGGCGTGCCGCGGTTACGGCAAGCCGCACGCGGGCTGAACGCTCCGTGGGCGGGGGACTTGGCAGGGTAAACGGCTGGCGCATCATGGCGTTAACAAGGCGTCTGACATTCGGAGGCTTCCATGAAAACCCTGAAAACGAGTTTCCTGCTGCTGGCCCTGGGCGTCGCGCTGGGTGGCTGCGCATCGAACCTGAGCAGCAGCGAAAAGCTGGCCATCTACCAGGCGCACGCCGGTGCGCCGGTAAAGGATTTCCGCTATTTCAGCAGCATCAGCTGGACGCCGCTCGGCGACCAGGCGCTGGCGGTATGGACCAAGCCGAACGAGGCATGGCTGCTTGACCTGACCGGGCGCTGCATCGACCTCGACTATGCGCCGGCGATCAGCCTCAGCAACATGTTCGGCCGGGTGTCGGCGAAGTTCGATTCCGTGCGGGTAATAGGCGGGGCGAATTCGCATTTCCGCATCCCATGCCGCATCGACACGATCCGCCCGCTGGACGTGAAGGCGCTGAAGGCGGCGGAAAAGGAACTGCGCGAAGCCAAGATCGTCGAGCGCGAAGCGGAAAAGACCGGTTGACCCGGCCTGCGGATCAGCCTTCCGGCACGTAGCCGGAAGGCTTGTCGGCGCCGCCGCCGAACAGGAATTTCCGCATCTCGCCTTCGAGGAAGGCGCGATGCTTGGGGTCGCGCGGCGACAGCCGGTTTTCGTTGATCAGCATGGTCTGGTGCGCCAGCCATGCCGCCCACGCGGCCTTGCCGATGTGCGCGAACACGCGCTGGCCCAGTTCGCCCGGGTAGGGCACGAAGTCCAGGCCCTCAGCGTCCTTCTTTTCGTATTCGCAGAAAACGGTGCGGCTCATCGGCTGTCCAGCAGTTTGCGGATCGGCGCGGGGATGCCAAGCGAAGCCAACGCGTCGCGCGCGACCCAGCGCAGGTCGTCATTGTCGCGCACGGCGTCGCGCGGGGCGAGCGCGCGCCAATGCAGCGGGTGCAGGCGCAGGCGGTAATGGGTGAATGCATGCGGCACTTCGGCCAGCGCTTCGCCGTGGTCGTAGTCGCCGCGCAGGTGCGCGTCGAACCATTGCCGTGCGGCGGCATGGTCCGCGGCTTCGGGCAGCGACCACAGCGCGGCCCAGATTCCGGTCGGCGGACGTCGTTGCAACAGCACCTCGCCGGCCGCATTTTCGGCCACCAGCACGATCGCGCTGCGTTCCGGCAGTGGCTTGCCGGGCTTCGGCGTCGGCAACTCGTCGGTGCGTCCCTCGCGTAGGGCAACACAATCGGATTGCAGCGGGCACAGCACGCAGGCAGGGTCGTGGCGGGTGCACAGCGTCGCGCCGAAATCCATCTGCGCCTGCGTGTAGTCGGCCATGCGCGAATCGGGCAGATGCGACTCGGCCAGCGTCCACATGCGTTTCTCGATGGCCGGCAGGCCGGGAAATCCTTCGACGCCGTGGAAGCGCGCCAGCACGCGCTTGACGTTGCCATCGAGGATCGGGAAGCGCTCGCCCCAAGCCTGCGCGAGGATCGCGCCGGCGGTGCTGCGGCCGATGCCGGGCAGGGCGAGCAGGGCATCGAAGTCGCGTGGGAGTTCGCCACCGTGCAGTTCGAGGCAACGTTTCGCCGCGGCATGCAGGTTGCGGGCGCGGGCGTAGTAGCCCAGGCCGGCCCAGTGCGCCATCACCTCGTCGGTGGAGGCGTCCGCCAGCGCAGCGATGGTCGGGAAGGCTTCGACGAAACGCACGAAATACGGGGTCACCGTCGCCACCTGCGTCTGCTGCAGCATCACTTCCGATAGCCACACGCGGTACGGGGTGCGTGGATGCTGCCACGGCAGGTCGTGGCGACCGTTCTGGTCGAACCACGCCAGCAGGCGAGAGGAGAAGGTGTCGGAAACTGCCATCATGTCCGGTGTGGGAGCGACGTAAGTCGCGAACGCTTTTCCTGATCTGGATGAAAGGCTTCGCGACTTACGTCGCTCCCACATTGAAGTGAGTGGCAAGGTCAAGCAGTGCCCAATGCTTCGGGCAGCAGCGCATCGACGAATGCCTCCGCATCGAATACACGCAGGTCTTCCGGCCTTTCGCCGATGCCGGCATAGCGGATCGGGATGCCGAATTCGCGCGCCAGCGCAAATACCACGCCGCCCTTGGCGGTACCGTCGAGCTTGGTGACGACGAGGCCGGTGACGCCGGCTGCGGCATGGAACTGGCGCAGTTGCGACAGCGCGTTCTGCCCGGTGGTGCCGTCGATCACCATCAGCACTTCGTGCGGCGCGGCCGGATCGAGCTTGCCGAGCACCCGACGGATCTTGCCCAGTTCGTTCATCAGCCCTGCCTGGGTATGCAGGCGCCCGGCGGTGTCGGCGATCAGTACTTCGACGCCGCGCGATTTCGCCGCCTGCAAGGCGTCGAACGCGACCGATGCCGCGTCGGCGTCCTGGCCTTGCGCGATCACCGGCACGCCGTTGCGCTCGCCCCATGCCTGCAATTGCGCCACCGCCGCGGCGCGGAAGGTGTCGCCGGCCGCCAGCATCAGGCTGCGGCCTTCATCCTTGTAGCGGCGCGCCAGCTTGCCGATGGTCGTGGTCTTGCCGACGCCGTTGACCCCGACGGTCAGTACCACGAAGGGCTTGGGCGAAGCATCGATCGCCAGCGGCTTCGCCACCGGCCGCAGTAGCGCGACGAGATCGGCGCGCAGTGCGCCAAGCAGGGCATTGGCGTCGGCGAATTCGCGCGATTTCATTCGCTTGCGCAGATCGTCGACCAGCGCGGTCGTGGCCGGTACACCGACGTCGGCGGTCAGCAGTGCGGTCTCGATTTCGTCGAGCAGGTCGTCGTCCAGCCGCGGATTGCGCGAGAACAGACCGCCGAAGGTCTTCGCGAAGGCGCTGCCGCCCAGGCGCTCGCGCCAGCCCTTCTTGCCTTCAGGTGCGGGCGGTGCCGTGGTTTCCGGCTCCGGCACGGAGACGATCGCCTCGGTCGTGCTCTCGGGTTGGACGTTTTCCGGAGTGGTCGGCGCTGCCTCGGAGGGCGCATCGGGTTTCTTGCGGCGGAACCAGCTGACCATACGGAAACAATCGCGGAGAATGGGCGAATGTTATCACCCGCCCCATCCACGCCTTGAAAACGGCTCCCGGTTCCATCCGCATCATCGGCGGGCGCTGGCGCGGGACCAAGCTGGCCGTGCCCGACAGTCCGGGCCTGCGGCCCAGTGGCGACCGGGTGCGCGAAACCCTGTTCAACTGGCTGATGCCGAAGCTGGCCGGGGCGCGCGTGCTCGATCTGTTCGCCGGCACCGGCGTACTGGGGCTGGAGGCGGTGTCGCGCGGTGCGGCGCACGCGGTGCTGGTCGAACGCGATGCGGCGCTGGTCCGCAACCTGCGAGTAGCGGTAAACCGGCTTTCCGCGCAAGCGGCGGTCGAGGTGGTGCAGGCCGACGCGCTGGCCTGGCTGCACGCGCAGCCGACGGGGGCTTACGACCTGGCCTTCGTCGACCCGCCATTCGCTGGCGACCTGTGGGCGACCGCCCTGGCCGCATTGTCGCCACGGCTGGCCGACGATGCCTGGTTGTACGTCGAGTCGCCGGCGGGGGTCGAACCCGCCCTGCCGCCGGAATTTGCATTGCATCGGGAAGGCCGCACCCGCGAGGTGCGCTTTGCCCTGTACCGCCGCGCCGCTGCTACACTCCGCCCGCAAACGACCGGGGGGCCGGAATGAGTGTCGCGCGCCAACGCATCGCCGTGTATCCGGGTACCTTCGACCCGATCACCAACGGCCATATCGACCTGATCGACCGCGCGGCGCCGCTGTTCGAAAAGGTCGTCATCGGCGTCGCGGAAAGTCCGGCCAAGGGCCCGGCGCTGCCGCTGGCGCAGCGGGTGGAGCTGGCCCGCGCCGCGGTGGCCAAGCACCCGCACGTCGAGGTGCGCGGCTTCGACTCGCTGCTGGCGCATTTCGTCAAGGAAGTCGGCGGCGGCGTGCTGCTGCGCGGGCTGCGCGCGGTATCGGACTTCGAATACGAATTCCAGCTGGCCAGCATGAACCGCCACCTGATCCCGGACGTCGAAACCTTGTTCCTGACCCCGGCCGAACAATACGGCTTCATCTCGTCGTCGCTGGTGCGCGAAGTCGCCCGGCTCGGCGGGGACGTGTCCGGCTTCGTCCCGGCCCCTGTCGCCACCGCGCTGCGCGAGCAATGGCGCCAGCGTGGCAACCGCTAGCACAAGCCATCGCAAACCACCCAGAACCGCAGGCTGTGCGAGCATGCCGGCAGCGTGGCGGTCGATAAGGCAAACTGTCGCAAAACCACCTAGAACCACAGAGGGAAACACCATGAAGACCATCGCCCGCCTGATGCTTGCCGCATGCCTCGTGCTGCCGTTCGCCGCGTGCAAGAAACACGAGGAAGCCAAACCCGTCGAGGCCGCGCCGCTGACCGCGCCGAAGACCGCCGACGACGCGGAGTGGAAGAAGTACCTGCAGGACGTGGTCACCCGCAACATGGGCAACATCACCAACAGCCCGTTCGTCTATTACCTCCCCGCCAAGGGCGCGACCGAGTCTGACGACGAATACCAGGGCAAGTACAACCGCCAGCTGGAACAGGCGTCCAACGCGATGGCCCGCGGCATCGTCGCCGGCAACCTGATCGCGTTCGCCTCGCCGGATTCGGCCAGGATGGCCGATCTCGTGGTCGCTTCGTTCCAGGGCGTGCAGCCGGACGCGATGAAGGGCGTGCGCGTGCTGTTCATCGGCGCCCCGGCCGACAACGAACGGGTCAAGGCTGTGGTGGCGCCGACCGGCGTCGACTACGTGTTCATCGAAGCGAAGTGATCCGACCGGCCCGGCGCTGCGTCCGCGGCTTCAAGCCCGGCGCAGCGCGCCGGGCCGGCGCTTCGTCACGCGGGCCAATGGCCCGCAAGCGTTCCTCATCGCCATGTCGCTGAAGATCAACGAACTCTGCGTCAACTGCGACGTCTGCGAGCCGGCCTGTCCCAACCAGGCCATCTCCATGGGCGAAACCATCTACGTGATCGATCCGGCCCGCTGCACCGAATGCGTGGGCCATTTCGACGAACCGCAATGCGTGGTGGTGTGCCCGGTCGAGTGCATCGACCCCGATCCGGATTTCCCCGAAAGCCAGGACGACCTGCTGGCCAAGTTGCGCCGGTTGCAGGTGGCGGACGCCGCTTCCCGCTGACGACGCCATGCGCCGCTTTCCATAGAAGGGAAGAGCGAGCTTCCCTTCCGGAAGATCTCGTGCAACGGCGTGTCTTGCAGGCAGGAATGACGCCTCGGGAGCGCGACCGCTAGACTGGGGCGTCCCCCGTAACGCCCGCGAGTCGCCATGCGAACCACGATCGCCTTCCTGTTGGCCCTGCTGCTGCCGATTTCCTCCGCCTGGGGGGAACAGCCGAAGACCGCGGCGCCGCAGACGCAAGCCGTTGCCACCAAGCCGCCCGGCGCGGCCATCGCTTCCGGGCACAAGCTGGCGACCGAAGCCGGCCTGGAAATCCTCAGGGCCGGCGGCAACGCCTTCGACGCGGCGGTGGCGGTGTCGTCGACCCTGTCGGTGGTCGAGCCGATCAGTTCCGGCCTTGGTGGCGGCGGGCTGTTCCTGCTGCACGACGCGAAGACCGGGCAGGACCTGTTCCTCGATGCGCGCGAGATTTCTCCGGCATCGGCCACGCCGGACAAGTACCTCGACAAGGCCGGCAACCTAGATGAGGAAAAATCGCAGAACGGCCCATGGTCGGCCGGCATTCCCGGCCTGCCCGCGATGCTGGTGGAGATGGCCGGCAAGCACGGTCGCCTGCCGCTGAAGCAATCGCTGCAGCCGGCGATCCGCATCGCCCGCGAGGGCTTCCCGGTGTACGGGCGCATGGCCCGGGGATACAAGCAGCGCATGGACGTGATGCGCCGCTACCCGGGCACGCGCGAGGTCTACGAGCGCAACGGCAAGCCGATCGCGGAAGGCGACCTGTTCAAGCAGCCCGAACTGGCCCACACCCTCGAGCTGCTCGCGGAAAAGGGTTTCGACGGTTTCTATCGCGGCGAGACCGCGAAGAAGCTGGTCGCCGGGGTCAATGAAGCCGGGGGCCACTGGACCGCACAGGAACTGGCGGGTTACCAGGTCAAGCAGCGCAAGCCGATCGTGTTCGACTACAAGGGCTGGAAGGTCACCACCGCGCCGCCGCCGTCTTCGGGCGGCATCGCGTTGGCGACGATGCTGCAGATCCTCGAGCCCTACGACCTGCCGAAGATGGACGAAGCGCATCGCATCCACATGGTGGTCGAAGCGATGCGCCGGGCCTATCGCGACCGCACCTTCTTCCTCGGCGACCCGGACTTCACCGACATCCCGCAGGAAGTGCTGACCAGCCGCGACTACGCGCAAGGCCTGCGTGCGACCATCCATCCGGACAAGGCCACGCCCAGCGACCTGCTGTCCGGCCAGGAAACGCCGCTGGAAGACGACGAGACCACGCATTTCTCGATCATCGACGGCGAAGGCAACCGCGTTGGCGGCACCCAGACGGTCAACCTGCTGTACGGCTCGGGCCTGATCCCCAAGGGCACCGGCGTGCTGTTGAACGACGAGATGGACGACTTCGCGCTGAAGCCGGGCACGCCGAACGCATTCGGCGTGATGGGTTACGAGGCCAACGCTCCTAAACCGGGCAAGCGCATGCTCAGCTCGATGACGCCGACCTTCATGGAGTCGGCCGACAAGGCCGTGGTGATCGGCACGCCCGGCGGCAGCCGCATCATCACCATGGTGCTGCTGGGCATGCTGGGCTACGACGCCGGGCTCGGCGCGCAGGCAGTGGCCGCGTTGCCGCGCTACCACCACCAGTGGCTGCCCGACGTCATCGACGCCGAGCCGAGGGCGATCGGCGCTGACGCGGCGAAGGCGCTGCAGGCGATGGGCCACAAGCTCGACCTGCCGGGCGACGAAGCGGCCGGCGGGCGCGGTTCCAGCCATGTCTGGGGCAACCTGCAAACGGTGGAATGGGACAAGCGTTCCAACACGCTTTCGGCCGGTACCGATCCGCGCAATCCGGTGGGCGAGGGCAAGGTCGAGCTGGCGAAGCCGTAACGCTTTTCCTTCTCCCTCCGGGATCGAAGCCGTCTCAAACGGCTGAGGGTGGCGCGAAGCGCCGGATGAGGGCGGGAGTCTTCCGATTCGCGGAAGCTGCATCACAAGCGCGTCTTCCGCCCTCATCCGCCCCTTCGGGGCACCTTTTCCCGGGGGGAAGGGAAGAAAAAGCCGTATGATTCGCGGCGTTTTCTTGGGGATGGATCGGGAATGAGCGGGAACGACAAGGAAAAGAAGGCATGGGTCGGTACCGTCCCGGGGATCCTGACCGGTTCCGCGGCGCTGCTGGCCGCACTGACCACGGTTTATGTCAACGTACGCGACGACGTCCGCGGCAAACCCGAGCCGGTCGCGCAAGCCGCGCCACAGGCGCCGGCCGCGCAGGCCGCTCCAGTCCAGCCGATTGGTCCGCAGAAGCTGCAACTGACCCTGCAACGCATCGCCGTGCAGCACGACGGTGAGCTGGGTACGGCCGACTGGCGCTTCGCCGTGGAAGCCGAGGATCAGCCCTTGTTCGCGTTCGAACAGGAAGCGCTCAACGACGAAGGCGGCCGCAACGTGGTCGTCGCCGACGACCTGAAGAAGGCGCGCGCCTCGCTGGAACTGGCGAACGGCCAGCGCATCCGGTTGACGGTCAAAGCCTGGCGCAGCGGCTGGTTCACCTCCGGTGCCGAGCCCGTCGCCACCGGCGAGGGCGTGCTGACGGCGGCGGGCGCGATCGCGCCGATCGCGGTGAAAGCCGTAGACGAGAAGAAGGGGGCGTTCACCTTCTACTTCAGCGCTGTACCCGACAAGGATTGAGGGGCAGCAAGCATGGCTGCCAGGCATTACTGGTTCGCCGAAGGCAGGGATGGGTCTTTTGGACGCGATACCGAATCGCGGACCATTTCCGGAGCGCCCACGTTGACATTTTTCTTCGCGGTCGGGAGTGGGCGGAGAATCGTTTCTGCAGCGGCTTCATCGAGTTTGGCAAGCGCCTTCAAACCCGATGAAGTCGACCCGTCGAAGCCGATTTCGAACCTGACGGAGGGATCGAGCTGGAGTGCGCGGCGCAGCTCCCGGGTTTCTCGCTCGTAGCGCTCCTGCGCACGGACCAGCACTACGCGGTCCGCGTATTTGAGCTTCATCTGGTTCCACAGCGCGTTCGCAGCGTCGCGGGTTTCGGGCCTGGCGGATTTCCATGCGCCGGCGAGTACTTCGCGCTGTATACGGTCCTTAGGGCGTTCGGCGGCCAACGCCAGCCAGGCCAACCCCAGCGGCTCGTTCTTCGGTACGCCTTCGCCACGCAGCAGCAACAAACCGAGGTTGAACATCGCACGCTTGTCCCCCCAGCCTGCGGCGACTTCGTACATCTCCAGCGCCTTGCGCGTGTTGCCGCCCTGGAGTGCCTTGTTGCCGGCGCAGAAGTAGTAGTCACCGGGCAGGTAACGTTCGGCGCCCTCGGCGCACAGGATCCGCTTGATATCGGCGAAGTGCCCATTTTTCTCCTGTGCACGGACGCCTGTGAAGACGGCAATCGACAGGGCGAAACAGACAGCGATCCACGGACGCTTGAGCATCGGACCCCTCCGCATTCGACGCCGGTTTACTCCCGTTCGGGGTACGATGCAAGGCATCTGGGACGAACGGACCCGCAAGGTTGACGAAATGAAACTCTGGTCGATTCTGGGCAACACGCAGAAGCTCGACGGTGGCGCGATGTTCGGCAACGCGCCGCGGGCGATGTGGGGCAAGTGGGCGCCGCCGGATGCGGAAAACCGCATCGACCTGGCCTGCCGCGCGCTGCTGGCCAGCCCGCTGAACGGCAAGACCGTGCTGTTCGAAACCGGCATCGGCAGCTTCTTCGAACCGAAGCTGCGCGAGCGCTACGGCGTGCAGGAAGACCGCCACGTTCTGTTGGACTCGTTGCGCGAGGCGGGCTTCGGCCACGAGGACATCGACGTAGTGGTGCTGTCGCACCTGCATTTCGACCATGCCGGCGGCTTGCTGGCGCCGTGGGCCGAAGGCAAGGCGCTGGAGCTGCTGTTCCCCAACGCCACTTTCGTGGTCGGCGCCGAACACTGGCAACGCGCGCTGAAGCCGCATCCCCGCGACCGCGCTTCGTTCATTCCCGAATTGCCAGGCCTGCTGCAGGCGAGCGGCCGGCTGGAAATCGTCGAAGGCGAATACTCGCGCGCGTTGGGCGACAGCGTCCGCTTCAGCTACAGCGATGGGCACACGCCAGGGCTGATGCTGGCGGAGATCCTCGGCCCCGAAATCGTCGATGGCCGGCGCCATGGCGGCGTGGTGTTCTGCGCCGACCTGATTCCCGGACGTTTCTGGGTGCACGTGCCGATCACGATGGGATACGACCGCAACGCCGAGCTGCTGATCGACGAGAAGCGAGTCTTCCTCGAGGACAAACTGGCGCGCAACGTGCACCTGTTCTTCACCCACGACACCGAATGCGCGCTGGCGCAGGTGACGCGCGACGAAAAGGGACGCTTCGGCACCACTCACGAAGTGGCGGAGCTGCACGCCCGTTCGTTGGCGGCATGAACGAAAACGACGGGCCGGTCGCCACCCGCGGCCGGCCCGTCTGTACAACACGCCTGACGATCAGTGGGCTTTCAGGCAGGCGCTCTGCGCAGCCTTGTAGTCGGCGCCCTTCTTGCCCTTGTTCTCCGCCGCGCACTTGGCCATGCGCTGTTGCGCGGTCATGTTCGCGACCGGCGCGGCCTTGCCGCTGAGGCAGGCGCTCTGCGCGGCCTTGTAATCGGCACCGGTCTTGCCCTTGTTCTGGGCGGCGCACTGGGCCATGCGCTGTTGCTGCGCGCTCAGCGGCTTGGCGGCGGGAGTGGCGGTCGCCGCGAACAACGGACCGGCGGCCATGGCCAGAGTCAGGGCGACGGCGACACGGGATGGCAACTTCATCTGGGTTCTCCGGTGGCTGGGACGGGAGCGATGCTGCTCGCCCGCGTTCCACCGGTCGATGGCCGCAGGATGAAATTTCGGTAAGGAATCAGCCGACGCGCGTGCCGAAGATGCGGTCCCCGGCGTCGCCCAGACCGGGCAGGATGTAGCCATGTTCGTTGAGGCGTTCGTCGATCGCGGCGGTGTAGACCTGCATGTCGGGGTGCGCGGCTTCCAGCGCTCGTAGCCCTTCCGGTGCGGCGACCAGGAAGATGCCCTTGATCCGCTTCGCCCCGGCGCGCTTGAGCATGTCGATGGTCGCGATCAGGGTGCCGCCGGTGGCCAGCATCGGGTCGAGGATCAGGGCGTCGCGTTCGTCCAGGCGGCCGGTGAGGCGTTCGAAATAGGGCACCGGCTGCAGGGTTTCCTCGTCGCGTTGCAGGCCGACCACACTGACCTTGGCCGCGGGGATCAGCGCCAGCACGCCAGGCAGCATGCCCAGGCCCGCGCGCAGGATCGGTACCAGGGTGATCTTCGCACCGGCGATGCGCCGTACCTGCACTTCGCCGGCCCAACCCGGCTGCGTGGCGGGTTCGGTTTCAAGGTCCGCCGTGGCCTCGTAGGCGAGCAGGGTGCCCAGCTCGGTGACCAGTTCGCGGAAGCCCTTGGTGCTGAGCGAGGCATCGCGCAGCAATCCGATCTTGTGCTGCACCAGCGGATGGCGGACTTCGACGACTTTCATGGCATTCGGGCCGTGGTTCAGATGCAACGAGTCTGCATCAAATGCCGCCGCCGTTGTAGGAGCGCATCTGGGCACGATCGGGAAAATGGCGCTACGCGGAATCTTCCGCAAGCCGAAAGGTTCCGGTCGCGCGCAGGTGCGCTCCTACGGAAAAGCCGACATTGAGCCGGCTTTTCCCTTGCGTCTGTCGATGCGATCAGGCCGCCTGGGCTTCCTGTTTGCGCGGGCCTTCGCGCAAGGCCTGTCCAACCATGCCGACCAGCAGGTCGAGTTCCTCGGCGTCCATCGCGAAATGCGGGGTGAAGCGTAGCGAGTTGGCGCCGCCGTGGATCACGTTCAGGCCATGCATGCGCAGCCATTCCTCGGTGGAACCCGCGCCATAGCACTTGAACTGCGGGGCGAGTTCGCACGAGAACAGCAGGCCGGTGCCCTGCACCTTGGTGATCAGCCCGCCCAGTTCGGCCTTCAGCTTCTCCAGCTTCTGCACCGCCTCGGCACCGCGCTGGCGGATGTTGGCGCGCACTTCCGGGGTCAGTTGGCCGAGCGTGGCGCAGGCCACGTCCAGCGCACGCGGGTTGGTGGTCATGGTGTTGCCGTACACGCCGCTGCGATACAGGCCGGCGGCGCGTTCGCCGACCGCCAGCACCGACAGCGGGAACTGCGCGGCGTTCAGCGCCTTGGAATAGGTCTCCATGTCCGGCGCGTCGAGGCCTTCGAAGCCGGGATAGTCGACGATGGACAGCACGCCGTGCGCGCGCAGGCCAGCCTGGATCGAATCGACCAGGAACAGGCTGCCGTGGGCGCGGGTCAGTTCGCGCGCGGCAGCGTAGAAGGCCGGCGGCACGCTGCGGCCCGGATCGCCTTCGCCCATTACCGGCTCCAGGAACACCGCCTCGATGAACCACTGGTTGCGTTCGGCATCGGCGAACACGCGCTTCAGCGCTTCGACGTCGTAGGGCTCGATGGCGATGACCGAATCCTCGCCGCGGTAGCTGGCGAGGTATTGCAGGTAGGTCTTGCGCGAGGAGTCCGAATACAGCGCCGGGCGCTCGGTGCGGCCATGGAAACTGCCCTTGACCACGACGCGCTTGACCGCGTGACCGGCGTGCGCGGCGCCGGGGTCGGTCTGCAGCTTGGTGTTGATGTCGGCGATGCGAGCGGCCAGTCCGACCGACTCGGAGCCGGAGTTCAGGCACAGGAACTTCGCGTACGGGCAACCGCCGCGGGTTTGGCCGATCTCCTTGCGCAGGGCGCGGTCGAAGCGCAGCTGCGACAGGCTCGGGGTCATGATGTTGGCCATCGCCTGCGGGCGGGCCATGGCCTCCAGTACCGCCTCCGGGGTATGGCCGAAGCCGAGCATGCCGTAGCCGCCGGCGTCGTACAGCACCGCGCCCTTCAGGGTGACGACCCACGGACCGCGAGCGGCGAGGGCGATGTACGGGTTCACCGCGTCTTCGGGGTAGAAATTGACGTAACCCGCCTGCACGGTGCGCAGCTGCGCGGTTTCGTCCAGGTCCAGCAGGTCGGCGAATTCGCCGCGCAGGCGGGCGTATTCGGCCGCGGCGGCGTCGATGGCCGCTTCCAGCTGCGGGTGCGAGGCGGCCAGGCGCAGCACGGTGGCGTCGTCCAGGCCCTGAGTCAGGCGCTGGCCGGCATGGGCGCGCAGGGGGGCGAGTTTGGCGGTCACGGTCATGGTGGTCGTCCTCGGACAGGGCAAACGCTTATTATCTGGATAATATCGTCGCAAGACAGATATGATTTGTACGGATTTCACTTTGATTTCGTCGTTTCGACGAATCCGGGGCATGCATGAAGCTGACTGCGACCGACGAACAATTGCTCTCCCTGCTGCGTGAGAACGCGCGCGCCTCGACCGCGCAGATCGCGCGCCGGCTGAAACTGTCGCGCACCACGGTGCAGAGCCGCATCGAGCGGTTGGAACGCGAGGGCGTGATCAGCGGCTACACGGTGCGCACCGACGACAGTTTCGAGCGTGGCCATATCCGTGCGCACATCATGATCACGGTGCATCCGAAGCAGGCGACGACGGTCACGGCGGCGCTGCGGGCGATGCCGGAGTTGCGGGTGTTGCACTCTGTCAGCGGTTCGCACGATTTCATCGCGATCGGGGTGGTGCCGACGGTCGACGGGATGGATGCGCTGACCGATCGGATCGGGGCGATGGAGGGGGTCGAACGGACGACGTCGTCGATCATCCTTTCGACCAAGTTCGAAAGGTAGCAACCTGGTTGGGGGCATAGGCCACAACCAGGCGAAGTACAATGGCCCGCCGTTGCTTTTGCTCGTCATTCCCGCGAAGGCGGGAATCCATGGACGTTGCTCCTGTCCCCAGAAAGCGTTTCGCGCTGGCGCGCGAGTCACTTTCTTTGCTTGTGCAAAGAAAGTAACCAAAGAAACACACCCTTGCTCGCGCCCTTCGCTACGCGAAGGGTCCGCGGAGCCGGCGGGAATTTTCGGACGGGGCATCCTGCCTCTTCCGAAAACGGCGCACATCCGTGTGCGCCGCCCCTGCGGGTCTACCCATCGTCTCCGCCGCTGCGGACGGTGCTTGGAAAGCAAAAGCAATCGCCACAACAAACCGCATCACCGAAATCCTTGCGTTCACGACCTTGAAAAAATCCGATTTCCACTACGAATTGCCGCCCGAGCTGATCGCGCAGGCGCCGCTGCCGGAGCGTTCGGCCAGTCGGTTGCTGGTGGTGCCGCCGGGCGATGCCGCGTTCGAGGACCGGCATGTGCGCGACCTGCCCGGGCTGTTGCGCGCGGGCGATCTGCTGGTGTTCAACGACACCCGGGTGATCCCGGCGCGGTTGTTCGGGCAGAAGGAGAGTGGCGGGCGGGTCGAGATCCTGATCGAACGCCTGCTGCCGGACAATGCCGCGCGCGTGCAGATCGGCGCGAGCAAGTCGCCCAAGGCCGGCAGCCGCATCGCGCTGGACGCCGGCGGCGAAGCCGAAGTGCTGGACCGCGAAGGCGAGTTCTACCGATTGCGCTTCCACGTGCCCGATGCGCTGGAAAACTGGCTGCTGCACGCCGGAAGGCTGCCGCTGCCGCCCTACATCCAGCGCGCGCCGGGGGCGGACGACGACGAGCGCTACCAGACCGTGTTCGCGAAGGAACTGGGCGCGGTGGCGGCGCCGACCGCCGGCCTGCATTTCGACGATGCCTTGCTGCAGCGGTTGCGCGATGCCGGCGTCGAATTCGGCCATGTCACCCTGCATGTCGGGGCGGGCACGTTCCAGCCGGTGCGCGTGGAGAACATCCACGAGCACCGCATGCACAGCGAGTGGCTCAACGTCGGCGCGGAACTGGTGCAGCAGGTCCGCCGCGTGCGCGCCAGCGGCGGTCGGGTGATCGCGGTCGGCACCACGGTGCTGCGCGCGCTGGAGTCGGCGACATGCGTGAATGAAGCCGGGGACGGCGAGTTGCACCCGTTCGCCGGCGAAACGCAGATCTTCATCTTCCCGGGCTACCGCATCCGCAGCATCGATGCGCTGGTGACCAATTTCCACCTGCCGGAGAGCACGCTGCTGATGCTGGTGTCGGCGTTCGCTGGTCGAGATCGAATCTTCGCCGCATACGAGCATGCCGTGCGCGAGAAGTACCGGTTCTTCAGCTATGGCGATGCGATGCTGCTGTTTCCGGAGTCGGGAAAGTGACATCTCGACATTCTTTCCAGGGTCATCCCCGCCAAGGCGGGGATCCAGCGGCTTTCGTTCCGATTGCGATAAGGGCAGAAGCAAAGTCGCTGGATTCCCGCCTTCGCGGGGATGACGAGCAAGAGCCAAAGCTACGCGCCAAGGGTTTTCGATGAGCCGGATGTCGTTCCAACTGCTGACCACCGACGGCGTCGCCCGCCGCGGACGCCTGTCCTTCCCCCGCGGCACGGTGGAAACGCCCGCGTTCATGCCGGTGGGCACCTATGGCTCGGTCAAGGGCATCCTGCCCGAGCACACCGAGGAACTCGGCGCCGAGATCATCCTCGGCAATACTTTCCACCTGTTCCTGCGGCCTGGCCTGCAGGTGATCGGGGAACACGGCGGCCTGCACGGCTTCGCCCGCTGGAACAAGCCGATCCTGACCGATTCCGGCGGTTTCCAGGTGTTCTCGCTGGCGCACCGGCGCAAGATCAGCGAGCAGGGCGTGACCTTCGCCTCGCCCGTCGATGGATCGAAGGTGTTCCTCGGACCCGAGGAGTCGATGCGCATCCAGCAGGTGCTGGACAGCGACATCGTGATGATCTTCGACGAATGCCCGCCGGTGAACGTCGACGGCAAGCCGGTGGACAAGCGCGTGGTCGACCGTTCGATGGAGCTGTCGCTGCGCTGGGCGCAACGCAGTCGGGACGAACACGATCGGCTGCAGAACGACGCGGCGCTGTTCGGCATCGTCCAGGGCGGGGTGCACCACGACCTGCGCACGCGATCGGCGGATGGGCTCAAGGCCATCGGCTTCGACGGCTACGCCATCGGCGGTCTCGCGGTGGGCGAGACCGAGGACGAGCGCAACGCGATGCTCGAACACACCTGCCCGCAATTGCCGCACGACCGCCCGCGTTACCTGATGGGCGTGGGGCGGCCGGAAGATCTGGTCGAGGCGGTGGCGCGCGGCGTGGACATGTTCGACTGCGTGATGCCGACCCGCAATGCGCGCAACGGCCACTATTTCACCCGTTCCGGCACGGTGCGCATCCGTAATGCCAGGTACGAGCACGACCTGGACCCGATCGAACCGGGCTGCGGCTGCTATGCCTGCCGCAACGGCTTCAGCCGCTCCTACCTGCGCCACCTCGACCGCTGCAACGAGATGCTGGCGCCGATGCTGGGGACCCTGCACAACCTTTGGTACTACCAGAAGCTGATGGCGGAGATGCGCGCGGCCATCGAGGCGGGAACCTTCGACGCCTGGCGGCGGTCGTTCTATCTCGCCAGGGGGTAGAGGGGCGGAATCCGGCCGGATTCGGGGGCGCAAACGCCCTTGCGGTCGCGTCCGGCCGCCCCCATGGCATAATTCCCGGCTGTTTTCGGCCCCGAATGGACCTGATGATGAATCTGCTCGATTTCCTGATCCCCGCCGCCCATGCCCAGACCGCGGGTGGCGCGGCGCCCGCCGGCGGCGGCTTCGGCATGCTGCTGATGCCGGTGATCCTGATCGCGGTCATGTATTTCCTGATGATCCGCCCGCAGATGAAGCGGCAGAAGGAGCATCGCGCGATGCTGGACAAGCTTTCCAAGGGCGATGAAGTGATCACCAGCGGCGGCGTCGCCGGCGTGGTCACCGACGTGGGCGACAACTTCGTCACCGTCGAAATCGCCGACAACGTGCGCGTCCGCGTGCAGAAGGGCGCCGTCGGCAACGTGTTGCCGAAGGGCACGCTGAAGTCCGCCTGATCCACTTTCCGACCCACCCTTGAGCGTGGCCCGGCTGGCCGGGTCGCGCGGAACATCGCAATGCTCGAATTCCCGCGCTGGAAATACGCCGTCATCGTGCTGGTGCTGCTGCTCAGCGTCGTCTACGCGCTGCCCAACATCTACCCGCAGGACCCGTCGGTGCAGGTCACCGCCAACCGCGGCAGCACGGTCGACGCGACCGTGCGGCAGAAGGTCGACGCGACGCTCAAGCAGATGGGCATCGTGCCGAAGGCGATCGAATCCGCGAACGGCCAGCTGCTGGTGCGGCTGGGCAACGCCAACCTGCAGACCCGCGTCGCCGACGGCGTGCGCTCGGCGCTGGGAGACGGCTACAACACCGCGCTGAACCTCGCGCCCACCGTGCCCGCGTGGCTCGAGTGGATGCATGCCAAGCCGATGTCGCTGGGCCTGGACTTGCAGGGCGGCGTGCACTTCCTGATGCAGGTCGACCAGAAGGCCGCGCTGGACAAGCGCGTCGACGCCTACCTCGACAACATCCGCCAGACCCTGCGCGACAACAGCATCGCCTATACCGCGGTGAACCGCAGCGGCACCAACGCCATCGTGGTCAACCTGGGCGCGAACGCCGACCCCGCCAAGGCGCAAGCCCTGGTCGCCACGACCCTGACCGGCGCCAGCGGCTCGCTGGGCGTGGCGGCCAACGCGCCGACGGTCAGCGTTTCCGGCCAGCGCCTCGACGTGACCCTGAGCGAGGGCGACCTGAACCGCATTTCCACCGACGCGATCGAGCAGAACCGCAACGTCATCGCCAACCGCATCAACGCGCTCGGCGTATCCGAGCCGGTGCTGCAGCGCCAGGGCAGCGACCGCCTGGTGGTGGAACTGCCGGGTCTGCAGGACACAGCGGAAGCTAAGCGCCAGATCGGCGCCACCGCCACGCTGGAATTCCGCGCGGTGACCGGCGACGAAGCCACTGCGGCGGCCGCGTTGGCCAGCGGCAACATCCCGGCCGATTCGCGCATCTACTACGACCAGTATCGCCGTCCGCTGCTGTTGTCCAAGCGCGTGCTGGTGTCCGGCGACCAGCTGATCAACGCGGTGCCGCAGACCGATTCGCGCACCGGATCGCCGTCGGTCGGCATCACCCTGAACAGCGCCGGTGGCAAGCGCATGCTCGACCACACGCTGGAAAACGTCGGCAAGCGCCTGGGCATCGTGTACGTCGAGCGCATTCCGACCACCACGCAGGTGGACGGCAAGGAAGTGCCGTCGTCGCGCACCGTGGAGCGGGTGATCAGCTCCTCGACCATCCAGGGCGTGTTCGGCAAGGACTTCCAGACCACCGGCCTGAGCCAGCAGGAAGCGGCCGACCTGGCCAAACAGCTGAAGGCCGGTGCGCTGGCCGCGCCGATGGACTTCATCGAACAGTACGTGGTCGGCCCCAGCCTGGGCGCCGAGAACGTCGCCCGCGGCACCAAGGCGGTGCTGTTCTCGTTCGTGTTCGCGCTGGCGTTCTTCCTGGTCTATTACCGCGTGTTCGGCGTCCTGACCTGCCTCGCGCTGCTGATGAACCTGTTGATGGTGGTCGCGGTGATGTCGCTGTTCGGCGCGACCATGACCCTGCCGGGCTTCGCCGGCCTGGCCTTGTCGGTGGGCATGTCGGTGGACGCCAACGTGCTGATCAACGAACGCATACGCGAGGAATTGCGCGCGGGGGTGCCGCCGCAGGCGGCCATCGCCAGCGGCTACGACAAGGCCGGCGGCACCATCTTCGACTCCAACATGACCGCGCTGCTCGCCGGCGTGGCCCTGTACGCATTCGGCACCGGCCCGCTGAAGGGCTTCGCCGTGACCATGGTGGTCGGCATCCTGACCTCGGTGTTCACCGCGGTCACCGTGTCGCGCGCGATGGCCACGCTGATCTACGGCGGCCGCCGCAAGCTCAAGACCATCGCGATCTGACGGGCCAGGAAAAAACGACCATGAAACTCTTCCCGTTGCACCTGATCCCGAACGACACCAACGTCGACTTCATGCGCCTGCGCTGGGTATCGTTGACCGTCGCCCTGCTGCTGGCGCTGGCGGCGCTGGGCGGCATCCTGTTCAAGGGCTTCAACTACGCACTGGACTTCACCGGCGGCACCGCGGTCGAACTGCGCTTCGACAAGCCGGCCGACGTGGACGCCGTGCGCCAGCGCCTGGCCCAGGCCGGTTACGACAGCGCACAGGTGCAGACCCGCGGCACCAGCAGCGACCTGCTGGTGCGCCTGCAGCCGAAGGAAGGCACGCAGGGCGACAGCAGCCAGCTGGCCGATGCCGTGGCCAAGGTCGCCTCCACGGCGGACAATCCCGCGCACCGCTTGAGCAGCAGCTTCGTCGGACCGCAGGTCGGCCGCGAACTGGCGATGAACGCGCTGTATGCGTTGATCTTCGTGGTGGTCGGTTTCCAGATCTACATCGGCTTCCGCTTCGAATGGAAGTTCGCGGTGGCGGCGATCCTGACCACCCTGCACGACGTGCTGATCTGCGCCGGCTATTTCGCCTGGACCGGCCGCGAATTCGACCTGACCGTGCTGGCCGGCCTGCTGTCGGTGATGGGCTTCTCGATCAACGACACCATCGTGGTGTTCGACCGCGTGCGCGAGAACTTCCGCGGCTTGCGCGCCGGCCCGGTCGAGGTGCTGAACACTTCGGTCAACCAGACCCTGTCGCGCACGATCATCACCTCGTTCGTCGCCTTCCTGTCGGCGCTGGCGCTGTTCCTGTACGGCGGCGATTCGCTGGAGGGCATGGCGATCTCGCAGATGATGGGCATCGTGATCGGCACCATCTCGTCGATCTTCATCGCCTGCCCACTGCTGACCATGGGCTTCCTGAAGGTCACCAAGCAGGACCTGATGCCGAAGGCAAAGGACGACGCGGCGCTGGCGGCGCGTCCGTAAGCCGGGCATCGGTATTCGCGATCCACGAGGCGGCGCCGGGAAACCGGCGCCGTTTTCATTCGTGCGCTCGCCACGCCCGGCGTCGCGGCGACTCCAGGCAATTCGGTGGCATTGGTCGTGATCGCTGGCATTGCGTCGAAAGCGCATCGTTTGCGCGACGACTTGCGAGAGCGATCGATGGCGAAGAAGGCTGCCGAGAATATGGTTCGTCGCGACCCGTTGCGCCATTGCCGGCAGCGGCTACAAGTTTGGCAAATGCACCGGTGCACAAGGACGACATGGCCCCAGCACAGCCTGCCGGGACGTAGCGGTCGGGTTGTCCGACGAATGAGGAGCGCAGGTCGCGAGCGTCGTCCGGCAACGGCGGAAATCTTCGAAATCCGGCACGGATTCCTTCTCCCCGCGTGCGGGGAGAAGGTGGCCGACAGGCCGGATGAGGGACGTTCCCGGAGCTGACGTACCTGGAGTAGCGCTTAGGAATTCGAGTGCGGAAGTTCCGACCTGCCCGACACTCGATACGACCTTGCTCCGGAACCGACGTCAACTCCAGCGCCCCTCACCCGCATGCGGGGACAGGGGTACGCCATGCGCTCCAGCGCAAGGATCCGGATGCGCATAAGAAAGGCCGCATGCGCGGCCTTCGACAGGAAACAGGGCAAGGCGGAGATTTACATCTCGACGCGGCGCGCCTGCATGAATCGGGTGCTCCAGTAGCCCGACATCAGGCTGGAGACTTCCACGTCCTTGCCGGTGCGCGGCGCATGCACGAACTGGCCGTTGCCCAGGTAGATGCCGACGTGGTCGATGCGGCCCTTGCGGCGACCGAAGAACACCAAGTCGCCTTCGCGCAGTTCGTCGCGGCTCTTGATCAGCAACGCATCCTTGTTGCGCGCCATGTCGCGGGAGACGCGCGGCAGTTCGATGCCCAGAGCGGTGCGGAACACGTAACCGACCAGGCCGCTGCAATCGAAGCCGCTGTCCGGCGAGGTGCCGCCCCAGCGGTATGGGGTGCCGAGCAGGGTCAGTGCGCGCTTGAGCACGCTCTGCACCTTGTCGCTGGGCGGCGGCGCATCGGAAGCCGACTGCCCCGAGAGCAAGCGGCCCAGGTCGCTGGCGACCTGGGTGGAGCGGCCGAGCAGGGGCATGGTGTCGTCGCCGGCAGCCAGGCGCGGCAGCAGCAGGGTCAGGGTCGAGGCAGCGGCATCGGAAGCCATGCCACGGATGCCGCCCCTGGCATCGGTATCGGCCTTTGCGCGAACGGCAGCGGCCGACTTGTCGGCAGCGGGTTCACCCTTCTTTTCGACGTCGATCGAAGCTGCGGCAGGCGCCTCGGCCTTGGCGGCGGCGATGCCGCCGGTGGCTTCGATCGGCAACAACGCGACGGTACGCGCCGGCGTCGCCGCCAGTTTCTCCTTGACCGGCGCGGCAATTGCGGCGGTTTCGGCCGGGGGAGCAGGGTTCTTGTCGCCCTTCTTCTTGCTGTCGGCCTTGGCGGTGGCTTTCTTGGCCTCGCTGCCCTTGGTCGCGGCGACCTTGCCCTTCGCCTTCTTGTCGGTGGCCTTGGCCGATCCGGTTTTCTTCTTGGCCTGGCTGGATGCCGCGGCTTTTTTCTTGCTGGCCGGGGACTTGGACGCGCTCTTCTCCGTGGCCGGCTTGGCCGAGGTCGAAGAAGCGGTCTTGGCGAACGAAGCGGCGCTGGTCAGGCCAACGGCCAGTGCGAGGAAGAAAACGGTCGCGCCCTTGAGGCGGCGGGTGGCGGCGGGCAGGCCTAGGCGCAGGTCGTCGGTCGTCACGGGCAGGTCGGAAAACGGGCGAAGGGAGGATAATGCCGGCTTAAACCTTCGATAAAGTTCACAAACCGTTATTTATTCGTTAAAACTTCTCCTGAAGGTCACAAATCTGACCGCCGACTAGCGCAAAACGCGTTTCGCGCCGGAGTAATGGTCCTTCCAGTACGGGCCGTCCAGGTAGTCGAGCCGCACCGTGCCACCGGTGCTCGGGGCATGTACGAACCGACCCTCGCCGACATAGATGCCCACGTGGCTGACATTGCCTCGGCTGCCGAAGAACACCAGGTCGGCGGCTGCCAGCTTGCGGGGTTCGATGCGCGGACCCTGTACCTCGGCCAGTTCCCGCGAGGTCCGCGGCAGGCGCAGGTCCAGCATGTCGCGGAACACGTAGGTCACCAGCCCGCTGCAGTCGAAGCCACCCGCGGGGGTATTGCCGCCGTAGCGGTACGGCGTGCCGACCAGGCCCAGGGCGCGGATCAGCACCGCGTTGGCCGCCACCGGGTCGGCTGGCGCCACCTGCGGCCAGTCGCGCGGATCGTGTGCCGGCGGGGTGGGGCGGCGGACGGACTGCTTGCCGCCGCCGCAGGCGGCCAGCGCCAGTACCACGGCCATTCCCGCCATGCGCAGGGCAAGGGCGGCCCAAGCGGCGGGGGGCGTCGCTGGAATGCGGGGCGGCTTGCCCGGATAATGCGCGGCCTTCATTGCGGTCCATCTTGACCGCAATCCCACGCGGCCGACAAGCCGCCCCCGCTGCGAGCGCAGCCCCTCTCCGAGTCCCGCATGAAAATCGCCAAAGACAGCGTCGTCCGTTTCCACTACACCGTTTCCGAAGTCGGCAAGGAGCCGATCGAGAGCTCGAAGGACCGCGAACCGCTGGCGATCCTGATCGGCCACGGCAACATCATCCCGGGCCTGGAAACGGCCATGCAGGATCGCGAGGCCGGCGACAGCTTCGGCGTCGACGTGGCCGCGGCCGACGCCTACGGCGAGCGTCGCGACGGCATGATCCAGCGCGTGCCGAAGAAGCATTTCGGCAGCCAGAAGCTGACCCCCGGCGAACAGGTCGTGCTGCAGACCAACTTCGGTCCGCGTGCGGTGACCATCGAGAAGGTCGGCATGAGCGTGGTCGACGTCGACCTGAACCATCCGATGGCCGGCAAGGACCTGCACTTCGACGTGGAAATCGTCGATGTGCGCGAAGCGTCGGCCGAGGAACTCGAGCACGGCCACGTGCACGGCGATGGCGGCCACCATCACTGAAGCCGGGCGAATCCGCCGGGCATGAAAGAAAACGGCCCGCTTGCGCGGGCCGTTTCTCGTTGCGCGACGCGGTTGCCCGCGATCAGTTGACGTTGACCGCCGTCCAGGCCGATGCCACGGCGTTGTATTCCGCCGAGCCTGCGCCGTAAAGGTCGGCCGCCGCGTTGAGCGTGGCGGTACGGGCCTGCGGGTAGGTCGTGCCCGAGGTGTAGTACAGGTCCATCGCGCGGTAGTAGATCGCCTGCGCCTTGGCGCGACCGATGCCGGTCACCGATGCGGAGCCGGTGCCGTTCTTGGTGTCGCCGGCCTTGCAGGTCGACGGCGTGTGGGTCACGCCACCGAAGGTCTTGGTGCCGGTGCCTTCCGCCAGCAGGTAGAAGAAGTGGTTGGCCGGACCCGACGAGTAGTGCGGATCCACGCCGGCGAAGCCCGCGGCCGGATAGCAATCGTACGAAGCGCCGTCGGCGTACGGCCGGTACATGTAGCGCAGGGCCTTGGTGCCGGTCGGGTTGCTGCGCCAGATCTTCTCGCCGATCAGGTAGTCGCCCGGGTCCGCGGCATTGTTGGTCGAGAACTCGACCATCGTGCCCATGATGTCGGACGAAGCTTCGTTCAGGCCGCCGGCGTCGCCGGAATAGGTCAGGCCGTTGACCGCCTCGGTCACGCCGTGGGTCATCTCGTGGCCGGCGACATCGATCGCCACCACCGGATACCAGGTGGAATCGCCGCTGCCATAGGCCATGAACTTGTACGGCGCGCCGTACCAACCGGCGTTGCCGCCGCCGCGATAGCCCTGGCTCTGGAAGATGATGTTGACGATGCTCTTCACGCCCACGCCGTCGTTGTATATGCCGCTGCGGCCGAAGGTGCTCATGTAGAAGTCCCAGGTCGCGGCCACGCCGTAATGCGCGTCGGAGGCCTCGCTGGCGACGTCGGATTCGTTGTTGTTGCCCCAGACGTTGTCGGCGTCGGTCATGATCGGCGCGCTGTTGTACACGCGGTCGATGACCTTGCCGCCGCCGTCGCGGGTATTGCCGCCGCCGCGGGTCGGGTCCACCAACTGATAGCCGCCGGAAATGCTGTTGGTGGTCATCGACACATTGCCCAGCAGCAGGGTCTTGCCGGTGCCGGTGGCCGCCACGGTCTTGAAGATGTCGTCGGTGCCGACGACCTTGCCGTTGACGGCATTGACGTAGACCAGCTTGTCGGCGAAGCCGTCGGCGCGGTTGCCGACCACGTTGACTTCATAGGCCAGCACCGGCTGCTTGCCGCGCGCCCAGACCACCAGGCCATTGTTGTTGATGCGATTGATCTGGCCGTCGAAATACGCGCCGGCTTCGACCAGGGCGTCGTCGCCGTTGAGCGCCGGCGTCAGATCGGGACGACCCGTCGTCTTCAGGGTCTGGCTGACCGACTTGAACTTGCCGTTCTTCGAATGCACGACCAGGTCGCCACCGACGACCCGCAGGCCGCGGTAGGTACGATCGAGGCGAACGTGTTCCGTGCCGTCCCGGTCGACGGTCACGGACTTGGCGGTGAAGGCGTCCGCATCGGCGCGGAAAGCGGCGGCGGCGCCAGTACCATTGATCAGGCCCTTCGCGCGGATGGCGGCCGGCGTCTGGTCGGCGGCGGCGAAGGCGGGAGCAGCGACAGCAAGCGACACGGCGATGGCCGTGGACAACAAACGAGCATTGAGTTGCATTGATTGTCCTTACTTGGGTGGTAGGGCCCGCCTTGCGGCAGGCATGG
Organism: Pseudoxanthomonas helianthi; assembly: GCF_017939625.1. Lineage (GTDB taxonomy): Bacteria > Pseudomonadota > Gammaproteobacteria > Xanthomonadales > Xanthomonadaceae > Pseudoxanthomonas_A > Pseudoxanthomonas_A helianthi. The sequence goes on from NZ_JAGKTC010000002.1 coordinate 584,357, forward strand.
CTGCATCCGTCGCGCTTGGCCGATGCGCGCAGTTCCGCGCCGGACATTGCTTGCGCTTTGTCCGTAACACACGACCAAGACAAGACGGTGACCGGAACTTAGATGGTTTCCGGAGAAACGGTCAAGGCGTTTTCTCCGTACCGGAACAGGAATTACTTATTCCTGGATGTCGGAATTCTGTCGTAGTGCATCTGCATGATTTGAATAAAATTTCTGTCCTGTGCGGTGCAGCAGATTCCTATAAACTGAACGCCGTGAACGACGAATCGGAAATCCTGGTCATTGGCGGCGGGGCCATCGGACTGGCGACTGCGCTGGCCTTGGCCGCCGACGGCCGCAAAGTACGTGTGCTCGAAGCCCGCGCCATCGGCAGCGGCGCCTCGCACGGCAATTGCGGCACCATCACGCCCAGCCACGCGCCTCCGCTGGCCGCGCCGGGCATGGTGTTGCAGGCCATGCGCTGGATGCTGACGCCGGGCGCGCCGCTGTACATCAAGCCGCGGCTCGATCCGACGTTGTGGCGTTGGCTGCTGCGTTTCGCCGCGCGCTGCAACCGCAAGGACTGGCGCGCCAGCGCGCTGGGGCGTGCGGCGATCCTCAACGATTCGCGCGCACGGCTCGCGGATTGGGTGCAGCGCCATGGCCTGCAATGCGAATTCGTCGAGGACGGCGTGGATTACGTGTTCCGCGATCCGCAGAACTTCGAGCGCAACGTGCGCGAATGCGAGCAACTGCGCGAGTTCGACATTCCTAGCGAAGCCATCGACGGGCGTACCTACCTCGCCTCGGAGCCGGCGTTGAAGGAAGGCGTGACCGGGGTGATCCGTTTCCCCGGCGACGCGCGCCTGCGCCCCGATCGTTACGTGGCCGAACTGGCGCGCGTGGTGCGCGCCCGGGGCGGCGTCATCGAAGAGGACTGCAAGGTCGAAGCCGTGCGTTCCGACGCCGGTGGCGCGCGCGTGCTGACCTCGCGGGGCGAGCGTCGCGGGCGGGAGGTGGTGATCGCGCTGGGCGCATGGTCGCCGCGACTGACCCGCTCGCTGGGTTTCCATCTGCCGGTGCAACCGGGCAAGGGCTATTCGATCACCTATTCGCGGCCCAGCTTGGTGCCGAAGCGTCCGTTGTCGCTGCGCGACCGCTCGGTGTGCGTGACCGCATGGGACAGCGGCTTCCGCCTGGGCAGCACGATGGAATTCTCCGGCTACGACACGTCGCTCAACGAAACGCGCCTGGGCATGCTCGAGCAGGCCGCGCGCGAATACCTGCACGAACCGGTCGGCGCGACGGTCGAGGAGCGCTGGTACGGTTGGCGGCCGATGAGCAGCGACGACATGCCGGCGATCGGGCGCGTGCCCGGCCAGCGCAACGTATGGCTCGCCGCCGGCCACGGCATGCTCGGCATCAGCATGAGCGCAGCGACCGGCCAGCTGATGGCGGACCTGATCACCGGCCGCGAACCGGCCATCGATCCGGCGCCTTATTCGCCCAGTCGTTTCGCCTGAGCCGCAGCGCATCCTGTCGCGTGACCTCTGGCACTGACCGCGGATCTGGGTGCGGATGATGCTGGGCGCATGGGCCAACCCGGGCGCAGCGCCATGACCGAGACGCAAACCGAATTCGTGCCGGTCGCGCAGGAACAGCGCATCCATGCGCTGGACATCGTCCGCGGCTTCGCCCTGCTCGGCATCGCGCTGATGAACGTGGAGTTCTTCAATCGGCCGCTGGCTGCCCTGGATGACGGACTGCCCACGGGGTTGACCGGCATGGATGCGTGGGCGGGATGGCTGATCCATGTATTCGTGCGGGCCAAGTTCTTCACCATGTTCTCGATCCTGTTCGGGATGGGTTTCGCGGTGATGCTGGCGCGCGCGCAGGCGGCCGGACGGGAATTCACCGGTGCGTACTTGCGACGCACCCTTGCCTTGGCACTGTTTGGCCTTGCGCATGGCGTGTTGATATGGGCCGGCGACATCCTGCTCAGTTATGCGGGTGCCGCTCTGCTTCTGTTGATCGTGCTGTTCGCGAGAGGGTGGGCGATGTGGCTGGCATTCGCGCTGATGGTAGTCGTCAGCTTCGCCATCGATCCCGGCAATGGCGGCTTCACCGCGATGATCCTGCTGCTCGACGGTGTCGTGCTGGCGCTGTTGCGCCGCGGCCAACGCATCGAGGATGCGCCGACCGTGGCGTCGCAATCGTTGCGTGGCAGGCGCCTGCTCGGGGCTGGTCTCGCCTTGTACCTGATCCCGTCGCTGATGATGGTGGCCGCCGGCGGCATGATGACGGTGGCTGCTGGCGCGCATCAGGACGAATCCGTTGCGGCCGAATCCGGCAAGCCGGCGGCGCAACAGGCCGACACGCAGAAGCAGGCGGTTGCCAAGGCGCGTGCCGAGCGCGCGGCCCATCGCGCCGAGGAAACCCGGGTGATGACCCGGGGCAGTTATGCGGAGGCAGTGGCTTTCCGCGCGAAACAATTCACCGGCGATTACTTGAAGGCATTGTTCTTCCTCACCGTTGCGCTGGGCTTGTTTCTGATCGGTGCGTGGCTGCTGCAGAGCGGCGCTATGCGGGACCCCGCGGCGCATCTGCCTTTGTTCAGGCGCATGGCCTTCGTCGTCTTGCCATTGGGGTTGATGGCTACCCTGGCTGGCGCTGCCATCGCCGTCCGGCCCGATCCGGCGAAGCAAGGCGAGTGGTTGCTATCGATGGGTTTGATGTTCACCGGCGGCATGCCGATGTCGCTGGGGTATATCGCCCTGGTCATGCTCGCATTGCAGCGCGATGCCTGGCGCAGGCTGCTGGGCTGGCTGGCGCCGATGGGGCAGATGGCACTGACCAATTACATTGGCCAATCCGTGCTCGGCACGCTGTTCTTCTACGGCTATGGACTGGGCCACTGGGCGCTGCCGCGGGCGCAACAGGTGGTCTATGTGCTGGTGGTGTTCGCGTTGCAACTGGTCTTCAGCAAGCTGTGGCTGCTGAGGTTCCGTTATGGCCCGCTGGAATGGCTGTGGCGTGCCGCCACCTATCGGCAATGGCCGCTGCTGCGACGGAGCACGGTCCGCTAAACTGCGCGGATGGAAATCTTCGAACTGCATCGCGGCAGCGCGCCGCTATTGATCAGCCTGCCGCATGACGGCACCCATGTTCCAGACGACATCGCCGCGCGATTGACCGACGGCGCGCGGCGCGTGCCCGACACCGACTGGCACGTCTCGCGGTTGTACGCCTTCGCCCGTGAACTCGGTGCTTCGATCCTCGCGCCGCGCCATTCGCGATACGTGATCGATTTGAACCGGCCGCCGGACGACACTTCGCTGTATCCGGGGCAGAACACCACCGGCTTGTGCCCGGTGGCGCAGTTCACCGGCGATCCGGTCTATCTGCCGGAGCAGGAGCCGTCCGCCGAAGAAGTGGCCAGGCGCGTCGAGGTCTACTGGCGTCCGTACCACGCGGCGTTGCGGGAAGAGATCGCCCGCATCCGCGCCGTGCACGGTCGCGCGGTGCTGTGGGAAGGGCATTCGATCCGCGGCAAACTGCCGTTCCTGTTCGAGGGCCGCCTGCCTGGGTTCAACCTGGGTACGGCCGGCGGCACCAGTTGCCGGCCCGAACTGCAGCAGCGGCTCGAAGCCGTCCTGGCGGCGCAGGACGTGGATGATGCGGTGGTCAACGGTCGCTTCAAGGGCGGCTACATCACCCGCCAGTACCACGATGTCGGCAATGGCGTGCAAGCCGTGCAACTCGAACTGGCGCAGCGCAACTACATGGACGAGGATTCGTTCGAGTACCTGCCGGAACGTGCCGTGCGTGTGCAGGCGGTGATCCGCGAGCTGTTGCTGGCCACGCTGGCATGAGCGCCGAAGAGCAGGGCGACGACGCGGTCCAGGCCCTGGATGTCGCACCCGCCGAAGACGTGGTGCACGAGGCGCCCGCGCCGGCCGTGCCGATGCGCCGTGTCGATCGCTCCGGCATCGTGCTGGCGGCGTTGGGCGCGATCGCGTTCTCCGGCAAGGCGATCATCGTCAAGCTCGGTTTCCGCTACGGCGCCGATGCGGTGACCCTGCTGGCGCTGCGGATGGCGGTGGCGCTGCCGTTCTTCGTGGGGATGGGCGTGTGGGCCGCCCGCCGGGCGCCAAGGCTGACGCGCGCGGATCGGTGGAGGATCCTCGCCCTCGGGTTCTTCGGCTATTACCTGGCCAGCTTCCTCGATTTCGCCGGCCTGGCTTACATCACCGCGACCCTGGAACGGCTGATCCTGTATCTCACCCCGACGCTGGTGCTGCTGATCGGCGTCGCATTCGCCAAGCGGCGCCCGACCCGGCTGCAACTGATCGCATTGGGGACGAGCTATCTCGGCGTATTGCTGGCATTCGGCCACGACCTGGACCATGGCGGAAGCGACATCGTGCTGGGCGGTGGGCTGGTTTTCGGCAGCGCACTGGCCTATGCCATCTATCTGTACGGCAGCGGCGAAATCGTCGCGCGCATCGGCGCAGTGCGCCTGACCGCCTACGCCAGCAGCGTTGCCAGCGTGTTGTGCATCGGCCAGTTCCTGCTGCTGCGTCCGCTCGATGCGCTTGCGCTTCCGCCGCAGGTGTACTGGCTCTCGCTGCTCAACGGCACGGCGTGCACGGTACTGCCCGTGCTCGCGACGATGCTGGCGGTGAAGCGCATCGGCTCGGCCACGGCCGCGCAGATCGGCATGCTCGGTCCGGTGTCGACCATCGTGCTGAGTCTGTTCGTGCTCGGCGAGCCGATGGGAGCATGGCAGGTCGCGGGCACTCTGCTGGTGATGGCGGGCATATTCGTGGTTTCCCGGCAACGGGTGGCATAGCTCACGCGGGCATGGCCGGTACGCTGGCCTGGGCCAGCCAGTCGACCACCGCTTGCAGGGCTTCGCTGCGCGAGGCGCCCTGCGCGCGGCTCTCGCGATAGATCGCCATTTGCCGGTGTGCGCTGGTGCCGGTTTGCAGGATGTGCCAGAGGTGGTCGAATTCGGCCTCTACGCCGAGCGCGGCCACGTCTTCGGCCAGCACCTGCTGCAGGTTGCGGAACATTTCGCGCATCGAGACCAGGCGGTTGCTCGACAGATCGATCAGGCCGGCATCGAAACCGTAACGCTGCGCACGCCACAGGTTCTCGGCGACGATGGCCTGGACGCCCGCGTCCAGGCCTGCATGCAATTGCGGCTGGCGTTCCAGGTAGCGGATGAGGCAGCGGTACAACTGGGCGATGGCCAAGGCGTCGTCGGTATTCGTGCAACAGTCGGTGACGCGGAGTTCCAGCGTCGGGAAATTCAACGACGGGCGCAGTGCCCACCACAGGAATCCGGCGTTCTCGATCGCGCCGGACTGGATCAGCCGCCGCAAATAGCGGTCGTAACCGGCCTGGTCCGTGAAAAGGGGAGGCAGGCCGGTCCGCGGGATTTCCTGGTACGCGGTCTGCCGATACCCCATCAAACCGGTCGGTTGCCCCATCCAGAACGGCGACGAGGTGCTGAACGCCAGCAGCATCGGCAGGAATGGCTGCATCCGTCGCATCAGGTCGATGCGCGCTTCGACGTTGGCCGGCTGCACGTGCACGTGCAGCCCGCACAACAGGTTGCGCCGTCCGGGCAATTGCAGCTGCGCCATCACCTGGTCGTAGTGCGGTTTCACCGTGCTGCGTTGCTGTCGCCACGACTCGCGCGGGTGCGTGCCCGCGGCGAGGATGGACAATCCATGCCGTCGCGCGAGCTCGGCGACGCGGGTGCGCAACCCGACCAGGTCGCGGCGCGCTTCCCCCGCATCGTGGTGGACCACCGTCTGCACTTCGACCTGGGTCTGCAGCAATTCGTGGCCGAACCGGCCATCGCCGATGGCATCCCGGCACTCGTCGAAGAACGCTCGCGGCATGTGCCGCAGGCGCCGCGCGTTGCGGCGGACCAGGAAATATTCTTCTTCCAGCCCGAAGGTATAGGGATGCGCGGCCATGCCGCGTTATCGCATCTACGGGGTTTGCGTTGCGTAAACGAAAGCGGGCGCCTTGGGGCGCCCGCGCGGGACAGGATCCCAGCCGCAATCAATGCCCGATGTGTTTTTCGAGGAAGGCCTCGATGCGCTGGTAGAGCTCAGCGCGGGTTTCGGGCTTGTAGAAGCCATGACCCTCGCGGGCGGCGACCATCGTCTCGATCGGCGTTCCCTGTCTTTTGAATGCGGAAGTCAACGCGTTGAACTGCTCCATCGGGACGCGCTGGTCGATGGATCCTTGGGCCAGGAAGACGGGCACCTTGATCTTGTCGACGTTCTGCGCTGGCGACCATGCCTTCAAATTGGCCATATCGGTGCCCAGTACGCGGTCTAGGTATCGCCTGCCGGATGCACGGTCCTTGATGTCGCCTTCCTTCTTCATGACTTCGAGGTCGTAAACGCCGACATAGCCGATAGCGCATTTGTACAGCTCGGGGTAGCGGATCGGTTGCATCAATGCGGCGTACCCGCCAAAGCTGGCGCCGAAGGTGCAGATACGGTTCGGGTCCGCCAGTTTGTTGTCGATGGCCCAGCGTACGCCATCGGCGACGTCGTCCATCATCTTGCCGCCCCATTCGCGGTGGCCGCTTTCTTCGAAGCCTTTTCCACGACCGCCGGAACCGCGGAAGTTGATCTGCAGAACGGCATAGCCGCGACTGGCCAGGAACTGCGCATCCGGGTCGAAGCCCCAGCTGTCGTATGGGCCGTGCGGGCCGCCATGGGGCAGGACGACGGTCGGCTTGGCGCCGGTACCGGCGGGAGCGGTGTAGAGACCGTACAGCGTCAGTCCGTCGCGGGTGGTGAAACTGATCGGTCGGGTGGAAGCCAGCGAGCCCGCCTTTAACCATGGCATCAATTCGCTGACCAGTTGGACCTTGTTGGCATCGCGATCCAGGAGGTAGTAGGCGCCCGGGTTCCGATCGCCCCACACGGTGAATAACACCTTCTTGTTGTCGCGTGTCCATTGCACGAAGGACACCATCTGGCCCGGGAATGACTTCAGCAAGCCGGCGTGCAGTTTCGCCCAGTCCGATGCCGGATCGAGGTACTGGACCGTTGGTTTGGCGGCGTCGTAAATGACGGCGAACGGCGGGCCATCGTGGCCGGCGTACATCACCCGGGAAATCGCTACTTCGTCACTGCCGGCGAGCCGGGTCCGGGTCCCCTTGGCCAGATCGACCTTGTAGAGCTGCGCGGGTTCGTTCCGGTCGGTAATGCTGGCGTACGCAGTATTGTTGTCCGGTTCCACGTACAGCAGACTCATGTTGTAGCCGGCCAGCGGTTTCGGCACCGGCATCCACTCGTTGCTGGCGCCCGGACGATAGGCAAGCACGGGGTCATCCTTGTCGTCCGACGTGATCTTGAGACGTGCCCGCCCAGCATGATCGAACATGAAGGATGCGGTTTCCTTCGTCTGCTCCAGCTCCTGGCGATTACCCGTCCGCGTATCCACCTTGTAGATGGAGGTGGTCTGATCCTCATCGCCACGGCTGTCCGGCCACGCGGTGAAGTCGACCAGCACTTTGCCGGGCTCGTCGTCCAGAACCTTGACGATACTGGCGAATCCTCGATCCTTGCGTCGTCCTGAGCGTGCACCATCGTCTTCGATGTAGGCGAACAGGGTTTCTTGAGTCTTGCCGTGGACGTCCGAACTCATCAATTCGCCGTAGCTGTACGGGCGGGCACGAAGTGGCTCCATCCTGGCTCGCGCGACCACCACCTGGTCGTTGTCGCTCCAGACGATGTTGGCGACATGGTTCTGGCGGCCGAACCGCATGGCCTGGACCGTGCCCTGGCCGTCCAGGGCGACCACATGCAATTGGGTTTCCATGCCATCCGCGGAGGGCACGGCAAGCGCGATGTGCTTGCCATCTGGCGAAAGGGCGATATCACTGATTTCCGCATGTTTGGAAAAATCCAGAGCCGTAGGGCTTTGGGCGGAAACGGGCGCGGACAATACTGCCGCCAGCGCGATGGCGTGGCGAATACGAGCGGTAAATCTCATGGCTCCCTCCATATGGTGGCCATGTCCCCAAATGCACGGCCCCCGGGCATTTAGCCGTGCCGCATGGCCGCTTTGCAAGGCGCGATGCGGAACGGGATGGCCAGCCGGACCGGAATCAGACCTCCAGCGAAGCCAGATCGCCCTTGGTCTCGAGCCACGTCTTCCGGTCCGAAGCCCGCTTCTTCGCCAGCAGCATGTCCATCAGTCCCCGGGTCTCACCGGCGTCGTCGACGGTCAGCTGCACCAGCCGGCGCGTGTCGGGGTGGATGGTCGATTCGCGCAGCTGCGACGGGTTCATTTCGCCCAGGCCCTTGAAGCGGGTCACGTTGACGGCGCCCTTGATCTTCTCCCGCTCGACCTTTTCCAGCAGCAGGCGTTTTTCTTCCTCGTCCAGCGCGTAGAACACCTGCTTGCCCACGTCCACGCGGAACAGCGGCGGCATGGCCACGAACACATGGCCGGCGTCGACCAGCGCGGGGAAGTGGCGCAGGAACAGCGCGCTGAGCAGGGTCGCGATGTGCAGGCCGTCGGAGTCGGCGTCGGCGAGGATCACGATCTTGCCGTACCGCAATCCGGAAATATCGTCCTTGCCGGGGTCGCAGCCGATGGCCACGGCGAGGTCGTGCACTTCGTTCGACGCGAGCACGCCGCCGGAAGCCACTTCCCAGGTGTTGAGGATCTTGCCGCGCAACGGCAGGATCGCCTGGAAATCCTTGTCGCGCGCCTGCTTGGCGCTGCCGCCGGCCGAGTCGCCTTCGACCAGGAACAACTCGGTGCGGGAGAGGTCCTGGCTGATGCAGTCGGCCAGCTTGCCGGGCAGGGCGGGACCCTGCGTGACTTTCTTGCGCACGACCTGCTTTTCGGTCTTCAGTCGGGCGGCGGCGCGTTCGATCGCGATCTGCGCGATCTTCTCGCCGAAGTCGACGTGCTGGTTCAGCCACAGGCTGAAGGCGTCGTGCGCGGCGCCTTCGATGAAGCCTGCTGCCTGGCGCGAGGACAGGCGTTCCTTGGTCTGCCCGCTGAACTGCGGGTCGGTCATCTTCAGCGACAGCACGAAGGCGACGCGGTCCCACACGTCTTCCGGCGCCAGCTTGACGCCGCGCGGCAGCAGGTTGCGGAAATCGCAGAACTCGCGCAGCGCGTCGGTCAGGCCGCTGCGCAGGCCGTTGACGTGGGTGCCGTGTTGCGCGGTCGGGATCAGGTTGACGTAGCTTTCCTGCACCAGTTCGCCCTCCGGCACCCAGGCCACCGCCCAGTCGACGATTTCGGTGTCCTTTTTCAGCTGGCCGACGAACAGCTCCGGCGGCAGCAGTTCGCGCCCCTGCATTTCCCCCTTGAGGTAGTCGCGCAGGCCGTCCTCGTAATGCCAGGTGTCGCGCTCGCCGGTGGCTTCGTCGTGCAGCTTGACGGTCAGGCCGGGGCACAGCACCGCCTTGGCGCGCAGCAGGTGGCGCAACGCGCGCGCGTTGAACTTCGGCGTGTCGAAGTATTTCGGGTCGGGCCAGAAGCGCAGGCGCGTGCCGGTATTCTTCTTGCCCACCGTGCCGACGGTTTCCAGTTTCGACGCCGCATCGCCGTCGCGGAACTCCATCCGGTATTCGTTGCCTTCGCGCTTGATGAAGATCTCGACCTTCTTCGACAGCGCGTTGACCACGCTGACGCCGACGCCATGCAGGCCGCCGCTGAAGGTGTAATTGCGGTTGCTGAACTTGCCGCCGGCATGCAGCCGGGTAAGGATCAGCTCGACGCCGGGAATCTTCTCCTCCGGGTGGATGTCCACCGGCATGCCGCGGCCGTCGTCGCCGACCTCGCAGCTGCCGTCCTTGAACAGCGTCACCTCGATCTCGCCCGCGTGCCCGGCCAGCGCTTCATCGACCGCGTTGTCGATGACTTCCTGCGCCAGGTGGTTGGGCCGCGTGGTGTCGGTGTACATGCCCGGGCGGCGCTTGACCGGATCCAGGCCGGAGAGGACTTCGATATCGGCGGCGTTGTAGCGACTGCTCATGGTTCAGCGTTGTCGTCGGGCATCGTGATCAGAGCCCGGCAGGATGGGGGCAGCCCCCGTGCCGGTCAAGAACCTGTCCGGATGATGAAGGCCATGTCGCGAATTCACTGCTCCGTCAAGTCGTGTTGCCTAGGGTTCGCATCGCCACGATAGGTGGTACCAACGAAGAGGAACTCCCATGCGCAAGCTGATGATCATCGGCGTCGCCACCACGTCCCTGATGTTCGCGGCGCTGGCGTCGGCGCAGCAGGCCGGCACTCGGGTGGGTGCGGGCGCCAATGTGCAGGCGGGCGCGGTCAACGCGCAGGCGCAGACCGGTGCGAACGCGGGCATGCATGCCGATGCGGTGCAGGGCGCGGTCCAGTCCGCGCGCGATTCGGGCGCACAGGTCGGCACGACGGTTCGCGATACGGCGAGGGCCGGCGAGCAGGCCACCGAGCATGCCAGCGACCAAGCCGTCGGCGCCGTGTCGGGCAACGCGACCGCCGGGGCGAATTCGGCGCTCGGTGCGACCGACGCATCGGCCACGACCAGCACGTCCTCCGGCACGATCGGCGCCGATGCCAGCGCCGACGGCAAGGCCAAGGCCGATGCGGCGAAGGCCGAGCACAAGGGCAAGCACAAGAAGGCCAAGGCAGCCGAAACCGAGAAGCAGGACGGCACGCCGTAACAAGCAGGGGTCTCCCGGCCGGGGATGCCAATCATCCCCGGCTTTTTCATGCCCGGACCGGGGCGTTCAGCTATCCGCAGGTCCTGCTTCCGGGCGGGGTGTAAAATGCGGCGGAACCGTGCAAACGGAGAATCGGAGAAGCGCCATGAAACAGAAGACCCTGATCGCGATGGTCGCCGTTGTCGGCTTGATCGGTGGAGCTGCGTACGCTTTCGCCCAATCCAGCGGCAGCGCCGACCAGAAGAAGGACCAGGCGCCGCAGCAGGACACCCGCACCGAGGCCGAGAAGCGCGCCGAGCGCCGCGCCGCCAACGAAAAGGTCGCGGCCGAACGCAAGGCCCAGCAGGGCGACAAGAAGGCCGGCAAGGAAGAGGAAGAAGAGGAAAAGAAGCCCTGACGGGTCGGTTTCCCACCCTCGCAATGCCAGAACGCCCCGCCAGCCGGGGCGTTCTGCTGTCCGGAACTGGACCGGGCCAGGCATTCCGATAGTCCGGTCTGTTCCGCCAAGCCAACTGCGTCGGCTTTGTCGGCAAGCCGGCAAGCCGGTAAACTACGGCTTTCCGGAGCCCCTCTCATGACTCCCCTCATTTTTGTTACCGGCGGCGTGGTGTCCTCGCTAGGCAAGGGCATCGCCGCCGCTTCGCTTGCGTCCATCCTCGAAGCCCGTGGCCTGAAGGTCACGATGATGAAGCTGGACCCGTACATCAACGTCGATCCGGGCACGATGAGCCCGTTCCAGCACGGCGAGGTCTACGTCACCGACGACGGCGCCGAAACCGACCTCGACCTGGGCCATTACGAGCGCTTCGTGCGCACGCGCCTGAGCCGGAAGAATTCGATCACCACCGGGCGCATCTACGAAAACGTGATCCGCAAGGAGCGCCGCGGCGACTACCTCGGCGCCACCGTGCAGGTGATCCCGCACATCACCGACGAAATCCGCCGCTGCATCGACGAGGCCACCGCCGGCTTCGACGTGGCCCTGGTCGAGATCGGCGGTACCGTCGGCGACATCGAATCGCTGCCGTTCCTCGAGGCGATCCGCCAGATCCGCACCGAACGCGGTGCCGAGCAGGCGATGTTCATGCACCTGACCCTGGTGCCGTTCATCGCCGCGGCCGGCGAGCTGAAGACCAAGCCGACCCAGCACTCGGTCAAGGAGCTGCGCTCCATCGGCATCCAGCCCGACGTGCTGCTGTGCCGCAGCGAGCAGCCGCTGCCGGATTCCGAGCGCCGCAAGATCGCGCTGTTCACCAACGTACCCGAGCGTGCGGTCATCACCGCGCGCGACGTCGACGTGCTGTACAAGATCCCGCTGGAACTGCACGCGCAGGGCCTCGACCAGATCGTCGTCGACCGTTTCAAGTTGCCGGTGACCGGCCCGGCCGATCTTTCCGAATGGGAAGCGGCGGTCGACGCCACGCTCAACCCGCTGGACGAAGTGACCATCGCCGTGGTCGGCAAGTACGTCGACCACCAGGACGCATACAAATCGGTCGGCGAAGCGCTGAAGCATGGCGGCCTGCGCCAGCGCACCCGGGTCAACCTGAAGTGGCTGGAGTCGCAGGACGTCGAAGCCGACGACTCGGCGCTCCACGATGTGGACGGCATCCTGGTGCCGGGCGGCTTCGGCGATCGCGGGTTCGAAGGCAAGGTGCTCACGGCGAAGTACGCGCGCGAGCACCGCGTGCCGTATTTCGGCATCTGCTACGGCATGCAGGCTGCGGTGGTCGATTACGCGCGCAACATCGCCGGGCTGGATGGTGCCAACAGCACCGAGAACGACAAACTGTCGCCGCATCCGGTGATCGGCCTGATCACCGAGTGGCGCACCGCGTCGGGCGAAGTCGAGAAGCGCGACGAGAAATCCGACCTCGGCGGCAGCATGCGCCTGGGCCTGCAGGAACAGCGCCTGAAGCCCGGCACGCTGGCGCGCGAACTGTACGGCAAGGACATCGTCGCCGAGCGCCACCGCCACCGCTACGAATTCAACAACCGCTACCGCACCCAGCTGGAAGACGCGGGCCTGGTCATTTCGGCAAAGTCGATGGACGACCTGCTGGTGGAGATGGTCGAGCTGCCGCGTGCCGTGCATCCGTGGTACCTGGCTTGCCAGGCGCATCCGGAATTCCTGTCCACCCCGCGCGAAGGCCATCCCCTGTTCGTCGGCTTCATCCGTGCCGCGCGCGAGAAGAAGGCGGGCGGCAAGTTGCTGAAGGAAGCCAGGGCGTGATCCCTCCTTGTCATTCCCGGCGCAGTCCGGGATGACGACTTCAAGGAATAACGAATGAAACTCTGTGGTTTCGAAGTCGGCCTCGACCAGCCCCTGTTCCTGATCGCCGGTCCCTGCGTTATCGAGTCGATGCAGTTGCAGCTCGATACCGCCGGCAAGCTGAAGGAAATCACCGGCAAGCTGGGCATGAACTTCATCTTCAAGTCCAGCTTCGACAAGGCCAACCGTACTTCGGGCACCAGCTTCCGCGGGCCCGGGATGGAGGAAGGCTTGAAGGTACTGGCCGAGGTCAAGAAGCAGATCGGCGTGCCGGTGCTGACCGACGTGCACGAGTACACGCCGATGGACGAAGTGGCGGCGGTGGTCGACGTGCTGCAGACGCCGGCGTTCCTGGTGCGCCAGACCGATTTCATCAAGAAGGTCTGCTCGGCCGGCAGGCCGGTCAACATCAAGAAGGGCCAGTTCCTGTCGCCGTGGGACATGAAGCCCGTGGTGGAAAAGGCCAAGTCCACCGGCAACAACGACATCCTGGTCTGCGAACGCGGCGCCAGCTTCGGCTACAACAACCTGGTGTCCGACATGCGCTCGCTCAGCGTGATGCGCGACACCGGCTGCCCGGTGGTGTTCGATGCGACGCATTCGGTGCAGTTGCCGGGCGGGCAGGGTACGTCCAGCGGCGGCCAGCGCGAATTCGTGCCGGTGCTGGCGCGCGCCGCGGTCGCGGTGGGCGTGGCCGGCCTGTTCGCCGAAACCCATCCCGATCCGTCCAAGGCGCTGTCCGACGGCCCCAATGCGTGGCCGCTGGACAAGATGGAAGCGTTGCTGGAGACCTTGCTGGCGCTGGATTCGATCACCAAGAAGAACGGATTCCTGGAGAGCACGGTCTGATGATGAGGTACTTCGTTCGGCGGACCGGGAGCATGAAAGCGTCGATATTGCCGATCGCGCTCCTGTTTGCGGGAAGTGCGATATCGTCCGGGGCGATCGCGTGCACCACGTACCCGCCGATGCGCGAAGTTCCTGCGAGCGACCTTGTCCGGAACGCAGATCTGGTCGCCATCGTCCACGTCGAAAAGATCGTGCCAATGAGTGCTGTAGAAGAGGCAGAGCTGCAACGCCTGATGACCGATCCCCCGCTCAACACGCCTATCAGATTACCTGGTCCCTCCGCGCGTTTTTCTGCAATCCGCATCCTGAAAGGCAAGCTTCCGGAAGCGTCGCTGCTGCGTAGCGGCCCTACCAGTTGTGATGTAGTGCTGACGGAAGGCAGCGACTACGTGCTCTTTGCCAGGTCGCCCGATATCCCGGGTGGCCAGATCGTGCCGTTGTATGGCACGTTCCCGCTTGGCGCAGACCCGCAAGCCAAGGCCAAGTTGGCCGAAGTGGAATCCATCCTCAATCCCCCCAATCCGACCCGCCCATGACCACCATCGCCAAGATCCACGCCCGCGAAATCCTCGACAGCCGCGGCAATCCGACCCTCGAAGCCGAAGTCACCCTCGCCGACGGTTCGTTCGGCCGCGCCGCGGTGCCGTCCGGCGCCTCGACCGGTACCAAGGAAGCCGTGGAATTGCGCGACGGCGACAAGACCCGCTACCTGGGCAAGGGCGTGCAGAACGCCGTAGCCAACGTCAACGGCGCCATCGCCAACGCCTTGCATGGTTTCGACGCCGCCGACCAGGAAGGCCTCGACCGCCGCATGATCGACCTGGACGGCACCGAGAACAAAGGCCGCCTCGGCGCGAACGCGCTGCTCGCGGTTTCGCTGGCCAACGCGCACGCGGTCGCCGCGTCGCGCAAGCAGCCGCTGTGGCGTTACCTCGCCGACACCAGCGAACATCCGGCTGGTTGGCAGCCGACCCTGCCGGTGCCGATGATGAACATCATCAACGGCGGCGCGCACGCCGACAACAACGTCGACTTCCAGGAATTCATGGTGCTGCCGGTCGGCGCCGCATCGTTCTCCGAAGCGCTGCGCGCCGGCACCGAGATCTTCCACGCGCTGAAGTCGGTGCTGAAGGGCCATGGCCTGAGCACCGCGGTCGGCGACGAAGGCGGCTTCGCCCCGGACTTCCGCAGCAACGTCGAAGCGCTGGACACCATCCTCGAGGCGATCGGCAAGGCCGGCTACACCGCCGGAGAAGACGTGCTGCTGGGCTTGGACGTCGCTTCCAGCGAATTCCACGAGAACGGCAAGTACAACCTGGTCGGCGAGAACAAGCGCCTGACCAGCGAGCAGTTCGTCGACTTCCTCGCCGACTGGGCCGCGCAGTACCCGATCATCACCATCGAAGACGGCATGGCCGAGGACGACTGGGCCGGCTGGAAGCAGCTGACCGACCGCATCGGTAGCAAGGTGCAGCTGGTCGGCGACGACCTGTTCGTCACCAACCCGAAGATCTTCAAGGAAGGCATCGAGTCCGGCACGGCCAACGCCATCCTGATCAAGGTCAACCAGATCGGCACGCTGACCGAGACGCTGGAAGCCATCGCCATGGCCGACCACGCGAAGTACGCGGCGATCGTCTCGCACCGTTCCGGCGAGACCGAGGACACCACCATCGCCGACATCGCCGTGGCGACCACCGCGACCCAGATCAAGACCGGTTCGCTGTGCCGCAGCGACCGCGTGGCCAAGTACAACCAGTTGCTGCGCATCGAGGAGCAGTTGGGCGTCGCCGCGCGCTACGCCGGCCGCAACGCCTTCGTTTCGCTGAAGCGCTGAACGTGCGGGCGGCGCGCTGGCTGCTGCTGGTGTTGCTGGGGCTTTTGGCCTTCCTGCAGTACCACTTCTGGTTCGGCCGCGGCAGTTCGGGCGAGGTGGTCGCGCTGGAGAAGCAGGTCGCGGCGCAGAAACGCGCCAACGAGGGCCTGCGCGATCGCAACGCCGAGCTCGCTGCCGAAGTCGAGGACCTCAAGTCCGGCGAAGCGGCGGCCGAAGAGCGCGCCCGCAGCGAGCTGGGCATGATCAAGCCGGGCGAGAAGTTCTATCGCGTGGTCGAGTCGCCCGGCGCGCCGCAGCCCATCGACGAAGCCGGCACGAAGCCCGATGCCGGCGCGGCGGAGCAGAAGCCCTGATGCGCGGCACCTGGGCGGTGGTGCCCGCGGCCGGACGCGGCACGCGCTTCGGCGGCGACGTTCCCAAGCAATACCTCGAAGTCGAGGGCAGGCCGTTGATCGCGTATACATTGGCCGCGCTGACCGCGCATCCGGCGGTGGAAGGCGTGGTCGTGGCGATCGGCGAGAACGACGCCGACTGGCCTGGCTGGAACGAGCTCGAGGGCAAGCCGATCCGGACCTGCACCGGTGGTGCCAGCCGTGCCGCGTCGGTGCTGGCCGGCATCGAGGCATTGCCCGACAGCGTGCGCGCCGACGATTTCGTGCTGGTCCACGACGCGGCGCGCCCCAATCTCGGCTTGCACGACCTGTCGCAACTCTTGGAGCGCGGCCGCAACGATCCGGTGGGTGCGATCCTGGCCGCGCCGGTGCGCGACACCCTCAAGCGCGCCGGCGACGACGGCGGCATCGACGCCACCGAGCCGCGCGAACGCCTGTGGCGCGCGCTGACGCCGCAGTTGTTCCGCCGCCTGCAGCTGTCGAAGGCCTTGCAGGACGCGGCGCGGGCCGGCGTCGAGGTCACCGACGAAGCGATGGCACTGGAACGCCAGGGCCTGCGACCGTTGCTGGTCGAAGGCAGCGAAGACAATTTCAAGGTCACCACGCCAGCGGACCTGGCGCGGTTCCGGTTCATACTGTCGCAACGATGAGCGCAACCAACATCCGCATTGGCCAGGGTTTCGACGTCCATGCCTTCGGCGATGGCGACCACGTGATGCTGGGCGGCGTGCGCATCGCGCACGAACGCGGCGTGCTGGCGCACAGCGACGGCGACGTGGTGTTGCATGCGTTGTGCGACGCGATGTTCGGGGCGTTGGCGCTGGGCGACATCGGCGTGCACTTCCCGCCGTCCGATCCGCAGTGGAAAGGTGCCGACAGCCGCGCCTTCGTCCGCCGTTGCAACGAGCTGATCGGCGAGCGCGGCTGGAAGGTCGGCAATGCCGACATCACGGTGGTTTGCGAGCGGCCAAAGGTCGGCCCGCATGCGCCTGCGATGCGCGAGCTGATCGCGGCGGACCTTGGCATCGGCATCGACGACATCAGCGTGAAGGCGACCACCAGCGAGAAACTCGGTTTCACGGGCCGCGGAGAGGGCATCGCTGCGCAGGCAGTGGTGCTGCTCCTGCCTTTGTAGAGTCGAGCTTGCTCGACTGCTGTTGGTCTTGCTCCTTCGTAATCGGATCGAAAAGCAGTCGAGCAAGCTCGACTCTACAAAGAGCGTGATGACCGAATCCCCGACATTGCCGCGTGCCTTTGGCGCCACTGTCCTCACGGCGCAAGTTCGCACGGCGCCCGAAGACTTTTTCGTCGATGAGCTCCCCGCGTTCGAGCCGACGGGCGAGGGCGAACACCTGCTGCTGACCATCGAGAAGCGCGGCCTCAACACCGCCTTCGTCGCCAAGGAACTGGCCCGCTGGGCGGGGATTCCCGAGATGGGGGTCAGCTATGCCGGCCTGAAGGATCGCCACGCCGTGACCCGGCAGCGTTTTAGCGTGCATCTGCCGAAGAAAATCGCGCCGGATGTCGCCACCCTGCAAGTCGAGGGGTTGAAAATCCTCGAAACCACCTGGCACAACCGCAAGCTGCCGCGCGGGGCGCTGGCCGGCAATCGTTTCGTGCTCGCTCTTCGTCATGTCGAAGGCGATCGCGAGGCCATCGAATCGCGACTGGCTCAGGTCGCCGCGCGTGGCGTGCCCAACTGGTTCGGCGAGCAGCGTTTCGGCCATGGCGGCGGCAACATCGCCAAGGCCCTGGCAATGTTTGGCGGCCGGCGGGTCAAGCGGGACGAACGCTCGATCCTGCTGTCGTCCGCGCGCTCGGAGCTGTTCAATCGGGTGCTGACCGCGCGTGTCGATGCCGGCAAATGGGATCAACCGCTGGATGGCGAAGTCTGGATGCTCGACGGCAGCCGCAGCGTGTTCGGCCCCGAGCCATGGAGCGACGAACTCGCGCGACGACTGGCGGATTTCGATATCCATCCCAGCGGTCCGTTGTGGGGCGCGGGTGAGCTGCGCAGTACCGATGAATGCGCGCGGGTCGAGATGGGGGCGATGTCCGACGACGTCTCGTTGCGCCTGCGCGCGGGGCTGGAAGCTGCGGACATGAAACAGGAGCGCCGCGCGTTGCGGCTCAAGGTCGCGGAGCTGACGTGGGAGTGGCTGGACGCAACGACGCTGCGACTGTCGTTCGCGCTGCCGCCGGGGACCTACGCCACTGCGGTTTTGCACGAACTGGGGACCTGCACGCAACCAAGCTTCGCCGTGGGAGCGACGTAAGTCGCGAAAAGATCTACCCAGGAACGAAAAGCTTCGCGACTTACGTCGCTCCCGCAACGGGTTGATCGCTCCGACCGCGGATTACTGGCGCTTGAGCAACACCAGCACCGCGCCTGCGCCGCCCTGTGCGGCCGGCGGCGAATGGAAGGCCAGCACGTCCGCGCGCTGGCGCAGCATGCGGTCCACCAGGTTCTTCAATACCGGCAGGCGTTCTTCCGAGTTCTGCCCCTTGCCGTGGACGATGCGCACGCAGCCCACGCCGTGCGTGCGGCAATCGCGCAGGAAATCGCGCAGCAGGGCCTCCGCCGTGCGCGCGGGCAGGCCATGCAGGTCCAATTCCTCCTGCGCGGCGTACTCGCCGCGGGCCAGGCGCTTGAGCACCTGCGGCGTGACTTCGTCCCGCCGGTAACTCAGCATGTCGCCCGCTTCCAGCGCGGCGATCACCGCATGCTTGAATTCGTCGCGTGCGAGGTCCTCGTCGCGCTCGGCCATGCGCGCCCGCGGCCGCGGCGGTGCCTTGCGGGGTGGCGCCGGCGCTTCGGGCAAGGGCTTGACCGGGCCGATGGCGGAGCGGAACAGCGCCGCAGGGTCTTCGTCGCCTTCGTGGTCGTGATCGTGGTCGCGCTGGCGGGCCATGCGGGCAGGGTAACCCATCGGCGCGGCAAGCCGTCATGGGCTTCCGGTATCATGGGGCCGCACAGAAACCATGCTTGCGGACGCGTAGTGAAAATCCTTGTCAGCAACGACGACGGCGTGGATGCCCCGGGCATCCGCATCCTGGCCGAGGGCCTGCGTGCCGCAGGCCACCAAGTACAGGTGGTGGCGCCCGACCGCGACCGCTCCGGCGCCAGCAATTCGCTGACCCTCGACCTGCCGATCCGGATCAAGCGGCTCGACGAGAACACCATCCGCGTCAACGGCACGCCCACCGACTGCGTGCACCTGGCCCTGACCGGGATGCTGCAGGACGAACCGGATATCGTCGTCTCCGGCATCAACAACTCGGCCAACCTCGGCGACGACGTGATCTATTCCGGCACCGTGTCCGCGGCGATGGAAGGGCGCTTCCTCGGCCTGCCGGCCGTGGCGATGTCGCTGGCGGCCGCCGACCACCAGCCGAAGCACTACGCGACGGCCGCGCGCGCCGCGGTGGAAATCGTCGCGCGGTTGAAGGCCGATCCGCTGCCGGCCGACACCATCCTCAACGTCAACGTGCCCGACCTGCCGTGGGACGAAGTGCGCGGCTTCGAAGTCACCCGGCTCGGCAACCGCCATCGTTCCGAAGCGTGCATGCCGCAGCCGGATCCGCGCGGCGGCACCGTGTACTGGATCGGGCCGGCCGGGCCCGAGCAGGACGCCGGCGCAGGCACCGATTTCCACGCCGTGCGCACCGGCTTCATTTCGATCACCCCGATCCACGTCGACCTGACCCGTTACCAGGCGCTGGAAAAGGTCGCCGGTTGGGTCGGCGGCTTGAGCGCGGCGCTGGAGGCTTCGGAATGATGTCGAAGCTGCGCCTGCAGCCCGAAGCCGTCGGCCTGGGCATGACCAGCCAGCGCGTGCGCGACCGCCTGGTCCAGCGGCTGCGCGACAACGGCATCGCCAACGAGAACGTGCTCAACGCGATCCGCACCGTACCCCGCCATCTGTTCATCGACGAAGCGCTGGCTTCGCGCGCCTACGAAGATACCGCGCTGCCGATCGGCCATAGCCAGACCATCTCGCAGCCGTGGGTCGTGGCGCGGATGACCGAAGCGCTGCTGCAGAATTCGCCGAACAAAGTATTGGAAGTCGGCACCGGTTCCGGCTACCAGGCCGCGGTGCTGGCCGCGTTGGGCATGGAGGTGTACACGGTCGAACGCATCGGCGACCTGCTGCGCCAGGCGCGCAAGCGGTTCCGCACCCTGGGATTGAACGTGCGCAGCAAGCACGACGACGGCCGCATCGGCTGGCCGGAACACGCGCCTTTCGACGCGATCATCGTCACTGCCGCCGCCCCGGCGCTGGTCGACAGCCTGATCGGCCAGCTCGCGGTCGGCGCCAGCCTGGTGGCTCCGGTCGGCGGCCCGTCTTCGCAATCGCTGCTCAAGTTGACCCGGCGCGCCGATGGCGGCGTCGACGAGGTCGAACTGGCCGCGGTCAGCTTCGTACCGCTGCTTTCGGGAACCCTCGACTGATGAAACTGTTCGGGCCGCTGTACGAGCGCGCGATCGGCTGGGCGAAGCATCCGCGCGCACCGACCCTGCTGGCCGCGCTGAGTTTCTTCGAGGCGATCATCTTCCCGGTGATGCCCGAGGTGATGCTGGCGCCGATGGCGCTGGCGCAGCCGAAGCGCGGCTTCTGGTTCGCCACGCTGAGCCTGGCCGGGTCGATGGTCGGTGCCTTGGTCGGCTATTTCCTCGGTCATTACGCGTTCGAAGCGTTGAAGCCGCTGTTCGCCGCGCTGGGCATGCTGCCGGCGATCGAATCGGGCATCGTCACCGTGCAGGCGAAGATGGCCGAGTCGCCGTGGGCGGTGTTCGCGTTCCTGGTGCTGGGCGGCTTCATGCCGATCCCGATGAAGGTATTCACGTGGGCTTCGGGTATCGTCGGCGTGCCCATGCTGCAATACGTGCTGAGCATGCTGATCGGCCGGGGCAAGCGCGTGTACCTGCTGGCGCTGGCGATCCGCCTGGGCGGCGAGAAGGCCGAAAGCGCACTGCGGCGCTGGATCGAGCCGGTCGGCTGGGCGGCGACGGCGCTGGTGCTGGGCGCGATCGGCTGGCTGGTGTGGAGATCGCAGCAAGGTTGAGGACGGATACCGAATGACGAAAGCGACGCGCATCTTCGTACTGGCCATCGCGGCCCTGTGGTTGGCCGCATGCAGCAGCACCGTGGTGCGCACGCCGTCGCGTTCGGCCCCGCGTCCCGTCGTTTCCCAGCCCAAGTACGGCGCCACGACCATCGTCCAGCGTGGCGATACCCTGTATCGGATCGCGGTCAACAACGGCATCACGCCGCTGGACCTGGCCTTGTGGAACGGCGTGGACCCGCCATACACCATCTATCCCGGCCAGCGCCTGCGCCTGTATCCGCAGGATCGCCGCGCCGCACCACCACCGGTGCGTTCCACCGCGACGACCACGCGTCCGCCCGCGACTCGCCCGGCGGCGGGCACCACAACGCCGACGCGTCCCATCGCCAAGCCGGTGCCGCCGCCGGACGCGGACGGTTTCGACTGGCGTTGGCCGGCCGACGGCACGGTCGTCGGCACCTACGCCGCAGGCAACGCGACCCGCCAGGGCATCGATATCGCCGGCAAGGAAGGCCAGCCGGTCCGCGCCGCCGCCGATGGCGTGGTGGTGTACTCGGGCGCCGGCCTGGTCGGCTATGGCGAACTGATCATCGTCAAACACAGCGAAACCTGGTTGTCGGCCTACGGCCACAACCGCCGTCGCCTGGTCAACGAAGGGCAGAACGTGAAGGCCGGCCAGCAGATCGCCGAGATGGGCCACAGCGGTGCCGCGCGCGACATGCTGCACTTCGAGATCCGCTACAACGGCAAGCCGGTTGATCCACAGGAATACCTGCCGAAAAAGTGAGGTTGCCGATGAAGCGCATGGCCATGGCCTGCATGTCTCTGGTGCTGCTGGCCGCATGCGCGACCAAATCGCCAGTCGCAACCGCAAGGCCGAGCCAGTGCGGTTATGACAAAGCTGCAATGCTGGCGCTGGACGAGAACGCCTTCGACCAGGACTTGTCGAATGGCGGCGGGGGGTGGCGGAAAATCGCCAATATTGCAGGTTGCGAGGTCGCCGCTGCGGATCTGATCGCGGCGTACAAGAAAAAACACGGGTTGGACAAGCCGATCCTCAACTGGCACGAAGGGCAGATGCGCGCCTCCGCCGGGCAAACGGAGCGCGCCATCGCGCTGCTTTCGTCCGCGAAGAAAAACGAGGTGGGACAGGAGGCATGGAACGCGTATGTCGATGCGACAGTTGCGTTCCTCCGCAAGGACAAGCCGGTACTGCTTGCCGCCAGGGAAAGACTGATGAAAGTGCCGACGCCGGACGTGCTGGGGCCGGTGAAGGATGGTTACGTGGAAGTATCGATGGACAACGGCCAAAAGATGAAGATGCGCTGGCCCATGAATATCGAGGTGGTCGATGGCTTGGTCACCTGTTTCGACAGGCCTTACCGCCAAGCTTACGGCAGCGACTGTCGACCCAAACAATAGCAGGGAGGATGGATGGAGCGCAGCGATACCCATCTTTGCCGTGTATCAGGTGCTGCGGGATCCCCGCAGCATAGACAGGAGGGGTCGAGATGAACGACATCCGTTTTTCGGACGATGAGAAGGCTGCCATCACCCGCAAGGTGCAGCTGTATTTCTCGGAAGAGCTGAAACAGCAGATCGGCCGTTCGACGCCGAATTCCTGATCGATTTCTTCGCCAAAGAGGTCGGTGCGTATTTCTACAACGCCGGTGTGCGTGATGCCCAGGCGGTCTTGTCGGCCAAGGTCGAGGATCTCCAGGACGTGTTGTATCAGTTGGAAAAGCCCACCGAATTCAACCGCTGACCCTCGTGCATAACGACGTCTTGCGCGTGTAGTCGTAGCCCCAGGTGCGAAAACCCGAGGTGTCGATATGGATCTTGTCGGCGTCGTAGAAACCCAGCCCGAGTTTCAGTGCGGGCCCATGTCGTTGCCACCACGCGCAAAGCCGCGCGACTTCGCTGGGAGTGGCCCGTGCAAGGTCGAAATCCAGCGCGTTGTTCGCCAGATGCTTGCTGCGCGAACTGCCGCCTTCGCAGCGATTGAAGACGGGATCGCGATAGGCCGAAGCGGTTCGCTCTCCATGCAGCAAGCCGTCGGCACGGAGCTGCTTCACCGCCGCCAGGGTCGGCACCATGTTCGCCCAGGCGCTTTCTGGCGGCACCGCGAATTCGGTGACGCCGCAACGGCGCCAGCGCCGCCCGCTGCGCAGCAGGGATTCCATCGGCAGCGCGTCTTCGACCTTCTGGCGACGCAGGAAATCCCGGTAGTCGACGAGGCGTGCGGCTTGCGGCGTGGCGGCCCAGCCGTTGAAGCGATGCCGGGGACCGCGCGGGTCGCAACCCGCCAGCGAAACGATGGCGATGACCAGAAGGCAGAACGGGCAGTGAGCAGCGATACCCCTCATCGTGCGTGCCGTCCCATGACGGATGTCCCCTTCGGCCCCACCCATCCTACAGCCAGATGTAGAGCGGGCCTTGGCCCGCCATCCCGCAGCAGTTGTGGGCCGCGCGGCGGGCCAGGGCCCGCCCTACGATCACGGCGAAAGGAGAAATCCCGCCACCACGCGCCGTCCTTCGCTGGCCAGCACGTTGAAGGTCCGGGCGGCCGCCTGGTTGTTCATCACCTCGATGCCCACGCCGCGGGTCAGGCACGCGGCCATTACCGCGGCGGAAGGGAACACCTGCCTGTCGCCGGTGCCCAGCACCACCAGTTCCGGATCCAGCGCCAGCAGCGGCGCCAGGTCGTCGGCGGCCAGCGGCTCGCCGGCGCGCACCGGCCAGTCTTCGACCAGTTGCGACGGGGCCAGGATGAAACTGGCGTTCAGGACCCGGTCGTTGACCCGCGCACTGTGGCCATCGGCGCTGCGCAGGGCGAAGGCGTAATCGGGGCGCTCGTGGTTCAGCTGCATGGCCGGATCAGCCGCGCGGCAGGACGATCTGCCGCTTGTCCCGGGCGGGACGGTAGAGGATGGCCACGTGGCCGATGCGCTGGACCAAGGCTGCGCCGGTCTGGGCGACGATGTCGCGGACCATCGCGTCGCGGGTTTCCCGGTCTTCGGCCGCGACCTTGAGCTTGACCAGTTCGTGGCGTTCCAGCACCTCGTCCAGCTCGGCCAGGAAGGCCGGGGTGACGCCCTTGCCGCCGGTCTGCAGCAGGGCCTTCAGGTCGTGCGCCTGGCCGCGCAGGAAACGGTTCTGGGCGTTGGTCAGGACGACGGACATGCGGAAAACGGGTGGTGATGGGGGTTCAGGGTATCATGCGGGCCCTGTTCACCGCCTTCATACGGCCCTTTCCGCACGGGAAAGGGACAAGCCATGGCCACCCGCAGCAAAAGCAGCCAACGCTGGCTCAAGGAGCACTTTTCCGACCCCTACGTGAAGAAGGCGCAGGCGGAAGGGATGCGTTCGCGCGCGGCCTACAAGCTGGAGGAGCTGCTGGCCCGCGACCGGTTGCTGAAGCCGGGCATGGTCGTGGTCGACCTGGGCGCGGCCCCGGGCGGCTGGTCGCAGTTCGTCCGCCAGGCCCTGGGCGACACCGGCCGGGTCGTGGCGATGGACATCCTGGAGATGCCGCCGCTGGCCGGAGTGGAGTTCCTTCATGGGGACTTCAGGGAAAACAGCGTGTTATCGCAGCTGGAGGCGATGCTCGCCGGGCAGCCGGTGGACCTTGTTCTGTCGGATATGGCCCCCAATAAGAGTGGCATGGATGCGGTGGACCAGCCGCGGGCGATGCACCTGGCCGAACTGGCGATGGATTTCGCTGACGGTCATCTCAAGCCCGGCGGTGCGTTCCTGATCAAGCTGTTCCAAGGCGTGGGTTTCGACGACTACGTCCGGGAGCTGCGCCGGCGCTACGAGCGCGTGGCGATCCGCAAGCCGGACGCCTCGCGCAAGCGGTCGCCGGAAGTCTATGCGCTGGGCCAGGGCAAACGGCACAGGCCTGTGTGAACCAGTTGAAGTAAGGTGGGACGGTAGGGAACGATGAGGATGAACGACTTGGCCAAGAATCTGCTGCTGTGGGTGGTCGTCGCCGTCGTATTGATGGTGGTCTTCCAGAGCTTCTCGCCGCGCCTGGGCGGGGCCACGGCCCAGCAGCCGTCCTATTCGCAATTCCTAGACCAGGTCGACAGCGGTGCGGTCAAGGAAGTGACCTTCAGTGGCGACGGCCGTGCCGATGTCATGAAGATCACCTATCGAACCAACGGCAGCGACCAGCCGGTCTCCGTGCTCGGTCCGTACGACCGCGAGCTGATCAACGTCCTGCGCAACAAGAACGTCGCGATCAAGCAGGAAGCGCCGTCCAGCGGCATCTCGCTGGGTTCGATCCTGATGACTTTCCTGCCGGTGCTGCTGATCATCGGCTTCTGGCTGTTCATGATGCGGCAGATGCAGGGCGGCGGTGGCGGCGCGAAGGGCGCGATGTCGTTCGGCAAGTCGCGCGCCAAGCTGCAGGGCGAGGATCAGGTGAAGGTGACCTTCGCCGACGTCGCCGGCTGCGACGAGGCCAAGGAGGAGGTCGGCGAACTGGTCGAATTCCTGCGCGATCCGTCGAAGTTCCAGAAGCTGGGCGGCAAGATCCCGCGCGGCGTGCTGATGGTCGGCCCGCCGGGCACCGGCAAGACCCTGCTGGCCAAGGCCATCGCAGGCGAGGCCAAGGTGCCGTTCTTCAGCATTTCCGGTTCCGACTTCGTCGAGATGTTCGTCGGCGTCGGCGCCAGCCGCGTGCGCGACATGTTCGAGCAGGCGAAGAAGCATGCGCCGTGCATCATCTTCATCGACGAAATCGATGCGGTCGGCCGCCATCGCGGCGCCGGCCTCGGCGGCGGCCACGACGAGCGCGAGCAGACCCTCAACCAGCTGCTGGTCGAGATGGACGGCTTCGAGGGCGGCGAAGGCGTGATCGTGATCGCCGCGACCAACCGTCCCGACGTGCTCGATCCGGCCCTGCTGCGTCCGGGTCGCTTCGACCGCCAGGTCGTGGTCGGCCTGCCCGACGTCAAGGGCCGCGAGCAGATCCTGCGCGTGCACATGCGCAAGCTGCCGCTGGCCGACGACGTCGAGCCGATGGTGGTCGCCCGCGGCACTCCGGGTTTCTCCGGCGCCGACCTCGCCAACCTGTGCAACGAAGCGGCCTTGTTCGCCGCCCGTGGCAATGAGAAGGAAGTGCGCATGGAGCACTTCGACCGCGCCCGCGACAAGATCCTGATGGGTACCGAGCGCCGCTCGATGGCGATGAGCGAGGAAGAGAAGCGCAACACCGCCTATCACGAGGCCGGCCACGCGATCGTAGGCCGCATCGTTCCCGAGCACGACCCGGTCTACAAGGTCACCATCATCCCGCGCGGCCGCGCGCTGGGCGTGACCATGTACCTGCCGGAAGGCGACAAGTATTCGCTGAACCGCGTCGGCATCGAATCGCAGCTGTGCTCGCTGTACGGCGGCCGCGTCGCCGAGGAACTGATCTTCGGCGCCGACAAGGTCACCACCGGTGCGTCCAATGACATCGAGCGCGCGACCAAGATGGCGCGCAACATGGTCACCAAGTGGGGCCTGTCCGAGCTGGGCCCGATCACCTTCGGCGAAGAAGAGGACGAAGTGTTCCTCGGCCGTTCGGTGACCCAGCACAAGAACGTCTCCAACGAGACCGCGAGCCGCATCGACGCGGTGGTGCGCAGCATCCTGGACAAGGCCTACGACCGCACCACCAAGATCCTGACCGAGAACATCGACAAGCTGCACACGATGGCCGAGGCGCTGCTGCTGTACGAAACCATCGACGCCGCGCAGATCGACGCGATCATGGAAGGCCGCGACGTGCCGCCGCCGACCGGCTGGGACAAGCCGGGCAAGGGCGAAGGCAAGGGCGATCCGCGCCCGCTGCCGCCGCTGGGCGGTCCGGCGGCGCAGACCTGAAGCGCGTTGCCAGTTCGACGACGAAAGGCCAGACTCCCGTCTGGCCTTTCTTTTTTCCGACCGCAATGTTCGACACCACGCCGCAACTCGATTGCGCCGGCCGCCTCGTCAAGCTCGACGTGCCGAAGGTCATGGGCATCGTCAACGTCACCCCCGACTCGTTCTCCGACGGCGGCGCGCATGCGGATGTCGATGCCGCCGTCGCGCATGGCCTGAAACTGGCGGAAGAGGGCGCGGACATCCTCGACATCGGCGGCGAATCGACCCGGCCGGGGGCCGATGAAGTTCCGGTCGAAGAGGAACTGAAGCGGGTGGTCCCGGTGATCGAACGGCTGGCGAAGCAGATCTCGCTGCCGATCAGCATCGACACTTCGAAACCGGAAGTGATGCGCGCGGCGGTCGCCGCCGGCGCGGGCATGATCAACGACGTGTACGCGCTGCGCCGCGAGGGCGCGCTGGACGCCGCCGCCGCGCTCGGCGTGCCGGTGGTGCTGATGCACATGCTCGGCGAGCCGCGCACGATGCAGGCGGATCCGCAGTACGACGACGTGGTCGCCGAGGTGCATCGTTTCCTGGCCGAGCGCATCTTCGCCGCCGAGATGTCCGGCATCGCGAAGAAGAACCTGGTCGTCGATCCCGGCTTCGGCTTCGGCAAGAACGCCGCGCACAACCTGGCGTTGCTGGCGCAGTTGCAGCGTTTCGCCGAGCTCGGCGTGCCGGTGCTGGCGGGAATGTCGCGCAAGAAGACCATCGGCGAGTTGACCGGACGCGAAGCGCCGGCGGAACGCGTCGCAGGCTCCGTCGCCGCGCACCTGATCGCCGCGCAGAACGGCGCCAAGATCGTCCGCGTGCACGACGTCGCCGCCACCGTCGATGCGCTGAAGGTTTGGAACGCGGTCGCCGCGGTGCCGTTGCCGCGCAAGGAAGCGGCGAAGCCGTCGATCCGCTGGCCCGACGACGAATAGATGACTTGAGGCGACTGGGGAAGATGAAATTTGTCATCCCGAGCGTAGCGAGGGATCTAGCTTTTGTTTCTTGCTCTTGTTCGTCATTCCCGCGCAGGCGGGAATCGCTCTTCGCTCCTGCCATTTGAAGCACGGCAAAGGCACGAGCGATTCCCGCCTGCGCGGGAATGACGAACAAAAACAGATCCCTCGCTACGCTCGGGATGACAATTCTTGAGATGTCCCGAAAGTCAAGGTTTCCGACTGGTCATTTTCTCGCCATATCGGCCGCAGGCCGCACCACGCCTGCGTTTGCGATGCATCTCCACACGACTGTCCCCAATCTTGTCCACAGCGCTTGTGGACAGTTGAAACCGGCTGGTCAAAAAATAGCCAATTCCACGTAACGGCTTGTCGCGGAAGGGCGATCCGGAGTTATCAACAGACTTGCCCCGATGGTTCTCCACAGTGGCTGTGGAAATCGTTGCAACGATTTCTGGTCGTAGGCCGGCGTAACGTCCCCGGCGCGCGCGCGTTTTGTCGTTGCAGCAATGGATCGAAGGACGAGAGGCCCGGCGCTGATCGACAGGCGCAACGGCATGGTCTGAAAAGCAGGTCGGGGGCGTGACCCCGACCTACAATGTCCGGTATGCCCGCCGACCATCGCCCGCTCGCCCTTGCCCTGATGGGCCCGACCGCGTCGGGCAAGTCGGCGCTGGCACTGGAATGGGCGCAGCGCTTGGGCGGGGAAATCGTCAGCGTCGATTCGGCACTGGTCTACCGGGGCCTGGACATCGGTGCGGCCAAACCCAGTGCGGCGGAACAGGCGCTGGTTCCGCACCACCTGATCGATGTGCGCGAACCGTGGCAACCGTATTCGGCCGCGGAATTCGCCGCCGACGCGCGTGCCGCCCTTGAGGGCATCGCCGCGCGAGGCCGGCTGCCGATCCTCGCCGGCGGCACGGGCCTGTACTTCCAGGCGTTGCTGCACGGGTTGTCGCCGATGCCCGAAGCCGATGCCGGTGTGCGTGCGGAGATCGCGGCGCGCGCCGAAGCGCGGGGGTGGCCGGCGCTGCACGCCGAGCTCGCCGAGGTCGACCCCGACGCGGCCCGCAAGATCAAACCCACCGATCCGCAGCGCATCCAGCGCGCGCTGGAGGTGTTCCGGCTCAGCGGCAAGCCGATCAGCCAATGGCAGCGCGAATCCGTGCGCCAGCGCTTTCCGTTCCGCGTGCTGGGCCTGGTGCTGGCGCCGGCCGACCGTGCGGTGCTGCACCAGCGCATCGAGAGGCGCTTCGACGCCATGCTGGCCGAAGGCTTCCTCGACGAAGTGCGCCGTCTGCGCGGCTTGCCGGAACTGTGGTCGCACCCGGCCGTGATCGACCTGCCGGCGATTCGTGCGGTCGGCTACCGGCAGGCCTGGGAACACCTGGATGGCGCGACCGACGCGGCGGAATTCCGCGATCGCGCGATCTTCGCCACGCGCCAGCTGGCCAAGCGCCAGCTGACCTGGCTGCGCGGGGATCTCGGCGCCCGGTGGTTCGATCCGCAAGCAGATCGCGAGGGGTTGGAGCGGGCGCTGGACCTGTTCCTGCGCTCCCGGACCTGAACCACGGCTGGCCAAATCCCCGCAGTTGTGTAACATCCGCGTCCGGGGGGTCGGGGGAAGCCGGACGCCGCCCGCACGATAACAACAACAGCCCGGCGAATGGGCGGGAGCTACGGACATGACCAAGGGGCAATCCCTGCAGGATCCTTTCCTCAACGCGCTGCGCCGCGAACGCGTGCCGGTGTCGGTCTACCTGGTCAACGGCATCAAGCTGCAGGGGACGATCGAATCGTTCGACCAGTTCGTGGTGCTGTTGCGCAATACGGTCAGCCAGATGGTCTACAAGCACGCGATTTCCACCGTGGTGCCGGCGCGCAACGTGCGCATGGGCCCGGGCGGCGGCACGGTGCAGGGCGACGAAGTCGATACGGAAGAAAGCGAGTAACCCGCTACGGGTCTGTGGGAGCGACCTTGGTCGCGAATGCTTCTTCTTGAGCGGCTGCGAGTCCGCAAAAGCATTCGCGACCAAGGTCGCTCCCACGAAAGCGGGTTACGGCCATTTCGCCAGGAGTTCGCCCACCGCCTGGACCAGGTTGCCGGAAAGCAGGCCGAACACCACGATGGTGCCCGCGCCGGCCAGCCAGGCCAGCAGCATCAGCGCGCCGTCCCGCTCCAGCAGGGCGAACACGAACAGCAGCAGCAGCGCACCGAACGCGTAGTTGGTGAACGGTATCGGCAGCGCCAGCAGCAGGCCCAGCACCAGCAGCAACAGGCCGGTGAACGCGCTGGCCAGGCGATGGTCCAGCGCCCATTCCAGGCGCGGGCGGACCAGCCATTCGACCCAGCGCAACGGCCGGGCAAGGATCTTGCCGAAGCGGATGATCGACTTGCGCTGCGGGCCGCGCGCGGCGAGGAAGCGCGGCAGCCACGGCCGACGCAATCCCAGCAGCAGTTGCACGCCGACCAGCATCACCAGCGGGCCGCTGAGCGCACCGGCCACGCCCGGGATCGGGATGAACGACGGCAGCACGGCGATGAACAGCAGCATGCCGAACGCGCTTTGGCGCAGGTCGGCCATCAGCTCGCCCAGGCGCAGGCGCTGTTCGGGGTCGCCGACGCCCAGTGCGTCCAGCACCGTGCGGGTGCTGGCGGAATGCGGGGGCGTTTCTGGCGAACCTGGATCCGGTGGATCAGCCGGCTTGTGCGTCGTCATCTTCTTCCGGCAATTTCTGCAGCAGCAGCTTGTCCACGCGCGCCCCGTCCAGGTCGACCACTTCGATGCGCCAGCCGGCCCAGTCGAAGAATTCGCCGACGTGCGGGATCCGGCCGAAGCGCTCGATCACCATGCCGGCAAGGGTGTTGTAGTCGTCCTCGTCGCCGGGCAGGGCCACGCCGCCGAGCAGTTCGCGCAGATCGTCGTTGGGCAGCGAGCCGTCGACCAGCAGCGAGCCGTCGGCGCGGGTCACCACCAGCGCGTCCTCCTCGGTGTTCTCCGCGGCCTGCAGCCGGCCGACCACCGCGCCCATCAGGTCGCTGAGCGTGACCAGGCCCTGGATTTCGCCGTACTCGTCCACCACCAGCGCCAGCGACTGCTGTTCCTCGCGGAGGATTTCCAGCAGTTTCATCGCATGGGTCGATTCGGCGACGAACAGGGGTTCGCGCAGGTGCTCGAGCAGGCCGCCGTCGTTGTTGCCGCCGATGCGGTCGAGCAGGGTCTTCACTTCCAGCAGGCCGACCACGTCCTGGTCGCTGCCGCGATAGACCGGATAACGCGAATATTGCTCCTCGCGCATGACCGCGAGGTTCTCGGCGTCGCTGGCCGCGGCATCGAGCCAGGCGATGCGGGTGCGCGGGGTCATCAGGCTGTCGGCGGTACGGTCGCCGAGACGGAGCACGCGGTGGACCATGTTGCGTTCATCGTCGTCGATCACGCCCTGCTCATGACTTTCCGTGACCAGCATGCGGATTTCTTCTTCGGTGACCTGCGCCGCGCCTGCGTCCTGTAGGCCCAGTAACCGCATCACCGTGCGTGTGCCGAACGCCAATGCGGCGACGAACGGTTTCGCGATGGTGGCGAAAAAGTCCATCGGATACGCCACCAAGCAGGCGATCTGCTCGGGGCGAAGGGTGCCGATGCGTTTAGGGACCAGTTCGCCGAACAGGCCAAGCGAGAACAAGGTCAGCAGGAAGCCTGCTGCGAATCCGATCTGGCCTGCGTAGGGAGCTAACCACTCGACGCGCACCACCAGCTCGGCGATCTTGTCGCCCATCGATTCGCCGCCGAAATAGCCGATCAGCAGGCTCAGCAGGCTGATCCACAACTGCACTGCGGACAGGAAGCCCTCCGGGTGCTCGGCCAGCATCAGTGCCTTCTGCGCACGGCGGCTCTCCATGGCCAGCTGCTTGAGGCGACTCTTGCGCGAGGTCACTACCGCCATCTCCGACAGGGCGAAGAAAGCGTTGAATAGGATCAGGAAAATGACGATCAGCAGTTCAAGCACGGGGGCGATTCCGGCCGGGGGAGAGGGTCGGAGGGCGTTCGCCACGGGCCGGGGCAGGGCGGTGGCGGGGCAAGTGCGTAGGGTCGTCGTCCATAGGTTGCGCCGTGAGGCGCGGTGGCAGTCTAGCAAACCGCTATGCATACCAGTTGATGGGCGGCTGTCGTGAAATCAAGGCCTTGCGCAGGCGGGCACCCAGCCCGACAGCAGGCCGGGACCGCCGCCGGCTCCCCTTCATGGTCGCTAAACCGTCATAATTCGCCCCCGATTGCCGTCCTTCCCGCGACGGTGGGGTGCCCGCATGTTTTCCCTGCAGACCATCTTCGGCTCCGGCCAACAGTTCTATACCTTGCTCGACGAGGCCGCCGAAGCCGCCCACGACAGCGCCCAGGCGCTGTACGCGATGATGAAGGCGAGCGACCGGCAGCCGGCGCTGGACGCATTCAAGCTGGCCCGCCAGCGCGAGCGCACCGCCTCGGACAAGATCGGCCAGGCGCTGGTCGACAGCTTCATCACCCCGTTCGAGCGCGAGGACATCGAAGCCCTGGGTTCGGCGCTGTACAAGATCCCCAAGCAGATCGAGAAGTTCGCCGACCGCTATTCGCTGGCGGTGACCCACTTGGAGCACATCGACTTCGCGCCGCGCGCGGCGATGCTGGAACAGGCCGCCTCGGTCGTGGTGGAAATGGTCCACGAGCTGCGCAAGATGAACCTGGACCAGATGAGCGCGCTGAACGAGAAATTGCGCGCCATCGAGAACGAGGCCGACCGGCTGATGCTGGAGCTGTACCGCGACATCTATTCCGGCCGCCTCGACAACTTGCAGATGTTCCTGCTGAAGGAGTTCTTCGAGATCCTGGAGAAGGCCATCGACCGCTGCCGCGAGGCAGGCGTGGTGGCGTACCAGATCGTGTTGAAGAACAGCTGAGGAAGCCGCGATGCTGACCCTGGTCATCGTCGTGATCCTCGCGGCGCTCGTGTTCGAGTTCATCAACGGTTTCCACGACACCGCCAACTCCATCGCCACCGTGGTCGCGACCAAGGTGCTGACCCCGGGGCAGGCCATCGTCCTGGCCGCCACCACCAACCTGATCGGCGCGTTCATGGGCACGGCGGTGGCGAAGACCATCTCCTCCGGCCTGATCGACAGCAACGTGGTCAACGTCACCTCGCAGGTGATCATCTGCGCGTTGCTTGGCGCCATCGTCTGGAACCTGATCACCTGGTGGCGCGGCTTGCCGTCGTCGTCCTCGCACGCGTTGATCGGCGGCCTGTGCGGCGCGGCCATGGCCGCTTCGCAGAACAACTGGGCTTCGCTGATCTGGTCGAAGGCCGGCGACGAGGGCTGGACCAGCAACAAGGGCCTGCTGTGGAAGGTCGTGGTGCCGATGGTCACCTCGCCGCTGGCGGGGTTCCTGCTGGGCGTGGCCATCATCACCTTGCTGTACCTGGTGATCGCCAGCCTGTCGAAGGCCGGCGGTCCGCTGGCGCGGATGGTGCGCCCGCGCTGGATCAACGCGTTCTTCAGCAAGGCGCAGCTGGTTTCGGCCGGCTACATGGGCTTCGCCCATGGCCGCCAGGATGCGCAGAAGACCATGGGCATCATCGCCCTGGCGATCTTCGCCGCGCAGTCGTCCGGCGCGTTGAACGACTTGCCGGGCTGGTTGTCGTTCATGCATCCGGACGGCGGCAAGGACGACATCGACACCTGGATCATCGTCGCCTGCGCGTTGGTGATGGCGGCCGGTACCGCTTCGGGCGGCTGGAAGATCATCAAGACCCTCGGCCACAAGATGGTCAAGCTGGATCCGATCGACGGTTTCGCCGCGGAAACCGCTTCGGCGACGATCCTGGTGTCCGCCGCGGCCTTCGGCATGCCGGTTTCGACCACGCACAGCATCTCCACGGCGATCATGGGCGTGGGCTACGCCAAGAACCCGAAGGCGCTGAAGCTGGGCGTGATCGAACGCATCGTGTGGGCGTGGATCCTGACCATCCCGGCCGCGGGCGGCATCGCCTGGTTGCTGTGGCGCGGGTTGAACGCGCTGGGCTGGGCGTAAG
The DNA here is from genome assembly GCF_017939625.1 of Pseudoxanthomonas helianthi. Taxonomy (GTDB): domain Bacteria; phylum Pseudomonadota; class Gammaproteobacteria; order Xanthomonadales; family Xanthomonadaceae; genus Pseudoxanthomonas_A; species Pseudoxanthomonas_A helianthi. The sequence goes on from NZ_JAGKTC010000002.1 coordinate 618,388, forward strand.
TTCTTCCTTCTCCCTCCGGGAGAAGGTGCCCGAAGGGCGGATGAGGGCGGGAACCATCACGTGCAAGGGCTTTGCCAATGCGCTTGTGAGGTCTTTTTCCTCAGCCGCTTGAAGCGGCTTCGATCCCGGACGGAGAAGGAAAAGCACCAGCGGGTATGCTTGCCGCATGTCCGACAAGACCAGCATCGAGCGCATCCTTGCCGCGGTCCGCGCCATTCCGCGTGGGCAGGTGGCCGGTTACGGCGAAGTCGCACGGCGTGCGGGCCTACCCGGTCGCGCGCGGCTGGCGGCGCGGGTGCTCAGCGAGAACGCGGACCCGAAGCTGCCGTGGCACCGTGTGCTGCGTTCCGATGGCCGCATCGCTTTTCCCGAAGGCTCGCGCGGCTACCGCGAGCAGAGCCAGCGCCTGCGCGCCGAAGGCGTGTCCGTGGTGAAGGGCCGCGTGCGGGGCGTGAAGGCCGCGCGCAGCGTCGAGGAGCTGATCTGGGGGCCGGAGGATTGATCCGGCGCCGGCAGTTCCCATTTATCCTGTTCCCGCGATTTCCAGAAGCCCGGCCATGTTCCCACCGCTGACTCCCGCCGTCCGTTCGCTGTTGATCGCCAATGTCGCGGTCTTCCTCCTGCAGAACCTGTTGGGCAATGCGTTCACCGACCAACTGGTGTTGTGGCCGCTGGGCGCGGGCGACGTGGTGCCCAACGGCGGCTTCATGCCCTGGCAGTTGCTGACGGCGGGGTTCGCCCACGCGGGCATCGGGCACCTGTTCTTCAACATGTTCGCGCTGTGGATGTTCGGCTCGTCGCTGGAGATGGTCTGGGGCCGGAAGCGCTTCCTGACCTATTACTTCGTCTGCCTGCTGGGCGCGAACATGCTGCAGTTGTTGGTGTCGACGTGGCTGCTCGCGCAGCAGGTCACGCTGTCCACCGCGCTGGGCGCTTCGGGCGCGGTGTTCGGCCTGCTGCTGGCCTACGGCATGATCTTCCCGAACAATCGGATGATCGTGTTCCCGATCCCGATGGAAATCCGCGCACGCAACCTGGTGATCATCTACGGCGGGCTGGAACTGCTGCTGGCCTACACCGGCTGGCAGCCGGGCGTGGCGCATTTCGTGCACCTTGGCGGCATGCTGTTCGGTTGGCTGCTGATCCGCTACTGGCGCGGGCAGCCGCCGTTCAACAAGCGGCGGCCGCCGGGGCCGAGGATCGTGAGATGAACTGCAAAGGATCTGATTGAGTGGAATGACATCGGCCGTCATTCCAGCGCAAGCTGGAATCCATTCTGCCTTGGGCTTCCGCATGGGAATTCGAGAGCAAGAGCAAAATGAATCCCGGCTTGCGCCGGGACGACGAGCAAGAAACTCAACGCCAGATCTTTACCTGCTCGTCTTCCTTGCGCTGCATCGCATTGCCCGCCTTGCAAGTGAACGCGTCGGCGAAGTCGGGCTGGTTGACCAACGGACCGTTGGCGCGCCACTGGCCCGGCGCGTAAGGCGAGGTGCTGGCGCGCAGGGTGGCATCGGCCGGCGACAGGCTCTGCGCCCACAGGTGCGCCCAGCCTTCATAGAACGCCTTCTGCTGCACGGCGATCGGGCCGGGCTGCATTGCGGAGAACGCGGCGCTGGCCAGTTCCACGCCGGCCAGGTCGGCCATGTTCTCGTCGGCGGTCTGGCGGCCGTTGACCTTCACGTCCTTCAGCATCGGCCAGGCGTAGCCGTCGTATTGCGATGCCAGTTTCGAGGAGATCGACGACCACGCCGAGACGTCGGCCGGTGTCCACCAGTCGCGCAGGTCGCCCTTGGAATCGACCATGCGGCCCTTGTTGTCGAAACCGCGGCTCAGCTCGTGGCCGACCAGCGCGCCGAAGCCGCCGTACTGCGCGGACACGTCGCCCGCGGCGTCGAACACCGGCGCCTGCAGCACCGCGGCGGTGACGATCAGCCGGTTCTGCGCTAGGTCGTAGGCCAGCGCCGGCTGCTGCGGCAGCACGTCCCAGCGGCGGTCGGCATTGCCCTTGCCGATGCGCTTCATTTCTTCGCGGTGGTGCCAGGTCGAAGCGATCAGCAGGTTGCTGCCGAAGCTGTTGCGGCCCATCGGCTGCACGCTGTAGTCGAGGTCGCGGCGCGGCGTGCCGATTTCGATCTTCAGCTTGGCGAGCTTCTTCTTCGCTTCGTCGCGGGTCGCGGGCGCCAACCACGTGTTGCGGTCGAGCGACGCGTCCAGCGCGTCGCGCACGGCCTTGGCGATGGCCTCGGCCTGCGCCTTGTTCGCGGCGGGCAGGTAGCGCGCGGCGTATTCCTTGCCCAGCATCGGGCCGGCGGCGAGGTTGATCGCGTCCAGCACCTGTTGCCAGCGCGGCGATGGCGCGACCTGGCCGCGCAGCACGCGGCCGCGGAATTCGAATTCGGCGTCGCGGAAGGACTTGGCCAGGTACGGCGCCATGGTGTCGCCGACGCGCCAGCGCAGGTAGGCCTTCCACTGGTCGGGCTTCAGCGATTTGACCAATGCGTCGAGCTGCCTGACGTAGGCCGGGTTGGGCAGGGAAATCGTGTCGTCCTTGATGCCCTGCGCCTTGAGGAAGGCGTCCAGCTGCAGGTTGCGGTACTGCTTGCCCAGGTCCTTGGTCGCGACCGGTGCATAGGCGGCGCGGAAATCGCGCAACTGCAGCAGCGGGGTGGACACCTGGGCGAGGCGCGTTTCCAGGTCGATGACCGTGGCCGATTCGGCGTCGAGCTTTTCCTTCGGCGTGCCGGTCAGGGCCAGGATCTGCCTGACGTAGGCACGGTAGCGGCCGAGCAGCTCGCGCGTTTCGGCGTCGGTGCGGGTGTAGTAGGCCGGGTCGGGCAGGCCCAGGCCGCCCTGCATCAGGTAGCCGATGTGGCGTTCCAGGTCGCGCAGGTCGATGTCGGCGTTGAAGTTGAACGCGACCGGGATGCCGACCTGGTGCAGCGCGGCGATGGTCGGGGCGATGTCGCCGGCTTTCTTGATCGCGTTGATGCGGCCGAGCAGGCCGGCGATGGGCTGCGCGCCGTCGGCTTCCACCGCGGCTTCGTCGAGCCCGCTGGCCCAGAAGTTGCCGAGCAGGGTCTGCACCTCGTTCTGCGGTGCATTCATCGCCGCGTCGAGCAGTTCGCGCTGCTGCGTCTGCGCACGCGCGCTGAGTTCGCCCAGCGCGGTGACGGCGGTCTGCTCGGGCAGCGCCACGTGGCCGTCCAGCCACGACTTGTTCGCGTAAGTGTAGAAATCGCCGCAGGCGGTCACCGCGGGAGCCGCCGCTTTCTTGCTCTTGGTGGATTTCTTCTTCGCGGCATCCGCGTCGGCGGCGGCGAAGGCGGCCAGCACGGCCAGGGACAGCAGGGCAAGCTTGAGCGGAGCGGGGCGCGAGTGCGGCATCGACGGTTTCCGGGTCGGACAGTGGCCGGATTCTAGCAGCCGCGTCGTGCAGGGCCCCGCATACGCGGCGATTCACCCTGTGGGAGCGACGTGAGTCGCGAACCCCGTCGCAAGATTTATGGAGAAGCATTCGCGACTTAAAGGCCAAAGCATGCTTTGGCCATTTCCGCAGGGGTGAGGAAAGGAGGCTACAAAAACGAAGGCCCGGTTTCCCGGGCCTTCGTCTGTCGCAAGCGACGAGGATCGCTTGATGGAACGCGTTTACCAGATCACCACCTGCTGGTCGCCACCGCGCACCATCGCGTCGCCCGTCTTGCACTGGAACGCAGCGGCGAACGCCGGCAGGTTGGACGGTGCGCCGATGGCGCGGAAGTTGGCCGGGGCGTGCGGGTCGGTCTTCAGGCGCACGGCCAGGTTTTCCGGGGTGAAGTTGCGGCGCCACACCGTGGCCCAGTTCAGGAAGAAGCGCTGGTCGCGGGTCAGGCCGTCGGTCTTCGGGTCCTGCTTGCCGGCGGTGGCGGCGTTCATCGCGTCGTAGGCCGTGGCCAGGCCGCCGAGGTCGGCGATGTTTTCGCCCAGGGTCAGCGCGCCGCTGACCTGGCCGCCGGCGTCGGTCTTGTAGCCATCGAACTGCTTGACCAGCTTGCCGGTCAGGCCCTTGAAGGCGTCGAAGTCCTTCTGCGTCCACCAGCCCGGATCGGCGATGAAGTTGCCATCGGCGCCGAAGCGGCTGCCCTGGTCGTCGTAGCCGTGGGTCATCTCATGGCCGATCACCGCGCCGATGCCGCCGTAGTTGGTCGCGTCGTCGGCGTTGGGATCGAAGAACGGCGGCTGCAGGATCGCCGCCGGGAACACGATCTCGTTCTGCAGCGGGTTGTAATAGGCGTTGACCGTCTGCGGGCTCATGCCCCACTCGGTCTTGTCGACCGGCTTGCCGATCTTGGACAGGTTCCACTTGTAGTTGAACTCGCTGGCCGCGTGCACGTTGGCGTAGTAGCTGTCGCGGTTGGTGCTCAGGCCGGCCCAGTCGCGCCACTTGTCGGGGTAACCGATCTTGGTGGTGAACGCGGCCTGCTTGGCCAGCGCCTTCTGCTTGGTCTCGTCGCCCATCCACGCCAGCTTTTCGATGCGGGCCTTCAGCGCGGTATTCAGGTTGGCGACCAGCGCCTCCATCTTGGTCTTGGAATCGGCGGAGAACGCGACCTTCACGTACAACTGGCCCAGCGCTTCGCCGGCCTGGCCGTTGATCGTGCCCAGCACGCGCTTCCAGCGCGGCTTGATTTCCTTCTGTCCGTTGAGGGTCTTGCCGTAGAAGGCGAAGTTCTCCTGCACGAACGGCTCGCTGAGGAACGGCGAGGCGCTGTCGACGGCGTGGAAGCGCAGGTAGGCGCGCCACACCGACGGATCGGTGTCGGCCAGCATCTTGTCGACTTCCTTGTGGAATTCGGGCATTGCCAGCGAGAACTTCTCCTGCGGCGCGACGCCCTGCGACTTGAAGAACTCGGTCCACGAGAAGTTCGGGGTCAGCTTGTCGGCGTCGGCCAGCGTCACCGGGTTGTAGTACAGCGAGGTGTCGCGCGACAGCTCCGTGCTGGTCTTGGACACCTTGGCCAGGCGGGTTTCGAAGGCGACCACGTCGGCGGCCTGCTTGGCCGCATCGGCCGCGGCCACGCCGGACAGTTCCAGCACCTTGGCCACGTGGGCCTGATAGGCGGCCAGCTTGTCCTTGTTTTCGGCCTTGGTGTAGTACTCGGGGTCCGGCAGGCCCAGGCCGCCCTGGCTGGCGTAGGCTAGGTTCATGGTCGAATTCTTGAAATCGGCCTCGGCGCCGAAGCCGAACAGGACGTTGTCGCCCTTGGCCGCGCTGCTGCGCAGGTAGCCGACGATGCCGGCGGTGTCCTTCAGCCCGTCGATCGCGGCCAGGTCGGCCTGGATCGGCTTGATGCCTTCGGCGTTGACCTTGGCTTCGTCCATGCCGGTGGCCCACAGGTCGCCGACGATCTTCTCCACGCCGGTCGCGTTCTTGTCGGCGGCGGCCTGTTCGGCCAGCTGCTTCTGCACGGCGTTGGAACGCTCGTCGAGCATCTCGAAGGCGCCCCAGCTGGCGCGATCGCCGGGGATGGCGTTCGCCGCCAGCCACTTGCCGTTGGCATAGCCGTTGAAGTCGGTACAGGCGTTCTTGCTGGTGTCGAGGTCGCTCACCTGGAAGCGGTTGACGCCGGGCAGGCTGGACTCGTCCAGCTTCAGTTCGGTCGCGGCGCTGGCGGTGGTGGCGCCGGCTTCGGCCTTCTCGCCCTTCTGGCAGGCGGTCAGTGCGGTGGCGACGGCGAGGGACAGCAGCAGGACTTGCGGCTTGCGGATGGCATTGCGAAGGATCACGGGCTAACTCCGCCCCGTTGGGGCATGACGGAATGGGGACGCCCCGCGGGGCGGTCGCGCGACTGTACCCGCTGGCGGCGAGGCCAGCGGGTGCCGGAGGTCATGCCGCTCGGGGCGGGTTCAGGGTGCCGGGGCGAAGCGCGGGTCGGACAGCTTCATCTCGGTCAGCGGACCGTAGGTCTTCATCGCGTCGCGGATCTTCGCCGCATCGCCGATGGCCACGATCGCCAGGTCCTTGCCGTCCGGGAACACCGCGCGAGCGGCGGCGACCTGCTCCGGCGTGGCCGCGGCGACCTTGCCGAGGTAGCCGTCGACCGTTTCGCGGCCGTCGCCGTACAAGGCCAGTTCCGAAAGCTGACCCGCCAGCTGCGGTGCGGTTTCCAGCGAAGGCGCGAACTGCCCGGCGATGTACTGCTTGGCCGAGGTCAGCGTGGCGGCATCGAGACCGTCCTTGTGCAGGCGGTCGAGCGTGGCGATGGCCAGGTCGATCGCCTGCTTGGTCGATTCGGTCTTGGTGAAGCTGGTGATCGACACCGCGCCGGGTTCGCGCGGGCGGTCGATGCTCGAACGCGCGCCATAGCTGAGCCCCGACTTGATCCGCAGTTCGGTGTTGATCATCGAGGTGAAGCGGCCACCGAACGCGGTCTGCACCAGGTCCTGCGCGGCTTCGGCGGGGTCGCCGTGCTTGCTGCCGACGTTGGCCAGCGCGAAATAGGTCTGCGTCGCGCCGGGCTTGTCGACCAGCAGCACGCGGCGGCCGCTTTCGCGCGGTTTTGCCACGACCTGCGGCAATGCGCCGCCGGCCTTGGCCCAGCCACCGAATACCTGCTTCACCTGCGCGGTCACCGCGGCCGGATCGAAGTCGCCGGCGATGGCGACGATCAAACGGTCGCCGCCCATCTGCTGCTTGCGGAAATCCTGCAGGTCGGCCAGCGAAATCTTCGCCAGGCTGGTTTCGTCGCCGTCTTCCGCGCGGCCGTAGGGATGGCCGCGGAACAGCCACGCCGCGTTGTAGGTGCCCAGCAACTGGCGGGGGTCGGAATCCTTGGCGCTGGCGATGCCGTCGATGGCGCGCTTGCGCAGCTTGTCGAATTCGACCGGGTCGAGCTTCGGCCGCAACAGCGCATCGCCGAGCAGCGACAGCATCAGGCCGGCGTCCTTGGACAGGAACTGCGCGCTGGCCTCGATGGCTTCCTGCGAACTGCCGAACGAAAGCGTGCCGCCGGCCCCGTCGATCGCTTCGGCGAACTGCAGCGCGTTGCGCTCGCCCGCGCCCTTGGACAAGAGCTCGGCGAGCAGCGACGCTGTTCCCTCCTTGCCCGGCGCGTCGGCCAGCGCGCCGCCGCGCACGCGCACCGACGCGGCGACCAGCGGCACGTCCTTGCGCGGCATCAGCAGCACGGTGGCGCCGTTGTCGAGGGTCAGGGTCTGGTAGTCGGGCAGCCTGATTTCGGCGGCGTTCGCGGAAAGCGCGGCGCAGCCGGCGAGGAGTGCGGCGGAAACGATGCGGAACAGGTTCATTTCGCGGCCTCCTTGTTGCCGGCGATGGGCTTCAAGATGCCGGTGGTGCGGTTCTGCACGCGCAGGATCTTCTTGGCCAGCGCCTGCACGTCGGCGGCGCTGACGGCCGCGTAGGCCGCGGGCGCGTCGAAGGCCTTGCGGTAATCGCCGTTGAACACCTCGTAGGTGCCCAGCACGCGCGCCTTGCCGTTGATCGTGGCCATGTTGCGCCAGAACGCCGCGGACTTCAGGTTGCGCACTTTCTCCAGTTCGGCGGCGCTGACGCCGTCGCGGGCGATCTTCGCCAGTTCGTCGTCGAGCAGGTTTTCGACCTTGGCCAGGTCGCCGCCCGGCGGCAGCGCGGCGTAAACCCATAGCAGGCCGGGATCGAAACCGGCCTCGGCGAACGCACCGGTGTCCACCGCGGCCTGTTCGCGTTCGACCAGGCGCTGGTGCAGGCGCGAGGAATCGCCCTGGGCCAGGATCGCGGTCAGCAGTTCCAGGGTCGGGTACTGCTTGTCGCCGGCGCCCATGCCGGTGTGGAAGGCGTAGGCCAGCAGCGGCGATTGCGCGTCGGCTTTCTCCACGACGAGGCGGCGTTCGCCCTGCTGCTCGGGTTCGACGGTGGTGATCGGCGTCGGTTCCGGCTGCTTGGCCAGCGGCGCGAGGTACTTGTCGGCCAGCGCGAACACCTGCGCCGGTTCGACATCGCCGGCGATCACCAGCACCGCGTTGTTCGGCGCGTAGTAGGTCTTGAAGAAACGCTTGAGGTCGTCGATCTTCCAGTGCTCGATGTCCGACGGCCAGCCGATGGTGGGGAACTGGTACGGGTGCGCGGTGAACGCGGTCGCCTGCATCTGTTCCATCAGCGTGCCGAAGTTGTCGTTGTCGACGCTGGAACGGCGCTCGCTGTAGACCACGCCGCGTTCGCTCTCGACCACCTTGGGGTCGAAGGCGAGGTTGGCCATGCGGTCGCCTTCCAGGTCGAAGATGGTTTCCGTCGCGCTGCTCGGGAACCAGTCGGTGTAGATGGTCAGGTCGTTGCTGGTGCTGGCGTTGTTGCTGCCGCCGGCGGCTTCCATGATGCGGTCGAATTCGCCAGGCGCGCGTTTGCTGGTGCCGTTGAACATCATGTGTTCGAAGTAGTGCGCCAGTCCCGTGATGCCTGGATATTCGTTGCGGCTGCCGATCTTGTAGAAGGTGTAGTAGTTGGCGTTGGGGATGTCGTGGTCGGGCCAGACGATGATCTTCAGGCCGTTGGCCAGGGTCTTGCTGACGATGGCGTCGGCGCCGGGCACGGTGGCGGGCGCCTTGGCCGCGAACGCGGGGCCAGCCGCCAGCAACAACGCGCAGGCGAGAGAAACGATCGGACGCATGGATTCTTCCCCGGTGGCGATGCCCCACTGTGCCACGCCTTGACGGCGGGCGAATATGCCGGAAGTCGCGCCGCTCAGCCGGTCAGTTCCAGGCTGGTCGCGGTGCGGTTGCGACCGTTCTGCTTGGCCCGGTACAGGGCGGCGTCGGCCAGGCCCATGACGTCTTCGCCATCGACGTCGTGGTCGCTGGGGAAGCTGTGTACGCCGATGCTGACGCTCGTCGTCTGTCCTGCCGCAAGCATCGCCGGCGTCGCCAGCGAGCCGATGTCCGCATGGATGGTGGAGGCGATGGAAGCCGCGGCGTGGGGCGGGGTTTCCGGCAGGAGCACGGCGAATTCGTCGCCGCCCAGGCGCGAAACCAGGTCGCGCGGACGGCGCGCGCGGGCCCGCAACACCTTGGCCAGCCGCACCAGCAGCTCGTCGCCGGCAGGATGGCCCAAGGTATCGTTCAACTGTTTGAAGCGGTCGACATCGACCAGCAGCAGCGACAACGTCTGGCCGGTGCGGCGGGCGACGCGGATTTCCTGTTCCAGCGCACCGTCGAAGTGCGCGCGGTTGGCCAGTCCGGTCAGCGGATCGGACATCGCCCGCGTGTGGGTGCGCCGCAGCAGTTGTATTCCCAGGACGATGGCGAACAGCAGCAGCACCAGCAGCACCGGCATCGGCGAAAACCAGCGGTTGCCCAGGCACAGCAACGCGATCGAAAGCAGCATCGCCAGCACCGACGCGCCCAGCACCAGCAGGCCCCGGTTGCGCAAGCCCGGCAGGCCATACAGCAGCAGCGGAAGCACGATCACCGCGGCCGACAGCGCAAGCTGCAGCGGCAGCGACAGGGGCACGATCAGGTTTCCATGCGCGAGCGCATTCAGCGCATTGGCCTGGTACTCGACGCCGCTGAGGCGGGAATCGGAAAGACCGCCCGGGCTGTTGAGCGCATCGCCCAGTCCGGTCGCGGTGACGCCGACCAGGACCCAGCGGTCGCGCAGCGCCGCGGCCGGCACGCGGCCGTGCAGCACGTCCGCGTAGGACACCTGGGTGAAGCCGTCGGAAGAATTCGCATACGGCACCAGCACCTGGTAGTCGCGCGACCACAGGTACGGCGAGGCGTTGGGTTGCGAGTTGCGCAAACCCGGCAGCGGCTGGTCGGGGACCGCCGGCAACTGGTCCAGCTGGAATTGCGCCAGGGCCAGCGAAGGCCAGTGCGGGTCGCCCATGCCGGCTTGCAGGAACATGCTGCGGGCGACGCCGTCGGCATCCATGGGCAGGTCGACATGACCCAGCCCCGCCGCGGCCGCGGCCAGTTCCGGAATCGGCAGGGCTTCGGTGGCCGGGGCGTTGATCTCGGCCGGTTCGGCGAACACCGGCAACACGGTGCGGCCATAACGGCTCATCGACTGGGCCAGCACGGCATCGCCTTCGGGATCGTGCAGGACCGGTTCGGTCAACAGGATGTCGAAGGCCACGCTGCGTGCGCCGGCCGCGGCCAAGCGATCCAGTAACTGCGCATGCAGTCGCCGCGACCATGGCCAGCGTCCCAGTTCGGCCAGGCTCTTCTGGTCGATCGCCACCACCACGATGCGCTCGTCGGCCTTCTGTCCGCGCAGGTCGAGCAGCAGATCGTAAGTCCATGCGTCCGCGCGCCAGAACAGGCCCGACAACGTCAGCACCGCGACCAGGGCGAGCGCGCCCATGCCGACCAGGGTGCGGTGCAGCGGTTGCAGGGTTCGTGGCAAGGATGCGCTCATAGCGACAGCAGGATAAGCACCAGGCCGGAGCCGCCGACGATCCGGCACACGCGGCACGGCATCTTCACCGTCTGCGCGGCCGGGAACGGCCCCGCGTGGCCGTCGGCGTCGAGCGTCTGCGCACGCACGTACCAGGTGCCCCCGCCGAGTCGCGGCACGCTGATCTGCGGTTCCTCGACGACCTGGTCGATCTTCGGCGCGGCGAAATCGGCGGTCCGCGACAGCTGGAAGCGGTAGCGCTGCGACGCGTCGCCTTCCTGCCAACGGAAAGTGACTGCGCCGTGGTCGCCGCGGGTGTCGCCGATGTCGTTCACCTCGGGCAATGGCTGGTAGGCGAAGGGAATCGCATCGCCGTACGGACCGACCCTGCCGCTGCGATCGCGGCTGGCGACGCGCCAGTAGTAGCGGCCGGGCGCCAGCGGCGTGTCGGGACGGAATTCCGTGCCGCGCAGTTCGCTGGCGGTGGCGATCAGGTTGGAGAAACCGTCGTCGGTGGCGACTTCGACAATGTAATCGCCTGCATCGGGCACGCCGCTCCAGCGGAAGGTTGGCTGCGGATTGCCGGTGGTCGAACCCGCGACCGGGGCGATCGCATACGGTGGCTCGGGCGTGCCCTGCACCGAGATGCGGGCGACTGCATCGCGGCCTTCCAGTCCGCTGGCGTCTATGGCGCGGACGCGCACGGCATAGTCGCCGTTGCCGAGCGCCGGTAGCACGGCCTTGGCCTCGTGATAGGCCTGGTCGACGAGCAGACTGGCGAAATCGGGCATGGCCGAAACCTGTACGCGGTATTCACGCGCGCCGTCGACCGCCGGCCACGCCAGCTCAGGGCGGGCGGTGCGCTGCTGTTTCGGCAGCGCCGACAGATTGGGCGCGGGCAACAGCTTCACCGCGCGAATCGCGCTACCGGCGCCGGCCGACACGGCCGTGCCGTACCCGCGCGAAACCAGCGCCCGGCGCTGGCCGCTGCTCACCGCAACGCTGCCTTCCAGCACCTCTGCATGGGTTCCGCGGTCGTCGGCGTCGACGCGGAATACCGTGCCTCGCACCGCCGTGGTGGCGCTCGGCGTTACCACCTGGAATTTCGCCGCGCCGCTGCTGGGCAGCTTGTGCACGGTGTTGGTGATGCGGCCGCGCTGCAGGCGGAGCTGGGTGTCGGCCATCGCGCCGCCGCCGAAGCTGCTGAGCCGGTCCAGCCGCAAGCGGCTGGCGGCGCGCAACAGCAGGCGCGACCCATCGGCGAACTGCAGGGTCAGGCTGGCCTCGGGATCGGTTTCGATCAGGGTTCCGGCCGGCAGGCGCATGCCGGCGACGGCCGGGGCAGGGGGGCGCCCAGGCGCCTGCGTGGTCGCGGAGCCGTGGACCGCGACGACCCTGGCGCGCGCGGGTTCGGCCCGCAGCCAGGTGATCGGTACCTGCAGCGTGGAGCCCGGCGGCAGGCGATAGGGGTCGGCGACCCGGTTGTACGCCTGCAACTGCTGCCAGCGATAACCGGACTTGAGATAGGCGGCGGAAAAATCCCACAGCGTGTCGCCGGGGCGCACGCGGTAGGTCCAGTCGCCGGCCGCGACGGCGGAAGCGAAGGCGAACAACAGCGTGGCGATGGCCGAGCGGGCCCATTCCCTGTGCATCCACTTGTCTGCGGATCGGCCTCCGGCCATGCCAACTCCTCCTGGGACAGCTAACTGGGTCACATTATAGGGGGCAAACTCCTTCATCCCCGGGGCGGATGGCCGATGACGACCGCGTCTTCCGTTTGGGGCCGCCGGGGTCGCTGAGGTATACCTGCACGATGTCCAAGGCAACCCACGATTTCGACGCCATCCTGGTCGGTGGCGGCCACAACGGCCTGGTCTGCGCCGCCTACCTGGCGCGTGCCGGACTGAAGACCCTGGTGCTGGAACGCCGCGGCGTGGTCGGCGGCGCGGCGGTAACCGAGGAATTCCACCCCGGTTTCCGCAATTCGGTGGCCTCTTACACCGTGTCGCTGCTGCAGCCGAAGGTCATCGCCGACCTCGACCTGCATCGCCATGGCCTGCAGATCGTGCTGCGCAAGCACGGCAATTTCCTGCCGCTGCCGGATGGACGCTACCTGCTGACCGGCGCCGGGCGCACGCAAGAGGAAGTGGCGAAGTTCTCCCGCCGCGACGCCGAGCGGCTACCCGACTACGAACGCCGCCTCGACGCCATCGCCGACGTGCTGCGCGCGCTGGCCCTGCAGCCGCCGCCGAACATCACCACCGAGGCGTGGTGGAAGCAGTTGCCGCAACTGCTGCGCGGTACGCGCATCGGCAAGCGCCTGCTGCAGCTGGACGAAACCCTGCGCCAGGAACTGCTGGACCTGTTCGCGATCTCCGCCGCCGAATACCTCGACCGCTGGTTCGAAAGCGAGCCGATCAAGGCGCTGTTCGGTTTCGACGGCGTGGTCGGCAACTATGCAAGCCCGTACGCACCGGGCAGCGCCTATGTGCTGCTGCACCACGTGTTCGGCGAAGCGAACGGGGTCAAGGGCGCATGGGGCCATGCCATCGGCGGCATGGGCGCGATCACCCAGGCGATGGCGAAGGCCGCGCGCGAAGCCGGCGCGCAGATCCGCACCGATGCCGGCGTGCGCGAAGTGCTGGTCGAGAACGGGAAGATCGTCGGCGTCGCCACCGAGACGGGCGAGACCCTGCGCGCGCGCTGCGTGGTCGCCAACGTCAACCCGAAACTGCTCTACCAGCGCTTGCTGGCGCAGCAACACGTGCCCGCGCCGACGCAGGAACGCATGCGCAACTGGCGTTGCGGCTCCGGCACGTTCCGCATGAACGTGGCGCTGTCGCGGCTGCCGGATTTCTCCGCGTTGTCCGGCGACGGCGACCACCTGACCGCCGGGATCATCCTCGCGCCCTCGCTGGCGTACATGGATCGTGCCTGGCGCGATGCGATGGATTTCGGCTGGTCGCGCGAACCCATCGTCGAAATGCTGATCCCGTCGACGCTGGACGATTCGCTGGCGCCGCCGGGCCGGCACGTCGCCAGCCTGTTCTGCCAGCACGTCGCGCCCGAGCTGCCGGACGGCAAGTCGTGGGACGACCACCGCGAGGAAGTCGCCGACCTGATGGTCGCCACCGTCGACAGGTTCGCCCCGAGTTTCGCCGCTTCGGTACTCGGCCGCCAGATCAAGTCGCCGCTGGACCTCGAACGCGATTTCGGCCTGGTCGCCGGCGACATCTTCCACGGCGCGTTGTCGTTGAACCAGTTGTTCAGCGCACGGCCGATGCTGGGGCAGGGCGACTATCGCGGCGCGATCCCGGGCCTGTACCTGTGCGGCGCCGGCACCCACCCCGGCGGCGGCGTCACCGGCGCACCGGGGCACAACGCGGCGCGGGCGGTCATTGACGACCTGAAATAAAAGATCGATGCCGTTGTCGATTCCGGCCTCGCTGGTCCGTCGTCATTGCAAAGGCCCGCATCGGGCTGGCCTGACATCGGAGCCAAGACCATGAATCGCCTGCAAATCCTCGCCTTCGTCCTGTCCGCCAGCCTGTCGGCCGTGGCGGCGCCGGCCCATGCCGCGTCGACGACCTATGTCATCGATCCCGACCACACCTACCCGAGTTTCGAAGCCGACCACTTCGGCGGCCTGTCGGTATGGCGGGGCAAGTTCAACAAGTCCTCCGGCAAGATCGTCCTCGACAAGCAGGCGGGGAAGGGCGAGGTCGAAGTGGATATCGACATGGCCAGCGCCGATTTCGGCAACGACAAGATGAACGAGGCCGCGCGCGGCGACATGCTGTTCGACACGGCGAAATACCCGAAGGCGAGCTATCGCGGGCGGCTGGCCGCGTTCAAGGACGGCAAGCCGGGCGAAGTCGACGGAGAACTGACCCTTCACGGCGTTACCAAGCCATTGAAGCTTAGAATCCAGAGCTTCAAGTGCATGCCGCATCCGATGCTGAAGCGCGAGTTGTGCGGTGCGGATGCGCTTGCCACGTTCGAGCGCGACGATTTCGGCATGGCCGCCGGCAAGGATTACGGTTTCGACATGACCGTGACCCTGCGCATCCAGGTGGAAGCGATCGCGGCCGAATAGTCCACGAACCGTCCTGGAGAGGTGTTCCGCATGCTGAAGGATTTCCTGCTCGCCTCGTTCCACCACCTGCTCGCCTTCGGCCTCGTGGCGATGCTGGTGACCGAATCGGTGCTGCTGACTCGTCCGCTGGACACGCCGGCGATGAAGCGCTTGGCCGGCGTCGACCGCGGCCTCGGCATCGTCGCGACCCTGCTGTTGGTGGTCGGCATGTGGCGTGTCTACGATGGGATCAAGGGGCCGGATTTCTACCTGCACAATCCCTGGTTCCACGCCAAGGTCGGCGCCTTCCTGCTGGCGGCGCTGCTGTCGCTGTGGCCGACCGTGCGTTTCCTGCGCTGGCGGCGACAACTGAAGGCCGATCCTTCGTTCGTGCCTTCGCCGGCCGAGGCGGCGGGCCCGCGCCGGATCGTGCGCTTCGAGCTGGCGCTGGTCGCGGTGATCCTGGTTTGTGCGGCGGCGATGGCCCGTTACGGTGGGCTGCATCTATAGGCGGTGCTGCCCGGAAAATTTCGCCGTGGGAGCGACATAAGTCGCGAACAGGAGTTGCCGAAATCCTGAAGAAAAGCATTCGCGACTTACCGACCACGGCATGCCGTGGTCACTCCCACACCGGTTCCTGTTATGGACGAAACAAGGCCGCGATGGCCTTTGCGGTCGCGTAGGGCTCCGGCTCGTTGCGATTGCTCAGGATCACCACCGTGAGCTTTTCCTTCGGATAGCGCAGGATGACGTTGCGGCCGCCGATGGTCTCGCCGGAATGCCACAACGCGTCGCCGTTGATGCGCCAGCCGTAGCCGTAGTACGGCACGTCCGGTTCGGGCGTCTTGGTTTTCGGCGTGAACGCCGCGTGCAACGAAGCCGCCTTCAGCAGGCGCTCGTCGTACAGCGCCGCGTCCCACTTGGCCAGGTCGTCGATCGACGAATACACGCCGCCGTCGCCGAGCGTCGCGCTGGTGTTGCTCTGGTCGGTGCGGACCCATTTGCCGTCGACCTCGCTGTTGCCGTAGGCACGGTTTTGCACGGTCGAGATGCCGTCCTCGAATTCGACGCTGCCATCCATCCGCAGCGGGGCGAAGATGCGCGACTTCACGAAATCGGCGAAACGCATGCCACTGGCTTTTTCCACGATCAGCGCGAGCAGGCAATACGCGCTGTTGCTGTAACGGTAGTCGGTGCCGGGCGGGAAGTAGAGCCGGTCCTGGCCTTCGAGCAGCTTGAGCACGTCGGCGTCGTGCAGCTGCCATTCCTGCTTGGCATCCATGACTTCTTCGTAGTCGACCAGCCCGGAGGTGTGGCTGAGCAGGTGGCGGATGCGGATGTCGTCCGTCGCCGCAGGCAGCGAGGGCAGCCATTTGCGCACCGGATCGTCGACGCCGAGCTTGCCGTCTTCGGCCAGCAGCAGGATCGCGGCCGCGGTGAACTGCTTGCTGATCGAGGCCAGCCGGTAGTTGGTCTGCGGCGTGGCCTTCACGCCGTGCTGCAGGTCGGCATAGCCATAGGCCTTGCGCACGATCGGTTCGCCATCCTTGAGCACCAGCAGCGACGCGCCGGGTACGTGGCCGTCGTAGCGTTGCATCAGCTTGTCGATGGCGGCCTGTTGCGCCGGGGTGACCTGGGCCATGAGCGGGAAGGATAGCGCCGTCGCGAGCATGAGAAACAAAGCGGAACAACGCCTGGCCAAGTTCGCGTGCATGTCAGTCCCTCGCGGCTTCTTCGCGCAATTGCGCTTCGCGTTCATGGCCCAGGTAGGCGCGGATCGCGTGGCGCATCAGGTACAACAACGGAATCATCGCCACCGCGGCCAGCATCTTGTACGCGTAGTTGACGCTGCTGACCGCGAGGAACAACGAGGTCGGCCAGTGCTGCGGCCCCAGCACGAAGGCGATCCAGATCACCACGAAACTGTCCACCAGTTGCGATACGGCCGTGGAGCCTGTGGCCCGCAGCCACACGTGCTTTTCGCCGGTGCGCCGGCGGATGTGGTGGAACACCGAGATGTCGATCAACTGCCCGACCAGGAAGGCGACGATCGAGCCGGCGATGGTCCACATGCCCTGGCCGAAGATCGCCGAGAACGCCGCCTGGTAATCCGGCACGCCCTGCGCCTGCGCCGCGGTCACCCACCAGCCGGCGGGCGCCAGCGAGATCGCCGCGAACGCGAACAGGAAGCCGTAGCCGATCAGCGCCACCGCCACCCAGGAAATGAAGCGCACGCCGCGCCGACCGAAGAATTCGTTGACGGTGTCGGTCATCACGAACACCACCGGCCACAGCAGCGTGCCGGCGGTGAAGCTCAGCGAGCCCTTCTGCCCGAACAGGTTCCACTCGAACGGCGCCACGCCCAGCGTGTCTTCCAGCGCGAAGATCTTGACCCCGATGAATTCGGCCAGCACCGCGTTGACGCAGAAGAACGCGGCCAGGGCGATGAACAGGCGCACCGCGCGATCGTCCAGCGTGCGCGGCGCGTGCTTCGCGGGCGTCTCCAACTCAGCGTTCCCCGGCGCGGGTGAACGGCACGCTTTCCGGCGACACCGCGCCGCCGGAGATGATGAAGCTCATCGCCTGGTCCACGGTCCAGTCGGTCGGGGTCAGCAGTTCCACCGGCACTACCTCCAGGTAGCCCGAAGTCGGGTTCGGCGTGGTCGGCACGTACACTGCGGCCAGTTCGCGGCCGGTGCCCTGTTCCTTGATCACCCGGGTGACCAGGCCGACCGATTTCATGTCCCGGTGCGGGAAGTCGATCAGCACCACGCGCTGGGTACCGTCCGGCGAGGTCTGCAGCATGTCCAGCAGCTTGCGCGCGCTGCCATAGATCGTGTTGGCCAGCGGAATGCGCTGGATCAGTTTCTCGAACCAGCCGAGCAGGCGCTGGCCGATCATGCGCTGCGCCAGCAGGCCGACCAGCACGATCACCACCAGCGTCGCGATCAGGGCGATGGTCGCCTGCACCCATTGTCCGTTGAACCAGCCCAGCGATTGCGGGAACGATGCGGCGATCTGCTGCGACAACGGCCCGACCCACGGCCGGCTGATGTCCGACAGCAGCACGAACACGAACTTGACCACGACCCAGGTCAGCCAGATCGGCAACAGGGTCAGCAGACCGGTCAGGAACAGCTTCTGCAGGGAAGGGCGCGCGGGGGAGGGGGTGGCCATGCGCGCATTGTAGCGGTGGCCGACTCCGCGTAGAGCGGGGCTTGCCCCGCTGCTCTTGCCTCTTTGGTGCGGCTCGAAAAGCAGCGGAGCAAGCCCCGCTCTACGTCAGCGCGCCTTGGGCTTGAGTCGCACGTAGATCTGCTTGCGCACGCGGGCGACGACATCGCCTTCCGCATCGACCACGTCGGCGGGCAGCCAGCGCAGGTACTTCTCGCCGCCGGCGGTGGCGGCGCGCAGTTCGTCGAGCAGGGCGTCGTCGACGCGGAACTCGGCGCGGACCGTGCCCCTGCCGGGTTTGACGAATTCGATCTCGGCGGCCTTGTCCCAGACGAAGTAATCGCCGCCCAGGCATTCCTTGACCAGGATCATCCAGAACGGATCGGTCATCGAAAACAGGTTGCCGCCGAAATGCGTGCCGACATAGTTGCGGTTCCAGGGCCGCATGCGCATTTCGACGCGGGCGTGGCGCCAATCCGGCGCCAGGTCGCTGACGTGGATGCCGGCGAACAGGAACGGCGGCCAGAAATTGAAACCATGGCGCAGGGTGGAGGCTTTCATGCCGGACTCGTGGGGGCGAGGCCGGCAGCCTACCATACGCAAAGGTACGGGTCGCTCAGAACAGCAGCGCCGACATCTTGCGGCGGTACTGGCCGACCAGGTCTTCGTCCTCGACCACGCGGAAGGCATCGATCAGCGCCTTCTTCGCCAGGCCGTCCTGCCAAGTGCGGTCGCGGCGCAGCATTTCCAGGAATTGGGCCAGCCCGGCCTCGGATTGCCCGCCGACCAGGTGCTGCACGCCGAGCAGATGGCGCGCCTGCAGGTCGCCCGGGTCGGCGGCGATGGCCGCTTCCAGCACCTGCGGCGGCGGCGCGTCCTTCAGCAGGGCGGCGAAGCCCAGGCGGGCGCGGGCGCGCACCGCGCGCTCGTCGGTGGCGAGGTTGGCGGGCAGGGCGTCGAGCAGTTGTTCGGCTTCGGTCGTCGCCCCGGTCTTGAGCAGGGCCAGGGCCAGGTCGAGCTTCAGTTCGGCCTTGTCCGGCTCGGCGGCGACGGCGTGGCGCAGGGCGACCACCTGTTCGTGCGGGTCGAGCGGTGCGGCTTCCGCCGGTTCGTCGTTGGCCGCGGCGGCCGGTTCGATGCCGTGCTGCTTGAGGAATTCGCGCAGCTGGCCTTCCGGCAGGGCGCCGGGGAAGCCGTCGACCAGTTGCCCGCCCTTGACCAGGAACACCGTCGGCACCGAGCGGATCTGGAACGCGGCGGCGATCTGCTGCTCCTTGTCCACGTCGATCTTGGCCAGGCGGAAGGCGCCGTTGTACTCGGCCGCCAGCTTTTCCAGGATCGGACCGAGGGTCTTGCACGGTCCGCACCAGGTCGCCCAGAAATCGACCAGCACCGGGGTTTCCAGCGATTTCTGCAGGACTTCGGCTTCGAAGGTGTCGGTAGTGGCGTCGAAAACGTGGGGCGAGGCGGACATGGCAGGGCTCGAAAGGATTCCAGTCCAAGATGGTAACGAGGACCGGGGAAAACAAGCCGACCCCGTCCATGGCGGCCATTGCTGCGCTGCGGTAACCTAGCCCGCTTTGCCGCCGCCTTTTCCGCGCCCCATGTCCGCCGTCGAACCCGTCGCCTACGACCCCAAGACCGTCGAATCCGCCGCCCAGCAGTTCTGGGACGGCAGCCAGGCCTTCGAGGTCAAGGAAAATTCCGACAAGCCGAAGTACTACTGCCTGTCGATGCTGCCGTATCCGTCGGGCGCGCTGCACATGGGCCACGTGCGCAACTACACCATCGGCGACGTGATCAGCCGCTACAAGCGCATGACCGGGCACAACGTGCTGCAGCCGATGGGCTGGGACGCGTTCGGCCTGCCGGCCGAGAACGCCGCGATCAAGAACAAGACCGCGCCGGCCAAGTGGACCTACGCCAACATCGACCACATGCGCGCGCAGCTGAAGTCGCTGGGCTACGCCATCGACTGGTCGCGCGAATTCGCCACCTGCCGTCCGGATTACTACGTGCACGAGCAGCGCATGTTCACCCGCCTGCTGCGCAAGGGCCTGGCCTACCGCAAGAACTCGGTGGTGAACTGGGATCCGGTCGACCAGACCGTGCTGGCCAACGAACAGGTGATCGACGGTCGCGGCTGGCGCTCGGGCGCATTGGTGGAGAAGCGCGAGATCCCGCAATGGTTCCTGCGCATCACCGATTACGCGCAGGAACTGCTCGACGGCCTGGACGAGCTGCCGGGCTGGCCGGAGTCGGTCAAGACCATGCAGCGCAACTGGATCGGTCGTTCGGAAGGCCTGGAAATCCAGTTCGCCGTGGATGGCAATGAGGCATTGACGGTATTCACCACGCGGCCGGACACGCTGATGGGCGTGACCTTCGTGTCGATCGCCGGCGAACACCCGCTGGCGCTGAAGGCGGCGAAGGACAATCCTGCGCTGGCCGCGTTCCTGCAGGAACTGAAGCAGGGCGGCGTGTCCGAGGCCGAGCTGGAGACGCAGGAAAAACGCGGCATGGACACCGGCCTGAAGGCCGTGCATCCGATCACCGGCGAGCAGGTGCCGGTATGGGTCGCCAATTTCGTGCTGATGGGCTACGGCACCGGCGCGGTGATGGCCGTGCCCGGCCACGACGAGCGCGATTTCGAATTCGCCCGCAAGTACGGCCTGCCGATCAAGCAGGTGATCGCGCTGAAGTCGCCGCGCAACGAGGAAGAAAAGCACTACGACCCGACCGTCTGGCACGACTGGTACGGCGACAAGACCCGCAGCGACCTGGAACTGGTCAATTCGGGCGAATTCGACGGCCTGGACTATCGCGGCGCTTTCGACGCGCTGGCCGAGCGTTTCGAACGCAAGGGCCAGGGCCAGCGCCGGGTCAACTATCGCCTGCGCGACTGGGGCGTCAGCCGCCAGCGCTATTGGGGTTGCCCGATCCCGGTGATCTACTGCGACGATTGCGGCGCGGTGCCGGTGCCGGACGAGCAGTTGCCGGTGGTGCTGCCGGAGAACGTCACCCTGGACGGAGTCAAGTCGCCGATCAAGGCCGACCCGGAATGGCGCAAGACCACCTGTCCGCAATGCGGCAAGCCGGCCGAGCGCGAGACCGACACCTTCGACACCTTCATGGAGTCGAGTTGGTACTACGCCCGCTACACCTCGCCGGGCGCGAAGGACATGGTCGACAAACGCGGCAACTACTGGTTGCCGGTGGACCAGTACATCGGCGGCATCGAGCACGCGATCCTGCACCTGATGTATTTCCGCTTCTACCACAAGCTGCTGCGCGACGCGCGCATGGTCGACAGCAGCGAGCCGGCGACCAACCTGCTGACCCAGGGCATGGTCATCGCCGAGACTTTCTATCGCGACAATGCCGACGGTTCGAAGGACTGGATCAACCCGGCCGACGTCGAAATCCGGCGCGACGAGAAGGCGCGCGTGGTCGGTGCGACGCTGAAGGCGGACGGCCAGCCGGTCAAGATCGGCCCGGTCGAGAAGATGTCGAAGTCGAAGAACAACGGCGTCGACCCGCAGGCGATGGTCGACAAGTACGGCGCCGACACGGTGCGCCTGTTCTCGATGTTCGCCGCGCCGCCGGAGCAGTCGCTGGAATGGAACGAAGCCGGCGTCGAAGGCATGGCGCGCTTCCTGCGCCGGTTGTGGACGCAGGTGCAGAAGCACGCAGCCGATGGCGCCGCGCCGGCGCTGGACGTCGCTTCGCTGGACGCCGGGCAGAAGGCGTTGCGCCGCAAGACCCACGAAACCATCGCCAAGGTCGGCGACGACTACGGCAAGCGCCATGGCTTCAACACCGCCATCGCCGCGGTGATGGAGCTGTCGAACGCGCTGGCGAAGTTCGACGACGCCAGCGCGCAGGGCCGCGCGGTGCGCCAGGAAGCGCTGGAAGCGGCGGTGCTGCTGCTCAATCCGATCACCCCGCACGCCAGCCATGCGTTGTGGCAAGTCCTGGGCCACGCCGAAACGCTGCTGGAGGACGTGCCGTTCCCGCAGGCCGACGCCACTGCGCTGGTGCGCGACTCGGTGGTGCTGGCGGTGCAGGTCAACGGCAAGCTGCGCGGGACCATCGAAGTCTCCGCCGACGCGCCGCGCGACCTGATCGAATCGCTGGCCAAGGACGAGCCCAACACCGCCAAGTTCCTCGAAGGCCAGCAGGTGAGGAAAGTCATCGTGGTGCCGGGCAAGGTGGTCAACATCGTTGCCGGCTGACACAACCTCCTGAGCTTGCCATTCCCGCATAGGCGGGGATCCGTTTTGCCTTGCTCCCGTCGTAGGAGCGCACTTCAGTGCGCGACCGTACCAATGGGGCTGCATGGTCAATTCTTCAGCGCAGGAGGGCTTCCGGTCGCGCACTGAAGTGCGCTCCTACAAAAGCATTTCGCGCGGAGGTGCGGGTCGTTCTTCCTGCTCGTGCAAGAAATGCTTTTGGGGGTAGGCCCTGTGCGCCGCCCCTGCCTGGGGATTGCCGCCAGCTTTCCTGCTGCAGGTGGGGTTTCACACAGCAACGGCGACAGTTGCCGGGACATCGGTTCACCTCCCATCCGGCTAGGCTATTGCCCGCCATCCTTGGCTCGTCCAGACTTCCGTCCATGAATCGAACCCCGTTGCCGCGCCTTCTCGCCGTTGCCGCGCTGGTCGCCAGCCTGTCCGCCTGCGGCTTCCACCTGCGCAATGCCCTGCAACTGCCGCCGGACCTGGGTCCCGTTCGCGTGGTCTCGGTGGACAAGTACAGCCCGCTGGCCGATTCGCTGAAGCGTTCTCTGGACCAGGTCGAGGGCGCGGTCGAAGTCAGTACCGCCAATGCGGCCGAGGCCATTGCCAGCGGCGTGGATCCGACCACCGCGGGCGCGAACGAAGGCGTCGCCGTACTCGACATCCTCGCCGAGCGCTGGGGCGACACGCCGATCGCGGTGGACCAGTTCGGCCGCTCGCAGGAATTCACCCTGCGCTACGCCACCGTGTTCGTGTTGCGTGGGCCCGACGGCAAGGAAGTGGTGCCGCAACAGGCGATCGAACTGACCCGCGATTACCTGTCGGTTCCGGGGGGCTCGATCGGCACGGAAAGCGAACGCGAATTGCTGGTGAAGGAATTGCGCCGCGAAATGAGCGCGGCGATCCTGCGCCGCATCGACGGCGCGCTGAGCGCGCACGGTCGTCGCCAGTAGGCGTCGGCAGACCTCAGGTGGAACTCACGCCGGAACGGCTGATCGCGCAATGCGCCAGCGGCGAACTGCTGCCGGCCTACCTGATCGCCGGCCCGGAAATGCTGCGCGTGCTCGAGGCCGCCGATGCGGTGCGTGCGCAGGCAAGGGCACAGGGCGTGGCCGAACGCGAAGTGTTCGACGCCGACGGCCGCGATTTCGATTGGGGCCAGCTCGACGCCAGCTTCCATGCACCCAGCCTGTTCAGCGCGCGGCGCCTGGTCGAAGTGCGCCTGCCCTCGGGCAAGCCGGGCAAGGAAGGCGCGGAAGTGATCGCCGCGTTCTGCGCCAATCCGCCGGCCGACGTGGTGCTGCTGATCACCGCGGGCGAATGGAGCAAGTCGCACCACGGCAAGTGGACCGACGCCATTTCCCGCATCGGCGTCGTCGCCATCGCCTGGGCGGTCAAGCCGCACGAGCTGTCCGGGTGGATCGAAACCCGCCTGCGTTCGAAGGGCGTGCGCGCCGACCGCGATGCGGTGCAGGCGCTGGCCGAACGGGTCGAAGGCAACCTGCTGGCCGCGGCGCAGGAAATCGACAAGCTCGCCCTGTTGGCGCAGGGGGAAACCCTGAGCGTGGATGCGATGGAAGCGCTGGTCGCCGATGCCGCGCGTTTCGATATCTTCCGCCTGACCGACGCCATGCTGGCCGGGCAGGGCGCCTTGGCCGCGCGCATGCTGGCCGGACTACGCGCCGAAGGCGACCAGGTCGCCGGCCTGATGCCGATGCTGGTGCGCGAACTGCTGCGCACGGCCGCGCTGGCGCGCGCGCAGGCGCGCGGCGCCAACCTCGCCGCCGAGATGAAGTCGCAGGGCATCTGGGAAAGCAAGCAGGCGCCGTTCAAGCGCGCGCTGCAGCGCCACGCCAACCCGGCGCGTTGGGATCGCTTCGTCGCGGAAGCTTCGCGCATCGATCGCGCCGCCAAGGGGCGCGGCGATGGCGATCCCTGGGTGATGCTCGAGCGCTTGCTGCTGGCGGTCGCCGACGCGAAAGGCGTGAAGTTGCTGGCAGCCTGAGCCTTTCGTCCCCTTTGCAAAAGGGGGCGGCGCCCGCGCGCGGGGCGACGGGGATTTGTGTGGCTCGCCAGAAGCAAATCCCCCTCAATCCCCTTTTTCAAAGGGGAGATCGCGGCTATGTTCTCCTGATCGCTACGCGGATTATCGAATGCTCCACCTCTACTACGGCGGCACCTTCGATCCGTTCCACAACGGCCACCTGGCCATCGCCCGATCGGCGCGCGATGAACTGGGCGTGGAAGTGCGGCTGATGCCGGCGGCCGATCCGCCGCACCGCGCACCGCCGGGCGCGACCGCAACGCAGCGCGCGAAGATGCTCGACCTCGCGGCCGCCGCCGAAACCGGACTGGTCGTCGACCGTCGCGAGTTGCGTCGCGCCGAGCGCGATCCCGACAGCCGTTCGTGGACCATCGACACCTTGCGCGAACTGCGCGCGGAGTTTGGCGACCAGGCGCGCATCGCCCTGCTGGTCGGCGCCGACAGTTTCATCGGCCTGCCGACCTGGCGCGAATGGCGGTCGCTGTTCGCACTGGCCCACTTCGTGGTCGCCGAACGTCCGGGCAGCCCACTCGACGGGGAACTGCCCGATGCGCTGGCTGAGGCCGTGCGGGAACGCTGGGCGGCGACCCCGGCCGAATTGGAAGCCACGCCGATCGGCCGGGTCTACCGGCTCCGCCAGCCCTTGCACCCCGAATCGGCCACCGATATCCGCCACCGCATCGCTACCGGCGAACCGTGGCGGGAGCTGGTGCCCCCGGCCGTGGCCCGGTTCATTGCGATGAACGGCTTGTACCGGCGTCCGGCGCTATAATTCGTCCCGTTTCCCCACCCGATCACGCCTTTGTCCAGCCAAGCGCAAGTCATCAAGACCCGTCTCCCGAACCCGCCGCCGGCCACGCCGGTCCTGCTTGCCAGCGTGCACGCCGCGGTCGAAGAACTGAAGGCCAAGGACGTCGTCGAGATCGACGTGCGCGGCAAGTCCAGCGTCGCGGATTTCCTCGTCATCGCCTCGGGCACCTCGACCCGCCACGTCAAGTCGATCGCCGACGAAGTGGTCAAGTTCGCCAAGAAGCTCGACGTCATGCCGCTGGGCGTTGAAGGCGAGCGCGAAGCCGAATGGGTGCTGGTCGACCTCGGCGACGTGATCGTCCACGTGATGCTGCCGCGCGTGCGCGAGTTCTACGCGCTGGAGCGGCTGTGGACGGTCGGCGACCAGGCGCCGGAAGAGGTTTCCGAAACGGCGGACGAAAGCCGGCTGTAATCCTTTGCCGGCACAAGGGATGCCCGGATGAAGGCACGCCTGATCGCCACCGGCGAACGCGCACCGGCCTGGGTGGCGCAGGGTTTCGCCGAGTACCAGAAACGCTTGTCGCACTGGCTGCCGTTCGAGCTGGTCGAAGTCGAGCCCGGCCTGCGCGGCAAGGGTCGCGATCCTCGCCGCGCGATGGAAGACGAAGGCAAGCGCGTGCTGGCGGCGATCCCCAAGGGCGCGCACGTGGTCGCGCTGGAAGTCACCGGCAAATCGCATACGTCGGAACAACTCGCGCAGCGGCTGGAGCACTGGCGCGGACAGGGCCGCGACCTGGCCTTCCTGATCGGCGGTCCCGAGGGTCATGCGCCCGAGGTGCTCGCGGCGGCGAACGAGACTTGGTCGCTGGGTCCGTTGACCCTGCCGCACATGCTGGCGCGGCTGGTCGTCGCCGAGCAGCTCTACCGCGCCGCCGCGCTGCTGGCGAATCATCCCTACCATCGCGCCTGAGCCCAGCCATGGAAGACGTTGTGGGAGCGACGTAAGTCGCGAATCGCTTTTCCGCATTGCGGGAAAAAAGCATCGCGACTTACGTCGCTCCCCACGATGTTTCGTCTCGCAGGGGCGCCCTTCAGGGCACGACCGGATTCGTGCGAAAAGCGTCGCGCCCGGAAGGGGGGGTCCTCCGGCCCATATGCGCCATCCTCGCGGACGGCGCGCATGGCATGGATGCGGCGTTATTGCAGTGAAAACACGATCGGCACCAGCCCGTAGGCCTGCACGGCTTGCCCATCCTTCATCGCCGGCTGGAAATGCCACCGTTTCAGCACATATTGCAGGGCGCTCCGGTCGAGATTGCGGTTGCCGCTGCTGGTCTGCACCACTACCTCCAATGGCGTGCCATCGACATCCACCAGTACCTTCAGTATCACCGTGCCCTGGACCCCTGCACGCAGTTCGTTGCGCGGGTAGGGCGGAGGTGGGGCCTCGCCATAGCCGAGCGTAGCCACCGTGATGGGCCCGCTCACGGTTGGTCCGGAAATCGGGCCTGGACCGGGGTCCGCGGATGCCTCGATGTCAACGGGGCGCGCGTCGTTGTCGGTGATGGCCCGCTGGTCGTCGACCGGGTCTATCGGTTTGGGTGTATCGATTTTCTTCGGCGTCTCGGTCTGCTTCCGCGTGTCCACGGGAACCGTAATGGGATCCTTCGGCTTTTCCTTTTCTTTCTCTATCCAGCGAAAGGTCGGATTCTGCGGCTTGGCTACCTGCCGCACTTGCGGCGCCGTCATGGGGATCAACAGCAAGAGCAGAGCCAGCGCATGCAGCGCGATGGCCGTGGCATAACCGAGGATGCGTGAAACATCGATACGGTTGTCGGAACCGTAGGGCAGCGTGCGAACCATGATCCACCTCCATAGCAAGGATATGCAGAGGGAACAACGCACCAGCGCGGGTTTCGGGGTTGGCCGGCCCGGCCTCGCCTACTGTCTACTCCCAATGAGAACGGTTCGCAACTAATCCTTGGTCTAAGGCCGGGCAAACAAAAACCCGGCCCCGCGGTGGACGGGGCCGGGCTTCGCCGCTTTGGAGAGAGTAGAGAAGCGGCGAAAACTTGCTTACTTGAAGGTGTACTTGACCCCGAGGGTGAAGTAGCGACCCATCGCGCCGCTGAAGTCCAGCGGGTTGTAGTTGAGCGCGCCGTAGGTGACCGGATCGAGCGGGGCGATGCGGTCGCCGACGTTCTGCACCGAACCGAACACCGCCAGCGACTCGGTCGCCTTCCAGTTCGCCGACAGGTCCACCGTGGTGAACGACGGGATCTTGCAGCCGCTGGGTGCGTCCTCCCCGTTGGCGAACGTCGCGCCGCAACCTTCGCCGCTGGAATACGGCACGGTGTTGTCGAAGCTGCTGCGGTAGTTGGCCACGCCGCTCACGCTCCAGTCGCCGATGTCCCAGGTGGCGCCGAAGTTGATGCGGTCCTTGGGCGTGCCAATGCAGTTGGTCACGTTGCAGTTGTCGTGGGTGCCCTCGATTTCGACGACGTCGCCCTCGATGTCGATGGCGTAGCGTTCGATGTGGCTCCACTGCAGGTCCAGGGTCAGCTTGCCGGCGCTGTCCATGTCGAAGACCTGGCGGGCATCCAGGTCGATGCCTTCCACCGTGGTCGAATTGGCATTGATGTAATCGGTGTACACCGCCAGCGGCGTGCCGCTGTCCGGAACGCCGGGCACGTCGTCGTCGGCGCGGATCACGTTGCCCGCGGCCAGCGCCTGCTCGTAGCTCTGGGTAGTGATTTCGTCCTCGCGCTTGATCTTCCACGCGTCGAGGGTCAGCGTGGTCGTCGCGGTGGGCTGCAGCACCACGCCGACCGAGTAGCTCTTCGACGTCTCGGGGTCGAGGTCGGGGTTCGGGCGGTTGATGAAGGCAACGCCGGTGGGGCAGTTGGTCGGAGTCGGTTCGATGCCGCAGCGCACCGGATCGGCGACGTTGGCGAAGCCGACCGAGGAACCCGCGGTTTCGGCCGCGTTCGGCGCACGGAAGCCTTCGGCGTAGGTGCCGCGCAGGGCGATCCAGTCGGCCGGCTTCCATTTGATGCCGAGTTTCGGCGTCAGCGAGGTTTCGCCTTCGCGATAGCTGTCCATGCGCACCGCGCCGGACAACTCCAGCGACTTCAACACCGGTGCGGTCAGCTCCGCGTAGGCCGAAGTGACGGTTTCCTCGCCGCTGTAGGCCGAATAGCCCAGGCCGATGATGTTGCCTTCTTCGGTGAAGCTGACCGGCTGCAGCTCCGCGCGCAGTCGCCGCCACTCGCCGCCCAGCGCCAGGCCCACGGGGCCGCCGGGCAGTTCGCCGAAGGTGCGCGAGATGCTGGCGTCGACCACGTCCATCGTGGTGTTCGCGCGGGCGCTGATCGTCGGCGAGATGTAGTTGTACAGCTCGGGGGAGTTCATGCCGGCATTGGTGCCCAGCCGCCACCAGCCGACCGGGCTCGTGTCGCCGGCGGTCAGCACCTCGCGCACGCGGTCGTAGCGCAGGAAGCCGGTGCGCTTCTGGTCCAGTTGGGTCTGCGAATGCAGATAGCCCACGTCGTAATCCCACTCGCCGGCGGCGCCCTTGACCCCGACCAGGAAGCGGAAGAAGTTGTTGTCGGTTTCGGTATGGCGCGGGCCCACGTCGAACGCCGCGTAGCGCAGGCGCGCATCCTGTCCGGTCGGGTTGTCCGGATGGTTCGCGCCGAGCACGACCGCGCCGGGACCGCTGCTGGCGTTCACCGCACCGGCCAACGGCGAGCCCCATGCGCCCGACACGCCGCTGGGCGTATTGGTGAAGGCGCTGTTCTTCTTGCCGTAGGCGAGTTCGGTGTACAGCTCGGCGTTGTCGTTCAGGGCGAAGGTGCCGCGCGAATAGAAGTTCAGGTACTTCTGTTCGGGTTGCAGGCTGGTGAATTGCGCGCTGTCCCAGACGCAGCCGCCGCCGGAATCGGTCTGGTTCGCGTTCGAGAACTGGGCGCAGTCCTCGGCCGTGCCGAGGGATCGCCAGTCGCCGGGGCCGTACTCGATCGTGCCGACCGGCGAATTCTGCGCCGATGTGCCGAAGTTGTAGCCCACCAGTCCGCCGAACGAAGTGTTGTCGTAACCCCAGCGCGAGATGTCGCCGGTGCCGATCCACTTGCGGTCCTTGCGGTCGCGGACGAAGATCTCGTCGCTCTTGCCCGCCTCGACGGTGAAGAAGAAGTTCGCCCCGTCCTCGCTCAGGTTGCCCGCGCCCCAGGTCAGAGAGGCCTTGCTCTCGTTGCCGTCGCCTTCTTCCGACATGCCGTACGACGCGGTGGCCACCGCGCCTTCGAAGTCGTTGCGCAGGATGATGTTGACCACGCCGGCGATGGCGTCGGAGCCGTAGATCGCCGAAGCGCCGTCCTTCAGGACTTCCACGCGTTCCACCGCTTCCAGCGGGATGATGCTCAGGTCGGTGAACACCTTCTGGCCGTCGTCGGCCATGCCGTACGGTGCGATGCGGCGGCCGTTGACCAGCACCAGCGTGTTGCCGGCGCCGAGGCCGCGCAGCGAAACGCCCGAGGCGCCCGAGGCGAATCCGGCGCCGAAGCTCTTCGGCACCGAACCGGAACCGTCGACGGTCAGGGTCTGCAGGTATTCGCCGATGGTCTTCTTGCCGGTACGGTCGATTTCCTCGCGCTGGATGGTCTGCACCGGCGAGGCGGTTTCGGTCTCGGTGCGCAGGATGCGCGAACCGGTCACGGTGATCTTGTCCAGCTCGGTGGTTTGCTGCGGAGTGGCAGGGGTTTCGGGCGCCTGTTGCGCGAGGATCGCCTGCGGCGCGGCCAACGCCAGCATCGCGAGCGTGGTGGCAAGATGCAGTCGCGTCCGCCGAAGCTTGCGATGGCCATGGAAGGAAGAAGTCGCCACGATGGTCTCCCGGTTTGCGTCAATGAAGAAGAGGAAGGATTCGGTGAACCCTTCGGAAATTCTCCGTTCGCGCCGTGTGGAAGACCGGTGACTGCGCAGTCAGCGATGTGAGCGACCCGGCGATGTGCGGCAGGTCGCGCGGTGCAAATTCCCCTGTCGCAATGCTCTTGCGGGGTCGGGTTCGTGATTGACGAATTTGAACGGAATGTGATTTCGTGATGTGCGACTGAACGAGATGCGCGCATTCGACGGTGCCCCAAACCCTGCGTGCAGCAGCCGAAAACGAAAACAGGGCCGAAGCCCTGTTTTCGTCGCGGACGAATCGCCAATGGTTACTTGCCCAGTTCGAACACCACGTCCAGGCTGACCGAGAGGGTGGTTTCGCCCGGCGACACCGAAGTCTCCTTGGCCATGCCGGCGTCGGCGGCCATCGCCCGCATCATCGGCATCGGCGGGGGGAAGCCGCCGTTGCCGCCTTCGTTGATGCTGACGATGCGGCGCACGCGCAGGCCCAGCGCCTTGGCGTAGGTTTCGGCGCGCGCCTGGGCCTTCTTCAGCGCGGCCAGGCGGGCCTCGTCTCGGACCGGCTCGGGCTGGTCGATTTCGAAGCTGGGGCCGTTGATCTGGTTGGCGCCGACCGCGGCCAGTGCATCCAGCACCTTGCCGAGCCGGGTCAGGTCGCGCACCTTCAGGTTGACCGTGTTGTTGGCCTGGTAGCCGGTGATCTGCGGGGCCTGGTTCTCGGCGTACTTGTATTGCGGGAACAGGTTGATGCCGCTGGTCTGGATGTCCTTCTCGGCGATCCCGGCGGCGCGAATCGCGGCCATCACCTTGTCCATCTGCTCGGCGTTCTGGCGCATCGCCGCGTTGCCGTCGGCGGCCTGGGTGACCACGCCGGCCGAGATGGTCGCCACGTCGGGCACGCGCTTGGCCTCGGCCTGGGCCGACACGTTGAGCAGGGTGCCGTCTCCGGGAATGGCGTAGCCGGGAGCGGTCTGGGCGCAGCTGGTCATCACGGGGACTCCGAGGGCGAGGGACAGGGCGAGCAGGGAACGGGATAGGACATGGCGCATGGTTTCCTCCTTGGTGGGCGCGGCACGGGTGCCGACGATACGCGAACGGGACGGTTCGGGCGTATGAACGCGCTGTGAGCCGGGCCGGGGTTCGGCGTTCCCGGCCCGGGTTTGCGGCCATTCAGTCAGGTGACGCGGGTTATCCTTCTCCGATGTTGCACCTCGCTTCCCAATCCCCGCGCCGCGCCGAGCTGCTGACCCGTCTCGGCCTGGACTTCGGCCGCATCGATCTGGACATCCCCGAGCACCGCCAGCCGAACGAGTCGGCCGAGGAATACGTGCGCCGCGTGGCCCGCGAGAAGGCGGGGGCCGGCCTGCTGAAGGTGATCGCCGTGCCCGGCGCGGTCGTCCTGGGCGCCGATACCGAGGTGGTGCTGGACGACGAGGTATTCGGCAAGCCCGCCGACGAGGCCGATGCCGCGGCGATGCTGCGCCGGCTGTCCGGACGGACCCATCGGGTGATTTCGGCCGTGTCGGTGGTCAGCGCCGCGCGCGAAGCGCAGGCGGTGTCGGTTTCCGAAGTGAGCTTCGCCGAGCTGTCCGATGCCGACATCGCTGCCTACCTCGCCAGCGGCGAGGCGATGGGCAAGGCCGGCGCCTATGCGATCCAGGGCCGCGCCGAACAATACGTGACCCGGCTGTCCGGAAGTTTTTCCGGGGTGATGGGCCTGCCGTTGCACGAGACGGCGGGGTTGCTGCGCCAGTTCGGGGTGTTGTGAAGAGGCAGCAACCTTCTTTGGACACGGATCAACGCGGAAAAGGCGGATAGAGCAGAAACAATGAAAAAGTCACTTCCACAAATCGCTCCATCCGCGTTCATCCGCGTCGATCCGCGTCCAGAAGCCTTTCGCCATGTCTGAAGAAATCCTGGTCAACGTCACCCCGCGCGAAACCCGCGTGGCCGTGGTCGAGAGCGGCATGCTGCAGGAACTGCACATCGAACGCGGCTGGCGCCGTGGCGTGGTCGGCAACCTGTACAAGGGCAAGGTGCAGCGGGTGATGCCCGGCATGCAGGCGGCCTTCGTCGACGTGGGGCTGGAGCGCGCGGCGTTCCTGCATGCCAACGACATCGTCCGCGCCGCGGCCGTGGCCGCGGTCGATCCCGAGGCGGCCGGCGACGACGTGCCGGCGCCGGCGCCGAGCAGCGTGCCGATCATGGACCTGCTGCGCGACGGCCAGGAAGTGGTCGTGCAGGTGGTCAAGGACCCGATCGGCAGCAAGGGCGCGCGCCTGACCACCCAGGTCAGCATTCCGTCGCGCTACCTGGTGCTGTTGCCGCAGTCGCGGCAGATCGGCGTGTCGGCGCGGATCGAGGACGAGGCCGAACGCGCGCGCCTGAAAACCCTGGTTTCCGAGCTTTCCGCCCAGCACGGCGGTTACGGCTACATCGTCCGCACCAACGCCGAAGGCCAGCCGGCCGAAGCGCTGGCCGAGGACATCGCCTACCTGTCGCGGGTGTGGAACGCGGTCGAACGGCGCGGCCGCGAGGCGCCGGTGCAGACCTGCATCTACGAGGACCTGAGCCTGCCGCTGCGTTCTGTGCGCGACCTGATCCGCAAGGACGTGGACAAGGTCAAGGTCGATTCGAAGGAAACCTACGCGCAGTTGCAGGCCTTCGTCGCCAAGTACATGCCGGTGCTGGCCGAGAAGATCGAGTTGTACACCGGCGACCGCCCGATCTTCGACCTGTACGGGGTCGAGGACGAGATCGGCCGCGCGCTGGACAAGGAAGTGCCGCTGAAATCCGGCGGCTACCTGGTGATCGACCAGACCGAGTCGATGACCACGGTCGACGTCAACACCGGTTCGTTCCTCGGCCAACGCAACCTCGAGGAAACGGTCTATCGCACCAACCTGGAGGCCGCGCAGGCGGTGGCCCGGCAACTGCGCCTGCGCAACCTCGGCGGCATCATCATCATCGACTTCATCGACATGAACGATGCCGAACACAAGCGCCAGGTGCTGCGCACGCTGGAGAAGTCGCTGGCGAAGGACCATGCCAAGACCACGGTGTACGACTTCTCGCCGCTGGGACTGGTCGAGATGACCCGCAAGCGCACGGTGGAAAGCCTGGAGCGGCAGTTGTGCGAGCCCTGCCACGAGTGCGGCGGGCGCGGCACGCTGAAGACCACGGAGACGGTGACTTACGAGATCTTCCGCGAGATCACGCGGGCGGTGCGCCAGTTCGAGGCGGGGCGCCTGCTGGTGATCGCGTCGCCGAAGGTGGTGGCGCGGATCACCGACGAGGAGTCGCCGGCGGTGGCGGAGCTGGAGGAGTTCCTCGGCAAGTCGATCCGTTTCCAGGCCGATGAGCAGTACCTGCAGGAGCAGTTCGATGTGGTCCTGCTCTGATGCTTTAGCTCTTGCTCGTCATGACCCGACATGCGTCGGTTGGAAGCCCCGCGAAGGCGGGAATCCATGGACGTTGCCTTTAGAAGCATTTAGCGCTCCCGCGCGAGTTACTTTCTTTGCTTGTGCAAAGAAAGTAACCAAAGAAGGCACATCCTGCCTCGCGCCCTTCGCTGCGCGAAGGGTCCGCGGAGCCGGCAGGAATTTCCGGAAGCAACATCCTGTTGCTCCGGAAACGGCGCACATCCCTGTGCGCCGCTCCTACGGGGTTTACCTGCCGTCTCCGCCGCTGCGGACGGCGCATCAGAAAGCAACCGCAACGACAACAGCCGAAGCGTTCCACTCCGTTCCTTTCGTTCCTCGTTTCTCGTTCCTGGCTCGCTGATGCCCACCTCCTTGCACCATCGTCTTCGCATGGCCCGTCGTGGTATCGGCTACGCCGTCGCCATCGTGCTGGTGTGCATGGCGTTGGCCCTGGGCGTCGCCACGCAGGTGTTGCCGCTGGCCGAGCGCCATCCCGAGCGGATCGCGGCGTGGTTGAGCGAGCGCGCGGGGCGGCCCGTGGCGTTCGATCATGTCGAGACTTCATGGACACGGCGTGGGCCGCTGCTGCGCCTCGACGGACTGCGCATCGGCGAAGGCGAGGGTGTGCGCATCGGACAGGCCGAAGTGCTGGTATCGATGTACGCGGGCTTGCTGCCCGGCCATTCCTTCACCGAACTGCGCCTGCGCGGCCTGTCGCTGACCCTGCAGCGCGCCGATGATGGCACGTGGTCGGTGCGCGGCTTGCCGGGCCAGCAGACCGGGGGTGATCCGCTGGGGAGCCTGGAAGGCCTGGGCGAGTTGCAGGTGATCGACGGGCGGCTCGCGATCGTCGCGCCTTCGCTGGGCTGGAAAGTGCAATTGCCGCACATCGACCTGCGCCTTCGCGTGGATGGCGACCACGTGCGTGCGGGCACCCGCATCCGCGCGCGCGATGGCGGCGAGCCCATAAACGTCGCCGTCGATTTCGACCGCAAGCGCGGCGACGGCCGCGCCTACCTGCGCGCCGAGCCGGCCAACCTCGCCGACTGGTCGCCGCTGCTGCGCTACGCGGGGACGCGCATCGATGCCGGGCAGGGGCGCGTCGAAGCCTGGGTAGACCTGCACCGCCATCGCGTGATCATGGCGACCAACCGCCTGCAATTGCGCCAGGTCGCGTTGAGCGGCGAAGCGCCCTCCGCGGGTGCCGCGCGGCCGCAGGTTCGGTTCGAACAGGTCGAAGGCCTGCTGCGCTGGCGCCTGCGTGCCGGTGGCTGGCGGCTGGATGCACCGACGTTGCGCGTGGGCACGCGTGCGCAGCCGCAGAAGCTCGACGGCCTGCTGCTCGCTGGCGGCAACGAATACGCGGTACAGGCCCGGCAGCTGGAAGCCGCGCCATTGTTGTCGGTGCTGGCGCTGAGCGACCGGCTGGATCCCGGCCTGCGCCATTGGCTGGCGCGCGCGCGGCCCGACTTGCGCGTTTCCAAGCTGGCGCTGTTCGGCCGGCGCGGCGGCCGAATGCGCGCGCAAGGCCATCTCGACGGCGTGCGTTTCGCCGCGGCCGGCCACGCTCCCGGCCTGGACGGGCTGGCCGGCGATTTCACCGGCGACGCCGAAGGTTTCGCCCTGACCCTGGATCGACATGCGCGCGCGCGTTTCGACTGGCCCAGTGGCTTCGGCGTGGTCCACGACCTGAAACTGGACGGCCGTATTGCTGGCTGGCGCGAAGGCGCGGGCTGGCGCGTCGGCACGCCCGCTTTGCGTGTCGATGGCGGCGACTACACGGCCAACGTGCGCGGCGGGCTGTGGTTCCAGAACGACGGCACGCGACCGTGGATCGACCTGGCCGCCGACCTCGGTCCCGCCCCGGTGCCGGTGGCGAAGAAGTTCTGGGTGCGCTACCAGATGTCGAAGGCGGCAGTTGGCTGGCTCGACTCGGCGTTGCAGGGCGGCACGGTGCTCGATGGCCATGCCATCGCCTCGGGCGACCTCGACGACTGGCCGTTCAAGCACGAGAACGGCCGCTTCGAAGCGACCGGGCACATCGTCGGCGGCTTGATCAAGTTCAGCCCCGAATGGCCGGCGGTGGATCGCCTCGATGCCGACGTCGCCTTCATCGCCAACGGTTTTTCGTTGCAGGGCCGCGGCGCGCTGGCCGGCGTCGAGATCGGCAAGTTCGAAGCCGGCATCGCCGATTTCGCCGAATCCAACCTGGTGGTGAAGGCCGACGGCGCCTCGGGCGCCGACAAGCTGCTGGCGATGCTGCGGCAAAGCCCCTTGCAGAAGGAACACGGCGAAACCCTGGCCAACCTCGGCGCCAGCGGACCGGCGCGTGCCAGCTTCGACCTGCTGCAGCCGCTGCGTCGCGAGAACGCGGCGGCGAAGCGCATGCACGGCAAGGTCGAATTGCAGGGCGTGAAGCTGACCGACAAGCGTTTCAATCTCGCCTTCGACGACGTGCGCGGCACCGCGGACTACGACGACCACGGCTTCACCGCGGAGAAGCTCGCGGTGGTGCACGACGGATTGCCGGGCACGCTGTCGCTGCGCGCCGGCGGCGGGGTTCGCGATCCGAACCAGGTGTTCGAAGCGGAAATGGCTGCGAACATGGCCGCAGGCGCCTTGCTCGACCGCGCACCGGAGCTGGCGTGGCTCAAGCCGTATGTCGAAGGCCGTTCGCAATGGGCGGTCGGCGTGGCGATCCCGAAAGGCAGCGGCGCGAACGCGGCGCCGACCCGGTTGCGCCTGCGTTCCGACCTTGTCGGTACCGCCCTGAAGCTGCCTGCGCCGCTGGACAAGCCGGCGGCACAGGCGCTGGCCACGACGATCAACGCGCCGTTGCCGTTGGGCAGCGGCATGGTCGATGTCGCATTCGGCAAGCTGGTCGCGCTGCGCGCGCGCAGCAGCGGCAACCAGACCGGCGTGCGCGTGGCGCTGGGTAGCGACAGCGTCGATGGCGCGCCGCCTGCCTCGGGACTGGTCGTCGGCGGGCGTACCGCGACGCTCGATGCCATCGACTGGATCGCGCTGACCTCACGCGACGATGGCGGCGAAGACAAATTGCCGTTGCGCCGCATCGACGTCACGGCCGACCACCTGCGCCTGCTGGGCAGCGATTTCCCGGCCACGCGGATGCAGCTGGCGCCTGCCGGCGGCGCGGTGGCGGTGACGCTCGAGGGCAATGCGCTGGCCGGTGCGGTGATGGTGCCGAAGGCGAAGGGCGCGGCCATCGCCGGCAGGCTGTCGCGCTTCCATTGGCGTGCGATCGCAAGGCCGGCCGGCACGGCCGCGCCGGGCGCCGCGCCTGCGGCCTCGCCGACCGACGATTTCGATCCCGCATCGATTCCGCCGCTGACCCTGGACGTGGACGACCTGCGTTTCGCCGATGCGAAGCTCGGCGCGGCGAAGCTGCGCACCCAACCGGTCGCCGGCGGGCTGCGCATCGATCAACTGCAATTGCGCGCGCCGAAACAGAAGATCGACATCGTCGGCGACTGGCTCGGTCGCGGTGTTGCGGCACGCACCCGGCTCAACGCCAGCGTCGACAGCCAGGATTTCGGGGGCTTGCTCGACGACCTCGGCATGAAGGGGCGCATCCGGGGCGGCGACGGACAGGTGAAACTGGATGCCGCATGGGCCGGCAGCCCGGCTGGGTTCGCGTTGGCCAATGTGCAGGGCGGGATGAAGGCTTCGATCCACAATGGCCAGTTGCTGGAAGTGGATCCCGGCGCGGGTCGCGTGCTCGGCCTGCTCAGCATCGCCCAGTTGCCGCGACGCCTGATGTTCGATTTCCGCGATTTCTTCAACAAGGGCTTCGGCTTCAACCGCATCGAAGGCAACGTCGCCATCGGTAGCGGCGTCGCCCATACCGACGACATGCTGATCGACGGCCCGGCCGCCGAAATCAAGATCCGCGGCAACACCGACCTGCGTGCGCAGCAGTTCGACCAGACCATCGATGTGCGGCCGAAGTCCGGCAACCTGCTGACCGTGGTCGGCGCGGTCGCCGGCGGCCCGATCGGCGCCGCCGTCGGCGCGGCTGCGAACGCGGTGCTGGGCAAGCCGCTGGGCGGCGTCGGCGCCAAGACCTACCGGGTGACCGGGCCGTGGAAGGAGCCCAAGGTGGAAGTCATCACCCGCGAGCAGTCGCGGGCGGACAACGCGCGGTCGGGCGACGGTGCGCCCTAGCTTTTTTCCTTCTCCCTCCGGGAGAAGGTGCCCGCAGAGCCTGCCCCGTACTTGATACGAGGGCGGATGAGGGCAGCAGCTGCAAGCGCCAGGCCGGCTGCATGACGAGCGAGTCTCCTTCCCTCATCCGTCGCTACGCGCCACCCTCAGCCGCTTGAGGCGGCTTCGATCACGGAGGGAGAAGGAAAAACGGTTGCCTTTATCGACTTTGACCCCAAACATGAGCCCATGACCACCACCTCGCTGACCCTCGCCGAAACCCGCCTCCTGCTGCCCGCCGGGCTGGACCAAACCGGCCTCGATCGCGCCTTCGGTGCGCTGCTCGGCCCCGGCATCGACTTCGGCGACCTGTATTTCCAGCACGCACGGCGCGAGAGCTGGACGGTCGAGGATGGCATCGTCAAGGACGGCGCGCATTCCATCGAACAGGGCGTCGGCGTCCGCGCGATTTCCGGCGAGAAGACCGGCTTCGCCTATTCCGACGACATCAATGCGCCGGCGCTGCTGGCCGCCGCCGGTTCGGCGCGCGCCATCGCCCGCGACGGCGCCTCGCATGCGCCGCGCGCGCTGGTGCGCGGCAACGGCCGCCAGTTGTATGCGGGCACCGATCCGATCGATGCGATGGACAACGACGCCAAGGTCGAGGCGCTGCGCGCGGTCGACCGCTATGTGCGTGCCGCCGATCCGCGCGTGCAGCAGGTGACGGTCAGCCTGTCCGGCGGCCTCGACACCGTGCTGGTCGCGCGCAGCGACGGCGTGCTCGCCGCCGACGTGCGCCCGCTGGTGCGGCTCAACGTGCAGGTGATCGTCGAACAGAACGGCCGCCGCGAATCCGGCTATGCCGGCATGGGCGGGCGCTATTCGTACGCCGAGCTTTTCGCCAACGGCAAGCCGGAGGAACTGGCGCGCGAAGCCTTGCGTCAGGCGCTGGTCAATCTCGACGCGGTCGATGCGCCCGCCGGGGTGATGCCGGTGGTGCTCGGCTCGGGCTGGCCCGGCGTGCTGCTGCACGAAGCGGTCGGCCATGGGCTGGAAGGCGACTTCAACCGCAAGGGCACTTCGACCTATGCGGGCCGGATCGGCCAGCGCGTCGCGGCGCCCGGCGTGACCATCGTCGACGACGGCACCCTGCCAGGGCGGCGCGGTTCGTTGAACATCGACGACGAAGGTACGCCGACGAATTGCACGACGCTGATCGAGGACGGCGTGCTGGTCGGTTACATGCAGGACACGCTCAATGCGCGCCTGATGGGCATGGCGCCGACCGGCAACGGTCGCCGCGAATCGTTCGCCCACCTGCCGATGCCGCGCATGACCAACACCTACATGCTGGCGGGTACCCACGATCCCGAGGAAATGATCCGTTCGGTGAAGAAGGGCCTGTACGCCGTGAATTTCGGCGGCGGGCAGGTCGACATCACGTCAGGCAAGTACGTGTTCTCGGCGACCGAGGCTTACCTGATCGAAGACGGCAAGATCACCGCGCCGGTCAAGGGCGCCACGCTGATCGGCAACGGCCCGGAAACGATGCAGAAGGTGAAGATGGTCGGCCACGACTTGGCCTTGGATGCCGGGGTCGGCGTGTGCGGCAAGGACGGACAGAGCGTGCCGGTCGGCGTCGGGCAGCCGTCGCTGCTGATCGAAGGTTTGACGGTGGGCGGGACGAAGGCTTGAAGAATTCCGCCTTCGCTCGTCATCCCGGCGAAAGCCGGGACCCAGCTTCTGCTGTTGCTTTTGCGGAAGTGAAAACCAAGAGCTGGGTCCCGGCTTTACCAGCCATTTGGCTGTTGAAAGCCGCCGGGATGACGAGATCAGGTTTCGTCGTCGCTCTCTTCCGACCCGTCGGGCGTTTCGTCTTCGCTCGACAACAGCAAGGCCCTCACTTCCCGGAACAACTCCCGGAACGCGCGCGGCGGTTTGTTCTTCGCCCGTTCGTCGTGCGCATTGCGCACCAGCTGGCGCAGCTTCTGCCGGTCGGCCGTAGGGAATTCGTCCAGCAACTCGGCCAGCGCGGCGTCCCCGTCGTCCAGCAGGCGTTCGCGCCAGCGTTCGGCCTGGTGCAGTTGCGCGGCTTCGCGGCGGGCCATTTCGCCGCCTTCGTCCAGCGCATCGTGGATGGCCTGCAACACCTCGTCGTCCTCGCGACGCATCTGCTTGGCCAGGTATTGCAACTGGCGCTTGTGCGCGATGTGCGAGGTGATGCGCTGGGTTTCGTGGATGTGCGGCAACAGCGATTCGGGAATCGGCAGGCGCAGCAGTTGCGCCGGCGGCAGGGCCACCAGCTTCTCGGCCAGGCTGCGCACCTCCAGCGCTTCGACGCGCTGCTGGGTGCGGCTGGGGCTATAGAATTCGCCGGTTTCCGGGTCGCGTCCTCGCATGGCAATAGGATAAGGCATTGAACGCAATCGTTACCCCCCATTCCGTCGGTTCCGACGACAGCCTGCAGCGGCTCGACCGGCTGGCCGAACTGAGCCAGCGCCTGCTGGCCGCGGCGCAACGCCGCGGCGCCTCGCAGGCCGAGGTCAGCTGCAGCGAAGAGCGCGGCCTGAACGTCAACGTGCGCATGGGCGAAGTGGAGACCGTGGAATCCACCCGCGACCGCGGCATCGCCGTCACCGTGTACTTCGGCCAGCGCAAGGGCAGCGCCAGCACCGCCGACCTGCGCGAGGAAAGCCTCGAGGCCACGGTCGAGCAGGCCTGCGCCATCGCCCGCTACACCGAGGACGACGACGCGGCCGGCCTGGCCGACGCGGCCCTGATGGCGCGCGCACCGGCAGGCGGCGCGTTTCCCGAATTCGACCAGTGGCACCCGTGGGCGCTGGACGCCGATCGCGCCATCGACCTGGCCCTGGCCTGCGAACGCTCGGGCCGCGACAGCGACGCGCGCATCGCCAATTCCGACGGCGCTTCGGTCGGCAGCGGCGAGAGCCTCGCGGTGTACGCCAACTCCCACGGCTTCGTCGGCCGCGAGCGCAGCAGCCAGCATTCCATTGGCTGCGCATTGATCGCGGGGCAGGGCGACGCGATGCAGCGCGATGGCTGGTACAGCATCGGCCTGGCCGAAGCGGACCTCGAAGACCCGGCCGCCATCGGCCGTCGCGCCGCCGAACGCACGGTGGCGCGCCTGCAGCCGCGTTCCGTCGCCACCGGCGAATACCCGGTGCTGTTCTCCGCGGAAATGGCCCGTTCGCTGATCGGCCACCTGCTCGGTGCGGTCTCCGGCGGCGCGTTGTACCGCAAGGCCAGCTTCCTGCTCGACCACGCCGGCAGGCAGGTGTTCCCGGAATGGTTCGCGATCGACGAGCGACCACACCTGAGCCATGGCCTGCGTTCGGCCGCGTTCGACGCCGAAGGCGTGGCCACGCGCGAATCGGCGCTGGTCGAAGGTGGCGTGCTGCAACGCTACGTGCTGGGCAGCTACTCCGCGCGCAAGCTGGGCCTGCAGACGACGGCGAACGCGGGCGGCGTGCACAACCTGGCGGTAAAGGCCAACGCCGGCGGTTTCGACGAACTGCTGCGCGGCATGGGCCGCGGTCTGCTGGTCACCGAGCTGATGGGGCAGGGCGTGAACCCGGTCACGGGCGATTACTCCCGC
The DNA here is from genome assembly GCF_017939625.1 of Pseudoxanthomonas helianthi. Classification (GTDB taxonomy): domain Bacteria; phylum Pseudomonadota; class Gammaproteobacteria; order Xanthomonadales; family Xanthomonadaceae; genus Pseudoxanthomonas_A; species Pseudoxanthomonas_A helianthi. The sequence goes on from NZ_JAGKTC010000002.1 coordinate 659,145, forward strand.
GGCGCGGCCGGTTTCTGGATCGAGGATGGCGCCATCGCCCATCCGGTGGACGAGATCACCGTCGCCGGCAACTTGAAGGATGTCTTCGCGCGCATCGAAGCCGTCGGCAGCGACGTCGACCGGCGTTCGCACATCGGCGTGGGTTCGATCCTGATCGGCGGGATGACCGTCGCCGGAACCGAATGACGTTATGATCGGCGGCAGGACGGCACGCGCCGTTCCCGGACCGGTTGTTCCATCCACCCAAGCATAAGGAAATATCGATGAGCGAATTCGACAACGTGACCGCACCGCCGCCGCCGCCGTCCAGCGAGGCGCCGCAGGAAGACCGCACCATCGCGCTGCTCACCCACCTGTCCGGCATCATCGCCGGCTTCATCGTCCCCCTGATCATCTGGCTGATCAACAAGGACAAGACGGACAAGTCGTGGTTGAACGATCAGTCGAAGGAAGCGCTCAATTTCCAGATCACCATCGCCATCGCCTATGTCGCCTGCATCGTGTTGTCGGTCATCGTGATCGGCGGACTGTTGATGCCCATCGTGTGGATCGTGAACCTGATCTTCTGCATCTTGGCCGGCGTCAAGGCCAATGCTGGCGAAGCTTACCGCTATCCGTTCGCGCTGCGCCTGATCAAGTAACCGCGCGCATTCAGCGATGCGAAGAAACCCGGCGCAAGCCGGGTTTCTTTTTTCCACATCGCCACGTCAACCGAGCCCGCGCCGATGCGTTGCCATCCCCGGCAGCAGCAAAGGAGCAAGGCAATGTCCGCACGCGAAGCCGCCAGCGCAGCCAACCGTTTCGGCATCGGCGCCCGTCCCGGCGAATTGGCCGGCATCGACGATCCGCGCGCCTGGTTGAAAGCGCAATTGCGCGGCGATGCCGGTGCGTCGCGCTTCGCGGACCTGCCTGCCAGCCTGGACTACCTGCGTCGCGAGAACGAGTTCTACCTGCAGCGACGCGAACGCAAGCGGGCCGGCGATCCGGCGCTCAAGCCGGGCCCGCTGTACCGGCGCGCGCTGATGCAGGAACTGGGCCGGCGCGCCCAGGTCGCGGTGGCCAGCGAGGCGGGTTTCGTGGAGCGCCTGGTGCGATTCTGGTCGAACCACTTCGCCATCTCCGTCGACAAGCGTCCGGCGGCGCTGTACGCCGCGCCGATGGAACGCGAAGTGATCCGGCCGCATCTGTTCGGACGTTTCTCCGACCTGCTGCTCGCGGTGGAAACGCATCCGGGCATGTTGCGCTACCTCGACAATGTGCGTTCGGTCGGCGTGGATTCGCCGCTGGCGATGCGCGCGCGGCGGCGCGGCGGCGCGCAACGGCGCGAGCCCGGGTTGAACGAGAACCTGGCGCGCGAGATCCTCGAACTGCACACCCTCGGCGTCGATGGCGGATACGCCCAGGACGACGTGCTCGAACTGGCGCGCGCCATCACCGGCTGGGGCGTGCCGCTGCCGCGCGATTGGCAACGCGGAACGCCCGACTCGGCATTCCTGTTCCGTCCCGCCGCACATGAAGGCGGCGCACGGCGCGTGCTGGACCGGCGCTATGCCGAAGCGGGAGAAGCGCAAGGCCGCGCGATCCTCGCCGATCTGGCTGTGCATCCGGCCACCGCGCGGCACGTCTGCCTGAAGCTGGCCCGGCACTTCGTCGCCGACCGGCCGCCGCAGGCGTTGGTCGAGCGCATGGCCTCGGCATGGCGTTCGAGCGAAGGGAATCTGCCGGAGGTGTACCGTGCATTGGTCGAAAGCGAAGAAGCGTGGTCGCCGGGGGCGCGCAAGTTCAAGACGCCGGACGACTTCCTGCTTTCGGCGCTGCGGGCCGCCGGCTCTGCCTCGATCGGCACGCCGCAACGCCAGTACGATCTGTTGAACCGGATGGGCCAGCCGCCGTTCACGCCGCGTTCCCCGGCCGGTTTCGCGGACGAGGTCGCGGAATGGAGCGGTGCGGATGCGTTGTGGAAACGCGTGCAGGCCGCGCAATTGCTGGCCGATGCCGCGCAGCAGGCACGCATCGATCCATCGGCGACCGCACGCGAAGCCTTCGCCGGCACGCTGGACGAGGAAACCGCGACCGCCTTGCGTTGCGCCGAATCGCCGCGCGACGGCCTGGCCCTGCTGTTCGCCAGTCCCGCTTTCCAGTGGAGGATCTGAGATGAAGCTGAGTCGTCGCGGTTTTCTCGGCGCCGCGGGCGCGTTAACGGCCTTGACCCTGTGGCCGGGCGGTGCCCGGGCGACGCAGGGCGATGCGCGGTTGCTGGTGGTGTTGCTGCGGGGCGGCGTCGATGGCTTGCACGTGTTGGCACCAAACGGTGACGCGAATTACCGACGCCTGCGCGGCGCATTGGCACCGGAAGACGCGACGCCGCTCGCCGAAGGTTTCGCCCTGCATCCCTCGCTGGGTTTCGCTCGCGAGTTGTACGCGCAACGGCAACTGCTGCCGGTGGTGGCGATCGCGCCGCCCTACCGCCAGCGTTCGCATTTCGAGGCGCAGGACTGCCTGGAGAACGGTACCGCCAGCGCCAGCGGCGCGTCCTCCGGCTGGCTGAACCGCTGCGTGGCCGCGTTGCGCGGCGAGGAAGCGCTGGCGATCAGTGCGGTGATGCCGCTGATCATGCGCGGCACCGGCGCGGCGACCACCTGGTCGCCGCCGCTGCCCGACGAAGTCAATCCGATCCTGTTGCAACGCCTGCAGCCGCTGTATGCGGCCGACCGCGAACTGGGCGAAGCCTTCCAGCGCGCGCTGCAGACCGGCGATGCGACGATGGCCGCTGGCGCCGGCGGGCGCCTGCCGAATGCGATGCGGGCCGCGGCGAAGTTCATGTCGGCCGGCGACGGGCCGCGCATCGGCTTCGTCGAGGATTCGGGCTGGGATACCCACAGCAACCAGGCCGCGGTGTTGAAGCGGAAACTCGGCGAGCTGGATGCGGGCCTGCGCGCATTCGAGGAAGCCGCGAAGGGCGTGTGGAATCGCAGCGTAGTCGTCGTGGTCAGCGAGTTCGGTCGCACGGCCGCGGCCAACGGCACCGGCGGAACCGATCACGGCACCGGGGGGCTGGCGTTGCTGGCCGGCGGGTCGGTGCGTGGTGGACGCGTCGCCGGCGACTGGCCGGGACTGGCGCCCAGCCAGCTCAACGAGGGCCGCGACCTGCGCGCGACCAGCGACCTGCGCGGCCTGTTCAAGGGCGTTCTGGCCGGACACTTGCATGTGGCGGAAGCGGCGCTGGAAACCTCGGTGTTCCCGGAAAGCCGCGATGTTCCGGCGATGACCGGCTTGGTGGCCTGAGCCGGCTCAGTGGTCGCGTTCGACCGCCAACCGGCCCAGCGCGGCCAGCGGCTCCGCCCTGTCGCCGAAGCCGTGCAGCGCTTCGCGCATGGCCTCGGCGAGTTCGCCGAGCTTCGCCTTCGCCCCGGGCATGCCTAGCAGGGCGGGATAGGTCGACTTGGCCTGCGCTTCGTCCTTGCCGGCGGTCTTGCCGAGCTTCTCCGAACTGGATTCGACGTCGAGGATGTCGTCGCGTACCTGGAAGGCCAGACCCAGTGCGGTAGCGAACATATCGAGGGAGGCCAGTTCGTTTTCCGAAGCGCCGCCGCCCAGCGCGCCCAGGCGCACCGCGGCGCGGATCAGCGCACCGGTCTTCAGCGCGTGCATGCGTTGCAGTTCGTCCAGCGTCTGCAGCCGGCCGGTGGCATCGATGTCCAGCGCCTGGCCACCGCACATGCCGCCCGCGCCGCTGGCATCGGCCAAGGTGCGCAACCAGTCCACGCGCAATTGCGCTGGCGCGTCGGCGGCGGCGAGGATTTCGAATGCGCGCGTCTGCAATGCGTCGCCCGCAAGGATCGCGGTCGCTTCGTCGAAGGCGATGTGCACGGTCGGGCGGCCACGGCGCAGGTCGTCATCGTCCATCGCCGGCAGGTCGTCGTGGACCAGCGAGTAGGCGTGGATCAGTTCCACCGCGGCGGCGGGCGGATCCAGCAGGGCTTCGTCCGCGTCGAACAGCGTGCCCGAGGCGTACACCAGCAGCGGACGCATGCGCTTGCCGCCGCCGAGCGACGCGTGGCGCATCGCCGCGTGCAGGCGCTGCGGCGCGGTTTCCGCGGAAGGCAATGCGCGTTCGAGCGCGATTTCGACCCGCTGCGCCCAGCGGGCGAACAGGGCGTCAGTCGGCATCGGGCAGCGGCGCGAAGGTTTCGGCGTTATCCGGTTGCTCCGGATCGCTGAGGAGGCGGACGCGCAGCTCGGCCTGTTCCAGCGCGGACTGGCATTGCCGGTACAGGCCGACGCCGCGCTCGTACGCGGCCAGCGAATCCTCCAGGCTCATCTCGCCGTGTTCCATCTTCTCGACCAGTTGCTCGAGTTCTTCCAGCGACTGCTCGAAAAGGGCGACCGGCGAGGCTTCGGGGGCGTTTTTCTTGGCCATGCAGCGAGTTTACTCGAATGGAAACGACACCGTTTTTTGTGGGGGCGGTGCCCAAACCAGGCGGGCCCCGTGTTCGCGCAGCCAAGCGTCGAAGCCGGCCGAATACGCCAGGTCGCCCGCGGCCAGCAGTTCGCCCGCGGGCGTGGACAGCAGCGGCAGGACATCGCGCGTCCATGGCGGCACGCCGAGATCGAGCAGCACGTTCTTCAGCGTGGTCGAATGCCTGCGGCCGGGCAGGACGATGCGCTCGCCGCCCGCACGCGCATGCGCCTGAACGGGCGAAGGCAGGGCATTGGCGCCTTCGAGCGACAAGGTACTGCCTTCGGGCAACACCAACGGCAGGCGGCCGTCCCAGTCCTGCCGCCACGCGGCTGGCAATGCGGGATGCAGGACCGAGGCGTGCAACAGGTCGCGCCAGCGCCGGATCGTGGCGCCATGCCAATCGAAACGCGCTTCGGCGTCCGCGCGCGCCGGCAGCAATTCTGTTTCGATCCGGGCCAGGCCTTCGGCCGGCAACGGCGGCAGGCCGAGCCGGCGGATCCAGCGTCGCAACACGCGCGAGCGACGTGGCGCCGGCAAGGCGAGCAATGCGGAAACAGACAGCGTGCGTGCATCGAGCGTTGCCGCCGTGGCCAACGCGTGCGCGTCTTCTTCAGCCAATAATCCGGAGGCTTCGGCGCTGAGCTCCGCGCTCCGGGCGAAGGCGGCATCGGCGTGCGGCCAGCGTTCGCGCAGCAGCGGCAGCACGCGCTGGCGCAGGAAATTGCGGTCGAAGTCGGCGTCCGCATTGCTCGGGTCTTCGATCCAGTCGAGGTCGTGCCGTTCCGCATAGGCGAGCAGCGCCGAACGCGGCGTTCGCAACAAGGGCCGCCAGTGCCAGCCGTGCGCGAACGCTCGCCAGTCGCGCATCGCCGCGAGCCCGTCAGGGCCGGAAGCGCGCAAGGCACGCAGCAGGAAGGTTTCGGCCTGGTCGTCGCGATGGTGCGCGGTGACCAGGACTTCGCCAGGCGCCAGCATGTCGCGGATCGCGGCGTAGCGCGCCTGCCGCGCGGCGGCTTCGAGGCCCTCGCCGCTGTCGCGGGCCACGTCGACGCGGACCACGTGCAATGTCACGCCCAGCGTGTCGCAGAAACGCTGGCAATGCGTGGCCCATGCATCCGCCTGCGCGTGCAGCCCGTGATGGACGTGCACCGCGTGCAGGTTGTTGCCGTGGAACGAAGGATCGCTCGCCAGCCGATGCAGCAATGCCGTCGAATCCAAGCCCCCGCTGAAGGCGAGCAGCAACGGGGCGTGGTGGTGTTCGGCCGGCAGGGGCAGGAGCATGCGGAAAGTCTAGCCGGTCAGCGAACGACGCCAAAATGGACGAATCCGGCATCCGTCCGGCATGCTATCGGGGATAGAGCGAAGGGGGACGCGATGTCGAATTTCCGGCGATGGATGGTCAGGTCATTGGTCGCGCTGATGGTGGGGATTCCGCTGACGGTGGTCAGTCTCTATGTCGTCAATCCGTTCGGCGCGCAGTCGAAAGATCCGCGACAGCGGATTGTCGGATACGCGCCATACCGTATCGTTTCGGAATCCATGCTACCCACGTTGAGACCAGGGCAGATCGTGATCATGCGTGCGGGCTACTACCGGAAGCATCCGGTGCTACGAGGCGATGTGGTCGTCTATTTGAATCCCGAGAATCGGGACCCATGGATCCATCGCATCGTCGGAATGCCGGGGGAAACGATCGCCATCGTGGATGGCGAGTTGAAGGTGAATGGTCGCCTGTTGCTTGAGCATTATGTGGAGCCGGCATACACGACCAGTGACTATTCATGGGAAATGCCGATGGTGCGCATTCCGGAGGGTCACTACTTCTTGCTGGGCGACAACCGGGACAACAGCATGGATAGCCGCATGCTGGGTGCAATACCCCTTGCGGACCTAAATGGGAAGGTCACGAAAGTACTGAAGTAGGCCCATACGGCCTTCAGGCTACGCCCTGCCCATCAACGCCGGGATCAAAGCCTCGCCAGTTCCTGACGCGCTGTCTCGATCCAGTCGCGTTGCTCGCGCTGGTAGTACTTGGGCGAAGCCGCAGAGCGGGTCAGGATTTCCCGGAAGATCTCCGCTGCCTTGCGCGAATCGCCGGTGCGCTTGAGCAACAGGCCGTAGCGCACGCGCGCTTCCTCGCCGGGATAGCCCTGGACGACGGCTTCGTACTCGTGCAGCGCCGCTGCGGCATCGCCGATGTCCTCGACGGTCCTCGCGTAGAGCAGGTGGCCTTCCTTGGAGCGGAAGTCCGGGTTCGCGGCAATCAACGCATCCAGCGTGTTCCGCGCCTGTTGCGGCTGGCCCATGCCGAACTGGGCCTTGGCCAAACCCAGCATCAGGTTGGGGTCGGTGGCATACAGGCCCTTCAGCGATCCTTGGTACAACTCGGCAGCACGCTGGTAATCGCCGTGGCGCAGGCTTTCGGCAGCCAGCTCGCGGCGGTTCGCCTGCGTGTCCGACAACTGCAGGTTGATCTCGGCGCGGCGTTTGTCGCGGCTCGGGTCGATCACGTCGCGCACCTTGCGCGCGACCTTGCGCGAGCCGGGGCCGTTGCGCAGGTCGGGCAGGACTTCGGCGATGAAATAGATCAGCACCGCGATGTAGGAGAAGAACAGCAGGATGAACAGCCAGTAGATCGGCCGGCCGCTGCGGACGACGTGCACGCCGCAGGCGATCTGCAAGGCGATCGAGAGAAGGATGATCGGGCTCATCGGTCGTCCTTGCCTGAGCGGGGTTTACGCGGTTTCGTAAGCGCCGTAGCCACGCAGGCGCCGATAACGTCCCGCCAGCAGTTCGTCCACGGACAATTTGTCCAGCTCGTCGAGCTGGTTCAGCAGCACCGCCTTCAGGCGCGTGGCCATCTGTTTCGGATTGCGGTGCGCGCCGCCGATGGGTTCGCGCACGACCTTGTCGACCAGGCCCAGGCCCTTCAGGCGCGAAGCGGTCAGTCCCAGCTGTTCGGCCGCGTCCTTGGCCTTGCCGGCGTCCTTCCACAGGATCGACGCGCAGCCTTCCGGCGAGATGACCGAGTAGGTGCTGTATTCCAGCATGACCGTGCGGTCGCCGACCCCGATCGCCAGCGCGCCGCCGCTGCCGCCTTCGCCGATCACCGTGCAGATCACCGGCACCTTCAGCTCGGCCATTTCCATCAGGTTGCGGGCGATGGCCTCCGACTGGCCGCGTTCCTCGGCATCGATGCCCGGCCATGCGCCGGCGGTGTCGATGAAGGTCAGCAGCGGCAGTTTGAAGCGCTCGGCCATCTTCATCAGGCGCAACGCCTTGCGATAGCCTTCGGGGCGCGGCATGCCGAAGTTGCGCTGGATCTTTTCCTTGGTGGAACGGCCCTTCTGGTGCCCGATCACAACGACCGGGCGGCCGTCGATGCGGGCCAGGCCACCGACGATGGCCTGGTCATTGGCGAAGGCACGGTCGCCGGCCAGTTCCTGGAACTCGTCGCAGATCGCCTGCAGGTAGTCCAGCGTGTACGGCCGCATCGGGTGGCGGGCCAGTTGCGACACCTGCCACGGGCTAAGGTCGCGGAAGATGTGCGCGGTGCGCACCCGCAGCTTGTCCTGCAAGGCGTGGATTTCCTTGTCCACGTCCAGCGCCGGACCGGCGCTGGCGCTGCGCAATTCCTGGATCTTGGCTTCCAGGTCGGCGATGGGTTGTTCGAAATCCAGGTAATTCGGGTTCATTCGGCAAGTACTTGGCCGCAAAGCAGGCAGTTTAGCCGATGCAGGCGCTGGAACCCGTACGCGTGGGTAGGGCGAGTGAGGGAGCGGCTTTTTGTGGGAGCGGCCTTGGCCGCGAATGCTTTCTGAAGGCCCAACCGAAGAGCATTCGCGGCCAAGGCCGCTCCCACAGGCGGCTACCGCAAGATCACTTGCGCGCCGTGAAGATCGGGGTCAGGTAGTCCGGCTTGCCCTCGATGCGCTCCAGGTGCGGATAGCGCAGGCCGCCGTGGTAGTCGATCGGGATGCGGCGGTAACGGTCGAATTCCTTGACCATCAGCACGATCGGCTGCTTGCCGGTCTTCGCGGCCTTGACCGCCTCTTCCAGCGCTTCCTTGTCGTACTCCACGTCGTCGACCGCGACGATCTGGGTGCCGCTGCCGATGCCTGCATTGAACGCCGGGCTGTCCCAGCGTACGTCCGAGACCTTGCCGTCCTTGCCGATGCTCAGGCCCAGCGAATAGACGAAATCGGCCGTGCCGGCGCCGCGGCCGCCCTTGGACTGCGCCTTGGCATAGGCGTTGGGTTCGTCCTTGTAGACCAGCTTCCAGCCGCTGGCCTCGACGCCGCCGGTCAAGCCGGTCTTGCCGTCGAGGCGATCGCGCAGGAAGATGGCCCAGTCGTTCGCGACGACGCCGTTGAGGGTGGCGACCACGTCCTCGAAGGTGTAGGTGTTCGGCGATTCCCACTTGCCGTCGTCGACGCCGAAGAAGGCCTTGGCGAAGTCGTCGAGCGATTTCTTGCCGCCGGTCTTCGCGCGGATCAGCGCGTCGGCTTCCAGCCAGATCATCTGGCCGGCGCTGTAGTAGTCCTCGCTCATCTGGTAGTTGCGGTACGCGCGCGGCGCGCGGCTGGCGATGATCGGGTCGTTGGTGGTGTCCTGCACGTTGCGCCAGGTCAGTCCGGGGCGGTTGTCGGCGTAGGTTGCGGCGACCAGCGCCAGCGCGTCGCGCGACGCGTCCAGCGGGCGCATGCCGCTGCGCGCGGCCAGCACGTTGCCCCAGTACTGGGTCTGGCCTTCGTAGACCCACAACAGGCTGTCCTGCATCGGCACGTTGAGGTTCGGCGTCCACAGGTCCTTGCCGCGGCGGTACTTGCCGTTCCACGAGTGGGTGTATTCGTGCGCGAGCAGGTCGGAGAAGCCGGCCTTCTCGTTCCAGCCGGTGAAATAGTCGGTGCCCACGCCGTTTTCGCTGCTGCGCTGGTGCTCCAGGCCGTTGCCGCTCATCTGGTCGGACAGCGAGAACAGGAACTGGTAGTGGTCGTAGTGCTGCGCGCCGTACAGCTTCAGCGCCTGCTCGACCATGGTCTTGTGGATCTTGATCTGTTCGGGCTTGGCTTCGAGGTACTTGGGCGCGTCGGCGACCACGCCCAGCTTCACCGGCACCTTGCTGCCGGCCGGGGTCAGGTCGATCTGCTTGGCGTAGCGGCCGGCGAAGATCGGCGAGTCGACGTAGGTGTCGAAGGACACGTCCTGGTAGTCGACGGTATCGCCGTTGCGGCCCTGTTCGTGCATCGCGGTGAACGCGGTCCAGCCGGCGGGATAGGTGATGCGCGGGTCGAACATGATCCTGCTGCCGTAATGCCCCGCCGGGTACAGCACGGCGGCGATGGTCTTCAGGTTCAGCATGTTCGGAGCCATCGCCACGCCGCCCTGCGAACTGTCGGTGGGCGTCAGGTAATCGAACTCGGCGGTGATTTCGTTCACGCCCTGCGGCACGACGAGGTGGAAGGCGTTGACGTCGAGGGTGTCGCGCTTCCATTCCAGCTTCTGGCCGCCGGCCTTGGACGTTCCTGTGTAAAACCGGATGCCGGCGATCTTGTCGATCGGGTTGCGCGGCGTGTGGCCGCCCGGGACCCACTTGGGATACAGCAGGGTCAGCTCGCCCGGCGCGACCGGGATGGTTTCCTTCACCCGGAAGATGCGCTGCGACAGGTTGGTGGCGTCGATCTCGATCCGGATCGTGCCCGGCGCGTACGGCACGTCCTGCGGCGCCGGTATTTCGGCCTGGGCGGCGAATGGCAGGGACAGGGCGGCGAACAGTGCGCAGGCGAGGCGGGACGGGGTCATCGGCGGCTCCGGGACGGTAATGCGGAATTCAGCAGTTTCGGCCGCAGGGGCATCGGCCTGCCTGTGCCGATGGTCATTGGCCGGTCAGTTGGCCCACGGCCGCGAGATGGCGACCTTGACCGTGCGGATGCCCGGCTGCGCGCGCAGGGCGTCGATCAGGCCGCTGTCGACCCGTACCGACTTGGGGCCGTTGAGGTCGAGCAGGCCGCCGACGCGGCGTTCGCGGCCCTGCAGCAGCAGGTCGAGGCGCAGCGGCGTGGCACCGGGGCGATGCGTCGCCAGCAACGCGTCGAGGCGCTCCATCAGGCCCGGTTCGCGCAGGTCCAGTCGCAGCGACAGCCGCTGCGCGTGCTGTGCGCACAACTGGTCGTAATCCCAGCACTGGCGGATGCGCAGGCTGTAGCCGCCGTTGAATTCGTCCTCGCGCAGGCCGCCGCGCACCACCAGCAGGCGGTCGCGGGTCAGCAGGTGGCCGAACTCGGCCATGGCGTCGGAGAACACGCTGCATTCGACCCGGCCGCGTCCGTCTTCCAGTTGCACGAACACCTGGCTGTCGCCCTTGCGGCGCACGCCGACGACCTGGCCGGCCAGCACCACGTTGACCTCGGCGCGCCAGCCCTTCTTTTCGCCGGACGACTGGCTGGCGCAGAGCCTGTCGAGGTCGCCCAGGTCGTGGCCGACCAGCGCCTTCAGGTCGTCGCGGTAAGGGTCGACCGGATGCCCGCTGAGATAATGGCCGAGGGTTTCGCGTTCGCCGTTGAGTTTCTGCGACAGCGGCCAGTCGTCGGCTTCGGGCAGTTCGACATGGATGTCTTCGCCGCTGGGCGAGCTCGATCCGAACATGTCGACGATGCCGGCATTGCGGTTCTTGTTGATCTGGTCGATGGCCTTCAACACTTCCGGCAACTGCAAGGCCAGCGAAGCGCGATTGCGGCCCAGCGCATCGAGCGCGCCGGCGTTGATCAGCGCTTCCAGCGCGCGCTTGTTGAGCTTGGACGAATCGACGCGCTTGCAGAAATCCAGCAGGTCGCGGAACGTTCCGCCTTCATTGCGCGCTTCGACGATGGCTTCGCAAACGCCCTGGCCGACGCCTTTCACCGCGCCCAGGCCGTAGCGCACCGTATCCGCGTCGGTGGCGACGAACATGTAGTCGGAGTGGTTGACGTCCGGTGGCAGCACCTGCAGGTCCAGCCCGCGCGCTTCGTCGAGGAAACCGACCACCTTGTCGGTCTTGTCCATGTCCGACGACAGCGTCGCGGCCATGAACTCGGCCGGGTAGTGCTTCTTCAGCCACGCGGTCTGGTAGGCGACCAGCGAATACGCGGCGGCATGCGACTTGTTGAAGCCGTAGCCCGCGAACTTCTCCATCAGGTCGAAGATCTCGTCGGCCTTGGCCGTGCCCACGCCGCCGCGCGCCGCGCCCTCGCGGAAGACCTCGCGCTGCTTGGCCATTTCCGCCGGCACTTTCTTGCCCATCGCGCGGCGCAGCAGGTCGGCGCCGCCGAGCGAGTAGCCGCCGACGATCTGCGCCATCTGCATGACCTGCTCCTGGTAGACCATGATGCCGTAGGTCTCCTGCAGCATGGCTTCGGTGCGCGGATCGGGATACTCGAACTGTTCGGTGCCGTGCTTGCGCGCGACGAACGACGGGATCATCTCCATCGGGCCGGGGCGGTACAGCGCGTTCAGCGCGATCAGGTCCTCGAAGCGGTCGGGCTTGGCTTCCTTCAAGGCGCGGCGCATGCCCGAGGATTCGAACTGGAATACCGAGCCGGTGTTGCCGTTGGCGAACACGTCGCGATAGACGCTCGCGTCGTCCAGCGGAATCGCGGTGATGTCGACCGGCTCCTTGCCTTCCTTGGCGCGCCGCGCGTTGATCGCCTTCACCGCCCAGTCGATGATGGTCAGCGTGCGCAGGCCGAGGAAGTCGAACTTGACCAGGCCCACCGCTTCGACGTCGTCCTTGTCGAACTGGGTCACCGGGTTGCGGCCGAGCGTGCCGTGGTCGTGTTCGGCGAACAGCGGGCAGAAGTCGGACAGCGGCGACGGCGAGATCACCACGCCGCCGGCGTGCTTGCCGGCGTTGCGGGTCAGGTCTTCCAGCTGCAGCGCCAGGTCGACCAGGTCGCGAACGTCGTCTTCGCTCTCGTAGCGCTGCTTGAACTCGGCGACGACGCGGTCGGGTTCCTTCTGCGAACGCTTGCTGCGGCCGATGGCGTCTTCCAGCGTCAGCGGGTCGGCCGGCTGCAACGGGATCAGCTTGGTCAGGCTGTCGACGAAGCCGTAGGGGAAGCCGAGCACGCGGCCGGCGTCGCGCAGCACCGCCTTCGCCGCCATCGTGCCGTAGGTGATGATCTGCGACACGCGGTCGCGGCCGTACTTGCGGGCGACATAGTCGATCACCTCGTCGCGCCGGTCCATGCAGAAGTCGATGTCGAAGTCGGGCATCGACACGCGTTCCGGATTGAGGAAGCGTTCGAACAGCAGGTTGTACGGCAGCGGGTCGAGGTCGGTGATCTGCAGCGCCCACGCGACCAGCGAGCCGGCACCAGAACCGCGGCCCGGACCGATCGGAATGCCCTGGTGCTTGCCCCACTGGATGAAGTCGGCCACGATCAGGAAGTAGCCGGGGAAACCCATCTTGATGATGGTGTCCAGCTCGAACTCGAGGCGGGCGAAGTAGTCCTCGCGGGTCTTGCCCGGCGCCAGCGGGTTCTTCTGCAGGCGCGCTTCCAGGCCGCTGCGCGCTTCGCTGCGGATCCAGCTGTCCAGGGTTTCGTCGTCGGGCACCGGATAGGCGGGCAGGAAGTACGTGCCCAGGTTCATCTCGAGGTTGCAGCGCTGGGCCAGCGCGACGGTGTTGTCCAAGGCGTCGGGAACGTCGGCGAACAGCGCGGCCATTTCCTCGGCCGACTTCAGGTATTGCTCGGCGTTGTACTCGCGCGGGCGTTTCGGATCGTCGAGCACGCGGCCCGAGGCGATGCACACGCGCGCCTCGTGCGCCTCGAAGCCATCGCGGTCGAGGAAACGCACGTCGTTGCTGGCGATCACCGGCAGGCCACGCGATACCGATGCGTGCAATGCGAATTGATTGAACGCATCCTCGCCGTCGCGGCCGGTGCGGGTCAGCTCGAGGTGCACGTCTTCGCCGAACGCACGCTGCCAGTCGGCGAGTTGCAGTTCGGCCAGGTCGTGGCGACCGCCGGCGGCGAGACGTCCGGCCAGGCTGTGGCGGCCCAGGATCGCGAACAGGCCCTCATGGTCTTCGCGCAGCCACTCCGGATCGATCGCCACGCCGTCGGCGCGATGGCCCTGCAGCCATGCGCGGGTCAGCAGGCGCGACAACGACAGGTAGCCTGTGCGGTCGCGGCACAACAGGGTGACCATCGAAGGCGCATCGCCGCCATCGGCGATGCTGACGTCGGCGCCGGCGATGGGCTTGATCCCGACGCTCTCGGCGGCCTTGAAGAACTTGACCAGCGCGAACAGGTTGTTGCGGTCGGTCAGCGCCAGCGAAGGCAGCTGCAGCTCCACCGCGCGACTGAGGATGTTCGGCCGCTTGGCCTTGTCCGGGCGCGCTTCATCCGGCTTCTCGGGCACTCGGATGATCGAATCCGCCATCGAGAATTCGGTGTGGACGTGCAGGTGGATGAAGCGCGGGGACATGCGGAAGCCAGCCTACCGGCAGGGGGGTGGGGCGACAAGGCTTGACAGCCGAAAGCTCGGAAAACCCGCGCTTCAGTCCTGCCCCGTGGCACGTACCGGGGCGAAACTGCGCCGGTGCTGCGGGCAGGGGCCGTGTTCGGCCAGCGCGGCCAGGTGCATCGGAGTGGGATAGCCCTTGTGCAGGTCGAAGCCGTATTGCGGCCATTGCGCGTGCAACCCGCACATGTGCCGGTCGCGGGCGACCTTGGCCAGGATCGATGCGGCCATGATCGCCGGCTCGATGGCGTCGCCGCCGATCAGCGCCTCGGCCGGGCACGGCATGTCCTTCGGCACCTTGTTGCCGTCGATGCGCGCGAACACGGCGGCAGGCTGCAGCGCCATCACGGCACGGCGCATGCCGACCAGGGTGGCCTGCAGGATGTTCAGGCGGTCGATCTCGTCGGCTTCGACGAATTCGATGCGCCACGCCAGCGCACATTCGACGATCTGCGGGTACAGGGCTTCGCGCCGCGCTTCGCTCAGCTTCTTCGAATCGTCCAACCCGGCGATCGGACGCGCGGGATCGAGGATGACCGCGGCCACCGCGACCGGACCAGCCAGCGGCCCGCGGCCGGCTTCGTCCACGCCCGCGACCAGGACGGAATCCGCAACAGGAAACAGCGGCAGCGACGTGAGCTTGGTCATGGCCTGGAGGCGTCCAGCAATTCCGCGACGGCGTCCGCCGCACGCGCGGAAGCATCTTGGCGCAGCTGTTCGTGCAGGCGCAGGTATTCCGGCTGCAGCGCGGCGACGGCGGCCGGGTCGCGCAACCAGTGCAGTACGGCTGCGGCGAGTTGCTCCGGCGTGCAGTCATCCTGCATCAATTCGGGTGCGAGGTCGTGGCCGGCGAGAACGTTGGGCAGCGCATAGCGTTCGGTCTTCAGCATGCCGAACGACTTGACGATGCGGTAGGTCAACGGGGCGATGCGGTACCCGACCACCATCGGCTGCTTGGCCAGCATCGCTTCCAATGCCGCGGTGCCGGAGGCGAGCAGGGTCGCATCGGCGGCGTACAGGCATTCGCGCGCCTGCCCATCGAGCAAGCGCACGTTCGGCAGCTGGAACTTCGCGAGTTGCGCTTCCAGCGCCTGCCGACACGCGGCATTGGCGGCGGGAACGACGATGTGCAGTTCCGCGACGGCGTCCGCGACGAGTTTCGCCGCCGCGAGGAACGGTTCGGCCAGTCGCGCGATTTCGCCGAGGCGCGAGCCGGGCAACACGGCCAGCACCGGGGCGTCGGCAGGCAGCCCGAGCCGTTCCCGGGCAGTGGCGCGGTCGGGATGCAGCGGGATTTCGTCGGCCATCGGATGGCCGACGAAACGCGCATCGACGCCGTGCCTGGCGTAGATCGGCGGCTCCATCGGGAACAGGCACAACACGCGATCGGCACTGAGCCCGATCTTCCGCGCGCGTTCCTCGCGCCATGCCCACACCGACGGGCTGACGTAATGCACGGTGCGCACGCCACGCTGCTTCAGCCACCGCTCGACGCCCAGGTTGAAGTCCGGGGCGTCGATGCCGACGAACACGTCCGGTTTCCACGACAGCACGCGTTGGCGGAATTGCCTGCGCAGCTTCAGCAGGCGCGGCAGGTGGCGCAGCACCTCGGCCAGGCCCATCACGGCCAGTTCGCCGCAGTCGTACCAGGTGTCGCAAGCGGCCGCGCGCATCGCATCGCCGCCGATGCCGGCGAACTCCGCATCGGGATAACGCTTGCGCAATTCCGCGATCAGCCCCGCGCCGAGACCGTCGCCGGAAGCCTCGCCGGCCACCAGCGCGATGCGCCTGGTGGGGGCAGTAGGCATCAGCGTTGCAGCGGCCGTTCGCCGCTTTCGATGAAGTCGAGCAGGTCGCGCACGTCGGCGCTGCCGGCGGCCTGTTCGGCGAGCTGTTGCTTGGCTTCGGCCAATGGCAGGCCCGCGACGTACAGCGTGCGGTAGGCGCGCTTGATCGCCGCGATGCGCTCGGCGTCGAAACCGCGGCGCTTCAGGCCTTCGCTGTTGATGCCGCGCGGGCGGCCATTGGCTTCGCCGGCCACCATGGTGAACGGCGGCACGTCGCCGGTCAGCAGCACGCCCATGCCGATGAAGGCGTGGGCGCCGATCCGGCAGAACTGGTGCGCGCCGGCGAAGCCGCTCATGATCACCCAGTCACCGACGCCGACGTGCCCGGCCAAGGTGGCGTTGTTGGAGAACACGCAGTGGTTGCCGACGATGCAGTCGTGGGCGACGTGGGTGTAGGCGAGCAGCAGGTTGTCGTTGCCGATGCGGGTGACGCCGCCGCCGTCGCCGGTGCCGCGGTTCAAGGTGACGAACTCGCGGACGATGTTGCGGTCGCCGATCACCAGCTCGGTGCGTTCGCCGCGGAACTTCTTGTCCTGCGGATCGCCGCCGATGGCGGCATGGCCGACGAAGTGGTTGTCGCGGCCGATGCGGGCCGGCCCGGTGATGCTGCAATGCGCGCCGACGACGCTGCCGTCGCCGATCTCGACCTCGGCGCCGACGTGGACGAACGGGCCGATGCGGACGTTCTCGCCCAGCTTCGCCCCGGGCTCGACCACCGCGCTGGGATGGATGACGACGCCGGCCATCAGGGCCTGCCCATGCCATCTGGACTGGCCACGTTATCGTGTCCGGCTGTCAGGCGGCCGCGCGCGGCGCAGCGGCAGGCTGGCCGCCTGTCCAAGCCGCGCGCGGCCGCCTGACAGCCGGACACGGCAACCCGGAGGGCCGCGCTTGGGTGCGCGCGGTGCAGCGTCATCACTCGGTCACTTATCGACATAAGTTCTCTCGTTCTTCCTTGCCCCGCACGCACCCAAGCGCGGCGTGGCCAGTCCAGATGGCATGGGCAGGCCCTAGCCCTGGGCCTCGGCGCAAAGCACCTCCGCGCTGGCGGCGACTTCGCCGCCAACGCGGGCCTCGCACGAGTACAGCGACATGTTGCGGATGTTGCGCTTCAGTTCGACATGCAGTTCCAGCACGTCGCCCGGCACGACCATGCGCGCGAAGCGCGCGTTGTCGATCTTCACCAGGTAGAACAGCTTGTCGCCGGCGACGCGGCCGTTGGAGAGTTGGCTCAGCAGGCCGCCGGCCTGGGCCAGCGCCTCGATCACCAGCACGCCGGGCATCACCGGATGTCCCGGGAAATGCCCCTGGAAGAAAGGTTCGTTGATGGTGACGTTCTTGTGGGCGACGATGCGCTTGTGCGGTTCCAGCGCGACTACGCGATCCACCAGAAGGAACGGGTAGCGATGCGGGATCAGGGTATGGATGCGGGTCACATCCACCGGCAGGGTCACGGTGTCGTTCATTCGGTTTCCTTGCTGCTTGCGCCTACGCGGCGCGCGAGGGCGTCGAGTTGCTTGAAGCGGGCGGCGTTCTTGCGCCAGGTGCGATTGTCGGTGAGCGGCGTGCCCGAGGAATATTCGCCCGGCTCGCGGATCGAGCTGGTCACCAGCGACATCGCGGTGATGGTGACCTTGTCGCAGATCTCCAGGTGGCCGAGCACGCCCGCCGCGCCGCCGATCAGGCAGTAGCGGCCGATCTTCGCGCTGCCCGCGGCGGCGCTGCATCCGGCCATCGCGGTATGCGCGCCGATGCGCACGTTGTGGCCGATCTGCACCAGGTTGTCGAGGCGCACGTCCTCTTCCAGCACGGTATCGTCGAGCGCGCCGCGGTCGATGCAGGTGTTCGCGCCGATCTCGCAATCGTCGCCGACGACCACGCCGCCGAGTTGCGGCACGTTGAGCCACTTGCCGGCTTCCATCGCCAAGCCGAAGCCGGCCGCGCCCAGCACGGCCCCCGGCAGGATGCGCACGCGCTTGCCCAGGCGCACGCGAGCCACCAGGGTGACCCGCGCCTGCAACTCGCAATCGGCGTCCAGCGAACAGTCTTCGCCGATGCTGCAGTTCGGGCCGATCACGCAACCCGGACCGATCTTCGAACGCGCCCCGATGCTGACGAACGGGCCGATGTGCGCCTCCGGCGAAACTTCGGCGCTGTCGTCGATCGCCGCGCTGGGATGGATGCCGGCCGGGCGCGGCGGCCGTGGCTCGAACAGCGCGGCGATCTTCGCGAACGCGCTGTACGGATCGCGTGCGACCAAGGCCGTGTGCGGCGCCAGTTCCGCGTCTTCGGCGCGCAACACGACGATGCCGGCATGGCTGCCGGGCAACTGGTTGCGATATTTCGAATTGGCGAGGAAGGCGAGCTGGTGCGGCCTTGCGGCGGCCAGGGTCGCCACGCCGCTCACAACGGCCCCGGCGTCGCCGTGCACGGATAGGGCGAAGCGCTCGGCGAGCTCGGCGGCGGTGATCTGGAAGGCGTCCACGTCGCCACAGTTTAACGGGTGGGCCCCTGCCCGCGAAAGGAAAGCCCGGCAGCCGCAGTACCAAAAGAAGGCCCGGACGAGCCGGGCCTTGTCGATACCATGGCGAATGGCGTCAGAAGCCGCCGCCGAAGGTGAACTGCAGGCGCTCGATTTCGTCGCCTTCTTCCTTGCGCAGCGGGAAGGCGTAGCTGATCGAAATCGGGCCCACCGGCGCGCGCCACAGCAGGGCCACGCCAGCCGATGCGCGCAGTTCGTTGGCATCGAAGTTCTTGGTGCCGTCGAATACGTTGCCGAAATCGAGGAACGCGGACACGCGCGCGGCGCGGCTGTCGAACAGCTTGGGGAAGATCAGTTCGATCGAGCCGGTGGTCTTCACCGAGCCGCCGAGCGGCTGGCCGTTCGTGTAGTAGGTGTCGTAAGCGCGTGGGCCGAGGGTGTTGTCGCGGAAGCCACGCACCGAACGAGTACCGCCGGCGTAGAAGTTCTCGAAGAACGGCAAACCGGAGGCGGTGACCGTACGGCGGTTGGCCGTTGGGTTGCTGCCGCAATCCACCGATTTGTTGTAGGCCAAAGTGGTAGATGTGGCGGGAACGGTGATCCAGCACAGGTCGCGCGTGGTGTCGCTGCCATAGCTGTCGCCGTAACCGAGCTCCGCGCCAGTGCGCAACACCAGGGCCGGGCTCAGCGACCAGTACTTGGAAAATTCGTAGTTCAGCTTGTAGTACTCGACGGTTGAGCCGGGCAAGGTGATTTCCGCCGACAGGCGCTGGTAGGTACCGCGGGTCGGCATGAAATAATCGTTGCGGGTGTCGCGCGCCCAGCCCAGTTCGGTGCGCCAGGCATGGAAGGTCCGGTTGCCGATTGCGTCGATGTAGTCGACGATCGACTGCGGAGTTCCTCCTGAAGTCAGGATCTCGTTCGAATCGATGCCAAACATCAGGCTGACGCTGTCGAATTCCGTCAGCGGTATGCCCAGCACCGCCTGGGCGGCCGCATTGGTGGTCGAGTACGACGCCGTGTTGAAGTCGGAATAATCGAACTCGCGCCACGACAGGTTGTAGCCCAGCGACATGCCTTCGTCGGTGAAGTACGGGTTGCGGAACGAGAACGCATAGCGCTGCAGGTAGTTGCTGCGCGAGGCTTCGACCGAAACCTGGTTACCACGGCCGAGGAAGTTGTTCTGCGACAGCTGCACCGAGGTGGTCAGGCCGGACAGCTGCGAATAGCCCAGGCCGAAGGTGAAGCTGCCGGAAGTGGTTTCCTTGACCGTGTAGACCACGTCGACCTGGTCGCTGGTGCCGGGTACGGCCGGGGTTTCGACGTCGACGGTTTCGAAGTAACCCAGCTGCTGCAGGCGCACCTTGGAACGGTCGATCGCGGCCTGCGAGTACCAGGTGCCTTCGAACTGGCGCATTTCACGCCGCAGGACTTCGTCGGAAGTACGGCTGTTGCCCTTGAACACGATCTGGCGCACGTTGACGCGCGGGCCGGGTACGACCTGCAGGTTGATCGCGACGGTACGACCCGTCCGGTCGACGGTGGGGATCGGGTTGACCTTGGCGAAGGCGTAGCCGATGTTCGACAGCGTCATCGTGATGCCGTCCGAAGTGGCTTCGAGCAGGCGGCGGGAGAAGATCTGCCCCTTCTTCACGAAGACCAAGCGTTCGATGTTCTCGCGCGGAAGCACGGTGTCGCCGCTGATGTTGACATCGGAAATCTTGTAGATCTCGCCTTCGGTGATGCCGGCGGTCAGGAACATGTCGCGCTTGTCGGGACTGATCGACACCTGGGTCGAATCGACGCTGAAATCGACGTAGCCGCGGTCGAGGTAGTAGTTATTGAGCTTTTCCAGGTCGCCGGACAGCTTTTCGCGCGAGTACTGGTCGTCGCGGCGGTACCACGACAGCCAGTTGTGCTCCTTCGATTCCCAGCTGTCGGTGATGTCCTTCTCGGTGTAGGTCTCGTTGCCGATCAGGTTGACGTGGCGGATCTTCGCGGCCTTGCCTTCCTTGATCGCGATGGTCACGTCGACGCGGTTGCGGTCGAGCTGGGTCACCGTCGGGTTGATCTCGGCGTTGTACTTGCCGCGGTTGTTGTAGGCGCGCTTCAGTTCCTGGGTGACGCGGTCCAGGCTGAGGCGGTCGAAGGTCTCGCCCTCGGCGATGCCGATGTCCTTCAGGTTCTTGGTCAGGTCTTCGGTCTTCAGGTCCTTGTTGCCGGTCAGGGTCAGCTTGTTGATGGCCGGACGCTCGGACACGGTGACCACGAGGATGTCGCCCTGGCGGTCGAGGCGGACGTCTTCGAAGAAGCCGGTCTTGTACAGGGCACGGATGGCGTCGCCGACCTTGGCCGAATCGACGGTATCGCCGCGCTCGATCGGCAGGTAGGTCAGCACGGTGCCGGCGGAGACGCGCTGCGCGCCGTCGATGCGGATGTCGCTGACCACGAAGCTGCCCGGGCTGGGCGCGGTCGGCGTTCCGAAGGCCGGCACGGCCAGCGGCGGCTCCTGGGCCGTCTGTGCCCAGGCCGGCGCCGCAATGGCCGAGGCCAGGGCGAGGGCGAGCAGGCGGCGGGAGGGGAGGCGCATCGTCGGTGCCGTCATTGGAACTTCCGGTTGGGGATCGCGGGTGGGGGGCAAGGGAGGCTGGAGCAGGGATTGGAGGGCCGTGGCGGCATTAGGTTCCGCAATCATCAGAATGGCAGCCGCAGGATGTCGTTGTACAAGGCCAGGCCCATCAAGCCGGCCAGCGCCGCCAGACCGGCGTATTGCCCGGCAGCCATGGCGCGCTCGCTGAGCGGGCTGCCCTTGACCAACTCGATAAGGTAATACAGCAGGTGGCCGCCATCCAAGACAGGGATCGGCAGCAGGTTGATGATGGCCAGGCTCAGCGATACCGCGCCCAGGAACCACAGGAACCAGCCCAGGCCGCGTTCGGCGCTGGCGTTGGCGGCGCGGGCAATGGTGATGGTGCCCGACAGGTTCTTCACCGAGGCCTGGCCGACCAGCATGCGCCGCATCATGCCCAGCGAGTCGGAAGCGATCTTGCCGGTCTCGCGGAACGCGGCAGGGATGGCGGCCAGCGGATTGAGGCGCTGCAGCGCGTCGTACGGGGGCATCTCGGTGGCTTTCGCTTCGATGCCCAGGCCCCAGTATTCGACGCCATCCGGCGTCTTCATCCGGCGCGGGGCCATCGGGAAGGCCAGGCGCTCGCCTTCGCGGTCGACCTCGACCATTGCTTCGCCACCGCGCTGGCCGAGCACGGCGACCTTGGCCTGGAGGTCGGCGAGGTCGTGGATCGGCGCCCCGTCGATGGCGGTGATCTGGTCGTCGGGCTGCAGGCTGGCCGCGGCCGGCGAACCCGGCGCGATCTTGCCGATCACGGCCGGAGGTAACTGGAACTGCCAAGCCATTCCGGCCAAACCCAGGACGTTTTCCTGGTCGAACCCGGCCGGCAGTTGCGACAGCTTCAGGGTATGCGTGGAAACGTCGCCGTCCGCGCTTTCGGCTTCGATCCTGGCGTCCTGTCCGTCGATCGCGGCGATGGTCAGCGCAGTCGCCGCGTCGCTCCACGTGGCCACCTCGCGGTCGCCGACTTTGACGATGCGCTCGCCGCGCTGCAGGCCGGCCTGCGCGGCCAGCCCCTGCACGTGGCCGACAGTGGCCGAATAGTCCTGCTTGCCGACCACGAACATCGCCCACAGCAAGGCCACGCACAGCACCAGGTTGGCGATCGGGCCGGCCGCCACGATGGCGATGCGCTGGGCCACCGGCTTGCGGTTGAAGGCCTGCGCGCGGTCGCTGGCTGCGACCGGCGCGTCGCCTTCGTCCAGGGTGTTCTCGTCCAGCATCTTCACGTAGCCGCCGAGGGGAATGGCGGCGATGCAGAACTCGGTACCGTGGCGGTCGCGGCGCGACCACAGCGGCTTGCCGAAGCCGACCGAGAAGCGCAGCACCTTGACCCCGCAGCGGCGCGCGACCCAGTAGTGGCCGAATTCGTGGAAGGTCACCAGCACGCCCAGCGCGACCAACATCCACCAGATTGAGCCGACCAATTCACTCATTGTGTTCACTCATGGGGCGAACTGGGCGATCCGTTGGGAAGCGAAAGCGCGGGCCTGCGCATCGGCCGCCAGCAGCGCCTCCAGCGAATCGGCCGGGGTGGCGGGCAGGGCGGCAAGGGTGTCCTCGACCAGCGCAGGAATGGCTAGGAAACCGATTGCGCCCTGAAGAAAGGCTGAAACGGCCACTTCATTCGCCGCGTTGAGAACGGCCGGCGCGGTGCCGCCCGCCACCAGCGATTGCCGGGCGAGACGCAGGCAGGGGAAAGCGTCCAGGTCCGGCGCTTCGAATTCCAGCTTGCCGTGCGCCAGCAGGTCCAGTCCAGCCACGCCGGATTCGATGCGTTCGGGCCAACCCAGGCCGACCGCCAAGGCGGTGCGCATGTCCGGCAGGCCGAGTTGCGCCAGCGTGGACCCGTCGCTGAACTCGACCAGCGCGTGCACCAGGCTCTGCGGATGCACCAGCACGCCGAGTTGTTCGTCGGGCAGGCCGAACAGATGGTGGGCTTCGATGACTTCCAGGCCCTTGTTCATCAACGTGGCCGAATCGACCGAGATCTTCGGCCCCATCGACCATTTCGGGTGGGCCACGGCCTGCGCGGGGGTTACTTCGCCCAGTTCGGCGCGGCGGCGGCCACGGAACGGGCCGCCCGAGGCGGTGAGCACGACCCGCCGCACATCGCCCTGAGCGCGGCATGAACGCAGGCATTGGAAGACCGCGTTGTGTTCGCTGTCGATCGGCACGATTTCAGCGCCGGCGCTGGTCGCTGCGCGCATCAGCAGTTCGCCGGCCAGCACCAGGGATTCCTTGTTCGCCAGCAGCAGGCGCTTGCCCGCCCGCGCCGAGGCGAGGGTGGACGGCAGGCCGGCCGCGCCGACAATCGCCGCGACCACGCTGTCGCATGCGTCGCCGGCGACCAGCGCGTCGAGCGCTTCCATGCCGGCGTGCGCCTCGGTGGGCAGGCCGGCGGCGCGCAGGCCATCGCGCAGCGCGACATGGCCGGCGGGGTCGGCGATCACCGCGTGGTCCGGACGGTGTTTCCGGCACAACTCGAGCAGTGCCTCGACCTTGCTGCCTGCGGCCAGCACGCTGGCGCGGAAACGGTCGGGGTGGCGCGCGATCACGTCCAGCGCGGACGCGCCGATCGAGCCGGTTGCGCCGAGAACCGCGATCCGACGAATGGAGGAATGGCCCGCCGCGCTCATCTCACAATCCCAGCAGGTCCTTGCCCAGTGCGAATACCGGCAACGCGGCGAACACGCCGTCGAGGCGGTCGAGCACGCCGCCGTGGCCCGGGATCAGGTTGCTGGAGTCCTTGGCGCCCACGTGACGCTTGAGCAGGCTTTCGAACAGATCGCCGACGACCGACGCCAACACGGTGACGGCCGCCAATCCGGCCATCGCCGGCACCTGCGCCACGGTCAGCCCGGCGAACGATGCCAGCAACAGGCCGACGCCGACGCCGGCGAACAGGCCGCCCAGCACGCCTTCCCAGGTCTTGTTCGGGCTGATGTTCGGGGCCAGCTTGCGCCGGACCAGCTTGCCGCCGAAATGGCGGCCGGCGAAATACGCGCCGCTGTCGGCGGCCCAGACGATGGCGAGCGCGGCCAGCAGCCAGACATGGCCTTGGCGGATGTCGGCCACACCGGTCGGGTCGGCGTCCTGCACGTGGATCAGGCCCAGCGCGCACCAGGCGGGCACCACCGACAGCGTGCCGGCGGCCAGCTTGAACATCCGCGCCCAGGTCTCGTGGTCGGATGCGAAGCGGGGAAAACGCAGCCACAGCAGGGCGAACAGCCACCACACCGTGCCGACCAGGATCACCAGCTGGAACAGCACCGGCGAAAACCCGCTGCTGTCGCGCGAGGCCCACACCAGCAGCACCATCAGCAGCAGGTTGGCCACCAGCAGCACGGTGCGGGCCAGCGTGTCGTCGACTTCGGCCAGCTTGAACCACTCCCACAGTGCGACCAGGAACACCAGCGCCGCGGCGACCAGCAGCCATTGCGTGGGTAGCAACAGGATGCCGGCGATGGCGAACGGGATCATCACCAGGGCGGCGAGCACGCGGGTCTTGGTCATGCTTCGGCCCCTGGGAACGGTTCGCGATTTTGGTCGAAAGCATTTTCGACACGGATCAACGCGGATGAACGCGGGTACGGCCCGGAACAGTGGCGATTTTTCTGCTTGTGCACGTGGATATGCGCGTCATCCGCGCCCATCCGCGTTGATCCGTGTCGAAAAGTGTTGTTCATGCGGCCCCCCCAGCCTGCGCGACCTGCTCGCCGGTCAGGCCGAAACGGCGCTCGCGCTGGGCGAAATCGTCCAGTGCGCGCTGCAGCAGGGTTTCGTCCAGGTCGGGCCACAGGGTTTCGGTGAACCACAATTCGGTATAGGCCAGCTGCCACAACAGGAAGTTGCTGACCCGATGGTCGCCGCCGGTGCGGATGAACAGGTCCGGCGGCGGCAGGTCGGCCAATGCCACGTGCGCGGCCACGGCGGCTTCGTCGATGTCTTCGGGACGCAGGCGGCCGGCGGCGACTTCAACGGCGAGCGCGCGTGCGGCGCGGGCGATATCCTGGCGGCCGCCATAGCTGGCGGCGATGCTCAGGTCCAGCGCCTGGTTGGCGGCGGTCAGCGCTTCGGCGGCCTGCATCCGGTCGCGGATCGCGGGCGCGAAGCGCTCGCGATCGCCGATGAAGCGCACGCGCACGCCGCGCCGGTGCAGTTCGTCGACCTCGCGTTCCAGCGCGTTGAGGAACAGCTTCATCAGCGCGCCGACTTCCTCTTCCGGCCGGCCCCAGTTCTCGCTGGAGAAGGCGAACAGGGTCAATGCGCCGATGCCGCGGCGCAGGCAGAAGTCGATGCACACGTTGACCGCGCGCGCGCCGGCGCGGTGGCCGATCATGCGCGGCCGGCGGCGGCGCTGCGCCCAGCGGCCGTTGCCGTCCATGATCACGGCAAGGTGGCGGGGAACCGTCGTTTCGCGGCTCACGGGCGGGTTCGTCCAGGCGTCGTCTGCACGCGCGGCAACCCGTCAGACCGCCATCAATTCCTGTTCCTTGGCCTTGACCACCTCGTCGACGTCCTTGATCGCCTGGTCGGTCAGCTTCTGGATTTCCGCTTCGCTGCGGCGCTCATCGTCCTCGGTGATGGCCTTGTCCTTCAGCAGGTCCTTGACCTGCTGGTTGGCGTCGCGGCGGATGTTGCGGATGGCGATCTTGGTTTCCTCGCCGTTGCCGTGCACGACCTTGCTCAGCTCCTTGCGGCGCTCCTCGGTCAGGGCAGGCAGGTTGATGCGGATCGTGGTGCCAGCGGTGTTCGGGGTCAGGCCCAGGTCGGAAGCCAGGATCGCCTTCTCCACCGGCCCGACCATGTTCTTTTCCCACGGAGTGATGGTCAGCGAACGCGCGTCGCTGACCACGACGCTGGCGACCTGGGTCAGCGGCATGTCGGAACCGTAGTAGTTGACCTTCAGGTGGTCGACCAGCGCGGTGGTCGCGCGGCCGGTACGCAGCTTGGTCAGGTCGTGGCGCAGGGCTTCGACGCTCTTGGCCATGCGCGCCTGCGCGTCTTTCTTGATTTCGTTGATCATTGGGTTTCCGCGCCGAAGGTTGGCTTAATCGCCGGATTATAGGCGAAGGCGGGACAACCCGGCTTGCTGCTCTGCGGCGGGCCGAGGCCTCAGTGCGCGTGCGGCGCCGCGTCATGCAGGTCGTGGCCGCAGCGGCCGCGTTCGATCTGCAAGGTGGCGTGGTTGATGCCGAAGCGGTCGTCCAGCGCATGCGCGGTGGCGTCGATGAAGGCGTCGTGCTCGCTGTCGTCGGGGCGCACCAGATGCGCGGTCAGGGCGATTTCGCCCGCCCCCAGCGGCCAGATGTGCAGGTGGTGGACCGCGGCGACGCCGGGCCGGGCGGACAGGAAGGCGGCGACCTCGGCCTGGTCGATGTTCGCCGGCACCGCATCCATCGCGGCGTTGAAACTGTCGCGCAGCAGGCCGAAGGTGCCGATCGCAATGACCACGCCGATCAGCAAGGCGGTCAGCGGGTCCAGCCAGGCCCAGCCGAACGCCAGCATGCCCAGGCCAGCCAACACCGCGGCCAGCGATACCGCCGCATCGGCCACCAGGTGCAGGAACGCGCCGCGCTTGTTCAGGTCGTGGGCATGGCCGTCACGGACGAACCAGGCCGCGCCCAGGTTGATCGCGATGCCGATGGCGGCGACGACCACGACCGGCATGGCCGGGATCTGCGGCGGGGCGGAGAAGCGGCGCACCGCTTCCCACGCCAACGCACCGGAGAACGCCATCAGCAGCAGCGAATTGGCCAGCGGCGAGAGCAGGGTGGCGCGACGCCAGCCGTAGGTATGGCTGGCGGTGGTCGGCCGCTTGGCCAGCGCGGCGGCGGCCCAGGCCAGCCCGAGTCCGAGCACGTCGCCCAGGTTGTGCACGGCGTCGGAGAGCAGGGCCAGCGAGTCGGTGTAGAAACCGTAGCCGGCTTCCAGCGCCGTGTAGGCGAGGTTGATCAGGGTGACCGCGGCGAAGGCGCGGGTGGCGGAGCCGTGGCTGTGGTCGTGGCCGTGATGCGAGTGTCCCATGCGGTCAGGATGCCGGCTCTGAGAGTGCGGACACTATTACAGCGAATCGGGGCGAATGTATCCGGTGTGGGAGTGGTTGCGGCATGCCGTAACCACTTCCACACCGGCTTGAACCGCATTGGTAGAGTCGAGCTTGCTCGACTGCTCTTGCGTATGTCTGATTGGAACGAAAAGCAGTCGAGCAAGCTCGACTCTACATGGAGCACTGGCCGCTCACCCGCGTCCTTTCACCAACGTACCGACGTTCTCCCCGCGCAGGATCCTCATCAGGTTGCCCGGCACCGACAGGTCGTAGATGCGCAGCGGCACGTCGCTGTCGCGGCACAGGGCGAAGGCAGCGGTGTCCATCACCTGCAGGTCGCGGGCGATGACTTCGTCGTAGGTCAGCCGGTCGTACTTGACCGCGTCCTTGTGCTTGTTCGGATCCTTGTCGTACACACCGTCCACCTTGGTCGCCTTCAGCAACAGGTCGGCGTTGATCTCGATCGCGCGCAGCGCGGCGCCCGAGTCGGTGGTGAAGAACGGATTGCCGGTGCCGGCGGCGAAGATCGCGATGCGGCCCTTTTCCAGGTGGCGCACGGCGCGGCGGCGGATGTAGTCCTCGCACACGTCGTTGATCTTCAGCGCGCTCATCACCCGGACCTTGGCGCCGAGTTTCTCCAGCGCATCCTGCATCGCCAGGGC
This sequence comes from Pseudoxanthomonas helianthi, assembly GCF_017939625.1. Lineage (GTDB taxonomy): Bacteria > Pseudomonadota > Gammaproteobacteria > Xanthomonadales > Xanthomonadaceae > Pseudoxanthomonas_A > Pseudoxanthomonas_A helianthi. The sequence continues at coordinate 686,783 of NZ_JAGKTC010000002.1, forward strand.
GTTGATCACCGTGGCCAGCATGCCCATCTGGTCGCCGGTCACCCGGTCCATGCCGCCGGCGGCCAGGCCGGCGCCGCGGAAGATGTTGCCGCCGCCGATCACCAGGCCGATCTCGGCGCCGGCGTCGTGCGCTTCGATCACTTCCTTGGCGATGCGGCCGATCACCGCCGGGTCGATGCCGTAATCCTCGCTTCCCATCAGCGCTTCGCCGGACAGCTTGAGCAGGATGCGGCGGTAGGCGAGGGACTGGGACATGGAGATTCTCGGCGGCGGGGGCGCGGGAATTCTAGCCGAGGCGCCGGAATACGTCAGGACGAGGTCGCCGAATGGCCGAATGTCGTCGTGAACCGGCCATGCGGTCCGGCTAAGATCGACCGCTGTACCTATCCATCACATCAAGGAACAGATATGAGCGTGCGCACCCTGCAGGAATTCCTGGCGTCTTCGAAGGAGAAGGACGTCAGTGCCGACGCGTTCGAACTGGAAAGCCCGCACCTGCTCGAGGTGCGCGTAAACGGGCTGGTCTGGGCCAAGGCCGGTTCGATGGTCGCGCGCAAGGGCGGGGTCAAGTTCACCCGGCAGGGCGTGCTGGAGCAAGGTCTCGGCAACTTGCTGAAGAAGACGATCAGCGGCGAGGGCATGCAGCTGATGAAGGTGGAGGGGCAGGGCCGCGTGTACCTGGCCGACGCCGGCAAGAAGATCACCCTGCTGCGCCTAGCCGGCGAGGCGATCTTCGTCAACGGCAACGACGTGCTGGCGCTGGAATCCGGCATCGACAGCAAGATCACCATGATGCGCAAGGTGGCCGGCATGCTGTCGGGCGGGCTGTTCAACGTGCGCCTGAGCGGCCATGGCATCGTCGCGATCACCTCGCATTACGAACCGCTGACCCTGCCGGTGAACGCGCAGACCGGGCCGGTGTTCACCGACCCCAACGCCACCGTGGCGTGGTCGGGCGGGCTGAGCCCGGAAATCATCACCGACATCTCGCTGGGCACGCTGTTCGGTCGCGGCTCGGGCGAAAGCATCCAGCTGCGGTTCGCAGGCGAAGGCTGGGTGGTGGTGCAGCCGTACGAGGAAGTCGCCTTCCAGGCCAAGGGCTGAGGAGCCAACAAAAAAGCCGCGGATTCCGCGGCTTTTCTGCTTGAAGCGATGGCGCTGGAACTCAGACCTGCATCGCCTTCGCCACTTCGGCGGCGTAGTCCTCGACCACCTTCTCGATGCCTTCGCCCACCGCCAGGCGGGTGAAGCGGACCACGTCGGCGCCGGCGGCCTTGGCGGCCTGCTCGACGGTCTGGTCGGTGTTCAGCACGTACGGCTGGCCGTACAGGCTGACTTCGTTGACGATCTTGGCGATCTTGCCGCCGATGATCTTCTCGAGGATCTCGGCCGGCTTCTGCTTGTCCTTCTCGGACATCTTGGCCAGTTCGATTTCCTTTTCCTTCGCCACGAAGTCGGCCGGCACGTCGGCGGCCTTGTTGTACGGCGGGTTCATCGCGGCCACGTGCATGGCCACGCCGCGCGCGAACTCGGCGTCGCCGCCGGCCACTTCCACCAGCACGCCGATCTTGCCGCCGTGCGAATAGGCGGCGACGTTGTTGCTGCTGTCGATCGCGGCGATGCGGCGCACCTGGATGTTCTCGCCGAGCTTGGCGATCGCGGCGGCGCGGGCTTCCTCGACGGTTTCGCCGGAAGCGAGCTTGGCGGCCTTCAGCGCTTCCACGTCGGCGGCGCCGGAGGCCAGCGCGGCCTGGGCGACGGCGTCGGTGAAGGCGACGAAGTTGGCGTCCTTGGCGACGAAGTCGGTTTCGGAATTGACCTCGACCAGCACGGCCTTGCCGCCGGCCTGGGCGACCGCGATGCGGCCTTCGGCGGTGACGCGGCTGGCCTTCTTGTCGGCCTTGGCGGCGCCGGACTTGCGCAGCGCCTCGGCGGCGGCGTCGATGTCGCCGTTGGTTTCGCTGAGTGCCTTCTTGCACTCCATCATGCCGGCGCCGGTGCGCTCGCGCAGTTCCTTGACCAGGGAAGCGGTGATTTCAGCCATGGGTAAACCTCAGCAATAAGAAAAGTTTGGGCGGGCTGTCGCCCGCCGCGGGAATCCGTCCGCGGCCATGCCGCGGAGAAGCAGCCGCGCAGGATGGCGCGGCTGCGTTGCGCGCCGGTTACTCGGCGGCGGCTTCGTCGGCCTTCTTGGCCGGGGCCTTCTTGGCCGGGGCGCGGCGGGCCGGCTTGGCGTCGCCTTCGGCGAAGTCTTCCTCGCGCACCGTCGCCGCGTTCGGCGAAGCGGCCTTGCCTTCCAGCACCGCGTCGGCGGCGGCACGGGCGTACAGCTGCACGGCACGGATGGCGTCGTCGTTGCCCGGGATGGCGTAGTCGACCAGGGCCGGGTCGTAGTTCGAGTCGACCACCGCGACCACCGGGATGCCGAGCTTCTTGGCTTCCTTGATGGCGATGTCTTCATGGCCGATGTCGATGACGAACAGGGCGTCCGGCAGGCGGTTCATTTCCTTGATGCCGCCCAGCGAGGCCAGCAGCTTCTCGCGCTCGCGGCGCAGGCCCAGCACTTCGTGCTTGACCAGCTTCTCGAAGGTGCCGTCGGTTTCGGCGGCTTCCAGCTCCTTCAGGCGGGCGACCGACTTCTTCACGGTGGCGAAGTTGGTCAGCGAGCCGCCCAGCCAGCGCTGGGTCATGTACGGCATGCCGCAACGCTCGGCTTCTTCCTTCACCGCGTCGCGCGCGCTGCGCTTGGTGCCGACGAACAGGATGGTGCCGCGCTTCTGCGCCACGCCCGAGATGAAGTTCATCGCGTCGTTGAACAGCGGAACGGTCTTCTCGAGGTTGATGATGTGGATCTTGCCGCGCGCGCCGAAGATGTACGGGGCCATCTTCGGGTTCCAGTAACGGGTCTGGTGGCCGAAATGCACGCCGGCTTCCAGCATCTGGCGCATGGTGACTTGGGGCATGGTAGAAACTCCGATGTAGTGGAACCGGCCGCGGAAGTGGTGCGGCTTGAGGGTTCCAGGGTTGGGCCTCCCCGACGCTTCCGTGGCCGAACCCGTTGATTCCAAAGGAAATCTTCGGGCACCCCGGCACGGAGGATGGCGGCAGGTGTGGATTTGCCGATGACGCACGGCATGGGCGGCTGGGCGGGAACGCCCCGCAAAGCCGCGGAAGTATAACGGGAACAATGAGTTGCGCGCAAACCGCGGCTCCGGAGGGCGCCGGGCCAAGGGAAATCGGCAATAATTGCCGTCCTATGGGCATCCAACTGAAAACCCCCGCCGAAATCGAGCAGATGCGCGTGGCCGGCCGCCTCGCCGCCGAGGTCCTGCAGGTCGTCGCCCCCTTCGTGAAGCCGGGCGTCACCACCGAGGAACTGGACCGCATCTGCCACGACCATATCGTCAACGTGCAGAAGGCGATCCCCGCCAACGTCGGCTACCGCGGCTTCCCCAAGACCGTCTGCACCTCGGTCAACAACGTCATCTGCCACGGCATCCCCAGCGAAGGCAAGGTGCTGAAGGACGGCGACATCGTCAACATCGACGTCACCGTGATCAAGGACGGCTGGCATGGCGACACCAGCCGCATGTACTACGTCGGCACCCCGTCGGTGATGGCCAAGCGCCTGGTCGAGACCACCCGCGAGGCGATGTTCCGCGGCATCCGCGCGGTGAAGCCGGGCGCGACGCTCGGCGACGTCGGCCATGCGATCCAGCAGTTCGCCGAAGCCGAGCGCTTCAGCGTGGTCCGCGAGTATTGCGGCCACGGCATCGGCAAGGTCTACCACGACGAGCCGCAGGTGCTGCATTACGGGCGGCCGGGCGAAGGCGTGGTGCTGAAGCCGGGCATGACCTTCACCATCGAACCGATGATCAACGAAGGCACCCGCTACACCAAGGTATTGCCGGACGGCTGGACCGTGGTCACCAAGGACCGCAAGCTGTCGGCGCAATGGGAACACACCGTCGCGGTGACCGAGGACGGCGTCGAAATCCTGACCCGGGTGCCGGGCGACGACAACGACCTGTGACCGAGCCCGCCGCCGCGCCTGAAGCCGCCACGCGGCTCCGGATCGGGTCCGGGGCAGGCTCTGCCGGCAACGACGCAGGCAGCGACGACGACGGCGCATGGGCGGCGCAGGCCAGGGCGTCCTTCGGCCAGGTCGAGGCGCGCCTGGCGCGGCGTTTCGAACAGAACGACGCCACCGACCGCATCGTCGCGCTGCGCGCGCGCGCGGCCGACCACGTGTTGAAGGAAGCGTGGGCGCGCTGCATCCCCGCCGATGCGCCGCTGGCCCTGTTCGCGGTCGGCGGCTACGGGCGCGGCGAACTGTTCCCGCAATCCGACGTCGACGTGCTGGTGCTGGGCGAACCGGAAGCGCAGCAAACGCAGCACGAAGCATTGGCGAGGTTCTTCGCGCTGCTCTGGAATGCGGGGCTGGCGATCAGCCACGCGGTGCGTTCGCCGGCCGAATGCACGCAGGCCGCGGCCGACGACCAGACGGTACTGACCGCGCTGATCGAATTCCGCCCGTTGTGCGCGGACGCGTCGGCGGAAGCCGCGCTGGCCGGGGCGATCGGCACGCAGCGGGTGTGGTCGCCGCGCGAATTCTTCGCCGCCAAGCGCGAGGAGCTGCGCGCCCGCCACGCGCGCTTCGGCGACACATCCGACAACCTCGAACCGAACATCAAGGAAGGCCCCGGCGGCCTGCGCGACCTGCATACGCTGGGCTGGATGGCGCTGCGCACCTTCGGCGTGCGCGACCTGGAGCAGCTGGTCGGCCTGGGCCACCTCGGCCACGACGAAGCCAAGGCGCTGATCCGAGAACGCAACGCGCTGGGTCGCCTGCGCTACGGCCTGCACCTGGTCGCAGGGCGGCCGGAAGAACGCCTGCGTTTCGATTACCAGAAGACCCTGGCCGCCCGGCTGGGTTTCGCCGACGACGCCGAAAGCCTGGCCGTCGAGAAGATGATGCAGGGCTTCTATCGCAGTGCGGCCATCGTGCGCCGGATCAGCGACCGCCTGCTGCAGCGTTTCGAGGAACAATTCGACGGCGAAACCGCACCGGTGCCGCTCGACGCGACCTTCGCCTTGCGCAACGGCTACCTGGCCGCGCGCGATCCGGCCTGGCCGCGCGACGACGTCGGCGAAGTGTTCGCGCTGTTCGCGATGTGGGCAGCGCAACCCCAGGCCCGCGGCCTGCATTCACGCACTGCGCGCGCGCTGGCCGAAGCCTTGCCGAAACTGCCGGATTACTTCGCCGCGACGGCCGAGCAGCGCGCCGCGTTCATCGAGCTGCTGCGCGGCCCGCGCGCGGTCGACACCTTGACCCGGATGGCGCGACTGGGCGTGCTCGGGCAGTGGATCCCGGCGTTCGCACGCGTGTCGGGACGGATGCAGTTCGACCTGTTCCACGTCTATACCGTCGACCAGCACACGCTGATGGTGTTGCGCAACCTGGCCGCGTTCGCTTCCGGCCGCGCCGACGAGCGTTTCTCCATCGCCCACGAGGTATGGCCGCGCCTGCGCAAGCCGGAGTTGCTGCTGCTGGCCGGCCTGTTCCACGACATCGCCAAGGGCCGCGGCGGCGACCATTCCGAACTCGGCGCGGTCGACGCGCGCGAGTTCTGCATCGCCCACGGGCTGAGCGAGGCGGATACCGAACTGGTCGCGTGGCTGGTCGAACAGCACCTGCGCATGTCCACCACCGCGCAGAAGCAGGACATCGCCGACGCCGAGGTGATCCATCGCTTCGCCATGCTGATCGGCGAACGCGAGCGCCTCGACTACCTGTACCTGCTGACCTGCGCCGACATCGCCGGCACCAGTCCGAAGCTGTGGAACGCGTGGAAGGATCGCCTGCTCGCCGATTTGTACTTCGCCACGCGCCGGGTATTGCGCGAAGGCCTGGAACAGCCGGTCGAGCTGGCCGCGCGGCTGGCCGAAGCGCGCGCTTCGGTGCGCCGCCTGCTGACGATGTCCGGGGTTTCGGCCACCGCGGCCGACGTCCTGTTCGCGGCGATGCCGCGCGAGAGCTTCCTGCGCTTCCGCCCCGAACAGCTGGCGTGGCAGGCGCAGGCGATCCGCGGCGTCGCGCCCGGCGAAACCCGCGTGCGTGCGCGGCTGATCGCCGACGACGCCGGGGCGATGGAGATCTTCGTGCACTCGCCCGATCGCGACGGCCTGTTCGCTGCGATCCTGGCCACGCTCGACCGCATGGGCTTCGCCATCCACCAGGCACGCGTGCTGATGGGGCCGAACAACGCGGTGTTCGACATCTTCGAAGTGTTGCCGGCCGACAGCTACGCCAGCCGCGATCCGGAGGAGGTCGCGCAGGGCCTGCAGCAGGCATTGAGCGGACCGCTCGACGGCGTGCGCCCGGCGCGCCGCGCGGTGTCGCGCCTGCTCAAGCATTTCCGCTTCGCGCCGAGGGTCGAGTTCAGCGCCACGCCGGATGGCCGGCGCACGCTGCTGAGCCTGGTCGCGCCCGACCGCCCCGGCCTGCTGGCCGACGTGGCGCAGGTGCTGCGCGCGCAACGCCTGCGCGTGCACGACGCGCGCATCGCCACCTTCGGCGAGCGCGCGGAAGACCTGCTGCAGATCACCGACGAATCCGACCATCCATTGGCCACGACGGCGCAGGAAGCGCTGCGCGAGGCCCTTTATGCCGGCCTGAAGACCGAAACCTGAGCAAGACCACCCCCAAAGGAACCCCATGTCCGTTGCCACCCCCGCCGACGAACTCAAGTCCACCATCGAAAGCGCGTTCGAACGCCGCGCCGAACTGACTCCCGCCGAAATCGAAGGTTCGACCCGCGAAGCGGTCGAGCGCGCGATCTCCGGCCTCGAAGCCGGCGCGCTGCGCGTCGCCGAACCGGACGGGCAGGGCGGCTGGAAGGTCAACGAATGGCTGAAGAAGGCGGTGCTGCTGTATTTCCGCGTCAACGAAATGCAACTGGTCGATGCGCAGCCCGCGCCGTTCTGGGACAAGGTCGAGGCGCGTTTCGCCGGTTTCGACGAGGCGAAGTTCCGTGCCGCCGGCGTGCGCGTGGTGCCGGGCGCGGTCGCGCGCCGCGGCAGCTACCTCGGTCGCGACGTGGTGCTGATGCCGAGCTTCGTCAACATCGGCGCACACGTGGGCGAAGGCACGATGGTCGACACCTGGGCCACGGTCGGCAGCTGCGCGCAGATCGGCAAGCATTGCCACCTGTCCGGCGGTGTCGGCATCGGCGGCGTGCTCGAGCCGCTGCAGGCGTCGCCGACGATCATCGAAGACCATTGCTTCATCGGCGCGCGTTCGGAAGTGGTCGAGGGCGTCGTCGTCGGCCATCACAGCGTGATCGGCATGGGCGTGTTCCTCGGCCAGAGCACGCGCATCTACAACCGTGCCACCGGCGAGGTTTCCTATGGCTACGTGCCGCCCGGCAGCGTGGTCGTGTCGGGCCAGTTGCCTTCGGCCGATGGCAAGTATTCGCTGTACTGCGCGGTCATCGTCAAGCAGGTCGACGAGAAGACCCGCAGCAAGACCTCGGTCAACGATCTGTTGCGCGGGCTGGCGGACTGAGGCCGTTCGTTTGTCCCGGAACTTCACGGTGCGATCGCGCGAGTCGATCTTCTGGCTGGCGATGCTGCTGGCGCCGATATCGGTGCAGGCAGGGGAAGGGACGCGCGAGCGTGCAGGAAACCCGGTGCTGCCGGGTTGGTACGCCGACCCCGAGGCGACCATATTCGGCAAGCAGTACTGGATATTCCCGACCACCTCGGCGCGTTACGAAGAGCAGACCGGGTTCGACGCGTTTTCTTCGCCGGACCTGGTGCACTGGACCCGGCACGCGCGGGTCTTGTCGACCGGTTCCGTCGCGTGGGCCCGCAAGGCGATGTGGGCGCCGTCCGTCGTGGAGAAGGGCGGGAAATATTATTTCTTCTTTTCCGCCAACGACATCCAGAACGACGGCGAACTCGGCGGCATCGGCGTGGCGGTGGCGGACCATCCGCAAGGGCCTTACCGCGACCTGCTGGGCAAGCCGCTGGTCGGCAAGTTCCACAACGGCGCGCAACCGATCGACCAGTTCGTGTTCCGGGACGATGACGGCGCCTGGTACCTGATCTACGGAGGCTGGAAGCACGCCAACATCGCAAGGCTCAAGGACGACTTCACCGGCATCGAACCCATGGACGACGGAACCTCGTTCAAGGAAATCACCCCCGCGCCGGAGTACGTGGAAGGTCCGGTGATGTTCAAGCGCGAGGGCCGGTACTACTTCATGTGGTCGGAAGGCGGTTGGGGTGGCCCGGATTACTCGGTGGCCTACGCCATCGGCGACCGGCCGACTGGACCTTTCCGAAGGATTGGCAAGGTATTGCAGCAGGATCCGCGGATCGCAACCGGAGCGGGCCATCATTCGGTCGTCCGCGCGCCCGACGACGGCAGTTGGTACATCGTCTACCATCGGCGCCCGCTGGGCGACTCGGATCGCAACCATCGCGTCACGTCGATCGAGCGCATGTATTTCGATGCGCAGGGCCGTATCCTGCCGGTAAAACTCACCCATGAGGGCGTACCGGCCCATCCGCTGCGCTGACTTCTCCTGGTTTTCATCACGGAATTCGCATGACCGCGACCTTGTACGGACTGAAGAACTGCGACACCTGCAAGAAGGCGATGAAGTGGCTCGACCGGTTCGGCGTGCCGTACGTCTTCGTAGATTACCGCGACGACCGGCAGTCGCCGGAAACGCTGGAAAACTGGGCGGAAAAAGCCGGCGGCTGGGACGCGTTGATCAACAAGTCCTCGACCACCTGGCGGCAGTTGCCGGAAACGCGCAAGTCGCCGGGTTCCGGGGCCGAATGGAAGCTGTTGCTGAAGGAATATCCGCAGCTGATCCGCCGGCCGGTGGTGGTCCTGGACGACAACGGCTTTTCACAAGGCTTCAGTGACAATGGCTTCAAGAAGTTGTTCGGAGTCGGCAAATGAGCGACGTCGTCGAGCTGTCCAGTGAATTGATCCGCCGCCACTCGGTGACGCCGGACGATGCCGGTTGCCAGCAGGTGCTGGCGACGCGACTGGCTTCCGCGGGCTTCCATTGCGAACACCTGCGCTACGGCGAGGTGGACAACCTCTGGGCCACGCACGGCAGCGGCGCACCGGTGCTGGTCCTGCTCGGGCATACCGACGTGGTGCCGCCGGGCCCGCTGGACGCATGGAGCAGCGATCCGTTCATCCCGACCGTGCGCGACGGCGTGCTGTACGGCCGCGGCGCCGCCGACATGAAATGCAGCGTCGCCGCGTGCACGATCGCGCTGGAGCGCTTCGTCGACGCGCACCCCGACCATCCTGGCACCGTGGCCCTGTTGGTCACGTCCGACGAAGAGGGCGACGCGCTCGACGGGGTGAAGCTGGTCGCCGATACCTTCCGCCAGCGCGGCCAGCGCATCGACTGGTGTATCACCGGCGAACCCTCGTCGAAGGAAAAACTCGGCGACCTGTTGCGCGTCGGCCGCCGCGGCACCCTGACCGGCACCCTGCGCGTGCGCGGCGTGCAGGGCCATGTCGCCTATCCGCACAAGGCGCTGAACCCGATCCACAAGTCGTTGCCGGCGCTGACCGAGCTGGCGGCGCGCAAGTGGGACGACGGCTACGAGACTTTCCCGCCGACCAGCCTGCAGATTTCCAACATCCATGCCGGGACCGGCGCCAGCAACGTGATCCCCGGCGAGCTGTCGCTGGTGTTCAACCTGCGTTTCAACCCGAGCTGGACCGCGGAAAAACTGGAACAGGAAATCGAAGGCATCCTCGGCAGGCACGGCCTCGACTACGACCTGCATTGGCACCGCGGCGGCGAGCCGTTCTACACGCCGGAGGGGCACCTGCGCGCCACCGCGCGGCAGGTGCTGGGCGGATTCGCCGGCGCCCCGCCGGAGGAAAGCACCGCCGGCGGGACCTCGGACGCGCGGTTCATCGCGCCGCTGGGCGCGCAGTGCATCGAGATCGGTCCGGTCAACGCCAGCATCCACAAGGTCGACGAGCACATCGCCCTGGCCGAACTGGAAGCGCTGCCGGGCCTGTACCAAACCTTGGTCGAGCGCCTGCTCCTATAGCCGCTCCCACAAGCACGCTTGCGAAGGTTGCCGGCGAAACGGTTGCGCCGGAACCGAGGTCTGGGTTAGCTTTGCCCGCATGAAGTCGTTCCCCGCCATCGCGAACACCAATAACCGCAATAACCTGCGCGCGAACCATCGTGCGCGGCCGATGCGGGGCCGCGACTAGGCGAGAAACACCAGCCGAACACCCAAAACCCGCATCGCGAGATGCGGGTTTTTTGTTTTCCAACCGCGGATCCCTGGCCGGGATTCAACAAAAGCACGAACCCCACAAACCAGGAGCTTCCCCCATGTGTTCCATCTTCGGCATCTTCGGCCTGCAACCCGGCGACGACCTGCAGGCCCTGCGCCAGCAATCGCTGGAACATTCGCAGCGCCAGCGCCACCGCGGCCCCGACTGGAGCGGCGTGCATCTCGACGAGGGCGCAATCCTGGTCCATGAGCGCCTGGCCATCGTCGACCCGGCTGGCGGCTCGCAGCCGCTGTTGTCCGAAGACGGGCAACTGGTGCTCGCGGTCAACGGCGAGATCTACAACCACGTCGCGCTGAAGGCCGAACTGAAGCAGCCGTACGCGTTCCAGACCGGCTCGGACTGCGAAGTGATCAACGCCCTGTATCGCGAAGACGAACCGGCTTCGTTGCTCAACCGGCTCAACGGCATCTTCGCCTTCGCCCTGTGGGACAAGGCGAAGGGCCGCGCGATCATCGCCCGCGATCCGATCGGCGTGTGCCCGCTGTACTGGGGCCACGATCGCGAGGGCCGCCTGCGCGTGGCGTCGGAAATGAAATCGCTGGCCGATACCTGCGCCGACGTGGCCCAGTTCCCGCCGGGCCACTGGTACGACACGGCCACCGGCGAGCTGAACAAGTATTACGAACGCCCCTGGCGCGATTACGACGCGGTAGAAGGCGTCGAAGTGCCGCTGCAGGAACTGCGCGAAGCCTTCGAAGCCGCGGTGCACCGGCAGCTGATGACCGACGTGCCCTATGGCGTGCTGCTGTCGGGCGGCCTGGATTCGTCGCTGGTCGCCGCGGTCGCGGCGCGCTATGCGCGGCATCGCGTCGAGGACAACGACAAGTCCGAAGCCTGGTGGCCACGCCTGCACTCCTTCGCCATCGGCTTGAAAGGTTCGCCCGACCTGGCCGCGGCCAAGGTCGCCGCCGAAATGCTGGGCACGGTGCACCACGGCTTCGAATACACCTTCGAGGAAGGCCTCGACGCGTTGCCGGAAGTGATCCGCCACATCGAGACCTACGACGTCACCACGATCCGTGCCTCCACGCCGATGTTCCTGCTCGCGCGGCGGATCAAGGCGATGGGCGTGAAGATGGTGCTGTCGGGCGAGGGCAGCGACGAGATCTTCGGCGGCTACCTGTACTTCCACAAGGCGCCGAACGCGCGCGAATTCCATGAAGAGCTGATCCGCAAGCTCGACGCGCTGTACAACTACGATTGCCTGCGCGCCAACAAATCGATGATGGCCTGGGGCGTGGAGCCGCGGGTGCCGTTCCTCGATCGCGAATTCCTCGACGTGGCGATGCGCATGGACGCGAAGTTCAAAATGATCGACAAGAGCCGGGTCGGCCAGTCGCGCGGCGACGCGCAACGCATGGAGAAGGGCGTGCTGCGCGCGGCGTTCGACGGCTACCTGCCGGATTCGATCCTGTGGCGGCAGAAGGAGCAGTTCAGCGACGGCGTCGGCTACGGCTGGATCGACGGGCTGAAGGCGCACGCCGAGAAGCAGGTCAGCGACCGCGAACTCGCCGCCGCCGACAAGCGCTTCCCGGTCAACCCGCCGCAGACCAAGGAGGCCTACTACTACCGCAGCCTGTTCGAACGCTTCTACCCGTCGCCGGCGGCGGCGGAAACGGTGCCCGGTGGCAAGTCCATCGCCTGTTCGTCGCCGGCGGCCATCGCCTGGGACGCCAGCTTCGCGAAGATGGCCGATCCATCCGGGCGCGCGGTGGCGGGGGTGCACGCGGCGGCGTTGTAGCAGCGCCATCCCCGGCAGTAGCGCTACCATGGCCGCGACCTCCGACGGCGCGAGCCCATGGTCCAGCGCACCCACATCGCCACCACGGCCGACGGCGTCCAGCTGGCCTGGACACGCAGTGGCCGCGGGCCGACGCTGGTGAAGGCATCGAACTGGATGACCCATCTGCGCGACGACGTGGACAGCCCGGTCTGGGGTCACTGGATCGATTTCCTGTCGTCGCACTTTGACTTCGTGCGTTTCGACGAACGCGGCTGCGGCCTGTCGGACCGGCAGGTGGAAGACGTATCCGCGCGTCATTGGCTGGGCGACCTGGAGACCGTCGTGGATGCCGCGGCCATCGCCGGGCCGATGATCCAGCTCGGCATTTCGCAAGGCTCGGCGGCGACGATCCAGTACGCGATCAAGCATCCCGAGCGCGTATCCCACCTGATCCTGTACGGTGGCTACGCCCGCGGCGGCCTGGTGCGCGGCGGCCGTCATGCCGAGCACTACCGTGCCGTGATGGAAATGGCGCGGTTGGGCTGGGGCAGCGACAACGCCCTGTTCCGCCAGACCTTCACCGCGCGTTTCGTGCCCGGCGGCAGCCACGAGCAACTCGACTGGTTCAACGACCTATGCCGGCGTACGGTCGCGCCCGCGATGGCCTATCGCCTGATCGAAGCGCGCGCCAACACCGACATCGCCCACCTGCTGCCACAGGTGCGTGTGCCGACCCTGGTGCTGCACGCGCGCCAGGACGAGGTGATCCCGGTCGCCGAGGGCCGGCGGTTGGCGGCGGAGATCCCGAACGCCGAGTTCGTCGAACTGGATTCGCGCAACCACGTGCTGCTGGCCCACGAGCCGGCTTGGCGCGACTTCCAGCGTGCGGTACGCGAGTTCACCGGCGTGGCCCGCAACGAGGCCAGGCCGGAAGGCGAGGCGCCCTTGACGGCGCGCGAGCGCCGGCTGCTCGACTTGCTGCGCCAGGGCAAGACCAATGCCCAGATCGCCGCCGAGGCTTTCATCAGCGAGAAGACCGTGCGCAACCACCTGTCCAGCGTCTATCGCAAGCTGGGCGTGGCCAACCGGGCGCAGGCCATCGTCAAGGCGGGTGTGCAGGCAGCAAACGGGATCGCTTCTCTTCCCCCTTCGCAGAAGGTGGATTGAGGGGGATGTGCCTTTTGGCCACGCCGCGGGTAAAAGCAAAAATCCCCCGTGGCCCCCTTTGAAAAGGGGGCGAAGCAAGGGCGGAGCTTTCCGCACACGGGGAGAAATCAACGGCTGAATCGGGACATTTGTCCCGGGTCCCGACGCGGGAAGGTCGCAGATCGGGTCACGCGTCCCATGGGCCGGCAAGAAGCGCGGCGGAAAGATAGGCAAGGCGGCCGCACAATCTGGGCAAGCCTGCCGAGGTCCGGTCGCGATGGGCTTCCTAGCATGTGCTCCGCTTCCATCCCTCCCGGAGTCCTGCCATGAAACGCGTGTCCATCCTGTTGTTCGGCGTGGTCGTCTACGCCGTGTTCTTCGCCACTTTCCTCTACCTGATCGCCTTCGTCGGCAACCTGCAGGTCGCGCTGGGTCCATGGCTGCCGTCATTGCCGGCGCTGGTGCCGCACTCCGTCGACATCGGCGGCGCGCAATCGGCGCCCGTCGTTGCCGCGATCATCGACCTGGCGCTGATCCTTTGCTTCGGCCTGCAGCACAGCGTCATGGCGCGGACCGGTTTCAAGGCATGGCTGAAGCGACACTTGCCGGAATCGGCCGAGCGCAGCGTCTACGTGTTGCTGGCCAGCCTGGTGCTGATGCTGATGTTCTGGCAGTGGCGCCCGATCGCCGGCAATGTCTGGATCGCGGATTCAGTGGCCGGCCAGGCCATCGGTTGGGCGGTGTTCGCCACGGGTTTTGGCTTGGTGCTGCTGTCCACGTTCCTGATCGATCACTTCGACCTGTTCGGACTGAAGCAGGTGTTGCGGCAGTTCCTCGGCCAGCCGGCGGCGAAGGCGAACTTCGTGACGCCCTTCCTGTACAAGCTGGTGCGGCACCCGCTCTACCTGGGCTTCATCCTCGCTTTCTGGGGCGGTCCGGTCATGAGTGCCGGCCACCTGTTGTTCGCTGCATCGATGAGCGCCTACATCCTGATCGCGATCCGTTTCGAGGAACGCGACCTGGTGCGCCAGCTGGGCGAGCGTTACGTCGCCTATCGCGAGCGGGTACCGATGCTGGTGCCGGGGACTTCACCGCGCGGCGGGGCGAAGTCCGATGCGGGTGAATTGACCTGAGCTGAAACCCGCCGAATGGGCGCCACCCATTCGGCTTCCGGCTCAGCCCTTGCGCGTCAACCGATAAACCGTCGTGTGCAGCCGGGTCACGCCTTCGGCGACGAAGCCCGGCTGTTCGTCGAGGATGTCGCGGCGCTCCAGCGCTTCGATGGTCCAGTCGCGAGCGTAGGTCGCGTGCACGTCGTCCTCGCCCGTCGAAAACGGCGGCCCCGACTTTTGCTCCTGCGGGTATTCCAGGGTGATCAGCAAGTCCTGGCATCCAGCGGGAAGCCGGGCGTGCAGGTCGGCGTAGCGCGGGCGCATCTCCGGCGGCAGGGCGATCAGCGCGGCGCGGTCGTAGACGCCATGCACGTCGGCCAGCAGTTCGGCATCCAGGCCGAAGGCGTCGCCGAGGATGATTTCGATGGGGCCGGCGGTGAAATGCTCGCCGTAGCGGCTTTCATGCCGCACGGGTTCCAGTCCGGCTTCGGCGAAGAATTGCTGGACGGCCAGGGGCGACAGCTCGACACCCAATACCCGGTGCCCTTGTGCGGCCAGCCAGTGCATGTCCAGCGACTTGCCGCACAGGGGAACGAACACCCGGCTGCCGGCGGGCAGTTGCAATGCAGGCCAGTGTTTCTGCAGCAACGGCATCACCGTATCGCGATGGAAGCCGATCTGTCCGTCCTGCCAGCGTTGTAGCCAGAACTCGGGCTGCATGCTCCCTCCGGGTCATCCCATCTGTCGTTGATGCGAGATACAGGGGTGTAGGAGCGACGTCAGTCGCGACGCTTTTTGCTTGAAACAAACAAAGAAAAGAGCATCGCGACTAACGTCGCTCCCACATCGAATACCTATTCCACCGACAGGCCGTCGACCTTCTGCCAGCCTCTCGGCAACAGTCCGCCACGCGAAGCGCGTGCGCCGACGTATTCGTCGAGGTCCTTGAACGACAGGCCCATCGTGCGCTGGCCGCTCTTCACCTGAAGCGTCTGTCCCGGCGCGACGCTGGCGATGGCGACGACGCGTTCGGTGCCGAGCTTGGCCTTGGGGATTTCGACGATCTTGTTGCCCTTGCCCTTGTCGAGTTCCGGCAATTCGCTCATCGGGAATGCGAGCAGGTGACCCGCGCTGGTCACCGCGACCACGCGATCGGTTTCGACGCTGCCGACCTGCGCCGGCTGCAGCACTTTCGCCCCGGTGGTCAGGTTGAGCATCGCCTTGCCGGCCTTCTGCCGGCCGGTCAGGTTTTCGAAACGGGTGACGAAGCCATAGCCGTGCGACGAGGCCAACACGAAGCGCGCATCGTTGTCGGCGCTGGCCACGGCCTGGAACGATGCGCCGGGCGCCGGCGAGAAGCGTCCGGTCAGCGGTTCGCCGTTGCCGCGGGCCGAGGGCAGGGTATGCACCGCGGTCGAATAGCTGCGGCCTTCCGAATCCAGGAACGCCGCCTGCTGCGTGCTGCGCGATTTCACCGCTGCGAGCAGGCCGTCGCCCTCCCGGTACGACAGCGTTGCCGCGTCGACATCGTGGCCCTTGGCCGCGCGTACCCAGCCCTTTTCGCTGAGCACCACGGTCATCGGTTCGCTGGCGACCAGTTCGGTTTCGTCCAGCGCCTGCGCGGCTTCGCGCTGCACCAGCGGCGACATGCGCGCGTCGCCGAACTTCTTCGCGTCGGCCGCCAGTTCATCCTTGACCAGCTTCTTCAGCTTGGCTTTCGAATCCAGCGTGGCGATCAGGCGGTCGCGCTCGGCGTCCAGTTCGTCCTGTTCGCCGCGGATCTTCATTTCCTCCAGCCGCGCCAGCTGCTTCAGCTTGGTCTCGAGAATGTAGTCGGCCTGTTCTTCGCTGAGGCCGAACCGGGCGATCAGGGCTGCCTTCGGTTCGTCTTCGGTGCGGATGATGCGGATGACTTCGTCGAGGTTGAGGAAGGCGACCAGCAGGCCTTCCAACAGGTGCAGGCGCCGCTCGACCTTTTCCAGCCGGTGTTTCAGCCGGCGGGTCACGGTGTCGTAGCGGAACGCCAGCCACTCGGTCAGCAGCATCTTCAGGTTCTTGACCTGCGGGCGCCCATCCAGGCCGATCACGTTGAGGTTGACCCGGTAGCTTTTCTCCAGGTCGGTGGTCGCGAACAGATGGCCCATCAGCTGTTCGGCGTCGACGCGGCTGCTGCGCGGGATCAGGGCGATGCGCACCGGGTTGGCGTGATCGGATTCGTCGCGCACGTCTTCCAGCCAGGGCAGCTTCTTCGCGCGCATCTGCGCGGCGATCTGCTCGATCACCTTCGACGGCGAGACCTGGTAGGGCAGCGCGTTGATGATGAAGTTGCCGTTTTCCTTCACGAAGGTGGCGCGGGCGCGCACGCTGCCGTTGCCGGTTTCGTAGATCGCGCGCAGGTCGGCCGGGGCGGTGATGATCTCGGCCGTGGTCGGATAGTCGGGGCCGCGCACGTGCTCGCACAGGTCGGCGACGCTGGCTTCCGGATCGTCGATCAGGCGGATGCAGGCGCTGACCACTTCGTTGAGGTTGTGCGGCGGCACGTCGGTGGCCATGCCGACGGCGATGCCGGTGGTGCCGTTGAGCAACAGGTGCGGCAGGCGCGCCGGCAGCCAGGTCGGTTCTTCCAGGGTGCCGTCGAAGTTCGGATCCCAGTCCACCGTACCCTGGCCGAGTTCGCCGAGCAGCACTTCGGCGATCGGCGTGAGCTTGGATTCGGTGTAGCGCATCGCCGCGAACGACTTCGGATCGTCGCTGGAACCGAAGTTGCCCTGGCCGTCGATCAGCGGATAGCGGTACGAGAACGGCTGCGCCATCAGCACCAAAGCCTCGTAACAGGCGCTGTCGCCATGCGGGTGGTACTTGCCGATCACGTCGCCGACGGTGCGCGCCGACTTCTTCGGCTTGGCCCCGGCGCCGAGGCCCAGTTCGCTCATCGCGTAGACGATGCGTCGCTGCACCGGCTTCAGCCCGTCGCCGATGAAGGGCAGGGCGCGGTCGAGCACCACGTACATCGAATAGTCGAGATAGGCGCGCTCGGCGTACTCGCGCAGCGGGATCTGTTCGAAGCCGTGGAAGGTGGGGCGGATGGTTTCGGTCATCGTTTGCGACGTGCGTGGATCGTGACGTCGATTCTAACCGCGCGCCCGAACATCGCGTTCCGTGGCGATGCGCATCGCCGGAAACGAAAAACCCCCGCTTGCGCGAGGGTCTTCATGCCGAACCTTGGTGCCCAGGAGAGGACTCGAACCTCCACGGTTTTACCCGCTAGTACCTGAAACTAGTGCGTCTACCAATTCCGCCACCTGGGCGTTCGGAGCCGCGCATTTTGGGCAAGTCGGCCGGGCTTGTCAACGCGCCGCAACGCGGGCCGGGTCGGGTCCGGGCGGGGTGTACCATGCGGGCATGAGCAAACGAAGCGGAAAGGACGGCGGCAAATCGGTTTCCACGGGTAAACGTGGCGGCACTTCCGGGGCGAAGAAGGGTGCGGCGAAGCGGCCCGCCCAGCCGGCGATGCCGGGCTGGATGCCCGCATCGACGCGCTCGGCTTCCGCCGGCAAGGCTTCGACCCGCCCGGCGCGAACCGAGCCGGTGAACCGGGCCCGTCCTGCGCCGAAGCTGCCGTTCGAGCCGCAGCGCGTCGATGCGCCCCCATCGGGGTTCCACGACCCCCACGCCGAGCGCGAGGCGCGGCGCTACGCCGATCCCATCGCCAGTCGCGAAGCGATCCTCGGCGTGTTGGCCAGGTCGGAAGGCCCTCTGACCGCCGAGGTATTGGCCGAGCAACTCGGCCTGGCCGGGCCGGAACGCCTCGAAGCGCTGAACAAGCGTCTCGCGGCGATGGTTCGCGATGGCCAGTTGCTGCAGAACCGCCGCGGGGGCTACGTGCCGGCGGCGCGCGCGGACCTGGTTTCGGGCACCGTGATCGCCAATCCGGACGGTTTCGGTTTCCTGCGCCCCGAGCAGGGCGGCGACGACCTGTTCCTGCCGCCCTACGAAATGCGCAAGGTCTCGCACGGCGACCGCGTGCTGGCGTCGATCACCGGCATGGACCGGCGCGGACGCGGCGAAGCGGTCATCGTCGAGGTGCTGGAACGCCGGCTGACCCGGCTGCTCGGGCGCTATACCGAAGAAGCGGGCATCGCCTACGTGGTCCCCGACGACAAGCGCATCCAGCGCAACGTCCTGATCCCGCAGGACGCCCGCAACGGCGCGAAGGCGGGGCAGCTGGTCGTCGCCGAGATCACCACGCCGCAGGATGCGCATCGTCCGCCGATCGGCAAGGTGCTGGCGGTGCTGGGCGACAAGCTGACCGCTTCGCAAGCGGTGGAAGCGGCGATCCACGGCCACGACATCCCCCACGTGTTTTCGCCGGAAGTGCTGGCACAGGCCACGGCGGTGCCGCTGGAGGTGCAGCCGGCCGACATCGCCGGGCGCGTCGACCTGCGCCAGGTGCCGCTGGTGACCATCGACGGCGAGGACGCCAAGGACTTCGACGACGCGGTCTGGTGCGAGCCGAACAAGGACGGTTTCCGCCTGATCGTGGCGATCGCCGACGTCTCGCATTACGTGCGTCCCGGCACGCCGCTGGACGACGAGGCGCAACTGCGCGCGACTTCGGTGTACTTCCCGGGTTTCGTGGTGCCGATGCTGCCGGAGACGCTGAGCAACGGCATCTGCTCGCTGAACCCGAAAGTGGACCGGCTGTGCTTCTGCTGCGACATGCAGGTGGGGCGCGACGGCGTCGTGCGCGACTCGCGCTTCTACGAAGCGGTGATGCATTCGCACGCGCGGCTGACCTACACCGACGTGTGGAACGCGGTCGGCGAAGGCATCCCGGAGGACGAGCACGACGCGGCGCTCGCCAAGATCGGCCCGCTGCTGCCGCAAATCCAGCGCCTGCACCAGCTTTACCGGCTGTTCGACAAGGCGCGCGCCAAGCGCGGCGCGATCGAGTTCGAAAGCGGCGAAGTGCGTTTCGTGCTGGACGCCAAGGGCGAGGTCACCCAGGCCGGCATGCTCCAGCGCAACGACGCGCACAAGCTGATCGAGGAATGCATGATCGCGGCCAACGTGCAGGCCGCGTTGTTCCTGCTGGCCGCGCGCGTGCCAGCGCCGTACCGCGACCACGACAAACCGCCGGAATCCAAGTACGCGGACCTGGAGGAATTCCTCAAGGAATTCGCCCTGCGCCTGCCGCCCTGGGCCAAGGTCAGGCCGAAGGATTTCCGCGTGCTGCTGGAGAAGATCCGCGAACGGCCGGATGCGACCTTGCTGGAATCGGTGATCCTGCGCAGCCAATCGCTGGCGGTGTACGCGCCGGACAACATCGGCCATTTCGGCCTGGCGCTGGAAGCCTACGCGCACTTCACCTCGCCGATCCGCCGTTATCCCGACCTGCTGGTGCATCGCGCGATCAAGCACGCGCTGGCCGGCGGCAAGCCGGAGGCCTACGCCTATTCGCCGCATGCGATGGCCAGCCTGTCGCTGCAATGCTCCGAGCGCTCGCGCCGCGCCGACGAGGCCCAGCGCGAGGTGGACGAACGCTACCGCGCGGCGTGGATGCAAGACCACGTCGGCAAGGAATTCGACGGCACCATCAGCGGCGTGACCAGCTTCGGCCTGTTCATCGAACTGGACGAATCCAAGGTCAACGGGCTGGTGCACGTGACCCAGTTGCCGCGCGATTTCTACCACTTCGACGCGGTGCGCAAGACGCTGACCGGCGAGCGCCGCGGCCACGAATACCGCCTCGGCGACCGCGTGCGCATCGTCGTTCTCAAGGCCAGCGTGGAGGAACGCAAGATCGACTTCCGTCTGGTCGAGGATGCGGGCCGGTTCGAGGCGAACGCGGCGAAGCCCTTGCCGGCGCGCGGCAAGCCGGCGAAGCGGACCAAGCAGAAGTATTGATCCGGCCGGCAGGCGATAATTCCCTCCAACCCGTTTCCCCGATTCCCGAATGAGCAAGCAGAACCAGTGGGTCGTCGGCCTGAATGCCGTCGCGTCGTCCATCGAGCACGATGCCGAGCACGTGCGCGAAGTGCTGGTCGAAGCCGGCGGCAAGAATGCGCGCGTGACCGAAATCGAGGAGAACGCGCGGCGCAAGGGCATCGACGTGCGCCGGGTCAGCACGCAGGCGCTGGACGGCGTCGCCGGCGGCGTGCGCCACCAGGGCGTCGCGGCGCGTTATGCGGCGGCGAAGACCTGGGACGAGAACGAACTGGCCGGCCTGGTCGAAGCGGCCGAAGGCAAGGCGCTGTTGCTGGTGCTGGACGGCGTGCAGGATCCGCACAACCTCGGCGCCTGCCTGCGCAGCGCGGCGGCGGCGGGTGCGACCGCGGTGGTGATCCCGAAGGACAAGTCGGCCACGGTCAATGCCACGGTGCGCAAGACTTCGGCCGGCGCCGCCGACCGCCTGCCGGTGGTCGCGGTGACCAACCTGTCGCGCTGCCTGCGCGACCTGCAGAAACTCGGCGTGTGGATCTACGGGTTGGCCGGCGAGGCCGACACCTCGCTGTATGCGCAGGACCTGCGCGGCAATGTGGCGCTGGTATTGGGCGGCGAAGCCGATGGCCTGCGTCGCCTGACCCGCGAGCATTGTGATGGATTGGTGAAGATCCCGATGCCGGGCGACATCGAAAGCCTCAACGTTTCCGTCGCCGCCGGCGTCACCCTGTTCGAAGCGGTTCGCCAGCGCCAATAATCTGGAGTTTCCATGTCCCCCATGCCGTACGCGAGCTTGTCCCGCCGGGTCGGCGTGCTGTTGCTGGGCCTGTTGCTGCCGGTCGCTTCGATGGCCCAGGACGGGACGCGTGCACGGGCGCGCGAACTCGGCGTCGCCCCGGGCATTTTCGCGCCTGGGAGGTTCAACGCCATCACCGACGTGGCCGGGGTCGAGGTCGGGCAGGTCACGCTGGTCGAAGGCGACAATATCCGTACCGGGGTCACTGCGATCCTGCCGCATGGCGGCAACGTCTATCGCTCGCGGGTGCCTGCCGCCGCGCATGTCGGCAACGGTTTCGGCAAGTTCATCGGCACGACCCAGGTCAACGAACTGGGCGAGCTGGAAACCCCGATCCTGCTGACCTGCACGCTGTGCGTGTGGAAGGCCGCCGATGCGATGGCAGCGTGGTTGCTGGAGCAACCCGACATGCAGTCCGTGCGTTCGCTCAACGTGGTGGTCGGCGAGACCAACGACGGCGGCCTCAACGACATCCGCGCACGCCCGGTGACGGCCGACGCGGTGCGGCGTGCGTTGTCCACCGCGAAAAGCGGGCCGGTGCAGGAAGGCAGCGTCGGCGCGGGCACGGGCACGGTGGCCTTCGGCTGGAAGGGCGGCATCGGCACCTCTTCCCGCGTCTTGCCGCAGAAGCTCGGCGGATGGACGGTGGGCGTCCTGGTGCAGAGCAATTTCGGCGGCGTGCTGCAGGTGTCGGGCGCGCCCGTGGGGCGCGAACTAGATCGCTACGCTTTCCAGCAGGATGTGGCCGCACGCACCGGAGCGGGCAAGCTGGCGGACGACCGGGGCGATGGTTCGATCATCATCGTCATCGCCACGGATGCGCCCCTCGGCGACCGCAACCTGCGGCGATTGGCCTCGCGCGGAATGATGGGGCTGGGCCGTACCGGCAGTTCGGCTTCCAATGGCAGCGGCGACTACGTGCTCGCGTTCTCCACCGCCGAATCGGTGCGCCGCGCCTTCGATGCGCCGCGCCTGGAAACGACCGAACTGGCCAACGACCAGATGGGCGCGGTGTTCCAGGCCGGGGTCGAGGCGGTGGAAGAAGCCATCTACAACTCGTTGTTCATGGCCACGACCGTCAGCGGCAACGGCCAGACCGTCGAAGCGATTCCACTGGATCGCGTGCGCGAAGTGCTGCGCCGGCACGGCATCGCCCCGGCGGTGAAATGACATGAACGCATCGATGGCGGCAAATGCGGCTTGGCACGGCAGTTCGCAGCAAGGGCGAATGGCATGAGCGCGAGTGGAAACGCGCGCGGCGGCATGGCGTGGCCGGTCTTGGCCGTGCTGGTGTCCATCGTTTCGGTACAGGCCGGTGCCAGCCTGGCCAAGCAGTTGTTCCCGGTGATCGGGCCCACCGGCACCACCACGGTGCGCCTGGTGATGGGTACGTTGATCCTGTGGGCGGTGTTGCGCCCGTGGCGGGTGCGCGGCACGTTGCCGTGGAAGTGGTTGCTGGCCTATGGCGTGACCCTGGGCACGATGAACACGGTTTTCTACCTGGCCCTGCAGCGCATTCCGCTGGGCATCGCCGTCGCCGTCGAATTCCTCGGGCCGCTGGCCGTGGCGGTGATCGGTTCGCGGCGCGCGATCGATTTCGTCTGGGTGGCGTTGGCCGCCGCAGGCCTGTTGCTGTTCGTGCCCTGGGATCAGGCGCAGCAATCGCTGGACATCATCGGGCTGTTGCTGGCCTTGCTGGCCGGTGCGTGCTGGGGCATGTACATCGTGTTCGGCCAGCGGTTGGGCGCCGACCACGGAACGAGCATGGTCGCCTACGGTTCGCTGGTGGCGATGGTGGTTGCCGCACCGTGGGGCATCGCCTCCGCGGGCACCGCCTTGCTGGCACCCGCGCTGTTGCCCGCGGCGCTGGGCCTGGGCGTGCTGTCGATGGCCTTGCCCTACGCGCTGGAAATGGCCGCGTTGGCGCGCATTCCGACGCGCACGTTCGGCCTGCTGATGAGCCTGGAACCGGCAGTCGCCGCGCTATGCGGCTTGCTGTTCCTGCACGAACGGCTGGGCGTGCTGCAATGGCTGGCCATCGCCGCGATCATGGCCGCCTCGGCCGGCGCGACGCTGGGCGCGCGAACCAGCGCGCGCGACGCTTGAGCTGCATCGTGGGAGTGGTTGTGGCATGCCACAACCACTCCCACACCAAGCAGCTCGGCAAGTGTGAAAACGGATCTACGGCTTGGGCCAGGCGTTGACGATCTTGCAGAACAGCCGCGCGGTCTGCTCGGCGTCGTACACGGCCGAATGCGCATCGTCGGCGTTCCAGTCCAGTCCCGCGGCCGCCGCCGCACGCGCCAGCACGGTCTGGCCGTAGGCGACGCCGGCCAGGGTCACCGTGTCGAACACGCTGAAGGGATGGAACGGATTGCGCTTGTGTTCGGTGCGCGCGACCGCGGCATTGAGGAAGTTCAGGTCGAAGTGCGCGTTGTGGCCGACCAGGATCGCGCGCTGGCAACCGTGCTTCTTCATCGCCGCGCGCACTTTCGCGAACACATGGTCCAGCGCTTCCTTTTCCGGTTTGGCCAGGCGGAACGGGTGGTCCAGGCGGATGCCGGTGACTTCCAGCGACTTGGGGTCGATCTCGGTGCCGGGCGCGGGAACCAGGTGCGCGGCGGCGGTTTCGCCGAGCACGAAGGCGCCGTTTTCATCGAGGTCGACCGGCACCGCGGCGATTTCCAGCAACGCATGGCGGTTCCAGTCGAAACCGCCGGTTTCCACGTCGACGACCACGGGCAGGAAGCCGCGGAAGCGCTTCGACATCGGGGAAACGGGTGGGTTCGCGTCGCTTTCGGTCATCCCGAAAGGTTAGCAGACGCGCCCCCTAAGGGGATGGGCGCGTGCCGAGGATCGTGCCTTCCTCGCGCATCCGTTGCAGCATTGCCGCGCCTTGCTCGACGAAGCCGGACGGATCGGCAATGCCGGCCTCCGCGGCCAGTGTTTCCAGCGCTTGTCGCCCGGTCGCAGCGCCTGCATCGAGGATCTGCAGCAGCCGGTAAACCAGCGGTGAAATCTCGGCGAAACGCACTTCGCCCAGCGGGTCGCGGCGGACCAGCAGCAGGGTCGGCGCATCCGGCGGCGCATCCGGCCGGTAATCGGGGCCGATGCGCGGCACCGGCCAGCGATACGCCAGCGCCCAGGCCTGCGGTGATGGCACGGGAACGCCGTCGAGCAAGTCGCCGTCGGCATCGCAGTCGGGTCGCGGTTCGTCGGAAATCTGCAGCGCCAGCTCGACCCATTCGTAATGCGCCAGTTCCGACAGCCAGGGCGGATCGCCGGCGTCCTGTTCCGCGCGGGTTTCGAGGAAGCGGATGAATTCGCGGCCGATTTCGGCGAACAGCGGCGTGCGGCTGCGGTGCCTCGCGTAGAACGCGCGCACCAGGGTGCGCCAGGCGTCGTCGTCGAGGGTCTTGCGGATCACCGGGAAGTTGCCGGCCAGCAGGCCTTCGATGTTGTTGAAGAACAGGTCGCGATAGATCGCCAGGCGGCGATCCTCGATGCCGGGGGGCGCGGGATGCGCGGAGGGGTCGCGCAGGTGCGCGGCGAAGGCGAACTGTTGCCGGCGCAGGGTTTCAGGCATGGGCGGAACGCGGAGCTTGGTCGGCCGCGGCGCGCTGCAGGGCGCGGATGCGTTCGACTTCGGCCAGCAGCGCCGGCAGCGGCGGGAAATTGAAATCGCGCTCCAGCAGGGTGGGGCGCACGCCGTGCATGCGGTAGGCGCTTTCCAGCAACTGCCAGACCGCGTCCTTGACCGCGGCACCGTGGGTGTCGACCTTCAAATCGTCGGCTTCGTCGTAATGGCCGGCGACATGGTACGAGGCGATCCGGGCCGAGGGCATGCGGCGCAGGAAATCCCCGGCGTCGTAGCCGTGGTTGATGGCGTTGACGTAGACGTTGTTGACGTCGAGCAGCAGATCGCAGTCGGCTTCCTCAAGCACGGCGGCGACGAAATCGACTTCGTCCATTGCCCGATAAGGCGCGGCGTAGTAGGAGACGTTTTCCACCGCGATGCGCCGGCCCAGCCGATCCTGCACATGGCGGATGCGCGCGGCGACGTGGTGGACGGCTTCGTCGGTGAACGGGATCGGCATCAGGTCGTAAAGATGCCCATCGTCGGTGCAATAGCTCAGGTGCTCGCTGTACAGCGCGACGCGATGCTGGTCGAGGAAGCGGCGGGTGCGGGCAAGGAAGGTTTCGTCCAGCGGTTCGATCCCGCCCAGCGACAGCGACAGGCCGTGGCAGCTGATCGGATGGCGCATGGCCAGTTCGGCGAAGGCATCGCCGAAGCGACCGCCGACGCCGATCCAGTTGTCCGGCGCGCATTCGAGGAAGTCGAACGCATCCGCGGGCGCTTCGCGCAAGGCCGCGAGCAGGGCGCGGCGCAGGCCGAGGCCGGCGGAGGCGGGAGGAAGGGAGGCGTACATGCGCAGCCAAACGGGCCCTCGTTCCGGACCTCTCCCGCGAACGGGAGAGGTGGCATCGGAATCCCGGCCGGGCGGATTACATCATGCCGCCTCCGCACTTGCCTTCGCCGCACTTGCCTTCCATGTCGGCCTTGGCGCCGGTCTTCTTGTCGGCGCCGCACTTGCCTTCGCCACACTTGCCTTCCTTGTGGGCCTTCATTTCAGTGGCGTCGATGAAGCCGTCGCCGTTGGGGTCGTGCGCGGCGAACTTGTCGTCCTTGCCGCCGTGCGCAGCGGCGAACTCGGCCTTGGAGACCTTGCCGTCCTTGTCGGTGTCCATCTTGTCCATGCCGCACTTGCCTTCGCCGCATTTGCCTTCCGCGGTCTTCTTGCCGGCGCCGCAGCTACCCTCGGCCTTCTTCGCGCCGCAACTGCCTTCGGTCTTCTTCGCGTCCGTGGCCTTGGCGTCGGCGGCCTTTTCCGCGGTCTGCGCCTGCTGCGCGCCGAGCATGTAGCCCTGCGACATCGAGGTCATCGAAAACGCCGAACCGGCCAGGGCCACGCCGCCGACCAGGGCGGTGCAAACGGCGACGACGACGGGTTTCTGGGACTTGGACATGGTGATGCTCCGTGTTGGGTGCGGACGGGCCGCACGGTTGGGGTCAGTGTAACGGGGTGGACTCGGGTCGAAGTCAAGACATCAGGTACTCGCGGGCCAGCACGCGGGCGCGGTGTAGCCGCGATTTCGCCGCCTGCGGATTCAGGCCAAGCTGTTCGGCGATTTCCTCGATGGTCAGGCCCTCCAGGTCGCGCAGCAGGATGACTTCGCGGTAGTGCGCCGGCAGCGATTCCAGCGCGGCGGCCACGTCCTGGCGCAGCTCCACCGGTTCGAACGCGCAGATCGGCAGGATGTCCTCGGTGATCATGTCGCCGGTCAGCAGCCGCAGGCCGCGCTTGAGCCGGTTGCACTCGCGCTTGACGATGCGGAACAGCCACGACGCGAAGCATTCGACCACGCGCAGGTCGCCGATGCGGCGGGCCACCTGCAGCAGGCTTTCCTGCACGGCGTCCTCGGCGTCGTTGACCACGCAATGGTATTCGGCGTAGCGGCGCAGGTCTTGGCGCGAACTGGCCAATACGCGTTGCAATGCAGCATGGTCGCCGTCGCGTGCGGCGAGGATGTCGTCGGTGCTGGCCAGCGCGTAACCCATTGCTTCCTCCGGTTCCGAGCATGGCGCATCGCGCCTTGCCCTTGCAGTGACGAAAGAAGGGGGCGGAAGCGGAAAGGATTCGCGGGAGCGGGTTTTGCTTAGCTGGAATTCAGTTTCGGCGGGTGGGAGTGGTTGTGGCAATGCCGCAACCGGTCGAAGGCTCGTCGGGCGGATCGCCGCAACCCGTTCGCGACTTACATCGCTCCCACGTCGAGGATCGTGGCGACCGGGCGGCCGCGCTCAGGCCGCGCCGGTGGTACTGGTTTCGTCGCGCTTGTCGCGCGGCGGCAGGACCTCCTCGCCCTTGACCAGGAACCACACGTTCTCGGCGATGTTGGTGGCGTGGTCGCCGATCCGTTCCAGGTTCTTGGCCATGAACAGCAGGTGCGTGCTCGGGGTGATGTTGCGCGCGTCTTCCATCATGTAGGTCAGCAGCTCGCGGAACAGCGCGGTATAGGTGGCATCGAGTTCGGCGTCGCGCGCGCGGACCTGCAAGGCCTTGTCGGCGTCGTTGTCGCGGTAGGCGGCCATGGCGTCGCGGACCTGGCGCACGGCCAGCTGGCCCAGCGGGCGCAGGCCGGTGGCGTGCGGCACCGGCGGCGCGGTGTTCAGCGCGATCGAGCGCTTGGCCACGTTCGCGGCATAGTCGCCGATGCGTTCCAGGTCGATCGGGATGCGCAGCGAGGACAGGATCACCCGCAGGTCGCGCGCCATCGGTCCGCGCAGGGCCAGGTGCATCACGTCGTGGCTGGTCTGGCTTTCCAGTGCGTCGATCGCTTCGTCGTTGGCGATGATGCGGCGCGCGGCCTGGTCGTCGCGGCGTTCGACCACGTCCAGCGCGGCTTCAAGCTGGGCGACGGCGATCTCCCCCATGCGCAGGATCTCCTCGGAGACGGCGCGCTGTTCTTCGTCGTAGCTCTTGACGATGTGCTCGTGCGGTTGGGTGGTGCTCATGGGTGTGTGTCCTGGGATTCGCTTCGTGGAGGATTGATGCCGCCATCCATGGCGCCAAGTTGTCGGCTTCGGGTCGTCCGGCCCGGCCATCCATGGCCGGGCGTTCGCGATCGCAGCCGATGCCGATAGGGCATCGGCTGCGATCGCTCACCCAAACCGACCGGTGATGTAATCCTCGGTCTGCTGCTTGCTGGGGTTGGAGAAGATCGTCGCGGTGGCGTCGTGTTCGATCAGGTCGCCCAGGTACATGAAGGCGGTGTAGTCGGACACGCGCGCGGCCTGCTGCATGTTGTGAGTGACGATGGCGATGGTGTAGTCGTTCTTCAGCTCTTCCACCAGTTGCTCGATGCGGCTGGTGGAGATCGGGTCCAGCGCCGAGGTCGGTTCGTCGAGCAGCAGGACGTCGGGCTTCAGCGCCACTGCGCGGGCGATGCACAGGCGCTGCTGCTGGCCGCCGGACAGGCCCAGCGCGCTTTGGCCCAGTTTGTCCTTCACTTCGTCCCACAACGCGCCTTGGCGCAGCGCGTGTTCGACGCGGTCGTTCATGTCGGCCTTGGACAGCTTCTCGTGGTGGCGGATGCCATAGGCCACGTTCTCGAAGATGGTCATCGGGAACGGCACCGGCTTCTGGAACACCATGCCGACCTTGCTGCGCAGGCGGTTCATCGGGTATTTCGGCGACAGGATGTTCTCGCCGTCCAGCAGCACCTCGCCGCGCGCCTCCAGCTTCGGGTACAGCGCATAGATGCGGTTGAAGATGCGCAGCAGCGTGGACTTGCCGCAACCCGACGGACCGATCAGCGCGGTCACGCGCTTCTCGGGGATCTGCAGGTTGATGTTCTTCAGCGCGTGGAACTTGTCGTAGTAGAAGTCCAGGCCGCGCGCTTCCAGCTTCACGGGCGTGGGCGGCAACGCGCCGCGGTCGGCGGTGACCGTGCTGATGCGCTGGGCGGGCGCGCTGTACTGGGCGTCGTTCATGGAAGGATCCGGGGAAAGATTGGTCATGGCGGGAATGGGACTTCGCGATCGGCGACGTCAGTCGTGGGCGACCTTGTTGCGCAGGATGATCCAGCGCGCGAACAGGCTGACCAGGAGCACGAACAGGGTCAGCACCAGCGCACCGGCCCAGGCCAGGGTCTGCCAGGTTTCGTAGGGGCTGCCGGCGAACTGGTTCATCACTACCGGCACGCTGGACATCGGCTGGGCCAGGTTGGCGTTCCAGAACTGGTTGCCGAAGGCGGTGAACAGCAACGGCGCGGTTTCGCCGCTGATGCGCGCCAGCGCCAGCAGGATGCCGGTGACGATGCCGGCCGAGGCGCTGCGGTACAGCACCTGCATGATCACCTTCCACTGCGGGATGCCCAGCGACAGCGCGGCTTCGCGCATTTGCGCCGGCACCAGCCGCAGCATTTCGTCGGTGGTGCGCACCACCACCGGCAGCACGATGAAGGCCAGCGACAGCGCGCCGGCCAGCGCGGAGAAGCCGGTCACCGATACCACCATCGCGTAGACGAACAGGCCCAGCACGATCGACGGCGCCGACAGCAGGATGTCGTTGACGAAACGCACCACCGTGCCGGCCTTGCGCGCGTTGCCGTACTCGGCCAGCCAGGTGCCGGCGAGGATGCCCAGCGGCGTGCCGATCAGCACCGCCAGCGCGCACATCACCGCACTGCCGAAGAACGCGTTGGCTAGCCCGCCGGCTTCCATCGGCGCGGGGGTCATCTTGGTGAACAGGTCGAGATTGATGCCGCCAAGGCCCTTCGCCGCCAGCGTCCACAGGATCCAGGCGAGGAAGAACAGGCCGAACAGCGCGGTGGCGCAGGACAGGCCGATGGCGATGACGTTGACGATGCGGCGGCGCGCATACAGGCCGGAGGCGGCGGCGTTCATCAGTTGCCCTCCTTGCGGGCCAGGCGCAGCAGCATGAAGCGGGCGATCGCCAGCACCACGAAGGTCACCACGAACAGCACGAAGCCCAGCAACAGCAGCGCCGAACGATAGGTCTCGGTGGCTTCGCCGAAATCGTTGGCGATCAGCGCGGCGATGGTGGTGCCGGGTTCCAGCAGCGAAGCGGAAAGGTTCACGCTGTTGCCGACCACGAAGGCCACCGCCATGGTTTCGCCCAGCGCGCGGCCCAGGCCGAGGAAGATGCCGCCGATGACCGCGCTGCGCGTGTACGGCAGTACGATGTCCCAGCTGACTTCCCACTTGGTCGAACCCAGCGCGTAGGCCGATTCCTTCAGTCGCGTGGGCACGGTCAGGAACACTTCGCGCATCACCGAGGAAATGAACGGGATGACCATGATCGCCAGCACGAAGCCGGCGGTGAGGATGCCGATGCCCAGCGGCGGGCCCTGGAACAGCGGACCGACCAGCGGCAGGGTGCCGAGATGGTCGTTGAGCCACGGGGTGACGTATTCGGTCATCACCGGCACCAGCACGAACAGGCCCCACATGCCGTAGATGATCGAGGGGATGCCGGCGAGCAGTTCGATCGCAGTACCGATCGGCCCGCGCAACCAGCGCGGCGCGACTTCGGTCAGGAAGAAGGCGATGCCGAAGCTGACCGGCACTGCGATCAGCATGGCGATGATCGCGGTGACCAGGGTGCCGTAGATCGGCGCCAGCGCGCCGTACTTGTTCTCGACCGGGTTCCACTCGCTGGAGATGAAGAAGTGGATGCCCTGGTCGGCGAGCACGTGGCGGCCGCCCCACAGCATCGACAGCGCGGCGCTGGCCAGCGCGACCAGCACGAACGCGACCGTGCCGACCAGCAGCCAGCGGAACCAGCGGTCGTTGCGCGCATCGAGGGCGTCGCGGGAGGGTGTGGCGGCAGCGGGCAGGGCGGTGGCGTTCATTCTTTTGCTCGTCATCCCAGCGAAAGCCGGGATCCATTTTTGCTTCTGGTTTGATTCGCGGAAGGAACTTCAACAGCAAAACCAAGATGGATCCCGGCTTGCGCCGGGATGACGGCTCGGCAAAGGCGTTCGCGCATTTGCGCGAACGCGCCGAGTCGTCACTTCAACTGTTCGTTCCAATAGGCCTCGATCTGCGTCACCAGCTCAGCCGGCAGCGGCACGTAATGCAGGTCTTCGGCCTGCTTGCGTCCGTTCTCGAACGCCCACTTGAAGAACGCGCGCACGTCGGGGTTGTGCTTGCCGTCCTTGCGCACCAGCATGAAGTTGGTCGCGGTGATCGGCCATGCCTGCGCGCCCGGCGCGTTGGTGATGACCAGGTTGAAATCCTTGGCGCTGGCCCAGTCGGCGCTGGACGCCGCGGCGGCGAAACTTTCCGCGCTGGGTTGCACGAAGTTGCCGGCGGCGTTCTGCAGCGACGCGTACGGCATCTTGTTCTGCAACGCGTAGGCCAGTTCGACGTAGCCGATGCCGCCCTTGATCTGCTGCACGTAGGAGGCCACGCCTTCGTTGCCCTTGCCGCCGACGCCGCCCGGCCACTGCACCGAGGTGCCTTCGCCGACCTTGTCCTTCCACTCCGGGCTGACCTTGGACAGGTAGTTGGTGAAGTTGAAACTGGTGCCCGAACCGTCGGAGCGATGCACCAGGCTGATCTTCGCGTCGGGCAAGGCCACGCCCGGGTTCACGGCGGCGATGGCCGCATCGTTCCACTTGCTCACCTTGCCGAGGAAGATATCGGCCAGCAGCGCGCCGGTCAGGCGCAGCTTGCCGGCTTCGATGCCCTCCAGGTTGACCACCGGCACCACGCCGCCGATGGCCGAAGGGAATTGCGCCAGGCCGGCCTGGGCCAGTTCCTCGGACGACAGCGGCTTGTCGGACGAACCGAAATCGACCGTGCCGGCCTTGATCTGGGCGATGCCGCCGCCGGAGCCGATCGACTGGTAATTGATCTGGTTGCCGGTGGCGGCGGCGTAGTCGGCCGACCACTTCGACACCAGCGGATAGATGAAGGAAGCGCCGGCGCCGGAGATCTGCGCGGCGTTGGGATTCTGCGCGGCCGGGGCCGCAGCGCCGCCGGCGTCGGGGCCACCCGCGGTCGGCGCCGAAGGCTTGCACGCGGCGACGGCGAGAGCGGCGGACAGGGACAGCAGGGCGAGGCGTACCGGTTTCAGGTTCATGGCGAACTCCAGGGTTCCGGCTGCGGCCGGTCGGGGTTCGCCTATGAAATGATGTTTTTGTTACAGCCGAATGACACGGGTTTTCCTTCTCCCTCCGGGGAAGGTGCCGCGAAGGGGCGGATGAGGGCGGGAGCCGTCATGAGCTTGGACCCTGCGTGAGCGCTTGAGGGCTTCTTCCTCAGCCGCTAGAAACGGCTTCGATATCCGGCGCTACGCGCCATCTTCTCCCGGTGGGAGAAGGAAAACAAAAAAGCGCGGACCTTTCGGCCCGCGCCCGGTTGAACAGCGAGGGGAGAGAGAAGCCCGCCGTTCAGTACGCCATGTTGCTGGACCAGTAGGCCTCGATCTGCTGCACCAGCGCCGGCGGCAACGGCACGTAGTCCAGCGACTTGGCCTGCTCGTCGCCGTTCGCGTAGACCCAGCGGAAGAATTCCTTGGCGTTCTTGGCGCCCGCGGCGTTCTTCGGCTGCTTGTACATCAGGATGAAGTTGGTCGCGGTGATCGGCCACGACTGCTCGCCCGGCGCATTGGTCATCACCAGGTAGAAATCCTTGGCGTTGGCCCAGTCGGCAGCCGCAGCGGCGGCCGAGAAGCTGTCGTCGCGCGGCTGCACGAAGTTGCCGGCGGCGTTCTTCATGCGCGAGAAGGTCAGCTTGTTCTGCAGCGCGTAGGAGAACTCGACGTAACCGATCGCGCCCTTGATCTGCTTCACGTAGGCGGCGACGCCTTCGTTGCCCTTGCCGCCGATGCCCACCGGCCACTTGACCGAGGTGCCTTCGCCGACCTTGGTCTTCCATTCCGGGCTGACCTTGGACAGGTAGTTGGTGTAGTTGAAGCTGGTGCCCGAGCCGTCCGAACGGTGCACGACGGTGATCTTGGCGTTCGGCAGCTGCACGCCGCCGTTCAGGGCGACGATGGCCGGGTCGTTCCACTGGGTGACCTTGCCGAGGAAGATGTTGGCGAGGGTTTCGCCATCGAGCTTCAGCGCGCCCGACTGCACGCCCGGCACGTTGATCACCGGCACCACGCCGCCGATCACCGACGGGAACTGGGCCAGGCCGAACTTGGCCAGCTCTTCCGGCTTCAGCGGGGCGTCGGACGAACCGAAATCGACCGTGCCGGCCTTGATCTGGGCGATGCCGCCGCCCGAACCGATCGACTGGTAGTTGACCTGCTTGCCGGTCGCGGTCTTGTAGCTGGCCGACCACTTGGTCATGACCGGGAACACGAACGAGGCGCCGGCACCGGTGACGTCGGCGGCCTGCGCGCCGAAGGCGAAGGAGGCGGCCATCACGGCGACGAGGGCGCTGGTTTTGAATTTGCGGATCACGGAAGGCTCCTGAGGGGAAAACCGGGCCAAGCCCGGATGCGCACATTGCATAACGGTTGTGTGACAGGAATATGTCGGCCAGCCGTTTTCCTGACACTTTCGCGACGGGACCTGTGCCGGCGCAAAAAGAAAAGCGCGGCCGGAGCCGCGCTTTTCGTGTCCGTGCGACGGACGGTCCGCTTACCAGTAGAACTGGGCGCGGGCTTCGATGACGTTCGGATTGTCTTCGGGGATGGTGACGTTGGCGAGCTTGAAGCCGCTGGCGCGCTTCTGCTTGACCGCGACGTAGTTCAGCATGAACTTGAAGTTGGAGCGCCAGTACCAGTTCACGCCGGCGGTGATGCTGTCCATCTTGCCGCCGACCACGGCGCCATCGGTCAGGTCGATGGTGTCGTAGCGCAGGCCCAGCTGCCACAGGCCCTTGTCCGGATTGTCCGGCAGGTTGGTGACCGGCACGCCGGCCTTGTAGCCCCAGGTCTCGCCGGTGAGGTTCCACAGGCCGGACACGTAGTAGCCGTCGCCGCTGAAGTCGTCCGCGCCGCCGTAGCGCTTGACGTCGGTCTTCATGTACTCGCCCTGCAGCTTGACCGGGCCATGCACCCACAAGGCTTCCACGCCGACGAAGCTCGCGCGGTCGGTGCGGTTGAGGTTGGCGTCGACGTAGCGGGTCGGCACCATGTCGGCCATCGGGCGGGCGCGCAGGCGCAGGGCGTCCGCGTCGGTGTCCTTGTCCAGGTACGAAGCGCCGATGTGGAAGATGTTGCCGGCTTCGTTGACCGGGGCCCAGTAGCCGCGCAGGGCGTAGCCGCTGCCGTGTTCGCGGTTGCGGGTCAGTTCGCGGCCGAAGTAGCTGGCGGTCAGGCCCCAGTTCACGTCGCCGTAGTTGTACTGCACGCCGACGCGGCGCGGAGTGCCCAGGGTGTTGGTGATCGACGACTTGCTGACGAAGTCGTTGTTCTTGGTCGACGACAGTTCTTCCAGCGTCGCGCCCGGCTGCTTGAACTGGCCGACCTGGATGAAGTGGTTGCCGTTGCCGCCGATCTTGTACTTGACGTTGACGTCGAGGAACTTGTCGTCCTTGGCGTCGTAGCCCAGCACCCATTCGATGTTGCCCGGACCCTTGCCCTTCAGCACCAGCTCGGCGCGGCGCAGTTCCTGCAGGTAATCCTTGCCGTCGCAATCCGTCGAGGTGGAGCAGGCGGAATTGCCGCCGGCGGAATCGGCGCCATAGTCGATGTGGTCGGTGTCGAACTTGTAGAAATCGGCCTGGACCAGGCCTTCGAAGCTGACTTCGGAACCGCCGATCACGTCGATGGCGATTTCGGCGTGGGCCGCGGGTGCGGCGATGGCCGCCAACAGGGCGGCGGCGAGGGTGCAGCGGGTGAGTTTCATGACTAATGGCCCTTGGGCAGGAGGAGAACGCCGCGCAGGCTAGTCCGTGAACTTTGCGTTATTGTGACAGTGCTGTCTTATTTCGCCGGGATGACCGCGCGGTGACAGCGAAACCATCGAAAACCTTTCCAGGCGCGACATGAACCGCCGCGCCAGGCCGGATTTTTGACCAACGGGGGTAATGAATGAAGGCGATGCGAGGAATGGCGGGCGCCCTGGCGCTCTACCTGGCCTGCGGCCAGTTCGGCGTGGCCAGGGCGGCGGAGCAGGTCGACCTGGACGTGGTGGCGAAGATCCGCCAGGAAGCTTTCAGCCGCTCGCAAGCCGCGGCCAGCCTGAAGGAACTGACCGAAACCGTCGGCCCCCGGCTGACCAATTCTCCTTCCTATGTCCGTGCCACCGAATGGGCGCAGGACAAGTTGCGCGGCTGGGGCCTGTCCAACGTGCACGACGAGGTTTACGACCCCGCCTTCGGCCGTGGCTGGGAATTCGGTTCGGCCAAGGTCGAACTGCTTTCGCCGCGCCGCCTGCCGATCCATGCGTTGCCGAAGGCGTGGACGCGCGGCACCAATGGCCCGGTCGAGGGCGAACTGGCCATCGCCACCTTCAAGGAACTGGGCGACATCGACAAGCAGAAGGGCAAGCTGCGCGGCAAGATCGTGCTGGTCGACGACGCGCGCGCGTACAAGGCCGCCGAAAAGGCCGATTTCCGCCGCTACAGCGATACCGAGCTGGGTGAGCTGCAGACCTTTCCCGTCGCCGCCGACGCCGAACCCGGCGCGCAGGACAAGCGCCTGGAGGAATTCCGCAAGCGCCAGGCCTTGAGCAAGGCGCTGAACAAGTTCCTGGCCGAGGAAGGCGTGCTGGCGACCCTGTCGATCAGCAGCTGGGACAACGGCATCGTCCGCGTGATGGGCGGCGGCGCGCGCAAGGCCGCCGATCCGGTCGGCGTCACCGAACTGGTCGTGTCGGCCGAGCACTACAACCAGCTGGTGCGCGCGGTGCAGGCCAAGAAGGACGTGCGCATGCGTATCGACGTGGATTCGCGCTTCACCAGCGACAACGACCTGCCGGCGACCAACGTGTTCGCCGAATTGCCGGGCGGTTCGAAGGCCGGCGAAGTGGTGATGATCGGCGCGCACCTGGATTCGTGGCACGGGGGCACCGGCGCGGCCGACAACGGCGCGGGCGTGATCGTGATGATGGAGGCGATGCGCATCCTCAAGGCGATCGGCGTGAAGCCGAAGCGCACCATCCGCCTGGGCCTGTGGGGCGGCGAGGAGCAGGGCTTGAACGGCTCGGCCGGTTACGTCGCCAAGCACCTGGCCGATTACCCGGAACCGACCGATCCGGAGCAGAAAGCGTTGCCGCGCGCGTTCCAGCGCGGCACCGGACCGCTGCAGCGCCGCGCCGACTACGGCCGCTTCTCGACCTATTTCAACTTCGACAACGGCACCGGCAAGATCCGCGGCATCTATGCGCAGGAGAATTTCGCCGCGGTGCCGATCTTCAAGGCCTGGCTGGAACCGTTCAACGATCTCGGCGCCGACATCGTCACCACCCGCAACACCGGCAGCACCGACCACATCTCGTTCGATCGCGTCGGCCTGCCGGGTTTCCAGTTCGTGCAGGACCCGGCCGATTATTCGACCCACGTCCACCACAGCGAGCTGGACACCTACGACCACGTGCTGCCGGAAGACCTGAAGCAGGCCGCGGCGATCATCGCCTCGTTCGCCTACAACGCGGCGAACCGCGACCAGCCGATGCCGCGCAAGCCGTTCGTCGAGCGCGACCAGCAGTAAAGCGGCACCGTGGGAGCGGCCTTGGCCGCGAATGCTTTTTTGCGGAGTTCCGCAGGGCTAAAGCATTCGCGGCCAAGGTCGCTCCCACGTCGACCTAAGGCGTCTTGTCCTTGAACTTGCAGATGTCGCGGATCACGCAATGCGGGCAGTCCGGCTTGCGCGCCTTGCACACGTAACGGCCATGCAGGATAAGCCAGTGATGGGCGTCCTGCTTGAACTCCTCCGGCACCACTGCAAGCAACTTGTCCTCGACCGTGCGCACGTCCTTGCCCGGCGCCAATCCGGTGCGGTTGGCGACGCGGAAGATGTGCGTGTCCACGGCGATGGTCGGTTCGCCGAACGCGGTGTTCAACACCACGTTGGCGGTCTTGCGGCCGACGCCGGGCAGGGCTTCCAGCGCGGCGCGGTCGCGCGGCACCTCGCCGCCGTACTGCTCCACCAGGATGCGGCAGGCGGCGATGACGTTCTTCGCCTTGGCGTTGAACAGGCCGATGGTGGCGATGTATTTCTTCAGGCCTTCCTCGCCCAACGCGAGGATCGCCTGGGGCGTGTTCGCCACCGGATACAGCCGGCGCGTCGCCTTGTTGACGCCGACGTCGGTGGCCTGCGCCGACAGGATCACCGCGACCAGCAGCTCGAACGGCGTCCTGTACTCCAGCTCGGTGGTCGGTTTCGGGTTCAGCTCGCGCAGGCGGGTGAACATTTCGACGATCTGCGCGTGCGTCAGCAGGCTTGCGCACACCGGCCGTTTCGTGGGCGCTTTCTTCGCCGGTGTCTTCCCCGTGGTCTTTTTCGTCATGGTTCGCGGCGTTGGGCGGCCTTGGCCTTGGCCCGCGCCAGCACGGCGGCGGCGGCGGGCGGCAGGGCCGGTTTCTTCTCGATCACCACCGGCGCGCGCCGCGCTTCGCGTTCGGCGGCGATGCGCGCCAGCCGTGCGTTGCGCGCGCGGTAACGTTCGCGCGCGGCCCAGGCCTGTTCGATGCGCTGTCTTGCGGCATCGATCCGGGCGACGGCCGAGGGCTCGCAACCGGCGCAGGCGACGAAATCCATCAGCCCCGCGTCGAGGGCCGCATCGATGTCGTCGTCGGCCAGCAATGCGGCCAGCCGTGAAGCCCCGGCGCAGTCGTGGGATGCGCTCGTTCGCATCAGCGGCCGGCGAAGGCGGGCTTGCGCCGCTCCAGGAACGCCTGCGTGCCTTCGCGCATGTCGTCGGTGGAGAACATCAGGCCGAATTGCGCGGTTTCGTAGTGCAGGCCTTCCTCGATGGCGCATTCGCCGCCGACGTTGATCGCATCGAGGATGCCGCGCAGCGCCAGCGGCGCCGCGTTCGCCAGTTGCGTCGCCAGCTTGTCCGCTTCGGCGTCGAGTTCGGCCGCCGGCACGACGCGATTGACGATGCCGAGCTGCTGCGCGCGAGTAGCATCGATGGGTGCGCCGAGCAGGCACAGTTCCAGCGTCGCCGCGCGCCCGGCCAGCCGCAGCAAGCGTTGGGTGCCGCCGAAGCCCGGGATGAGGCCGAGGTTGATCTCGGGCTGGCCGACCTTGGCCGTGTCCGCGGCGATGCGCAGGTGGCAGGCCATCGCCAGCTCCAGCCCGCCGCCGAGGGCAAAGCCGTTCATCTTCGCCAGCACCGGCTTGGACAGGGTTTCGATCCGCCGCATCAGCCGCTGCCCGCGCAGGGAGAAATCGCGTGCCTCGGCCGGGCGCAGACCGGCCATTTCGGCGATGTCGGCGCCGGCGACGAAAGCCTTCGGCCCCGCGCCGGTCAGCACCACCGCCCGCACCGCCGGATCGGCCGCGGCAGCGTCGAAGGCCCCCAGCAGGGCATCGAGGGTCGCGGCATTCAGTGCATTGAGCTTGTCCGGGCGGTTGACCGTGATGGTGCGGATGGCGCCTTGATCGGCGGACAGGACGGCGGATTCGCTCATGCGCTTGCTCGTAAAGGAAAGGTAAAGGCGGAACTTTGCCGCCCCGGGATGGTCACAGGGGCCTGCCTACAGTGGCCGTTAAGCCCGCGAATGGCTATCCTAGCGCGTTCGTGCTTTCAGGCTGAACGCTCGGGGCGGGTAACCGCCTTTTTCATTTAGACAACCCGGAGAATCGGTACACCATGAAGTTGCGTCTGCTTTCCGCCAGCCTGCTGGCTCTGACCCTGGCCGCCGGCAGCGCCGCAGCTCAGGACACCGCCTCCGAAAAGGGCAAGCTGAGCTATTACTTCGGCTACGACTTCGGCAACAACCTGCAGGGTTTGACCGAGCGTGGCGAACAGATCGACATCGAATCGCTGGTCAAGGGCCTGCGCGACGCCTACGCCAAGCAGAAGCCGGCGATCACCGCCGAGCAGCTGAAGCCGGCCATCGAAGCCTTCCAGAAGCGCGAGGAAGGCCGCGCTGCCAAGGCCAAGGCCGACTTCGAGAAGATGGCTGCCGACAACAACGCCAAGAGCACCGCGTTCCTGACCCAGAACAAGGCCAAGGCCGGCGTGCAGACGCTGCCCAGCGGCGTGCAGTACCGCGTGCTGGAAGCCGGCACCGGCGCCAAGCCGACCCAGGCCAGCTCGGTGACCCTGCAGTACCGCGGTTCGCTGATCGACGGCCGCACCTTCGTCGACACCTACAGCCCGCCGCCGGGCCAGGCCGCGCCGCCGCCGCTGGCGATCAAGATCAGCGAAGTGCCGCTGGTCGGTCTGCGCGAAGCGCTGCAGCTGATGCCGGCCGGTTCGCGCTGGGAAGTGGTCCTGCCGGCCGACAAGGCCTACGGCAACGGCCCGCAGTCGCCGGTTGGTCCCGGCCAAGCGGTGGTGTTCGACGTCAAGCTGGTCAGCGTGAAGTGACGCATTGGCGCGGGCGCTTTGCGCCCGCCTTTGCCAATGCGTCGTCCCCGCGCAGGCGGGGATCGCTCTTCACCGGATAATGCTCAAGCGTTCCGATTGCGCCGGCTTCGTGCCGGCGCAGTCTTTTAAGGCGTCGCAAATCCGTCGGCGCTATCCTGTGCAGGTGTCTGATCCGATGAATGCCGTGTCCCGCGCCGTGCTCAGTCCGTGCATCGGCGTGTGCACCCTCGGTGTCGGCGGGCTTTGCCTGGGCTGCTGGCGCAGCGCCGACGAAATCGCCCGCTGGTCGCTGCTGAACGACGAGGAACGCCTGCGCCTGATGGACCATGTATTGCCCGAACGCGAGCGCCGGGCCGCGCACGCTGCATTGCCGGAACGGCCGATACTGCAGCGCGCCTTGCATCCGCTGGACCGGATTCCGGACGGGCAGGGCTGGAACCATGACGAACTGGTCGACCTGTTGCCGCCCGGCATGCTGCGCGAAGCCGCGGTGCTGGTCGGGCTGGTGCCGCGCGAAGCAGGCACTGCGGTGTTGCTGACCCGCCGTACCGACGACCTGCGCCACCATGGCGGGCAGGTCAGTTTTCCCGGTGGCAGCGTCGACCGCCTCGACGCCGGCGTGGTCGCCGCTGCGCTGCGCGAAAGCCGCGAGGAAATCGCCCTGCCGGGCTCGCTGGTCGAGCCGCTGGGTTTCCTCGATCCGTTCACCACGATCAGCGGTTTCAGGGTCACGCCCGTCGTGGCCGTGGTCGACAAGGGCTACGTCGCGCAACCGAACCCGGCCGAAGTCGCCGAAGTATTCGAAGTGCCGCTGGCTTACCTGATGGAATCGCGCAACCTGCGCAGGGTCGAACTGGATTACAAGGGCCGCCAGCGCACCGTGCTGGAATACGACTGGCCCGGCCAGCGCATCTGGGGCGCGACCGCGGCGATCCTGTCCAACCTGCGCCAACGGATGGAGCTCATCGCATGAACACCTCCCCGATGCACTGGACCACCCTGGTCGACGCGCCGACGCTCGCCGCCCACCTGGACGATCCGCAGCTGCGCCTGTTCGATGCGCGCGCGACCGCAGCGGTGCAGGGCACGGCGGACATGGTCGCGGCCTATGCGGCTTCGCACCTTCCCGGCGCGCAGTACGCCGACCTCAACCTAGACCTTTCCGACCTGAGCAAGGCCGGGCAGGGCCGGCATCCGTTGCCGGACGACGAAGTCTTCGCACGCAAGCTCGGCCTGTGGGGCGTTTCCCCGGCGCACCAGGTCGTGGTCTACGACGCCGGCGACGGCAGCATGGCCGCGGCGCGTTTCTGGTGGTTGCTGAAGCTGCTGGGCCACGAACGCGTGGCCGTGCTCGATGGCGGCCTGGCGGCGTGGCGTGCGGCGGGATTGCCGGAAACCGCCGAGGTGAAGACGCAACCGGAAGAAGCACCGTATCCGGCGAGCTTCGACCGTTCCCGGATCGTCACTGCCGACGCGGTGCGAGCGCGCATCGAACGCGAAAGCGGCTGGTTGGTCGACGTGCGCGCGGCCGAGCGCTTCCGCGGCGAGGTCGAGCCCATCGACCCGGTCGCCGGCCACGTGCCCGGCGCGGTGAACCGTGCGTTCGCGTCGAACCTGCGTGATGGGCGTTTCAAACCGAAGGAAGAACTGCACGCCGAGCTCGCGGCGTTGCTGGGCGATCGTG
The DNA here is from genome assembly GCF_017939625.1 of Pseudoxanthomonas helianthi. Classification (GTDB taxonomy): domain Bacteria; phylum Pseudomonadota; class Gammaproteobacteria; order Xanthomonadales; family Xanthomonadaceae; genus Pseudoxanthomonas_A; species Pseudoxanthomonas_A helianthi. The sequence goes on from NZ_JAGKTC010000002.1 coordinate 727,574, forward strand.
CGTCTTCGGAAATGGTCGCGATGTGCGGCTCCGGCGTCACCGCCTGCCACCTGCTGCTTGCGCTGGAACATGCCGGCCTGCATGGCGCGAAGGTGTTCGCCGGTTCGTGGAGCGGGTGGATCAGCGATCCGTCGCGGCCCGTCGCGAAAGGCGCAACGTAGGCGTCGACGGGCCGCTGATGACGCTCCGCGCATGGCGCACGAGCCAGAATCATTTCCCAAGGGTCGGCATTGCGCATACCTTGGCGAGGTTCTCAGATGGAGCATGCGCATGAAACTCCTTCCCGGCCTGCTTGCCGTGGCTGTGCTGGGCGGCTGTTCGCCCGCTCCGCAGGCGGCCAACTCCGCGCGACCCGCGGCGAAAGGGGCCGGTCTTGACGCCGGATATCTTGCCGAAATCGAACGCTGGCGCAGCGAACGCGCCGAGGAATTGCGCGACCCCGACGGCTGGCTGAGCTTCGCCGGCTCGGGACAAGTCGCCACGGGCGCGCACAGCGTCGGCAGCGCGGCAGACAACGCCATCGTGTTGCCGAAAGGCCCCGCGAAATGGGGCACCCTGCATCTGTCCGGCGATGGTCGGCTGCGCTTCGACGCAGCGCCCGGCAGCGGGGTGACCGTGGACGGCAAGGCGTTCGATTCCGTGTCCCTGCTGACCCAGCGGGACAAGGGCGGGCCGACCAGCATCCAGGCCGGCAAGCAGCGCTTCTACGTGGTCAGGACCGGCGAAGTCCATGGCTGGCGCTTCCGCGATCCTGAATCGCCCGCATTGGAGGCATTCGCAGGGGTGCCGCACTTCCCGGTCGATCCCTCGTGGCGGATCGAAGCAGACTGGAAAGCCTATCCGCAACCGAGGAAGATCGACCTGCTCACCAGCAACGGCACGCTGGAGCCGGGCGAGGTGCCCGGCGAGGCGACGTTCCAGCGCGATGGCGAGCGTTACACCTTGCTGCCGATCACCCAGGAAGACGACGAACAGCTGTTCTTCATCATCGCCGATCGCACCAGCGGCAAGGAAACCTACGGCGGCGCCCGTTTCCTCTACACGCCTCCGGCGCGCGACGGCAGGATCGTGCTGGACTTCAACAAGGCGCAGAACCCGCCGTGCGCGTTGAACGGGCACGTGGTCTGCCCGACCGCACCGCCGGAGAATCGCCTGGACCTGCGCATCGCAGCGGGCGAGAAAACCTATCCGCTGGCGCATTGAAACGATGCGGCGCGACGCCGCTTATTTCTTCAATCGCGCGACCATCGCTTGCAACGCGGCCTGCGTATCCGGCGAATGCCAGCTTTCGATGAAGCGCTCCAGCTGGATGTTCTCGGGTTGCAGTGCTTCGACCACGTCGGCGCGCGCCAGCGTGCGGGTCTGCAGCATCGGCTGCTGCGGCAGCTTCAACAGCGATTGCAGCCACGCGATGGCGCGCGGTACGACATCGATCGCGTCGGCGAGTTCGTCGACCATGCCGATTTCGAAGGCGCGCTCGGCCGGCACCAGGGCACCGGAAACCAGCAGCAATTCGGCGCGATGCGGGCCGACCACGCGGCGCATCAATTGCTGGATGCCGTCGGGCGCGACCAGGCCGACCTGGGTTTCGTTGAGGCCGATGGCGAACGGCCTGGCCGGATCGGCGCTGCGCGCCATCACCCGGTAGTCGCAGCACAGCGCCATCACGCAGCCGCCGGCCGGCGCATGTCCGGTGATCGCGGCGGCGACCGGCACGCGCGATTCGGCCAGCGCCCGGGCCACGCCGAAGAACGCGTTCCAGCTGTCGAGCAGGGCGGCGCGGTCGTCGCCGTGCGAGAGCAGGAACGGCACGTCCAGGCCGCCCGAGAACACCCGTTCGCCACCCGACAGCACGATGCCATGCACGTCGTCGCCGATCGCCGTGGCCAACGCATCGATCAGCGCTCGGCACAGGGCGGTGTCCAGCGCATTGACCGGCGGGCGGGCCATGCGGATCTCGCGGATGTCGCCGTGCTGGAAGGTTTCGACCAGTGGGTTCATTCAGTACTCCATCGGTTGCGGCGCTATCATAGGCCAATGAACGCACGCTTCCTTGCCGCTTTTTTCGTCGTGTCCGTTTCCGCGCCGTTCGCCGCCCATGCCAAGCAATGCGCGCCGGTGGTGAAGGACGGTTGGGTGCGTCTGGGTCCGGTGGCGATGCCGATGATGGCCGGCTTCGGCCGCATCGAGAATCCGTGCCCGCAGCCGGTCGCGGTGGTTTCGGCACGCAGCCCGGCTTTCGGCGACGTGTCGATCCACGAAAGCCGCGTGGTCGATGGGGTCAACCGGATGCGCGAGCTGGCCGAACTGCCGGTCGCGGCGAAGTCGGGCGCAACGCTCGCGCCGGGTGGCCTGCACCTGATGCTGATGCGCCCGTCGGCCCCCTTGAAGGAAGGCGACAGGATCGCCGTGACCTTCAAGTTGAAGGACGGACGCGAGGTTTCCGGGAAACTGGTGGCGAAAAAAACCGGGCCTTGAGCCCGGTTTTTTTCATCCCATGCAGGCCGCCCGCACCGACTCCGGCAATGGCCGCGCCTTGCCGGTCCTGCGGTCGATCCACACCGCGACCACGTTGCCGTCGTTGTACAGCGTCTTGCCGTCGGCGCTGACGATGCGGTGGGCGATCGTCGTGCTGCTGGTCCCGATCTTCTCCACGTACAGGTCGATTTCGACGTCCGCCGGATACGGAATCGGCTGGCGATAGTTCAGTTGCACCGAGACCACGACCGGCGCGAATTCGTCGGTCACCCAGGCTTCGCCGATGGAATCGAACCAGCGGATGCGCGCTTCCTCGAGGAAGGTCAGGTAGCGCGCGTTGTTGACGTGGTCGAACGCGTCCAGGTCGCTCCAGCGCAATTGCAGCGGCATGCGGAACAGCGGCTTGGGCAGGGTTTCGGCGGGCTGGCTCATCGTGCGGCCTTCTTCTTGGCGGACTTGCGCGGCGGAAGCACGTCGGGCTTGGCGACCGCGGCGGGCTTGCTCGCCTTGCTGGCGGAAGCCGGCAGCAACGGCTTGAGAAAGCGCCCGGTGTGCGAATCCGGGTTCGCCGCGATCTGCTCCGGCGTGCCGGTGGCGAGGATCTGCCCGCCGCGATGGCCGCCTTCCGGACCCAGGTCGACGACCCAGTCGGCGGTCTTGATCACGTCCAGGTTGTGTTCGATCACCACGATGGTGTTGCCGTCGTCGCGCAGTTTGTGCAGCACGCCGAGCAGCGCCTCGATGTCGTGGAAGTGCAGGCCGGTGGTCGGCTCGTCGAGGATGTACAGGGTGCGCCCGGTGTCGCGGCGCGACAGCTCCTTCGACAGCTTCACGCGCTGCGCCTCGCCGCCGGACAGCGTGGTCGCGCTCTGGCCCAGCTTGATGTAGCTCAGGCCTACGTCGACCAGCGTTTCGAGTTTCCGCGCCAGCGCCGGCACCGGCTCGAACAGCTTCAGCGCATCCTCGACGGTCATTTCCAGCACGTCGTTGATGTTGTAGCCCTTGTACAGGATCTCCAGCGTTTCGCGGTTGTAGCGCTTGCCGTGGCAAACGTCGCAGGGCACGTACACGTCGGGCAGGAAGTGCATCTCGACCTTGATCAGGCCGTCCCCTTGGCAGGCCTCGCAGCGACCGCCGCGCACGTTGAAACTGAAGCGCCCGGGCGAATAGCCGCGCGCGCGCGCTTCGGGCACCTGCGCGAACAGCTCGCGCAACGGCGTGAACAGGCCGGTGTAGGTCGCCGGATTCGAACGCGGGGTGCGGCCGATCGGCGACTGGTCGATGTCGACGACCTTGTCGAACAGATCGAGTCCGACCACATCGCGGTACGGCGCGGGCGTGTGCGAAGCCCCGTTGATTTCGTTCGCGGCCAACGCATACAGCGTGTCATTGATCAGCGTCGACTTGCCCGAACCCGAAACGCCGGTGATGCAGGTGAACAGGCCGGCGGCAATGTCCAGGTCGACATTCTTCAGGTTGTTGCCGGTGGCGCCGCGCAGGTGCAGGGTCATCTGCGGGTTGGCCTTGTGCCGCGCCTTCGGCACTTCGATGCGGCGCTTGCCGGACAGGTATTCGCCGGTCAGCGAACGCGGCGACTTCATGATGTCCTGCAGCGAACCTTCGCCGACGATTTCGCCGCCGTGCACGCCGGCGCCGGGACCGATGTCGAGAATGTGGTCGGCGGCGCGGATCGCGTCTTCGTCGTGTTCGACCACGATCACCGTGTTGCCGAGGTCGCGTAGGCGGGTCAGGGTGCCGAGCAGGCGTTCGTTGTCGCGCTGGTGCAGGCCGATCGACGGCTCGTCGAGCACGTACATCACCCCGACCAGGCCGGCGCCGATCTGCGAGGCCAGGCGGATGCGCTGCGCTTCGCCGCCGGACAGCGTGTCGGCCTTGCGTTCCAGGGTCAGGTAGTCGAGGCCGACATCGACCAGGAAGCCGAGGCGCTCGGCGATTTCCTTGACGATCTTGGTCGCGATCTCGCCGCGCCAGCCCGGCAGCGACAGCTGGCGGAAGAACGACAGCGCTTCGTCGACCGGCATCACCACCAGCTCGGGCAGCGGGCGGTCGGCGACGAACACGTTGCGCGCGGACTTGTTCAAACGCGCGCCGCCGCACTCGGGGCAGGGGCGCTCGCTGATGTACTTGGCCAGTTCCTCGCGTACCGCCGGCGATTCGGTTTCCTTGTAGCGGCGTTCGAGGTTCGGCACGATTCCTTCGAACTTGTGCTTGCGCTGCACGCGTCCGCCGGAATCGGTGATGTAGTTGAAGGTGATCAGTTCGCCGTCGCTGCCGTACAGCACGGCCTGGCGGACGTTTTCCGGCAGCGATTGCCATGGCACGTCGACGTCGAACTTGTAGTGCTTGGCCAGCGACTGGATCAGCTGGAAGTAGTAGGCGTTGCGCCGGTCCCAGCCGCGCACCGCGCCGGCGGCCAGCGACAGTTCCGGATGCACGACCACGCGCGCCGGGTCGAAGAACTGGGCCACGCCCAGGCCGTCGCATTCGGGGCAGGCGCCGACCGGCGAGTTGAACGAGAACAGGCGCGGTTCCAGTTCCGGCAACGAGTAGTCGCAGACCGGGCAGCTGTACTTCGACGAGAACAGCAGCGGCGCGGCGTCGGCATTGTCCAGCGACTGCACGGCGGCCATGCCATCGCCGAGCTTCAGCGCGGTTTCGAAGCTTTCGGACAGGCGCTGCTTGAGGTCGGCGCGCGGCTTGAAGCGGTCGATCACCGCTTCGATGGTGTGCTTCTGCCGCAACGCCAGCGGCGGCACCGCGTCGATTTCGTACAGCGTGCCGTCGACGCGCACGCGCACGAAGCCCTGCGCGCGCAGTTGCTCGAACACCTGCGCATGCTCGCCCTTGCGCTCGCGGATCACCGGCGCCAGCAGCATCCAGCGCTGCTCGGCGGTCTCCGGCTTGTCGGCCAGCGCCAGCACCTGGTCGACCATCTGGCTGACCGTCTGCGCCTCCAGCGGATAGCCATGGTCGGGGCAGCGCGGCAGGCCGACGCGCGCATACAGCAGGCGCAGGTAGTCGTAGATCTCGGTAATGGTGCCGACGGTGGAGCGCGGGTTGTGCGAAGTCGATTTCTGTTCGATCGAAATCGCCGGGGACAGACCCTCGATGTGGTCGACGTCCGGCTTCTCCATCACGCTGAGGAACTGCCGGGCGTACGCCGACAGCGATTCGACGTAGCGGCGCTGGCCTTCCGCGTAGATGGTGTCGAACGCCAGCGACGACTTGCCCGAGCCGGACAGGCCGGTGATGACGATCAGCTTGTCGCGGGGGAGGTCGAGGTCGAGGTTCTTGAGGTTGTGCGTCCGCGCGCCGCGGATGCGGATGAAGTCCATGGCCATCGGGTGGGGTCCGTGAGGCGAACGAGTAAGCGTAGCGGTCGCTTTATTTGGGGGCAAATACGACCAACTCCAAGAATGCAGGGAAGGAGTCCCGGATGCTGAGACAGCCACGAGTTGGGGGCCGACAGCTCGCTTCGATCAGCCCTGGGGGAGGCAGCAAGGCATAGGTTCGGGGGTATGGGACGACAGGATTTAGTATTTATTTTATTTATCAATAACTTAGGTTGTATGACCCGCGCCATGGGCGAGTTAGAACCGCCACCCCGCCTGTGCCAGCGCCGGTGCATGGAGTCCGGGCCGGCACGTTCGGCACCGGCCCGCCGCCCCGCGAGGTTTCGGTTCCCCCACCATTTGACCGCAAGTTCCTGTTATCGCTACAATTCCGCTTCTGTCCGCCCCGCTGGGGATGGCCAGGCCGAAAATAACTACAGAATCAAAGCCTAGAGGTTCCCACCATGTACGCAGTTCTGGTCACCGGCGGTAAGCAATACCGCGTCGCGCAGGGCGAAACGCTCCGCGTCGAAAAGCTCGAAGCCGAAGCCGGCAATTCGATCACCTTCGACAACATCCTGCTGTTGGGCGATGGCGACGGCATCACCGTCGGCGACGCGCTCAAGGGCGCCAGCGTCACCGCCAAGGTCGTCGGCCACGGCCGCGCCGACAAGGTGCGCATCATCAAGTTCCGCCGCCGCAAGCACCACATGAAGCAACAGGGTCACCGGCAGCATTACACCGAAATCGAAATCACCGGCATCAGCAAGTAAGGAGAAACAGTCATGGCACACAAAAAGGGCGTAGGCTCCTCGCGCAACGGCCGCGACTCCAACCCGAAGATGCTCGGCGTGAAGGTGTACGGCGGCCAGTCGATCGACGCCGGCAACATCATCGTCCGCCAGCGCGGCACCCAGTTCCATCCGGGCGCCAACGTCGGCCTGGGCCGCGACCACACGCTGTTCGCGCTGGTCGACGGCAAGGTGGAGTTCGCCACCAAGGGTCCGCAGAAGCGCCGCACGGTGAGCGTGGTCGCCGCCGAGTAATCGCGCCGGCGCATCGCTTCCCCGGAAAGCCCCGCTTCGGCGGGGTTTTTCGTTTGTGAAGCCCCTACCTTTGTTATCTAATTCCCCATCATGAAACTCGTAGACGAAGCCGAAATCCAGGTCATCGCCGGCAATGGCGGCAACGGTTGCGTCGGCTTCCGTCGCGAGAAGTTCATTCCGTTGGGCGGTCCCGACGGCGGCGATGGCGGCAACGGCGGCAGCGTGTGGCTGCGTGCCGACGAAAACCTCAATACCCTGGTCGACTTCCGCCACGAGCGGAACTTCCGCGCCCAGCGCGGCGAGAACGGCATGGGCCGGCAGATGTACGGCAAGGCCGGCGAGGACCTGGTCATCACCGTGCCGGTCGGCACCGTGGTCACCAACGTCGAGACCGACGAGGTGATCGGCGACCTGACCGTGCATGGCGACCGCCTGCTGGTGGCCAAGGGCGGCAAGGGCGGCCTGGGCAACATGCACTTCAAGAGCTCGGTGACCCGCGCGCCGCGCAAGGCCACGCCGGGCGAAGAGGGCGAGCAGCGCCTGCTGAAGCTGGAACTGAAGCTGCTGGCCGACGTGGGTCTGCTCGGTTTCCCGAACGCCGGCAAGAGCACCTTCATCCGCGCCGTGTCCGCGGCGACGCCGAAGGTCGCCGACTACCCGTTCACCACCCTGTACCCGAACCTCGGCGTGGTCAGCGTGGAGCCGCACCGCAGCTTCGTCATCGCCGACATCCCCGGCCTGATCGAAGGCGCGGCCGACGGCGCCGGCCTGGGCGCGCAGTTCCTGCGCCACCTGCAGCGCACGCGCCTGTTGCTGCACCTGGTCGACATCTCGCCGATGGAAGGCGGGGTGGAAGGCGTGGCGCCGGCCGAACAGGTGCGTGCGATCGAACGCGAGCTGGAAAGGCACGACCCGGAGCTGCTGCGGAAGCCGCGCTGGCTGGTGCTGAACAAGGCCGACCTGATGTTCGAGGACGAGGCGGCCGCGGCGGCGCAGGCGATCATCGACGAACTCGGCTGGACCCAGCCGTGGTACCTGGTTTCGGCGATTTCGCGCGAAGGCACCTGGCCGATCATGAAGGACGTGATGGCGTTCTTCGACCGGCTGCGCGAGGAAGCGGAAGAGGCCGCGAACGGTGCTGGCTGAGTCGGCCGTGCTTTCGGCGCGGGAAAAAAAGAAGCCCGGCCAAGGCCGGGCTTCCGTGTCTTCGCGTCCGAGTGCCGCTGTATCAGGCGGCGGTCTGCAGCGCCTTGATGCGCGCGGTCAGGCGGCTCTTGTGGCGGGCGGCCTTGTTCTTGTGGATCAGGCCACGGGCGCTGAAACGGTCGAGGATCGGCTGGGCGACCGCGAAGGCTTCCTGCGCGCCCTTGGCGTCGTTGGCGTCGAGCGCCTTCAGGACTTTCTTGACGGCGGTGCGAAGCTGCGAGCGCTGGGCATTGTTGCGCGCGTTGCGCACGATGGTCTGCTTGGCGCGCTTCTTGGCGGACTTGATGTTGGCCACGGTGGGTTCCTGGGAAATTCGGGTCTGGACGGAAGACGGAAAATCGAGCCGGAAATTATGGGGTATTCAAAGACTTGCGTCAACCTGACCGCCGGGCGGTCCGATTCGGGCCGGAACCGGGTGCCGGAGGGCGCGAAGTGAGCCCGCCGCGCATGCTCAAGGGGCTGCTGTCGTTCGGCAGCATGACCCTGCTCAGCCGGGTGTTCGGGCTGGTCCGGGATCGTCTGATCGGCCATTATTTTGGCGCGAATGCGATGACCGACGCCTTCTTCGTCGCGTTCCGCATTCCCAACTTCATGCGCCGATTGTTTGCGGAAGGATCCTTTTCCACGGCGTTCGTGCCCGTTTTCACGGAAATCAAGGAGAAGCGCAGTCAGGCCGAACTCAAGGAGTTGATGGGGCGCACCGCCGGCACCCTGGGTGGGGTGCTCCTGGTGGTAACGGCCTTGGGTATGCTGGCCTCGCCATGGCTGGCTTCGCTGTTCTCCAACCATGCCGCTCCGGTGCCCGGGCAGCAGGAACTGATCGCGCGCCTGCTGCTGCTGACCTTCCCATTCCTGCTGTTCGTATCGCTGACCGCGCTGGCGGCCGGAGCGCTCAACAGCTATCACCGCTTCGGCCTGCCTGCGTTCACGCCGGTGATCCTGAACCTTTGCATGATCGCCGCCTCGATCTGGGGTTCGAAGGTCGCCGATCCGCCGATAATGGCGCTGGGCTGGGCGGTGCTGGCCGGCGGCATCCTGCAGCTGCTGTTCCAGTTCCCGCAACTGGCCCAGTTCGACTTGCTGGTCCTGCCGCGCTGGGGCTGGAAGCATCCCGACGTCCGGCGGGTGATGCGGCTGATGGTGCCCACGCTGATTGGTTCGTCGGTTGCGCAGATCAACCTGCTTTTCGACACCTTCATCGCCGCCAAGCTCGCTGCCGGCTCGCAAAGCTGGCTGTCCACCGCCGACCGTTTCCTCGAGCTGCCCTTGGGCGTTTTCGCGATCGCGCTCGGCACGGTAGTGCTGCCGACGTTGTCGCGCCACCACGTCAACGAGGATCGCCAAGCCTTCTCCCGGTCGCTGGACTGGGGTTTGCGGACCACTTTCCTGATCATCGTTCCGGCCATGCTGGGACTGATGCTGTTGTCGTTGCCGCTGGTGTCCACCTTGTTCCAGACGGGGCGTTTCGACGCTTTCGCAGCGCGCATGACCGCACTGTCGGTTTTCGGCCTGAGTTTCGGTCTGCCGGCCTTCGCCTTGGTCAAAACCGTGTTGCCGGCGTTCTACGCACGTCAGGACACCCGCACCCCGATGCGGGCCGGTCTTATCGCGCTGGTTGCCAACATGGTGTTCAACATCGCCCTGTTGGCGCTGTTGTACGTATGGAAGGTGCCACCGGAAGAGCAGGCCAAGGGCATCATGGCGGGATTGGCTAGCACGCCGGGCCTGCATTTTGCGTTGGGTATTGCCAGCGCATTGTCCAGTTACCTGAACCTCGGGTTGCTGCTGTATTGGCTGCGCGGGGCACGGGTTTACGACCCTATGCCGGGTTGGGGCGGGTTCCTGACGAAAGTTGGGTTCGCCAATGGCGTGATGGCGGCGGGCCTGTTGGTCGCCCTGTGGCTCGCCCCCGAATTCACGACCATGGGGGCATGGTCTAGGGTCTGGTGGTTGACGGCGTTGGTGGTTGGTGGGGCGTTGACCTACGGGTTGGTAATGTTGGCGCTGGGGTTTCGTCCGAGGGATCTGCGCGATCACTGACAACAAACTGCAGAAGAGGCGGGGCGGTGCTAAGCTCCTTTCGCCTCATACAGAAAGCCAATATTTTTTTGGACTTATGCGTGAGGCAGGAAGCTTGTTCTACAAACAACATATGGAGATGTGTAATGAAAAGCTTGAATGAAAATGAAATTTCGGCTGTCTCAGGTGGGCTGGCGAACCTTGGTCCAAACGTTATGATCATGAATGACGGAGGAGAAGAGTATTACGTTCCCCTAAATCTGAGCGGTGCTTGGGCTATGGCGGTCCATGAGTATTTTGATCGGTTCTAAATTGTCGTCGGTGAATGAAAGTCTCTCGCCGAATTGAGTCGCGCCGATGAAAGTCTGGCCAGTTCCGTGTAGTTGGAGCTGGCCAGTTTTTTCCTCTTGAAGTCAGCGCTGTCCCGTTACTTGAACTTGCCGATGGTGCTGACTGCGCCAAGCGGACAGGACGTGCAGCCGGGCGGGGCTTGCCCGGGGTCTTCCTGATCGATAAGTGGAAGCAGATAGGCGGGCCCGGCGCGTTAAAGATCAGAGCCCGGTGGTCTGCCGGCTGGACGCCGGCATTGGATCCCCTCCCTCAACCCGCCCAACCCCCTTGAGCATTGAGACTCGCCCGGGCCGGCTATACTTCAGGGTTCAATGAGCAGGCTTTTCCGTGACGTCGACGGCGGGACGCTGTACCCGCAAGGTAGCGTGGTCTGCATCGGCGCTTTCGATGGCCTGCACCTGGGGCATCGCACGCTGGTGCGCCACGCCGTTGCGCGCGCCCGCGAACTCGACCTGCCGGCGGTCGCGCTGAGCTTCGAACCGCTGCCGCGCGAGTTCTTCTCGAAGGAATTGCCGCCGCCGCGCCTGACCCTGGCACGGGCCAAGGCGCAAGGCCTGAGCGTGCTCGGCAGCGACGGCGTCGGCCTGTTGCGCTTCGATGCACGGATGGCGGCGATGAGCGCCGAGGACTTCGTGCGTCGCGTGCTGGTCGATCGCCTGCGGGCGCGGGAAGTATGGATCGGCCCTGATTTCCGCTTCGGCAACCGTCGCGGCGGCGACCTGGCGCTATTGCAGCGCATGGGCGCCGAACTCGGTTTCGCCGCCCACGAAATCGCGCCGGTGACGGCGCAGGGCGAGCGCGTCTCCAGCACGCGCATCCGCGAGGCGCTGCGCAACGGCGACTTCACCGATGCCGCGCGCCTGCTGGGCCGGCCCTACGCCATCGGCGGGCGGGTGGTGCGCGGCAAGCAGCTTGGCCGCACCCTCGGTTTCCCCACCGCCAACCTGCGCTTCCCGAAGACGCCCGCGTTGTCCGGCATCTACGCGACCTGGGTGCACGGAGTGGACGCGCGTGCGTGGCCGTCGGTTTCGAGCTTCGGCACCCGGCCCACGGTCGATGGCGTCGAGCCCTTGCTGGAAGCGCACCTGTTCGATTTCTCCGGCGACCTGTACGGGCGCCATATCGAAGTGGAGTTCGTCGCCAAGCTGCGCGAAGAACTGAAATTCCCCGATTTGCCTAGCCTGACCGAGCAGATGCAGCGCGACGCCGAAGACGCGCGCCGCATCCTTTCCGAATCCCGATTCCGAGCCACCGCGTGAGCCACGATTACAAAAGCACCCTGCACCTGCCCGCGACGGATTTCCCGATGCGCGGCGACCTGCCCAAGCGCGAGCCGGAAACGCTGAAGCGCTGGTACGACGCCGATCTGTACGCGCAACTGCGTGCGAACGCGAAGGGCCGGCCGCTGTTCGTGCTGCACGATGGCCCGCCTTACGCCAACGGCGCGATCCACCTGGGCCATGCGGTCAACAAGATCCTCAAGGACGTTATCGTCAAGTCGCGCTACCTGGCCGGCTTCGATGCGCCCTACGTGCCGGGCTGGGACTGCCACGGTCTGCCGATCGAAATCGCCGTGGAGAAGAAGTTCGGCAAGGTCGGCACCAAGCTCGATGCGGCGCAGTTCCGGCAGAAGTGCCGCGAATTCGCCGAGGAGCAGATCGAAGTCCAGCGCAAGGACTTCAAGCGCCTGGGCGTGCTCGGCGACTGGGACAACCCGTACAAGACGCTGAACTTCCGTTTCGAAGCCGACGAGATCCGCGCGCTGGCCAAAGTCGTCGCCAACGGCCATCTGGTTCGCGGCGCCAAGCCGGTGTACTGGTGCTTCGATTGCGGTTCGGCGCTGGCCGAAGCGGAGATCGAATACCAGGACAAGCAATCGCCGGCCATCGACGTGGCCTACGCCGCGCGCGATGCGAAGGCGCTGGCGGCGGCGTTCGACGCCAGCGTGCCGGCCGATGTCGAAGTCGCGGTGCCGATCTGGACGACCACGCCATGGACGCTGCCGGCATCGCTGGCGGTGTCGCTGGGAGCAGACCTCGATTACGTGCTGGTCGAAGGCCCGGCGCGCGACGGCAAGCGCCGCTGGCTGGTGCTGGCCGAGGCGCTGGCCCAGAAGGCACTGCAGCGTTACGGCGTCGCCGAGGTCGTGGTCCACGGCAGCGCCAAGGGCGCTGCGCTGGAAGGCCTGCTGCTGTCGCATCCGTTCTATCCGGAACGCGAAATCCCGGTCATCCTCGGCGAACACGTGTCCGCCGAAGACGGCACCGGCGCCGTGCACACTGCGCCCGGCCACGGCCAGGAGGACTTCGCGGTCGGCCAGCAATACGGCCTGATCGAAAAGTACACCGCCGCGCAGATGAACCCGGTCGACGGTCGCGGCGTATACCTGCCGTCGACGCCGCCCGCGGGCGATCTGGTACTGGCCGGCCAGCACATCTGGAAAGCCAACGACGCCATCGTCGAATTGCTGCGCGGCAACGGTTCGCTGCTGGCGTTCTTCAAGCTCGACCACAGCTATCCGCATTGCTGGCGGCACAAGACGCCGGTGGTGTTTCGTGCCACCCCGCAGTGGTTCATCTCGATGGAACAGGCGCACTTGCGCCGCGACGCGCTGGCCGCGATCAAGCAGGTCGGCTGGTTCCCGCAATGGGGTGAGGCGCGCATCGCCAGCATGGTCGAAGGCCGACCCGACTGGTGCATCAGCCGCCAGCGCACCTGGGGCGTGCCGATCGCACTGTTCGTGCACAAGGAAACCCACGAGCCGCATCCGCGCAGCGTCGAATTGATGAACGCGGTCGCCGAGCGCGTGGAGCAGGGCGGGGTGGACGCGTGGTATGCGTTGGACGCCGCCGAACTGCTCGGCGACGAAGCGAAGGATTACGACAAGGTCACCGACATTCTCGACGTGTGGTTCGACTCCGGCGTCACCCACGAAGGCGTGTTGCTGGAACGCGGTTTCGGCAAGCCGGCCGACCTGTATCTGGAAGGTTCCGACCAGCATCGCGGCTGGTTCCAGAGCTCGCTGCTGACCGGCGTGGCCATCGACCGGCACGCGCCGTACAAGCAATGCCTGACCCACGGCTTCACCGTGGACGAGCACGGCCGCAAGATGTCGAAGTCGCTCGGCAATGGCATCGAGCCGCAGGAAATCATGAAGACGCTGGGCGCGGACATTCTGCGCCTGTGGATCGCTTCGGCCGATTACAGCAACGAGATGGCGCTGTCGCAGGAAATCCTCAAGCGCAATGCCGATGCGTACCGCCGCATCCGCAACACCGCGCGTTTCCTGCTCGGCAACCTGCATGGCTTCGAGCCGGCGCGCGACCTGCTGCCGCTCGACGAAATGGTCGCGCTGGACCGCTGGATCGTGCATCGCGCCTGGGAGGTGCAGCAGAAGATCGTCGCTGCCTACGACCGCTACGACTTCGCCAGCATCGTGCAGGCGTTGCTGAACTTCTGCAGCGTCGACCTCGGTTCGCTGTACCTCGACGTGACCAAGGACCGGCTGTACACGATGCGCGAGGATTCGCGCGGCCGGCGCAGCGCACAGAGCGCGATGTTCCGCATCGCCGAAGCCTTCGTGCGCTGGATCGCGCCGGTGCTGAGTTTCACTGCCGACGAGATGTGGGGTTATCTTCCGGGCGAGCGCAAGGCGAACGTGCTGTTCGAAACCTGGTACGACGGCCTGGCGCCGTTGCCAGAAGACGTCACGTTGTCCGCTGCCGACTTCGACCAGTTGCTGGCGCTGCGCGAGCAGGTCGCCAAGGTGCTGGAACCGATGCGCGCGAACGGCGTGATCGGCGCGGCGCTGGACGCCGAAATCGCGGTGTCGGCCAACGCCGACCTCGCGGCGAAGTGGCAGCCGCTGGCCGAGGAACTGCGCTTCCTGTTCATCAGCGGCGACGTGACGGTGACGCCGGTGCAGGCCGACGAAGTGTTCGTGCTGGCGCAGCCGACCGCCAAGCCCAAGTGTGTGCGTTGCTGGCACCATCGCGCCGACGTCGGCGTCGATCCCGCGCATCCGGAACTGTGCGGGCGTTGCGTGAGCAACGTGGAAGGGCCGGGCGAAGACAGAAAATGGTTTTGATTTTCCTTCTCCCTCCGGGAGAAGGAAGCAAATGCAAAGGCTCAATGATGTCGAAACAACTCAAACACAACGCCCTGGCCTGGCTGCTGCTGTCCGCGGTGGTCATCGTGCTGGACCAGTTGAGCAAGTACTGGGTGTTGGCCACGCTGCCGGAATACAAGGCGGTGCCGGTCATCGACGGTTTCTGGAACTGGTACCGCGCCTACAACACCGGCGCGGCCTTCAGCTTCCTCAGCAACGCGGGCGGCTGGCAGACCTGGTTCTTCACCGTGCTGGCGGTGGCGATCAGCGGCCTGCTGGTCCACTGGCTGTCGCGCACCGCGCGTGGCGACTGGCGCGCCGCACTGCCCTACTCGCTGATCATCGGCGGTGCGCTGGGCAACGTCATCGACCGCCTCGTCCACGGCCACGTGGTCGATTTCATCCAATGGTACTGGCGCGGCCATTACTGGCCGTCGTTCAACATCGCCGATTCGGCCATCGTCTGCGGAGCCGTCGGCATCGCGCTGTTCGGCCTGTTCGACAGCAAGCGCAAGGCCAAAGGCGCATAATCAGGCCATGGATGTATTGCTTGCCAATCCCCGCGGTTTCTGCGCCGGCGTCGACCGCGCCATCGAGATCGTCAAGCGCGCCATCGAAACGCTCGGCGCACCGATCTACGTGCGCCATGAAGTCGTGCACAACCGCTTCGTCGTCGACGACCTGAAGCAGCGCGGTGCGATCTTCGTCGAGGAACTGGACGAAGTGCCGGACGGCGCCACGGTGATCTTCAGCGCGCACGGCGTGTCGAAGGCGGTGCGCACCGAAGCCGAGCGCCGCGGGCTGAAAGTGTTCGATGCGACCTGTCCGCTGGTGACCAAGGTGCATCTGGAAGTCGCGCGGCATTGCCGCGCCGGCCGCGACGTGGTGCTGATCGGCCACGCCGGCCATCCCGAGGTCGAAGGTACGATGGGGCAATGGAACCGCGAAGCGGGTGCGGGGCAGATCCACCTGGTCGAAGACGTCGGCGACGTAGCCAGCCTGCAGGTGGCCCAGCCGGACAACCTGGCCTACACGACCCAGACCACCCTGTCGGTCGACGACACCATCGGCATCATCGAGGCGCTGCGCGCCAAGTTCCCGGCGATCCAGGGGCCGAAGCACGACGACATCTGCTACGCCACGCAGAACCGCCAGGACGCGGTGCGCGAGCTGGTCGCGGAAGGCTGCGACCTGGTGCTGGTGGTCGGTTCCCCGAACAGCTCCAATTCCAATCGCCTGCGTGAATTGGCGGAGCGCGAAGGCGTCGAGGCCTACCTGATCGACGGCGCGCAGGAAATCGATCCGGCCCGGGTCGCCGGCAAGGCCCGCATCGGCGTCACCGCCGGCGCTTCGGCTCCCGACGTGCTGGTCGAAGGTGTCATCGACCGCCTGCGCGGACTGGGCGCATCGAGGGTCGGCGAACTGGCCGGCGAGCCGGAAAACATGGTCTTCGCCCTGCCCAAGGAATTGCGCTTGCGGCTGGTCGACTGAGCCGAGCCGCCGCGTTCCGGGCTGATCGATGGCCGCAGGAAATCATTTGCCGCGTTGACTCCGGCGAATCATGGCGGCGTGCCCCGTTCATGAATGGGGGGCGACGTGATCGTCGATTTCCGGGACCGGTCGTCGACGACCGACATCGAAGTGGACCTGTGCATCATCGGCGCCGGCCCGGCGGGGATAACGATCGCGCGCGGGTTCCTGGGGGGTGCGACCAGCGTGTGTCTGGTCGAAAGTGGCGGCATCGATGCGGAGAATCGCGTACAGGAACTGAATAGCGCAGCATCGATCGGGCCATTGCGGTTCGACGCGAGGAACAGTCGCCTGCGCGCGTTCGGCGGCAGCAGCGAAGTGTGGGGCGGGGGGTGCATCCCCCTGTCCAATATCGATTTCGAAACCCGCGACTGGGTGCCGCATAGCGGCTGGCCACTGTCCTACGAACAGCTGCTGCCCTATTACGAACGGGCGAAGACGCTATTCCATGTGCAGGAATACGGGTTTGTCGAGGGCTCGTTCCTCGGCGACGTGCCGAGGCCTCCACCTGTTTTCGACGAGAGCCTGCTCGTCAACCGGAAATTCGTAAGCAATGCCGTCCGTTTCGGTACCGAATACCTGGACGAATTGCGTCGTGCCGAGAATATCCGGGTCCTGTTGCACGCCAGCCTGGTCGCCTTCGATGCTTCGCCCGATGCGCGTGCCGTCAGCCAGGCGCGCATCGCCTCGCTCGATGGGCGCAAGGGCGTCGTGCGGGCGAAGCAGTACGTGCTCGCCTGCGGCGGCATCGAAAACGCGAGGTTGCTGCTGTTGTCGGATTCGGCCGGGGGCGGAGGACTGGGCAACGCGCACGACGTCGTCGGCCGTTATTTCATGGACCATCCCAGCGGCAGGATCGGCAAGATCCATGCCTCCGATCCGGAGATCGTGACTCGTCCTTACGATCGGAGCGCCGCCAAGGGCACGGGGTGGGTGATTCCGGAGCTGTGCGTTTCCGACGCAGGGCAGCGGTCGATGCGCCTGCTCAATGCGCGCGCGCGCCCCGTTGCGGTGGAAGGAGACGTGCCGAAAGGGCTGCAGGCGCTGCGCCGCCTGCGCCAGGGCCTGCGGCGGCCGACGCGTGGAGAACGGCAGGCTGCCGTGCTGGAGTCTGCGATGGACGATGGCTCCGCGGCTAGGGACGGCATCGTCCAGCGAAGCCGTGCCGCGGACGCCACGTTGCTCGGGTTGGCGGGCCAGGCGACGAAGGTCGCGCTGGGCGCGGGCGATATCGCGCAGGCGTGGGCCCGCAAGCTGGCGGACAAGCCGGCCGTGGCTGCGACCGCCGCGGATATCGATGGCTACTTCGAACAGGCCCCGAACCCGGACAGCCGCATCGTTCTCGGGGACGAGTTGGATGCGCTCGGCCAGCGCAAGGCGCAAGTCGACTGGCGGCTGACGCCGCTGGATTGGCATACCTATCGGGTTTCCGCACGCATATTCGGCGCTGAACTGGCGCGGACCTGTTCGGGCAGGTTCGAACTGGCGCCGTGGCTCCAGGAAGGGGACGATGCGACCCCGCCGTTGCACGGCACCTCCCATCATCTCGGGACCACGCGGATGGACCCCGACCCCCGCAAGGGCGTAGTGGACCTGCACTCGCGCGTGCACGGCGTGGACAATCTTTACGTCGCCGGCAGTTCGGTTTTCCCGACGGGCGGATGGGCCTTCCCCACGTTCACCATCGTCGCGATGAGCCTGCGTCTGGTCGAATACCTGCAAGCCTTGCTCTAAGCCGGAGCGGGGCGTTTCCGGCGCGGTCACGCTGGTGGGGGGCAAGATCGGCGCCTGGAATAGGCAGCGACACCGGGAAATCCACGATTCCGCTGGCCTCAATTGACCGGCCGGCCGGCGCGCCCTAGAATTCGCGTCCCTGCCGGAATAGCTCAGTTGGTAGAGCGGCGCATTCGTAATGCGTAGGTCGTAGGTTCGATTCCTATTTCCGGCACCAGTACGAAGCTGGCGCAGCCAACACCGGCAGGGTCAGATTCAAAAACTTGGGGCCATAGCTCAGCTGGGAGAGCGCGTCGTTCGCAATGACGAGGTCGGGAGTTCGATCCTCCCTGGCTCCACCAAGATCCGGAGGCCCGCGCAAGCGGGCCTTCGCTTTTTCCGACCGCCGCGTCTCGCCTGCGGCGACGATGGACGGCTAGAGTAGGCGCGTCCCCCGACCGACCGCGCCATGGCCAAGCCCGCTTCCAAATCCCGCACCGCCTACGTCTGCGCCGAATGCGGCGCGTCCTTCAGCAAATGGCAGGGCCAGTGCGGCGAGTGCGGGGCGTGGAATTCGCTTTCCGAAATCGTGCTTGAATCTGCGGCCGCCGCGGCCAGCCCGGCCGCGCGCCGCGGTGGCTGGGCCGGCAAGGCCGATGCGCCGAAGATCACCGCGCTGAAGGACGTGCGCCACAGCGAGGAGGCGCGCGTGTCCACCGGCATCGGCGAGCTCGACCGCGTGCTGGGCGGCGGTCTGGTCGAAGGGGCGGTGGTGCTGGTCGGCGGCGATCCGGGCATCGGCAAGTCCACGCTGCTGCTGCAGGCGCTGGCGAAGATGTCGCTCGACTTCCCGTCGTTGTACGTCACCGGCGAGGAATCGCTGGCCCAGGTCGCCGGCCGCGCGGTGCGGCTGGACCTGTCGCTGGACGGCCTGCAGGCGCTGGCCGAAACCGGCATCGAGAAGATCCTCGAGCATGCGGTTGCCGCACGGCCGAAGCTGATCGTCGCCGATTCGGTGCAGACCCTGTGGACCGAAACGCTGACCGCGGCGCCGGGATCGGTGTCGCAGGTGCGCGAGAGCGCGGCGCGACTGGTGCGCTACGCCAAGGAAACCGGCACCGCGGTGTTCCTGGTCGGCCACGTGACCAAGGAGGGCGGCATCGCCGGCCCGCGCGTGCTCGAGCACATGGTCGATGCGGTGCTGTATTTCGAAGGCGAAAGCGGTTCGCGCTTCCGCGTGCTGCGTGCGTTCAAGAACCGCTTTGGGGCGGTCAACGAGTTGGGCGTATTCGCGATGGGCGACAAGGGCCTGAAGGAAGTGCCGAATCCGTCGGCGATCTTCCTGTCGGGCAGCACGCAACAGCCCGGCAGTTGTGTGATGGTCACGCGTGAAGGCACGCGGCCGCTACTGGTCGAGGTGCAGGCGCTGGTCGACTCGTCGCCGCTGTCCAATCCGCGCCGTGTCGCGGTCGGCCTGGAGCAGAACCGGTTGGCGATGTTGCTGGCGGTACTACATCGCCATGGCGGTGTAGTCGTCGGCGACCAGGACGTGTTCGTCAATGTGGTGGGCGGCATCCGCGTGCAGGAAACCGCAGCCGATCTTCCCGTGCTGCTCGCGGTGCTGTCTTCGCTGCGCGACCGGCCCTTGCCGGAAAAGACCGTCGCCTTCGGCGAAGTCGGCCTCAGCGGCGAGATCCGCCCGGTGCCCAACGGCGAGGAGCGTTTGCGCGAAGCGGCGACGCACGGTTTCAAGCGCGCCATCGTGCCGAAAGCGAACGCGCCGAAATCCGGCGCGTTCAAGGGCATGGAAGTTGTAGCGGTGGAGCGGTTGGCCGAAGCGCTGGAAGCCGCGACCGAATAGCGTTCCGGTCTAGTGTCCGCCCGCCGCCGCGGCGCCGCCGGTCTTGGCGGTGAACGGCGGCCTGGCGATCCACACGAACACGATCACCGCCAGAAAGATCAGCCCCAGCAGGTGGAAGATCTCGTTGAAGCCGATCTGCGCCGCCTGGTTGGAGATCATCCGTTCCAACGCCGCGGCGCCGCGCTGCAAGTCGCCGCCGCCCAGCTGCGTGACCGTGGCCAGCGTGTTCGGATCCTGCGCGGAAATCCTTTCGGTCAGGTGCGCGTGGTGCACCGCGCCGCGTTCGGTCCATGCATAGGTGGTCAGCGACGCGGCGAAACTGCCGCCCAGCGTTCGGGTGAAAGTCGCCAGGCCGGAGCCGGCGGCGATTTCATGCGGTTCCAGGTCGGATAGCAGGATCTGCAGCACCGGCATGAAGAACAGCGCCACGCCGATGCCCTGGAACAACTGCACCCAGGCCACGTGGGCGAAGTCGACGTCCAGGTTGAAGTGCGAGCGGGCGAAGCTGGTCAGCGACATCGCGATGAAGGCGAACGTGGCCAGCAGGCGCAGGTCGAAGCGCGGCGCGTACTTACCCACGAATGGCGTCAGCAGCACCGGCAGGATGCCGATCGGCGCGGTGGCGAAGCCGGCCCAGATCGCGGTGTAGCCCAGGTTGCGCTGCAGCCATAGCGGCACCAGGATGCCAACCGCGAAGAACGCCGCATAGGCCACGGTCATCGCGATGGTGCCGGAGCGGAAGTTGCGATGGCGGAACAGGCGCAGGTTGACGATCGGATCCTTGTCGGTCAGTTCCCAGATCACGAACACCGCCAGTGAGATCGCGGCGACGATGGCCAGCGCCACGATGGTGGTGGAAGCGAACCAGTCTTCGTCGTTGCCCAGGTCCAGCAGGATCTGCAGCGCGCCCACCCCCAGCACCAGCGTCGCCAGGCCGATGTAGTCCATCTTCGGCTTGTCGGTGCGTTCCGGACGGCCTTTCAGCTGCGAACCGACCACGAAGCTGGCGAAGATGCCGATCGGCACGTTGATGAAGAAGATCCATTCCCAGCTGTAGTTGTCGGTGATCCAGCCGCCGAGGATCGGTCCTGCGATCGGCGCAACCACGGTGACCATGGCCAGCAATGCGATCGCCTGCCCGCGTTTTTGCGGCGGATAGATCGACAGCAGCAGCGCCTGGGTGACCGGATACATCGGGCCGCAGACGAAGCCCTGCAGGGCGCGCGCGGCGACCAGCAAGCCCATGCTGTGGGCGATGCCGCACAGGAAGGACGCGATGACGAAGGCCAGCGTCGACCACATGAATAGCTTGCGTTCGCCGAAGTGGCGGGTCAGCCAGCCGGTCAGCGGCAGGGCGATCGCGTTGCTGACCGCGAACGAAGTGATCACCCATGTCGCCTGGTTGGCGCTGCCGCCGAGGTTGCCGCTGATCGTCGGCAGCGACACGTTGGCGATGGTGGTGTCGAGCACCTGCATGAACGAGGCCAGCGCCAGGCCCAGCGTGGTCAGGGCCACGTTGGGCGGGCGGAAGCCGGCTTGCGGTGCGGCGGCAGTGGCGGTTGCGGACATGGGGTGATGCCTTTGCTTTCCCTTCTCCCACCGGGAGAAGGTGCCCCGCAGGGGCGGATGAGGGCGGAAGCCCCGCTTGCGCTGCGGCTTCCGCGAATCGGAAGGCTCCCGCTCTCATCCGGAGGGAGAAGGAGAAAGCGGGAGACGCCTTATTTGCCGGCTTTCGCCAAATTCCCTTCGATGATTCCGCTGATCAGTTCGTTGGCGTCGGCCAACTGCTTTTCGTACGCGGCGGTGGCGAACAGCGGCTTGTCGGCGCGGCGCGCGGGTGCCAGCACCGGACCGTTCTGGTCGCGGATGGTCACGTCGGCGCTCATGCTCAGGCCCAGTCGCAGCGGGTGTTCGGCCAACTGCTTCGGATCGATCTCGATGCGCACCGGCACGCGCTGTACGATCTTGATCCAGTTGCCGGACGCGTTCTGCGCCGGCAGCAGCGAGAACGCGCTGCCCGTGCCCATGCCCAGTGCCGCGACCTTGCCGTCGAATTCCACGTCGCCGCCGTACAGGTCGGAATGCAGCTTGACCGGCTGGCCGATGCGCATCTTGCCCAGCTGGGTTTCCTTGAAGTTGGCGTCGACCCAGACCTGGTCCAGCGGCACGATGGTCATCAGCGTCGCGCCCGGCTGCACGCGCTGGCCGAGCTGCACCTGGCGCTTGGCGACGTAGCCGCCGACCGGCGCGACGATCGCGCTGCGTTGCAGGTTGAGGTAGGCCTGGCGCAGTTGCGAAGCCGCGGCTTCGACCTGCGGCTGCTTGGCCACCGTGGTCGCGTCGACGAGCGCGCGGCTGCGCGACAGGTTGCCGCCGGCTTGGCTAAGCGCGGCTTCGGCCGAAGCGAGCAGGTCGCGTGCATGGGCCAGTTCCTCGCGCGAGACCGCGCCGCTGGCGACGAGGCCTTCGCGGCGCTTCACGTCTTCGCGCGCCTGCTGCACGGCGACCTGGCGTGCGCGCAGGTCGGCCTGGCCGGCATCGACGCTGCTGTACAGGCCACGCACCTGGCGCACGGTGTTGGCGAGGTTGGCCACAGCCTGGTCGTAGGCGACCTGGGCATCGTTCGCGTCGAGGTGCACCAATGGCTGGCCGGCTTCGACCTTCATGCCGTCGTCGGCGTCGATGCGGGTCACGGTGCCGGCGGTCTGCGGCACCACCGCGACGACGTTGCCTTGCACGTAGGCGTCGTCGGTTTCCTGGTGCCAGCGCGCGACCAGCAGGTACCAGGCGAGCCAGACGATCGCGGCGACCACCACCACGGTGGCCAGGATCAGCAGCGCACGGCGGCGCTTGCCGTTGCCCTCTGCCGCGGCGGCGGGGGCGGTTTCTGCAGCGGGATTGATCTTGGAAGTCATGGGGTCACCGAAGTATCGGCAAGGGTGGAAGAGGGAGATTCGAGGACCAGGCCGCCGCCGAGCGCGACGTCGAGGTCGACCGCGGTGGCGAGTCGCTGCGACTGCAGCGCGGCGATCTGCTGTTCGAGTTGCAGCAAAGGCCGCTGTGCGTTGAGCACGTCGATCTGGGTGCCCAAACCGGCCTTGTAGCGGGTTTGCGCGAGCTGCAGCGCCGCCTGCGCGGCGTCGCGCGCGCGATTGGCGGCGGCCAGTTGCTGGTCGAGCGAACGCGCGCCTTGCACCGCATCGGTGACCTGGCGCAACGCGCCGACCAGGGATTGGTTGTAATTGGCGACGGCGAGGTCGTATTCCGCGTCGCGGCTGTCGAGCTGGCTGCGCAGGCGGCCACCGTCGAAGATCGGCAGGCTGATCGCCGGCCCGCCGAAGCCGAGCAGGGCGTCGCTGGAGAACAGGTCGGACAGGCCGCTGGACGCCAGGCCGACCAGCGCGGTGAGGTTGACGCTGGGCTTGAACGCCGCCTTCGCCGCCTTGATGCCGTGTGCAGCGGCTTCCACCCGCCAGCGCGCAGCGACCACGTCGGGACGATGGCCCAGCAGTTCGCTCGGCAGCACGCCGGGTACGGCGGGTGCCGCGGCTTTTAGCATCGCCGGGCGCTGGATCTGCAGGGCGCGATCAGGGCCCCGGCCGAGCAGCGCGGCGAGGGCGTTGCCGGCGGCCTCGATCTGCTGCTTGGCGGCTTCGGCCTGCAGGTTCGCGCTGGCGACCATGCTTTCGGCCTGGCGTTGCTGCAACTGGTTGTCGAGGCCGGCGGCGACGCGCTGGCGGCTCAGTTCGAACAGGTGGGTGGAACGCTTCTGCTCGTTCTCCGCGACTTCGCGCGCGGCATACGCCTGCGCGAGGCCGACATAGGCGCGGGCGATACCGGAAGACAGGGTCAGCCGCGCGGCCTGCGCATCGACCTCGGCCGCCTTGGCCTGGCCGACCGCGGCCAGCCACTTGGCCTTGTCGCCGCCCCACAGGTCGAGCTTGTAGCTGAAGTCGAGCATCAGCACCGTGCTGCCCAGATAGCTGCCGCCCAACTCGGGGCCGGCCAGCGTTTCCGGCAACTGCACGCCCGAATACTGCGCGCTGGCGCCGAGCGACGGCTTGCGCGCGGCATCGCTGAGGTTGGCCTGGGCGCGCGCCTGGCGCAGGCGCGCATCGGCGGCGTCGAGCGAAGGATTGCCTTGCAGGGCTTCGGCGATCAGCGCGTCGAGTTGTGCATCGCCCAATCCCTTCCACCAATCGGAGGCAGGGAATTGCGCTGCGCTCAATGACGCGTTGCCGAGGCTCTTCCCGGCGGAAAGCGCGTTGCCGTCGAGCGGCTTGGCGCGGGGTTCAAGGCCGCCGCTGGTGGCGCAGGCCGCCAGCGCGGCCATGCAGGCCAGGCCCAGCAAGCCCGGGCGAAGCGCGCCATGGAAAAGCCTGCCGGCGAAAAGACGGGGGGAGGTGACGTACATGTCAGTTTTCCGGGTTGGAAAGATTGTCGCGGACGCGTTCCAGCATGCCGATGAACTGTTCCGTTTCGGCGTCGCCGAAACCGGTCAGCGCGGCCTTGCGCACCCGCTGGCCGCACTGGTCGATATCGCTCCAGATGCGCCGGCCTTCCTCGGTCAGGTGGATGTGCAGGGCGCGGCGGTCGGCCGGATCCGCGACGCGGACCAGCAGGCCGCGGGCTTCCAGCTTGTCCAGCAGGCGGGTCATCGCGCCGGGGTTGAGCTCGGCAGCGCGGGCCAGATCGGTGACGCTGGCTTGGCCGAGGGCCAGCTTCTTGATGGTGATGAACTGGCTGAAGGTCAGGTCATGCCCGGACTTGGCCAGTTCCTGTTCCATGCGGGCCCAGAGGCCGTCGCGGACCTGGCGGAGCAACAGGCCCAAGGCCGAGCCGCTGCAGGGCTCGACGGGAGAGGTGTTCGTATTCATGGGCCGACATTTTGTCGGCCCGAGCAATATTTGTCAATGCAAATATTGTTGTTGCAATATTACTATTGTTCAGCTAGCCCTGTGCAGGACCAGCTCCAGCACGAACTTGCTGCCGAAGAAGGCCAGCACTAGCAAGGCCATCGCCACCAGGGTCCATCGCACTGCCGTGGCCCCGCGCCAGCCGTAGCGCCAGCGTCCCAGCAGCAACACGCCGAACGCCAGCCAGGACAGCACGCTGAGCACGGTCTTGTGCACCAGGTGCTGGGCCAGCAGGTTTTCCACGAACAGCACCCCGGTCAGCAGGGTTGCGCCCAACAGGACGAAGCCGACGGCGATGGTGCGGAACAGCAGCGTTTCCAGTTCGGTCAGCGGCGGCAATGCCCGCAGCCAGGCGTGGAATTCGCGCCGGCGCAGCGCACGTTCCTGCGCCCACAGCATCAGCGCCAGCAACGCGGCGATGGCCAGGGTGGCGTAGGCCAGCAGCGCCAGCCAGGCGTGCAGTTGCAGGCGCCAACCCAGCACGGGCGCGGGCGCGTGGCCGTACAAGTGGTAGACCAGCAGCAACCCGGCGGCCAGCGGAAACGCGAACACACCCAATGCGGACATGCGTCCGCGCGCGCCGAACAACGTGGTCAGCGCAGCCATGCCCAGCGCGACCAGCGATAGCGCGGCGAAGAAATGCATGTCCGGTCCGCCGGCGGTGCGCAGCGCGACCAGAAGGTGGTAGCTGCCGTGCAGGAAAACCGCGCCCGCCGCCGGCCACAGCCAGCCGCGTGCGGTGTCCAGCGATTCCCGCGCGGCTTCGCGCACCAGCAGGGCGGCGGCGAGCAGGTAGGCGAATCCGGCAATGAGAACGATTGTCATCGCCGCAGTGTCGCACAGGCGATGCCCCGCTACAGCATTTCGACCTTCGCCCGGGCCAGGGCCGGCCGCGACTGCCCGAACCAGTCGCGGTCGTTGGCGACCTGCGCCTGCGCGCGGGAAGCCTCCAATGCGATGAAATCGAGTTCCGCGACCGCCCAATGCTGCGCGCCGTGCGTCTGCGCAAGGACACCGTCGGCGGGCAGGTCGCGGTCCATCGGCGCGTAAATCGCCGCTTCGCCGGTATTGGCGTCCAGCGCGGGACTCCATTCGGCCTTGCCCGTGGTCACCGCCTGGGCGACGAAGCAGCGGTTCTCCAGCGCGCGCGCCAGGCAACCGACGCGCACGCGGGTGGCGCCAGCCTCGGTGTCGGTGCAGCTCGGCACCACGATCAGCCGCGCACCGGCTTCGCATTGCGCACGCACCGGCAACGGGAATTCGCTGTCGTAGCAGACGGCGATGCCGGCACGCACGCCGCCGGCGTCGAACACCTTCAGCGCGTCGCCGCCTTCGATCACTCCGGCCTGTTTCTCGAACCCGGTCAGCTGCAGCTTGTCCTGGAATCCGCGGCCGCCTTCCGGGGTGAACCAATAAGCGCGGTTGCGATAGCGGCCGTTGCCTACGTCGAGCAGGAAGCTGCCCGCCTGCACCTGCAGACGCAGGCGCGAGGACAGATTCGCGAACAGTTCCAG
Organism: Pseudoxanthomonas helianthi; assembly: GCF_017939625.1. Lineage (GTDB taxonomy): Bacteria > Pseudomonadota > Gammaproteobacteria > Xanthomonadales > Xanthomonadaceae > Pseudoxanthomonas_A > Pseudoxanthomonas_A helianthi. The sequence goes on from NZ_JAGKTC010000002.1 coordinate 753,669, forward strand.
CCAGCGCGCATGCAGCGGCTGCAATGCGGCCAGCGAAGCATGGAAGTCACTGCGCACGTCCTCATGGAAGACTGCGGCCAGTTCCAACGAGAGGTATTCGGGCAGCACCGCGAGCTGTGCCCCCGTGGCCGCGGCTTCCTCCAGCAGGCGCGCCTGCTTCGCCGCGAAGGCTTCGAAATCGGGCGGCGCTTCGACCGGGTATTTCGCGACGGCTATCTTCATGGCGTCTGCTCCAATGGACGCAGCCAGAAGGTCAGCGGCTTTTCGGTTTCGCCGGTTTCGCCGATCTCGCGCCACGACAGGTGCATGGTCATGCCGGGCTGGCGCCGGTAGCCGCGCGCTTGCCAGAACGCGTCGTTGTCGCGGTGGCCCTGCGGGCGGCGCGGATCGTCCGGAGCGCGATCGACCGCGGCGAACGCGGTCCAGCGGAAGCGTCCCAGCGAGCGCGCATGCGCTTCGCGCTCATCGAAGAAGCGATGGCCGACGCCCAGCCCGCGATACTGCGGCAGCAGCACCGATTCGCCGAAATAGAACACCTCGCCCGCGTCGATACCGTGCGCTGAAAGCGGTTGCCGGAACGTCTCGCCCTCATCGGCCAACGGCAGGCCCGTGGAGGCGCCGACGACTTCGTCGCCATCGAAAGCCAACACGAACAGGCTGTCGGGCGAACGCGCGTACGTCGCGAGATAGGTTTCCTCGTAGGCCGGGTCGCCCTCGTACAAGTACGGATAGGTGCGGAACACCGCGATGCGCAGCCGCGCCAGCGAGGGCAGATGCGCGGCCACCTGGGTTCCGCGGAAGCAGGCCACTCGCGGCGCGGCACCGCTCATGGCGCGGAAACCTGCGCGATCCAGTCCTGCAGGTTGTAGTAGTTGGTGACCCGGGCGATGCGGCCGTTGCGCACGTCGAAGAATGCGCCTCCCGGCAGCATGTAGGACTGGCCGCGCGCCGGCGGCATGCCTTCGTCGCCGACCTTGTAGGTACCTTGCACGACGTATTCGGCGGCGGCACGCGTGCCGTCGGCCGAGGCCATCACCACGATGTCGCGCAGTTGTTCGCCGTAGCAATGGTCCATGCGGGCCAGGAACGCACGGAAGGCGTCCGTGCCGACCTGGCGCTCGCCCTGGTTCAGGTCGTGGGCCACGTCGCCGTCGAGGCAGGCCAGCATGCCCTCCCAGTCGGCGCGGTTGAAGGCGTCGTAATAGCGGCGGATGAGTTCTTCGGTGGCGCCCACGGTCTGCTCCTTGGATAGTGGGGGGGAGTATACAGGAAGCCGGTCGGGCGCTTGGCTCCGGCTATACTTCCACGTCTTTTCCCCCACTGCGACTCGCCATGTTCGAATCCCTGACCCAGCGCCTGTCCGGCACCATCGAGCGCCTGCGCGGCCGCGGCCGGCTGACCGACGCCAACATCAGCGAAGCCGTGCGCGAAGTGCGCATCGCCCTGCTCGAGGCCGACGTCGCGCTGCCGGTGGTGCAGGCGTTGATCGAGCGGATCAAGGTGCGCGCGGTCGGCCAGGAAGTGCTGAAGTCGCTGACCCCGGGCCAGGCGCTGATCAAGATCGTCCGCGACGAACTGACCGCGGTGATGGGTTCGCAGGCCAGCGACCTGAACCTCAACGTGCCGGCGCCGGCGGTGGTCCTGATGGCCGGCCTGCAGGGCGCGGGCAAGACCACCACGGTCGGCAAGCTGGCCAAGCACCTGAAGGAAAAGCGCAAGAAGAAGGTCATGGTGGTCAGCGCCGACGTGTACCGCCCGGCCGCGATCGAGCAATTGAAGACGCTGGCCGAGCAGGTCGACGTGCCGTTCTTCCCGTCCGACGCTTCGCAGAAGCCGGAGGCCATCGTCCGCGCTGCCATCGACGACGCGCGCAAGTCGTTCGTCGACGTGCTGATCGTCGATACCGCAGGCCGACTCGCCATCGACGAAGCGATGATGGCGGAGATAAAGGCGCTGCACGGCGCGGTGAATCCGGTCGAGACGCTGTTCGTGGTCGACTCGATGACCGGCCAGGACGCGGCCAACACCGCCAAGGCCTTTGCCCAGGCCCTGCCGCTGACCGGCGTGGTGCTGACCAAGACCGACGGCGATGCGCGCGGCGGCGCGGCGTTGTCGGTGCGCTACATCACTGGCAAACCGATCAAGTTCATCGGCGTCGGCGAAAAGCCCGATGGCTTGGACGTGTTCCACCCCGAGCGCGTCGCCAACCGCATCCTCGACATGGGCGACGTGCTGTCGCTGGTCGAGCAGGTGCAGCAGAACGTCGACCAGGAAAAGGCGGCGAAGCTCGCGGCGAAAGTCGCCAAGGGCCGGAAGTTCGACCTCAACGACATGCGCGACCAGCTGGAGCAGATGCAGAACATGGGCGGCTTGTCCGGCCTGATCGACAAGCTGCCGGGCGTCGGCCAGATTCCCGAGCACGTGAAGGCGCAGGTGGCGCAGAACAAGGAAGTGCCGCGGATGGTCGCGATCATCAATTCGATGACCAAGAAGGAACGCCGCAATCCGACCCTGCTCAACGGCTCGCGCCGCGCACGCATCGCCCGCGGCTCCGGGACCACGCCCGCCGACGTCAACAAGCTGATGAAGCAGTACATGCAGATGGAAAAAATGATGTCCAAGCTGGGCGGCGGCGGCATGAAGGGCATGCTGCGCGGCCTGCAGGGCATGATGGGCGGACGCGGCGGTTTCCCGCCGATGCGCTGACCCGTTCACTCCGTTGTGGGGCGAGGTAAGTCGCGAATGCTTTTGCCGTTGCCGTGGATTTTCGGGTCGGCTTGAACGGCATCGCGACTTACCGGCAGCGACTCGGCGCCGCCACTTCCCCGTCATGCCTCGATAACTGGAGTCACTGTGTTCGCGGATCGAAGCCATCTCCGGCGCGCTAAAGTGACGGCATGACCATTGCCCTGCTGAATACCCAGCCAGCTACGACCGATGACCTTCGCGCGCTGGCCTTGGTCAATTACGGCCATTTCACCGCGATGCAGGTGCGCGACCGCGCGCTGCAGGGGCTGGAATTCCATGTCGAACGCCTCCAGACCGGCACTCGCGAGCTGTTCGGCGTCGAACTCGACCGCGAACGCATCCTCACCCAGTTGCGCGGTGCGCTTGCGGCCGGCGAGGCGGACGCATCGCTGCGCTTCACCGTATTCGCGCGTGGCTTCGACTATCGCAAGCCATTGCAGGCGGTCGAGCCCGACATCCTGATCACGCTGACGCCGCCCGCTTCGGCGGACAAGCCGCCCTTGCGGGTGAAGTCATATCGCTTCGTCCGCCCGCTGCCGCATATCAAGCATGTCGGCACGTTCCCGTTGTTCCACTTCCGCCGGCAGGCGCAGTTGGCCGGTCATGACGATGCGCTGTTCGTGGCCGACGATGGCTGTGTCGTCGAGGGGTCGATCTGGAACATCGGTTGCTGGGACGGCGAGGGCGTGGTCTGGCCGGAAGGCCCGGCGCTGCGCGGCACCGGCGAGCGTCTGTTGCAGGCGGGGCTGGCCGGACTCGGCGTTCCGCAGCGGCATGGCCCGGTGGCGCTGGCCGAGGTGGGCGGGTTCCGCGCCGCCTTCGCCTGCAACGCCAGCGGCCTGCAGGCGGTGATCGGTATCGACGGGGCGGTGTTCCCGGCCGATGCCGCCCTGATGGACCTGCTGGCCCGCGCCCAGGCCAGCCAGCCCTGGGAACGGCCTTAGCCCGGCGGTTTCCTTTCGGCGATCAATGGCTTACAATTGCCGGCTTACCCTGCCATCCCGGCAGCTGGGCAACACGAAGCAACCATGGTCAAGATCCGCCTCACCCGTGGCGGCGCGAAGAAGCGCCCCTTCTACCACATCATCGTCACCGACCAGCGCAGCGCGCGCGACGGCCGCAACATCGAGCGCGTGGGTTACTACAACCCGGTCGCCTCCGGCCAGGACAAGCGCGTCGAGCTGGACGTCGCCCGCATCGACCATTGGGTCAAGAACGGCGCGCAGCTGACCGACAAGGTTCGCGACCTGTACAAGGACGCGGTCAAGGCCCAGGCTTCGGCCTGATCCGCGCAGGCGGCGCCATCGCGGCGCCGCCATTCCCCGCATGAACGACACGCAACGCCGGATCCTGTTGGGCAGGGTGGTCGGCGCCTTCGGCGTGCGCGGCCAGGTGAAGATCGAATCCTGGACCGAGCCGCGCGAGGCGATCTTCCGCTACCAGCCGTGGACGCTGCGCGATCCGCAGGGCGCGGAACGCGAACTGCAGGGCGCGCGCGGCCGCGAAACCGGCAAGCACCTGGTTGCCACTTTCCCCGGCATCGAGGACCGCGACGCGGTCGAGGCGCTGCGCGGAACCGAGATCTTCGTGCCGCGCTCGGCGCTCCCGCCGCCGAAAGCCGGTGAGTTCTACTGGGTCGACCTGGAAGGCCTGCGCGTGCTCAACGTCGATGGCGCCGATTACGGCACCGTCTCGCACCTGTTCTCCACGGGGGCGAACGACGTGCTGGTGGCGCGGGGCGAACGCGAACGGTTGATTCCCTTCGTCGAACCGGATTTCGTCAAATCGGTCGATTTCGATGCCGGCACGATCCTCGTCGATTGGGATGCGGATTTCTGACATGCGCGTCGACATCGTCAGCCTGTTCCCCGAATTCGTCGCCCAGGTCGCCGGACATGGCGTGGTCGGCCGCGCTGGCGAACGCGGACTGCTGTCGATCCACGGCTGGAACCCGCGCGATTACGCGCAGGGCAACTACCGCCGCGTCGACGACAAGACCTTCGGCGGCGGCCCCGGCATGGTGATGATGATCGAGCCGCTGCAGGCCTGCCTTTCTGCAGTGCGGGCGGCCGAGCCGACACCCGCGCCGGTGGTGTACCTGACCCCGCAGGGCAAGCCGCTGACCCAGCCCAAGGTGCGCGAACTGGCTGCGCTGCCGCGCATGATCCTGCTGTGCGGGCGCTACGAAGGCATCGACGAGCGCTTCGTCGAGGCCGAGATCGATGAGGAAATCTCGATCGGCGACTACGTGCTGTCCGGCGGCGAACTGGCCGCGGCCGTGCTGATCGATGCCGTGGCCCGTTTGCAGGAAGGCGCGTTGAACGATGCCGAATCGGCGGCGCAGGACAGTTTCGAGGACGGCCTGCTGGATTGCCCGCACTACACCCATCCGGCCAGCCATGCGCTGGGCGAGGTGCCGGCGGTGCTGCGTTCCGGCGACCATGGCGCCATCGCCCGCTGGCGCCGGCAGCAGGCCCTGTTGCGCACCTGGCAGCGCCGCCCGGAACTGATGGCAGGCCGGGAATGGTCGAAGGAAGACCGCAAGTTGTTGAAAGAATTGGGGATTCCGCTGGAGTAGCTGGAATCGCCGATTCCGGCGCAAGTTCGCTAACTCTTTGCTTTTCCAGCAGTTTCCCGTCTATAATGCACGGCTCCGCAGCCCGGTCGGGCCGGCGGGCCACACAACCATAAACGTGCAGCGCAATTCCGCGACTGCATCCGCCCACGTTGTCGAACGACACACCCACGCGTTTACAAGGTATCGCCATGAGCAAGTTGATCCAGGAATTTGAAGCCGCGCAGATCAAGCGCGAACTGCCGCAGTTCAGCACCGGCGATACCGTCGTCGTCAACGTGAAGGTGAAGGAAGGCAACCGCGAGCGCGTGCAGGCGTACGAAGGCGTGGTCATCGGCAAGAAGAACGCCGGCCTGAACTCCGCTTTCACCGTGCGCAAGATTTCGCACGGCTACGGCGTCGAGCGTGTGTTCCAGACCCACAGCGCGACCATCGACTCGGTGGAAGTGAAGCGCCGCGGCAAGGTCCGCGCCGGCAAGCTGTACTACCTGCGTGGCCTGGAAGGCAAGGCCGCCCGCATCAAGGAAGACCTGGCCGCCGCCGCGCGCGCCAAGGCCGAGCGCCAAGCTGCTGCTGCCGAGTAATCCCGCGCCGCAACGCGAATATCGAAACGGCCGCCTCTGGGCGGCCGTTTTCGTTTGTGCGGTTGTCTGAGGTCGGTAGGGCGGGTCTTGACCCGCCATGGGCGTCGCGGTGGTGCGAAATGGCGGGTCAAGCCCGCTTTACGCGAGACCCATCAGCCGGCAGGTCCCAACGCCGTCAACAGGCCCTTCGCCGCGTTGAAGCGATCCGCGGCTTCCGGTAGCGGCAGCTTGATCCTCAGCTTGTCCGGGCCGTCCATCGAATAGATCTTCGGCTGCTTCTGGATCATCCGGATCACCGTCATCGGGTCGATCGCCGGTTTCGGGCCGAACACGATGCGTCCCCCGTTCTCGCCCAGGTCCAGCTTGCGAAGGCCCAGATCGGTCGCCGCCAGCTTCAGTTCCGCCACCGCGAACAAATGCTTGGCCGCGTCCGGCAACAAGCCGAAGCGGTCGATCATCTCCACCTGCAGGTCGCGCAGTTCGTCGCGGTCGCGCGCGCTGCTGATGCGCTTGTACAGGGTCAGGCGCGTGTGCACGTCGGGCAGGTAGTCGTCGGGAATCAGCGCCGGCACGTGCAACTCCACTTCCGCGCCCTGGTGCTCGATGCCCGCGTCCACGTCGGGCAGCTTGCCCTGCTTGATGCTGCGCACCGCCCGTTCCAGCAGTTCGGTGTACAGCGAGAAGCCGACTTCGGCCATCTGTCCGCTCTGGTCCTCGCCGAGCAGTTCGCCGGCGCCGCGGATTTCCAGGTCGTGCGTGGCCAGGGTGAAGCCGGCGCCGAGTTCGTCCATCGAAGCGATCGCCTCGAGGCGGCGTTCGGCGTCGGCGGTCATGCTGCGCTTGTCCGGTACCAGCAGGTAGGCGTAGGCGCGGTGGTGCGAGCGGCCGACGCGGCCGCGCAACTGATGCAGCTGGGCCAGGCCGAACTTGTCGGCACGTTCGATGATGATGGTGTTGGCATTGGGAATGTCGATGCCGCTTTCCACGATCGTCGTGCACAACAGCACGTTGAAGCGCTGCTTCTGGAACCCGAGCATCACCTGTTCCAGTTCGCGCTCGGGCATCTGCCCGTGGGCGATGCCGATGCGCGCTTCCGGCACCAGTTCCGCCAGTTCGCGCTGGGTGCGGCCGATGCTTTCGACGTCGTTGTGCAGGAAGTAGACCTGGCCGCCGCGCGACAGTTCGCGCTGGAAGGCTTCCTTCAGCAACGCGTTGTCCCACGGGGTGACGAAGGTCTGCACCGCCAGTCGGTTCGGCGGCGGCGTGGCGATGATCGACAGGTCGCGCAATCCGGCCATCGCCATGTTCAGCGTGCGCGGAATAGGCGTCGCGGTCAGGGTCAGCAGGTGCACTTCGGCGCGCAACGCCTTCAGCGCTTCCTTCTGGCGCACGCCGAAGCGTTGCTCCTCGTCGACGATCACCAAACCGAGGTCGTTGAACTTCACGTCGGGCTGCAACAGCCGGTGAGTGCCGACGATGACGTCGAGCTTGCCTTCGGCGGCCTTCTGCAGTTCCGCCTCGATTTCCTTCTTGGTCTTGAAGCGCGACAGCACCTCGACCTTCAGCGGCCAGTCGGCGAAGCGATCGCGGAAATTGCGGTAGTGCTGCTCGGCCAGCAGGGTGGTCGGCACCAGCACCGCGACCTGCTTGCCGGCGCTGGCGGCGGCGAACGCGGCGCGGACCGCGACTTCGGTCTTGCCGAAGCCGACATCGCCGCAGACCACGCGGTCCATCGGCTGGGCCGACTGCAGGTCGCGCAGCACCGCTTCGATCGCGTGGTGCTGGTCGGGGGTTTCCTCGAACGGGAAGGTCGCCGCGAAGGGTTCGTACATCGCGCGGTCCAGCGGCAGGGCCAGGCCGGCGCGGGCCTGGCGGCGGGCCTGGATTTCCAGCAGTTCCGCGGCCACGTCGCGGACCTTCTCCGCGGCCTTGCGCTTGGCCTTGCTCCACGCTTCGCCGCCGAGCGAATGCAGCGGCGCGGTTTCCACCGACGCGCCGGAATAGCGGCTGATCAGGTGCAGTTGCGCGACCGGCACGTACAGGCGGTCGCCCTTGGCGTATTCGATCTCGAGGAATTCGCCGGGCATGCCGCCGATGTCCATCGCGACCAGTCCGCGATAACGGCCGACGCCATGGTCTTCGTGGACGATCGGCGCACCTTCGCTGAGTTCGCCGAGGTCGCGGATGATCGCTTCGGGTTCGCGCCCGCTGCGCTTGCGCCGGTGCGGCTGGGTCGCGCGTTCGGGGAACAGCTGGCGTTCGGTCAGCAGCGCGATGCGAGGTTCGTCGAGGGCGAAGCCGTCCTCGAGCGGAGCGACGGCGATGGCGAACTTGTCCGTCGTTGCGGAGAACGCGGAAAAGCCCTCCAGCGTCACCGGCTTCAACTCAGCCGACTGCATCACTTCCAGCAGGGCTTCGCGGCGGCCGGGCGAATCGGCGGCGACCAGCACCCGGCCCGGATAGCTGGCGAGGAACGACTTCAAGGCTTCGCCGGGCGCATGGTCCTTGGCCGCCAGCGGCAGCGAAGGCGCCGGCTGTTCGCCCAGTGCCTGCGCTTCGGCGCGGCGCGGATGGGCCTCGCCGCAGACTTCGATGCGCGGCGATTCGTTCAGGCGCTGGCGCAACGCATCCGGCGGCAGGTACAGCTCGTCGGGCGGCAGCAGCGGACGCTCGATGTCGTGGCGGCGCTGTTCGTAGCGATTCTGCGTCTGCGTCCAGAACGCATCGACGGCATCGTTCGCGCCATCGGCCAGCAGCGGCAGCGCGTCCCTGGCGAGGTAATCGAACAGCGTGGCCGTCTGATCGAAGAACAGCGGCAGGTAGTACTCGATGCCGGCCGGGGCGAGTCCCGATTTCAGGTCCTGGTACAACGCGCTGCGCCGGGTGTCGACGTCGAAGCGTTCGCGCAGCGTGGCCATCGCGCGTTCCAGCGAAGCCTCGTCCAGCGGCACTTCGCGACCGGGCAGCAGGCGCACCGCATCGGTCCTTTCCAGCGAGCGCTGGCTTTCCGGGTCGAAGGCGCGGATCGAATCGATCGCGTCGTCGAACAGCTCGATGCGCAGCGGTGCGTCGGCACCCATCGGGTACACGTCGAGCAGTCCGCCGCGCACGGCGAAGTCGCCCGGATCGAGCACCTGCGGCACATGGCGGTAGCTGGCCGCGTCGAGGCGGCGTTTCTCCTCGTCCAGGTCGAGCTTCTGGCCGACGCGGTAGTCGAAGCTGCCGCCCACGGTGTGCTTCAGCGGCGGGAGGCGCTGCACCAGCGTTTGCACCGGCACGATGACGATGCCGCGCGCCAGCGATGGCAAGCGGTGCAGCGCGGCGAGGCGCTGCGACACGATGTCCGGGTGCGGGCTGAACTGGTCGTAGGGCAGGGTTTCCCAATCGGGGAAGGCCACCACCGGGACATCCGCGTTGTCGCCGAGCAGCGTATGCAGGTCGCCTTCCAGCTGGTGCGCCTGTTGCTGATCGCGCGCCACCAGCAGCAGCGGGCCATCGTGCGCCGCGGCGGCACGGGCGATGAACCAGGCCAGGGCGCTGGGCGAAGCCGGCGCACGCCAATAGGCGCGCTGCTGGCCGGCGCGCGGCAGGGGCGGAACGGGGAGGGTGGATACGGTGCTGTTCGGGTCGGTCATCGGCAGGCGCAAAACGAATGCAGCGCCGGATGCTTTCGCACCCAGCGCAGGAATCCGCATTCTAGCCCGCCGTTACTCGGCCGTGGTCGGGTCGATGATCGTGGTGATCCGCGAAACTCGGTTGGCCGGGAAGCCACCCTGGCGGGCGTGTTCGCGGACCATGTCCTCGTTGGGCGCGATGTACACGCAATAGACCTTGTCGCCGGTGACATAGCTCTGCTGCCACTGGATCTGCGGACCCAGCGCGCCGAGCACGCCGCAGGACTTCTGCGCGACGGCCTGCAATTCGGCCGGCGACAGGTTGCCGGCGCCGGGGATGTCGCGTTCGATCAGGTATTTCGGCATGGCGCTTCTCCCACATCGCTCCTGGCGGAGTGGATGCGAGAAAAAACGCTCGTAGCCGCGACGCGCGGACAGCGCGCCGATGAACGGTCATTCGTTCAGGTCGAGTACCACGCGCACCAGACCAGGCGTGTCGTCGTCGCGGGTCCGCTTGAAGCCCAACGAGAGGGCCAGCTGCAGCATCGCCTGGTTGCTGTCGAGCACGTCGCCATACAGACGGTCGAGCTTCTTGCCCCGCGACCACTTCACCAGCTTCTGCATCAGCTTGCGGCCGAGGCCCTGGCCGGCGATGAAGTGGCTGACCAGGATCGCGTACTCGGCTTCGCGCGTGCGCGGCACGATCGACGCACGCGCCACCGCACCGACCAGCGCTTCGCCAGGCGGCAGCGGCTCGGCGGCGACCAGGGCGAATTCGGTCTGCGGGTTCGGCTGGCACAGCCGCGCGGCCTGCTCGGGGCTGAGTTCCTTCATCGCGTAGAGGAAGCGCTGGCGCACTTCATCGGGTCCCAGCAAGGCGAAACCACCGACCAGGGGGGCCGCGTCTTCCGGGCGGATCGGGCGGATCAGCAACTCGCGTCCGTCGGGCAGCCGGAACTGCTCATGCCAGGGCGGGAGGCGTTTGCGCTCAGTCATGCCGGCCATTTTCACATGAATGCGGTGAACGGTAGCTGCCGGCCGGGACGCTTACACGCGGGATTTCACCCTGCGCAAACGCGCGACCAGCCGCACCCCCAGCAGCACCAGCGCGCCCGCGGCGATGCCGACCGCCGCGCTGAACAGATTGCTCCACAGCCAGCCCAGCGAGCCGTGGGAGTAGTGCTCGATCCAGTGGTGCAGGGCGGCGATTCCGTGGACCAGGATGCCGCCGCCGACGAGGAACATCGCCACGGTGCCGGCGATGGACAGGAACTTCATCAGCTTCGGCGCGAACGCCAGGATGCCGCGGCCGAGAGCGGCGCTGGCCTTGCCGGCGCCTTCGCGGCTCAGCCGCAGGCCCAGGTCGTCCAGCTTGACGATGCCGCCGACCAGTCCGTACACGCCGACGGTCATGATCAGGGCGATGGCGACCAACACGCCGAGCTGGCTCAGGAACGGCTGGGTGGCCACCGTGCCCAGCGAGATGACGATGATCTCGGCAGAGAGGATGAAGTCGGTGCGGATCGCGCCTTTGATCTTGTCCTTTTCGAAGGCGACCATGTCGACCTTGCCGTCGCTGACCGCCTCGACCAGTTCGGAATGATGCTGGTTGTCCTCGTGCCTGCTGTGCAGGAACTTGTGCGCCAGTTTCTCCACGCCCTCGAAACACAGGTAGGCGCCGCCGAGCATCAGCAGCGGGGTGATCAGCGGGATGCCGATGCCGCGCCCTTTCAGCCAGGTTTCGAGCGCGGCGATGCCCAACGCCGCCGGCACCAGGATCGCCTTGTTGAGCAGCGAGCCCTTGGCCACCGCCCAGACCACCGGCAGTTCGCGATCGGCGCTGACGCCGGTCACCTGCTGGGCGTTCAGCGCAAGGTCGTCGCCGAGCACGCCGGTGGTCTTCTTCGCCGCGACCTTGGTCATCACCGATACGTCGTCGAGCAGGCTGGCGATGTCGTCGAGGAGGGCGAACAGGCTGGAGGGCATGGGCAGAGAGAGGACGTGATGGATTCGAAGGATTTTCGCACAGGCGGATGCGTGATCGGGCGTAGCATTTCCCACGCGAATGCCGTGTTTTTCGTAGGAACGCCCCTGGGCGCGACCGGGAAGCCGGTCCCGTGGAACTCTCATCGGAGTCGTGAGGATTTCGGTCGCGCCCAGGGGCGTTCCTACGAACTGGCCTTCAGCCACTCCAATCGTGTGGAAGCCCCGGTTTCTCCCACTGCATCGCGCAGGACCGGCAGCGCCGGCGCGAGCGCCGCGTCGAACCGCCACGGTGGATTCAACAGCAGCATGCCGCTACCGTTGAGGCGCAACGGCGAATCGTCGGGGCGAACCTGCAGCTCGGCCACCAGCGCCGACTTGGCCGGCAATGCGGCGGCTTTGCGGAAGAATGGCAACAGGCTGCGGCGCTGCTTGATCGGGTACCACACTGCCCAGGTCGCGTTGGGCCAGCGCGCCAGGCCTTCCTCCAGCGCGGCCAGGATGCGCGGGTACTCCGCGTCCTGCGCCTCGTAGGGCGGATCGATCAGCACCAGGCCGCGGGCGAACTTCGTGTCGCGGGCCTTGGGTGGCAGCAACGCCTTGATCGCGGCATAGCCATCGCGCGCATGCACGGCCACGCGCGGGTCGCGGGCGAACAGGGCTTTCAATTCAGCCGCCTCTTCGGGCTGCAGTTCGCAGGCGGCCAGGCGGTCGTGTTCGCGCAACGCCTGCGCGGCAAGCAGGGGGGAACCCGGGTAAGCCACCAGCGCGCCGACCGGATTGTCGGCTTCCACTGCGCGCAGGTAGCGTTTCAGGACATCGGGCAGGCCGGCTTGGCCGAACAACTTGAGCACGCCGGTTTCGGCTTCGGCGGTCTTGCGGCTTTCCTCGCCGCCCAGCAGGTAGCGTCCGCGCCCCGCGTGGGTATCGAGCACGAAGAAGGGCGAGTCCTTGGCCTTCAGTGCATCCAGCAGCGCCAGCAGCGCGACGTGCTTGAGCACGTCCGCATGGTTGCCGGCGTGGAAGGCGTGGCGGTAGTTCATGCGGCAAGGATAGCCGGTATGCTGCGCGCCATGCCGACGGTCCTGGTTGCCGAAGACGAGCCGGCCATCGCCGATGCGGTGCTGTACGCGCTGCGCGGCGGAGGCTCGGAGGCGCAGCGCTGCCTGCCGGGGCGGGAAGTGGCGCAGCCGCTGCTCGTTTCCATCAACGCCGTCGAGCGCGTCCCCAAGCACGAGTTCCCCGAGGTCCGCCCGAGCTTCTTCGAGCGCGAGCAGGCCGCCCTCCCCGATCCCGCCTGAGAACCGCCATGAAGCGATTCCTTTCACTGCTGCTGTTTGCGATTCCCATCCACGCGGCGATTTCCCAGGAGGCGACCGCCCTGGAGACACATGGGGCCTCCGATCGCGAACTGGCTGGCTGGGTGGAACGCTACATGGCGGATGCGCAGAAATTCGACCACTTCAGCGGCGTGGTGCTCATCGCCCGCGGCGACAGACGGATCTTCGGCAGGCCCTATGGCATGGCCAATTACGAGCTGAACGTGCCGAACACGCTGGAGACCAGGTTTCGCATCGGATCCGTCAGCAAGACATTCACCGCTGCCGCCGTGGCAAAGCTGCACCAGCAGGGCAGGATCGACTTGGATCGCACGATTTGCGCGTACCTGAAAGACTGCCCCTCTCAATGGCGGCCTGTCACCGTGCGACAACTGCTATCGCACACTTCCGGTCTGGTGAATTTCACCAGCCTGCCCGAAGCCAAGGGAAGCTTCTTGACCCTGCCGCATACGCACGAGGAAATCATCGGCCTGTTCCGGAACAGGCCGCTGGAATCCGCACCAGGAGAAAAGTACAGCTACAACAACTCTGCTTACTATCTGTTGGGTGTGATCGTTGAAAATGTCTCGGGTCTTCCCCTCGCCAAATACCTGCAGGACACGTTCTTCACGCCGTTGAAAATGGTGGGAACGGGCGACGATGCGGGAGAAGGGCTCGTCGCGGGCCGGGCTTCCGGCTACAGGCAGGCCGGCGATGGCGGGATCGCGAATACCTACTACATCGACATGACGAATTCGTTCGCCATCGGCGGGCTGCATTCGACCGCTGAAGACCTGCTGTTGTGGGGGCAGGCATTCGACTCGACCCTCCTATTCGACCGTCCCGTACTCGACGAGATATTCACTCCCGCCCGCAACAGCGATTATGGGCTGGGCTGGGCTCTGGGTCCCGTCGGCGACTGTTCACATGCATACCACGATGGGGGAATCACCGACTTTTCCGCCTCCCTGCAACGCATCACAAGCCGGGGCATCACGATCGTCGCCATCAGCAACCGGGGTAACGATGGCGGGATCAAGGTGGCCTACGACATCGCGGGAAGGATATGCGGTGCGCCTGCGACGGTGCGTGGCATCCAGGAGCAAATGCAGGTGCTCAGCCGTGACGAGCAATTCAGGCTCGTCGAAAAGGCGCGCGGAAAGTTTCCACGGTTCAGGATCAACGAGGCACTCGTCGACGAGATCGCGAAGGACTTGAGCAGTCGCGGGAAGCTGCAGCAGGCGATCGAAGTCCATGGATTGAATACCCTGCTGTATCCGCAAAGCGCGAACGCATACCGTCGGCTGGGCGAGGCGTACATGAGCGCAGGCGACCGCGCCGGAGCGGAAGCGAGCTTCAGGAAATGCCTGGAATTGGATCCTTCGGATGTCAGGGCCGCGGCGTTCCTGCAAGAGGTCGTGACCGGCGCCGGGAAAAAGCAGTAGGCACCGCGGAACGCGGCGTGGCCGGTCGACGCGCAGTCCACCGTCTCCTTCGCGGCGAGCTTGCCTGCCACGCGCAGCCAGGGCGAGTCGGACATGCTGCGTAGGGCCAGCCAGGGGCCGTGGCAGGTGCATCATCCGACGCCCGCTGCGGGGTCGCTCGGGCCATGTGGGCGACTTGAGCACGCCCTTGCAGCATAGCGGGCCGGGCCGGCGTCCGACTATGCTTGCGCCATGCCGACGATCCTGGTTGCCGAAGACGAGCCGGCCATTGCCGACGCGGTGCTGTACGCACTGCGCAGCGAAGGCCTGGAGGCGCAGCACTGCCTGCTGGGGCGGGAAGTGGCGCCGCGGGTGCGCGCGGGCGGGGTGGACGTGGTCGTGCTCGACGTGGGCCTGCCCGACGTCAGCGGCTTCGACGTCTGTCGCGAGTTGCGCGGCTTCAGCGAGGTGCCGGTGATCTTCCTGACCGCGCGCAACGACGAAGTCGACCGTGTGCTGGGCCTGGAATTGGGCGCCGACGACTACGTGGCCAAGCCGTTCTCGCCGCGCGAGCTGGTCGCCCGGGTGCGCGCGCGCCTGCGCCGGCGCGCGCCGGCCGAAACGTCCGCGGGCTGGACCGCACACGGCGAGTTTGCCGTCGACCGAGAGGGGCATCGCGTCCGCTTTCGCGAACGCATGCTCGACCTGACCCGTTACGAATACGCGTTGCTGGCCGCGCTGCTGCAGCGCCCCGGGGCCATCCTCAGCCGCGCCCAGTTGATGGATCGCGGCTGGGACAGCGATGCGGACAGCGCCGACCGCACCGTCGATACCCATGTGAAGACCCTGCGCGCCAAGCTGCGCGCGGCCGGCGCCGACCCCGACCCGATCCGCACCCATCGCGGCATCGGCTATTCGCTGGACATCTGAGCCCCGTGCGCCTGGGATTGCGCCTGCTGCTCGGTTTCTTCCTGATCGTCGGGCTGGCCGCGTTCTTCGTGATGCGGGTGTTCGTCAATGAAGTGAAGCCGGGCGTGCGCCAGGCGATGGAATCGACCCTGGTCGATACCGCCAACGTGCTGGCGACGATGGCGGCTGATGACCTGAAGCAGGGACGCATCGCCGACGGGGATTTCGCGCGCAACATCGCCGAAGCCAGACAGCGCAAGCTGGGTGCGCATGTCTGGCAGTTCACCAAGCAGCGCATCGACTATCGCATTACCGTCACCGATGCGCGCGGCATCGTCGTCTATGATTCCGGCGGTCGTGACCTGGGTCGCGACAATTCGCGCTGGAACGACGTCTACCTGACCCTGCGCGGCGAATACGGCGCGCGTTCCACGCCCGAGGTGCCCGGCGACGACAGCCGCACGGTGATGTACGTGGCCGCGCCGATCTATGATCCGGACGTGGAAGGCAAGCGTCTGATCGGCGTGCTGACCGTGGCCCAGCCCAACCACGCCTTCGAACCCTTTATTGCCGCCAGCCAGCACAACATCATGCTGCGTGGCGCATGGCTGATCGGATTGTCCGCATTGATCGGCCTGGCGGTGACGGTATGGCTGATGCGTCGGATCAACCGCCTCACGCGGTATGCGCGCGCGGTCAGCGCGGGCCAGCCCGCGCCGCCGCCGCCGCAGGGCAAGGACCAGCTGGGCGTGCTCGGCGCGGCGCTGGAAACGATGCGGACCCAGCTGGAAGGCAAGGCCTACGTCGAGCACTACGTGCAGTCGCTGACCCACGAGATGAAAAGCCCGCTGGCGGCGATCCGCGGCGCGGCCGAGCTGCTGCAGGAGCCGATGCCGGACGCCGAACGCGCGCGTTTCGTCCGCAACATCCAGGCCCAGGAACAGCGCCTGACCGAAACCATCGACAAGCTGCTGGCGCTGGCCGAAGTGGAACGCCATGGCTGGCTGCAGAACCGCGAGCAGGTCGAACTGGCGCCTTTGCTCGCGAAGGTGGTCGAGGACGGATCGGCGCCATCCTCGGCGCGCGGCTTGCGGATCCATGCGCATGCGGACGGGAACCCGGCAGTGCAGGGCGATGCCTTCCTGCTGCGCCAGGCACTTTCCAACCTGCTGGACAATGCCATCGCGTTCTCGCCGCAGGGCGGGGAAATCGACCTGTCGGCGCAGGTCGAAGCCAACAGGGTCCGTATCGTCGTCGCCGACCGCGGCCCGGGCGTTCCCGACTACGCGCAGGAGCGCATCTTCGAGCGTTTCTACTCGTTGGCCCGTCCGGATACCGGCCTGCGCAGTTCCGGCCTGGGCCTGCCGTTCGTACGCGAGGTCGCGCGCCTGCATGGCGGGACGGTGGCATTGCGCAACCGCGAAGGCGGCGGCGCCGAGGCGGTGCTGGAGCTACCGGCGGCCTGATGCTTGCCTTTCTCCCGGAGGGAGAACGAAAAAGGACTTCATCACCACTTCACATTCGCCGCAAACGTTCGCCACGTGCCGGACCCACGCTGGTCGCGCCTCCTCAACGGAACGAGACGAATGAAATCCCTGAAGCTGCTGTTGCGGTTCATGGTCGTCGGCGGTTTGATCCTTCTGCTGCTGGTGCCGCTGCTGATGATCCGCGGCACTGTGCAGGACCGGCAGCGCTATCGCGACGAAGCGGTGCAGCGCGTTTCGCAAAGCATGGCGGGGCCGCAACAACTGGCCGGTCCGCTGCGCGTGGTGCCGTGGAAGGAGACCCGCGAAGTCGCCGTGGAAGGCGATGCGGGCAAGTTCCGCACCGAGACGGTCGAGGGCTACGACCTGCAGACGCCGGCGACGCTGCGCGTGGACGGCGGGATGCGCCCGGACACGCGGCGCATCGGCCTGTACGACGTGCGCGTATTCGAATGGAAGGCGAAACTGAAGGCCGCCTTCGAGCCGATGGATCTCGACGCGACGGCGAAGCGCACTTACGGCACGCCGTACCTGGTCATCGGCCTGGCCGACGTGCGCGGGCTGGTCGGCACGCCGCGGTTGCGGGTCGACGGCAAGCCGCTGGCGCTCGAATCGGGCACCGGCGCGCTGGGCGCGCGCATGACCGGCGTGCATGCCGCGTTGCCCGCTGGCGGCATGCAATTGCCGGCCAGCCAACTGGAACTGGACCTGAGCCTGGCCGGCACCCAGTCGCTGGGCATCGCGCCGGTCGCGGACAGCAACCACATCGCCGTGGATTCGGCGTGGCCGCACCCGCTGTTCGGCGGACGTTTCCTGCCCAACCAGCGCAGGATTGGCGCGGGCGGCTTCGATGCGAGCTGGGAGATCTCCTCGCTGGCCAGTGCCGCGCAGGCGCAATTGGCCGATGGCGAACGCAAGCTGATCGTGCCGGTCGAACCCGACGCCGGCGCAATGTCCGGGCCTGCCGCGAACGGCATCGACAGCGCGCAGATCAGCCTGGTCGATCCGATCGACGTCTATACCCAGGCCGACCGCGCCAGCAAGTACGGGATCCTGTTCGTGGTGCTGACCTTCGTTGGTTTCGGTCTGTTCGAGCTGATCAAGCGCCTGCCGATCCATCCGCTGCAATACCTGCTGGTCGGCCTGGCGCTGGCGATCTTCTTCCTGCTGCTGCTCAGCCTGTCCGAGCACATCGCATTCTGGAAGGCTTACATGCTGTCGGCGGCGGCGTGCATCGGTCTGCAGTTCTTCTACCTGTCTGGCGTGCTGAAGAGCTGGTGGCGCGCTGCGGGATTCGCGGCGATGCTGACTGCGCTGTACGGCGTGCTGTACAGCCTGCTGGTGCTGGAAGACAGCGCGCTGCTGATGGGCTCGCTGCTGCTGTTCGGCATCCTCGCCGCGATCATGTGGATCACCCGCAAGGTCGACTGGTACGACGTGGTCGCCTCGCTGCGCTGAGGTGGCGGAGATGCTCGACATCGAAACCGTGCACCGGCGCGCCAGCCGCGTCCTGCCGGAGGTCGTGAAGACCTCCGGGGTGCGGATTGCGGACCCCAGCGAACGCGGGCTGGCGGCCTTGCTGTTGCCCTTGCGGCGCAAACCGTCCGGCGTGGTCGCCTTCAACTTGTCGGAGGCGACGATGCGCGATCTGCGTGAGGACGCGTTGGGTTTCCTGCACTCGGCGACACGTGCACGCGCAGGCTTGGGCCGCTTCGCCGAGCCATTCGACTATCGGCCATGGCGCGCGCTGGAGCTGGATTGCGGCGTGGCGTACTTTACCTCGCGACGCGATGAGCGGGCGTGGATCGTGCTGCTGCCAGCGGAGCGTCTGGCGGTCTACGGCTGGCGCGACTGAGCGCAGAACCGGCCTTGTAGAGCCGAGCAAGCTCGGCTCTACAAATCAGGGAGCGAGGCGTTTCTCACCCGAACAGCGTCACGCCCGGCACCAGCCACAACGACAACGACGCGAGGCCGGTGCCGATACCCAGCGCGGCCAGCACGTCGCTGGGATAGTGCAGGCCCAGCACTACGCGCGATACGGCGACGCTGGCGGCGAACGGGATCAGCAGGCCGGCGAGCATCGGGTAATGCGCCAGGGCGACGATGGTGAAGGCCACCGCGTGCAGCGTGTGCCCCGACGGGAAGCTGAACTCGTCCAGCGGCGCAACCCAGGCCTGGATGCGCGCATCCGACGCGAACGGACGCGGCCGCCTGGTCCAGCGCTTCAGCAATTTGTACAGGGTCAGCGCGATCACGCCGGTCGCGGCCAAGTGCGCCGATGCGGCTAGGCCGCGCCAGCCGTCGAACGCGATCAGCGCGCCCATCAGCACGTACCAGAACACGCCGTCGCCCAGGCGGCTGACGATGGCGAAGTAGCGGCGCAGGCCGCGCCATTGGCCCCAGCGGTTGGCGCGCAGGCACCAGCCGGTGTCGCGGGCGATCATGGGATTACGCGGGTGCGGCAGACGCATGTTGCCTCCTCGTTCGCGCAAGATGGGCGAGCAGGGCGTCGAAGTCCGACGCGACCTGTTCTGGGTGCAGCAGTTGCATCGCTTCGCGGCCTGCGGCGGACATCGCACGGCGCAGCGCGTCGTCGCCGGCGATACGCACGGCGGCGGCAATGAAGCCCTCGTCGTCCGCGACCGCGGCGCCGTGCACGCCGTCGCGCAGGTGTTCGCGCGCGGCGCCGTAGTCGAAGGCCACGGCCGGCACGCCGCTGGCCATGGCTTCCAGGGTCACGTTGCCGAAGGTCTCGCTGTGGCTGGGGAACAGGAACAGATCGCCGCTGGCGAAATGCCGGGCCAGTTCCTCGCCGCGCTGCACGCCGCAGAACACGAAGTCCGGATTTTCTTCGGCCAGCTTCGCCCGGGCCGGGCCGTCGCCGACCCAGACGAAGCGCGCGTCGGCACGGTTCTTCTGGATTTCCCGGAACGCGCGAACCGCCAGCTCCAGGTTTTTCTCCGGCGCGATGCGGCCCACGTAGATCGCGACCAGCGTGTCTTCTCCCGCCCCCCATGCCGCGCGCAGCGCGGCGTCGCGCTTGCGGGCGTCGAAACGGCTCGGGTCCACCGCGCGCGCCAGGCGCACCACGTTGTCGAAGCGATGGCTGCGCAGGAACTCGGCCAGTTCCTGCGTCGGCACCAGCGTCGCCTGCGCGCTGTTGTGGAAACGGCGCATCCAGCGCAGTGCGGTACCCTGCAGGAAGGGGAAACCGTAGTTGCGCATGTATTCGTCGAAGCGGGTGTGGAAACCGGTCGCTGCCGGCACGCCCAGGCGCCGCGCCGCGCGCAGCGCCGACCAGCCCAGCGGGCCTTCGGTCGCCACGTAGATCGCGTCCGGCGGGTTGTCGCTCCAACGGCTTCGCAATGCGCTGGTGGCAGGCAGGCCGAACTTCAGGCCGGGATAGCGCGGCAGTCCCAGTCCGCGCACGCGCAGTTCGCGATCGTCATTGGCCGCTTCCTCGCCGTCCTGGCGCGGGCGCACCAGCGAAACTTCATGTCCGCGCGCGCGCAGGCCGCGTTCCAGGCCCTGCACGGTCAACGCCACGCCGTTCACTTCCGGCGGGTAGGTCTCGGTGACGATGGCATAGCGCATGCGCGGCTCCGCGTTTGCGCCATGCTGCGGGCCGCGCGTGTCGCGGATATTGCGGCGGTGCTACCGGAATATGACGACGCGGCCTCCGCTGGCGTTACCATGCATCCGTTCATCAATGCCGGAGGTTCGCATGCGTCGTTGGCTGCCCGCGCTGGTCCTGCCCTTGTTGTTCGCCACGGCTTCGGCCGATGCCGCGCTCTCGCCACAGGAAAAATCCATGGCAGCGACCGTCGACGCCGAATACGAGCGCACCGTGTCGCTGCTGCAGAAGCTGGTCGACCAGAACAGCGGCACGATGAACCTGGCGGGCGTGCGCAAGGTGGCCGACATGGTGCGGCCGGAATTCGAACAGCTCGGGTTCCGCGTGGAATGGAAGCCGATGGATCGGGCCCAGCGTGCCGGCCACCTGATCGCGACGCATGCCGGGAAACGCGGCGGCAAGCGCCTGTTGCTGATCGGCCACCTCGACACGGTGTTCGAAGCGGATTCGCCGTTCCAGAAGTTCGAGCGTAACGGCAACCGTGGCCACGGCCCCGGCGCGGGCGACGACAAGGGCGGCGTCGTGGTGATGTTGGCGGCGCTGCGCGCGATGCACGCGGCCGGCACCTTGAAGGACGCCAACATCGAAGTGGTGCTGACCGGCGACGAGGAAGACGCCGGCAGTCCGCACGCGGTTTCCCGCGCCGACCTGATCGCGGCGGGCAAGCGCGCCGACGTGGCGCTGGATTTCGAAGGACTGTCGGTCGAAGGCGGCCAGGACATGGGCTCCATCGCGCGGCGTTCGGTCGGCGACTGGACGCTGACCACGCGCGGCAAGAGCGGGCACAGTTCGCGGATATTCTCCGAATCGTTCGGCGATGGCGCGGTGTTCGAAATGGCCCGGATCATCGCGGCATTCCGCAAGGAATTGCCGGAGCCGAACCTCACCTTCAACGTCGGCCTGATCGGCGGGGGGCAGGCCGCGGACCTGGCCGCGGACGGTTCGCACATCGCGGCCGCCGGCAAGAGCAACATCGTGCCGGCCGTTGCCGTGGCCAAGGGCGATTTCCGCACGTTGAGCCCCGAACAGTCGGAGCGCGTGGTGGGGAAGATGAAGCAGATCGTGGCCGCGCACCTGCCGGGCACCGAAGCCGAACTGGTGTTCGAGGAGGGCTATCCGCCGATGGCGCCGACCGCGGGCAACCGCGCGCTGCTCGCGCGGTTGAACGAAATCAACGCCGACCTGGGCCTGGCGAAAATGCCGGAACTCGATCCGCTGCTGCGCGGCGCCGGCGACATTTCCTTCGTCGCCGCCGACGTGGACGGACTGGTCGGGTTGGGCCCGTCCAGCAGCGGCGACCACACGCCGAACGAAACCGTCGACCTCGACAGCCTGCGCAGGCAGGCCAAGCGGGCGGCGATCTTGATGAGCCGGTTGAGTGTGGCGAAGTAACGCTGTACGAACAGGTCGTCATTCCGGCGAAAGCCGGAATCCATTTTGAATTTTGCCTGGGAGGGTCAACGGCAAAATGGATCCCGGCTTTCACCGGGATGACGGCCCGAAATTTTCCGCAGCGTTGCCCGGTGTCTATACGGCAGGCAGCTTGAAGCGCTTGCGTGCCTGATCGGCCTTGGTGCGGAACGTACAACCATCCGCGTGGTCGTTGACCAGACCCATCGCCTGCATGAAGGCGTAGACCGTGGTTGGGCCGACGAACCGCCAGCCGAGTTTCTTCATCGTCTTCGACATCGCCACCGATTCGGGCGAGGTCGAAACGACCTGCGGCTTCGCCAGCGGTTTCACCGGCTGGAAGCGCCAGACGAACGCGGCCAGCGAGCCTTCGCGTTCGACCAGCTCAAGTGCGCGTTGGGCGTTGTTGATGGTCGCCTCGATCTTGCCGCGATGGCGGACGATGCCGGCGTCCTGCAGCAGGCGTTGCACGTCGCGCTCGCCGAAGCGGGCGATGCGCGTGTAGTCGAAGCCATGGAACGCCGCGCGGAAGTTCTCCCGCTTGGCGAGGATGGTGCGCCAGCTCAGCCCGGACTGGAAACCCTCCAGGCACAGCTTTTCGAACAGGCGGCGGTCGTCGTCGACCGGGAAACCCCATTCGTTGTCGTGGTAATGCACGTATTCCGGCGTGGCCGCGCACCAGCCGCAGCGCGGCTTGCCGTCGGGTCCGGTGTAGAGGTTACTCATGCGTGGCTTCCATGTTTGCGCGTTCCCATGATGCCACCGGCCCGCGCCGGCGGCGGAACAGCGGGTGCTGGTCCGGTGCGGCAAGTCCTTGCCAGCGCGCGAACAACTCGGGGCTGCGGGTGGCGAGCTTGCGCAGCAGGTGCTGCCATTCGCAATCGAGCTGGCCGTCGGTTACCGGGATCTGAGCCACTGCACGGACCGGACCGATCTTGCCGCGGTCGAAGCGATAGCCGCGGGAAGTCGCCTCGTCGTGGATGGCGGCGAGGTAGGCGTTGATCGCGAGCCGCGGGCTGTCGTGTTCGAGGAAGCGTTCGAGTTGCGGATGGTGGCGGTAACCGCGGGTCTCGCCGCGCAAGACCGCGCGGGCGAGCAGCGTTTCCCGCCACAGGGCGACCAGGCCCTGCGGATCGAGGTATTTCGGGTGGATCGACCAGAGGCGCATGCGGGATCGTCTACGGAACGCGGTGGCCGCGCGCGGCGGTGAACAGCACGTACCACTCTTCGCGGCCGAGCTCGATGCCGTCCGCCGCGCAACTCGCGACCAGCCGCTGCGGGTTGGTCGTGCCGACGATCGGCTGGATCCCGGCGGGATGGCGCAGCAGCCAGGCGACCAGGATGGCTTCGGCGCTGCAGCCATGCCGCTTGGCCAGCTCTCCGACGGCTTCCGCAACCGGACGCAACACCGGCTCGATGTTGCTTGCGTCGCCCCCCAGTCGCCCCGTTGCCAATGGCGACCATGCTTGCAGCAGGATGTCGTGCTCGCGGCAGTAGTCGAGGGTGCCGGCGCTGGCGGTATAGCTCGTGCCGTGCTGGTTGAACACGATGCCTTCGTCGATCAGGGCGTGGTGCAGCAGGCTCAGTTCGACCTGGTTGACCACCAGCGGCTGCCGCACGGAATTGCGCAACAGCGAAATCTGCGCCGCGGTGTGGTTGCTGACGCCGAAGTGGCGCACCTTGCCCGCTCTTTGCAGGTCATCGAACGCCGCCGCGACCTCGGCCGGCTCCATCAATGGATCGGGGCGATGCAACAACAGCAGGTCGAGGCGGTCGGTGTGCAGGCGGCGCAGGCTGCCTTCGACCGATTCGACGATGTGCCGCCGGGAGAAGTCGTAGCGCCCGGGGCTGTCCGGATCCGGGCTGCCGGCGAAGCGGATGCCGCATTTGGATTGCAGCACGATGCCGTCGCGCAGACCAGGCGTGCGACGCAGCAGGTCGCCGAACAGCGCTTCCGACTTGCCGCGGGCGTAGATGTCGGCATGGTCGAACAGGTTGATGCCCTGCGCCAGGGCAGTTTCGACCAGCGCCTGGGTATTGCGCTGCTCTTCGGCGGTGGTCGGCGCGTCGTCCCAGATCCGGCTCAGGTGCATGCAGCCCAGGGCGATGCGCGAAACTTCGAGGTCGGTGCCGGCGATGCGATAAGTCTTCATCGCCGGATTCTAGCGCCCGGCTCAGGCCATGTAATCGTCGAGGCGGACGGGAGGAAGCGTATTCGCTTCCGACAGCCATTCGCGAACGGATTCGCGTGCCATCAGCCGCCGGTTCCATTCGGCGACGCGCGGCCATTGCGCCAGTCTTTCGGCGGGGGTGTGCGAGACGAGGCGCAGCAAGGTCGGAACCATCGCGAGGTCCGCCAGGCTCAGTTCGCCAGCAAGGCAGGGGCCGCCGCTGAAGGCGAGTTGCTGTTCGAAGGCGTCGTAGGCTCGCGCCGATTGCGCCTGTTCGTCGACGCTCATCGCGCGCTTGTCCGGGTAGAACGCGCTTTCGAACGACAGGCGCGGGCACAGCCCCGACAGGCCGGCGTGTTGCCAGGCCAGGAACGAACGCGCGCGTGCCCGCGACAGCGGTTCGAGCGGAAGCAATCGGCCGCCGGCGAGGTCGTTGGCGTATTCCATGATCGCCAACGAATCGAACACGACCGTGTCGCCGTCGACGAGCGCGGGGACCGCAGCGGGCGGGGAAAACTCGCCGATCCGTTTCAGGTTGTCGAAACGTTGCGGCTTGCGGATGTCGACGACGCGTTCTTCGAATTCGATGCCGCCCTCGCGCAGCGCCAGCCAGGCGCGGAAGGCCCAACTCGACGCATTGCGGGTGCCCGAATAGAGGATGCGCGCCATTGCGCTCGAAACCCTGTTCGCGGCTTCAGTCCACGAACGGGCGGAACGCGACGCCCAGCCCGGCCATGTCCTCGGGTTCACCGATCAGGTCGGCCTTCAGCAGCGGTCGCGACTCGATCCATTTCTTCGACAGGATCAGGCGCAGCGATTCGCCGCTGGCTTCGAGTTCCAGCTTCGGGATCGGCTCGGGGTCGTGCGCGCGGTGCAGCAGCACGGCCAGGCGCAGCAACGCCGCCTTGCGCTTGGCCGCGAGCAGGAGGCGGTCCGGGAGGGCGTCGAACGCGGTCTTCGGCACACCGCGGCGGTGGGTGCGGACCAGGGCGGCCAGCACCTGCTGTTCCTGCCGCGAGAAGCCGGCGATGTCCGAGTTCTCCACCAGATAGGCGCCGTGCACGTGGTACTGGCTGTGGGCGATGGCCAGGCCGATTTCGTGCAGGCGCGCGGCCCAGCCGAGCTGGCGCGCGTCGTCGTCGTTGAGCGACCACGCTTCCGCCACCTGGTCGAACAGGCGCATCGCCGTGGCTTCCACGCGCGCGGCCTGCGCTTCGTCGATGCCGTAGCGCTGCATCAGCGACGCCGCCGACAGGTCGCGCGGATCGTTGTCGCTGCCGCGGCCGAGCATGTCGTAGAGGATGCCTTCGCGCATGGCCGCCTTGCTCACCATCAGCCGCTGCAGGCCCAGCGCGTTGAACGCGGCCTCCAGCACCAGTACGCCACCGGCGATGATCGGCCGGCGGTCCTTTTCCAGCCCGGGCAGGTCGATGTCCTGGATGTTGTCGGCCATCAGCAGGCGGTCGCGCACCTGCGGCAGCGCCTCGGCGGTGATCGCGCCCTTGGTCAGCTTCATCGCCGCGCAGATTTCGCCGATGGCCTTGTGCGTGCCCGACGAACCCAGCGCTTCCTGCCAGCCCAGTGCGCGGTATTGCACGGCGAACTGCTGGAACTCGGCGCCGATCTCGGTCAGCGCGTCCTTCCAGCGCTTCTTCGACAGCTTGCCGCCGGGGAAGAAGCGCCGCGTGCTGGCGATGCAGCCAGCCTGCAGGCTTTCGCGCTCGATCGGCTCCATGCCGCGGCCGATGATGAATTCGGTGGAACCGCCGCCGATGTCGATGACCAGGCGCAACTGTCCCGGCTTCGGCGGTTGCGCATGGGCGACGCCGAGGTAGATCAGGCGCGCTTCTTCGCGGCCGGACACCACTTCGATCGGTTTGCCCAGCGCGGCTTCGGCAGGAACGATGAACGTCTGCGGCGAGGACAGTTGGCGCACGGTGTTGGTCGCCAGCGCGCGCACGCGGCCGCCGGGAATGTCGCGGATGCGCTGGCCGAAGCGGGCTAGGCATTCCAGCGCGCGTTCGCGCGCCTGCTTCGACAGGCCGCCCTTGCCGTCGAGGCCGTCGGCCATGCGCACGGTCTCGCGCAGGCGATCGACCACGCGCAGCTGCCCGAGCGTGTAGCGGGCGACGATCATGTGGAAGCTGTTGGAACCGAGGTCGATGGCGGCGAGGTGGTCGCCATCCTTCAGCGCGGGGGCGGTGGGGTGCGTCGGCATCAGCGAATCTTAGCGCATGGTGCGGTCATGGCCTTTCCCTTGGTCATGGTCTCTCCCTGGAAGAAGCGGTGCTTCGCCTCCCCTTCGCAGAAGGGGGATCGAGGGGATTTGCTTTTCGCCCTCTTTGCAAAGGGGGCGAAGCAAAGGCGGTCCATGGGCACATTCGGGATGGCGCTGGAGGCCATGCGGCTTCCGGTCACACCCCGGCCAGCAGCGTCGCCTGCGCGGAGTGCGGCTGTTCGCCTTCCGCCGGGACGCGCTTGCGGTATTCGCCGTCGGCGTCGAGTTCCCACGCGTTGAGGTTGTCGTCCAGGTAGTTCTGCAGCGCTTCGCGGTACACGCGTTCGGCCAGCTTGGGATCGAGGATCGGGAACGCGGCTTCCACACGGTGCAGCAGGTTGCGTTCCAGCCAGTCGGCGCTGGCACAGTAGATCTCGGGTTCGTCGTCGTTGGCGAACCAGTACACGCGGCTGTGCTCGAGGAAGCGGCCGACGATGGAGCGCACGCGGATGTTGTCCGAAACGCCGGGCACGCCGGGGCGCAGCGTGCAGGCGCCGCGCACGATCAGGTCGATCTGCACGCCGGCCTGCGATGCCGCGTACAGCGCGCGGATCACCTTGGGTTCGTTCAGCGCGTTGACCTTGGCGACGATGCGCGCGGGCTTGCCGGCGCGTGCGTGTTTCGCTTCGCGCTCGATCCGTTTCAGGATGCCCGCGTGCAGGGTGAACGGCGATTGCAGCAGGCGCTTGAGCTTGGTGCCCGCGGCGAGGCCCGACAGCTGCTGGAACAGCAGGTGCACGTCGTTGCCGATGTCCGGGTCGGCGGTGATCAGGCCCAGGTCGGTGTAGGCGCGCGCGGTGCCGGTGTGATAGTTGCCGGTGCCCAGGTGCACGTAGCGGCGCAGCTTGCGGCCTTCGCGGCGCACGATCAGCAGCATCTTGCCGTGGGTCTTGTAGCCGACCACGCCGTACACGACCTGCACGCCGGCGTCCTGCAGGCGGTCGGCGAAGGCGAGGTTGGCTTCCTCGTCGAAGCGCGCGCGCAGTTCGACCACAGCGGTCACGTCCTTGCCGTTGCGCGCGGCCTGGACCAGCGAATCGACGATCACCGAATCCTTGGCGGTGCGGTACAGGGTCTGCTTGATCGCCAGCACGTCGGGGTCGCTGGCCGCCTGGCGGACCAGGTCGGTGACCGCGGTGAAGGCGTCGAACGGATGGTGCAGCAGCACGTCGCCTTCGCCCACGGTTTCGAACATCTCGTCGGCGTTGCGCAGCGTGCGCGGGGTGAACGCCGGGTACTTCAGTTCCGGGCGCTGGACCAGGTCGTAGACCTGGGTCACGCGGTTGAGGTTGACCGGCCCGTCGATGTAGTACACCGCGTTCTCGGACAGCTCGAAGTTCTGCAGCAGGGTGCGGATGATCGGCTTCGGGCAATCCTGGGCGATCTCCAGGCGCACCGCGGGGCGGTAGCCGCGCCCGGCCAGTTCGTCGCGCAGGGCCAGGGCGAGGTTCTCGACTTCCTCCTCGTCCACCACCAGTTCGGAGTCGCGGGTCACGCGGAACTGGTAGGCGCCTTTCACTTCCATGCCGGGGAAGAGCTCGTCGACGAAGGCCGACAGCACCGACGACAGCAGCACGAAGTCGTGTTCGCCGCCGGACACGTTCTGCGGCAGGTGGATGATCCGCGACAGCGAGCGCGGTGCGCGCACGATGGCCATGTGCCCGGCGCGGCCGAACGCGTCCTTGCCCTTCAGCACGACGACGATGTTCAGCGACTTGTTGAGGATCTTCGGGAACGGGTGCGACGGATCCAGGCCCAGCGGCGACAGCACCGGCATGATTTCCTTGCGGAAATAGGCGCGCAGCCAGCGCGCCTGGCGCGCGTTCCAGGTGCGCTGGCCCAGCACCCGCACGCCCGCTTCGGTCAATGCCGGGCGCAACACCTGGTTCCAGCAGCGGTACTGTTGTTCGACCAGTTGCGCGGCGCGGTCGTGGATGCGGTTGAGGATCGCGGCCGGGGACAGGCCGTCCGGGCCCGGCGGCAAACCGAAGTCCTGCGCATGGCGTACGGTGGCGGCGCGGATCTCGAAGAATTCGTCGAGGTTGGTACAGCTGATGCACAGGAAGCGCAACCGTTCCAGCAGCGGTACCTGTGGGTCCTGCGCCTGCGCCAGGACGCGGAAGTTGAAGTCGAGCTGCGACAGTTCGCGGTTCAGGTACAGCGCCGGATCGCGCAGCGGATCGCCTTCGTTGGGCGGCGCGATGTCGGGCAGGGCAGGGTGGGCGATGTTCATGCGGAAAGGCTCTGCGTCGTCGTCGCGGCGGGTTGGGCTATGCGAACGCCAGCGGGATGGGTCACGTTACCGTGCCCAGCCGTCAGGTGGTCGTGCGTGGCGCAGTGGCAGGCTGGTGGCCTGTTCAAGCCGCGCGCGGCCGCATGGCGGCTGGGCACGGCAACCCGGAGGGCCGAGCTTGAGTGCGTACGGGACTGCGTCATTATTCGGTCAAGCATCGACATGCATTCCCTCATTTTTCCTTGTCCCGTACGCACTCAAGCTCGGCGTGACCCATCCCGCTGGCGTTCGCATAGCCCATGGCGCGCGGATGCACGCGTTCGGCGGTGAAGTGGATCGAGAAGGTGCTGCCCAGGCCGACCTGGCTTTCGATCTCCAGTCGCGCCTGGTGCAGGTTCAGCACGTGCTTGACGATCGACAGGCCCAGGCCGGTGCCGCCGCTTTCGCGCGAACGGCTGGTGGATACGCGGTAGAAGCGTTCGGTGATGCGCGGCAGGTGGCTTTCCGGGATGCCGTAGCCGGTGTCGCGCACGCTGAGCACGGCGCCGGCGCCTTCCGGCGCGAAGCGGATGGTGATGCTGCCGCCGGCCGGGGTGTAGCGCACCGCGTTGCTGACCAGGTTGGAGAACGCGCTGTGCAGTTCCTTGTTGGAACCGTGCAGGTCCAACCCGCCTTCGTCCTGCACGACGATGGCGTGGCGGCCCTGGCTCAGCGCCTCGGCTTCGCGCCGCAGCGTGGCCAGCATCGGCGCCATCGCCACGTCGTCGTCGGCCAGCTTGTCCTGCACTTCCAGCCGCGACAGCGTGAGCAGGTCTTCGACCAGTTGGGTCATGCGTTGCGACTGCTTCTGCATTTCGGCCAGCATCGGCGTCCATTCGGGGAAATCGGCCGGGTCGAGCATGTCCAGGTAGCCGTGGACCACGGTCAGCGGCGTGCGCAGTTCGTGCGAGACGTTGGCGACGAAGTCGCGGCGCACCTGTTCCAGGTGCAGCAGCTTGCTGACGTCGCGCGCCACCAGCAGCCAGTATTCGTCCGAATACGGGATCAGGCGCAGGTTCAGGCGCAGGTTCGGGTCGACCGGCGACGCGGCGTCGAGCATCGGCTCGGCATTGCGTCCGGCCGCGAACCAGTGCGACAGCGACAGCGGTTGCAGGCGTTCGCCCAGCGGCGACTGCAGGTCGTCCGGATAGCGCAGGCCGAGCAGTTGGGTCGCGGCCTTGTTGAACCACAGCGCGCGCTGGCTGTTGCGTTCGACCACGACCACCGCGTCCGGCAGCGCGGCGGCGGCGGCACGATAGGCGCGCAGGATGCCGAGCAGGCGCCGCTTGCGCGCGCGCATCTCGTCCTGGCCGCGGTACATCAGCCGGTCGAGCTCGTTCCACACGCCGTCGCCCTTGCCCGGGCGCAGGCGCTCGCGCGCGGTCAGGCGCAACAGCACCTTGCGCAGGCGCCAGTAGTGCCATGCGACCACGCCCAGCGCGGCGACGGTCAGCACCGGCCACGGCTGGCCGATGGCCAGGCCGAGCAATGCCGCCAGCACCAGCACCGCGGCCAGTTGGCCGAGGGTTCTGAACCAGGCGGATCGGATGTGGCTGGGCATGGAGCGATTGTCGCAGGGGTTTGTTGCAGCGGGTGGCGTGCGCGGATCCGCTCAGGCCACTTGCCGTTCGATCACATCGACGCCGAGAAGCGGTAACCCGAGCCGCGCACGGTCTGCACCATGTTCTCCACGCCATGCGGTTCGAGGGTCTTGCGCAGGCGGCGGATGTGCACGTCCACCGTGCGTTCCTCCACGTACACGCTGCCGCCCCAGACGTGGTCGAGCAGCTGGGTGCGCGAATACACGCGCTCGGGATGGGTCATGAAGAAGTGCAGCAGGCGGTATTCGGTGGGGCCGATCGGCACCGGGGTGTCCTTGGCGAACACGCGGTGCGCAGCGCCGTCGATGCGCAGGTCGCCGACCGCGATGCTGCCATCCTCGTCGTCCTCGCGGGCGCGGCGCATCACCGCGCGGATGCGCGCCAGCAGCTCGCGCGCCGAGAACGGCTTGACCACGTAGTCGTCGACGCCCGCCTCGAGGCCGCCGACGCGATCGTTCTCCTCGCCGCGTGCAGTCAGCATGATGATCGGCACGTCGCGGGTCAGGGCGTCCTTGCGCCAGCGCCGGGCCAGTTCCAGGCCGCTGGTGCCGGGCAGCATCCAGTCGAGCAGGATCAGGTCAGGCACGCGGTCGGCGATGGCGGTTTGCGCTTCGCGGGCGTCGCCGGCGTGGATCGGCTCGAATTCGCCCTTGCGCAGGGCGAAGGCGACCATGTCGCGGATCGCGGGTTCGTCGTCGACTATCAGGATGTGCTTCTGCACGGGAAAACCGTCCTGTTGGGGGTACCTCGCCAGTAGACGACAATTTTGTGACTGAAACATGACATGCCGCAGCACGGTCATGTTCCGGCCGGTCAGCGCCGTTCCACGTCCGGATCCTTGATGCCCTGGCGGCGCAGTTCCAGCACCTGCGGGGTGATCGTGGCGATGCGGGCGTCGATGCGGGAGCGGGCGTAATAGTCCAGATCGCTGCGCTGCTTCAGGTTCTGCAACTGGATCAGGGCCTGCTCGGGGCGTCCGTTCAGGAAGGCGGTTTCGGCATAGGCCTCGCCGGCACGGACCTCGTCGCCGGCCAGTTCGTTGGCGCGGGCATAGGCCTGCTGGAACACGGGGTCGTCGCCGGTACCGGCCAGCAGCGGACGCAGCACCGCCAGCGCGCGCTGACCAGCCTCGCGGCCGCCCTGTTCGTTCAGGATCTGCGCATAGGTGACCGCGATGGCGCGGTTGCCGGGCTGGGCATGCAGCAGCGCGTCGAGGCGCTGGTTGGCGGCGGCGGTACGGCCGGCGCGGGCCTCGGCCTGGGCCAGGGCCAGGCCGATCCACAGGTTGGCGGGATGGGCGGCCTGCAATTCGCCCAGTTCGCCGGTGGCTTCCGCCAGCTGGTTGTTGCGGAACTTGGCCAGGGCCAGGCCGTAGCGCTGGGCGTCGGTCAGGCCCTTGGAACTGCCGCGGCGGATCTGTTCGTATTCACGCACCGCCGCGGCCGGGGTATTGGCGCTGAACACGCGCAGGCGTTCCTTGGCCCATGGGAACTGGCCGCCGTCGGCCTGCACGGTGGTGGAAATCGCCGGGCGCAGGGCGCCGGGCAGCAGCGGATTGGCGCCGAGCCGGCTGCCGGCGACGTAATCCGGCCCCTGGCGCACGCGTTCGGTGACGCTGCCGGTGGGCGTGGTGACCGTGCTGCTGACCGTGGCGATGCCGTCACGGCGCAGTTGCTCGGCACGTTGGCGGGCTTCGCTGATGCGGGTCAGGGTGACCGGGTGGGTCTGCAGGTAGTCGGGGTAGGCTTCGCGGCCGCTGCCGCGGGCGCTGCGGGTCAGCGATTGCAGACGCTCGAAGAAATCGCCCATCGCGTCGACGTCGTAGCCGGCGCGGGCCAGGGTGCGGATGCCGACGCGGTCGGCTTCCGATTCGTTGCTGCGCGTGTAGTCGATCTGGCGCTGCGCGATCAGGCCCTGCGCGGAAGCCAGCGCGGCCATCGTCGCATCACCGGTGGAATTGCCGCCGGCCGCCTGCGCGGCGACGATCGCCGCCAACATGCCCAGTAGGATCGGCACGCTGTCCTTCTGCGCGCGCTCGGCGCCGCGCAACACATGCTGCTGGGTGACGTGGGCGATTTCGTGCGACAGCACGCCGGCCACTTCGTCCTCGCGCTCGGCCGCCAGCACCAGCCCGGCGTTGACGCCGATGTAGCCGCCCAGCGTGGCGAAGGCGTTGATCTGGCGGTCGCCCATCATGAAGAAGGTGAACTTCTGTCCCGGCAGGTCGCTGTCCGCGCCGAGCTTGCGGCCCATGCCGGTCAGCCAATTGTCGATCAGCGGGTCTTCCAGCAGGTAGCCGTAGTTGCGCAGCTCGCGCAGCATCATTCCGCCGTATTCGGACTGCTTGGCCGGGGTCAGCAGTTCGCCGGCCGAAGAGCCGATGTCGGGGAGCTTTTCCTGGGCGAAGGCAAGCGGCGAGGCGACGGCCACGGTCAGCAGGGCGGTGGCGAACAGGGTGGGGCGCAAGCGGAACTCCGCGTCCGGGGAAGCGCGCAGGATGAGGCCGGCACGGGCCGGACGGGTGAATAGCCTGTTAATCCGCACTGTCTGTTCCACCTGACTGACTGTTGCACGGCCCGCGTGCCACCATACTGCGGTCAGACCATTGGAAACGCCGAGAATTCCCGTGAGCAACACCGAAGCCTCCCCCCGCATCGTCATGTACACCACCGCCGTCTGCCCGTACTGCGTGGCGGCCAAGAACTTCCTCAAGAGCAAGGGGCAAACCTGGGAAGAGGTGCGGGTCGACACCGATCCGGCCGAGCGCGAGAAGATGATCGCGCGCGCCAAGCGCACCAGCGTCCCGCAGATCTTCATCGGCGAAACCCACGTCGGCGGCTACGACGACCTGATCGCGCTGCATCGCGAAGGCAAGCTCGAGCCCTTGCTGGCCGGGGCCTAAGCGCGGCGCGGGGCGATGGATCCCCTGTTCGAACGATCCTGGCAGCGGGCCTGGGCGGCATTGGGCGCAGGCGCTCCACAGGGCTTGGGCGAACGCCTGCTGGCCAGCTATGCCGAGCCGCAGCGCAAGTACCACACGCTCCAGCACCTGGGCGAGTGCATCCGGCATTTCGAACCGGCGCTCGGCCTGGCCCGGCATCCCGGCGAAGTCGAGATCGCCTTGTGGTTCCATGACGCCATCTACGAACCGAGGCAGTCGGACAACGAACTGCGAAGCGCCTCCTGGGCCGTGAAGGAACTGGAAGCCACGGGTTTGCCGGCAGAGGTCGTCGAGCGCGTGCATGCGCTGGTCATGGCGACGCGCCACGCGGCCCTGCCTGAAAGCGACGACGAACGCATCCTGGTCGACGTGGACCTGTCCATCCTCGGCGCGGAAGCGGATCGGTATGCGCAGTACGCGGCACAGGTGCGCGAGGAATACGCCTGGGTGCCGGGCTGGATCTTCCGGCGCAAGCGCAAGGCGCTGTTGCGCGAATTCCTCGTCCGCGAACCCATTTACGGCACGCAACATTTCCGCGACCGCTTCGAAGCGCGTGCGCGGGAAAACCTGGAAAACGAAATCAGACGACTGTGAGGACTGCATGAGCGATTCCGGCAACGACCGCATCAAGGAATTCACCGAATTCCGCCAGCGCATGAATGAACGCATCCTCGCCGAACCCAACCAGGTGGTGCGACGCTTCTTCGCCCTGGACACGCAGACCTACCAGGCCGGCGCGCTGGACGTGAAGACCAAGGAACTGCTGGGCCTGGTCGCCTCGCTGGTCCTGCGCTGCGACGATTGCATCAGCTACCACGTCGCGCAGTGCAAGGAAGCCGGCGTCAATCGCGACGAGATGTTCGAAGCGTTCTCGGTCGGGCTGGTGGTCGGCGGCAGCATCGTCATCCCGCACCTGCGCCGCGCGGTGGATTTCCTCGACCAGTTGGAATCCGGCGCGGCAGCTTCGCCGGGCGAGCACGCGCACGGTTGACGCTTTTCCTTCTCCCACCGGGATCGAATCCGCCTCAAGCGGCTGAGGGTGGCCGAAGAGCCCGCCCGTACCCGATACGGGGGTGGATGAGGGCAGAAGACTCGCTTGCGCTACCACCGGTCTCGCACTTGCAGATTCCTTCCTTCATCCGACGCTCCGCGTCACGCCCGGCCCAAGCGTTCGGAAGCTGCTCTTCTCCCGTGGGGACAAGGAAAACAAGCACTTGCCGGCCGGTTATACGGGCGCGCTGCGGCGCGTTGCAGCAATAAAGGCTGGGATGTTGTCTCGCGGCGCGGCATAATTGCGTCTGAAACCTTCCCCCTGCGCGCCGGTTTCCCAGCGCGCCTTTCGTACGGAACCCCACGCAATGACCCAGACGATCACCGTCATCCGCGGCGATGGCATCGGCCCGGAAATCATGGACGCCACCTTGCACGTGCTCGAAGCGCTGAAGGTCGGCCTGAGCTACGAAGAGGCAGACGCCGGCCTGGTCGCGCTGGAGAAGCACGGCGACTTGCTACCGCAGGCCACGCTGGATTCGATCCGCAAGAACCGCATCGCGCTGAAGAGCCCGCTGACCACGCCGGTGGGCGAGGGCTTCAGCTCGATCAACGTGGCCCTGCGCCGCACCTTCGACCTGTACGCCAACGTGCGTCCGGCCAAGTCGTTCCCCAACACCAAGTCGCGCTTCCCGATGGGCGTGGACCTGATCACGGTCCGCGAGAACACCGAAGGCGCGTACATCGGCGAAGGCCAGTCGATCTCGGAAGACGGCGAGACCGCGCTGCTGACTCAGAAGATCACCCGCAAGGGTTCCGAACGCATCGTCCGCTACGCCTTCGACCTGGCCCGCGCCACCGGCCGCAAGAAGGTCACCCTGGTGCACAAGGCCAACATCCTGAAGACCACCTCGGGCCTGTTCCTGAAGGTCGGCCGCGAAGTTGCCGCGCAATACCCCGATATCGAATGCAACGAGATGATCGTGGACAACACCTGCATGCAGCTGGTGATGCGTCCCGAGCAGTTCGACGTCATCTGCACCACCAACCTGTTCGGCGACATCATCTCCGACCTGTGCGCCGGCCTGGTCGGCGGCCTGGGCCTCGCGCCCGGCGCCAACATCGGCAAGGACGCGGCGATCTTCGAAGCCGTGCACGGCTCCGCGCCGGACATCGCCGGCAAGGGCATCGCCAATCCCTGCGCGCTGCTGCTGGGCGCGGCGCAGATGCTCGACCACATCGGCCAGCCGCAGAACGCCGAGCGTCTGCGCAAGGCCATCGTCGCCACGTTGGAAGCCAAGGATTCGCTGACCCCGGACCTCGGCGGCACCGGCACCACGATGACGTTCGCGCAAGCCATCGCCAGCCGCGTGTAACTCCGCGGCATGAGCCGACAAGCATCCGGAATGACGGAACGGGGCGGAAACGCCCCGTTTTCCGTTGTCAGGCCGGAAAATAGGCGGTTCGGTTTCCGCCAATGGAAAAACCCATGACCTCCCGACCCAGCGCGCTCGCGCTGACCCCGTTGCTGCTGTTCCTGGCGATCTTCTTCGGTGCCGGCCTGTACTTCACCCTGCACGGCGAACCGATGGGCTTCTACCAACTGCGTGCGCCGGTGGCGATATTGCCGGCGCTGGCCTGGGCGGCCTGGCTGGCGAAACGGCGCGGCCTGCCGGCAGGCGAAATCCTGCTGCGCGGCATGGGCGACGCCAACATCGTGCTGATGTGCCTGATCTTCCTGCTTGCCGGCGCCTTCGCCACCGTGTCCAAAGCCATCGGCGCGGTCGATGCGGTGGTGCAGCTCGGCGTCGGCGCGTTGCCGCCGGCATTGATCCTGCCGGGACTGTTCGTGCTGGCTTCGCTGATTTCGCTGGCCATCGGTACTTCGATGGGTACCATCGCCGCGGTCGTGCCGATCGCCCTGGGCGTGGCCGAAGCGGCGGGGCTGGATACCGCGCTGGTGGTCGGTACGGTGATCGGCGGGGCGATGTTCGGCGACAACCTGTCGGTGATTTCCGACACCACCATCGCCGCCACGCGCACCCAGGGCGCGGAAATGCGCGACAAGTTCCGCGAGAACTTCAAGATCGCCTTGCCTGCGGCGCTGGCCACCGCGCTGCTGTTGGGCTGGCTGGGGGATTCGGCGCCGGTACCCACCGAAACCGATGCCTCGCCATGGCTGTTGCTGCCCTACGTGCTGGTGCTGGTCCTGGCTTTGACCGGGCTCGATGTGCTGGTGGTGCTGGGCATCGGCCTGGCGCTGGCGGGTCTGTTCGGTTTCGTGTTCGCCGCCGACTACGGTCCGGTCGAATTCGCCGGCGACGCCTGGACCGGCTTCGAGGGCATGACCGAAATCCTGCTGCTGTCGCTGCTGATCGGCGGCCTCGGCGCGCTGATGAAGGCGGCCGGCGGACTGGACTGGCTGGCGCTGGCGATCGGCCGCATCGCGCGCGGACACAAGGGGCGCCGCACCGGGGAATTCAGCATCGCCGCACTGTCGGCCACCGCCGACGTGTTCACCGCCAACAACACCGTCGCGATCCTGGTCGGCGGCGGTGTCGCCCGCGATATCGCCGCGCAGCACGGCATCCCGCCGCGTCGTGCCGCCAGCGTGCTGGACATCTTCGCGTGCATTCCGCAGGGCCTGCTGCCGTACGGCGCGCAGATCCTGCTGGCGGCATCGCTGGCCTCGGTGTCGCCGCTGGCGTTGAGCGGCAAGGTGTATTACTGCTGGATCCTGGCCGTGGTGACCGTTGTGTTCATGCTGTGGCCCGCGCGAAAGGCGCTCGCCGAACCGGCCGCATGAAAAAGGGCGCCATCGGCGCCCTTTCTTCGCACGCGGATCGGATCAGTTGCGCGACTGCAGCTTGCCCAGCAGGCGCAGGAACTCGACGTACAGCCACACCAGCGTGACCATCAGGCCGAACGCACCGTACCACTCCATGTACTTGGGCGCGCCCGCATCCACGCCGGATTCGATGAAGTCGAAGTCCAGCACCAGGTTCAGTGCGGCGATCACCACCACGAACAGGCTGAAGCCGATGCCGATCAGCCCCGACTCGTGGATGTAGGGGATATTGATGTTGAAGAAGCCCAGCACGATGGTCGCCAGGTAGATCAGCGCGATGCCGCCGGTGGCCGCGACCACGCCCAGCTTGAAGTTCTCGGTCGCCTTGATCAGGCCGCTGCTGTAGGCCAGCAGCAGCGCGCCGAGGGTGCCGAAGGTCAGCACCACCGCCTGGAACACGATGCCGTTGAAGCGCACTTCGTACATTGCCGACACCGCGCCGAGGAAGAAGCCTTCGACCAGCGCGTACAGCGGTGCGGTGACCGGCGACCATTCCTTCTT
Organism: Pseudoxanthomonas helianthi; assembly: GCF_017939625.1. Lineage (GTDB taxonomy): Bacteria > Pseudomonadota > Gammaproteobacteria > Xanthomonadales > Xanthomonadaceae > Pseudoxanthomonas_A > Pseudoxanthomonas_A helianthi. The sequence continues at coordinate 790,955 of NZ_JAGKTC010000002.1, forward strand.
GAACGTGGTGACCAGGGCCAGGATCAGTCCGCCGATCGCGCCGCCCAGCAGGTAGCCGACGATGCCCGGCGTGACGACGGTCTCGCCGCCGACCGTGGACACCGACTGGCTCCAGGCGAAGGCGGCGGTGACCACGCTGAGCAGCAGCAGGAAACCGGTCTTGTTGACCGTGCCGTTCAAGGTCATCGCGCCGGCGCCGCGCGACACCACCGCGCCGCTGCCCAGGTCGAGAAACGTGGATTCCTTCAAAGCCGGATTGCCGCTGCGGATCATGCTCGTTGTCTCGTCGGTGTTCGGGCCTTGAGCATAGCCGATGCGCCGTTCCGGATAATTGCGTTTGACAGGGCAGGCCCGGATTCCGACAATACGCGGCCGCGTCGGCGCCTGCGCCGGGTCCGGAACCCAAGTCGGGGTGTAGCTCAGCCTGGTAGAGCGCCTGCTTTGGGAGCAGGAAGTCGCAGGTTCGAATCCTGTCTCCCCGACCAACGTCCAGCGGCGGATGCGACAATCCTGTTCGGGCGCCCGTAGCTCAACCGGATAGAGCACCGGCCTTCTAAGCCGGCGGTTACAGGTTCGAGTCCTGTCGGGCGCGCCACTTCGGCGGTGTGCGGGGCAGGCAAGGTTTCAATGGTGGCTGTAGTTCAGCTGGTTAGAGCACCGGATTGTGATTCCGGATGTCGTGGGTTCGAGTCCCATCAGCCACCCCATTTTTGTTTTTGCGCTTTTGTTTGCTACAATTTGCAGTCTTCGGGGCCGTTAGCTCAGTTGGTAGAGCAGTTGACTCTTAATCAATAGGTCCAAGGTTCGAATCCTTGACGGCCCACCAAACCCGAAACGCCCGGCATTGCCGGGCGTTTTTCTTTGTCTCGATCGGTGCAAGGACGCGGGTATCGCGGCGCGCTGCGGCGCGTTCGGGCCAATCGCGACGGGGAGCGGTCGCGGCGCGGTCCAAGGTTTGAATCCTTGACGGCCCGCCAAACCCGACGCGCCCGGCATTTCCGGGCGTTTTTCTTTTTGTTGAACCGCAGCGCCCGGCCGTAGAATGGCGCGCTAGCGAAAGTGGCGGAATTGGTAGACGCCCTGGATTTAGGTTCCAGTGCCGCAAGGCGTGGGGGTTCGAGTCCCCCCTTTCGCACCACGCCCCGCCGGAAGCGCGGCGGCGTCGCCCGTCTCGAAAATCCACCCAGCCCACCGAAGATGCCCAAGGCCAAACCCCGGCAAGCCAGCGACGCGCTGCTGCGCGAATTGAGGGCTTTCGGCCTGGCCTATCCCGGCGCGCACGGCAAGAGTCCGTGGCCGGGCCATGACGACCTGGCGGTCAACGACAAGACCTTCGCCTATCTCGGCGTCGAGGGCGAGCCGTTCAGCATTTCCTGCAAGCTGCCGAAGTCGGGCGAAGCGGTGCTCCTGTTGCCCTTCGCCAAGCCCACCGCCTACGGGCTGGGCAAGAGCGGCTGGGTCACGGTGACGCCGCCGCCGGGCGAGCTGCTGGCGCTGGACGTGCTGAAGGCCTGGATCGACGAGAGCTATCGCGCGCAGGCGCCGAAGAAGCTGGTGCGGGAACTGGATGCGCGCGGCGGCGCGTCGGCCGGTTGAACCTGCCGGCGCAGGCTGGCAGCCGCGCCCGTCTTCGGCCAAAATACCCCGTTCACCCCCGCGCCGGCAGGCCGGTCGCGCCCGGTGGGACCATTTTCTATCAATGCCATGGCGCGGCCATGACAGCAGGAGTCAGCAAGATGCAAGTTTCCGTGGAATCGGTGGGCAATCTCGAACGCCGCATGAGTTTCACCCTGCCGGCCGAGCGCCTGGACAGCCACATCGGCGGCCGCCTGCGCGAAATCGCGCGCACCGCCCGCATCAAGGGCTTCCGCCCGGGCAAGGTGCCGGCCAAGGTCATCGAACAGCGTTTCGGCCAGCAGGTGCGCGCCGAGGCCCTCGACGGCCTGCTGCGCGAGACCTTCGATTCGGCCGTGCGCGAGAACTCGCTGCTGCTGGCCGGCAACCCGCGCCTGGAACCGGCCGGCGAGGGCCAGCTGGAGTGGGTGGCCACCTTCGAAGTGGTGCCCGACTTCGGCGAGGTCGACGTCGCCAAGCTGAACGTGATCCGCCACGTCGCCGAGGTGACCGAGGCCGACATCGACCAGATGATCGAGAACCTGCGCATGCAGCGCCGCGAATTCCGCGCGGTGGATCGTCCGGCCGAGGCTGGCGACCGGGTCAACCTGGAAACCTGGTCGCAGGCCGGCGACGAGCGCCTGCCCGCCGAAGGCGAGGAGAAGGGCGCGACCCTGATCGGCTCCGGCGTGATGTTCCCGGCGATCGAGAACGCCCTGGTCGGCATGTCCAAGGGTGAGGAAAAGGCCATCGACGTGGATTTCCCCGCCGACTGGCGCGTGCCGCAGCTGGCCGGCCGCAAGGTCCAGGTCCACGTGAAGGTGGTCGAGATCGCCGAATCGTACGTGCCGGAGGTCGACAAGGCCTTCATCAAGAGCTTCGGCGTGAAGAGCGGCGACCCGGCCCAGTTCCGTGCCGACATCCGCAGCAACCTGGAGCGCGAACTGAAGGGCGCGCTGGCCAACCGCCTGCGCCGCGAAGTGGGCGAACAGCTGATCGCCGCCTATTCGCACGTGGAAATGCCGCCGAAGCTGGTCGAGGCCGAGGCCCGCAACATGCTGGCCATCCAGCTGGACCAGGCCCAGCGCAACGGCCAGAACCCGCAGGTGCCGGACAATGCCTGGCAGGATTTCCTCGACCCGGCCCGCAAGCGCGTGCTGGTCGGCCTGCTGGTCGGCGAGGTCGCCCGCCGCAACCAGCTGCGCCTGGACCCGAAGCGCCTGAACGAAACCATGCGCCTGATCGCCTCCACCTACGAGGAACCGGAGCAGGTCATTGAGTTGTACCGCAACGATCCCCAACTGATGGGTGGATTGCAGAACCGGGTGATGGAAGAGCAGGTGATCGACTGGATCGCCGAGCGCGCCCAGCACACCGAGCAGCCGCTTTCGTTCCAGGAAGCCATCCGCGGTTAACTCAGGCGTCGGCGCGTGCCGGGGCCACAACGGGAATCCTAATGAGCATCGAGACCAAAGCCCTGAACCTCGTGCCGATGGTGGTCGAACAGACCAGCCGCGGCGAGCGCGCCTACGACATCTATTCGCGCCTGTTGAAGGAGCGGGTGATCTTCCTGGTCGGCGGCGTCGACGACCACGTCGCCAACGTGATCGTCGCCCAGATGCTGTTCCTGGAAGCGGAGAACCCGGAAAAGGACATCAGCTTCTACATCAACTCGCCCGGCGGCATCGTCACCGCCGGCATGGCGATCTACGACACCATGCAGTACATCAAGCCGGATGTCAGCACCATCTGCGTCGGCCAGGCGGCCAGCATGGGCGCGGTGTTGTTGGCCGCGGGCGCCAAGGGCAAGCGCTATGCGCTGCCGAATTCGCGGGTGATGATCCACCAGCCGCTGGGCGGCTTCCAGGGCCAGGCCACGGACATCGACATCCACGCCCGTGAAATCCTGACCATGCGCCAGCGCCTGAACGAGATCCTGGCCAAGCACACCGGCCAGTCGCTGGAAACCATCGCCCGCGACACCGAACGCGACAACTTCAAGAGCGCCGCCGAAGCCCAGGCCTATGGCCTGGTCGACCAGGTGCTGGAGCGGCGTCCGGACGATTCCATCCAGGCGGCATAAGCCTGGACGAAGCGGCGAAACCATTGTTTTCGCACGGGTTCCCGGGCGGACTGGCGTCCCCCGGGCCCTGTGCTATTCTCGAATCGAATCCCCCGCCGGAAGGGCGGGTCAAGCGGGTAAGCAAGGCATGAGCGAAGAACGCACGGGCCGTTCCGGCGACAGCAACAAGATCCTGTACTGCTCGTTCTGCGGCAAGAGCCAGCACGAGGTCCGCAAGCTAATCGCGGGCCCCAGCGTGTTCATCTGCGATGAATGCGTCGAACTGTGCAACGACATCATCCGCGAGGAGCTGGAGGAGAAGGCCCAGTCCGCGCGCAGCCACCTGCCCAAGCCGCGGGAAATCCTCGAGGTGCTGGACCAGTACGTGATCGGCCAGCAGCGCGCCAAGCGCACGCTGGCGGTGGCCGTGTACAACCACTACAAGCGCATCGAAAGCCGGCAGAAGAACGACGACGTCGAACTGGCCAAGTCGAACATCCTGCTCGCCGGTCCGACCGGTTCGGGCAAGACCCTGCTGGCCGAGACGCTGGCGCGCCTGCTCAATGTGCCGTTCACCATCGCCGACGCGACCACGCTGACCGAGGCCGGCTACGTCGGCGAGGACGTGGAGAACATCATCCAGAAGCTGCTGCAGAAGTGCGACTACGACGTCGAGAAGGCGCAGCAGGGCATCGTCTACATCGACGAGATCGACAAGATCAGCCGCAAGAGCGAGAACCCGTCGATCACCCGCGATGTGTCCGGCGAAGGCGTGCAGCAGGCGCTGCTGAAGCTGATCGAAGGCACCATCGCCAGCGTGCCGCCGCAGGGCGGACGCAAGCACCCGCAACAGGAATTCCTGCAGGTCGACACCAAGAACATCCTGTTCATCTGCGGCGGCGCGTTCGCCGGCCTGGACAAGATCATCCAGCAGCGCAGCACCGAGGCCAGCGGCATCGGCTTCGGCGCCAAGGTCAAGAGCTCCGAGAAGAAGACCGAGATGGGCAAGGTCCTGTCCGAGGTCGAGCCGGAGGACCTGATCAAGTTCGGCCTGATCCCCGAATTCGTCGGCCGCCTGCCGGTGGTCGCGACGCTGGAGGAACTGGACGAGGCGGCGCTGGTGAAGATCCTCACCGAGCCGAAGAACGCCATCACCAAGCAGTTCAAGAAACTGTTCGACATGGAAGGCGTGGAACTGGAGTTCCGCCCCGACGCGCTGTCGGCCATCGCGCGCAAGGCGCTGAAGCGCAAGACCGGCGCGCGCGGCTTGCGCACCATCGTCGAGTCGGTGCTGCTGGACACGATGTACGACCTGCCGTCGATGGAAAACGTCGGCAAGGTGGTGGTGGACGAGTCGGTGATCGAACACAAATCCGAACCGTACCTGATCTACCAAAACCCGCCGCCGCCGAAGGTGGCCGTGGCCGAATGAGCCCGGCGGGGCCTTGCGATTCAAGGCCTTCCGCCATTTCACTTCGCGCTCACTTGCATCCCGGACGCAATGGCCCCATAACGGGGCCATTGGCGTTTCGGCGCCCCGAAAATCCGTAGTCCAGGAGCCCCCATGCCCCGTCGTCCCGCTTCCGAAATCCTAGACCTGCCGGTGCTGCCGCTGCGCGACGTGGTGGTGTTCCCGCACATGGTCATCCCGCTGTTCGTCGGCCGCGACAAGTCGATGCGCGCGCTGGAACAAGCCATGGAATCCGACAAGCGCATCCTGCTGCTGGCGCAGAAGTCGGCCGAGACCGACGACCCCGGCGCCGGCGACCTTTACCAGATCGGTACCCTGGCCCAGGTGCTGCAACTGCTGAAACTGCCCGACGGCACCATCAAGGTGCTGGTCGAGGGCGTCGCCCGCATGCGCGTCTCGCGCGTAGGCGAGCGCGACGGTTCCCTGTACGGGCAGGGCGAGGAGATCGAGTCCGAGGTCGCGCGCGAACCGCGCGAACTGGAGGCCGTCGCGCGCTCGCTGATGGGCCTGTTCGAGCAGTACGTGAAGACCAACCGCAAGCTGCCGCCGGAACTGCTGCAGACGCTCAGCGGCATCGACGAGCCCAGCCGCCTGGCCGACACCATCGCCGCGCACCTGGGCGTGCGCCTGAGCGACAAGCAGCGCCTGCTGGAAACCGTCGAAGTCGGCGAACGCCTGGAACTGCTGGTCGGTTTCGTCGACGGCGAGATCGACGTGCAGCAGATGGAGAAGCGCATCCGCGGCCGGGTCAAGTCGCAGATGGAAAAGTCGCAGCGCGAGTACTACCTCAACGAACAGATGAAGGCGATCCAGAAGGAACTGGGCGACCTGGACGACGCGCCGGGCGAACTGGACGAACTGGCGCGCAAGATCGCCGAAGCCGGCATGCCGAAGGTAGTGGAAACCAAGGCCAAGGCCGAGTTGAACAAGCTCAAGCAGATGTCGCCGATGTCGGCCGAGGCCGCGGTGGTGCGCAACTACCTCGACTGGTTGCTGGGCGTGCCGTGGAAGAAGCGCAGCAAGGTGCGCAAGGACCTGAAGGTCGCGCAGGAAACCCTCGATGCCGACCACTACGGCCTGGAGAAGGTCAAGGAACGCATCCTCGAGTACCTTGCGGTGCAGTCGAGGGTCAAGCAGATGAAGGGTCCGATCCTGTGCCTGGTCGGCCCGCCCGGCGTCGGCAAGACCTCGCTGGGGCAGAGCATCGCCAAGGCGACCAACCGCAAGTTCGTGCGCATGGCGCTCGGCGGCGTGCGCGACGAGGCCGAGATCCGCGGCCACCGCCGTACCTACGTCGGTTCGATGCCCGGCCGCATCGTGCAGAACCTCAACAAGACGGGGACCCGGAACCCGCTGTTCGTGCTGGACGAGATCGACAAGATGTCGATGGACTTCCGCGGCGATCCGTCCTCGGCGCTGCTGGAAGTGCTCGACCCCGAGCAGAACCACACCTTCAACGACCATTACCTCGAGGTCGACCTGGACCTGAGCGAGGTGATGTTCATCGCGACCTCGAATTCGCTGAACATCCCCGGCCCGCTGCTCGACCGCATGGAAGTGATCCGCATCCCCGGCTACACCGAGGACGAGAAGCTCAACATCGCCCAGCGTTACCTCGTTCCGAAGCAGCTGAAGGCCAACGGCCTGAAGCCCGAGGAGCTGAAGATCGACGAAAGCGCGGTGCGCGACATCGTGCGCTACTACACGCGCGAATCGGGCGTGCGCAACCTCGAGCGCGAACTGGCCAAGATCTGCCGCAAGGTGGTCAAGGAGATCGCGCTGAAGGGGCCGGCCCCGGCCAAGTCGAAGAAGAAGCCGAAGGCCGTGCATGTCACTTCGGAAAACCTCGACAAGTACCTGGGCGTGCGCCGCTTCGATTTCGGCCGTGCCGAAGAGCAGAACGAAGTCGGCCTGGTCACCGGCCTGGCCTGGACCGAGGTCGGCGGCGACCTGCTGCAGATCGAAGTCGCGCTGGTGCCGGGCAAGGGCGCCCTGACCCTGACCGGCCAGCTCGGCGACGTGATGAAGGAATCCGCGTCCGCGGCGATGTCGGTGGTCCGCGCCCGCGCGCAGGCGCTGGGCATCGACACCGAATTCCTGCAGAAGCACGACATCCACCTGCACGTCCCCGACGGCGCCACGCCGAAGGACGGGCCCAGCGCCGGCATCGCCATGGTCACCGCGCTGGTGTCGGCGCTGTCCAAGGTGCCGGTGAAGGCCGACGTGGCGATGACCGGCGAGATCACCCTGCGCGGGCGCGTTTCGGCGATCGGCGGACTGAAGGAAAAACTGCTCGCCGCGCTGCGCGGCGGCATCACCACGGTGATCATCCCGGAAGAGAACCGCAAGGACCTGGCCGACATTCCCGCCAACGTCACCGCGGGCATGAAGATCGTTCCGGTGAAGTGGATCGACGAAGTGCTCGACCTCGCGCTGGAACGTCCGCTGGCGCCGACGCCGGCCGCGGGCGGCGAAGCGATCGCGCCGCGTGAGCCTTCGCCTGCATCATCGCAGGCGGATGTCAAGCATTGAACGATAAATCTGCGTTCGTCGCTGAATATGCAAAACCGCCTGTTTTCAGGCGGTTTTTGCTTGCGCCGGCAACGCCGCGGCTGGTATAAATCCGTCGCTCGAATCGCCTGCCGGGAAGCAAGGCCAGGCCTGTCCGCCGGATTCCGTTGCGCCGCAGCGCGCCCGACAATCCGATCCACGATCCGCGGCAAAGAAGCCGCACAGGGAGCCAAATAGATGAACAAATCCGAATTGATCGATTACGTCGCCGATGCCGCAGGCCTCAGCAAGGCCGATGCCGGCCGCGCCGTCGAAGCCGTCGTCGCGGGCGTCACCGGTGCGCTGAAGCAGGGCGATACCGTCGCCGTCGTCGGTTTCGGTACCTTCCAGGTCCGCGCACGCGCTGCCCGTACCGGCCGCAACCCGAAGACCAAGGAAACCATCCAGATCCCGGCTTCGAAGAATCCGGTGTTCAAGGCTGGCAAAGCGCTGAAGGATGCCGTAAACTAGTCAACTCGCCGCCGGGCATCGGCCTGTCGGCAAAAGCACCCGGGTGCTTAGCTCAGCGGTAGAGCGTCTCCCTTACAAGGAGAGGGTCGGGGGTTCGAAACCCTCAGCACCCACCAAGTTCGGGCAATCCGGAAGCTTCCAGTTTCAAGCGCGGAGTGGTAGTTCAGTCGGTTAGAATGCTGGCCTGTCACGCCGGAGGTCGCGGGTTCGAGTCCCGTCCACTCCGCCACTTGTCAAAAAGCCCCGCTTCGGCGGGGCTTTTTCTTTGCCCGCTTTCCGGGCGTAGCATGCTGCGGACCAAAACCGCCGGGGAAGCGCATGCGCAGCATCTTCTTGATCGTCGTTGTGGTTTGCCAGTTCTGGCTGGGCTGCGCCTGGGCGCAGGAACCGGCCGCGGCTGCGAAGAAGGAGTACGACGCTGCGCTGGCGAAATCGGTCGGCGCCGACGAGCACGGCATGCGCAGCTACGTGCTGGTGATATTGAAGACCGGGCCGACGCCGGTGCCGAAGGGCGAAAAGCGCGACGCGATGTTCAAGGGCCACTTCGCCAACATGGAGCGCCTGGCGGGCGAGGGCAGGCTGGCCTATGCCGGTCCGCTGGACGGAGTCGACGGCTGGCGCGGACTCTTCATCCTGTCCGTTGGCGATATCGAAGAGGCGAAGAAACTGGTGGCTACCGACCCGGTGGTCGTCAACGGCGAAATGGTCGCCGAGTACCACAAGCATTACGGTTCCGCCGCGTTGATGCGAGTCAACGATCTGCACAAGCAGATCACGAAATCTGATTTCTGACAGGCGGCCGCCGCTCTTGCTTTGTAGAGCCGAGCACGCTCGGCTGCTGTTGTTTTTTTAGGCGCCGGGCTTGTCCCGGCACGCTTTTGATCTTCATTGCGAACGACAAAAAGTAAGCCGGGACAAGCCCGGCTTCTACAACGACAAAGGCAAGAACAAAAGCAGCCGAGCGTGCTCGGCTCTACAAAGCGAGGGCAGCGGCCGGGTCGGCCGCGGGGCTGGGCGGCCGCTTACACCCAGCCGGTCAGATAGAACATCGCGATCACGAAGAACACCGCCAGGGTCTTGATCGCGGTGATCGCGAACACGTCCTTGTACGACTGCCGATGGGTCAGGCCGGTCACCGCCAGCAAGGTGATCACCGCGCCGTTGTGCGGCAGGGTGTCCATGCCGCCGGAGGCCATCGCCGCCACGCGATGCAGCACGTCCATCGGGATGCCCGCTGCATGGGCATTGGCGATGAAGCTGTCGGCCATCGCCGCCAGCGCGATGCTCATGCCGCCGCTGGCCGAGCCGGTGATGCCGGCCAAGGCGGTGACCGACACGGCTTCGTTGACCAGCGGATTCGGGATGGCCTGCAGCGCATTGGCGACGACCAGGAAGCCGGGCAGGGCGGCGATCACCGCGCCGAAACCGTATTCCGATGCGGTGTTCATCGAAGCGAGCAGCGCGCCGCCGATGGCGCTCTTGGTGCCTTCGGCGAAACTCGCCAGCACCGGCTTCCAGGCGAAGGCGACCACACTGGCGATGCCGACTAGCAGCGCGCCCTGCACGGCCCAGATCGCGGCGACTTTCTTCACCTCCTGCACCACCGGATCGGGGTTGCCGATCACCGCCGGCACGAACGATTGCGATTCGCCGTACCAGCCGGGAATCCAGCGGGTGAACAGGAAATTCGCCACCCCGACCAGCACCAGCGGCAGCACCGCGAGCAAAGGATGGGCCAGTCTGTCGCCGCGGAAGACTTCCGGCTCGTTGCGCAGTTCGCCGCCGCTGGCGTAGCCCTCGCCGTTGCGCGCTGCGACGCGGCGGCGCCATTCCAGGTAGGCGAGGCCCACGGCCAGGACGAATGCGCCGCCCAGTGTGCCCAGCACCGGCGCGGCCCAAGCGGTGGTGCCGAAGAACGAGGTCGGGATGATGTTCTGGATCTGCGGCGTGCCCGGCAGCGCATCCATGGTGAAAGTGAAGGCGCCCAACGCGATGGTGCCGGGCACCAGCCGCTTGGGTATGTCGCTCTGGCGGAACAGTTCGGCGGCGAACGGATACACCGCGAATACCACTACGAACAGCGACACCCCGCCATAGGTCAGCAAGGCGCAGACCAGCACGATCGACAGCATCGCCCGCTTCGCGCCGACCAGCCTGATCGTCGCCGTCACGATCGATTTGGAGAAGCCGGAGATCTCGATCAGCTTGCCGAACACCGCGCCGAGCAGGAACACCGGGAAATACAGCTTCAGGAAGCCGACCATCTTTTCCATGAACAGGCCAGTGAACATCGGCGCGACCAGCGCCGGATCGGTCAGCAGCACCGCGCCCAGGGCGGCCACGGGCGCGAACAGGATCACGCTGTAGCCCCGGTAGGCCACGAACATCAGGAAGCACAGCGCGGCCACCACGATCAGAAACGACATGCACGACTCCTCCGGCCATGGCGCCGGTTGCAGTGCGGCGAGTATCGGCAGCGTGCCGCCGGCCGTCCCCTGTACGAAGGTACAAGTGAAGCTTTCGTTAGTCCTGCCTAGTCTCTGTACCGAATGGGCGGCAGCGGTCGTCCGCAGGTCATCCCTTGAGGAGGGGAACGATGAAGCGCAAGTATTTGAGCCTGGCCATCGCCGGCATGCTGGTCTCGCCGGCGGCCTGGGCGCAGGACGCGGCGGCGACCGACGGCGGGGACAAGGCCAGCGAAGCCAAGACCCTCGATTCGGTCAAGGTCACCGCGCGCAAGCGCGAGGAAACCCTGCAGGAAGTCCCGGTCGCGGTCACCGCGTTCACGCCCGAGTCGCTGGAGAAGCTCAACGTGCGCGACCTCGGCGACCTCGACGCGCAGGTGCCGAACCTGACCGTGTACGCCGCGCGCGGTTCCACCAGCACGGTCACCGCCTACATCCGCGGCGTCGGCCAGGCCGATCCGCTGTGGGGCGTCGACCCCGGCGTGGGCATCTACCTGGACGACGTGTACATCGCCCGCCCACAGGGCGCGCTGCTCGACGTGTTCGACGTGGAGCGCATCGAAGTGCTGCGCGGCCCGCAGGGCACGCTGTACGGCAAGAACACCATCGGCGGCGCGATCAAGTACATCTCGCGCGGGCTACCGAAGGAGACCACCGGTTTCGCCTCGGTCACCGTCGGCAACTACAACCAGCTCGACGCCAAGGCGGCGATCGGCGGTTCCATCGGCGGTCCCGACAGCGGCCTGCGCGCGCGCGTGGCCGTGGCCAGCATGAATCGCGACGGCTTCGGCGAGAACCTCCATACGAAGCAGGACGTCAGCGACAAGGAAATCAATGCGGCCCGCGTGCAATTGGGCGCCTATGCCGGCGACGACTTCGACGTGCAGTTCGCCCTGGACTGGATGGACGACCAGTCCGGCGTGCGCGGGGCGAAGATGCTGAAGGCCAATCCGCTGGCCCCGGCCTACCCGCCGCTGGACGACCGCTACGACATCCGCAGCGGCATGAAGAACATCAACGACACCACCATGAAGGGCGGGTCGATGACGGTGAACTGGCGCCCGAACGAGGACTGGGCGTTCAAGTACGTCATCGCCAAGCGCGAGTCGGACACCGAGACCAACATCGATTTCGACACTACGCCGCTGACTCTGGTCGACGTGCGCGCCTTCTACCACGACAGCCAGGTCAGCAACGAAATCCAGGCCAACTACGACGGCGGCGGCCGCGCCCGCGGCGTGATCGGCGTGTACGCATTCAACGGCGATGCCGGCGGCCAGGTGCTAAACCACTTCTACAACCCGCTGCTGGCCACGGGCCTGACCAACCCGCTGTTCGGCGATACCCAGGGCGTGGTCAATACCAAGAGCGTGGCGGTCTACGCCGACTGGACCTTCGACCTGACCGAAAGGCTGAAGCTGGACGTGGGCGCGCGCTACACCGATGAGGACAAGCACGCCATCGCGCTGAATCGCTTCTACACCGGCCTCGACTACACGACTTCGTGGGGCACGGCGGCGAACTTCGACAAGACCGTCAACTTCAAGAACGTTTCACCGAAGGTGTCGCTGGATTACCAGATCACTCCCGACATCATGGCCTACGGACTGGCCTCGCGCGGCTTCAAGTCCGGCGGCTACAACATCCGCGCCAACACCACCGCGGTGCCGCGTTCGGGCGAACCCTTCGACGACGAAAGCGTCGACAGCTACGAAATCGGCACCAAGATGGGCCTGTTCGACCAGAAGCTGTTCCTGAACCTGGCCGCGTTCCACAACGTGTACAAGGACATCCAGCTGTCGGTGTTCACTTCGTACACGCTGCCGAACGGTTCGCAGAGCTTCTTCGGTGACTTCACCAACGCCGGCAAGGGTACGGTCGATGGCCTAGAGGCGGAATACCAGTGGCTGCCGAGCGAGCACTGGGCGATCAGCGGCAACCTGGCCTGGCTGGACGCGAAATACGACGAGTTCATGGACCGTGGCGTCAACGTCGCCAAGTCGCAGAAGTTCACCAACGCACCGGAGTTCTCGGGCGCGTTGAACGTGGAATGGCGCACCGCGCTGGCCACCGGCGGCAACCTGTCGGCGCGGGTCGGCTACAGCTACCAGAGCGAGGTGTGGCCGACCACCGACCTGAGCCCGTTGATCAAGCAGGACGGCTATGGCCTGCTCAACGCCGGCGTGATCTGGAAGTTGGACGACGCATGGTCGTTCTCCTTGCAGGGCAGCAACCTGACCGACGAGGAATACCGCACCACCGGCTACAACATCGGGGCTTATGGTGTGCTGACCGGTTTCTACGGCTCGCCGCGCCAGTTCAGCCTGACCGCGCGCTACGACTTCTGACGCGGGCACGCACGGGGAACGACGAGGCGGCGGGCGCAGGCCTGCCGCCTCGTTCGTTTATGCTTCGCGGATGGGAAGGGGCCTGCCATTGCTTCGTCGGTGCCGTTGCGGGAGCGGTAATGACAAGTCACTACCACTCCCACGGGCGGGTTTCCTGGAGGGGATGAGGCCATGCTGAGCGTCGGCGCGGTCGCGCTGGCCGGACTGCTGTGGCTGGCGCTGATGTTCGCCACGGCGCTGTACGGCGAACGCCATCCGACGCTGTTCGCCCGGCACTGGCGCCATGTCTACGCATTGTCGCTGGCAGTGCATTGCACGTCGTGGACGTTCTACGGCACGGTCACCCAGGCCGCGCGCTACGGCTGGCCGCTGCCGCCGACCTTCCTCGGCGCGATCCTGTTCTATGCGCTGGCGGTGGCCTTCATGGTCCGGCTGGTGCGGCTGGCGCGCGAAACCAACGCCACGTCCATTGCCGACCTGATCGCGACGCGGCTGGGCAAGGATGCGTGGCTGGCCGCGACCGTGACCGCGATTGCCGTGCTGGGCTTGATCCCTTACATCGCGCTGCAGCTGAAGGCGGTGACGATGAGCTTCGCCACGCTGACCTCCGGCGCCGGCAGCGCGCCGGCTGCGTCGCCGTGGCGCGACAGCGCGCTGTACGTGGCGCTGGCGATGGCGCTGTTCGCGATGCTGTTCGGCACGCGCCGCGCCAGCGCCGCCGAGCACAACCGCGGCCTGGTGCTGGCGATGGCGTTCGAATCGCTGTTCAAGCTGGCGGCGATGCTGGCGCTGGGCGTTTTCGTCTGGTTCGGGCTGGAAGCGCTGCCCGAAGCCGACAAGCTCGCAGCGCCGCAATCGGTCGGCGGCTTCGCGCCGCTGGTGCTGCTGGGTGCACTGGCGATGTTCATCCTGCCGCACCAGTTCCACGTAGGCGTGGTCGAATGCCGCGACGACCGCGACGTGGGCACGGCGCGCTGGCTGTTTCCGTTGTACTTGGTGCTGATCGCCTTGCCGGCGTTGCCGCTGGCGCGCGCGGGTACTGCGTTGCTCGGCGACGGCGTGCCGTCGGACATGTATGCGCTGGCGCTGCCGTATTCGCAGGGGCGCGACGGCGTGGCCCTGTTCGCCTTTCTCGGCGGGCTCAGCGCGGCGACCGGCATGGTCGTGGTCAGCACGCTGGCGTTGAGCCTGATGATCGGCAACCACTGGTTCGCGCCGGGCTTGCTGCGCAGTGCGTGGTCGAAGGCGCACGGCGGGGACCGTCGCGGCGACGTGTTGCTGCTGCGCCGTGCTTGCATCGTCGCGATCATGCTGTCGGCGTGGGCCTACAGCCGCTGGATCGGCGGCAACGATGCGCTGGCCGATGTCGGCGCGGTCAGCTTCTCGGCACTGGCCACGCTGGCGCCGGCGCTGGGTTTCGCGGTGTGGCGACCGCAGACGCCGCCGCGCGCGGCCATCGTCGGCGTGGTCGGCGGCTTCGCGGTATGGGCCTGGGTGATGCTGGTGCCGATGCTGGCCGGGCAGGGCGACGCTGCGCCGGCCTGGTTGCGCGAAGGGCCGCTGGGACAGGCCTGGCTTTCGCCGACGGGCCTGTTCGGCCTGACCGGCTGGAGTCCGCTGGGCCGTGCGGTCGGCGCCAGTCTGTTCGTCGGCATCGTGCTGACCGTGCTGTCCGCCGGCTGGCGTCGCGAAGCGCCGCGCTTCGCCGGACGTCGCCTCGGCCGCGAAGCGTTGCGTGCCGCCGGCTTGCGCTTCCTTGCCCGCGAGCGCGTCGAACAACTGCTCGCCGATGCGCCTGCTGTCGGCCCGGTGCCGGACGCGATGGAAGCGCGGGTCGAACGCGAACTGTCGGCGGTGCTCGGCGCCGCATCGGCGCGCCTGCTGCTGAACGCGGCGCGCAGCGAGGCCGGCGAACTCGAAACCGTCGCCGCCATCGTCGGCGAGGCTTCGCAGGACCTGCGCTTCAACCAGCAGTTGCTCGAAGCTGCGTTGCAGAACATGAGCCAGGGCATCAGCGTGGTCGACCGCGAGCAGCGTCTGGTCGCTTGGAATCGTCGCTACGCCGAGTTGTTCGGTTTTCCGGAGGAACTGCTGCAGGTCGGTCGTCCCATCGCCGACCTGACCCGCTGGTCATTGCAGCGCATGCCGCATCGCGGCTCCGACGAGGCCGCGCTGCAGCGCAGGCTGGCCTTCATGCGCGCGGGCACGCCGCACCTGACCGAGCGCGTGTTCCCCGATGGCAGCGTCATCGAGATCCGCGGCAACCCGATGCCCGGTGGCGGATTCGTGGCCACCTACACCGACGTCAGCGATTCGCGTCGCGCGGAAGCCGAACTGAAGCGCGCCAACGAAACCCTGGAGCAGCGCGTGGCCGAGCGCACCGCCTTGCTGGAAACGGCCAAGCGCGAGGCCGAGCACGCCAACGACGCGAAGAGCCGCTTCCTCGCCGCGATCGGCCACGACCTGCTGCAGCCGCTGCATGCCGCGCACCTGTTCACCGACGCGCTGGCCCAGCAATTGCCCGAGAAGCGCGAACCGGTGGAACAATTGCGCGGCGCCCTGCATTCCACCACCGATTTGCTGACCGGCCTGCTCGACATGTCGCGGCTGGAAGCCGGCGGGCTGGTGCCGGAGCCGCGCGAATTCCCGCTGGCCGAAGTGCTGGAACCCCTGGCGTCGGAATTCCGCGCGCTGGCGGCCGAACGCGGCCTGCGCTTCGTGCACGTACCGACGCGCGCGTGGACCCGCAGCGACCCGCAACTGCTGCGGCGGATACTGCAGAACTTCCTCGCCAACGCGGTGCGCTATACGCCGCGCGGCGGCATTCTGCTAGGCGTGCGCCATGCCGCAGGCAAATTGCGCGTGGAAGTGCACGACACCGGGCCTGGCATCGCCGAACACGAATCGCAAGCGATCTTCGAGGAATTCCGCCGTGGCGAGGACGCCGCGGGGCAGGGGCTGGGCCTCGGCCTGTCGATCGCGGACCGCATTTCGCGCCTGCTCGATGCGCCGCTGTCGCTGCGCAGCCGGCTCGGCGCCGGTACTGTATTCGCGGTCGAGCTGCCGCGCGTGGTTTCGCGCAAGCCAGCATCCCCGGCCCCGATACGCAGCGGTTCGGCCGGGCGCACTTTGTTGCTAGTCGACAACGATCTCGTCGCGCTGGAGGCATTGCGGCAGATGCTGGAAGGGTGGGGTTGCCGCGTATTGGTGGCGACAGACGGCGAGGGCGCGGAGATGGCTTTGGACAATGGGCCGGCCGACGCGTGGTTGTTCGATTTCCACCTCGATCACGGTGATACCGGCGTTGCCTTGTACGAACGTCTTTCGGCGCGCCTTGGCGCGCAACCTTGCCTGATCCTCAGCGCCGACCAGACGGGTGCCGTGCGCCACGCCGTGCAACAGGCCGATTTGCCGCTGCTGTCGAAGCCGTTGCGTCCGCTGGCGTTGAAATCGGTATTGGACAGATTGCTGGCCGCGCGCGTTGTGGCGGCCGTGGGAGCGACGTAAGTCGCGATGCTCTTGCATAAAAGCATCGCGACTTACGTCGCTCCCACGACATGCGGTCGCGGCGCGTGCGACGCGGTTGCACTACGATCCGATTCCGTTCCCGGCAGGCCGTTCGCTTCGTGAGCAAGAAATCCCCCGACATCAACCAGCTGCGCCGTTACGCGATCGCGCGCAGCTTGTTCAAGCCGACCGCCCTGGGTACTGCGATCAAACGGTTGGGATTCGTCCAGGCCGACCCGATGCGCGCTCCGGCGCGGGCCCAGGACCTGATCCTGCGCCACCGGGTCCGCGATTACCGCGCCGGTGAACTCGAACGGCGTTATCCGCGACTGGGCATCGAGGAAGACTGCTTCGTCAACTACGGTTTCCTGCCGCGCGAGGCGCTGCCGCTGCTGCATCCGCGCACCGCCCGGCGCGAATGGGATGCGAAAACGCGCCGGCACGCCGCCGAGCTGCTCGAATTCGTGCGCCAGCACGGGCCGACCCACCCGACGGACGTGCTGGAAGCCTTCAGCCATCATGGCCGCCAACCCGGCTACTGGGGCGGGGAACTCAACGTCAGTACCCAGTTGCTGGATGGCCTGCATTACCGCGGCCTGTTGCGGGTCAAGCGGCGCGATGGCGGTACCCGCGTCTACGAGGCCGTCGAACACCCACCCGCGGACGACAGCCCGGCCGCCCGCCAGGCCCGCGCCGAGGCATTGCTGGACATCGTCGTCGCCCTGTATGCGCCGTTGCCAGCGGCCAGCCTGGGTTACCTGACGTCGTTGCTGGGTTATGGCGCGCCGCATCTGCGGATGGAGGCACGGCAGGCCTTCAGGCAGGCGAAGGCGCGTTACGCGCATGCATCGGTCGACGGCCAGACCTGGTTCTGGCCGGCCGACGAAAACCCGGCTTCGCGACGGCATGCGCCGGACGCAACGCTGCGCCTGCTCGCGCCGTTCGATCCCATCGTCTGGGATCGGCGCCGGTTCGTGCGGTTCTGGGGCTGGACCTACAAGTTCGAGGCCTATACGCCGGCGGCGAAGCGCACGATGGGCCATTACGCATTGCCGCTGTTGTGGGGCGAGCACATGCATGGCTGGGCCAACCTGCGCGTGGAAAAGGGTGTGCTGAAGCACGAGCTCGGCTTCGCGGGCGCTTCGCCGCGCGGCGCGGCGTTCAAGGCGGCGCTGGAGGAGGAACTGCAGCGGATGCGGGTATTCCTCGGCCTCGAGCGGTAGGAACGCACCTGGGCGCGACCGGGAATTGTCCGGCTGAGAAATTTTCCGCGTGGTGCCATGTGGCTCGGTCGCGCCCAGGTGCGTTCCTACAATAAAATTCGTGATCGCCGCTTCGGAAATTCCCGCATGCCTTACACCCCCATCGTCGCCACCCTCGGCTACGTGTTTTCGCCGGATCGGAAACAGGTGCTGATGATCCATCGCAACACGCGTCCGGGCGACCTGCACCTGGGCAAGTACAACGGCTTGGGCGGCAAGATTGAAGCCGATGAGGACGTGGTGGCCTGCATGCGCCGCGAGATCCGCGAGGAAGCGGGCATCGAATGCGACGAACTGTCGTTGCGCGGCACGATCAGCTGGCCCGGCTTCGGCAAGCACGGCGAAGACTGGTTGGGCTTCGTCTTCGTGGTGACGCAGTTCTCCGGCGAGCCCTATGCGAGCAATCCGGAAGGCACCCTGGAATGGGTCGACGTGGACCGGATCATGGACCTGCCGCTGTGGGACGGCGACCGCCAGTTCCTGCCGCTGGTGTTCGACGACGATCCGCGTGCATTCCATGGGGTCATGCCGTATCGCGACGGCAAGATGGTGTCCTGGGCCTACTCGCGGATTTGAGCGCCAGAATATTCGGCGTGGGAGCGACGTAAGTCGCGATGCTTTTGCCCTTTATCCGGCAACAGAGCTGAAAAGCATCGCGACTAACGTCGCTCCCACACCAGATATCAGGAGTGGACGGGCTACAGCGGCTTCGAATACACGTGTTGGGTCTTCTTGCGCACGTAGCCATGCTTCTCGTAGAACGGATGCGATTCGACGCGCACCGCGTTGGAGCGGACGACAAGGCGGTCGTAGCCGAGTTCGCGCGCCCAATCCTCGGCCGCGCCTGTCAGCGCCGCACCCAAGCCAGTGCGTCGGGCCCGTGAATCCACCACCAGCCCGACGATCTCGGCCTGCTCGCCGCCTTCCAGGCTGAGGCGGCGTTCCACGCCGATCCAGCCGAGCAGGCCGTTTTCGGCGGAGGCGACGATCACATGGCGGTTCGGATCGTCGAGCACGATCCGCAACCGCGGCGCCATGGCGTCGGCGTCCACGGGATAGCCCAGCTCGGTCGACAAGCGGGCGATTTCGGCCGCATCTTCCGGGCGCGCGGGGCGCAGGGGCGAAATCCATCAGCCTTCCACCAGCCGCGCGGGATCGGAGAGTTCCAGTTCGCGCAGCACCACGCCGGCCTGGGTGCGGTTGCGCACGCCGAGGCGGTCGAAGATCGCGGACAGGTGCGCCTTGACCGTGCGTTCCTGCACGTCGAGCTTGTCGGCGATCTGCTTGTTCAGCAGGCCCTGGGCGACGAAGTTCAGCACGCGGAATTGCTGCGGCGACAGGCTGGCCAGGCGCGAGGCGAGTTCGGCGTCGTGCGCGGACGAAGGCGCGCGAGCGACCGCTGCGCGCAACGTGGCCGGCAGCCATTGTTCGCAGGCCAGCACGCTGCGGATGGCGTCGCGCAATTCCTCCAGCCCCGAACTCTTCGGCAGGTAGCCGGCCGCGCCGTGGTCCAGGGCGCGGCGCACCACGCGCGGATCGTCGTTGGCCGAGACCACCACCACCGCCACGGCAGGGAACTGTGCGCGGATCGCAGCCAGCCCGGCCAGGCCGTGGTTGCCGGGCATGTGCAGGTCCAGCAGCACCAGGTCGATGTCGGGGTGGGCTTCCAGCGCCTGCAGCACGCCGTCCAGCGATTCGGCTTCCAGCACCGAAAGCTGGGCCACTGCGTCCGCGGCGGCCCCGCGCAGTGCGGCGCGGAACAGCGGGTGGTCGTCGGCGATCAGCAGTCTGGGCATGGTCGGAATTGTCGCAGGACCCGCCGAAGCTAGCAGCAAAGCCGCTTCGCGTCGTGGTACCAAAGTACGATGACGCCACCGCCGGCCCGCGCTAGCTTGCACGCATGAACAAGAATCCGTCATTGCGCGCCGCCACCGTGGCGTTGGCCTGCCTGCTGTCCGCCTGCGCGGGCAATCCCGTCCAATCGCCGGAGAAGATCGCGATGGTGCAACCGCAGCGCGTCACCGAGCACCGCGGCAGCGATGACCTGCTCACCGCCGGCCTCGGCCTGGACGGCCTGCGCGCGATAGCGCCGCCCACCTTTGCCGATCCCGCGCATCCGACTGCCGCCGAAACGCGCCGCCGCGCGATCTGGAGCAACTGGCGTGGCATCGCCGACCTGTCGCCGAACGGCGGCTACGGCCAGGTCTACGGCAGCGTGGCGGCGGTGCCGGGTCGCGAATTCAGCGCCTTCGCCCGCGTGCCGGGCGCGAAGCAACCGCATCGCGTGCTGGTGCAGGTGCCGGATGCCTTCGACACGGGCAAGCGTTGCGTGCTGGTTGCGCCGGCCTCGGGTTCGCGCGGCGTGTACGGCGCCATCGCGGTGGCCGGCGCCTGGGGCCTGCCGAAAGGCTGTGCCGTCGCCTATACCGACAAGGGCGCGGGCACCGACTACTTCGATCTGGAAGCGAAGCAGGGCACGAAGCTCGACGGCACGCCAGGCAAGGCCGGCGTGGATGAACTCGCCTTCGTCCCGGACATGCTTGAGGGCAGGCCGGCCGATGCGAAGGGCGTCGCGTTCAAGCACGCGCATTCGCAGGACAACCCGGAAGCGGATTGGGGCAAGCATGTGAAGCAGGCGGCGGAATTTGCCCTCGTTTCGCTGGACCAGGCATTCCCGAACGCCGCGCCGTTCACCTTCGAAAACACGCGGGTGATCGCGGTCGGCATTTCCAACGGCGGCGGCGCCGTGCTGCGTGCGGCCGAGGGCGACAGTGATTGGCTGGATGCGGTCGTCGCCGGAGAACCGAACGTGTACGTCGATAGCCTTGGCGGACGCCCGCTTTACGACGTCGCCACCGAAGCCGCGCTGCTGATGCCGTGCGCGCTGCTGCACCTGCCGGCCGACTCGCTGCCGCAGCCACCGGTGCATGCGCAGGTCGAGCCGTTGTGGAAAGCGCGTTGCGCGACCTTGAAGGCGGCGGGGCTGGTCGAGGGCGACAGCGCCGAGACGCAGGCCAGGTCGGCCTACGACAAGCTGCGTGCGAACGGCTGGACCGACGAATCGCTGCATGCTGGCGCATTGAGCGTCGGCTTCGACCTGTGGCGTTCGGTCGCGGTGACCTATGCCTCGGCCTATGGCCGTTATGCCGTCGGCGCGCATCCGTGCGGTTATGCGTTCTCCGCGCAGAACCCGGACTTCAGCGCACGCGTCGCGACGGACATCGAGCGCGCGGCCTGGTGGAGCGACAGCGCCGGCATTCCGCCGGGCAACGGCGTCGGCATCGTCGACATGAAGCTCGCGCCGCCGGACTTCACTCTGCCGGGCCTGCAATGCCTGCGCGCGCTGTGGGACGGACAAGGCGACGACGCCAAGCGCGTACGCGAAGGCATCTTGGCGACACGCGCGGGCCTGCCGCGCAAGGGCCTGCCGGTACTGGTCGTGCACGGCACCGACGACGGCCTGGTGCCGCCCGCCTTCACCAGCGCGCCCTACGTGGCCGCGGCGCAGGCGGCGGGGCGCGACGTGCGTTACTGGCGGGTGCGCAATGGCGAGCATTTCGACGCGTTCCTCGCGTTCCCGGCCTACGGCGCGCGCTACACGCCGATGCTGCCGCAGTTCTACGCCGCACTGGACCGCATCCAGGCGTACCTGGACGGGAAGGGCGGGCTTCCGGCCGACGCGACGATCGCGGCCGAAGGCCGCGGCGCGGGTGCGGTGCGAACGGAACAGTTCGCCATTCCCAGGCCGTAGTTGCATACGTAACCACATGTTCGGCGGTGTTGCGCCGCATGGACCCGAAGCTCAGGGAAAATTCCATTCCGATTGCTATGATCGGAACGGTAGCTGGGAGGGTGGAAGATGTTCGGCAACGGATTCGGAAATTTCGGCAACGGTGGCCTCGGCGGCAGCGATTTCGAATCGCTGGCGCGTCAGTACTGGAACGCCTGGGGCGAGGCTATGCGCCAGGGCGCGGCAGGGGCGGGCCTGTCGGGCGCGAACCCGTCGGGCTGGCAACAAGCCACCCAATGGTGGGCGCAATTGCTGCCGGGCATGCAACCCGACGCGATGGGCGCGGTGCATCGCTTCAACCAGTTGGCCAGCGGCTGGTTCGGACAGATGCAGCAGGTCGCGGCGCAGTTCGCCGGACAGGACGGCAGCGCCGCCGACATCGCCAGGGCTTGGCGTGAAGCGCTGGGCGCCGACGCCGCGGACGCCAATCCCTTCGCCGACCTGTTCCGCACCATGCAGTCCGGTGGGCAGGAAAGCCTGAACAACTGGCTGGAACAGGCCGCGCCCTACCTCCAGGCGCTGCAGGCCGTCGCCCAGGGCGACCAGTCGCGCTGGCTGCACGTGCCGACGTTCGGCCTGGCCCGCGAACACCAGGAGCGCTGGCAGGCGCTGCTGCAGGCGCAGCAGGACTACCAGCAACGCAACAACGACTACAACGCGCTGATGCTGAAGACGCTGCAGCATGCGTTGTCGCTGTTCGAGGACAAGTTGGCCGAGCACGAGGAACCCGGTCGCCAGTTGACCAGCGCACGCGCGCTGTTCGACCTGTGGATCGACGCGGCCGAGGAAGCCTACGCGCAGGCTGCCCTGTCGGAGTCGTTCCGCGAGGTCTACGGCGCGCTGACCAACGCGCAGATGCGCCTGCGTTCGTCGGTGCAGGTGGAAATCGAGAAGATCTGCGGCCTGTTCGGCATGCCGACGCGCACCGAGGTCGATTCGGCGCACCGCAAGATCGTGCAGCTCGAGCGTGCGATGCGCCAGCAGGCACGCGAACCGAAAGCGAAGACGGCTGCGGCCCGCAGGCAACCCACGACGGCCGCCGAGCCGGTCCCGGCGCCAGCGCCGGCTGCCAAGACGGAGAAAACCAAGGCCCCGGCGAAAAAGCCTGCGAAGAAGGCCGCGAAAGCGGCAGCGCCGAAGGCGACGAAGAAAAAGACCGTGCGGCGCCGCGCGGCCGCGAAGCGGGACAGCAAGCCTACTGCGAGCGCGAAGCCGCGCAGCAAGGCCGCGCCGCGTCGCGCGGTCGCGAGCCGTGCGGTCTCGCCGAGCAAGCGCGCCGCGGCGAAACCTGCGGTCGCGGCAGCGCCGAAGAAGCCGCCGTCCAAGGGCAACATTGTGTCGATGAAGGACTGGGTCGCGCGTTACGCGCCACCGGCGCCGCTCGGCCCGGAACCATCCGCCAGGCGCAATGGCAAGAAGGGTGAACGCCAATGAACGGCCCGCTCAATTTCACCGCCGAGGCCCTGGCCAAGGAAGCATTGGGCCTGCAGCAGAAGCTCGCCGCCGGGTTGAAGATCCTGCCCGAAGTCGACGATGTGCACTACGGTGCGACGCGCAAGGAAGAAGTCTGGCGCGACGGCAAGGTGGCGCTGTACCGTTTCGTCGGCGAGAACAAGCCGACCGCGAAGCTGCCGCTGCTGATTTCCTATGCGCTGGTCAACCGTCCGTACATGGTCGACCTGCAGGACGACCGTTCGCTGGTCAGGGGCCTGCTGGCGCAGGGCCAGGACGTCTACATCATCGACTGGGGCTATCCCGACCGCTCCGACCGCTTCCTCGAGCTGGGCGACTACATCAACCGCTTCATCGATGGTGCGGTCGACCACCTGCGCGAAGCCCACGGCGTCGATGCGATCAACCTGCTCGGCATCTGCCAGGGCGGCGCGTTTTCGCTGTGCTATTCGGCGCTGCACGCGGACAAGGTCAAGAACCTGATCACCATGGTCACGCCGGTGGATTTCCACACGCCGGACAACATGCTGTCGAACTGGACCCGGCAGATGGACGTGGACCTGTTCGTCGACACGCTGGGCAACGTGCCGGCGGACCTGATGAACGCCAGCTACCTGATGTTGAAGCCGTTCCGGCTGAACCTGCAGAAGTACCTGGGCCTGGTCGACATCCTCGACGACAAGCGCGCGATCGAGGATTTCCTGCGCATGGAGAAATGGATCTTCGACTCGCCCGACCTGGCCGGCGAAGCCTTCCGCCAGTTCATCAAGCAGTTCTACCAGGGCAACGGCTTCGTCAACGGCGGCATCGTCATCGACGGCGAAGAAGTGGACCTGGGCTTCGTCGACATGCCGGTGCTGAACATCTACGCCGAGCAGGACCACCTGGTGCCGCCGGACGCTTCGCGCGCGCTGGCGAAACTCGCCGGCAGCACCGATTACAGCGAATTGAGCTTCAAGGGCGGGCACATCGGCATCTATGTTTCCAGCCGCGCCCAGCGCGAAGTGCCGGCGTCGATCCACGACTGGCTGACCCGGCGTTCGCGCTGAGCGGGCCGGACGGCTTTGTAGGTGCCGGGCTTGCCCGGCACGCTTTTGACCTTCGCGGCGAATGGCAAAGGCAAACCGGGACGAGCCCGGCTTCTACACAGGCAAAGGCAACGACGGGAAGCAGCCGAGCGCGCTCGGCTCCACAAGGCGGAAAGACCGAGACGACACGATGAGGCTGCGTTTTTCCACTGCTGCGATCGCGCTTTTGCTGGCATCCGCGCCGGCTTTCGCAGCGCCCTCCGCGAAGGCGCGGCAGGAAATCGCCGGCCTGATGCAGGCGCTGGGCGCCTCGCATTGCGAATTCAACCGCAACGGCAGTTGGTACGACGCCACGCAGGCTCGAGCGCACCTGCAGCGCAAGTGCGACTACCTGTTGAAGAAGGACCTGGTCGATTCCGCCGAGCAATTCATCGACCGCGCGGCCAGCCGCAGCAGCTTCAGCGGCAAGGCGTACCGGGTGCGTTGCCCGGGCCGGCCCGAGCAGGATGCGGCAGGCTGGTTCCGAGACCAGTTGCAGCGCCTGCGCGGTTCAGCCAAGCCCGCGCCGTGACGCGCTAGACTCGGCGCAGCCACAGGGGGCCGCCATGACCGAGACCAAGCCGTTCGCCCGTTCGCTTAACGACCGCATGATCGCGGGGGTGATGGGCGGCATCGCCCACCGCTTCGGCTGGAACGCGACGCTGCTGCGCGCGATCTTCGTGATCGTGTCGATCGCGTCGGCGGCGTTCCCGGGCATCCTGGTTTACCTGATCCTGTGGCTGTTGATGCCGAACGAGGCCGATTGAGCGAAGCTACGGACGCCACGGCGATGCGGAAGTCCGCGCTGGTCGCGATGCGCGCGCTCGGTTTCGTGTGGGCCTCGCCGAACAGCTTGCTGGGCCTGCTGCTGGGCGGCGTCGGCATGCTGTTCGGCTCCAAGCCGCGATTCAATCGCCGCGAGTTTGCCCTGGTCTTCCACTTCTGGCCGTGGGGCCCGGGCGGCGCGATCACCTTCGGCAACGTGATCCTGCACAGCGGCGACACGCTCGACTCGCCGTGCATCACCTACGAACACCGCGCCGGGCGCCGCGTGCATCCCTACATCGTGCTCGGCGACCACGAGCGCGCGCATGTTTTCCAGTACATGGTGCTGGGGCCGCTGTTCCTGCCCGCCTACCTGTTGTGCGGCGGCATCAGCGTGCGCAATCCGTTCGAACGCGCCGCCGATCGCTACGCGCTGACCGGCAAGGGCTGGTGGCCGTGGCCTGCCGACGAACGGTGAGCGTTTCTTGACGATGGAGTAACGCGCGTGGCGCTAGCCTGCATGCGTCGTAGGAAAGCAAGAAGGCACATGCCCTGAAAGCTCGACGACGACTAGAAGGCCCAGCCGATCCGGGGAGACCCGGAAAGACTGGGCCTTTGATGTTTGGGGAAAAGAATCCGGTTCGCCTGTGTTCGGTGCAGGAGCGGGCCGCGGGTCAGCGCGGCAGCGCGCCGTGCAGGAACAGGTCCACCGCCTGCATCGCATAGGCATGCAGGGCGGGCTGGTCGGTCTCGTGCAGGTTGCCGCAGGAGATGCGCAGGGCCCAGTCGCCGAACAGCATCATGAAGAACTGGCTGGAGGCGTGCTCGGCCGAGTCGATGCGCAGGCGCCCGGCTGCGGCTTCCTGTTCGAAATAGGTAGCCAGTTTTTCGCGGACCGTGGCGACGGCATGGTCGAAGAACCAGTCGCGCAGTTGCGGGAACGACTGGCCTTCGCCGACCACGATGCGGTGCAGCACGCGCGAATCGGCCCGGGCCAGGCTTTCGACGAGGCGCTCCGCGGCCAGGCGCAGCGCCTGTTCCGGCGACTGGCCGGACAGGTCCAGCGCCTGCATGCGCTGGTTCAGGTCGTCGAGGCGGCGCTCGATGATCGCGTGGGCCAGGCCTTCCTTGTCGCCGAACACGCGGTACAGCGTGGCCATGGAGCCGCCGGCGCGGGCCACGATCTCGCTGAGCTTGGCGTGCTGGTAGCCCTTTTCGGCGAACACTTCGGTGGCCGCGTCGAGGAACTTCTCGACCCGCACTTCCGCACGTCGGCCCAGCTCCACCTCCGGGCGCGGGCGCAACGAATGCAGGCTGGCGGACGGGTTCGGTGGATTCATGCAGGCCTCGGCGGCGGCGGCTGGGCGGGTCAGCCAGATATTACCTTCGGCAGCGGTATTTGTGCGTGAGAGGGAGTGGCCGCCTGCCGCTCAGAATATGCCGTCCGGTACCCGCACCGCGCCTTCCATCAAAACCCGCGCGCTGCGGCTCATGACCGCGCGGGTCACCGTCCACTCGCCGTCCACCTGCCTGACCTCCGCGCCGACGCGCAGGGTGCCGGAAGGATGGCCGAAGCGCACCGCGTCGCGGCTGCCGCCACCGGCCGCCGCATTGACCAGGGTGCCCGGCACCGCCGCGGCGGTGGCGATGGCGACCGAGGCGGTGCCCATCATCGCGTGGTGCAGCTTGCCCATCGAAATGGCGCGCGCCAGCAAGGCGATCTCGTCGGCCTTTACCGGCTTGCCGCTGGACGAAACATAGTCCTTGGGTGGCGCGACGAACGCGACCTTCGGCGTAAGCGGCCGCCGTGCCGCGTCCTCGATCCGTTCGACCAGGCCCATGCGCACTGCGCCCGCCGCGCGGATCGCTTCCAGCTTCGCCAGCGCGGCCGGGTCCTCGTTGATCGCGGGTTGCAGCTCGGTGCCGTCGTAACCCAGCGCCGCCGCTTCGACGAACACCATCGGCACGCCGGCGTTGATCAGCGTGGCCTTGAACGTGCCGACACCCGGCACCTCGAGCTCGTCGACCGGGTTTCCGGTCGGGAACATCGCGCCGCCGCCGTCGTCGTCCTCGGCCGCCGGGTCGAGGAATTCCAGCTGGATCTCGGCGGCGGGGAAGGTCACGCCGTCCAGTTCGAAGTCGCCGGTCTCCTGCACTTCGCCGTTGGCGACCGGAACGTGGGCGACGATGGTCTTGTTGATGTTGGCCTGCCAGATGCGCACGGTGCAGATCCCGTCGCGCGGCACCTTGGCCGGGTCGACCAGTCCGTTGGCGATGGCGAACGGACCGACCGCGGAGGACAGGTTGCCGCAGTTGCCGCTCCAGTCGATGAACGCATCATTGATCGGCACCTGCCCGTACAGGTAATCGACGTCGTGGTCCGGCACCGACGACCTGGCGATGATCACCACCTTGCTGGTGCTCGACGTCGCTCCGCCCATGCCGTCGGTGTGCTTGCCGTACGGATCGGGCGAACCGATTACCCGCATCAGCAGCGCATCGCGCGCCGGCCCCGGCACGCGCGCGGCTTCGGGCAGGTCTTCCAGCCTGAAGAACACGCCCTTCGAGGTGCCGCCGCGCATGTAGGTGGCGGGCACACGCATTTGAGGAGCGGGGATCTGCGGAAGGTGGTTCATCGTCGTTCTTGTCGGGGAATGCGTGGACGGAATCAGAACAGGCTGCTCTGCACCAGGCGGGGCGGCTCCGGGGCCAGCCGCCAGCTGCCCAGCGTTTCGTAGCGATACGGATCGCCGCCGCCGACCACCAGTTCGATTGTATCGATGGACCATTCGATCGGAGCGATGGGCTCATCGGCAGGCAGGGCCAGTGCGGCGGAGTAACTCAACGTGACATGGGGCAAGTGACCGCCGCCGGGCGGCAATCCTTGCGCGACCAGCGCTGCATTGATCGCGCGGACCACGGTTTCCAGTGCTTTAGACGATCTCTGTACGGGACGTACCAGCCAGAGATGGCTTCCCGGCTTGCGCGGCCCGCTGCAAAGACGCTCGAAGGCCAGGGTCAGCCCCTGCGCCCGGACGCCGGCGCCCGCGCGCGCCATCAGTTCGCGGATTTCAGGCGTGTCCACGTAGCGGTCCGACAATGACTGGTGCCGGTTCGCCCGCGGGACCGCGGCGCGGCCGAGCCGGCTGGCGACGGGATGCGGGGCCAGCAACCCGTCGAGGCCGTCGTTCACGGCCGCGCCCGGACGCGCGAGGAACAGCAATCGCGGCTCGTTCCTGTTCCGCACCGGATCCCACAGGGCATCGAGCCGGACCGACTCAGCCGCCATCGGGGATCTCGGGCTCGACCAACTGCGCCAGCAGGGTCAGCGATTCCTGCCAGCCGAGGTAGCAGAACTCGACCGGGATCGCGGCGGGGATGCCCGCCTGCACGATGCTCAGCTCGGTGCCGCACATCACTTGGCGCAGCACTATTTCGACTTGCATCTCGCCCGGCAGGTTGGGGTCGTCGAAGGTGTCGGTGTGGCGGATGCGTTCGTTCTCGACCAGCTCGACGTAGCGGACGGTGAAGGAATGGCCGTTGCCGGTGCCGAAATTGGTGAACGACATCCGGTAACCGCCGCCGACGCGCGCGTCCATCGAATGCATCTTGCCGGTGAAACCGTGCGGCGGCAGCCATTTGCACAGTGCGTCGGCGTCGAGGAAGGCGCGATAGACGCGCGCCGGCGGTGCTTTCAGCACGCGATGCAGGCGGACGGTACCGGTGGAGTTGGCGTCGGACATGGTCGATCTCCTTTCAGGTGGGTGTAACCCTACGACGAACGAGTCAGGCCGCTTTCGACGACTCCAGGAAATCCTGGGCGAAGCGCTGCAGCACGCCGCCGGCCTCGTAGATCGACACTTCCTCGTCCGAATCCAGCCGGCAGGTCACCGGCACCTCGACGCTCCCGCCGTTGCGGCGGTGGATGACCAGGGTCAGGTCCGCGCGCGGCCTGCGCTCGCCGACCACGTCGAAGGTCTCGGTGCCGTCGATGCCCAGGCTCAGGCGGTTGGTGCCCGGCTTGAACTCCAGCGGCAGCACGCCCATGCCGATCAGGTTGGTGCGGTGGATGCGCTCGAAACCCTCGGCGACAATCGCTTCGACGCCGGCCAGGCGCACGCCCTTGGCCGCCCAGTCGCGCGAGCTGCCCTGGCCGTAGTCGGCGCCGGCGATGATGATCAGCGGCTGCTTGCGTTCCATGTAGGTCTCGATCGCTTCCCACATCCGGGTGACCTTGCCTTCCGGCTCGATCCGCGCCAGCGAACCCTGCTTCACGCTGCCGTCGGGGTTGCGCACCATCTCGTTGAACAGCTTCGGATTGGCGAACGTCGCGCGCTGCGCGGTCAGGTGGTCGCCGCGATGGGTCGCGTAGGAATTGAAGTCCTCTTCCGGCAGGCCCATCTTCGCCAGGTATTCGCCGGCGGCGCTGTCCGGCAGGATCGCGTTGGACGGCGACAGGTGGTCGGTGGTGATGTTGTCGCCGAGCACCGCCAGCGGACGCAGGCCGCGCAGCGTGCGTTCGCCGGCCAGCGCGCCTTCCCAGTACGGCGGGCGGCGGATGTAGGTGCTCTGCGGGCGCCACGCATACAGCGGATCGGCGCCGCTGCGCGCGCGCGGTGCGAACATCGGTTCGTAGACCTGGCGGAAATGCTCCGGCTTCACCGAAGCACGGATCGTCGCGTCGATTTCCTCGTCGCTCGGCCAGATGTCCTTCAGGCGCACCTCGTTGCCGGCGGCATCGACGCCCAGCACGTCCTTCTCGATATCGAAGCGCACCGTACCGGCGATGGCATAGGCCACGACCAGCGGCGGCGAGGCGAGGAAGGCCTGTTTCGCGTACGGATGGATGCGGCCGTCGAAGTTGCGGTTGCCCGACAGCACGGCGGTCGCGTACAGGTCGCGCTCGACGATTTCCTGCTGGATCTTCGGATCCAGCGCGCCGCTCATGCCGTTGCAGGTGGTGCAGGCGAAGGCGACCACGCCGAAGCCGAGCTTCTCCAGCTCCGGCAACAGCTTCGCTTCTTCCAGGTACAGCTGCACCGCCTTCGAGCCCGGCGCCAGCGAGGTCTTCACCCACGGCTTGCGCAGCAGGCCACGCGCGTTGGCGTTGCGCGCCAGCAGGCCGGCGGCGATCACGTTGCGCGGGTTCGACGTGTTGGTGCACGAGGTGATCGCCGCGATGATCACCGCGCCGTCGGGCATCAGGCCCGCGGTCTCCTCGGCCTTGCCCGCGGCCAGCTTGGCCTCGTCGGCGACGCCGCGTTCGGCCAGGTCGCTGACCGGCAGGCGCTTGTGCGGGTTGGACGGGCCGGCGAGGTTGCGCACCACCGTGGACAGGTCGAAGCGCAGCGTGCGCTCGTATTCGGCGCCGGCCAGGTCGTCGGCCCACAGGCCCGCGGCTTTCGCGTAGGTTTCGACCAGCTTGACCTGCTGTTCGTCGCGACCGGTCAGGCGCAGGTAGTCCAGCGTGTTGCCGTCGATGAAGAACATCGCCGCAGTCGCGCCGTATTCCGGCGCCATGTTGCTGATCGTCGCGCGGTCGCCCACGGTCAGCGCCGCCGCGCCTTCGCCGCGGAACTCGAGGTAGGCGCCGACGACCTTTTCCTTGCGCAAGAACTCGGTCAGCGCCAGCACCACGTCGGTCGCAGTGATGCCTGGCTGCGGCCTGCCCGAAAGCTCGACGCCGACGATGTCGGGCGTGCGCATCCACGAGGCGCGGCCGAGCATCACGTTCTCCGCCTCCAGCCCGCCGACGCCCACCGCGATCACGCCCAGCGCATCGACGTGCGGGGTGTGCGAGTCGGTGCCGACGCAGGTGTCCGGGAAGGCGACGCCGTCCTGCACGTAGATCACCGGCGACATCTTTTCCAGGTTGATCTGGTGCATGATGCCGTTGCCCGGCGGGATCACCTGCATGTTGCCGAAGGCGTTGCGGGTCCACTCGATGAAGTGGAAGCGGTCTTCGTTGCGACGGTCCTCGATGGCGCGGTTCCTGGCGAACGCGTCCTTGTCGAAACCGGGCGCCTCGACCGCCAGCGAGTGGTCGACGATCAGCTGCACCGGCACCACCGGGTTGACCTTGGCCGGGTCGCCGCCCTGTTCGGCGATGGCGTCGCGCAGGCCGGCCAGGTCGACCAGCGCGGTCTGGCCGAGGATGTCGTGGCAGACCACGCGCGCGGGGAACCACGGGAAATCGAGGTCGCGCCTGCGGTCGATCAACTGGGCCAGGTAGGCGTCGCGCATCGCCGGATCGGCGCGGCGCACGATGTTCTCGGCATGCACGCGCGCGGTGTAGGGCAGGCCGGCCCAGGCGCCGGGCCTGATCGCGTCGACCGCGGCGCGCGCGTCGAACCAATCGAGCGAAGTGCCCGGAAGCGGTTTGCGGAACTCGGAATTCATGCTCGGCACCCTTGGCTGGCGCATCGGCGCCGTTCGCAGGTCCGGAGGTTAGCCGGCCGCGCGGCACTGCCGAATACGACAAAGGGCTTAGCCTCGCGACTAAACCCCCTGTGATGTTGGTGCCGAAGGTGGGACTCGAACCCACACGCTTTTAAGGGCGGCGGATTTTGAGTCCGCTGCGTCTACCATTCCGCCACTTCGGCGCGGACGAAAATTATAGCCTATCGCCGGGGCTGGCCGCTCAGTGGGTCACCACCTGGTCGGTGCCGAGCAGGCGTTCGCCGCGGCGCTGCCAGTCGGCCTGGCCTTCCTCCGGCGAAAACACCCCGCAGCGGACCATGGTGCGCTGGTACACGTGCAGCGACACCGCCACCGAACGATCGCTGGGATTGCGGATGGTGTGGTACTCGTGCGGCGGGATCAGGCTGCCGGCGGAACCGGTGCCGGCCTCGATGGTGCCGACCGGGGTGAAGCGGTACAGCTGGTCGTTGCGCTCGGCCAGTTCGTACTGGGTGATTTCCAGCCGGCCGTGCCACACGCCTTCGACGCACCACATGCCGGAATGGTCGTGGATCTTGGTGCCCTGGCCCGGGCCCCAGGTCATCGCGATGACGCTGTAGCCGTGTTCCGGGCTGGTGTACAGCTCGCGCCGCGCGTAGTGGTCGGCGATGGGCTCGAACACGCATTCGGGCAGTTGCACTTCCTTCTCGCCGATCATCGCGCACAGGCGCTTGCGCAGGGCATCGGTGACCGAACGGTCGTCGCCGAGGGCGACGGCGTCGTCGAGCGCGGCGATCAGGGCGTCGCGGCCGGGGAAATCGAGCGTGTTCATGCGGCTGCCTGCTACGGGATGCGGGCATTTTATCGCTTTTCCTTCTCCCACCGGGAGAAGGTGCCGAAGGCGGATGAGGGCGGGAGAATGACGGCGATAGGAAGGTTCCGCAGGTTCCGAAGGTTTCCGCCCTCATCCGGCGCTACGCGCCACCTTCTCCCGGTGGGAGAAGGAGATCACAGTCCGGCCAGGAAATCCCCGATCGCCGGGCCGAAACGGGCGAAATCGACCAGGAAGGCGTCGTGGCCCTGCGGCGAATCCAGCGGCAGGAAGCGCGCGTCGGCGCCGCCGGCGCGCAGGCCGTCGGCGATCTGTTGCTGCTGCTGCAGCGGGAACAGGATGTCGGTGGAAACGCCGATGGCCAACGCCTTGTCCACGCGCACCTTCGCCAGTCCGGCCATCACGTCACCATTGCCGTATTCAGCCAGGTCGAACCAGTCCATCGACCGGCTCAGGTACAGGTAGCAGTTCGGATCGAAGCGGCGCACGAAACGGCGCGCATGGCCTTCGAGATAGCTTTCGACCTGGAATTCCAAGCCGAACGGATCCTCGTCGGGGCGATCGGATTCCAGCCGCACGCGACCGAAGCGGCCATCCCATTCCAGCGCCGAGCGGTAGGTGATGACGCCGAGCTTGCGCGCCATGCGCATGCCCGATTCGGGGTAGGTGTCGTCGTTGTAGCGGCCGCCGTTCCAGTTCGGGTCGAGGCGGATCGCCTCGCGCTGCAGCGAGCGGATCGCGATGGAGAACGGCAGGGCCTGCGCACTGCCGGAGATGTTGATGTGCGCGCGGGCCGCGCCGGGATGGCGCAACAGCAGCGCCAGCGCGGTCATGCCGCCCATCGAATTGCCGATCACGCAGGCGAGTCTTTCGATGCCGAGCCCGCGGACCACACCGAATGCGGCTTCGGCGACGTCTTCGATCGAGAGTTCGGGGAAATCGAGCCGGTACAGGTCGCCGGTGGCCGGATCGATCGACGCCGGCCCACTGGAGCCCTTGCAACTGCCCAGCGAATTGACGCAGACCACGAACCAGCGATTGGTGTCGATCGGCTTGCCGGGTCCGAGCATCGCTTCCCACCAGCCCGGCTCGGTATCGCCTTCGTTGGCCGCGGCATGCGCGTCGGGCGACAGGCCGGTGACGATCAGGATGGCGTTGTCGCGCGCGGCGTCGAGTTCGCCCCAGGTCTCGTAGGCGACACGCGCGCCGTGCAGCGCGCCGCCGCGCTTCATCGGGAACGGCAAGGGCAGGACGTGGAAACGCGTGCCGGGCGGGATGAATTCGGTCATGCGTGGATTCTAGCGGTTGCAGGAGCGGGCTTTGTGGGAGCGGCTATAGCCGCGAGGGGGCATCGCGAAAGCATCGCGGCTATAGCCGCTCCCACGAAGCGGCCGCGAGCAGGAACTGCTGCTACGGGCCGCCGATTTCCAGTTCGATTGGCTTGTTCGCCGGAACGGAGACCCGGACCGGCGCCGATTCGACGTCGCCTTCCTGGCGCATCGCATTGCCGCTGGCGGAGATGCGCGCGACCAGTTCGACTTCCTTCAGCGCCGACAGCTTCTGCGTCGGCATCGGACTGTCGGCGTCGTCCAGCGTCACGGTCAGCGGCAATTCGGACAGCGCATGCTTTTCCACCGCGACCGGCATCGGCGGGCCGCCGGGGACGCGCGCGATGACGAACACGCTGGCATCGCCGCGCAGGCGTACGCGCGAGGCGAAATCGGGATCAAGCGCAACTTTCACGGTCAGCGCATTGCCGGCGGCAGGCGTCGCCACTTCGGGCAACGGCGGCAACCCGGCTTCGGCGCGCGCGGCGTCGATCTGCTGGCGCAGACTGGCGGCGGTACCGGCATCGACCTGGGCCAGCAGCGGCTCCCAGGTCTTCGCCGCTTCGGCGGCCTGGCCGCGCTGGCGCTGGGCGATGCCGAGGAACCAGGTCGCGCGCTGGTGCTGCGGCTGCGCCTGCAGCGCGCGCCTGAGCAGGTCGAGCGCTTCATCGTCGAAGCGGCGTTGCGGATCGGCCAGGCTGCGCGACTGCGCCGCATCGACCATCAGGTCGGCGTTGTCCGGCTGTAGCGACAGCGCCTTGGCGAATGCTTCGCGCGAGCCGGCGAAATCGCCCTGCGTGGCCAGCGAACGGCCGAGCAGTTGCCAGCCTTCCGGTTCGTTCGGGTTGCGCTTCAATTCCGCGCGCAGCGCGGCGATGGCCTCGTCCAGGGTTTGCGGCATGGCGGCGGCGGCCGCCGGCTGCGCCAGCACGCCGGCGGGCGTGCCGACGATGCGGTACAGCGCCGATGCGGCCAGGCACAGCAGCAGCACCAGGCCGATCATCAGCCCGCGCGAGCCGCGCCACAGCGGCCATAGCGCGGCGCCGAGCACGACGAGGGTCAACGCGACCGCAATGGCGACGAAAACGGCCATCACCACTCCTGTCCGTCGTCGTCGGGCAGCGCCGTGCCGCCGCGGCGCTTCAGTATGCGCGCCAACACCACGGCGCCAACGAGCAGCAGCAATGCCGGACCGAACCACAGCAACCAGGTGCGGCCTTCGACCTGCGGGCGGTACAGCACGAACTCGCCGTAACGTTCGACCAGGTAGCGCTTGATCTCGGCGTCGCTGCGGCCTTCGTGCATCAGTTCCAGCACTTCGCGGCGCAGGTCGTGGGCGATCTGCGCGTTGGAGTCGGCCAGCGACTGGTTCTGGCATTTGACGCAACGCAGTTCGCTGGTCAGGTCGTGGAAGCGGGTTTCTTCGGCCGCGTCCCGGAATTGCAGCGGGGTGGGGTCGCTGACCTGGGCGAAGGCAAGGGTCGGCAGGGACAGCAGGGCAAGCAATACAAGTTGCAGAAAACCAGTAAAAACGAAATCGTCATTCCCGCGAAGGCGGGAATCCAGGGACTTTCGCTTTTCTGCCTTTCGCAAAAAAGAAAAAGCAAAGACCAAGACACTGGATTCCCGCCTTCGCGGGAATGACGATTGGAGTGGGATGGCGAGGCCGTATTTCATCGGCGATCGAGCTTGTCGAGGAGCGGGATCAATTCGTCCCGGATGATTGCGTCATCCACCGGACCGACATGTTTCCAGCGCACGATGCCCGCGGCATCGACCAGGAAGGTTTCCGGCGCGCCGTAGATGCCCCAGTCCAGCGCTGCGCGACCGTCGACGTCGACGATCACGTCGGTGTACGGATTGCCGTAGCGTTCCAGCCACGCCTTCGCGTCGGTCGGCTCGTCCTTGAGGTTGTAGCCGATGAAGCGCACGCGCTTGGTGTAGGCGAAGCGCGAGATCACCGGGTGCTCGCCCCGGCACTCGGGACACCAACTGCCCCAGACGTTCAACACGAAAGGCTTGCCATGCAGGTCGGCGAGGGCCAGGCGTTGATCGGGCGTATGCAGCAGCGGCAAATCGAAAGCCGGCGCCGGCTTGCCGATCAGCGCCGACGGCAATGCGTCGCGGTCGGCGTCGCCGGAGCGGCGCACGCCGTAGAACAGCAGCCCGACCAGGCCGATGAAGAACAGGCCGATGATGACCGCTGCGAACACGAATGCGCCGTGGCCTTTCTTCTGCGGGGCGGGGGAATTGGAGGTGTTCATGGCTTGCTCGGTTCGGGGGCGCGACGGAAGCGCCGGTCGGTGGCGGCGATGAAGCCGCCCAGGGCCATCAGCAGCGCGCCGATCCAGATCCAGCGCACGAACGGCTTCACGTGCAGGCGCACCGCCCAGGCGTCGCCGCCCAGGGGCTCGCCCAGCGCCACGTACAGGTCGCGCAGCACGCCGCCGCGGATGCCCGCTTCGGTCATCACCTGGCCGCCCGCGGCGTAGGCGCGTTTTTCCGGATGCAAGGTCGTCACGCGGTCGGAGCAGGCGCGGTCGAGCACGACGACAGTGCCGTGGTCGGCCAGGTAGTTCGGACCTTGGCGACGTTCCACACCGTCGAACTGGGCACAGTACGCGCCCAGCGGCACGCTGTCGCCGGGCTTCATCGCGATTTCTCGCTGCACGCTCTGCGCCTCGGTCAGCAACGCGCCGACCAGGAACACCGCGATGCCGAAATGGGCGAAGCACATGCCGAGCATTTCCGCGGTGAACTTTCCGTTTGCCTTCACCCGCGTCCACACGAAGCGTAACGTGCCGAAGCCGACCCACGCGGCGGCGGCAATGCCGACTGCGGTCTTCCACTTGCCTTGCGGCGCCATGAAATACGCAATGCCCGCCAGCACCACGGCGAAGGCCAGCCAGGGCAGCAACATCGCCGTCGGCTTCGAAACCTGTTCCTTCTGCCAGCGGGTCAGCGGTCCGAACGGCAACAACGCGATCAGCGGCGCCATCAGCACGAAGAACAGCAGGCCGAAGTAGGGCGGCCCGACCGAGATCTTGCCCAGGTCCAGCGCGTCGGCCAGCAGCGGGTACAAGGTGCCCAGCAGCACCATCGCGCAGGCCGCGGCCAGCAGCAGGTTGTTGGCCAGCAGCAGGGTCTCGCGGGAACTGGCGGCGAAGCGCGAACGCGCGTCTTCGACGTCATCCCCCAGCGTGGACGCGCGCAGGCCGTACAGCAGCAACGAACCGCCGATGACGATGGCGAGGAACACCAGCACGAACAAGCCGCGTGTCGGGTCTGCCGCGAACGCATGCACGCTGGTCAGCACGCCGGAGCGCACCAGGAAGGTGCCCAGCAGCGACAGCGAGAACGCAGCGATGGCCAGCAGCAGGGTCCAGCCGCGGAAGCTGCCGCGCTTTTCGGTCACCGCCTGCGAATGCAGCAGCGCCGCGCCGACCAGCCAGGGCATGAAGCTGGCGTTCTCGACCGGGTCCCAGAACCACCAGCCGCCCCAGCCCAGTTCGTAGTACGCCCACCAGCTGCCCAGTGCGATGCCGAGGGTCAGAAAGCCCCAGGCCACGTTGGTCCACGGCCGGGTCCAGCGCAACCAGCGCGCATCGACGTTGCCGTCGAGCAGGGCGGCGATGGCGAAGGCGAACGGCACCACGAAACCCACGTAGCCGACGTACAGCATCGGCGGATGGATGATCATGCCGGGGTCCTGCAGCAGCGGGTTGAGGTCGCGGCCTTCGGCGACGGCCGGCAGCAGGCGTTCGAACGGGTTGCTGGTGAAGATCAGGAACGACAGGAAGCCGACGGCCACCACGCCCATCGTGCCCAGCACGCGTGCGATCACCGGGCCGGGCAGCGCGCGCGAGAAACGCGCTACCGCCGCCGTCCACAGCGCCAGCACCAGCGCCCACAACAGCAGCGAGCCTTCGTGCGAACCCCACACCGCCGTGTAGCGGTAGACCATCGGCAGCAGCGAGTTGGAATTGTCCGCGACGTACTTCACCGAGAAATCGCCGGTGACGAAGGCGACGGTCAACGCGACGAACGCGCCGAGTACACACACCAGTTGCGCGTAAGCCGCCGGTCGCGCGATTGCCATCCATGCGACCTTGCCGCGATGTGCGCCGGCCAGCGGGAGCACGGCCTGCAGGCTGGCGACCAGCAGCGCGAGGATCAGGGCAATCTGGCCAAGTTCAGGCAGCATGGCTGAAGCAAATCCCCCTCAATCCCCCTTTTTCAAAGGGGGAGGAAAAGCGAAGGGCCACGACGGCGGTGGTTCTTTCCCCCTTTGCAAAAGGGGGGTAGGGGGGATTTGCGGCAGGCAAAGACATCAATTCCCCGATCCTGCGGTATCTGAAGCCACATCGTGTTTCTTGTGCGCGGCCCCCATCTTGTCCGCCACTTCCTTCGGCATGTAGTTCTCGTCGTGTTTGGCCAGCACCTCGGTGGCGACGAATGTGCCGTCGCGTAGGCTGCCGGTGGCGACCACGGCCTGGTTCTCGCGGAACAGGTCCGGCAGGATTCCGGAATAGACCACCGGTAATTGCGCGTCGCCGTCGGTCACGCGGAAATGCGCTTCCAGCGAACCGGCCGCGCGCTGGAACGAACCTTTTTCGACCATGCCGCCGAGGCGGAAACGGGCGTGTTCGCCGGCCTCGCCGCGCAGCACTTCGGCCGGCGTGTACAGATAGGTGGCGTTGCGTTGCAAGGCCAGCGCGACCAGGGTCGCGGCGATGCCGGCCGCGGCCAGCAGCAACAGCACCCACAGCAGGCGACGGCGGCGAACGGGGTTCATCGGTTCAACTCCATGGGAACGTCGCGCTTGGCGGTACGCGCGGCGCGCTGGCGCGCGGCCCGCAGTTGCCGGCGCAGCTGCAGGCGCGGGGCGACGAAGTCCCACAGCAGCACGATGGCGAACACGACGTAGGAAGCCACGACGTAGGACAGGTAACTCATGATTGCTGCTCCGGTCCGGCGTGTCCCGCGAGTTTCGCCACCCAGTCCTTGCCGGCTTCGCGGCGCAGGTTGTCGGCGCGCGCGCGCGCCAGCAGCGAACCGGCGAACCAGAACTGCACGCCGGCGAACATCACCCAGAACGGCAGCACCATGCTCGGGTCGATCTTCGACTGGCCGAGCAGGCTGATGGTCTGGCCCTGGTGCAGCGAATTCCACCACACCACCGAATATTTGATCACCGGCAACAGCACCACCCCGACGATGGCGAGGAACCCGGCCGCGCGCGCGGCGGCGCGGCGGTCGTCGATGGCGCCGTACAGGCCCATCACGCCCAGGTACAGGAACAGCAGGATCAGCTCGGTGGTCAGGCGCGGATCCCAGTCCCACCACGTGCCCCACATCGGCTTGCCCCAGATCGAGCCGGTGACCAGGGTGATCAGGGTGAACGCCGCGCCGATCGGCGCGCAGGCCATGGCCAGGATCTCGCACAGCTTGATCCGCCAGACCAGGGCGATGGCCGCGTACACGGCCATCAACGCGAACACCGCCAGGCTCATCATCGCCGCCGGCACGTGGATGAAGAAGATGCGGAAGCTGTCGCCCTGCTGGTAGTCGGCCGGCACCACGAACAATCCCTGCCACGCGCCGAAGCCGAACAGCAGCAGCGCTACGAGGTGGCACCACGGAGCCCAGCGCGCGGCGAAACGGTCGAAGTACGGGGGCGATCCGAGTTGGTGGAACCAGCGGACGACGGGATTCATGCGGCGGCTTTCTAATTCAGGGCAATGCGGATCGCCGCCGCGGCGGCCAACGGGGCCAGCACCAGCGCCAGCACCAGGCCGGCGCCGAGCAGCAGCAGCGCGCCGGTCACTTCCAACCCCTGCGCGCTGGCGGCGACGCTGCCGGCGCCGAACACCAGCACCGGCACGTACAGCGGCAGCGCCAGCAAGGCCACAAGGATACCAGAGCGGCGCATGCCGACCGTCAGCGCGGCGACCACCGCGCCGAGCAGGCTGAGCAGCGGCGTGCCCAGCGCCAGCGAGGCCATCAGCACCGGCAATTGCGCGTGCGGCAGGCGCAACAGTTCGGCCAGCAGCGGGGTGGCGACGAGCAACGGCAACGCGGTGGTCAGCCAATGGCTGAAGACCCGCACCGCGACCAGCCAGGCCAGCGACACCGGCGCCAGCAGCCATTGCTCCAGCGAGCCGTCTTCGGCATCGCCGCGGAACAACGTGTCCAGCGCCAGCAATCCGGCCAGCAGCACCGCCAGCCACAGCACGCCGGCGGCGACTTTCGACAGCGTCTGCGGTTCGCTGCCCAGCGCCAGCGCGAACAGCACCACCACCAGCAACGCGAACAGCGCCGGTTGGAAGGCATCACCGCGCCGGCGCCACAACAGGCGCAGGTCGCGGCCGAGCAGGGCGCGGGCGCTGGAGAACAGGGAAGGCGCGCTCATGCCGAGCCTCCCAGTTCCAGCATTCGCGTGCGCACCGGCGGCGCGGCGTAGGCGCCGTGGGTGGTGACCAGCGCCGCGCCGCCATCGCGCAGGTGCGCCGAGATCATCCGGTTGACCAGGTTGATG
This sequence comes from Pseudoxanthomonas helianthi, assembly GCF_017939625.1. GTDB lineage: Bacteria > Pseudomonadota > Gammaproteobacteria > Xanthomonadales > Xanthomonadaceae > Pseudoxanthomonas_A > Pseudoxanthomonas_A helianthi. The sequence continues at coordinate 830,876 of NZ_JAGKTC010000002.1, forward strand.
CCTTCCAGGTCGAGGTTCGCGTAGGGCTCGTCGAGCAGCCACAGCGGCGCCGGCGACAGCCACATCCGCGCCAGCGACAGGCGCTTCTTCTGTCCGGCCGACAGCTGCCGCGCCAGCGCGTCCTCGTAACCGGCCAGGCCGACGATCGCCATCGCCGTGTCGGGCAATTGCCGCGGCCGGCGACCGTGCAGGCCGCACAGGAAGCGCAGGTTCTCCAGCGCGGTCAGGTCGGCCTTCAACGCCGGCAGATGGCCGAGATAGGCCATGGCATGGGCGCGGCCGCCGGCATCGGCGGGCCGGCCGTCGATTTCCAGCGTGCCCGCATCGGCGCGCAACAGCCCGGCCAGCACGCGCAGCAGGGTGGTCTTGCCCACGCCGTTGCCGCCCTGCACCAGCAGCGCCTCGCCGCCGTCGACGGCGAAATCCAGCGGCCCGAACACCGGGTCGTCGTTGCGGGTGAAGGTCAGTCCGCGGACGGCCAGCAGCGGAGCGCGGAGGGGCGAATCGGTCATCGGCCGCATTGTATCGGCAGACCGCCCGCTGGAACGCTGTCTTCCCGCCGCCATGTCGGCCTGTGCCATCGCGTTTGCGTACACTTCGGCCTCCCGCCACGCTGGAAACCCGGATGTCCCCACAGACCAAGCTGCCCAAGGTAGGCACCACCATCTTCACCGTGATGTCGCAACTGGCGGCCGAGCACGGTGCGGTCAACCTGGGCCAGGGCTTCCCCGATTTCGCCGTGCCGCAGCGCCTGGTCGACGAACTCGACGCAGCGATGCGCGCCGGCCACAACCAGTACGCGCCGATGACCGGCGTGCCGGCGCTGCGCCAGGCCATCGCGGAGAAGGCGAAGCGCTGCTACGGCGCGGAGGTGGACGCCGACGCCGAGATCACCGTGACTAGCGGCGCCACCGAGGCGATCTTCAACGCCATCCACGCGGTGGTGCGCCCCGGCGAGGAAGTGATCGTGCTCGACCCGGCCTACGACTGCTACGAGCCGGCGATCGAACTGGCCGGCGCGCGTGCGGTGCACGTGCCGCTGGATCCGCAAAGCTTCGCGCCCGATTGGGCCAAGGTGCTGGCGGCGATCACGCCGAAGACCCGGCTGCTGATGATCAACAGCCCGCACAACCCGTCAGGCGCGATGTTCGGCGAAGACGACATGCGCACGCTGGCCGACCTGCTGCGCGGCACCGAGATCTTCCTGGTTTCCGACGAGGTGTACGAACACATCGTGTTCGACGGTCGCCGCCACGAGTCGGTGTTGCGCTACCCCGAACTGCGCGAACGCGCCTTCGTCGTGTCCAGCTTCGGCAAGACCTACCACTGCACTGGCTGGAAGATCGGCTACGCCATCGCCCCGCCGGCGCTGAGCACGGAATTCCGCAAGGTGCACCAGTACAACGTGTTCTGCACCTTCGCCCCGGCCCAGCACGCCTTCGCCGCGATGATCCGCGCCGAGCCCGAACACTACGACCAGCTCGGCGCGTTCTACCAGGCCAAGCGCGACCGTTTCCGCGCGCAGCTGCTGGAGACGAAGCTGAAACCGCTGCCGGTGCCGGGCGGGTATTTCCAGCTGGTCGACTATTCGGCGGTCAGCGACCTGCCGGACGCCGAATTCGTGAAATGGCTGACCGTGGAGAAGGGCGTCGCCGCGATCCCGCTGTCGCCGTTCTACGAAAACCCGCCGGCCGGCCAGCGCCTGGCGCGGCTGTGCTTCGCCAAGAACGAAGCGACGCTGGATGCGGCGATCGAGCGGTTGAAGAAATTGTAGTTTCCGCAGTTTTTAGCCGTCATTCCAGCGCAAGCTGGAATCCATTTTGATCTTGCCTTTCCGTGACTCGTGGAGAATGCGACAGCAAAATGGATCCCGGCTTTTGCCGGGGTGACGGCAGTGGGTTTCATCGGAGTCGGACCATGCAAGACCTTCGCGTTTCCATCATCCAAGGCGAAACCCGCTGGCACGACCCGGCCGGCAATCGCGCTTATTACGGCGACCTGATCGCGCCTCTGGCCGGCGCCACCGACCTGGTGGTGCTGCCGGAAACCTTCACCAGCGGCTTCAGCAACGATGCCATCGGCCAAGCCGAGGGCATGGACGGACCGACGGTGGCGTGGGTGCGCGAGCAGGCGAAGGCGCTGGACGCCGTGGTCACCGGCAGCGTGCAGTTGCGCGTCGGCGAAGGCGTGTTCAACCGCCTGCTGTGGGCCACGCCGGATGGCGAACTCAAGCACTACGACAAGCGCCACCTGTTCCGCTACGCGGGCGAGCATAAGCGCTACGCCGCCGGCAAGGACCGGTTGGTCGTCGAGTTGAAAGGCTGGCGGGTCAACCCGCTGGTCTGCTACGACCTGCGTTTCCCGGTGTTCGCGCGCAACCGCTACAACGTCGAACGCAAGGACCAGCTCGACTTCGACCTGCAGATCTACGTGGCCAACTGGCCGTCGGCGCGCGCCTATCCGTGGAAGACCCTGCTGCGGGCCCGCGCCATCGAGAACCTGTGCTACGTGGTCGGCGTCAACCGCGTCGGTACCGACGGCAACAACCTGCATTATTCCGGCGACAGCGCGGTGATCGATTTCCTCGGCCATCCGGTCAGCGAGTGCACCGACCAGGAAGTCGTCGTCACCACCACGCTGCAGGCCGCCGAGCTGGCGGCGCATCGCGAACGCTTCCCGGCGATGCTGGATGCGGACGCGTTCTCCATCGACTGATGCGTCGCAGGTCGGGTAGTCCCCGACCCGTGGTGGAACTGGTCGGGGACGTTACCCCGACCTACGGAATCCCGGCCAGGTTCGCCGCCGGTGGAAATAGACCTGTTCCGCCGCCCAGCGCAGCGGCGCCGAATGCAGGAGCAGGTCGAACGGCCAGTCGGCCTGGAAACGGTCGTAGGCCCAGCGCAAGGCGCGTTTGGCGCGGAAGCGCGGCGCGGCCTGTTCCGCGATGGATTCCGGTGCGGGTCCGTCGCCGCGGACATGCAAGGCGATCGCTTCACCGACGGTCCAGCCATGCTGCCAGGCCGAATGGATGCCGCCCGCGGTGACCGGCGACACGATGCCCGCGGCATCGCCGGTGAGGATTGCGCCTGGCGCGCTCATCGCCGCGACCGGGCCGCCGCATGGGATCAGTCCGGCCCGTGTTGCGGTCGGCGTGAGGCGGGCCGGCAGGCCCACGAGTTCGCCGATTCGCTGCCGGAAGCCGTCGATGTCGGGGCGCCGCGGTTTCGCATCCCGGTGCCGCAGCGCGAGGCCCAACTGCACGCCGGTCGGGTTCTGCGCCACCCAGCCGATGTAACCGGGGGCGTAACGCCGGCTGATGAAGCAGTGCAGGGCATCGGGCTCTGGCAGTCGCAGGCCGGCGAATTCGTGTTCGATGCCGTAGAGGAAATCGGCGACACGTCCGAGGCCGATGCATTCGGCCACGCGCGACTTCGCACCGTCGGCCCCGACCAGGCAACGCGTACTGCCGAGGCTGTCGACCTGCCAGCCGTCGCCGATGCGCGAAGCCCGGGTGAAGGACTGGTGCAGCCGGAGTTCGACGCCATGTGCGCGCAGTTCTTCGGCGAGCCAGCGCATCAGGTTCGGCGTGTCGGTGGTCAGGAAGTAATAGCCGGGCGCGGCGAGCGACAGGCTGCGCAGGTTCGGCGCATACAGGCGCACGCGTTCGACACGCTGCACCAGCGAGGGCGGAACGCGATTGAGCCAGGTCCGCTCCGCGGCTTCCTTGACCAGGATGCCGGTGGTATGGAGCTTTACGCCGGGATCGCGCTTTCGTTCGAGCACGCAGACGCGCAATCCGTAATGCACCGCGGCCAGCGCGCATGCCGCGCCGGCGAAGCTGGCGCCGGCCACCACCAGGTCCCAGTCCCATCCATTCGAACGTTCCGCCATCGACACCTTCCATCGCCAGGCATGCGGGGCAGGGTGGCCGACCCCTGCGTGGCGGGCATGAGGCGTAGGTGAAGTCGAAAACACGAAGGGCGCCCGCAGGCGCCCTTGTGTCGAAAGCGAGGCCGATCGTCAGCCGCCGCTGTGCCGGCCACCGCCGGGACGTCCACCGCCGCGCGGGCCGCCGGGACGCGGTCCATGGCCAGGGCGCGGACCATTGCCATGCGGACGGTTGCCGCCGCCGGGACGGCCGCCCTGCGGACGATTGCCGCGCGGCTGCTGGCCGTACGGCGAATAGCCGGGGGTAGCGTGGTCGGACGGGAAGCTCGGCGCGTTGCCGGGGTGGCCATAGGGCTTGGCGGCACGCTGCGGCTTGCCGGCTCCCTGGCCGCCTCCGGCGCCACGCGGACCGCGATTGGCGTTGAAACCGCCCGGGCCACGCTCGGCACCGAATCCGCCTTCGTTGCCGAAACGGTTGCCACCGCCGCCACCGGCTTCGTTGAAGCGCGAACCGCCGCGACGGCCCTGTGCGTTGCCGCCGGCCGGCTTGCCACCGGGCCTGCCGCCGAACGGCTTCTTCGGTCCGGCGTTGCGATGGCCGGCCGGGCCGGTGTCGACGCCTTCGGGCACGTACCAAGTGCGGAACGCGGCCGGGTTGCCATCCGGCAACGGCTTCGGGCCCTTCATCTTGCGCTGCTTGAACGGCTTCTGCGATTGCTTCGCGGCCGCTTCGCCACTGACGGTCAGGCCGCCATGCGGCTTGCGGTTGCCGCGGCGATCTTCGCGCACGTGGTCGAAACGACGCAGTTCGCGGCCTTCGTCGGCGGTGTTGTGGCCGTTGACGTAGGCGTTGCCGTTGCGGCCGCCACCGACATGCACGGCGGTCTTGCTCGCCTTGCGCTGGCCGATCACCGGCTGCAGGGTCAGCGCCGCCGGCGTGCCGTCTTCCAGGCCCAGCTTCTTGCGCAGCGCTTCGACCTGCACGTCGGGCAGTTCCTGCGACTGGCCGCGCAGCAGCGGCTGTGGCAGGGTCACGTCGCCGTAGCGCACGCGCTTCAGCCGGCTGACCTGGCAGCCCTGCGACTCCCACAGGCGGCGCACTTCGCGGTTGCGGCCTTCGCTGACCACGACGCGGAACCAGTCGTGCGAATCGGTGCCGCCGATGCGTTCGATCTCGTCGAACTTGGCGGGGCCGTCGTCCAGCGCGACGCCGCGGGCGAGGCGGTCGACGATGTTGTCCGGCACGCTGTCCTGGCCCTCGGGCGCGCGCACGCGGACGACGTACTCGCGTTCGACTTCGAACGATGGATGCATCATCGCGTTGGCCAGTTCGCCGTCGGTGGTCAGCAGCAGCAGGCCGGTGGTGTTGATGTCGAGGCGGCCGATGGCGATCCAGCGCGCGCCCTTCAGCACGGGCAGCGAATCGAAGATGGTCGGGCGGCCTTCGGGGTCTTCGCGGGTAGTGACTTCGCCTTCGGGCTTGTTGTAGATCAGCACGCGCGAAGGTTCGGTCAGCGCGCTGGCGACGAAGGTCTTGCCGTCGAGTTCGATCTTGTCGCCGGCCTTGACCGACATGCCGGTCTGCGCGGTTTCGCCGTTGACCTTGACCAGGCCGTCGGCGATGCGCTGTTCCAGCGCGCGGCGCGAGCCGAGGCCGGCCTGGGCCAGCACCTTGTGCAGGCGTTCTTCCAGCTTGCCGGCGTCGGCGCCGGTGGCGGTCGTGTCGCGCTTCAGCGACAGCTTGGATTTGTTGTTGGGGGTGGGGGCGTTGCTCATGCGTTCTGCTCCGACGAGACCTTGGCGGCGTCGTCATCTTCGTTTTCGTCGTGGGTTTCGTCCGCGGCATCGGCGATGCTTTCAACGGACGTTTCGTGGTCCTGCGCGTCGGCAGGGGTTTCGGGGAAGGTTTCGGAATCGTTCTGCACCGCCGGCTCTTCCGGCAGCCCGTCTTCGGCCGACTCGTCCTGCGCCACCGCCGCCGTCGCCATCGGGGCGGCGTCGAACGGCAGCTGCGGTTCCAGTTCGCCGATGTCCTTCAGTTCGGACAGCGGCGGCAGTTCGTCGAGGCGCTTCAGGCCGAAGTAGTCGAGGAAGGCCTTGGTGGTGCCGAACAGGGCCGGACGGCCGGGCACGTCGCGGTGGCCGACCACGCGGATCCACTCGCGTTCTTCCAGCGCCTGGATGGTGTTGCTGCTGACCGCGACGCCGCGCACCTGTTCGATCTCGCCGCGGGTGATCGGCTGGCGGTAGGCGATCAGCGCCAGCGTTTCCAGGGTGGCGCGGGTGTACTTGGTCTTGCGCTCGGTCCACAGCCGCGCGACCCATTCGTGCACGTCCGCCTGCACCTGGTAGCGGAAGCCGGAGGCGACTTCGACCAGTTCGACGCCGCGGTCGGCGCAGGCCTCGCGCAGTTGTTCCAGCGCCAGTTCGACGCTGCCGGCGGGCGCGGGCTGTTCCTCGGGGAACAGGCCGTGCAGCTGGGCCAGGGTCAGCGGCTGCGGGGAAGCCAGCAGCGCGGCTTCGACGATGCGGGTGATGAGGGTTTGGTCCATCAGGGTTTCAATGTCGTGGTTCGTATTGTTCGGGTTATCGCGATATTTCAGCCGTCATTCCCGCGGAGGCGGGAATCGCTCTTGCCCTTGTCCACGCTCGACAGCAAAAGCAACGGCAAAGAGCGATTCCCGCCTTCGCGGGAATGACGAGCGAAAACTAGGCGCTGGCGTCGTTTGCGGCATCCGTGTCGTCGAACTCGCTTGAGAACGCCAGCGGCTCGTTGGTGTTGTTCAGGGCCAGCGACTTCAGGTAGATCGGCGCCAGCGGCGCTTCCTGCACGAAGTCCAGCAACTGCTCCTTGGCCAGTTCCAGCATGGCCAGGAAGGTGACCAGCACGCCCTGGCGGCCTTCTTCCACGGTAAACAGCGATTCGAAGCGGTGGAACTTGCCGTCGTCCAGCCGGCCGAGCAGGTCGCCCATGCGCTGGCGCACGCTGAGCGCGTCGCGCTTGATCGCGTGCTGGGTGTACAGCTCGGCGCGCTTGAGCACGTCGTGCAGGGCCAGCAGCATCTCGCGCAGGTCGACCGGCGGGGGCAGGCGCACGGCGGCACGGTCGGGGACGAAGGCCGCGACCGTGGTGGTGTCGCGTTCCTGCCGGGGCAGGGCGTCCAGGTCCTCGGCGGCTTGCTTGAAGCGTTCGTATTCCTGCAGGCGGCGCACCAGCTCGGCGCGCGGGTCGCCTTCGTCCTCCGGCGCGCCCTCGGGCCGCGGCAGCAGCATCCGCGACTTGATCTCGGCCAGGATCGCGGCCATCACCAGGTACTCGGCCGCCAGTTCGAAGCGCAGCTCCTGCATCACGTTGATGTAGTCGACGTACTGGCGGGTGATCTCGGCGACCGGGATGTCGAGGATCTCCAGGTTCTGCCGGCGGATCAGGTACAGCAGCAGGTCCAGCGGGCCCTCGAACGCGTCGAGGATGACTTCCAGCGCGTCCGGCGGGATGTACAGGTCCTGCGGCATCTGCAACAGGGGCTGGCCATGCACCAGCGCCAGCGGCATCTCGTGCTGCTGCGGCGCGTTCGATTGGGTTGGCGGATTCGCGTCTGGCGCGAGTTCGGAAGTCATCGGGTCGAAAGCCGTGTTGCAGACCTAATTGCAGATACGGGGCCGGACGCCGGGCGGCATCGGGCGAAGCTGCGCCATGCCGGCGCATTCCACACAATCAAAACAAGCAACGCACGCCACGGGCCGTGGCGCGGACAACGCAAGGTAATCGTCGGGCTCCGGGCGGGAAAGGGCAGCGAATCGCTCGTCGGGGGCGGCCTGCGCGGGCCGGCGGGGCGACGGGCCGCTGCTTCCGGCCGTGCTGGAGCCAAGATTAAGGGCTGGCGGGGCCGGTGTCCAGCGGGCCGCGGCTTACAATTCAGGCTTCGAAACCGTGGAGCAGGGCATGTGGTACGCGATTGAAGGCTATGACGTGGACGGGACGCTGCCGAAGCGGCTGGAAGCACGGGCGGCCCATCTGGCGCGGCTGACCGCGTTGCGCGACGAGGGGCGGTTGCTGATCGCGGGTCCATGCCCGGCCATCGACGCGGAAGATCCGGGCCCGGCTGGCTTCAGCGGCAGCATCGTCATCGCCGAATTCGAGTCGCTGGAGGCCGCGCAGGCCTGGGCGAAGGCCGATCCGTACGTGGACGCCGGCGTCTACGGCCGGGTCGAGGTGCGTCCGTTCCGCAAGGTCCTGCCGTGAGCGAAGCGGCGGCCGCTGGCGATCGCGTGGCACGCATCCGCGCCGCGTTGCAGGCGGCGTTCCAGCCGCAGGCGCTGGAAGTGGTGGACGACAGCCACAAGCATGCCGGCCATGCCGGTGCGCGCGATGGGCGGGGGCATTTTGCGGTGAAGATCGTCAGTCCCGCGTTCGCCGGCATGGCGCCGTTGGCGCGCCATCGGGCAGTGTACGCAACGTTGGGCGAGATGATGCAGACCGATATCCACGCGTTGCAGATCGTGGCGAAGACGCCGGAAGAAGTCGGTTGAGATCTACAGCCAAAAATTCGGTGTAGCCCGGATGAAGGCCGCCAGGCCGAAATCCGGGAGCGCGTAGAGCCCCGGATTCCGCTGCGCTGCATCCGGGCGACGCTTGATGTCAGGGTTTCATTTGTCGTGACTGCGCGGCGAAGACAGCTTCCCCACGATCCGATCGAACATCGACTGCCGAGCCAGCGCTTCGTCCAGCCGGTCGAGGGCGGCGACGACGTCGCCGGCCTCGGCATCGACCTCCATCGCCGCATCGTCCATCGCCTGCCATAACGATTTCAGGCGACGAATTAGCTTCGATCCCGCGTCGGTCAGCACCAGGTGGCGCTGCCGCGCATCCGAAGGATGGTCTTCGGTATCGACGATGCCGGCGTCTTCGAGCGATTGCCGCGTCTGGCTAACCGAAGCGCGCGTGATGCGCAGCGCCGCCGCGAGCTCGCTGACCGTCATCGGTCCGTTGCGCGCGAGCTGATTGAGCACACCGAACCAGCGCTGCTCGAAGCGGACGCCCATTTGCGCGTACGCGCGCGTGGCGTCGCGATCGACCGCTTCCGACAGTCGACGCAAGCGCGCGCCGAGCGCGGCCTTGTTCATTTTCTTGGAGCGCGAAGACGTCATTGACATAATGGTAGGCGCCTAACTAATATCTGGCAAGCCAATGGAGAATCCGATGCGAATCACTCGACGCAATTTTGTCGGCGGGACGCTAGTGCTGGCCAGTCTCCCTTTCTGGGCGCGCGCCGTCGATAGCGCGCCGGCGACCGCCAAACAATGGCTCGATCTATGGCTCGAGGCGTTCAACAGCCCCCGCGCTTCGGCCTACGCCGAATTCGTGCGCGCGTATCTCCCGGCGCTCCTCCGGTACGTCGACGACGATCTTGCCGTACGCGAAGCGAGCGGTGGCTTCGTGCTTTTGAGAAGCGAGGAGACCGGGCCGCACGAGATCACGGCCTGGGTCCGCGATCGCAACTGGGATCGGTTCTCGAAAGTCCTGCTGACGACCAGAGACGGGCATATCGACGATCTGTCGTTTTCCGGCGCGCCGACACCGGCCGATTTCAAGGTACGGCGGCTCGGCGAGCGGGACGCGCTCGGCGAGCTTCGCAGCAAGCTTCGCGCCGAAGCGGCGGGCGGCCGCTTTTCCGGTGCCGTGCTCGTCGCGAAGAACGGAACCGTTCTCTTTCGCGAAGCCTATGGTGCGCGCACCGCGACGTCAGCGCTCGCGACGAAACCGGATACCCGCTTTTGCCTCGGCTCGATGGGCAAGATGTTCACGGCCGTCGCAGTGCTTCAGCTGATCCAGAAAGGCGAGTTGCATCTGACGGATACGATCAAGGCGTTGCTGCCGAAATATCCCGATACGCCGCTCGCCCGGCAAGTGACCGTGGAGCATCTCCTGACGCACAGCGGCGGCACCGGCGATTTCTTCGGACCCGAGTACGACGCGCATCAGGCCGAGCTGCGCACGCCGTCCGACTTCATTCGTCGGTTCGGAAACCGCGAGCCCGCGTTCGCGCCGGGATCGCGATGGGGCTACAGCAATTTCGGTTTCATCGTGCTCGGCGCAATCGTCGAGCAGGTTTCCGGAACGACGTGGGACGATTATCAGAAGACGCACGTCTTCCGTATCGCGGGCATGACGTCGACGTCGCCGCTCGCGTCCGACGGCGAAACCGCCGAGCCTTGCACGGGCGCAGCCGGCACCGGCCTCAAGGCGCTGCCATATTACGTCGGCCTCCCGGCGGGCGGCGGTTACTCGACACTGGACGATCTCCACCGTTTCGGCACGGCGCTGCGCGAGATGAGATTGCTCGACGCGGCGCATCTTGATCTTTTGACGCGCGCGCGCATTGCAGCGGGCAATGCGCAGTGGTCGCTCGGCCTTCGCGTTGCGATGCGCAACGGCGCATCGTGGTACGGCCATGGCGGAAGCGCGCCGGGGGTCAATGCCGACTACGCGATCTTTCGATCAGGCTACGAGACGATCGTGCTGTCCAATCGCGGCCATCCGCATGCAGTCAACGTCGCGGACTTCATCGGCGCGCGGTTGCCGCTTCCTGGGTCGTAGGGCGGAACCCGCGAAGCGGATCCCGCCGGATTGATCCAATCCGGCGGGGACCAGCCGGGGTTTCGTTCCAGCTCCAATTTCTGCCCCGGCGGCGGCACGCCGACCGGCCCGGTAACCAACGGCGCGGGCTAGCAGGAATAGCGGTGCAGCTACGACGGCGAGAACCGGGTGCGGGTGGTGCACGAAAGCGGACCGATGGCCAGATCCAGGTGGCCAACAACGGCGTCAGCTCCGATATTTGTCCGGCATTTCCACTGTCATAACGGAGATTGGCGGGCAAATACGACTTGGCCCGCCAGCGAGCCGTATCGTCCGCCCTTCCCACGGCGCCATGAAAACGTTTACATTCCCGCCCTGAAGCCAAAACTGCGGAGGGGCAGTGAACAACCAGAACCATCCCGCGCACGCGCGGCGCCTGCGTGCGCTTGCCGTCGCGCTTTCCGCCAGCCTGCTGACTGCCACGGCCGGGCTGGCCGTCGCCGACACGCCCAAGGCCGCATCCAAGGCCGGGGCCCGCGACGAAGCCGCCTTCATCGAAGCCCTGCTGGGCAAGATGACCCTCGAAGAAAAGCTCGGCCAGCTCAACCAGCCCCCCGGTCCCGACAACCGCACCGGCCCGCAGGCCGAAGCCGGCGGCCTCGACCAGGTGCGCCGCAGCGAAGTCGGCTCGTTCCTCGGCCTGCACGGCGCCGCGCGTACTTGCCAATACCAGAAGGTCGCGGTCGAGGAATCGCGGCTCGGCATCCCGCTGCTGTTCGCCGGCGATGTGATCCACGGCTTCCGCACCATCTTCCCGCAATCGATTGGTGAGGCGGCCACCTTCAACCCGGCGGCCGTGGAGAAGTCCGCGCGCATCGCAGCGATCGAAGCCACTGCGCACGGTTTCCATTGGACCTTCGCGCCGATGGTCGACATCGCCCGCGATCCGCGCTGGGGCCGCATGTCGGAAGGCTCCGGCGAAGATGTTTATCTCGGCAACGTGCTGGCGCGCGCACGGGTGCGGGGCTTCCAGGGCGACCTGAAGCGCGACGACGAAATGCTGGCCACAGCCAAACACTTCGTCGCCTACGGCGCCGCCGAGGCCGGCCGCGACTACAACGTCGCCGACATGTCCGAACGCACCTTGCGCGAAGTGTATCTGCCGCCGTTCCAGGCCGCGGTCGATGCCGGCGTGCAGACGGTGATGGCCTCGTTCAACGAAGTCGGCGGCGTGCCGATGCATGCCAACGGGCCGTTGATCAACGGCGTGTTGCGCAAGGAATGGGGCTTCGACGGCCTGGTGGTCAGCGATTACACCGGCGTATGGGAACTGGAAAAGCACGGCATCGCCGCGGACGACACCGCCGCCGGCATCCTCGCGCTGGACGCGGGCGTCGACATCGACATGGTCAGCGACATCTATCGCAAGTCGCTGCCGGCGGCGGTGCGTGCCGGCAAACTGTCGCAGAAGACCGTGGACGAAGCCGTGCGCCGGGTGCTGCGGTTGAAGTACAAGCTGGGCCTGTTCGACGATCCGTATCGCTTCTGCAACGTCGAACGCGAGCAGGCGCGCACGCTGACCCCCGAATTCCGCCAGGCCGCGCGCGAGGTCGCGCGCGAGTCGCTGGTGCTGCTGAAGAACGAAGGCAATGCGCTGCCGCTGGCCAAGGGCAAGCTGCGCAAGCTGGCGGTGATCGGCCCGCTGGCCGATTCGCATCCCGACATGCTCGGCAACTGGGCCGGCGATGGCCGCCCGGAAGACACGGTGACGCCGCTGCAGGGCCTGCGCACGGCGCTGGGCTCGGCCACGCAGGTGAGTTATGCGAAGGGCGCCAGCATCGACGGCAAGGACACGTCCGGCTTCGCGGATGCCGTGGCCGCAGCGCGCAACGCCGATGCGGTCGTGATGTTCATCGGCGAATCCGCGGCGATGAGCGGCGAGGCCAGCAGTCGTACCGACATCGGTTTGCCCGGCGTGCAGCAGCAATTGGTCGAAGCGGTTAAAGCCGCCGGCAAGCCGGTCGTCGCGGTGGTGTTCAGCGGTCGCGCGCTGACCATCGAACCGCTGTCGAAGACCGTGCCGGCGATAGTCGCTGCGTGGTTCCCCGGCGTGGAAGCGGGCAACGCCATCGCCGATGTGTTGCTGGGCGACTACAACCCGGCTGGCCGCCTGCCGGTGACCTTCCCGCGCAGCGTCGGGCAGATACCGCTCTACTACGATCACAAGAACACCGGTCGCCCGATCCGGATCAATCCGGATGGCAAGGAAGAGAAGTACACCTCGCGCTACCTCGATTCGCCGAACACGCCGCTGTATCCGTTCGGCTGGGGCCTCAGCTACACCACGTTCCGCTACGACGCGCCGAAGCCGAAGCTGGCGAAGATCGGCGCCGGCGACACCCAGCAGGTGGCCGTCACCGTGACCAACACGGGTACGCGCGCCGGCGACGAAGTGGTGCAGTTGTACGTGCGCGACGACGTGTCCAGCGTGACCCGCCCGCTGCGCCAACTGCGCGGCTTCCAGCGCGTGCACCTGAAGCCAGGCGAATCGAAGACGCTGGATTTCACGCTCAAGCCGGATGACCTGGCGTTCCTCGGACTGGACATGCGCAAGCGTGTCGAGCCGGGCACGTTCATTGTGTTCGCCGGCGGCAGTTCCGATGCGAGCCAGCAGGCGCAGTTCGAGGTAGTGGCCCAGGGGCGCTGATCCTCGGCCTTGGGCCGAGGTGTGCGCCGCGAATCGCAAGATGCTGCGGCGCAACAGTTTTTCATCTTGATTTCATCGCCTAAGTAACTGAAATAACTTATGTTGCTGGTGCACATAACGAGGGCTTTACATCTGGATTTGTAAACGATTACAGTCCAGTCGGCGAATACGTATGCATCCCGCGGAGGGGCGGTCGATGACACGAAGCAGGACCATCACCATCAAGGATGTCGCACGCGAGGCCGACGTATCGGTGGCCACCGTGTCGCGCGCGCTGAACGGCCACGACAACGTGGCCGAGCCGGTGCGCAAGCTGGTGCTGGAAACCGCTTCGCGCCTGCGCTACCAGCCTCACGCCGCCGCGCGCAGCCTCAGCAGCCGGCGCACCCAGACCGTCGGCGTAGTCCTGCCGGACCTGTACGGCGAATTCTTCTCCGAACTGATCCGCGGCATCGACCAGGTGGCGCGTGCGCACCGGCAGCACCTGCTGGTGTCCAGTTACCACGGCCATCCGGAAGAGCAGGGCGCCGCGTTGCGCGCGATGCGCGGTCGCGTCGACGGCTTGCTGGTGTTGTCGCCGTACGCCGATCGCCCCGGGTTCCTGACCGACAACCTGCCCGATTCATTGCCTGCCGTGCTGATCAACACGCAGTTGCCGGAGTCCGGCTACCCCACGCTGAGCATCGACAACTATCGCGGCGCCACCGCGATGGTCGAGCACCTGGTCGAATCCGGGCACAAGCGCATCGCCTTCATCGGCGGTCCTGCCGACAACTTCGATGCGCGCGAGCGCGCCCGCGGTTACCGCGACGCGCTGGCGCGCCTGCTGCCGAAGCAGTCCCCGTGGGAACTGCCCGGCGATTTCGACGAGGCTTCGGGTTACGAAGCGGGACGCAAGGTGCTCGAAGCGGAAGTCCGGCCCGATGCCGTGTTCGCCGCCAACGACATGATGGCGCTCGGTTGCCTGTACGCCTTCAACCAGGCCGGCGTACGCGTACCGGAAGACATCGCGCTGGCCGGTTTCGACGACATCCCGCTGGCGCGTTTCGTACACCCGCCGTTGACGACCATGCGGGTCAACATCGCCGAACTCGGCGGCATGGCGATGGGTCGCCTGCTGCAGGCCATCGAATCCGGCCCCGATGCCGCCGCTCCGCAGTTGCTCACCCCTGAATTGATTGCACGCGATTCCAGCCTGGGAATTTCCTGACCCCGCAGGATGCGCCGATTGAAGCCTTTCCACGCGTTCCGATGTAAACGATTTCAAACCAAAAACCAGAACGTTTTACCCATTGATCGAAACCCTCGGGAGGGGGAGACCATGAAGCACAAGACATCGCACCGCCGCCCCACGCGCAAGCTGCTCACCTGCGCGCTGGCCAGTTGCCTGATGCTGAGCGCGCCGGCGTTCGCGCAGTCGTCGAACGCGACGCTGCGTGGCGTAGTCTCCGGAGCGGGTGCCGGAACCGAGGTGACGGCGACCAACGTGCAGACTGGCTCTACGCGCACCACCCAAACCGCCGCCAACGGTAGTTATTCGCTGGTCGGCTTGCCGCCCGGCACCTACACCGTCCGGTCCGGCGGCAGCGAACAGACCGTTACCTTGTCGGTAGCCTCGACGTCCACCTTGAATCTGAGTGCCGGTGGGGCCGCGCCGACGCCAAGAGGCGAGGCGACCAATCTCGACACAGTGGTCGTTACCGCGCCGGTACTGAAGGACGTGAAGACCTCCGAAGTCGGCACCACGGTGTCCCTGCGCCAGATCGAGCAGCTTCCGCAGGCGACGCGCAACTTCCTCGAATTCGCCGATACCGTGCCCGGCATGGCCTTCGAGATGGATGCGCAGGGCCACACCAGCCTGCGCGGCGGCGCCACCAACAGCTCGTCCGGCAACCTTTACATCGATGGCGTCGGGCAGAAGAGCTACGTCAAGAGCGGCGGCATCGCCGGCCAGAGCGACACTCAAGGCAACCCCTTTTCGCAGCTGGCGATCGGCGAATACAAGGTCATTACTTCCAACTACAAGGCCGAGTACGGCCAGATCAGCGGTGCCGCCGTCACCGCCGTGACCCGTTCGGGCACGAACAACTTCGAAGGCGAAGCCTTCTATCGTTTCACCAATCAGAGCATGCGCGAGAAGACCGCCAGCGAGTCGGCGCCGGGGCGCGACAAGTCCGACTCGCAGACCAAGGAATATGGCGCGGCGTTTGGCGGTCCGATCATCAAGGACAAGATGCACTTCTTCGTGGCCTACGAGGCCAAGGAAAATGTCGTGCCACGCACGGTGACGCCGGGTTCCGCGGCCGCCAACTGGGTGCAATACCTTCCGAGCAATGTGCAATCGGTATTCGGTCCCGTCAGTCAGCCGTTCGATGAAGATCTGTACTTCGCCAAGATCGACTGGGATATCGGTGAGAACGATCGAGTCGAACTGAGTGCCCAGGTGCGCGACGAGACCCAGGTTGATGACATCGGAAATCAGAGAGCGGCCGACCATGGGCGCGACTTCATCAACAAGGACACCCGCTCGACCTTGCGTTGGATGCACTACGCCAACGCATGGACCAACGAGCTGATCGCCACGACGGAGAATTCAAAATACAACCCGAACCCGATGAGCATTGGCAACGGTATCAAATACATCGTTGTCGACCAGGTCAGGCCGGACAGTGAAGAAACCATTGTGGAAACCGGTCCTTCCAGCGGTTTCGATGCGCAGGACAAGAAACAGAAGGGCTGGTCGATCTCCGATAATCTGACTTTCAACAGCTTCCGCTGGCATGGCGACCACACGATCAAGGTGGGCGCAAGTTACAAGGCGATCAAGCTGTCGTCGGTGGACGCTCTGGCCGTCAATCCGCAATTCAGCTACAACGTCACGCCGGATGGCGTCGCCGATGTGCCCTTCAAGGTCAACTTCACTTCTCCGTTCAACGTGCCGGGGCAAACCGCCAGCGTGGTGTCGCATGCGAAGCAGTACGGATTCTTCATCCAGGACGATTGGGCGGTCAACGACAAGTTGATACTCAATATCGGCGTTCGGTGGGATTACGAAAAGAACCCCGCCTATACCAATTTCGTCACGTCCCAGGACTTCGTCGCTGCGCTGTACGGCGATGATCCGGATATCGCCGGCGTGCAGCCTTGGGCAAACAGGTTGGCCGCCAGCGGCATCGATCCGGCCGACTACATCAGCACCGGTCACAACCGCAAGGACTTCAAGGACGCCTGGGCGCCACGGCTCGGCTTCTCGTACGACCTGAACGCGGACGAGCAGCACGTGATCCATGGTGGCGCGGGGCGCTCGTACGATCGCAACCTGTTCGAGCAGATGTCGCTTGAGGTAAGCAAGGCTGCGTTGTCGCCGGTCGAGGTGGATTTCATCAATCCTGATACCGGGCAGTGCTATCGCCCCAACAATGGACGCCCCTGCGTCGCTTGGGATCCGATCTACTTGAACGGACCGGACGCTTTGGCCGGGATTCCCGTTACCACGGGCAGCAAGGAGCTCTTCATGCTCCGCAACGACTTCAAGACGCCGTATAGCGACCAATTCAGCGTTGGTATGTCGAATCAATTGGGTGATTGGCTTACCGACGTCACCGTGCAACACGTCATGAGTCACGACGGCTTGGTGTACACCCTGATTAATCGGTTTCCGGACGGTTCTTTCTTCCAGAACGGTGGACAACCCTGGGGCGAGCCGGTCCCCGGTTATGCAAATACCATTCTGGGTAGCAATGGCATCGAAACCCGCAATACGTCGCTGCTCGTTTCAGCTGAGAAGCCCTATACCAAAGCCTCCGGCTGGGGTTTGAGCATCGCCTATACCCAGACCCATGCGCGCCACAACCGCAGTCTCAACGAGATCTACGCTTTCGACAAGGCCACCATCGAGCAATATCCCTTCATCAAGTCCGATGCCGCCCCTCGGCATCGTCTGGTTGCCGCGGGCTCGATCGATGGTTTCTGGGGCATTACCTTTGGCGCCAAGATCGTGCTGGAGACTCCGGAGGCGAGAAACAATATCTCCTGCTGGGGCCAGCAGAATCCCGATGGTTCCACCTGCACGCCGGTTGGCTTCTGGGTGCCCGGAACGGGCAAGTTCCTCATCGGTGGCGACATCTGGGGCTATCGGACGGTCGACTTCCAGGCGACGAAGGAGTTCAAGTTCGGCGATCGCTTCGCGCTGACCGCTCGCCTCAACCTGCTAAATGCCTTCGATTTCAAGAACTACAGTTCCTTCAATTACGACAGTTTCGGCTCGAACGGGGTTTACGATCCGCAAATCTCAGTCAACAAATACGGTGATATCCGATATGTGCCGCGGACCCTGACCTTCGAGCTTGGCTTGAAGTTCTAACCCGCCCGAGGCTCGGCCCTGTCCCTAGCGCCAGCCGTAAACGAACGGGGCCCTCAGGCCCCGTTCGTATTTGTCGGAGAATCCTGGATCCGTTGAGCGTTTTACTCGGGCATCGAAGTCATGAATCCATCGCCAATTAAAGACATCGTCATCGTCGGTGGTGGCACCGCCGGGTGGATGGCCGCGGCAGCGCTCGCGCGTACGCTGGGCAGTCGATACGCGATTCAGCTCATCGAGTCCGATGAAATCGGCATTGTCGGCGTTGGCGAGGCCACTGTTCCCCACATCAAGGCGTTCAACCAGCTGCTCCGGATAGACGAGGCGGACTTCGTACGCAGCACTCAGGGAACCTTCAAGCTCGGCATCGAGTTCGTGGACTGGGTGCGCAAGGGCGAGACCTATATCCATGGTTTCGGTACCGAGATCGGGCATCCGCTCGGGCTGCTGCCGTTCCACCAATACTGGATAAAGGCGATGCTTGCGGGGCACGCCCAGCCCTTGGGCGCCTATACACTGAATACCGTGGCTGCGAAACGCGGGAAGTTCATGGTTTCCGCGACCGACGTCCCGCCAACCTCGCCGCTCGCGAATATCGCCTATGCCTACCATTTCGATGCTTCGCTGTATGCGCGATACCTGCGGGCCTACTCCGAACGCCTGGGCGTCCGGCGAATCGAAGGGATTGTCGAGCAGGTAAACCTGCACCCGGAAAGCGGTTACGTCGAATCCGTTCGCCTTCGGCCGGGTGATGTCGTGTCGGGCGACCTGTTCATAGATTGCTCCGGGTTCAGAGGGCTGTTGATCGAGCAGACGCTGCATACGGGGTACGACGACTTCACCCATTGGCTGCCTTGCGATCGCGCGCTTGCGGTGCCTTGCGAGAAGGTCGCCGATCCGACCCCGTATACGCGGTCGACGGCACGCGAAGCTGGTTGGCAGTGGCGGATCCCGCTGCAGCATCGCACCGGCAACGGGTATGTCTATTCCAGCCGCCACATCAGCGACGACGAAGCGGCAGCCACTCTGCTAGCAAATCTGGACGGCAAGGCGCTCGCCGATCCACGGCCCTTGCGCTTCACCACGGGGCGGCGCAAGAAGTGCTGGAACAGGAACGTGGTGGCGTTGGGTTTGTCCAGCGGATTCATGGAGCCGCTGGAATCGACCAGCATCCACTTGATCCAGTCGGGAATCTCCAAGCTGCTCGAGCTGTTTCCGGATCGGGGTTTCAGCGATGTGCTGGCGCAACGCTACAACGACCAGCTCGCTTTCGAGTTCGATCGCATCCGCGACTTCCTGGTTCTGCACTACAACGCCGTGGAACGCGAAGACACCCCTTTCTGGAGGGAATGCAGGCGCATGTCCATACCCGATGAACTTAAAGCGAACATCGATCTGTTCCGCGATAGCGGGCGCTTCTTCCGCAACGGCAACGAGATGTTCGCGGAAATCAGCTGGATTCAGGTCATGGTAGGACAGGGAATCATGCCGCAGCGTTATCACCCCATGGTAGATCGCCTGGCCGAGGAAGAACTACAACGCTTCCTCGCCAGCGTAAACAATACGGTGGTCTCGTGCGTCGATGTCATGCCGACCCATCAGCAGTTCATCGATCGTCACTGCAAGGCTGCCGCTGCCGCGACAGCCATAGTCGAATGATCCGGAGTTCCGTCGCTGACCCGGTGTCAGCGACGGGAAACAAGAGTTCGCCGCCCGCAATATGTAAGCGATTACATGATATCCAGACCAATGACTCGAAGGCTCTGCAAAAATATCTGCGTTATGACGTTGGGTTTCACCATGGTGCTGTTGAGCGCCTGCAAGAAACCTGCTGAGCCACAAGCCGCGCCCGTGGCTCCGGCAGCCGGCAAGCCCCCGGTGACCGCAGCGAAGGCCGAGAAGCCCGCGCTTCCTCCGCTGTTCCGCGACATCGAACGGCGCACGTTCCAGTTCTTCTGGGACACGAGCAACGAGTTGAACGGGCTGACGCCGGACCGCTATCCGTCTCGGCCGTTCGCCAGCATCGCATCGGTCGGTTTCGCCCTGACGGCGTACCCGATCGGTATCGAGAACGGCTGGGTCAGCCGTACCCAGGCGGTGGAGCGCACGCTGTTGACGCTGCAGTTCTTCCGCGATCTGCCGCAGGGGCCGCAGCGCGAAGGCAACGCGGGTTACAAGGGTTTCTATTACCACTTCCTCGACATGCAGACCGGCTTGCGTTATGGCACCTGGGTCGAGCTGTCGTCGGTCGACACCTCGCTGCTGATGATGGGCGTGTTGTTCGCGCAGAGCTACTACGACCGCGACGATCCGCGCGAGAAGGAGATCCGGGAGATCGCCGAGCAGCTCTACCGTCGCGTCGACTGGAACTGGATGGCCAAGCGCAAGCCGCTGGTGTCGATGGGCTGGCATCCCGAACAGGGCTTCATCGAGGCGGACTGGAAGGGCTACAACGAGGCGATGTTCCTGTACGTACTCGGTCTGGGTTCGCCGACCCATCCGCTGAGCGACGACGCCTGGACGGTGTGGACGCGCACCTACGACGAAAGCTGGGGCGTGTACGAAGGGCAGGAATACCTAGCCACGGGACCGGCGTTCTGGAACCAGTACAGCGCCGCCTGGATCGACTTCCGCGGTATCCAGGACGAGTACATGCGCAACCGCGGCATCGATTATTTCGAGAACAACCGCCGCGCCGCCTACGCGCAGCGCGCCTACGCCATCGAGAACCCGATGAAGTGGAAGGACTACGGCGAGAACGTCTGGGGCCTGACCGCCAGCGACGGCCCGCAGAACACCACCCAGGAATACCGCGGCGAGCAGCGCAAGTTCCGCGGCTATTCCGAGCGCGGCGCCGGACTGCATTCCAACTTCGACGACGGCACCATCGCGCCGACTGCAGCCATCGCCTCGTTGCCGTTTGCGCCGGAGATCGTCATCCCCGCGACCGAGGAAATGCACGAGCGCTACGGCGAGTATCTGTACTCCAGCTATGGCTTCCTGGATGCCTTCAACCGCAGCTTCGAGTACGACATCCCGCTGAAGCGCGGCCGCATCGTGCCGGGCGAAGGCTGGGTGTCCACCGATTACATCGGCATCGACCAGGGCCCGATCCTGGCGATGATCGCCAACTACCGCAACGGCTTCGTCTGGAACGTGATGAAGAAGAACGCGCACATCCGCAAGGGCCTGTTGCGCGCAGGCTTCACCGGCGGCTGGCTGGCGGCGAAGGAACCGGAGGCCAGGCCAACGCCTGACGAGGCCGCCGATCCGAAGGAGGCCGAGGCCCGCGCCATCGGCACCGCCGAGTCGCGCGCAAACAGCGCGACCGTTCCGGAAGCCGTCGATCCGGCTCCGGACACGAAGCCGGAGTAAGCTGTCGGCGAGATGGACAGCCGACAAGCCCGCAGGTCGTTTACGTCGTCATCCCGGCGAAAGCCGGGACCCAGCTCTTGCCGTCATTCCAGCGCAAGCCGGAATCCATTTTGCTTTTGCTGTTGTTCTTCAACGAAGAGAGCAACGGCAAAGTGGATCCCGGCTTTACCAGCCATTCGGCTGTCGAGAGCCACCAGGATGACGAGCAAAAACGGGTTTTTCATTGCACTCGCACTGTTGGCTTTTTTGCTGGCGGCTTGCACTCCAAAAAACGATCAGCGCGAAACCATCACCTTCTGGGCGATGGGCCGCGAAGCCGAGGTGATCTCCGGCTTCATGCCCGAATTCGAACGCGAGCACCCCGGCATCCGCGTCGATCTTCAGACCGTTCCTTGGACAGCAGCGCACGAGAAGTTGCTGACTGCGTTCGCCGCCGATGCCTTGCCGGACATCTGCCAGCTGGGCAATACCTGGTTGCCGGAGTTCGCCACGCTCGGCACCTTGCAGCCGTTGCAGCCATTCATCGATCGCTCGCGCGTGGTCGAACAGGCCGATTATTTTCCGGGAATCTGGGACACCAATGTCGTCGATGGCCAGGTGCTCGGGGTGCCGTGGTACGTCGATACGCGGCTGCTGTTCTACCGCAAGGACCTGTTGCACGAAGCCGGCGTGGACCGGCCACCGCGTACCTGGGACGAATGGAACGCAGCGATGGCCGCGATCAAGCGCCACGTCGGTCCGCAGCGCTATGCGATCCTGCTGCCGGTCAACGAATTCGAACAGCAATTGTCGCTGGGCTTGCAGACCGGCGACCCGCTGCTGCGCGACGGCGGGCGCTACGGCAATTTCCGCAGCCCCGGTTTCCGCAAGGCGCTGGCGTTCTATGCCAACGCCTTCGCACGCGGCTGGGCGCCGCCGATGTCGGAGACGCAGATTTCCAATGTCTGGGACGAATTCTTCAACGGCAATTATGCGTTCTACCTGTCGGGCCCCTGGAACATCCGGGAATTCAGGCGCCGCGAACCCGCGGCCTTGAAAGGGCAGTGGGGCACGATGCCGTTGCCGGGACCGGACGGACCGGGCGCGGGCATCGCCGGCGGCACCAGCCTGGTGATCTTCAAGTCATCGAAACGCCAGCAGGCGGCGTGGCAACTGGTCGAATTCCTTTCGCGGCCCGACGTGCAGCAACGTTTCCACGCGGCCATCGGCGACCTGCCGCCGCGACGCAGCGCCTGGGAATCGCCGCAGCTGAAGAACGACGAACTGGCGCGCGCATTCCGCGACCAGCTGGAACGCGTCAAACCAACGCCGAAGGTGCTGGAGTGGGAACGCGTGGTCCAGGAAATGCGCCTGGCCACCGAACGCGTGGTCCGCGGCGGGCAGAGCCAGGACCAGGCGGTGACCGAACTCGACGCGCGCATCGACGGCATCCTGGCCAAGCGGCGCTGGGTACTGGACCAGCAGGCGCAGGGAGGCCCGCAATGAACAAACATCTGGATGCATTGGGCGCGAACGCTTTTCGCCCCCTCCCTTGCGAAGCAGGGGAGGGATGGGGAGGGGTTGCGAGCGCAGCGAGCACGCTTCTGGCATCCCTTGCCGGAACGGAAAAATCAAAAGCACCCCTCCTCAATCCTTCCCTTTGCCTTCGGCAGAAGGGAGGAGGCCATTTGTCACGCTCGAGGAGGAGTCGGCGATGACGCGTGTGCCGCTGGCCGGCTGGATGTTTGCGGGTCCCGCGCTGGCGGTGATCGGCGTGTTCTTCGTGTTGCCGGTGCTGGCGGCGCTGGCGTTGAGCCTGACCGACTTCGACCTGTACGCGCTGGCCGATCCGCACAACCTCCGCTTCGTCGCCTTCGACAACTACGTCGACCTGCTGCGCACGCCGATGTTCTGGAAGTCGTTGTGGAACACGACGTACTTCGTGCTGGTCGGCGTGCCCTTGTCGATCGTCGCGTCGCTGGGCGCGGCCTTGCTGCTGAACGCGCCGGTGGCGCGGTTCAAGGCGTTGTTCCGCACGGCGCTGTTCGCGCCGGTAGTGACCACGCTGGTCGCGGTGGCGGTGATCTGGCGTTACCTGTTCCACAGCAGCTATGGCCTGGTGAACTGGGCGCTGGGCCATCTCGGCGTCGCGCCGGTCGACTGGCTTGGCGATCCGCGCTGGGCGATGCCGACGATCATGCTGTTCGCGGTGTGGAAGAACTTCGGCTACAACATGGTGATCTTCCTGGCCGGTTTGCAGGCTATCCCGCAGGACCTGTACGAAGCCGCGCGCATCGACGGCGCATCGAAGTGGCGGCAGTTCCTGCATATCACCCTGCCGATGCTGGGGCCGGTGCTGCTGGTGGTCGGGGTGATCACCGTGTCTGGCTATTTCCAGTTGTTCGCCGAACCCTACGTGATGACCCGCGGCGACCCGCTGCAGAGCACGGTCAGCGTGCTGTACTTCATGTTCGAGGAAGGCTTCAAGTGGTGGAACCTGGGCCGCGCCTCTGCGGTTGCGTTCCTGCTGTTCCTGATCATCCTGGCCGCGACCACGCTGATGTTGCGCCTCGGGCGCCGGAAGGAACTGGTATGAGCCGGGAGATCGGTCAATCGCGCTGGCATGCGTGGTGGGTCAACGGTGCGCTGGTCGCGCTGGCCGTCTTCGCGCTGCTGCCGTTGCTGTGGATGGTCTCGGTCTCGTTCATGCCGCGCGGCGAGGCCAGCCACTTCCCTCCGCCGTTCCTGCCGTCGATGGCGACGCTGGCGAACTACCGCGAGTTGTTCGCGACCACCGGCATGGGTCGGAACTTCGTCAACAGCTTGCTGTTCTCCGGCGCGATCACGCTGGGTTCGCTGCTGGTCAACGCGATGGCCGGTTACGCCTTCGCCAAGCTGCGTTTCCGCGGACGCGAACGGATATTCCAGGCCTTGCTGGCCGCGCTGGTGGTGCCGGCACAGGTGGCGATGCTGCCTCTGTTCCTGCTGATGAAGCAACTGGGCCTGGTCAATACCGGCTGGGGCGTGATCGTGCCGGCGCTGGCCACCGTGTTCGGCATCTTCCTGGTGCGGCAGTACGCGCGCAGCATTCCCGACGAGTTGCTGGAAGCCGCGCGCATCGACGGTGCCGGCGAGTTGCGCATCTTCTTCCGCATCGTGCTGCCGATGCTGAAGCCGGTGCTGGTGACGCTGGCCATCTTCACCTTCCTCGGGGCATGGAATGATTTCATGTGGCCCCTGATCGTGCTGACCGACCAGAAGCAGTACACCCTGCCGGTAGCGCTGGCCTCGCTGTCGCGCGAGCACATCATGGACGTCGAATTGATGATGGCCGGTGCGGTGGTGACCGTGCTGCCGGTGCTGCTGCTGTTCCTGCTGTTGCAGCGCTACTACATCCAGGGTTTGTTGCTGGGGAGCGTGAAGGGATGATCCTGGAATGCACGATCGGCGCTTTTCGTAGAGTCGAGCTTGCTCGACTGCTTTTTGCCGGAAGCAAAGGGAAACGCCAGAAGCAGTCGAGCAAGCTCGACGCTACGAGAGCTTTAGCCATTTCCGTTTCCCTGCTGCTGGCTACGTCGGCGGGCGCACAGGAAACCCGCGCGCTCGACGGATTCGAAGATCCCTCCGCATGGCGTGTCGTCACCTCCAACCAGGTCAGCGGTAGTCTGCGCCAGGTCGATGGCACGCGAGGCAAGGCGCTGTGCCTGGACTACGACTTCAACAGCGTATCCGGCTATGCCGGCATCCAGCGCGACCTGCCGCTCGAGTATCCGGCGAACTATCGTTTCGATTTCCAGCTGCGCGGGGAATCGCCGAAGAACGATCTGCAATTCAAGCTGGTCGATGCCAGCGGCGACAACGTGTGGTGGGTCAACAAGCCGAAGTACGATTTCCCGCGCGAATGGACCCCGGTGCGCTACAAGCGCCGGCACATCGACAAGGCGTGGGGCCCGGGCGCCGATCCGGTGCTGCGCAACAGCGCGAAGCTGGAATTCACCATCTACAACAACGCCGGCGGCAAGGGCTCGGTCTGCTTCGACGAGCTGGCTTTCACGCCGTTGCCGCAGGACAGCGATGCGCCACTGGCCGGCACCGCGACCGCGACGACCAGCGCTGCCGGCAGCCAGCCGTCGTTCGCGACCGACGGCAATCCTGCGACGGCATGGCGTGCCGGCTTCTCAGCCGAAACACCGCCGAGCCTGACCCTGGATTTGGGCCGCCTGCGCGAATTCGGCGCGCTGGCGTTGCAATGGGCGGAAGACGGCCCTGCCAGCGACTACCGCATCGAGTTGTCCCACGACGGCGCAAAATGGCGCTTCGCGCGCGAAGTCGTCGGCGGCAATGGCGGCAGCGATTTCATCGCCTTGCCCGAATCGGAGGCGCGCTACCTGCGGCTGACGCCGCTGCGCGGACCCGGCACGGGATTCGGCCTGGTCGAGACGACCGTGCAGCCGCTGGGGTTCGCGGCCACGCCCAATGCCTTCGTCGCCTCGGTCGCGGCCAACTCGCCGCGGGGCGACTTTCCGCGCGGGTTCAGCGGCGAGCAATCGTACTGGACCCTGATCGGCCTCGACGGCGGCCGGGACCAGGCGTTGATCGGCGAAGACGGCGCGGTCGAAGTGGGCAAGGGCGGTTTCAGCATCGAGCCGTTCGTCGTCGTCGATGGCGAACTGGTGAGCTGGGCCGATGTCGAGAGCAAACAGTCGCTGCAGGACGATTACCTGCCGTTGCCCAGCGTCGAATGGACGCATCCGGCGTTGCGGCTGGACACGACGGCGTTCGTCGACGGCACGCCGGACAATTCGCAACTGTTCGTGCGCTATCGGCTGAGCAATCCGGGCCAGCAGGCACGCGAATACCGCCTTGCGCTGGCGGTACGGCCGTTCCAGGTCAATCCGCCCAGCCAGTTCCTCAACACCGTCGGCGGAATCAGCCGGATCGAGACGCTGGCGTTCGCGGGCGGCGTGGCCAGGGTCGACGGCAAACCGCGCGTGTTCGCTGCGCAGAAGCCGGACGCGGCATTCGCCAGTACTTTCGATGGTGGTATGGCGGTGTCGAAGCTGCGCGACAAGGCGTTGCCGGCGAGGCGCCAGGCCATCGATCCGACCGGGCTGGCTTCGGGTGCGTTCGTCTATCGCGTTCGCTTGCAGTCGGGCGAGACCCGCGAGTTCGCGTTGCGCGTGCCGATGACCGGCAAGATCGCCTGCCAGGGCGACGCCTGCGATGCCGCCGCCGCGCAACGGCGCGTGGCGGCGATGTGGCGAAGCAAACTGGACAAGGTGACGCTGCGCGTGCCGGCCCAAGGCAAGGCGCTGGCCGACACCGTGCGTACCGCGACCGCGCACATGCTCATTTCGCGCATCGGTCCGCGCCTGCAGCCGGGGACGCGCTCGTACGGGCGCAGCTGGATCCGCGACGGCGCGATGATTTCCGAAGGCCTGCTGCGCATGGGGCGCGCGCCGGTGGTACGCGAGTACGTCGAGTTCTACGCGCCCTACCAGTTCAAGGACGGCAAGGTGCCGTGTTGCGTCGACGATCGCGGCAGCGACCCGGTGCCGGAGAACGACAGCCATGGCGAGCTGATCTACAACATCGCCGAGTACTACCGTTACACCGGCGACCGCGCGTTCCTGCGCCGGATGTGGCCGCATGTGCAGGGTGCGTTCGACTACATGGAGAAGCTGCGGCTGAGCGAGCGCACCGAGGAGAACCGGGCGAAGGATCCTGCGTTCTACGGAATGATGCCGGTGTCGATCAGCCACGAGGGCTATTCGGCCAAGCCGATGCATTCGTACTGGGACAATTTCTGGGCGCTGCGCGGTTACAAGGACGCGGCCGACATCGCGCAATGGCTGGGCGAAGTCGCGGAAGCGAAGCGGATGGCGGCTTCGCGCGACCAGTTCCATGCCGACCTGTACGCCTCGCTGCAGGCCGCGACGCAGAAGCATCGCATCGACTACCTGCCGGGTGCGGCGGAGCTGGGCGACTTCGATCCGACTTCGACGACCATCGCGCTGGCGCCGGGCGGCGAGCAGGACAGCCTGCCGCGCAGCGTGCTGGACAACACCTTCGGGCGCTACTGGAATGAATTCGTGCAGCGCCGCGACGGCAAGCGCGAGTGGAAGGACTACACGCCGTACGAATGGCGCAACGTTTCCGCCTTCGTGCGCCTGGGTTGGCGCGGACGCGCATGGGAAGCGGTGAAGTTCTTCTTCAAGGACCGCGCGCCGCAGCCCTGGAACCAGTGGGCCGAAGTGGTCTCGCGCACGCCGCGCAAGCCGTTCTTCGTCGGCGACCTGCCGCATGCATGGGTCGCATCGGATTTCGTGCGCTCGGCGCTGGACATGTTCGCGTATTCGCGCGAGTCGGACGATAGCATCGTGCTGGCTGCAGGCGTGCCGGCCGACTGGCTGCAGGGCGAAGGCGTGGCGATTTCCGGCCTGCGCACGCCGAACGGGCCGCTGGCGTACTCGCTGCACCGCGAAGGCGCGATGCTCAAGCTCGACGTGCCGCGCGGTTTGTCGTTGCCGGAAGGCGGGCTGGTGCTGCCGTGGCCTTATGCCGGCGAACCGGGCGCGGCGAGGGTCAACGGCAAGGCGGCCGACTGGCGCAACCGCGAGTTGCGGATCGATGCGTTGCCGGCGACGGTAGAAATCGCGGTTCCGTAGAAATCCAGTGCCGAGGAAGGTCGGGGTGGGAGTGGTGGCATAGCCACCGGTAAGTCGCGAATAGATTCCCGCGACGTGAGGGAAAGCTTCGCGACTTACCGGTGGCTATGCCACCACTCCCACGGTGTGGATCACGGGTTACTGGCCGCGTACCTTGCGCACGATCGCCGCGGCCTTGGCCGAGCTCTCCGTGACCTTGTCCCACTGGCCCGCTTCGATCCAGTTCTTCGGCACCATCCACGAACCGCCGATGCAGACCACGTTCGGTTGCGACAGGTAGTCGGCAGCGGTGTCTTCGCCTATACCGCCGGTCGGGCAGATCTTCAGTTCGGACAACGGCCCGGCCAGGCCCTTCAGCATCGCGAGACCGCCGACCGCGGTGGCCGGGAACAGCTTGCATACGCGGAAACCGCGCGCCATCAGCGACAACAGTTCGGTCGGCGTAGCCGCACCCGGCACCACCGGTACGTCGGCCTTGGCCAGCGCATCGGCCAGCTCCGGCGGCGTACCCGGGGTGACCAGGAAGTCCGCGCCGGCGGCGATGGACTGCGTCATCTGTTCCGTGGTCAGCACGGTGCCCGCGCCGATCACGATGTCCGGCAGCTCCTTTTTCAGCATCGCCAGCGCTTCCATCGCGACCGGCGTGCGCAGGGTCAGTTCGATCGCCGGCAGGCCGCCCTTGAGCAACGCTTCGGAGACCTTGCGCGCTTCGTCCAGCGAGTTGACGGTGACCACCGGCAGGATGCCGGCGGCGCGGAGGAGTTGTTCGGCTTTCTGCTGGCGTTCGGCGATGGTCATGGCAAGGGTTCCGATTTGCGTTTCCTTCTCCCTTCGGGAGAAGGTGCCCGAAGGGCGGATGAGGGCGTAGGTCTTCAGGTCGATGGATAGTGTCCGAGGATCGGAATTCTCCCGCCCTCATCCGGCGCTGCGCCACCTTCTCCCGGTGGGAGAAGGACAAAAGGCGTCACGCATCCACGGCTTCGTGCGGCGCAGCGGCCGCGGCGGCGTCGTGGCCGAGTTCGTATTCGGCGTCGTAATCCCAGTCGCCGCCCTCGGGCGAAGGCGGGCCGCAGGAGATCGACAGGGCGCCCTGGTCGGCCGGAGACACCTTGGCGCGGCTGAAACCGAACAGGTTGCGGCCCAAATCGTATCCGGCGGGCGCGGTGTTCGGCGCCGCCGTCCGCGACTTCCACTCCGCGGGATCGACCAGCGCTTCCAGCGTGCCCGCCTCGGCATCGAGGCGGACGATGTCGCCTTCGCGCAGCTTGGCGATGGCGCCACCCGCGGAGGCTTCCGGAGTCACATGGATCGCCGCGGGAATCTTGCCCGAGGCGCCGGACAGGCGGCCGTCGGTGACCAGTGCGACGCGCCGGCCCTGGTTCTGCAACAGGCCCAGCAGCGGCGCCAGCGAATGCAGTTCCGGCATGCCGTTGGCCTTCGGACCCTGGTAGCGGACCACGGCGACGAAGTCCTGCGGCAACGCACCGGCCGCATGCAGCTTGTTCAACGTCTTCGGATCGTCGACGACCACGGCGGGCGCTTCGATGGTGCGGTACTCCGGCTTCACCGCCGAAGTCTTGATCAGCGCACGACCCAGGTTGCCGCGCAAGAGGCGCAGGCCGCCTTGCGCTTCGAACGCCTCAGCGACGCCGCGCGTCACCTCGCGGTCGGCGCTTTGCGCCACGCCGGGCGAGTAGGTCAGCTTGCCGGCCTCGATCCGCGGCTCGTCGCAGAACGCGCGCATGCCGCCGGGCACGATGGTCGGCAGGTCGTGCATCAGGCCGGCATCGAGCAGTTCGCGGAACACGAAGGCGGTGCCGCCGGCCGCGGCGAAGCGGTTCACGTCGGCTTCGCCGTTCGGATACACGCGGGCCAGCAGCGGCACGGTCTGCGAAATCTGGTCGATGTCGTCCCAGGTCAGGCCGAGTCCCGCCGCGCGTGCGACCGCGACCCAGTGGATGGTGTGGTTGGTGGAACCGCCGGTGGCCATCAAAGCGGCCATCGCGTTGACGATGGCGCGTTCGTCGATCAGCTGGCCGATCGGCCGGTAATCGCTGCCGAGCGCGGTGATGCGCAGCGCGCGTTCCACCGATGCGTCGGTCAGCGCATCGCGCAGCGGGGTGTCGGGATTGACGAACGAAGTGCCCGGTAATTGCAGGCCCATCGCTTCCAGCAACACCTGGTTGGAATTGGCGGTGCCGTAGAAGGTGCAGGTACCCGGTGCGTGGTAGCTGTCGGATTCGGCCTGCAACAGTTCTTCGCGCGTGGCTTCGCCGGCGGCATAGCGTTCGCGCACCGCGGCCTTTTCCTTGTTGGGGATGCCCGGCGTCATCGGTCCGGCTGGCACGAATACCGCGGGCAGGTGGCCGAAGGCGAGGGCGCCGATCAGCAGGCCCGGCACGATCTTGTCGCACACGCCCAGGTACAGCGCGGCGTCGAACATGTCGTGGCTCAGCGATACCGCCGTCGCCTGCGCGATCACGTCGCGCGAGAACAGCGAAAGCTCCATGCCGGGACGCCCCTGGGTCACGCCGTCGCACATCGCCGGTACGCCGCCGGCGACTTGCGCGGTGCCGCCGAGCTCGCGTGCGAGCCTGCGGACGCGTTCGGGGTAATGCTCGAACGGCTGGTGCGCCGAGAGCATGTCGTTGTACGCGGTGACGATGCCGAGGTTGGGCGCGACATCGGCGCGCAGGCGACCCTTGTCGGTCGGACCGCACGCGGCGAAGGCGTGGGCGAGGTTGCCGCAACTCAGGCGCGCGCGGTGCGGGCCTTGCCGGTTTGCCGCATCGATGCCGTCGAGATAGGCGCGGCGCGATTTCTCGCTGCGCTTGCGGATGCGTTCGGTGACTTGTTCGATGCGCGGATGCAGGCTCATGGCGGAAGCGGCGTGGCTGCTGGAAACAGGGCAATTATGCGCCGCTTTTCCGCCGATGTTTTTCGTGCACGATTGGTCTGCTTTTGGCTTGGTGGAATCGTGCTTGCTCGACGGCTTTTCGCTCGATGAAAAGCTTTTGGCAGGTAGGCATGCTTCTTGTGCCCGCTGCTCGCGTAGCGTCCCTGATGGTGGGCACGAAAAGCGTGCCCACCCTACGGTTTGTTACGCCTTGCCGCCGAACGCCTCGACCGCGAACGCCGCCGCGCCGAGCAGCCCCGGTCGCGGATGCACGATGGCCAGCGTGGGCGTGCGCGCCATCGCCGCGGAGAAACGGCCCTTGTGTTCGAAGCGCTGGCGGAAACCGGAATGCTGCAGGTTGGTCAGCAGCTTCGGCACCAGGCCGCCGGTCAGGAACACGCCGTCCCATGCGCCGGTGGTCAGCACCAGGTCGCCGGCGATGGCGCCGAACACCGCGCAGAACACGTCCAGCGTGCGCATGCTGCGCGGATCGCCGGCGGCCGCGCGCGCGGTGATGTCGGCGGGCTGCATCGGGCCGGGATCCTCGCCGGCGATTTCGCTCAACGCGCGATGGATGTTGACCAGCCCGGGGCCGCAGATCAGGCGTTCGTTCGACACACGGCCGAACTGCGCCGACAGGCGCTCGAGGATTTCGATTTCCTCCGGCGTGCCCGGCGGAAAGCTGACATGCCCGCCTTCGGTTTCCAGCGGATAACGCCGGCCGTCGCGGATCACCAGGCCGCCGACGCCCAGGCCGGTGCCGGGGCCGATCACCGCATAGGTACGCGGCTCGGACAGGGGCGCAGGCGACCATTGCGCGCCGCCGATGGCGACGACATCGGCCGGCGTCAGCAACGACGTGGCCATCGCCTGCGCGGCGAAGTCGTTGACCAGCTTGAGGTCCCTGAAGCCGAGCGCATCGCGGGTGCGCGCGCGCGAGATCACCCACGGATGGTTGGTGATGCGCGCTTCGTCGCCATCGACGCGGCCGGCGACGGCGAACACGCCGTGCTCGGCCTTCGCCCCGGTTTCGTCGAGGTAGTGCCGGGCGGCGTCGGCCAGCGAGGGAAAATCCGCCACCACGTATTCGCGCACGCTGTCTTCCAGCAGCGGCGCGGTGGTGTTGCAGTCGGCCAACGCGAAGCGCGCGTTGGTGCCGCCGATGTCGGCCAGCAGCGAATGGCCGGGGTTATCGGCGCCGAAACTCATGCGTGGCACAGCCGGGCTGCGCCGCCGGCGAACACTTGCATCGACATCCCTTCCCTCTGTCGTGTGTGTGCAGGTTGGCTAATCGTCTTCGTTCGACAAGGCCGCGCCATGGCTGGCGACGACCTTCGCATAATAGCGTGCGCTGTCCTTGGGAGTGCGCGTCTGGGTTTCGAAGTCGACATGGATCACCCCGAAGCGCTTGGAGTAGCCCAGCGACCATTCGAGGTTGTCCAGCAGCGACCACACGAAGTAGCCACCGATGTTGCAACCCGCTTCGATGGCGGCATGCACGGCACGGATGTGCTGGCGCAAATAACTGATCCGCAAGGGATCGCGGACACGTCCGTTCTCCGCTTTCGGCGGATCGAAGAACGCCGCGCCGTTCTCGGTGATGAAGACCTTGGGGTTGCCGTAGCGTTCCTTGACCCAGGTCAGGGTGTCGGTCAGTCCCTGCGGGAATACCTCCCAGCCGGTTTCCGTATACGTATGCTGCGGCTGCCGCACCGGCGAAACCTTCAGCGGCCAGTTCGTTTCGTCGTGCTTCGACACGTTGCGGGTGTAGTAGTTGACGCCGATGAAGTCGAGCGGCTGCTTGATCAGGTCCATGTCGGCCTGCGGCCAGTCCGGCCAGGCTTCGCCGAAGATCTCGCGCATCTCCTCCGGATAGCTGCCGAGGATCGCCGGGTCGAGGTACTGGCGGTTCATGTAGGCCTCGGCGCGGCGCGTCGCGGCGAGGTCTTCGGCCGACTGGCTGGCCGCGTACTTCGGTTCGATGTTCACCACCAGGCCGATCTCGTGCTTGCCCAGCGCGCGGTAGGCCTGCACCGATTTGCCGTGCGAACGCATCAGGTGATGGCTGGCGATCGGCGCCTCGAAGCGGTTGCGATGGCCCGGTGCCAGCGCGCCGTGCAGATAGCCGCCGTCGGTGACCACCCAGGGTTCGTTGAGCGTGGCCCAGCGGCGCACGCGGCCATCGAGGCGCTTGAACATCACTTCGCTGTATTCGGCGAACCAGTCGGCGATATCGGGGTTCAGCCAGCCGCCGCGGTCGTCGAGCGCCGCCGGCAGGTCCCAGTGGAACAGGGTGGCCACCGGCTGGATGTCGTTTTCCAGCAGCGTGTCGACCAGGCGTTCGTAGAAGTCGAGTCCCTTCGGATTGACCTTGCCGCGGCCCTCGGGCAGCACGCGGCTCCACGAGATGCTGAAGCGGTAGGCCTGCATGCCCAGTTCCTTCATCAGCGCGATGTCCTCGCGCCAACGGTGGTAATGGTCGCAGGCGACGTCGCCGGTGTCGTTGTTGAGCATGCGCCCGGGCGTGTGCGCGAAACGCTGCCAGATGCTGGGGCCGGCGCCATCGGCCAGCGGCGAGCCTTCGATCTGGTAGGCGGCAGTGGCACTGCCCCAGATGAAATCCTTGGGGAAGGCGTACGACTTCGACATGGCCCCTCCGGCGCGTCGTGAGGTGGTTGCGTTGTGAAAACGGTTACATGGCAGAATAGCGCGAACGCGGCCGGCTTGTCATGGCCGCGCGCACAATCCGGAAGGCTCGGCCTCGCCGGAGTCCGCGGGAAGAACCCGTCGGCTGTGCGTCCACGCAGACCACGGGAGCGGTATGGCGACAGTCGAACTCGATCAGCTGCGCAAGGTCTACGCCAACGGCCAAGTCGCCGTGCATGGCGCCAGCTTCGACATCCGCGATGGCGAACTGATGGTGCTGGTCGGCCCATCGGGCTGCGGCAAGTCCACGCTGCTGCGGATGATCGCCGGGCTGGAGGAAATCAGCGATGGCACCCTGAAGATCGGCGGGCGCGCGGTCAACGACGTCGCGCCGAAGGACCGCGACATCGCCATGGTGTTCCAGTCCTATGCGCTGTACCCGCACATGAGCGTGGCCGAGAACCTCGGCTTCGCGTTGAAGCTGCAGGGGCTCGATCGCGCGCAGCGCGAGGCGCGCGTGCGCGAAGCGGCGAAGATGCTGGAACTCGAAACCCTGCTGGAACGCAAGCCTGCGCAACTGTCGGGCGGCCAGCGCCAGCGCGTCGCGCTGGGACGTGCGCTGGTGCGGCAGCCGCAGGTATTCCTGCTCGACGAGCCGTTGTCGAACCTCGACGCCAAGCTGCGCGGCAGCATGCGCGTGGAAATCGCCCGCCTGCACCGCAAGCTGGGCACGACGATGATCTACGTCACCCACGACCAGGTCGAGGCGATGACCCTGGGACAGCGCATCGTGGTGCTGAAGGACGGGCAGGTGCAGCAGATCGACACGCCGATGGCCTTGTACGAGAAGCCGGCCAACCTGTTCGTCGCCGGTTTCCTCGGCAGCCCGAAGATGAACCTGTTGCGCGGCGAACTGGGTGGCGAAGAAGGCAGCCTGGTCCTGCGCATCGCCGACGGGGTAGGGCTGTCCCTGCAGCCGGACCCGGCCACGACCCAGGCGCTGCGGAGCTACCGGGGCAAGGCGCTGGTCGTCGGCCTGCGCCCGGAGGACATGCAGCTGGCGCCGAACGGAACGGGAAAGCTGCCGGCCATCGTCGAGGCGGTGGAGCCGGTGGGCAACGAGGCCTTCCTCAACCTGGGCTGCGGCGGCTGCGAACTGGTCGTCCGGGTACCGCCGCGCGGACTGCCGGAAGCGGGCGAGCGGGTCGGCCTGGACTATGCGCCGGAGCGCATGCATTTCTTCGATCCCGACAGCGAGGCGCGCATCGGGCCGTGAGGGCTTTCCGGAACGGAAAGCCTTACTTCATGCGGTAGGTGATACGGCCCTTGCTCAGGTCGTACGGGGTCATTTCGACCTTGACCTTGTCGCCGGTGAGGATGCGGATGTAGTTCTTGCGCATGCGCCCGGAGATGTGGGCGATGATTTCATGGCCATTTTCCAGTTTGACCCGGAACATGGTGTTGGGCAGCGTTTCGGTAACGGTGCCTTCGAACTCGATGGAATCGTCTTTCGACATTTGGACCTGTGGGCTGGGTCCGGCCGGCGGGCCGGAAAGCCCGGCATTCTACGCCCCCGCCGGGGGGGCGTGCAAAAAGCGTTAATGCCCGCCGTTCACGTCCATTGCCGGTCTACTCCAGGTAGGCCTGGACCAGCGTGTTCAGGTGCACGCGCTCGCCGTCGCGCAGGAACGGCGCCAGCAGCATCATCACCTGGACGATGCCGTGGCGGATCGCCACCTGTTCGTCCTTGTCGCCGCGGGCCGCGGCGTAGTTCAGCCAGAACGTGGCGATGACCAGGACATTGGTCGCGGTGCCGGCCAGTTCGGCGGCGCTGGCGCGCATCACCCCGGCCTGGCCCATCCCTCGCATCACCTCCAGCGCGCTGTCGTCGGCGCGCTTCAGGATGCGGGCGAAGCGCAGGCGCAGGCGCCGGTTGCGGCTGAGGATCTCGACCAGGTCGCGGTACAGGAAGCGGTAGTCCCAGATGCATTCGAACACCAGGTGCAGCTGCAGCCAGATGTCCTCGAGTCCCGGCAGGCGTCCGCTGGGCGGCGTCAGCGCCGCGTCCATGCGCTCCTCGTAGCGCACGAACAGCTGCTCGATGATGTCGTCCTTGTTGCGGAAGTGGTAGTACAGGTTGCCGGGGCTGATCTCCAGCTCGTCGGCGATGTGGTTGGTGGTGACGTGCGGCTCGCCCTGCGCGTTGAACATCGCCAGCGAGGCGTCGAGGATGCGCTGGCGGGTATCGCGGGCCATGCGTGCGGATCGCGGCGGGATCAGGCGGTCAGCTTCTTCACCAGGTCGACGTACTTCTTCTGCGCGTCCTCGGGCTTGGTGCCCTTGAGCTTGGCCCAGGCCTCGTACTTGGCGGTGCCGACGAAATCGAAGAAGCCCGGCTTGTCGCCGCTGACGTCGCCTTCGGAACCTTGCTTGTACAGCGCGTAGAGGCGCAGCAGGGTGTCGTTGTCGGGGCGCTCGGACAGGCCCTGGACGTCCTTGGATGCCTTTTCGAAAGCGGCTTGCAGATCGGCCATGGATGATCCCTCCCAGTGATCGTGCGCATCACACCATGCAGGCCGGAACCGGTCAATACGCAGGCGGATTGTGTCGTCCTGGCTTCTCTGGCATGTTGGCCGCGGGGCCGGTCGGAGGGGCCGCGCCCACCAGACATCGGGATGGGAACATGAGCTATTTCGTCACCGGCGCCACCGGTTTCATCGGCCGCTACCTGATCGGCAACCTGCTCAAGCGCGACGGCACCATCCACGTACTGGTGCGCAAGGATTCGCAGAAGAAATTCGACGCGCTGGCCAAGCGCGAAGGCTGGGATCCGAAGCGGGTGGTCGCGGTGGCCGGCGACATGACCCAGCCCAAATGCGGGCTGACCGCGGCGCAGGTACGCAAGCTGTCGGGCACGGTGAAGCATTTCTTCCACCTGGCCGCGATCTACGACCTGACCGCCGACGCGGAAAGCCAGCGTGCGGCGAACATCGACGGCACCCGGCACGCGCTGGACCTGGCCGCGGCGATCAAGGCGGGTACCTTCCACCACACCAGTTCCATCGCCGCCGCCGGCCTGTATCCGGGCGTGTTCCGCGAGGACATGTTCGAGGAAGCCGAGGGCCTGGACGACCCGTACCTGCGCACCAAGCACGATTCCGAAGGACTGGTGCGCAACGAGAAGCGCATCAAGTGGCGCATCTACCGGCCCGGCATGGTGGTCGGCCATTCGAAGACCGGCATGATCGACAAGATCGACGGCCCGTACTACTTCTTCACCCTGATCAAGAAGCTGCGCGAAGTGCTGCCGCAGTGGATGCCGGTGCTGGGCATCGAAGGCGGGCGCATCAACATCGTGCCGGTCGACTTCGTCGCCGACGCGATGGACCACATCGCGCACAAGCCGAAGCTGGACGGCCACACCTTCCACCTGACCGACCCCGAGCCGATGCGCGTGGGCGAGGTGTTGAACACGTTCTGCCGCGCCGGCCACGCGCCGGAGATGACCATGCGCATCGACGCGCGCATGTTCGCCTTCGTGCCCGGCGGCATCCGCGCCGCGGTGGGCAACCTGCCGCCGGTGAAGCGCTTCGTCGGCATGCTGCTGCGCGATTTCAAGATCCCGAAGGAAGTGCTGAAGTTCATCACCTACCCGACGCGCTTCGACAGCCGCGAGACCGAGCGCGCGCTGAAGGGCAGCGGCATCGCCGTGCCGCGCCTGGAGGACTACGCGTGGCGGCTGTGGGACTACTGGGAGCGCCACCTCGACCCGGACCTGTTCGTCGACCGCAGCCTGAAGGGCAAGGTGCGCAACAAGGTGGTGGTGATCACCGGCGGCTCCTCGGGCATCGGCCTGTCTACCGCGCAGCGCGTCGCCGAGGCCGGTGCGGTCACGATCATCGTCGCCCGCGGCGAGGAGGAGCTGTTCAAGGCGCGCGACGAGATGAAGGCCAAGGGCGGCAAGGTCTTCGCCTACACCGCCGACCTGGCCGACATGGCCAGTTGCGACAAGCTGGTGGAAACCGTGCTGAAGGAGCACGGCCACGTCGACGTGCTGATCAACAACGCCGGCCGTTCGATCCGCCGCTCGATCGAACTGAGCTACGACCGTTTCCACGACTTCGAGCGCACGATGCAGCTGAACTACTTCGGCAGCCTGCGCCTGATCATGGGCTTCCTGCCGACCATGACCCACCGGCGCAAGGGCCACATCATCAACATCAGTTCGATCGGCGTGCTGGCCAATTCGCCGCGCTTCTCCGCCTACGTGGCGTCGAAGGCGGCGCTGGATGCGTTCAGCCGCTGTGCGCAGGGCGAGCTTTCCAGCCGCGGCATCTCCTTCACCACGATCAACATGCCGCTGGTGAAGACCCCGATGATCGCGCCGACCAAGATGTACGACAGCGTGCCGACGCTGACCCCGGAGGAAGCCGCGGACATGGTGGTCAAGGGCATCATCGAGAAGCCCAGTCGCATCGCCACGCGCCTGGGCATCTTCGCCGCGCTGATCAACGCCGTCGCGCCGAAGGCCTACGAGGTGGTGATGAGCACCGCGTTCGACCTGTTCCCCGATTCGGCGGCGGCCAAGGGCGACCGCAAGGCGCTCAAGGAAAGCGCGCCGAGCCAGGAGCAGATCGCATTCGCCGCGCTGATGCGCGGGGTGCACTGGTAGGCGAGGAGTCGCCTAGAACGTCTTGCACTGGCGCCAGCGCACCGTATCGGTGCTGCCGGCGCGCGGGTTCATCTGCACGCGCGAGGTGCGCAGGGCCGGGTAGCGTTCCAGTTCGCGGCATACCTGCGGCCAGACGATCGCGTCCTCGCCGCTGCGATCGACCACCAGGGTCAGCTTGCTGATCCAGAAGCCGCGAATCACGCCGGGCGCGGTCATCAGCGCCTTGCTGACGGCTTCGCGCTGGCTCTGCAGTACGGCCTCGTCGGTTTCGACCACATCGTCGACCGGCGAGGGCTGGAAGGCATGGCGCCGGGACTCCGCAGCAGGAGGTGCCGGAGCCCGCGTTGCGTCGCTCGCTTGGGGCGGAGCGCCATCGGTGCCACGAAGGCCGAAGGCCGCCAATACGGCGAGCAGCACGCTTGCCGCGACGGCGACGCCCGAAAGGCGGCGCACCCGGCTGCGCGCGCCGTCTTCGACGCGCTCGCGCAGTGCGGGCGGCAGATGCGGCTTCAGCGCCTGCCACAGCGGGGCGCCGGCGAGCAGTTCGATCCTGAACTGATGCGCCGCGCTCCTGCCTTCGGGGGCGATCTGGCCTTCGGTGGCGAGGATCGCGCCGCTGGCGCCGCGCATGCGCGCGGCTTCGACCAGTTCGGCCATCGTGTCGGCCCCGATGCGATACGCGGTGCCGTGTTTGCAGGCCAGCAACCAGCGTTCATCGCCCTGGGTCAGCAGCAGGCCGAGTTGCCGTTCGGGGCCCGACAGCACGTCGGTATCTTGCGGCGGGGGCTGGAATCCGCGGTGCTGCAAGGAAGCGAGCACCGCGCCGGAAAAGTCGCGCCAGCTCATCGCGCCCAGCGCCTTCAGCCCTTCGCGGGTTTCGCTGTGCGGACGGTGCAGCAGCCAGAGCCAGGCCAACGCGAGCAGCAGTACCACCGTGCCGATCACGAACGCCATGGGCCAGTTCGGCATCGAATTCCCCTGAAAGCAATGGTCGGAAGAACGAACCCGCCTGGCGATTCGTCCGGTGGTCCTGCTTCTAACGTGGCGTATTGGAAATTTCGGCCAGTGCCGGCGCGGTCAGGAAGCCGGGCACGAAAAAGCCCGCCAGTCCGAAGTCGTAAGGGGAGGGGAGCATACGTACTTCGAGCGGACTGGCGGGCTGGAATCTTTTTTACGCTTCTCGATGCTGCTTTGCAACAGATTTTGTAAACGATTTCGCAACGCACTTTTGCGGTGCGAAACCGGTATCGAATTGGCTTACGCCGCGGTCTTGCGCGGGGTCTTCTTCGCGGTCTTCGCGGCCTTCTTGACGGCGCGCTTGGCGGGCGCGGTTTTCGCGCCGCCGCGGGCAGGAGACGCGCCGCCGAGCTTGCGCAGTTCTGCGTTCAAGGCATCGACGCGTTCGATCAGCCCGGCCAGGTCTTCGCGGCTGGGCACCTCGAGACGACGCAGGGCGCGCTGCACGCGGTCTTCGAACACCTTCTCGAGGCGGTCCCAGGTATCGGCAGCGCGCTCGCGGGCCTGGCCGACGGTGGTTTCGACGGCATCGCGCACCGCATCGACGCGACCGGTAGCGACCTTGCGGGTCAGCTGTTCCAGCGACAGCCCTTCCTTGACCAGCGACTCGAACAACTTGCCGCCCTCGGCCTGGGCGCGACCGAAGGCGCCGACGCCGGCCAGCCACACTTGCTGCGCGGATTCGCTCAGGCGCTTGGACAACTGCTCGGCCTGGGCCTGCAGGTTGGCCGAATTGGCGGAGGCGGTCTTCTTGGCGGTTTTCTTCAGCTTGGCCATGGGTGGTCGCAAGGGAGAGTTTGAGGAGGCGCCAGATTCGCGGCGTTGTCTAGAGTTTTCACACCAGTGCGGGCCGGGCCGCGCTCCTGGAACGGCATCGGCTCATTCGGCCGCCTGCGGGAATGCGGGCAGCTTCCCGACATCCTGTTCCTCGTGCTGGATGATCAGGGTGGCGCGCAGGTTCTTCGCGAGTTTCGCGAAGCGGTCGATCGAGGCCAGCGACTGCGCGCGATCGGTGTTGAACGACGGCACGCCCATCGTTTCCAGGTTCTCGTGCAGGTGCACCACGTCGCCCGACAACAACACCGCGCCGCGTTTCGGCAATCGCACCAGCAAACCGTGGTGTCCGGGCGTGTGCCCGGGCAGGTCGAGCATCACCACGCTGCCATCGCCGAACACGTCGTGGTCGCCGGAGATCTTCTCGACCTCGGCGTCCTTGCCCAGCCACGGGGCGAGCAGCCGGGTGCGCGCCTCGTGCCCCGGCTTGCCCAGCACTTCGAAGTCGTTCTTGCCGATCAACAGCGTCGCCTGCGGGAAATCGGCGGCCTGGCCGATGTGGTCCAGATGATAGTGGCTGATGCCCAGGCGGGTGATCTGCGCGGGTTCGACGCCGATCCGCGCGAGCTGCGCGACAACGGTCGTGGCCAGCGACATGGAATCGGCCTTGCCCTCGACGTAAGGCTTGCCGAGATATTCCTTCGACAGCCCGGCATCCCACAGCAGATAGCTGCTGCCGTGCTGGACCAGATAGCAACTGCCGGCGAACTTCTTGCTCATGCCGGCATAGGCATGCGTGTCGGACAGTTCGTCTAGGTTGTAGGTCCATAGCGAGCCGCAATCGAGCCGCCAAAGGCGGATATTTTCCGCGGCTGCGGCGGAAAGCGGGAAAAACAACGCCAGCAGCAGGATGAGGCGATGGTGAAGCCTCGTTTTCATCGCGTTGCTCCTGGTTGGTCCGGCAGGTGGCCGGTGCGGGGGAGGAGGCTGGATCGGGTCAGGCGGCTACCGCACCCGTCCCGCACGGTGTCGCCCGGCGACGATCCGATCGACGTCGTCCAGCGCACGGCGCAGGCGGGCGGTGGTTTCGGTCATGCGCGGCTGCGCGTCGAGGCCATCGAGGATCGAGCGGTGCGGGTCGTCGAGGATGTCGTCGCGCAGGCCGATGCCGTGCGCTTCCAGCATCGGCCGCAGCACGTCGGCGCGCCGGCGCAGGTCGGCCAGGGTGTTGCGATAGGCCAGTTGGCAGACCCGGTGGCGCGAGGCGAAGCTGAAAAGGTTGGTGAAGAACAGTTCGCTGTCGTCCGAATTCGGTTCGAATACCAACTGGTCGATGTTCGGATACTGGCGCGGATATTTCTCCATGCCGATCTGCATGCGCGACTGCAGCAGGGTGCGCAGGGTCTGCGACAGCACCGCGGGCAGGCCGCCGTCGGCCAGGCCGAGCGAATCGCCTTCTCCCTGCGCCGGCGCGCGGGTGGCATCGAACGGCACCAGCGGGTTGATGCCCAGCAGCAGGTCGATGTCGCGTTCCAGCACCACCGAGGCGTGCATCGTGCGGCGCAGCGCGCCGTCGAGGAAATGGCGGCCATTGATTTCCACCGGTGGGTACAGGCCGGGCAGGGCGGCGCTGGCCTGCACCGCCTGCGAGATCGGCACTCCGTCCCAGCCCTTTTCGCCGAAACGCACCGCCTCGCCGCTGTCCAGGTCGACGGCGACGACGAACAGGTCCGCGTCGAGGGTGCGGAAATCGTTGCTGCGCCCGCGCCGGGTGAAGATGTCGCGCAGGAAGCGCTCCATGCCGCGGTTGTCGAACATCGCGGTCGGCACCAGGCCGCCGAAGCGACGCATCAGGTTGGACCAGCTGAGCGCCTTGTGCGGCTGGGTGGCCAGGCTTTGCAGCCATTCGAAATACAGGCGCGGCAGCGCGGTGGCGCGGCGCATCGCCTCGCCGAAGTTCGGGCGCAGGAAGGTTTCCGGCTGGAACACGATGTCGTCGCTGGTGCCGGTGATGAAGGTGCGGCACATCTCGGCGGTGCCGATCCGGTTGGCCAGCCCGGCGGCGAGGAAGGCGCCGGAACTGACCCCGACGTAGCAATCCATCCGGGTCAGGTCGAGGCCGTCGAGGGCTTCGTCCAGCGCGCGCAGCGCACCCAGTTCGTACATGCCGCCGATCGGGCCGCCGCCGGCGATGGCCAGGCCGATGCGGCCGCGTGGATTGCGTTTTACCGCGCTGTGCAACGAAAGCATGCGACGTCCGGCGATGGAATGGCCCGAGTGTAGCCGATGCGATTTGAGCCGGAGTTCGATAGTGGGAGCGAGCTTGCTCGCGAACGCTTTTGGCCGGACATCGGAAGAGCATTCGCGAGCAAGCTCGCTCGCACAGGGAGGGTGGCGCTTGCGGCTCGCCGCGGCGCCAGCCAAGATTCGCGGCCATGGCGCGCAGCAATCCATTGCACGACCGGCTCGCACGCCGGCTGGCCTGCCACCAGGCCCTGCACGATCCGGCGCGGGAGCCGCGCAACCGGCTGCGCTGGCTGCCCGAGCTGCGGCGCTGGCAGACCCGGCGGTTGGAAGCCAGCTTCGCCCATTTCCTAGCCGATCCGAAGCGCGAGCCGGCGGCCAGCTTCTTCCTGTCCGATGTCTACGGCGACCGTGACTTCAGCCAGCGCGACGCCAACGTGGCGCGGATCGTGCCAATGCTGCAGCGCCTGCTGCCGGCGGCGGTGCTGGCCACCGTGGCCGATGCCATCGAACTCGGTGCGCTGACCCATGCCTTCGACCTGCGCATGGCCGAAACCCTGCAACGGTTGGCGCCGACGCGGAAGAAACTGGATGCCGATCTGTACGCCAGGGCCTACCGCGAGGTGGGCCGTGCGCGGCTGCGCGGGCGCCAGATCGGCC
The DNA here is from genome assembly GCF_017939625.1 of Pseudoxanthomonas helianthi. Classification (GTDB taxonomy): domain Bacteria; phylum Pseudomonadota; class Gammaproteobacteria; order Xanthomonadales; family Xanthomonadaceae; genus Pseudoxanthomonas_A; species Pseudoxanthomonas_A helianthi. Next base: position 873,339 of record NZ_JAGKTC010000002.1, read on the forward strand.
TGATCGCCGATGTCGGCACCGGCCTGGCCCATGCGGTGAAGCTGCCCGGCGTGCTGCTGTTGCTGAAGCTGTCGCGGGGCCCGGCCAAGGCCAGCGGGCTGGGCGAGTTGCAGGGCTTCCTGGAACGCGGTTTCGCGGCGTTCTCGGCGCTGGGAGACGGCAAGGCCTTCGTCCGCGACATCGAGCAGGCCGAACGCGAGGTTTCGCGCCGGCTGTTCGCCGGCCATCCTGATCCGTTCGGGATCGAGGAGTGAGGCGGAAGCGTTTTTTGACGCGGATTAACGCGGATGGTCGCGGATAGAACAGATTGAATATGCCTGCTTTGCCTCTTGTCGCGGAGAACCGAAATCCGCGCTGCGAGCCGGATGGCAAGGGGCTGAAAGCATTAGTCCGCGTTAATCCGCGTCAAAAAGTGTTTTTAATCGAACTTCTCGGCTAAAACGCGGCGGATCTCGGCTTCGATCGGGCCCTTCAGCATCGACAGCATGAAGCCGAGGTCGGCGGTGACCCGCAGCGACTTGGGCAGCAACTGGATCTTGCCGTCGACGCCGGCGCGGTTGAAGTTCAGCGTGTCCGCGTCCCAGGCGTAGGCCATCTCGAAGCGCTCGGCCAGCTTCTTCGCCACTTGTTCGATGGCCTTGCGCGCCTGCGCCGGGGTCTTGCCGTGGCTGTGGGTGATGTCGATGCTGGGCATGTCGGGCTCCGTGTATGCGGCGTATTGTGCGCAACAGATGTGCGTTGCGCCACAAACTGCTAGGCTCCCGCGCCGTGGAGAACCTTCGATTGCATCTGAACGGACGCGACAGCGGCGATTGGCCGCTGCACGATGGCGTGCACCGCATCGTGCGCGAAGCCAACGGCACGGTCGGCGTCGGCGACGATGCCCGGGGCGCGCTGCTGGCGCAGTTGTGCGTGGACAAGCGCGGCCTGTGGCTGCAGGTCGCCAACGGCGTGCGCGGCATCCACGTCAATGGCCGTTCGGTGAGGCGCGTGGCGATGCTGCGCGCGGGCGATGCGCTGTACCTGGATGGCGTCGAACTGCTGGTGCAGGGCCAGGCCGGCAACGCCGTGCCCTTGCTCGAAGTCGGCGTGGATACCACGGCGGATACCCGCATGCTGCTGCGCGGCGTCGGCGGGCCCTACCACGGCCGCAGCATTCCGCTGGATCGTCCGCGCCTGGTCGGCCGCGGGCGCGAGGCCGACGTCCAGGTCGACGAAGCTTCGGTTTCCGAACGCCACGCGCGGCTGGAGCGCCACGGCGACCGCGTGTTGCTGCGCGACCTGGATTCGGCCGAAGGCAGCCTGGTCAACGGGCGGCGCGTGCGCAGCGCGGCGCTGTCGCCCGGCGACCAGGTCGTGTTCGGCACCCAACACCGCTTCGTCGTCGAAGCGCCGTTCGCGCCGTCGCCACCGCCGGAAACCGCCGCTGCGGCCGCCAGCCCCACGCCGGCTCCGGTGCGTGCGCCGAAGGCTTCGGCCAAGCGCTGGCCATGGCTGTTGCTGGCCGCGCTGTTGCTGGCCGCGGCGCTCAGCGCGCTGTTGCTGTTCGGCGCGGGCTGAGCCGCCCGCGACAAGGCGTACGCCGGTTCCGCCTGCGGAAGTCGAACGCCGCGGCGGAGTCGTACGAAGAAAGTTTCGTTCGTACCCATTGGTCCGGGAGCTGTTGCGCTGCGGCATACTACGCGTTCAGTTTTCAGGCCTTCTCATGACCCGCGTCTACAACTTCAGCGCCGGCCCGGCGACCTTGCCCGAATCCGTCCTGCGCCAGGCCCAGGCCGAAATGCTGGACTGGAACGGCATCGGCGCGTCCATCGTCGAGATCAGCCATCGCAGCGCCGAGTTCATCGCGGTCGCCGCGCGTGCCGAGGCCGACCTGCGCAAGTTGATCGGCATTCCCGAAGACTACGCGGTGCTGTTCCTGTCCGGCGGCGCGACCACCCAGCAGGCGCTGCTGGCGCTGAACTTCGCCTCGCCCGGCGGCACCGTCGATTACGTGGTCACCGGCCACTGGGGCAAGACCGCGATCAAGCAGGTCCGACCCTACGTGAAGGTCAACATCGCCGCGGACGGCGAGCCCGATGGTTTCACCGACATCCCGCCGCGCGAGTCGTGGCAGCTGACGCCCGGCGCGGACTACGTGCACATCACCGCCAACGAGACCATCCACGGCGTGGAATTCCGTGGCGATGCCCCGGACGTCGGCGAGGCCCCGTTGTTCGCGGATTTCAGCTCCAGCATCGCATCGGAACCGATCGACGTATCGAAATACGGCGTGATCTACGCCGGTGCGCAGAAGAACCTCGGCCCGGTCGGCGTGGCCGTGGTGATCGTGCGCCGCGACCTGTTGAAGCGCGAAGGCCTGCCGCGCGCCGACATCTTCGACTATCGCTCGCACGAAGCGCGCGACTCGATGCTCAACACGCCGCCGACCTGGAACTGGTACCTGGCCGGCCTGGTGTTCCGCTGGATGCTGGAAGAAGGCGGGGTCGAGGAGTTCGCCCGCCGCAACGCCGAGAAGTCGCGCATCGTCTACGACGCCATCGACGGTTCGGGCGGGTTCTACCGCAACCAGGTCCTGCCCGAATTCCGTTCGCGGATGAACATCCCGTTCTTCCTGCCGGACGAAGCCCTGACCGCGCGCTTCGTCGCCGAGTCGAAGGAAGCGGGCCTGCTGGCGCTGAAAGGCCACAAGGCGGTCGGCGGCCTGCGCGCGTCGCTGTACAACGCGATGCCGGTGAACGGCGCGCGGGCGCTGGCGGATTTCATGCGCGATTTCCAGAAACGCCATGGATAAGCAAGCAATTCCCGCTATGGAGCTAATGTGTGGTGTGAGAGCGACGTCAGTCGCGAATGCGTTATCGCGAAAGCATCGCGACTGACGTCGCTCCCACACCGAGGGAACAGGAAACGGAAAGATGGCAAGCAAACCGAAGAAAACCGCGAAGAAATCCGTCGCCGAGCCCGCCGCCAAGCCGGTGCTGGCCGACGTGCGTGCCAAGATCGACGGCATCGACCGGCAGATCCAGTCGCTGATCGCCGAGCGCGCGCAGTTCGCGCTGCAGGTCGGCAAGGCCAAGGGCAAGCTGGCGCAGGCGGTGGATTACTACCGGCCCGAGCGCGAAGCGCAGGTGCTGCGCATGGTCGTCGATCGCAACGAGGGTCCGCTCAGCGACGAAGTGCTGGTGCACGTGTTCCGGGAGATCATGTCGGCCTGCCTGGCCCAGCAGGAGCCGCTGAAGATCGGCTACCTCGGGCCGGAGGGCACCTTCTCGCAGCAGGCGGTGCTGAAGCATTTCGGCCGTTCCGCGCATGGCCTGCCGCTGGCCAGCATCGAGGAAGTGTTCCAGGAAGTGGAAAGCGGCAACGCCGATTTCGGCGTAGTGCCCGTGGAGAACTCCGGCCAGGGCACGATCCAGATCACCCTGGACATGTTCCTGACCTCGAACCTGAAGATCTGCGGCGAAGTCGAGCTGCGCGTGCACCAGTTCCTGCTGTCGCGCACCGGCCACATCGAGGACATCGAGCGCATCTACGCGCACCCGCAGTCGTTCGCGCAGACTTCGTCGTGGTTGCGCCACCACCTGCCGAAGGTCGAGAAGATCCCGGTCTCGAGTAACGCAGAGGGCGCGCGCCGGGCGCGCAACGCCGACGATGCGGCTGCGATCGCGGGCGAGAGCGCGGGCCACGTGTACGGCCTGAAGAAGGTGGTGATGAAGTCGATCGAGGACGACGCGGACAACACCACGCGCTTCCTGGTGATCGGCCGGCAGATCTTCCCGTCCTCGGGCCACGACCGCACTTCGGTGCTGGTGTCGATCCACGACAAGCCGGGTGCGCTGTTCGACGTGCTCAGTCCGTTCGCGAAGCACGGCATCAGCATGAACCGGATCGAGTCGCGGCCGTCGCACCATGCGAAGTGGGAGTACGCGTTCTTCATCGACCTGGCCGGGCATGTGGACGATCCGGCGATGAAGCAGGCGATGGCGGAGCTGAAGGAGCACGCGGCGCAGATCAAGGTGTTGGGTTCGTACCCGGTGGCGGTGCCCTGATTTTTCCTTCTCTCCGCTTGCGGGGAGAAGGTGACGAAGGCGGATGAAGGGCGCGTTTGTCCTCGCTCGTCATCCCCGCGAAGGCGGGGATCGCTCTTAAAGCATTTCGCCTCGCGGCGACCTACTTTTCTTTGCTTGTGCAAAGAAAAGTAGGCAAAAGAAAGCACACCCTTCCTCGCGCCCTTCGCTTCGCTACGGGTCCGTGGAGCCAGCGGGAATTTTCGGTGCGGCACATCCATGTGCCTTCCGAAAACGGCGCGCATCGTGCGCGCCGCCCCTGCGGGGTTTACCCGCCGTCTCCACCGCTGCGGACGGGACGGAAATTCAAAAGCAACGTCAAGTGCGCCTTACTGGAAATTGATCGATGAGCGACAAGCAGAACTGGACGGCATCCCGCGGCAGACCGCTGAGCGGCACCCTCGACATCCCCGGCGACAAGTCCGTCTCGCACCGCGCGGTGATGTTCGCCGCGCTGGCCGACGGCGTGTCGAAGATCGACGGCTTCCTCGAAGGCGAGGACACCCGTGCCACGGCGAAGGTGTTTTCGCAGCTGGGCGTGAAGATCGAAACGCCGTCGCCTTCGCGGCGCATCGTGCATGGCGTGGGCGTCGACGGATTGAAGGCGCCCTCCGCCCCGCTCGATTGCGGCAATGCCGGTACCGGCATGCGCTTGCTGGCCGGGCTGCTGGCCGCGCAGCCGTTCGACAGCGTGCTCGTCGGCGACGAATCGTTGTCGAAACGACCGATGCGCCGCGTGTCCGCGCCGTTGGCCGAAATGGGCGCGCGGATCGACACGGAGGAGGGTGGCTTGCCGCCACTGCGCATCCACGGTGGCCACGCGCTGCGCGGCATCGATTTCGTTTCGCCGGTCGCCAGCGCCCAGGTCAAGTCGGCGGTGCTGCTTGCGGGCCTGTATGCCGAAGGCGAAACCTCGGTGCGCGAGCCGCATCCGACCCGCGATTACACCGAGCGCATGCTGTCCGCGTTCGGTGTCGACATCGAATTCTCGCCGGGGTACGCGAAGCTGCGCGGTGGCCAGCGCCTGCGCGCGACCGACATCGCGGTGCCGGCGGATTTCTCCTCGGCGGCGTTCTTCCTGGTCGCCGCCAGCATCGTGCCGGGCAGCGAATTGCGCCTGCGTGCGGTCGGATTGAATCCGCGCCGTACCGGCCTGCTCGCGGCGTTGCGGTTGATGGGCGCGGATATCCGCGAAGAGAACCCGAGTTCGCATGGCGGGGAGCCGGTCGCGGACCTGGTGGTGCGCCATGCGCCGTTGCGCGGCATCGAAGTGCCGGAGGCGCTGGTGCCGGACATGATCGACGAATTCCCCGCATTGTTCGTCGCCGCGGCCTGCGCCGAAGGCCCGACCGTGGTGCGCGGCGCGGCAGAGCTGCGGGTCAAGGAATCCGATCGCCTCGCGGTGATGTCGGCAGCGTTGCGTGCGCTGGGTTTGCGCGTCGATGAAACCGAGGACGGCGCGACCATCCACCCGGGGTCATTGCAGGGCGGTCGCGTCGACAGCCATGGCGACCATCGCATCGCAATGGCGACCGTGGTGGCCGCGCAGATGGCCGCGGGGGAAGTCGTGGTCGAAGACGTGGCTAACGTGGCGACGTCCTTCCCGGGTTTCGACGCGCTGGCCGGTGGCGCCGGCTTTGGGCTGCGCAACGCGTAAGGCACGCTCCGTATTCGATACGGGTCAGCCGATATTTCCGGTGTGGGAGCGACGCAAGTCGCGAATGCCTTGTCGTGATGGCGGGCAATCGATCGAAAGCTTCGCGACTTACGTCGCTCCCCACACCGAGCATCAGGAATCCTGCCGTACCTGATGCGGGTCGGGACCATGCCCTGCACGACTCATTACATCGCGCGTTCGTCCAGCACGAAATCCACTGGCACCTGGACTACCGAAGCGACCGCCTTGCCGTTGCGCAGGGCAGGCTGGAAGCGCCAGTTGCGCACGGCGCTCAGTGCGGCGCGATCCAGGTCGCGGTCGCCGCTGCGGCGGGCGTAGCCGACCTCGATAGGCCGGCCGTCGGCGCCGACCTCCGCGCGCACCAGCACCATTCCCTCGACGCCGGCTCGCAAGGCGGCCACCGGATATTTCGGCGGCGCATTGTCGGCCAACGGGCGCGCGTTGCGGGTCAGGTGCGCCACGCTGCGCGCGTTGCGCCGGCTTTCTGCAGTGGACTTCTTCGCCGCGGCGGACTTGCCCGCACTGCTGGCGGCCAGGTGCTTGTTCGCCGGTGCGGCGGCAGCCGGGGTGGGGCTGGGAATGACTGGCGTGGGCGTGGTGGCCGTGGGCGCCGGTGCGAACACGACGACGCGATCCGTGGCGCCGGAGGAGCCGCCGGCCCACGGCTGGTTCAACAACCACCAGATGCTCGCGGTCAGCAGGCCGAGCATCAGCACCACCCACAACAGCAGGTGGTCATTGCGTCGCGGCGCGGCGGATTCGGTTTGCGGTGGGACGTGGAATTCGTTGCCGGGCGACGACATGGGGCGAAACCTCCGGGGAGCTGTCCGGAGTTTCGCCCGAGCTTTGGTTCAATTTGCGTGATTGCGCGATGAACCTCGCCGCGCCTTCGGTCGGCATTCGGCTTTGTGCAGGAAGCGTAAAGCGCGCGCTCAGCGTTCGAGCTTGAAGTCGATGGGAATGTCGACGCTCGCGGCCACCGCCTGGCCATCGCGCTGCGCCGGCTTGAAGCGCCAGTTGCGCACCGCTTCGACCGCGGCGCGGTCCAGGTCGCGCGAACCGCTGCGCTGGCCGACGCCGACGTCGGTCGGCACGCCATCGGGGCCGACCATCACGCGCACCACCACCGTGCCGGTATCGCCCGCACGCATGGCGCGGGCCGGGTATTCGGGCGGCGGATTCTGTCCGGGAATCGGCGTCGGCACGTCGCCGGCCGCAAGCGCCCGGTCGGGTGCGGGCCGTGCTTCGGGCGGCGGGGTTTCTTCCACCGGATTCGGCATCGGCGGCGGTGGGGTTTCGACCACCTGCGGCTTTTCCGCCTGCGGTGGCGGCGCCTGCATGCCGCTGGCATCGCCGCCGGCGGCCATCGGTTCGGGCAGGGTCGGGATGTCGTTGCCGCTGGCGGCCGGCGCCACGGGCGGCACCGTGTAGAAGCCTTTGTCGCGACCCAGCCACATCGCCAGCAAGGCCAGCAACACGCCCACGCCCAGGGCGATGCCGGCGATGCGCAGGCTGCGCCGGGGCAGGCGGAACACGAGATGGTGGTCGGAAGGGGAATTGCTGGCGGGCATGGCGGATTCCAGGAAGACGCGCCGATTCTGGCACAGCCGCAGGGGACGCGAACGGGACAGCGGCCGGGCGGAAAGGCGATAATCGCCAACCCGTTCGCACAAACCTTCGCCATGCTCGACCCCACGCTGCTCCGCAATCAGCCCGCCGAACTCGCCGAACGCCTGCGCGCCAGCCGCGGCTTCGCGCTGGACGTGGAAGGGCTGTCGTCGCTGGAAGCGCGGCGCAAGGCGATCCAGGTGCGCACGCAGGAGCTGCAGAACCTGCGCAATACCCGCTCCAAGGCCATCGGCCAGATGAAGGCGAAGGGCGAGGACACCTCGGTGGTGATGGCCGAAGTCGCCGGTTTCGGCGACGAGCTGAAGGCCTCGGAAGTCGAACTCGATGCGATCCGCACGCAGATCGAGGCAATCGCGCTGGGCATCCCCAACCTGCCGGACGAATCGGTGCCGCAGGGCCAGGACGAAGCCCACAACGTCGAAGTGCGTCGCTGGGGCACGCCGCGGGCGTTCGACTTCGAGATCAAGGACCACGTCGACCTGGGCGCACGGCACGGCTGGCTGGACGGCGACACCGCGGCCAAGCTCAGCGGCGCGCGCTTCACCGTGCTGCGCGGGCAGCTGGCGCGGCTGCATCGCGCGCTGGCGCAGTTCATGCTGGATCTGCACGCCGGCGAGCATGGATACGAAGAGACCAACGTGCCGGTGATCGTCAACGCCGACAGCCTGTCCGGCACCGGGCAACTGCCGAAGTTCGAGGAAGACCTGTTCTCCACCCAACTGGGCGAGCACAAGCGCTACCTGATCCCGACCAGCGAAGTTCCGCTGACCAACATCGTCCGCGACGAGATCGTCGAAGCCGAACGCCTGCCGCTGCGCATGACCGCGCACTCGATGTGCTTCCGCTCCGAGGCGGGCAGCGGCGGTCGCGACACCCGCGGCATGATCCGCCAGCACCAGTTCGAGAAGGTCGAGCTGGTCAGCGTCGCCAGGCCGGAGGAATCCGACGCCGAGCACGAGCGCATGACTCGCTGCGCCGAAGTGGTGCTGGAAAAGCTCGGCCTGCCGTACCGCAAGGTGCTGCTGTGCACCGGCGACATGGGCTTCTCGGCGCGCAAGACCTACGACCTGGAAGTCTGGCTGCCTTCGCAGGACGCCTATCGGGAGATTTCGTCTTGTTCCAACTGCGGCGATTTCCAGGCCCGCCGCATGCAGGCGCGCTGGCGCAACCCGGCCACCGGCAAGCCGGAGCTGGTGCATACGCTCAACGGTTCCGGCGTCGCGGTTGGCCGCGCGCTGGTGGCGGTGATGGAGAATTACCAGAATGCCGACGGCAGCATCACGGTGCCGGAAGTGCTGCGTCCGTACATGGGCGGCGTCGATCGGATCGCCTGATTTTCCCTGCTCCCTGCGGGAGAAGAGCCTGCCCCCGAATGCTTGAGTCGGGGGTGGCGCGCAGCGCCGGGTATCAAAGCCGCATCGAGCGGCTGAGGTACGGCGGAGTAGATGAGGGCGAACTGCCGGAATGTCAGAGGGTTCGCGAACGGTCGTAGTCGATCCCTTCGCCGTACCCTCACCCCAACCCCTCTCCCAATGGGAGAGGGGCTCCGTGCGATTCCGCTTTCGTGAATCAGGCGGCTTCGGCTAGTTCGCCGTCGTTCGCGGCGATCCTGGCCAGCGCGGCATTGATCGCCTGTTCGCGATGTTCCGGACCATAGGCGATGCCGTCGGCGCGGACGAATTCGATGTCGGTGATGCCGAGGAAGCCGAACACCTGGCGCAGGTAGGGCTCGACGAAGTCGGTCGGCGAACCGGCATGGATACCGCCGAACGCGCCGGCCACGATCAGCTTCTTGCCGCCGGCCAGGCCTTCCGGCCCCTTCTCGGTGTAGCGGAAGGTGCGGCCGGCCACGGCGACGCGGTCGATCCAGGCCTTCAGCGTCGAGGGAATCGAGAAGTTGTACATCGGGGCGCCGATGACGATGACGTCCGCGTCGAGGAACTGCTGCATCGTGCGCTCGGCGGCCTCGGCTTCGGCCGGGTCAGCCTTAGCCAGCGACGCGCCGCTCAGGTGGGGCAGGGGCTCGGCGGCCAGGTCGCGGTACTCCACCTCGATGTGCGGAGCGCGCTGGCGCCAGTTGGCCACGGCGGCCGCCGAAAGCTGCCGGCTGACCGAGTTCTCGCCGAGGATGCTGGAATCGATATGCAACAGTTTCATAGTAATATTCCGTTGAAATGCAGGATTGCTGCGGTTGGTGAAACAATAATTCGCTGCATTTTCGGAATAAAGATGGTTGTATATTACTTATTGTTCCAATAATGGAATAAAAGCCATGCAAGATCTCAATGACCTGTATTACTTCGCCATGGTGGTCGACCACGGCGGCTTCGCCGCGGCCGAACGCGCGCTGGGCATTCCGAAGTCGCGGCTGAGCCGGCGCATCAGCCAGCTGGAAACCGACATGGGCGTGCGCCTGCTGCAGCGCTCGACCCGCCGCTTCGCCGTCACCGACGTGGGCATGAGCGTGCATCGCCATGCGCAGACCATGCTGGCCGAGGCACAGGCCGCGCGCGAAGTGGTGGACCGGCTCAGCGCCGAACCGCGCGGCGTGGTCCGGGTCAGCGTGCCGGTGGCGGTGGCGCAGATGCAGTTGCCGAAGATCCTGCCGATGTTCCTCGACAAGTACCCGAAGGTGCGCCTGCAACTGCACGTCAACAATCGCCGCGTCGACATCATCAACGAGGGTTACGACGTCGCCCTGCGCGTGCGCGCCAAGCTCGACGACGACGGCAGCCTGGTGATGCGCAGCTTCGGCCAGATCCAGGAACTGCTGGTCGCCAGCCCCAAGTACCTGAAGCGCGCAGGCCGCCCGCAGCGGCCCGAGGACCTGGCCGAACACGTCACCCTGAGCATCAGCGAAGACGAAGCGCGGCAACGCTGGGAGCTGCATGGCCCCGAGGGCGAAGTGCGCCGGGTCGACCTGCAGCCGCGCCTGATGGGCTTCGACTTCCCGTTGCTGCAGGCGCTGGCAAAGGACGGCTACGGCATCACCCTGTTGCCGGAAACGGTCTGCGCCGAAGCCGTGCGCAAGGGCGAACTGGAAGTGGTGTTGCCGGAATGGTCGCTGCCGCAGGGCATCTGCCACGCCGTGTTCGCCTCGCGCCGCGGCCTGTTGCCCGCTGTGCGGGTGTTTATCGATTTCCTCGCCGAACACCTGCCGCAGCTGATCGAGTCCTCGCGGCTGGATTGCGGCGGCAAGTGCGAGGAAGCCAAGGCCGAAATGGCGGCGAAGCTGAAAAAGGCGTCGTAGGCGTCCCGCGCATGCCAAAATGCCCGCGGCGCAACGTCCGCGAGCATTTCATAAACGGAAGGATGGCCGAGCGGTTTAAGGCACCGGTCTTGAAAACCGGCGATGGGTCAAACCATCCGTGGGTTCGAATCCCACTCCTTCCGCCAACTTCGCTTGCCGATGCATGACGGCAGCGCAAGGCAGGAACCATGATCGGAAACGTTCGCCGACTCCAGTGTTGTTGGTTGTGTTGCGCGTTGCTGGTGCTCATCCTGGCCGCGTGCGCACGCACGCCGCCCGAGCAGGCTTTGCGCCAGCAGGTCGGCGCGCTCCAGCACGCCGTCGAAGCGCGCGATGCGGCGGCGATCGACGGGATGCTCGCCGCGGATTTCATCGGCAACGACGGGATGGACAAAAGCCAGGCCCGGCGCATGGCGGCTGCCTTGTTCATCCGTTACCGCAACGTCGGGGTGAGCATCGGGCCGCTGCAGTTGCGCATGCAGGGGGAAAGCCAGGCAGCCGTGGATTTCACCGCCGCCGCCACGGGCGGCGACGGCGCGTTGCCGGACAGCGGTCAGCTCTGGGATGTGAAGACTGGCTGGCGGCTGGACGGCAGCGACTGGAAGCTGGTCAGTGCGGAGTGGAAATCGAAGCTGTAGCGGTTCGCAGGCGTGGGCTTGAGCCCCACCATCCCTCGCTTCGAATGGGCCGCGCCGGTGGGCCAAGGCTCGCCCTACGGAGGGGATGCGCCCGCATCCCAGGTGCGAAGCGCGTCCTCGATGGTCTTCAGGGCGCGCGGCACGTTGGCCGGGTCGAGTTCGGCGACGGTGTCGCGATCGCTGTGGATCACCTGCATGATTTTCGGCGGGTTCGTGGGTTTCTGCTTCGCGTACAACTGCTGGTACATCCTGAGGACGCCCTTGATCTCGTCGGCGTCGGTCAGCGAGAACGAAACAGCCGGCAACTTCGCCTCGAGGAACGCCTGGTGATCGGTCGGGGGATACTTGTCGCCAGCGCTCAGCGGCATGCCGTTGGACTTGGCCGCTGCGGCGGTTTCCGCGGCGAGCGGCGCGTCGGGTCGCGGTGCCATCATCCATAGTGTGTCGCCCCAGCCGAATACGTCGAAATTGACGTACAGCGCGGGCTTCTCGCGGTCTTTGTCGGCAACGTAGGCCTTCGAGCCGAGCAGGCCCTTTTCTTCAAGGTCCCAGAACGCCACTGCGACGCGATGCTTGGCCAGCGGCCTGGCCTTCAGCGCAGAGGCCAGTTCCAGCACGGCCGCCGAGCCGGAGGCGTTGTCGGTGGCGCCACGGCCCTGCGCCACCCGGTCGTAGTGCGCGCCGATCAGCAGCAATGACGCACCTTCGGGCCCGCCGAGGTCGGCGATGATGTTGCGGCCTTGTTGCTTGTCCTGGGTGAAGGCTTCCTCGCGCCACTTCAGGCCCAGCGCATCCAGCCGTTGCTGGATGGCCTTGCCGCGCGCCGCGGTGTCGTCGCCGGCGCTGATGCTGGCGACCTGGTCGGTCCACTGCCGGGCGACGTCTGGGATCGCGTTGTCGCGCGCGTGGGCCAAGCAGGGGAAGGCAAGGGCGGTGGCGAGTATCGCGAGGCGCAGCTGACGCATGGCCGGTTTCCCGTGGTTGGTGAAGCCGGGGATTATGCCGAAGCGAACCGCGGGAAGCGTTTCAGACAGGCACAAAAAAGCCCGGAAACGCGGGTTTCCAGGCTGCTTGTACCAATGCGATTGGTCGGGGAGACAGGATTCGAACCTGCGACCTCTACGTCCCGAACGTAGCGCTCTACCAGACTGAGCTACACCCCGAAGGGCGCGTATTGTATTCAGACCGACCCGTTCGGGGCAAGGGCCAAGCCGGTTTCCGCCGTGAACGGGCGTCGAACCGCTAAAATGATCGCCTGCCGCGGCCACGCCGCACCCTTGCCTTCCTTCAGGAGTTTCCGCTTGATCAAGCCGCGCACGCCGCCCGGGGTGATGGAACTGTTGCCCCGCGAACAGATCGCCTTCCAGCGCATGCTGGACACGATCCGCCGCAATTACGAGCGGTTCGGCTTCCTGCCGGTGGAAACGCCGGTATTCGAGTTGTCCGAAGTGCTGCTGACCAAGTCCGGCGGCGAGACCGAGCGGCAAGTGTATTTCGCCCAGTCGACCGGCGCCCTTGAGAAGGAAGGCGAAGGCCTGCCCGAGCTGGCCCTGCGCTTCGACCTGACCGTGCCGCTGGCCCGCTACGTGGCCGAGCACGAGCACGAACTCGCTTTCCCGTTCCGCCGCTACCAGATCCAGCGGGTGTATCGCGGCGAACGTGCCCAGCGCGGCCGCTTCCGCGAGTTCTACCAGTGCGACATCGACGTGATCGGCAAGGACGCGCTGAGTATCCGCTACGACGCGGAAGTGCTGGCGGTGATCCATGCGGTGTTCTCCGAACTGGGCATCGGCGATTTCACCGTGCAGTTGAACAACCGCAAGCTGATGCGCGGCTATTTCGAAGGGCTGGGCATCGCCGATGGCGAACAGCAGGCGCTGGTGTTGCGCGAGGTGGACAAGCTGGACAAGCGCGGCGCCGACTACGTGCGCGAGACGCTGACCGGCGAGGGCTTCGGCCTTTCGGACGAAGTGGTGGGCAAGATCCTCGACTTCGTCGCCGTTCGCTCCTCCGGTTATGAAGACGCACTGGCCAAGCTCGACGCGCTGGGGCAGGGCAGCGATACGCTGAACCAGGGCATCACCGAGCTGCGCGAGGTGCTGCAACTGGTCCATGCGCTGGGCGTGCCCGACAGCGACTGGTGCCTCAACTTCTCCATCGCCCGCGGCCTCGATTACTACACCGGCACGGTCTACGAAACCCAGCTCGACGGTTATCCGCAGATCGGTTCGATCTGCTCGGGCGGCCGCTACGAAGACCTGGCCAGCCACTACACCAAGTCGAAGCTGCCGGGCGTCGGCATTTCGATCGGCGTGACCCGCCTGTTCTGGCAATTGCGCGAAGCGGGCCTGATTTCCGGCATCGAGGAAAGTTCGGTGCAGGCGCTGGTGGCGCTGATGGACGAATCGCGCATGGCCGATTCGCTCGACATCGCCCGTCGCCTGCGCGCGGGCGGCATCAACACCGAAGTGCAGATGGAGCCGAAGAAGATCGGCAAGCAATTCCAGTACGCCTCCCGCGCGGGCATCCGCTTCGTCGTGCTGTGTGGCGACGATGAGGCCGCGCGCGGCGTGGTCGCGGTCAAGGACCTGCAGCGCGAGCAGCAGTTCGAGGTGCGGCGCGACGAACTGGCCTCGGCGCTGAAGGTGGAGTTGGAACAGGCGCGCGCGCTGGCGGGGCGTCGATGAAACCGATCCTTCTCGACGGGCAGTCGCTGACCCGCGAACAACTGGTCGAAATCGCCTACGGGGCCAGCGTCGGCCTCGACGCCGATGCGTTGAAGCGCGTTGCCCGTGCCGCCGACTTCCTCGCCGAGCAGGTCCGCCGCGAGGAGCCGATCTACGGTGTTTCCACCGGCTTCGGCAGCAACGCGGACAAATTGCTCGGTGCGCATCCGCTGCGCGACGAATTGCCGGGCAACGTGCCTTCGGGCCGTTCGTTGCACGAAGAGCTGCAGCGCAACCTGATCGTCACCCACGCGGTTTGCGTCGGCGAACCGATGGCGCCGGAAATCGTCCGCGCCATGCTCGGCATCCGCATCAATACGCTGCTGCGCGGGCATTCCGGCATCCGCGTGCAGACGCTGCAGGCGCTGGCGTCGCTGCTCAACGCCGGGGTGGTGCCGGTAGTGCCGGAACTGGGTTCGGTCGGCGCGTCCGGCGACCTCGCGCCGCTGTCGCACCTGGCCATCGTCCTGCTCGGCGGCGGCGAAGCGTTCTTCGATGGCGAACGCCTGCCGGGCGCGGAAGCGCTGCAGCGCGCAGGTCTGGTGCCGGTCGAACTGTCGTACAAGGAAGGCCTGGCGCTGAACAACGGCACCGCGCAGATGCTGGCGATGGGCGTGCTGGCCGTGCACCGGCTGGAAAAGCTGCTCGACACCGCCGACCTCGCCGCGGCGATGACCATAGACGCCTTCGCCGGTCGCCTCGGCGCATTCGCCGAGGAGGTGCATGCGTTGCGCCCGCATCCGGGACAGGTCCGCGCGGCGTCGCAGCTGCGCAGACTGCTGTCCGGCTCGACCCTGGCCGACATTCCGTATCACCTGGTGCCGAAATTCCGTCCGTGGCTGCCGCACAGCTGGGACACCGATGCGGCCCGCGAATTGCGTTTCGACATCGGCTGGGACTGGGTGCCCAGCGACCAGCGCCACGGCCGCGAGAAGTTCTATCTGCGCTTCAAGCCGTTCCGTGGCGGCAAGAAGCACCAGCCGCAGGACAGCTATTCGCTGCGCTGCATCCCGCAGGTGCATGGCGCGGTGCGCGACGCGGTCGAACAGGCCAAGCGCGTGCTGGAGATCGAACTCAACTCGGTCACCGACAACCCGCTGGTGTTCCCCGACAAGCAGGCCGAACACGTCGAGGAGCAGGTGATCTCCGCCGGCCACTTCCACGGCATGCCGCTGGCGCTGGCGATGAGCTACGTGAAGGCGGCGATCCCGACGCTGGCGTCGATTTCCGAGCGCCGCCTCAACAAGCTGGTCGACCCGGCGACCAACGACGGCTTGCCGGCGTTCCTGATCGGCAATGAAGACGGCACCGAATCGGGCCACATGATCGTGCAGTACACCGCCGCGGCCATCGTCAACGACCTGGCCAGCCGTGCGCATCCGGCTTCGGTGTTCTCGGTGCCGACCAGCGCGAACGCGGAAGACCACGTGTCGATGGGCGCGAACGAGGCGCGGCACGTGCTGGCGATGGTCCGCGACCTGTCCCGGGTGCTGGCGCTGGAGCTGTACACCGCTGCGCAGGCGCTGGACCTGCGCCGCGACATGATCAACGCGGCGCGCGACCTGTCCGATCGCGCCGACGCCGAGCAATTGGCGGCGAAGGTGCAGGGCGGTCCATTGCCCGGCACGCCGGGCCGTGAAGGCTTCCTCGCCGAAGTCGAAGCGCTGCGCGCCGAGCTGGCGGCCAGCGACGAATTCCATCCCGGCGCCGCGGTTGCGGCCGCGCACGCGGCGATCCGCGCGCATATTCCGTTCCTCGCCCGCGATCGGGCGCTGGATGGAGAGGTGGCCGCGATCTGCCGGTTGGTCGAGAGTGGCGAAGTGCTCGCGGCGGCGCGAGGCGCGCTTTCGTAGAGGCGGAGCATCGGGCGTAGAGTGGGCTTCAGCCCAGCGTTGCCTTTTCAGCGTCGAATGGAAGGCGGGCCAGGGCCCGCCCTACGGTTTCCCTGTCGGCAATAGACCAGCGCGCTTCAGCGCGGAGATCAGCGGTTCGCGGTTTTCCGCCGGATTGCGCGGCCAGCCGACCACGCTTTCGACGACCTTGCCGTCGCGAACGATGTGGAATACCGGCATTCGCCAAGCCGGGAAAATCGACCATTCCGCCCGGTCGTGGATCGGCGTCATCCTCGCCTTCGGAAATTTCCGGTTCCACTCCAGGAGCGCGCCGAGGTCTTCGCGGCCGGGCGCGAGCGATAGCCAGTGCGCGTGTTGTTGGAATGCCGGGCCAAGCACAGGGTCGGCGGAAATGTCTTCGGCTGCGTCCGCCGAGAAGTGGCAGCCTGCGGTGACGATGATTTGTACCGGCGCCAGATCAATGGCGCGCCGTTTGAGTTTCCTTCCGTCAGCACTGAATTCCCATAGTGTCGGGGAGGCGGCCGGCAGCGCGGCATCTTCGAACGAAGGCAATTCGGGCAGGCCGGAACGAGGATGTGCTGCCGCGAACCTTTTCGCTTTTTCGAAATCGCGTGCCGCCAGCAACAGGTTGAAGACCTGGCTGGTCTCAGCGCTCCCCGCAAGGCCGCGCTTCTCGTATTCGCCATAGGCGACAAGCGCGGCACTGGCGATGGAAGCGTCGTCGCTCATCGTTCCTGCATCGAGCGATGCGCGCAGCAGCAGTTGCAGGTCTTCGTCGTGCAGCTCGCCGACCTGCACGGCATCCATGCCGGAAAACTCCGCCAGGTAAGCCTGCGTGAAAGCCGCGGCATGCGCGTTGTCGTCCGCCGGCCGCAGTCGCGCGGTGTCGAGGAAGAAACGGTTGTAACGGCGTTCGAATGGACCGATGCCGAGCCGTCGCCTGGCTGCGGTTTCCCGGTTCTTCTGATCGGAGAGCGGGATCATGCGCGCGATGCCATCCGCATCTTCGTAGAACAATGCGGGCAGGGCACGGGTTTCATCCGGCGTGAGCTCGAGCCCCAAGTCGCTGACCGGAAAGCTGCGAAGGCCGTTCTCGCCGAAATCGAGACTGGCGAGAAAGCGCTCGCGGGCACCAGGCGACAGCCGATCCAACGGGTCCGGCACCGTGGCATGCCTTTGCAGCCAATCGTCCATCGCAACTTGCGAGCGTATCGGCAACGCGGTTTCCGCAGGTTTTCCGGCGACAGGCGCCAAGATCGCCAGAATCAGAAACGGGAGAGCGAAACGCATGGGACTTCCTGTGTCCTGTGTCCATGCGCAGGATAAGCCAAGCGGACGTCGCTAAAAAAAACCGGTTACAGCATCCGCACGCAATCGCGTCCGCCGGACTTGGCCGCGTACAGCGCCTGGTCGGCGACCTGCAGCGCGGAATCGAGGCTGTCGCGCGCGCCGGCGATGACCGTGTGCACGCCGATGCTGGCCGACAGCGGAATCACCAGCGAGCCGCTGTGGCAGGGACGGTGTCGCAGGTCGACGCGAACGTTCTCGGCGACCGCGGTGGCCGCTTCGCGGTCCATGCCGGGCAGGGCGGCGATGAATTCCTCGCCGCCGAAGCGGGCGAGCAAGGCGCCATAGGGCTGCAGCGTCTCGGCCATGACCTTGGAGACCCAGCGCAGGCAGTCGTCGCCGACCAGGTGGCCGTATTCGTCGTTGATGCGCTTGAAGTAGTCCAGGTCGATCATCAGCAGCGAGATCGGCGTGCGGTTGTCGTGGGCCTGGTCGAGCAGTTGTTCGAACGCCTCGCGGAAGTGCGTGCGGTTGTACAGGTCGGTCAGGCCGTCGTAGCGCACGAACTCGCGCAGCTTGACGTGCGCATCCTCCAACTGGGTCAGCGCGGTGCTCAGCTCGCCGGTGCGCTGCTGGACCTTGATCTCGAGCTGTTCGTTGGCTTCGCGCACGATGCGCTCGTTTTCGCTGCGCAGGATGCCGTAACGGTAGCCCAGCGCGATGGACAGCAGCAGCATCTCCATAGCCGAGCCGATCTGCACGCCGTATTCGGTGACGAAGGTCTTCGGCAGCAGGCCGAACGCGACCATCGCGACCAGGCCGATGCCGAGCAGGAAGGTGCCCCAGGCGATCAGGAACAGCAGGGCCGGCTTGTAGCCGCGGCGCAGCGCGGCGATCGCTTCGACGGCGATCCAGATCGCGCTGAAGAAGGTCGCGATGGTGGCGATCTGGGTGGACACGCGGATCGGCAACGCGCCGCATACCAAGGCCAGCAGCAGGAAGAAGCCGATGAAACCCAGGCCGATGCGGTCGCCGAGCTTCCAGCGCTGGTTCAGGCCGAGGAAACTGCGCGCGAACTGCTGCATGCCGATCTGCGCCAGGCAGATCGACAGCGGAATCGACTGGTCGGCCAGCCATGGCGAATCCGACCACAGGTATTCGAAACCGAGTCCGTACAGCGCGAACAGCACCAGGCCGAAGGCGCTGACGTGCAGCAGGTACCAGAAATAGCTGGCGTCGCGCAGGGTGATCAGCAGCGCCAGGTTGTAGACGAACAGCGCCAGCAGGATGCCGTAGTAGATGCCGATGGCGAACTGCGCGTCGCGCGACATCTCGGTGAAGGCGCTGGGCGTGTACAGCACCAGCGGCACCTGCATCGAGCTTTCGCTCTGCACGCGCACGTACAGGTCGACCGGTTCGCCGGGCGGCAGGTCGATCTCAAAATTGGGGTGGCGGTAGCGGATCGCACGCTGGTCGAAGGGCACGTGGTCGCCGCCGACCCGGTGTTCGACGCGGCCATCGCGGTAGCGGACGTAGGCCTCGATGCGGTCGCTCAATGCGTACTGCTGCACCAGCAGCCAGCGCTGTTCGCGCGCATTGCGGTTCAGCAGGCCAATGTGGAACCAGTGCGCGCCGGACTGGAAGCCGAACGCGGTGCGACCACCGGGGAGAGGCTGGAAACGCCCGGTCGCGAGTGCGTTTTCCGCCTCGGGCAGGCCGGCCTTGCCATCGGAGTCGTGGAAATAGGTCGTATAGGGCGCCAGCACGACCTGCCGGGCGCTGCCGTCCAGGACCAGGGACGAGGCCGCGCAGACCGCGGGCACGGCGAAGACGAGCAGCGCGCCCATCAGCAACGACCAGACCCATGCGAGACCGTTTCGGTGCGGCATCCCCTGATTTCCACTCGTGTCGAGCATCCTGCCCGGCTCCCTTGTGCAAGTTTACTCCGGTCGTCGTGGATACAAGAACGGGCAAAACCACCGAATGAGGCCTTTTCATGGCTCGAATGCCGCTTGACGACCGGATTCCGGTTTGTGTATTGTATTAATGCGCTAATACAAAAGTACACGAAATCGCGATGAAGCGTCGCCCTGCCACCGATGGAAACCCCGCCGCACCCCTCTCGGCCTTGGCCCGGGCGCTGGCGGCGCTGTCGCGGCCGGAGGACGTGCAGGCTTTCCTGGAAGACCTGTGCACGCCGGCCGAGCTGGAAGCCATGGCCGATCGCTGGCGGGTCGTGCCGCTGCTGCTGAAGGGCGTGCCGTACCGCGAAATCCACGACCTGACCCAGGTCAGCGTCACCACCATCGGCCGCGTCGCCCGCACCCTGGAGCGTGGCGCCGGCGGCTATGCGGCCGCACTGCGCCGCCAACAGGGCCGCTCGGCTGCCCACTGACCGGTTTTCCCCATGAGTCCTTCCATTTCCGGTACCGGTGGCGCGAAGCGCGACCGCCTGCGCATCGCCATCCAGAAGAGCGGCCGCCTGGCCGAACCGGCGCGCGCGCTGCTGTCGGCCTGCGGACTGAGCTGGCGCGAGAGCCGCGACAAGCTGTTCTGCTACGGCGAATCCCTGCCCATCGACCTGCTGCTGGTCCGCGACGACGACATTCCCGGCCTGATCGCCGACGGGGTCTGCGATTTCGGCGTGGTCGGGCGCAACGAACTGAACGAGCAGGCCGCTGCACGCGCGCGCATTGGCCTGCCGCCGGCATTCCGCGAACTGCGCGCGCTCGGCTTCGGCGGCTGCCGGCTGATGTTGGCGATTCCCGAAAGTTGGGAATGGCAGGGCCCGGCGCAATTGCAGGGTTTGCGCATCGCCACCAGCTATCCGGCGATCCTCGGCGAATGGCTGCAGGCGCAGGGCATCCAGGCGAGCGTGGTGGAACTGTCCGGCTCGGTCGAGATCGCGCCGAAGCTGGGCACCGCCGACCTGATCTGCGACCTGGTTTCCAGCGGTGCCACCCTGCTGGCGAACCAGCTGAAGCCGGTGGAAACCCTGCTCGACAGTGTCGCCGTGCTCGCAGGCCCGGTGCGCGACTTCGACGACGAACGCGCCGCGCTGGCCGAAATGCTGCTGCGCCGGGTCGACGGCGTGCTGAAGCTGAAGGACAGCAAGCTGCTGATGTTCCGCGCCCATCGCGACACCGTGGCCGAACTGGCGCGTTTGCTGCCGGACGCCGATCCGCTGGTGCAGTTGCCGGGCGAAGGCGAGGGCCCGCTGTCGTTGCAGACGATGTGCCACGGCGCGGTGACCTGGCAGCGGCTCGAGGAACTGGAGCGCGCCGGGGCGCAGGGACTGATGGTGCTGTCGGTGGAGAGGTCGCTGGCATGAACCGTCTCGAATGGGCGTCGCTGGACGAAGCACGACGCCGCGATGCGCTGACCCGTCCCGTGCAGGTCGTCGCGCAACGGACCCGCGACCAGGTCGCCGCGCTGCTGGCCGACGTGCGCGAGCGCGGCGACGCTGCGCTGCGCGAGATCACCGCGCGCTTCGATGGCGTCGAACTGGCGTCGTTCGAAGTCACGGAAGCCGAGTTCGCCGCCGCCGAAGCGGCCGTCGGCGACGAGCTGAAAACCGCGATGCGCGAAGCCGCCGCACGCATCGAAGCCTTCCACAAGGCCGGCATGGCCAAGCCGTACTCGGTCGAAACCGCGCCGGGCGTGGTCTGCGAGCGGATGATCCGGCCGATCGCCCGCGTCGGCCTGTACGTACCCGCGGGCAGCGCGCCGCTGCCCTCGACCGCATTGATGCTCGGCGTGCCCGCGCGCCTGGCCGGCTGCCGGGAGGTCGTGCTGTGCACGCCGCCGCGCAAGGACGGCAGCGCCGATCCGGCGGTGCTGGTCGCGGCGCGACTGACCGGCGCCACCCGCGTGTTCAAGCTGGGCGGCGCGCAGGCCGTGGCGGCGCTGGCGTTCGGCAGCGACAGCGTGCCGAAGGTCGACAAGATCTTCGGGCCGGGCAACAGCTACGTCACCGAGGCCAAGCAGCAGGTCGCCCAGGCCGGCGCCGCGGCCATCGACATGCCGGCCGGCCCCTCCGAGGTGCTGGTGATCGCCGATGCCGGTGCGAACGTGGCCTTCGTCGCCGCCGACCTGCTGTCGCAGGCCGAACACGGCCCGGATTCGCAGGTGCTGCTGCTGTCCGACGACGCGGCGCTGCTCGATGCGGTCGAAACCGAGATCGAAACGCAACTGGCCGCATTGCCGCGCGCCGACATCGCGCGCCAAGCCTTGGCGGCGTCGCGGCTGGTCCGGGTGCAGGACCTGGAGCAGGCCTTCGCCATCAGCAATGCCTACGCGCCGGAACACCTGATCCTGGCCTTGCGCGAACCGCGTGCATGGCTGGGCCAGGTCGAAGCCGCAGGCTCCGTGTTCCTCGGCGATTACACCCCGGAAGCGCTGGGCGACTACTGCAGCGGTACCAACCACGTTCTGCCGACCAGCGGCGCGGCGCGCGCGTACAGTGGGGTCAGCGTGGCCAGCTTCCAGAACTTCGTCAGCGTGCAGTCGGCCAGCCGCGAAGGCATTGCCGCCATCGGCGGCTGCGCGTATACGCTGGCGCGCGCCGAAAGCCTGGATGCGCACGCCAATGCGGTCGCGCTGCGGATGGAGGCGGCATGAGCGTCCTGGAACTGGTTCGCGCCGACCTGCGCGGCTTCGCCGGCTATTCGTCCGCACGCAGCGCGACGGTGACCGGCGATGTCTGGCTCAATGCCAACGAATCGCCGTGGGCCAGCCCCGGCGACGCCAGCGGCAGCTCGCGCCGTTACCCTGAGCCGCAGCCACTTGCGCTGCGCGAGAAGCTCGCCGCGCTATACGGCTGCGATGTTGCGCAGTTGCTGATCGGACGCGGCAGCGACGAGGCCATCGATCTGCTGGTGCGCGCCCTGTGCGAACCCGGCGATGCGGTGGTGACCACGCCGCCGGTGTTCGGCATGTATGCGGTGTGCGCCAGGTTGCAGAACGTGCCGCTCGTCGAAGTGCCTCTGGTGGACGGGGAGGCGGGTTTCGCCCCCGATTTCGATGCCATCGGGCGAGCCGCGCTCGACCACCGCGCCAAGCTGGTGTTCCTGTGCTCACCGTCTAATCCGACCGGTGCGGCGATCGCCCTGGCGGACGTCGAGGCATTGGCCCGTCGCCTGGCCGGCCGCGCGTTGGTCGTGGTCGACGAGGCCTATGGCGAGTTTTCCGACGTTCCCTCGGCCGTCGGGCTGCTCGACGAGCTGTCGAACGTCGCCGTGCTGCGCACCTTGTCGAAAGCGCATGCATTGGCTGCCGCACGCATCGGCACGCTGATCGCCGATCCCGCGTTGATCGCCGTGCTGCGTCGCTGCCAGGCGCCCTATCCGGTGCCGACGCCCTGCGCGGAACTGGCGCTGGCCGGACTGTCCGACGCCGCGCTGGCGCAGACCCGGCAACGGGTGGAAACGGTGAAGTCGGAACGGGTGCGCTTGCAATCGGCGCTGGCCGCAATGCGGGGCGTCGTCCGCGTGTATCCGTCGCAAGGCAATTACCTGTTGGCGCGTTTCGCCGATGCGGAAGCCGCATTCCGTGCGCTGCTCGCTGCCGGCGTGGTGGTCCGCGACCAGCGCGGTGCGCCGCAGCTCGGCGATGCGCTACGCATCACCATTGGCTCTCCCGAACAGAACGACCGCGTGATCGCGGCATTGGACACGGACAAGGCGGCAGCGGCATGAGCCAGAAGATCCTCTTCATCGA
The DNA here is from genome assembly GCF_017939625.1 of Pseudoxanthomonas helianthi. GTDB lineage: Bacteria > Pseudomonadota > Gammaproteobacteria > Xanthomonadales > Xanthomonadaceae > Pseudoxanthomonas_A > Pseudoxanthomonas_A helianthi. The sequence goes on from NZ_JAGKTC010000002.1 coordinate 896,185, forward strand.
TCGCGACGGCACCCTGATCGAGGAGCCGGACGACTTCCAGATCGATGCCTACGAGAAGCTGCGCTTCGTGCGCGGTGCGATTCCGGCGTTGCTGAAGTTGCGCGACGCGGGTTTCCAGTTCGTCATCGTCAGCAACCAGGACGGGCTGGGCACCGAGAAGTACCCGCAGGGCAGCTTCGATGGTCCGCACAAGCTGATGCTGCAGGTGTTCGAAAGCCAGGGCATCGTGTTCCGCGAAGAGCTGATCGATCGCAGTTTCCCCGAGGAAAACCTGCCCACGCGCAAGCCCGGCATCGGCCTGGCCCTGCACTACCTTCGCGACCGGGACATCGACCTGGACAAGTCCGCGATGGTCGGCGACCGCGAGACCGACCTCAAGTTCGCGGAGAACATGGGCATCCGCGGGTTCCAGCTGAAGACCGCGCAGTTCGGCGGCGAGTGGGATTGGGCCGGCATCGCCCACGAACTGGCCGATGCGCCCCGCCGCGCGACCGTGCAGCGGAACACGAAGGAGACGAAGATCCGCGTCGAAGTCGATCTGGATCGCGTCGCCGAGCCTGCCGTCGCCACCGGCCTGCCGTTCTTCGACCACATGCTGGAACAGATCGGCAAGCATGGCGGCTTCGCCCTGTCGATCCGCGCCGAGGGCGACCTGCACATCGACGAGCACCACACCGTCGAGGACGCCGGGTTGGCTCTGGGCCAGGCGCTGCGCGAAGCCTTGGGCGACAAGCGCGGCATCGGGCGCTACGGGTTCCTGTTGCCGATGGACGAAACCCTGGCGCAGGCGGCGCTGGATTTCTCCGGCCGGCCCTACCTGGTGTTCGACGGCGACTTCAAGCGCGAACGCGTCGGCGACCTGCCGACCGAACTGGTGCCGCACTTCTTCCGTTCGTTGTGCGACGCCTCCGGCATCAACCTGAACCTGCGCGTGCAGGGCGAGAACGACCACCACAAGGTCGAGGCCTGCTTCAAGGCGTTCGCGCGCGCGTTGCGCCAGGCGATCCGGCGCGAAGGCGCGGAACTGCCGTCGACCAAGGGCGCGCTGTGATGAACGTGGTCATGGTCGACGGTGGCGGCTCCAACATCGGCTCGGTGCGTTATGCGCTGCAGCGCATCGGCGTCGATGCGGAGTTGACCGGCGATGCCGACGCCATCCGCGCTGCCGACCGGGTGATCCTGCCCGGCGTCGGTGCTGCCGCGGAAGGCATGAGGAAATTGCGCGGCCATGGCCTGGTCGAGGTACTACGCGCGCTGGACAAACCGTTGCTCGGCGTGTGCGTCGGCATGCAGTTGTTGTTCGACCGTTCCGAAGAGGACGACGTCGACTGCCTGGGCCTGCTGCCGGGGAATGTCGCCAAGCTGGCGGCCGGCGAGGGCGTGCGCGTTCCGCACATGGGCTGGAATACCTTGCACAAGCGCCGCGAGTCTTCGCTGCTCGAAGGCATCGACGAGGGCGCGCACGCCTATTTCGTGCACAGCTACGCCGCGCCGGTGGGCGATTTCAGCCTCGCCAGCTGCGAGTACGGCCGTGAGTTCTCGGCGGTCGTCCAGCAGGGCAACGCGGCCGGCGCGCAGTTCCACCCGGAGCGGTCCTCGGAAGTCGGTTCGCGCCTGTTGAAGAACTTCATCGAATACGGACTGGCATGATCGGCAATGGTTTCCAGCTTTATCCGGCCATCGACATACGCGACGGCCGCGTGGTGCGGCTGGCGCAAGGCGATTACGCACGCGAAACGCGGTACGGCGACGATCCGCTGGCAGCCATCCAGGGCTATGCCGGCGAAGGCGCCGACTGGCTGCACCTGGTCGATCTGGACGCGGCGCGCGAGGGCGGCTACACGCTGGCGCCGCTGCTGAAGGGCATCGACGCAACCACGTCGTTGCAGGTGCAGACCGGCGGCGGCGTGCGTTCGCGCGCCGACGTGCAGCGCATCCTCGATGCCGGCGCCTCGCGCGTGGTGATCGGCTCCCTGTCGGTCAAGCAGCCGGAAGAAGTGATCGCCTGGATCGGCGAATTCGGCGCGGAACGGATCACTGTCGCGCTCGACGCGCGCCAGGACGAAGCCGGCATCTGGCAACTGCCGGTGCATGGCTGGACCGAGGCGTCCGGCGTGACCCTCGACGAACTGGCACAGCGCTACGAAGCCGCAGGCTTGAAGCACCTGCTGTGCACCGACATCGCCCGCGACGGCATGCTGTCGGGACCGAATTTCGACCTGTACGCACACCTGGCGAAAATCGCGCCGTCGCTGCAGGTGCAGGCGTCCGGCGGCGTGTCCGGCATCGACGACGTGCGCCGGGCAAAGACGCAAGGCTGCGCGGGCATCGTCCTCGGTCGCGCGCTGCTGGAAGGCAGGTTCACGGTTGCGGAGGCGTTGCGATGCTGAGCCGACGCATCATTCCCTGCCTTGACGTGAAGGGCGGGCGCGTGGTCAAGGGCGTGAAGTTCCGCGACCACGTGGACATGGGCGACATCGTCGAGCTGGCGCTGCGTTATCGCGACGCTGGCGCGGACGAACTGGTGTTCTACGACATCGGCGCCAGCCCGGAAGGCCGCAACGTCGACGTCGAGTGGGTGGAACGGGTTTCGTCCAACCTCGACATCCCGTTCTGCGTGGCCGGTGGCATCCGTGACGTCGAGACCGCACGCGCGGTGCTGGCCGCCGGTGCGGACAAGATTTCGGTCAATACGCCGGCGCTGGAGCGGCCGGAGCTGGTTTCCGAACTGGCCGCCGCGTTCGGCGTGCAATGCGTGGTGGTCGGCGTGGACTCGGTTCGGGAAGCCGACGGCGAATGGCGCGTGCGCCGCAACACCGGCGATCCGTCGAAGATGTCCGGCGTCGGCCTGCGCACGCTGGATTGGGTCGTGCGCGCGCAGGAACTGGGCGCGGGCGAAATAGTCCTGAACTGCATGGACAGCGACGGCGTGCGCAAGGGCTACGACATCGCGCAACTGACCGAAGTGCGCGCGCTATGTGCGGTTCCGCTGATCGCCTCCGGCGGGGCCGGCGAGCCGGAACACTTCGCCACCGTGTTCCGCGACGCCGATGTGGATGGCGCGTTGGCGGCCAGCGTGTTCCACAGCGGCAAGATCGGGATCCCTGCGTTGAAGCGCTATCTGCGCGACGAGGACATCGAGGTGCGGCTGTGAGCGAAGACAAACTCGACTGGAACAAGGGCGACGGCCTGCTGCCGGCAGTGGTGCAGGACGCCGACAGCCTGCGCGTGCTGATGCTTGGCTACATGAACGCCGAGGCGCTGGCGGTGACGCGCGCCAGCGGCCACGTGACCTTCTTCAGCCGCAGCAAGCAGCGGTTGTGGACCAAGGGCGAGAGTTCCGGCCACTTCCTCGACCTGGTCGACATCCGCGCCGATTGCGACGAGGACACCCTGCTGGTGCTGGCGCGTCCGCATGGGCCGACCTGCCACCTGGGCCGCGCCAGCTGTTTCCCGGAAGCTCCCGGCGGTTTCCTCGCCGAACTCGATGCGCTGGTCGCGCAACGGGAACGCGAGCGCCCGCAAGGCAGCTATACGACCAAGCTGTTCGAAGCCGGCACGCGCCGCATCGCGCAGAAGGTCGGCGAGGAGGGCGTGGAAACCGCGCTGGCCGCGGTGGCCCAGGACGACGCGGCCCTGCTCGGCGAAAGCGCCGACCTGCTGTACCACCTGACCGTGCTGCTGCGTTCGCGCGGCCTGTCGCTGGACGACGCGGTCGCGGTGCTGCGCGAGCGCCACCGCTGATCTCGTAGGAGCGCACCTTGGTGCGCGACCAGTTCTTCGGACGATCCTGATCGCGCACCAAGGTGCGCTCCTACGATGGGCCGAAGCTGGGATAATCTCGGCCTCTTCGGAAGTGGGATGCCCATGCGTACTTGGCTGCTGCCCTTGCTGTTGTTGACCGGGACGGCATTCGCCGGAACCCGCCAGTCGCCGGACACGCTGGAGGTGCTGGTCTTCGGCGATCCGCAGCCGAAGTCCGCGACGGACGTGGATTACTACCGCCGCGACATCGTGGAACCGCTGGTCGGCCGCCACCACGCCAAGCTGGGCATCTCGCTCGGCGACATCAGCAACGACGCGCCGGAGCTGTATCCGCTGGTCAAGGCGGTGGACGCGAAGCTCGGCGTGCCGTGGCTGTACGTTCCCGGCAACCACGATGTCGACGTCGGCGCGAAGGACGACGTGTCGTCGCTGGAAAGTTTCCACCGCGCCTTCGGCAAGGACACCTACGCGCGTCGCGAGAAGTTGGCGACCTTCGTCGTGCTGGACGACGTGATCGTCCAGCCGGACAAGAAGCCGGCCTACATCGGCGGTTTCCGCGAGGACCAGTTCGCCTTCCTCGAATCGCTCCTGCCGAACGTGCCGAAGGACCGCCTGCTGGTGATCGCCGTGCATATCCCCTTGTTCGAGGGTCCCGGCCAGCACACCTTCCGCGATGCCGATCGCGAACGGCTGTTCGCGCTGCTGAAGGATTTTCCGCACGTGCTGCTGCTGAGCGCGCACAGCCACACCCAGTGGCAGGTGGCCCATGGCGAGAAGAGCGGCTGGCATGGCGCGAATCCATTGCGCGAATACAACGTCGGCGCGGCCTGCGGCGCGTTCTGGTCGGGCGTGAAGGACGCCGCCGGCATTCCCGCCAGCACGATGAGCGACGGGACGCCGAACGGCTACGCGGTGCTGACGGTCAAGGCGGGCGGCGAATACGCATTGGCCTGGCATCCGGCACGCGATCCGGACGCGGCGATGGCCCTGCACGGGCCGAAGGTGCTGCGCAAGGGCGCGTACCCGGCCTGGGGCGTGTACGCGAACGTGTTCATGGGCGAGGAAGACACGCGCGTCGAGTACCGCGTGGACGGCGGCGACTGGCAGCCGATGAAGAAGGTGCTGCAGGCCGATCCGGGCCTGCTGGCCGAGAACATGCGGGACGATGCAGCGGACGCCCTGCGCGGCTACGACCGTTCGCCGGAGGCGACCCCGTCGACGCACCTGTGGCGCGGCGCCTTGCCGACCGGTCTCGAGGCTGGCGAACACCAGGTCGAGGTGCGTGCCTTCGATCGCTGGCGCGGCGAACAGCGCGCACGGACGTCGTACCGCCTGCAGGAAGCGGCATCGCCATGAGTCCGGGGGCCGATCTCCCCGCCATCCACTTCGAGGATGCCGTCGCCTGGGAAGGGTGGCTGGAAGCGAATGGCGGTGCCGCCGGAGTGTGGCTGAAGATCGCGAAGAAAGGTTCGGGCATCGCATCGGTGACCTATGCGGAAGCACTGGACGTCGCCCTGTGCCATGGCTGGATCGATGGGCAGAAAAAGGGCCTGGACGAACGGTTCTTCCTGCAACGCTTCACCCCGCGGCGGCCGCGCAGCCTCTGGTCCAAGATCAATATCGCCCATGTCGAACGTCTGACTGCCGCCGGGCGCATGCGGCCGGCGGGGTTGCGCGAAGTCGAAGCGGCCAGGGCCGACGGTCGCTGGGAGGCGGCTTATGCGAGCGCTTCTTCGATGGAAGTACCCGAGGAACTGGCGCGTGCGTTGAAGAAAAACCGCAAGGCCGCGGCATTCTTCGAAACGCTCGACAAGACCAACCGCTACGCGTTCTGCTGGCGCGTGCAGACCGCGAAGAAAGCGGAAACGCGCGAGGCAACGGCCGAGAAGTTCGTGGCGATGCTGGCCAGAGGCGAGAAGCTGCATTGATCACGAATGCCCCGTCGCAACGGTGGGCGTCGTAGAGTCGAGCTTGCTCGACTGCTTCTGCTTTTACGCGATGATACGAAGAGCAGTCGAGCAAGCTCGACTCTACGAAAATCGCTTCATTTCGGTTTTCTTACGCTGAGCCATGCGCCGAGCAGCAATAGCGCAATGGCTATCGCTTGCGATACGTGCGGCTGCGCCTTGCCGGCCACGACCAGCAATAGCGTCGACAACAGCGGCGCGAGGTAGGACAAGCTGCCGAGCAGGGCGATGTCGCCGCGCTTGGTGCCGTGGTCCCACAACAGGAAGGCCGCGCCGACCGGTCCGATGCCCATGCCGACCAGCGCCAGCCATTGGGTCGCGTCGGGCTGGACGTGGGTTTCGAACAAATGGTGGGCGATGCCGCCGAACAGCGATACCAGCGCGCAGGCCACGGCGATCGCTGCGCTTGGCACCTGCGCATGGCGGCGGTTGAGTACGGAATACGCGGCCCAGACCACCGCGGCGGACAACGCGGCCAGATAGCCCGGCACGAACTCGCCGCGGATCTGCAGACTGCTGCCCTTGGTCACCAGCACGACGGCCGCGACCAGGCCGAGCAGGGTGCCGACGATCTGCCCGCCGCGCACGCGCACGCCCGGCAGCAGGCCGGCGAACAGCACGATCAGCAGCGGCCACATGTAGTTGAGCAGGTTGGCTTCCAACGCCGGCGCGCGCTTCAGCGCGATGAAGTACAGCGCGTGGTACCCGAACAGCGCAGCCGTGGACAGCGCCAATGCCGGCAGCGGCTGGCGCAGCTCGTTCCAGCCGGCCTTGCCGCGCAAAGCGGCGCGCAGCAGCCCCAGCACGGCGGCGACGCCGAAGCTGGTCGCCAGCACCTGGAACGGCGGCAGCGAGCCGGTCAGCGTGGTCAGCAGCGCGAGCGACGCCCACAACAGGATCGCCAGCAGGCCGCTCAGCGTGGCGCGGCGGTCGGGTTGCGCGGAGGCGTTCAAGCGGGAAGCTGGATTTCGGAAAAGCTCTCGACGCGGGTGTGGCCGTGCGTGGCTTCGCCGCGGCGCGGCTGCGGATAGTCCTGCAGGCGGTCGATCAGCACGGTCTGCAGCCCGGCCTCGCGCGCGGCGTCGAGTTCCTCGACCACGTCGGACAGGAACAGGATTTCGCCCGCAGGCACGCCGATGGCTTCGGCGATGCGCCGGTAACTCGCCGCTTCGCGCTTGCCGCCGACTTCGGTATCGAACCAGTCGGAGAACAGCGCGGTCAGGTCGCCGGCATCGCTATGGCCGAAGAACAGTTTCTGCGCCGGCACCGAACCGGACGAATACACGTACAGCGGCAGGCCCGATCCGTGCCAGCCGCGCAGCGCCGGGGCGGCGTCCGGGTAGATGTGCGCGGTGAAGTCGGCATCGCGGTAACCGGCTTCCCAGATCCTGCCTTGCAGCGCCTTCAACGCGGTGTGCTTGCGGTCTTCATCGATCCAGCCCTGCAGGGTCTCGACGATCATCTCGTCCTGGCACATGCCGCCGTTTTCCACCGCGACCTGGTCCAGCCAGCGGCGCACTTCCGCTTCGTGCCCGTGTTCGCGCACGAAGCCGGGCAGGGCGCGGCGCGCGTACGGGAACAGCACGTCCTTGACGAAGGAAATGGAGGAAGTGGTGCCTTCGATGTCGGTGAGGATAGCGGAGATCATGAGTCACTCATTGAATTGGCGGCCATCCATGGCGTTGCATCATCGTTTTGCCGGATACCGACCCGGCCATCCATGGCCGGGCGTTCGCCGGTGCTCGCGGCGGTGCCGCGCAAGCGCACCGGCTTACCCTTCCATGTCGGTGAGGATCGCAGAGATGGGCATGGGCCGGGATTCGCTTTGGCTCGTCATCCTCGCGAAGGCGGGGATCCAGTGTCTTTCGCGGAGATGGCAGGCGAAGAACTACGCGGCCCGGGTCGGACCGTGGTAGCGCGGGAACTTCTGCGCGATGTCGCTGCCGGTGAAGTGGCCGACCCAGCCGTCCGGCTCCGTGAAGAAGCGGATCGCGACGAAGCTCGGTTCCGGGCCCATGTCGAACCAGTGCAGGGTGCTGTCGGGCACGCCGATCAGGTCGTCCTGCATGCATTCGATCTCGTAGACCTTGCCGTCGACGTGCAGGGTGAACAGGCCCGAGCCGGCGACGAAGAAGCGCACCTCGTCTTCCTTGTGGAAGTGCTCGTCGAGGAACTTGGCGCGCATCGCTTCGCGCTGCGGGTTGTCCGGGGCGATGCTGACCACGTCGACGGTCTTGAAACCGCGTTCGGCGATCAACCGGTCGATGTCGGCGCGGTACGCGTCCATCACCTGCTCCGGCGTGTCGCCGGGCGCGACCGGGCGGTTGGCCTGCCAGCGCTCGAAGGTCACGCCGATCTTGAACAGCTCCTCGGCGATGAAGTCCGGGTCGTAGCTGGCGAACTCCGGGGTGGCCGGATTGTTTTCGTCGAAGATGCGCAGGCGGCTCATGGCGATGGGTCGGGGTAGGGGATCGGTGGAAAGCGTAACAGGGCGGGGCGGCCCGGCCCGGTATGGCCGCGGAACGCTGTGGTTCGGGCGTCCGCGACTAGGTACGCGCGCCGAGCTTGCGCAGTTCCAGTTCGCAGCCCAGCAGGAATTCGAACGCTTCCAGGTGCCGGCGCGCTTCGGCCATGTCGCGGCCCCAGGCGTACAGCCCGTGGCCATCGATGAGGTAACCCCACAGCGGCTGCCGGTCGAGCAGGACGTCGACCTGCGCGGCCAGGGTCGGCATGTCCTGGGTGTTGGCGAACACCGGCACGTCCACGCTGCCTTCGTGGGTGGTGTTGCCGGCGAAAGCCTTCTGCAACTCATAGCCCTCGAAGCGCACGTGGCCGGCGCCCGCGTACAGCCGCGAGGCGATGGTCTGCACCGGCGAATGGGTGTGCAGCACGCAGCCGACCTCGGGGAAGCGCCGGTACAGCTGGGTATGCAGCAGGGTTTCCGCCGAAGGCCGGTGCGCGGTGGCGACCGGCTGGCCGTCGAAGTCGACGACCATGATGTCGTCCGGGGTCAGCCGGCCCTTGTCGCGGCCGGACACTGTGATCGCGGCGTGACGGTCGTCGAGGCGACGGGAGAAATTGCTGCTGGTCGCCGGGGTCCAGCCCGCCTGGGCCAGCTCGCGCACGTTGACGATGATTTCGTCGGCCAGCCCGCGCAGGCGGTCGGCGTCGTAGGGCAGGGCGTTGTTCATGCCCCTAGTTTAGCGCCAGTGGTGTGGGCAATTGATCGGCATCGGCCCCCTGAGTCAGGGGGCGATTCGCGCGCAGCGCGAATGGGGGTGTGGAAGCACGTAGCGGGGCCCGAAGTTTGCCGCGCAAACTTCGGGGCAATCAGGCGGACCTTCAGTTGCCGCGACGCAGCTTGCTGTGGCGATGGCCGTACATGAAATAGACCAGGAAGCCGATCGCGGTCCACACCACCATCAGGAACCAGTTGTGCGCGGTCATCGTCGACAGCAGCGCGAAACAGCTGAGGATGCCGGCGGTGCAGACCAGCCACGCCGCCGGGATGCGGAACGGACGCGGCAGGTCGGGCTGGGTGCGGCGCAGGATCAGCACGCCGGCGCAGACCGCGGCGAAGGCGATCAGGGTGCCCATCGAGGTCAGTTCGCCGAGCACGTCCAGCGGGAACACCGCCGCCAGCACCGCGATGCCGATCCCGGTGATGACCGTGTTGATGTGCGGGGTGCGGTATTCGGGGTGGATCTTGGTGAACACCGGCGGCAGCAGGCCATCCTTCGCCATGATCATGAAGATGCGCGGCTGGCCGATGATCATCACCAGCACCACCGAGGACAGGCCGATCAGCGCGCCGACTTCGACGATCACCCGCAACCAGCCCAGCTGGGGATGCGCGGCCACCGCGGTCACCACCGGTTCGTCGGTGCCCAGCTGCGTGTACGGCACCAGGCCGGTCATCACCGCGGCCATCGCGATGTACAGCACGGTGCAGATCGCCAGCGACAGCAGCATGCCGATCGGCAGGTCGCGTTGCGGCTTGTGCGATTCCTGTGCCGCGACCGATACCGCCTCGAAGCCGATGTAGGCGAAGAACACCAGCGCAGCGCCGCGCAGCACGCCCTCGAAGCCGTACTTGCCCGGACCTTCGTTGGTGGGGATGAACGGATGCCAGTTGGCCGGGTCGACGTATTTCCAGCCGACCGCAATCACCAGCAGGATCAGACCGGTCTTCAATATCACCATCGCCATGTTCATCGCCGACGACTTGCGGATGCCGACGTAGCACAGCCAAGTCAGCAGCAGCACGATGCCGGCGGCGGGCAGGTTGGCGATGGCGCCGGTCGGCTGCAGCTTGGCGTCCAGCGGGGCGCTGACCAGCGCGGCGGGCAGGTGGATGCCGAAGTGATCGAGCAGGCTGAGGAAATAGCCGGTCCAGCTGACCGCCACCGCCGAGGCGGAGACGCCGTATTCCAGCACCAGCATCCAGCCGATGAACCACGCGGCGAGTTCGCCGAGGGTGGCGTAGGTGTAGGTGTAGGCGCTGCCGGACACCGGCACCATCGCGGCGAATTCGGCGTAGGCCAGTGCGCAGAAGGTGCAGCAGATCGCCGCCAACACGAACGACAGCATGATCGCCGGGCCGGCATGGTCGGCCGCGGCCTGGCCGGTGATGACGAAGATGCCGCCGCCGATCACCGCGCCGATGCCCAGTGCGGTCAAACCCCACGGGCCGAGCGCGCGTTGCAGGCTCAGGCCCTGCGCGTCGGCGTGGCTGGCGTGGGGATGCTTGGTGGCGAACAACTGCTTCATGCGCGGATCCGGTGGCTGGATGGGACAACGGCGAAACGCAAAAAGGCCGGCGTTTGGGCCGGCCTTTGCGTCATTTCAGGCGAATGCTCAACTTGCGCTGGTTCCGTTCGCCAGGTGGCTGCGGCGGTAGCCGTACAGCCCGTACAGGATCAGGCCCAGCGCCGCCCAGACGACGAAGGTGATCTTCGCGGTCATGCTCAGGTTGACGAACAGCAGCAGGCAGCCGGCGACCGCCAGCGGGCAGACGATCCATGCGAACGGCGTGCGGAACGGGCGGTGACGGTTTGGCTGGGTCTTGCGCAGCACCAGCACGCCGATCGAGACCATCGCGAAGGCCAGCAGGGTGCCGGAGTTCGAGGTGTCGGCGAGGCGACCGACCGGCAGCAGGGCGGCGCACACCGACACGACTGCGCCGGTGATCAGGGTGATCACGTGCGGGGTATGGAACTTCGAGTGCACCTTCGACAGGCCGTCCGGCAGCAGGCCGTCTCGCGACATGGTGAAGAACACACGGGTCTGGCCGAACATCATCATCAGGATGACCGAGGGCAGGGCCAGGATCGCGGCGATGCCGATCCAGTCGCCGATGCGGTTGTGGCCGAGCAGGCGCATCACGTGCGCCAGCGGTTCATGGCTGCACACCAGCGCTTCGGAGCCGACGCAGGCCGCGGCCATCGCCGGGGTGCCCGGATCCAGCGGCATGCCGTTGGGGCCGAGGATCGGCTGAGCACCGACCGAACCCGCCGCGCCGTAGCCGACCAGCAGGTAGAAGACCGTGCACACCAGCAGCGAGCCGATCAGGCCGATCGGGATGTTGCGGTTCGGGTTCTTGGTTTCCTCGGCCGCGGTCGAGACCGCGTCGAAGCCGACGTAAGCAAAGAAGATCGACGCGGCCGCGCCGAGCACGCCGACGCCGCCCATCGGACTGCCCCAGCCGCCGGGCAGGAAGGGTTCGAAGTTGTCGCCCTTCACCGCCGGTACGGCGAGGAAGATGAAGACGGTCAGCGCGATGATCTTGATCGCGACCAGCACGGCGTTGACCTTGGCGCTCTTCGAAGTACCGATGACCAGCAGCCCGGTGACCGCGACGCCGATCAGGAAGGCGAGGAGGTTGAACGTGCCGCCGGCGAAATAGCCGGTCTGCAGCCACGCGGGCAATGCCATGCCGTTGGCGGCGAGCAGGCCGTTCATGTAACCGGACCAGCCGACGCAGACCGTGGCCGCGCCGATGCCGTATTCCAGGCCCAAGGCCCAGCCGACGACCCAGGCGGTGAATTCGCCGAACACGCCGTAGCTGTAGGTATAGGCCGAACCCGACACCGGCACCATCGAGGCCAGTTCGGAATAGGCCAGCGCGGCCAGCGCGCACACCACGGCGGCGATGACGAAGGCCAGCATCATGCCCGGACCGGCCTTCTGCCCGGCTTCCGCCGTCAACACGAAGATGCCGGTGCCGATCACCGCGCCAATGCCCAACAAGGTCAGTTGCGTCGCGCCCAGCTGGCGCTTCAGCGACTTCTTTTCGGCGGTTTCAAGAATCTTGTCGAGCGGTTTGACGCGCCAAAAAAGCATCGAGGTGTCCCCATTCAAGGCTGGCAGGCCGCGGCCGGAGGCGGCGCGGGCGGGTGCCGAACCTTACCCTGTTGCGATTTGGTTTCACAAGCACCGAACGCCACGGTCCGGCGATAATGCGTTCCTGAACAGGCGGATGGACGCGGAGATCGCAGTGCAGCAACCCAGCTTGGCCGAGCAGTTGGCCGATTACCGGAGGCGTTGGCCGGCCGAGCACGAGGTCGCGGACCAGTTCCTCGCCCTGCTGGCCGACCCGGCCAACCCCTTCGTCCGCGAACGGCTCGAAGGCCATTTCACCGGCAGCGCCTGGCTGGTCAGCGGCGACAGCCGGCGCGTGCTGCTGACCCATCACCGCAAGCTGGACCGCTGGCTGCAGCTGGGCGGGCATGCCGACGGCGACACCGACCTGGCGCAGGTGGCGCTGAAGGAAGCCGGGGAGGAATCCGGCCTGGACGACCTGCGCGTGGAGGCGGAAGGAATCTTCGACCTCGACCGGCACTGGATTCCGGAACGCTGCGACGTGCCCGGCCACTGGCATTACGACGTGCGCTATGTCGTGCGCGCCGGCGACAACGAGGACTATGTGGTCGGCGAGGAGTCGCTCGACCTGGCCTGGCGGGAAATCGCGCCGCTCGCCGATGAAACGGACGAGTCGCTCGGTCGCATGGCGCGCAAATGGCTGGCGCTTCCCTTCTCCCACCGGGATCGAAGCCGCCCCAAGCGGCTGAGGGTGGCGCGCAGCGCCGGATGAGGGCGTACAAGTTCCGGCGCTGGTTGGGTCTGAGCGGCGTGGAAAGCTACGCCCTCATCCGCCCCGTCGGGGCACACCCGACTCAAGCATTCGAGGGCAGGCTCTTCTCCCGAGAGGAGAAGGAAGAATCGCCTCAGCTGCGCGCGACGACTTCGTCGATGTGCCGCAGCAGCCCCGCCGGATCTTCGTAGACGCGGAACGCGCCGGCGCGTTCCAGTTCTTCCTGCCCGTAGCCGCCCGACAACAGTCCGATGCCGAGCGCGCGGGCGCGTTGCGCGGCGAGCATGTCCCAGATGCTGTCGCCGATCACCAGCGATTGCGCAATGTCCACGCCCAGCCGCTCCGCGGCGGCGATGAACAGATCGGGATCGGGCTTGGCGTGGCGGACCTGGTCGCGGGTCACCACCGGCACGCGCGCCGGGTCGACGCCGAGCGCCTCGATGTTGCGCGCGGCGGTTTCCATGCGCCCGCTGGTGGCGATGCCCCAGGGAATGCCTTCCCGGTCGAGGAAGGCCAGCAACTCGCGCGCGCCGGGCAACGGCTTGACCGGGCTTTGCGCGGACAGCCGCGCATACGCGGCCGCATGCGAAGCGCGCATCCGCGCCAGGCGTTCCTCGGTGATGTCCTGCCCGGTTTCGCGCAGCAGGATGTTGGCGAACAAGCCGCCGCTCATGCCGATCTTGCGATGGATGCGCCACACCGCCAGGTCCACGCCTTCGTGGTCCAGCGCTTCCTTCCACGCCAGCACGTGCTGGTAGACGCTGTCGACCAGGGTGCCGTCGAGGTCGAACAGGAAAGCCGTGGTGGCGCGTGACATGAAGGCGTACCTCGATGGCTAGTACAGGACGCGCGTGCGCAGGGTGCCGTCGATCCCGGCCAGCGCATCGCGCAGGCCGGTGGCCTGTTCCTCGGTCGCGGTCACGTCGATGACCACGTAGCCGACCTTCGGGTCGGTGCGCAGGAACTGGCCGTCGATGTTGACGTTGCGCTCGCGGAAGATGTCGTTGATCCGCGACAGCACGCCGGGCACGTTGCGGTGGATGTGCAGGATGCGGCGGCTGCCGTCGTGGCCGGGCAGGGTGACTTCGGGGAAATTCACCGCCGACAGCGTGCTGCCGTTGTCGCTGTAGCGCACCAGCTTGGCCGCCACCTCGATGCCGATGTTGTCTTGCGCCTCCAGCGTGCTGCCGCCGACGTGCGGGGTCAGGATCACGTTGTCGCGGCCGCGCAATGGAGATTCGAATTCGTCGCCGTTGCCCTTCGGCTCGACCGGGAACACGTCCACCGCCGCGCCGCCGACCTGGCCGGAATCCAGCGCCGCGGCCAGCGCGTCGATGTCGACCACGCTGCCGCGCGAGGCGTTGATCAGGTGCGCGCCGCGCTTCATCGCGGCGATCTGTGCCGCGCCGAACATGTCCTTGGTGGCCGGCGTTTCCGGCACGTGCAGGGTCACCACGTCGCTGCGTTCCAGCAGGTCCTGCAGGCCGGCGGCGGAGCGCGCGTTGCCCAGCGACAGCTTGGTTTCGATGTCGTGGAAGATCACGTTCATGCCGATCGCCTCGGCCAGCACGCCGACCTGGGTGCCGATGTGGCCGTAGCCGATGATGCCCAGGGTCTTGCCGCGCGCCTCGTGGCTGCCTTCGGCCGACTTCGACCAGCCGCCGCGATGGCATTCGGCGTTCTTCTGCGGCACGCCGCGCAACAGCATCACCGTCTGCGCGATGACCAGCTCGGCCACGCTGCGGGTATTGGAATAGGGCGCGTTGAACACCGGGATGCCGGCCAGCTCCGCCGCATCCAGGTCGACCTGGTTGGTGCCGATGCAGAAGCAGCCGGCGGCGATCAGGCGGCGCGCCTGGGCCAGCACGTCGGCGGTCAACTGGGTGCGCGAACGCAGGCCGACGATGTGCGCTTCGGCAATGCGCGCCTTCAGCTCGTCTTCCGGCAGGGCCTTGGTGAGGTATTCGATCTGCGAGTAGCCAGCCGCCTTGAAGGTTTCCACGGCAGTCTGGCTGACCCCCTCCAGCAACAGCACGCGGATGTCCTGCTTCGGGTACGAGGTCTTCTTGTTCGACATTGCGGGGGTGCTGGAAACGAGCGGAGGAAGGGCCTGTCACTATGCCAGATATCGCCCCGCATTGGTGCGGTGCGTCAGTGGTGTCCGGACGCATAAACGACTGATCCGGCGATGGTTTCGCGGGCAACCGTCGCATCGCCATCGCGTAGCTGGACGCAGCGCAGCATCGCTGGCACGCTGCACTCCCTCACGTTGCTTCGCCTCGCCATGACCGACCCGCGCCTCGACGCCCTGCGCCAAGCCGCGCCCGCGCTGCGCCTGAAAACCGATCCCGCCGACCTGGAGCATTACGGCCGCGACTGGACCCGGCGCTGGACGCCGGCGCCGCTGGCCATCGCCTTGCCCGGCAATGTCGAGGAAGTGCAGGCGGTGGTGCGCTGGGCCAACCAGCAAGGCGTGGCCATCGTGCCTTCCGGCGGGCGCACCGGTTTGTCGGGTGGCGCGGTCGCGGCGAACGGCGAGCTGGTGTTGAGCCTGGAGCGGATGAACCAGGCGCTCGCTTTCGATCCGGTCGACCGCACCCTGACCGTGCAGGCGGGCATGCCGCTGGAAGCCGTGCACAACGGGGCGCGCGAGCACGGCCTGCAGTACCCGGTCGATTTCGCCGCGCGCGGTTCCTGTTCGATCGGCGGCAACATCGCCACCAACGCCGGCGGCATCCGGGTGATCCGCTACGGCAATACGCGGGAATGGATCGCTGGGCTGAAGGTCGTTGCCGGCACAGGCGACGTGCTCGACCTCAACCGCGGCCTGATCAAGAATTCCAGCGGCTACGACCTGCGCCAGTTGCTGATCGGCAGCGAGGGCACGCTGGGCATCGTGGTCGAAGCGACGCTGCGCCTGACCGATCCGCCCCCGCCGAGCAACGTGATGCTGCTGGCGTTGCCGTCGTTCGAAGTGCTGATGCAGGTGTTCGCCGCGTTCCGCCAGCGCCTGCAACTGGAGGCGTTCGAATTCTTCACCGACGTGGCGCTGAAGCACGTGCTGGCGCACGGCGCGCAGAAGCCGTTCGACGAAATCCATCCGTTCTACGTGGTCGCCGAATTCGCCAGCGGCGACGAGGCCACCGAAGCCGCGGCGATGGCGGCGTTCGAGCACGGCATGGAGCAGGGCTGGATCGTCGACGGAGTGATCTCGCAGTCCGGTGCGCAGGCCGCGCAGTTGTGGCGCTTGCGCGAAGGCATCACCGAGTCGCTGGCGCGCTACAAGCCGTACAAGAACGACGTGTCGGTACGTATCTCGGCGATGCCGGCGTTCCTGGCCGAAACACAGCAATTATTGAGCGAGGCCTATCCGCATTTCGAAGTGGTGTGGTTCGGCCACATCGGCGACGGCAACCTGCACATCAACGTGCTGAAGCCGGACGACGTGGCCGACGCCGATTTCATCGCCGCCTGCGAACAGGTCACCAAGCTGCTGGCCGACTGCCTGCGTCGCCACGGCGGCAGCATCTCGGCCGAGCATGGCATCGGCCTGGTCAAGAAACCGTACCTCGGCAGTACCCGCAGCGACGCGGAAGTCGCGTTGATGCGCGGGGTCAAGCATGTGTTCGATCCGAACGGGGTGCTGAATCCGGGCAAGCTGTTCGATCCCTGAGGCGGAATTCATGACGTTGGGCGTGGGAGCGACGTAAGTCGCGAAAGCTTCCGAGGCCTCCTGCCTAAGATCGCGGCAGGCGAATTCGCGACTTACGTCGCTGCCACGGCGGTAATAAATTGGCTTCCGCTTGCCTGGATTCAGGCGAACGCACGCATTTGCGGTTAGTCTTCCCGCACCCGCCCACCGGGCCCACGCAAACCGAGACGCACTCCATGTCCCGATCCCTCCTCGTTGTCGCCCTGCTGGCTGTTTCCGTTCCCGCATTCGCCAGCAGTTTCGCCGGCAGTTCGGCCGGCGCTTCCTCGGCCGGTTCGTCGGCGTCGTCCGACAGCTCGTCCGGCGACGACAAGGTCGTGCTGCAGGCCCGCGACGACGCGGCCAGCTTCGTCGCCAGCGAAGGCCGCATCCGCGGCGCCCGCCTCGAGGCCGCGCTGCGCCAGCTGCGCGAACGCCACGCCGGCGCGCGCGAGGCCAGCGACATGCAGCTCGCGCAGGCCATCCTGGCCCGGTGAACCCCTGCCGCCGGGCAGGGCGGTTCGCCCTCGCGGCATGGCTGGCGTGCGTTGCGTCGCCGGCATCGGCCTCGTTGTTGCGCATCGACGCGGCGAACCTGTCGCCGGCACAGCGCGAGGCCACGCAACAGATCATCGATGAAACCGAGCGGCGCCTGCCGCCGCCGTGGCGCGAATCGCTGCCCGATGGGCTGACCCTGCAATGGCGCGATGACCTGCCTGCGGAAGTGCACGGGCGGGCGAAGTCGCAGCGATTGTGGCTGCGGCGTTCGCTGCTCGAGGGCTGGATGGCGCGACCGGCGAACGCGGGCGCCGACGATCCGGCGACGCGTGCGGCGCTGTCCGCGCTGATCCACGAACTGGCCCATTTCCACGACCGTTCGCCGCAAGGGCGGCTGTCGCGCGATCCACGCCTGCTCGACCTGGCCGGCTGGCAGGCGCGGCCGCTGCATTTCGGCCTGCGCAGCGCGAAGAACCCGTTCACCGATCGCACACCGGACCGCTACGAGCTGGCCAGCCCGAAGGAATTCGTCGCGGTCAACCTGGAATGGTTCCTGCTCGACCCGCAATACGCCTGCCGGCGTCCGGCGCTGTTCCGCTATTTCGCCGGGCATTTCCATTGGCAACCGGCGGCGGCCGAATGCGCGCCGGGGCAGGTGTTCCTGCAGACCGATCCGGATTTCGCCAGGTCCGGGTTCGAACGGATCGATCCGGCGCGCCTCTACGCGGTCGACTACCTGCTCGCCGAAGGCAACGAGGAGACCATGAGCCGCTGGGGCCACAGCATGCTGCGGCTGGTGGTGTGCGCGCCCGGCCGCGCGCCGGGTCCCGATTGCCGGCTGGACTTGCAATACCACCGGGTGCTGTCGTTCCGCGCCTTCGTCGGCGACGTGCAGATCTCCGGCTGGCGCGGGCTGACCGGACGCTATCCGTCGCGATTGTTCCTGTTGCCGCTGGACCAGGTCGTCGACGAATACACCAAGACCGAACTACGCGGCCTGCAGTCCATCCCGCTGCGCTTGCAGCGAAGCGAACTGGACGAATTATTGGAACGCGCCGCGCAACTGCACTGGAGCTACGACGGCCGCTACTACTTCGTCGGCAACAACTGCGCGGTCGAAACCTGGAAGCTGCTGCACGACGGTGTGCCGCGCCTGGCTTCCGAACCCTTGCGCAGCATCACCCCGACCGGCCTGCTGCGGAAGCTGGAACGAGCCGGCGTCGCCGATGCCTCGGTACTGGACGATCGCGACGGGGCCCTGCGGCAGGGGTATTACTTCGAACCGATGAGCGCGCGCTACCAGTCGATGTACGAGATCGCGCGCGCATCGCTGGGATTGCCGCAAGCGAAGGTCGAGAACTGGCTGGAGCTGCCACCCTCACAGCGCTCGACATGGTTGCCGAAGGCGGATCTCCGTGCCGGCGCCGCATTGCTGCTTCTGGAGGAGGCGGCGTTGCGCCGCGAGGAGCTGAAGGCGCGGGACGCGATCAAGCGTCAACTGCTGGAGCCCGATGCGGCGCAGCGCAAGCGCAGCGCGCAGGCGCGCGATGCGGTGCGGGACGTGCTCGCGCGCGAGGCGATGCTGATGCGGCCGGCGGCATTGGGCGGCGAAGGATATGGCCTGCCGCAGCAGGAACGCGACGCCTTGCAGGCGCGTGCCGCCGAGCTCTCGATGCGGGTGAAGGCGGATTGGCAAGACCTGCGCCAGGCTGCGCGCGATGGCTTGCCATCGTCGCAGCGCGAGGCGCTCGCGGGGATAGAAAAGAACCTGGCGACGCTCGGTACGCGCTTGCGCGAATTGAACCGGACGCAGGGCGGTTTGCAGCTGCCGGAGGCCGGAGCCCCGTAGCCGGAGCATTCCTCCGGCGCGGTCTCCTGCATGAGCGGAATTTGTAGAGCCGAGCATGCTCGGCTGCGGTTGCTGTTGCCTTTGCTTGGCAGTCTTAGGGTGGGCACGTTTTTTGTGCCCACCATTCATCGTGCGGGTGGGCACAAAAAACGTGCCCACCCTACAACCTGCGTCGCGAATCAGTCCGCGCGACCGCCGAATTCGCCGGTATCGGTGTTCACCAGCACGCGTTCGCCGGTGACGATGTACTCGGGCACCATGATCTCGATGCCGGTGGACAGCTTGGCCGGCTTCGGGCGCTTGGTCGCCGTGCCGCCCTTCAGTTCCGGTGGGGTTTCGATCACCTCCAGCGCCACGTGCTGCGGCAGTTGCAGCGCCACCGGCTGTTCGTCGATGACCTGCACGTAGCAGCCGCTCAGGCCGTCGGTGATGTAGCCGGCGTCGTCGCCCAGGGTCTCGGCGGAGAGCGTGTAGGGGGTGTAGTCCTCGTCGTCGAGGAATACGAAGTCCTCGCCGTCCTTGTACGAGAACGTGGCCTGCCTGCGCAGCAGTTCCACTTCGGTCAGGCTGTCGTCGGCATCGAAGCTGGCATCCAGCTTGGTGCCGCCGGGCACGCTGTACATGATGAAGCGGAAGCGCACGTTGCCGCCGCGGCCCTGCGGGGAGCTGCGCTCGATGTCGCGGACCTGGTACACGCCGCCATTGTGCTCGACGACGTTGCCTTTCTTGATTTCGAAAGCTTTCATTTGGGGTTCGGTGTCTCTTGGGTTGTCGTCCCGAGCGCAGCGGGGGATCTGCTGTCGCCAGGGCGGATGGAGAAACAGGTCCCTTCCCCCGCTTGGCGAGGACCGGGACGACAGCGCAATTACTTCGGCGCCAGCCGCACCGCGCCGTCGAGGCGGATGGTTTCGCCGTTGAGGTAGCGGTTGCGCAGGATGAAGCCGACGGTTTCGGCGAATTCCTCGGGCTTGCCGAGGCGCGACGGGAACGGGATCGATGCGTTCAAAGATTGCTGCACGCTTTCGGGCATGCCGTCGACCATCGGCGTCCAGAAGATGCCGGGTGCTACGGTCATCACGCGGATGCCGAAGCGGGCCAGTTCGCGCGCCATCGGCAGGGTCATGCCGACCACGCCGCCCTTGCTGGCCGAATACGCGGCCTGGCCGATCTGGCCGTCGTACGCGGCGACGCTGGCGGTGTTGACGATCACGCCGCGCTCGCCGTCCTCGCCGGGCGCGTTGTGCTGCATCGCATCGGCGGCGGCCTTGGCCACGTTGAAGCTGCCGACCAGGTTGACCATCACCGTGGTCTGGAACGTGGACAGCGCCATCGGCGCTTCCTTGCCCAGCACACGGCCCGCGCCGAGGATGCCGGCGCAGTTGATCGCCGCGTTGAGGCCGCCGAGGAACTCCTTCGCGGCGGCGACATTGGCAGCTACGCCGGCTTCGTCGGTCACGTCGGTGCGGAAATAGCGCGCGTTGCCGGCGCCGAGTTCTTCGACCGCGGCCGGGCCCTTGTCGTCGTTGACATCGAACAGGGCGACCTTGCCGCCTTGGGAAACGAGGTGCCGGGCCACGGCCAGGCCGAGGCCGGAGACGCCGCCGGTGACGATGGCGAGGGTATCGGACGGTTGCATGCAGGGATCCGGGGAAAAGAAGCCGGCATTTTACCGGATGGGGTTTGTGGGAGCGGCCTTCGCTCCCACAGGGCTACCACAGTCCCTAGGACCGCCCCTACAGGTCGCGCAGATAGAAGCTGTTGCACCCGCCGTGGCCGGTGTCGCCCAGCGGCCCGCCGATGCGGCGGAAACCGCTGCGTTCGTACAAGCGCATCGCCGCGTCCATGCCGGTCAGGGTCTCGAGGTAGCAGCGGCGGAAACCGAAGCCGCGCGCGGCTTCGAGGCATCGGGCCATCATCGCGCTGCCTGCGCCCAGTCCGCGCGCCTCCGGCAGGAAATACATCTTGCGCAGTTCGCAGGTGTCGGCGTCGCCGCCGGTGAGCGGGGCCACGCCGCCGCCGCCGAGCACCTCGCCGCCGCGTTCGACCACGAAATAAGCGGAGCGCGGTTCGGCGTAGGCGCGGCTCATCCAGTCCACTTCGGGGTCGTTGATGGCGAAGCCGGAGCCACAGGCGCCGAATTCAGGCATGACCGTGCGGATGATGCGGGCCACGACCGCGTCGTCGCGCAGTGCGATCGGACGAATCGACCAGGGGGTGGAGGCGGGCGTTTCAGCCATTGGACAGCCGGTCGAGCGGGGTTTCTTCCCTCAGGCGGCGCGCGAAATCGTCGGGCGACAGGCCCGGCGCGAACAGGAAACCCTGGCCGATCGGCACGCCGAGGCCGAGCAGGAACTGGCGCTGCGCCTCCGACTCCACGCCTTCGGCGACCAGCCCCAGCCCCAGGCTGCGGGCGATGCCCGATACCGCTTGGCAGACCGCCACGTCCGAGCGGTTGTTCGGCACGCCCTCGGTGAACAACTGGCTCAGCTTGAGCCCGTGGATCGGCAGCCGGCGCAGGTAGTTCAATGCGCTGTAGCCTTCGCCGAAATCGTCGATGGTCAGTACCACGCCCAGTGCGCGCAGGTCGGCGAAGGTGCGCAGGGTCGAAGGTGCGTCCTCGATCAGCACGCGTTCGGTGAATTCCAGTTCCAGCGCCGAGCCGGGCAGGGAAAATTCGTCGAGCACCGCGCGCACGCGTTCGGCCAGTTCGTCGCCGACGAACTGGCGGTACGACACGTTGACCGCGACGCGCACGATGCCCAGGCCCTGGTCCTGCCACGCGCGCACCTGGCGGCACGCTTCGCGCAGCACCCATTGGCCGATGCGCACGATGTCGCCGGTGGTCTCGGCGTGGCTGATGAAAAGATCCGGGCGCAATTCGCCCAGCTGGTGGCTCTGCCAGCGGATCAGCGCTTCGGCGGCGACCACGCGGCCGAAGCGCAGGTCGACCTGCGGCTGGTAGACCAGGTGGAATTCGTCGTTGTCGACCGCGCGGCGCAATTGCGATTCGATCTGCAGGCGGTCCTGCTGGCGGCGCGCCAGTTCGGGGGTGAAGGCCTGCCAGCCGTTGCGGCCGCGGCGCTTGCTGTCGTACATGGCCAGGTCGGCGTTCTGGATCAGCGCCTGCGGACGGTCGCCGTCCTGCGGCGCGTGGGCGACGCCGATGCTGGCGGTGATGGCGAATTCGTCCTTGCCGAAGCGGAACGAATCGGCGAAGGCGCCGAGGATGCGTTCGGCCAGCCGCTCCGGTTGTTGCGGATCGCCGGTGGCATCGCAGGCGACCAGGAATTCGTCGCCGCCGAAACGCGCGATCAGTCCCTCGGTGCCGACCGCGTTGGCGATGCGCCGCGCGGCGCGCACCAGCAGCTCGTCGCCGGCGTTGTGGCCCAGCGCGTCGTTGACCGTCTTGAAGCGGTCCAGGTCGATGTACAGCACCGCGATCTGGGCCTGGGCCGGATCGGCCAGGCGCTCTTCCAGCGCGTCCAGCACCGCGTCGCGATTGAGCAGGCCGGTCAACGGATCGGTGCGCGCCAGCACGCGCAGGCTTTCCTCGTCGCGCTTGTCGGTGGTGATGTCCTGCACGGTGCCGGTCAGGTACGGCGAGGCGGTCTGCCGCGTTTCCAGCTCGCCGATGACCCGGACCCAGAACGGTTCGCCGTTGGCGCGCATGCCCTGCAGCTCCAGGTCGAATCCGCCGCCATCGGTCGCGCGCTGCAGCGCTTCGCGGAAGCGCGCGCGCTCGCCTTCGCGCAGGCAGGCCAGCACGTCGACCAGGCCTTCGGGTTTCTCGTGCGGGCCGAGGATGCGCAGCGCTTCGTCGGTCAGGAACACGCGGTCGCGGCCCAGGTCGATTTCCCAGCCGCCGATATGCGCCAGCGCCTGGGCGCGGTCGAACAGGGTGCTGTTGCGTTTCAGGTGGGTGACGTCGCTGAACAGGGTCAGCATCTGGTGCGGCTTCGATGCGCCCGGCGCGTATTGCGGCACCACCGTCGCGGAAATCCAGGTCAGCTGGCGGCGTCCGCGGTGATACATGCCCAGCAGGCTGCTTTCGACGATGCGGCCGCTGCGCATGCAGCGCACGCTGGGCAGTTCGTCGTAGGGCATCTGGCTGCCGTCTTCGCGCAGCGGGATCCAGTTCTCCAGACGCATGGCGTCTTCGAGCGATTCGCCGCTGCGCAGGCCGATCATGCGCAGGGCGGCCGAATTGGCGTACTGGAAGCTGCCGGACATGTCCTGGATCAGGATGCCCACATCGATCAGTTCCATCAGCTCGCGGTAGCGGGTTTCCGCCTCGCCGCGCTGGCTGAGGTCGCGGGCGACGGCGACGATGCTCTTGCGCCCCTCGAAATCGAAGTTGGCCGAATGCACCTCCACCGGGAAGCGGCTGCCGTCCGCGCGCATGTTGGTGACTTCGATGACGAAGGTCTCGCCGCGGTTCAGCGTTTCCCAGACCGGAGCCATGTGGTCGCGCGGCAGGTCGGGGTTGAGGAAATCGATGTTCCTGCCGACGATCTCCTCGCGCGGGCGCCGGTACGCGGCGATGCCCGCCTTGTTGAGGTCCAGCACGGTGCCGTCCTCGGAAAGGATGCTGACCGGGTCGGGCACCGCGTCGAACAGCGCACGGTAGCGCGAACGCGCCGCATCGGCGTCGATGGCCAGTGCGCGCAGTTCGATGGCGGCACGGGCGAGCAGGTCGCGGGTTTCGGCGGGCAGCACCGGATCGCGGCCGGCCGCTTCCAGTGCCGCCGCAAGGCCATCGCTGGGCAACGGCGGCGGCGTGTTCGCGTTCACGCGGCGGCCAGCGCCTTGGCGACCTTGCTGCCGGTTTCGCGGCCGAGCAAGCCGGCCAGCCAGCGCCCGGTTTCGCCGAGGCGCGGCAAGTCGATGCCGGTCTGCATGCCCATGCCGTGCAGCAGGTAAACCACATCCTCGGTGGCGACGTTGCCGCTGGCGCCCTTCGCATAAGGGCAGCCGCCGGTGCCGGAAACCGCGGCGTCGACCACGCGCACCCCCGCTTCGAGGCAGGCCAGGATGTTGGCCAGGGCCTGACCGTAGGTGTCGTGGAAATGCACTGCGAGAGCGGGCATTGGTACTTCGGCCGCGACGGCTTCCAGCATCGCCCGCGCCTTGTGCGGGGTGCCGACGCCGATGGTGTCGCCCAGCGAAATCTCGTAGCAGCCCAGTTCGTGCAAGCGACTGGCGACACGCACCACGTCGGTCACCGGGACTTCGCCCTGGTAGGGGCAGCCCAGTACCGTGGAGACGTAGCCGCGCACCTTGACCCCGTCGGCGGCGGCGCGCGCCAGCACGGGTCTGAAGCGTTCGATGGATTCGTCGATGCCGGCGTTGGTGTTCCTGCGGTTGAAGGCTTCCGAAGCGGCGGTGAACACCGCCACTTCCTCGGCGCCGACCGCGCGGGCGCGCTCGTAGCCTTGCTCGTTCGGCACCAGCACCGGATACGCGACACCCGGCTTGCGCGCGATGGCGGAGAACACTTCCGCGGCGTCGGCCAACTGCGGGATCCATTTCGGGCTGACAAAGCTGGTCGCCTCGATACTGCGCAGGCCCGTCTGCGACAGGCGGTCGATCAGTTCGATCTTGTCCGCGGTCGCGACCATGGCTTTTTCGTTCTGCAGCCCGTCCCGCGGGCCGACTTCGACGATGCGGACGAAATCGCTCATGCGCTCGCCTTACGGTTCCAGTGTCGCCAGCACGCGGTCGGCTTCGACGAACTCGCCGGGCTGCGCGCGGATTTCGGCGACCACGCCGCCGCGCGGCGCCTTGATCGCCAGCTCCATTTTCATGGCTTCCATGATCAGCAATTCCTGCCCCTGTTCGACCGCGTCGCCCGGCTTCGCCTTGACCAGCACCACGCGTCCCGGCATCGGGGCGTGGATGCGGCCGCCGCCCGCGGCGCCTTCGCTGGCCGCCGGCAGGTACATCGACACCGGTTCCCCGACCCAGCGTTGCACGCCATCATGCACCACGATGCGACCGGGTTGCCGGAAGGCGTGGAAGCGGCGTGCTTGTCCATCAAAACGCAGGCTCAGCGTGGTCCCGGCCAGATGTGCGCCTTCGATGGCGTAGGAATTGCCCGCATGCTCGATGCGGTATTGCCCCGCCGTGCCATGCGCCGCCAGTTCCAGCCGCTCGCCGCGATGCAGGAAGGCCAACGAGCGCAGGCCCGCGTGGCCAAGCCGCCAGCCGTCGGCGATGGCCCATGGCGAAGTCGGGTCGCCCGAGGCCGCGGCGGCGGCGCGCGCTTCGGCTTCCTGCGCGAGCAGGGTGGTGCAGGCGGCTGCCAGCAGCAAGGCAGGGTCGGCCTGCGCGGGGGCGAGGAATTCCTCGAGATGGCGGTCGAGATAACCGGTGTCGATGCGGCCCTCGACGATGGCCGGGTGCCGGGCCAGGCGTTCGAGGAATTCGATGTTCGATTTCGGCCCGACCAGGTCGCATTGGGCCAGCGCATCGCGCAGGCGGGCGAGGGCGCGCGGGCGGTCCTCGTCCCACACGATCAGCTTGGCGATCATCGGATCGTAGAAGATCGTCACCGTGTCGCCTTCGATCACCCCGGAATCGATGCGCACATGCGCATCTGGCGCTGGCAGGCGCAGGGTTTCCAGCTTGCCGGAGCCGGGCAGGAAGCCGGCGTCCGGGTCTTCGGCGTACAGCCGCACTTCGATGGCGTGGCCGCGCTGCGGTACGGCGGATTGCGCCAACGGCAGGGCTTCGCCGGCGGCAATGCGCAACTGCCATTCGACCAGGTCCAGCCCGGTGGTCAGTTCGGTGACCGGATGCTCGACCTGCAGGCGGGTGTTGATCTCCATGAAGAAGAACTCGCCGCTTGGCGCGACGATGAACTCCACGGTGCCCGCGTTGACGTAATCGATGGCCCGCGCGGCCTGCACCGCCCCTGCGCCCATCGCCGCGCGCAGTTCCGGGGTCAGGAACGGCGAGGGCGATTCCTCGAATACCTTCTGGTAGCGACGCTGCGCCGAGCACTCGCGTTCGTTGAGGTGGATGGCGTGGCCGTGCGCGTCGCCGAACACCTGGATTTCGATGTGGCGCGGCGATTCCACGTAGCGTTCCAGCAGCACGCGGTCGCGGCCGAAGGCGTTCTTCGCTTCGCGCTGGCAGCTTTCCAGCTGGGCGACGAATTCGCCGGCATCGCGCACGATGCGCATGCCCTTGCCGCCGCCGCCGTGCGCCGCCTTGATCATCAGCGGATATCCGATGCGGTCGGCCTCGCGCTGCAGCAGGTCGGGCGACTGGTCTTCGCCGGTGTAGCCGGGCACCACCGGCACGCCGGCCGCCGCCATCAGCTCCTTGGCACCGGCCTTGCTGCCCATCTTGCGCATCGACGCGCCCGACGGACCGATGAAGGCGAGGCCGGCCGCGGCCACGGCGTCGGCGAAGTCGGCGTTCTCGCTGAGGAAGCCGTAGCCGGGATGGATGCCCTGCGCGCCGGACTTCAACGCGACCTCGAGGATGGCGTCGCCGCGCAGGTAGCTTTCCGCTGGCGTGGGACCGCCGATCGGCCAGGCTTCGTCAGCTTGGCGCACGTGTTGTGCATCGGCGTCGGCGCTGGAGTACACGGCCACCGTGCGGATGCCGAGCTTGCGCGCGGTGCGGATCACCCGGCAGGCGATTTCGCCGCGGTTGGCGATGAGGATCTTGTCGAACATGAAGGCTCTTGGCAGGCGTTAACCGGGCAGGTGGCAGACCGCTTCGATGTTGTGCCCGTCCGGGTCCAGCACGAAGGCGCCGTAATAGTTCTCGTGGTAGTGCGGGCGCAGGCCCGGAGCACCGTTGTCGCGGCCGCCCGCGGCCAGCGCAGCGGCATGGAACGCATCGACCTTGGCGCGGCTGTCGGCGACGAAAGCGACGTGCGTGTGCAGGGATGGCCTGCCATCGTCGCCGAACCAGAAATACGGCTTGCCTTCGCTGCCGAAACCGGCGGTGCTGCCGTTGCCGGTCTGTTCGGGCGTGACCTCCATCACCAGGCCGATGCCCAGCGGAGCCAGCGACTGCGCGTAGAACGCCTTGGCGCGGGCGAAATCGGAAACGGGAATGCCGACATGGTCGAGCATGGCTTACTCCTTGGCGGTCCAGGCGGGTGGGCGCTTGTCGAGGAACGCCGCGAGACCCTCCTGGCCCTCGGGGGACACCCGCAGGCGGGCGATCAGCGCCGCGTTGTCGGCGTCGTGTTTCGCGCCATCGGCATGGGCAGCGACGTCGCGCACCAGCCGCTTCGCGGATGCGCTGGCGGTGGGTCCGGCTTTCAACAGCAGCGCGACCTGCTTTTGCATTGCGGCATCGAGCTGGTCGATCGGCACGACCTGGTGCAGCAGGCCGATGCGCAGCGCTTCGGCGGCGTCGAAAATCTCTGCCGTGGCGAAGTAGCGCCGCGCATTGCGCGTGCCGATCGCGGCGATCACATAGGGCGAGATCACCGCCGGCAGCAGGCCCAGCTTGCTCTCGGTCAGGCCGAACTTCGCTTCGGGCACGCCAATGGCGATGTCGCAGCAGGCGACCAGGCCGACACCGCCGCCGAAGGCCGCACCGTGCACGCGGGCGATGGTCGGTTTAGGCAATTCGTCCAGGGTGCGCATCAGCCGGGCCAGGGCCAGCGAATCGGCGCGGTTCTCGGCTTCGCTGGCCGCGGCCATGCCGCGCATCCAGTTCAGGTCGGCCCCGGCCGAAAACGATGCGCCAGCGCCTTCCAGCACCACCACGCGCACGTCCGGATCCGCGCCGGCTTCGGCCAAGGCGGCGGTCAACGTGGCGATCAGGCCCGCATCGAAGGCGTTGTGCAGTTCGGCACGGTCCAGGCGCAGGCGTCGCACCGGGCCATCGGCGAGGATTTGCAGCGACTCCGGCATCGATTTCCTCCTTGGTGGAGCTGAATGATAGGGCAGGGGTCGACCGCGCCGTGGCGCAACGCGGCAATCGCGCCGGTGCAGGCTCGGTGCTAGAATGAGAACAATTCCCATTTGAGTCTTGGCGTGACCCTCAACGAACTGCCACGGCGGCTCGCCGCCATCGTCGAAGCCGTCGAAGACCACGGCGCGAACGATCCCATCGCGCGGCGCCTGCGCGAACTGGGCTTTGTCGCCGGCGAACCGGTGCAGGTGGTCGCGCATGGACCGCTGGGAGCGGAGCCGATCCTGGTGCAGGTCGGCTTCACCCGTTTCGCCCTGCGCCACGCCGAGGCGAAGCGGGTCAGGCTGCGCAACGGGGATGCGTCATGAATGCCGCTGCCGTTCCGCTGCGACTGGCCCTGGTCGGCAACCCGAACTGCGGCAAGACCGCACTGTTCAACCAGCTGACCGGCAGCCGGCAGAAGGTCGCCAACTACGCCGGCGTCACCGTCGAGCGCAAGGAAGGTCGCCTGAGCGGCGCCAACGGTCGCCAGTACGCGGTGCTGGACCTGCCGGGCGCGTACAGCCTCAACGCCGCCAGCCTGGACGAAGCGGTGGCGCGCGACGTGATCCGCGGTTTCTATCCGGGCGAAACCGCCCCGGACGTGCTGGTCTGCGTGATGGACGCGACCAACCTGCGCCTGCACCTGCGCTTCGCGCTGGAGCTGCGTGAACTCGGCAAGCCGATGATCGTCGCGGTCAACATGATGGACGCGGCCCGCCAGCGCGGTATCGGCATCGACCTGGATGCATTGCAGCGCGAATTGGGCGTGCCAGTGGTCGAAACCGTCGCGGTGCGCCGCAACGGCGCGCGCGCGCTGCTGGAACGCATCGACCACGTCGCCGAACACCTGCCCGCACCCGCCGGCCGCATGGGCGAGGGCACGGACATCCATGCCGAAACCCGGCGCCTGCTCGCCCTTGCCGTGGACATGCCCACGCGCACCGCGAAGATCGACGACGCGCTGGATCGCTGGCTGCTGCATCCGGTGTTCGGCTTGCTGGCGCTGGCGGTGGTGATGTTCCTGATCTTCCAGGCCGTGTACGCCTGGGCGACGCCGCTGATGGACGGCATAGACGCGGGCACCGCATGGCTGGGCCAGACCGTCGGCGCGGCATTGCCGGAAGGCCCGCTCAACAGCCTGCTGGTCGATGGCGTCATCGCCGGCGTCGGCGGGGTCGTCGTGTTCCTGCCGCAAATCCTGATCCTGTTCGCCTTCATCCTCGCGCTGGAAGAAAGCGGTTACCTGCCGCGCGCTGCGTTCCTGCTCGACCGGATGATGGCAGCGGCCGGTCTGTCCGGACGTTCGTTCATCCCCTTGCTGTCCAGCTTCGCCTGCGCGATCCCCGGGATCATGGCCACGCGCAGCATCCAGGATCCGCGGGACCGCCTCGCCACGATCCTCGTCGCGCCGCTGATGACCTGTTCGGCGCGGCTGCCGGTGTACGCCTTGCTGATCGGAGCGTTCATTCCGCAGAAGACGGTGTGGGGCGTGTTCAACCAGCAGGGACTGGTGCTGTTCGGCCTGTACGCCGCCGGCATCGCCAGTGCGCTGGTCGTGTCGTGGGTGATGAAGAAGTGGCGGCGCGACAAGGGCGAGCATCCGCTGCTGCTGGAACTGCCCTCCTACCGCTTGCCGAACCTGCGCGACGTGATGATCGGCTTGTACGAACGCGCGATGATCTTCCTCAAGCGCGTCGGCGGCATCATCCTCGCACTGACCATCCTGCTGTGGTTCCTGCTGTCGTTCCCCGCCGCGCCCGCCGATGCCGTCGGCCCGGCCATCGACTACAGCTTCGCCGGCCGCATCGGCCATGCGATGACCGCGGTGTTCGCGCCGCTGGGCTTCAACTGGCAGATCTGCATCGCGCTGATCCCCGGCCTGGCCGCGCGAGAAGTCGCGGTGTCCTCGCTGGCCACGGTGTACGCGCTGTCGGCTGCCGACGACACGGCCGCCGCGCAGGCGCTGTCGCCGCTGATTTCACGGGGCTGGTCGCTCGCCACCGCGCTGTCGCTGCTGGTCTGGTACATCTACGCACCGATGTGCATCTCCACGCTGGCGACGATCAAGCGCGAAACCAACTCGTGGAAGAAGATGCTGGCCGCGATGGCCTACCTGTTCGCGCTGGCGTATTTCGCCTCGCTGCTGACCTACCAGGTCGCCAAGGCGCTGGGGGGCGGCTGACATGGCGCTGTGGTTTCAATACATCGTCATCGCCCTCGCCGTGCTGCTCAGCGCGTGGGTGGTGGCGAAAAAGCAGTTCCCCGGCCCGATGCGCAAGCTGCGCATCGCGCTCGCGCTGCCGCTGTTGCGCGAGGGCAAACCTGCCTGGCAGTACAGGCTCGGCCGCTGGATCGCGCCGGAAGCCGGCGTGATGGGAGATGCCTGCGGTGGATGCAACAGCTGCGGAAAATCCTGACGCAGGCGTAGCCGCGGCCTCCGTCGCCAGTCCGATCAGTCCGGTGTGGGAGCGACGCCCCAGTCGCGAACGCTTTCGCGTTGAATCCCGGTAATCGACTTGAAAAGCTCGCGACTGGCGTCGCTCCCACAGCGTGGGTTTGCGGCCAAGCGCAACGCATTGCGCCGCGCTCAGTGCTTGCGGAACCTGCCGCCCAGGTCGTCGCGCTGCACCACTTCGACGGCCAGCGAGAAGCTGCGCTGCTCGCCCGGTTGCAGCGCGCCGACGCCGACCACCTGGCGGGCGATTTCCTTGCCGGCGTCGTTGCGGACCACCACTACCACGGTGTATTCCCACGGCCCGCCGTCGGGTGGGTGCTGTACCGTGCCTTCGACCTGCAAAGGCGTGACTACCGGCGAGATGCGCCGCGATGCGGCGCTCTCGTCGAAGCGCAGGTGGTGCTTGCACGACGGGCAGACCGCCGCGGTCTCGAGGATCGTGACCTTGCAGTGCGGGCAGACCCGGGTGGCGCCTGCGCTGCCCGGGCGCGGCGTGCTCATGCGTCGCTGTCGTGGCTCGAACCGTTGCGCGCCGACGACTTGGCGTCGTCCCAACCGAAGTCGGCCTGGCCGCGCATGCGCGAGCCGGCGGCCACGGTCAGCGTGCCGGCCTTGACGTCGCCGATCAGCGCGCCCGAAGCGAGCAGCTCGACCTGGGTGGCCGATTCGATGTTGCCTTCCAGCTCGCCGGATATGGTGATCTTCTTCGCCTTCACGCTGCCGTTGACCTTGGCGCCACGCTCGATGGTCAGGTCGCCCTGTACGTTGACGTCGCCCTTGAACTTGCCGGCGATGCGTACGTGGCCGGCGCCTTCGATCTTGCCTTCGATGGTCAGGTCGGCCGAGATCAGGGATTCCTTGACGTCACGGACGGCGGCCGCGGCCGGCGCGGTGACGGTCGGGGTGAACTGGGCGGCCGCCGGGGCGTCGCGCAGCGGTTCCGGCGCGGGCGGCAGGGGGGCGTCCTTCTTGGCGTTGCTCTGGTCTTTCCACATGGACATCGGGGTTCTCCGGGCGAAAGGCCTCTGAATATCGCGCAACTCGCGACAACGCGAGGTGATGGATATCACCGAACTGCTTTTGCGGCAAGCACTTGTGGGGAATTCCTCATACAAAGCTGAATGAGGAAGCCGCCGCCTACATGCGGAACACCCCGAACTTCGCCGGCTCGATCGGCGCGTTGAGCGAAGCGGAAATCGCCAGCCCCAGCACGCGGCGGGTGTCGGCAGGATCGATGATGCCGTCGTCCCACAGCCGGGCCGTGGCGTAATAGGGATTGCCCTGGTCCTCGTACTGGGCGCGGATCGGCGCCTTGAAGGCCTCTTCCTCTTCGGTCGACCAGTGGCCGCCCTTGGCCTCGATGCCATCGCGCCGCACCGTGGCCAGCACGCTGGCGGCCTGTTCGCCACCCATCACGCTGATCCGCGCGTTCGGCCACATCCACAGGAAGCGCGCGCCGTAGGCGCGGCCGCACATCGCGTAGTTGCCGGCGCCGAAGCTGCCGCCGATCACCACGGTGAACTTCGGCACGCTGGAGCAGGCCACCGCGGTGACCATCTTCGCGCCGTCCTTGGCGATGCCCGCGTTCTCGTATTTCCTGCCGACCATGAAGCCGGTGATGTTCTGCAGGAACACCAGCGGGATCCCGCGCTGGTTGCACAGTTCGATGAAATGCGCGCCCTTCAGCGCGCTCTCCGAGAACAGGATGCCGTTGTTGGCGACGATGCCGACCGGATAACCATGGACGTGGGCGAAGCCGGTCACCAGGGTCTTGCCGTAGCGCGCCTTGAATTCGTCGAATTCCGAGCCGTCGACGATGCGCGCGATGACCTCGCGGATATCGAACGGGCGGCGGGTATCCTTCGGCACGATGCCGTACAGCTGTTCGGCGGGATACGCCGGTTCGCGCGCTTCGCGCACCGCCAGGGGCAGGCGTTTGGCGCGATTGAGGTTGCCGACCAGGTTGCGCGCGATCTGCAGCGCATGGCGGTCGTCCTCGGCGAAATGGTCGGCCACGCCCGAAACGCTGGTGTGCACGTCGGCGCCGCCGAGCGCTTCGGCGTCGACGACTTCGCCGGTGGCCGCCTTCACCAGCGGCGGGCCGCCGAGGAAGATCGTGCCCTGTTCCTTGACGATGATCGATTCGTCGCACATCGCCGGCACGTAGGCGCCGCCCGCGGTGCACGAACCCATCACCACGGCGATCTGCGGGATGTTCTCCGCGCTCAGTCGCGCCTGGTTGTAGAAAATGCGGCCGAAATGCTCGCGATCCGGGAAGACTTCGTCCTGCAGCGGCAGGAAGGCGCCGCCGGAGTCGACCAGATAGACGCACGGCAGGCGGTTTTCCTGGGCGACCTGCTGCGCGCGCAGGTGCTTCTTCACCGTCATCGGGAAGTAGGTGCCGCCCTTGACCGTGGCGTCGTTGGCGACGATCACCACCTCCTGCCCCTGCACGCGGCCGATGCCGGCAACCATGCCTGCGGCCGGGGCTGCGTCGTCGTACATGCCTTCGGCGGCGAGCGGCGCGATTTCCAGGAACGGCGAGCCGGGATCGAGCAGGGCGGCGATGCGTTCGCGCGCCAGCAGCTTGCCGCGCTCGGTGTGCTTCGCGCGCGCCTTTTCTCCGCCGCCGTCGGCCGCACGGGCCAGGCGCGCATCGAGCTCGGCGACCAGGGCGCGGTGGTATTCGACGTTGGCCGCGAAATCGGGCGAATGCGGATCGAGCTGCGAAGTCAGTGCGGGCATGCGGACATCGGTCTCATGGCGATTGCGGAAAGTAAAGCACGTGCCGGGAAGTATCGTTGCGCGCCGCAAAATCCGCGAGTGTCGGCCGGCGCCTTCGCGCGCAGCTCGCGCAAAAAACAAGGCCCGCTTGCGCGGGCCTTGTCCTGGAGCGAATGAAGACCGTCGATTACTTCTTGGCGGCTTCTTCGACCTTCGCGGCGCCATCCTTCACGGCGCCAGCGGCGTCGGCGGCGGCGTCCTTGGCGGCGTCGGTCGCGGTCGCGGCGGCGTCCTTGGCAGCGTCGGTCGCGGCAGCGGCGGCGTCGGTGGTCGCAGCAGCGGCGTCGGTCGCGGCGGCAGCGGCGGTGTCGGTCGCGGCGGCGGCGGTGTCAGCGGCGGCAGCGGCGTCCTGGGCGGCGCCTTCGGCGGTGTTCTTGCAAGCGGCCAGGGCGAAAACGCCGGCGGCCATCAGGACGAGGAGCTTGGTCTTCATCAGTGATCTCTCCGAAATGAGGGTGAGGCAGTTCAAAGGGGGAGGCGTAGATTCGGTTTGAGGCCTCGTCATTCCGTCCCATCAATCAAAAGGGCCGCCGGCGTTAGCCGGCGACCCTATTAATACTACCGTGCCAACGCGCAAGCGTCAGCCAGCGGCATTACTTCTTGGCTTCTTCAGCGGCCGGGGCAGCGGCAGCGTCGGCGGCCGGAGCAGCAGCGGCGTCGGCGGCCGGAGCGGCAGCAGCGTCGGCGGCCGGAGCGGCAGCGGCGTCGGCCGGGGCGG
>NZ_JAGKTC010000003.1 GCF_017939625.1 Pseudoxanthomonas helianthi
CCGGAGCAGCGGCGTCGGCGGCGGCAGCGGCGGCGTCGGCGGCAGCCTGGGCGTCGGCGGCCGGGGCAGCGGCTTCAGCAGCCGGAGCAGCGGCGTCGGCAGCCGGAGCGGCTTCTTCGGCCGGCTTCGAGCACGCAGCCAGGGCAGCGGCCAGGGCCAGCGCGATCAGTGCCTTGTTCATGGTCATTTTTGCAGTTCCTCGTCGTTAAGTGGCAACGCGCTATTGCGCGCCGCGAATAATGATGACGACCCGGTTTCGACTGTCAAGCGATTCCGTATTCATATTTGTGAATAAAACGGAAAACTCAGAAGCCGTTCAGGAAGCCGGGTCGGAGATCAAACCAGTTCGACCGCAATCGCCGTGGCCTCGCCGCCGCCGATGCACAGCGAAGCCACGCCCTTCTTGAGGCCGCGCTTGCGCAGGGCATTGATCAGGGTCACCACCAAGCGGGCGCCCGAGGCGCCGATCGGATGGCCCAGTGCGCAGGCGCCGCCGTTGACGTTGACCTTGGCGTGGGGAATGCCCAATTCCTTGATCGGCGCCATCGCGACCACGGCGAACGCTTCGTTGATCTCGAACAGGTCGACGTCCTCGACCTTCCAGCCGACCTGCTTCAACAGCTTGTCGATCGCGGCGACCGGCGCGGTGGTGAACCATTCGGGCTGGTGCGAAAAGGTGGCATGGCCGACGATCTTCGCCAGCGGCTTCAGTCCGCGCTTCGCCGCTTCTTCGGCGCTCAGCAGTACGGTGGCGGCGGCACCATCGGAGATGCTCGACGAGCTGGCGGCGGTGACCGTGCCATCCTTCTTGAACGCGGGCTTCAGCGTCGGGATCTTCGAGATGTCCGACTTGCCCGGCTGTTCGTCGCTGGCGAATTCCACGTCGCCCTTGCGGGTGGCCACGGTCACCGGGACGATTTCGCCTTCGAAACCGCCCGATTGCTGAGCGGCCTGGGCGCGCTTGACCGATTCCACGGCGAACGCGTCCTGGTCTTCGCGGGTGAAGCCGAACTTGGCCACGGTGGCCTCGGCGAATACGCCCATGGCTTGGCCGTCGTAGGGGTTGGTCAGGCCGTCCCACGCCATGTGGTCGATGGCCTGGAAGTTGCCGTAACGGTTGCCGGTGCGCGAATTCGGGATCAGGTGCGGCGCGTTGGTCATCGATTCCATGCCGCCGGCGACGACGACGCTGGCCGAGCCGGCCTTGATCAGGTCGTGGCCGAACATGATCGCCTTCATGCCCGAACCGCAGACCTTGTTGATGGTGGTGCAACCGGCGGCGTCGGGGATGCCCGCCGCGCGCGAAGCCTGGCGCGCGGGCGCTTGGCCCAGGCCGGCCGGCAGCACGCAGCCCATGATCACTTCCGAGACATCGGCGCCGGAGACGCCCGACTGTTCCAGTGCCGCGCGGATCGCGGTCGCGCCGAGGGTCGGGGTGGGCACGCCGGTGAACTGGCCGAGGAAGGAACCGATTGGCGTGCGCTTGGCAGCGACGATGACGACGTCGGACATGGGGGCATGCTCCTGTTGAACTGGCCTGAGATTGGCGCGCATTATCGCGCAGCGGATCGGTTTGGGGGAAACGGTGGGGTCCGGCTCCGCATTCCCGGCAGCGGTGGATTGCGATGTTTCCTTGAATGCGCACGTGGGGAGAGCATGCACATAGGATTTGGCCCGATGGTTATTGGCAAATGGATTGCGGTTTCGGCGCTGGTGCTCGCATTGGCTGCGTGTGGGGGCGGAGGCGGGGGTGGGGCGGTAAGGAGCCCGCCGCCACCGTCGTCGCCTCCGCCTACGTCACCGCCCCCCGTTTCGCCGAACCCGTACCGGGCACCTGAACGCACGGGCGATGCGGCCAGACCGTATATCAACGATCACCTGTTCTGGACGCAAACTGACGCCGCGCATGCTAACGGCATCACGGGGAGCGGTGTCGTGGTGGGGGTGGTCGATTCGGGCGTAAACCACGACCATCCTGCTTTGCAGGGCCGGGTTACCAATCTGACCTATGTTCCGTCGCCGCCGAACAACCTGACAGTGGACGACGTTGTCGGCCATGGCACGGCGGTCGCGCAAGTCATTGCCGGCAAGGCGTTTGGTCAATGGCCCGGTGGCATCGCCCCGGATGCGGGGATCGTCTCGGCGCGCATCATCTGGGACAAGAGCCCTGAAGACGATGGTTCGGGCGAAGGCAATCCAGTCGATACCGCAGAGCAGCCGATGGGTCTCGGACTTCAGCCGGTCCATGACGATCTCATCGCGCATGGCGCGAAAATCATGAACAACTCGTGGGGCGGCCTTTACTGGAGGAACCCGCAAAGCACGACGCTGATTGCGCAGGAGTATTCGCGCTTCGTCAACGAAAACGGCGGGCTGGTCGTGTTCGCCACCGGCAACGAAGGCCGCAGTAATCCGCACGACATGGCAGCGTTGCCAAGTCAGCAGGGACCAAATGGTGTACTGACGGCGGCGTATCTTGAAAAAGGTTGGCTTGCAGTGACCGCACTGGACGTGGTCGATCACAATCTACTCGCCAGCTATGCCAACGCCTGTGGCATCGCAATGCACTATTGTCTGGCCGCTTCGGGCTCCGTGGCGGTGACAGGAACTAACGATACTCCGGGCAACCCGACCTACTGGTCCTGGACTGGCACTTCGTTGGCTGCGCCCCAGGTATCGGGCGCGGCGGCACTGGTATGGCAGCAGTTCCCGTACTTGACCAACGGACAGATTAGGCAGGTGTTGCTGGGGACGGCGGATGACCTGGGGGTGCTCGGTGTCGACCCGGTTTTTGGTTATGGGCGGCTGAATGTTGCCAGGGCGCTCAAAGGGCCGGCAAGGTTCGATTGGGGCGATTTCATCGCAGATTTCGATGGCGTCACTTCGACATGGAGCAACAGCATTTCCGGCGACGGGGGGCTGATCAAGCGCGGCAACGGCACCTTGGAATTGACCGCCCCCCAGTACTCGTACGCGGGGGGCACTCGTGTCGAGGCAGGCACTTTGCGCGTCAGTGGCTCGCATCTGTATTCCGGCGCTCCGGCCGGGAAGGCCAGCATAAACATCGCCGATGGCGCTCTCCTGGCCGGATATGCCAGCCTCAATGCCAATGTCCAGAATTCCGGCACCATCCTGCCGGATTACGAGAGCGTCACGATGGACATCAACGGCAATTACCATCAGACCGCCAGCGGTCATCTCGGCGTGATGCTAGGCGGCACCTGGTTGGAAATTCATGGCAATGCCATCATCGACGGAGGCACGGTGCGAGTGATGGGCACCGCACCGACCCGCTATTACGGTGCTCCGATGGAGCAGACGGTCATGCGAGTTATCCAGGGCAGCCTAACCGGCGCGTTCTCCGGTGTGGATGCGGCTCCTGGATTGTTCGTCGATGCAACGCTCAGGTACAGTGATGACAGCAACAGTGTTTACCCTGCGTATTCGGTGCATCTGAATGTGACACGCCTCGACGTGGCAGTAGCGGCGGCATCGTTGCCGCATGCAACCTCGGCCGATATCACTTCGGCAAAACGCGTCGAAGCTGCGTTCAAAACCGTTGACTCACAACTGGGTGGAAGTGGAGGCGTCATCTCAGACGGTTTTCTAGACAGCGCGGGCAGGTTCCAGTCTGCTGGCAGTGCGCAACAGGCGCTAGCCTCGTTGCGTAGTCTCTCCGGCGAATCGCATGCCGTGGCCGACGCAGCGGGCCTCGATAATCTCGAAGCCAACCGCCGCGCCCTGTCGGCCCGCTTCGGCGAACTCGCTGGGCAATCGACGCCGCGAGGCAACTGGTACCGCCCGCTCGGGCAGCCAGGACAAGGTGGTTCGGCGCTGGG
Source organism: Pseudoxanthomonas helianthi (assembly GCF_017939625.1). Classification (GTDB taxonomy): domain Bacteria; phylum Pseudomonadota; class Gammaproteobacteria; order Xanthomonadales; family Xanthomonadaceae; genus Pseudoxanthomonas_A; species Pseudoxanthomonas_A helianthi. The sequence goes on from NZ_JAGKTC010000003.1 coordinate 3,840, forward strand.
GCAATTCCAGAACGACGGCTGGCTGATGGGCAGCGATCAGCAACTGGGCGCGAATACGGTGGCAGGCTTCGCCTTCGGCGAGACCGATACCGATGGTTTCCTCGGCTACGACCGCAGCCGCGAGCGGCAAACCCAGGCCCGGTTCTATGTGGGTACCGCGCGCGGCAGGGTGTACGCGTTGGGGCAGTTCGGGGCGGGGCGATACGAGCGGCAACTGCGTCGCACGTTGCTGCTGGGCGACCGCGCCGACAGGGTCGCGACCGACTATGCCGGCAACTTCACCACGGCGAACCTCGAGGCCGGTTATCGCTTCGGCGGCGCGGACAAGTCGTGGGTGCCTTACGCCGGTGTCGATTACGCGCGCCTGGATCGCGATGGTTTCATCGAAAACGGCGCCGCCGGCTTCGGCCTGAAGACCCACGACAGCATCGCCGAGCGCACGCTGGCGGTCGCCGGCCTGCGTGCCGAACGCGCGTGGACGACCGGCTCCGGCATGGGGTGGACCCTGCGCGGCTATGCGGAATGGCAACGCACGTTGTCCGAAAACGGCTTGCTGGCGCAGGCGAGCTTCGTCGGTGCGGATTCGTGGTCGCCGCTGTACGGCGAAGGCTTCTCGCGTTCCTCCGGCCTGCTCGGCCTGGGAATCGATGCCGCATTGTCGCGCCACGCGATGTTGTCGCTGGGCTGCGACCAGCGCTTCGGTTCGTTCTTCGACGACCGGCAGTGGTCGGCGAAGTTGCGTTACGGATTCTGACGGCGACAAATGCGACTCGATGGGAGCGGGCAGGGCCCGCTCCCATCGACAGGGAATCAGGCGGCCTTCCTCGCGGCCAGCTGGCGCAGCACGTAATGCAGCAGGCCGCCGTGGCGGAAGTATTCGACTTCCTTCGGCGTCAGCAGCAACACCTTCGCGCTGAACCGCACTTCGCGGCCATCGGCGCGACGCGCGCTGACCGTGGCGACCTTCGAGGCGCCGTCGTCCAGTCCGGTGATGTCGAAGACCTCCGAGCCGTCCAGGCCCAGCGAAGCCGCGTTCTGTCCATCGAGGAACTGCAACGGCAATACGCCCATGCCGACCAGGTTGGCGCGATGGATGCGCTCGAAGCTTTCGGCGATCACCGCCTTCACCCCCAGCAGCATCGTGCCCTTGGCCGCCCAGTCGCGCGACGAGCCGGTGCCGTATTCCTTGCCGGCGACGACCACCAGTGGCACGCCGCCGGCCTTGTACTTCATCGCAGCGTCGTAGATCGACATCTTCTCGGGCGGCTGCGCGCCGAAATACAGCGTGTTGCCGCCTTCCTCGCCGCCGAACATCAGGTTCTTGATGCGGATGTTGGCGAAGGTGCCGCGCACCATCACGTCATCGTTGCCGCGGCGGCTGCCGTAGCTGTTGAAGTCGGCCGGCTGCACGCCGCGCGCGACCAGGAAGCGGCCCGCCGGGGAATCCTTCTTGATGTTGCCCGCCGGGGAGATGTGGTCGGTGGTGATCGAGTCGCCGAACAGGCCCAGCACGCGCGCGCCGTGGATGTCGGCGATGCTGCCGATGGTCATGGTCATGCCGTCGAAGTACGGCGGGTTCTTGATGTAGGTCGAGGTTCCGTCCCACGCGTAGCGTTCGCCGTCGGGCGAGGCGATGGTGTTCCAGCGCGTGTCGCCCTTGAAGACGTCGGCGTAGTTCTGCGCGAACAGCTCCGGCCCGACCGTCGCGGCGATGATGTCGCCGATGTCCTTGTTCGACGGCCAGATGTCGCGCAGGTACACCGGCTGGCCGGCGGTATCGTGTCCGATCGGGTCGCGGGTCAGGTCGATGTTGACCGTGCCGGCGATGGCGTAGGCCACCACCAGCGGCGGCGAGGCCAGGTAGTTGGCCTTCACTTCCGGATGCACGCGGCCTTCGAAGTTGCGGTTGCCCGACAGCACCGAGGCGACCACCAGTTCGTTCTCGGCGATGCCCTTCGACACTTCGTCCGGCAGCGGGCCGGAGTTGCCGATGCAGGTGGTGCAGCCATAGCCGACGACGTAGAAGCCGAGCTTCTCCAGATCGTCCAGCACGTCGGCCTTCTTCAGGTAGTCGGTGACCACGCGCGAGCCCGGGCCGAGCGAAGTCTTCACCCACGGCGCGGCCTTCAGTCCACGAGCGACCGCGTTGCGCGCCAGCAGGCCGGCGCCGAGCATCACCGCCGGGTTGGATGTGTTGGTGCAGGAGGTGATGGCGGCGATGACCACCGAACCGTCGGACAGTTCGGCGTCCTGCTCGTTGATGCGGATCCTGGAGATCGGGTTCGCGGCCAGGTGTTCGGCCTGCGGCTGGTCGCCGCCTTCGCCGTTGAGCTCCTCGATCGCGCAGCCGACGCCCTTGGGCTTGCGGTTGGCGACCAGCGGGCCGAGGTTGTCGCGGAAATTGGCATGCACGTCTTCGAGCAGGACACGGTCCTGCGGACGCTTGGGGCCGGCCAGCGACGGCTTCACCGTGGCCATGTCCAGTTCCAGCACGCTGCTGTATTCGGCGTGCGGCGAATCCGGCGTATGCCACAGGCCCTGCGCCTTGGCGTAGGCCTCGACCAGGGCGATCTGCGCGTCGCTGCGGCCGGACAGGCGCAGGTAATTCAACGCCTCCGCATCGATCGGGAAGATGCCGCAGGTGGCGCCGTATTCCGGAGCCATGTTGCCGATGGTCGCGCGGTCGGCCAGCGGCAGGTGTTGCAGGCCGTCGCCGTAGAACTCGACGAACTTGCCGACCACGCCGTGCTTGCGCAGCATCTGGGTGACGGTCAGCACCAGGTCGGTGGCGGTGCTGCCCTCGGGCAGCTTGCCGGTCAGCCTGAAGCCGACCACCTGCGGAATCAGCATCGACGAAGGCTGGCCGAGCATCGCCGCTTCCGCTTCGATGCCGCCGACGCCCCAGCCGAGCACGCCGATGCCGTTGATCATCGTGGTGTGCGAGTCGGTGCCGAACACCGTGTCGGGGTAGGCGAGGGTTTCGCCGTCCTTCTCCACGGCCATGACCACGCGGGCCAGGTTTTCCAGGTTGACCTGGTGGACGATGCCGGTGTTCGGCGGCACCACCTTGAAGTTGCCGAACGCCTTCTGGCCCCAGCGCAGGAAGGCGTAACGTTCCCGGTTGCGTTCGAATTCGATCTTGCCGTTGAGGTCCAGCGCGTCCGGCCGGCCGAACACGTCGACCTGCACCGAGTGGTCGATGACCAGCTCAGACGGAATCAGGGGGTTGATCACCTCGGCATCGCCGCCCAGCTTGACCACCGCGTCGCGCATCGCCGCCAGGTCGACCACGCAGGGCACGCCAGTGAAGTCCTGCAGCACCACGCGGGCGGGCATGAAGGCGATTTCGGTGTCCGGCTCCTTCTTCGCATCCCACCGGGCGACCGCCTCGATGTGCTCCGGGCCGACGGTCTGGCCGCCGTCCTCGTTCCGGAGCAGGTTCTCCAGCAGGATCTTCATCGAATAGGGCAGGCGGGAGATGTCGAACTTCTGGCCCAGCTTGGGCAGGCTGAAGTAGGCATAGGCCTTGCCGCCGACCTCCAGTCGGCTGCGGGTGGCGAAGGAATCGTTCATCGGAAGCTCCTTGGCTGGGGGAAGGCAGTTTCATTATCCGCCAGTGCCCGTGACATGCGTCTGCGACCTTGGTGGCGGCGCGCCCATTGTCTCGCCACGGGCAGCGGCCGGATTGAGTATGCCCGGAAAAGTATGTATCATCTCTGCATACCCAAAAGGGCATGCAGAGATGGAAGCGACCGTCGCCGAACGTGGCCAGATCACCCTGCCGAAGGCCGTGCGCGATGCGCTGGGCCTGACCAAGGGCAGCGTGCTGAAAGTCGAGCTGGACGGCAGCCGCATCGTCCTGCGCAAGAACGTCGACGACGCCATCTCCCGCGTGCGCGGCAAGTTCGCCCTCGACGCGAGCGAGGCCGGCAAGGGCAAATGATCGCCGTCGAAGCCCCCGTCCTTGTCGAGTTGCTGACCGATGGCCCGCGCGCCGATGCGGTGGAAGCCTGCCTGCGCCAGTGCCTGGGCAGCGGACGCGTGGTGCTATGCGATGCAACCCTGGCCGAATTGTGCTCCGCCCTGCGCAACGGCGCCGACGCGCTGGCCGCGCTCGAGGAAATGGGCGTGCATTTCAGCGCGATCGAAGCCAAGTCGGCGTTGCGCGCCGGCGAAATGCAGCGCCGGCATCGCCAGCGCGGCGGTCCGGCGCGGCCCATCGCCGATTTCCTGGTCGGCGCACACGCACTAATGCAGTGCGACGGCCTGGTCACCTTCGACACCGCCTTCCACCGCGACTACTTCAAGGGCCTGAAGTTGATCGTGCCCGCCACCGAATAACCGCATTCCCATCCATAGAACGACCGGAGCCACCATGTTGCAAGCCTATCGCCAGCACGTCGCCGAGCGCGCCGCCCTCGGCATTCCGCCGTTGCCGCTGACCGCGCAGCAGACCGCCGACGTGATCGAACTGCTGAAGAATCCGCCGGCCGGCGAGGAGGCCTTCCTGGTCGACCTGATCAGCCACCGCGTCCCGGCCGGCGTCGACGACGCGGCCAAGGTCAAGGCCTCGTATCTCGCCGCGGTCGCCTTCGGCACCGAGAAGACCCCGCTGCTTTCGCGCGAGAAAGCCACCGAGCTGCTCGGCACCATGCTCGGCGGCTACAACGTGCATCCGCTGATCGAACTGCTGGACGACGCGACCGTCGGCGCCATCGCCGCGAACGGGCTGAAGCACACCCTGCTGGTGTTCGACGCGTTCCACGACGTCGAAGAGAAGGCCAAGGCAGGCAACGCCAATGCGCAGGCCGTGCTGAAGAGCTGGGCCGAAGCCGAATGGTTCACCAGCAAGCCGGAAGTACCGGCTTCGCTGACCGTCACCGTGTTCAAGGTGCCGGGCGAGACCAACACCGACGACCTGTCGCCGGCGCCCGACGCGACCACCCGCCCCGACATCCCGATGCACGCGCTGGCGATGCTGAAGAACAAGCGTCCCGACGCGCCGTTCGTGCCGGAAGAAGACGGCAAGCGCGGCCCGATCCAGGAGATCCTCAAGCTCAAGGACAAGGGCCACATCGTCGCCTACGTCGGCGACGTGGTCGGCACCGGTTCCTCGCGCAAGTCGGCGACCAACTCCGTGCTGTGGTGGACCGGCGAGGACATCCCGTTCATCCCCAACAAGCGCTTCGGCGGCGTGACCCTGGGTTCGAAGATCGCGCCGATCTTCTACAACACCATGGAAGACGCCGGCTCGCTGCCGATCGAACTCGACGTGTCGAAGATGGACCACGGCGACGTGGTCGAGCTGCGCGTGTACGACGGCAAGGCGCTGAAGAACGGCGAAGTGATCGCCGAGTTCGCGCTGAAATCCGATGTGCTGCTGGACGAAGTCCGCGCCGGCGGCCGCATCCCGCTGATCATCGGCCGCGGCCTGACCGCCAAGGCGCGCGAATCGCTGGGCCTGCCGGCCACCGATCTGTTCCGCCTGCCGGTGCAGCCGGCCGACACCGGCAAGGGTTTCTCGCTTGCGCAGAAGATGGTCGGCCGCGCCTGCGGCCTGGCGGAAGGCAAGGGCATGCGCCCAGGCACCTATTGCGAGCCGAAGATGACCTCGGTCGGGTCGCAGGACACCACCGGCCCGATGACCCGAGACGAACTGAAGGACCTGGCCTGCCTCGGCTTCAGCGCCGATCTGGTGATGCAGTCGTTCTGCCACACCGCGGCCTATCCGAAGCCGGTCGACGTGAAGACCCACCATACGCTTCCGGAGTTCATTTCCACCCGCGGCGGCATTTCCCTGCGCCCCGGCGACGGCGTGATCCACTCGTGGCTCAACCGCATGCTGCTGCCCGATACCGTCGGCACCGGCGGCGACTCGCACACGCGCTTCCCGGTGGGCATCTCGTTCCCGGCCGGCTCGGGCCTGGTCGCGTTCGCCGCCGCCACCGGCGTGATGCCGCTGGATATGCCGGAAAGCGTGCTGGTGCGCTTCAAGGGCCAGATGCAGCCGGGCGTGACCCTGCGCGACCTGGTCAACGCGATTCCGCTGTACGCGATCAAGCAGGGTCTGCTGACCGTGGCCAAGCAGGGCAAGAAGAACATCTTCTCCGGGCGCATCCTGGAGATCGAGGGCCTGCCGGACCTGAAGGTGGAACAGGCGTTCGAGCTGTCCGATGCCTCGGCCGAACGTTCCGCCGCCGGTTGCACCGTGCGCCTGAACAAGGAGCCGATCATCGAATACCTCAACAGCAACATCACCCTGTTGAAGTGGATGATCGCCGAGGGCTACGCCGATGCGCGTTCGCTGGCGCGCCGCATCCAGAAGATGGAAGCGTGGCTGGCCGACCCGCAATTGCTGGAACCGGATGCCGACGCCGAATACGCCGCGGTCATCGAGATCGACCTGGCCGACGTGCACGAACCGATCGTGGCCTGTCCGAACGACCCGGACGACGTGAAGACCCTGTCCGAAGTGGCCGGCGCCAAGATCGACGAAGTGTTCATCGGTTCGTGCATGACCAACATCGGCCACTTCCGCGCCGCGGCCAAGCTGCTGGAAGGCAAGCGCGACATCCCGACCCGCCTGTGGGTCGCGCCGCCGACCAAGATGGACGCGTCCGAACTGACCAAGGAAGGCCACTACGGCACCTTCGGCACCGCAGGCGCGCGCATGGAAATGCCCGGTTGCTCGCTGTGCATGGGCAACCAGGCGCAGGTGCGCGAGGGCGCCACCGTCATGTCGACCAGCACGCGCAACTTCCCCAACCGGCTGGGCCGCAACTCCAACGTGTACCTCGGCTCGGCGGAGCTGGCGGCGATCTGCTCGCGCCTGGGCCGCATCCCGACCAAGGAGGAGTACATGGCCGACATCGGCGTGATCAACGCGAACGGCGACAAGATCTACCGCTACATGAACTTCGACCAGATCGAGGACTACAAGGAAGTGGCGGACAAGGTCGCGGCCTGATCCGCAGTCCTGCAAGTTGCAACGAAAAAGCCCGGCATTGCCGGGCTTTTTTGCTTTTGTAGAGTCGAGCTTGCTCGACTGCTCTTGATTCTTTGCCCGCTGGCTGAAAAGCAGTCGAGCAAGCTCGACTCTACAACAGATCGGCGGAGCAGGTGATCGAGCGGGCCCACCAATACGGATGGTCCTCGATACGTTTCACCATTCCGGCTCGCACCGGGTTGGCGATGATATATCTGGCTTGGGCAATCAGGTCTTCGTCGGAACGCAATCGGTGTTCGTAGTAACCTCTTTGCCAGAGCGGTCCAGCGCCGCCTGTCAGCAATCTGATAGCGCGAGCGCTGCGCGACTTGAATCTTTGCATTGCTGTTCCGATGGGGCCGTCTAGCAGTTGGAATAGCCAGTGCAGGTGGTCCGGCATCAATGCCCAGGCTTCCGAACGGATGAATCCTTCCGCTTCCAGGGCTTCGATTTCGCCGCGAACGACTTCTGCGATCGCAGGATTGGAGAAAAACGATTCCCGCCCGTGCGATACGGCGGTAATGGCGTACCAGGCCAAAGGCTGGGAGTGGCGGCCGATCAGAAGGCGGGGACTGGGCATGCCCCCGATTTTGAGTGTCCGATTCCAAGTGCGTCATCGGAAAGTTCCGAATCGGTGGTAGGAATCCGGCTTTCGTAGAGTCGAGCTTGCTCGACTGCCCCTGCCTTTGCCGCGGCCCGTTCGAAAAGCAGTCGAGCAAGCTCGACTCTACGAAAGCAGGTCAACCGCGCAGCCGGCCTTCGACCGCTTCGCGCATCGCCCGGCGCGAAAGCATGAAGTCCCAGTAGCTGCCGCCGAGCTGCCGCCACAGCACCGCGGAGCGCACCGCGGCCAGCAGCAAGGCACGGATTTCGGCGACCACGGCCGGTTGCGCGAGGTAATGCGGATTGCCTTGCACCATCACCTTCGGCCTTAGCTGGCTAAGGGTTTCGGCGTACAGGCCACCGAGCGCGTTGAGCACGTCGGGATGCGCGCTGTCGGCTTCGGCGCGCGGTGCGATGCGGGCGATGCCGTCGCCGACCGCCCTGACCATGTCGGGTTGGCTGGCAAAGCGCCGTTCCAGCTGCAGCACGGACAGGGCCAGGCGCAACAGTGCGTCGTCCCGGGTTTGTTTGTCGAAGTATTCGCGCAGCACTCGCAGACCGGGAGCCAGCGCGCCGCTGCGGCCGTACACGGCCTCGGTGCTGGGCGCATCGATGCGGAACACGCTGTCCAGCACGGTCTTCGCCGCGGAAGGATCGGATTGGCCGTGCTCGGCGATGCGGCGCACCTGCGCCAGCGACTGGACGAGGCCGGCCAGGGCCAGCACTCGGTCTGGAAACGAAGGATTCATGCGGCGCGGTGGGTCAATTTCTGTTCGAGTGGAGCATCGGTGCGTTCGATCACGGCGCCGCCCAGGCAGACCTCACCGTCGTACAGCACCAGCGATTGTCCGGGCGTCACCGCGCGTTGCGCCCGGGCGAAGCGCACGGAAAGGGTGCCGTCGTCGTTGACGGTCACGTTGCAGGCTTCGTCGGGTTGGCGGTAGCGGGTCTGCGCGGTGCATTCGAACTGCCGCGCCGGCGGCGCTCCGGCAATCCAGTGCGCGGTTTCCGACCACAACTGCATCGATTGCAGCCAAGGTCCGTTGGTGTCCTGGTCGACGTACAGCACGTTGTTGGCCACATCCTTGCCGACCACGTACCACGGCGCCGCGGCGCGGCCGCGCACGCCGCCGATGTTCAGACCCTCGCGCTGGCCCAGGGTGAAGAAGAACACGCCCGGATGCGTGCCGATCACCTGGCCTTGCGGGTCGCGCATTTCGCCTTGCTTGGCCGGCAGGTACTGGCCGAGGAACTCGCGGAAGTCGCGTTCGCCGATGAAGCAGATGCCGGTGGAATCCTTCTTGTCGTGCACCGGCAGGCCGGCGTCCTTCGCCACGCGCCGCAGGTCGGATTTCTGCATGCCGCCGATCGGGAACAGGGTCGCCGACAGCTGCGCCTGGCCCAGCTGGTGCAGGAAATAGCTCTGGTCCTTGCCGCGGTCGGCGCCGCGCAGCAGCAGCCAGCGACCGCCGCTTTCGGCGACCTGCGCATAGTGGCCGGTGGCAATCTTTTCCGCGCCGAGCTCGCGCGCCGCGTCGAGGAAATGCTTGAACTTGACCTCGCGGTTGCACAGCACGTCGGGGTTCGGCGTGCGCCCGGCCGCGTACTCGGCGAGGAAATGCTCGAACACGCCCGCCCAGTATTCGGACGAGAAATCGCGGAAGTGGAACGGGATGCCGAGCCTGCCGCACACCGCCACTGCGTCCCTGCGGTCTTCCTCGGCACGGCACTCGCCGCTGCCGTCGTCGGCCCAGTTCTGCATGAACAGGCCCGCGACCGATTCGCCGGCTTCGACCAGCTTCAACGCGGCGACGGAGGAATCCACGCCGCCAGACATGCCCACGACAATCCGGGCGCTCATGAGGCGACGTGCCCCTGGTTGCTGCCGACGCGATTACTGCATGGCACGAACTCACCTCCCCTGCTTGCGGGGGAGGATGGGAGGGGGACGCCGACGATGACCCGCCGCATACTCATGCCAGCTGTTGCAACAGCGACAGCGGATTGCGCCGGCCGGCGAGGAAATCGGCCACCGTCCGCCAGACCAGCGGACTGCGGTGGCGATGGCTTTCCTGTTGCAGTTCGGCCGGGGTCAGCCACAGCGCCCGCTGGATGCCGTCGTCCAGCTTGCGGTCGGCATCGTGGCGCAACGGCTCGGCGGCGAAGGCGAAACGCAGGTAATGGCGCCCGCTTTCTTGCGCTTTCCACTGATAGGCGCCGATGAACCCGGTCAGGTTCACGTCCCAGCCGGTTTCCTCGCGGGTCTCGCGCAACGCGGCTTCGAACAGGCTTTCGTCCGGCTCCAGGTGCCCGGCGGGCTGGTTCAGGACCAGGCGCTGGCTGGCGAATTCCTCGACCATCAGCAGCTTGCCGTCGCGCGCGACCACCGTGGCCACGGTCACGTCCGGTTGCCAGAAGCGGCCCTCGCGGTAGCTCATGCGCGGCCTCCGCGGCGGGCAACGGGCTTGAAAGCGGCCGTGGCGGGCGTCATCTGGTCGGTATCGTCATCCATGAGGCGGATTGTGCGGGCATGTCCGGTGGCCGTCCAATCTGCGGCCATTCCGTATAATTGCAAGCATGTCGCGCAAGACCGAACACGAACACGAGCAAGGCGTGCTGGTGGAGACCGGCAAGCCCGAGGTGGCGCGCCCGCCGCTGTACCAGGTGCTGCTGCTCAACGATGATTACACCCCGATGGACTTCGTCGTCGGCGTGCTGCAGCAGTTCTTCTCCATGGACCTGGAGAAGGCCACCCAGGTGATGCTGCACGTGCACACCCGCGGCCGCGGGGTATGCGGCCTGTACACCCGCGAGGTGGCCGAGACCAAGGTCGCCCAGGTCAACGAATACTCGCGGATGAACCAGCATCCGCTGCTTTGCACGATGGAGAAGGGCTGAAACCGGCCGCGAGGGACCGGCTTTCCATAGCCTGAACGCTGCAATCCGGCCGGGAGATGGAATTCCGCCGCGCCGGGCGCATATTGTGGACATCCGCTTTGGAGTTCCCCATGTTCAGCAAAGACCTCGAACAGACCATCGGCCAGTGCTACAAGCGCGCCCGCGAGGCGCGGCACGAGTTCATGACCGTCGAACACCTGCTGCTGGCCCTGCTCGACAATCCGTCCGCGCAGGCCGTGCTGAAGGCCACCAACGCCGATGCCGACCGCTTGCGCGCCGACCTGGAGCAGGCGATCGAGGCCTCGGTGTCGAAGCTGGCCGACGACGATGGCCGCGACACCCAGCCGACCCTCGGCTTCCAGCGCGTGCTGCAGCGCGCCGTGTACCACGTGCAGTCCTCGGGCAAGAAGGAGGTCACCGGCGCCAACGTGCTGGTGGCGATCTTCGGCGAGAAGGATTCGCACGCGGTGTATTTCCTGACCCAGCAGGACGTGACCCGGCTGGACGTGGTCAATTACCTGTCGCACGGCATCGCCAAGCAGGGCGAGGGCGAAGAGCCCGCGGCCTCCGAGGGCGAAGGCCGTTCCGAAGGCGGCGACGGCGAAGGCAAGGGCGACGCGCTGGCCGAATACGCCAGCAACCTCAACGAGCTGGCCCGGCAGGGCAAGATCGACCCGCTGGTCGGCCGCGCCGATGAAATCGAGCGCACCATCCAGGTGCTGTGCCGTCGGCGCAAGAACAACCCGCTGTACGTCGGCGAGGCCGGCGTCGGCAAGACCGCGCTGGCCGAAGGGCTGGCCAAGCGCATCGTCGAAGGCAGCGTGCCCGAAGTGCTGCGCGACGCGGTGATCTATTCGCTCGACCTGGGTGCGCTGGTCGCCGGCACCAAGTACCGCGGCGATTTCGAGAAGCGGCTGAAGGCGGTGCTGGCGCAGCTGAAGAAGATCCCGCACGCGGTGCTGTTCATCGACGAGATCCACACCATCATCGGCGCCGGTTCCGCCAGCGGCGGCACCATGGACGCCAGCAACCTGGTCAAGCCGGCGCTGGCCTCGGGGGAGCTGCGCTGCATCGGTTCGACCACCTTCCAGGAATACCGCGGCATCTTCGAGAAGGACCGCGCGCTGGCGCGGCGCTTCCAGAAGATCGACGTGGTCGAGCCGACCGTCGGCGAGACCTACGAGATATTGCAGGGCTTGAAGCCGAAGTACGAAGCGCACCACGGCGTCGCCTACCTCGACGAAGCCTTGCAGGCCGCGGTCGACCTGTCGGTGAAGCACATCGGCGACCGCCTGCTGCCGGACAAGGCCATCGACGTGATCGACGAGGCGGGCGCGCGCCAGCGCCTGCTGCCGGAAGGCCAGCGCAAGCAGCTGATCGACACCGAGGAGATCGAAACCATCGTCGCCAAGATGGCGCGCATTCCGGCCAAGCAGGTCAGCGCCACCGACAAGGACGTGCTGCAGCACCTGGAGCGCAACCTGAAGATGGTGATCTTCGGCCAGGATCCGGCCATCGAGACGCTGTCGTCGGCGATCAAGCTGGCGCGCAGCGGCCTGGGCAACCCGGACAAGCCGATCGGCAGCTTCCTGTTCGCCGGGCCGACCGGCGTGGGCAAGACCGAGGTGACCAAGCAGCTCGCGCTGCAGCTGGGCATCGAACTGGTCCGCTTCGACATGAGCGAATACATGGAGCCGCATTCGGTCAGCCGCCTGATCGGCGCGCCTCCGGGCTATGTCGGCTTCGACCAGGGCGGCCTGCTGACCGAGAAGATCGTCAAGACCCCGCACTGCGTGCTGCTGTTGGACGAGGTCGAGAAGGCGCATCCGGACATCTTCAACATCCTGTTGCAGGTGATGGACCGCGGCATCCTGACCGACACCAACGGCCGCGAGGCCAACTTCAAGAACGTGGTCCTGGTGATGACGACCAACGCGGGCGCGGCGCAGGCTTCGCGGCGCAGCATTGGTTTCACCAAGCAGGACAACTCGACCGATGCGATGGAAGTGATCCGCCGCAGCTTCACCCCGGAATTCCGCAACCGCCTCGACGCGGTGGTGCAGTTCCAGGCGCTGGGCTTCGAGCACATCCTGCGCGTGGTCGACAAGTTCCTGATCGAGTTGGAAGCGCTGTTGCACGAGAAGAACGTCAGCCTGTCGGCCACTCCGGCGGCGCGCGACTGGCTGGCGCAGAACGGCTTCGACCCGCTGATGGGCGCGCGGCCGATGGCGCGCCTGATCCAGGACAAGGTCAAGCGCCCGCTGGCCGACGAACTGCTGTTCGGCAAGCTGGTCGGCGGCGGCAAGGTCAGCATCGACGTGCGCGACGGCGAACTGGTCGTCGATGCGCAACCGGAACCCGAGAAACTGTTGCCGGCGACGGTCTGAGGGCCGTCGATCAAGTGCAGGAAACGGGAAGGGCGCCGGTCGATCCGGCGCCCTTTTTTCTTGGTGGCCTGGGAAGTAGGTGTGGGAGCGACGTAAGTCGCGATGCTTTTGCGAAAGCGATTCGCGACTGACCGATTGCGGCATGCCGCAATCACTCCCACAGCGCGATTTCATGGCCAGGCTGGCGGCGATCCAGGCTATCGCGGATTTTTCACGTACTTCGCGAATTCCGGTCCGGCCACGCGCAGGTTCTGGCGCAAATAGGCGCTCAGGCGCTGGCCCGGTGGTTCGGGTACGGGCCCGCCGAGGTGTCGTTGCAGCATGGTTTCCATCGCGAACAGATAGGCCTCGCGCGGTACCGGGTCGACCGGCGAATGCGCGCCGTTCGGTTCCACCAGCAAGGTCATCGGACGCTTGGCCGCCTTCAGCGTCGCCGCGTAGTTCGCCACTTCGCGGATCGCCACCGTGCGGTCCGCGCCGCCGGCAATGACCAGCAACGGACGACGCATCTTCGCCGCGTTCGCCAATGGCGATTGCGAATGCAGGCGTGCATAGGTCGCGGGGTCGGTGGAATCCAGCGACAAGGCCGCCAGGGTGTGCTTGAGCGAACGGTCGGGCAGGTCGCCCTGGTCGCCGGCCCGCAGCAGCCAGCGCATCGACCAGCCCAGGTCCGCCGGCGGCGAGCCCGCCACGCCGACCTTGAACAGCTCGGGCTGGAACGTGAGGCCCAGCAGGGTCGAATAACCGCCAAAGGAATGGCCGACGATGCCGACCCGGTTCGCATCGCCGATGCCTTGAGCGAGCAGCCAGCGCACGCCTTCGACGATGTCCTGCTGTACGCGGCCGTTGCCGTAATCGCCATTCGACGCGAAGGTGTAGTCGCGCCCGTGGCCGGTGGAACCGCGGAAGTTCGACTGGAACACCACGTAGCCGCGGTTCGCGAGGAACTGGGCGACGCCGTCGTAGCCGGGGCGGAAATGGCTGATCGGCCCGCCATGCACCTGCGCGATCAACGGCGCGCGCGCGGCATCGACGCCGGGCGGCAGCACCAGGAAGCCGCGCACGCGCAGGCCATCGGAGGCGAGGTAGGACACGGCGAGCTTGCGCGCCAGCGCGTTCTCCTTTGGCGCGGCAGCGATACCGGGATCGTCCAGGATGCGTCGGAGACCGCCGTTGCGCGGGTCGTACAGATACCAGCGCGGCTCGCGCAGCGTGGCAGCGCGCTCCGACACCAGCCATCGCGCCGCCGGCCCGCCGCCGGCCTGCACCGCGATGTCGCGGCCAGGCAGCTTCTTCGCGATGTCCGCGACCATGGATTGCGCGGCGTCGATGCCGTAGGTCGCGGCGACGGTGCTGCGATAGCTGGCCGCGATCGGCATCTGGGTGCGCGGGTCGAGGGCGACTTCGTCGAGGTCGGCTTCGTGGCGTGGGTCTTCGTGGAGGGTCTGCAGGCGATTGTCCGCGTCGAGGCGCAGTACGCGACGGAAATTCCCGTTCCGGGCCGCGCTGCCCGGATTGCCTTCCATCAGCAAGCTGCCGTCCGGCAAAGCCGCGAGCAGTGCCACGCGTTCCATCGGGCGCAGGCGCAGTACTTCGTGCAGCGAACCGTCGGCGGCGACGCGGTGCAATGCGTCGTGGTCGCCTTCGAAGCGGGCGAGGGCCACTACCCGGCCGCGGGCATCGAGGGCGACATCGTGGATCCAGTGCGGATCCTCGCGCAGCACGCTGCGCTTGCCGTGCGCATCCATGCGCAGGATGCGCCAGCGTTCCCCTGTGCCCGCGCGAACGCATTCGCGCAGCAGCACGGCCGCCGCCTGCGAGGGATCGACCTTGATCGGTATGCGCCGCTCGCTACCGCCGAGCATCACCCGCATGCCGGCACGGCCATCGACGGAAATGCCGTCCAGCGATCTTGCGCCGCGCAGGAACAGCCAGCGTCCGTCGCGCGACCAGAACAACTGGTCGGCTTGGGTGCGCGCCAGCAGCATGCGCGCGCGTCCGCCATCGGTCGGCAGCAGCCACAGGCTGCGCGTCTCGCCCTGTTCGCGCAGGTAGGCGACCAGGTCGCCGCCCGGCGAAAGCTGCACGGCGGGCAGGCTGCGGCCCTCGAGGAAATCGGTGCGCGGCAGGCGCGGCGCCGGCGGCAACGCGCGTTGCGCGGCGACGGTGGCGCGCAGAACCTGCCCCGGACCCGATCCGTGGTCTTCTTCGGCATGCGCCATCGGTGCGGTGGCGGCGGCGAACAGGGCCAGCGTTGCACAAAGCTTGCGCAAGATACCCATGCTCAGGCCCCGGCAGCCGACGCCAGGGATTCGCGTCGCGCATACATCAGCCACAAGGCGAGCAGCGACGGCAGGCCGACCAGGCCGCAGAACGCCACCCAACCCCAACGCGCGAGCCGCGAATGCGCCTGCCGGCCGGTCAGCCACATCGCGCCAAGCAGCGACAAGGCGCAACATGCCAGCGCCAGCCAGACCATCGACCGCGGCATCGGTTCGGCCTTCGCGCGCAACGGGTCGGGCGCGGCGAACAGGTCCTGCGCGCCCAGGCACAACTGGCGCAGCACCGGCGACAGCCACCAGATGCGCGTGGTGTAGGCCACCGGCAGGTCGAGTTTCAGTTCGCGCCGCGCGACTTCGCGCGCATGGCCGTTGCCGTCGATGCGCAGCACCTGCTGGTAGGGACGCTGCAGTTCGCTCGACCACACGCCCCAGGTGTAGGTGAACGAGATCAGGTAGCCGTCGAGCAGTTCGACCACGTCCATGCGGCTGAGCTGGCCGACCGGTCCCGGCATCGCCACGCGCATCAGCGGTTGCAGCCGGTCCAGTCCGTTCGCGGCTTCGCGTCCCGGATAGAAGTACGCGGCGCGGTCGCTCAGGGCGAGCACGTTGTCGCCGGCAGGTTCCGGCGGGCTGGCCATGACTTCGCCCCGGGGCAGTCGCACGCGTTCGAAGATGCGCTGTTGCGCGGTGTCGTACTGGTAGGCGGCGTTGGCGTTGAACAGGTAGCCGGCGGCATATTGCATCGTGGGTGCCGGGAATTCCGTCGAGGAACCGGCGGCCTGTCCGTCGCCCACGCCGAGTTCGCCGCGCGGCCGCTTGTCCAGCGTGCCGTAGCCGACGTAGCGCATGCGGTCGTGGGTGAACACCCAGCGGATGTTGCGTTCGCCATCGTCGAACTCCATCGGCGCCGGATTGGTCATCGCGTTGCGTTGCGCCAGGTTGCGCAGCGGATAACGGGTGAACACGTCGGACAGCGCGATCTGCTCGCGCCACAGCGCGGCATCGGGATCCGGGCTGGCGGCGATGCCCATCAACAGCAAGTCCTTGCCCTCGGCGCGGTCGGCTTCGATGTGTCCGCCTTTCGGCGGCAGGGGCGTGTTCAGCGGATGCGTGCCGCTCAGCGTCCAGGCCAGTTCGACGCCGAAGCCGAGCATCCACAGCAGGAAATACGCACAGACCTGCACCGGCAGCGCGGTGGCCACCACGCCGGCGGGGTTGCGCGGCGGCAGCGACGGATCGGGCTTGAAGGCGATGGCGACCAGCGTGGCCAGGAAGGCCAGCACGACGGCCTGCATCGCGATCATCGCCACGCCGGAGGCCTGCGCGAACATCAGCAACGCGGGCAGCACCACCACCGCGAACGAATAGCGCCGGTTGGCGACCATCGCGTGGGCGCCTGCCGCATAACCGATCATCGCGATCAGCCATGCCGCCAGTGGCATCATCCAGTGGCGCAGGTCGACCACGCGCGCGGTCATCGCGTCCTGGTACAGCGCGATCAGCGCAATCGGCAGCGCCGCGGCGACGAACAGCAGCACCGAGGACGCGCCGCCCAGCGCCCCGGCGATGCGCAGGCGGTGCAGCGGCCGGTGCAGCAGGTTCAGCCATTGGTTCGGCCGGCGGTAGCTGCCCATCTGGTACAGGCCGAGCAGGGCGCCGATCACCAGGTAAACTGAGGCGAATACCTGGTAGACCTGCAGCGGTTGCTGGGCCAGATCGACGATGCGGCTCAGGAAGCCGAGCACGGCGACGTGCGCCACCGCCACGACCAGCGCCCAGAGCCGGAATCGCAGCAACTCGCCGCGGAACAGATTGATCATTTCGATTTCCCCTTGGCTGGTTCGCGCGCTCAGGCCACAGCCGGCGCAGCGTGGTTCTTGGTCAGGAAGGCGTTGACGGCGCGGTCCAGGCTGACCGGCATCGACTGCACGTTGCGCGCGCCGCTGTTGCGCAGGAATTGCTCGAAGCCGTCGTCCTGGTCCAGCACCAGGTAGTGGTGCAGGCCGTCGAGCCGCTGCACTTCCAGCAGGCCAGGCACGCTGCGCGGGTCGGGGCCCTTGAACGGCACGTCGGCGACCCAGTGGGTGACCCGCGCGCAGAAGTCTTCGGGCGCCGACATGTTCTTCAGCTGGCCGCGCTCGAGGATGATCAGGTTGTCGGCGACCCGCTCGATCTCCTCCATCTGGTGCGAGCAATAGATCACCGTGCATTCGTCGGTAGCGTTGCTGTACATCAGCGATTCGAGGAACGCGCGCTTGGCCACCACGTCCAGGCCCAGCGTGGGTTCGTCCAGCACCAGCAGTTCCGGCCCCTGGGCCAGCGCCAAAGCCAGGTTGAAGCCGGCGCGCTCGCCGCGCGACAACTGGCTGATCTTCTGTTCCGGCAGCACGTTGTAATGCCCGATCACGCCGTCGAAGGCGGACTGGTTCCAGCGCGGGTAGAGGTTGCGCTGCATCGCGCTGACCTGGGTCACGCGCATCCAGCCGGGCAGGGTGTGTTCCTCGTTGACGAAGCCGACGCGGCTGCGGTCGTTCGGGGTCAGCCGCTGGCTGTCGCGGCCGAGGATGCGCGCTTCGCCCGCGGTCGGCGGCATGAAGCCGAGCAGGATGCGGAACAGCGTGGACTTGCCCGCGCCGTTGGCGCCGACGATGGCATGGATGCGGCCGCGCGGCACGGCCAGGTCCAGGTGGTCGAGCGCGAGCTTGCTGCCATAGCGTTTGCTCAGCGCGCGGGTTTCGATGACGTAATCGGTGGAAGCATCCATGTCGGTCTCGCCGGAAGTGGGTTCAGTCGTCGGGGTCAGGCGCGTTTGCGCGGAACAAGCTGCTGAAACTCGTGGGCGATCCGCGCCTGCACCTCGTCAGGCGGGAAACCCAGCGGGATCACGTCGTTGATGAAGCGGCCGACGGCGTCGTCGAGGCGGCGCTCGCGTTCTGCGTCGCTCAGGCGCTGGCGCGGCTCGGCCACGTACAGGCCCATGCCTTGGCGCGATTCCAGCCAGCCCTCGGTGGTCAGCTCGGCGTAGGCCTTGGCCACGGTGTTCGGGTTGATGGTCAGCTGCTGGGCCAGGCCGCGCACGCTGGGCAACTGGTTGCCGGGCTTCAGTTCGCCGGTGGCGATCTTCATCCGCACGGCATCGACGATCTGTTTGCCGATCGGGCGTGGATCGCCGGTAGCGATCTGGATCATCAGGGCTTGGGGTCGGACCATGGGGGCGTCCTATCTGTACTATGTCTACTAGTACAGTACGAACGACTCGCTCCCGTCAAGTCCTGTCGCGACGAAAAGCGTCCCGCGGCGACGGAACCCGGGATTCCGCCGTCGAATCCCCCGGGAGGACGGACGCCATCGGGTCGGGGCGGAAGCGCCGCGCGGGACCCCGTTATACTCAGGCGTTGGCGTCTTGTTTTCGAGACGTCTTCGCCAATCCGATCAAAGGCTTGGCGCTGGAATCAACCCCGAACACCAAACACGATGGCGCGCCGGCCCGAGCCGCTTGCGTCGTCCGGAAGACTCACGCCGCATGCGCCTGTCCACGATCAAGCTGTCCGGTTTCAAATCCTTCGTCGACCCGACCACCCTGCACCTGCCGACCAACATGACCGGCGTGGTCGGGCCCAATGGTTGCGGCAAAAGCAACATCATCGACGCTGTGCGCTGGGTGATGGGCGAAAGCTCGGCCAGCCGCCTGCGCGGCGATTCGCTGACCGACGTGATCTTCAGCGGTTCCGCGGCGCGCAAGCCGGTGTCGCAGGCCACGGTCGAGCTGATCTTTGACAACAGCGACCATGCCATCGCCGGCGAATTCGCCGCGTTCAACGAAATCTCGGTCAAGCGCACGGTTAGCCGCGACGGCCAGAGCAACTACTATCTCAACGGCACCAAGTGCCGCCGCCGCGACATCACCGACCTGTTCCTCGGCACCGGCCTGGGCCCGCGCAGCTACTCGATCATCGAGCAGGGCATGATCAGCCAGATCATCGAAGCGCGCCCGGAAGACCTACGTATCTACCTGGAGGAAGCCGCCGGCATCTCCAAGTACAAGGAACGGCGCAAGGAAACCGAGACCCGCATCCGCCACACCCGCGAGAACCTGGACCGCCTCAACGACCTGCGCGAGGAAATCGCCAAGCAGCTCGAGCACCTGAAGCGCCAGGCGCGCCAGGCCGAGCAGTACCAGGCCCTGCAGGAAGAGCGCAAGGTCAAGGACGCCGAGTGGAAGGCGCTGGAATTCCGCGGCCTCGACGGCGACCTGCAGAAGCTGCGCGAGCGCCTGTCGCAGGAAGAAACCCGTCTTCAGCAGTTGATCGCCGAACAGCGCGAAGCCGAACGCCTGCTGGAAACCGGCCGTGCCGGCCGCGAAAGCGCCAGCGACGCGTTGAACGCCGCGCAGGCCGAGGTCTACCAGGTCGGCGGCACGCTGGCCCGGGTCGAGCAGCAGATCCAGCACCAGCGCGAGATGGCCGAACGCCTGCACAAGGCGCGCGACGAAGCGCAGAACGCGCTGGCCGAACTGGGCCTGCACATCAGCGGCGACGAAGAGAAACTCGCCGTGCTGCGCGCCGCGGTCGAAGAGGCCGAGCCGCGCCTGGCCCAGTTGCAGGAGGAAGACGGCGCCCGCCAGGAAGCCTTGCGCGATGCCGAAACCCGCCTGGCCGACTGGCAGCAGCGCTGGGAAGCGCACAGCCGCGAGGTGGCCGAGGCCGCGCGCTCGGGCGATGTCGAGCGCACCCGCGTCGATTACCTCGACAAACAGGCCTTCGAAGCCGAGCGCCGCCGCGAAGCGCTGTCCAGCGAACGCACCGGCCTCGACCTGGCCACGCTGGCCGAGGCTTTCGCCCAGGCCCAGATCCAGCACGACGAGCAGAAGGCCGCGCTGGAAGGCCTGAACGCCGACCTCGAGGAACGCAAGCGCACCGTCACCGAGCTGCAGGACCAGCAGCGCGCCGCGCAGAACGAGCTTTCCGACGTGCGCAAGCGCGCGCAGGAAGCGCGGGGCCGGCTGGCCTCGCTGGAAACCCTGCAGCACGCCGCGCTGGGCCAGGAGCAGGGCGCGGCGGTGCAGTGGCTGCAATCGCGCGGGCTGGATTCGGCCGCGCGCGTCGGCGAGAAGCTGACGGTCGAAGCCGGCTGGGAAAACGCCGTTGAAGGCGCGCTGGGTCAGCTGATCGAAGGCGTGCTGGTCGAAGCCCCGGAAACCCTGGTCGATGCGCTGGGTGAACTCGGCGAAGGCCGCATCGCGCTGGTCTCCGACGAGCAGGAAGACAGGCAGTACGCCGCGACTTCGCTGGCTGCGAAGGTGCAGGGCCCGGCCGCCATCCGCCGCCTGCTGGCCAAGCTGCACGTCGCCGAAAACCTGGCCGAAGCGCGCGCGCTGCAGTCGCGTCTGGGCGATGGCGAATCGGTGATCACCCGCAACGGCGAGCGCCTCGGCGCCGGCTGGGTGCGCGTGGTGCGTTCGGGTGCGGCCAAGCAGGGCGCGCTGCTGCGCGAACGCGAGATCAAGGCGCTGCGCGAGGAAATCGCCCAGCTGCAGCATCGCGAACAGGAACTCGAACGCGGCATCAGCGCATGGCGCGACCGCATGCTCGCCGCCGAGCAGAACCGCGAAGACGCCCAGCGCGCCCTGTACCTGGCCCATCGCAGCGTGTCCGAGCTGGCCGGCCAGTTGCAGAGCCAGCAGGGCCGGGTCGAATCGACCCGCAACCGCATCGACAAGATCGACGCGGAAATCGCCCAGCTGGCCGAAACCCTCGAGGCCAGCCGCGAGCAGGCGCGCGAAGCCCGCGCCCGGCTCGAATCGGCGGTCGAACGCATGGCCGAACTGCAGGACGTCCGCGAACAGCTGGAAAGCGAACGCCGCCAGCTGGCCGAAACCCGCGACGCCGCCCGCGACGCCGCCCGTGGTTCGCGCGATGCCGCGCATGCGCTGGCGTTGACCCTGGAATCGCAACGTGCGCAGATCGTCGCGCTGAGCCAGGCGCTGGACCGCATGGGCAACCAGCGCGGCCAGCTCGACACGCGCCTGGGCGAACTGGCCTCGCAGCTCGACGAAGGCGACTCACCGGTGCAGGCGCTGGAAGCCGAGCGCCAGGCCGCGCTGGAGCACCGCGTGGTCGCCGACCGCAAGCTGGCCGAAGCGCGCGCCGCGCTGGAAGGCATCGACAACGAACTGCGCCAGCACGAACAGACCCGCCACCAGCGCGACGAGCAGGCCATCGCCCAGCGCGAGGTCATCTCGCAGCGTCGCCTCGACCAGCAGGCGCTGGCGCTGAAGGCCGAGCAGCTGACCGAGGCCGTGGCCAAGGCCGGCTTCGTCATGGAAGACGTGATCAACACGCTGCCGGAAGTCGCCGCGCTGTCCGACTGGGAGCAGGCGGTCAACCAGATCGACGGCCGCATGCGCCGGCTGGAGCCGGTCAACCTGGCCGCGATCCACGAGTACGGCGAAGCCGAGCAGCGCAGCCAGTACCTCGACGCGCAGAACGTCGACCTGACCACCGCGCTGGAGACGCTGGAAGAAGCGATCCGCAAGATCGACCGCGAGACCCGCGGCCGCTTCAAGGACACCTTCGACCGGGTCAACAGCGGCGTGCAGGAGCTGTATCCGCGCCTGTTCGGCGGCGGCCACGCCTACCTGGAGCTGACCGGCGAAGACCTGCTCGACACCGGCGTGGCGATCATGGCGCGCCCGCCGGGCAAGCGCGTGTCCAACATCTCGCTGCTGTCGGGCGGCGAGAAGGCGATGACCGCGGTGGCCCTGGTGTTCGCGATCTTCCGCCTCAACCCGGCGCCGTTCTGCCTGCTGGACGAAGTCGACGCGCCGCTGGACGAGGCCAACGTCGGCCGCTTCACCAACATGGTCAAGGAGATGAGCGAAAAGGTGCAGTTCCTGTTCGTCAGCCACAACAAGGCGACCATGGAAGCGGCCAATCAGCTCAGCGGCGTGACCATGCGCGAACCGGGCGTCAGCCGCCTGGTCAGCGTGGACCTGGAAGAAGCCACCCGGCTGGCCGGCGCGGCCTGACGGCATTCGCGCAGAAAGGCAGGTTTGCCGGGGGCAGGAGCGCCCCTGGGCGCGACCGGAGATTTTTCGTCCGGACTGGTTTACGCATCGTGCCCAAGAGCGTGGTCGCATCCAGGGGCGCTCGTACGAACGCCCCGTTGTTCCCCGATTTGATACCCTGAATCGACCGCAAGGAGATCCCGACCAATGTCCGACATGGCCCTGCTCCGAATCGGCATCCTCGTTGCCGGCGTGATCCTGCTGGCGACCATCATCATCTTCGGCCGGCCGAAGAAATCGCCGCAGGGCAAGCGCATCGAGCGCGCCGAACCGGGCGAGGGCGAAACCTCGCGGGTCGAGCCCAGCCTGGGGGCGGGCGAGGAGGGCGACTACAGCGGCGAGACCGTCAGCCAGCCCGCGCTGGACCTGCCGGGCGGAGTCGCCGCCGACAACGACCTGGGCAAGCGTCCCAGCCAGGATTTCGACAAGATCGTCTCGCTGTACGTCGCCGCGCGCGCCGGCCACACCCTGCGCGGCGAGGACATCGTCGTCGCCGCGGAGAAGACCGGACTGGTGTTCGGGCACATGAACGTGTTCCACCGCCTGGTCGAGAACCACCCGGAACGCGGCCCGATCTTCAGCATGGCCAACATCATGCAGCCGGGCAGTTTCGACATGAGCCGCATCCGTGAACTGGAAACGCCGGCCATCGCGTTCTTCCTGACCCTGCCGGCACCGATCAGCGCGCTGGAGGCGTGGGAGAAATTGCTGCCGAACGTGGAGCGGATGGCGGAACTGCTGGACGGCGTGGTGCTGGACGACAGCCGCAACGCCCTCGGTCGCCAGCGCGTGCAGCACATCCGCGAAGAGTTGCGTGCCTATGACCGTCAGCATGAGGCGCCGCCGCTGACCAAGCCGCCGAGGTGGTGATTGGAGTGCGTTATTTATCCGCTACGCTGGACGAATAAATGACGGCAAGTCGCTCATCGTGATCTGGGGAAATCCCGAGAAGCTCGCAATCGAAGCTCAACTTGAGCCGAATGCTCTCATGCCCGTCGTTGGAGCAAACATTGCCGGGCGTATTCGTTGTTATGTCGGTGGGGAGCCATTTGGAAACTGGGATGAACCGCTTTGCGTGCTTGGCGCGGCAAGCGATCACCTCTTGAACCTGGCGGCCAGTCCATCAGGGCAATGGCATCCATTGCTAGAGGCCCTGACCCCACGACAGCGCTTTTCCGCCTTAGACGACTTGATATACGAGTCTTCGATCTCCGCCCACCCGAGTGTGATGTCCGTGCTTTTCAATACGCACTTTTTGACAAACATCTCAGAGACTTTTGACTATACCAAAAGCTTTATCCTGTCCGATCCTGATGAGCAGGTTCAGGTTCTCGTGGATAGCCCGCGCGGATTTTTCCATGCGAAGCTATCGCGATCGGAATTTGTTTCTCTTGCCGAGGGCTTCTCTAACTGGGTCAAGTTGCAGGAGCATCGTCTGATTGGAGGAGGCGCCTAACGGCTAGCCAGGACCGTAGGGCGGAACCCGCGAAGCGGATTCCGCCTATGCGGGTAAATTCGGCGGAATCGCCTGCGGCGGTTCCGCCCTACGTCGCTCAATAGGAGTCCGCATGAAAGCGATATTCGTTGCGTTGCTGGTTATCACCGTTTTCCATATCGCGCCCTCGCAAGCTAGTCCGGCAACAAAGTCGCCGTTGGTCGGCCACTGGACCTTGGACATAGATACTTTGCCGATGCCACCGGAGGCGCGGCCGAAGAGCGTAAACTTGGACTTCGCCGATGCGCCCGATGGCAAGTGGCTGACGCGCGTCGAGATCGTCGAGAACAGCGGCAACAAGATGCACGGCGAATCCACGCTGTCCCTCGACGGTACGCCTGGACAGGCTACCGGGAACTATTGGGTCGATGTCGTCGCCGCGAAGATGCCCGCGCCCAACGTGCTGGTCATGCAATTCGTCTATCAGGGCATCCCAAGATCTACGCGCGTGTACTCCGTGAGTTCGGATGGCAAGGTTTTGACGGAGACGGAAGCGTACGCCAAGGAAGACGGCACCCCGATGTTGCGCACCGCGCATTTCAATCGCGCGTCCGCTCAGCCCTGAGCGACAGGTCGGCCTGACGCGAGACGCGCGCCCCGGGGACGCTCCCCCGACTTGCGGCGACCGCGCAATCATAGGATGGGTGGAGCGAAGCGATACCCATCAAAAAAACAATCGGCTGCGGTGTGTTGGTGGGTATCGCTTCGCTCCACCCACCCTACGAAATTGCATGGCGGTCAGCCCGCCATCATTTTCGCGAATACTTCGCGGAACTTCGCCATCTCCGCCTCCGTGCCCACGGTGATCCGTACCTGCCGCGGCAATACCGGCCAACTGCGGCCGACGAAAACCTTGTGCGCGGCCATTTTCCGCGCGAACTCGCGGCCATCGCCCTTCACGTCGACCATGAAGCAGTTCGCCTGCGAGGGCAGACATTGGTAATCCCGTGACTTCAGCCATGCCACGGTCTCCGTGCGGATCGTGGTGGTCGCGCGCTTGCGCTCGGCCAGCCGCTCCGGATGTTTCAGGCTCGCGATCCCGGCCGCCACCGCCGGTACCGGCAGGCTGCCCGCGCCGAACAGCAGCAGCTTTTCCAGGAGGTCCGGTCGCGCCACCGCCAAGCCCAGACGCATGCCGGCCATGCCGTAGATCTTCGAGAACGTGCGCAGCACCACGATGTCGGCACCAGCCTTCGCCAGGTCCAGCGTGCCCGGCTCGTCGCAGTAGTGGATGTAGGCCTCGTCGACCAGCACCACGCTGCCGGCGGGTTTGTTCGCCAGCAACCAGTCGATGTCCGCGCGCGGCGTGATCGACCCAGTCGGGTTGTTCGGATTGCACAGGTAGATCAACCCGGCCTTCGCTTCCATCGCTGCGGCAGCCATCGCTTTCACGTCGTGCGCGCCATCCGCGCGCAGCGGCACGCGCACTACCTTCGTGCCATGCGCGTCGGCCATCTGGGCGACGGATTCGAAGGTCGGATCGGCCACGACCGCAGCCGCCCGTGGCGACGCGAAGGCCAGTGCCGCCGCATCCAGCGCCAGGCCAGACCCGCAGTACCCGGCGACGTGGTCCTCTCCCAGGCTGTTCTGTTCGGCGAACAGTCCGGTGAACTCGCGCTGCAGGCCGAACAGGTAGCGATTGGAGCGCGGCAACGCATCGGCGGCTGCCCGCAAGGCTTCGGGAAACGGGCCCAGCGGGTTCTCGTTGTAGTTCAGCAAGACCGCGTCGGGATCGTTCATGCCCGGCGGGGTGGGCGGCATCTGCGCCCGGGCGCCGCCGCTGGCGCCGAGCAGCGGGGCGAGGCCCGCCGTGGCCAGGCTGCAAGCGGACAGATCGAGGAAACCGCGACGGGACAGGGTCGGGTGCATGCGGATTTCCTCGCGCTTTGGCGGCTACCGGGAAGCTAGCGCGACCCTGCATGCAGTGGCAAGGGTCCGATGGGTAGAATCGCGGGATGAGTTCGAAATCCCATTCGCAAGCCGCCGCCCGCGCCGTCGAGTTGCGCCGGAAGCTGGAAGACGCCAGCTATCGCTACCACGTCCTCGACGAGCCGAACATCCCGGACGCCGAATACGACCGCATGCTGCGCGAGCTGGACGAACTGGAAGCCACGCACCCCGAGCTGGCCACGCCCGATTCCCCGACCCAGCGCGTCGGCAGCGCGCCGTCGGCGAAGTTCGCCGAAGTCGTGCATGCGGTGCCGATGCTGTCGCTGGGCAATGCCTTCACCGACGAGGAAGTGCAGGATTTCGTCAATCGCATCGTCAAGGAAACCGGCGACGCGCAGCCCCGTTTCTCGGTCGAGCCCAAACTGGACGGGCTGGCGATCAGCCTGCGCTACGAGAACGGCGTGTTCGTGCGCGGCGCGACCCGCGGCGACGGCGCCACCGGCGAGGACGTCACCGCCAACCTGCGCACGGTGAAGGCCATTCCGTTGCGCCTGCGCGGCGACGCACCGGAAGTGCTGGAAGTCCGCGGCGAGGTGTACATGCCGCTCGCGGCGTTCGAAAAATACAACGCCTGGGCCCGCGAACACGGCGAGAAGACCCTGGCCAACCCGCGCAACGGTGCCGCCGGTTCGCTGCGCCAGCTCGATCCGCGCATTACCGCGCAGCGGCCGTTGTCGTTCTACGCCTATGCGCTGGGCGAAGTGCGTGGCGCGGCCTTGCCGCCGACCCATTCGCAGACGCTGGCGTGGCTGCGCGAACTCGGCCTGCCGGTCAGCAGCGAATCCGGTACCGCCAGCGGCGCCGAGGGGTTGCTGGCCTATTACCGCCGCGTCGGCGAGCGCCGCGCCGGCTTGCCGTACGACATCGATGGTGTGGTCTACAAGCTCGACCGCTACGACCAGCAACGCGCGATGGGCTTCGTTTCGCGCGCGCCGCGCTGGGCCATCGCACACAAGTACCCGGCGCAGGAAGTGGCGACCACGGTCGAATCGATCGAAGTCAACGTCGGCCGCACCGGCGCGGTTACGCCGTGGGTGCTGATGACGCCGGTGCACGTCGGCGGCGTCACTGTCAGCCGAGCCACGCTGCACAACGCCGACCAGGTCGCGCGCCTCGACGTGCGCGTCGGCGACACGGTGATCATCCGTCGCGCCGGCGACGTGATCCCGGAAGTGGTCGGGGTGATCCTCGATCGCCGCCCGAAAGGCGCGCAGCCGTGGACGATGCCGAAAACCTGTCCGGACTGCGGTTCGGCCGTGGAACGCGAGGAAGGCGAGGTGGTCGCGCGCTGCACCGGCGGCTTGTATTGCCCGGCCCAGCGCGTGCAGGCGCTGTTCCACTTCGCCTCGCGCCGGGCGATGGACATCGAAGGCCTCGGCGAGCGTCTGATCCAAGGGCTGGTCGATTTCGATTACGTGCGCACCGTGGCCGACCTGTACAAGTTGGGCGTGGACGATTTCGTGCAGATGAAGCAGCGCGCCGACGAGCGCGACGGCGTCGTCCCCGAGACGGTCAAGGCCGGCAAGATCGCGACCAAATGGGCGGAGAACCTGATCGCCGGCATCGCCGCCAGCCGCGACAGCACGCTGGAGCGGGTGCTGTTCGCACTGGGCATCCGTGACGTCGGCGAGAGCACGGCCAAGACCCTGGCGCGGCATTTCGGCGCGTTGCAGCCGTTGATGGACGCAGATGAGGAAACGCTGAAGCAGGTGCCCGACGTCGGCCCGGTGGTCGCCGCGCGCATCGCCCATTTCTTCGCCCAGCCGCACAACCGCGAGGTCATCGCCGCATTGCGCGAGAACGGTGTGCATTGGCCGGAAGGCGCGCCGCAACGCGCGACCGAAGGTCCGCTGTCCGGCAAGACCGTGGTGCTGACCGGCGGCCTGGCGTCGATGAGTCGCGACGAGGCCGGCGCGAAGCTCGAAGCGCTGGGCGCGAAGGTATCCGGCAGCGTGTCGAAGAAGACTTCGCTGGTGGTGGCCGGCGAGGCCGCAGGCAGCAAGTTGGCCAAGGCGCAGGAGCTGGGCATCGAGATCTGGGACGAAGCGGCGTTGCTGGCGTTCCTCGAGCAGAACGCATGAGCGGGATACCATGGCGTGGGAGCGACGTAAGTCGCGAAGCTTTTCGTTCGGAGGGTCGGGAGGTTTTTGTTCGCGACTTACGTCGCTCCCACACCGTACTTTTTAATATGGGTGTAATGCAATGATCGACTGGCAGCCATCTGCCTCGTTCGATGCAATCCGCCTGCGCGCCGCATTCAACCGCCTTGCACGCGAGTTCTTCCACGCGCGTGGCGTGCTGGAGGTCGAGACGCCCGTGATGTCGGTGGCCGGCAATACCGATCCGAACATCGCGTCGTTCCCGCTCGAATTCTCCGGTCGCACGGATGGCGCACCGCGCACGCGCTGGTTGCGCACGTCGCCGGAATTCGCGCTGAAACGCCTGCTCGCGGCCGGCATCGGCGACTGCTACGAGCTTGGCCGCGTTTTCCGCGACGGCGAGGCGGGCGGGCGCCACAATCCCGAGTTCACCATGCTGGAGTGGTATCGGGTCGGCTGGGATCACCAGCGTCTGATCGGCGAAACCGCCGAACTGGTGCAGGCTGCGCTGGGACTCGTCGGGCGCAGCGCAACGTTGTCGAAGACCGGCTTCCGCGATCTGTACCGCGAGCGGCTGGGCATCGACCCGCTGCTCGCCTCGCTCGACGAACTGCGCAACGCGGGCAGCGACATCGCCATCGATGGCGAAGGCTTGAGCAAGGACGACTGGCTCGACCTGCTGATGACCCACAAGCTGCAACCATCGTTCCCCGACGACCAACTGCTGGCGGTGTACGACTATCCGGCTTCGCAGAGTGCGTTGGCCCGGATCCGCGAGCCTGCCCCCGCAAAGGCGGAGGAAGATCCGCCGGTCGCCGAACGTTTCGAGCTGTACCTCGGTCCGCTGGAGCTGGCCAACGGTTACCACGAGCTCAACGATGCGCGCGAACAGCGTGCCCGTTTCGAACGCGACCAGTCCGTGCGCAGGTCGCGCGGCTCGATCGTGCCGCCGCTGGATACCCGCCTGATCGACGCCTTGCCGCAGTTGCCGGATTGCGCCGGCGTCGCGCTGGGCGTGGATCGCCTGCTGATGGCGATGCTGCAAAGCCCTCGCATCGCCGACGTGTTGGCCTTCGAGTTTTCCCGCGCCTGAACGGCCGGCAGCGATCGATTCCGCGGAAACGGTTTCTTCGGTTCATGTTCATCGAAACGGTGTGAGTCTGGGTCGCAACCGCCACCCGGAGATTCGCCATGAAGACGTTGTTGGGCTTGTCCGCCATGCTGCTCGCTTCCACCGCCATGGCCCAATCCTACGGTTACCCGGATCGTGGCTATGAGGATTACCGGGGCGGCTATGGCAATGGCTATGGGCAAGTGTTCCGTTGCGATTCGGACGACAATCGCCAGCGCTACTGCCCGGCCGATACCCGAGGTGGCGTGCAGTTGGTGCGGCAGGTCTCGAAGACGCGTTGCCAGCAGGGGTACAACTGGGGTTACGACCGTGGCGGCGTGTGGGTCAGTGGCGGTTGCCGGGCCGAATTCGCAAGCGGACGCGGCGGAGGTTGGAACGGCGGTTATCCGGGCAATGGCAATGCCTACGGACAGGTGATCCGCTGCGATTCGAACGACGGCCGGCAGAACTACTGTCGCGCAAACACGCGTGGAGGCGTGCACGTCGTCCGGCAAATATCCAAAGCCCGCTGCCAGGAAGGCTACAACTGGGGTTACGACCGTGGCGGCATCTGGGTCGATCGCGGTTGCCGGGCCGAATTCGCGCTGGGACGCGGTGGCGGCTGGGGCGGCGGTTATCCGGGCAATGGCGATGGTTACGGCTACGGAAGAACCATCCGTTGCGACTCCAACGACAATCGCCAGAAATATTGTCCCGCCGACACGCGGAGCGGCGTGCAGTTGACCCGGCAGATTTCCAAGACCCGCTGCCAGGAAGGCTACAACTGGGGCTACGACCGTGGCGGCATCTGGGTCGATCGCGGCTGCCGCGCGGAATTCAGGATCTACTGAACGAATCGGCCTGACGAGCGGGTCTTCGTCATCGGCGGCGGTTAAACTGCCGCCATGAACGACACCATCGATTACGCGCGCTACGACCGCATCCGCCCGATCCGCTGGACCGGCGAGGCGCTGGAATTGCTGGACCAGCGCCTGCTGCCGTTCAAGGTCGAGTACCTGAGCTGCACCAGCGGCGATGAAGTCGCCGCCGCGATCCACTCACTGGCCGTGCGCGGCGCGCCGGCCATCGGCATCGCCGCCGCCTGGGGCACGGTGCTGGCGGCGCGCGAGATCGTCGCCGATAGCGGTCCCGAGGCCGCGCAGAAGCTGGAACCGGCGCTGCAACGGCTCAACGCCGCGCGCCCGACCGCGGTCAACCTGGCCTGGGCGCTGGCGCGGATGCGTTCGGCGCTGGCCCATGCCGGCAGCGATTGGCGCGGCGTGCTGGAACTGGAAGCGTTGGCCATCGCCGAGGAAGACCTCGCGGCCAACCAGCGGATGGGCGGCCTCGGCGCGGCGCTGATCGCGCCGGGCAGCGGTGTGCTCACCCATTGCAACACCGGTTCGCTGGCTACCGCAGGATTCGGCACCGCCCTGGGCGTGATTCGCGCAGGCGTGGCTCAGGGGCGCATCGAGCGCGTGTTCGCAGGTGAAACCCGGCCGTGGCAGCAGGGCGCGCGCCTGACCGTGTGGGAACTGCAGCAGGACGGCATCGACGCCACCCTGATCGCCGATTCCGCCGCCTCGCACCTGATGAAGACCGGAGCGGTGCAATGGGTTGTGGTCGGCGCCGACCGCATCTGCGCCAACGGCGACACCGCCAACAAGATCGGCACCTATGCGCTGGCCATTGCCGCGCGCCACCATGGAGTCAAGTTCATGGTCGTGGCGCCATCCTCGACGGTGGACATGGATACCGCTTCGGGCGACCTGATCGAGATCGAGGAACGCGACCCGGGCGAACTGTTCGGCGTTGGCGGCGTACGCACGGTCGCCGAAGGCGTGCGCGCCTGGAACCCGGTGTTCGACGTGACCCCGGGCGAGCTGATCGACGCCATCGTGACCGAGAAGGGCGTGATCGAGCGGCCGACCGTTGAGAAGATGCGCGCGGCGTTCGGCGGTTGAGCTTGGCCAGAAAAGTAGGCGTGGGAGCGACGTGAGTCGCGAATGTCGGAGCTACGAGCTTCCCTCAGCGGGCCACAACCGAGGGGTGAGCGAACCAGGTCTTCGTACCAGGTTGGTGGGTGCTACGGCCCCAATTCCAAGTCTTCGACAATTCGCGACTTACCGGTGGCTGCGCCACCACTCCCACGCCGATTGTCATCGCGTGAGGAAGCTCCTGGAGAAGGTTCGGCTTCCAAAGGGCGGACCAAGGCCTAAATGCCTGATTTTCCCGGCCAAATCCCGACCGGAAACAGGCCTGTCTGTGGTACAATTTCGGGGTCGAAATTCACCCCTGAAAACCGCTTGCCGGACCCGTTCCGGCGGCCCGGTTTTTGGCCGCAGTCAACGCTAGCCGCACGGAACCCGAATGGCCGATACCGCCAAGGAAATCATCCCCGTCAACCTCGAAGACGAGATGCGCAAGAGCTACCTCGATTACGCGATGAGCGTGATCGTGGGCCGCGCCCTCCCGGATGTCCGAGACGGTCTCAAGCCGGTGCACCGCCGCGTCCTGTTCGCGATGAACGAACTCGGCGCGCACAGCAACAAGCCCTACTACAAGTCGGCGCGCATCGTCGGCGACGTGATCGGTAAGTACCACCCGCACGGCGACCAGTCGGTGTACGACACCCTGGTGCGCATGGCCCAGCCGTTCTCGTTGCGCTACCTGCTGGTGGACGGGCAGGGCAACTTCGGTTCGATCGACGGCGACAACGCCGCGGCGATGCGTTACACCGAAGCGCGCATGGCCAGGCTCACCCACGAGCTGATGGCCGACATCGACAAGGAAACCGTCGACTTCCAGCCCAACTACGACGAGAAGGAACTGGAACCGACGGTCATGCCGACCCGGTTCCCGAACCTGCTGGTCAACGGCTCGGCCGGCATCGCCGTCGGCATGGCCACCAACATCCCGCCGCACAACCTGTCCGAAGTGGTCGACGGGCTGATCGCGCTGATCGACGATCCCTCCATCGACGTCGATGGACTGATGCAGTACATCCCGGGTCCGGATTTCCCCACCGCTGGCATCATCAACGGCACCGCCGGCATCCTCGCCGGTTACCGTACCGGCCGCGGCCGCGTGCGCATGCGCGCCAAGGCCGAAGTCGAAGTCGACGATCGCACCGGTCGCGAGGCGATCATCGTCACCGAGATCCCCTACCAGGTGAACAAGGCGCGGCTGATCGAGAAGATCGCCGAGCTGGTCAAGGAGAAGAAGCTCGAGGGCATCAGCGAGCTGCGCGACGAGTCCGACAAGGACGGCATGCGCATCTACATCGAGGTCAAGCGCGGCGAATCGGCCGAGGTGGTGCTGAACAACCTGTACGCGCAGACGCCGATGGAATCGGTGTTCGGCATCAACATGGTCGCCCTGGTCGACGGCCGCCCGCAGCTGCTGAACCTGAAGCAGATGCTGGAAGCCTTCGTCCGCCACCGCCGCGAGGTGGTGACCCGCCGGACCATCTTTGAACTGCGCAAGGCGCGCAACCGCGCCCACATCCTCGAAGGCCTGACCGTCGCGCTGGCCAACATCGACGAGATGATCGAACTGATCAAGACCTCGGCGAATCCGCAGGAAGCCAAGGAGAAGATGCTGGCCAAGCGCTGGGCGCCGGGCCTGGTCGGCTCGCTGCTGGCCGCGGCCGGCGCCGAGGCATCGCGTCCGGAAGACCTGCCGCAGGGCGTCGGTTTCCTTGGCGGGGAATACCAGCTGACCGACGTGCAGGCCACGCAGATCCTCGAGATGCGCCTGCATCGCCTGACCGGGCTGGAGCAGGAAAAGCTGACCGAGGAATACCGCGAACTGCTCGACACCATCGCCGGCCTGATCCGCATCCTGGAAAACCCGGAAGTGCTGCTGCAGGTGATCCGCGACGAGCTGCTCAACGTCAAGGCCGAGTTCGGCGACGCCCGCCGCAGCGAGATCCGCCCCAGCGAGGAAGACCTCGACATCCTCGACCTGATCGCGCCCGAAGACGTGGTGGTGACCCTGTCGCACGCCGGTTACGCCAAGCGCCAGCCGGCCAGCGCCTATCGCGCCCAGCGCCGGGGCGGTCGCGGACGCAATGCGGCGGCGACCAAGGACGAGGATTTCATCGACCAGCTGTGGCTGGTCAACACCCACGACACGCTGCTGACCTTCACCAGTCGCGGCAAGGTGTTCTGGCTGCCGGTGCACCAACTGCCGGAAGCCGGTCCCAATGCCCGCGGCCGTCCGATCGTCAACTGGATCCCGCTGGAAGCCGGCGAGAAGGTGCAGGCGGTGCTGCCGGTGCGCGAGTACGCCGAAGGCCGCTACGTGTTCTTCGCCACCAAGAACGGCACGGTGAAGAAGACGCCGCTGACCGAGTTCGCGTTCAAGCTGGCGCGCGGCAAGATCGCGATCAACCTGGACGACGGCGACGCGTTGATCGGCGCCGCGCTGACCGACGGCGAACGCGACGTCATGCTGTTCGCCAGCAATGGCCGCGCGGTACGCTTCTCAGAGGACAAGGTCCGTTCGATGGGCCGCACTGCGACCGGCGTGCGCGGCATGCGCCTGGTTTCCCCCGATGCGGACGAAGTCGCGGACGACGCGGCCGCGGGCGATGAGGACGCGGTGGCCGGCAATGCCAGCGGCGTGGAAGTGGTCAGCCTGGTCGTGGTCGACGGCGACGGCGACATCCTCACCGCCAGCGAGAACGGCTATGGCAAGCGCACGCCGGTCGCCGACTATCCGCGCAAGGGTCGTGGCACCCAGGGCGTGATCGCGCTGAAGACCACCGAGCGCAACGGCCGGCTGGTCGGCGCGATCCAGTTGTCCGACCACCACGAAGTGCTGCTGATTTCCGATGGCGGCACCTTGGTGCGCACCCGCGCGTCGGAAATCTCCCAGGTCGGTCGCAACACCCAGGGCGTGACCCTGATCCGGCTGGGCGAGGGCGAAGTGCTGCAGGCGCTGGAACGCCTGGACGCATCGCTGGACGACGAGGAGGAAACCGCCGGCGATGCGGCGCAAACCGAAACGCGTCCCGGAGCCTGACGACAGTCGGTCCGTGCGTCCGCGCATGATGGCGTAGTTACAAAAAAACGCCCCGGAAGGGGCGTTTTTTTGTCCTGCGATCCGGGCCGGATAACGTTCTATACTTTTTCTTCGATACGCCACGGCGGGCGTCGTGGCGCGAACAGCACGCAGGAGCGGACATGGTTTCGGCTATTCGGCAGGGACAGGGCACGGGCGCACGCGGCATCGGCTGGCGTGCGTTTTTCTTTTTCGGGGTACTGCTGCTGGCCGTGGCCGGCTGCAAGCGCAGCGAGACCGGGCAGTTGCCCGTGCCCAGCGGCGAGGCGATCCAGGCGAAGAAAGCCGAGGTCAAGGGTTTCGGCCTGGTCGGGGCGTACCCGGACCAGCACGACGGCAACGTCGCCATCGCCGTGGAGTTCAGCCGCGTGCTGGTCGGCACCCAGGACTTCGACGCGCTGCTGTCGGTGACCGACGACAAGGGCGCGGTGGTCAAGGGCAGCTGGGTGCTGGACGACGACGGCGAAGGCAAGGGCATGATCCTGCGCTTCCCGTCGGTGGAGGCGGCGAAGGACTACGAAGTGGCGATCCGCGCCGACCTGCTCGCCGCGGACGGCAGCCGGCTGGGCAAGGAGCTGAAGGAAAAGGTCCATACCGGCCAGCTCGACCCGGTGGTCGGCTTCGCCTCG
Organism: Pseudoxanthomonas helianthi; assembly: GCF_017939625.1. Taxonomy (GTDB): domain Bacteria; phylum Pseudomonadota; class Gammaproteobacteria; order Xanthomonadales; family Xanthomonadaceae; genus Pseudoxanthomonas_A; species Pseudoxanthomonas_A helianthi. The sequence continues at coordinate 38,412 of NZ_JAGKTC010000003.1, forward strand.
CAGGGCAGCGTGCTGCCCGCGCGCGAAAGCCGCGGCCTGCCGGTGGTGTCGATCAACGTCAAGGAAGTGGACGTCGAATTCCTGCGCGTGCCGGAAAAGAACCTGCCGCGCTTCTTCAGCGAGTACCAGCGCGGCGGGCGCCGCGGCAGCTGGGACCTGGACAGCGACTACGACGAACACACCCCGATCGGCGAACTGGCCGAGCCGGTCTACGTCAACCGCTTCCTGCTCGGCGGCAAGCCCAACGAGCGCCTGCTGACCTACCTGCCGATCCAGGACATCGCGGAACTGCAGGAACCGGGCCTGTACTTCGCGGTGATGAAGCGCACCGGCAAGTTCAGCGGCGAGTTCGAGACCGCGTTCTTCACCGTCAGCGACATCGGCCTGCACGCGCGCGCGTACAAGGACAAGCTGTTCGTGCATACGGCTTCGTTGAACAGCGGCGCCGCGACCGGCGGGGTCGAGCTGCGCATCCTCGATGCCAAGGGCGAACTGGCGTTGAAGGGCGAGACCGACGGCAACGGCAATGCGCTGCTGAACTACAAGCTGGACGCGAGCCACGTGCTGGTCGCCCGCAAGGGCAGCGACGTGTCGATGCTGCCGTTCAACCAGCCGGCGCTGGACCTGTCGGAATTCGCCGTGTCCGGGCGCGAGAACGCGTGGTTCGACGTGTTCGCCTGGTCCGGCCGCGACCTGTACCGGCCGGGCGAAACGGTGCGGATCAACGCGCTGCTGCGCGACAACGACGGCAAGCCGGTCAAGCCGCAGCCGATCTTCCTGCGCCTGAAGCAGCCCGACGGCAAGGTGTTCCGCGAAACCCGGCTGGAGCCGGGTGCGCAGGGTTATTTCAGTTTCGTCCAGCAGATTCCCGCCGAGGCGCCGACCGGTCGTTGGGAGGTCGAATTCCGCACCGATCCGGCCAGCAAGGAAGCGGTGCAGGGCATGACCCTGCGCATCGAGGAATTCCTGCCCGAGCGGATGAAGCTGGACCTCGATGCGGCACAGCCGACGTTGAAGCCAGGAGAGCCGCTGCGCCTGCAGGCCAAGGCCGCCTATCTGTACGGCGCGCCGGCGGCCGGCAACCGCTTCACCGCCAAGCTGGCGGTCGCGGTGGAACAGCATCCGCTCGACCAACTGCCCGGCTTCTTCTTCGGCGACCCGACGTTGAGCCTGCCGAAGGAAGCCAAGGACATCATCGACGCCACTTTCAACGACGAGGGCGTCTACGAGGAAGCCGTCTCGCTGCCGGCCGAGGCCAAGCCGGTCACGCCGATTTCCGCCATCGTTTCCGGCAGCGTCTACGAAACCGGCGGCCGCACGGTCAACCGCACGCTGAAGAAGGTGATGTGGCCGGCCGCCGCGCTGGTCGGCGTGCGCCCGCTGTTCGACGACCAGGACGGCGCCGACGCCAACAGCAACGCGCGTTTCGAAATCACCCGCGTCGATGCCACGGGCAAGCCGCAACCGGCGAAAGGCCTGAAGGTCACCCTGGTGCGCGAGCACCGCGACTACCACTGGAACTACGACGAGGACGGCGGCTGGGACTACGACTACACCCAGCGCTTCGAGAACCTGGAAACGAAGGCGGTCGACGTCGGCGCGACCGTGGCCAAGGTCGACTATCCGGTGGAATGGGGCGGCTACCGCCTCGACGTGTTCGATCCCGCCACCGGCCTGACCACACGCTATCCGTTCAATGCCGGCTGGAGCTGGGACGACCAAAACCGTGGTCTCGATGCGCGTCCCGACAAGGTCAAGCTGGCGCTGGACAAGACCGGCTACAAGGCCGGCGACACGCTGAAGGTGACGGCGACCCCGCCGCACCCGGGCAAGGGCCTGCTGATCGTCGAAAGCGACCGCATGCTGTACGTGCAGGACATCGACGTTAAGCCGGGCAGCACCTTCGAAATCCCGGTGACCAAGGACTGGGAACGCCATGACGTCTACGTCACCGCGCTGGTGTTCCGCGGCGGTTCGGCGCCGAGCAAGATCACGCCGGCGCGCGCGGTCGGCGTGGCCCACGTGCCGATGGACCGCAAGGCGCGCCGCATCGCGGTGGGCCTGAACGCGCCCAAGCAGATGCGCCCCGAGCAGGACCTGCCGGTGACGGTCAGCGCGCCGGAACTGGCCGGCAAGCCCGCCTACGTCACCGTTTCGGCGGTGGACGTGGGCATCCTCAACATCACCCGCTTCCCGGTGCCGGACGCCAACGCACATTTCTTCGCCCAGCGCCGCCTGGGCGTGGACGCCTACGACGTATACGGCCGGGTGATCGAAAGCTTCGAAGGCGGCAGCGCCAAGATCCGCTTCGGCGGCGACATGGCGCTGGCGGCGTTGCCGCAGGCCAAGCGGCCGACCTCGCGCGTGCAGACCGTGGACCTGTTCGCCGGGCCGGTGAAACTGGACGCGAAGGGCAACGCCAAGATCGCGCTGCGCGTACCCGACTTCAACGGCACCCTGCGCGTGTCGGCGATGGTTTACTCGGACGAACGCTACGGCAACCGCGACCAGGAAACCCTGGTGCGCGCGCCGATCGTCGCCGAAGCCAGCCTGCCGCGCGTGCTGGCGCCGGGCGACCGCAGCACCCTGACCCTGGACGTGCAGAACTTCACCGGCAAGCCGGGTGCGTTCGACATCAAGGTGGACGGCATCGGCCCGTTGTCGATCGCCCAGTCCGGCCGCAGCGCCAAGCTGGGCGCGAACGCCAAGACCACGCTGAGCTTCCCGATCAGCGCCGGCGAGGGCTACACCACTGCACAGGTCCGCGTGCGCGTGGACGGCAACGGCTTCAAGGTCGACCGCAAGTACGACGTGCCGGTGCGCGCCGGCTGGCCGCAGGTGGTGCGCGCGCAGACCCGGGTGCTCGACAGCCTCGCGCCGGTTTCGATGGATGCCGATTTCACCGGCGGGCTGATGAACGGCTCGGTCAACGCGCGCATCGTGGTCAGCGCCTTGCCGCCGATTCCGTTCGCCAGCGCGCTCGACGGCGCGTTGAAGTATCCCTACGGCTGCATCGAGCAGACCACCAGCAAGGGTTACGCCGGGCTGATCCTCGACGAGCCGACCGCGAAGATGCTGGGCATCGACGGCCTGGATGCGAAGAAGCGCCGCGAGCGCATGGAAGGCGCATTCGGCCGCATCGCTTCGATGCAGGTGGCCAACGGCAACTTCAGCATGTGGGGCGACGATGATTACATCGTGCCGGGCATCACCCCGTACGTGGCCGAGTTCCTGCTGGACGCCAAGCAGGCCGGCTTCGCCGTGCCGGACAACGTGCTGCAGAAGGCGCTGAACCGGCTCAACGAGGACCTGCTGGCCGGTGGCAACCAGTTCTACGGCTACGACAACCGCGACCACCTGCGTTTCGCCAACCAGGCCTGGTCGGGCTACGTGCTGGCGCGGGTCAACCGCGCGCCGCTGGGCACGCTGCGCGCGCTGTACGACAACGAGCGCGGCAAGAGCCTGACCGGCCTGTCGCTGGTGCACCTGGGCATCGCCCTGTCGCTGCAGGGCGACAAGCGGCGTGGCGCGGCGGCCATCGCCGCTGGTTTCGCGATGAAGAAGGATCGCCCGTACTGGCTGGGCGACTACGGCTCGCAACTGCGCGACGATGCGCTGATGCTGGCGCTGGTGCGCGAGAACAAGCTGTCCAAGCCCGAGTACGAAGCGCGTGCGGTCGCGCTGGGTCGCGAGATCGACGCGCGTCGCGGCAGCGGCTGGCTGTACCTGAGCACGCAGGAACAGGTGGCGCTGGCGCGGTTGGGCAGGGCGCTGATGGCCGAACAGGGCCGCGTGGTGTCCGGTACCTGGCGCATCGGCGACGAAAGCGTGGAAGCGGCGCCGGCGAAGATCGTCGGCCGCGGTTTCGACGCCGCGCAGCTGGCGCGTGGCGTGCGCTTCGAGCCGAAGGGCGAGACGCCGCTGTACGTCAGCCTGGAAGCGGCCGGCGTGCCGCGCAAGCCGCCGGCGCCGGACAACCAGAAGATCGGCATTTCGCGCAGCTACTACACCACCGATGGCAATGAGTGGAAGGGCGGGGCGCTGAAGGAAGGCGAGGCCTTGATCGTCAAGGTCGAGATTACCGCCGACACTTCGATGCCGGATGCGTTGCTGACCGACCTGTTGCCGGCGGGACTGGAGATCGAGAACTTCAATCTCGGCGACGCCAAGCAATGGGCCGACGTGGTGGTGGACGGCATCGGGATCAGCGACCGCTCCAGCGCCGCCGACGTGAAGCACGAGGAGTACCGCGACGATCGCTACGTGGCGGCGTTGAAGCTGAGCCAGGGAGGCACGGCCAAGGTGTTCTACCTGGTTCGCGCGGTGACCCCGGGCACGTACACGGTGCCGCCGCCGCTGGTGGAGGACATGTATCGTCCGGACATCCGTGGGATCGGCAAGGTGTCGCCGGCGACGATTACAGTAGTGCAGCCGTGACAAGCCGGTTGTCCGCCGAAGGTCATCCTTCTCCCCACGCGCGGGGAGAAGGTGCCGCAGGCGGATGAGGGGCGCGAGCGAAGCGAGCATGCTTCTGCTTGCTCTTAGCTCGTCATCCCAGCGCAAGCTGGGATCCATCTGGCTTTTGAGTCGTACCGACAGAGGCGTTCCGCCCTGACGGGCGGGTTACTTTCTTTGGCGGCAAAGAAAGTAACCAAAGAAAGCCACCCCGGCGGCACGCCCGCGCTGCGCGCGGGTTCGCAATCAGGCCGGGAACTTTCGGAAGCCGCATCCTGCGGCTCCGAAAGCGGCGCACATCCTTGTGCGCCGCCCCTGCGGGGTTTACCCGCCCCGATTGCCGTGCCTCAAGGGGATGAAAGGCAAATCGAAAGCAAATGCAGCAGCAACAGCAACGACAACAACGCTTTCGCCAAGTCCTACCCTGGCTACGCTGGGGCGCGGTCGCCTTCCTGTCGTCGCTGTTGATCCTCGATTTCGCCTTCCCGCCGCCCCTGCCCAAAGCCCGCGACACCAGCACGCTGGTCGTCGCGCGGGACGGCACGCCGCTGCGCGCATTCGCCGACGGCGATGGCGTCTGGCGTTACCCGGCCACGCCGGAGAGCGTGTCGCCGTTGTACCTGCAGGCTCTGCTGAATTACGAAGACCGGCATTTCTATCGGCACCCGGGCGTCAATCCGTGGGCGCTGCTGCGCGCGGGCGGGCAGTGGATCCGAGGCGGGCGCATCGTGTCCGGCGGTTCGACCCTGACCATGCAGGTCGCGCGCATCCTCGACAGGCATTCGCGCACGCCCTGGGGCAAGCTGAAGCAGTTGCTGCGCGCGCTGCAGCTGGAAGCGCACCTGTCCAAGCGCGAAATCCTGACCCTGTACCTGGAGCGCGCGCCGTTCGGCGGCACGATCGAAGGGGTCGAGGCCGCGAGTTGGGCCTACCTCGGCAAACCCGCGTCGCGATTGTCGCGGGCCGAGGCGGCGCTGCTGGCGGTATTGCCGCAATCGCCCAGCCGCCTGCGTCCGGATCGCCACCCGGAAGCCGCACGCGCCGCACGCGACAAGGTACTGGCGCGGATGGTCGGCCTGGGCGTATGGACGAAGGCGGATGCCGACGATGCGCGCATCGAGCCGGTGGTCGCACGTTCGCTGCAACCGCCGCTGCATGCGGCGTTGCTGGCCGAACGCCTGCGCCAGACGCAACCGACGGTGGCGCGCATCGCCACGACCATCGACCCCGGGCTGCAGCGCACGCTGGAGGATCGCGTCGCCGCCTATTTCTCGCAGCTGCCCGAACGCACTTCGGCCGCACTGCTGGTGATGGACAACGCCAGCCTGGAAGCGCGCGCCTACATCGGTTCCGTCGAATTCGGCGACAAGGCGCGGCTCGGCCATGTCGACATGGTGCAGGCCTGGCGCTCGCCAGGTTCCACGCTGAAGCCATTCCTGTACGGCCTGGCGCTGGAAGACGGGCTGATCCATTCCGAAAGCCTGCTGGTCGATGCGCCGCAGTCGTTCGGCGGTTACCGCCCGGGCAACTTCGATGCGGCGTTCAACGGTCCGATCGGCGCGGCGGAAGCGTTGCGCCTGTCGTTGAACGTGCCGGCCGTCGACCTGCTCGACCGCGTGGGTCCGGCACGCTTTTCCGCGCGGCTCGCCAACGGCGGCATCGCGTTGAAGTATCCGCCCGGCGCCAAGCCGAACCTGGCGATGATCCTCGGCGGCACCGGCGCGCGGCTGGAAGACCTGGTCGGCGCCTACAGCGCGCTGAATCGCGGCGGCGTCGCGGGGCGCGTGCGTTACACGCAGGCGGAAGAGAAGACGGAGCGACGCATCCTGTCGCCCGGCGCGGCGTGGATCGTGCGCGAGGTCCTCGAAGCCAATCCGCGGCCGGGTTACGGCCAAGGCGCGTTCGATGTCGGTGCGCGCCCGCGCGTGGCCTGGAAGACCGGCACCAGCTACGGTTTCCGCGACGCCTGGGCCGTCGGCAGCACGCGCCGCTACACCGTCGGGGTATGGGTCGGCCGCCCGGACGGTACGCCGTTGCCGGGCCAGTACGGCGCGGTGACCGCGCTGCCGCTGATGTTCGAGACGATCGACAGCCTGCCGCGCGCGCCCGGCGATGCCGTGCCGCAGCCGCCGCCGGCCACCGTGGCCGAAGCCGAAATCTGCTGGCCGCTGGGCTTACCGCCGGAAACCGCCGCGCCGCGTCTCTGCCAGCGCCGGATGAAAGCCTGGACGCTGGATGGGGCGGTTCCGCCCACTTTCGCCGAGCGCGATGCGCGCCTGTGGAATCCGGGGCGCGAAAGTTTCCGCAAGGACGCGAAGACCGGCCTGCGCCTTTCCGCCGAATGTACGAAATCCCATGTGGCGGTCGAAGCGGAAATCGCGCGCTGGCCCGCACTGGCGTCGCCGTGGTTGCCGACGCAGGTGCGGCAGGAATCGAAGCTGCCGCCGCTATCGCCCGATTGCGCAGCCGACGGTCGCGATGCCGGCGAGGAACTGCATATCGAAGGCATCAACGAGCGCGCCACGCTGGCCCGCGCGCCGGGCAGCTCGCACGGCGCGCGGCTGGCGGTGCGCGCGCTGGGCACGCAAGCGCGCGTGCAATGGCTGCTCGACGGCCGCTGGATCGCCGAAACCCACGGCACGCAGGCCTTCACCCGCGACTACGAGGAAACCGGCGAGCACACCCTCACCGCGCTGGCCGACAGCGGCGCGTGGAAGCAGGTGCGCTTCAGCGTGTTGCGATAGCTCCTGGCTTTCCTTCTCCCACCGGGAGAAGGTGGCGCGCAGCGCCGGATGAGGGCGTAAGCCGACACGCGCGAGGGAGCTGCGTTAGTGCTTGATAACTTCCGCCCTCATCCGCCCCTTCGGGGCACCTTCTTCCGGTGGGAGAAGGGAAGCAGGGTCAATCGCCGATCCACCCGGCCAGCAAGTCGGCGAACTCGTCGGCATGCTCCTCTTCCTGCGCGAGGATGCCTTCGAGCATGCGCTTGGTCGTGGTGTCCTTGTCGCCGACGTAATCGATCAGCTCGCGATAGCTGTCGATGGCGATGCGCTCGGCGACCAGGTCCTCCTTCACCATGTCGCGCAGGTCCTTGCCGGGCTTGTATTCGGCGTGCGAGCGCGCGGCGAGGGTGGCCGGGTCCAGATCGGGTTCGCCGCCCAGTTGCACGATGCGCTCGGCGATCTGGTTGGCGTGGGCCAGCTCCTGTTGCGCATGCTCGAGGAATTCGGCCTTGACCGAATCGGCGAGCATGCCGGAGGCGCTGAAATAGTGGCGGTAATAGCGCAGCACGCAGACCCACTCGGTCGCCAGCGCTTCGTTGAGCTTGGCGATGACGGTCTTGCGGTCCGCGCTGTAGGTATGGGTGACGGCGCCCTTGTCGATATCCCTGCGCGCGTTGGCGCGGAGGGTGCTCTTGTCGGTGAACGGCGTCGTGACGAGTGCTTTCCTGGCGGGCTTGGACATGGTCGACCTTTGGCTGGCGGAAAACTCCGCTCAGCCTAGGCCACCATTCGTTAGCCTCGCGTCAGCTCGGCCAGCACGTGCTCCAGGGGAGAAGGCCAGGATCGCTCCGCGCATTAACGGGACAAATGTGAAACCGCTTCACCGAGCGTAGCTGCTTCCGGCGCGATGTGGCCCAGGATTGCCCCGATGATGACCGCGCAGACGCCGGCCAACAGAAAGGGCTTCCAGGTGTGGCGCATGGTTGCGAAGAGCCAGTCTTCGGCATCGGAGTGGCGAAGCCGGCGGTACAAGCCGGCAGACAGTGCAGCGTCGACCGCGACTTCCGCAAGCAGTACCGGGGCGACCCAGATCAACCATGCCACAGCAATCAACATGCCCGCGGCTATCAGCAAAAGAGGCAGCAGCCAGATCCCTTCGCCGATATCGACATCCGGCAGATCGGGCAGGTCCGGGGCATCCGCGCACTCTGGCGGGGATGCCAGCGGCACACCCTCGAAACTGGCGCTAGCGCCGCCACCGCCGGAGGAGCCACCTTGGCCGCTCCAGCTCTGCGCGTTGCCGGCATGCTCGGGACCGGGCAAGTCGAACGACAGATCCCATTCGCGCCAGCGCCGCCAGAGGCCGATCAGCGAGATGAAAACGGCGTAGGCGATGGCGATGCACAGTGCATAGCGCAACCACATGCGCTGCATGCCCGCCGCCTGCAGCAAAACGGAAGAAAGAAAACCTGCGCCTGCCGTGAACGCAACGATCAGACTCATGTGCAAACGGGGCGCGCTCACATGGATCCGTCGACGCAGCAATGTTGCCGGAGAGACGGGCGAACCAATCCCCCTACGGCATCGGGACACGGCTCAGCCCAACTGCGCCAGCACGTGCTCGGCCGAAGACACCTTGAACTCGCCCGGCGCTTCGACCCACAAGCCCTTGACCACGCCGTCCTCGGCGTACAGCGCGTAGCGGCGCGAGCGCAGGCCCATGCCGTAGCCGCTGGCATCCATTTCCAGGCCCAGCGCCTTGGTGAAGTCGCCATTGCCGTCGGCGAGCATCTGCAGGCCGTCGGGCACGTGCTGGTCCTTGCCCCAGGCCTGCATCACGAACGGGTCGTTGACCGACACGCAGTACACGCCGATGCCGCGCTGCTGGAAATCGTCGTAATGGGCGACGAAGCCGGGCAGGTGGCGTTCGGAACAGGTCGGGGTGAATGCGCCCGGCACCGCGAACAGCACGACCTTGTTGCTGTCGAACAACGCACGCGTATCCACGGTTTCGACGCCTTCGCCGATCCGCTTGAGGGTCGCTTCGGGCAGGGAATCGCCGATCTTGATGGTCATGGGGGGACCTCGCAGCTAACGGGAAAATGAATGATCGGCCGTCGGGCCGCGACATACAAGCGGACTGCGGTGGAAAACCCCTTGAAAAGCCCGGGGCGGCACCTACGTGGGTGGTCAGGGCGGCGCCCGTCGCCGTCGCAAACGCAACGTACAGCAGGAGACCAACCATGAATCTCATCCGCTACCAGCAGTGGCCGGCCCAGGCGCTGCAGAACGAGATCAAGCAGGTGTTCGATCGTTTCTTCGACAATGGCGAGACCGATGGTTCCGCCGTGGTCACGGCGCAATGGGCGCCGCTGGTCGACATCAAGGAAGAAACCGACCGGTTCGTCATCTATGCCGACCTGCCGGGCATCGATCCGGCCGACATCGAGGTGCAGATGGACAAGGGCATCCTCAGCATCAAGGGCGAGCGCGGCAGCGAGTCGAGCACCCAGACCGAACGCTTCTCGCGCATCGAACGCCGTTACGGCAGCTTCCACCGCCGCTTCGCCTTGCCGGACAGCGCGGATGCCGACGGCATTTCGGCGCACGGCAAGAACGGCGTGCTGGAAATCGTCATTCCGAAGAAGCCGGAAGCCGCGCCACGCAAGATCCAGGTCGGCGTGCAATCCGTGCAGTGATGCGGCCGGGCGCCACCGCGACGCCCAGCGACGAGTAGAATCGGCCCGCGGCAGCAATGCCGCGGGCCGCTTTGTTCCCTGAGGTATTCGATGGAATTCAAGGACTATTACGCCATCCTCGGCATCGAGCCCAGTGCGGGCGAAGCCGAGATCAAGACCGCCTATCGCCGCCTTGCGCGCAAGTACCATCCGGACGTCAGCAAGGAAGCCGGCGCCGAGGAAAAGTTCAAGGCGGTCAACGAGGCTTATGAGGCGCTGCGCGATCCGCAGAAACGCGCGGCCTACGACCAGTTGCGCGCGCAGGGCTATCGCCCGGGCGAGGAATTCCGGCCGCCACCGAACTTCGGCCATGGCGGCTTCGGCAATGGCCAGGATTTCGATTTCGAGGAAATCTTCGGCAACACCGGCGGCAGCGGCGGCGGTTTCAGCGATTTCTTCGAAAACCTGTTCGGCCGCCGCGCGCAGTCCGGCGCGCGCGGACCGCAGCCGCGTGGCGATACGCGGGCGAAATTCGCCGTGCCGCTGCAGGCGGTGTACGACGGCGGCAGCGTGCGCATCGACTTGAACGGCAGGCAGCTCGACGTGCGCATTCCCAAGGGCATCAAGCCGGGGCAGTCGATCCGTCTGGCCGGGCAGGGCAATGGCGGCGGCAACCTGCTGCTGGAGATCGAATACGCGGCGCATCCGCAATTCGAAGTCGATGGCCGCAACATCATCTACGTGTTGCCGGTGGCGCCATGGCAGGCGGCGCTGGGCGCGACGCTGAGCGTGCCGACGCTGGGCGGGCCGGTGGAATTGAAGATACCGGCGGATTCGGAGGCGGGGCGCAAGTTGCGCCTGCGTGGCCGCGGTTTGCCGGGCAATCCGGCGGGCGACCAGATCGTCGAACTGGAAGTCACCGCGCCGCGTGCGGCGGATGAGGCGCAGCGGGAGGCTTATCGCAAGCTGGCGGAGAGTTTCGGCGAAGCGGCGGGCTAAAGCCGGATCGTCCGCTGGCGCGCATCCCTTTTATGCTCGTCATTCCCGCGAAAGCGGGAATCCATGGACGTTGCTCATGAGCTTTGTCATTCCGAACGATAGTGAGGAATCCGCTTTTTCGCCTTGAAAGCAGCAGCAACAGAAACGCTCATGGATTCCCGCTTTCGCGGGAATGACGACGCGTGGATAGGTGGATCGGTACAGCATGGCCAGCAGCGCATACGTCGAATTCGGTCGGCGACGTGAACCCGACCTACGGCGGCTGGAAGTCACCGCGCCGCGTGCGGGCGATGAGGCGCAGCGGGAGGCTTATCGCAAGCCAGCGGAGAGTTTTGGGGAAGCGCTAGGTTGAACATTTGCGTCGGAGGCATGCCACCGAGCTGTAGGCTTGAATGGAGTATGTCGCCATCCCGACTTTCACCGGTGTGGCGACTACTTTAGCGTAAGTCGGTTTCGAGAGGTCGCCGACCTATCTAATTAGTATTCCCATAAAAAATAGGATTAATGCAATCGGCGCAGACAGATACATGGCCTTGACTACTCGCGCTAGCCTGAGAATTGATGCATCAAATCCTTTTGTCTCAGGCGAGCTGTCCGCGATTAGTTCCAAAATATCGCGAGCTCTTGCGAAGTTGAAGGGATCAGGCGATGAATTCTGCGAAGTACGGAAATATGTAGGATTCGCCCGTCTCGCCTTGTTGATCATCACTCTGGCAGCGATGACTGCAACGGCAATGTAAGCCCATGAAGCCCAGATCAGAATCGCGCCGAGATTTTCGGTCATGGGGTAGGAGTGGTGTGACAGTTCATGCCGTCGCTTCGGGCGGCGCTTCGTTTGCGGGCGCTCCCGTCATCGGCAACAACCGATCGATCACCTCCGCGAGCTCGGCTTCCCCGAACGGCTTGGTCAGGTAGGCCTTCGCACCCTGGCGCAGGCCCCACATGCGGTCGGTATCCTGGTCCTTGGTGGTCACCAGCACCACCGGGATGTGCTGGGTGCTCGGTTCGCGGCTGAGCTGGCGGGTAGCCTGGAAGCCGTTGAGGTTCGGCATCACCACGTCCATCAGCACCAGGTCAGGCTGGGCCTGCTTGGCCAGCTCGATGCCGCTGGCGCCGTCCTCGGCGGTCAGCGATTCGTGGCCGATCTTCTCGACCAGGCGCTGGATGCCGAACAGTTGCGAAGGCGAATCGTCGACGATCAGGATGCGGGCCATGGCCAGGGACTCGGGGGCGTCGACCCGATTGTAGGCCGAAGCCGTGGCGCGATGGCAATGCCGCTCCGTGCCCTGGCCGGGAGGCTATCCAATCCGGACCAGCGTGCGGCCCAGTGAACCGCCGGCCAGCATCGTGTCGAACACCTGCGGGAGCTCCTCCAGCGTCGCCTCGCGGGTACAGATCGTGTCGAGGTGGCGCGGCTTCCATTCGCCGGCGAGCTTTTCCCAGACCGCCTCGCGGATGTCGCGCGCGGTGCCGGCGCTGGCCACGCCCAGCAGCGACACCCCGCGGATGATGAAGGGCATCACCGTCATCGGCAGGTCGGCGCTCGCCGCCAGTCCGGCCGAGGCGACATTGCCGTACGGCGCGGTCTGCGCAAGCAGGCTGGTCAGCATCGGGCCGCCGACGTTGTCGAGGCCGCCGCCGAAGCGCGCCGACTCCATCGGCCGGGTCGTCGCCAGCGTCTCGCGGCCGAGCACCTGCGATGCGCCGATGGACTGCAGGTAAGCGGCCTGTTCCGCCTTGCCGCTGATCGCATGCACTTCGAAACCGGCCTTGCTGAAGATATCCACGGCCAGCGAACCCACGCCACCGCTTGCGCCGGTCACCGCCAGCGGGCCCAGTTCCGGCGTTTGCCGGTTTTCGCGCATCCGGTACAGCGCCAGCGCAGCGGTGAAGCCGGCCGTGCCCAGGATCATGCTTTCGCGCAGGTCGAGGCCCGCGGGCAGGGGAATGACCCACTGCGATTCCAGTCGCGCGTATTCGGCATAACCGCCGTCGCGGGTTTCGCTGAGGCCGCTGCCGGTGACCAGCACCGGATCGCCTTCCTTGAACTTCGCATCGGTCGACGCGACGACATGGCCGGCGACATCGATGCCGCCGACCAGCGGGAACCTGCGCAGGATCTTACCCTTGCCGGTGCCAGCGAGAGCGTCCTTGAAGTTGGCCGACGAGTAGGCGGCCTTGACGACGACTTCGCCGGGGGTGAGGTCGTCCAGCGCGATCTGTTCCAGGCCGCTGCGGTAGCCGGCGGTGTCGTTGTGGATGCGGAAGGCTTTGAAGGTGGTCGAGGAGGGCATCGTGACTGCCTGCGAGTCTGTCGTTGTAGTTGCTGTTGCTGTTGCTGTCGTCGTCGCTTCTGCTCGTCATCCCGGCGAAAGCCGGGACCCAGCATTCGATTTTGCTCTCAGATCAACTTCGGGTACAAATCAAGCCATCGAGGGTTTTCCTTTTCGATGAGTTCGATTTTCCAGGCCCGTTTCCATTCCTTCATGGCTTTTTCGCGTGCGATTGCAGTATCCATCGTCGCGTGTTGCTCGAACCAGACGAGTTCATGAATCCGATACTTGTTTGTGAATCCGCTTACAAGATCGTTCTTGTGCTGCCAGATTCGCTGGATCAGGTCCGAAGTCACGCCGATGTACAACGTCCCGTGATAGCCGCTGGCGAGGATGTAGACGCAGGGTTCTTTCATGGCTTCCTTCCATTGGAGACCGTGTTCCAATTGAACCATGAAAGGCAGAGGCTGGGTCCCGGCTTCCGCCGGGATGACGAGCAAAAGCGAAGCAACGGCACAACGAAAGGCGAGTGGGACGGCGCTCAACGCAACGACTTGCGCCGCTTCTCATCCATCCACTTGTCCGCCTGCGCCGGCCGGTAGTCGCGCATCCACGCGAACAGCGCGTCGAGGTCGTCGCCGTGCCACAGGTCTTGGCGCTGGTCGGGGTGGAGGAAGCGTTCCTCGACCATGCGGTCGATCATGGCCATCAGCGGCGCGTAGAAGCCGTCCACGTCGAGGAAGGCGCATGGCCGGTCGCCGATGCCGAGCTGGCGCCAGGTGAGCATCTCGAACATCTCGTCCAACGTGCCGAAGCCGCCGGGCAGGGCGATGAAGGCGTCGGACAGATCGAACATGCGCATCTTGCGTTCGTGCATGTTGGCAACGACCTCGAGCCGGCTCAGGCCCTGGTGCGCGACTTCCCAGCCGACCAGCTGTTCGGGGATTACGCCGATCACTTCGCCGCCGGCCTGCAGCGCGGCGTCGGCAACGGTACCCATCAGGCCGACGTTGCCGCCGCCGTAGACCAGGGCCAGGCCTTCGCGGGCGATGCGCTGGCCGAGCGCGACGGCGCGATCGGCGTAGACGGGTTTGGCGCCGGTATTGGAACCGCAGTAGACGCAGATGCTTTTCATCGATGACTCCGTTGCCGTGCCTGAAACGCGAAAGGCTCCGCGTTTGCGGAGCCTTTCGTGCCATTGGGTTCGATCAGTTCGCCTTGTGGATGGCGCGCTTGTCCACCGCCATCGCCGCGTCGTGGATGGCCTCGGACAGGCTGGGGTGCGCGTGGCAGATGCGCGCCAGGTCGTCCGCGCTGCCGTGGAATTCCATGGTCAGCACGCCTTCGTGGACCAACTCGGACACGTTCGGGCCGATCAGGTGCAGGCCCAGCACGCGGTCGGTTTCCGCATCGGCGATCACCTTGGCGAAGCCCACCGGCTCGCCCATCGCCACCGCGCGGCCCACCGCCGCAAACGGGAAGGTTCCGGTCTTGTAGGCCACGCCTTCGGCCTTGAGCTGCTGCTCGGTCTTGCCGACCCAGGCGATTTCCGGCGAGGTGTAGATGACGTACGGGATGGTGTCGAAGTTGACGTGGCCGGGCAGGCCGGCGATCAGCTCGGCCACCGCGATGCCTTCCTCGAAGCCCTTGTGCGCCAGCATCGGGCCGCGCACGCAGTCGCCGATGGCCCACACGCCGTCGACGCCGGTGTGGCAATGCGCATCCACCTCGATCACGCCGCGCGCATCTAGCTTGACGCCGGTACCGTCGGCCAGCAGGCCCTTGGTCGCGGCGCGGCGGCCCACGGCCACCAGCAGCTTGTCGACGGTCAGGGTTTGCTCGCCGGAAGCGTCGGTGTAGGTGATGACGACTTCCTTCTTCTTGCCCTTGCCGGACAACTCGGTCTTGGACACCTTGGCGCCGAGGCGGATGTCCAGGCCCTGCTTCTTGAACTCGCGCGCAGCCAGCTTCGAGACTTCCGCGTCGGCGGCGGGCAGGAAGTCGGGCAGGGCTTCCAGGATGGTCACTTCGGCGCCGAGGCGCTTCCACACGCTGCCTAGTTCCAGGCCAATCACGCCGGCACCGATCACCGTGAGGCGATTCGGCACTTCGGTGAAGTCCAGCGCGCCGACGTTGTCGACGATGTTTTCGTTGTCGAACTTGGCGAACGGCAGTTCGATGGAATCCGAGCCTGCGGCGATGATCACGTTGGTGCCCTTCAGCTCGACCTCGCTGCCGTCGTGCTGCTTGACCTTGACGATGTTGCCGGGCTGCAACTGGCCGAAACCGTAGTACGCAGCGACCTTGTTGGCCTTGAACAGCTGGGCGATGCCGCCGGTGAACTGCTTCACGATGGCGTCCTTGCGGCCGATCATCTTGGCCACGTCGATCTTCGCGTCCTTGAAGCTGATGCCGTGCTGGTCGAAAGAATGCGTCAGGTTGTGGTACTGGTGCGACGAATCCAGCAGCGCCTTCGACGGAATGCAGCCGACGCGCAGGCAGGTGCCGCCGAGTGCGGGCTTGCCGTCCTTGCCCAGCGCGGCGTCGACGCAGGCGGTCTTCATGCCCAGTTGCGCGGCGCGGATCGCGGCGTGATAGCCGGCGGGACCGGCACCGATGACGACGACGTCGAATTGTTCTGCCATTTCAGTGTCCTTTGCCTTTCCCTTCTCCCTCGGGAGAAGGTGGCGCGAAGCGCCGGATATCGAAGCCGCATCAAGCGGGTGAGGTTCGGCGAAGCGGTGGTGTTCGAGCTGGTTGTCGCAATCGGGAGTCGAGGGGTTTTCGCTTCGCCGTACCCTCACCCCGACCCCTCTCCCGCAGAGAGAGGGGCTCGAAGCGCGATCAGAGGTCGAACAGGATGCGGCTCGGGTTCTCGAGCTGATTCTTGATGTCGACGAGGAACAGCACCGCGTCCTTGCCGTCGATGATGCGGTGGTCGTAGGACAGCGCGATATACATCATCGGCGCGACCACGACCTGGCCGTTCTCGGCGATCGGGCGCTCCTTGATGGTATGCATGCCCAGGATCGCGCTCTGCGGCGGGTTGACGATCGGCGTGGACATCAGCGAACCGAAGGTGCCGCCGTTGGTGATGGTGAAGGTGCCGCCCTGCAGGTCTTCCAGCGCCAGCTTGCCGTCGCGCGCCTTGGTCGCGTAGTCGCCGATGCCCTTCTCGATGTCGGCGAACGACATGCGTTCGACGTTGCGCAGCACCGGGGTGACCAGACCCTTGTCGGTGGACACGGCGATGCTGATGTCTGCGTAGCCGTGGTAGATGATGTCGTCGCCGTCGACCGAGGCGTTGACGATCGGGTACTTCTTCAGCGCGTTGGCCGCGGCCTTGGCGAAGAAGCTCATGAAGCCGAGCTTGACGCCGTGGGTCTTCTGGAATTCCTCGCCGATCTCCTTGCGCGCGGCGGCGACCTTGGCCAGGTTGACCTCGTTGAACGAGGTCAGCATGGCGATGGATTCCTTCGACTGCATCAGGCGCTCGGCGATGCGCTTGCGGATGCGGGTCATCGGCACGCGCTCTTCCGGACGCGCGCCGCCGGACACGCCCGCGGTCTTGCCGCTGGCGTAATTGATCAGGTCTTCCTTGGTCACCGCGCCGCGGCGGCCGGTGCCTTCGACGGCGGCCGGATCGATGCCCTGGGTGACCGCGGTGAAGCGCGCACCCGGCGGCAGCGCGTCGGCGGCGGAGGAAGCGGCCTTCGCAGGGGCAGGCGCGGCCGGGGCGGCCGGAGCCGGGGCGGCAGCGGCAGGCGCCGGTGCAGCGGCCTTCGGCGCTTCGGCGGCGGCCGGTGCAGGCGCGGCGGCAACCGCGCCTTCCTCGATGATCGCCAGCAGCTGCTGGCTGGTCACCGTATCGCCTTCCTTGAACTTGATTTCCTTCAGCACGCCGTCGACCGGGCTGGGCACTTCCAGCACCACCTTGTCGGTTTCCAGGTCCATCAGGTTCTCGTCGCGCTTGACCGCGTCGCCGACTTTCTTGTGCCAGGCGGCGATGGTGGCGTCGGAGACGGATTCGGGAAGTACCGGGACTTTGACTTCGGTGGCCATGGGGAAAGGCGTCCTTTGGGTGTTCGTATGGGTTGCGGTGCGGAGTGGGGGGGCGCTTATTCGGCGGCGATCTGGTTGCCGAGCGGGTTGACCAGCGCGTCGGCGACCAGCTTCAGCTGTTCCTCGACGTGCTCGGCGAAATGGCCCGCGGCCGGCGACGGCGAGCGCAGGCGACCGGCGTAGTGCAGGGTCTGGCCCTTGTTGTCGGCCAGGCAGGCCTGCAGGTGGTGCTTGATCTGGTACCACGCGCCCTGGTTCTGCGGTTCTTCCTGGCACCAGACCACGTCGGTGGCCTTTGGGTAGCGCTTCAGTTCGGCGGCCAGCTGTTCGCGCGGGAACGGATACAGCTGTTCGATGCGGATGATGGCGACGTCGTTCTGGCCGCGCTTCTGCGCGTCTTCCAGCAGGTCGTAGTAGACCTTGCCCGAGCACGCGACGACGCGCTTGACCTTCTTCGGGTCGGCGGCGTTGCTGTCGGGGATCAGTTCCTGGAAGCCGCCGTCGGCCAGTTCGTCCAGCGACGACACCGCCAGCTTGTGGCGCAGCAGCGACTTCGGCGTCATCACCACCAGCGGCTTGCGCGTGGTCATGCGCATCTGCCGGCGGATCATGTGGAAGGCCTGCGCCGGCGTGGTCGGCACGCAGACGAACATGTTCTCCAGCGCGCACAGCTGCAGGAAGCGTTCCAGGCGCGCCGAGCTGTGCTCGGGGCCCTGGCCTTCGTAGCCGTGCGGCAGGAACAGGGCCAGGCCGCTGATGCGGTCCCACTTGGCCTCGCCGGCGGCGATGAACTGGTCGATCACCACCTGCGCGCCGTTGGCGAAGTCGCCGAACTGCGCTTCCCAGATGCATAGGGTGTTCGGGTCGGCGGTGGAATAGCCGTATTCGAAGCCCATCACCGCTTCCTCGCTGAGCAGCGAGTCGATCACGGTGGCATCGTTCGGCGAGTCGACCAGTTGGCGCAGCGGCAGGTAGTAGCTGTCGGTCTTCTGGTCGTGCAGGATCGCGTGGCGATGGAAGAACGTGCCGCGGCCGGCGTCCTGGCCGACCAGGCGCAGGCGGTGGTTTTCCGACAGCAACGTGGCGTAGGCCAGGTTCTCGGCGAAGCCCCAGTCGCCCGGCAATTCGCCGGCGGTCATCTTGGCGCGGTCTTCGTAGATCTTGGCCACGCGCGGGTGCAGGGTCACGCCGGCGGGGATCGTGTTGATGATCTTCGCCAGCTGCTGCAGCTTGCTCTTCTTGAAGGTGGTGTCGACCTTGTCGCTGAGCTTGCCCGACAGGTACTTCGACCAGTCGATGTTGAGTTCGTAGTCCTCGGCCTTGGCCGTGGCCAGCTCGGTGGTGACTTCGCCCGAGTCGAGCTTGTTGCGGTAGCCATCGACCAGCGCCTGGGCCTCGCCGGCCTTCAGCGTGCCCTCGGTTTCCAGCTGCGCGGCATACAGCTCGCGCGTGGTCTTGTGCTTGCGGATGACCTGGTACATCACCGGCTGGGTCGCGGCCGGTTCGTCGGCTTCGTTGTGGCCGTGGCGGCGGTAGCAGACCAGGTCGATGACCACGTCCTTCTTGAACGCCTGGCGGAAGTCGTAGGCCAGCTGCGCGCAGAACACCACCGCTTCCGGGTCGTCGCCGTTCACGTGCAGGATCGGCGCGCCGACCATCTTGGCCACGTCGGTGCAGTACAGGGTGGAGCGGGCATCGTCGCGCGCGCTGGTGGTGAAGCCGATCTGGTTGTTGACCACCACGTGCACGGTGCCGCCGACCACGAAACCGCGCGCCTGCGACATCTGCAGCAGTTCCATGTTGACGCCCTGGCCGGCGAAGGCGGCGTCGCCGTGGATCAGCACCGGCAGGACCTGGGCATGCTCGGTGTCGCCGCGGCGCTCCTGGCGAGAACGCACGCTGCCGGCCACGACCGGGTTGACGATTTCCAGGTGCGACGGGTTGAACGCCAGCGCCAGGTGCACCGGACCGCCATCGGTGGCGATGTCGGCGGAGAAGCCCATGTGGTACTTCACGTCGCCGGTGTGGGCGCGGTCGCTGGCGGCGTGCTCGAACTTGCCTTCGAACTCGTCGAACAGCTTGCGCGGGTTCTTGCCCAGCGTATTGACCAGCACGTTGAGGCGGCCGCGGTGGGCCATGCCGACCACGATGTCCTTGACCTTGTCGGCGCCGGCGCGGCGCACGACCACGTCGAGCAGCGGGATCAGTGCATCTCCGCCTTCCAGCGAGAAGCGCTTCTGGCCGACGTACTTGGTGTGCAGGTAGCGCTCCAGGCCCTCGGCGGCGGTGATCCGCTCCAGGGTGCGGCGCTTGGCGGCCGGATCCAGGCCGAAACGGCCGCCGGCGGCTTCCAGGCGCTCGTACAGCCACTTGCGCTGGGCCACTTCCGGGATGTGCATGAACTCGGCGCCGATGCTGCCGGTATACGTGGCCTTCAACCGGGCCAGCAGGTCGCGCAGCTTCATCCGCGGCTGCCCGGCGACGCCGCCGGTGCTGAATTCGCCGTCGAGGTCGGCGTCGGACAGGTTGTGGAAGGCCAGGCCGAGGTCCGGCGAGTCCAGCCGCGGGGTCAGGCCCAGCGGATCGAGGTTGGCGGCGAGGTGGCCGCGCGAGCGGTAGGCGGTGATCAGGCGGCCGACGTTGCGGCCGCGCTCGTCGCTGGCGGTCGGGGCCGCGGCGCCGTTGCCGGCGGCCAGGCCGTTGTGGGCATGTTTCGCCGCCTCGGCGATCTGGGCGATGACCGCCGAATGCGGCACGTCGCCGGCTTCGCGGCCCTTGAAGGCGTCGAAGTAGGCCTTCCACTTCGGCCCGACGCTGTCGGGTGCCACCAGGTACTGCTCGTAGAGGTCTTCGACGTAGGAGGCATTGCCCCCGTTGAGTTGCGAGGATTGCGCGAACTGCTTGAGTAGGTTGTCCACGATGTTGGCTGGCTTTTGCGGGGGAATGGCCGTGACGGCTCTTGTTCGGTGCGGATGGTTTGGCGGAAAACCAAGGCCGGGCCGTCAGGCACGGTCGATAGCCCGCAAATTATACGCGCACCCCGCGGCCGGGGCGTCATTCGATATCAACGACTTAGACCAAAGGCGGGGTTTACAGGTCCAGGGCCCGGTACAAGGTGCAGATCCGCGCGCGTTCCCAGGTACGGGTGAATTCTTCCTGCAGCTGGCGGGCCCGCGCAGGTTCGTCGAGGCGGGCTTCGCCCTCCAGGCGATGGCCGAGCGGGCGGAAGTACCAGCCGCCGGTGTCGTTGGCGACGAAGGCGGAGGGCCAGGCGCGATCGACCGGGTCGTGGATCTCGCGGAAGGCGAATACGCTGGGCAGGCGCTGGGCCAGCGGCAGCAGCGGGGCCAGCGCGTGTTGTGGCGCGGCTGCGTCGTGCAGCAGCACGCGGATCTCCACCGGGCCCAGCCGCGTGGCCAGCCGGCGCAACGCATCCAGCACCAGCGGGGCATCGAACAGGCCGGGATCCAGGTCGCGACTGTAGATGACCAGTGAGCGCCGGGCCTGCGTGGCCAGCGCGGCGGTCATCGCCACGGCGGCGGAGCGTTGCTCGATGGCGGTGGCTCCGCGCAGCGCGCGCCGCATGGTCTGGTGTTCGATGCCGGCTTCCTCGAATCGCCCGCCCTGCGGCACGAACCCATGGCGGGCATAGAAGTGCTCGGCCGAGACCTGGGCGTGCAGCGAAACTTCGGACCAGCCCAGCGCGCGGGCCTGTTCCAGCAGGGCCAGCAGCAGCGCGTCGCCGATGCCGCGCCCGCGCCATTGGGGCAGCACGGCCATGCGACCGATCCGGCGATCCGGGGTCAGGCGACCGGTGCCGATGGGCGCGCCGGCGGCATCGCGGGCGATGACGTGGTGGCAGGCGGCGTCCGAACCATCCCATTCCAGCGCGGCGGGTACGCCCTGTTCGAGGACGAACACGGCTTCGCGGACCTTGCGCAGGTCTTCGGCGCCGGTGGCGAAATCGACGGGCTGGACGAGGAAGTCGGGCATGGCGGCATTGTAGGAGCGGACTTCGCCGGGAAGGGTTTCGTGGAGCGGCCTTGGCCGCGAATGCTTTTCGGCGATTACCGGAGTTCCGGGAAAGCATTCGCGGCCAAGGCCGCTTGCACAGGTTCAGTCCTCGTCGCCGGCTTCGCCCAGCAGCTGGTAATGGCCCAGCGCCAGCAGTTCCAGCACGGCCTCGCGTCCGGCTTCACCCAACGCGGAATAACCGGTGCCGTCCAGCGTTTCCGCCGCGGCGATGCGCTGCGCGTCCTTTACCGGCAGGGTGAACTCCAGGCCGCTGCAGAAAAGTTGCGCACCGCCGGCTTTCGTGGAACGCGTCGCTTTCCGCCACGCCAGTCGCGACATCGGGTGGCGATGCAGTTCCGCACCATGGCCGAGGTCCCACTCGATCTCGATCCGCGAGCGAGCGGAAGGCGTCGGCGCGACTTCGCCCGCGCTGCGATAGGTGGTGATGAAGCGGCCGAACCAGCCGGCCAGCTTGTCCGGGTCGTTCATCCGCAACGCGTTCAACGCTTCGACCACGCGGCCCATCGCCGCGGTGTCGATTTCGTACGGATCGGTCGGCGGCGTCAAGTCGCGGTCGCCGTAGCGCAGGCCTTCGTCGGCATCGGCGACCAGCGTATCGAGGTAGTCGCCGATCAACTCGGCGGCGGACGGCGCGCGCATGCCCACCGAGAAGGTCAGGCACGGATTCACCGCGACGCCGTGGTGGGGCACGCCCGGCGGCAGGTACAGCATGTCGCCCGGCTGCAGCACCCAGTCGTGGGTCGGGTTGAATTCGCGCAGCAGTTTCAATTCCACGTCGTCGCGGAAAGCCGTGGGCGGATTCGGGCGCGCGTCGATCTGCCAGCGGCGTTCGCCCTGCGCCTGCAGCAGGAACACGTCGTACTGGTCGACGTGCGCGCCGACCGAACCGCCGGTCGCGGCGAAGCTGACCATGATGTCGTCGATGCGCCAGCGCGGCAGGAAATCGAAATGCGCCAGCAGTGCGCGCACGTCTTCGTCCCACTTGTCCACGTCCTGCACCAGCAGGGTCCAGTCGTGGTGCGGCATGCCGGGGAATTCTTCTTCCTGGAACGGACCGCTGCGCAGCGTCCAGGCGTCGCTGGGGCGGTCGTGGACGACGATGCGCGACAGCGCGGCTTCCTCGCAGGCCAGGCCGGCCAGGTCCTCCGGCTGGATCGGGGAGACGAAGCCGGGGAAGGCGTTGCGGATCAGCAACGGCCGCTTCTGCCAGTAATCGCGCAGGAACTGCGCCGGCGGCATGCCCAGCGGCGGCAGCTTGCTGGCGTCGATCTCGAAGGAAGGCGCGGGTTTGCGGGGGCTCATCTTTGGATTTCGTCGTAACCGCGGCCGAGGAACTGTAGCAGGCACCAGCCATGGCCGAAGGGATCGGCGACCTGCACGATGCGACCCCATTCGGCTTCGCGAACCGGTCCCTCGGCCACGGCGCCGGCCGTCAGCGCGCGCTGCAATGCGACTTCGAGATCGTCGACGACTACATCGCAGTGCACCGGCGTCCAGTGACGCGCATAGTCGCGCCGCGAACCGGATGCGCCTTCGCTGCCGGGTGCCTTCTGCAGCAGGTAGATCGGCGCTTCCGCACCGAGCAGTTCGATCACGCCATCGAAGCGGCGACCGGGCACCAGGCCGAATGCCGCGCAATAGAACGCCTCGGCCCGTTGGAGGTCATCGACATCGATGTTGAGCAGCAGTTTCACGGCGTCGCTTTCGACTTCTCACCGGCCAGGCGCGCGTCGAGGTTCTTGCGGGCAACGGCAGCGTAGTTGCGGCAGGCGTCGGCAGCGACCAACGGCTGCTTCGCGGTGGGCCCGATGCGATTCCACAACTTGCTGGCCGCGGGGTGCGGGGTCACCAGGACGTCGCAGGGCAGGATCGCGACGGTGTCCAGCGTCTTGCGGAAGGCGGTCAGGTAGCCTGGGTGCGCGGCGTCGTCGCCATAGCGGAAAACATCGTCGGCGATCGCGCTCAGGCTGTCGACATAGGCGAAGTCGCGGCATTGCCCGGCGTCGTCGCAGCTGCGCCAGGTCCAACTGGTGCCGCCGGGCGTATGTCCTGGCGTGGCATGCGCGCTCAAGCGGAGGGAGCCGAGCTCGAGCACGTGCCCGTCATCGATGCGTCGCACGCTGGCGGTGGCCGGCATAGGCTGGTGGATCAGGAACTGCGGATCGGTGCGGTCGACGTTGCCGCGTTCCAGCGCCACCGCCGCGGGGGCGCGGGCCAGTACGGTAGCGCCGGTGTCGCGCTGCAGCTGCGCGATGCCGCCGGCATGGTCGTTGTGTTCGTGCGAGCCGACGATGAACTTCACGTCGCGCGGGTCGAAGCCCAGCGCGCGGATGTTGGCTTCGACCAGCGGCGCGGCCTTTTCGGTGCCCGCGTCGACCAGCACGTGGCCTTGCGGCGAAGTCACCAGCAGGGCGCTGATGCCGCAGGTGCCGACGTACCAGGTATTGCCGAAGATCCGCTGCGGCGGCGCGCGGTCGTTCCATCCATCCATCGGGTCGGCGTCGGCGAAGCAGGCGACGGCATTTGCGGTTGCTGTGCTGCCGGCACTGGGCGTGGCTCGGGGGGCCGCACAACCTGTCGCCAGGGCGATGTAGGCAATTGTCGGCAGGGAAACAAGTGCGGAGCGGATGTTCATGGGAAATTGTCAGTTCGCCATCCCGGCGCAGGCCGGCGCTATTTTTGCGACCGTCCGGGTGAAGGAAAAACCCGGTTGAAGGCTGATTCCGGGCTGTGCTGTGCCGGGATACCGCGCGTCAGATGCTCCTGGCGAGCCTGTCCGCCAGGCCGATGTAGCTTCCCGGTGTCAGATCGAGCAGTCGCTGCTTCGCGTCTGCCGGCAATTCCAGCGATTCGATGAAGGCGCGCATCGAATCGGCGGTGATGCCCTGGCCGCGGGTCAGCGCCTTCAGTTGCTCGTAGGGATTCGGCAGGCCATGGCGGCGCATCACCGTCTGCACGGCTTCGGCCAGCACTTCCCATGCCGCGTCGAGGTCGGCGTCGAGGCGTTGCGGGTTGGTTTCCAGCTTGCCCAGGCCCTTGGCCAGCGAATCCAGCGCCACCTGCGTATGCCCGAAGGCGGTGCCCAGGGCGCGCAGCACGGTGGAGTCGGTCAGGTCGCGCTGCCAGCGACTGATCGGCAGCTTGGCGCTGAAATGCTCGAACAGCGCGTTGGCCAGACCGAAGTTACCCTCGGCGTTCTCAAAATCGATCGGGTTGACCTTGTGCGGCATGGTCGAACTGCCGACTTCGCCTTCTTTCAGCCGCTGCTTGAAATAGCCGAGCGAAATGTAGCCCCAGATGTCGCGGGCCAGGTCGACCAGCACGGTATTGGCGCGACGGGTGGCATCGCCGATCTCGGCGACGTTGTCGTGCGGCTCGATCTGCGTGGTATAGGGATTGAAGACCAGGCCGAGGCTTTCGACGAACCGGCGCGCGAACGCCGGCCAGTCCACGTCGGGATAACTGACGACGTGCGCGTTGTAGTTGCCGACCGCGCCGTTGATCTTGCCGGTCAGCTCGACCGCCGCGATCTGCTTGCGCTGGCGTTCGAGGCGGGCGACGACGTTGGCGATTTCCTTGCCCAGCGTCGTCGGCGACGCGGTCTGCCCATGCGTGCGCGACAGCATCGGCTGCGCGGCCTGCGCCTGCGCCAATGCGCGCAAGGTGCTGGCGATGCCGTCGAACGCCGGCAGCAGCACATCGCGGCGGGCCTGTTCCAGCATCAGGCCGTAACTGAGATTGTTGATGTCCTCGCTGGTGCAGGCGAAGTGGACGAATTCCAGCGCGGGGCCGAGCTCGGCATCGTCTTTCAAGCGTTCCTTGATGAAGTACTCGACCGCCTTGACGTCGTGGTTGGTGGTGCGCTCGATTTCCTTGACCCGCGCGGCGTCGGCAACCGAGAAACCATCGGCCAGCGCGCGCAGCTTCTGCTTGCCGGCGCCGGAGAAGTCCTTCAGTTCGACGATGCCCGGTTCGGCGCCCAAGGCCAGCAGCCATTCGATTTCGACCTTCACCCGGGCCCGGATCAGGCCGTATTCGGAAAAGATCGGACGCAGTGCATCGACCTTGCCGGCATAGCGGCCATCGAGCGGAGACAGGGCGAGCAGGGCGGCTTCTTGCTGGGTGGTTGCGGACATAAGGAGAGGAGTGGCCTTGGCTTTGGCTTTGGGGCCCCTTGAGGCACGGCGTTCGGAATGGGTAAACCCCGAAGGGGCGGCGCACAGGGATGTGCGCCGTTTTCGGAGCCGCAGGATGCGGCTTCCGAAAATTCCCGTTCCGAACGCGAACCCCGCGCGAAGCGCGGGGCGTGCCGCCGGGGTGTGTTTCTTTGGTTACTTTCTTTGCACAAGCAAAGAAAGTAACCCGCCCGTCAGGGCGGAACGCTTCATGGATAGAAGCGACGTCCATGGATTCCCGCTTTCACGGGAATGACGAGCAAAAACCGGATCCCGACTTGCGCCGGGACGACGGCTCATTATCCCACAGGCTCCCGAACGGCAGGCGTATCCTCGGCGGATAAGAAACCGATGGAGCCATCAATGAGCCAGGCCTACCGCACCGAACACGACAGCATGGGCGAACTGCGTGTACCCGCCGACGCCCTGTGGGGCGCGCAAACCCAGCGTGCGGTGCAGAATTTCCCGATTTCCGGCCGGCCGATGCCGCGCGGCTTCATCCGTGCGCTGGGCCTGATCAAGGCCGCCGCCGCCCAGGTCAACGCCGGGCTGGGGCTGCTGCCCAAGGGCACGGCCGCAGCGATCCGCGGCGCGGCGCTGGCCGTCGCCGATGGCGGCTACGACGCGCATTTCCCCATCGACGTGTACCAGACCGGCTCCGGCACTTCGTCGAACATGAACGCCAACGAGGTCATCGCCCACCTCGCGTCGCGTGCGGGCCGGGCGCGGGCGGTGCATCCGAACGACCACGTCAACCTGGGCCAGAGTTCCAACGACGTGGTACCGACCGCGATCCGCGTGTCCGCGCAGCTGGCCGTGGTCGAGGACCTGTTGCCGGCGCTGAAACACCTGCGCCGGACCATCGACCGGCGCGGCCGTTCGTTGTCGAAGGTGGTCAAGACCGGCCGCACCCACTTGATGGACGCGATGCCGCTGACCTTCGCCCAGGAATTCTCCGCCTGGTCGGCGCAACTGGCCTCGGCCGAAGCGCGCCTGGGCGACAGCCTGAAACGCCTGCGCCGCTTGCCGCTGGGCGGTACCGCGATCGGCACCGGCATCAACGCCGACCCGCGTTTCGGCCAGCGCGTCGCCGCGGAGTTGTCGAAACTGACCGGGACGAAATTCGAAAGCGCGGCCAACAAGTTCGAAGGCCTGGCCGCGCAGGACGACGCGGTGGAGGTCTCCGGCCAGCTCAACGCGCTGGCGGTGGCGCTGACCAAGATCGCCAACGACCTGCGCTGGATGAATTCGGGGCCGCTGGCCGGATTGGGCGAAATCGAATTGCCGGCGTTGCAGCCGGGCAGCTCGATCATGCCGGGCAAGGTCAATCCGGTGATCCCGGAAGCGGTGGTGATGGTCTGCGCACAGGTCATGGGCCACCACGCGGCGATCACCATCGCCGGCCAGACCGGCAATTTCCAGTTGAACGTCACCTTGCCGCTGATCGCGGCGAACCTGCTGGATTCGATCGGCCTGCTGGCCAATGTGTCGCGATTGCTCGCCGACGACGCCATCGCGGGCTTGAAAGTGCGCATGGACCGGGTCAAGGAGGCGCTGGACCGCAATCCGATCCTGGTCACCGCGCTGAACCCGGTGATCGGCTACGAGAAGGGCGCGGCCATCGCCAAGCAGGCCTACAAGCAGGGCCGGCCGGTGCTGGAAGTGGCGAAGGAAATCACCGGTCTATCGGAGAAGGTGCTGAAGCCGCTGCTGGATCCGGCGGCGTTGGCGAAGGGCGGAATTCATGGGAAAGCGGGTGGCGGCGGAGGTTGAAGCAGCTGTGATCTTCGGCGTGGGAGCGACGTGAGTCGCGAATCCATGCAGCCAATCACCTGTATCCATGCCGTGAGACATATCGCCGGATCAGGTAACCGGCTCCCGAATGGCGGCGCGATCGAAGTGTTCCCGGCTTCGAATTCGCGACTCACGTCGCTCCCACGCCCACATGCTTCGCTGGCCCGCATGTGGCAGTGGGTTGAATATCATGTTCCCTGCCGCTCTTTGGGACGCACGGCCGGGAACGAACACAGGCCATCCGCAAACAAGTAGCCCGCAAGGCTGGCGGCCCAGGCGCCGATGAACATGTCCTCGGCGATGGCCATGGCCAGGACCAGGAGGCCGATACCGCACAGCCAGCCGAACGCATTGATCGATCTGGTGCGGGTACCCGCCTCGATGGCCCGCGAGCGGAAATGGCCGGACAGGCACCCCAGGCCGATGCCGACAGTCGCGAGCAACCAGGGTCGGGGCGTCGTAGTCGCGAATGCCGCCACCAGGGCGACGCCCCAGAAAGCCGTGGCCACGAGTTTCGTGATCGTCCCGGATATCCGGTTCATGGCGCCTGATGCATCGGTCGAACCGTATCCATGAAGCAGCAGGCCGGGAACAATCCCGGCCTGCAGTCGATCACGGGGTCGTATCCTTCGGTTCCGTCGCAGCCTGCGCGCCGCCACGCACCGCATCGCGAACGCCGTCGCGCACTTCCTGCTGCAGCTTGGCCCGGTCTTCGTCGGAGAACGCGGCCGCGCCCTTGTGGTCCTTGCCGCAGTCGTCGACGTCTTCCTGCGTCATCGTCGCGTACGGCTTGAACTCGGGCAGGGAAGCGGCGAGCTTGTCCTGGGCGACCAGCATCGGGCCCAGGTGCGCGCAGATCTGCATCGCGTCGGCTTCGAGCTTCTTGCCCTCGGCTTCCATCTTCTTTTCGAATTCGTCGGTATCGCCGCTGAGAATGCTGCCCAGCGACTCGGTCAGCGCCTTGCCGGCCAGGTCGGCGCCCTTCAGTCCGACGGTCATGCCGGCCTCGGCCACGCCAAGCAGGTTGCTGCGGTAATCGAGCAACTGCTTGCGCTGCTCGGGGGTGATCGCCACCGCCTTGCCGTCGATCAGCAGGTCGCCCTGCGGGGTGATCTCGGCCTTGGGCAGGCTGGGATCGTTCCTGCCGCCGTACCTGCGGCCGTTGATGTTGATGCCGCCATCGCCGTTCAGGGTCAGGTTCTTGGTCTGCAGTTCCTTGCGCGCTTCCGCGATGCCCTTGGCTGCGATCTTGCCGATCGCGGTCTGTGGCGCCGCAGGGGCGTTGGGGTCGGCGGCCGGGGCGGATGCCTTGTGGCAGGCGCACAGCGACAGCGTGGCGAGGAAGGCGATGGCGTGGAGTCTGTTCATGGCGAGGGTCCCGGGTCAGCGCATGGCGAAATCGTTGCGGATGTCCTTCTCGCAGTCGTCGACGTCGTCGCGCTCGAGCGTGGCGTACGGCCGGAACTGCGGCAGGCTGGCGGACAGCTGCTGCTGCGAGGCCAGCACGTCGGGCAGTCTATGGCAGATCCGCCGCACCATCGGTTCGACGTGCTGCTTGACCGTGCGTTCGACGCGCCGTTCCAGGCTGCCGGTCATCCCGCCCCAGATCAGGCCGAACAGCGAGGTGTCGGTGGCCTCGATCGCGGCCATCGCCGCGTGCTCGCCCGCGTCGATGCCGTCCTTGGCGATTTCGATGACCAGGCCGCGATAGCCGAGCAGCTGCTGGCGTTGCGCGGCATTGACGGCCACGGCCTTGCCTTCGATCAGGAAATCGCCGCGCGGGGTGATTTCCGCCTTCGGCAGTTTCTCGTCGCGCGAGGCCTTTCTTTTCCCGTCCTTGCCGAAATGGAAGCTGTTGCCGACTTCCAGGTTTTCCGTGTCCAGTTCGACCCGGGCCTTGGCCAGTTCGGCGCGCACTTCGCTGCGTGCTTCGGCCATGTCGTGGCGGACGTCGTCGCGGACGCTGCCGGCCTGGGCGCCCAACGGCAGCAGCAGGGCCAGGGCGAGAGCGGTGATGCGGAGGGTTTTCATGAGGATTCTCCGGGGTAGGCCGGGGACACGTCCCCGACCGTGTGAGCGACAGAAGGAAGCGGAATCAGTCGGCCAGTTCGCGCCAGCGACGCATGCGGATGGCCAGGTAGATCATCGCGACGCCGGCGACGATGCCGATCCAGATGTCGGCGTGGCCCAGCGCTTGCCAACTGGTGCCCAGGCTCAGCTTGGATGCCAGGTCGGCCGGTTCGTGCATCGGGCCGGCGTTGTCGATCAGCGGCAGCCAGGTCCCGGGCACGATGCTCAGCAGCCCGCGGTACAGCACCACGTACAGCAGGGAACCGTAGGGCAGCTCGATGTCCGAGGCGATCTTGAACATCAGCGCCACCACGCCGGCCATCGCGCAGAACAGGAACGGGATCAGCACCGACCACAGGAACGGGAAGCGCTTCGCCCAGGCCGAGCACAGCATCAGCCAGCCGACGGTCGGCAGCGACCACAGGATCTGCACCGGGAAGGACAGCAGCACGTTGCCGATGATGCGCAGCGGATGCGAGTGGGTCAGGATGCCGCTCGCGCCGGGCACGCCGTTGATCGCGGAGGTCAGCGCGGCGATCAGCCAGAACGCGACGCCGGTCAGCACGCCGGCGGCCAGGGCCAGTAGCGGCGCCAGCAGCAGCGCCCACGCCAGCTTCGACAGCACCATCTGCGTGTCCGACACCGGCAGCGACTTCCAGAACAGGATGCTGCGGTCGCGGCGGTCGTCGTACAGCGAGCCCAGCGAGTAGAAGAACACCACGAAGGTCACCACGGCCATGGCCAGGCCGATGCCGAGCAGCAGGGCACCG
The DNA here is from genome assembly GCF_017939625.1 of Pseudoxanthomonas helianthi. Classification (GTDB taxonomy): domain Bacteria; phylum Pseudomonadota; class Gammaproteobacteria; order Xanthomonadales; family Xanthomonadaceae; genus Pseudoxanthomonas_A; species Pseudoxanthomonas_A helianthi. The sequence continues at coordinate 68,446 of NZ_JAGKTC010000003.1, forward strand.
TCGCCGACCTGGCCGGCGACGCGGCTGGCCTCGGCGAGGTCATCGACGTGGATGTCGTGCTTGCTGCGGACCAGGGTGGTGATCAGGCCGGCCATCGCGGCGAAGAACGCGGCGATGATCCCGGTGATCGCCGGGGCCCAGACGAAGCCGCCGCGGTTCTCCCAGAATTCGCGCTTCAGCAGCCACTGGAACGTGTTGGTCTTGTGCGTGGCGACGGCGTTCATGCGTAGGTTCCTTTCATGATGGCGACGAACAGGTCGGCGAGGCCGGGGGTGCGGGTTTCGCCCAGCGCGGCGAGCTGTTCGCGCGGGACGTTGTCGAACAGCAGCACGGTCTTGCCGAACGGCAGGGCGCGTTCGTCGATGGGTTTCAGCGCGCGCGCCTGCTCGGCCTTGTCGGCGGACACGAGCAGTTCGGTGTAGCGCTCGGCCACTTCGTCCATCTGCGCGGTCAGGGCGATCCGGCCGTCGCGGATGAACATCACGTCGGTGAGGATGTGCTCGATCTCCTCGACCTGGTGGGTGGTGACCAGGATGGTCTTCTGCTCGTCGAAGTAGTCTTCCAGCAGGCGCTGGTAGAACTGCTTGCGGTACAGGATGTCCAGGCCGAGCGTCGGTTCGTCCAGCACCAGCAGCTTGGCATCGATCGCCATCACCAGGGCCAGGTGCAGCTGCACGATCATGCCCTTGGACATTTCGCGCACGCGCAGGTTGGGCGACAGCTGGGTGTGGGCGATGAAGCGTTCGCACTTGGCGCGGTCGAAGCGCGGGTGCACGCCGGCGACGAAGTCGATGGCTTCCTTCACCCGCAACCAGCGCGGCAGCACCGCCACGTCGGCGATGAAGCACACGTCGCGCATCAGTTCGTCGCGCTGGGTGCGCGGGTCCATGCCCAGCACCTTCAGCTCGCCCTCGAACGGGATCAGGCCGAGGATGGCCTTCAGCGCGGTGGTCTTGCCGGCGCCGTTCGGACCGATCAGGCCGATGATCTTGCCGGGTTCGATGTCGAAGCTGGTGTTGTCCAGCGCCAGCTTGTTCTTGTAGGCCTTGCGCAGGCCGTGCGCGGATACGACGTTGTTGGCGGCAGCGTTCACTTGGCGATCCCCTTCAGTAGTTCTTCGGCGGACAGGCCCAGGCGCTGGATGCGCTCGGCGACCGGCGGCCATTCTTCGTTGAGAAAGCGTTCGCGTTCGCTGCCGAGCAGCTTCTTCGCCGCTTCGTCGGTCACGAACATGCCCAGCCCGCGGCGCTTCTCGACCAGGGCCTCGTCGGCCAGTTCCTGGTAGGCGCGCGATACGGTGATCGGGTTGAGCTGGTATTCGGCCGCGACCTGGCGGACCGAGGGCAGGGCATCGCCCGGCTTCAGCACGCCGTCCAGCATCATCGCGATCACCCGGTCCTTCAACTGGCGGTAGATCGGCGCGCCGTCGGCCCATTGCACGGAAGTCATCATCATCATGTCAGTTCCTCGGACGCAGCGACTGCGCAAAGGAGAAGTAGGGCATCGTCAGGGAGTGCCGGCGATGGCGGCGGGGCGTGGTTTCGTCGGCCCGGATCGCCTCGGTCCCGGTCAGGTCGGCGCCGATTTCGGCTTCGACGGCCCGGCCCCGGCCGGAGCCCGCCAGGCTGGCCAGCAAGGCCAGGCCGAGCACGGCGCCGCTGGCACCGAGCGTGGGCAGAAGATGGAGGGACTTGCTTGGCATGGCGCTCTCCCGTTGATGGGGTGAGTGGTGTTGTATGTAACTATAACACCTAAACAGCGGTCGTCAAGCCTCCGCAACACTTTCTTGCCCCAACTAAAGGCATACTTCCGGGCAACCTCTTGGGAAGCTGAAAATGAGAGTCAACTTGTTGAAATTTCTGGTATTTGTCGTGCTCTGCGCTGTTGCGGCCGCGGCCATGGCGGGTGCCCTGTTGGACCACAATTACCGTCCGCTGGCCGGCAAGACCCCGGTGAACCTGAACCAGAAGTACGCCGGCGACGTGCTGCTGGTGGTCAATACCGCCAGCAAATGCGGTTTCACCCCGCAGTACGAGGGTCTGGAAGCCCTGCACCAGAAATACGCAGACCGGGGATTCGCCGTGCTCGGCTTCCCATCGAACGATTTCAAGGGTCAGGAGCCGGGCAGCGAACGGCAGATCCAGGAGTTCTGCACGCTGACCTATGGGGTGAAATTCCCGATGTTCGAGAAGGTGCACGTGACCGGCGCGGAAACCACGCCGCTGTACCGCGAACTGGCGCGGGAAACCGGCGTCGCACCCGGCTGGAACTTCCACAAGTACCTGATCGGTCGCGATGGCCGCGTCGTCGCCCAGTTCCCCAGCAAGGTCAAGCCGGACGATCCGCAACTGGTAGAGGCCATCGAACGCGAACTGAAAGCGCCACGCCCGGCGCATTGATGAACCGGCCGGCGCACATGCGACAATGAACGCGTTGCGCCGCGCCGTGGCGCCTCGACCAAAGAGAGATGACGGAATGAAGCAGTCGGTATTCGGCCTGGCCGCATGGGTCGCCCTGGCGGCGGCGCTGCTGGCGGGCAACTCGGTGGCGCAGGACAAGACCACGTTGGCCACCGAGCGCGAGAAACTCAGCTACGCGATCGGCCTGGACGTGGCGCGTTCGTTCGCTCCGATCTCGCAGCAGATCGACGTCGCCTCGATGGAAAAGGCGGTGAAGAACGCCTTCGCCGGCGGCCAGCCGCTGCAGTCGGAAGCCGAAGCCAAGGCCACCGACGATGCGTTGCGCAAAAGCATGATGGCAGTGCAGGGCGCTGCACCGGGCACGCTGCCGCCGGCGGTGGACAAGACCAAGGTCGGCCTGATGCTCGGCGATCGCGCGGTCGGTCCGGGGCTGGCGCGGATCAAGGACGAAATCGACCTGCCGCTGGTGATGCAGGCGGTGCGCACCGCGTTCGCCAACGGCAAGTTGCTGCTGACCCCCGAGGAAGCGCAGGCGACCCTGCAGGCCTTCGGCCAGCGCCAGCAGTCGCAGGCCGGAGCGAAGAACCGCGCGGAAGGCATCGCCTTCCTCGCCAAGAACAAGACCCAGAAGGGTGTGATCACCACGCCGTCCGGCTTGCAGTACATGGTGCTGCGCGCGGGCAACGGCGCGCGTCCGCTGCCTTCGAGCACGGTGCAGGTCAATTACGAGGGCAAGCTGCTCGATGGCACCGTGTTCGACAGCTCCTACAAGCGCGGGCAACCGGCGACCTTCCCGCTGACCGGGGTCATCGCCGGCTGGACCGAAGGCATTCCGCTGATGTCGGTGGGCGCCAAGTACCGCTTCTGGATCCCTTCCGAACTGGCCTATGGCCCGGGCGGCCAGCCGCAGGGCGGCATCGGTCCCGACGCGGCGCTCACGTTCGATGTGGAATTGTTGGGCGTGCAATAAACGCACGGACATCGAACTGGAATAACGCATGCGAGTAAGCATTTTCGGTACCGGCTACGTTGGTCTGGTCACGGGCACCTGCCTGGCCGAAGTCGGCCATGACGTGGTCTGCGTCGACGTCGACGCGGCGAAGGTCGAAGGCCTGAACAACGGCATCATCCCGATCTACGAACCGGGGCTGGAGCCGATGGTCAAGGCCAACCATGCCGCCGGACGGCTGAAGTTCACCATCGACGCGGCCGCGGCGATCGCCCATGGCGACATCGTGTTCATCGCCGTGGGTACGCCGCCGGACGAAGACGGCAGCGCCGACCTGCAATACGTGCTGGCCGTGGCGCGGACCATCGGACGCAACATCGAGCGGCCGACCGTGGTGGTCGACAAGTCCACCGTACCGGTCGGCACCGCCGACAAGGTGCGGGCGGCCATTGCGACGGAGTTGCAGGCGCGCGATGCGCAGGTCGCGTTCGACGTCGTCTCCAATCCGGAATTCCTCAAGGAAGGCGCGGCGGTCGAGGACTGCATGCGCCCGGACCGCATCGTCATCGGTGCCGACAACCCGGCCGCGGTGGAAAAGCTCAAGCGCCTGTACGCGCCGTTCAACCGCAACCACGACCGCATCGTGACGATGGACGTGCGTTCGGCGGAACTGACCAAGTACGCGGCCAACGCGATGCTGGCGACCAAGATCAGTTTCATGAACGAGATCGCCAATATCGCCGAGCGCGTCGGCGCGGACATCGAGCACGTGCGCAAGGGCATCGGTTCGGATCCGCGCATCGGCTGGCACTTCATCTACCCGGGCGCCGGCTACGGCGGTTCGTGCTTCCCCAAGGACGTGCAGGCATTGGCGCGCACGGCGCAGCAGCACGGCTATACCGCGCAGTTGCTGGATTCGGTGGAAGCGGTCAACGACGCGCAGAAGGGCCATCTGTTCGAACTGATGCAGCGCCATTACGACACCGGCGAGGACGAAGGCCTGCGCGGCAAGACCATCGCCGTGTGGGGGCTGGCGTTCAAGCCGAACACCGACGACATGCGCGAGGCCTCCAGCCGGCGCCTGTTGGCCCAACTGTGGGAAGCCGGCGCGAAGGCCCGGGCCTACGATCCGGAAGCGCGGCACGAAGCGGGGCGCATCTTCGGCGAACGCGACGACCTGGTTCTGTGCGGATCGGCAAGCGAGGCGCTGCAGGGTGCCGATGCGCTGGTCGTGGTCACCGAATGGAAGCAGTTCCGCAGCCCGGATTTCGCCCGACTGAAGGTCGCGTTGAAGGACGCGGCGATCTTCGACGGCCGCAACCTCTACGACCCCGCGGAAGTCGAAGCCGCGGGCCTGGCGTATTACGGCATCGGCCGGGGACGTTCGCTGCATGCAGCATGATTTGCTCCGCGACGGCGAGCACGCGCAGGATCGCGTGCTCGAACAACGGCTGGTCGAACTGGAAACGCGACTGGCCTTCCAGGAACAGGCGATGTCGGAGCTGAGCCAGGCCCTGGCCGACGCCCGCATCGAAGGCGCACGCAACGCCGAGTTGCTGCGCCACCTGCTGGCCGACCTCGGCAAGCTGCGCAACAGTCTGCACGTCGACGCGCAGGACGAACCGCCGCCACCGCACTACTGATCCTTCCGCAATGAGCGATTCCCTCCGCGACCAATTGCTGGGCCTGGGTTTCAAGCCGGCGCCCAAGCCGGAACGCAGGCCCGAACAGCGCAAGCCGCACGGCGGCAAGCCGGTACCCGGCAAGGGCGGCCATGGCGCGGGCAAGCCTGCGCATGCCGGCAAGCCCGCCCACTCGAACAAGCCGGCCCAGCCCGCGCGCCAGCGCCAGGAATTCGACCTGGCCAAGGCCTACGCCATGCGCGCGCAGAAGGAAAAGGACGAGCGCATCGAGGCCGAGCGGCAGAAACAGGAAGAAGCGCGCCTGCGCCGCGAGGCGAAGGCCAAGCTCGAAGTCCTGCTCAAGGACAAGGCGCTGAACGATGCCGAGGCCGACATCGCCAGGCACTTTCCCTATGGCGGCAAGATCAAGCGCATCTACGTCAACGCGGCGCAACTGAAGCAGCTCAACGCAGGCGAACTCGGCGTGGTGCAGTTGAACGGCCGTTACCTGCTGGTCGACGCCGCGACGCTGGAAGAGGCCGGATCGGTGTTCGCACCGTCCGTTGCCTTGAAGGTCGATCCGAACGCGCCCGCTGAGGAAGATCCCTACGCCGATCCGAAATATCAGGTCCCCGACGATCTGGTCTGGTAGGTCTTTGTAGAGCCGAGCATGCTCGGCTGCCCTTGGTTTTTCGTAGGCGCCGGGCTTGTCCCGGCACGCTTTTGATCTTTGCGGCGATGCACGAAAAGCAAGCCGGGACAAGCCCGGCTTCTACAGCCGCAACGGCAAAAACAGCCGAGCTTGCTCGGCTCTACAAAGCAGTTTCCCGCATTGCTTTCGCAATCGACCGAGGTCGCCGCAACAGCCAGTGCCATGCGGTGGCGAACGCCGCCAGCGCGACGAAACCCGACACGGCGAAGGCGGTCTGCCCGCTGAAGCGCCATAGCTGGCCGGCGAGCAGCGCGCCGGCCACGCCGCCGATGCCCGACGACAGTCCGTAGAACACGCCCTGGCCATGGCCGTTGAGCTTGCCGGGGAAGTATTCGGCCAGCAGCAGCATCGCCGCGGCGAAGAACGCGGCGAAACTGAAGGCATGGCTGGTCTGCGCGACGATCATCAGCGCCAGCGAATCGGGCCACGTCGCCGTCACCCACCAGCGCACCGCGGTGATGCCCAGCGAGAACACCAGCAGGCGCCGCGCGCCCCAGCGGCGGAAGATGCGCCGCGACAGGAACAGCAGGCCGATCTCGACCAGCACGCCGATGCTCCACAGCACGCCCTGGGTCGAAGGCGAGTAGCCGTGTTCGCCCAGGTAGATCGAGAAGAACGTGTAGTACGGCCCGAACGACACCTGCACCAGGAACGCGGCGACGAAGAAGGCCAGCACCTCCGGCCGGCGCAGGCGTTCGCGGAAGCCCGCTTCCGCGCCGTGCGCGGCGATGGCGGGAGGTTGCGCGTAGTGGTTGCAGGACGCCGAAACCAGCAAGCCGGCGAAGAGCGGCAGCATCAGCCACGGCAGCTTCGCCGCGCCCAGCTCGTCGATCAGCACGCCGTACAGCGCGACCACGATGATGAAGCCGATCGAGCCCCAGACCCGGATCAGGCCATAGCGGTCGCTGCGCCCGTGCAGGTGCGACTGGGTGATCGATTCGAACTGCGGCATCACCGCGTTGTAGAAGAAGCAGAATGCGCACATCACCGCGAACAGGCCGGCGAACTTCCAAGGCACCAGGAAGCCGGCGAAGCTGGCCACGGTCAGCGCGCAACCCAGGTGCAGCCAGCGGATCGGCCGTGACGAACGCGCCGCCAGCGTGGTCCATGCGCTCGGCGCCAGCACCCGGGTCGCGTACCACAGGCTCATCAGCACGCTGATCGCGGCCACGCCCATGCCCTGCGATTGCAGGTACAGGCTCCAGTACGGCGTGAACGCGCCCAACGCGGCGTAGTAGGCGAAGTAGAAGCTCGCCAGGCGCAGCATCGGCACCGGGTGCGGGGCGTGGTTGCGCGTCATCGGCTCAGAACAGGTCCTCGACCGGGGTATTCAACAGTTCTTCCGTTTCGTGGGCGAGGCGGCGCAGCCGCGAGATGCCCAGGTCGCGGATCAGCGAATGGGTCCGGTGCGGCAGCTCCGAATCGTAGATGTCCTGCGGCGCGATGTTCTTGCCGTGCACGCCGGGAATGAATTCGATGCCCGCCGCGGCATAGCAGTGTTGCACCATCGCCGAGCAGTACAGCGCGCCTTCCTTGGCCAGCAGGTTGCCGCGCCGGCGCAGGCGCGTACTGTGCATGGCGAACAGGGTGCCGACCAGTTCGCTCAATGAATAGCTGGACAGGCCGGCCAGCAGGTCCAGCGCCGCGATTTGCACTTTGCGGACCTGCGCCTCATCGAGGCCGAAGTCGAGGATGGCCAGGTTGGGAAAAGCCTCCGCATCGAAATAACGGTCGGCGCGGTTTTCCTGTACGCCCAGGCGGATCTGCCGGTAGCGCAGGTCCAGGTCGGATTCCAGCACCCACCAGTGGCCGTCGATGCGCCGTTCGCAGAACAGGAAGGCGTGCGACCACAGGCTGCGATGGCCGTCGTTGGTCAGCGGCGCCTGCGCCTTGCGGATGGCCTTGCCGATCCAGTCCGAGGTGCCGCACAGGCCGATGCGGCCCGGCGCGGCATGCTGGCGGAGGAAGTCGGCGTTGCGTGTGTCGGTGACGGCATCCATGCGGGCGGAGGCGGGTAGGGAAGACGGATGCTAAACGATGCGCGGCGGCCTTTGCTCGTCATTCCCGCGAAGGGGGAATCGCTCTCCGCACGTTCTTACCAAGGCATCGCGAGCACGGCCCGCTCCCGCGAAAAGCAAGAGCGATTCCCGCCTTCGCGGGAATGACGAGCAGGAGCGAGCTTCCTCGTTGGGTTATTCGGGATCGTAATCCAGGTTCGAGGCCAGCCAGCGCTCTACCTGCGCCAACGACACCCCCTTGCGCCGCGCGTAGTCCTCGGCCTGTTGCTTGGACACTCGGCCGACGACGAAGTACTGGCTCTGCGGATGGCTGAAATAGTAGCCGGACACCGCGGCGGTCGGCAGCATCGCGAAGCTTTCGGTCAGCGATATGCCGGCGTTGCCGCCGGCGTCGAGCAGGCGGAACAGCGTCGCCTTCTCGCTATGCTCGGGGCAGGCCGGATAACCCGGCGCCGGGCGGATGCCGCGGTATTTTTCGGCGATCAGCGCTTCGTTGTCGAGCGTCTCCTGGGCGTCATAGCCCCAGAACTCGATGCGCACGCGCTGGTGCAGGCGTTCGGCCAGCGCCTCGGCGAGGCGGTCGGCCAGCGCCTTCAGCAGGATCGCGTTGTAATCGTCGTGGTCGGCCTCGAAGCGGGCGACGTGTTGGTCGATGCCGATGCCGGCGGTAACCGCGAACATGCCGATCCAGTCCTGCTTGCCGGAAGCCTGCGGCGCGATGAAGTCGGCCAGGCAGAAATCCGGGCGCTCGACCGGCTTGTCGACCTGCTGGCGGAGGAAGTGCAGGGTTTCGTCGCCGGCGTCGGTACGCAGCACGACGTCGTCGCCGACCGAATTCGCCGGCCACAGGCCGAACACGGCCTTGGCGGTCAGCCATTTCTCCGCGACGATCTGCTCCAGCATCGCCCGCGCATCGCGGTACAGCTCGGTCGCCTGCTTGCCGACCACGGCATCGTCGAGGATCGCCGGGAATTTGCCGGCCAGTTCCCAGGCGCTGAAGAACGGCGTCCAGTCGATGCATTCGACCAGCTCGGCGAGCGGATAGTCGTCGAAAACGTGCAGACCCGGTTGCTTGGGCGCTGGCGGGGTGTAGGCGTCCCAGCCGCCGTCGAATTTCTGCGAACGCGCCTGCTCCAGGGAAACCAGCCGCTTGGCGTCGCCGCGGTTGCGGTGGCGTTCGCGGATTTCGGCGTAGTCGGCGTCGTTGGCGGCGACGAAGGCCGCGCGCAGGTCGCGCGAGATCAGCGACTGGGCCACGCCGACCGCGCGCGAGGCATCCTTCACCCACACCGTCGGCGCCTTGTAGTGCGGGTCGATCTTCAACGCGGTGTGCGCACGCGAAGTGGTCGCGCCGCCGATCAGCAGCGGCATTTCGAAGCCCTGCCGCTGCATCTCGCGGGCGACATGGCTCATTTCCTCCAGCGACGGCGTGATCAGCCCGGACAGGCCGATGATGTCCGCGTTCTCGGCGCGGGCGGTGTCGAGGATCTTCTGCGCCGGCACCATCACGCCGAGGTCGACGACCTCGAAGTTGTTGCAGGCCAGGACCACGCCGACGATGTTCTTGCCGATGTCGTGCACGTCGCCCTTGACCGTGGCCATGACGATCTTGCCGTTCGACTTGCCGGCGTCGCCGGTCTTCTGCTTCTCGGCTTCGATGTAAGGCAGCAGGTAGGCCACCGCCTTCTTCATCACCCGCGCCGACTTCACCACCTGCGGCAGGAACATCTTGCCGGCGCCGAACAGGTCGCCGACGATGTTCATGCCGTCCATCAGCGGACCTTCGATCACGTCGAGCGGGCGCGCGGCCTGCTGGCGGGCTTCCTCGGTGTCGGCATCGACGAAGGCGTCGATGCCGTGCACCAGCGCATGGGCCAGGCGCTCGCGCACCGGTTTCTCCCGCCAGGCCAGGTCCTCGGCCTTGGCTTCGCCCTTCTTGCCTTTGTACTTCTCCGCGATTTCCAGCAGGCGTTCGGTTGCGTCCTTGCGCCGGTTCAGCACCACGTCCTCGACGCGTTCGCGCAACTCGGGTTCGAGGTCGTCGTAGATCGGCATGGCGCCGGCGTTGACGATGCCCATGTCCATGCCGGCCTGGATCGCGTGGTACAGGAACACCGAGTGGATCGCCTGGCGCACCGGTTCGTTGCCGCGGAACGAGAACGACACGTTGGACACGCCGCCGGATACGTGGCAATGCGGCAGGGTCGCCTTGATCAGGCGCGTGGCCTCGATGAAGTCGACCGCGTAGTTGTCGTGTTCCTCGATGCCGGTGGCGATGGCGAAGATGTTCGGATCGAAGATGATGTCTTCGGGCGGGAAGCCGACTTCCTCGGTCAGGATCCTGTAGGCGCGCGTGCAGATCTCGACCTTGCGCGCGCAGGTGTCGGCCTGGCCCTGTTCGTCGAAGGCCATCACCACCGCGGCCGCGCCGTAGCGCAGCACCTTGCGCGCATGTTCGACGAAGGCTTCCTCGCCTTCCTTCAGCGAGATCGAATTGACCACGCTCTTGCCCTGCAGGCATTGCAGGCCGGCCTCGATCACGCTCCATTTCGACGAGTCGACCATCACCGGGATGCGGGCGATGTCCGGCTCGGAAGCGATCAGGCTGAGGAAGCGCACCATCGCCTTCTCGGAATCGATCAGGCCCTCGTCCATGTTGACGTCGAGGATCTGCGCGCCGTTGGCGACCTGCTGGCGGGCGACTTCGACCGCTTCCTCGTAGCGGTCTTCCTTGACCAGCTTGCGGAACTGCGCGCTGCCGGTGACGTTGGTGCGTTCGCCGACGTTGACGAACAGCAGTTCCGGGGTAATGACCAGCGGCTCGAGGCCCGACAGGCGGGTGGGGCGGGCAGTGGCGCTCATGCGGCCCGGTCCAATGCCTGCGGCAGCTTGCGCGGGGCGATGCCGGCGACCGCGTCGGCGATGGCCTTGATGTGCGCCGGCGTGGTGCCGCAGCAGCCGCCGACCAGGTTCAGCAGGCCGCTCTGAGCGAATTCCTTCAGCGTGGCGGCCATTTCCTCCGGCGTTTCGTCGTATTCGCCGAAGGCATTGGGCAGGCCGGCGTTGGGATGCGCGCTGACGAAGCTGTCGGCGACGGTCGCCAAGGTTTCGACGTGCGGTCGCAGATCCTTCGCGCCCAGCGCACAGTTCAGGCCGATCGACAGCGGCCGGCTGTGCGCCAGCGACGTGTAGAAAGCTTCGGCGGTCTGCCCCGACAGCGTGCGTCCGGACGCGTCGGTGATGGTGCCGGAGATCATCACCGGCAGGCGCGCGCCGCGCGCGTCGAAGGCTTCCTCGATGGCGTACAGCGCGGCCTTGGCGTTGAGCGTGTCGAAGATCGTTTCGACCATCAGGGTGTCGGCGCCGCCATCGATCAGCCCGTCGGCGGCTTCGCGGTAGGCGATGCGCAACTCGTCGAAGCTGACGTTGCGGAAGCCCGGGTCGTTGACGTCGGGGCTGATCGACGCGGTGCGGCTGGTCGGGCCGAGCACGCCGATGACGAAGCGCGGCTTGTCCGGGGTCTGTGCCTCGAACTTGTCGCAGCAGGCGCGGGCCAGGGCGGCGCCTGCCTTGTTCAGTTCGTAGACCAGGTGTTCGAGGTGGTAGTCGGCCTGACTGATCGTGGTCGCGTTGAAGGTATTGGTCTCGAGCAGGTCGGCACCGGCCTCCAGGTAGGCTTCGTGTACGCCGGCGATGACTTCCGGCTTGCTCAGCAGCAGCAGGTCGTTGTTGCCCTTGAGGTCGTGGCCGGCATGGTCGCAACCGGGCCCGTGCACATGGCCGTTCTCGGCGTGCGCAACGTCGTAGCCGTGGACGAAGCGTTCGCCGCGGTAGTCGGCTTCTTCCAGCCTGTGGCGCTGGATCATCGTGCCCATCGCGCCGTCGATGATCAGAATGCGTTGTGCCAGCGCCTGTTGCAGCTTGGCGACGCGGTCGGGATGCAGCCAAGGGAGAGTTTTCATTTCTTGATGCCGATCAGCGAAATCACTTCGAAATGCGGAGGGCGCCGCTCGCGGGTCACGGTTTCGGAGCTGGCGATTTCCAGCCCGGCCTTCTCGGCGAACTTGCGCAGTTCCTTGGCCGTAAAGCCGAGGTTGACGTGGCCATAGGCTTCGACCACGGCACGGTGTTCGTGCTTGGCCAGGCTGCTGAGCAGCACGCGGCCGCCCCGACGCAGCACGCGCGCGGCCTCGGCCACCGCCTGCGCGGGCTGGGCCGAATAGGTCAGCGCGTGCATCAGCACGACCAGGTCGAAGCTGTTGTCCTTGCAGGGCAGCGCGTGCATGTCGCCTTCGCGCACCTCGACGTTGGGGAAGCGGCGCAGGCGCTCGCCGGCGGCGGCGACCACGCGCGCGCTGGTGTCGATGCAGACATAGCGCTTGGCGTGCGGCGACAACAGTTCGGCCAGCACGCCGTCGCCGGAAGCGATGTCGAGCACGTCGCCGACTTCGAACAGCGGCAGCACGGTGCGGGCCAGTGCTTCCCAGGTGCGCCCGGGCGAATAGTGGCGCTCCATGTCGCCGGCGACGCTGTCGGCCCAGTTCTGTTCGGCGGCGCGGCTGGCCAGCACGGCCGGCACCCGCTCGGCATCCTGGCGCAGCAGCGGGTCGTCGCTGCCTTCGCGCAGGCTGCGCCAAAGCTCCCGCTGGGCCGGGTCGAGCTTGTCCTCGTCGAAGCGGTAGTAGGCCGAGACGCCGGCGCGCCGGTCGCGGACCAGCCCGGCTTCCTTCAGCTTGGCCAGATGGGTGGAGACCCGCGGTTGGGCCAGCTGGGTGATCGAGGACAGCTCGGCCACGGTCAGCTCTTCCCCGGCCAGCAGGGCCAGCAGGCGGACGCGGGTGGCGTCGGCGAAGACCTTCAGCCGGGTCGACCAGGCTTCCAGATCCATAAATATCTTCCTATCGCGATATAAAGATATTCTGTTCCCCGACCCGGCCGGGGTCAAGCCGCAAGGGGCGAATGGTTACAATTGCACCCATTGCCTTGGACTTGGAACGGAGTGGGGACGTGGATTTCGGCTATACCGAAGAGCAGTTGATGATCCAGGACGTGGCCCGGCGCATCGCCCAGGAGAAGATCGCGCCCAGCGCCGAGCACCACGACCGCACCGGCGAATTCCCGCTCGACAACATCCGCCTGCTCGGCGAAAACGGCCTGATGGGCATCGAAGTGCCGGAGGAATACGGTGGCGCGGGCATGGATCCGGTCGCCTACGTACTGGCGATGGTCGAGATCGCCGCCGGCGATGCGGCGCACAGCACCATCGTGTCGGTGAACAACTCGCTGTTCTGCAACGGCATCCTCAAGTTCGGCACCGAGGAGCAGAAGCAGAAGTACGTGCGCGCCATCGCCGAAGGCCGCGAGATCGGTGCCTTCGCCCTGACCGAGCCGCAGTCCGGTTCCGACGCCACCGCGATGCGTTGCCGCGCGGTGAAGCAGGCCGATGGCAGCTTCGTGATCAACGGCAAGAAGAGCTGGATCACCTCCGGCCCGGTCGCGAAGTATTTCGTCCTGTTCGCGATCAGTGAACCCGAAAAGGGCGCGCGCGGCATCACCGCGTTCCTGATCGATGGCGACAAGCCCGGCTTCCACCGTGGCAAGACCGAGCCGAAGCTCGGCATCCGCGCGTCGGCGACCTGCGAGATCGAATTCACCGACTACGTCGTCCAGCCGGAAGACGTGCTGGGCATGGAGGGCGAGGGCTTCAAGATCGCGATGGGCGTGCTCGACGCCGGCCGCATCGGCATCGCCTCGCAGGCCATCGGCATCGCCCGCGCCGCCTACGAGAAGACCATCGAGTACGTGAAGGAGCGCAAGGCCTTCGGCGCACCGATCGGCACCTTCCAGATGACCCAGGCCAAGATCGCCGACATGAAGTGCAAGCTGGATGCGGCCCTGCTGCTGACCCTGCGCGCGGCGTGGGTGAAGGCGCAGGGCGGGCGTTTCAGCAACGAGGCGGCCATCGCCAAGCTGACCGCTTCGGAAGCGGCGATGTGGATCACCCACCAGGCGGTGCAGATCCACGGCGGCATGGGCTATTCGAAGGAAATGCCGCTGGAGCGCTATTTCCGCGATGCCAAGATCACCGAGATCTACGAGGGTACGTCGGAAATCCAGCGCCTGGTCATTGCGCGGAACGAGACCGGGTTGCGCTGAGCCGTCTTTGCTCACGATCCCGCGTCTTTCAACAGCCGAATGGCTGGTCAAGCAGGGTCGCTTTTCAATGGCCCAGGTGACGGGTCGTCCAATGGCTTCCCAGTGGGAGCGACATAAGTCGCGAATATCGAAGCGACTGGCTTCCACTCGCCATCAAAATCGGGGCCGCTTGATCTCGCCCCCACTCCCATCCTGGAACTCACAGGCGTTGGGCAGCCTGCGGCTTCGATATTCGCGACTTACGTCGCTCCCACGCCCAGTTTCCTGGCCGGCCAAGCTTTCGTCATGGGACGGCGAAGGGGCCGTGGGCTAGAGTGCGGCCACCCCTCTGCCCGAATTCCCGGAGAAACCGATGCGCAAGACCCTGATCGTCTGTGCCATTGCCCTGGCCCTGGCCGCCTGCGACCGTACCGCCACGCCTGAAGCCGGTCGTCCGGCCGCCGCCACGACCGCTTCCGCCGCCGACATCACCGCGGAAACCGCGCGGTTGAACCAGTGGTTCGAGAAGAAGTACGAGGAACAACTGCACTTCAGCCCGATCCAGCTGACCTTCCAGGGCCGCAAGGACCTGTATGACCAGTTGGACGACATGTCCGAAAAGGCCCAGCGCGACCAGGTGGCCTGGCAGAAGGCGAGCGTGGAGGAGATGGAGAAGTCCTTCGACTACGCCAAGCTCGACGACGAGGCCAAGCTTTCCTACGACTTGTGGAAGCTGCAGTACGAGAACGCGCGCGACGGCTTGCCGTTCCTCGTCGACGGTTACGCCTTCGACCAGATGAACGGCGCGCAGAACTTCCTGCCGACCTTCCTGATCAGCTTCCACAAGGTCGAAGACGAGGCGGACTACAAGGCCTACGTGTCGCGGATCGCGGCCACCGGGCGTGCCTTCGACCAGTTGCTGGAACGCGCGCGCGCTTCCGCCAAGCAAGGCATCCGCCCGCCCAAGTTCGCCTATGAAGGCGTGATCGAGCAGTCGAAGAAGGTCATCGCCGGCGCGCCTTTCGCCGCGGGCAAGGACTCGGCGATCTGGGCCGACGCCCAGGCCAAGGCGGACGAGCTGGTGAAGGCGGGCAAGATCGACGCGGCGCGCGCCGCCGCGCTGAAGGAAGACGCGCGCAAGGCGCTGCTGGAGCAGTTCAAGCCGGCCTACGAGCGTGTCATCGCGTGGAGCGAGGAAGAGCTGCCGAAGGCCGCGGTCAACGCCACCGGCGTGGGCGTCACCCATCCGAACGGCAAGGCGTATTACGAGTACCAGCTGCGCCAGATGACCACCACCGACATGACGGCCGAACAGATCCACGAGCTGGGCCTGAAGGAAGTGGCACGGATCAAGGGCGAGATGACCGCGTTGAAGGACAAGGTGGGCTTCAAGGGCGACCTGCAGGCCTTCTTCCACTTCATCGATACCGACCCGCAGTTCAAGTTCCCGAACACCGATGCGGGGCGCAAGGCCTACCTCGATGAGGCTACGCGCGACATCGACAACATCAAGAAGGTGCTGCCGAAGTATTTCGGCCTGCTGCCGAAGGCCGACCTCGTGGTCAAGCGGGTGGAGCCGTTCCGCGAACAGGATGGCGCTGCGCAGCACTATTACCCCGGCACGCCGGACGGTTCGCGCCCGGGCGTTTACTACGCGCATCTTTCGGACATGAACGCGATGCCGAAGCCCGAGCTGGAAGTGATCGCGTACCACGAAGGCATTCCGGGCCACCACATGCAGATTTCGATCGCCCAGGAACTGACCGGCGTGCCGAAATTCCGCACCCAGGCGGGGTTCACCGCCTATGCCGAAGGCTGGGGGCTGTACGCGGAATGGCTGGCCAAGGAAATGCCGGGCACCTACCAGGATCCGTATTCGGAATTCGGCCGCTTGAGTTCGGAAATGTGGCGCGCGATCCGCCTGGTGGTGGATACCGGCTTGCACGCCAAGGGTTGGACCGAGGAGCAGGCCGTCGAATACTTCCACGCCAACAGCGCGGTGCCGCTGACCGCGATCAAGTCGGAAGTGCGGCGTTACCTGATCATGCCGGGCCAGGCCACCGCCTACAAGGTCGGCATGATCCGCATCCAGGAACTGCGCAAGAAGGCCGAAACCGAACTGGGCGACAAGTTCGACATCCGGGGCTTCCACGACGCCGTGCTCGGCGGCGGTGCGTTGCCGTTGACCCTGCTCGAACGTCGCGTCGACCAGTGGGTCGCGAAGCAAAAGGCGAAGAAGGCCTGATCCGGCCGCTCAGGCCAGAGCGGATGCGCCGCTAGACGCATCCGCTCTGGCCGGTCACCGTCGGGGTGCGCACGCGATAGATGTCCTGCTTGCCCGCAGTCGGCGCTTTCGCGATGCCGTTGACCAGCATTTCGCCCGGCCTGGAAAGATCGACCGACGGTCCGTAGGTATTGTCCTGCGGACCATTGAACGCCAGCGCCCACGGCTGCGGATCGACATAGCGCTCGCCGTCGCATTGCGCCAGCAGCAGGCGCACCGGATCCTTGGCGATGTCCCTGGCGTAGGCGTACACGATCGCCTTGCCGTCCTCAATCCAGGCGGCGTCGAATTCGTCGCCGGGCGTATTGACGCCGGGCACCGGCCGGGGAGCGGTGAAGGCCTTGCCGTCCCAATGCGCCATCAGCAGATCGTGGCCGCCGGCGCCGCCGAAGCTGTCGCTGGCGAACAGCAGATGCTCGCCATCGTGGGTGGTCGCCGGCGCCCATTCGTCGCCCTTGCCGTTGACGCCGGGGCCGAGGTTTTCCGGCGTGCCGAAGTCGCCGTCGGCCAGCACGGCGGCGCGATACAGATCGTCGCCGCCGAAACCGCCTTCGCGATTGGAGAAGAAGTACAGCCACTTGCCGTCGGCGCTGAAGAACGGGTCGAACTCCTTGGCCGGGGTGTCGATCGAAAGCGGTCGCGGATCGGCCCAATGGCCGTCGCGTTTGGTCGCCTGCCACAGATCGTAGCTGCCCGGGCTGCCGGCGCGTTCGCCGGTACCCCAGACGATGCGCCGCCCGTCCGGGCTGACGCTGGCGCGCACCTCGCGTTGCGGCGTGGACACCACGCCCATGCCCTCGATGCTGAATTCCTGCGGCACGGCCGAGCCGCAGGCCAACAACGACGCCAGTACCACCGACTTTCGTATCGCCATCGCGCTTCTCCCGGCAGGTCGCGGTGGAGACTAGTGCAGGGCGTCGGTCGCGGACAAGTGCGATCCGGCACGTGGCTGGACGCGCACTGGCGACGCGTGTTCCGGTTTACGCAATGTGAAAAGCCCCGGTACGGCCGGGGCTTTTCTTTCAGTAGTCGTAGCGGAGTTCCGCCGACCAGGTGCGCTGGTTGTAGGGATGGAAGTTCCAGTAGGTCCGGTTGGCCAGGTTGTCCACGCCCAGCGCACCGCTCCAGTGCGCGTCGTGTCGGTAGCGCACGCGCGCGTCGGCGACCAGGAACCGGCTGGTGCCGGTATAGGCGTCGCCGTGCAGGTCCGCGTTGTCCTGCGTGTTGAACTGCCGGCCGCTATAGCGCAGGCCGCCGGTGAAACTCCAGCGATCGCCCGGATGCCACGTCGCCAGCAGGTTGGCGCGCCAGCGCGGCACGCGCGGCTGCCACTTGCCTTCGCTGGCCGGGAAGTTGCGGTTCTCGCGGATCACCGAATCGGCGAAGGTCAGGCTGGCGGCCAGGTCGAGGTCGTCCAGGCCGATGCCGGTCAGCTCCGTCGCCAGCTCGGCGCCGCTGGTGCGTATCGCGTCGACGTTCTGGATGCTGGTGACGTTCGGCGTCACGGTCACGTTGGTCTGCGAGTACAGCGCATCGCGGGTGCGTTCGTGGAAGAGCGTCGCCCGGAAGCGCCCATGTTCCAGGCGGCGTACCCACGAAAGTTCCGAAGTGACCGAACGCTCCGGTGCCAGGTCCGGGTCGTTGTTGACGATGACGTTCGTCGCGATGCTGCCCTGGTACAACTCGCTGACCGTGGGAAAACGCACGGCGCGGCCGATCGAAGCCTTCAGCGACCAGACGGGCGAGGGCGCGAACTCGACCGCGGCCTTCGGCGACAGCGCGTTCTCCCGTCGGCGCGGGAAGCCGAGTTCCGATACCGCGTTGGCAATCCGGCCATCGCGCGCCGTCCAATGCTCCGCACGCAAGCCGAACGTGCCGGTCCAGCGCGAAGACCATCGCCAGGTGTCCTGCACGAAGGCGCTGCGCAGTCCGGTGGTGCCGGCGAAGGCGGAATATCGCGTTCGCGGAATGCCGCGAATCCAGTCGCTGGTATCGAAGACCGTGCTGCGCAGTTCGAACCGATCGTCCTGCAGGCCGAATTCGAGCGTGTGCGACGGGTCGGGTTGCCATGTCGCACGCGCATTGGCCGTGGTCCAGCCGGTGCCATGGCCATCGGCGATGCGGCCCGCGCCGCCGGTGTCCGCCGCGGGCCGGGCGAGCAGCGGCGAACGCAACAGGTCTTTCGCATAGTCGAAGCGGCTCCACGCCAGCAGGTAATCCCATCCGCCGCCACTGCGCCTCAGCGTCAGGCCGTGCATCCGTTGTTCCTGTCCGGCGCGCTGCAGGGAAATGGCCGTCGGCGCCAGCGTGTAGCGGCGACCGTCGATCAGCACGTGGCCGGCATGCACGGGCCTGCCGGCGGCGTCGCGCAGATAGGCCTGCGAATCGCGCAGGACCTCGTTCTTCCACAACCCGAACACATAGCTCAGGCGCAGCTCCGGGGTGAAGTCGTAGGCCAGCTTCAACTTGGCCTGGTCCTGCACGGTATGGGTCTGTCCGCTGGCGCCGACCAGCCACCAGGGTTGGTTGCGTGGATTCGATCCGGCAACGGCGCCGTCCACCGCGGTGCCGCCCCCGGTCGTGCCCGCGCTTTCGGGCAAGGTCGCGAACGCGATCGGATGCGCATCGCTGTCGAGGCGGTTCAGCGACACCCAGGCCGAAAACCCGCCCCAGCGGTTGCCGAGCGAAGCCGAGGTGGATCGGGCGGGATAGACCGCCTCGGTGCCGTACAGGCGGAAGCGTTCGCGGTAATGGCCGTATTTGAGGTGCGCCTCGAAGCGTTCGGGCATGCGGGTGACGTAATCGACCACGGCGCCGGCCGAGTTGCCGGAATAGGCGGCGGAGAACGGGCCGTACAACACGTCGACGCGTTCGATTTCCTCCGGCGCGACCAGACCCCAGCGTGGGGTGAACGATGCGCCGTTGCCGAGCAGGTTGGACAGCAGGATGCCGTCGGCGTAGACCAGCGACCGCGCGCTGTTGCCGGTGCCGGAAGCGCGGGTCGCCAGCACGGCATGGTCGTAGTCGCCGATGTAGCGCTTGCGCACCAGCAAGCTGGGGAAATACTTCAGCGCGTCCTCGGCGTCGGTGGCGTTGATCCGGTCGCGGATCTCCGCGCCGGTGATGCCTTCCATCGTGGTGGGGATGCGCGCCGGCAGCGAGGTGGGTTGCGGGCCGCGTACCCGGATCGTGCCGAAAGTGGTGGTTTCGCCATCGCCGGATCGCGGTTCGCCGGAGGATTGCGGCTCCGCGCCTCTGTTGGCTGCGCGGGCGGGAAAGGCGGGAAGCAAGGCCATGGCAACGGCCACGGCCAACAGCGATGCGCGCGGCATCGCGAAGCGGTAGTTCGACATCGAAGACTCCGAAAGTCACGAAGGCGCGCAGGGCGGAAGCCTTGCGCGGATTAGTGGTCCTTCAGAGAGCGAGCGGCGGTCCTCGCGAGCCGAGGCCGCAGGGATGCCAGCGGAACGCGGGCGGCGACAGCAGGCGACGCGGATGGAACGCGCCGACGATGCGCGGGAACACCAGAGCGATGCACAGCGCCAGCGAAGCGATCGCGTTGAGCACGGGGCAATAGGGGCAGTCGTCGCCCATCGGCATGTCGCCGGCGGGTTGCGGGGTCTTCGCCCCGGCATCGCCGAGGTCCAGCTTGACCAGCTTGAGTCCGGCCGTGGTGCACATCTGCGACCAGACGCTTCCGGCCGCACCGTCGCCCGCGGCGAGCAGCCGGCTCGCGACCGGCATGAGCACGAGCAGCAGCAGGGCGAGCAGCGCCATCAGGCCCATTCGACGTTGGAAGGCGTGCGATCGCATTCGCGGCGATTCTATCCCGCCGCCGCGCGTTGCGGTTTCCGCCATGTAAAAAGCCCCGGTCGATCCGGCTTTTTTTCTCGCCGGACCAACGCATCGAGGAACGGCGCCTATGCGAGCGCCTTGCCCATCCGCACCAGCGGCACCGGCGCGCCGCCGCGCCGATCGACGACATCCTCGATCGGCGAATAACCGCAAGCGCGATACAGCGGTACGCCGGCCAGCGTCGCCATCATCTCGGCGCGGCGGAAGCCTTCATGCCGCGCAGCTTCCTCGCATAGGGTCAGGATCAGCCGGCCGACGCCTTTGCGCGCGTGGCCGGGATGGGTGTACATCGCGCGGATTCGCGCCGGCTCCCTTGCGGGATCGAGCAGCGCCGCATCGCGGCCGGGCGAGTGGTCGCCGCCGTACAGGGTCGCGCGCCGACTCCAGCCGCCGCAACCGGCAAGTTGGCCGTCGGTCTCCACGATGAAATAGGTGCCATCGTCGATCAGCTGCGTATCCAGCCCCATGATCGCACGGCTCGAGGCGATCTGCCCGGCGTCGAGGAAATCCTTCTGCAGTTCGGAGATGGCGGCGTCCATCAAGGCCTTCAGCGCATCGAGGTCGCTGTGGCGGGCGAGTCGGTGGGTGAGAAGCATGGCGGAGGCGAGATGATTTTTCGGCGGACGGAATGGGAGCGCGGATCGCCCGCTCATCGTACCGTGCCGCCAATAAAGAAAAACCCCGGCTTTCGCCGGGGTTTCCGTTTCAGGCCACTGCCAGATCAATCGCCCTGGTGCTGATGCGCCAGATACTCCTTCGAGGGCTCGTCCAGCTTGTCGCCCAGCACGCGGCGCACGGCGATGAAGAACACCGGGATCAGCAGCAGGCCGAGGAAGGTGGCGAACATCATGCCGCCGATCACGCCGGTGCCGATCGCGTGGCGGGCGTTGGCGCCGGCGCCGGTGGACAGGGCCAGCGGGGTCACGCCGAGGATGAAGGCCAGCGAGGTCATCAGGATCGGGCGGAAGCGCAGACGCGCTGCCTCGATGGTGGCCTCGCGCAGGGTCTTGCCCTCGCGGCGTTGCTCCACGGCGAATTCGACGATCAGGATCGCGTTCTTCGCCGCCAGGCCGATGATGGTGATCAGGCCGATCTTGAAGAAGATGTCGTTGGACAGTCCGCGCGCGAGCGAGAACACGATCGCGCCGAGCACGCCCAGCGGCACCACCAACAGCACCGCGACCGGGATCGACCAGCTCTCGTACAGCGCCGACAGGCACAGGAACACCACCAGGATCGACAGCGCCAGCAGCAGGGTGGCGGTGTTGCCGGACAGGATTTCCTGGTACGACAAGCCCGACCAGTCGTAGCCGAAGCCCTGCGGCAGGTCCTTGTTGACGATGTCCTCCATCTCCTTCATCGCTTCGCCGGAGCTGTGTCCCGGCGCCTGCGAGCCGACGATGTTGACCGCCGCGTAGCCGTTGTAGCGGGTCAGCGCCGGCGGGGCGGTGATCCATTGCGGCTTGACCACGTTGCTCAGCGGGATCATCGAACCGTCGGCGGCCAGCGTGCTGGGCGTGTAGAAGTGGCTCAGCGAATCCGCGCCCATGCGGTACGGAGAATCCGCCTGCATGGTCACCCGCTTGATGCGGCCGTCGTAGAAGAAGTCGTTGACGTACACCGGCGACAGCATCAGCTGGATGGTGTTGAACACGTCGGAGACCGAGATGCCCATCGACTGTGCCTGCACCCGATCCACCGACAGCTTGAGCTGCGGCGCAGGTTCGAGCTCATTCGGCCGCACGCCGGTCAGCGCCGGGCTGGCCTGCGGGTTGTTGGCCTTGCCCAGCAGTTGGCCGGTCGCCTGCATCAGCGCCTCGCGGCCCTTGCCCGAGCGGTCCTGCAGGTACATGTCGAAGCCGCCGAACTGGCCCAGGCCGTTCACGGTGGGCAGGTTGACCACGAAGATCTGCGCTTCCTTGATCCCGAACAGCGCGCCATTGGCCTGCTGGATGAAACTGGTCGCGTCGATCTTGCGTTCGTCCCAGGGCTTCAACTTGATGAAGCCCATGCCGACGTTTTCGCCCTGACCGACGAAGCTGAAGCCGGTGACTTCGAACAGGCCGTCGAAGCCCTCCATCTTGCTCAGCTGGGTGCGTACCTGGTGGAACACCTTCTGCGTGCGCTGCATGGTCGCGCCCGGCGGCAGCTGCACGATGGCCAGCGCGTAGCCCTGGTCTTCCTCGGGCAGGAAGCTGCCTTTCATGTTGGTGAAAAGGAAGCCGCACAGCGCCGCCAGCAGGGCGAACACCAGCATCCAGCGCGGCGCGTGCTTCACCGCCGAACCGATGTGGCCCACATAGGTGTGGCTGATCTTGTCGTAGTACTTGTTGAACCAGCGGAACACCGCATGGCGGCTCTCGTGGTGCCCGGTCGGCTTCAGCATGGTCGCGCACAGCGCCGGGGTGAAGCCCAGCGCGAGGAACGCCGAGAACAGCATCGCGATGGCGATGGTCAGGGCGAACTGCTTGTAGATCTCGCCGGCGCTGCCGCCCTGCAGGGCGCTGGGGATGAACACCGCCGACAGCACCAGGGTGATGGCGATGACCGCGCCGCTGATCTGGTGCATGGCCTTGATCGTCGCGTCGCGCGGCGACAGGTTTTCCTCGGTCATGATGCGCTCGACGTTCTCGATCACCACGATCGCGTCGTCGACCACGATGCCGATGGCCAGCACCATGCCGAACAGGGTCAGCTGGTTGATGGTGAAGCCGACTACGGTCATGCCGAGGAAGGTGCCGAGCAGCGCCACCGGGATGACCAGGGTCGGGATGATGGTGGCGCGGAAGTTCTGCAGGAACACCAGCATCACCAGGAACACCAGCACGATCGCCTCGAACAGGGTCTTCACCACTTCCTCGATCGAGATCTTGACGAAGTCGGTGGTGTCGTACGGCACGAACCAGGTCACGCCGGGCGGGAAGCTGGCGGACAGCTCGCCCATCTTGCTGCGCACCGCCTCCGCGACGTTCAGGGCGTTGGCGCCGGGCAGCAACATCACCGCGAAGCCGGCTGCGGGATCGCCGTTCCAGCGCGTTTCGAAGCCGTAGGCGCCGGCGCCGATGCCGATCTTGGCCACGTCCTTCAGCCGCACCGCCGAACCGTCGGGATTGGCGCGCAGCAGGATGTTGCCGAATTCCTCGGGGCTGGTGAACTTGCCTTCGGCCGAAACCGAGGCGGTGAAGCCCTGGCCGCGCGCGGCCGGTTCCGAACCGATCACGCCGGCGGTGAACTGCACGTTCTGGCTGCGCACCGCGTTCAGTACCTGCGCCGCCGACAGCCCGTAACCCTGCAACTGGTCGGGGTTCAGCCAGATGTTCATCGCGTATTCGCTGCCGAACTGCTGGGTGTTGCCGACGCCCGGCACGCGCGCGATCTGGTCGAGCACGCGCGAGCTGATCAGGTCCTGCAGCGCGTCCATGCCGATGGCCGGGTTGCTGGAACGCAATGCCGGCACCATCAGGAAGCTGGAGCTGGCCTTGGCCACGACGATGCCCTGCTGGGTCACGTCGGAGGGCAGGCGCGGCGTGGCCAGTGAGACCTTGTTCTGCACCTGCACCTGGGCGATGTCGGGGTCGGTGCCGGTCTGGAAGGTCAGGGTGATGCTGACGCCGCCGCTGGCGCTGGACGACGAACTGAAATACAGCAGGTTGTCGATGCCGGTGAGTTGCTGCTCGATGACCTGGGTGACGGCCTTTTCCACCGCCTCGGCGTTGGCGCCGGGATAGCTGGCGTTGACCGTGACCTGCGGCGGGGCGATGCTCGGATACGACTCGATGCCGAGGTTGAAAATGGCGATGATCCCGCCCAGCGAGATCAGGATCGCCACCACCCAGGCGAAGATCGGGTGGTCGATCATGTAACGTGACATGACGGCTCCTTAGTGCTGGGTCGCGGCGGCGGCGGGTGCGCCGGCGGGCGCGGCCTCGGGCTTCCATGGCGTGGTCTTGGCCTTGACCGGCTTGCCGCCCGACATCTGCTGGGCCATGCCGATCGCCTGCAGACCGGTGACGACGACCTGGTCGCCGGCGGCCAGGCCGGAGGAAACCAGCCACTGGCCGTTGCCGGCTTCGCTGATCGTCACGTTCTTGCGCGCGACCGTGCCGTCCTTGCCCACCACCATCGCGTAGGCGCTCGCCGCGTCGCGCTGGATCGCCGCCTGCGGCACCAGGAACGCGCCCTGCTGCTCGCCCAAGGTCGCCTTCAGGGTGACGAAGCTGCCGGGCATCAGCTTGTGTTCCGGATTGGCCACGCGCGCGCGCAACGACACCGCGCCGGTGGACGGATCCACCACGGTGTCGGCGAAGTCGACCGTGCCCGGCTGCGGATAGACGCTGCCATCGCCCAGCACCACGCTGACCGTGGCCTGGCCCTTTCCGGCCAGCGACACGTTGCTGGCGTTGCGCAGGCGTTCCAGTTCGCTGGCGCCGACGGAGAAGTTGACGTACAGCGGATCGATCTGGTCGATCGTGGTCAGCAGGGTCGCGTCGCCGGTGCCGACCAGCGCGCCTTCGGTGACCTGCTGCTTGCCGGCGCGGCCGGAAATCGGCGCGGTGACGCTGGCGTAGCCCAGGTTGATGCGCGCCGCGGTGACGTTGGCCTTGGCCTGCTGCACGGCCGCGGCCGCGCTGCGTTCGGCGGCTTCGGCGTTGTCCAGGTCGGACTTCGACACGAACTTCTGCGGAGCCAGCTGGCGCGCGCGGTTGGCGGAGACGCGGGCATTGGCGTAGCTGGCCTCGGCCGAGGCCAGGCTGGCCTGGGCGGAGCTCAATGCGGCCTGCAGCGGCGCCGGGTCGATCTGGAACAGCAACTGGCCTTCCTTGACGTCGCTGCCTTCCTGGTAGACGCGCTTTTGCAACACGCCGGACACGCGGGCGCGCACGTCGGAGCTGCGGAACGGCGCCAGCCGACCGGCCAGCTCGCGCTGCAACGGCACCGATTGCGGCTGCACGGTGACCACGCCGACTTCCGGCGGGGGCATCTGTTGCTGCGGGGGCGCCTTGCAGGCGGCCAGCGCCAGCGCGAGCACCAGCAACGGGGCGCCGCGAAGCGCAGGGATACGCAGGGAAGCGGTCATGGGGTCTGCTCCGGGATCTAGTTGTTTTTCGGGATTGTCGGATCAAGCTTGTCGAAAACGGTGTGACGGCACAGCGTCGCGCGCATGCGTCGCAGCCGGTGCGAACGCGCGCAGGAAAGCATCGACAACGAATTCCGCCCATTGGCGCCGCGACGCGTCGCTGTCGCGGTAGGGCAGGTTGAAGCGCTGCCGCTCGAAATCCAACCCGCTGATCATGCTCAGCAACAGCTCGGCCGCCATGTGCGGATCGTCATGGCGCAGCTGCCCGCGGCGCATCGCCGCCTGCAGCCAGGCCGCCAACCGTTCCAGCAGCTTTTCGCAGGCGTCGGTGAACAGGCTGCGGGCTTCTTCCGGATACAGGTGGGCCTCGGCGTTGACCAGCTTACAGGCTGCGACCAGGGTCGGGTCGGACAGGCGTTCCAACTGGTCGGTGGCGAAACCGAGCAGGCCGGCGCGCAGGTCGTTGGCGTCCACGTCCAGGCGCACCGTGGCCAGGGCCAGTTCCTCCAGCATCGCGCTGCGCATCAGCGCCTGCTTGCTGCCGAACTGGGAGTACAGGGTCTGCTTGGAGCAGCCGACGCGTTCGGCCACCGCATCCATGCTGAAACGGAAACCGTGTTCCGACATCAGTTGCACAACGGCCTGGCGCACGCGCAAGCGACGCTGGGCAGCGGGGGCGAGGGCGGCGGCGTACATGGCGGTGGACTATACCGTCCAGTTCAAGAAATAACCACCCCGACAAGGCGGGGGATTTCCGGTTTCGTGGCGGCCGTCCCGGAGAAACCGCCGACGGGCTTCGGCATCCGGGCGCCGCCGAACCCGACGATGGCATGAATGGCATCGCGTCCCGACACGGCGCGGCCGGTTCGCGTCGCGCGTGCGATCCGCCGATGGCGAAGCTGTTCGTGGTCGAAATGGATCGTGCGCATTGCGAATCGACGGCGAGGCGAGTCGCATGCGGTTCGTGCAGGCGCGATCCGCCTGCGTTTCATGTCGCTTCGCAGCAATGTTGTCGTCGTACGGGTCGTTACAATGTGCGACTACTTTTTTCTTCATCGAGCCGCGTTGCACATGAGCCGCACCACTCCCGCGAAAAAGCCTGCGAAGAATTCCACCGCGTCTTCCGCCAAGCGCGCGCCTGCCAAGGCGACGAAGGCGCCCGCCAAGGCGCGCGCCGCCGCACCGAAACAGGAGGCCGCCGCGGGCTTCTCGCTGGAGCCGGTGTTCGCCGCGCTGCGCAAGCGCCTGCCGGCCGCACGCGCGGCGGAAGCGGTCGCCTTCGCCGAGGCGTTCTACAAGCGCATGGAAGCCGACGAATACGTGCACCACAGCGCCGACGGCTGGGCTGCGCTGGTCGCCGACATGCTGGACTTCGTCCGCAACCGCAAGCCGGGCACCGCCAACGTGCGCGTGTTCAACGCCACGCAGAAGTCGCATGGCTGGGAATCGCAGCATTCGGTGCTGCAGATCGCCAACGACGACATGCCGTTCCTGGTCGACTCGGTCAGCATGGCGCTGGCCGACCTCGGCGTGGGCGTGCACGTGCTCGGCCATCCGGTGATCCGGGTCGGTCGCGACAAGGCCGGCAAGCTGACCGCGGTCGGCGAGGGCAAGCCCGAATCGATGATGCTGCTGGAGATCGACCGCCAGCCGGCCGAGCAGATGCCGAAGATCGAATCGCGCATCCGCGAAGTGCTGGAACAGGTGCGCGCCATCGTCCAGGACTGGAGCGTGATGCGCGAGAAGATGCTGGCCGTGTCCGACGACCTGGCCACGCGGCGCATGCCGGTCGGCGACGCCGGCCGCCGCGAGGCGCAGGAATTCCTGCGCTGGGCCGCGAACGACCACTTCACCTTCTTCGGCTATCGCGAATACCGCATCGACGGCGGCGTGCTGCACGCGATCGAAGGCAGCGGCCTGGGCCTGCTGCGCGGCGAGGAAAGCTCGCACGCGCGGCCGGTGAAGACCCTGGCCGCGCATTACATGCCGCAGTCCGGTTCGGTCGACACGCTGATCCTGACCAAGACCAATGCGCGTTCCAGCGTGCACCGTCCCGGCAACATGGACTACATCGGCGTGCTGGAATTCGACGCCCAGGGCCGCCCGGTCGCCGAGCAGCGCTTCATCGGCCTCTACACCTCCAGCGCCTACAACCGCCGGCCGTGGGAAATCCCGCTGGTGCGCGAGCGCCACGAACACGTGATGCGCCAGTCCGGCCTGTCGCCGAACAGCCATAGCGGCAAGGCCCTGCGCCACATCCTGGAAACGCTGCCGCGCGAGGAACTGTTCCAGTCCAGCGAAGAGGAACTGACCCGCACCGCGATGGGCATCCTCGGCCTGCAGGAGCGCGTGCGCAGCCGCCTGTTCCTGCGTCGCGACCGCTACGGCCGCTTCTACTCCGCGCTGGTCTACATCCCGCGCGACCGCTTCAACACCGACGTGCGCCTGCGCATCGAGGCGCTGCTGAAGCAGGCGTTGCGCGGCGAGTTCGTCGACACCAACGTGCAGCTCGGCGAATCGCCGCTGGCCCAGTTGCACCTGGTGGTGCGGCCGAAGGTCGGCGACCAGGTCGACGTCGACACCGCCGCGCTGGAACAGGAACTGGCCCACCTGCTGCGCAACTGGCAGGACGACCTGCGCGAAACCCTGATCGCGCGCCGCGGCGAAGGCGAGGGCCTGAAGCTGGCCGCGCGCTTCGGCCGCGCCTTGCCGGCCGGCTACATCGAGTCGGTGTCGGCCGAGGTCGCTGCCAGCGACGTCGAGAACCTCGCCGCGCTGGACGACGGCGACGACCTGCGCCTGAGCCTGCACCGCGCGCGCGCGCCGCTGGCCGGCGAAGGCCCGCTGCGCCTGAACCTGTATCGCCGCAACAGCGACATCCCGCTGTCCGACGTGCTGCCGCTGATGGAAAACATGGGTCTGCGGGTGATCTCCGAACATCCGTACCGGCTGGAGATCGACGGCAGCCCGGCTTACATCCAGCAGTTCGAAGTCGAATCGACCGGTGCGCTCGACCTCGACGCGCGCCACCTCGCCTTCGAAGAGGCCTTCGCCTCGATCTGGCGCGGCGACGCCGAGAACGACGGCTTCAACCGCCTGGTGCTGCGCGCCAGCCTCGGCTGGCGCCAGGTCGCGGTGCTGCGCGCGTACTGCAAGTACCTGATGCAGGCCGGCGTGCCGTTCTCGCAGAGCTACGTCGAATCGACGATGGCCCGCTATCCGTTGCTGGCGCGCTTGCTGGTGGAGCTGTTCGAAGCGCGCTTCGACCCGGCCACCGGCCGCGAGAGCAAGGCCGAGATCAAGCAGGGCCAGGAACGCTTCGCGCAGCAGCTGCGCGGCCTGGCCGGCGGCGACGAAGCCACCCTGGCCGTGCTGCAGGGCGTGATCGATGCTCGCAGCGACAGCCGCGAGCGTCAGGCCGAGGCCATCCACAAGGCGTTGCGCAAGTTGCTCGACGGCGTGTCCAGCCTCGACGACGACCGCATCCTGCGCAGCTACATGGGCGTGATCGACGCGACCCTGCGCACCAACTACTACATCAAGTACCGCGACGGTCTGCGCGCCGACGGCGGCCCCGCCGATTACCTCAGCTTCAAGTTCGACTCGGCCAAGGTGCCCGACCTGCCGAAGCCGCGTCCGTACCGCGAGATCTGGGTCTGCGGCCCGCGCGTCGAAGGCGTGCACCTGCGTTTCGGCCCGGTCGCGCGCGGCGGCCTGCGCTGGTCCGACCGCCGCGAGGATTTCCGCACCGAGGTGCTGGGCCTGGTCAAGGCGCAGATGGTGAAGAACACGGTGATCGTGCCGGTGGGCAGCAAGGGCGGCTTCTTCTGCAAGCAGCTTCCGGATGCCTCGGTCAACCGCGAAGCCTGGTTCAACGAAGGCGTGGCCTGCTACAAGCGCTTCATCAACGGCCTGCTCGACCTGACCGACAACATCGTCGGCGGCAAGATCGTCCCGCCGAACGACGTGGTGCGCCACGACAACGACGACCCGTACCTGGTCGTCGCCGCCGACAAGGGTACCGCGACCTTCTCCGACATCGCCAACGGCATCGCCCGCGCGCACGGCTTCTGGCTCGACGACGCGTTCGCTTCGGGCGGCTCGGTCGGCTACGACCACAAGGGCATGGGCATCACCGCGCGCGGCGCCTGGGAATCGGTCAAGGGCCACTTCCGCGCGATGGGCCGCGACTCGCAGACCCAGGACTTCACCTGCGTGGGCATCGGCGACATGTCCGGCGACGTGTTCGGCAACGGCATGCTGCTGAGCGAACACATCCGCCTGGTCGCCGCGTTCGACCACCGTCACATCTTCCTCGATCCGAACCCGGACGCGGCGAAGTCGTTCAAGGAACGCCAGCGCATGTTCAAGCTGCCGCGCTCCAGCTGGGACGACTACGACCGCAAGCTGATCAGCAAGGGCGGCGGCGTGTTCCCGCGTTCGCTGAAATCGATCGACCTGGCGCCCGAGGCGCGCGCGGCGCTGGGCCTGGCCGACAACGTGAAGTCGCTGTCGCCCAACGAGCTGATGAGCGCGATCCTGAAGGCGCCGGTCGACCTGCTGTGGAACGGCGGCATCGGCACCTACGTCAAGTCCAGCAACGAGATCAACGCCGACGTCGGCGACCGCGCCAACAACGCGATCCGCGTCGACGGCCGCGACCTGCGCTGCAAGGTGGTGGGCGAGGGCGGCAACCTGGGCCTGACCCAGTTGGGCCGCGTCGAGGCCGCGCTGCACGGCGTGCTGCTGAACACCGACTTCATCGACAACTCGGCCGGCGTCGATACCTCCGACCACGAGGTCAACATCAAGATCCTGCTGGGCGGCGTGGTCCAGGCGAAGAAGCTGACCCTCGACGCGCGCAACAAGCTGCTGGCCGAGATGACCGACGAAGTCGCCGAGCTGGTGCTGCGCGACAACTACCGGCAGAACCAGGCGCTCAGCCTGATGGAACGGATGAGCGTGTCGCGCCTGGGTTCCAAGCAGCACTTCATCCAGACCCTGGAAGCGCAGGGCCTGCTCGACCGGCAGATCGAATACCTGCCGTCCGACGCCGAACTGGCCGAACGCAAGGCCCGCGGCATGGGCCTGACCCGGCCCGAGCTGTCGGTGCTGCTGTCGTACTCCAAGCTGGTCGCGTTCCAGCAGTTGCTGGATTCGGACATCCCCGAAGACCCGTACCTGTCGAAGGAGCTGCAGCGCTACTTTCCCGAGCCGCTGCAGAAGAAGTACGCGGCCGAGATGGAGAAGCACCGGCTGAAGCGCGAAATCATCGCCACCGCGGTGACCAACACCACGATCAACCGCATGGGCGCCAGCTTCCTGCTGCGCATGCAGGAGGACACCGGCCGCAGCACGGCGGAAGTGGCGAAGGCCTTCACCATCACCCGCGAGACGCTGGACGCGCGCGCGCTATGGGCCCAGATCGACGCGCTCGACGGCAAGGTCGAGGAAAGCGTGCAGATCGACGCCCTGCAGGTGATCTGGAACCTGCAGCGCTCGTTCACCCGCTGGCTGTTGAACCGCGCCGGCGCGATCCCCGACATCACCGCGGCGGTCAACCGCTACCACGACGGCTTCAACGACATCCGCGCCGCGGGCGGCGTGCTGCCGCCGGCGCTGCGTCCGCCCTACGAAGCCAGCCTGAAGGACTGGAAGGCCAAGGGCGTGCCCAACGCGCTGGCCGAGCAGTTGGCGGCGTTGCCGTACCTGGAGCCTTGCGCCGACATCATCGAAGTGGCACTGGCGCGCAAGCTGAAGCCGGTCGAGGTGTCGAAGGTGCACTACCGCCTCGGCGAAGCCCTGCACCTGCCGTGGCTGCAGGCGCAGATCGACGCGCTGAAGGTCGATGGACGCTGGCATGCGGTCGCACGCGGCGTGCTGCGCGACGAACTGGCCACGCACCAGCGGGCGCTGACCTCGCAGGTGCTGGCGATGCCGGGCGCCACGCCGGACGCCAAGGTCAAGAGCTGGCTGGAACGCGACGACGCCAGCCTGCGCTTCACCATGAACATGCTCAACGAACTGGCCGCGCAGAAGACGCTGGACTACCCCACCGCGTCGGTGGCGGTGCAGCGCCTGTCCCAGCTGGCGAAGGCTTGAACATGATCGCGGGCGGTTGTCCGCTTGCCATCCCACTTGGCTAGAATCGGGGCGATCTTCGGATCGCCCCTTCTTTTTCGGGAATAGCCCATGCGCCGCATCGGATGGTTGGTCGTACTGCTGCTGGTCGCCGGCACGGGTTTCGCGCAGGCGCGCAAGCAGGTCGGGCAAGTGAAGGGCCAGGCCGTGTACGCCGACCAGATCGTCGGCAAGACCGCGCAGGAGCAGGCGGAGGCGGCGCGCAACCTGTTCATGAGGCCCATCGTGCAGGGTTGGGCCAGGCAGCATGCGGCGCAATTCAAGTTGAGCGCGGAGGAGGCCACGCGCCTGGCGGACGATATCCGCGCGTACGCCGCCTGCAGCGGCAACGACTACACGCTGCCCGAGAACCCGGCCATGCGCGACAAGGTCCTGCAGGGCCTGGGCGGCAATATCAAGTTGCAGAAGGCCTTGTACGACGCGTTCGGCGGTGGACGCGTGCTGTTCCAGCAGGGCGGCGTCGAGGCGTTCGACGCAACGCGCAAGCTGCTGGAACAGAAGGAGGCGGCCGGCGAGTTCGCCATCACCGACCCGCAGGTCAGGCAACTGGCCTATGCCTACTGGACCCGCGACCACGGCCCCATGATGCTGTCCGAACCGGGGCAGGTCGCCAGGGCACTGGATCTCCGCTCCGTCGTCGCCCGCTGCCCGAGCAAGTAAGCTGTGCCGATTTGCCGGAGCCACGGATGAGCCAGACGCCCCGCATCGCCTTCCTCGCCAGTCCCACGCCCGAGGCCCAGGAGGCGCTGGCGGACCTGGTCCGCGAGCATGGCGCGCACGAGCCCGACCAGGCCGATGTGCTGTGCGCGCTGGGCGGCGACGGCTTCATGCTGCAGACCCTGCACCGGCACGGCGGACTGGGCAAGCCGGTGTACGGGATGAAGCTGGGCACGGTCGGTTTCCTGATGAACCAGTTCCGCCCGGAAGGCCTGCTGGAGCGCATTGCCGCGGCCGAACCGGCCAAGCTGCGCCCGCTGGAAATGCTTGCCCAGGCCGAATCCGGCGCCAGTACCGCTTCGTTGGCCTACAACGAGGTTTCGCTGCTGCGCCAGACCCGCCAGGCCGCGCACATCCGCATCGACCTCAATGGGCAGACCCGCGTCGACGAGCTGATCTGCGACGGGGTGATGGTGGCCACGCCGGCCGGCAGCACCGCCTACAACTTCTCCGCGCACGGACCGATCCTGCCGCTGGGCTCGAACACCATCGCCCTGACCCCGATCGCGCCGTTCCGGCCGCGGCGCTGGCGCGGCGCCATCCTCAAGGCCGACACCGAGGTACGCTTCCGTGTGCTGGACCCGTACAAGCGTCCGGTCAGCGTCACCGCCGATTCGCACGAAATCCGCGACGTGGTGGAAGTGACCATCCGCGAATCGCGCGACCGCATGGTCACCTTGCTGTTCGATCCCGAGCACAACCTCGAAGAACGCATCCTCAGCGAGCAGTTCGTGGTTTGAGACGCAGTTCCGTTTCCGCGCCGTTTTCGTGATGCCATACTCATTGCCGGGGGAGCGGCGCTAACATCCTGCGTCGCGGTGGGGTCCGGATTTCGGGGTAAGGGGTTATGAAAGCGTCGCAATGGCTTGGCCGTTCGGTGGCCGTGCTGGTTTTGGCCTGCAGCGCGGCTGCGCATGCGCAGAGCTGTGGACTGAACAGCCACCACGTACCGTTCCAGGTGGATGCCGGGACCACGCCGACCGATGTCGACGAGGAAACCGTGCGCGCCCCGGAACTGAAGGCCTTGCGGTTGGACCGGGGCATCGGCGGCGCGCCGGGTACGTGCGACGGTTCGGGCATCCTGACCCTGCGCCTGGACTGGCCTCGCGGCGACTATGCCATCGACCAGGTCGGTTTCGAATTCCGCGTGGTCGCGTCGCAATCGCCGTACGCGGTGTTCCCGGCCGAACCCGTCGCGGTCACCACCGGCGACCGTCGCAGCGAACTGCTGTTCTTCTGGCCCGACGATCCGCCGGGGCGGCAGCAGCCGTTGCGCATGGAAGTCGAGGTGCGGGCGGTGACCCGCAACAACCTGCGCGGTCCGCCGGCGAGGTTGACCATCGATTCGCTGGACCTGGACTGATCCGCGCGGCGTTCTCGCCGGCGGAGACGCCAGCGCGGATAATGCCCGCATGGCCGACAACACCCCCCGACTGCTGACCGTCGCCGTCACTTCGCGCGCGCTGTTCGATCTGGAAGAAAGCCATGCGCTGTTCGAACGCGAAGGCGTCGACGCCTTCAGCGATTACCAGCGCGATCGCGAGGACGACGTGCTGTCGCCCGGGGTCGCCTTCCCGGTGGTGCGCAAGCTGCTGGCATTGAACGCCGGAGCGCCGGCCGATGCGCCCCGGGTCGAGGTGATCCTGCTGTCGCGCAATTCCGCCGATACCGGCCTGCGCATCTTCAATTCGATCCAGCACCACGGCCTGGGCATCGTGCGCGCGGTGTTCACTTCGGGCGAGCCGACCTGGCCCTACGTGAAGCCGTTCGCCGCCAACCTGTTCCTGTCCGCCAACCCCGAATCGGTGCGGCGTGCGCTGGCGCAGGGCATCGCCGCGGCGACCATCCTGCCCGAGGCGAAGACCCCGCAGCAGCGCCACGACCAGTTGCGCATCGCCTTCGACGGCGACGCGGTGATCTTCGGCGACGAAAGCGAGCGGGTCTCGCGCGAGCAGGGCGTCGAGGCCTTCGCCCGCAACGAGCGCGAACGCGCGCGCGAGCCGTTGTCCGGCGGGCCGTTCAAGGGCTTCCTTTCGGCGCTGCACGAACTGCAGGCCGCGTTTCCCAGCGGCGAGGATGCGCCGATCCGCACCGCATTGGTCACCGCGCGCTCCGCGCCTGCGCACGAGCGGGTGATCCGTACCCTGCGCGAATGGGGCGTGCGCCTGGACGAGGCGCTGTTCCTCGGTGGCCGGCACAAGGGGCCCTTCCTCGAGGCGTTCGGCGCCGACCTGTTCTTCGACGATTCCCAGCACAACATCGACAGCGCGCGCCAGCATGTCACCGCCGGGCATGTACCGCACGGCGTCGCCAACGAATCATCCGCCTCGTAGGGCGGGCCCTGGCCCGCCATCGATCAACCCATCTATTTGGATGGCGGGCCAACGCCCACCACTGAATCCCTCCGTTCCGATGACGGCACGGGACTACTCTCGTATCGAGTACGGACAGGCTCTACCGCGGCAAGCGGATGTCGGTCAGCTTCCAGCGCAGGCCCTGGCGGGTGAACACGAACACGATCGGCTTGCCGTCCTCGTCGGTGGTGGTGGCGGTGAAGCGCGAAAGGGATTCGTAGCGGGTTTGCGCCTGCTTCAACGGGTCGGCCGGTATCGGCTTGCCGTAGCTGTCGCCATCGACGGTTTCGCGCAACATCTGTTTCCACAACGAGCGGCCCTGCAGCACGCCGGCGATGCCCAACGGCGTGACCACCGTGTCGACGCCGCGGCCGGCGACGTTGTTGGCGATGGACAGGGCGAATGAGCCGATCACGTTGCCTTGCACGTCCGGGCCCGCCTTGCGCGCCAACCAGTCCTCGACCTGCGCGCGCAGGTTGACCCGCAGCGCGGGGAAATCGACATGCCGCTCCAGCTTGCCCATGTCCTGCTCGGCCAGCGCCTGGCGGATGCCATTGATCGCCAGGTACGGCCCCGCGGCGACGTAGCCGAGCAGGGCCAGCAATACGACGAGAACGAGTGCGATCCATTTTTTCATGTCGATTCTCCGGGCGCCTTCATGTTGTCATCCCGAGCGTAGCGAGGGATCTGTTTTGCCCTTCCTTCGAGTGACCGGCAAAAGCCGATCCCTCGCCATGCCCGGAACGACAGGGAACGTCAGAACTCCAGGTCCAATGCCGCACACAGGTAATCGACGAACGGCCCCAGCGCGGCCAGGTCGGCGGCAACGACCTGGCGCAGTTTCGGCCCGGTGATGGTCGCGTCGTCCAGGTCGCGCCAGAACACGAAGTTCTTGTGCTTGAGGTCCTCGATGAACTCGAAATCCGCCGGGAAGCCGCGTGGCGGCCGGGTCAGCATTTCGCTTTCCTCGAAGTCGAAGCGCTTGCGGAACTTCGCATCGTGCGCGGTGGCCTTCCACGTGCCGGGATTGTCGAAGACGAACTGGCGCACGCGCCGCTGCGTATCCGGCTCCGGATGCCACAGGCCGGCGCCGACGAAGCATTCGCCCGGCTGCAGGTGCAGGTAGAACGACGGCGCCGGCACCTGCTTGCTGCGTTCGTGGAACAGGCGTGCGCCCTGCCAGGGCTTGTAGGGCGCCTTGTCGCCGGAAAAACGCGTGTCGCGATAGATGCGGAACAGCGATCCGCCCACCGGCTTGGGCTCGGCGCGGAAATGCGTGCTGACCTTGGCCAGGTCGGGCTGCAGGTCGGTCAGCAGGCGCTGGAACGGCTGGCGCACGTGTTCCTCGTATTGCGCCTTGTGTGCGGCGAACCAGGTCTTGTCGTTGTGCCGGGCCAGGCCGCGCAGGAACTTGAAGCTGGCATCCGTGAAATAGGTGGTCATGCCATCATCCTAATGTAGGAGCGCACTTCAGTGCGCGACCGCAATCTTTCAGATTCACCGATTTTCCATGCGGCGCCCTTGTCCCGGTCGCGCACTGAAGTGCGCTCCTACAGGGTGGCCTGCAGTTCGCGGCCCCAGGCCTCGATCTGGTCGAGCTGTGCAAGTTTTTCGCCGCTGCCGGCATGTTGGGTGCGCAGCGCATCGATTTCACGGAAGTACGATTCGAAGGTATTTTCGGAAAGGCCGCTGTCGCTGCCCAGCCGCAGGCGGCGGTAATCGTCCCAGCGTTCCTGTTCCGGCTGCGTGAGCGTATCGGGCCAATTGCGGGCGCGATAGCGGAACAGCAGTTCGGGCAGGCGCGGGTCGCGGAAACCGAAATCGCGCTGGCCCAGCAATTCCGGCGGCGTGCCGCGCACATCGGCGAAGCGGCGCTTGTCGCCATCGCCGATGAAGCCGTCGTACAACGACGCATCCACGTCCGGGGTCGCGTATTCGCGTTGTACTGCGAATACCTGCCGGATCTTCTCGGCGAGCATCGCGGCATGCGGGCGCAACCGTGCCGCCGTGGCTTCGACGGCAGGGCGGTCGATGCACAGTCGGGCGAAGTCCTCTTCGCGCAGGTGCTGCCATGCGACCAGTGCCGGGCACTTGTTCGCGTGCACTTCCTTCAGTCCGATCCGCTGCACGCCTTCGGGCAGAGCGGCCGCGGGCGTGTACAGGCGGTCGGCGATGGCGGCGGCGTCGAGGTCGAGCAGGGCGTCGGCGTCGCCTTCGAGGTCGAACACGATGGTGCGGCTGTCGATGTGCGGATGGCGCGCCAGCGGCAGTACCGGCGCGGCGCAGAAGCGGCTGGCGGGGTAGCGCTGCGATACGTGCAGCAGCGGCTGCATCGCGGCGGTGTCGAGCAGGCGCGCGGCGAAACGCTTGTCGCGCAGTTGCAGCGCGTAGTCCCACAGCCGCGGCTGGGCGGCGCGCAGCTTGCGGGCGATGCCGACGGTGGCGAACACGTCGGACAACGCCTCGTGCGCATCGCCGACGCGCACGTCGTTGGCGAGGGCGAGATGCTCCAGCTTGAACGACGTGCCCTTGCCGTCGTCGCGCTGCGGCCATGCCACGCCAGCCGGACGCAGTGCATGGAACAGCCGGGCCACGTCGAGCAGGTCCCAGCGCGAGTTGCCGCCGCGCCATTCGCGCTCGTAGGCATCGTGGAAATTGCGGAACAGGCCGTAGCGCACGAACTCGTCGTCGAAGCGCAGCGTGTTCCAGCCCAGCGTGCAGGTCTCCGGCTGCGCCATCAGTTCGCCGATGCGGGCGAAGGCCTCGGCTTCGTTGACGCCTTCGCGCAACGCGCGCTGCGGGGTGATGCCGGTGATCATCGTCGCGACGGGCGAGGGCAGCAGATCGTCGGCGGGCCGCACGAAGAAACTGACCGCCTCGTCGACATGGTTCAGTTCGGCATCGGTGCGCACGGCGGCGAACTGGGCGATGCGCGATTTGCGCCAGTCGGCGCCGAAGGTTTCCAGGTCGTAGAACAGGAAACTCGCCGGCATCAGGCGGCGTCCTGCAGGGGTTCCAGGCGTGCCAGCACGCGTGCATCGACCGCGGCCCAGTCGACGGAATCCAGCGAGCGCAGGCCGCGCGTGGCTTCGACGAGGATCTCGCGTTGGACGTCGCTGCGCTCCAGCGCCACCGCATACGGGATGCGCATGAAGGTGACCATGGTGTAATGCGGGACGAATCGGCCGGGATGGCGTTCCTGCAGTTTGCGCTCCAGCTCGCGCTGCAGCAGGAAATCCGGGTCGTCGACCTTGTCGCGCATCTCGATGTAGTTTTCCAGCGCCATCTGCTGGATCGCGAGCGCGTTGGGCTTGCGCTCGGCCTCGAACGCAGCGAACGCGGCCGCCGTGTCGGCGTGCGCTTCGAGTTGCCGCGCCAGCGCCACGCAATCCTCGAACGCGCAATTCATGCCCTGGCCATGGAACGGCACCATCGCGTGCGCGGCATCGCCGAGCAGCACGGCGCGCCCGCCGAGGTGCCAGCGATCCAGGTACAACGTGGCCAGCAGGCCGGTCGGGTTGCGCTGCCAATCGGCCTCCAGCTCCGGGATCAGCGGCAGGGTGTCGGGGAAGTCGCGCTCGAACAGCGCACGCGCATCGGCGCTGCTGCGCACGCTGGCGAAACTGGGATCGCCTTCGTTCGGCAGGAACAGGGTGACGGTGAAAGTCTTCTCGTCGTTGGGCAGGGCGATGCACATGTAACGGCCACGCGGCCAGATGTGCAGGGCGTTCGGCTCGATCCGGAAGCCGCCGTCGGCGGCCGGCGGGATCTCCAGTTCCTTGTACGAATGGTCGAGGAATTCGCTGCGCTCGCCGAGGTCTTCGTGCTTGCCCATCGCCGCGCGCAACGACGAGCCGGCCCCGTCCGCGCCCACCAGCGCGTCGAAGGCGTGGGCGAAGGCGATGCCTTCGCGTTCGTCGTGGAAATGGGCGAGGCCGGCATCGAAGTCGACCGAATCGAGCCTGCGGTCGAAATGCACGCGGGCACCGGCGGCTTCGGCCAGGTCGAGCAGGGTGATGTTGAGGTCGCCGCGATGGATCGACCAGATCACCTCGCTGTCGTCGCGGCCGTAGCGCTGCAACTGCGGCGCGCCGCCGAGCGGATGCACCATGCGTCCGCGCATCATCACCGCCTGGCGCATCACCGCATCGTCCGCGCCGGCCTGGCGCAATGCGTGGCGCCCGCGTTCGGCCAGCGCCAGGTTGATCGAACGCCCGCCGGCATACCCCTGCACGCGCGGGTCGCCGCGTTTTTCGTAAACGTCGATGCGCCAACCTTTGCGCGCGAGCAGCGTGGCCAACAAGGCGCCGGCGAGGCCCGCGCCGACGATGCTGAGGGAACGCTGCGATGGGGGCGGCATGCGGAACCTGGATCGTGACCGGCGACGCCGCATCTTACTGGAAGCCTTGCAACCATCGTTGCGCTTGCGGCGTATTCAGGATGGGGCTAGTCTCGGGACAGGACGCGGAAAAGGGGGAAATTTCAGGGATGACGATCAGGATTTTTCTGATAGACGACCACGCGCTGATTCGTACAGGCATGCGCATGATCTTGGCCGGCGAGACCGACATCGAAGTGGTCGGCGAGGCGGACAGCGGCGAAGCCGGCCTGCCGCTGGTGCGGAAACTGAAACCCGACATCGTGCTGTGCGACCTGCACCTGCCGGGCTTGAGCGGCCTCGAGATCACCGAACGCATCGTGCGCGGCGGCCAGGGCACGCGGGTGA
The DNA here is from genome assembly GCF_017939625.1 of Pseudoxanthomonas helianthi. Classification (GTDB taxonomy): domain Bacteria; phylum Pseudomonadota; class Gammaproteobacteria; order Xanthomonadales; family Xanthomonadaceae; genus Pseudoxanthomonas_A; species Pseudoxanthomonas_A helianthi. Next base: position 107,456 of record NZ_JAGKTC010000003.1, read on the forward strand.
TCGTGGTGTCGGTGCTGGAAGACGGACCACTGCCGAAGCGGTTGCTGGAAGCCGGCGCGTCCGGTTACGTCGGCAAGGCCGGCGATGCGACCGAACTGTTGCGCGCGGTGCGCGACGTGGCGCGCGGCAAGCGCTACCTGGGGAGCAACATCGCGCAGAACCTGGCGCTGTCCAACATGGGTGGCGGTGCGTCGCCGTTCGACGAGCTGTCGCCGCGCGAACTGGAAGTGGCGATGCTGCTGATCCAGGGCCTGCGCCAGGAAGAAATCGCCAAGCGCCTCAGCCTGAGCGCGAAGACGGTGAACACGCACAAGAGCCGGTTGTTCGAGAAAATCGGCGTGCAGGACAATATCGCGCTGGCGCGACTGGCCGCGCAGTACGGCTTGATCGAACCCACGCGCACGCTGTAATCGCGGGAGCGGTCCAATCCGCTCCCGCGACGTGGATCAGGCGTCGCGGCGGGTTTCTTCGCCTTCGGCCTGCGGCGCCGGCGCGGCGGCGACCTGCGTCTCGGCCGCATCGTCCTCGGCTTCGACTTCGTCTTCGTCGGTATCGGCATGGGGCGCCGTCACCGGCGTCAGCAGCTGACGAATCACCGACGGCGGGGTGTCCGCATCCATCGCGAAGAACAGGGAACCCGAATTCACCGCGGGCGCGCGTACCGGTGCCGGCTTCGCGATTTCGGGCTTCGCGGTTTCGACGGCGATCGGCTCCGGTTCCGGTGCGGCCACGCTGGCCGTTTCCTGCGCCGCCGCCGGGGCCGGCGCGACAGGCTCGACGACGGGTTCGATCAGCGAAAACTGCTCGCTGGGCGGCGAGGCCGGGGCGGGGACTTCGGCGACGGGTTCGACCGGAGCCTGGACGACCGGCTTCGTTTCGCGTTGCGCCCACATCAGCTCTTCTTCGCTGGATACGTCGTCGGTGCCGGCCTGCGCGGGAGCCGTGGCTTCGACGCTCGCCTTCGGTTCCTGCACGGGCGCGGCCGGAGCCTGCGGCACGTCGTCGAAATCGAACTCGGGCTGGTTGCCGCGTTGCACGACCGGCGTGACTTCTTCGTCGTCGAAATCGTCGTCGCCCGCGTTTTCGCCAGAGGCGTCCGCGGCGGCTTCGCCAGCGGCTCCGCCTCCACGGCGACGGCGACGGCCGCCACGACGGCCACGGCGGCGACGCGCGCCGCCTTCACCGCCTTCCGCGGAAGCATTGGCTTCGGCAGCAGGCGTGGTTTCGGCGGATGTGGTGGTCTCCGCGGCTTCGGCTTCGGTCGGGGCAACGGCGACGGCGTTCACCGGCGCAACGGTTTCGTTGGCGACGACTGCAGCAGCGGCGGGGGCGGCAATGGCCACGTCCTTGGCCTCGACGGCTTCCGGCTTGGCCGTTTCCGGCTTGGCGGCCTGCGGGGCTTCGTTGCGTGGCGGCTTGGGCGCCTGCTGCTGTTTCTGCTGCTGGGCCTTCGGCTGTTGCTGCTGCTTGTTCTGCTGCTTTTGTTGTTGCTGTTGTTCGTTGCGCTGCTTCTGCTGCTGGCCGCCCTGCGCCTGCTTCTGCGACTCGGCCTGCTGGGCGTTCTGCGGCTTGTTGCGGTTGTCGTCGCGTCGACCTTCGTCGCGCCGCGGGTTGTTGTTGCCGCGTCCCTGCTGCTGGCCGCCGCGGCCGTCGCGGCGGTTCTGGTTGCCGCCGCGATCGCGATCGTTGCGCTGGCGGTTGTCGGCCTGCGGCGCCGGAGCGGGGGCGGCCGGCGTTTCGCCGCCGAACAGGCGCTTGAAGAAGCCGACCACGCCGCCGTTGACCTTCGGTGCGGCGACGGGCGCGGCCACTGCCGCGGGCGCCGGGACCGGTGCGGGCGCTTCGCGTTCCTCGCGCACCGGAGCGGGCTGGGCGTGCTTGACCGTGGTCACTGCCGGGGCGGCGGGGATGTTCAGCTGCGCCTTGGTCAGCGCATGCACCGGCAGCTTGCGCGGGGTGCCGCGCTGGTAGCTGGGCTTGGAAGTCTCTTCGCCCAGCTCGTTCTCGCGGATGCGGGTGACTTCGTAGTGCGGCGTATGCATCTGCTCGTCGGCGACGATGACGATCGGCGCGTCGTGGCGCGTCTCGATCTCGCGCAGGGCGCCGCGCTTCTCGTTGAGCAGGAAGTTGGCGATCTCCACCGGGGCCTGCACCAGCACCTGTCCGGTGTTCTCCTTCATCGCGTGTTCCTCGGCGACCCGGATGATCGACAGCGACAGCGATTCGACGCTGCGCATGCGGCCATGGCCTTCGCAGCGCGGGCACACGATCTGGCTGGACTCGCCCAGCGACGGGCGCAGGCGCTGGCGGCTCATTTCCATCAGGCCGAAGCGCGAGATGCGGCCCAGCTGAACACGGGCGCGGTCGTACTTCAGCGCGTTCTGCAGGCGGTTCTCGACCTCGCGCTGGTGCTTGTTGCTGGCCATGTCGATGAAGTCGATGACCACCAGGCCGCCCAGGTCGCGCAGGCGCAACTGGCGCGCGACTTCCTCGGCCGCCTCGCAGTTGGTGTGGAACGCGGTTTCCTCGATGTCGCCGCCGCGGGTGGCGCGCGCCGAGTTGACGTCGATCGCGGTCAGCGCCTCGGTCTGGTCGATCACCAGCGCGCCGCCGGAGGGCAGGCGCACTTCGCGTTCGTACGCGCCCTCGATCTGCGATTCGATCTGGAAGCGGTTGAACAGCGGGATGTCGTCCTTGTAGTGCTTCAGCTTGCGCAGGTTGTGCGGCATCACCTGCTGCATGAATTCCTGCGCGGTGGCGTACATGTCCTCGGTGTCGACCAGGATTTCGCCGATGTCGTTGCGCAGGTAGTCGCGCAGGGCGCGGACGATCAGCCGGCTTTCCTGGTAGATCAGGAACGGCGCCGGCTTGCTCAGCGCGGCTTCGGCGATGGCCTTCCATACGCTCAGCAGGTAGTCGAGGTCCCACTGCAGTTCTTCCGCGTCGCGGCCGACGCCGGCGGTGCGGATGATCACGCCCATGTGGTCGGGGATGTTCAACGCGTCCATCGCCCGCTTCAGCTCGGCCCGGTCCTCGCCCTCGATGCGGCGGGAGACGCCGCCGGCGGTGGGCGAGTTGGGCATCAGCACCATGTAGCGGCCGGCCAGCGAGATGAACGTGGTCAGGGCCGCGCCCTTGTTGCCGCGTTCCTCCTTGTCGACCTGGACGACGATTTCCTGGCCCTCGCGCAGCAATTCCTTCAGCCCGGCCTTGTTGTGGTCGGTGCCGGGCTGGAAGTAGTCGCGGGAGATTTCCTTCAGCGGCAGGAAGCCGTGGCGGTCGGCGCCATAGTCGACGAAGGCCGCTTCGAGGGAGGGTTCGAGCCGGGTGATGCGGCCCTTGTAGATGTTGGACTTCTTCTGTTCCTTCGACGGCTGTTCGATGTCGATGTCGTACAGGGTCTGGCCGTCGACGATGGCCACGCGCAGTTCTTCCGCCTGCGTGGCATTGATCAGCATTCGCTTCATTGTTGCGTTCCTCGCGCGCTGCTACCGCGCGGAACGCCGTGGGGCTTCGCTTCTGGTCACTCGTCGCCGCCCCTCGCGCCAGGCGCGGGCGGGGCGGGCTTTGGCTTCCAGCGCTACGACACCACGGCAGGCCGCGGGAGCGCTTTGGTTCTGGTTGTTGCGGGCCGGTGGCAGCTGGGGCAGGAGCCTTCGCGCCGCTCGGGACTGTTGTTCAGCACCAGCGTCTGACTCGCCGGACGATGGCCGGGTTTGCCGTTCAGCCGCTAACATGGCCACCCCGTGGGTGGTGGTTGCGCCCTGGACGCCTTCGCGGGAAGACGGGCTTCTGGCCCCGGCCGGCGGTTCACCTCGGGTGAATGCCTGCCCTTCAACTTCCTGCGAAATCAAACCCTTATCTCGCCCGCCGAGTGTAACAGATAAATGCCGGAATGACCCCTCCGACCCCGCCCCCGCGCCCCGACGGGGTCGCCCGCAGTGCCGTTCGCACCGTGACGGTGCCGGCCGACCGCGAAGGCCAGCGCCTGGACAATTTCCTGCTGGGCCAGCTCAAGGGCGCCCCGCGCAGCCTGGTCTACAAGTTGGTCCGCAGCGGCCAGGTGCGGGTCAATGGCGGCCGGGCCAAGGCCGAGCGCAAGCTGGAGGCGGGCGACGAGGTGCGGATTCCGCCGGTCAGTCTCGCCGAAGCGGGAGATTCGGCTCCGCCGCCGCCAGCCTTCCTGAAGCGGATGGAGCAGGCCATCGTTTTCGAGGACGCCCGCCTGCTGGTGCTGAACAAGCCCACCGGCGTGGCCAGTCATGGCGGCAGCGGCATCAGCCATGGCGCCATCGAAACCATGCGTGCCCTGCGGCCCGGCCAGTCGCTGGAGTTGGTGCACCGGTTGGACCGGGATACCTCCGGCCTGCTGGTGCTGGCGAAGAAGCGTTCGGCCCTGACCGAATTGCAGGCGCTGCTGCGCGAGGACCATGAAGACGGCATCGAGAAGCGCTACCTGACCCTGCTGGTCGGGCGCATGCCCGACGGGGTGATGAGCGTCGACGCGCCGTTGCTGGTCGGCCTGCGCCAGGGCGGCGAGCGCCATGTGCAGGTCAATGCCGCCGGCAAGCCCTCGCTGAGCCATTTCCGCGTGCTAGAGCGGCGTGGCGGGCATTCGTATTGCGAGGTGCGGATCGAAACCGGCCGCACCCACCAGATCCGCGTGCATGCCCAGCATCTCGGCCACCCGGTCGCCGGCGACGACAAGTACGGCGATGCGGCGGTGAACAAACGGCTGCGCGAGCAGATCGGCCTGAAGCGGCTGTTCCTGCACGCCGCGTCGCTGCAGTTCGCGCTGGATGGCGGGAAGACGCCCTACGTGCTCAACGCGCCGCTGGCGGATGACCTGGCGGCGGCGCTGGATCGGTTGGGTTAGTGGCGGGCAGGGCTGAACTTCGATGTGGGAGTGGTGGCGTAGCCACCGGTAAGTCGCGAAGCGCTTCGCTCGGGTGCCTGAAAAGCATCGCGACTTACCGGTGGCTACGCCACCACTCCCACGTCGTGGAGTATTAGCGGCTCGGTACCGCCAACGGCCGATCACTTGTCGTACTGGAAGCACCGCGTCGGCTTCTCCACCGGCGGAGTGAAGGTCACCGGCACCTGGATGCCTTGCACCCATGGCTTGCCGTTGCGGGTGCCAGCCTTGAATTCCCAGTCGCGCACGGCCTTCATCGCGGACTGATCCAGTTCCGACTGGCCGCTGCTGCCGATCTGCTCGACCTTCGCCGGCTTGCCGTTGCGGGCGATGGTCACCCGGAACACGACGGTGCCACCGATGCCGGCGCAGGCCAGCTTCTCCGGATATTCGGGCGGCGGCGTGTTGATCGCGGCCAGTTCGGTCGGCGGAATGATCGGCGCCTGCGGTTTCTGTTCGCAGGCGGCCAGCAGCAAGGCGGGCAGGGCGGCGAGCATGCCGAGCTTGGAGCCGTGGTGTTTCATCGCATTCCTCATGGTCGGATCAGCCGATCAATGCGTCGGCCTTGGCCGCGCAGATGAAGTCATTCTCGCTCAGGCCGCCGACGTCGTGGGTCGAATAACGCACCACGGCGCGGTTGTAGTGCACGCCCAGGTCGGGATGGTGGTCCTGCTCGTGGGCGATGAAGGCCAGCGCGTTCACGAAGGCCATGGTCTGGTAATAGTTGTCGAAGGCGAAGGTGCGGACCAGGGCGTGGCCGTTTTCGGCCAGTTCCCAGCCCGGCACCTGCGGCAGCAGCTCGGCGATGCGTGCGGGGCTGAGCCGGTGTTCGCTGCCCTTCAGCGGCAGGCAGTGGGCGCGGACGAGGGGGACGAGATCGGGCATGGCGGCGGGTTTCTCTCGGCGGCGGCTGAACGTAGCACGCACGTCGTTAGGGATTCGGTGGGTGTGTCGCGTGGTCGTGGCTAGAATAGCCGCATGATCCAGATCTCCGACAGCGCGCAGGCGCATTTCCGCAAGCTGATCGAGCGCGAGGCCTTGCCCGGGCTGGGCGTGCGCCTGAGCGCGGTCGATCCGGGCACGCCGCGCGCCGACGCGCGGCTGGAATTCGCCGAGCCGCGCGACCTGGCCGGCGACGAGTGGGCGGTGGACTGCGACGGATTCACCTTGTACGTCGATGCGGCCAGCGTGCACTGGCTGGACGCGGCGGAGATCGATTACGTCACCCAGGGCGTCGGCGGCCAGTTGACGATCAAGGCGCCGCGCATCAAGGGCAAGGTGCCAGCCGAATCCGCATCGCTGGTCGAGCGCGTGCGCTGGGTGGTCGACAACGAAGTCAATCCGCAGCTGGCCCAGCACAAGGGCCGGGTCGCGGTGGAACAGGTCGATGGCGATGGCGTGGTGTGGCTGCGCTTCGGCGGCGGCTGCCACGGTTGCGGCATGGTCGACGTGACCCTGAAGCAGGGCATCGAAAAGACCCTGATGTCGCGCGTGAGCGGGGTGACGGCGGTACGCGACGCCACCGACCACGCCAGCGGCGATGCCCCCTACATTCCTCGCGACAACGCGGCCTGAGTTTCCCTTCCTGCCGTGACGACAGCCGCCGACATCATCGCCGCGCTGCTGCCACGCAAGCCCGCGCCCACCCTGGAAAAACAGACCCGCATGCCGTACGGCTGGGGCCTGTGGCTGCGCAGCCTGCGCGACAAGCGCGGCGCGATCACTCCTGAGCGCGCGCAGGCGTTGACCGACCACCAGGCGACGCGACCGTTGCCGACGTTCGCGCGCGAGATCGAATACGGCCGCATCGGCGCGTTCCGTTCGCTGTTCCAGCAGGGTTGGGAACCGGCGCCGCGGCACGAGCGCGGCCTGCGCTGGTTCGCCGGGTTCGCCAGCCTCTTGCTGCATGTGCTGTTCGCCATCGTCATCCTGTGGCTGGCGTGGGTGAACATCGAACCGTTTCCGCCCGCCGCCGAGGAAAGCCGCACGCGGCTGGAATACATCGGCGAAGGCACGCCGGAACAGACCGGCAGCGGCCCGCCGGCTCCCTCGGCGCCCGCGCCCGCGGCGTCGAGCAGCCAGCCCGCGGCGGCAGCGAGTACACCGCCGCCCAGCGCCGCGCCCGCGCCGGCGACCCAAGTTCCCGCTCCCGCGCCGGCCGACCAGCCGTTGCAGGTAACCGAAACCGAGCAGCCGACGCAGGAATTCGTGGTGCCGCCGCCGACGGTCCGGGAGAACCCGGTACCGACGCCCTCGGTGCGCCCGCCGCAGCAGAACGTGGTCGAGCGCGAAGTGACCGTGGTCGAAGTGCCGACCGCGACGCCGGCGATCCGGCCCCGCGAATTGCCGACGCCGAGCGTGCGTGCGCCCGACGTGCAGCTGCGCGAACGCGAGGTGTCGGTGCCGTTGTCGCAGCCGAACGTGCAACGGATCGAAACGCCGATCGCCAACGTGCCCAGTCGCAGCGCGCCGACCCAGCAGGTGCGTGAGCGCGAGGTCGCGATGCCGCAGCCCGGTCCGGCGACGACGCCAGCGCCACCGGCTGCGTCCGGCGTGAGCCAGGCGAGCAAGCCGGCGCCCGCCGCGGGCAGCACGCCATCCGCCACGGCGTCGGGACCGACAACGGGTCCGAAGCCGGGTGCCTTGCCCAGTCCGCGCCGCGCCGACGACTGGGGCGATTCGACGCGCAACAACGCCGGACAGCCCGGCGCGCAAGCCGGCAATGGTTTGTTCAACTCCGACGGCCGTCCGAACCTGCCCGGCGATACGGTCGGCAATGCCAGCACGCAACCGGGCGTACCCGGCTCGCGCCAGGCGCAGGCCCGCGACGACGCGGCGGCCAACACTTTCCTCAAGCGCGTGCCGTTCCCTTACGAACCGACGATGTTCGACAAGGACTGGCATCCGCGCGAAAGCCTGTTGCAGGAATGGGTGCGGCGGAACATCCGCGAGGTGGAGGTGTCGATTCCCGGCACACGCAAGAAAGTGCGCTGCGTGATTTCGGTGCTGCAACTGGGCGGCGGCTGCGGCCTGTTCGATCCGAACCTCAACGACCAACCCGCCGTGGCGCGACCGCCGCCGGTCATTCCGAAGAAACGCAATCCGATCAAGACGGACAGCTGAAATCCGGATACGGGAACGGCCTGGCCGCGAGTTGCCTTTGTCTTGTAGAGCCGGGTTCACTCGGCCGCTTTTTGCTTTCGTAGAGCCTGCCCCCGCGGGGGTGCCGGGCTTGTCCCTGCGCGCTTTTTTTGCTCTTTGCGGCAGGGGGCGAAAAGCAAGCCGGGACAAGCCCGGCTTCCGCAAGAGCAAGGCAAAAGCAAAGAGCAAGGCAAGAGCAGCCGAGTGAACTCGGCTCTACAAAGCAAGAGCCATCGCGGTCGTGGATGTCTTATGCGAGGCGTGTGCGCAAACGAAAACGGAGCCTTGCGGCTCCGTTTTCGTTGATGCGCTGCGGCGATCGCCTTACTGGCCGGCGAGATCGTGCAACTGCGTCTGGCGCGAGCCGAAGTAGGCGGCGAGGTCGGAAATATCCTGGTCGCTGAGCTTGGCGGCTTGCGGGCTCATCAGCGCGTGGACGCGCTCGCCGCCGCGATAGTTCTGCAGCGCGTGGGCGATGTAGTCGCCGTACTGGCCGCCGAGCTTGGGGTAGGTCGCGTCGATCGGCGCATTGCCTTCGGCGCCGTGGCAGTCGATGCAGCTCTGGCCGGTGGCTTCGCCCTTCTTCTTCGCCAGTTGCTCGCCGATGGCGATGCGGCCTTCGGGCAGGCCGGCGGAGGAGCCGGATTCGTGTTCGCCGCTGGCGTGGCCGGGATCGGCGGCGGCGACTTCGTTGTTCTGCGAGCAACCGGCGGCAACGAGGGCAGCCACGGCAACGGCGGCGAGCAGGGCGGGACGCAAGGAGTTCGTCGTCATGTGCGGCTTACTTCAGCGTGGAGAGGTAGGCGGAGATGTCGGCGATGTCCTGCGCGGAGAAGCTCTGCGCCTGCGCCTGCATGGTCGGGTGCTTGCGCTTGCCCTCGCGGTATTCGGTCAGCGCCTGGGTCAGGTACTCGGCCGACTGGCCGCCGATGCGCGGCACGTGGAAACTCGGGTAGGCGTTCTTGTAGCCGGTGATGCCGTGGCAGCCCTGGCAGGTATAGGTCAGGGTCTTGCCCTTGGAAGCGTCGCCGGTGGCCTTGGCGGCCGCTGCCGGGGCAGCGGTGGCGGGCGCGGCGGCCGGCGCGCTGCTGGCGGGGTCCTGGGCGGCGGAGGCGGCGGTCGCGAAGAAAGCGGCGGCCAAGGCAAGGCAGGCGGCGAGCGGCAGCGGTCGCATCATGTTGTGTCCGGGATTCCCTGGGATTGCGCGCACCGCGACCCACGCGGCGCTTGGCTGGGGCAAGTATAACGTGGCATTCACGAAGCTCGCCAACCATGCGCGGCAAGGCGCTGTTTCCTCTACGCTGCGCGCGACGCGGCCTGCAACGGACACGGTCGTCTCCGCATCCCAATGGGAATGCCCAGCAAGTCACCATGACCTTCGGCGCATACGCCGTTCAAGCTTGGGTGATATACCTATCTACAACACCTATACAACGGTCCTTGCCCGATGTCCCCACTCAACTCCCCCCGTCGCCCGAACTTCCGTCTGGCGGCCCTCCTGATGACCACCGCTTTCGCCCTGGCCGCCTGCAAGGGCGGGGGTGGCCCCGGAGAGGCCATGGCCAAGGACGGCAAGGACAAGGGGGCCGACGCCGTCCCTGTGGAAGTCGCCAAGGCGGAACGCCGCGCCATCGCGGCGAGCTATGCCAACACCTCCACGCTGGAGCCGCGCGCCGAATCGCAGGTCGTGGCCAAGACCTCCGGCGTGGCCTTGGCGGTGCTGGTCGAAGAAGGCCAGCAGGTGAAGGCCGGGCAGCCGCTGGTGCGGCTGGATCCGGATCGCGCGCGCTTGGCGGTCAGCCAGGCCGAGGCGCAGATGATGAAGCTGGAGAACAACTACGTCCGCGCGCAGAAGCTGGTGACCCAGCAGATGATCAGCGCCAACGACCTCGACGAGATCCGCTTCAACCTGGCCAATGCGCGCGCGCAATACAACTCGGCCAAGCTGGAGCTGTCCTATACCACGGTCACCGCGCCGATTTCCGGCGTGATCGCTTCGCGCAGCATCAAGGCGGGCAACTTCGTGCAGATCAACTCGCCGATCTTCCGCATCGTCGACAGCAGCCGGCTGGAAGCCACGCTCAACGTGCCCGAGCGCGAGATCGCCAAGATCAAGCCGGGGCAGGCGGTGGAACTGGTCGCCGATGCGCTGCCGGGCCAGCGCTTCACCGGTACGGTCGACCGCGTGTCGCCGGTGGTCGACACCGGCACCGGCACCTTCCGCGTGGTCGCCGCCTTCGCCGGCGACGGCCAGTTGCAGCCGGGCATGTTCAGCCGCCTGAGCATCAACTACGACCAGCGCGCCGATGCGCTGGTGGTGCCGCGCACCGCGCTGTTGGAAGACGGCGGCGAACCCGCCGTATTCGTGGTCCGCGACAACAAGGCCGTGCGCACCACCCTGAAGCTGGGCTATGACGACGCCGGCCTGGTCGAAGTGCGCGAAGGCCTGAAACCGGGCGATGCCGTGGTCATCGCCGGCAAGGCCGCGTTGCGCGAAGGCAGCGCGGTGCAGGTGATCGGAGACAAGAAGCCGGTGCAGGCCAAGGCCGCGACCCCGGCGCAGGCGGTGAAGTAATGAGCCCGCACGATTCGCGGGAGGTCGCGGACGCTTCGGGCGGCGGCTTCAACCTGGTCGAGTTCGCCACGCGCCGGCGCGTCACCATCGCGATGATGACGCTGACCCTGGTGCTGTTCGGCATGATTTCGCTGTCCAGCCTCAAGGTCGAACTGCTGCCGGACCTCAGCTATCCGACCCTGACCGTGCGTACCGACTACGAAGGCGCCGCGCCTTCGGAAGTCGAGACCCTGATTTCGCAGCCGGCCGAAGAAGCGCTGGGCGTGGTCAAGGGCCTGCGCAAGCTGAAGTCGATTTCGCGCACCGGACAGAGCGATGTCGTGCTCGAGTTCGCCTGGGGCACGAACATGGAGCAGGCCGGCCTGGACGTGCGCGACAAGATGGAGGCGCTGCAGCTGCCGCTGGAGGCCAAGCCGCCGGTACTGTTGCGCTTCAATCCGTCCACCCAGCCGATCATGCGCCTGGCGCTGTCGTCGAAGCAGGATAGCGGCGGCGAAGCCGAAGCGATCCGCCGGCTGATGGAACTGCGCCGCTACGCCGACGAAGACCTGAAGCGCAAGCTGGAGCCGGTCGACGGCGTGGCCGCGGTCAAGGTCGGCGGCGGCCTCGAGGACGAGGTGCAGGTCGACATCGACCAGCGCAAGCTGGCCCAGCTGGGCCTGTCGCTGGACAGCGTGATCCAGCGCCTGCAGCAGGAAAACGTCAACCTGTCCGGCGGCCGCCTGGAAGAAGGCTCGCAGCGCTACCTGGTGCGCACGGTCAACCAGTTCGCCACGGTCGAGCAGATGCGCGAGATGCTGCTGACCACGGCGAGCGGCTCGGGCAGCGCATCGGCGACCGGCACCAATGCCCAATTGATGACCGCGATCCTCGGCAGCCGCGATCCGAACGTGATCGCCGCGTTGCAGGGAGGCGGTTCCGGTAGCGGCACTTCGCCGGTGCGGCTGAAGGACGTGGCCGACGTGCGCCAGGGCTACAAGGAACGCGAGGCGGTGATCCGCAGCGGCGGCCACGAAGCGGTGGAACTGGCCATCTACAAGGAAGGCGACGCCAACACGGTCGCCACCGCGGACGCGCTGGAAGCGCGGCTGAAGCTGATCCGCGAGAAGATGCCCAAGGACATCGAGCTGACCGAGGTCGAGGACCAGTCGGTGTTCATCCGTCACGCGGTCAACGATGTCAAGGTCGACGCGGTGATCGGCGGCATCCTGTCGATCCTGATCATCTTCCTGTTCCTGCGCGATGGCTGGAGCACCTTCGTCATCTCGCTTTCGCTGCCGGTGTCGATCATCGCGACGTTCTTCTTCATGGGCCAGTTGGGCCTGTCGTTGAACGTGATGTCGCTGGGCGGCCTGGCGCTGGCCACCGGCCTGGTGGTGGACGACTCGATCGTCGTGCTGGAAAGCATCGCCAAGGCGCGCGAGCGCGGGCTGGGCATCCTCGAAGCCGCCATCGCCGGCACGCGCGAAGTCAGCATGGCGGTGGTCGCTTCGACCCTGACCACCATCGCGGTATTCCTGCCGCTGGTGTTCGTGCAGGGCATCGCCGGACAGCTGTTCCGCGACCAGGCGCTGACCGTGGCGATCGCCATCGCGGTGTCGCTGGTGGTGGCGATGACCCTGATCCCGATGCTGAGTGCGCTGAAGGGCCGCCCGCCGCTGGGTTTCCCCGAGGAAGCGCCGCGTGGACGCTGGCAGCCGAACAAAACCTGGCAGAAGCCGGCCGCATACACCGGCCGCGGCGTGGGCGCGTTGTTCCGCTATGGCTTCTTCAGCATCGCGTGGATCATCGTGCGCATCTGGCGCGGCCTGGTGGCCGTGGTCGGCCCGGTCATGCGCAAGTTCAGCGACCTGGCGATGGCGCCGTACGCGCGCGCCGAACGCGCCTACCTGCGCATCCTGCCCGCGGCCCTGAAACGTCCCGCACCGGTGCTGGGCGTGGCGGCCGTGGCGTTCATCCTGACCCTGCTGGCCTTGCCGATGCTCGGCACCGACCTGATCCCGCAGCTGGCGCAGGACCGTTTCGAAATGACCGCCAAGCTGCCGCCGGGCACGCCGCTGGCGCAGACCGATGCGTTGATTCGCGACGTGCAGCAGAAGCACGCCAAGGAAAACGGCGTACGCCTGTTGTACGGCGTGTCCGGCACCGGCACGCGCCTGGATGCCAGCCCGACCGAGAGCGGCGAGAACATCGGCAAGCTGACCGTGGTGATGGGCGATACCTCGCGCGAGACCGAGTTGACCGAAAAGCTGCGCGAGACGATGAAGGCCTATCCGTCGGCGCAGGTCGATTTCGCCCGCCCCGAGCTGTTCTCGTTGTCGCCGCCGCTGGAGATCGAGATCGAAGGCAGCGACCTGGACACGATCCGCGTGGCCGGCAACAAGCTGGCCGGCATGCTGCGCGCCAATCCGCACTACGCCGACGTGAAGTCGACGGTGGAGCAGGGTTTCCCGGAAATCCAGATCGTGTTCGACCAGGACCGCGCCGCCGCGCTCGGCCTGACCACGCGCCAGATCGCCGATGCGGTGGTCAACAAGGTCAAGGGCAACGTCGCCACGCGCTACAGTTTCCGCGACCGCAAGATCGACGTACTGGTGCGGGTGCGGGAATCGGAACGTTCCTCGGTCGAGGACATCCGCCGCCTGATCGTCAACCCGACTGCCGGCACGCCGGTGGAACTGGGTTCGGTCGCCGACATCGTGTCCACTACCGGTCCCAGCGAGATCCACCGCGCCGACCAGCGCCGCGTCGCCATCGTCTCGGCCAACCTGCGCGATACCGACCTGGGTGCGGCGATCGGCGAAGTGCGCAAGATGGTCGCCGACAATCCGCTGGGCACCGACATCGACATGCGCATCGGTGGCCAGGGCCAGGAACTGGACGACTCGATCAAGTCGCTGCTGTTCGCCTTCGGCTTGGCGGTGTTCTTGGTCTACCTGGTGATGGCCTCGCAGTTCGAATCGCTGCTGCATCCGTTCGTCATCCTGTTCACCATCCCGCTGGCCCTGGTCGGCGCGGTGCTGGCCCTGTTGCTGACTCGTGCGCCGGTGTCGGTGGTGGTGTTCATCGGCCTGATCCTGCTGGTCGGCCTGGTGGTGAAGAACGCGATCATCCTGATCGACAAGGTCAACCAGCTGCGCGAGGACGGCGTGGCCAAGCGCGAGGCACTGGTCGAAGGCGCACGCTCGCGCCTGCGTCCGATCATGATGACCACGCTGTGCGCGGTGTTCGGCTTCCTGCCGCTGGCGCTGGCCTTCGGCGAAGGCGCGGAAGTGCGTTCGCCGATGGCGACCACGGTGATCGGCGGCCTGCTGGTGTCGACCCTGCTCACCCTGGTGGTGATCCCGGTGGTCTACGACCTGCTGGACCGCAAGCCGGACGAGTTCTACGCCGAACGCGGCCGCCGCGCGCGCAACGCCGCCGCCCAGGTGGCCGAGGTGCTCTCGCACGAACACGATGCCCTCGGCGACGCCGCAAAGGACTGACCGGATGAACATCACCGAGCTGTCCATCCGCCGGCCCGTCACCACCATCATGCTGTTCGTGTCGATGGTGGTGATCGGCCTGATCGCCTCGTTCCGCCTGCCGCTGGAGGCCGAACCCGAGGCGACGATTCCGTTCTTCTTCGTGCAACTGCCGTATGCGGGTTCCACCTCGGAAGAAGTGGAACGCAACATCGTGCGGCCGGTGGAAGAGGCGCTGGCCACGATGCCCGGCATCGAGTCGATGAACTCGCGCGCCAACGCCGAGGGCGGCTCGGTGCAGGTGCGGTTCAGCGACTGGGACAAGGACATCGCCATCGCCGCGTCCGACGCGCGCGAGCGCATCGACGCGATCCGCGACCAGTTGCCGGACGATTTCCGCCGCTACTTCGTCTACCGCTGGAGCACCAGCGACCGCGAGGCGATCAGCCTGCGCCTGAGTAGCAACATCGACCTGAGCGCGCGCGCCGACCTGATCGAACGCAGCATCAAGCAGCGCCTGGAGCGCCTGCCGGGCGTCGCCCGGGTCGAGGTGGAAGGCGTGGCCCAGCAGGAAGTGCTGGTGGCGTTGGACAAGGATCGCCTGACCGCGAACGGCGTGGCCTTGAACGATCTGGTGAAGCAGCTGCAGGCGGCGAATTTCTCCGTGTCCGCCGGCCAGATCACCGAATCCGGGCAACGCCTGCGGGTGCAGCCCAAGGGCGAACTGGCCCAGTTGCAGCAGCTGCGCGACCTGCGCATCGACAAGCGCGGCACGCGGCTGTCCGACGTCGCCGACGTCGACCTGAAGCCGCAGCGCATGGATTACGTGCGGCGCATGGAAGGCAAGCCCAGCGTCGGCGTGGACATCTACAAGGAACGCGCGGCCAACCTGGTCGACCTGTCGCGCTCCGTGCGCGAGGAAGTGAAGCTGCTGGAGCAGGATCCGGCGATGCAGGGCGTGAACATCGAGGTCACCGACGACCAGGGCCAGGCGGTGACCAGCTCGCTGCTGGCGCTGGCCGAGGCGGGCGCCATCGGCCTGCTGCTGTCGGTGATCGTGCTGTACGCGTTCCTGCGCCACTGGCCGTCCACGCTGATGGTGACCCTGGCCATCCCGATCTGCTTCATCATGACCCTCGGCTTCATGTACTTCACCGGCATCACGCTGAACATCATCTCGATGATGGGCCTGCTGCTGGCGGTGGGCATGCTGGTCGACAACGCGGTGGTGGTGGTCGAGAGCATCTACCAGGAACGCGAGAAGTACCCGGGCAAGCCGTGGCTGGCTTCGATCGTCGGCACCCGCCACGTGGCCATCGCGCTGTCCGCGGGCACGCTGTGCCACTGCGTGGTGTTCCTGCCGATGATGTTCGGCGAGAAGAACATCATCACCATCTACCTGTCGCAGCTGGCGGTGACGATTTCGTTCTCGCTGCTGGCCTCTTGGCTGGTCGCGATCAGCCTGATCCCGATGCTATCGGCGCGGATGAAGACCCCGCCGGCGCTGAAGTCGCCGTTCATCACCCGGCTGCAGCAGCGCTACGCGCGCGCCCTGCGCTGGACCCTGGAACACCGCGGCTGGAGCGTGGCCGGCATCCTGCTCATCACCGCGGCCAGTTTCTGGCCGATGACCCATACCCAGGGCGGCGGCGACGACAACGACCCCAGCGAGATCAACATCTTCTACCAGTGGAAGGGCGCCTATTCCAAGGAGGAAATGGGCAAGGAAGTGGCGCGGGTCGAAGCCTTCGTCAACGCCAACCGCAAGCCGTTCCACATCGAGCGCGTGTACAGCCGCTACAGCGAAACCGGCTGGGCGCAGACCCGGTTGTTCCTCGACATCGAGGATCCGGAGCTGAGCAAGAAGATCCAGGAGGACGTGCGCAAGGGCCTGCCGCAATCGGCGCGCGCCAAGATCGGCATCGGCTGGCCGGGCATGGACGACCCCAACGGCCAGGGCATCAGTTTCAGCCTGATCGGCGATTCGTCGCAGACCCTGCAGGAACTGGCCGAGGACGTGGTGCCGATGCTGGCGCGCAATCCGAAGCTGCGCGACGTGCGCGTGGATACCGGCGACGCCAATACCGAGCTGGCGGTGCGGGTGAACCGCGAACGCGCGGCCGCCTACGGCTTCAGTGCGCAGCAGGTGGCGCAGTACGTCAGCATGGCGTTGCGCGGCTCTTCGCTGCGCGACTTCCACCGCGGGGAGATCGAAATCCCGGTCAACGTGCGTTTCGCCGGCTCCGAGAACTACGGCGTCGAGGACCTGTCGACCTTCATGGTGCGCGCGCCCAACGGCAGCGAGGTGCCGCTGCTGGCGATGGTCGACGTCGGGGTCAATCCGGCCGCGACCTCGATCCAGCGCCAGAGCCGGCAGACCATGCTGAAGGTGGAAGCAAGCCTGGCCAAGGACGTGTCGATGCAGGACGCGCGCAAGGCCATCGAATCCACCTTGAACGGCATGCAGTTCCCGCCGGGCTACGGCTATACCTTCGAAGGCGGCGGCTTCAACATCAACTTCGACGGCATGGCGCAAATGCAGCGGGCGATCATGATCGCGCTGGTGCTGATGCTGGTGATCATGGCGGCGGTGTTCGAATCGCTGCTGTTCCCGCTGGCGATCATGTCCTGCGTGCTGTTCTCGATCTTCGGCGTGTACTGGCTGTTCTGGATCACCGGCACCGAGATGAACATCATGGCGGTGATCGGCATCCTGGTGCTGATGGGCGTGGTGGTGAACAACGGCATCGTGATGATCGAGCACATCAACAACCTGCGACGGCGAGGCTTGCCGCGCACCCAGGCATTGGTCGAAGGCAGCAAGGAACGCCTGCGCCCGATCATGATGACCATGGGCACGGCGATCCTGGCGATGATCCCGATCGCGTTGTCGACCAAGACCGCGGACGGCATGCCGCCGTACTACCCGATGGCCCGCGCCATCGCCGGTGGCCTGGCGTTCTCGACCGTGGTCAGCCTGCTGTTCCTGCCGACCATCTACGCGATCCTGGACGACCTGCGCATCGGTACGAAGCGCCTGATGGGCAGGGCGCGGATGACCCGTGCGCAGCGGCGTGAGGCGCAGGCCACGGCATGAACGGGAACGCCACCCTCGGTTTGCGGCGCGACGGACGCGTGGCCGGCGCCCTGTATCTCGTGGTGGTGCTGACCGGCATGTTCTGCCTGGCCTACGTGCCGTCGCAGTCGGGCGGCATGATCGCCGAGGCTGCCGCGCACGCGGGCCTGTTCCGTGCGGGCATCGCGGCGTTCCTGGCGATGCAGGTCGCCTTCCTGCTGCTGCCGTTCGCGCTGTATCGGGTGTTTGCCGACGTGAACCGAGGCGCCGCCACGTTGATGGTGGCGCTGGCCGCGGTCAGCGTGCCGATCGGCCTGGTGGCGGTGACGCACCGGATGGAAGCCTTGTCGCTGCTGGAAACCGCCGGTGCCAATGCCGCCGACTCGGCGAATGCCGCGTTCGCGCTGTGCCTGCAGCGTTATGGCCACGGCCTGCGCATCGCCAGCCTGTTCTGGGGATTGTGGCTGCTGCCGTTCGGCTGGCTGGTGTTGCGCTCCGGCCGGATACCGCGCGTGCTGGGCCTGCTGCTGGTGCTGGGCGGCGCGGGATATGTCGCGCAGGTATTCGGCGGGCTGGTGCCGCGCGTCGCGGATTCCGCGCTGATGGGCTACGTGCGCATGCCCGCAGCCTTGGGCGAAATCGGCAGCTGTTTGTGGCTGCTGGCATTCGGAGCGCGCGTCGGCCGCGGCGGTGCGCCGCAATCCTCATTGTCCTGAGAGCTCCCGATGCAGACGACCGCCCGTCCTTCGCGCGCACTGCTCGATCCGCCGCTGCCATTGCGGGTGAAGCTGTCCGCGCTGTGGGCCAGCCTGACCTTCTGTTACCTCTACGGCGATTATTTCGGGCTCTACAAGCCCGGGAAACTCCAGCACATACTGGACGGCGCAGGTCCGATGGGTCCGGCCAGCCAGGGTTCGCTGCTGTTCGTCGCGCTGTTGCTGGTGGTGCCCGGACTGATGGTGTTCATGTCGCTGGCGTTGCCAACGCGGCTCGCGCGCTGGTTCAACATCGGGCTCGCACTGTTCTATGCGGTCTTCGTGGCGATGACGATGCCCGGCGCATGGTGGTTCTACCTGGCCTACAGCGGCATCGAAATCATGCTGTGCGCGGTGATCGCATGGTTGGCGTGGCGCTGGCCACGCGCTGGTTAGAAGCAGCGCTCAGACCAGTTCCGTAGGTCGGGGTAATGCTTCAGATCAGCTTGCCCAGCATGCGCAGTCCGCCGGTCCACACGCCGATGGCGGTGCCCAGGCTGGTCAGGAAGAAGTTCAGCAGCACGCGCGCCACGCGGTTGCGATACCAGCCGCGCACGCTTTGCACGTCGTCGCGCAGGGCCAGGAAGTCCGCGTAGGTCGGTTTTCGCACGGTCGCTTCGACGAAGGCGCTGACCGTGCCCGAAGCCAATGCCGGGTGCAGTGGGGTGAGCGGCGAGGCGATGAAGGCGGCGAGGATGCTCAGCGGATGGCCGCCGGCGATGGCGCAACCCAGCGCGCCGAGCAGGCCGGTGGCCAGCACCCATTGCACGATCAGGTCCGCGCCGACATCGATGCCGCCTTTCCAGAAGCCCCAGGCGAAGCCGCCGATGACGAACGTGCCGATGATCAGTTCCATCCACGGCACGCGCGATTTCTGTTTCACCGTTTCCAGCTCGCGCTGCACTTGCTGCGGCGCGTCGCCGTCTTCGGCCAGGTGCCGGGCCATGCCCGAAAGGTGTCCTGCGCCGACCACCGCCAGCACCTCGCGCGCGCCGCTGCCGGGCAGTTCGCGCAGCTTCGCGGCCATGTAGCGGTCGCGCTCGGCGATCACCGTTTCGAACAACGCCGGGCTGCCGCTGGCGAATTCGCCGAAGCTCGATTCCAGCAGGTCGCCCTGCTTGAGCTTTTCGATTTCGTCGTCGGCGACTTCCTCGTCGGCGAACATCGCCATCATGATGCCGGCGCCGAGCTTGGCCCGCGTCCACCAGCCCAGCCTGGCGCGCACGCGGCGGAAGGTCAGGCCGACTTCGCGGTCGATCAGGCGCAGCGACAGGCCGCGTTCGCGTGCGTCCAGCGCGGCGGCTTTCAGTTCCGCGCCCGGTTCGACGCCGAGTTGTTCGGCCAACCGGCGCTGGTAAGCGGCCAGGGCGAGGTTGGCGGCGAACATCGCGGTCTTGCCTTCGCGGATCACCTTGATCAGGTCGAGCCGGGCCAGCGCGTCGGGGTCGGTCAGCGCCTGCAGGCGGCCTTCATCCAGCTCCACGGCGACGGTATCGAAGGCGCCGCTGGCGACGGCTTCGCGCACCGCGTCGATGCTGGCCTTGGAGACGTGCGCGGTGCCGAGCAGGGTGTAGCGCACGCCGTCGCGTTCGACGACCTTGTGCGGTTGCTGTTGCCAGGGCGTCGGTTCGGTGGAAAGCGGGGTTTGCAAGCGGATTTCTCGAGGCGGCGCCGGTTGCTTCGCCGGATATGCCGACGGCGCCGATAAGCGCCGTCGTCGGGGAAGCGGGCGGGGCGGCTAGGGTAGGGCCTCCGCGCCGGCAACGGAAGCGACCCGCGGGGCGGCGGTTCAGGCTGGCCGCCCCGGTTTTCGATCAGCAGGCGCCTTCGAAATAGCGATCGAGTTCGTTCCGGGCGTCGGCGGGCACGACGACCGGCGCAGTGGTCTTTGGTGCCGGGCCGAAAAAATTGGCGACCTGTTCGACCACACCCGGCTCGCGCAGCAGCTTGCGGTGGCCGAGGCCCTGGGTCGGCAGCAGGCGCGCGTCCGGCCAGGTTCGCGCGATGGCTTCGCTATGCGCGAAAGCCACCTCGCGGTCGCCGCGGTCATGCACCAGCAGCAAGGGCGGCACCGCGCGCAACGGCGGCAGGCCGGTGATGTCGAAATCGCTCCACGGCCGCTGGAACCGCGCTTCGACCATGCGCACGAAACGCGTCATGGCCTCGTCGCTGGCGCCGATGCTGCGACCGAACGGCGCGAACGCAGCGGATGGCTGCGCGAACGGCGACACGAAGGCGAGCTTCGCCGGCGCGGACCAGCCTTCGCGCATTGCCAGCGCCATCACCGCGCAACCGCCGGAATGGGCGATCGCTCCCGCCAGCGGGCCGGCGTCGGCGGCGACCGTGCGCATGGCCTCCGCGATCTCGAAGAAGGTCACCCGCCTGCCGCCCAAGCGGCTCGGCGCCGAAGCGCCATGCGCCGGCGCGTCGAACGCGACGACCCGGTAGCCGGCGGCCAGCAATGGTTCGACGAAGGCGTGCAGTTGCCCGGCGTGGCCACCCCAGCCATGCACCAGCAGGATGGTCGGTCCTTCGCCCCAGCTCCAGGCGACGACTTCGCGCCCGTGCACGCGATGGTGCAGGCGCGTACCCGCTTGCAACCGCTCGCGGGCTTCCGCACTCGGCTGCGTGCGCGGTGCTGAGAACCACAGGCGGTCGACCACCCGCGCGGCCAGCGATGGGCTGAGCCGGCTCAAGGCCTTCATGCCCGAATGAATGGTCGCCAGCCGCCAGTCCGCTTTCAGCCATGAATCGGCCGGTGTTCGCGCCTTGGATGGTGATGGTGGTGCTTCGAGGATGGACGATTCTTCGATACGAACGGTCGTGCTATTTTTGGAGTGTACGAATTCCATGGCGACAACCTCGACGTGGGTTCAGGCGGTGGGGGAGTAGCTGCGGATCAGGCGTTCGAACGCCCGCTGGCTGCGTTCGGCGGCGGCGGCATAGCCGGTGAGGCCGGCATCGTGGTGCAGGGCCAGGGCCAGCCCGTAGAGTTCGAAGGCCAATTGCGCCGGCTCGGTGTCGGCCGCGAGTTCGCCATTGTCGATGGCCAGTTGCGCCGCACGCGCCAACTGGTCGCGCCAGTCGGCTTCATGGCGTAGCAGGCGATCGCGCACCGGACCGGGGCGGTCGTCGAACTCGCTGGCCGCGGCCAGGAACAGGCAGCCGCCGTCGTCGCTATGGCGCACCCAGTCGAACCAGTTGGCCACGATCGCACGCAGGCGCTGCAGCCCGCGCGGCGCCTTCAGTGCCGGCACCAGCACGTGCTGGATGAAACGTTCGCCGGCGGTATCCAGCGTGGCCAGTTGCAAGTCTTCGCGCGAACCGAAGTGGGCGAACACGCCGCTCTTCGACATGCCGACCTGTTCGGCCAATCCGCCGATGGTCAGGCCGTCCAGGCCTTGCACGCAGGCCAGCAGGTAAGCCCGCGCAAGGATGGCATCGCGCGTCGCTGCGCCTTTCGACGCGGCACGACGGGAAGCGGGGGCGCTGGCGGTAGCTGGTGACATGCCGGCATAAAAGCACGACCGTTCGTATTTTGCAAGCCGGCGGGCTCAGCCCGGGCTGGGACCCGTATCGGTGCCCTCGCCGAGCGCCCGTTGCATGAACACCGTGTCCAGCCAGCGCTGCTGTTTCCAGGCGATGCCGGGGAAGGTGCCGATATGGCGGAAGCCGAAGCGCTCGTGCAGGCGGATCGACGCGGTGTTGGTCGGCTCGCCGATCACCGCGATCATCTGGCGGAAATCGCGCGCCTCGCATTCGGCGATCAGCTTTTCCAGCAACGCAGCGCCGATGCCGCGTCCCTGCATGCCTGCGGCGACATAAACCGAGTTCTCCACCACCCAGTGGTAGGCGGCACGCGAGCGGAACCCGCTGGCATAGGCATAGCCGACGACTTCGCCGTCCAACTCGGCCGTCAGGTACGGGTAGCCACCCGCCAGCACGGCGCGCATCCGCCGCAGCATTTCCGCTGCGTCCGGCACGTCGTATTCGTAGGTATTGACGAAGTCGCGCACCTCGACCGCGTAGATCGCGGCGATGGCGTGAATGTCGGCTTCGGTGGCGTCGCGGACGACTAGGTTCATCGAACGATCAATCGATGTAGCGCTTGAGCAGGCCGTCGTAGGCATCGATGCGGCGGTCGCGCAGGAACGGCCAGATCCGGCGCACGTGTTCGCTGCGCTGCATGTCGACCTCGGCCATCAGGATCGTCGGCTCGCCACCGGCTTCGGCGACGAACTCGCCCTGCGGTCCCAGCACATGGCTGTTGCCCCAGAAATCGATGCCGGCCGCGTCGAGCGGCGAAGCCTCGTGGCCGACGCGGTTGCACGACAGCACCGGCAGGCCATTGGCGACGGCATGACCGCGGTGGCTCAGCACCCAGGCGTCGCGCTGGCGGTTCTTCTCGGGCTGTTCGTCCGAAGGATCCCAGCCGATCGCGGTCGGGTACAGCAGCATCTCCGCACCGGCCAGCGCCATCAGGCGCGCGGCTTCCGGATACCACTGGTCCCAGCACACCAGCACGCCGAGGCGGCCGACCGAGGTGTCGATCGGCTGGAAGCCGAGATCGCCCGGGGTGAAGTAGAACTTCTCGTAGAAGCCCGGGTCGTCCGGGATATGCATCTTGCGGTACTTGCCGGCGGTGGAGCCATCGGCGTCGAACACCACCGCGGTGTTGTGGTACAGCCCGGCGGCGCGGCGTTCGAACAGCGAACTGACCAGCACCACGCCGTGCTGTCTGGCCAGCTTGCCGAGGCGTTCGGTGCTGGGGCCGGGAATCGGTTCGGCCAGGTCGAATTCGCCGACCGACTCATGCTGGCAGAAGTAGGCGCCGTTGTGCAGCTCCTGCAACAGCACCAGCTTGGCGCCGCGCTTCGCGGCCTCGGCCACGCGGGTTTCGATCACGGCCAGGTTGGCCTCGGCATCGCCGTGGTTCTTTTCCTGGACCAGGGCGACGGGCAGGGTCTTGGTCTTCATCCGCGCATTGTATTCGCTGGCCGTCTCAGGCAGCCGCGCACTTCCTGACCGTGTCCCAGGTGCGGGTGGTGATTTCGCCACCGAAAGTGCGCTCCAGCAGGGCCATGAAGGCGGGATTGCCCGGTTGCGGGGTGTACGCGGTGAGGATTTCCAGCCCGCGCATCGCCAGGATGCGCGCGCCGTTCTTTTCCATCGGAAGGGCGAGCCGGGCCGTGGGCGGTTCGCGCAGGAAGGTCACGACCTTTTTCGCTTTCTCGGGCAGGTGCAGGGACGCGAAGGGATCGGCCTCGATCAGCGCCTGCAAATGGCTTGCAGGCCGCACCACGGTCCAGAAGCTGCGGTCCAGCGACTGCGCCATCGCCGCTTCGATCTTGCGGGCGAGCGACAGCTCGGAGCGCTTCGGCGAATCGAAGGCGACGTTGCCGCTCGACAGCAGGGTTCTGACATTGCCGAAGCCGGCGTCCTCGAAGCAGCGCTTCAGCTCCGGCATCTTCGCGTTCATCGGGCTGACGCCCCGCAGCAAGGCGATGTAACGCGGCATGGCGGTGTCGCCTAGACCAGGCCTTCCGGCAACTGCATGGTGATGCAGTGCAGGCTGCCGTTCTGCCAGATCAGGGGTCGGCAGGGAACCTGCACGATCTCGCGGCCGGGAAAGGCTTCGCCCAGCACCGCGGCGGCCCTGGCATCGGCCGGATCGCCGTAGGCGGGCATCAGCACGGCGCCGTTGACGATCAGGAAGTTGGCGTAAGAGGCGGCCAGGCGTCGACCATTGTCGAGGATGGGCTGCGCCCATGGCAGCGGGAACAATCGGTACGGCCGACCGTCGGCGGTGCGCAGCGCGGCGATGTCGTCGGCCATCGCCTGCAGTTCGGCGTGGTGCGAATCGGCCGGGTCGTCGCAGGCCTGGAACACGATGGCGTCGTCCGGGGCGAAGCGGGCGAGGGTGTCGATGTGGGCGTCGGTGTCGTCGCCTTCCAGATAGCCGTGGTCCAGCCACAGCACCCGGTCCTGCTGCAGCCAGCCGGCCAGCTTTTCGGTCAGTTCTTCGCGGCTGGCGCCGGGATGGCGTTCATGCAGGCAGTGCCAGGTGGTCAGCAGGCTGCCCGAGCCATCGGTTTCGATGGCGCCACCTTCCAAAGCAAAATCAATGCTTTGCACGAAATAGTTGTGAAACAGGTTCATCCCGGACAGTTCGCCTACCAGACGGTCGTCGCGACTGGCTTCGAACTTGCCGCCCCAGCCGGTGAAGCGGAAGTCGAGCAGCTTGAAGCGACCGTCGTGGCGCAGGCTGATCGGGCCGGAATCGCGCAGCCAGGTGTCGTCGTACTCGACGTTCGAAATGAAGCGGACCCGGTCCATGTCGATGCGGGCCGAGCGCAGTCGCGCTTCGGCATAGGTCTGCAGGTCGTCGTCGGCCACGCAGACGATCGCGCGCTGGAAGCGAGTGATCGCGGCGACTAGGGCGACGTAGGTTTCCTCGACCTCGCCCAGCCGCTCGGCCCAGTCGGTATCGGCGTGCGGCCATGCGATCAGGATCGCGGATTGGGGTTCCCATTCCGCGGGGAAACGGTAGGCGGGGCTCATGAGAATCTTTGTTTTGGGGGAAGGTCGGCAGTCTAAGCCAAGCGCGTCAGCCCCGGAATCTTCACAGCCAGGGCGCATTCCCCAGAACGATTTTTCTGTAATAGCCGACGTTGATGCGCGAGGCGTAGATCGCGGCCATGCCTATGGCGACGGCAGCGCGCGGGTTGATGCCGATCGCGGCCAACAACATCAGAACCAGGATGGTAATGCCGAGATACACCAATCCTTGCCGCCACAATCCCTTGACGAAGTAATGAATCGGGCCGAACAGAACGGCAAGCAGGTAGGCGAGCCAGTTGAATCCGATTTTCATCCGTTCGGCGGATGGCAAATTGCGGATCAAGGGAAGGTCCGGTCCTCCTGCCTTCTCGATCAGTCGGAATCTCTCTTTCCAGAATTCGGAAACATCTAGTCGCGCAATCGGGTCCGGCGTGCTGCGCCGAACCGTCGCGTCAGCCGCGGTCTGCGGCGGGGCATACGGATTGTTCGCAAACGGGTTGTTGTTGTAAGGGTCATTCATTTCGCATCCTTGCTTGTTTGTGAAGTGCTACCTGATCGGCGGCTTCGGCCCGACCTCATCCGCGCTGGCCTGGTTGGCCACCACGTCGATCACCTTGTTCTTCTCGAAGTACACGGTGAAAGTCGGATAGACCCAGCGGTTGATCGTCGGCCACTGGCGCTTCTGGCCGCCGCGCGGTTCCAGCTTCTGCTGCGGGGCGCCGAAGCGGGATTCGACCTGCGCGGCTGTTTGCCCGCGCACCGGCACGGAACCGGCCGGCAATTCCTTGGTCCGGTCGATCAGCAAGGTGTCGGCGCCGGCGGCAAAGGACAGGCCCAGCAGGGCCAGCAAGGGCAGGGTGTAGGTTCGACGGCTCATGGTGGTGCTCCCCGGATGAGGGGGCCTTTATAGCAAACGGATCGTGCCAAGACCTTGCCCGATGCACGGTTCCGGCGCGTCGAGGCGAGCGGGTCGGATTATCCCTACCGATCGGGGCGGCGTGCGCCGATGGCAGGGCAACGCCGGACGCGGATCATGGCGTCGTCAGGCAGGGAGGCCGAACGATGTTTCGCATGCGTCACGACATGTCCGCTCGCGTGCCGTGGTTCGGCATTGCGGCGTCGGCCGGATTGCTGGCCGGGGTCGTGGCATGCCTGTGGTTGCCGACGTTGGCGCCGTGGCCCGTGCGGGCGGTGTGCATGGCTGCCGGGGCGGCGCTGGCCCTGCGCAAGCCAGGATTGCGCTGGTTGGGCTTGGCCCTGGTAGGTTTCGGCTGGGCGGGACTGCATGCTGGCTGGGTGCTTTCGACGCAATTGCCGGCGCGGCTGGAGAAGCGGGAACTCGCCATCAGCGGGCGCATCGTCGACCTGCCGCAGAGCGAGCCGCGCCGCACGCGTTTCCAGTTCCGCGTCGATGATAGCCAGAACCAGTTGCCGGAACTGCGCGGCAAGCGCCTGCAGCTGGCGTGGTACGACGACTACGACGCCGTCGAGCTGGGTCCGCGCACGCAACTGCGGGCCGGCGCGCGCTGGCGCTTCAACGTACGCCTGCGCGCGCCGCGCGGGTTGCGCAATCCCGGCGGTTTCGACAGCGAACGTTATGCCTTGGCCCAGCGCATCGCCGCGACCGGGTATTTGGTCGATGCGGAAACCGCGCGACAGCTCGCGCCACCCTCCGGCTTGCAGGCCTGGCGCGAAAGCGAATCCGCGCGCATCGCCAAGGGCACGCCCGCTGCCTCGTCGCGCTTCGTTCGTGCGCTGGCGCTGGGCGATACGCGCTTCCTCGACGACGCCGATTGGCAGGTGCTGCGCGCCGCCGGGCTGACCCATCTGATCGCGATTTCCGGCTTCCATGTCGGCCTGGTCGCCGGCTTCTGCGCGCTGCTCGGTGCAGGGTTGTGGCGATTGTTTCCCGTGTTCGCCCGGCGGATGCCGCGGCCGCAGGTGGCAGCCGTATCCGCCTTCGTGGGCGCGGCGGGTTATGCGGCGGTAACTGGATTCGCGCTGCCGACGCTGCGCACCGGCCTGATGATTGCCGTGGTGGTGGTGGCGCGTTGTGGGCGACGGCCGTTGCGCGCGCTGGATGCGCTTGCGCTTTCGTTGATCGCGGTGCTGGTTTGCGATCCGCTATCGGTTCTGGCGGCGGGCTTCTGGCTCAGCTTCGGCGGCGTCGCCTGGCTGGTCTGGTGCCTGCCGGGCGAACGCACGCGGTCGCTGTGGCGCGAGTTCCTGTCCGCGCAAGGCGTGGCGACGCTGGGCCTGTTGCCGCTGACCGTGGTGTTGTTCGGCCAGGCTTCGCTGGTCGGTCCGCTGGCGAATCTGGGCGCGATTCCGTGGTGGAGCCTGGTGGTGGTGCCGCTTTCATTGTTCGGCACCGGCCTGGACGTGCTGCA
The DNA here is from genome assembly GCF_017939625.1 of Pseudoxanthomonas helianthi. GTDB lineage: Bacteria > Pseudomonadota > Gammaproteobacteria > Xanthomonadales > Xanthomonadaceae > Pseudoxanthomonas_A > Pseudoxanthomonas_A helianthi. Next base: position 134,333 of record NZ_JAGKTC010000003.1, read on the forward strand.
CGCGGGTTGGGGCGATTGGGCGTGGAAGCTGGCGGCCGCATGCTTCGAACCAAGCTGGCAGGTTTTCTCCGCCATGGCCCGCAGCCGTTTCGCCCTTTACTGGATGTCGGAGCCCGCGTGGTATGCGTTGCCGTTGGCGCTGCTGGGGGCGTTCTGGCTGTTGCTGCCGCGCGGCGTGCCGGGCAAGGCGCTGGCCGCGATGCTGTGGTTGCCGATGCTGTGGCCGGACCGCGACCTCCCGGAGCCCGGTGCGGTGCAGCTGACGGTGATCGACGTGGGGCAGGGCCTGTCGGTGCTGGTTCGCACCCATGACCATGCCTTGCTGTACGACACCGGCCCGGCGGTGCCCGATGGTTTCGATGCCGGGGAGCGCGCGGTGTTGCCCACGCTGCATGCGTTGGGCGTGGCGAGGCTGGATCGCGTCGTGGTCAGCCACGGCGACAACGATCACGCCGGCGGCTTCCAGGCTGTGCAACGGGGCATGCCGGTGCTGGACAGCCTGACACCGGCAGGGTCGCCGGTGCCGGCGCGACACGCCTGCGCAGTCGGACAGGTCTGGGAATGGAGCGGCGTGAAATTCCGTTTCCTGCATCCCACGCCGCATTTTCCATATCTGAAGAACGAAGCCAGCTGCGTGTTGCGGGTGGAATCTGCCCATGGTGCGGCGTTGCTGACTGGCGACATCGGCGGCGTGATCGAACGCGAGCTGGTCCGCCGTGCTGCACGCGACCTGCGTGCCGACGTGGTGCTGGCCCCGCACCATGGCAGCGGCGGGTCTTCCGATCCGGCCTTCGTCGCTGCGACGCAAGCGAAGGTGGCGATCGTCTCGGCCGGCTATGCCAACCGCTTCGGTCATCCACGGCCGCAAGTGGTGGAGCGCTGGCGCGAAGCCGGTGCGGAAGTGCTGAACACCGCTGACAGCGGCGCGATCACGGTCTGGCTGGACCGGCACGGCCCGGGCGTGCGCGAGCGTCGGCGCTGGCAGGCACGGCTGTGGGATGCGGCGGCATTGCGCGGCGATTGACGCCGTTCCACGACGGCTGCAGCCATGAACTATCCTATGGCCTTCGCTTAACGGCCCGGGGCCGGAGGATTGCGTGCTGGAACTGGTCAAGGCCGGCGGTTGGCCGATGATTCCCCTGCTGCTGCTCGCGGTATTGGCCCTGGCCATCGTGGTGGAACGCTTCTGGAGCCTGCGGCGCAAGGAAGTGCTGCCGCCCGGCCTCGGCGACGAAGTGCGTCGCTGGGCGTCCGGCGGGCAGCTCGATCCGGCGCACATCGAAACCCTGCGCCGCAATTCGCCGCTGGGTGCGCTGCTGGCCGCCGCGCTGGACGTGCGCGACCGCCCGCGGGTGCTGATCCGCGAGCGCATCGAGGACACCGGCCGCCACCAGGTCCATCGCATGGAGCGTTTCCTCAACGCGCTGGGCACCATCGCCGCGGCGGGACCGCTGCTGGGCCTGTTCGGCACCGTGGTCGGCATGATCCAGATGTTCCTCGGCATCCTCGACCACGGCATCGGCGACGTGAACCAGCTCGCCGGCGGCATCGGCAAGGCCTTGGTCTGCACCGCCACCGGCATGATCGTGGCGATCCCGGCGTTGGTGTTCCATCGCCATTTCCGCAGTCGCGTCGCCGGCTACGTCATTGAAATGGAGCGCGAAGCCACCACCTTGCTCGATACGCTGGACGACAAGAACGGCGCATTGGCCCGCGTGCGCGGCGCGAATCAACGCTGAACCGACCGACGATGCGCATCCGCGACGACCGTGCCCACGACGAACCGGAGATCAACCTGATTCCGTTGATCGACGTCATCCTGGTGTTGATCATTTTCTTCGTGGTCACCACCACCTTCGACGCGCGTTCGACCCTGAAGCTGCAACTGCCGACCGCCACCGGCGAACCCGCCGAAGCGCAGTCGCAGCCGCTGAGCGTGTTGATCAACGCCGAGGGACGCTATTTCGTCGGCGACCACGAAGTGCTGCGCACCGACGCCGACGCGCTGAAGCAGGCCGTCGCCCAGTTGGGCGGCACCGACCACGAGCGCCCGGTGCTGCTGCGCGCCGACGCGCGCGCGCAGACCCAGGCGGTGATCACCGCGCTGGACGTGCTGGGCCAGCTCGGTTTCCGCAACGTGCAGTTCGCCACCGCGCCGGAGCAGAAACGGTGAACGAAAGGCCATCGCCGTGGCAAACCTACCGGCGCCTGCTCGGTTTCGCCAAGCCGTATCGGGGGCTGCTGGGACTGGCGTTCGTGGCCGCGTTGGTCGAAGCCGGCGGCAGCGCGGCCTTCGCCAAGCTGATGGAGCCGATCACCAATCGCACGTTCGAAGCGCGCGACGTCGACAACATCTGGGTGCTGCCGGCGTTGATCGTGCTGGTGTTCCTGGTGCGCGGCTTCGCCGGCTTCGTCACCGACCTGGCCATGGGCCGTTCCGCACGCAGCATTGCCCGCGACCTGCGCGTGGGCGTGCTGGGCAAGTACCTGCGCATGTCCGGCTTGCGCTTCGATACCGAGCCGGTGCCCTCCATGCTGATCCGGCTGGGCTCCGACAGCGATCAGGTGTCGCAGGCGGCCGTCGACGCGATGAAGGTCATGATCCAGCAGGCCCTGCAGGCCTTGTTCCTGCTCGGCGTGATGCTGTGGACGAGCTGGCTGGTGACGTTGTCGATCCTGCTGCTGGCGCCGCCGCTGGCCTGGGTGATGAACAAGGTGGCGCGCCGCTACCGCAAGGTCAGCCACCGCATCCAGGAAAGCAGCGGCAACCTGCTGCAGGCCGCGGACCAGGCGTTGTCCAACCAGCAGGAAGTGAAGGTGTACGGCGCCCAGGCCGCGGAAACGGCGCGCTACCGCACGCTGGCCGACATCAACCTGAATCTGGCGATGAAAGTGGAAACCACGCGTGGCGTGGCGACCGCCGTGGTGCAAACCATGGGCGCGGTCGGCCTGGCCGTGCTGCTGCTGATCGCCGGCCTGGAAGCGCAGGCCGGCCGGCTGACCGCGGGCGCTTTCTTCACCCTGCTGCTGTCGATGGCCGGCATCATCCCCGCGCTGCGGCAGCTGACCAACGTGCAGAACATGCTGCAGCGTGGCGTGGCCTCGGCGGAACGCCTGTTCGACGTGCTGGATGCGCCCGACGAAACCGACACCGGCACGCTGCCGTTGGCGCGAGCGCAGGGCCAGCTCGAATTCCGCAACGTCACCGCACGCTATCCCGGCGCGACGCGGCCGGCGATCGAGAACATCAGCTTCGTCGCGAGCCCCGGCACGGTCACCGCCATCGTCGGCCGTTCGGGCAGCGGCAAGTCCACGCTGGTCAAGCTGATCCCGCGCTTCTACGAAGCCGAAAGCGGACAGATCCTGCTCGACGGCCATGGCGTGCAGGACTACCGCCTCGCCGACCTGCGCCGGCAGATCGCCCTGGTCGGGCAGCAGGTGATGCTGTTCGACGGCAGCGTCGCGGACAACGTGGCCTACGGCGAACTGGCCCAGGCCGGGCAGCCGGCGTTGGAACAGGCGGTACGCGGCGCCAACGCCATGGAGTTCGTCGAGACCCTGCCGGACGGCCTGCAGGCGCAGATCGGCGCCAAGGGCGGCCGGCTTTCCGGCGGCCAGCGCCAGCGCCTGGCCATCGCCCGCGCGATGCTGAAGGACGCGCCGATACTGATCCTCGACGAGGCTACCGCCGCGCTCGACAACGAATCCGAACGCCTGGTGCAGAACGCATTGCAGAAGTTGATGCCGGACCGCACGACCCTGGTCATCGCGCACCGGCTTTCGACCATCGAACACGCCGACCAGGTGCTGGTCCTGGACCAGGGCCGGTTGGTGGAGCAGGGCACCCACGCCGAATTGCTGGCGCGCGGCGGGCTGTACGCGCACCTGCACGGCATGCAGTTCCGCGAGGCCGAGTGAGCAAGTCGAAACAGCAAACCCCTGCGTACTGGTATGGCGAAGGCACCGTGCCCGCGCATGCGCAGGCACTAGCGGCGGTGTACGCGCGCGCCATCGCGTTGCGCCGGCGCCTGTTCGCGAAGAACCTGCTGAAGTCGCAACGCGTGGGCGTGCCGGTGATCGTGGTCGGCAACGTCAGCGTCGGCGGCACCGGCAAGACCCCGTTGACCGTCGCCATCGTGCAGCGCCTGCGCGAGGCCGGCTGGAATCCCGGTGTGGCCAGCCGCGGCTACGGTCGCGCGGACGAAGCGACCCCGCGCTGGGTCGATGCGAAGACTTCGCCGGACGAAGGTGGCGATGAGCCGGTGCTGATCGCACGGCGCACCGGGGTGCGCGTGCGCGTGGACCGCGATCGTGTCGCCGCTGCGCGCGAGCTGGCCGCCGCCGGCTGCGACGTGGTCGTCTGCGATGACGGCCTGCAGCACTACCGCCTGCAACGCGACATCGAGATCGAAGTGATCGATGCCGCGCGCCGTTACGGCAACGGCCGCCTGCTGCCGGCGGGACCGCTGCGAGAGCCGGCCGAACGCGGCGGCGAGTGCGACTTCCGCGTGCTCAACCTGGGCATGGGCGCGGGCGAGGCGGGCTTCGGCGAATGGCCGATGCATCTGCGCGTCGAGGGTGCCGTGCCGATGCGCGGCGGGCGCCTGCGCCCGCTGTCGGCGTTCTCGGGCCAGCGCGTGCATGCGGTGGCCGGCATCGGCAATCCGCAGCGCTTCTTCTCGATGCTGCGCGAACAGGGCCTCGGCGTGGTGCCGCACGCCTTCGACGACCATCACCGCTACACCCGGCAGGACCTGGCTTTCGGCAGCGAACTGCCGGTACTGATGACCGAAAAGGATGCAGTCAAGTGCGCGGCCTTCGCCACCGACTGGGATTACAGCGTGCCGGTGAACGCGGAATTGCCGGAGGCGTTCTGGGTGGCGTTGTTGGACAGGCTGGCGGCCGCGAACGCGCGTGCGAAAAAAGGATGAGCCTTGAGAATCGTCATCCCGGCGAAAGCCGGGATCCATTTTGCTGTTGCTTTCAGCAATGAAACCGACGAAGAATCAAAATCAAGATGGATCCCGGCTTTCGCCGGGATGACGAACCTGAACTGATCGCGCCCCGTACTGATCCACGAGCCACCATGACCGACTTCGTCGTTGCCATTCCCGCCCGCTATGCCTCGACCCGCCTGCCGGGCAAGCCGTTGCGCGAGATCGGCGGCGTGCCGATGGTGCTGCGCGTCGCCCGTCGTGCGCTGGATGCCGGCGCGCGCGAGGCGTGGGTCGCCACCGACGATGAACGCATCGCCGAAGCCTTGCAGGGCAGTGGCGTGCGCGTGGCGATGACCGCCGCCAGCCATGTTTCCGGCAGCGATCGCTTGGCCGAATGCGCGGATATCGCCGGTTGGAACGACGACGCCATCGTGGTCAACCTGCAGGGCGACGAGCCGTTCGCGCCGGCGGCAGGCATCCGCAAAGTCGCGGAAACGCTGGAGGCCAGCGGCACGGAGATGGCCACGCTGGCCGCGGAAATCGTCGATCCCGACGAGTTCTTCGACCCCAACGCGGTCAAGCTGGTACGCGATGCCAACGGCAACGCGTTGTACTTCAGTCGCGCGCCGATCCCATGGCACCGCGATGCCTTCGCCCAGGACCGTCGCGCGCTGATGCCTGGCGAATGCCTGCGCCATATCGGCATCTATGCCTATCGCGCCGGCTTCCTGCGCCGTTTCGCCGCGCTGCCGCCGGGGCGGCTGGAGAAGGTCGAATCGCTCGAGCAATTGCGTGCGCTGGAAGCGGGGTTCCGCATCGCTGCGGCGTTGACTCCCGAGCCGTTCCCACCCGGGGTCGACACCGAAGAAGACCTGCACCGGGCCGAGGCGTGGCTGGCCGGGCGGGGCGGATGAAGCTGCTCGCGGTGTGCCTGGGCAACATCTGCCGTTCGCCGATGGCCGAAGGGGCGCTGCGAGCGCGCCTGGACGCGGCCGGGCTGGACTGGGTGGAAACCGATTCGGCCGGTACCGGCGGCTGGCATGCCGGCGAAGCGCCCGACCGGCGTGCGATCGCCTGCGCGCGCGGGCACGGAGTCGATATCGGCGGTTTGCGCGCACGCAAGTTGAAGGCTTCCGATTTCGAATATTTCGACTGGCTGCTGTGCGCGGACGTGCAGAACCTGATCGATGCGCGTCGCATCGCACCCATCGGACTCGCCGAAAAGGCCGTGCTGTTGCTCGACTGGGCTGGCGTCGAACCCGAAGGCGAAGTCGCCGACCCGTATTACGGCGATACGAGCGATTTCGAACGCACCTGGACCGAGGTCGACGCTGCCGCGCAACGCATCGCCGTGCGCATCGGAAATACGCAGGAGCGTGTTTCGTGGGAGCGGCCATAGCCGCGATTGGATATCCACGAAAAGGCCTCATCGCGGCCATAGCCGCTCCCACGAGGCATAATCCCGATCGATGAGTTCCACCGCCGCCAACGATTTCGACGGCAAGGCCTTCGCCGCCGGCCTGAGCACCGCGCCGGGCGTGTACCGCATGTACGCGGCCGACGGCAGCCTGCTGTACGTGGGCAAGGCCGGTGCGCTGCGCAAGCGCGTCGCCAGCTACTTCAACAGCTCGCCGAAGACGCCGCGCACGCTGGCGATGCTGGCCCAGGTCGCGCGGATGGACGTGACCGTCACCCGTACCGAGGCCGAGGCGCTGCTGCTGGAAAACCAGCTGATCAAGTCGCTCGTGCCGCGCTACAACGTGATGCTGCGCGATGACAAGAGCTACCCATACGTGCTGCTGACCCAGGAGCCATGGCCGCGCATCGCCATGCATCGCGGCCCGCGCGCGGTGCCGGGGCGCTATTTCGGTCCGTATCCGGCGGTGGGCGCGGTGCACGAAACGCTGAACGTGATGCAGAAGCTGTTCAAGCTGCGCAACTGCGAGGACAGCGTGTTCCGCAATCGCTCGCGGCCGTGCCTGCAGTACCAGATCGGCCGGTGCAGCGCGCCGTGCGTGGGCCTGGTGCCCGCGCCGGAATATGCCGAGGCGGTGCGTCGCGCCACGCTGCTGCTGGACGGCCGCAGCGACGAGCTGACCGGCGAGCTGACCGGGGCGATGGAAGCGGCCAGCGCGCGCCTGGATTTCGAGCAGGCCGCGCGCCTGCGCGACCTGGTCGCCAGCATCCGCAGCCTGCAGGCGCGCCAGTACGTCGACGGCCACGCCGCCGACCTCGACGTGCTCGCCTGCGCGATGCAGGGCAGCGCGGCCTGCGTGTTGCTGCTGGCGTTCCGCGACGGCCGCAACCTCGGCACGCGGGCCTTCTTTCCCCGGACCAACGGCGAGGACAGCGCCGGCGAAGTGCTGGCGGCGTTCGTGTCGCAGTACTACGCCGAGCAGACGCCGCCGGCCGAGATCGTGCTGGATCGCGAGATCCCCGATGCGGAACTGATCGAAGCGGCGCTGGGCGCGGCGGCCGGGCGCAAGGTGCAGTTGAAGTGGAACGTGCGCAGCGAACGCGCCGGCTACCTCGACCTGGCCCGGCGCAATGCCGAAGTCACCCTGGCGACGGAACTGTCCAGCCGCGACGCGCAGCACGCGCGCAGCGAGGCCTTGCGCGAGCTGCTCGACTTGCCCGAGCCGGCCAAGCGGATCGAGTGCTTCGACATCAGTCACACCATGGGCGAAGCGACCGTGGCTTCCTGCGTGGTTTTCGACGCCGCCGGGGCGGTGCGCGGGCAGTACCGCCGCTACAACATCACCGGCATCGAGCCGGGCGACGATTACGCGGCGATGCGCCAGGCCCTGGATCGCCGCTTCCGTCGCGCGGTGGAAGAGGGTGGGGTGCTTCCCGATGTGCTGTTGATCGACGGCGGCGCGGGGCAGCTGGCGCAAGCCAAGGCCGCATTGGCCGACCTCGGCATAGACAGCGTGGTGCTGGTCGGCGTGGCCAAGGGCGAGGAGCGCCGGGCCGGCCACGAGACCCTGGTGCTGGCCGACGGCCGCGAAGTGCGGCCGGGCGCGGCTTCACCCGCGCTGCAACTGATCCAGCAGGTGCGCGACGAGGCGCACCGCTTCGCCATCACCGGCCATCGCGGCCGCCGGCAGAAGGCGCGCATGACCAGCCGGCTCGAGGACATCGAAGGCATCGGTCCGCGCCGCCGCGCCAGCCTGCTGAAGCATTTCGGCGGATTGGCGGGACTGAAGGCCGCCGGCGAGGACGAAATCGCCCGCGTCGAAGGCATCAACGCCGCGCTCGCCGCGCGAATCTACGCTAACCTGCACGGGCTGGCGCCGCCCGTGTCGCCATCCTCGACCGGCAACGAATGAAGTTCACCATCCCCACCTGGCTGACCCTGCTGCGCATCGTGCTGATCCCGGTGCTGGTGGTGGTGTTCTACCTGCCTTACCGGTGGACGAATTTCGCCGCGGTGTTCGTGTTCGTGCTAGCCGCGGTCACCGATGCGCTGGACGGCTGGATCGCGCGCCGCTACGAGCTGCATTCGGCCTTCGGGGCCTTCCTCGATCCGGTCGCGGACAAGCTGATGGTCGCGGTGTCGCTGTTCCTGATCGTGCAGGGCCATCCGACGCCGTGGATGGCGTTCTGGGCCGCGGTGATCGTCGGCCGCGAAATTGCGGTGTCGGCGCTGCGCGAATGGATGGCCGAAATCGGCCAGCGGGCCAAGGTCAAGGTCGCGACCATCGGCAAGATCAAGACCATCGCGCAGATGGTCGCGCTGGGCTGCCTGCTGTATTCGGTTTCGCCGCAGCAGCAGTTCGACCCGGGCGCCGGGATCTGGCTGGGCAAGGCGGTTTTCCACGTCGGCGACTGGCTGCTGGCGGTGGCCGCGGTGCTGACGTTGTGGTCCGGGGTCCAGTACCTGCACGCGGCGTGGCCGAGTTTGCGCGCGGATGAACAAGCGGCTGTTGACAGTTCCAGAAAGGACGGTAGAATTTCGCGCCTCACCCCGCGGGAATAGCTCAGTTGGTAGAGCACGACCTTGCCAAGGTCGGGGTCGCGAGTTCGAGTCTCGTTTCCCGCTCCAGTTTTCGCAAAGCCCCGGCCAAGCCGGGGTTTTGTTTGTCGGCGACGCCATCTGCGCTATGGTGTCGCCGGACGTCACCGGCCTGGTGGCAGAGTGGTCATGCAGCGGACTGCAAATCCGCGTACGCCGGTTCAATTCCGACCCAGGCCTCCACAAATTGGTGGAAGAAAAAAAGCCCGCAGAGCTGCGGGCTTTTTCATTTTGGTGTTCCCGCTGTTGTAGGAGCGCCCTTCAGGGCGCGACGAGATAACCGGTCGCGCCCTGAAGGGCGCTCCTACGAGTCGTCGATCGGATCTCAGGGCACCGGATCGACGACGATCACCTCGATGCCTAACCGCTGCAGCCCCTCGCGATACTCGGTGCTGATGCCGGGATCGGTGATCACGGTGTGGACCTGGTCGAGCAGGGCGATGCGGTGCAGGCTGACCCGGCCGAATTTCGATGCGTCGGTCAGCACCACGACTTTGCGCGCGCGTTCGACCATGCGGTGGTTGAGGCTGGCTTCCGCTTCGTGGTGCGTGGTCAGGCCGAACTGCAGGTCGAATCCGTCCACGCCCAGGAACAGCGTGTCGAAACTGTAGGGGCCCAGGCTGGCCTCGGCCTGGCTGCCCTGCAGCGACAGCGCCTGCTTGCGCAGCAGGCCGCCGGTCATGCGCAGTTCGACGCCGGGCGCGTTGGCCAGCTCCCAGGCGACGTTGAGGCCATTGGTCATCACGATCACGTTCTGGTGCAGGCGCAGGTGCTGCGCCAGCATCATCGTGGTCGAACCCGAATCGATGATGATGCTGTCGCCCGGCTTGACCAGCCGCGCCGCGCAGGCGCCGATCGCGTCCTTCAACGGATGGTTCAGCTCGTCCTTCTCGTGGATGTCCTGTTCCTGCGGCGGCGTGCGCACCAGTGCCGCGCCGCCGTGGTTGCGCGTGGCCAGGCCCTGCGACTCGATGTGGGTCAAGTCGGCGCGGATCGTCACCGACGACACGCCGAAGCGTTCGACCAGGTCGGAAACGTGCACGACGCCGTGCTGGATCAGCAACTGCATGATCTGTTCGCGGCGTTGGCGGGTGTTGCGCATTTCGGATCCCCTTTCGATGCTGGAACGCGCGCTCAGCGCGGGCCGGCCGCGTTGCGCGCGCAGGCGCGGGCGTACTCGGCGAGGCGGCCGAAGACCTTGTGCCGGACCAGGGCCAGCGGTTCGGCCTGCAGCCTGCCTTCGACCACGGCCCGGTACTGCTCGGGCAGGTACTGGCTGAGCAGGGTCGAAGGCGGCGCGTGGCGGCGCAGGTTGTCGACCAGCCGGTCCACCGCCTTCTTCACCTCGGCGTCGCCCCAGTAATAGCGGCAACGGTCGCTCAGCGCATAGCGGCGCAACAGGCGCAGTTCGCGTTCGTCGCCATGGTAATGGTTCCGCCAGTCCTTGGGGCGCTCGACCATGCGGCGGTCGAGGGTATCGACCAGGTTCGAGCGTTCGGATTCGGGCAGCAGCTCGTCCTCGATCCTCGCCAGCGCGAACAGCGCCTCGCGCAAGGCGAAGGTCGCCGCGGGGCCGACCTTGAGGATGGCGAAATGATCGCGCACCAGCGCGTGCAGCGAGGCTTCGGTCTGGTAGTCGGTGGAATGCGCCTCGAACACGATGCGCGGCTGCCGTTCGAGGAAATCCGACAACGCGGCTGCCGCGGCGGGCGCGTAGTGCTGCACGTCGCTGTGGTCGAAATCGACACCGGGTTGCACGACCATCGCGATCACCCGCTGCCATGCCTCCTGCAGATCCGGCGCGGCAAAAGCCTGGCGATGGATTTCCAGCGTCTTCGCCGCGGCCTGTGGCGTGGTCACTTGCACACCGCCGCCCAGCGAGCTTTCGCCGCCCGGCACCGGCACCTCGGTGCCGATCACGTACACCGGCGGCGGCAGGCCGGCGTCGGCCGCGGTGGTCTCGGCGATGCGCGCCAGTTCGGCCGAACGCGCGGCGACGGTTTCGTCGGGAAGCGGAGTCGGATCGTCCGCGCAGGACATGCTGCAGTCGAGGTGGATCTTGTGGAAGCCCGCGGCGACATAGGCGCGGATCAGTTCGCGCGCGTTGACCATCGCGTCCTCGGCGGGAAGCTTCTGCCACGCGTTCGGGCCGAGATGGTCGCCGCCCAGGACCAGGCGTTCGGCCGGGAAGTCCTGCGCGCGCGCCAATGCCAGCACGTAATCGCGGAACTGCGCCGGATTCATGCCGGTGTAGCCGCCGAACTGGTCGACCTGGTTCGACGTCGCCTCGATCAGCAACACCGTGTCGTAATCCCGGGCCACCTGCATCGCCGCCAGCAGCACCTGTTCATGGCTGCAGCAGACGCTGTAGATGCCGACGTTGTCGCCGCGACGGTGGGTGTCGATGAGGGCCTGGATCGGGGACAAGGCGAAAGCTCCGGAAGAATGGGGAAGTCAGTGCGCCTGGCTGCGTTGGCGCGCGAGCAGCGCTGCGCCGCGCGCACCGCCGGCGTCGCCGAATTTCGGCGGCAGGATCGGCGGCACGCTGGCGCTCTTGAACAAGTGCGCGGCAATGGCAGAGGGCAGGTCGCGATACAGCGATTCGAGTTTGGACAGGCCGCCACCGAGGACGATGACATGCGGATCCAGCGCCATCACCACGCCGGCCAGCGCATGGCCGAGCAGGTCGCGATGGATGTCCAGCGCGCATTGCGCCGAGGCGTCGCCGGCCTGCGCCTGCGCGACCACGGTGCTGGCTTCGGCCGAATCGCCGCCCAGGTGCCGATGCAGTTGCGCGAGGCCGCTACCGGACACATAGCGTTCGACGCAGCCGCGCAGGCCGCAGGGGCAGTCGTATACCGGCAGCGAATATTCCTGCAGCAGGGTCGCCGGCGCGGTCCAGTGTCCCCATTCGCCGGCCATGCCGTTGCATCCGGCCACCAGCCGACCTTCGATGCAGAAACCGCCGCCGGCGCCGGTGCCGAGAATCGCGCCGAACATGCTGGGATAACCGTCGGCCGCACCGCCGTTGGCCTCGGACACGGCGAAACACTGCAAGTCGTTGCCCTGGTGCAGCGGGCGCTGCAGGCGCTGTTGCAGGTCATGGCCGACGCGTTGCCCGGTCAGCGCGGGCACATTGGCGCTGAGCTGGCGGCCGTCGCGATCGACCACGCCGGGGACGCCGACGCCGACCGCGCGGCAAACGCCGTCGAGTCCCGCATCGGCTTCGCCGACCAGCGTTTCCACCGCGCGCAGGAACGCATCGTAGTCCTGCGTCGGCGTCGCCAGGCGCGCGCGGTACACGACCTGCAAGTCCTCGTCGCAGGCGACCAGCTCGATCTTGGTGCCGCCGATATCGATGCCATACCAGAGCGGCATCGCGGTCGCGCCCACCGGTTCGGTTTCAGCCATGGCGATGGATCGTAACGCCCTGGACGACGCGATTGACCGTGCCGTCCGGGAACGGATTGTCGGGAGTGAAGCCCAGCGCGGCCGAACGATGCAGTGCATAACGCTGGGCGAAGCCGAGCCACAGCGGCGCCAGCCAGGCGTCCGGGAGTTCCGTGGAAACGGCCAGGGCGAAATCGTCGGTTTCGCCGGCCACCTGCGGGCCGACCGACAGCACGCGGCCCGCCACGCCGTCGCGGCGCAGTTCGTCGAGCAGGTCCTGCTCATAGCGGCGCGCCAGCGGCTGCGCACTGCGCAGGACCACCACCAGCGTTTCGCCGTCGAGCAGCGACTTGGGGCCATGGCGGAAACCGAGCGGCGTGTTGGCCAGCGCCGGTATCCGCCCCGCGGTCAGTTCCAGCAACTTCAATGAAGCCTCGCGGGCGGCGGCTTCCAGCGGGCCGCTGCCGAGGTAGATCACGCGCGAATGCGGCTGTCGCGCCAGTTCGGCGACTGCCGCTTCCCATTCGTTCGCGGACTTGCGGCCCAACGCAGCGAGCGCGTGCAGGCGTTCGAGCCGTTGCGGCCATGGCGCCTCGTCGAAGGCGGCCAGCGCGGCCAGCAGCATGCAGGTCAGGCTGCTGGTCATGGCGAAGGCGCGGTCGCAGCTGGCCGCCGGCATCAGCAGGGTGTAGGTATCGGCGCGGCCCTGGCCGCGGCGGGCGAGTTCGCCGTCCGGATTGCAGGTGATGTCGAGGAAGCGCGCCTCGGTCACGCTGTCGCGGACCAGGTCCACGACGGCGACGCTCTCCGGACTGGAGCCGCTGCGTGCGAACGAGACCAGCAAGGTGGGCCGGTCGCGCTGCAGGTACAGCGCGGGATGGGTCAGCAGGCTGGTGGTGTGGATCGCGCGGATTTCGGCCGGCCATTGCGCGTTGATCGCGTCGGCGGCCATTTCGGCGATGAAACCCGAGCTGCCTGCGCCGGTGAACACGACGCGATTCCCCGGCTTGCGCAGCCAGTCGCCGAGGAAGCTTTCCAGCGGCGCGCGCGCCGCTTCCAGCAAACCCGCCAGCTCATCCCACAACGCGGGTTGCTGGGCGATTTCGGCGGCGGTATCGCTTCCGCCGAGGCGTTGCCAGGCGGAGAGGTCGGGGAGCGTATTGGCGTCCATTCTCGATTCCAGTTGGGCCGCCACACGATCCGTTTTTTCTTTCGAAAAGTCAAATATCGAAAGCTAATAGAAAGATATCGAGTTCACGAATGCGACCATCTTTCGCAGGGTTGGTTTCAATTCCAACTGAAGTTATAGCCGAGAAATTCGCATTTCACCCTGGTTCTCGCAAGTTTTGCTGCGCACAAACTTTCGTTTAAACAGAATATCTTATTTTTTTCTTTGCAATTTATTGACTTTGGAAAAGACGCTGCCCTAGAGTCCTTGCTCGACATTTCGAATTGCCGCGAAAGCGGTGCCGAGGGCAGGGTGGAGACGAGGAAACGACGCTGCGGCTGGTTGCTGGCCTTGTCCGGATTGCTGGGAACGGCCGTGTCCCCGGCCATGGCCGAAACGGTCGGCAACCTGCGCAGCTTCGCGCCTGCGACCGATGCCGGCGCTGCGCCGGCATGGGAACTGGTCACCGACAACGGCAGCCGCGTCCGCATCGAACTGGTGCGCGCCGATATGTTTCGCGTGCAGGCCGGTCGCGACGGCAAGCTGAGCCCGGCCGGCGACAAGGCCACGCCGATCGTGTTGCCCCAGGCACCGGTCAAGGTCGCCGCCAACGTCGAAGAAGACGCCAACGAAATCCGCATCCGCACCGATGCGCTGGTGTTGCACGTGCAGCGCCAGCCGCTGCGGCTGGCGCTGGAGCGCATCGAAGCCGGCAAGCCGGTGCCGTTGTGGCGCGAGTTGCAGCCGCTGGACCTGGCGAAAGAACAAAGCGTGCAGACGCTTTCCAGCACGCCGGACGAGTATTTCTATGGCGGCGGCCAGCAGAACGGCCGCTTCCAGTTCAAGGGCCGCGAGCTGGAGATTTCCTATTCCGGCGGGTGGGAAGAAGGCGATCGCCCGAGCCCCGCGCCGATGCTGCTCAGTTCGCGCGGCTGGGGCATGTTGCGCAACACCTGGGCGGACGGTGCGTACGATTTGCGCCAGCCCGATTCGGCCACGCTGCTGCACAAGGAAGATCGTTTCGACGCGTACTACTTCGTCGGCGATGGCCTGCACGAACTGCTCGATCGCTACACCGCGCTGACCGGCCGCGCGCGCATGCTGCCGCGCTGGGGCTATTCCTACGGCGACGCCGATTGCTACAACGACGGCGACAACAAGAAGAAGCCGGGCACCGTGCCAGAGGGCTGGAGCGACGGCCCCACCGGCACCACGCCCGACGTGGTCGACAGCGTGGCCAAGAAGTACCGCGAGTTCGACATGCCCGGCGGCTGGATCCTGCCCAACGACGGCTACGGCTGCGGCTACACCGACCTGCCGAAAGTGGTACAAGGCCTGGCGAAGTACGGCTTCCGTACCGGCCTGTGGACCGAGAACGGTGTGGAGAAGATCGCCTGGGAAGTCGGCAAGGCCGGCACCCGCGTGCAGAAGCTCGACGTGGCCTGGACCGGCAAGGGCTACCAGTTCGCGATGGATGCGAACCATTCGGCCTACGACGGCATCTTCGACAACTCCGATTCGCGTCCGTTCCTCTGGACGGTGATGGGCTGGGCCGGCATCCAGCGCTACGCGGTGGCATGGACCGGCGACCAGAGCGGCAGTTGGGACTACATCCGCTGGCACATCCCGACGATCATCGGCTCCGGACTGTCCGGTTATGCGTATGCGACGGGCGATGTCGACGGCATCTTCGGCGGCAGCGCGGAAACCTATACCCGCGACCTGCAGTGGAAGGCGTTCACGCCGGTGCTGATGGGCATGTCCGGCTGGTCGGCGAACTCGCGCAAGCATCCGTGGGCGTTCGACGAACCCTATCGCAGCATCAACCGCGACTATCTCAAGCTGAAGATGCGCCTGACGCCGTACATGTACGGACTGGCGCGCGATGCGGAAACCAGCGGCGCGCCGATCGTGCGCGGCCTGATGTGGGATTACCCGGACGATCCGCAGGCGCAGACCGAAGCGCACAAGTATCAGTTCCTGCTCGGGCGCGAATTGCTGGTCGCGCCGGTCTATCGCAGCCAGGCCGCCAGCCGCGGTTGGCGCCGCGACATCCACCTGCCGGCGGGCCGCTGGATCGATTACTGGGACGGCCGCCAGGTGCAGGCGGGCGCGCAGGGCAGGCAGATCGACCGCCAGGTGGAACTGGCGACGCTGCCGCTGTTCGTGCGCGCCGGCGCGATCCTGCCGATGTATCCGGCGATGCTGTTCGACGGCGAGAAGCCGCTGGATGAAGTCGAATTCGACCTGTATCCGCAGGGCGAATCGCAGTACGTGCTGTACGAGGACGACGGCAACACGCGCCGCTACGCCCAGGGCGAATCCAGCGAGCAGGTCGTCTCCATGCATGCGCCGGCGCAGGGCAGCGGCGAAGTAAAGGTAGGCATCGGTGCGGTGAAGGGCAGCTACGCCGGCCAGTTGCCGCAGCGCCGTTATGCGTTGCGTGTGCTGAGCCGACAGCAGCCGAAAGCGGTGGAACTGGATGGCCGTGGGTTGCCGAAGCTGGCCGACCGCGCCGCGTTCGATGCCGCGAACGAAGGCTGGTACTTCGATGCCAAGGAACGTCGCGGCACCGTGCACGTGCGCACCGCGCCGGTCGATATCCGCACGGCGTTGGCGTTCCGCCTCGACATTCCTGTCGCCAAGGCGGCGGCCGACGACGCTTTCCCGGCGGCGCCGGCGTTGGGCCGCGCGCTGCCGTCCGACAGCCTGCTGGTGGTCAATCGCCCGGCCGAAGAACCCGGCCACCCGCTGGAGAACGCCTTCGACGACGATCCGGGCACCTGGTTCCGCAGCGTGCGCAACCAGGCCGTGCGCACCGGCGCGCACGAATGGACCATCGGTTTCGGCGAACGCAAGCTGATCGACGGTATCGAACTGGCGCCGCGCAACGACAAGAACTGGAAGCACGGGCAGATCCGCGACTATGAGGTCTATCTGGCCGACAGCAACGGCGAATGGGGCGAACCGGTCGCGACCGGTCGCCTGAAGCTGGAGCAGGGCGTGCAGAAGATCGAATTCGCTCCGCGTGCCGGTCGCTTGCTGCGTTTCCGCGTGCTCAGCGTGCAGAACCCGGAAGGCGATGGCGCGAATGCGCTGGACCCGATGGTCACGGCGGCGCAGGGCGGCACGGGCGCGGCGCGTGCCTACGACGCGCTGCAGCCGCGCGACGTCGGCCCGATCGCGCTTTCCACCTTCCACATCCTCGAGCACCAGGCCGGCGAGCGTCCGCAACTGCAGCGCTACCTGTCCGAGCTGGCGATGCCGGAAACGCTGGCGAAGCACATCGCGCGCGACAAGGCGTTCGGCGGTGCCGCCGACATGCGCATGAACGGCCTGCAGTTCCGCCGCGGCCTCGGCGTCGGTGCGGACAGCCGCCTCGACGTGAACCTGCAGGGCAACTGGCAACTGCTGCGCGCCGATCTCGGCGTCGACGACAGCTGCCGTGCCGCCGGGGGCCTGCAATTCCAGGTCTGGGGCGATGGCCGCCTGCTGTACGACAGCGGCCTGGTCAAGGCACCGGGCGTGGTCAAACCCGAACTCGACATCCGCGGCCTGCGCAACCTGAGCCTGCGCACGCTCGGCGCGCAGTCGCCGCAGGTCTGCGGCAACTGGGCCAACGCGGTCCTGATCGGTCAGGAGGGCGATGCCGCCAGCATCGCTTCGCCGTGAACACACAGTCGTTCGCGCCATCGGGAACATCGATTGCCGTACGACCTCATCGCCAGCTGAAAACCCGCACCAATGTGTATGCCGTATCCATCGCACCAGCACCACGCAGCAGTTCCCGGTCGAACCTGACCGGATCCGATAGGGACCGGTCATGAAGCGCTGTCGCGTCCGCAGGCGGACCGGCGGAAACCACCCATGCATTCGTGAGAGAGAGGTTTCATGAAAAGCGGACATTCCTTGAGACAGAAGTGCCTGATCGTCGCCATCGGTTCCCTGCTGGCCGCAGGCACCGTCCATGGCCAATCAACGGTGGGCAGCATCTATGGCCAGGTACCGGCCGGCGAAGGCCAGACCATCGTCATCCACAACACGGCGACGGGTGCGACGCGCGAGATCGCGGTGGGCAGCAACGGCCGCTACACCGCCGCGCAATTGCCGGTGGGTACCTACACCGTCACCTTGCAGCGCGACGGCAAGGTCGTGCAGACACAGGAGAACGTGGTCCTGCGCGTGGGGCAGGGCGAGAACGTTTCGTTCGCCGGCGGTGGCGACAACGTACAGCAGCTCGACCAGGTCACCGTCCGGGGCTCCCGCGCCGCCATCGACGTGACGTCGGTCGACTCGCGCACTGTGCTCACCTCCGAGCAATTGAAGGCACTGCCGCTGGCCCGTTCCGCCGAAGCCGCGGCGCTGTTGGCGCCGGGCGTGGTGCCGGGCACCACCGCGGCCAGCGGCCGTTTCGGTGCGCCGCTGTCCAGCTTCGGCGGCGCCTCGGTGGTGGAGAATGTCTATTACGTCAACGGCTTCAACACCACCGATCCCAACCAGGGCCAGGGCGGCCTGACCCTGCCTTACGGCGCGATCGACCAGGAAGAAATCTATACCGGTGGCTATAGCGCGAAGTACGGCCGTTCGGAAGGCGGAGTTCTGAACATCCTTGGCAAGAGCGGTACCAACGAATGGAAGTTCGGTGGCACGGCGGTGTTCTTCCCCAGCTGGTCCCGGGCCGACCAGACCGATCTCTATTACTCGCATTTGCCGATGAACGCCTTCGGCACGCCGACCGCGCAAGCCGCCCAGACGGGAATGCTGTACAGCCCGCGCAGCGAGAACGAGTCGTCGACCCAGACTTACGACGCCTACATCGGCGGCCCGATCCTGCGCGACCGTCTGTTCTTCTTCGTCGCAGCCGAACAGAGCAATACCGATGGCCACTCCGTCGGTTCGGTGACCTCGGACACCTACACCGAATCCAGTTCGGAAAACCGCAAGCTGTACGCGAAGATCAACTGGAACATCACCGACAACCACTTGCTGGAACTGACTGGTGACTACAACAACATCGACAGCACGAGCACGCAGTACCACTACGATTTCCTGAACCGCAAGCGCGGCGACGTCAAACCGAACAGCCAGAGCGACGGCACCAACGGTGGCCGCTTCTGGGCGGCGAAGTACACGGGCTACCTGACCGACACGCTGACCCTCAGCGCCCAGTACGGCAAGATGGACCTGAAGTCGGAGACCATACCGGTCGGCCTGGACACGACCAACGCGTTCGTCGGCAGTCCGGAGTTCCAGAATCCGGCCTACAACGGCGGAACGCCGATCCGCAGCCAGCAAACACGCTCGTCGATCGCCGCACCCGGGGAGTTCAACACCAAGAACTGGCGCATCGACCTGAACTGGGTGCTGGGCGCGCATACCCTCAACTTCGGCGTGGACCGGCTGGACTCCACCGCGGTGGACATCAACAGCAGCCTGCCGACCGGCCCAGGCTATTCATGGTCGTATGGGCACACCGACTCGCCGACGATTCCGCTGAATCCGAACATCGGCGTTCCGGCCACGGCGGACTATCCGAATGGCGCGAGCGGTTATTACGTGACCAAGAACGTGCGCCGTACCGGCGGCGACCTGTATACCTACCAGCAGGCCGAATACCTGGAGGACAACTGGCAAGTCACCGACCGCCTGCTGTTGACGCTGGGCATCCGCCATGACAGCTATCGGAACGAGAACACCCACCACGATACCTACGTCGAGCAGAACAACCTGTGGCAGCCGCGCTTTGGGTTCAGTTGGGACGCGCACGGCGACAGCAGTCTGAAAGTGTTCGGCAACCTGGGCCGCTACGACATGAACCAGCCGCTTTCCTCGGATGGCTGGCTGGCCAACAGCGCGCTCAACACTCAGCAGTACTACACCTACAGCGGCATCGATTCGAATGGCGTGCCGACCGGCCTGACCCAGATGACGGAGCCGGTTTCGATCAACGGTTCCTACGGCCAGAGCCCGGACTTCCACCTGATCTACGCCAAGGACCTGAAGCCACAGGCACAGGACGAGCTCATCCTGGGCTTCGTCAAGGCGCTCGATTCGCACAACACCTTCGGCGCCAAGTTCACCCATCGCGAGTTGCGCAGCGTCATCGACGATTTCTGCAACGGCACGAACGCCGACGGTGGGCCGGATTTCGACGGCAAGGCCATGGGCCATTTCGACAAGGCCGAGGCGATGGGCATCGAGGTCGACTACGAAGGGGACCCCTGGTGCCGGCAGATCAATCCCGGCATCGACAACGTCATCGTGGTGAAGGATACGTCCGGCGTGTATCACGACGTGCCGATGACCGCCGCCGAAATGGGCTTCCCGAAATTGAAGCGCAAGTACAACGGTTTGAACTTCTTCGTCGAGCATGCCTTCGACGGGAAGTGGTACGGCAAGTTCGACTACACCTGGTCGCGCGCCTACGGCAATAGCGAAGGCCAGAGCCAGACCCGCAGCGACTCGATCGGCGGCACCCAGCAAACCGACTGGGACAACCCCGCGGTAATGGTGAACGCCAACGGTCCGTACGGTTACGACCATACCCACCAGATCAAGCTGTTCGGCTATTACCAGCTGAACCGCGAATGGCAGGTGTCCGGCAACCTGACGATGGTCTCCGGCGGGCCCAAGTACTGCCTGGGCAAGTACGGACCGGATCAGACCAAGCCCTATGGCTACGGCGGCTTCTACTGGTGCGATGGCCAGTGGACTCTGAATTCCGAGGGCAGCCTGGTGCCGGTTCCGGGGACAGGCCAGCCCACGCCTCCCGGCAAGAAGGGACGCCTGGGCTGGAACAACTCGATCAACCTGGGCGTGCATTACCGGCCGGCGTTCGCCGATCACAAGCTTGGCTTCCATTTCGACGTGTTCAACCTGCTCAACGAGCAGACGGCACTGAACCGGAACTGGAACTACAGCCCGGACAACCCGCAGAGCGGCTGGCCGATGTACGAAATGCCGACCAACACCCAGGCGCCGCGCTCGGCGCGCTTCAGCATCACCTACGACTACTGAGTCGATGGGGATCTCGCGGCACCGTTCCGACGGCCGGCCCGGCCATGACGGCGGTGCCGCGATCCAGCAAGAAAGACTTCCGCTTCGCCCTGCGCACCGTCTTGCACGACGCGCCGCACGATCCATCACAGATACGGGAAACAAGATGTCTGCAAACCGCCGCAACCACCGCATCGCCCTGACCGGCCTGTCCATCGCCTTGGCCGCCGCAATGGCCGCCGGCCCGCTCGCTGCGCAGGAAGCGCCGGCGGAACAGGACAAGAAGGACGAGAAGGCCACCGAACTGGCCCGCATCGAGGTCACCGGTTCCAACATCAAGCGCACCGACGTGGAAACCGCGTCGCCGGTGCAGATCATCAGCAGGCAGGACATCGAAAACATGGGTGCCCGCACCCTGTTGCAGGTGCTGGACAACCTGCCGGCCGCGCGTCCTGCGCAGGTCGACTCGAAGTCGCTGTTCACCGGCTCGGATGGCGCGTCGCAAGCCAATCTGCGCGGACTCGGCGCGCAGGGCACGCTGGTGCTGTTGAACGGCCGTCGCCTGTCGTACTACGGCGCGCCGGCGGGCTTCCAGACCCAGTTCGTCAACATCGATTCGATCCCGGCCGCGGCGATCGAACGCATGGAAGTGCTGACCGATGGCGCCTCGGCCGTGTACGGCACCGATGCGGTGGCCGGCGTGATCAACGTGATCACCAAGCGCGAGTACAAGGGCCTGGAAGTCAATCTCGTCACCGACAAGTCGTCGCGATTCGACAGCTACGGCGAGCACCAGGCCAGCATCACCGGCGGTTTCGGCGACCTCGATGAAGACCGCTACAACGTCTATGCCTCGGTCAACCTGTATCGGCGCGATCCGATCCCGCTGAGCGAGATGTACGACAAGAAGCCGGCCCAGTACTACATCAACAATCCGAACTACATCAACAACCTGCGCATCGGCACCGGCAGCGCGCCGGGCGTCTTCAATCCGGGCTATTACTACGCCATCGATCCGGTGACGAAAGTACGCCGGGACGAAGCGGCGCCGGGCTGCAACAACGTGCTCGCAGTGGCGACCGGCACGCGCTGCATCTGGCAGACCTGGTTGAACAACGAGATCGAAGGCG
The DNA here is from genome assembly GCF_017939625.1 of Pseudoxanthomonas helianthi. Classification (GTDB taxonomy): domain Bacteria; phylum Pseudomonadota; class Gammaproteobacteria; order Xanthomonadales; family Xanthomonadaceae; genus Pseudoxanthomonas_A; species Pseudoxanthomonas_A helianthi. The sequence continues at coordinate 155,969 of NZ_JAGKTC010000003.1, forward strand.
GTGCGAAATCCGAGCGCGTCACCGCCTACGTCAACGGCCATTTCCTCATCGGCGAGAACACCGAAGCCTTCGCCGAGGCGACCTACACCGACATCGACCTGACCGCCAACGGCGGCACGCCGCGCGCGTTCGGCACCACCACCGGCAACCCGCAGAGTTGGTTCTCGCGCAATACCGGTACCACCGTCAACCAATTCCTGACGCCGTGGCTCGGCCCGGACAACGAGTACAACCATGCCAGTCCGGAACTGAAGGCGATAAACGGCGGCGTGGTTGGCCTGAGTTACCTGCTGCAGGACGTCGGCGGCAACCATTTCGGCCAGCGCAATACCGACAAGAGCTACCGGGTATTGGCCGGGCTGAAGGGCAGTCTCGGCGACTGGAACTGGGAAACCGCGTTCGCCAGCGCCGGCACCCATTCGGTCACCTACCAGACCACCAACGTCAACATCGACGGTTTCATCAAGGCGTTCGGTCCATTCACCATCGATCCGGGTACCGGTCGCGTGATCATTTCCGACCACCCGGCCTACAAGTTCGGCGAGATCAGCGAAGCCAACGCGGCGCTGATCCGCGAGGCGTTCCCGACTTTCGACATCCAGTCGTGGACGCGCCTGCACACGCTCGACGGCAAGATCGAAGGCCCGCTGTTCAACCTGCCGGCAGGCGAAGTGCGCGCGGCGTTCGGCTTCAACGCGACCCGCGAGACCTTCTACACGCCCGGCAACGAGGACGCGGCCAACGGCAAGATCACCCAGCAGGGCGGCTCGTGGTTCGATGGCAAGCGCAACACCTATGCGCTGTTCGCCGAGGCCGTGGCGCCGATCACCGAGAAGCTGGAACTCGACATGGCGGTGCGCTTGGACAAGTACCCGAACTTCAGCGCCAACGTCGCGCCGAAGATCGGCATCAAGTACCAGGCGCTGCCCCAGCTGTTGCTGCGTGGTACCTACTCGGAAGGTTTCCGCGCTCCCAGCCTGGCCGAATCCGGCACCGGCGGCGTGTACGCGCAGATCGGCGGCTACCGCGACGAAACCCGTTGCGCGGAGACCAACGCGATCGCCACCTTGCTGCGCCAGTCGCAGCGCCAGACCGACGTGGACCTGGGCAACTCGCTGTACAACTCGGACTGCAGCCGCAACGTGGCGCGCATGACCCGGCCCAACCCCGACCTGAAGCCGGAGAAGGCCAAGATTTCCACGCTGGGCTTCGTGTGGGAACCGGCCAAGTGGCTGTCGGTGTCGGCCGACTGGTGGTTCATCTACCGTCGCAACGAGATCGTCGCGCCGGATTACAGCAATCCGGAAGAAATCATCGAGATGACCCGCTTCCCGATCACCGAGACCGACCAGGCCAACCTGGCCGCGCTGGCGGCAATGTGCGCGGATCCGGCCAGCGGCGTCACCTGCCCGGGTACGTTGCCGAGCTACAGCACCGGCAATGTGGCCAGCGTCATTGGCCAGTACAAGAATCGTGGTCGCACCCTGGTCGATGGCTTCGACATCGACGCGCGCAGCCGTTTCGACCTGGGCGACTACGGCAACCTGAACATCGGCGTGGCCGCGACCATCGCGCGCCGCAACATGTACAACTTCGACGATGGATCCGGCTGGTACTACGGCAACTTCGTCGGTTACTACGGCAACCCGCGGCTGCGCGCCACGCTGAACGCCGACTGGAGCTATGGCGAAGTCACCACCAGCTTTTTCGTCAACTACGTCGGCAAGACCAAGTGGGCGTGGGACAAGTACGACGCGCTCGACAACAACGCCGAAACCTGCACCGGCGGTTACGTGGCGGTGGCGCCCAGCGACTGCGACGGAGTGCCGGCTTGGTGGACGGCCAACCTCGGCCTGAACTGGCAGCCGGACGACCATTGGCATGTCGGCTTCACCCTGAAGAACCTGTTCAACCGCAAGCCGTTCTTCGACCCCAACGACTGGATGACCTATTCCGGCTACGCCAGCAACCTGGGCCGCAGCTACAGCTTCAGCGTCGGCTACAAGTTCTGAGCCGGGCCGCGCCGGTTCGCCGGCGGCGACGCACTCCGACGCCGGGTCCGTCCGGCGTCGGAACCGCCCGATGCAGTTCGATCATCGCTTTCTTCCTGTTGTATCCCGCAAGCAGATATCTGGAGGGGTCATGCGCTACGTTGCCGCAGCATTGCTGGGCCTGATGTTTTCGTATGTCGGACTGGCCGAAGCCCAGACCGCTACCTCGGTGCCGCTCGGCGGCAACGCCTACATCACCGTGGCGCCCAAGAACGCCGCCGAAACCATCAACGACACCGGACTGCACAATTGGACTTCGTCGCAGACGGTGGTCAGCACCTATTTCTACGCGGGGCAGGCGGGGACGTTGGACCTGTCGCTGGCCGGTTCGCTGGCCGGCGCCAGCCATAGCCAGGTCAAGGTCAGCCTGGGCGGCCAGACGCGGACGGCGGATCTGTATGGCACGGGGACATCCCCATTCCCCGTCGGCAGTTTTTACGTCGATGCGCCCGGCTACGTGAAGGTCGATTTGCAGGGCGTCTCCACCGACGGTAAGTACTTCGGCGACATCTCCGACCTGCTGATCGACGGCGCTGCGTCGACCGGCGCCGTGTTCGCCAACGACCCGGCCAATTTCTACTGGTCGCGGCGCGGTCCGTCGGTACACCTGGGCTTCGGTGTGCCGGCGAACACCGAGTACTTCTATAGCGAGATCACCGTGCCCCAGGGGCAGGATCCGGTCGGCACGTACTACATGGCCAACGGTTTCGACGTGGGCTATGCCGGCATCCAGGTGAATTCTCCGAAGGAACGCTGGGTGTTGTTCTCGGTGTGGGATTCGCCCACGGGCAGCACCACGCTCGTGCGCAAGGGCAGCCAGGTCATCACCAACGGGTTCGGCGGCGAGGGCACCGGCGGCCAGAGCCACCTGGTGTTCCCGTGGGTAGCCGGCAAGACCTACCGCTTCCTGACCCGCGCGCAACCCGATGGCAGCGGCAATACGCTGTATTCCTTCTGGTTCGGCGTGCCTGTCGACAAGAAGAATGCGAAGTCGGGCGTGGAATGGAAATTCCTGGCGACGTGGAAGTACGTCGGCAGGGTGTCCTACCTGACTTCCACGTATTCCTTCCTGGAGGGATTCAACCCCGCCACGGGATACCTGGGCCGCAGGGCTTCGTACGGGAACCAATGGGCGATCGGCGCCGACGGGACATGGACCGAGATCACCCGGGCCAGGTTCACCGTGGACGCCACCGGTCGCAACCAGCAGCGCCTGGACTTCGCCGGCGGAGCGAACGGCAACGCATTCTTCCTGCGCAACGACGGCTTCTTCAGCGATACCGTAGCGCCAGACCAGTACTTCGACCGTTCGGCCAACCTGATCCATCCGGAAGTGGATTTCAGCCAGCTTCCCTGAGGCGGCCGGTCCGGTCGCGGGAGATTGGTTCGAGCACGAGAAGATCCCGCGCAAGCGGGATTTTCTCTGTGCGGGTTGTCGCTGAAGAAAGTAAAACTTCCGTCTGAAACACCGGGGAAATCATTTTCCTTGGCTCCGGTTTGTCCGACACTGGCGCCCATGACGAGCCAGAGCGATGCGTAGCAAGCTGTTCGTGCCCGGGGGGCGGCCGGAGCTGTTCGCCAAGGCGCTGGCCGGGCCGGCGGATGCGCTGTCGTTCGATCTGGAAGATTCGGTGCCCGAATCGGGCAAGGCGCGGGCGCGCGAAGACGTGGCTGCCTTCGTTCGCAGCCCGGAAGCCGTGGCCTCCGGCAAGCTGCTGATCGTGCGTGTCAACGCGCGGGACTCCGCCCATTTCGAACACGACCTGGCGGCCTTGGCAGGTGCGCCGCTGGACATCGTCAACCTGCCCAAGGTCGAATCCGCCGAGCAGGTACGTGCCGCGTCCAAAAGACTGCGGGCGATGTGGCCGCAGGGCGCGGTGCCCGATCTCCTCGCCAATATCGAAACGCCGCGCGGACTGCGCGAGTCGGCAGCGATCGCCGGCGCCGACGAAATACTGGTAGGCCTGCAACTGGGGCTGGGCGATCTGTTCGAGCCATTCGGCATCGACCGCTCGAAGCGCGAAAACCTGCATGCCGTGATGTTCGCGCTGCGCATGGCCGCGGCGGAAGCGGGTGTGTTCGCCTACGACGGGGCATTCGCGGGCATCGACGACGAAGCGGGCTTCCGCGCCGAAGCGGCGTTGTCGCGGTCGCTGGGCTTCCTCGGCAAGAGCTGCATCCATCCACGCCAGGTCGAGTGGGCCAACGAGGTGTTTCGTGCCAGCGAGGCCGAAATCGCCCACGCACGCAAGGTCGTCGAAGCGGCGCAGGCCGCGCATGCGCAAGGCCGCGGCGCCTTCGTCGTCGACGGCCGCATGGTCGACGCACCGTATCTGAAACGCGCCGAAGCGACCTTGCGCGCCGCGCGGCCCTGACCACAGCACCGAATCCGAGCCGAGACGCGACGAATGCCTTCTGCCCCGACGACCTTCCGTCAACGTCTCGCCTCGCTGCTGGTTTCGGTATTGGCACTGCTGCCCGTGAGCGGCTTCGCCGAAAGCCTCGCTTCGGTCGAACGGCAGCAGTTGCCACCGCTCGCGACATCCGCGCAGCCGGTGCTCGCCGTCGCCAACCAGCAGCCGCTGGCCCTGGCCGAGAGCAAGGCGTGGGCGTTGCAGGCGAACGCATGGAAGCCGCTCGACTGGAATACGCCGACCGCGCAGATTCGAAGCGCTTTTGGCGACGGTACGCAGGCATTGGTACTGACTTCTCCGCGCGACGCGAGCGTCGATGGAGTCGCCGAACTGGTCCTGACCGACAACCGCCTGCGCGCGCAGGCCTTGCCCGCGCTGCCGGAAGCTTTGCAAGACGCGCTGGGCGCGGTGCATGAGCGCGTGGTCTATGTCGCGGGCATCGATGCGGCATCGAAGCCGCGCGTGTTCGTGCTGGATCGCGCCGCCGCGCGGCCAGTGTGGCAGGCGAAACCGACATGGCCAGGCGGCGCACCGACTTCGTTCGTGGTCCAGCGTGGACAGCTGCTGGTCACGACAGCCGGGCAGGGTGTCGCGGGCGATGCGCTGTGGACCTGGGTGGAAGAGAAGGGCTGGTTGTCGGCGCACGCAGTCCCGGGCCGGGTGGTTTCCGGCGCCGCGCGGGCGATGGGGCAGGCGCACGTGCTGTACGCGGTGCGCGATCCCGCCGACGCGACCTCGACGGCGAAGTTGATGACCTTCCAGATCATCACACGCGCCTGGGCCGAGCTGCCCGGCGAACTGCCGGCCGGCGGCGTGGCGACGGCCGGCTGGCGCGACGGTCTGCTGCAATTGTCGCGCACGCCCGGCAGCACGGAACTGCAGGCCGGCACGGCGCAAGTGAAGGCGGGCAAGCTGCTGTTGGGCTGGCTGGACTGGCTGGTGTTGGTGGTCTACTTGGCCGCGATGATCGGCATCGGTCTGTACTTCTACCTGCGCGAGAAGCGCAAGTCCACGTCCGATTTCTTCGTCGGCGGACGTTCGATCCCGTTCTGGGCGGCGGGCGTCAGCCTGTACGCCGCGAACACCAGCTCGATCAGCTTCATCGCCATCCCGGCCAAGTCGTTCGAAACCAACTGGCAGTACCTGACCAACAACCTGATCGCGGTGCTCGGGCTGGTGTTCGTGGCGATCTGGATCGTGCCGTTGCTGCGCCGGTTGAACCTGATGTCGGTGTTCTCGTACCTCGAGACGCGTTTCCATCCGGCCATCCGCATGCTGGCCAGCGCGCTGGCCATCGTGATGCAGATCGGCAGCCGGATGAGCGTGATCCTGTTCCTGCCGGCGCTGGCCATTTCCACGATCACCGGCATCGACGTGGTCTGGAGCGTGTTCCTGATGGGCGGCTTCACCATCATCTACACGGCAATGGGCGGCATGAAGGCGGTGATCTGGACCGACTTCGTCCAGGTCATCGTGAAGATGGGCGGCGCGATCTTCGCCATCCTGTTCATCATCTGGCACGTCAAGGGCGGTTTCGGCGAATTCACCAGCGTGGCTGCGGCGGCCGACAAGACCAAGCTGTTCGATTTCAGCTTCGACCTGACCAAGGCGACGGTGTGGGGCTTCATCTTCCTGGTGCTGTTCGAAGTGGTGCTGACCTTCCCCAAGGACCAAGTGCTGATGCAGCGCGTGCTGTCCACCGAATCGGCGCGCGAGGCGGGGCGTTCGGTGTGGGCGTTCGCCCTGATCATGATTCCGGGCGGGTTCGTCTTCTACGGCATCGGCACCGCGCTGTACGTGTACTACATGAACCACCCGGAGCGGATGAACCCGTTGTTGCCGGTCGACGCGACCTTCCCGCTGTTCATCGCGGCCGAACTGCCGACCGGGGTGACCGGGCTGATCATCGCGGGCATCTTCTCCGCGGCGATGGCCACGCTGTCGGGCATCATGAACAGCGTGGCCACGCTGATCTCGGTCGATTTCTACGAGAAGCTGGCGAAGAACCCCACGCCGAAGAAGAGCGTGCTGTTCGCCGAGGTGATGACCGTGGTGGTCGGCCTGATCGGCATCGGTATCGCCCTGGTGCTGGCGCGCTTCGACATCTCCTCGCTGTTCGACCTGTCGATCGAGCTGGCCGGCCTGCTCGGCGGCGGTTTCGCCGGCGCGTACACGCTGGGCATGTTCACCCGCCGCGCCAACGCGCCCGGCGTGGCCATCGGCATCGCCTGTAGCATCGCGCTGACCTTCGTGGCCTGGTCGTTCAAGCTGGTGCACCCATACTTCTACCTGGCCATCTCGGTGCTGCTGTGCATCGTGATCGGCTACCTGGCCAGCCTGTTCTTCCCGCCGCCGAAGCAGTCGCTGCAGGGGCTGACCATTTACCGTCGCGACCAGATACCGGCCGAATGAGCGGTTTTGGCGAAACCGCCCACGCTCGGCTAGGCTAACCGGCACCGATGGACACCCAATTCCTGCGCACCTTCGTGACGGTCGTCGACCGCGGCTCGATGGCCGCGGCGGCGCGCGAGCTCAACATCACCCCGGCGGCGGTGGCCCAGCAGCTGCGCACGCTGGAGCGCGAGCTGGGCGCGACCCTGGTGGCGCGGGTCGGGCGCACGGTCAGCATGACCGAGGAGGGCTCGCGCATCCTGCAACGGGCGCGCGACCTGTTGCGCGACGTGGCCGACCTGCGCAGCGTCGCCAACGACAATGCGATCTCCGGCGAATTGCGCGTCGGCGCTTGCCCGACTGCGCTGGCCGGCATGCTGCCGGACATCCTCGCGCGGATGGTGGAGAACTTCCCGCAGATCAACGTGTTCATCCAGCCCGGCTATTCCGCTGACCTCTACCGCGCGGTGGAGTCGGGCGAACTGGACGCGGCGCTGGTGCTGCAGGCGCCGTATTCGTTGCCGAAGACCTGCCAGTTCCAGCTGCTGCGCGAAGAGCCGCTGGTGGTGCTGGCGCCGGCGCGGATGGCCGGCCGCGATCCGCACGAGTTGCTGGCCAGCGAGCCGCTGATCCGCTACGACCGCCACCAGTGGGGCGGACGCCAGGCCGACGAATACCTGCGTAACGCGGGCATCGTTCCGCACGAGCGTTTCGAATTGAACGCGCTCAACGCGATCGCGGTGATGGTGGACCGCGGCCTGGGCGTGTCGCTGGTGCCGGACTGGGCGCGGCCGTGGCCGGAAGGCCTCGACCTGGTGCGGATGCCGTTGCCGCTGCCTTCGGAACCGCGCCGGATAGGGGTGGTGTGGTCGCGTTCCAGCGTGCGCGAACGGCTGGTCAACGTGCTGATCCGGGAAAGCCGCCGCGTCGATTGAATCCGGCGCGCTGCTGCAGCGCAATAAAGACAATTTCTAGTCACTGAACATAGCGGACGGCGGTTCAATCGCCTGCGTCCGCGACCTAAGCTGCGGCGAAAACCAGTGCAAGCAGGCTGCAGGTGCGCCGGGAGGGGCGTTGCCGGCCACCATGTCCGCACGGGCATGGCGACTAGAACGTAAACGCGGCGGCCGCAACGGCCGTCATCGAAGCCACCGTACATCCATCAGAGAAACGTCATGACCAATCGACTGACCGCGGCGATCACCTGCGTGCTGGCTGCATCCCTGTTCCCCGCCGGCGCGATGGCCCAGCAGGCCGCCAGCACCGATGGCGGCGACCAGGATGACAAGGCGACCAACCTCGACCGCATGGTCGTGACCGGTACGCGCGCGCCCAAGGCGGTGGACAAGATCCCGGGCGCGATCACCCTGGTGTCGAAGGAGGAGATCAAGCACACGTTGCTGGTCACCGAGGACGCGACGGCGGTCCTGGCCCGCACCGTGCCCGGCTATTCCGAGGCCTCGCAGGCGATGAGCAATACCGGCGAGAACCTGCGCGGCCGCATCGCATTGCGCCTGTTCGACGGCGTACCGCAGGGTTCGCCGTTGCGCGAAGGCACCCGCAACGCCACGTTCACCGACATGGGCATCGTCGACCGCATCGAGGTGATCAACGGTCCGTCGGCTTCGGAAGGCATCGGCGCGGCGGGCGGCATCATCAACTACATCTCCGCAGTGCCCAGGAAGGAAGGCAACGAGTTCCGCCTGTTGACCCGTTATTCCACCCAGTTCGAGGACGACAGTTCCGGCTGGAAGGTCGGCTTGAACTTCATGCGCAAGAAGGAGGACTACGACTTGGTCGTCGGTGCGTCGATCATCGACCGCGGCATGGGTTACGACGCCGAGGGGCGTCGGTTGGGCATGAACACCAGCGGCTCGGTCAACGATTCGGTCGCGAAGAACCTCTTCCTGAAGGGCGGCTACAACTTCGGCGAGGACGGCGAAAAGCGCATCCAGGCCACCTACAGCCGCTTCAAGATCCAGGGTAACGGCAACTACATCCAGATCGATGGCTGCCGCTACGATCCGGTGTCCTGCCCGAACCCCGTTCCGAACACGTCCGAACGCGGGCACCTGTTCGGTACCAAGGCGGAGTTCAACGACTTCGAACAGGTCAACGTGATGTACACCGACGGCGATTTCCTCGGTGGCACCCTGGTCCTGAATGGCTACTGGGCCGACCAGGCAATGCGTTATCCGCCCGAAAACGGGTCGGATCGCCAGGATCCGCTGATCCCGCCGAACGGCCCGGACGGCCTGATCTGGGACCAGTCGGAAATCAACTCCGACAAGCGCGGCCTGCGCACGTCCTGGACCCGGCCGCAGTTGTTCGGCGTCGACGGACTCGAACTGCGCGCCGGCGTCGACTGGGTGAAGGACACCGCGGAGCAGCGGTTGGCGCTGACCGACCGCCTGTGGGTGCCGCCGATGGAATACACCAGCGTCGCACCGTATGCGCAGCTCAGCTATGAAATCGGCCCGGTCACGATCAGCGGCGGATTGCGTCGCGAAGACGGCGAACTGCACGTCGATTCCTACACCACGACCTGGTTCCGCGGCCGCAAGTTCGTCGAGGGCGGCACGCTGTCCTATGCCGAAACTATGAAGAACCTCGGCGCGGTCTGGCAGATCAGTCCGCAGTGGTCGGCGTTCGTTGCCTATGGCGAAGGCTTCGGACTGCCGAACGTCGGCATCCCGCTGCGCAACGTCAACACCGACGGACAAAGCGTGAAGGGCATCGTCGACCTGCAGGCGATCATCGTCGAGAACAAGGAAGTCGGCTTCAATTGGCGCGGCGACTTCGCTTCGATGGGCGCCTCGTATTACCAGTCGAACGCCGATTTCGGCACCTCGCTGGCGATCGATCCCGCAACCAACGACTTCGTGCTGAACCGCGCGCCGACCGAGATCAAGGGCTTCGAGTTCAACGGCGACCTGAACATCGACGACGACTGGAAGCTGAGCCTGATCTATTCGCACATCCGCGGCATGACTTCGTTCTGGACCGCCGACACCCGCCGTCGCTATCCGGCGGGTGGCCTGAACAAGCCGATGGGCGCGCTGGACGTCAACCCCGACAAGATCGTGATGTCGGCGCGTTGGAAGTTCCTGCCGCAAGGGGACGTGACCCTCGGTTTCACCACGCTGTTGTCGCGATCGCTGTCCGGTAAGGATACGAGGCCGTTCGACGGCGCGACCTTCAGCTACACCGAGAAGACCAACGGCTACACTTTGTTCGACCTTGGCCTCAACTACCGCACGCAACGCTTCGGCCGTTTCTCGCTGGGCGTGGAAAACGTATTCAACAAGCAGTACATCCTGACTTGGTCGCAGGTACCGGGCTTCCGCAACTACTGGGCCGGACGTGGGCGCATGGTGTCGTTCACCCACGAGTTCACCTGGTGACGCAAGCGGCATATGCAATAACGTTGGCGGCAGCCTTGTTGCTGTCGCCAACCACGGTTTGTGCGGGGCAAGGGCGCGCGTCCGCCACAGCCGGAGTTTCGCAACGGATCTCGCCGCAGTCCGAGCGCCTGCGCGATTTCCTCGAACAGGCCACCGCCCCTCGGCACGGCTACCTGGGCGCGGTCAGCGTGGTTTCGCTCGATGGAAAGCCCCCCGACGTGGCCGCCTTCGGTTATCGCGACCTCGCACGTCACGACCGCATGCGGCCCGATGCGATCTTCCGCATCTACTCGATGACCAAGCCGATCACCTCGGTGGCGGCGTTGATGCTGGTGGAAGAGGGCAAGCTGTCGCTGGATGCACCGGTGTCGCGCTACCTGCCGGAATTCGCCGGACTGCGCCGTTGCTTCGCCCCCTTTTCAAAGGGGGCCACGGGGGATTTGCCTTTCGCGACATCGGGCGGAAAAGCGGATCCCCCTCTGTCCTCCTTCTGCGAAGGGGAAGGAAAGGCGGGCGAGCCACGGGACCCGGAAAATGCGGGGCCGACGATCCGCAACCTGTTGACCCATACCGCCGGTTTCGCCACCGATGCGGCGGAACACCCGCAGGCCGCGCACCTGTTGCAGCAGGCCGCGCCCGACCAAGCCAGCGATCTCGCCGACTACGCCAGGCGCGTGGCACAAGCGCCGCTGGCCGAAGCGCCCGGTACCCATTTCCATTACGACGGGGTCAACACGCAGGTGCTGGCGCGGGTGGTCGAAGTCGTCGGCGGCCAGCCGTTCGGCGAATTCCTGCAACAGCGGATCTTCACCCCGTTGCGCATGAAAGATACCGGCTTCGAAGTGCCGCAAGCGCAGCGCGATCGCATCGTCGACCTGACCGCAAGGGGCGACGACGGCAAGCTGGTCCTGGCCGACACCGAGAGCGCTCGTCAGCCGGGCGTGCGCCTGAACCGTTACGACAACGGCGCCGGCGGACTGTATTCGACCGCTGCCGACTATCTGCGCTTCGCGCGGATGCTGGCCAATGGCGGCGAACTGGACGGTACGCGCCTGCTGTCGAATGCGACCGTCAAACTGATGATGCGCGACCAGTTGGCGGGCTTCGATCCGCCGCCGGCGGGGCCTGCGCCTGGCGAAGGCTTCGGCCTGGGTGGATACGTCGTAACCGATGTCGAGAAGCGGGGGAGGTTGGGCTCGGTGGGGCAGTTCGGCTGGTCTGGAGCGGCATCCACCTACTTCACCATCGACCGCAGGCGGGGTCTGGTGGCTATCCTGTTGGCGCAGCATCTGCCCCGCGATGGCGCCAACGAATTGCCGCGCCTGTCGGTCCCCTTCTTCAACCTCGTTTACCAGACCCTGCCATGAACAAGCGCCACCTGCTGGTCGCCGGCTCCGCCAACCTCGATTTCGTCGTGCGCGCACCGCACGTGCCCGCGCCGGGCGAAACCGTGCTCGGCCGCGATTTCGCCACCTTCCCTGGCGGCAAGGGCGCCAACCAGGCGGTCGCCTGCGCCCGTGCCGGCGGCGCGCCGACGCGCATGCTGCTGGCCCTGGGCGATGACGCCTTCGCCGTGCCTCTGGAAGCTTCGTTGCGCGATGCCGGCGTCGAACCGTTGATCGTGCGCACGCCCGACCAACCGACCGGCACCGCCTTCATCTGCCTGTCGGACGACGCGGAGAACGCCATCACCGTCGCACCCGGCGCCAACAACGCGTTGCGTGCCGAACACCTGCCGCCGCTGGACGCGGTTTCGCATCTGCTGCTGCAACTGGAAACGCCGCTGGAAGCCGTGGGCGCGTGGGCCACCGCCGCACGCGCAGCTGGAGTGAAGGTGCTGCTCAACGCCGCGCCGGCGCGATCCTTGCCCGAGTCCCTGCTTGCCGCGCTCGACGTGCTGGTGGTCAACGAAGGCGAACTCGCGCTGCTCAGTGGCGAATCTTCCAGCGTCGCCGCGGGCCTGGCGAAGTTGTACGTGCCTGGCGTCGTGGTCACCCTCGGCGCGCGCGGCTGCATCGCACGCATCGATGGCCAGATCCACCTGCAACCCGCCTTCGTGGTGCAGGCAGTCGACACCACCGCGGCGGGCGACACCTTCTGCGGTACGCTGGCCGCACGCCTCGCCCAGGGCGATGGCATCGACGACGCCTTGCGCTATGCCAGTGCGGCTTCCGCCATCGCCTGCACCCGCCTGGGCGCGCAATCCAGCATCCCCGAACACGGCGAAGTGGAGGCCTTCCTTCGCGATTCGCCGCCTTTCCCCCCGCAAGCGCAGCAGTCGCTGGCCGCCTACTGCCGCCTGTGATCGAAACCGAAGAATTCCCCATGAACGACTCGCCATCATCCTCCGAACCCGACGACGCGCCACGACGCCCGGCGAAGACCGAATACAAGTTCTCGCACGTCACCACCCAGCGTTACCTGCCCACGCCGGGCAAGGCGCCAGGCTGGCCGTTCGCCGAAATCGGCCACTGGAAGGTCGATCCCAACGCCAGCGCCGACGACTGGATCGCCGAACTGCGCGATTGGCGTCGCGAACACCTGACCCGGATCGGCTACGACGACGCCAACTACCGCCGCCCGGAATTGCAATGGGCGCAGCGCAACTTCGTCCATGCGCAGATGATGGTCGAGGACCGCTTCTTTCATGATCCGGACAGCGGCCGCTACACCGTCGACCGCTACCTCGATGATCTGGAAGCGCGCTTCGGCGGCATCGACAGCGTGCTGATCTGGTACGTGTACCCGAACATCGGCATCGACGACCGCAACCAGTTCGACCTGGCCGCCGACCTGCCGGGCGGACTGGAAGGATTGAAAGGTGCGGTGGACGACTTCCACCGTCGCGGCGTGCGCGTGTTCCTGCCGACCATGCCGTGGGACAACGGCACCCGCGAACAGGGCGAAGCCGATTGGCAGGCGATCGCGAAGATCGTCGCCGCGGTCGGCGCCGACGGCATCAACGGCGACACCTACAACGGCGTGCCGCGCGCATTCTTCGACGCTTGCGACGCGTTGGGCCGGCCGGCGGTGTTGCAGCCGGAATCGACGATCAGCGCCGAGGAACAGCTGGTCTGGAACGTGCAAAGCTGGGGCAAGAAGGCGCCGAACGAAGCGGTGCCGCCGGTGGCCAAGTTCAAGTGGCTGGAACCCCGCCACATGATCAACTACGAGAACCGCTGGGGCCGCGACCGCAACCACGATCTGCAGTACTGCTTCTTCAATGGCATCGGCTACAACGCCTGGGAGAACATCTGGGGGCTGTGGAACCAGTTCGTTCCGCGCGACGCCGAGTCGCTGCGCCGAATCGCCGCGATCTATCGCCGTTTCCCGACGTTGCCGACCAGCCGCGAATGGCGCCCGTACGAGAAGACCCTGCAGCGCGGGGTGTTCGCCAGCCGTTTCCCGGGGCAGGGCACGACCCTGTGGACCGTGGTCAACCGCAACGAGTACGCCGTGGAAGGCGAACAACTGGCGCTGCCGCAGGCGGCGGGCCGGCGCTGGTTCGATCTGTGGAACGGCGTCGAACTGGAGCCGCGCTTCGATGGTGGCCGCGCGGTGCTGGACTTCGCGCTGGAACCGCGCGGCTTCGGCGCGGTGCTCGCGCTGGATGAGGGCGCGAACGAAGCGCTCGACGATTTCCTTGCCGCGATGCGCGAGCGCGCGAAGACGCCGTTGCAGTCGCTATCGAGCGCGTGGCATTCGTTGCCGCAGACGCTGGTCGAAATCGCGCCGACCGCTCCGGTCGCTGCTGCGCCGGATGGCATGGTCACCGTACCGGCCGGGGAGTTCGAGTTCGTCGTTGGCGGCGTCGAGGTCGAAGGCCAGACCTGGGAAGGCAACGACGTGCAATACCCGTGGGAGCCGAACGCGCGGCGCTTCCACCGCAAACGCATGTCGATGCGCGCTTTCCACATCGACCGCCATCCGGTGACCAACGCGGAGTACCGGGCCTTCCTCGACGCCAGCGGCTACCGGCCGCGCGACGCGCACAACTTCCTGCGTCATTGGCGCGATGGTGCGCCCGTGCCGGGCAGCGAACGCCAGCCGGTGCGCTGGGTGTCGCTGGAGGACGCACGCGCCTACGCCGCGTGGGCCGGCAAGCGCCTGCCGCGCGAATGGGAGTGGCAATACGCCGCGCAGGGTGGCGATGGTCGCGCCTACCCGTGGGGCGACGCCTGGAACGACGGCGCAGTGCCTGCACCTTGTTACGAGCGCATCGCTTCGCCGCCCGACGATGTCGGATCGCATCCGCAAGGCGCCAGCCCGTTCGGGGTCGAGGATCTGGTCGGCCACGTCTGGCAATGGACCGACGAATACCTCGACGCGCACACCCGCGCCGCAGTGCTGCGCGGCGGCAGCCATTACCGTCCGCAGACGTCGCACTGGTATTTCCCGCAGGCGCTGCGCCTGGACGAGCACGGCAAATACCTGCTGATGGCGCCGTGCAAGGATCGTTCCGGCTGCGTCGGTTTCCGTTGCGTGGTGGATGCGGCGTGAGATTCCCGCGGGCGGCCACGTGGGCATGGGTGGCCGGCGTCCTGCTGGCAGCCGGCCTGTTGCTCTCCGCCTGCGAGCGGACGCCCCCGCGCAAGGTCGTGCTGATCGGCGGTGCCGACAGCGAGGGGGCGGGCAGCCACGACTACCCGCAAGGTATCCGCACCCTGCAGGCCTTGTTGCGGGACGATCCGGAAGCCCGCGGCCGCATTGAAGTCGCCGCATATCCGGACGGATGGCCGGGCGATCCACACGCTTTCGACGGCGCCAATGCGGTGGTCTGGTATTTCGATGGGCTGGACAAGCATCCCTTGCGCGATCCGGCGAAGCGGGCCGTGTTCGAAGCGTTGATGAAACGTGGCGTGGGCGTGGTCGCCTTGCACCAGGCTTCAACCGTGCTGCCCGACGACGACCTCGGCCTGCCGCGCTGGCTGGGCGGCGCGCGCGTCGGCATGTTCGACCGCACCACCGAGTGGGTCGAGCTCAAGCCGGCGGCGCATGCGGTCACGCAGGCGATCGGCGAGTTCGGATATCGCGACGAGTTCTATCCGACGTTCCGTTTCTCGACGCAAGGTGGCGCGCGTGCGCCGTTGCTGAAAGCCGTCCTGCATCCGCAGTTCCGCGACGGGCAGGCCGTGCTCGACGACAAGGCCGAAACCACCGAGGTCGCCTGGGCGTTCGAACGCGAGGGTGGCGGCCGCAGCGTCGTCTACAGCGGCGGCCACTTCCTTGCCGCGCTGGACGAACCGAGCGTGCGCCGCCTGTTGCGCAATGCGGTGTTTTGGACGGCCGGACTGGAAGTTCCGGACGACAAGCCTCTCGCCGCAGCACCTGCAACGGCAATGGCATCGAAGTCCGGTGATCTGCCGCGAGCGACTTTCCACGTCGATGCCGGCCGCAGCGGCTGGCGCCGCGACGAACGCGTGCTGACACCGGAAAAACTCGACGAACGCGAATTCGGCCTGGTCTGGGAATCGCCGCAGCTCGACGCCTTCGATGGCCAGCCGCCGCGCCTGTACGCCTCGCCGCTGTACATCGAGAAACTGGCGTTCACCCGCGGACCGTATCGCGGCGAAAGCCTGTCCGTGGTGATCGCCGCCAGCAGCAACGGCTACGTCTACGCGATCAACGCCGCGCGCCATGGCGACCTCGCGCCCGGGCGCATCCTCTGGCGCAAGCGTCTGGGCGAGCCATGCCGACTGCAGCCGGCGCCGCTGGACGGCGTGCCGACCGGCATCCTCGGCACGCCGATCGCCGATCCGGCCAGCAATCGCCTGTACGTGACCCATTGCGATCCGAAGCAACGCTGGCAGGCGTACGCGCTGGAGCTCGATAGCGGCGAGGTATTGCGTGGCTGGCCCGTGCGATTGGATGAAGCTACCTTCAACCGGTTCAACGCCAATGCCGGTCCCGAGGCCGTGCCGCCGAAGCGCAAGTTCGATTTCCGCGTGCAGCGCGGCGCGCTGAACCTGAGTCCCGACGGATCTCATCTGTACGTGGTGTTCGGCGAAACCGAAACCGGCTGGATCGCGTCGGTCGAGACGCGCGTCGCAAAAGTGGACAGCGCCTTCGCCGCCGTGGCGCTGCCCCACCGGGGCAGCGGCGGCATCTGGGGCGCAGGCGGACCGGCCGTGGACGGGCAGGGCAATGTGTACGTGGCCACAGGCAGCGGTTTCGACGGCTACAAGGAACAGGCGCACGACTGGACCCAGTCGGTACTGAAGCTGTCGCAGCCGGGCGCGAAGGGTTTCGTGCTGCAAGGCACCTACACGCCGTTCAACCATTGCACCACGGCGAAGAACGATATCGACCTCGGTTCGGGCGGCGTGCTGTTGCTGCCGGATGCGCAGGCCGGTGCATCGCCGCGCCTGCTGGCCGTCGGCGGCAAGCAGGGCAATCTGTATCTGCTGGATCGCGATCGGCTGCCGGGGAAGCTCGACCGACGCCCGGCGTGCAGCACGGATGCCTCCAGCGACGGTTCGCTGTTGCCGCCGCAAGTGCAGCCGCAATTCGGTACGCGCGGGCCGCTGAGCGTGTTCGGGCCGTATTCGGAAGAGGACGCGGCGCTCGATCTGGCGCGGGCGCGCTCGTTGCCGGCGGCGTTTCGCGATGAGCGTGGCGTCGACTACCTCTTCGCCACCGGCAACACCAAAGCGGCGCCGGGTTCATCGAAAAGCGTGCCGCCATCGGTGGTTCGCGTCCAAGTGGTGCGCGCTCCGGGACAACCGCCGTACCTGCGCATCGACCGCAGCAACCGCCGCCTGGTGCTGGGCAATCCCGGTTCGCCGGTGGTGACCAGCGATGGGCCGCGCAATGCCATCGTCTGGATCCTCGACGAAAACGCGCCGCGCTCGGCGCTGCTGGCCGGCGATGGGGCGCCGCGTCCGGTACTGTACGCGTTGGATGCGCATACGCTGGAGATGCTGTGGCGCAGCGCGCCGGGCGAATTGTTCACCAGCGGCAAGTACAACGAACCCGCGTTCGGCGGCGGTCAGGTGTTCGTCGGCACCGATCGCATCCAGGCCTTCGGCCAAGGCGGTCGGCGGCTGGCGAATCGTGAACAGGCGTCTTCGACCGCGCCGGGCAAGACGGCAGCCGAGGCGCCCGCCGTCGCCGCCAACCTCGACGCGGCGGCCATCTACCAGCAACGTTGCGCCATGTGCCACGACCATCCGCAAGGCAATATCCCGCCGAAGGCCGTACTGGCGACGCGTCCCCGCCAACGCATCATCGACGCGCTCGACCATGGCGCGATGCGCCTGCAGGCGCAGGGGCTCAGCAAGGAACAGATCGACGCGATGGCGAGGTATCTCAAGCAATGAATCCGGACCGTACCGAACTGGGCGGGGTGTTGGGCGAAGCGCTGGCGGCGAACCTGCGCGGTCGCCTGCTGCATTTCATCGTCGACGAGCACAGTCCGGCCATTGCGCTGTTCTCGCCGGAGCACCGTGCGGCCAACCTCGAAGGCGACTGGTACGGCGAGCACGCCGGCAAATGGTTGTACGCCGCGGCGAAGGCGGTGATGCGCAGCGATGATGCCGCGCTGGTCGCGCACCTGCGCCGCGTCGCCGATTACCTGGTGGCGGTGCAGGAACCCGATGGCTATCTCGGCACCTACGCGCCCTCTCGCCGCTTCATGGTTCCGCAACCGCCGAAACCGGTCAGCTGGGACGGAGCGCCTGCGCTGCGCACCTGGGACATGTGGACGCACAGCTACCTGGTCGTCGGCCTGGTCGAGACCTGGCGTGCGCTGGGCGAAGCGCGGCATCTCGAAGCCGCCGTGCGCATCGGCGACCTGTGCCTGCGCACGTTGCGCGCCGGCATCGACATCAATAGCCTCGGCAACCACCACGGCATGTCGGCGACGGTGTTGCTGGACGCCGCGGTGGAACTGCATTTCGCCAGCGGCGAACAGCGTTTCCTCGAATTGGCGCTGCTGGTGCTGGAGCAGATCGAGGCCAATCCGGCCTTGCGCCTGCTCGGCCGGGCGCTGGAAGGCGCCGACGCTTCGGAAATCGCCACCGGCAAGGCCTATCAGTTGCTCTGGAACCTGGTCGGCCTGGCCAAGCTGCATCGCGCCACCGGCAATCCGGAATACCTGACTGCGGTGGAGAAGTTGTGGCACAACATTCGCAACCACCACCTGACCCTGGGTGGCGGCCCATGGGGCGGGGTGGCCCACCGTTCGCGCGAAGTGTTCAATCCGGCGAACGTGTTCAGCCCGCAGGGCTACGTGGAAACCTGTTCGATCCTGGCCTGGTTGCAACTCAACCGCGAGCTGCTGCGCATCACTGGCGCCGCGCGCTACGCCGAGGAAATCGAACGCACCGCCTACAACGACCTGCTCGGCGCGGCCGCGCCCGACGGCGAGGATTGGTGCTACTACTCCTTCCCCAACGGCAAGCGCGTGCACACCACCTACTGGCGTTGCTGCAAATCCAGCGGCGCGATGGCGCTGGAGGAATTGCCCGACCTGGCTTACAGCGGTACGACCGGCGGCTTGCGCATCAACCTGCTGGGTCCGGGTTCGGCGAAGTTGCTGATGCCGGTGGCCGGCGAAGTGGTGCTGACCCAGGCCACGAACTATCCGTTCGACGGCGCCGTGGACATCCGTGTCGAACCGGAACGCGCTACCCGTTTCGCCATCGAGATCCGCATCCCGTCGTGGGCACGCGATGCCAGTGCCGAAGTCGATGGCCAGCCTGTCGGTGCGGTCGTCGCCGGCGAATGGCTGCGCATCGTGCGTGTATGGCGCCCTGGCGACCGCATCCGCCTGCGCCTGCCGATGGCACCGACGCTGCACTTCCGCAGCAACCGCAACGTGCAGGAATCGCGCGCGCCCGATGGCAGCGAGGTGAAGCAGCAGGTGCTGCGCTTCGACTACGTCGCCTTGAGTCGTGGTCCGCTGGCCTATGCGACGGGCTTGATCGACGGATTCAAGTTCGAGGAGACGATCCGGCTTCCGGAGCTGCCGCCCCCGCAATGGCTGCGCGAAGAGGGCGATCCGGCGACGGGCGAGGGCGTTCGCATCGAGATGGCGCTGGACTATCGCGCGCCGCTGGCATTCGTGCCGTATTACCGTGCCGGGGGCCGCGAGGACGGCGCATGGCGCCTGACCTGGCTGTCGCTGGCGCCCGGCGAAAGGGCCTGTTAGGGCGATCGCAAGAATTTCTGGAGGCAGAACATATGCCGCACGCCTGTTTCGGGCCGCACCCGTCGCCCACACTCGTCGCATAGAACGGACAGGATTCGAAGGATCAGCCGTCCATGAAGCACTCATCGCCATTCGACCTGGCCCGGCGCGAGGGCCCGCAGGGCCCGCTGAGCGGGATCAAGGTGCTGGACCTCAGCGCCTACATCGCCGGCCCCTACGGCTGCACGCTGCTGGCCGACCAGGGCGCCAGCGTGATCAAGGTGGAGCCGCCCGACGGCGACAACCTGCGCCAGTATCCTTCGACCTTGCAGGCGGAAAGCCGCGCCTTCATGGGCGTGAACCGCAGCAAGCTGGGCATCCGCCTGGACCTGAAGAGCGCCGAAGGCCTGAACGCGCTGCTGCGCCTGGTGCGCGAAGCCGACGTGCTGGTGCATAACTTCCGCCCGGCGGTGCCGCGCCGCCTCGGCATCGATTTCGACCGCCTGACCGCGATCAATCCGCGGCTGGTCTACTGCGCCGTGACCGGCTATGGCGAAACCGGGCCGATGAAGGACAAGGCCGGTTACGACCAGGTGCTGCAGACCATGACCGGCATCTGCGCGCTGCAAGGCAAGCGCGGTGGTCCGCCGGAAATCGTCTACGGCTCGGTTGTCGACTACTACGCCGCGGCGTTGCTGGCCGCCGGCGTGTCCTCCGCGCTGTACGAACGCGAGCGCAGCGGCGTGGGCCAGTACGTCGGTATCTCCCTGCTGCGCAGCGCGCTGACCATGCAGTCGGCCCGGCTGATCTGGGCCGAGGGCGAATCGCTCGACATCGGCCGCGACATGCGTTCGGGTGGAGTCACCGGCATCCATCCGGCCCGCGACGGCTACCTGTACATCTCGGCCAACACGCCGCGCTTCTGGCAGGCGCTGTGCGACAAGACCGGCCTGCAGGCGCTGGCGGCGAATCCGCGCTACGACAGCGTGCGCAAGCGCGCCGAACACGCGGCGGAAATCATTCCGCTGCTGCACGACGCGCTGGCCGCGCACGATGCACTGGAATGGGAAGCGATCTTCGGCGACGAAGTGCCGTGCGCGGCGGCGCGCAAGGTCGAGGACATGTTCACCCATCCGCAGGTGCTGTCCGAAGGCATCATCACCCGCATCGACCACCCGGTGCTGGGCAGTTACCACGGCGTCGCCCAGCCGATCAAATTCGGACGCACGCCGGGACCGGAGCCCTTCGCTTCGCCGGTATTCGATCAGGACACGGCGGACGTGCTCGAAGCCGTCGCGGACCCATCCGAAGCGCAGGTCCGCAAAGCGTAGGAAACCAGTAGGAGCGCACTTCAGTGCGCGACCGGGAGTTCCGTCGCGCACTGAAGTGCGCTCCTACAGAAGCGTCGTCAATCCACGGGATCGGCTTCAGCGGCCGCTTCGTCGCGCGTCTGTCGCGCCACCACCGCGGTCGCGGTCATGTCGCCAGTGACATTGCCGACCGTCGCCAGCACATCGGGGATCGCATCCACCGCCATCAGCACCGCCAACGGCGCGATCGGCAAGCCCATCGCCTGGCTGACCGGAACGTTGGTGGCCAGGAAGATCGCCTGGCCGGGCAGGCCGACCGAGCCCATGCTGACCAATACAGCGAGAACCACGCCGGTCGCCAATTGCGCCGGGCCCAGTTCGACGCCCATCGCCCAGGCGACGAAGCAGGCGGTGGCCAGGTACTGGATCGGCGAAGTGATGCGAAACAGCGATACCGCCATCGGCAGCACCAGTCCCGACACCCGCTGGGAAAAACCGAGTCGCTGCTGCGCGCTGTCGAGCATCGCCGGCAACGTCGCCAGCGAGGACTGCGTGCTGGCAGCCACCGCCTGCACCGGCACCAGCCCGGAGATGAAACGCCCCGGCGACTGGCGACCGAAAGCGATGCCAACGCCGATCAGCAGCACCACGGCCAGCGCGTAGAGCGCGCACTCCAGCGCGATGTAGATGCCCAGCGCCTGCAGCATGCCCAGCCCCGCGCGTGCGGTGAGCGCCAGCACCAGGGCGAAAATGCCTACCGGCGCCGCCCACAACACCCAGCGCACGACCACGATCATCGCGTCGGCGATCGCCTTGAAGAAACCGACCACCTGCGCGCGCGCCGGCGGCTCCAGCCGGGTCAGGGCGAAACCGAAGAACAGGGCGAAGGTCACCAGCGGCAGCATTGCGCCGGCGGCTGCGGCGGCCACCGCGTTGCTCGGCACGATCGCGATCAGTGCGGAAGCCCAGCCGCCGCCATTCGTCGCCTGCACCTCTGCCTCGTGTCCGCGCAGGGCAGCGGCGACCGCGGGATCCGGCTGCAGCATCGACAACACCAGTGGCGCCAGCACCGCGGTCATCGCCGCGGCCGCGAACAGCAGCACGACGAAGGTGACGATCGCGCGCCGGGCGACCCGGCCCGAATGCGCGGCGTCGCTGGTCTGGTTGATGCCGACGATCACCAGCGCCAGCACCAGCGGCACCACGGTCATCTGCAGCGCGTTGAGCCAGAGCTTGCCGAACGGCTCCACGATGTCGGCGACCTGCCGGGCCAGCGCCGGATCCATCCACGCCAGCAGGATGCCAAGGACGATGCCGGCGATCAGGCCGGTCAGTACGCGTGCGGTCTGGCTCAAAGGGCGATCTCCGGCAATTTCCAGGCGTGGACGAGGCGTGCGTATTCGGCCTTCGGCAGTTGCACGAACACCGGATGGCGCCGCGCATCCAGCCAGGCCAACAGGTCTTCCATGCTGGCCGGCGCCATTGCGGTGCAGCCCGAGGTGGTTTCGCCGGGCGCCTTCCACAAATGCGCGAAGATGCAGCTGCCGCCCTGGCGGACCGCGCCATCGGCATTGTGTTCGATCACGAAGCCCTCGCGATAGCGCTGGTCGCCGTCGGCATGCAGGTCGCGGCGCATCGGTTCGCTGGACTTGTCCAGCCCCGGCGCCTTGACCACGCTGCGGTCGACGATGCGGTTGTAGTACGCCGATTCGGGCACGTCGATGCACCAGTCGTTCGTGCCCATCGCCTTGTAGTCGAGCCCGGTGCGGGCGCTGGCGGCATAGCCGAACGCAGGGCCGATGGCGAACACGCCGGCCGGGGACTTGCCATCGCCTTCGCGCTTGACCGGCCCATCGTTGCGCGGCGCGTTCAACCCGATGCCCCAGGCCGTACCGGTGCGGCCCAGCGTGATCGGCATCGCGTCGCCGACCTGGGTCCAGCCGTTGTCGCCGCGCTCGAACCTGCGCAGTTCGCCGTTGGTGGCGTTCCAGTCGGCGCTGGTCACCAGCACGAGTTGCTGTGCATTCGACCAACGCATGGCTTCATCGGCGTAGCCCTTTGGCTTGTGTGCGCAGGCGGCCAACGTGAGCAATAGCAGGAAGGTCGCGATTTGGCGAATCGACATCAATGGGTTCCCGGAAGGCTGAGTATTCTGGATTCCAAGCATGCACGAGTTGCGACGCGGTTGCTCGTCATCCCGGCGAAAGCCGGGACCCAGCCTTTGCGCCAGGAGCTGGGTCCCGGCTTTCGCCGGGATGACGAACTGAAACCAATGCGAGCCGCGATCACGACTCTAGCAACGGCTGGATGCGTTCCTGGTTTTCCTGCAGCCGCGAGCGGCGTCCGCCATCGGCTTCGTACAGGCGGATGAGCACGCGGTCGAGCAGGTGCTGCAAGGCGGAGTGATAGAGCAGCGGTTCGATGTGCGGGTGTTCGTCGTGCGCGGACACCAGCAAGGCCAGGTCGGCCAGCGCGCGCAAGGCGTTGGAACTGTGGCGGGTGACCGTGACCACTTTGCCGCGCTGCGAACGCATGTGCCGCGCCAGCTGGCACAGCGCGGGCTGCATGCCGTGTTCGGAAAACACCAGCAACACATCGTCGGCCCGGGCCGCGGACAGGCTGGCGGTCATGTGCGCGGCATCGAAGTTGTGCACGGTGAGGATGCCGAGCTGGGCCAGCCGCAAGGCCAGCGCACGCGCATGCAGGTCGTCTTCGCCCAGGCCGATGATGAACACCGTGCCTGCGCGGCCGATCATTTCGGCAGTCTGGGTCAGGATACCCGGCGGGTTGATCAGGCGGGTGGCTTCTTCGGCCTCGGATTTACGCACCCATAGCTTGTAGCCTTGGGTACTCGAGAGGGGTTTCCTCGCCGGCTTGGCTACCGTTCCATCGCCATTGTCCGCGCGGATCACCGCTTCGCTGATCGCCAGCTTGAGGTCGGGATAGCCCTTGAAACCCAGCTTCTGGCAGAACTTGACCACGCTGGACTGGCTGATGTCCAGCGCATCGGCCAGCTGCTGCGACGAGTAGTCGCGCAGCAGATGCGCGTTCTCGAGGATGAAATCGGCGATGCGCCGCTCGATCGCCGACATCCGGTCGCGTTCGGAGCGGATCTTGACCAGCGCGGTCATCGTCGGCGCCTCAGGCGGCGAGCTCGGCCGCGGGGGCGAGGCCGTCGATGCTGCGGATGCCCAGGCCCGGGGCGTCGGTCACGCTGATCTCCGATTCGTTGAAGATCACGCCGCTGGCCACCGGGTCGAACTGGCACAGCGAAGGCCCGTCCAGGTCGACCTTGCTGATCACGTCGGACCGGGCCACCGCCAGGTGCACTGCCGCGGCGACGCCGATGCTGGATTCCAGCATGCAGCCGATCATGCAGTCGATGCCGTACAGGCTGCAGATGTCGGCGATACGCACCGCGTTGGAAATGCCGCCGGTCTTCATCAGCTTGATGTTGACGATGTCGGCCGCGCGCATGCGGATCAGCTCGACGACTTCGCGCGGACCGAACACGCTTTCGTCGGCCATCACCGGCGTGTGCACGCGTTCGGTGACGTAACGCAGGCCGGCCAGGTCGTGCGCCTTGACCGGCTGTTCGACCAGCTCCAGCCGCACCCCGGCGTCTTCCAGCGTGCGCAGCGCGTACACCGCCTGCTTGGCGGTCCAGCCCTGGTTGGCGTCCAGCCGCAGCAGCGCGCGGCCCTCGACCGCGGCGTGGATCGCTTTGGTGCGCTCGATGTCCAGCCCGATGTCCTTGCCGACCTTGATCTTCAGCGATTCGAAGCCGCGCTCCACTGCCGCCAGCGAGTCGGCCACCATCTTGTCGATGTAATCGACGCTGATGGTGATGTCGGTGGTGATGGCAGGGTCGCCGCCGCCCAGTAGCTTGTACAACGGCGCGCCGTACAGCTGCCCCCACAGGTCGTATACCGCGATTTCCACCGCGGCCTTGGCGCTGGTGTTCTTCTCCATCGCCGATTGCACCAGCTGGGTGATGCGGTTGAGGTTGGCGATGTCCAGGCCGATCAGGCGCGGGGCGATGTAATGGCGCACGGCTTCGACGATCGAGCCGTGGGTATCGCCGGTGATGACTGCGGTGGCCGGCGCGCTGCCATAACCGACGTGGCCGCTGTCGGTGTGCACCGTCACCACCACGTCCTCGACCCGGTCCACGGTGCGCAGCGCGGTCTTGAACGGCGTCTTCAGAGGCACGCGCAGCATGCCGAAACGGATGTCGGTGATCTTCATGGAGAATCCTTGGCCACCCGCACGATATTGGTGATGCGATCCACGTAGTCGTTGTCCTTGTTGAAGCGAAGCGGCAGCAGCGGCGTGACCGAAACCGCGTTCAAGTGCATCGAACGCATTTCCCCGTCCGCACCGAGGAAGCTGCCGCCATTGGTATCGTGGATGACATAGGGCATGCCGTCGATATTCCCGATATACATCATGACATGACCGGGAATGTAGACCAGGTCGCCCACCTGCATCGCCCGCACCGCCGCCATGCGCTTGTCGCGGCTGTCGCCGGGCTCGAAATGGGTCCGCGTGAACACCGGGCTGATCGCCTGCGCGCTGGTGTTGCGCGGCATCTGCACGCCCATGCTGCGGTAGACGTCCGAGACGAAGCCGCTGCAGTCGCGGCCGTTGTAGGAATGACCCCAGCCGTAGCGTTCGCCCAGGAACTTGAAGGCTTGGCGGAGGATGTTGGCATGGGTCAGCGGCAGGTAGTCGGCGCTGCTTTCGGCATTCTTCTGCAACAGGGCAGGCGCGAAGCCGAGGCGGCCGTCGCCGTCGCGCACCGGCAGGTCGAGGACCCACGAACTGTACGGGTGCTGCCCGTTGACCGGCTTGTCCGCCGCGACGTTCGCCAGCGGCACGCGCGTGCCCATGTCCAACTGCAGTTCCGAGACGCGCGGTGCTTCGCGGGTGAACACCGTGCGCGGCTTGGCGCCGGTGACGATCCGGTACGGCATGCGTTGCGAATACGCGAGCACGGTCGCCTTGTCGCCTTCGGCGATAGCCTTGGCTTCCACCCAAGCGGCGTAGCGCGGGCTGACCACGAACAACCACTGCCCGTCGGCACTGGCGTGCGCGATGACGACCGGGTCGCCCGGGAACAGCGCGCTTTCCTGGAAGCGGTCGATGTCGGTGTCGTCGTCGCGGCTGAAGACGCGCAGCAGGGTGGGGAAGGTGCGCAGTGCTGCGCGTTCGACCGCCATGCCGTAGCGCGTCGGCTGGTTCGCCGGAATGGCATCGATGGCGCGGTTGGCGACGATGGCATCAAGGGTTGCCTTCGGCACTGGCTTGCCGGCTTCGTCCCACAGCGGCTTCGCGGGCGGCGAGGCCAATCCGTCGATCCAGCCGGCGACCTGCGCGCGCGGCAGCATCGCGGGCAGGGCCGACAGGTCGTGCATCGAAGCGTCGTCGCGCAGCAGTCGTGCGTTGCGGGCGTCGATGGCGGCACGCGGCATCAGTACCTTGTCGGGCGCCGATAACTTCGACACCCAGAACTCAGGCGCAAGGTAGGCATCGGTAACCCCGATGACGCCGCTTTCCGGCACCGGCAACTGCGTTGCCGGGCGGTCGCGTGCCACGGTGGGCGCGACGGCCATGGCAAGCGCCAAAGTGACCGCGGCAGTGAGCCCAAGCCGCAGGTGGCGCGTGACGATCATCCCTTCTCCTTTCTGGAATCTGGCAACGCCGGACGGCAAGGCCGTGGGCGGTGCGATTGGTGCGTTGCGGAATAGGTAATTCGCATTTGTTATACGGCAAGAATAAATTATTGACCAGCCCTTGCCGCCGTGTTACACAGCCGGGAAGCCAACGCTGCCGCTGGCTGCCGTGTCTCGCGCAGCAGACGCACCTACGAACGAATCAAGTCGGTCATTACCGGGGAGTGGTTATGAGCAATGCACGCCGTTTGCGCAAGTCCGTACTCAACGTCGCCCTGGGCCTGTGCCTGACTTCGCTGGCTGCGCCGGGATTCGCCCAGGCCGTCACCGGCGCAGTAGCCGGCCGCGCCAACGCCGGCGACACGATTACCGTCACCAATACCGCGACCGGCCAGAACCGCGTGGTCACGGTCG
Source organism: Pseudoxanthomonas helianthi (assembly GCF_017939625.1). Taxonomy (GTDB): domain Bacteria; phylum Pseudomonadota; class Gammaproteobacteria; order Xanthomonadales; family Xanthomonadaceae; genus Pseudoxanthomonas_A; species Pseudoxanthomonas_A helianthi. The sequence continues at coordinate 182,758 of NZ_JAGKTC010000003.1, forward strand.
GCAAGGACGGCACCTACCGCGTCGCGCAACTGCCGCCGGGCGATTACACCCTGACCGCAGGCAGCGGCAAGCCGATCGCAGTCAGCGTCTCCCTGGGCGGTACCACTACGGTGAACCTGAGCGCCGGAGGCGACGTGGCCAACCTGGATGCGATCCAGGTGGTCGGCTCGCGCGTGGTCAACCGGGTGGACGTGCGCAGCACCGAGACCGCGACCAACGTGACCCGCGAAGAATGGGCGCGCCTGCCGGTGGACCAGAGCCTGGGCGCGGTAGCGTTGATGGCGCCCGGCGTGGTGGGATCGGGCGCGACCTTCGGCGGCCTGACCTTCGGTGGTTCGTCGGTGGCGGAGAACGCCGTGTACATCAACGGCTTGAACGTGACCGATCCGTACCGCCGCCAGGGCTTCTCGTCGGTGCCGTTCGCCTTCTACAAGGAAGTCCAGGTCAAGACCGGCGGATATTCCGCCGAATTCGGCCGCAGCACCGGTGGCGTCATCAACGCGGTGACGCGTTCGGGCGGCAACGAATTCCATGGCGGCGTCGAAGTGACGCTGGAGCCGGCGGATTGGGCGGCCGACAAGAAGGACCATTTCCACCACGACGGCACCATCGACGAACGCGACCGCACCAGTCGCGACAAGAGCCCCCTGTACAAGACCAACATATGGGCGTCCGGTCCGATCGTGAAGGATCGTTTGTTCTTCTTCGCGATGTATGAGAAGCGCGACAACGATTCCAAGGACATCGACACGAACGAGGCCTGGAAGACCACCAGCGACAACGATTTCTGGGGCGCCAAGTTCGACTGGAACATCACCGACAACCACAAGCTGGAGCTGCTCGCGTTCTCCGACAAGGCGGATACGGTCACCAGCAATTACGACTACAACTGGGATACGGCCCAGTTCGGCGACAAGCTCGGCGAAAGCAATGCCGGCTCGGGCGGCGACAACTGGTCGGCGACCTATACGGGCCATTTCGGCGATAACTTCACCGCCAAGGCCATGTACGGGGTCAACAAGCGCAGCGCCACGAGCGGAAGCCCGTGGGACGCCGATTGCAGCATCGTGACCCGCTCCGGTAGCTATACGGCCGCATTCGGCCCGGCAACGATGCAGGAAGGCTGCCATCCGACCAATAGCAGCATCAGCAGCCGCTACGACAAGCGGGAAGCGGCGCGTCTGGACTTCGAATGGGCGCTTGGAGACCATTTGCTGCGCTTTGGCCTGGATCAGGAAGTAATGGATTCCAACAGCTCGGTGGTGTACCCGGGCGATGGCATGAGTTACCAGGCGCAGGCGGCCACGCCAGGCGGCTCGCTTCCGAACGGCGCGGTCGTTCCCGCAGGCGTCACCGCAATCGTCGATGCCCGCCATTACGTCACCGGTGCGCCGGTTTCGACCAAGGCCCAGGCGTTCTACGTGGAGGACAACTGGAACGTCACGCCGAACCTGTTGCTGAGCCTCGGCGTGCGCGCGGACAAGTTCGAGAACACGCTGGCGTCGGGAGCGACCTTCGCCAAGGCCGATTTCAGCGACATGATCTCGCCGCGAGTCGGCTTCAGCTGGGACATGAAGGGCGATGGCACCACCAAGCTGTTCGGCAACGCCGGCCGTTACTACATCCCGCTGACCAACAAACTGACTGACTATTTCGGTGGCGGTACCACCGACGAGCACACTTACTACGTGCTCAATGGGTGGACCCAGCAGACCGATCCGGTTACCGGAGCACCCTATCTCGCACCGAACCTTGGTGCGCAGATCGGGCCGGTCAACACCGAGGGTAATGCCCCCGCGCCCGACGATGTCCGCACCGCGGTGTCCCGCGACCTGAAGCAGGTGTTCCAGGACGAATATATCCTGGGCTTCCAGCAGGCGATCAGCCAGGCATGGTCTTACGGCATCAACGCTACCTACCGCAAGGTGACCCGTGCGGTGGAAGATGTGCGCACCAACCACGTGGAGGGTTGCGATTGGTATTCCGGTGACTGGCCGATTCTCAATCCAGGCGAAACCAACACCCTGTGGTGCCCGGATACCAACAGCTGGGTCACCTTCGACAATTCCAAGGACGGCTATATTGCGTCCGGCAGCGGCGCCATCATGGGTTACAAGAAGCCCCGCCGTACCTACAAGGCGGTCGAGTTCCAGATCGATCGCGCATGGGATGACAAGTGGGCGTTCAACGCCAGCTACCTGTGGTCCAAGAGCGAGGGCAACATCGAAGGCCCGGTGAACTCGGATACGGGTTACGCCGACACCAACCTGGTGCAGTACTACGACCACCCGGCCGTCAACGAGCGCTACGGCGTCCTGTTCAACGACTTCCGCCACCAGATCAAGCTGCGCGGCAGCTACAAGCTCAACGAAATGTGGAGCTTCGGCGCCACATTGTCGGCGCGTTCCGGCGGGCCGATCACCGCCTTTGGCGTGCGCTGGCCCAACGACAATCGCAGCGCGGGCGGCCCCGGCGAGTTCAGCGGCGGCGGTTCGGGCTGGCTGTGCGTGGCAAATTGTTCAAGCTTGAACAGGGAACTGGTCTATACGCCGCGCGGCGCATTCGGTCGCATGCCGTGGGTCACCAGTCTAGGCCTCAGCGCAACCTGGACCTTGCCGGTGGAAGGCGTGGACCTGAAGGCACGCTTCGCCGTCTACAACCTGCTCAACCGCCAGGTGAAGGTCAACGTGCATTCCCGCTACGAAAGCACGCCCGGCAACCAGATGCCTTACTTCGGCGAAGGCACCGTCTGGCAGTCGCCGCGCTACATGAACCTGGTGGTCAGCTGGAACTTCTGAGTTCCATGGCAGGCCGGGGCCGCCGTCGGGTGGACGGCGGCTTCGGCATGCCGCAGATGGATCCGTAAAGTAGGACGAACACTTGCGTATTGCATTGCGTTGGTTGTCCATAGCGTTGCTGGCTGCGCTGCTGTCTTCCTGTGCCACCGGGCATAACCCGCTGGCCAAGTGGGAGCGTTCGCGCAACTTCAATGAACGCCAGCCAGTCCTGATTGTCCTGCACTACACCACCGAGGAGTCGTCGGAAAAAAGCCTGCACACGCTGAAGACCGCCAATAGCAAGGGGCCGGTCGGCGTGCATTACCTGGTGGGGCGCGACGGCAGGTTGTTCCAGCTGGTCAAGGACGGCAAGCGCGCCTGGCATGCGGGCGGCGGGCGCTGGGGCACCATCACCGACGTCAATTCGGCGTCCATCGGCATCGAGCTGGACAACAGCGGACACGACCCGTTTCCGGACGTGCAGATCGACAAGCTGATCGTGCTGTTGAACGACTTGACCCAACGCCTGGCCATTCCGCGACGCCAAGTCATCGGCCACGAGGACATGGCGCCTGGCCGCAAGATCGACCCGGGTCCGCTGTTCCCGTGGAAGCGCCTGTACGAAGCCGGCTTCGGCATGTGGCCCGACCCGGATGCCGGCGAGCCGCCGCCCGGTTTCGACGGTTGGCTTGCGATGGCAGCGATAGGCTACCCATTGGATGATCGCGAGGGCGCGCTGCGCGCTTTTCGCCATCGCTTCCGAGGCATCGAGAGCCAGGACGCCGAACTGGAAGCCGAGGATCTGCGTATCCTGTATTCGCTGACGCGGCCACTGGTCACGCAGCCGCCTGCGAAATCGCAATAGGCGTTCCGGCAACGGAGCGACCGAACGTACGGAGGGGAACATGAAGTGTTTGGTCGCCGCCTTGTTGCTGACCTTTTCCATCGGTGTTCCCCGCGTGGCGCAGGCCGCGGACGAGGCGCCCGATGCGCAGGCGATCGATGCCGCGGTGCGCGCCACCATCGATCGTTACAAGCTGCCGGGGATCGCGGTCGGCGTGATGGAGGACGGCAAGGTGACGTTCGCGCGCGGCTACGGCGAGACCGTGTTCGGCAGCGGCGATCCGGTCACCACGAAGACGCTGTTCAAGATCGCCTCCAACAGCAAGGCGATGACGGCGGCCGTGCTGGCGCGGCTGGTGCAACAGGGCAAGCTGCGTTGGGACGACCCGGTGGTGAAACACCTGCCCGGATTCGCCATGCACGATCCATGGGTCACCCGGCACATGACGGTCAGCGATCTGCTGGTGCACAACAGCGGCCTACCCGAGGGCGGCGGCGACCTGATGTTGTGGCCCGAGCCGAACCTGTTCACCCGCGACGATATCGTCAATGGACTGCGCTACATCAAGCCGGCTTATGGCTTTCGCGCCGGGTATGCCTACGACAACCTGCTGTACGTGGTGGCAGGACAGGTGGCCGCAGCGGCCGGCGGGGCCTCCTACGAAGAACTGCTGCGGCGCGAAGTGTTCAAGCCGTTGGCGCTGGAGGGCTGCCGGGTAGGGGAGTTCCGCCTGACCGATGCAGGCAGCGTGGCGCAGCCGCATTCCCGCGACGGCGACAAGATCGTCCGTACCCGCGGCGATGCGGAGCTGGTGCCGGAAATCGCCTCCGCGCCGGCGGGCGGCATCCGCTGTTCGCTCGACGACATGCTCGCCTGGGCACGCAACTGGCTGGTGCCGACCGATGCCCAGAAACAATGGCTGGGCGATGCGCAGCGCGCGGAAATGTGGAAGGCGCGCACGCCGATGCCGGTTTCGCAGCGGCAGAAGCGCTGGGACCGCACGCATTACTACGCTTACGCCTATGGCTTCCGCCTGGCCGACGTCGATGGCGAATGGACGGTCTCGCACACCGGCACGCTGGGCGGCATGTATTCGATGATGATGCTGTTGCCGGATCGCCGCTCCGGTTTCGTGTTCATGATCAACGGCGATGGCAGCAGCGCCCGCACTGTGTTGGGCGAAGCACTACTCAAGCTGTTTACCGCGCCCGAAGCCTCGCTGGGCGTGCAGGGTTACGCCGACGATCTGGCAAAGCCGCCCCAGCCGATCGCTGCCGCGCCGGCAAAGGCCAAGCTGCCCGACATCGCCAGGCGCAAGCTCGTCGCCGCCGAAGCGCTGCGCGACTGGCTGGGCACGTGGCGCGATCCGTGGTTCGGCGAGGTGCGCATCTGTGCGACGGGCAAGGAAGTGGAGTGGCGCTCGCTGAAGTCGCCGAAGATGCACGGCCAGATAGGGCGGCTGGATGGGCGCTTCCTGCTGGTCTGGGACGACGAAGCGGTCGACGAAAACGCCTGGCTGGATTTTGCCCGGCAGGGCGATGTGCGCACGTTGCGCATGGCCAAATTCGACCCGCAAGGCGACTTCAGTTCGGACTACGAAGACCTCGCGCTGACTCGCGTCGGCGATTGCCCGACGGCGAAGCCGGGAGGATAGGAAGGTGTCCGTTTTTCTCCCGGCCGCTATGCCTCGAATGTGCGCTGGCCTGCGAGGCCGATCAGTCTCTCGAGCGGGTGCCGTCACGTACCAAAGGCCGTTGACGCTTTTGTGAATACCGTGTTAAACAGCGAATCACGTCGCGCTGCCGCAGCCGCACGCTACGCCGTGGGGATTCCTGCTCCAGAACCATCCCTTTGGTGTCGTGCGCGAACGGGGGAAACCGGTTGCGCGCATGGCCGCGGGCAAGGGAAGGCCGCCGTTTCGCGCTCGTCTGCTCTGCTCCCTCGTTCCTTTCGTCCGGAGACCACATGCGAACCCACCCTAATTTCCGATTGAACCTTCTCTGCGCGGCAGTGCTGATCGCGATGGCCGTGCCCGCCATGGCGCAGGATGCCGGCCAGCCCTCCCAGTCGTCCTCGGCGACGAACCTCGACAAGATCACCGTCACCGGTTCGCGCATCAAGCGCACAGACGTGGAAGCCGCGTTGCCGGTGACCATCATCCAGAAGGCGGAGATCGAAGCGCAGGGCATCACTTCGGCCGAGCAGCTGCTGCAGCAGTTGAACGTCGCCAGCAACGGTCCCGACACCCTCGCCGCGAACAGCGGCATCGCGCCTCCGGGCACGCGCGGCAACAACGGCGTATCCGGCGCCAACCTGCGCGGGCAGGGTGCGGACGCGACGCTGGTGTTGCTCAACGGTCGTCGTGTCGCCGCCCATGGCCTGGCCGGCCAGGTGGTGGACCTGAACTCGATTCCGTTCGCCGCGATCGAGCGGGTCGAAGTGCTGCGCGACGGCGCATCCGCGGTGTACGGCACCGACGCCATCGGCGGCGTGATCAACTTCATCACCAAGACGGACTACCAGGGCCTGGCGCTCACCGCCGGCACCGACGTGACCCAGGAAGGCGGCGGCAACATCTATCACGCCAGCATGCTCGGCGGATTCGGCGACCTGGACAGCGACCGCTGGAACGTATGGGTCGCGGTGAACGCGAAGAAGAACGACATCTTGCGCGGCAACCAGCGCGATTTCGTCAACAGCTTCCAGCCGGACCGCGGTCTGGCGCCGGATACGCGCGGTACGCCTTTCGCCACGGTTGTGTCGGGCACCAACAGCCTGATCGGCGGCGGCCTCAGGGATCCGAGCACCGCCCTCACCAAGACCTCGATCAACACTCTCGACCTGCCCGGCGGCGCCGGCTGCGAGAGCGGCGGCGACATGATGGGGCCCTACGACGACAAGATCTGGGCCAGCCCCGGCGCCAGTTTCGCCTGCGCATGGGACTACGGCCGCGCGCGCACCATCCAGCAACCGGTGCAGACCCTGCAGGCCATCGGCCGCGCCACCTTCAAGATCGGCGACAACCACGAGTTCTTCGCCGAGGTGATGGGTTCGAAGGTCACCTCGAAACGGCAATTCGAAGCCCAGCAGCTGAGCACCAGCATCAATGCCAGTTCGATCCAGCTGGACGCCTATGAGCTGAACGCGAACACGAAGCCGACCTACGACGCGATCTACAACGCGCTGAGGACCTACTTCGGCGACACCGCCAGCGACAACCTCGTCTACGGCAGGCCGATCACCTATCGCTGGCGCTGCGAAATCTGCGGCCCGCGCCAGCTCGAAACCACGACCAGTTCCTACCGCGTGTTGTTCGGCCTGAACGGTACCCTGGGCACCTGGGACTATACGGTCGGCTTGTCGCGCGCGGAGAGCCGGGCACAGTCGGTGCTCGCCGGCGGCTACTACTTCACCCCGCAACTGAAGGCGGCGCTCAAGAACGGCGTGCTCAACCCGTTCCTGATGCCCGGCCAGGACCAGTCGCAGGCGGCCTACGACGCGCTGGCCGCGGCCGACGCCAGCGGTCTGGAGCTGTACCACGGCGTGTCCTCCACCACCACGTTCGATGCCAGCTTCAGCGGCAGTCTCGGCTTCAAGCTGTGGGGCGAAGAGGACGTGCAGGCCGCCTTGGGCGTCGATATCCGCCGTGAGGAATACGAGTTCGGCGGTCCGTCGGAATGGTCGCAGGGCAACGCCTACGTGTTCGGCGCGCCGGGCGACGCCGCGAACTACATGACGCCGAAGCAGCGCAACGTGAAGGCCGCGTTCGCCGAGTTCAACGTGCCGGTGTTCGACAGCCTTGAGCTGAACCTCGCCGTGCGCCACGACCGCTACGACGGCTTCGGCGGCACCACCAACCCGAAGTATTCGTTCAAGTGGCAGCCGGTGGATTGGCTGGCCTTCCGCGGCTCGTACAGCACCGGCTTCAAGGTGCCCGATTTCGCCAAGCTGTTCCGCGGCACCACCGCCACCCTGTACACCGGCCTGGACCTGGCCGATCCGGCGATCTGCCCGAACGGCCGCTACAACCCCGACGTGCCGAACTGCAACGTGCAGATCCGCCCGGACATCATCACCGGCGGCAATCCGAACCTGGATCCGGAAGAAGCGAAGCAGAAGAGCGTCGGTTTCGTCCTGGCGCCGACCTCCAACATCAACGTCAGCGTCGACTGGTGGGAAATCGAGCGCATCAACACGATTCGCGGCGGTTTCAACCTGGAAACGATGCGGACCAACTACGCCAAGTACGCGCAGAACTTCCTTCGCGACGGCAGCGGCGAAATCGTGGGGATCGACCAGCGCTACATCAACACCGGCGGTACCCTGACCCGCGGCATCGAGCTGGACGCCAACGTCGGCGGCGATCTCGCTGGCGGCCGCTGGAACGTCCATCTCAACGGCAATTACCTGGACACGTTCAAGACCAAGAGCTTCGACATCGATCCGTACAGCGACAACCTGGTCGGCATGTACGAGCGCTACTTCAACCTGCCGATCAAGTGGAAGCACACCCTCGGCCTCAGCTGGGGCAAGGGCGACTGGGCGCATACGCTGACCCAGATCTACCGTGGCGGCTACAAGGATTACCGCCCGGGCGGCATCGTCAACGGCTACACGCCGTCGAACTGGAATCCTGATGTCGACGAGTACATCACCTACAACTACAGCATCAGCTGGACGGGCATCCAGAACCTGAAGGCGACCTTCGGCGTCCGCAATCTGTTGAACACCGATCCGCCGTTCACTGTCCGCTACCTGGACGACGGCGATGGCGCGGGCTGGGAAGCGCGTGTCGCCGATCCGCGCGGCCGTTCGTTCAACATGCTGCTGGAGTACCGCTTCGAATGATGCGATCCCTGGCCTGATCGGATTTCCGTTTTGCCGCCGCCGGGCGACCGGCGGCGTTTTCATTTACGCTTCGGAAAAACCCGAACCGCCATCACGACCTCCACCATGGAGCCGAAACGATGATGAAGATGTCCTCGAGATTGCTGTGCCTTGCCATGCTCTCGTGCCTGCTCGCCGCCTGCGCGCACGCACCGCGCAATCCGCTGGCGACCTGGGTGCCGTCGAAGAACTACGACGAGCGTCGCGCCAACCTGATCGTGCTGCACTTCACCGAGGAGGATTCGGTCGAGCAGAGCCTGCACACGCTGCGCACGCGCAACAGCAAGGGACCGGTCAGCGCGCATTACCTGCTCGGTCGCGACGGCCACGTCTACCAGTTGGTCGCCGACCGCGACCGCGCATGGCAGGCGGGAGCGGGGAGCTGGGGCACAATCACCGAACTCAACTCGGCCTCGATCGGCATCGAGATCGACAACGACGGCCAAAGCCCGTTCCCGCCGCAGCAGATCGATAGCCTGTTGGTGCTGCTCGACGACCTGTGCAAGCGCCTGCGCATCCCGCGCCAGTCGATCATCGGTCACCAGGACCTGGCGCCGACGCGCAAACCGGATCCGGGTCCGCTGTTCCCGTGGAAGCGCCTGGCCGAAGCCGGTTTCGGTCGCTGGCCGGACAACACCGACGAAACCCCGCCGCCGAATTTCGACCCCTGGCTGGCCTTGCGCCTGGTCGGCTATTCGCTCGACGACCGTGCCGCTACCGTGCGCGCCTACCGCAACCACTTCCGCGGCGACAGCGCCACCGAGCTCGACGAGCAGGACAGCCGCATCCTGTATGCGCTGACCCGCGCCGACTGGACGCATCAAGCGAAGTGAAAGCAGCGCGGCAGGCAACTCCTTGCAAATGCACAGGCACCATCGGGTAATCCAGGTCCGCAGCTGACTTCCGATGTGGGAGCGACGTAAGTCGCGATGCCTTTCCAATCGGGCGAGAAGGAGCATCGCGACTTACGTCACTCCCACGTGGAGGGATTTGTCGCACCTGAGACGGCCCTGGCCCTGCCTTCAGGCCGGGCAAGCCATGCCCAGCCAACCCGCCAACTGGCTTATCATGCTGCCGCTGTCCCGCCCGGGTGGCGAAACTGGTAGACGCAAGGGACTTAAAATCCCTCGCCCGAAAGGGAGTGTGGGTTCGATTCCCACCCCGGGCACGAATCGATGACAAGGAACGCGATGCACCGTTACCTGGCCTACACGGCAAGTCTGCTGTTGACCTTGGCCTGCATCGCGCTGGCGCCGCACTGGCCTTCGGCGGGGTGGGGTGTCGCACTGTTCGGCGCGCTGGCGCTGCTCGGCACCTGGGACCTGCTGCAGAAGCGCAGCACGCTGCGCCGCAACTATCCGATCCTCGCCCACTTCCGCTACGGGCTGGAGGCGGTCGGCCCGGAGATGCGCCAGTACTTCATCGAAGGCGACACCGCCGAGGTGCCGTTCTCGCGCCAGCAGCGTTCGCTGGTGTACCAGCGGGCCAAGAACGTGATGGACGTGGTGCCGTTCGGCAGCCAGCAGGGCATGTACGCGGTCGACTACGAATGGCTGAACCATTCGCTGGCGCCGCTGCACGTCGCCTCGCACGATTTCCGCGTCATGATCGGCGAGGGCACAGCACAGCCGTATTCGGCGAGCGTGTTCAACATTTCGGCGATGAGCTTCGGCGCGCTGTCGGCCAACGCGATCCGCGCGTTGAACGAGGGCGCGCGCCGCGGCGGTTTTTACCACGACACCGGCGAGGGCTCGATTTCGCCGTACCACCGCGAGATGGGCGGCGACTTGGTTTGGGAAATCGGTTCGGGCTATTTCGGTTGCCGCAACGACGACGGCAGCTTCAGCGAAGCGCGCTTCGCCGACAACGCGCGCTCGCCGCAAGTGAGGATGGTCGAGGTCAAGCTTTCGCAGGGCGCCAAGCCCGGCCACGGCGGAGTGTTGCCGGCGGCCAAGGTCAGCGCCGAGATCTCCGCGACCCGTGGCGTGCCGATGGGCCAGGACTGCGTTTCCCCGGCGAAGCATTCGGCGTTCTCCACGCCGCGCGGGCTGCTGGAATTCGTGGCGCGGTTGCGCGAGCTGTCCGGCGGCAAGCCGGCCGGGTTCAAGCTGGCCATCGGCCATCCGTGGGAATGGTTCGGCATCGCCAAGGCGATGCACGAGACGGGGATCCTGCCGGACTTCATCGTGGTCGATGGCGCCGAAGGCGGTACCGGCGCGGCGCCGGCCGAGTTCATCGACCACGTCGGCGTGCCGATGCACGAGGCGTTGCTGCTGGTCCACAACACGCTGGTCGGGTTGAACCTGCGTGATCGCATCCGCATCGGGGCGGCCGGGCGCATCACCAGCGCGTTCGATATCGCCCGGACCATGGCGCTGGGCGCGGACTGGTGCAACGCCGCGCGCGGTTTCATGTTCGCGCTGGGCTGCATCCAGTCGCAGAGTTGCCACAACGACAAGTGTCCGACCGGGGTGGCCACGCAGGACCCGAGCCGCTGGAAGCACCTCGACGTGCCGGACAAGGCGATGCGGGTGTTCCATTTCCAGCAGAACACGCTGAAGGCGCTGCGCGACCTGCTCGGTGCGGCCGGGCTGGCGCATCCGGCGGAGCTCGGTCCCGAGCACATCCTGCGCCGGGTGTCGCCGGTGGAGGTGCGGTCGCTGGCCGCGCTGTACCGTTTCCTGGAGCCGGGCGAGTTGCTGGCCGGCACGCCGGAACATGCGGTTTTCCGCCAGTTCTGGGCCGACGCGCGCAGCGACAGTTTCGCGCCGCCGGACCGGCTGCTGGCGCTGCGGGCCAGCAAGTCGCGTTGACCGCGTTGACCGGGAAACCGGCCGCCGGTACCATACGCGCCCCGAATCGGCCCACTGGCCATTCCACGATTCCGGGCGGTTAGCTCAGCGGTAGAGCACTGCTTTCACACGGCAGGGGTCACAAGTTCGAAACTTGTACCGCCCACCATCTAAATGACCTTGAGCTTCAAGGGTTTGAAGATCGAAAAGCCACCCGTCAAACGGTGGCTTTTTTCGTTCTGTGCCGGGACTTCCCGCCGAACCGGGGCGGCACCTGGGTACCGTTCCGGCCATACGCGAGGGGGCTTTTCCCTACGTCTTCTTTCCCATCTCGCCGGTGCATGCGGTATGGCATCGGCATCCCTGGGCGTGATGAACCAGCTACGGGCCGGACGAAGCGAAGCGTATCCCTAGGATATTTCCCAATTCACGCCTGTGACTTTCGATCCCAACATTGCATCGTCGCCGACGTGGACACGGTTGTGGCAGTCGAGGACACGGGAGCCGGATGCATCCCGCATTACCCGCACGGAAACTCTCTTGGCTGGAAGGAGCCAGTGCGTGACGTGCCATGCATGGATGATGTTTGCAAAAGATCTGAGGTAGAGGTAGCCGCACATGAGAGCCATCGCCAACTTGGTGTTCGTGGTGCCAATGTGCGTTTCTGTCGCGGCGCTGCAGGCCCATGACTTGGCCGCGGGCCATCCGCGAGGGTCGCGGTCGGCGAGCACTCGCCAAGGCGATTCCCGAGTATCGCCTGCAGACTCGTTGTCGCCCGGGGAACAGTTGTTGACCGAAAAGGACTTGAGCGCGGCCCTCGCGTCCGAACGTTCTGGAAACATCGCCGCTGCGGTGGCTACTCGATTTCAGCCAGGAGGCCGGCAGAAAAATCCGATCGAAATGCCTCGTGATCGAGAGGGCAGAACTTCCGCCGCCATTATCCGATCCAGCGCAACGGACTACCTGCTCCAGGTTGGTGCATTTCGTGAAGTGGCCAAGGCCGATGCGCTGCGGGCACGCATAGGATTCCTCGGGCTCACGTCCAGGCTGGATCGTAGGGAAATTGCCGGACGCGGCTACGAACTTTACCGCGTTCGCCTCGGGCCGTTTGAGAATCGGATGGAACTGGAGCGGGCGCGCGAAACCCTCAGGTCGGCGGGAGTCCAGTCACTCCCCGTGAGCGAGATCGCCACGCGATAGCGTGGTGGCAAATAGGGTCGTTTTCTGTCGAAGGATTGTTCGCACTGGGGCGAAAGGTGCCGGGATGTCCCGGTTCTGTCGCCCAGTCGCCCTGTGGCGGCAAGGCCTTCATGTATGATTGGAAAGAGGTAGGGGATCTTCGCTTGCTGTCTTTGTGGAAGTACATGGGTGGTGAGCTTTCATGCGCCTGAAGTACCTGTTCGGCGAATTCGAGCTTAACCCGGCCTCGCGAGAGCTGTTGCGTAACGGAAAGCCGGTCGCACTTCGTGCGCGATCGCTGGAATGCCTGGTCTATCTGATCGAACACCGCGACCGGGCGGTGGGTCGCGACGAGCTGATTTCAGCGGTCTGGGGGCGGGTCGACGCCAGCGGCACCGTCGTGGCGCAGACGCTGTTGCGCGCGCGCAAGGCGCTGGACGACACCGGCAATCAGCAGGCGATGATCCGCACGCTGCCACGGTTTGGCTACCGATGGGTGATGCCGGTTCAGGAAGTGGCGCTTTCATCCGAAGCGGATGGAGCAGACGGCACGAATGGCCCGAATGGCGAGGCTGTTGCCGAGGCGGCGGCGCCTCCCGATACGGAGCCGGTCGTCCCGGCCGATGCATGGGAGGAAGTCGAAGTCGAGGCTCCGGCAAAGGAACTAGAGAAGGAGCAGGCCGGACACGACACATCCGTCTCGTCGGACATCGGGGCAGCCGGGGCGCCGCCGTCGGCGCACAGATGGCATAGACGTTTCCCGCGAGCAGGGTGGACGATGCTGGCCATGTTGATCGTTGTAGCCGGGCTTGGCTTCTACTATCTGCGGTACGGGAACAAGGACGTATCGGTCGCGGCGAACGACGCCGTGCTGGTCATGCCGGTCGCGGTCGTCCCGATGGATTCGGAAAACGCATGGGTCCGCTTGGGCGCCATGGACTACATGGCCGCACGGCTTCGCGGCAGCGGCATCAACGTGCTGCCCAGCGAGCAGGCCTTGCGCCTGAGTGCCGCGGTCGAAGGCGACATGCCCGCCCTCGCCCGAAAGAAACTGCTTGCGCTCAGCGGGGCGCGTTGGGTGGTCCAGCCGGAGATGGAGCGGGAGCAGGCGGGCTGGCGGGTTCGCCTTCGCCTGTTCGATGCCGGGAAAGAACAGCGGATTGAAGCCCGAGCCGGTACTGTGCTCGCCGCCGTCGCAGAAGCAGCCGATGCATGGCTGCGGCAATCCGGTGGGAACGGGGCCGGACCACCGCCGAGCCCGTTAGCCGAGCGCCTGCACCGGATCGACGCGGAGATCCTGGTGGGCCGATTGGTAGAAGCCCGCCGGTTGGTCCGGTCAGCATCGCCCGCTGAGCGTGGCGATCCGCGATTCCTTCTCCGGGAGGCGAGGCTGGAGTTTCGCGCTGCCAATCTCGACGCTTCGGGCAGGCTCTTTCGGGACGCCCTGGACCATGCACCCAAAGCTGATCCGGATACGAAGATCAGCGCGTTGATCGGGCTGGGGACTGTCGAACGCTCGCGAAACAACCTCGACGCCGCCGAACAGCGGTTCACCCAGTCGCTGGCGCTGCTGGAATCGCTGCCGCCGGATCGGGTCAATTCGAGAATGGTTGGGCTGACCTACCAGGGGCGCGGCATCATCCGTGCCCAACACGGCGACGTCGACGCCGGTGTCAAGGACATGGGGCAAGCACGAGTTTGGCTCCAGCGCTCCGGGGACCTTATTGCTTTGGGCGTGATCGGGCACAACATCGGCAAGGCCGAGACTCTCCGGGGGGATTACCTGCAAGCCCTGCATGAGTTCGACCGCTCGATCGAAACCTTCGAACGCTTCCGGGTCAACGATTACCTGGCAACCACCTTGCAGGAAAAGGCGGATGTGCAGATGGTCCTGGCCAGGCCGGTCGACGCCTGGAACACGATCCGCCGTGCAGAAGCCCAGCTGCCGAAGCTGGAAAACGGCGACGTCGCCGCGGGTGTCCTGGCGACGAAGGCGCGGATCCAGATAGCCCTGGGCCGGCTACGCGACGCCGGCGTCACCTTGGCGGGCCTCCGCTCGCGAGGCCTGCCGGAGACCGATCCGCGTCTCCTGGAATTGTGGTTGCGCCTGTATCTGGCGCGGGGCGAATTCGTCGAGGCCCGACGGCTTGCCGCGAGCGGGCCGCCAGCGGCCGGCGCCAGTGGCGGTCTAGTGCTGGCCGCCATCCAGGCCGCCCTGCGCGGCCGCGATGTCCCGCTGGCGAGAACCTGGCTGGCCAGCATTGCGCCGAGCGACGAACGGGAAGACGACCACGCCATCGCATTGGGACTGGCGCGCTCGCTTATCGACCGGGCTGCTGGAGAGCGTGCCGCCGCTCTCCAGCAGGCGGAAAAGGTCGCGGCCTCAGGGGGGAGTCGCGCGGCCCCTGAAATGGAAGTCCGGACCGGCGTCGTGCAGGCGATGCTGCTGCTCGATACGCGGCAGTACGCCTCCGCGTCCGCCATCATGGGCGAGCTGGAGAAGTACGCCGAGACGGATTATCGGGTGGCCTGGGTCATGTGGGCGCTGTATCGGGCCCTGGGCGATCCGCATGCCGCGGCATCCGCGGGCGAGCGGACCAAGACCCTTGGCGGGGAACGCGACACCGCGGTCGAGCCTATCTTGTGATCGCATAGGTCGATAGCTTTCAGATAAGTCGAGCTGGTCAATGTACGGGGCTGCCATGCCGCCGCGTAGTTCCCGCTTGCCCCGCGGAAACCGGCCATCGCCGAGCCAGGACGTCCCCCCGGCAGCGCTCCGAAATACCTAGGCATGACCGGGACTTGCGCGCCATGACCGAAGCATTCTCGTTCGATTTCCTTTCCATCACCTCACCCCTTAGGCCTCTTGTGGCGTACCGGACGCACAGTGGAATGTTGATTCCGTTGCCATGTTGCGAGGGGCAGCTCGCGCGTCCCGGTTACGTCTAAATCGATGCCATAGGGGTCATTCATGTATCTGAATAGGAAGTTGTTGGTGTTGGCGGTGGCTGCGCTGGTCGGCGGCGATGCGATGGCCGCAGGCCGGGCGGATAGCCCGATCGTCGGTCGTGCCCTTGGCCTGGTCCGCAATCATCCGGGCATCGTCCGGACGTCGGCGGCCGATGGGTTCCTGGCTCGGGACGCGATCATCGATGCCGACGGAACCGAGCATGTCCGCTTCGACCGTACCTACAACAAGCTGCCGGTGATCGGCGGCGACCTCGTCGTCCACTCAAGGAACGGCCAGTTCAAGTCCGCTTCCATTACCCAACCGGCCGTCCTGAACCTTTCGACCCTACCTGCGATCAAGGCGGACGAGGCGATCGTCTCCGCCGGAACGGAGTTCGGCTCCAACTTCGCCGGTTCGCCGGATGCATTGCTGGCGGTCTATGCGCGAGGGCGCGGCGCCGCCCGGCTGGCGTGGCAGGTCCACCTGCATAACCAGAATGCGGACATGACCTACATCGTGGACGCCCAGAACGGGAAAATCCTGGAGCGCTGGAGCAACCTGCATACCGCCGCGGCCGCAGGCACCTTCCGGACCCTGTACTCGGGAAGCGTGCCATCGGTCACCAACTCGATAACCAGCGGCTACGAATTGCGCGACCCTTCGCGCGGGGGGCTCTTCACCATCGACGGCTCCAACAGCCGGACCGCAGGCCAGGTCTACAAGGACAGCGACAACACCTGGGGCAACTACGCCACCTCAGACCTCGCAACCACCGCGGTGGACGCGCAGTACGGCGCTTCCGTCACCTGGGACTACTACAAGGACATCCTCGGCCGCATCGGCATCGCCAATGACGGTAGGGGGAGCTACAGCCGCGTGCACTATGGCCGGCGCTACAGCAACGCCTATTGGTCCGACGCCTGCTTCTGCATGACCTACGGCGATGGCGACGGGGTCGCCATCGGCCCGCTGGTATCACTCGACATCACCGGCCATGAGATGAGCCATGGCGTCAACTCGCATACCGCCAACCTCATCTATTCCGGAGAGTCGGGCGGCCTCAACGAGGCGAATTCCGACATTCTTGGCACCATGGTCGAGTTCCATGCCAACAACCCGCAGGACACGCCCGACTACATGATCGGCGAGGAAACCATCCTCGCGAACGTCCCAGGCAGCGCGGACCAGCAAGCCTTGCGCTTCATGTTCAACCCATCGGCCGATGGTCGTTCGCCGAACTGCTATGCCAGCAACCTCGGCAACCTCGACGTCCACTACTCGTCAGGGGTGGGCAACTTCTTCTTCTATCTCCTTGCGGAAGGTACCAGCGCCAAGACCTTCAGTGGCGTCAACCATGCGCCGAAGACGTGCAACGGGACGACATTCGCGGGAATCGGACGGGACAAGGCGGCGAAGATCTGGTACCGGGCCTTGAGCGTCTATTTCACTTCGAGCACCGACTATTCCGGCGCACGCGCCGCCACCATCCAGGCCGCGAAGGATCTCTACGGAACCACTTCGGCAGAGGCTACCGCCGTCGCACAGGCGTGGTCCGCAGCCAGCGTCAACTGAGCCGGATTGAACCGACAGGACCCGGTTGCCGCACGCATCGGTAGCCGGGTTTCCAACAACAGTTTTCCCAGGGGTAGAGATGATCGGTTTCGTGCAGCACAGCGGCGCGCCCACGAGGCGCATCCACGCAATTCCCGCGGTAGCTCCCATCGCCCGAGCGGTCCGCGCCGCGCTGGCCGTTTCGGCGACGATGCTGGCCTTCTCGGCGCCGGTGATGGCCCATGCCGATGACGCATGTGGGCCGGCTGCAAGCCTGCATGCGTGCAGCTCCGCTGCCGTACACGTCGAAGGCAGTGCGATTGCTCCATACGACCTGACCCGGGTAGCGGATAGCGGACAGCCGGCAAGCGTGAATTCCGCTGTCGGAATGGGAGATGGCCCGGTTGCGTTGGTCGAAGACCAGGGTGGCGCTGCGATGGACTGGTCGATGCCGACAGGCATACCGGCCGTCGAGTGGCTGGTGGACGACATCACCGCGGTCGGCGGCGAGTTGGGACCGCAAGCATTCGCCTCGGTCGCCCAGGCAGCTACCTTCGCGGCCGTTGATAGCACCGTCCATGCCTATGGCTTGGAAGTTGCGATCAACTACGGCGTCGTCGAATCCACCGAGTCTTTCACAGAACTGACCCAGTACGATTCCGTCAGCGCGTCTGCGATTGCCGAAGGCGGGGACGCCTTCGGCATGGGCGTGCTTGTAGAAGGCTGGGACGCAGCGACACTGCATAACTACGCCGGCATCGCAGCGCATGCCAGCAGCGACACTGCCGACGCTCAAGCCTATGCGGCCGTGGTCGATGGCGCCCACAACAGCGGCATCGGCGTCCTTATCAACGGCGGCGACCTCGTCGCCGAGGCGACGGCGGTGGGGGCCGGTGGACTGGCGTACGCCACGGGCGCTTATGCCATCGGCAACGTTGCAAGCATCTTCAACGATCTCGACAGCACCGCCATCACCACCGCCGGCGAGGGTGGCAGCGCCACCGCGCGCGCAGCGCGTGCATACGGGGCTTATACGGCGATCTATAGCTACGGCGATCTCACCGCCAGCGCCAGCGCAGACGGCGGGGAGGCGGTGGCGCGTGGTGCGGATTCGTTCGGTTACAACGGCTCCACCGTCTACAACGCGGGCAACATCCATGCCAGCGCCAGCGGCGACGTATCGTCGTCGACGGGCGTGTATTCGGTCGGCTATACCTTCAGCGCCTATACGACCAACGCCGGTGACATCCTCGCCGAGGCGCATGGCGAGAGCGCCAGTGCATACGGTGCGTTGAACGTCGCCGCGTACCTGGGTGACGCAATCACGATCAACCAGGGCACCATCTCGGCCGTGGCCGAGGGCGGCATGGCCGTCTACGGTGAAGAGGAAGCGGTCGCGTTCGGTGTCTACAACCTCGCCGCGATCTACACGTCGTCGATCGACAACAGCGGAACGATTACAGCCACGGCACTGGCGCAGGAGGACATCAGCGGCACCGATTATTTCCTGCAGGCCAAGAGCATCGGCGCGATCGCGGTCAACTCCTTGGGTTATTGGGACGCCGACATCGTCAATTCCGGGGAAATCGGCGCCGTTTCCAAGACCAGCCAAGGCTACGCATCGGCCTGGGGTGCGGTCGTGCAGTCGAGTGGAGCGTACGGCGGGGCGGTGTCGATCGACAACACCGGTTCGATATGGAGTCACGCGCAGGCCGACCTCGGCATCGCAAATGCCATTGCCACGTATGCCGTCAATCAGATGGGCGCGGTGGGCGTGGCGAACTATGGCGACATCGAAGCCGTCGCCCATGCCGTTCGCGGAGACGTGGATCGGTATGTCACCTCGTATGCCTACGCGACTGGCGTCAAGGCAGCAGGTCTGTACGGTTTCGATGGTACCCATATCGATAACCACGGCAGCATCGTGGCCCACGCCTCTGCCGAAGCCGGCATTGCCGGGTCGATAGGCATCGGGGCCTCGGGCGTGTACACCTCGGTCGCCAATGCGGCGGACGCCAGCGTGATCTCCATCGGCGAAGCCGAGCTGTATGGCGGCGGATTCGCGACCGGCATCGAGGCGACAGGCATATATGGTATCGACGTCGTCAACGATGGACAGATCACCGCTTATGGCCACGCCCATGGTTATGCGTACGGCCCCCACACGTTCTACAGCGCCACCAAGGCGGCAGGCATCTATGCCGGGGCCGGGTTCCAGGGCGATGCCTCGATCGTCAACCACGGCGATATCGCTGCCATCGCCGTTTCCGAGGATGCGGTGAACCACTTCTCCGGCGGTGCGGGCGCGACGGGCGTACAGGTCTACGCGAAGTACGACGGATTGGTGGTCAACTCGGGCGACATTACCGCCTCGGCGACCTCCAGTTTGGGTATTGTCGGTGCTTACGGCGCCATGGTGACGGGTAAATACTCCGGTAACCTGATCAACGAGGCCGGCGCGACCATTACCGCAGAAGCCACGGTGGGCAGCCTTTACAGCGACGCATATGCCGGTCGCGCAGTCAGTTTCGGCGTGCACACGTTCAGGACCGATCACGGCAGTATCTACAACGCCGGCACGGTGATCTCGCATGCCACGGTCACCGCAGATGGCCCGAATGCAAACCCCAGCCTGGCGACGGCATTCGGTGCCTCGGTCGGTTACAACTCCGTCAGCCTCACTGGCGAAATAGTCAACCGGGGCGATGTCGAAGCGATGGCCAGCGCCGATTTCGGCTATGCATCGGCCTACGGCACTTTCGTGCTGGGCCAGTACGACTCCAGCACCGACAACACCGGTGCCATCCGTGCCGGTGCCATTGCTGCCAACGGTGATGCCTGGGCGGTCGGCAGCTACGGATTCTCGCTGCACCAGACGGTGACCTACAACTGCGACGACTATGGCTGCGATTGGGCGAACCCGGTGAGGGTTACCGATGGCGGCAGCACGGCGATCGACAACAGCGGCAGCATCGTCGCCACGGCGAGCGCCGACGGCGGCGTAGGCCGCAGTTACGGCGCGGTAGCACTCGGTGCGCTCACGGCAGGCGTCACCAATGCTGGCCACATCACCGCTGTCACCGAAGCCGATGACGCACTGGCCACCGGAGCCATTGTCAACAGTTTCTACGGCAATGCGGGGCTGGTGAACGGCGGCGACATCCTCGCCTCCGCGACCGGCGCCATTGCCAACGCAACCGGTGCGAACGTCCTGGGCGAAGAAGGCGTGCAGGTCGACAACACCGGCAAAATCGTCGCTGCCGCCTACGGCAGCGACGCCACGGCCATCGCGGTCTCGATGGAATCCCAGGGCAACAGCGTGCTGACCAATTCCGGCAGCATCGGCGCATTCGGCGATGGCATCCGGATCGCCATCTCCTCGGGGACGGATGCGACGGCTAGCATCGACAATCGCGGCAGCCTGACCGGCGCCATCGTCACCGGCGGATTCGGCGACAGCCTGGCCAATGCCGCGGGAGCGACCTGGTTTACGGTGGGTTACTCCGATTTCGGAGGAGGGGACGACCACATCGTGAACAACGGCCTGGTGGTCATGGAAAACGCCGTGATCGAACTGGGTGCAGCTGACGGTGGCAACTCGTTCCTCAACGCCGGCACGCTGCGCGTGTCAGGCAACGGCAACGCGATCGGATCGGCGACGCTGGTCAACGACGGTATCATCAGTTTCCTGGATGGCGATACCGACGACGCGCTGGTCCTGACCGGAGCCCTTGAGGGTCACGGCACGATCAATCTCGACGTGAACGCGGCCGACCAGAGCAGCGATACCTTCCAGGTCGCCCAGGCGGACCTCGGACAGGCGCAGACGCAGACAGTCGCTGCCTTTTCATCCATGCCCCTCGCCACGGTGTCCTCGGCGCAAATGCAAACGCTGAATGTCGGCCTGATCGGCTTGCCGGGCACGGCCAGCAGCGACATCACCCTGGCCCGTGTCCCCACTGCCCAGGCCGATGGCTTCTCGCTGGGCCAGGTCCAGTACGCGCGCACCGGTTTCGTTTCCCTCGACTTCGGACTCAAGGCTTCCGCGGATCCCTTGAACGCGGCCGAGACCATCCTCGCCCTGAGCACGGACGTGACCGGCCTGAACGATGTGGGTTCGACGGCCGCCGCCGTCGCGCCGGGCGTGCAAAGCATGATCAATGCGCAGATCGGCGCTTATCGTCCGCGCATCGTGGTGCCCCGGAACGACGCGGGTCCTTCGCCTTGGTTGCGCATGTTCAGCAGCAGCGGCGATGTCGAGCTGCAGCATGACGCGAATTACGGCGCAGGCGGCAGCTTCGGCTTCCACCAGTCGAACCGCGGCTGGGAACTGGGCCTGGACGTCCGGCCGTCCGAGACGGTTTCCTTGGGCGTGCTTATCGGTAAATCCGAAGGCGATCAAGCTGTGGCTGGCGCCGGCCGGGACGACCTGGATGGCCGCACGTTCGGCCTGTACACCACTTGGTTCGGCCAGGACGGCACCTATGCCGATGTCTCGCATCGTTGGATCGGGGTGGATGCGCGCTTACGCTCGTCCTCGACGGAACACCGGACGGAGACCTCGGCGCAGGCCACCAACGTCGAAGTCGGGCATGTCCTCACCACGGCGGGCGGGCTTCGCATCGTGCCGCAGCTGCAGTACACGCGTACCCGCATCGACGACATGAGCGTGCTCAGTGGAGGCGCGACCGCTTTCACAAGCGAAGGCGGAACGTCGTCGCGAGGCCGCCTGGGCGTGACTTTCGAGAAAACGTTCCAGGCGCGGGGCTTTGCATGGAGTCCATATGGCTCGGCCAGCGCCGTTCGCGAGTTCGACGGGGACTTCGGCCATTCGGTTGGTGACGGCTTGCACGGCGTGGTCGGAACCAAGGGCACCAGCGCGATGATCGAGTTGGGCCTGACGGCACAGCGGAACGGCTTGTCGATCAGCGGCGGGTTCAATTGGACCGATGGCGGTTCGCTGCAGAGCGTCCACGGCGGCCAGCTGACCGTCCGCTACGGCTGGTAATGGCGCCGGAACAGGTAGTGATATTGTCCCGCCGGTTACCGGCGGGCATCGAGGAGCAAGCAACAAGTGGCAAGAAAGAAGAATGCGGAAGTGGGCGGCGAGAAGGCCGGTGAACACGACGGGGCCGGCTTGTCGCCTGCCGACGAAGGGACCCAGTCGGCGCCGGCGGTACAAAGCGTGACCGCGCCCCCGCAGGACCTGATGAAGTTGAAGGTGGAGAAGAGCTGCTCCCGCGGATTGGCGGGATGGTTGGCGGCGAACAGGCTTTCGCTGGCCGTTTCCTCGTACCAGACCGGCCGGCTGTATCTGGTGGGCAGCGACCGGCAGGGCAGGGTGTCGTTCTTCGAACGCATTTTCGAACGCGCCATGGGCGTGGTGGGCAATGCCCAGCGCATTTACCTTGGCGGGCTGTACCAGTTGTGGCGCTTCGAAAACGTCCTGCGTGCGAATGAAGTGATCCACCAGCAGTTCGACAAGTGCTACGTGCCGCGCAACGCGCAGACCATCGGGGACCTCGACATCCACGAACTGGGCATTCGCAAGAACGGCAAGGTGGTGTTCGTCAACACCAAGTATTCGTGCCTGGCGGAACTGGACCAGACGCACAGCTTCAAGGCGGTCTGGAAACCCGATTTCATCAGCCGGCTGGCGCCGGAAGACCGCTGTCATCTCAATGGCCTGGCAATGGTCGACGGCGAGCCGCGTTACGTGACGGCGGTGTGCCGCAGCGACAGCGTGGACGGCTGGCGCGACCGGCGCCACGACGGCGGCATCGTGATCGACGTCGCCAGCAACGAGATCGTCTGCGAAGGCCTGTCGATGCCGCATTCGCCTCGCTGGGCGAACGGAAAGTTGTGGGTGCTCAACGCAGGTACCGGTCACCTGGGATGGGTGGATTTCGAAACCAGGAAGTTCGTGCCGTTCGTGTTCTGTCCCGGATTCCTGCGCGGACTTTCCATCATCAGCAACGTCGCCGCGATCGGCCTGTCGAAGCCGCGCAACCAGCGCTTCGAAGGACTGCAGCTAGACGAGGAATTGCGCAAGCGGGATGCCGATCCCTGGTGCGGTGTGCAGATCGTGTCGCTGACCAACGGGGACGTATTGAACTGGATACGGTTCGAGGGGGACATCACGGAGGTATTCGATCTTTGCTTCCTTCCGAACGTGAAGAATCCGATGGTGGTCGGCCTGCGCACGCCGGAGATCCGTGAGCTCATCACTTTCACGACGGAGATGGGGAACGACGAGGCCCGATCAGCATGAGTGCGCGCGCCGTTCCTTTCGCGTTGATCGCGTCCCTTCCCATGTGCTGCGCCCCTTGGATTGCAATGGCGGGACAGGCGGCTTCGCCAGCGCCGAAGACGGACGGCAGTTCGAAAGTCTTCGCCGCACTAGACGCGAATCGCGACGGAAATCTGTCGCAGGAAGAGTTCCGGAAAGGGTACCCGGGCTTGCGGCAGGCCATTGCGCTGGAGGTGCGTCTGCGCGAGCAGTTCCAGTCCATCGATGCTGATCGTAGCGGCGCACTGGAGGCAGGCGAGTACGCCAACCTGGCCTTGGTGAAACAGGCCGGGCAGGCTGCGCCGGGTCTGCCGGCATTCGATGCCGACAAGGACGGAAGACTCGAATTCGACGAGTATGTGGCCGCTGTTCGAGCACTGTTCGCGCTAGGCCAGAAGACGCGGGGAAGCGCGCCCGCAGCGGCGGGTGAAGGCCAGGAGCGTCGCTGATGCCCGATCTGCCCTGCGAATTCGTGGCCGTCTGGAAGGGTGTGACCGAAGATCTCGCCGCCGAGCTGACGGATTTCTGGGCGCGTAATCGCGCCATTCCCGATGCCGACAGGGCGGCTGCTCGCGCGCGTCAGGCCGTGTGCATCGCCCGCGGTACCGATGGGTCGCTGGTCGGCGTCGGGACGGCGGTCATGCGGATCCTGCCCAGGTTGCGCCAGCCGATGTACTACTACAGGCAGTTCTTTTCCCCGGATTTCCGAGGACAGAAGCAGACCGTTCCGTTCTTCAATTTCGCGCGCGAAGTCCTGGAGTCGTACAACGCTGCGCTGAAACAACCGGAAAGCCTGGGGGTGCTGCTGGAACTCGAAAACGCGATGCTCGCCTCGCGATACGTGCTTGCGCACGAACCCACGGCCAACTCGACCTTCATCGGCTACTCGCAAAAGGGGCTGCAGTTGCGCGTCACCTATTTCGAGGGCGCGAAACTTCAACCTCTCTCGCCGCTGCCCTGATCTGACGACCCCAAGCGATCGCCGTTTTATCGAACAGCATCAAGCTACGAAGAGAACCACTATGGCCTCCATGGCCTTGCGCATACGACGATGTCGAACGCTTATGAGGTTGTCGCAACACGAGTTGGCCCGCAGGGTCGGTGTCCATCGCAGTGCGGTGACGCAATGGGAGCGCGATGGTGGCACGCGCCCCTGCGTCGAGCATCTGGCCGCCATCTCCATCGTGGCCAACGTTCCGTTTGAATGGCTTGCCACGGGCCGAGGCGATCCGACCTGCAGCCCCGAGATCGAAGTTCCGGCCGTCGCCTACGACTATGCCGTGGACGAGACGGAAGCGAGGTTGCTTGAGGTGATCCGCCGGTTGCCCAAAAGGGCGCAAAAGGCGGTCTGTGATCTGGTGGAAATGATTGCGAAGGAACAGGTGGATGGAGCGCATGCATCTGCGGGCGACAATGCTTTGAGACGAAGCCTCGGCTTAAGCAGGCAGTCGGCTTAGCCGTGGATGCGGGCGATGCCGCGGATCTGGCAAATCGGAATGCAGTGGAAAGTGCGGTCATCTGTGCGGCGCGTCACATAGGAACTTTCCCAATGTCACAGGCTGGTCGAACTCGATAATGTATGTTTCGCCTTAGTGCGATGAAGCGCTTTATCCGTCCGGTCTCGGATCGATAAGGGGGCAAATACCAGCAGAGGCCCGAACAAACGGCACGAACGAGCGTGCCCGCCGTTCGGGGATGAAGTGTGGGTTTTTGGGAATTGACGGATGGGGGGCGCGCTCTGTCGCGGTCCCGATGGCGCGACATTTGCCGGGGCGGCCGTGGCCGCGGGCGGCGTTCGATGGTCCGAACAGAAGGAGCAGGGGATGAATCGGGTATTCCGCATCGTTTGGTCGTACGTCCTGCAAGCGTGGGTGGTCGCGTCGGAACTGAGCATGCGTCGCGGCAAGCGCGGCGGAACGGTCGACCAACGCACCGTAACCTTCGAAGACAGACACGATGGCGATACCGCCGGAATCTCCCGGCACACGGCGTGGCCATTGCGACTGGGCGTCCTGCTGGCGCTGGCGGCGTTGTACCCCTCGGCCTACGCGGCCGACCGATACTGGGATCCCAATGGCAGCACCGCCGGGCAGGGCGGCAATGGCATCTGGAACGCGACCAATCCGGTCTGGAGCCCCCTTGCCGATGGCGTTACCGGTCCTTTCAGCCCCTGGAGTAATCCTGCGCTTGATGACGCTTTTTTTGGCGGCACGGCGGGTACGGTCACCCTGGGCGCGCCGATCACCGCCCACAACTTGACCTTCACGGCCGACCAATACACGCTCACGGGTAACACCCTGACCCTAGCCGGCACTAACCCGACCATCAGCTATACGGGCGGGAACAGAGCGACGATCAATTCGGTGTTGGCCGGCAGCAACGGCCTTCGGGTCAGCGGCGGCTCGACCAATGGCGCGATCGTCCTGGGCGGCACCAACACGCTGACCGGCGGTATCACCGTTAACAGCAATGCGCGCCTGGTCGGCACGGGCAGCAACAGCTTCAATGGCGCCGCCAACGTAGTCACCGTCAACAACGGCGGCGTGTTGCAAGTCAATAACGCGAATGCCTTCGGCGGTAATACCGCGGCCGCCAATCTGGTGATCAACAATGGCGGCAACCTCTGGTTGGGCGGCATCAGCCTGAATCACAACATCACCGCCGCCGGCGGCGGCACCATCAACATCAACCAACCATTCGCCGACATCAGCAGCACCTGGACCGGCAACCTGGTCCTCACCGCCAATACCACGCTGCAGGTGACCAACACCGGGGCCAATGGCAACACCGTCTTTGCGGGCAACCTCACCGATACCGGCATCAACCGGTTGAGTCTGGTTTTGAATGAAGGTGGCGGGGTCGATAGCTCACTCTACCTGGATGGTACCAACAGCTTCACTGGCGGTATCACGGTAAACGCCGGCCAACTCTTTATGAGGGGCACTGACGCGGCCGCTGCCGCCGCTGGCAACGTGGTCACCGTCAACGGCGGCTTTCTCCGCGTGGAAGGCGACGCCTTCGGCGGGGATACGGATGCCGCGCAGCTAGTCCTCAACGGCGGCGTCTTGCGCGTGGACACCAATGCCACGCTCAACCACGATGTGACCCTCACGGGGGGCGATCGCTACATCGATGGCCTCGGCAACGCCACTTGGAGCGGCACGCCTGTATTGACCGCCGACACGGTGCTGCATTTGGGCGTCGGTGGCCACAACTTGACCGTACGCGGACCGTTGCAGGATACCGGTGCCAACCAGCTTTCGGTGCTGACGCAGGGTGGGGGCGTCCGCTTCAACGGTCCCATGAGCTTCACCGGCGACCTGACCCTGGCCAGCGGCACCACCTGGTTCGATGGCGGCAGCTATACCTACAGCGGCGACACCATCATCAGAAACGGCGCGCAGCTGGTGCTGAACAGCATCAGCTTGTCGCCAAACAGCAACATACGCTTCGAGGGCCTCAACAACGGCAGCAACACCCTCATCTACGGCACCAGCGCCGAGCCGAGCATCACCATGCCCAATGGCGCCGGTGGCGGCCAGGTGCATTGGACCGGAACCGGCGGTTTCTATGCCCTGAACAATCAATCGGACGTCACCGTCAATCTCGGCGGAGCCGGTGTCACGCTTACCTGGAACGACGGTAACTTCGTTCCCAACGGTCATGCGCTGATTCTTGGTACCAACGCCACCGGAGGCGACGCCCGCCAGCTGGACTTCCAGAATGGCATAGACCTGACCGGCGGCCTGCGCGACGTGCGCGCGGACAACGGCAATATTGCCGATCATGCCGTGATCAGCGGCGTCTTACAGGGGACTGGCGGCTTACAGGTGCGCGGCAATGGCGCTCTGGAGCTGACCGTCGCGAATAGCTATTCGGGGGCCACGGTGATCGGCGAGGACCTCGCCGACAGGGGCTATCTGATCCTGGGCACCGCAGCGGCACGATCGCCCAACAGCAATGTCCAATTCAACGGCGTCGGCGGTATCCAGAACGGCGGCATGCTGATGATGACCGCGGCCTCCGGCGACTTCACCGACGCGGTGGGCACGGGCGCCGGGCAGGTCCAGTGGATCGGCTCGGGCGGCTTTGGTGCCATTGGTGGGGAGCGCCACGTCAACCTGGGGGGCACCGGCGCCACTCTCACCTGGGGCGTCGGAGGTTTCGTGCCCAATGGCGAAATGCTGCGCTTCGGCGGTCGATTCACCAACTCCACGGTGGTGTGGGACAACGGCATCAACTTGGGTGCGTCGGAGCGTGCCATCAACGTCAACGAGGGGGCCGGTCTGGACCGCGACGTGCGACTGCAGGGCGTGATCCAGGGCACCGGGGCTCTGGCCTTGCAGGGGCAGGGCGACGTGGACCTGTTCGGGCTGAACACCTATTCCGGCGACACCCGGATCGGCGGCGGCGACCAAACTAGCGCCACGGACAACATGTGGGTGTATTTCAACACCCTGGCAGACGTCGGTACGGCGAGTTCGTTCGGCACCGGTGCAACCATCGAACTGGGTAGCCACAACGGCGGCCTGATCTATGAAGGTACCGGACCGGCCAGCGGCAACCGCAACCTGGCTCTTGCCGGACGCACGGGTTCGCTCCTGCATCTGTTCAATCGGGGCAGTGGTGCCCTGGAATTCAGCGGTGACGTCGCCACCACGACCAGCGGCGCCAGCAACGAGTTGCGCCTGGGTGGAACCTTCGTCAGCACCGATGCGGACAACAACGGCGTTGCCGATGACCCCAATATCCTTTCCGGCGTCATCTCCGATGGCGCGGGCACCACGGCTCTCATCGGTACCCAATGTTCCGCCGGCAGCGTCTGGCGCCTGAGCGGCGCCAACACCTTTACCGGCCGCTTCCTCGTCAATGGTTGCACCTTCGAGGCAACCACGATCGGCAACGCGGGCGATGCATCCAGTGTCGGCGCCGGCGATCTGATTTCGGACTTCCGCAGCAACAGCGGCACGCTGCGTTACATTGGCAGCGGCGAAAGCACTGATCGACTGTTCTGGGCCTGGGGTAACGGCATCCTCGAATCCTCCGGTACCGGCCCTTTGTCGCTGACCAACACCGGCCTGATCGTCGACCGCAACGGTGGATTTACCCAAACGCTGGGCGGCACCAATAACGGGGACAACCTGTTCGCGCCGACGCTGGTCAACGGCCTTACCCCGGCCGAGTTCCACAATCCGAACAACATCTTCACCCTGCGCAAAGCCGGTCCAGGCCTATGGGCCCTGGTCACCGACAACAACGCCCACGCGAACGCCTATGCGGGCAATACTCGTATCGCTGGTGGCGCGCTTCGCCTGGACAATGCCGGAGCGATCACCGGCGGCCTGGGCGTTGCCAGCAGCCACGGTACCACCGGCTCCTCGGAGCGGAGCAGCCTGATTCTCTTTGAAGGTATCGCCGATGGTACTGGCGGCGTACTCGGCCTCACTGCCGCCAGCGGCGGCTTCTTCCGCGGCACCAGCACGCGGGGCCTTTCTTTCATCGACAACAACGGCACGACGGTTGGGGTCGATCCGGACGGGGCGACGGGACCGTTGCCGGCTTATGGCACCGAGGTGCTGGACGACGACAACTACGAGCAGGGCGTTCGCTGGACCGGATCGGGCGGCTTCGCGGCGTGGGATGGTACGCAAGTCGTCAACTTGTTCGGTGATGCGCGCGAGCTGACCTGGGGCAGCGGTGGCTTCGTGCCGACCAATCATCAACTGGTCTTCGGCTACCAGACCGCCACTGGCACCGTCGACTTCCGCAATGGCATCAATCTCGGCGCCAGTGCGCGCACCGTGCACGTCAACGACGGCACGGCCGCGCGCGATGCGATCATGAGCGGTGTACTGCGCAGCACCAGCACGCTCGGTGGCCTGACCAAGACGGGCGCGGGCTCGCTGACGCTGACCGCCAACAACACCTATACCGGCACCACCAATGTCAGCGCCGGTACGCTGGAGGTCGGTTCGGGTGGCACCACTGGCAGCCTGGGCGCCGGCACGACAGCCCTTGTCGCCGCCGGCGCCTCGTTGGTAGCGAACCGTTCCAATGCATACACGCTCAGCCAGGCCGTCATCGGCGACGGCACGCTGGTGCAACGTGGCCCCGGCACCACCACGATGACCAACAACAGCGACATCGACCATGTGGTGATGGAGCAGGGCACGCTGGTGACGCCGGGGACGCTGCTGACCAACGACGTCACGTTCACCAACGCCGGTGGCGCAACGTTGCAGGTAAGCGGCTCGCTGCAGACATCCACTGCAGGCGCCACACTGGTCACGGGCGGCCTCGGCAGCGACACGATTCGCATCGGCGCCGCGGGCGCCATGCTGGCCAATGGCAGCCTGGGCGACGGCGGCGATACGCTGGACGTGGCCGGCACGCTCAACACCATGGGCGGAACGTTCGATCTAGCTGCAGGCGACGACACCTTCCTGATCCACGACAACACCAATGTCACCGGCACGGTGTTGGGCGGCCTCGGCACCGACACGCTCAACGCAAACATCGGCACCACGGCGGACCTCGACGTGGTGCAGGGCTTCGAAACCCTGACCAAGACCAGCGCCGGCACGCTCCACCTCAACGGCCCGGGAAGCTCGGACTTCAGTACGGTCAACGTCAACGCGGGCACGCTGGACGTCGATGCAGGTGCGGCGATCATCGCGACGGCAGGCAGCGCGCTCAATACCGCCATCGCCTCCGGCGCGACGCTCAATGTCGACGGCGCCTTCGGCTGTGGCACCGGCAACGATTCCATCAGCATTTCGGGCAATGTCACCGGCGACGGCACCATCGACCAGTGCGGTGGTGACGACACCCTGATCCTGCGCGATGGGGCCAATGTCAGCGGCTACACCGGCGTCTTCAACGGCGGTGCGAACACCGCCGGTATCGGCGACACGGTGCAACTGGATATTGCAGGTTTCATCGACTTCGCCCAGGGCACTGTCGCCAACTACGAAAATCTGCTCAAGAGCAACACCGGCACTGCCACGCTTAACGGCGACCACACCTATATCGGCAACACGACCATTAGCGGCGGCACGCTGGACGTGAACGGCAGCCTGACCACGCCGGTCATCGGCATGACCAACGCGGCCGGCACGACCACGCTCAACATCGACGGTGCGGTGCAGGCAGGCGCGGGCATCCAGACCGTCATCCTCGGCGGCGCCGCCAGCAACAACGTCAATGTCAATGCGGGAGCTTCGCTGCTCGCCGTCGGCACGCTGGGCGATGGCACCGACGTACTCGACGTTGCCGGCACGCTGAACACCGGCGCCGGCAATTTCGACCTGGGCAACGGCAACGACAGCTTCGTCATCCACGACAACGCCAGCGTCGTCGGGACGGTGTTCGGTGGTGCCGGCACCGACACGCTCAACGCGAACATCGCCACCACGGCAGCGCTGGGCGTGGTGCAGGGCTTCGAAACGCTGACCAAGACCGGCGTCGGCGCGCTGCACGTCAACGGCCCGGGCACCTCGGACTTCGCCACGGTCAACGTCAATGCGGGCACGCTGGACGTGGCGGCGGGCGCCGCCATCGCGGCGGCGACGGGCGGTACGCTGGCGACGACGGTCGCCAACGGTGCCACGCTCAACGTAGACGGCAATTATGGCTGCGGCACTGGCGCCGATACGCTTGTCGTGTCCGGCAACGTCACCGGCAGCGGTACGATCGACCAGTGCGGAGGCGACGACACGCTCACGCTGAACGACGGCGCCAACCTGGCGCAGGCCAATGCGATCAGCGGCGGAGCGCACAACGTCGGCGACACCGTCGTGCTGAACAATGCCCTGGCAATGACGCTGGACGGCAGCGACGTCGCCAACTACGAATTGCTGGTGAAGAACCAGGGTGGCATCGCCACACTCACCGGCACGCTCGGTTTCAGTGGCGGCACCACGTTGAATGCCGGCACGCTGGGCGTGGACGGCAACCTGACCACGCCGACGCTGGGCATGGCCGACAATACCGTGTTCAATGTCGACGGGACCGCTACCGCAGGCCCCTTGCCGACCGATGCCATCGCCATCACCGGCAGCGCCGGAACCAACACGGTGAACGTCGCGGCGGGTGCGCTGCTGCGCGCCAACGGCAGCCTGGGCGATGGCAACGACGTGCTGGATGTGGCCGGGACGCTCGACGCGGTCGGCGGCACGTTCGACCTGGGCGCGGGCGACGACATCTTCGCCATCCACGACGGCACGTCGGTGCTGGGCACGGTCGATGGCGGTATCGGCAACGATCTGTTGAACGTCGATATCAGTGCGGCGAATGCCGCGACCCTGGACAGCCTGCTGGGATTCGAGTCGCTGGGCAAGACCGGCCTGGGCACCTTGCAGATCAATGGTACGGCCCAGTTCGTCAACGTCGACCTGCAGGCAGGCTTGTTGCAGGTCAATAACGTGACCGCGCAGAACACCACGGTTGCCGCAGGTTCGACCTTGCAGGTGGACGGCGCTTACAACGGCACTGCAGGCAGCGACACGTTGACCGTCGCGGGCACGGTGACCGGCAGCGGCACGGTCGCCCTGGGCGATGGCGACGACAGCTTCACCCTCCGGGACGGCGCGAATCTCGCCGGGCTGGCGGCACCGGTGGACGGCGGGGCAGACGTAGACGGGATCGTTGCGGATATCGCCGGCAGTGCCACGCTGGGCGGCACGGTCAATTTCGAAACGCTGAACAAGACCAATGTCGGCACTTTGAACATCGACGGGTCATCGTCCTTCAGCACGGTCTCTGTCGACGGTGGTACGTTGAACGTCGGCGCGACTGGAAACGTAATCGCGGCGGTCGGTGCTTCGCTCGATACCGTCGTCGCCGCGGGCGCGACGCTCAACGTCGACGGCAGCTATGGCTGCGGCAGCGGCAACGATTCGCTCAGCGTCTCGGGCACGGTGTCCGGCGGCGGCACCATCGACTTGTGCGGCGGCGAAGACACGCTGACGCTCAACGACGGTGCCGTGCTGGCCAACACGATCAGCGGCGGCACCCACGGGACGGGCGACACGGTGGTGCTGAACAATGCCGGCGCGCTGAGCTTCGACGCGAGCAACACGACGAACTTCGAGTTCCTGCGGAAGGACAACATCGGTGAAGCAACGCTGACCGGTACGCAGGGCTTCAGCGGCGGCACGACGGTGAATGGCGGCGGACTGACCGTGGCCGGCGCGCTGGAAACGCCGACGGTCGGGCTGGCCGACGATACCGTGCTGAATGTCACCGGTACGCTGCAAGGCAATGCGGGCGGTTATGCCTCGATCACCGGCAGCGCCGGCGTCAATACGATCAACGTGGCCGCAAGTGCGCTGCTGCAGGCCGGTGGCGACCTTGGCGATGGCAGCGACGTGCTCGACATCGCCGGCGCGCTCGATACCGGTGGCGGAAGTTTCAACCTGGGCGCGGGCGATGATACGTTCACCGTCCACGACGGCACCTTGGTGCTCGGCACGGTCGACGGCGGTGCCGGTCTGGACACCCGCGTCTACGACATCAACGCGATCGCCAACGTGGGTGCGCTGCTCAACTTCGAAGGCCTCGCCAAGACCGGCATCGGCATACTCAACCTCACCGGTCCGGGTACGACGGAGTTGCAGGTCGTCGATGTGCTCGGCGGGACCTTGAATGTCGCCGCGGGCGCCAGCGTTACGCCAATGCTTGGCGGCTCTCTGGATACGACGATTGCGGCGGGCGCGACGCTCGACGTCGACGGCAGCTATGGCTGCGGCAGCGGCAACGATTCGCTCAGCGTCTCGGGCACGGTGTCCGGCGGCGGCACCATCGACTTGTGCGGCGGCGAAGACACGCTGACGCTCAACGACGGTGCCGTGCTGGCCAACACGATCAGCGGCGGCACCCACGGGACGGGCGACACGGTGGTGCTGAACAATGCCGGCGCGCTGAGCTTCGACGCGAGCAACACGACGAACTTCGAGTTCCTGCGGAAGGACAACATCGGTGAAGCAACGCTGACCGGTACGCAGGGCTTCAGCGGCGGCACGACGGTGAATGGCGGCGGACTGACCGTGGCCGGCGCGCTGGAAACGCCGACGGTCGGGCTGGCCGACGATACCGTGCTGAATGTCACCGGTACGCTGCAAGGCAATGCGGGCGGTTATGCCTCGATCACCGGCAGCGCCGGCGTCAATACGGTCAACGTGGCCGCAAGTGCGCTGCTGCAGGCCGGTGGCGACCTTGGCGACGGCAGCGACGTGCTCGACGTCGCCGGCACGCTCGACACCGGCGGAACCGTATTCGGCATGGGTGCCGGCGACGATACCTTCGTGGTGCACGACACCACGGCGGTGCTCGGCACGGTCGATGGCGGCGCCGGCAACGACCTGCTCAACGTCGACGTCAGCACCGGCAACCTGGTGCCGCTGGGCAGCATGCTGGGCTTCGAGTCGCTGGGCAAATCCGGCGACGGCACCCTGCAGATCAACGGCCCTTCGTCCTTCATCGACGTGGACCTGAGCGCGGGCACGCTGGAAGTCAGTGCCAGCGGCAGCGTCGCGGCGCAGAACACGACGGTCGCTGCGGGCTCCACGCTGCAGGTGGATGGCAGCTACAACGGTACCGTCGGCAACGACACGATGGTGGTCGCGGGCACGGTCAGCGGAAGCGGAACGGTGGCACTGGGCGATGGCGACGACACGTTCACGATCCAGGATGGCGCGGACCTGTCGGGCCTGCTGACGCCAGTCGATGGCGGGGCAGGTACGGATACGTTCGTCGCCGACCTAGCGGGCGAGGCGACACTGGGGGGCGCGGTCAATTTCGAGACATTGAATAAGACCAATACCGGCACCTTGCATGTCGATGGGCCGGCGCCTTCGTCTTTCATCACCGTCAATGTCGACGGCGGCACGCTGGACGTCGGCGCGACCGGCAGCATCGGCGGGGTTACGTCCACGACGGTGGCTGGCGACGCGACGTTGAATGTCGATGGCAGCTATCTGGGCTCGGCGGGCAACGATTCGATGGGCGTGTCCGGCACGATCAGCGGCAATGGCCTGATCGGCCTCGGCGATGGCGACGACACGCTCACCCTGCATGACGGCGCCGACCTGGGCGGCTTCACCGGCCTGCTCGATGGCGGCGCGGACAGCGGCGGCGACACCATCGTGCTCGACAACGCGGCGGACCTGGTCTTCGGAACCGGCGCAATCGTCGATTTCGAAGTCCTCAGCAAGCAGAACACCGGTACGGCGACGCTGGTCGGCAACCAGGCCTACGGCGTGCGCGCCGAAGTCATGCAAGGCAGCCTCGTAGTGGCCGGCAGCCTGGCTACGCCACAGGTCGTGCTGGCCGATGACACCGCGTTGACGGTGGACGGCACGCTCGACGCGGGTGGCGGCAATCCTGCGGCCATCACCGGAAGCGCGGGTGCCAATACCGTGACGGTGAACGGCACGGCGATCGCGACCGGCGACCTGGGGGGCGGCAACGACACGCTCGACGTGGTGGGCACGCTCGACACCGCCGGCGGTGCATTCGCGCTGGGCGACGGCGACGACAGATTCGTCGTGCACGACGGCACCGTGGTCGTCGGCACCGTCGATGGCGGCGCCGGACTGGATACGCGCGTCTACGACATCAACGCCACGGCCGACCTGGGCGCCCTGGTCAACTTCGAAGGCGTGACCAAGACCGGCACCGGTACGCTCAACATCAACGGTCCCGCCGCGACCGAATTGCAGTCGGTCGATGTGCTGGGCGGCACGCTGAACATCGGTCCGGGCGGCAGTGTCGTGGCGACCGCAGGCGGCACGCTCGATACCGTGGTCGGCAGCGGTGCGACGCTCAACGTCGACGGCAGCTTCGGCTGCGGCGACGGCAACGACAACCTGTCGGTGTCTGGCACGGTGTCCGGCAGCGGCACGGTGGATCTGTGCGGCGGCGAAGACACGCTGACGCTCAACGACGGCGCGGTGCTGGCGACGACGATCAGCGGCGGCGGCCACGGCAGCGGCGACACGGTCGTGTTGAACAACGCCAGCGCGTTGAGCTTCGACGGCGGCAACGTGGTCAACTTCGAGAAGTTGCAGAAGGACAACACCGGCGAAGCGACGCTGACCGGCACGCAGAGCTTCAGCGGCGGCACCACGGTGAACAACGGTATCTTGATGGTAGCGGGCTCGCTGGAAACGCCGACGGTGGCGCTGGCCGACGACACGGTGCTGAACGTCGACGGCACGCTGCGGGGCAATGGCGGCGGCTATGCGGCGATCGCCGGCAGCGCTGGCGCCAACACGGTAAACGTGGCCGTGGGCGCACTGATGCAGGCGGGCGGTGACCTGGGCGACGGCAACGACGTCCTCGATGTGGCGGGCACGCTCGACACGGATGGCGGTACGTTGGCGTTGGGCGCCGGCGACGACATGTTCGTGGTGCACGACACCACGGCCATGCTGGGTACGGTGGATGGCGGTGCCGGCAACGACATGCTCAACGTCAATGTGGGCACCGGCAACACGGTACCGCTGGGCAGCCTGCTGGGCTTCGAGTCGCTGGGCAAGTCGGGCGATGGCACGTTGCAGATCAATGGCCCGTCGAATTTCATCGACGTAGCCGTGCAGGCCGGCGTGCTGGACGTGACCGCGGGCGGCAGCATCGCGGCGCAGAACACGACGGTGGCGTTGGGTGCGACCTTGCAGGTGGACGGCGCCTATACCGGCACCGGCGGCAACGACACGCTGACCGTGGCGGGTACGGTGACCGGAAGCGGTACGGTCGGCCTGGGCGACGGCAACGACACGTTCACGATCCAGGATGGCGCGGATCTGTCCGGCTTGCTCACGCCGGTCGATGGCGGGGCGGGTACGGATACGTTCGTCGCCGACCTGGCCGGCGAAGCGACGCTGGGTGGTGCGATCAATTTCGAGACGCTGGCCAAGACCAATACCGGCACGCTGCATGTCGACGGCCCGGCACCGTCGGCATTCGCCACCGTGACCGTCGATAACGGCACGTTGGATATCGGTGTCGACGGCAGCCTGGAAGGGGTGCGGAGCGCTTACCTGGCCATGGGCGCCATGCTCAACGTGGATGGCCTTTTCGCTGGCGGCGAAGGTGACGACGTGATCG
The DNA here is from genome assembly GCF_017939625.1 of Pseudoxanthomonas helianthi. Lineage (GTDB taxonomy): Bacteria > Pseudomonadota > Gammaproteobacteria > Xanthomonadales > Xanthomonadaceae > Pseudoxanthomonas_A > Pseudoxanthomonas_A helianthi. The sequence continues at coordinate 219,134 of NZ_JAGKTC010000003.1, forward strand.
AAGTCGCCGGCACGGTCGCGGGCAGCGGTACGGTCGCGCTGGGCGATGGAGACGACCGGCTGGTCCTGATGGAGGGTGCCGACCTAGGCGGACTGGCCAATGCCGTGGATGGTGGCGCAGGCACCGATACGATCCAGGCGCAGGTGGACACCACGATGGTGCTGGGTCCCACCGTGAACTTCGAGACGCTGTACAAGGGCGGCAATGGCACCTTGATCGCCGAGGGGGACCAGGCCTATACCAACGTGCAGATCGAGCAGGGCACCCTGGACGTGGCGGTTGGCCACACCCTGAGCAGCCAGGACACCACGATCAATGTCGGGGCCACGCTGGACGTGCACGGCGCTTTCACCGGAACCGCCGGCGACGATACGTTCGTGTCGATGGGCACCGTGAACGGAGCCCTGTCGTTCGGTGCCGGCAACGATTCGGCGCATTTCGTCGGCGGCGACCTGGGCGGATTGACCGGCGTGGATGGTGGCGCGGGCAGCGGCGACGTGTTGAGTTTCAGCTCCCTGGAACTGGAAGCCGACAACTTCGACGTGACGAGCGGCTGGGAACGCGTCGAGTTGCTGGACAACAGCAGCCTGACCCTGGCCAGCGCATTGGATCTCCAGGGTGCCACGTTGTTCATCGACAACACGTCGGTCTGGACCGCGAACGACGGCGCCAGCCTGACCGGCAGCGTGGAGAACGCCGGGCGCATCGACGTGGGCGCCAATCGCGTCGCCATCAGTGGTGGCTACAACGGGGCGAATGGCCTGTTGCAAGTGACGGTATCGCCGGCCAACGGCACCAGCGGCGGGCTGGACATCGCCGGCAACGTCGGCGGTACCACAGGCGTGATCTTTGCCAGCGACGGCACCGATGTGACCGCGCCCACGGACATCCTGGTGATCTCGGCGGCGAACGCGTCGGCGGGGGCCTTCGTGCCCGCGGAGCCGGTCGATGGTTTCGTGCGCCTGGAGGGCAGCGTGTTCCCGTGGACGTTCGAACAGAACGGTACGGACCACAACTGGTATCTGGGCACCGACGGCGGCGGCGTGCTGCCGGAGATTCCGGGCTATGCGGTATTGCCGACCATCGGGGCATTGATGGCCCAGCAAGGAGGCGACCTGGTGCACCAGCGCCTGGCCGGTGTACGTGTTACCGATTCGGATTGCGGACCGAAGGGCACGGCCGAACGCGCCGGTGCGGGCGTGATCGATGACTGCCATGGCTTCTGGGTGGCTACGGCGACCAACGAAATCGAACTGGGCGCCAATCCGGGCTTCGAGCTGTCGGGCGATGACGTGGGCCTTTACATGGGCTTCGACCAGGCCGTCGGCAGCGACCGGATCCTGCGCTTCGGCGGCTACCTGGGCCTGTTGCGCGCGAACTACTGGACCAGTGGCGTCAACTCGACGGATCTGCCTGGCATCGGCGAGTCGGAGATCGATATGGACACGCCGGTGGGCGGCCTGTATTTCAGCAACCAGTGGGCCAATGGTGCCTACGCCGACGTGATCCTGAGCGGACTGCGCCCAAGCGCCCACGTGCGGACCGCGGATGGTTTCAACGAACGCCTCGTCGGCAACAGCTTGACGTTGAGCGCGCGCGCGGGCTGGCGCTACGCATTGCAAGGCGGATGGACGCTGGAACCGCAGATGCAGATCGATGCGAGCCAGGTGCACTGGCAAGACACCGTCGATGCAGGCGGGCGCTCCCTCGTGATCGACGACGACGTGACCAGCACTGCGCGCGCAGGACTGCGCCTGGAGAAAGCGTTCAAAACCGCGGGGGGCGCATCGATCCGGCCGTGGGCGACGCTGGCGGTGCAGGACACGTTCGGGGAGAAGGCCACCGGCCTTGAGGTGACCGGGACAGGTCCGAACGCAACCCCGCGGCTATTTCCGAACCACGACCGTGGGCTGGCGGCTAGCCTGGACATGGGCGTCGAAGCCAAGCTCAACGAGAAGGTCAGCCTGTTCGGGGTGATTTCGGTAGGCGAGGACCTCGAGGGCACCGATTACGAACATCGAGCGGCGAACGCAGGTGTCCGGGTGCGCTGGTAGCGCCGTGGTGGCCCGGTTGCGCCGCCGTCATGGCGAACGACCGGGCCCATCTTCCGGTGTTGTCAACGAGCTAATTGGCTTTGCGCCAGCAGAGGTTCGTTCGTGGATAGCGTGGCTCTAATCGACCGGTATTCCGGCCGTCGCACGCATGCCGGCGCGCGAACGTTCCCACACCATCAGGTCTTCGAGGGGGAGCGGACGGGAAAACAGATAGCCTTGTCCCAGGTGGCAGCCGAGCTCGATCGCCAGTTCCAATTCCTTGTTTGTTTCTATGCCTTCGGCAACGATGGACTGGCCCATTTGACGGCCAAGCTCGACCGCGGACTGCAGGAAAGCGCGGCCCTGGGAGCCAAGAGGCCCCGCGGCGACGAAACTGCGGTCGATCTTGAGCTCGGTGCTCGGCAGTTGGGAAAGCATCTGCATCGTGGAAGCACCCGTGCCGAAATCGTCCAGTGCGATCTTGAAACCTTGCAGGCGCAGGCGGAGGAGAGGCTCGAGGATCCGCGCGAGATCGTCGATCAGGTGGGTCTCGGTAATTTCAAGCGTGAAATCGGAGGGCGTTGCGGCCTCCCGGGCCGCGATCATGAGCATCTGGTCGGCGATGCTCGCCTCTTTCAGATTCTCCAACGAAAGGTTGATGGCAAAATTCACGGCGAGCCCGCCGGCCGCGGCGATACGGCGATCCCGGACGGCATGCGCGAAAATGGCCAAGGTCAGTTCATTGATCAGGTGGTGCCGCTCCGCAGCCATGATCACCTCGCCGGGTGGACACAACACCCCCGATTCCGGATCGGTCCAGCGCAGGAGGCCTTCGACTCCGATAAGGCGTCCGGTTCGCAGGTCGACTTTGGGCTGGTAGGACAACCGCAGCGCCGTCCCTACCAGCCCAGCGCGGATGTGCGCTTGGTCCAAGGCGACATCCGGGGCCTTGTTCGTGGCCCGCTGCTCCTTGCGTTGGTAACGGGCCAGCAGCGCGACCAAGGACTCGTGCGCGATGGGTTTGTTCAATACGCCAAGCACGGTCAGGTTTTTCGCTTCGGCGAACTGCCGGCTGGAGTCGAGGATGCGGGAATCTTCGCCGCTCAGCACGATGATGGCCGGACGCTGCTCCAACGTGGAAACCAACCCCATCAACTGCACCCCATCCATGCCGGGCATGTTGAGGTCGCAGATGAGCACATCGGCCGCTTTGCCGGAAAGCAGGCCCAACGCGGCGTTCCCGTTGTTGGCGACGCCGACCAGGTCCACGTCGTAGTCGGACAGGATCATCGACAACAGCGCGGTCATCATTGAATCGTCGTCGACGACGAGTACGCGCAGACCAGGGAAGCGGACGTTTTGCACTCGGACCATCACTCCTGATTGTCGTCGTATCTGCAGCGTCCTGATCGGGGTGGAGGCGATGATTGACAAACCCGATCCGACGCTCCTAGCTTAAAGCCAAGCGGGGAATTCTGCCGACTATGAGGTGCCGTCCGGGCACTTCCGCCGACTGGATGGGTGAGGATGGTAGAGGCGCGGACAAGGCGTGAAGTGCTGGTGGTCACGATTGCCTGGACGCTGTCCATGGTAATCGCCAGTTATGTCATCGGTTTTGCCGATGGGCATGCGATACGCTGGCTCTGCGCGCTGGTATTGCTGGTCGGCGTCACCCGGGTGGGGCTCCTGGCGCGTCAGCGCCTTCGTTTGACAGAGCGGCTGCGCCAGGAACTCAAGGTTAGCAACGCTCGCCTCAGTGTGGCGCTGCGCGCCGCGCAAATGGGGACCTGGACTTGGGATCCGAAAAGCGATCTCCTCGACCTGGACGCGTTCGAGCGAGAGCTGTTCGGCCTCAGCGAAAGGAATTACGTGGCGTCGGAACTGGTGATGCATGCGCACCCGGACGACGTGGGCGCCGTCAAGGGTGCGGTCGGGAAGGCATTGCGGGACGGTACGCCGGTCGATTACGAGTTCCGATATCGGGACGGGGAGGGCGGTTGGCGATGGGTGGAAGGATCGGCCATGCGCCATATCCAATCCGGATCCCCACCACTTCTGGTTGGCGTCAACAGGGACATCTCCCAGCGAAAGCAGCAGGAGCTCGAGCTCTCTCTTGCAAAGCAAAGGGCCGAGTTCGCCCTGGTGGAGCTGGAGCAATCCCGGGTGGACCTCGATCTCGCGCTGCGCAGTGGGCGATTCGGCGTCTGGCGTACCACAAGAGCGGCCGATGCCGAGGAAGGAGGCCTAGACGAGCCGATAGATTGGGATGCGGGGGTTCGCCGCATCTTCGGCAGAAGCGACGACGAAAGGGTAACGCGTCGCAGCTACTTCGACGCGATCCATCCTGAAGACCGCAACCGTGTGCTGGCCGGATTGTCCGTCTTGCGGGACGGCGGGCAGGAGTATGCCGATCAATATCGAATCGTGCGGCCGGATGGGACGGAGCGGACGATCGCCGTAGCCGCGGTGACCGGGCTGCATTCCAATCCCAGGACAGGCAAGGATGAGAAGGTCACGACCGGCATCGTCCGTGACGTCACCGACGAGGAAAACCTGAAGGCCGACTTGCGTCAGCGCGTGCGTGAAGCGCAATTGACATCCCATGCGCTGGAGCAGGCCCGCACCAATCTGGAGCTGGCATTGCGGAGCGGCCAATTGGGCGCCTGGAGCTCGGAATTCCGGGATGTCGACGAAGCCGACGATCTCGATGCTCCGAGCCTGGACGACCCGATCACATGGGACATCAACGTCCGTCGTATATACGGATACGGCGCAGAGGAGCCGATAACGAGGCGCCATTTCTTCGAAGCGCTCCACCCGGAGGACCGAGAGGAAGTCCTGGCTCATCTGGCCGAGGTGGCGGAGCGCGGGGAGGACTACGCCCACCAGTACCGGATCGTGCGCCCCGACGGCGAAATACGATGGGTGGCCGTGCAGGCGACGTTCGTATGGAGAAGCGGACCCGATGGCCGCCGGACGAAATGGATGATCGGCATCGCCAAGGACGTCACGCAGGAAGAGAATCTCAAGGCCGATCTGCGCCAGAAGGCGCTGGAAGCACAGCGCGCGACCGAAGCGAAGGCGCGGTTCCTCGCCATGATGAGTCACGAGATCAGGACGCCGATGAACGGCGTGGTCGGCATGATCGAGCTGCTGCTGGAAACGCCGTTGAGTTCCGAGCAGCAGTTGATGCTCAGGAGCTGCAAGGATTCCGCCTTCGCCCTGCTGACGGTGATCAACGACGTGCTGGACTATTCCAAGGTCGAGGCGGGAAAACTCGAGCTGGATTACACGGCGGTCTCCTTGCGGCGGCTTTCCGAAAGCGTGGGGGAGGCCCTGGGGATACACGCCACGCAGCGCGGCATCGACCTCGACATCGACGTCTCTCCGGATGTCCCGAGGCGGGTCTTGGGCGATCGGGTCCGGTTGCGCCAGATACTGACGAATCTGGTCGGCAATGCCATCAAGTTCACCGAGCGCGGCGGCGTGGTCCTGGCGGTGTCCCTGGATCGATGCGAACCGACCGATTCCCCGGTCCACGTACGCTTCGACGTTATCGATTCCGGAATCGGAATGGACGAGGAAACCCTGCAGGGCTTGTTCCAGCCGTTCCAGCAGGCCGATGCCGCGACGACGCGCCGCTTTGGCGGCACCGGCCTGGGGCTGAGCATCGTCAAGCACCTGACCGAGTTGATGGGCGGGCGGGTGGAATGCGAGAGCCAGCCTTCCCGGGGAAGCCGCTTCAGCGTCGTGATTCCTTTCGAGGTGGCTTCCGCGGAGGGAACCGACAAGGAAAACCCCATTGCCGGGGTGAAGGTTCTTGCGGTGGCGGCAAACGAGACGAGGCGGCGGATCCTCGCGGATTTCCTGTCAAGGTTCGATGCGGGGATCGAGTTCTGCGACTCGGCCGACGTTTTGCTCGCGCGTGCCGGAGAGAGCAGCCGACATGGGCGAATCGACCTGATCTTGCTGGACAAGGGCTGGGCCTCTTCGGAATGCGCGGATTTGCGCCGCCGATTCGACGAACATCCGGGGTTGTCGGATCTGCCGTTCGTGATCGTGAGAACGCTTGAGCCCACCCAAGCCGCTTCCATCCCGAATGCGACGCTGGTCAGCGGCAATCCACTCACGCGAGACGGCCTGGTTCGCGCGATCGCCGTCGCCTTGGGGCGGGCCAGCGCGCCGACCCCGGCGATCGCGGAGGAGTACGCGTCCGAAGAACTCGATCCTTCCTTCCGGGAGCAGCAGGAGGAAGCGGGCAGGCTCATCCTGCTTGCGGAAGACCATCCCACCAACAGGGAGGTGATTTCCCGGCAGTTGAAGCGGCTGGGTTACGCGTGCGACGTGGCGGAAAGCGGCGCCAGCGCATGGGCGAAACTGCAGTCGGGGAAGCGCTATGCCTTGTTGCTGACCGATTGCCACATGCCCGACATGGACGGATACGAACTTACCCGATTGATCCGCAACAAGGAGCGGAGCGGGGGAGGGCCAGAACTTCCCATCGTCGCCGTCACGGCGAGCGTCCTGCAGGGAGAAGGCGAACGTTGCAGGGCGCTTGGCATGAATGGATACCTGGGAAAGCCATTGCAGATGCGCGAATTGAAGCGTGTCCTGGCCGAGTTCCTGCCCCGTGACGCTCGGCAAGAGCCCCAGGAGCCGGTAGTCGACGTGATGACAGAGGATCAGTCGCCCGTCCGTTACCGGGAACTGGCCGAGATCCTCGGTCACAACAGGAAACGACTGGTCCAGGTGCTAGGCATTTTCGAAGAATCCACCCGGGGCGATTGCGAATCGCTGGACGCGGCCTACGGATCCGGAGACTGGAAGGGCGTGCGTGATTTGGCCCACAAGCTGAAGTCCGGATGCAGGCAGCTGGGCGAGGGACGGGCGGCGAGTGCATTGGAGGCCGTCGAGAACAAGGCGGGACAAGGATTCGATTTCGCGGACGACTTCGCCAGCGCCCGCGATGAGCTGAGGCGGGTGCTCGGGCGCGTCAGCGATTACCTGGCAGCGCCGTAACGACGGTTTGGTGCGCGTGGTCCTCCCCGCGGAGGGTTTGCTGCGTTACGCTATGGCTTGCGCGCCACCATCCGTCCGGCATGGCCGGGAGGGCGGCGTAGATGGGCGACTGGACGGGAAACACGCGCCTTGGAGGCGTGCTCGATGCGGATCATCATCGCCGACGACCATCCGATCATCGGCATCGCGCTTGCCGAGATGTTGAAGACGGCCTTTCCGGACGCCGATATCGGGTCCGTCGCCGATGGCCATGACCTCATGCGTCGCGCCGGCAACGCCGGGTGCGACTATCTCATCCTCGACCTGCAGATGCCCGGGGACTTGAAGAGCGTTCCGCTGTTGCAGGCAGTGCATGCGCTCCGGCCGGAGATGCGCATCGTCGTATACAGCGGCCAGGCGCATCCCTGTCTGGCATTGGCATCGTTCGACCAAGGGGCCTCCGCGTTCGTTTCAAAGAACAGCGGCCCGCATGTGGTCCTCGAAGCGATGCGAGCGGTGGTAGCGGGAGGGAGCTTCATCGATCCTGGGATCGATCTGCAGGTCGCGCGGAATCATCCGTGGATGCGTTTGACCGCCGCCGAGCGCGACATCCTGCTGGCGCTCGCCAAAGGCGGGAATCTGCAGGCCTTGGCCATCGATAGCGACCGCAGCTACAAAACCGTGACGGCGCACAAATACAACGCGCTTCGCAAGCTGGGGCTGGGGTCCAATACCGAGATCGGCCCCTATCTTTCGATGCACGGGCTGGATTACCTGTTGGAACAGTAGGATTGAGGTTGGAGCAGGTCGGTTTCCCGTTCCAATCAGACTTTTCCCAATACCGCCTCCCGCTTCGGAACTTTACGATGCGTGTCGTCAGGGCGGACATTCCGCTCGATTCATGACGCGCACGCGTACTCGGTTCCTGACAGGGAATTGCCGAGATGGTCCGATAGGGAGAAGAGGATGCAATTTGGTGGGCAGGACCAACCGGCGTACCCGGCGCTAAGCGCTTTGCTCGGAGACGACGAAAGCAAGGTCGGGATGATCCTTCGCGTCTTTCACCAGTCGGCGTGGAAGGACTTGGAGCGGCTGGAGCGGCTCGCATCCGAAGGGCAGTGGCACCGGGCGCTGAACCTGGCGAACCGAATCGCGATCGGGTGCCGACAGATCGGGGAAAACGAAGCCGCAGACGTATTCGCCTCTCATGCGGCCATGGCGATCGAGAGCGCGCACGCGGATGCATTGGCGGGCGCGGGAACGTTCGCGCAACTGTTCCAGATGGCGCGGCGCGTGCTGGTCGAAGTGCTGGATCGTGTCGCGGCCCATGTCGCGTTGGCGGACGCCGACGCCTGAAGGCTGCGCGGCAGTCCAAACGGGCGTGATTTCCCTAGCGCAGCCGGAATGCCGGTTCTTCCGGCCATGCGCAGCGGCAGTTGAGGCGCGCCAGCTCGCTGGCCAACCAAACTGCCGATCACATCGGGTTCCCGTACAATCGCCGCCAAGGGAGGGGAAGGATGCGACCTATTCACTTCATTTCGGGGCTGCCTCGGTCCGGTTCGACTCTGCTGGCCGCCTTGCTGCGGCAAAATCCTCGATTCCATGCCCACATGAGCAGTCCGCTCGCGGGTATGGTCGATGCTTTGTTGGGTGAAATGAGCGGCCGGAACGAGCTTTCCGTATTCATTTCCGACGAGCAGCGCCGACGCGTGCTGCGGGGCATGTTCGCGGGTTATTACGGCCCGGAATTCCCGGCGGAAGTCATTTTCGATACAAGCCGCATATGGTGTTCGAAGTTGCCGGTTTTGAGCGAGCTTTTTCCGGACTTCAAGATCATCGCTTGCGTGCGCCAGCTGTCGTGGATCATGGACAGCGCCGAGAGGGCAATTCGGAAGAATGCTCTGCGTCCATCCTTCATGCTCAATTTTCAAACCGGGAGCACGGTCTACAACCGTGTAGAGGCGATGGCAAGCGGCGATGGCCTGGTGGGATATTCCTACAACGGATTGAAGGAAGCGTTCTATGGCGAACATGCGCAGCACTTGATGCTGTTGCAGTACGAAACGCTGGTTCGCGACCCTGCCGGAGCCATGGCGGCGATTTACGATTTCATCGGCGCGCCGCCGTTCCGGCACGATTTCGATAACGTGCAATTCGATGTCGGCGAGTACGACGAGCGCACCGGCATGCCGGGCTTGCATGCGGTCGGCAGGAAAGTGGCAGCACCGGACCGGTCGACCGTGCTGCCGCTGGATATATTCCGGCGTTTCGAAAACGAAGCGTTCTGGCTCAATGCGCAGGCCAACATTCGGGGCGTGCAGGTGGTGTAAGTCCCGGACTGGCGGCTATCTGCTGGAGGGGCCGAAGCGGGGGGCGAGGTGCAGTTCAGAGCGATATGCAGGAGCGGTGTGCTCTACACGGTGCTTCGCCGAGAGCGTTACTCTCCGGAGGCAAAAGCGCAATGTCAGAAGCATGGGTGCGTGGAATCCCCGACCATGGCTGTTCTGTCCTCCGAAAGCTTGAATGCGATCTAGGATTTTTCCCAATTTCCGTCGCGATTCGCCCCATTTAGCATATCGATGCAGCAAAGGTTTTCTGGCAGTGGCTATAGTGCTGTCAGGGGGACACTGTTGATCGGCACGTCAGTCATGAACAGCCCGCTCGGCGGGCGATCGGTCGTACCGGACCCTGCAATCTGTAACGAGTCCGTTTAGACCATCGCCCCGGTCCGTCGATGCAAAGCGCATTCGCGCGGTCTCGGGCAGGCTCCTGGTTTCTTTTCGTACGTGCTGCGTCCAGCGCATCGGCAATGCGACGTCGTACCCGTGCCATCGGTACTGACGACTTCCCCCTGCAAGGAATCGATGCGTCCACATTCGGCGCACCTCGGTCCATACCGTCCCGCCAGGACGATCAATGACAGGGGTCAATCATGAATCGCGTCTTCCGTATCATCTGGTCCAAGTCCCTTCGCGCGTGGATAGTCGCGTCCGAGTTGGCAGTGCGGCATGGCAAGGGTGGGCGCGCGGTTGATCAGCGGGCGGCAGACGTTGAGGGCGCGCTCGACTCCGACATGACCGATGGCTCACCACCGGCGACGGCTTGGCCGTTGCGTGCGTCCATTCTGATGGCGTTGCTGATGGCTTATGCGCCTGCCTGGGCCGCCGACCGCTGGTGGGACCCGAACAACACCGCCGTGGGTATCGGCGGCAACGGCACCTGGGGAACCAGCGGTGCGTTCTGGAGTCCGAACAACGATGGCGTCAGCGGCCCCTTCAGCGCCTGGAACAACGCCGCGCTAGACGATGCCTTCTTCGGAGGGACCGCGGGGACGGTGACCCTCGGCGGGCCCGTCACCGTCCACAACATCAGCTTCACCAGCAACGGTTACACCCTCACTGGCGGCACCCTGAACCTGAGCGGTCTCAACCCGACCATCGACTCGGGCAGCGGCGCCGTCACGCAGACCATCTCCTCGGTGATCAACAGCACCAGCGGGCTGACCAAGACCGGCACAGGCACCCTGGTGCTGAACGGCAGCAACACCCTCAACGGCGGCATCAACGTCAACGGCGGCACGTTGACATTGAATGCAGCCAATAGTTTCACCGGCACGATCAACGCTACCGGCGGAAGCCTCACCATCGGCGCGGTCGGCGATGCCGCGCTGGGCAGTCTAGGCAATGTGATCAATCTGGGCGGCGGACGCACGCTGTCTTCGGCTGGCGCGATCTCGGCAAGCCGCACAGTCAATCTCACCAGCGGTATCGCCAATATCCGCGGCAGCGGACTCGGCGGCGTGTTCTACACGGGTGCCGGCGGCATGAACGTCGGCGCGGGCATCGCGCTGACCAACAACGCCAACAACTATCAGGGCCAAACCCAGTTCACGACTCTGCCGAGTTGGGGCGGCGATTCCTATTCTTTCAGTTCGATCGCGGACCTGGGCGTGGCGAGTGCGCTCGGCGCGCCCACGACGGTAGCCAACGGCACGATCCTGATCGGGCCGGGTGGCGGCCAGGCGCTGGGCGCATCGACACTTCACTACACCGGCGCCGGCCACAGCTCCAACCGCAACTGGCAAATGAGGCCGGGCAACTACGCCGGCGGCGCCTTCCTGCAAAACAGTGGCAGCGGCACGCTGACGCTGACCGGCGACGTCGCCGCGGTGGGCGGTTCGCAAGCCTTCGGCTTCAACGCCAATTCGGCGGACATGAATGTGCTGGGCGTGATCAGCAGCAACTCCGCCCGCGGTGCGCAGTTTTCAGCCGGCGCCGGGCATACCCTTCGGCTGGGTACCGCCAATACGTTCTCGGGCCAGGCGACTATCGGCGGTACCGGCACCGTCGAGGCGGGAGTGATCGCCAATACCGGCGTCGCGGGCTCCTTGGGAACCGGTTCGGTCTTCGTCAACGGAGGCAATCTCTCCTATGTCGGCACCGGCGAGTCGACCAACAAGATCGGGAACATCTCCAACGGTGCGCTCAACAGCAATGGCACGGGGGCATTGACGCTGAGCGGGGCGCTGGCCATCACTGGCACCGCGAGTCTGGGCGGCAGTTTTACCGGTGCCGACAACGTCGTCTCCGGCGTCATCTCCGGCACCGGCAATCTGCGCAACACGGGCAACGCCACCTGGACGCTGACCGGCGCCAACACCTATACCGGCAGCACCATCGTCAACAGCGGCGTGCTGCGCGCCGGCTCGGCCGGTGCCTTCGGTGGATCCACCGCCGCGCAGGTCAACGGCGGAACGCTGGACCTCAACGATTTCGACAAGACGTTCAGCACGCTCGCCGGCACCGGCGGCAGCGTGGATCTGGGCAGCGCTACGTTAACCCTGGAAGGCGCGTCCGGCACCACCGCAACCTACGCCGGCAACATAACCGGTAGCGGTGGGCTCACCAAGCTCGGCGCAAGCACGCAGACGCTGACCGGCGTCAACACGTACACCGGTGCCACCACCGTCGGCGGAGGTGTCTTGGCCCTGGACTTCAGTCCCGCTGGCGGCCCGACCAGCAACATCGTCAGCAACAGTTCCACGCTCACGATGGCAGGCGGTCGGCTTAACATCGTCGGCGCGGCGGGTGAGGCCAACTCCCAGACCTTCAATGGCCTCAATATCGCCGGCAGCAACAACACCATCGATGCCAAGTCGGGTACCGGCGGTAGTCTCACCGTGAACCTGGGCGCGATTAGCCGTACGAGCGGGTTGATCAACTTCAACCTGCCGACGGGCGGCAACATCACCACCACCAACACGACGCTGGGTGGATGGGCGACCGTCAATGGCACGGATTACGCCAAGGTGGTGGGCGGAAACATCGTTGCGTTCACGGCGCTGGATTACACAAACAAGGACAACGCAGCGAACTGGCTGGACAACGAGTACATCACCGACTCCACCGGCTTCTTCGGCACGGTGTCCGGCACCAAGCAACTGGCGGGACTGCGTTACACGGTGGCCAAGTCGACCACGGTGACCGTGAGCCTGGGCCAAACCCTGGGCGTGGACGGCACCATCATCGTCGCGCCGACTGTACTGAACACCGACCAGGTGATCGCCGGCGGCATGCTGACTGGCGCCAACGGCGGCGACCTGGCAGTCCAGCAGAACAGCACGGGCAATTTCACCATCGCTTCGCAGGTGGTCGATAACGGCACGCCGATGGGCTTCACCAAGGCCGGCACCGGCCTGGTCACCTTGACCAGTGCCAACAACACCTACACCGGCGCAACCCGGGTAGCGCAGGGCACGCTGACGGTAACCAATATCGGCAACGGCGGCGCGGCGAGCAGCATCGGCGCCTCGTCCGCCGACGCCTCCAACCTTGTGCTCGAAGGCAGCACGCTGCGCTACACCGGCGCCACGGCAACCAGCGACCGCGGCTTCACCATCGCCCGCTCCGGCGCGATCACTGGCTCAACGGTCGACGTCGCCAACGCGGGCAGCAACCTGATCTTCAACGGGCTGGTCACCAGCGCGGACGGCGCGGCCCTGACCAAGAGCGGCGCCGGCACGCTGACCCTGTCCAACGACACCAACAACTACACGGGAATCACGACCATCACCGGTGGCCTGTTGTCGGTGGACAGGCTGGCCAACGGCGGCCAGGTCAGCGGCATCGGCGCGTCCTCGGCCGCGTCGGCCAACCTGGTGCTCAACGGCGGCGGCTTGCAGTACACCGGCGCCACCACCAGCACCAATCGCGGGTTCACCCTGGGCGCGAACAACGGCACCGTCGACGTGAGCGATGCGGCGACCACCTTGACCGTCAGCGGTACCGTGGTGCAGCAGACGGGAGGAAACCGGACGCTGACCAAGAACGGCGCCGGTACGCTGGTGCTTTCCGGCACCAATACCTACACCGGCGGCAACGTGATCAACGCCGGCACCCTGCGCGCCGGTTCCACCCAGGCCTTCGGCGGCACCGGCACCGTGACGCTGGCCAACGTGGCCGGCGCCACGCTGGACCTCAACAACTTCAACAACACCATCGGCGCACTCAGTGGCGGTGGCGCCAACGGCGGCAACGTGACCCTGGGCTCGGCGACCCTGCGCATCGCCGGCGGCACCGGCACGTACTCGGGCGCGATCAGCGGCACAGGTGGCGTCCTGCGCACCGATGGCGGCACCCAGACGTTCAGTGGCTGCAACAATACCTATACCGGTGTTACCACCCTGCAGGGCGCCACGTTGAACGTCGACTGCCTGGCCAATGGCGGGCAGGTCAGTGGCATTGGTGCTTCGGGCAGTGCCTCCACCAATCTGGTGTTCGATGGCGGCGTGCTCAACTACACCGGGGGGACCGTCACGACCGATCGCGGTTTCCGGTTGAATTCGGGCAACAGCACCATCGGCGTGACCAATGCCGCGACGACCCTGACGTTCGGCGGGGCGGTGATCGGCGGCGGCGGTCTGGTCAAAGGGGGGAGCGGCACGCTGGTGCTGTCGGGCGCCAACACCTATACGGGCGATACCCTGGTCAGCGGCGGCACCCTACGTGCGGGAGCGACCAACGCTTTCGGCCCCTCGGGGCACATGAGCCTGAGCAACACCGCCGGCGCCCTGCTGGACCTCAACGGGTTCAATACGACGGTGACCTCGCTGATCGGCGGAGGCACCAGCGGCGGCAACATCACGCTGGGCGGCGCCACGCTGACGATCAACAGCGTCGACACTCGTTCCTATGCCGGTACGATCAGCGGCGCCGGTAACCTGGTCCTGTCGGGTACGGGCGGCGGCACGAGGACGCAAGCGCTCACCAGCTGCAACAACAGCTACACCGGCAGCACCACGATCAACAGCGGCGCCGTTCTGCAGGTGAGCTGCCTGCCCAATGGCGGTGTCAATAGCTCGATCGGCGCCTCCAGCTCGGATCCCGCAAACCTCGTGATCAACGGCGGCACGCTGGAATACACCGGTGCCGGCAACAGCACCGATCGCCAATTCACCCTGGGTACCGGCGGCGGCACCATCTCCTCCACCGGCAGCGGCATCATCCAGTTCACCAACAGCGGCGCGGTGAGCCTGGCCGGCTCCAATGTCGCCCGCACGCTGACGCTGACGGGCACCAATAGCGGCGACAACCTGTTCTCCGCGCAACTGGACAACAACGGCGCCGGCGTCACCTCGCTGACCAAGACCGGCACCGGCCTATGGCGTCTGAGCAACAACAACAGCAGCTATACCGGCGTGACCCGGATCAACGGCGGCGTGCTCAGCGTCGATCAGATGGCGAACGGCGGCCAAGCCAGCAGCATCGGCGCCTCGTCCAGCGCGGCCGGCAACCTGATCATCGGCAACGGCTCCACGCTGCGCTATACCGGCGCGGGCGATACGACCGACCGCCAGTTCACCTTGGACACCGGCGTCACCTACATCGAGTCCTCCGGCACCGGCGCACTGCAGTTCACCAACACCGGCGCCGTGGCCCTGACCGGCACCAATGCCACTCGCACCATCGCCCTGGGCGGCACCAACACCGGTGCCAACACGATGGGCGGTGCCATTGGTGACAATGGCACCGGTGCCACCACTCTGGCGAAGAACGACTCCGGCACTTGGATCCTGACCGGCAACAATACCTACTCGGGCAATACCGTCATCAACAACGGCAACCTGATGATCGGCAACGGCGGCATCACCGGCAATGCCGGCGTCGGCAACGTGATCGTCGATTCGCCTACGTCTACGCTGTCGCTCAACCGCGGCGATACGTTCACCTTCAGCGGCACGTTGAGCGGCCCCGGCACACTGGCGCAGGTGGGTTCTGGAACCAGCGTGTTGACCTCGGCGAACAACCAGATCGGGGCCACCACGATCAGCGCCGGCACCCTGCAGGTGAACGGCGCCCTGAGCACCCCCACCATCGGCATGACCGGCACTTCGACGCTGGCGGTCAACGGTACGGTGCAGGCGGCCGGATCTACGCAGGCCATCCTCACCGGCGACGCCGGCGCGCAGACCGTCACCGTGGCCGGCGGCGGCGCGTTGCTGGCGAGCGGCGACCTGGGCGACGGCAACGACACCGTCTACTTGAGGGGCACATTGAATACCGGGGCAGACTCGCTGAGCCTCGGCGGCGGCGACGACCAGTTGGTGCTCCACGACGGTGCGCAGATGCTGGGTGGGGGCGTGAATTCCTCCGGTGGCGCCGGCACCGACACCCTGGTGGTCGACACCGCCTTGGGATACACGCTGGACGGCGGCGCCATCGACACCTTCGACATCCTGGTCAAGGAGAACACTGGCGCGCTCACGCTGACCGGCAACCACCACTATGGCGCCGGTACCCACATCGACGGCGGCATCCTGGATGTAGATGGCGTCCTGGAGACGCCCACCTTATCCATGGCCGACGGTACTGTTTTGAACGTGGACGGCAGTGTGGAAGACACCGGCGGCGCTCCTGCCATCATCACTGGTAGTGGCGGCGACCAGACCATCAACGTCAACAGCGGGGGCAGCCTCGCAGCAGCGGGCGATCTGGGAGGCGGCGCCGACACGGTCACCCTGGCCAGCCTGCTGAATACCGGGGCCGGTACGCTGGGCCTGGGCGGCGGCGACGACACCTTGACCTTGCAGGACGGCGCTGCGATCGCCGGCGCCGGCGTGGATGCCGGCGCGGGCGCCAACGACCAATTGGTACTGGACAACGCCACGAACCTGGCTTTCGACGGTGGCCAGACCGCCGGCTTCGAAACGCTGCTCAAGCAGAACAGCGGCACCGCTACGATGACCGGCAGCCAGAGTTTCACCGGCGGCACCACGATCGCCGGCGGCGTGCTGGACGTGGACGGCGCGCTGGATACGCCGACCGTCGCCCTGGCCGACGGCACTGCCTTGAACGTCGATGGCACTGTGCAGGCGGCGGGCGGTACCGCGGCGGTGATCGCTGGCAGCGCCGGCAACAACACCGTCAGTGTGGGCGCCGGCGGCACGCTGCTGGCCAACGGCGACCTGGGCACCGGCAACGACGTGCTCGACGTGGCGGGAACGCTCGACACCGGCGCGGGCGTCTTCGCCTTGGGCGATGGCGACGACAGGCTGACCATCCACGAGAACACCAACATCATCGGCACGGTGACTGCTGCTGCCGGCAACGACACGCTCGACACCCACATCGATACGGTGTCGGACCTGGGGGCAGTGCAGGGCTTCGAGACGCTGGGCAAGACCGGTGCGGGCACGCTCAACATCAACGGTCCGCTCAGTTCGGACTTCCAATCCGTGAACGTGTCCGCAGGCACGCTGAACGTGACAGCAGCCGGCAGCGTGGTGGGTGCTCCGGGCATTCCGCTGACCACGACGGTGGGCGCCGGCGCCACGCTGAACGTGGACGGCAGCTATGGCTGCAGCGCCGAAAGCGACACGATGACCGTGGCCGGTACCGTCTCGGGCAGCGGCACGATCGACCTGTGCGGCGGCGATGACACGCTGACGCTGCAGGACGGCGCGGCGCTCGCGAACACCATTAGCGGCGGTACCGGTGCGGCCGACACGCTGGTGCTGGACAACGCCGGTACGCTGACGTTCGACGCCAGCCATACCGCGAATTTCGAACTGCTGCAGAAGAACAACATCGGCACGGCGACGCTGACCGGCACGCAGAGCTTCATCGGTGGCACTACCGTCAACGGCGGCGAACTAGAGGTCGCCGGCACGCTGTCCACGCCGACCGTCGACCTGGCGGACGATACGTCGCTGAACGTCACCGGCATGCTGGACGCGGGCGCCGGCAATCCGGTCGCCATCACCGGCAGCGCGGGCAGCAACACCGTTGCCGTGGGTGCGGGCGGCACGCTGCTGGCCAGTGGCGACCTGGGCGCAGGTGTCGACACGCTGGACGTGGCCGGAACGCTCGATACCGGTGGCGGCATCTTCGGGCTGGGCGATGGCGACGACAACTTCATCGTGCACGACGGCACCGTGGTCGGCACGGTCGACGGCGGTGCCGGTCTCGATACACGCACCTACGACATCAACACCACCGCCGTGCTGGGTGCGCTGCTGAACTTCGAAGGCGTGACCAAGAT
Source organism: Pseudoxanthomonas helianthi (assembly GCF_017939625.1). Lineage (GTDB taxonomy): Bacteria > Pseudomonadota > Gammaproteobacteria > Xanthomonadales > Xanthomonadaceae > Pseudoxanthomonas_A > Pseudoxanthomonas_A helianthi. Next base: position 236,704 of record NZ_JAGKTC010000003.1, read on the forward strand.
CGGCACCGGCACGCTCAACGTTACCGGCCCGGGCGCGACCGACCTGCAGGAAGTGCAGGTGCTTCAGGGCACGCTGAACATCGCCGCAGGCGCGAGTATCGTGGCTACCGCCGGCAGCTCCCTGGCGACCACGGTGGCCTCGGGCGCCACGCTGAACGTGGACGGCACCTACGGCTGCGGCACCGGCAACGACACGATGGACGTATCGGGCACGGTCTCCGGCAGCGGCACGATCAACCTGTGCGGTGGCGACGACACGCTGACGCTCAACGACGGCGCGAATCTGAGCCTCGCCAACCCCATCGACGGCGATGCGGGCGCCGGCGACAGGGTGGTCCTGAGCAATGCCGGCGCGATGGCGCTGGACGCAGGCCAGGTCGCCAACTTCGAACTGCTGCAGAAGGATGGTGCGGGCGAGGCGACGTTGACCGGTGCGCACGACTTCAGCGGTGGCACCGCGCTGAACGAAGGCACGCTGACCGTGGGCGGCATGCTGCAGACCCCGACCCTCGCGATGAGCGACGGCACCGTGCTCAATGTCAACGGTTTGCTGAGTGGGGGCGGGGGTACCGCCGCAGTCATCACCGGTAGTGCGGGCGTCAACACCGTCGACGTAGGGGCCGGCGGTTTGCTGGTGGGCTCCGGTGACTTGGGGGCGGGTAGCGATGTGCTGGATGTGACAGGTACCCTGGTCACCCAGGGCGGCGTACTTTCGCTCGGCGACGACAGCGATACCTTCACCATCCACGATGGCACCACGGTACTGGGAACGATCGATGGTGGCGCGGGCTTGGACACCTTCAATCCGGATATCGACACCAGTGCCAATCTGGGTGTGCTGACTAACTTTGAGATCCTGACCAAGACCGGCACCGGCGTGCTCAACGTCACCGGCCCCGGGCAGTCGGATTTCGAGGCCGTCAACGTACTTGAGGGCACGTTGAATATCGGCGCCGCCGGTGGCATCAACGGGGTGCAGAACGCGACCGTCGCCAACGGCGCCACGCTTGCGCTGGACGGCAACCTGTCGTTCACCGTGGGCAACGACAACCTGACCGTGGCAGGAACCGTCACCGGTGCCGGCACGCTCGACATGGGCGATGGCGCCGATACGTTCACGATCCAGGACGGCGCCGACCTGTCCGGCCTGGCCAGCCCGGTCAGCGGCGGGGCCGGCAACGACACTTTCGTGGCCGATCTGGCCGGCAGTGCCGTGCTGGGCGGTGCTGTCGACTTCGAAACGCTGACCAAGACCAACACCGGCACCTTGCATGTCAACGGCCCGGCCATGTCGGCTTTCTCGACCGTCAACGTCGAGGGCGGCACGCTGGATGTCGGCGCGGCGGGAAGCCTCAACGGCGTGCAGACGGCGACGGTTGCCCAGGGCGCGAGCCTCAATGTGGACGGCAGCGTCCTGTTCACGCCTGGCGCCGACAGTTTCACCGTCGCCGGCAACGTCAGCGGCGTCGGTTCCATCGACATGCTTGACGGCGACGACAACCTGATCATCCAGGACGGCGCCGACCTGAGCGGCCTGAGTACCGCCATCGACGGCGGTGCGGGCAACGACACCCTGACCGCCGACATCACCGGCACGGCCGTGTTGGGCGGCGCCACGAATTTCGAAACCCTGTCCAAGACGAACAACGGTACGTTGACCGTGGCGGGTCCGGCATCGTCGGATTTCACCGCGGTCCATGTGGATGGCGGCACGCTGGACGTCGCTGCAACAGGCAGCCTCAATGGTGTGGTTGCGACAACCGTGGCCAATGGCGCCACCCTGAGGGTGGATGGCAGCGTCAACGGTTCGACTGGTAACGACACCATGGACCTGTCGGGTGCGCTCACGGGCAGCGGCGCCATTGCTTTCGGTGATGGCGATGATGTGCTGACACTGCACGATGGCGCCGATCTGAGCGGCTTCACCGGCACCCTGGACGGCGGCGCGCATGGCGATGGCGACACCGTCGTGCTCGACAACGCGCAGGCGCTGACCTTCGGGGCCGGCACGGTTACCCGTTTCGAATACCTGACCAAGACCAATAGCGGCGTGGCGACTCTGGTCGGTAGCCAGGACTTCAGCGGTGGCACCACGCTTGCGGGTGGCGAACTGGCGATCGTGGGCGGACTGAGCACCCCGAGCGTGGCGATGAACGACGACACCACGCTGACCGTGGCCGGCACGCTGGATGGCGGTGGCGCCAGCGCGTCTTCGATCATCGGCAGCGCTGGCGTCAACACCGTGAACATCACGGGCACGGCACTGGCCACTGGCGATCTGGGTGCGGGCGCGGATGTGCTCGATGTCCACGGCACCTTGGACGCCGCGGGCGGCGTCTTCGCGCTGGGCGATGGCGACGACAGCTTCGTGGTGCATGACGGCACCGCGGTGAACGGCACGGTCGATGGCGGTGCCGGCATGGACACCCGCGTCTACGACATCAACCTCACTGCCGACCTTGGCGCCCTAGTGAACTTCGAAGGCGTGACCAAGACGGGCACTGGCGTGCTGAACATCAACGGCCCGGCCATCACCGAGCTGCAGCAGGTGCAGGTGCTGGATGGCATGCTGAACATAGGTGCGGGTGCCAGCGTGGTAGCGATTGCCGGCAGTCCGCTCGATACGCTGGTCGCCGCCGGCGCCACGCTGAACGTGGACGGCAGCTACGGCTGCGGCGACAACGCCGACAGCATGACCGTGGCCGGCAGGGTATCGGGCAGCGGTACGATTGACCTGTGCGGCGGAGACGACACGCTGACCCTGCAGGATGGCGCCGTGCTGGCGGCCACCATCAGCGGCGGTGGTCACGGTGCGGGCGACACGGTCGTGCTGGACAATGCCGGCGCGCTGAGCTTCGACGCGAGCAACACGATCAACTTCGAATACCTGCGCAAGGACAACACCGGTACCGCGACACTGACCGGCAACCAGACCTTCGGCGGCGGCACCACGATCACCGGCGGCACGCTGGCCGCGGCTGGCACGTTGAACACGCCGACGGTGACGATGGGCGACGGCACGGCGTTGCGGGTCGATGGCACGGCGCAGGCAGCGCCGGGCACGACGGTGACGATCACCGGCAGCGCCGGTGCCAACACGGTGTCGGTGGGCAGTAGCGGTATGCTGCTGGCGACGGGCGGTATGGGCGATGGCAATGACGTGCTGGACGTGGCGGGCACGCTCGACACGCAGGGCGGTAACTTCGCGCTGGGTGCCGGCGACGACATGCTGACCATCCACGACGATACCGTCATCCTCGGCACGGTCGAGGCAGGCGCCGGCAACGACACCTTCAATGCCAACATCGCGACGACGGCGGACCTCGGAGCGGTGCAGCAGTTCGAGACGCTGAGCAAGACCGGCGCAGGCGAGTTGAACGTCAATGGCCCGGCCAGTTCGGACTTCACGACGGTCAATGTGCTGGACGGCACGCTGAACGTGACGGCCGATGGCAGCGTGACGGCGCAGACCACGACCGTGGCGGCCGGTGCGACGCTCGAAGTGCAGGGCACTTATAGCGGCACGGCCGGCGATGACAGGTTCACTTCGCGCGGGACCGTCATTGGCGCCCTGTCGTTCGGTAGCGGCAACGACCAAGCCGACTTCATTGGCGGCGACATCAGCGGCCTGACCGCCCTGGACGGCGGTGCGGGCACCGACCGACTCGGCTTCAATGGCCTGGTCCTGGATGACGACAGCCTGCCTACGCTGGCCGGTTGGGAGCGCGTGGAGCTGCTGGGCGGCAGTGAATTCACGCTCGGAAGCACGCTGGATCTGGGCGGTGGCGTGCTGGCGATCGACGGGACTTCGACGCTGTTCGCCGGAGCTGGTGCGCGTATCGCTGGCAACGTCGAGAACGCCGGCTTGATCGATGTGGGCGCGAACCGCCTGATGATCGGCGGCGGCTACGCCGGCAACGAGGGCGTCGTGCAACTGACGGTCTCGCCTGGCACCCTGAGCGCTGGAGGGCTGGACATCGAAGGCGACGTGACTGGCCGTACGCAGATCGCGTTCACCGGAGACGGCAGCGATATCGCCGGTGGCGGCTTGGCATCGATCTTGGTGATCGATAGCCCGAACGACAACCTCGGAACCGCGGGCGAGTTCGTGGCGGCGGACGACACGATCCGACTCAACGGTAGCGTCTATCCATGGAAGTTCGGACGCCAGGCCGACAACAACTGGTACCTGAGCGCGGAAGCGGGCCTGTTGCCCGAAGTGCCCGCATATGGCGTGTTGCCGAGCCTGGGCCTTCTGGCGGCGCAGAACAGCGACAACCTGATCCACCAGCGCCTGGCGGGAGTCCGTGGGCGGGACCTGCCGCAGTGCGGACATCAGCCGCAATGGCCGGTCGAGCGGGCCGGCACCGGCGTGATCGACGATTGCCGGGGAGTCTGGATGGCCGTCACCGGCAGCGAACTGGAGCTGGGCGCCAATCCCGGGTTCGAAGTCTCCGGCGACGACGTGGGCCTGTATGTCGGTGCCGACAGCGCCTTCGACCGCAAGGGCCGTACTTTGCGCGGCGGGTTCTACCTGGGCTATCGCCACGGCAATTACTGGACGACAGGCGTCAACTCCACGGATCTGCCGGGTTCGGGCATTGCCAACGTGCAGATGGATACGCTGGTCGCCGGCATGTACATGAGCCATACGTGGGACACCGGGCGCTACCTCAACTTCGTGCTCACCGGCCAGGTGCCTCATGCGGACATCCATAGCCCCGATGGCTTCCGCGACCGGGTCCTGGGCAACAGCCTGACCCTGAGCTCACGCGCCGGGCATCGTTATCAGCTCGACGGCAACTGGATACTCGAACCGCAGGTGCAGCTGACCGCGAGCGCGGTGAGTTGGGGCAGCAAGGTCGACGCGGCCGGCAAGGCGATCGTGTTCGACGACGATCTGGTCGGCACGGCACGCGCGGCATTGCGGGTGGAAAAGGTGATTACCCGCGCCAACGGTTCGGTAATCCGGCCGTGGGCGACATTGGGCGTGCAGCGAAACGTCGGAGGCAACGAGAGCAGCGTGAGCGTGCTGCCGCAAGGCGCCAATCCCGTGGCCCAAGTGCTGCCGAACCACGACCTAGGCACCTCCGCGACCCTGGACATGGGCCTGGAAGCTGCAGTGAATCAGCGCGTGAGCCTGTTCGGCGTGGCGTCGATAGGCAAGGGATTGGAGGGTACCGATTACGAGCAGCGCGAGGCCAACATCGGCGTGCGGGTACGTTGGTGATTCTTTCAGGGCCGCCCTTCACGCAAGGGAGGGTGGCCCGCTCAGGCGGAAGCGCATCGAATCAAGGATTGAGGCAAGATCGCGAAGGAAACAGAAGCGATTAGGATTGCCTGCAATGCCGAGCCTCTGATGCCGGCCATCTTCATTGTTTCCAGACGAAGGTCGCCAGACTTTTCGCCGGCAAACGATAGCGGAACGTACGCCCGCCCTGAGCCACCGAAAAGCGCTGCGCTTTCTTCGCCGAGTTGGTCACGATCAATACCAGCGAACCATCGTCTTCATTGCGGAAGGCGACATTGTCCAGCTCGTGCCCGGTTTCGTTCGAAGCGATGCGCCGCGCGCCGGGCCGGGCAAAGCGGCTGGCGTGGGCGAGGGCGTAGTACTCGTCGGTGCGGCTGACCGCGCCGGTGCGCGAGTCGATGGTCACCACGCCGCGGCAGGTATCGCAGCCGCCCGCGTGCGGGCCGCGGTTTTCGTCCAGCGCCAAGTTCCAGAACAGCACCCCGCGTGCCCAGTGGCGCGGCGACTGGATGATCAACCGCCGCGCCTGCAAGGTCAGGCCGCCGCTGATCAGCGGCTCCCACGCGCCGCCCGAACACTCGGTCATATAGGCATCCTTTTCCGGATGCGCATCGTGTACCTTCGATTGCGCGGAAGGCTCGCCGCCATAGCAATGCCAGGCCACCCCGTGGACGTAACGCCCGGCGACCGGATCGGCGAGCACGCCCAACGGCTCTTGCGGCTTGTCCCAGTTGTGGTCCCAGTCGAACAGCAACGGCTTCGATCCGCGCTTCGCCAGCAACGGACCGAGGTGGTCGCCGATCAGCCGTGCGCGCTCGGGCGCGTTCAAGCGCATGCCCGGATAGTCGCCGGGCTCGAAGTCCGGTTCGTTCTGCACGGTCAGCGCGAAGATCGGAATGCCTACCGCCGCGTAGGCATCGACGTATTTCAGAAGATAGCGCGCGAACGCATCGTAATAACGCGGCGACAGCTTCCCCTTGATGAGGCTGTTGTTGTGCTTCATCCACGCCGGCGCACTCCAAGGCGAGGCCATCACCTGCAACCGTGGATTGACCGCCAGCGCCGCGCGGGTCACCGGCACCACGTCGCCGCGGTTCGGATCGATGCTGAAATGCTTCAGCTGCGGATCCGGCTGGCCATCCGGTGGATCGTCCAGGCTGTAGTGATGGCGCGAGAAGTCCGATGCCCCGATGGTCAGGCGGGCGAAGTTCAAGCCCAGCCCGGGCGCGGGACCGAACAACTCCTTCAGCAGCGCCTCGCGTTGCGTCGGGTTCAACTTGTTCTGGATCAGCCAGGCCGAGGCATCGGTGATCGAAGCGCCGAAACCGATCATCGACTGGAAACGCTGGTCGGCATCGACATCGATGTGCAATGGCAAGCGCTTGCCATTGTCGAACGCGGCGGCAGGCGAGGGCTTCAATGCCATAGCGTGGTCCGAGGTGGTGATCCATACCGAAACCTTCGGCTTCGGCGGCTCGGCAGCGCTTGCACAGACGGACACGACGAGCGCCAATGCGGCCAGCCACCGAAACGATCTGCCGAGGGATCTTGCTTGCGAGGCGCGCCGGCGGTTTTTCTTGTACATGGATGCTCCTTCCATTCCGTTTTCAGCGCCATGCCGATGCGCATTCGGCATAGTGCATCGCAACAATGGAATACCAGCGCAAAATGCGTAAGCGCATGAAATGCAGTATTGCTGCGACGCAGTAAGCGGCTAATTAAGTTTTCGTTTGACAAGTTCAAGTAGACGCAGGTATGACAGCGCTGTCAACTTCGACGGGAGAGGGGCGATGTCGCGTCACGAAAAAGCTGCAGATTTGAAGGGGAATCGAACCATCTTGCGCAAGCGAGCCCTAGTTGCGGCGTGCAGCGCCGCGTTGTTCGCCAGCTTCGCCATACAGGCGCAAGAGGCGCCGGTCGGTCAGGCCGCCGCAGCGACCGATGCAGAAAAGACTGACACGCAAAAGCCGGAAGAGAAGAAGGATGTCGAGACGCTGGGAACGGTCAAGGTGACCGGCATCCGGCATAGCATCGCAACTTCGCTGGAAACCAAAAACGAATCCAATTCCATCGTCGAGGCGATCTCGGCCGAAGACATCGGCAAGTTGCCCGATGTCAGCATCGCCGAGTCGCTGGCCCGGCTACCCGGCCTGGCGGCGCAGCGCGTCAATGGACGTGCCCAGGTCATTGCGATCCGTGGCCTCGCCCCCGACTTCGCCGCGTCGCTGCTCAATGGACGCGAGCAGGTCACTACTGGCGACAACCGCGGCGTCGAGTTCGACCAATACCCCTCCGAACTGGTCAATGCCGTGACCGTGTACAAGACGCCCGACGCCAAGTTGATCGGGCAGGGCTTGTCCGGCACGGTCGACATGCAGACCGTGAGCCCGTTGTCCGTGGGCGAGCGAAAGATCAATCTCAACGTGCGCGGTGAACGCAACTCGTTCGGCGAACTGAATGATGGCGTGGATGCCAATGGCTATCGCGTGAGCGCCTCGTATATCGACCAGTTCGCGGACAACACCATCGGCATCGCGCTCGGCTTCGCCCATCTGGATTCTCCGTTCCAGGAGAAGCACTACAAGGCGTGGTGGTGGGGCGGTTCGGCCGACTGGTTCCCCGCCGACGGCATTCCGGGCAAGCCACCGGGAGCGGACATGCTGATGGGCGCTGAGATCTGGGCGCGCTCTGCGGACCAGAAGCGCGATGGTTTGATGGGTGTATTCGAATTCAAGCCGAACGATGAATTCCACAGCATTCTGGACCTGTACTACTCACGCTTCGACCAGAAGGAAACGATGCGCGGCATCATGTGGAGTCAGGATCCCTGGACAGGCAACGGGGTGACGTTGAGCAATCCCCGTACCGCGCGCAGTGGCAATGTGGACGTCGTCACCGGCGGTACCGTGAACAACCTGGAACCGGTAGTCCGCAATGATTACAACCATCGCAAGGACGACTTGTTTTCCGCCGGCTGGCGCAATACATGGAAGTTCGCGGAGACCTGGTCGGTGATGGCTGACCTGAGCTATTCCACCACCAAGCGCAAGCAAAGCATCGCAGAGACTTATGCCGGCATCGAGACGGTGGACGGTGAGGGCACGGTGACGCCGGTGCTGGACAGCGCGGTCTTCGACACTCCGCTGAGCTCCAACGATTTCGCCCAGTTCGCCTTCGGCAACGACTACTCCGATCCGCAGAGGGTGCTGCTGAGCGACCCAGCCAGTTGGGGCCATGACGGGCGCATCGAAGCGCCGCGCTTGAAGGACACGATCAAGGCATTTCGCGTGGAACTGCACCACGACCTGGATTTCGGTCCGTTCGTGGGCTGGGATGTCGGCGTGAACCTCAGTCAGCGCGACAAGGAAAAGACCTCGACGGTGTATTTCGCCAATCTGAAGAACGGCCGTACCCCGGTCGCGGTCGGTGGCGATGTCCTGGTGTCGCCGACAGGCCTCGGCTTCGCCGGCATCGGCGGCGTACTCGGCTACGACGTGAATGCGGCGCTGGCCAAGTATTACGACATCCAGCAGAACATGAGCGACGGCGACTACCAGAAGGACTTCACTGTTACCGAGAAGGTGCGGACTTTCTACTCCAAGGTAGACATCGACACCGATATTGGTTCGAGCGTGCGCCTGCGCGGCAACGTCGGCATGCAGATCGTGCGTACCGACCAGTCCTCGGTCGGCTTTAATGTCAACAATATAGACAACCTGGCCGCCGTGCATGCCGGAAAGACCTACACTGATTTCCTGCCGAGCCTGAACTTGGTAGCGGATTTCGGCGAGGGCAGGTTCATCCGCTTCGGCGCAGCCAAGACCCTCGCGCGCGGACGCATCGATGACATGCGCGCTGCGAGCAATGCCAGCGTCGCGCAAACGGGGGCAAGCGCAGGCCTCTGGAGTGGTAACGGCGGCAATCCCCGATTGAAGCCATGGCGCGCGAAGGCGGTCGATGTCTCCTTCGAGAAGTACTTCGGCGAAGCTAGCTACGTGGCGTTGGCGTTGTTCTACAAGAACCTGGACAATTACATTCGCACGCAAACCGTGGATTACGATTTCACCGGGTACACCAACCCGAATCCAGGCGGCACGCCGCCTGTTTCGAACATCGGCACGTTCAGTACCCCGGTCAACGACAAGGGCGGCTACCTGCGTGGCGTCGAATTCAGTACCGCGCTGGATTTCGGCGAATGGACTCCCGCGCTGGATGGTTTCGGCGCACTGTTCAACGCCTCGTACACCGAGAGCAACATCAACCCCAGCGGTGGCGACACCAGCCAATCCGAACAGACGTGGTTGCCTGGTCTTTCGCGCGACGTGGCCAACTTGACCTTGTATTACGAAAAGCACGGATTCTCGGCCCGTATCAACGAGCGCTACCGGTCCAGCTTCCGCGGCGAGATCTATAGTTTGTTCTTCTCCCGCGCGTACACCACGGTGCTGGCCGACAAACAGACCGACTTGCAATTGGGTTATGAATTCGGCGAGGGCAGCGCGCTCAGCGGTATGTCGATCCTGTTTCAGGTCAACAACCTGACCAATTCGCCGTACCGTACGGTGCAGGATTCCCAATTCGCCGGCGGTGCAAGCCAACCGCTGGAATACAACGAATACGGACGCCAGTACCTGCTCGGCCTGACCTACAAATTCTGATCGTAACCACCCAGCCCCGGCACGGCGTCGATTCTCTTGAACAGAGTTCTGCGTCGCGACCGGGGCTGACCATGTTCCAAAGGAGTCCCCACGAATGAAACTGAGCCGGCTCGTTGTATTGGGAGGTGCTTGCCTGGCGATCGGCCTTGCAGGTTGCGAAAGGCAGGCCGCCGAAACCGGACAAAAGCAAGCCGAGTCCGTCGCCACGCTGGCCGACTGGCCGCACGTCGACAGCGCGGTCGCCCGGGACGAGCAGCTCGAGGCGCGGATCAAGCAGATGCTGTCCGAAATGTCGCTGGCGCAGAAGATCGGCCAGATGACCCAGGCCGAGATCAAGACGATCACGCCGGAGCAGGTGCGCGAGTACTACATCGGTTCGGTGCTGAATGGCGGCGGTTCGTGGCCGGGCATGAACAAGCATGCGGCGGTGAAGGACTGGCTGGCGCTGGCCGACCGTTACCACGATGCGTCGATGAACGTCGATGCCAAGGTGAAGATCCCGATCATCTGGGGCATCGACGCGGTGCACGGCAACAGCAATGTCTACGGCGCTACGCTGTTCCCGCATAACGTCGGCCTCGGCGCCGCCCACGACGCGGAATTGATCGGGAAGATCGGCGAAGCCACCGCGCAATCGACCCGCGCCACCGGCATCGGCTGGGTGTTCGCCCCGACCCTGGCCGTCGCGCAGAACACGCGCTGGGGCCGCAGCTACGAAAGTTTCTCCAGCGATCCCGCGCTGGTGAAGGAATACGCCTCCGCCTACGTCAAGGGTCTGCAGGGCGACTTGCATGGCGACGGCTCCGTCGTGGCCACGGCCAAGCATTTCATCGGCGATGGCGCCACCGACCAGGGCAAGGACCAGGGCAACGCCATCGTCGACAAGGCGACCATGATCAACGTGCACGGGCAGGGCTATTACGGCGCGCTCGCAGCGGGCGTGCAGACGGTGATGGCCTCGTACAACAGCTGGGACGACGTCGCCGCCAAGGTCGATTACGGCAAGATGCACGGCGCCCGGGCGCTGCTGACCGAAGCGCTGAAGGACAAGATGGGCTTCGACGGTTTCGTCGTGTCCGACTGGAACGGCATCGGCCAGGTGCCGGGCTGCAGCAACGCCAGTTGCGCCAAGGCGATCAACGCTGGCATCGACATGGTGATGGTGCCCGACGACTGGAAGGCGTTCATCGCCAACACCACCCGACAGGTCGAAAGCGGCGAGATCCCGATGTCGCGCATCGACGATGCGGTCACCCGCATCCTGAGGGTCAAGTTGCGCGCGGGCCTGTTCGAACACAAACCGTCCGACAGCCAGTACGCGGGCAAGGAGGCGGCCTTGCAGCATCGCGACCTCGCGCGTCGCGCGGTGCGCGAATCGCTGGTGTTGTTGAAGAACGAAGGCGGCGCCTTGCCTTTGAAGCGCGGTCAGCGCGTGCTGGTGGTCGGCAAGGGCGCCGACAGCCTGCCCAACCAGGCCGGCGGCTGGTCGCTGACCTGGCAGGGCAGCGACAACGCCAACGCCGATTATCCGAACGCCGACAGCATCGTCGCCGGTTTCCGCGAGGCGCTGGGTGCGGAAAACGTGACCTTGCTCGCCAGCGCCGAAGGCGCCGATGCTTCGCAGTTCGACGCCGTGGTCGCGGTGATCGGCGAAACGCCGTACGCGGAAATGATGGGCGACATCGTGCCGTCCGACACCGTCGCGCACAGCCGTCGTTTCCCCGAAGACCTCGCCACCCTCCAGGCCGCGGCGAAGACCGGCAAGCCGGTGATCACCGTGTTCCTGTCGGGCCGTCCGCTGTATGCAAACGATCTTCTGAACCTGTCCAACGCCTTTGTCGCGGCCTGGTTGCCCGGCACCGAAGGCAAGGGCGTTGCCGACGTGCTGGTCGCCGGCGCCGACGGCAAGCCCGCGCACGACTTCCGCGGTCGCCTGACGTTCCCGTGGCCGAACCTGGCCTGTCCGGCGCCGAACAAGCTGGCGTTGTTCAAGCCCGGCTATGGCCTCGGCTACGCGAACCCGGGCAGCGTCGCGCAATTGCCGCTGGACAAGGCGCAGGCCTGCGGCGATTCGACCACGCTGGCGATCTTCAACCTGTCCGACATGGCGCCGTTCGCGTTGCAGCTGTCGGCGGGCGGGCAGGAACGCGCCGTGGGAGGAGACCTAAACAAGACCAGTGAATGGCCGGAAGCGAACCCGGCGCTGCGCGTCGGCACGGTGCAGGTCAATACCCAGCAGGACGCGAAGGAAGTGAGCTGGCTGCGGCCTGCGCGCTTCTTCGCCCGCAACACGGTTGCCCGCAACAACCTGACCGCGATGGCCGCCGCCGGGGCCACGCTGCAATTCGACGTGGTGGTGAAAAAACCCGCGAAAACGCCGGTTTTGCTCGGCATGGGCTGCGGCAAGGACTGCGGCGGCGCAGTCGACCTAGGCCCGGCGCTGGCGGGCTTCAAGCCCGGCGAGAAGCACACGATCAAGGCCCCGCTTGGTTGCTTCGCAACAAAGGGCGCCGATCTGTCCGCCGTCGAAGTGCCGTTCTCGATCGAAGCCGATGCGCCGTTCTCCGCGGCGTTCACCAGAATCCGCATCGTGTCGGGTACCGCCGGCGAAGCGGATGTGCTCAAATGCGCCGCGCAACAATGAGCCGGAGCGGGCGGCGTTCGCGCCGCCCGCGACACGACACGCAGACACCAACCCAGGAGAGGGGTAGGGCATGAGCAAGCAAACGACCCGATGGTCGCAGTTCCTGGTTTTGATCACGGTGTTCTTCTTCTGGGGCTTCGTCGCCGCCAGCAACGACATCCTGATCCCGGTGTTCAAGCAGGCCTTCGACCTCAAGCAATGGCAAAGCCAGCTGGTCTCGGTGGCGTTTTACGTCGCCTACACGGTCGGCTCGCTGATCTATTTCTTCGTGTCGAAGGCGATCAAGATCGACGTGCTCAACCGCATCGGTTACAAGAACGGCATCTGCCTGGGCCTGGTGATCTCGGCGCTGGGCACCTTGCTGTTCTACCCGGCGGCGAACACCGGTTCGTTCGCGTTGATGCTGTCGGGCCTGTTCATCGTCGCACTGGGCTTCTCGCTGCAGCAGATTGCGGCGAACCCGCTGGCCATCGTGATGGGCGACCCGAGCACCGGTGCGCAGCGCCTGACCATGGCCGGCGGCATCAACAACTTCGGCACCACCATCGGCCCGCTGATCGTCAGCATCGCGATTTTCGGCAGCGTCGCCGCGGGCGGCACCACCGCCAGCATCGAAAGCGTGAAGACGCCATACCTGGTACTGGGCGCGGTGTTCATCCTGGTCGCGGTGTTCCTGTACTTCTCCTCGGTACCCAACCACATCGACCTGGAGCACCTGGCCGCGGAAGAGGCGGGCGACAGCGGCAAGCTGATCCACAGCAACTCCGCGTTCGCCGCGTTCCGCTACCCGCAGCTGGTGCTGGGCATGCTGGCCATCTTCGTCTACGTCGGCGTGGAAGTGTCGACCGCGGCGAACCTGCCGGCGTACCTCGAGAAAGACCTCGGCATGCAGACCGCGCACATCGCGCCTTACATCTCGCTTTACTGGGCCAGCCTGATGATCGGCCGCTGGTCGGGCGCGGCGGGCGCGTTCGACGTGGGCGCATCGATGAAGAGCCTGCTGACCTTCATCCTGCCGTTCATCGCCTTCGGCGTGTTCCTCGCGGTCAACGCCATCGCCCAGCACGACATCAAGCCGTTCCTGGTCTACGCGCCGGTGATCCTGGTGATGATCGCGGCGGCGTTGCTGAGCCGCGGCAACCCGGCGCGCATGCTGCTGTACTTCGCCGTGTGCGGCATCGCCGCGCTGCTGCTGGGCATGGCCACCAGCGGCATGCTCAGCACCTTCGCCTTCACTTCGGTGGGCCTGTTCTGTAGCGTGATGTGGCCGTGCATCTTCACCCTGGCGATCGCCGGCCTGGGCAAGAACACCAACGAAGGTTCCAGCTTCCTGATCATGATGATCTGCGGCGGCGGCTTCGTCAGCCTGTTCCAGGGCTGGGTGGCCGACATCGTCGGCATCCACGCCAGCTACTGGGTCGGCGTGGCCTGCTTCGCTTACCTGGCCTTCTACGCCGTCGCCGCCACGCGTACGCTGCGTCGGCAGGGCATCGACCTGGACAAGCTGGCTTCCGGCAGCGGCGGCCACTGACCACCGATTTCGTGACGTCCACGAAAAACCCCGGCATCGCCGGGGTTTTTCTTTGCATCGCGAAAAGCCGGCAGCCGAATCAGGCCAACGCGTCCTCGATGATGCGCAGGCCCGCCGCCGCCGCGTCGCGCGCCTGCTGCTGGGCCAGGAACACCGGGCAGTGCGCCTGCATGTAGTCGATCTCGAAGTTCAGCCGTTCGACCAGGAAATCGATGAAGGCGCGCACCTTCGGCGACTGGCCCTGTCCGCGCGGGAACACCGCGTTGAAATCCCAGGTGGGACCGGTCCAGCCGGCCAGCACGCGCTGCACCAGCCCCTGCTCGATGAACGGCTTGACCATCACGTCGGCGCCGAGCATCAGGCCTTCGCCGCACAGCAAGGCACCCTTCAACGCGCCCGGATCGTTGGCGACCAGCACCGGACTGACCGGGAAATCGGTTTCCTCGCCGGCGCCGTTGCTCAGCGGCCAGTAATAGCCGTTGTTGCGACGGTACTTGGACATCGCCAGGCTGCGATGGTGGCGCAGGTCGTCCGGATGCAGCGGTTCGCCATGGCGGGCGATGTAACTGCTGCTGGCGTAGACCTGGCTGCCGAAGGTGGCCAGCTTGCGCGCGATCAGGTTGGAGTCGGGCAGGGAACCGCCGCGCAGGGCGACGTCGATTTCCTTGTCGATCAGGTCCAGCGGCTCGTTGCTGAGCAGCATCTCGACCCGCACCTCGGGATGGCGCGCGTGGAATTCGCCGAGCAGCGGCGCGATCTTGTCGATGCCGATGGAGTAGGGCGCGGTGAAACGCAGCCAGCCGCGCGGGCCGCTTTGCAGCTGGCCGACCGCACTCTCGGCTTCCCCCAGCGCCTGGGCGATGCGCTGGCAATGCTCGAAGTAGACGTTGCCGGCTTCGGTCAGGCCCAGCTTGCGCGTGGTCCGGTGCAGCAGCTGCGCGCCAAGGCGCGCTTCCAGTTCCTGCACCTTGCGGCTGACCGTGGTCTTCGGCAGGCGCAGCGACTTGGCCGCGGAGATGAAACTGCCGTGCTCGACCACCTTGACGAAGATCAGGGTGTCGTTGAGGTCGTGGCTCATGGGGATTCCTGGGGAAGAGGGATTGGACCGCTTGCGGGATGATTATTCCCCTAAACACAGACTAATCAAGTCCTGATTGCAGGCGTAACTTTGCGCCCAGGTTCCCCCGTCCTGGAGACGCCCCATGTTGTCCGACTTGATGAAGGCCGCTTTCGAAGCCGCTGAAAGGCCGGCGCAGAACGGCGATTTCACTACGTTTTTCCCCGAGAAAACACCTTCGCGGACGCGTTTGCGCGATCTGCTGGCGCCGCGCCGGCAACAGGCCGGCGGTGGCGTGCGCGTCGGCAGAAATCGTCTTCCCAATTTGATTGCCGCTGCAATTATCCCGGATGCAGGAATTAAAATCCCATGAGCGGGATATTGAATCCTGTGACCCTGGTACTGGGCGCCAGCGGGACAGTCGGCTCCGGCGTGGTCGGCGCGCTGCTCGAAGCCGGCGGCCCGGTACTCGCCGCCGGCTGCAAGGGTCCGCGGATGGATGCGCTGGTCGCGCGCCATGCCGGCGAGTCCGGACTGCAGCCGATGCCGATCTCCTGCATCCGCAGCGACCGCGACGGCCTGCGCCTGGCCAGCGCGGTGCGCAAGCGCGGCCAGCCGTTGCGCGCGGTGTTCGCCTGTCTCGCCGGTCCGCGCACCAGCGGTCGCCTGCTCGACAAGCCGGTCGATGCGCTGACCGACACGCTGGAACTCGATCTGCTGCCGCATCTGGCCTCGGCCCGCCATCTGTTGCCGCTGCTCGCCGAAAGCGCGCGCGGCGGCATGCCGGCGCATTACGTGCTGGTCGGCGGCACCTGCGCCGAACGCGGCTGGTCCGGTTACGGCCACGCCTCGGTCAGCGCCGCCGCGTTGAACATGCTGGCCTGCGTGCTGCACGAGGAAGCCGCGCCGCTGGGCGTGATCGTGCAACTGCTGTCGATCGACCACCCGATCTGCACGCCGGAGAACATCGCCGACGCCTGCGCCGGCTGGCCCGATGCGCTGGCGGTCGGCCGCCGCGCGGTCTCGCTGCTGGCGCGCAACGGGCAGCGCGTCCGTCCGGTCGTGCGCTTTTCCGATGCGTGGGCGCCGCCGCCTCCGCACATGTTCGCGTCGTTGCCTGTTCCTTCCCCCTCGTCTTCCCCCTCACATCGCGGAATCCACCCATGAACATCGCCTCCCCCAATTCGCAACGAATCCCTTCCACGGCGCTGCGTGGCGCCTTGCTCGCGCTGTCGGTCGCGATACTCGCCGCCTGCAGCGGCGGCAACGCGCAGGAAGCCGGCGCACCGCCGGCGGCCCAGGTCAGCGTCGCCCCGGTGCTGGTCAAGGAAGTCAGCCAGTGGGATGAATTCAGCGGCCGCGTCGAAGCGGTCGAAAGTGTCGAACTGCGTCCGCGCGTGTCCGGCTACATCGAGCGCGTCAACTACCGCGAAGGCGACGAAGTGCGCAAGGGCGACGTGCTCTTCAGCATCGACTCGCGCAGCTACCGCGCCGAACTGGCGCAGGCGCAGGCGCAGCTGGCGCGGGCGCTGAGCCAGGCGGAGCAGGGCCGCAGCGAGGCTTCGCGCGCCAAGAAGCTAGCCGAATCGCAAGCCATCTCCACCGAAAGCTACGAACAGCGCCGTTCCGCCGCCGCGGTCGCCCAGGCCGACGTGCAGGCCGCGCGTGCGGCGGTAGAAAGCGCGCGGCTCAACCTGGAATGGACCCAGGTGCGCGCGCCGATCAGCGGCCGCGCCGGTCGCGCGATGATCACCGCCGGCAACCTGGTCAGCGCCAACGATGGCAGCGTGCTGACCACGATCGTGTCGCAAGACAAGGTTTACGTGTACTTCGACACCGACGAGTCGACCTTCCTCCGTTACGCCGAACTGGCGCGCAAGGGCGAACGCGACGAAACCGGCGTGCCGGCGCAGGTGTCGCTGGTCGGCGAGGAGAGCTTCCCGCACACGGGCAAGGTCGATTTCCTCGACAACCAGGTCGACCGCAGCACCGGCACCATCCGCGGCCGCGCGCTGCTGGACAACGACGGGCGCCAGTTCACCCCGGGCCTGTTCGCGCGGGTGCGCCTGCCGGGCAGCGGTCGCTTCAACGCCCTGTTGATCGACGACAAGGCGGTGTTGACCGACCAGGACCGCAAGTACGTGTACGTGGTCGACGCGAAGAGCACCGCACAGCGTCGCGACGTGGTGCTGGGCCGCAACGCCGAAGGCCTGCGCATCGTGCAGAGCGGCTTGAAGCCGGGCGACCGCGTGATCGTCGATGGCCTGCAGAAGGTGTTCTTCCCCGGCATGCCGGTGCAGGCCAAGGCGGTGGCGATGCAGGCCGCCGCCGATGGCCGCGTCGCAATGAAGTAATGCCCTCCGATGTGGGAGCGACGTAAGTCGCGATGCTTTTCTAAAAGCCGTTCGCGACTTACGTCGCTCCCACACCGGTTCTTGTTTTCTACCCGAAGCCTGTTTCGTGCAGGCGGGGTTCCCGTTTTCTTCTTTCAGGAAATCCACCCATGGACTTTTCCAGATTCTTCATCGACCGGCCGATCTTCGCGGCAGTGTTGTCGATCGTGATCTTCGCCGCAGGCCTGATCTCGATTCCGCTGCTGCCGATCGGCGAATACCCCGAAGTGGTGCCGCCCTCGGTGGTCGTGCGCACGGTCTATCCCGGCGCCAACCCCAAGGTGATTGCCGAGACCGTGGCCACGCCGCTGGAGGAAGCGATCAACGGCGTCGAGGACATGATGTACGTCAAGTCGGTCGCCGGTTCCGACGGCGTGCTGCAGCTCACCGTCACCTTCAAGCCGGGCACCGACCCGGACGACGCGGCGGTGAAGGTGCAGAACCGCGTCTCCCAGGCGCAGGCGCGCCTGCCCGAGGACGTGCGCCGGCAGGGCGTGACCGTGCAGAAGCAGTCGCCGGTGTTCCTGATGGTGGTGCACCTGACCTCCAAGGACGGCCGCTACGATTCGCTTTACCTGCGCAACTACATGCGCCTGCACATCAAGGACGAACTGGCGCGCATTCCCGGCGTCGGCGACGCGCAGCAGTTCGGCGGCGGCGACTACGCCATGCGCCTGTGGCTGGACCCCGACAAGGTGGCCAGCCGCGGCATGACCGCCAGCGACGTGCTGCGCGCGGTGCGCGAGCAGAACGTGCAGGTTTCCGCCGGCCAGCTCGGCGCCGAGCCGATGCCCAACGGCAGCGATTTCCTGCTGCCGATCAACGCCAAGGGCCGGCTGGAATCGACCGAGGAGTTCGGCGACATCGTGCTCAAGAGCGGCGGCGACGGCGAGATCGTGCGCCTGCGCGACGTGGCCCGCATCGAGCTGGCCGCGGGCGACTACACCCTGCGCGCGCGCCTGGACGGCAAGAACGCCTCCGCGATCGGCATCTTCCAGGCCCCCGGCGCCAACGCGCTGGAGATCCGCGACGCGGTGGTGGCCAAGATGGACGAGATCCGTCCGACCCTGCCGCCGGGCATCGAGATCCAGTCGATCTACGACACCACCATCTTCGTGCGCGACTCGATCAAGTCGGTGGTGCAGACCCTGCTGGAAGCGACCCTGCTGGTGGTGCTGGTGGTGATCCTGTTTCTGCAGACCTGGCGCGCGTCGATCATCCCGCTGCTGGCCGTGCCGGTATCGGTGGTCGGCACCTTCGGCGTGTTGTATCTGCTGGGCTATTCGATCAACACGCTGACCCTGTTCGGCCTGGTGCTGGCCATCGGCATCGTGGTCGACGACGCCATCGTGGTGGTCGAGAACGTCGAGCGCCACATCGAGGAAGGCGCCACGCCGTTGCAGGCCGCGCACCTGGCGATGCGCGAGGTGTCCGGTCCGATCATCGCCATCGCCCTGGTGCTGTGCGCGGTGTTCGTGCCGATGGCCTTCCTGACCGGCGTGACCGGGCAGTTCTACAAGCAGTTCGCGGTGACCATCGCGATTTCCACGGTGATTTCGGCGATCAACTCGCTGACCCTGTCGCCGGCGCTGGCCGCCAAACTGCTGAAGCCGCACGATGCGCCGAAGGACCGCCCCTCGCGCCTGATCGACCGTTTGTTCGGCTGGCTGTTCCGTCCGTTCAATCGTTTCTTCAAGCGCAATTCGCAGCGCTATGAAGGTGCGGTGTCCCGTGCCCTCGGCAAGCGCGGCGCGGTGTTCGCGGTCTACGTGGTGCTGCTGCTCGGCGCGGGCGTGATGTTCCGCGCAGTGCCGGCGGGCTTCATCCCGCAACAGGACAAGCTGTACCTGATCGCCGGCGTGAAGATGCCCGAAGGCGCGTCGATCGAACGCACCGACACGGTGCTGAAGAAGATGGCCGCGATCGCCAAGGGCGTCGACGGCGTGGCGAACGAGGTCGCGTTCCCGGGCCTGAACCCGCTGCAGTTCACCAATACCCCGAACAACGGCGTGGTGTTCTTCACCCTGAAGCCCTTCAGCGAGCGCTCGCGCAGCGCGGAGGAAATCACCGCCGAGCTCAACCAGAAGTTCGCCGGCATCCAGGAAGGCTTCACCTTCGCCTTCATGCCGCCGCCGATCCAGGGCCTGGGCAACGGTTCGGGCTGGTCGCTGTTCGTCGAGGACCGCACGCGCCTGGGCTACGGCCAGTTGCAGAACGCGGTGCAGGCCTTCCAGGGCGCCGCGTCGCAGGCGCCGGGGCTGGGCTTCCCGATCACCAGCTACCAGGCCAACGTGCCGCAGCTCGACGCCGAAGTCGACCGCGTCAAGGCCAAGGCACAGGGCGTGCCGCTGACCGAGCTGTTCGACACGCTGCAGACCTACCTGGGTTCGGCCTACGTCAACGACTTCAACATGTTCGGCCGTACCTGGCAGGTGATCGCGCAGGCCGACGGCGGGTTCCGCGACGACGTCGAGGACATCGCCAACCTGCGCACCCGCAACACCAACGGCGAAATGGTGCCGATCGGCAGCATGGTCAACATCAAGCAGACCTACGGCCCCGACCCGGTGATCCGCTTCAATGGTTATCCGGCCGCCGACCTGCTCGGCAACGCGGATCCGCGCGTGCTGTCGTCCGGCGAAGCGATGGCCAAGGTGACCGAGCTGGCGCAGCAGGTGCTGCCAACCGGCATGGGCATCGACTGGAGCGACCTGAGCTACCAGCAGGCGACCCAGGGCAAGGCTGCGCTGGTGGTGTTCCCGCTGGCGGTGTTGCTGGCCTTCCTGGTGCTGGCCGCGCTGTACGAAAGCTGGACGCTGCCGCTGGCGGTGATCCTGATCGTGCCGATGACCTTGTTGTCCGCGCTGCTGGGCGTATGGCTGACTGGCGGCGACAACAACGTGTTCGTGCAGGTCGGCCTGGTGGTGCTGATGGGCCTGGCGTGCAAGAACGCGATCCTGATCGTCGAGTTCGCCCGCGAACTGGAACTGCAGGGCAAGAGCATCGTCGAGTCGGCGCTAGAAGCCTGCCGCCTGCGCCTGCGCCCGATCGTGATGACCTCGGTGGCGTTCATCGCCGGCACCGTGCCGCTGGTGCTATCGCACGGCGCCGGCGCGGAAGTGCGCAGCGTCACCGGCATCACCGTGTTCGCCGGCATGTTGGGCGTGACCCTGTTCGGCCTGTTCCTGACCCCGGTGTTTTACGTCGCGCTGCGCAAGCTGGCCGGCCGTCCGCTGGTGCGCCACGACCAGCCGGCGGTGGCCCACGACGGGCACGCGGAAGTCGAAGCCTGATCTCCACGCAAGAAACGGATATCGCCCGCGGCGAACGCGGGCGAGCCTCTCCCACCCCCCACGAACGGAGCATCCCCATGAGCAATACCGACAAAGTCGCCCTCGTCACCGGCGCCACCCGTGGCATCGGCCGCGAAACCGTGCGCCAGCTGGCCGAAGCTGGCGTGCACACGATCCTCGCCGGCCGCAACCGCGACAAGGCCGTCGAAGCCGCCCTGGAACTGCAGGCAAAAGGCCTGCCGGTGGAAGCGGTCGCGCTGGACGTGACCGATCCGGCCAGCATCGCCGCCGCCGCGAAGGAAATCGAACAGCGCCACGGCAAGCTCGACATCCTGGTCAACAATGCCGGCATCCTGGTCGACGATCCCGCCAAGGGCGTGTCCGGCCAGTCCTTGCAGACCTGGCGCACCACGTTCGACACCAACCTGTTCGGCCTGGTCGAAACCACCCAAGCCTTCCTGCCGCTGCTGCGCAAGTCCGAGGCGGGCCGCATCGTCAACGTGTCCAGCCTGCTGGGCTCGATCTCGGAGCACCAGAACCCGGCCTCCTTCATCTACGAGTTCAAGGGCGTGCCGGCCTACAACGTGTCCAAGAGCGCAGTGAACGCGTGGACCGTGCATCTGGCGCACGAACTGAAGGACACCGGAATCAAGGTCAACACCATCCACCCGGGCTACGTGCAGACCGACATGAACAAATCCGGCGACCAGCAGAACGGCGAACTGTCCGTGCCGGAAGGCGCGCGCACCAGCGTGCAGCTGGCGCTGATCGGCAACGACGGCCCGACCGGTGGCTACTTCTACTTCGATCAGGTGCTGCCATGGTGAAATCGATGCTTACCGCCGCCATCGCCGCCAGCGTGCTGGCGGCATGCACGGTGGGGCCGGATTACGTCCGGCCCGATCCGCCGCAGGTCGACCGCTTCGTCCGCGCGCAAGCGGCGAACGATGCGGTGCCGGAAGTCGATGCCGAGTTCTGGCGCGACTTCGGCGACGCCAGGCTCGAACGGCTGGTCGAAGACGCGCTTTCGGCCAACCACGACCTGCGCATCGCCTATGCCCGCTACCAGCAGGCCAACGCGCTGCTGCGCGGTGCGAAGTACGACCACTTGCCCACGCTGACCGCCAACGCCGAGGCGACCGAAACCCTGGCCAGCAGCGACCAGTTGCCCGGCGTCGACCGGGCGGGACGCGACCAGGACGCCTACAGCGCCGGTTTCGGCGCGGTGTGGGAACTGGATTTCTTCGGCCGCATCCGCCGAGGCGTGGAAGCGCAGCGTGCGGAGGCGCAGGCCAGCGCCGCCGATCTTGCGGCGATGCAGGTCGCCGTGGTCGGCGAACTGGCGCGCAGCTACTTCCAGTTGCGCGGATGGCAGGAACAGTTGCGCGTGGCCAGCGAGAACGCCGATAACCAGGCGCGCACGCTGCAGTTGCTGGAAGTGCGCCGCGACGCCGGTTTCGCCACGCCGTTCGACGTCGACCGCAGCCGCAGCCAGGCCGAGACCACGCGTTCGCGCATTCCCGCGCTGCAGGCGCAGATCGCCGCGGCCACGCATCGCATCGCGGTGCTGACCGGACGCACGCCGGAATCGCTGGTCGCCGAACTGGAAGCGCCTGCCGACCTGCCGGCCCTGCCGGAGCAGATCGCTGCCGGGGCCCCGGCCGAACTGCTGCGCCGTCGCCCCGACGTGGCCGCCGCCGAAC
Source organism: Pseudoxanthomonas helianthi (assembly GCF_017939625.1). Classification (GTDB taxonomy): domain Bacteria; phylum Pseudomonadota; class Gammaproteobacteria; order Xanthomonadales; family Xanthomonadaceae; genus Pseudoxanthomonas_A; species Pseudoxanthomonas_A helianthi. The sequence goes on from NZ_JAGKTC010000003.1 coordinate 259,234, forward strand.
AGCGCCTGCACGCCGCGACCGCACGCATCGGCGTGGCGACCGCGGATCTGTTCCCGCGCTTCACCCTGGGCGGGCTGATCGGCACGCAGGCGCTGGACGCGGGCGCATTGTTCGAACGCGACAGCGAGACGCGGATGCTGTCGCTGGGCATCGACGGCTCGTTCCTCAATGTCGGCCGCGTGCGCGCACGCATCGCCGCGGCCAATGCCGAGACTGCTGCCGACCTGGCCAACTACCAGAAGACCGTGCTGCTGGCCTTGGAGGAAACCGAGAACGCGCTGACGCGGGTATCGCGCAGCGGCGAGGAGGCGACGCACCTGGAACAGGCCGCGGCCGCCAGTGCGCGCGCCGCCTCGGTGGCGAAACTGCGCTTCGACAACGGCGCCATCGACGTGCTGGAACTGCTCGACGCCGAAGGCACGCGCCTGCAGGCCGAGGACGCCTTCGCCCAGGGACGCGTACGCAATGCCCTGGCCGTGGTGTCGCTGTACCAGTCGCTGGCAGGTGGCTGGTTGCGCTATCTGCCGGAGGAGGCCGCCGCGACGCGCGACCGGGACGTTCCGCTGCGGATCGATCCGTCGACCTGAGACAGCCTTGTGGGAGCGAGCTTGCTCGCGAATGCTCTTGCCTGTGCGGACTGGCGGAAAGCATTCGCGGCGAAGGCCGCTCCCACGGGTTGTCCGGATCTGCGCTAGGGCCGGGATGGAGTCGAGGGCGTCCCGGCAGGCGCCTGCGCCTTGCGCCAGGCGTCGGCCGGGTTGTCCAGCAGGGCCAGGCCGTCGATCCGGTACTCGCAGCCGAGCAGGGTGAATCCTTCCAGTCCGGGTTGTTCTGCGGGGTAGACCACCAGGACGTGCGTGTCGTCGAGGACCACGGGCAACGGTGAATTGCGGCTGGTCTCCAGCTCGCGGTCGACCCGCTTGCTGACTTCCTCCATGCTGCCGGGGACGGCCAGCATCACCCGGTCCTGGGTGATGGCGATCGTGTCGCCTTCGTTGCCCCATGCCTGTATCGGCGTCTGCAGGCGATACAGATCCATGACCGGTTGCGAATACTGCCGGTCGGTCTGCATGAACTCGGCCGGGCGCTCGTTGCGCAGGCGGGACAACAGGCCTGGCAGCGCCGCGCTCGCGGTGCGGCAGGTCAGCGCATCGCCGAGGATGTCGCCGACCGCTGTGGCGGCCTCCGGCGCGGCTTCCTCGCGATTCGGCTGGGGGACCTGTTGTGCGCATGCCAGGACCGGTGCCAGCAGCAGCCAGCCCGTGGCGCGGCGCAGGCTATTCCAGCTGCGATCTGGCGTGGCTGCCATCCAGCGACTCCATCGCGTCCTTCGGTTTCAGCTTGCCGGCCTTCTCGTAAGCGGTGGCGGCGGCGTCTTCCTTCTTGTCTCCGTACAGCAACAGCAGCACGTTGGCGTGTTCGGCGTGGGCGATCGGCGAATCCGGGGTCAGTTTCAGCGCGGTCTTGATGTGCGCTTCGGCCTCGGACGCCTTCGCGCCATAGGTCAGGCCGCCGATCATCGCGCCGATCTTGTCGATGATCTCCGCGTGGTAGACCGCCAGCGCGATGTGCGCCTCGGCGTGCTTCGGCTGCAATTCCAGCGCCGTGTCCAGCGCGGTGCGGACCTTGCCGGCGATGCCTTGCTTCAGCGCCTTGGCGATGCTCAGGCCCTGGCTGTAGCGGCCCAGGGCGAAGGCGTAGCGGTAATGGCTGTTGGCTTCGTCCGGCAACGCCTTGATCGCGGCCTCGGCCAGCTTGGCCGCCTGCTCGAAGCGCTTGAGCCGCTCGGCGTCGTCTTCGACCAGATAGGTGGCATGGATGCCCATCGCCTTGACCGCGACCGAAGCGCCGATCGGCCCCAGCTTTTCGCCGGCTTCGAACGCAGCCTGGAAGTCGCCATGGTGGAAGGCGCGCCACGCGTCCTGCAGCGCCGTCGCCAGCGCGTCGGCGTCGAGCTTCGGTGCGGACTTGCCCGCCGCTTTCAACAGCGCGGCGGCGCGCTTCGCGTCCGGGTACGGTTCCGCATCGCCGGCGTGCAGGGCCGGCCAGGCTTTCTTCAACGCGTCGCCGGCATAGGCGAAGGCCTTGGCGTCGTGCGGAAACGCCGCCCACTTCGATGATTTCGCAGCCATTGGTTCCCTCCCTTGTGGCGTCGAGCATGGCGGCATCGGCGACCGCTGGCAAGCGCGGCCGGTAGTGTGTTTGCTCCAGCCGCGGCCGGCAGCATGCGACCTTGAAAACCGGCCATCCGGGCCGGTATCACGGAGCCCCCCATGGCCGCGAGAAAGAAACCCGCCGCGAAGAAGATCCCGGCGAAGACGCCCGAAACCAGCCTCCGCCACCTGTGGCTGGCCGGCCTGGGCGTGGTCGCCATCGCCCGCCGCGAAACCCGCAACGCCGCCAACGACGCGGTCGCCCGCATCGACGCGTTGAAGCAGCGGGCAGCCCGACTGGCCGGCGAAGCGCAGGACAACGTGCGCGGCGGCATCGCCAGCGTGCGCGAGCAGGGCGAAGCCCGCGTCGGCCAGTTCAGCGCAGAAGTCGAAGCGCGCCTGGCGCCGGTGCTGGCCAAGCTGGGCCTGAAGCCCAAGCCTGCGACCCGCAGCCGCAAGACCACGAAGAAGGCCGCCAAGGCCGTGCGCCGCACCACCACTCGCGGGAAGAAGGTCGCCAAGCGCATCGCCGCCAAGCGCCGCTGAACACCGCGTCGTGGGAGCGACGTCAGTCGCGAATGCTCTTCAACAAGTCGGGGAAAAAGCATTCGCGACTGACGTCGCTCCTACATGGATTGCAGTTGTTTCCCTCAAGCCAGTTCGTTGGCTGGCAATACGCCGAATCGAGCGCTCCAGGAACCGGCTTCGGCCGGTTCCTGCGTTTTCGCAGCCACCATGCGCAGGAAATCCGGACGCGGCCACAGTTCGGCGCCCAGGCTGCGCAGGTGTTCGTTCTCGACCTGCGCATCGATCAACGGCCAGCCCCATTCGCGCAGGCGATGGGCGAGGGCGGCCAGTGCGACCTTGGAACCGCCGGATTCCGCGCTGAACATGCTTTCGCCGAAGAACATCCGTCCGACGGCGACGCCATAAATGCCACCGACCAAAGTCGCTCCGTCGAGCACTTCGACCGAATGCGCATGGCCCAGCCGATGCAGTTCGACATAGGCGGCCTGCATTTCCGCGGTGATCCAGGTGCCGTCCTGGCCGCGACGCGGCAGGCAGGCGCAGGCGGCGATGACCTCGGCGAAGCGGGTATCGGCGCGCGCAATCCAATCCGAATGCCGCAACGAGCGCCGGAACTTCGACGACAGGCGCACGCCGTCGGTACGGAACACCGTGCGCGGATCCGGCGACCACCACAGGATCGGCTGGCCCGCGGAAAACCACGGGAAGATGCCGCCGCGATACGCATTGAGCAGGCGGGCAGGGGACAGGTCGCCGCCGACCGCCAGCAGGCCATCCGGCTGGCGCAAGGCCAGTTCCGCCGGCGGGAACGGCGCGGCGGGATCGGGAGGCAACAGGAACGGACGCTGGCTCATGCCCGCATTCTGGCCGCGATGTTCCCGCTTTTGTAGGAGCGCCCATCTGGGTGCGACCGCCATCGCACGACGCTGCGCAGGCAATTCCATGGATCCGGGAGGGTTCCCGGTCGCGCTCTGAAGAGCGCTCCTACGGAGACGAACGGAATGGGGAATGCGCCGCGAGCGCTTGCGCGTAGCCGCGGACCGAGCGCGTTTCATCCTCGCACCAGCGGCGCAAGGCGTCGGCGAAACCTTCCTCGGCGATCCAGTGCCGGCTGCGCACGAACGCCGGCAGGAACCCGCGCGCGATCTTGTGTTCGCCCTGTGCGCCGGGTTCGAACGCGTGCAGACCTTCGCGCAGGCAGTATTCGATGCCCTGGTAGTAGCAGGTCTCGAAATGCAGCCCGGGCGAATTCTCCGTCGCGCCCCAATAGCGTCCGTACAAGGTATCGGCGCCGCGCAGGCACAGCGCGCCGGCGATCGGTTGTCCCTGCCGCTCGGCGAGGAAGATCACCAGCTGCCTGGGCATCGTTTTCGCCAGATGCCGGATGAAATCCAGTGTCAGCGCCGGCGAATTGCCGTAGTCGGCGAAGGTCTGCAGGTAGAAGCCGAACATCGCGTCCAGTGCCTCGTCGCCGGCTTCGTCGCCGTGCAACATGCGATACGTCACGCCGGCGCGCTGCACCTTCGCCCGTTCCTGGCGGATGTTCTTGCGATGCTTGTGGTCCATCGCGGCGAGGAAGTCGTCGAACGAAGTCCAGCCGGCTTCGTTGCGCCAGTGGTACTGCACGTCGAGGCGCGGCAGCCACACATCGTCGAACGTGCTGTCCTCGGTTTCCGTGTGGAAATTGACGTGGGCCGAGGACAGGCCGAGGCGCCGCGTTTCCGCGACGATCGCCTTCAGCAATTCGCGCCGTGCCGGATCGTCGCGCGCCAGCAGGCGCGGGCCGGTGACGGGCGAGTAGGGCACGGCGCCCAGCCATTTCGGGTAGTAGTCCCGGCCGTAGCGCGCATAGGCGTGCGCCCAGGCGTGGTCGAACACGAACTCGCCGTGGGAATTGTGCTTCAGGTAGCCCGGCGCGGCGGCGACCAGCGCGTCGCCGTTCCATAGCGTGAGGTGATGCGGCGTCCAGCCCCAGTCTTCGCGCAGGCAGCCGGTCTGCTCGAGCCCGGCGAGGAAGGCGTGGCCAACGAAAGGATTGCGGCCGTCGTGCAGGGCATCCCAGGCGGTCGCCGGGATGTCGGCAAGCGAATGAACGATAGCGCGTCGCAAGGTCAGCTCGGCAAGGTGTAGCGAACCTTGCCTTGATTGACGGCGATGACCTTGCGCCTGACCAGCTCGCCGACGACCCGGTCCAGCGAGGCGTCGTCCAGCTTCTTGCCGAACCATGCGGAAATCATGGTTCGCAAGGTCTTGTCCTTCTGCGGGCGGTTCTTGGGCATGCCCTTGAGCTTCTCGATCACGCCGTCGACCTGTTCGTCCCTGGGCGCCTCGGTCAGGGAGCGGAGGATCGGGATGGCGTCGAGGGTCGCGGACCGCTTGCAGCCGATGCCCTTGTCCTTCAGGTGGGCGATCAGTGGATCGAAGCCGGTGTCCTTCGAGATGATGTGGAAGTACGGATCCGCATCCTCGGCGGCAATGCGCCCGATGTAGTAGGCGATATGGAAATCCAGCGCATTCGGCCCGTTGCCCGAGATGCGCACGTACTCCGCCCGCGAACCCAGCGCCTGCATCGCGGTCACCAGGTCGACCGGCAGCTTCGCCAGGCTGGCGCCGAGGAATACCTTGACCCGGAAATGCTCGGCCTCCAGCAAGGCGAGGTTTTTCGGCTGCACGTTCTCGTAGTCGATCAGGACGTAGTTCGTGCGCATGCCGGGATCCGCCGCGTCAGCCGCCGTTCTTGTCCAGGTACCGTTCCGCATCCAGCGCGGCCATGCAGCCGAAACCCGCCGAGGTGATCGCCTGGCGGTAGACCTGGTCGGCCACGTCGCCGGCGGCGAACACGCCCGGTACCGAGGTCTGGGTGGCGTTGCCGTCCAGGCCGGTTTTGATGGTCAGGTAGCCGTTCTTCATCGCCAGCTGGCCTTCGAACAGCGAGGTGTTCGGGGTGTGGCCGATGGCGACGAAGAAGCCGTGCACGTCGATGTCGCGGGTGGAACCGTCCAGCACCGACTTGACCCGCACGCCGGTCACGCCGGCGTCGTTGCCCAGCACCTCGTCGACCGTGTGGTGCCAGACCGGTTCGATCTTGCCGGCCTCGATCTTGGCAAACAGCTTGTCCTGCATGATCTTCTCGGCGCGCAAGGTGTCGCGGCGGTGCACCAGGTAGACCTTGCGGGCGATGTTGGCCAGGTACAGCGCTTCCTCGACCGCGGTGTTGCCGCCGCCGATCACCGCGACGTCCTGGTCCTTGTAGAAGAATCCGTCGCAGGTCGCGCAGGCGGACACGCCTCGGCCCTTGTAGGTCTCTTCCGATTCGATGCCCAGGTACTTGGCGGTGGCGCCGGTGGCGATGATCAGCGCGTCGGCCGTGTACTCGCCGTTGTCGCCGATCAGCTTGAACGGCCGCTGCGACAGGTCGGCGGTATGGATGTGGTCGAAGATCACCTCGGTATCGAACCGCTCGGCGTGCGCCTGCATCCGTGCCATCAGGTCCGGGCCCATCAGGCCGTGCGCATCGCCCGGCCAGTTGTCCACTTCGGTCGTGGTCATCAGCTGCCCGCCCATCTGCAGGCCGGTGACGACGACGGGCTTCAGGTTGGCGCGGGCGGCGTAGACGGCGGCGGTCCAGCCGGCGGGACCGGAACCCAGGATCAGCAGGCGGCAGTGCTTCGAGGTGGTCATGTAAACTCGGGATCGGGATGGAAAGAAGGCGAAACGCGCATCCGATGCACGTCTCGCCGGTCCGCATAGAGTGGCGGTGAGGGCAGGGCGAATCAAGGCGCGTCGATGGAATGCGCTGGTGCGGCGGCATCGTTTCCGGATGCGCCGATCCTGCTGTCTCGAAGCGCTCGGCGAGCCGATCCATGCCTGCCGGACTTCGAATCGTCGGGATCGCAAAGGCTGCTGAAATTCGCGAAAGATTCGTTTATTATCAACTACTAATGAAATATTCCTAAGGTCTGGTCAAGGTGGCGAAAGAGCTTCCGGAACGCGGCAAGGCGAAAGGCGCCAACGCAACGGCACGCAAGGCGGCCGCGCCGCCGAATCCGCGCCGGCAGAAGCTGTGGCGCGACCTGTCGCTGATCGCGATCGCACCGGTGTTGCTGTACCTGCTGGCCTGCCTTTTTACCTATTCGCCGAACGATCCGGGCTGGTCGCAGGCCGCCGGCAGCGTGCTGACCCCGATCCACAACATCGGCGGCGCCATCGGCGCGTGGATCGCCGACTTCCTGCGCCAGATGTTCGGCTACACCGCCTACGTGCTGCCGCTGCTGCTGGGCGCCATCGCCTGGATCGCGCTGTTCGGCATGGACACCGACGGCGACGGCGAAGCGGACCTCGGTCCTGCGCTGCGTCTGGTCGGCATGGTCGGCTTCCTGATCGCCGCCACCGGCATCCTGCACCTGCGCTTGTACCTGCCGACCGAACACAACGAGGCGCATGCCGGCGGCATCCTCGGCCGGCTGGTCGGCAGTTCGCTGAAGACCGGGCTGGGCGAGTTCGGCGGCGGCCTGTTCCTGCTGGCGTTGTTCCTGATTTCGGTGACCCTGGCCACGGGCCTGTCGTGGTTCGCGGTGATGGAACGCATCGGTGGCTGGGCGTTGAAACTGCCGGCGCTGTTCCGCCGCGGCACCCAGCAGGCCAACGAATGGCAGCAGACCCGGGCGATGCGCGAGGAACGCGAGGAAGTGCGCAGGGCCGACGTGGAGCTGCGCGCCAAGCGCGAACCGGTGAAGATCGAACCGCCGGCGCCGCCGGTGGTGGAAAAGAGCGACCGGGCCAAGCGCGAACAGCAGATCCCGCTGTTCCATGGCACCGGCGGCGACGCTTCCGGCCTGCCGCCGCTGGCCCTGCTTGACGATCCGAAGCCGCAGACCAAGGGTTATTCGGAAGAAACCCTGGAAACGCTGTCGCGGCAGATCGAGTTCAAGCTGAAGGATTTCCGCATCGATGCGCAGGTGGTCGGCGCTTATCCGGGCCCGGTGATCACCCGCTTCGAAATCGAGCCCGCGCCCGGGGTCAAGGTCAGCTCGATCAGCTCGCTGGACAAGGACATCGCCCGCGGGCTCAGCGTGAAGTCGGTGCGCGTGGTCGACGTGATCCCCGGCAAGTCGGTGATCGGCCTGGAAACGCCGAACACCCACCGCGAGATGATCTATCTCAGCGAGCTGCTGCGTTCGAAGGAATACGACAAGTCGGCCAGCCCGCTGACTCTGGCCCTGGGCAAGGACATCGCCGGCCGGCCGACCGTGGCCGACCTGGCGCGCATGCCGCATTTGCTGGTCGCCGGCACCACCGGTTCGGGCAAGTCGGTCGCGGTCAACGCGATGGTGCTGAGCCTGCTGTACAAGGCCACGCCGCAGGACCTGCGCATGCTGATGATCGACCCGAAGATGCTGGAACTCAGCGTCTACCAGGGCATCCCGCACCTGCTGGCGCCGGTCGTCACCGACATGAAGGAAGCCGCCAACGGCCTGCGCTGGTGCGTGGCGGAAATGGAGCGCCGCTACAAGCTGATGAGCGCGGTCGGCGTGCGCAACCTGGCCGGCTTCAACAAGAAGGTCAAGGACGCGCAGGACGCCGGCCAGCCGCTGATGGACCCGCTGTTCAAGCCGAACCCGGACCTGGCCGAAGCGCCGCGTCCGCTGGAACCGCTGCCGTTCATCGTCATCTTCATCGACGAATTCGCCGACATGATGATGATCGTCGGCAAGAAGGTCGAAGAGCTGATCGCGCGCCTGGCGCAGAAGGCCCGCGCCGCTGGCATTCACCTGATCCTGGCCACGCAGCGCCCGTCGGTGGACGTGATCACCGGCCTGATCAAGGCCAACATCCCGACACGCATCGCCTTCCAGGTGTCGAGCAAGATCGACTCGCGCACCATCCTTGACCAGAGCGGGGCTGAATCGCTGCTGGGCAACGGCGACATGCTGTACCTGCCGCCCGGCACCGGCATGCCCGAGCGCATCCATGGCGCCTTCGTCAGCGACGACGAGGTGCATCGGGTCGTCGAGCACATCAAGGCCACCGGCGCGCCGGACTACATCGAAGGCGTGCTCGAGGAAGTGCAGATCATGGGCGACGGCGTGGTGGTCGGCGCGACCGGCCTGCCGGAAGCCGCCAACGCCGACGATCCGGAAGCCGATCCGCTGTACGACGAGGCGGTGAAGATCGTCACCGAAAGCCGTCGTGCGTCGATCTCGGGCGTACAGCGCCGCTTGAAGATCGGCTACAACCGTGCCGCGCGACTGGTCGAGGCGATGGAAGCGGCTGGCGTGGTGTCGCCGCCGGAGCACAATGGCGACCGTACGGTATTGGCGCCACCGCCGCGCTGATTCGATGTCGATAAAGGAGCGTAACCAGATGGAAAGCGCCAAATCATCCGCCACCTTCGAGAAAATCGGCCGCGCCATCGATCAGCGTCCATGGCTGAAGACGGTGCTGATCGCATTGCTGGCCCTGCATGTGGTGGACCTTGCGTATTCCGCCGGGAAGGGCTTCATTCGTGGCTTCATGGACGGAGCGTCGGGCATCGCTTCACCTAGATGAGCCCCGGTGAACTTCAGGAAAGCCCTGAGCGGCGGCCTGTTCAGGTTCCGCCGGGCACACTTTCCGCGAACCTCCAACAGGCAATCCCCATGTTCCGCGCTGCCGTACTGATCGCTTTCGCTATCGCTCCCTTCGCGCCGTCCGCCCACGCCGGTGCACGCGATGAACTCAAGTCGTTCACCAACGGCCTGAAAGGGCTGGACGGGCAGTTCGTCCAGCAGGTGTACGACCGTGGCGGCAAGTTGAAGGAAAGCAGCAACGGCCGCGTCGCGTTGTCCGCGCCCAAGCTGTTCCGCTGGGAATACCGCAAGCCTTACGAACAACTGATCGTCGCCGATGGTCGCAAGGTCTGGATCTATGAGCCCGACCTGCAGCAGGCCACCGTCCGCGACCAGGGCGCGGAAGAGCAGAACAGCCCGCTTGCCGCGTTGTTCGAACCGGCCAAGCTGGACGCCCGCTTCAACGTCAAGGAAGGCGCGGCCGGCGCCGGCCTGCAATGGCTGCTGCTGACCCCGAAGCAGGAGGGCGACGCCGGCTTCCAGAGCGCCAAGCTCGGCTTCGGCAATGGCGGCCTGGCGAAGATGGAAGTCGTCGACGCGGTCGGCCAGCGCACCGAGATTTCCTTCAGCGGCTGGAAGCGCAATCCGTCGTTCGCCGCCGGCACGTTCAAGTACGTCCCCGGCAAGGACATCGACGTGGTCGGCGAGCGCTAGCAAGCTTTCGTGGGAGCGATCTTGGTCGCGAATGCTTTTCTCGCTTTTCGGATGAACGGAAGAAGCCAAGAGCATTCGCGACCAAGGTCGCTCCCACATGAGGCCCCGCATAGCTGCCCACCGGGCAGGAAACGTCTCACCGGCGCGACTCACGACGCTAGAATGCGCACGTGGCCAAGCCCAAGATCCCCCTGATCGAAGAACCCGACCTGTTGACGGTCGACCGCACCGCGATGCGACCGCTGGCCGAGCGCATGCGTCCGCGCACGCTCGACGAAATGGTCGGCCAGCGCCGCCTGCTGGCGCCCGGCAGTGCGCTGCGCCGGGCGGTCGAGGGCGGCCACGTGCATTCGATGGTGCTATGGGGTCCGCCCGGTTGCGGCAAGACCACGCTGGCCCTGCTGCTGGCCAAGTACGCCGATGCCGAATTCCGCGCGATTTCCGCGGTGCTGTCCGGTCTGCCCGAAGTGCGCCAGGTGCTGGCCGAAGCCGCGCAACGCTTCGCCGAAGGCCGGCACACCGTGCTGTTCGTCGACGAAGTGCACCGTTTCAACAAGGCGCAGCAGGATGCGTTCCTCCCGCATATCGAGCGCGGTTCGATCATCTTCGTCGGCGCGACCACCGAAAATCCCTCGTTCGAATTGAACTCGGCCTTGCTGTCGCGCTGTCGCGTGCACGTGATGGAAGCCGTGTCGGCCGACGACATTCGGGTCGCGTTGAAACATGCGCTGGACGACACCGAGCGCGGCCTGGGCGGGCAGGGCATCCGCATCGCCGATGCGCTGCTGGGCGAAATCGCCGGCGCCGCCGATGGCGACGTGCGCCGCGCGCTGACCCTGCTGGAAATCGCCGCCGAACTGGCCGCGGGCGAAGGCGGGGAAATCACCGAGCAGACGCTGGCCCAGGTGCTGGCCGACCGCACGCGCCGCTTCGACAAGGGCGGCGAGCAGTTCTACGACCAGATCTCGGCGTTGCACAAGTCGGTGCGCAGTTCCAACCCCGATGCGGCGCTGTACTGGCTGGCGCGGATGCTCGATGGCGGCTGCGACCCGATCTACCTGGCCCGGCGCATGACCCGGATGGCGGTCGAGGACGTCGGCCTGGCCGATCCACGAGCCTTGCAGATGGCGATCGAGGCCTGGGAGACCTACGACCGCCTCGGCAGTCCCGAAGGCGAACTGGCCTTGGCGCAACTGGTCATCTACCTGGCCAGCACCGCCAAGTCGAACGCCGGCTACGTCGCCTTCGGCGCGGCCAGGCGCGACGTGCGCGAGTACGGCACCCAGGAAGTGCCGATGCACTTGCGCAACGCGCCGACCAAACTGATGAAGGAACTCGGCTACGGCACCGGCTACCAGTACGACCACGATGCCGAAGGCGGCATCGCGCTGGACCAGACCGCGTTTCCCGATGCGATGGGCGAGCGCGTCTACTACCAGCCGGTGGAGCGGGGCATGGAGATCAAGTTGAAGGAAAAACTCGACGCCCTGCGCGCGGCGCGGGCGCAGGCGCGCAGCAACGCGAAGAGGAAGCCGAACCGATGATCACGTTGTGGTGGCAGCAACTCGGGTTGGTGATGGCCGGCGGCGCATTGGGCGCTGCCTTGCGCTTCTGGATGGGCGGTTTCCTCCTGCGCCACCTCGGCAGCGGCTTTCCGTGGGGCACGATGGCCGTCAACCTGATCGGATCGTTCGCCGCCGGCTTCCTGGTCGTCTGGCTCGAAGCGCGCGGGCCGTCCGCGCTGTACTGGCGCGCGTTCCTGATCGTCGGCGTGCTCGGCGCGTTGACCACGTTCTCCGCCCTGATGGTGGAATGCCTGCTGTTCGCGAAGACCGACCGCAACGGCCTGCTGTTCGCGTACCTCGCGACCAGTCTGTTCGCCGGTCTACTCCTGGTCTGGCTGGGCAGCCGCGTCGCGGGCGCGATCCGCCCGATCTGACGGCGTGCCACGGGCGCGATGATGACGCAGCGCATCCTCATCGTATGCAAGGGCAACATCTGCCGCAGTCCGATGGCGGAAATCGCCTTGCGCGAAAAGCTCAAGGGGAACGACAACATCCGTGTCGAATCGGCCGGCCTGGCGGCCATGGTCGGGTATCCGATCGATCCCGCCGCAGCCCGCGTATTGGCGATGCACGGACTCGATGCAAGCACGCACGTCGCGCGCCAGATCGACATCGCGCAGATCAGGGATGCGCACCTGGTGCTGGCCATGGAGCGGCGCCAGCTCGTGGCATTGCAGGGCATGGCGCCATGGACGCGTTCCAAGACCTTCCTGTTGGGCGAATGGAGCGGGCGTTCGGAGATTCCCGACCCCTACGGGAGATCGGACGACATGTTCGATGGCGTGTATTCGATGATCGACAGCGCATTGGATGCGTGGCTGCACCGTCTTTGAAGTGGAGTCGAAATCGGCTCTCGAATTCACCATGTCATCGCATCGGTGAACCTGATTCATGCATCCGCTGATGATGCTGAATGTTCTCCCCCATGTTCAGCATGATTAATTGGCGCCTTCATCGCTCCATCATTTTTCCAAGGCTAGATTCCTCGCCAACGCAGCATGGAATTCGAGGATAGGCCTCCGAGTGTTTTTTCCGGCAAGACGAAGAAAGAAGCATCACGCTGGAACACGCATCGGGAAACAGCCTCTGCTCGTGCGCGCAAGCGCGTATTCCTGCGACCCGGAATGAAGACCGAGGCGAGGAAACATGGTGGATCCAAAACTTGTCGCGGCCAGTGCGATTTCCCTGGCCGTATCCCTTTTCGCAATCTTTTCCCTGCGGCCGATCGCGCGCAGGTTCGGGTTGACCGACAGGCCGGATGCGCGGAAGCAGCACAGTGGACGCATTCCGCTGATCGGCGGCTTGTGTTTTTTTCTCGGGACGCTGGCCGGGCTTTGCTACCTGGGCTACCTGGATAACTTCACCCTGAGCCTGGTGACCGGCAGCGTGCTGATCGTCGCGGTCGGTGCGGTCGACGATTTCCACGATCTCAGCGTGCGTACGCGGCTGGTGGTGGAGATGTGCGTGGTCGGCTGGGTCATCGCGATGACCGGTTACTACGTGGACGGGCTGGGGCCGCTGTTCGGCAGCGGGGAATTCCATCTGGGCTGGCTCGGAATCCCGGTGACGGTGGTGGCGGTGATCGGATTGATCAACGCCTACAACATGCTCGATGGCATCGATGGCCTGGCCGCGGCGATGGCGATGGCGGCGATCGGTTCGGTGCTGCTGATGGGCAACTTCGCCGGCGGTCATCCCGGGGCGCTGTTGTTCCTCGAGGTGCTGTTTGCCGCGCTGATCCCGTATGTCTGCGTCAACCTGGGCTGGCCCGACGGGCGCAAGGTGTTCATGGGCGACGCGGGCAGCACGCTGATCGGTTTCGTGTTGGCCTGGGGACTGATCTACCTGAGCCACGACAGCGTGCGCCGCCTCGCTCCGGTCGACGTGCTGTGGTGCGTGGCGCTTCCGGTCATGGACACGCTGGCGGTGATGTACCGGCGCATACGCCAGGGCAAATCGCCGTTCAAGCCCGATCGCCAGCATTTGCACCACCTGCTGCTGGACGCAGGATTCGCGCCGCGGGCGGCATTGCTGGTGATCGTCGCCGTCGCGGGCCTGTTGACCGCGTTCGGATACGCCTTGCGCGGCGCACCGGGCGTGCTGGGTCTTGTGGCCTTCGTGGCCGTCACCGTCCTGTACATGCTGTGGGGCGAGCGCGCGGTGGCGATGGCGGGCCGGGCCAATGCGCTGCTTTTCACCCCGAAGACCTCGCCCGACACGGCTGGCGCCACCACCACCGGCGACGAGATCGCGCTCGGCGACGACTGGCGTGGTGAAGTGCAGGTGGCTGGCATCAACAGCCACTCGCTGCACCTGCTGCCGGATTCGGGTCGCACGACCCACGGGAATGAGGACGGCGAGACGACGCGGATGCGGATGCTGTGCGTGGCGCCTTCGGCCGGCGACGCCATCGCCATCGCATCGATCATGCACAACATGGTCGACGACGACCGGTTCGAGCCGGCGCTGTGCGCCGAGCGTGCCGCCGAACCGGTGCTGGAAGCGCTGGACCTGCACGCGGATTTCAACCTGCGGCAGTCGTCGGGCGAGGTGACCGCATCGTCACTGCACGGAATGGAGCGCCTGCTGGGCGCGGCCAGGCCGGACGCGGTGCTGGTGCCGGTCAATTCGCCCGCCGCGGTGGCGACCAGCCTGGCTGCGCGCGCCTGCGACATCCCGGTGGTGTGCATCGGCGAGGAACCGCGCACCGAGGCCTCGGCGACGCACGACATCGCCGACGCGGGGCGCCGGATCGTGCGCACGCTGGCCGCCCTGCACGTGACTTCCAGCGAGTCCACCGGCCGCGAACTGATCGCCGCCGGCGTGCCCGCCGAACGCGTGCTGGTGGCGCGCGACGACGAACAGGTGCTGGAGGCCCTGAGCGAACTCGGTTCGGCGCAAGCCGCCTCCTCATCGCCAGCCGGCCTGGCGGACCGCGACGACGCCGATCCCGACCAGGCCCTGCGCAAGGCGTCCTGATGCGTCCGCGCAAGGCATGCAAGCAATACGAGAGGTGATATCCATGAGCCGCCGCATTCCGATCTACGACGACCCGCGCATCCATCCGGTGCCGGTACGCGACGACGACGTCGACCTGCCCGGGCTGGTCGGCACCCTGCTCGAACACAAGCGCCTGGTCCTGTTCGGCACCCTGGCGTTCCTGCTGGCCAGCATCGCCTACGTGATGATCGCGACGCCGCGCTACGAAGCCAACGCGGTGATCCAGGTCGAGAACCGCACGCCCGGCGTGCCCGGCGTCGACGAGGAAGCCGCGTTGCCCGCCGCGCCGACAGGAGATGCCGCCTCGACCGAGATCCAGCTGATGGGTTCCCGCCACGTGTTCGGCGAAGCGGTGAAGAAGCTGGGGCTGGATATCGAAATAGAACCGGCGCGTTTCCCGCTGGTCGGCGACTACTTCGCGCGCCGTTTCCAGAGCCTGCACCCCGGAGCGCTGGCTTCGCCGTGGCGTGGATTCAGTCGTTATGGCTGGGGCGGCGAATCGCTGGAAGTCGCCCGGCTGGACGTGCCGCAGGCGCTGTACGACGTGCCGCTGCAGTTGGTCGCGGGCGAGGGCGGCCGCTACGTGCTCGCGGACGACGCCGGACGCGTGCTGGTGGAAGGCCGCGTCGGCCAGCCGGTCAAGGCCAACGGCATCGCGATGCAGGTCAAATCGATGAAGGCCAATCCGGGCATGCGCTTCGGCGTGACCCGCCGCGACGACGTGTCGCTGGTCGACCAGCTCAAGCGCGACATCGAAGTGTCCGAACAGGGCAGGAGCTCCGGCGTCATCGCCCTGTCGTACGCCAGCCCGGATCCGGTGCGCGCGCGCCGCCTGCTGGACGAAGTCACCCAGGCCTACGTGCGCCAGAACGTTGACCGCAATTCGGCCGAGGCGGCCAAGCGGCTCGAGTTCGTCACCGCGCAGTTGCCGAAGGTGCGCGACGAACTGGCCAAGGCCCAGGCGGCGCTGCGCGACTTCCAGGCCAACACCCAGACCATGGACGTGGCCACCCAGAACAAGGCCTTGCTCGACCAGGCGCTGGCGCTGGATTCGGGACTGAACCAGTTGCGCATCCAGGCGACCGAAGTCACCGGACGCTTCACCCCGCAGCATCCGACCTACCAGGCCTTGCAGCGGCAGATCAGCCAGTTCCAGCGCGACAAGGCTTCCTTGCAGTCGCGCATCCGCCAGTTGCCGGATGCCGAACAGGGCCTGTTCCGCCTGAACAGCGACGTGCAGATCACCAGCCAGACCTACGCCAACCTGCTCGACCAGGCGCAGCGGCTGAACATCGCCGCCGCCAGCGCGGTGGGCAATGCGCGCATCATCGATCCGGCCGCAGTCAACCTCGACCAGCCGGCCTGGCCGAAACCGCTGCCGACCGTGGCCATCGGCACCGCGCTGGGCGCCATGCTGATGGTCGCGTTCGTGCTGCTGCGGCAGATGTTCCGGCGCGGCATCGAGGACCCGGCCGACATCGAAATGCTCGGCCTGCCGGTATACGCCTCGATTCCGCACAGTTCGCGCGGGCGCGAACTGACCGAAGACGGCGCGCGCCGCGGCCTGGGCCGCAAGCGCCTGCTCGCCTTGCGCGCGCCGACCGACCTGGCGATGGAAGCGGTGCGGGCGCTGCGCACCAGCCTGCATTTCACCCGCATGCGCAACGGCAACAACCTGCTGATGATCGCCGCGCCGAGCCCGGCGGTCGGCAAGACCTTCGTCTGCGCCAACCTGGCCATGTCCATCGCCCAGGCCGGCCAGCGGGTGCTGCTGGTCGACGCGGACATGCGTCGCGGCTCGCTGCACCATGCCCTGGGCATGCGTTGCGGCGAGGGCCTGTCCGAACTGCTGTCGGGGCGTATCGATGCCGCCGAAGCGATCCGTCCGGTCAAGGGCGCGGACGGCCTGTTCTTCATCTCGCGCGGCGCGGTGCCGTCGAATCCTTCGGAGTTGCTGATGCGCAACCGCTTCGCCGACGTGCTCGGCCAGTTGTCCTCGCGCTACGACGCGGTGGTGATCGACACGCCGCCGGTGTTGGCGGTGACCGATGCGGCGTTGATCGGGCAGAACGTCGGCACCTGCCTGATGGTGGTGCGCTGGGGCCTGAACCGCCAGCGCGAGATCGTGCTGGCCAAGCGGCGGCTGGAGCAGAACGGAGTCGAGGTCGACGGCGCGATCTTCAACGGCGTCGAGAACCGCGGCGCAGGGCAGTACGCCTACAGCCACTACGAATACGTTCCGATGCGCTCGTAAGCGCGGGAGGCATGCGCCATGCAGATGACGATGTCCCCCTATTACGCGGAGCCGGACTTCGCCGCGTTGCGGCCGGTCCGGCGGCACATCGACCGGGTATCGGTCGCCGACCTGCTGCGCAACGCTTTCGTGTTCCCGCCGCATTCGATCTACGACGAGGTCAAGCTGGTGACCTTCGGCTTCGATCCGTCCCAGGACATGCTGGCCGAGCCGGAGTTCCGCTTCAAGTTCCGCAACGCCGGCGAGGTGCCGGAGTCGGTCGGGCGCGAGCAGGACTGGGTCGCGATCTACCATCGGATGCTGTGCGAAGCGGTGCAGCGCAGCTGCGCGAAGATGCGCGCGCCGTGGTTGCTGCAGAGCGGAGGCAAGGATTCCACCACGCTGGCGATCGCCTGCGCCGACGCCCGGCCAGACACCACGTGCATCACCTACCTGGGCGGGCGCGAGGAGAACGAACTGGAAAGCGCGGCGCAGGTCGCCAGCACCCTGGGCCTGCGCCACGAGGCGTTGGTCTGCGATCCGGGCCGCGCCTTCGACCGCTACCTGGCGGCGGTGCCGCGCATGCCGTTGCTGACCGCCGATTTCGCCCTGCTTTCGTATTTCGACCTCGCTACCGAGATCGCCGCCGCCGGCGGCGACGGGGTGATCGACGGCATGGGTGCGGACAGCTATTTCGGTACCCCGATGGAGCTGAAGCATCGCCTGCTGCGCTGGATGGCGCGCGACCTGCCGCTGCCGCACTGGCTGGCGGGCTTGCCGCTGGTGGAACGCAGCTTCCGCCTCTGTTTCCTGCTGGGCAGCCTGCGCATGTGCGCGGTCGAGCGGGTGTTTCCCGGCTCGCGCTTCGCCGACGGCGAAGTGGACGAGTTGTTCGGCGAGCCGATGTCGGCGCGGTCGCGCGAGCGGCTGCAGCTGTTCAAGCGCGAGATCGGCACCGCGACCAGCGCCTGGGAATGGCGCGACATGTCGATGTCCATCGCCGGCTCCGCAGGCGCCTTCGCCAAGGGCCTTTACACCGCGGAAGCGATGTCGATGCGGGCCGCATACCCGCTTTGCGACTATGCGCTGCGCGAGTGGATCCATCACCACGTGCCGCGCGAACAGAAGGTCGACCCGGCCACCGGCACCAACAAGGTGTTGATCCGCCGCCACATCGCCACCCACTTCGGCGAGCTGCCTTACGTGCGCGGCAAGGGCAGCTTCCGCTTCGACGTGCGCGGCCTGGCCGCGCAGCGTTTCGACCAGGTCCGCGAATACGCACGCCTGGCGGGCGACCTGTTGCCCGGCGCGGTGCCATGGCTGGACCGCAATCGCCGCCGTTTCGACAACAAATATCACGCCTCCAAGTTCTACCTGCTCGCGGTGGTGCTGCCATGGTTGGCCCACCATCGCGAAGAGAACGCGGTGGAGCAGCCTGCACAGGCGGAAGCGGCATGAGCACGGATACGGATGCCGAAAGTGCGGCGGAGTCGCGCCGTACCTTCGTGGGCGGCCTGCTCATGCTGGGTTTCGTCGCTGCCACAGGCTTCCCGTTGGCGCGGGCGTCCTCTGCCGAGGCGTCACGCGCACGCGGCAGTGCGCGGATCGACGTCCGCGATCACGGGGCGAGGGGCGACGGCGTCCACGACGACACCGCGGCGTTCCAGGCTGCGGTCGACGCGCTGCCGAGTGCGGGCGGTACCGTGGAGGTTGCTGCAGGCGATTACCTGATCGACCCGACCCGCAGCGTCCGCCTGCGCAGCCGCATGCATCTTGCGTTGGCGGCAGGCGCCACCTTGCGCGCCATGCCCAATGCCAAGCCGAAAACGAACGTGCTGCTCGGCGAGCGCCTGCAGGACCTGGAGATCTCGGGTGGCCGCATCATCGGCGAACGCGATGCGCACCTGGGTACGGAAGGCGAGTGGGGGCACGGCATCCGCCTGCGCGCCTGCCAGCGGGTCACCCTGCGCGACATCCGGATTTCCCGCTGCTGGGGCGATGGCATTTCCGCCGGCGGCTACATGTCCCGCGGACGCTGGTCGCAACCGGGCAGCGACCTGCTGCTGGTCGGGGTGGTGTGCGAAGGCAATCGGCGCCAGGGCTTGACCCTGGGCAGCTATCGTGGCGTGCGCGTGCGCGATTGCCGGTTCAACGGCAACGGCGGCACCGCCCCCGGCGCGGGTATCGACATCGAACCCGATGCCGACGTCGCGCGGGATATCGTGATCGAGGACTGCGAAGCCAGCGGCAACCGCGGCGCAGGCATCCAGCTGTACAAGCGAGCGGCCGCGGTCACGATCCGGAACTGCACGATCGAGCGCAATGGCGGTCCGGGCATTCTCGCCTTCGCCGCGCTGGACTCCGAGTTCAACGGCAACCGCCTCCAGGGCAACGGCGGCCGCGGCGTGGCCGTTCGTGCCGGTTCGCGCAACATCCGCGTGGACGGCAATCCCGTCGCGTCCTCCCGCTAGCCCGCTCGCGACGGGGAACGCTCGGCGCCGCCGCCGAGGCGCCGCAGGATCGCCTTGGCCGGGGCTTTCGCCGGCCGCACGAGCGCGCGGTAGAACATGCCCTTGATGCGGTTCCTGCGCGGGATGCGCCAGCCGAAACCTTCGTCCACTGCGTAAAGGCACGGGTTGCAGCAACCGCATGGCACGCCGTCGTTGCGCGGCTTGTGGCAGAAGCAGGTCAGGTCCAGCAGGTCCAGCCAGCCGTGGTCGGCCGCGATCCGCGCGGTGCCCAGCTTGTCCAGTTCGAATAGCGGGAACGAGAAAGCGCCGAACAGGAGGTGCTGCGGCGTGCCGCGGTGCTCCGGTCCCACGCGGTAGCTGTCGTGGTCGCCATCGCGGAACGAAGTGACGAACGCATGCAACGCGGCATGGATGCGGCCACCGACGTAACCCGCGGCGAGCTCGGCGCGTTCGATGCCTTGCTGTTTGCAGAACCTGGCCAGCCAGTCGTACTGGTTGCCCAGGAAGCGCTCGGACGCCAGGGCTGCATGGGCCGCGGTGATCTCGGGATCGGGGGCGATTTCCGCGACGTCGTGGCGGCGGAGCGGCGCCAGCAGGGAACGCGTTTGCGGATGTTCCTGGAACAGGCGTTCGCGGATGCGCTGCATGGCGAGCAGCTCGTTGCGGGACGAGGCACGGGTCTCGTCGACCAGGTACCACGGCACGACCTTGCGCCTGTGCAGCAGCAACAGTTGCAGCAGGCGGAAACTCGAATCCCAGCCGCCGGTCCACAACAGGTTCACCGGCGCGAACGACGCCGGGTCGTCACTCCCGGCCATGCGGTCCGCGTCAAGCATGCAGATCAATGCTCCATCCATTCGATCAGGAGCACCATGGCACGGGAGGCGAGAACGGGGGATGAAAAATCCGCGGGTGCGCGCACGCTCCCGCCGCGCGGTCATGTACTTGAATGCGCCTGCACCAAACTGACTTCGCGACGTTCACGCGAGTGAATAGGATGCGAAGTCACAGTTATGGAAATCCGTTCTGTACATGGCGCGATATTCGGATACGTTTCGTCCTGCATTGGCGCGTGACTTCGTGCCTGCGTCGTACGCATCAGAAATTTTGTAACCAGAACAGAAACACCTCGGGGATTCCCTACATGAAAAACATCGAAACCGCTCGCGCGGTGCGCGAGCCTGGGATGGCGCGTCGCGATTTCCTGTGCAAGTCGATGGCCATTGCGGTGCCCGCCACCCTGGCCGGCTTCGCCAAGCCACTGTTCGCGGCCGTCACCAGCGAGGGCGTGGCCGTATCCACCTACACTTTGCCGACCCTGGCGCGTAGCGGCACCGTGCTCAACGTGCGCGACTACGGCGCGCTCGGCGATGGCAATTCCAACGACACGGCCGCGATCCAGCGGGCGATCAATGCGCTGCCTTCGACCGGCGGTACCGTCGACATTCCGGGCGGTACCTACCTGATCGACGCGGTGACCTCGGTGCGCCTGCGCAGCAACATGCACCTGCGGCTGGCGTCGGACGCGGTGCTGGTCGCCATCCCGAATAGCGCCGAGCAGTACAGCGTGCTGTACGCGAGCAAGCAGCACGACGTGGAGATTTCCGGCGGCCGCATCATCGGTGAACGCGATGGTCATAACGGCACCACCGGCGAGTGGGGTCGCGGCGTCTTCATCCGCGGTTCCAGCAACGTGATCGTGCGTGACATGCACATCTCCAACTGCTGGGGCGACGGCCTCGTGGTCGCCGGCGCCAGCGTGTGGCAGGCGCCGCCGGTACCTGCTTCCAATGTCGTCGTCGCCAATGTCGTCAGCACCGGCAACCGCCGCCAGGCCATGTCGGTCGGCTACGTGCGCGGGGTGAAGGTCTACGATTCCGAGTTCAGCTACAGCCACGGTACCTCGCCGCAATGCGGCGTCGACATCGAGCCGGAGAACGGCAACATCGCCTACCAAGTGCTGTTCCGGAACTGCTGGGTGCATGGCAACGCCCGCTACGGCATGTTGCTGTACAAGGGGTCCAAGAGCGTCACCGTGGACCGCTGCACCGTCGAGAACAACGGCAGTTGCGGCATCGTCACCCGCAACGCGGTGGCGAGCTACATCTCCAACAACACCATCCGCAACAACTCGGCGACCGGCGTATTCATCCAGGATGGAACCAGCAACTGCCAGGTCAGCCGCAACATCTTCTCCGGCAACTACAGCCGCCAGGGCGTGCTGACGCGCACCGCCTTCACCCTGGATGGGTGGAGTTCGAAGATCGAGCGCGACATCTACATTTACAGCGCCACGACCGACATCCGGATCACGACGAACTACTATCGTTGAGGGGTATGACCGCGCACGGTTGCCGAGACCGTGCGCGCTCCCGAACCTGTCCAATTCAGGTTCGGGTTAGACATGGACGCGGCCGATGCGCCGCTTTGCCCGAATGAGTAAAGCGGCGGTGACGAGGCGGTGAAAAGCGGGTAAGACCCGCGTCATCTCGCTTCAGGCTTGTATACGCTCGTTCAGTGCGTGCGAAGCGCATCCGGATAATCGTGCGACGACTGCGACAGCTCGCTGCTTCGGAGGAAGCGGGAGACGCAGCCGAAGTCTTGTCGCCCGAGAGTCCGATGATGTTCGCCAGTCTCCCCCAGCAAGCGAAGCACGTCATGGCGGGGAGGCGCCGCCGATGAACGCCTCGATGGCACTGCCCGCGTTGCGCCGCGCGGCGATGACCGTGTCGATGCTCGGTGTCGCCACCGTCGTCGGCGCGTTGATGGTGTTCCTCACCCAGACCTTGCTCGCGCGCAAGATGGGGCCCGATGCCTATGGATTGTTCGCTTCGTCTTTGGCGACGGTGACGATGATCGCGCCGCTGGCCGGCTTCGGCCTGACCCAGTTCCGCCTGAAGGCGTATGGCGTCGAAGGCTGGGCGGCAGATCGCTGGCTGGTGCCGTCGCTGCGCTTCACCCTGGCGACGACCGTACTGGCGATAGGCATCGTCGTGGCCTGGGCATTGCTGGCCGCGCCGCGCGATGGCACGCGCTTCAGCCTGCTGGTGCTGACCCCGGTGATCCTCAGCGTGCTGACGGTAAACCTGGCCAGCAACAAGTTCCGGCTGGAAGACCGCTTCGCGCGGATGGCCTTGAACCAGTTGGCGATTCCGGGCAGCCGGCTGCTGGTGGCCATCGGCCTGTTGCTGGTGCCGCAGCTCGGCTGGCGCTTCGTCGCCATCGCCTACGGGTCGATTTCCCTGCTGATGGCGTTGTCGGCGGTGCCGCAGATACGCGCGATGTTCCGCGGCGAGATCGCCTTGAAGGGACACGGGCCAAGACCCGAGGCGATCGAACATGGCGTGCGCCCCGGCATGGGCGATGTGTGGTCGCAGGCCTGGGCCTACGGCGTGTATGCGGCGCTGTATCCGGTGTTCTTCCAGATCAGCACGATCCTGCTGAAGTACTTCCAGAGCGATGCGCATGCCGGCAGGTATGCGATCGCGCTGGCGGTGATGACCGCGATCTACCTGATCCCGGCGACGATCTACCAGAAGTTCCTGCAGGGCAAGCTGCACCGCTGGGCCGCGCACGACAAACCCAAATTCCGTTTCGCCTATCGCAAGGGCAATGCCGGCATGTTCGTGCTGGGACTGCTGGTGAGCGCCGCGATGCTGGCGTTGAGCCCGTGGCTGGTGCCGCTGGCGTTCGGAGAGCGCTATAGCGGGGTCGTGGCCATCCTGATGGTGCTGGCGATCTGTCCGCCGGTCCGCTTCCTTTCCACCGCGATGGGCGCCGCGCTGATGACCGGCGACCACATGCGCCTGCGCGTCCACGCGATGACGATGGCGACGGTCGTCGCCGTGATCGGCAACGTCCTGTTGATCCCGCTGTTCTCCGAAATGGGCGCAGCCTGGGCGACGGTGGTGGCGGAAGCCGCGCTGTTGTTCGGCACCTGGCGGGGCGTGCGCAAGCTGCACCCGGAGTTGACCCATGGCCCGTGATCCGCGCCGGCATCGCGCGGGGAACCGCGCACCACGGAGGTTCGAACGATGATCGCATCCGCACAATACCGTTTCGCGCCGCGGTCGCTGGCCATCGAGGGCGCACCGCTCGGTCGGCTCCTCGTGCTGGCGATCTTCGCCGGCTGGACACTGTTTTCCGTCTTCGTCTACAGCCGCTACAGCATGCTCGGCGATGCCCAGGCCTACCTGGAAGGCGGCTATGGCGAATCGTCGTTTACCCAGGGCCGCACCCTGCTGATCACGCGCATCGCCGGCGGCCTGCGCTCGGTGCTGGGCATGGACGTGCTGGTGCATCTCGCATTCTCGATGTTCGCCGCCGCCGGCGTCTGCTACCTGGCCTCCGGCGCGGATTTGCGCGGACGCCAGCGTTGGCCGTTGTTGCTGATCCTGTTGAACCCGAACTTCGGCGTGTGGGCCTCGGTGACCGGTCGTGAATCGCTGTTCGTCGGCATGATGGGCTTCTTCATGGGCGCGGTGCTCGGGCATTACCGGCGCCGGCGCGGCGCTGGCGCCATGCTGCTGGCGGCCCTGGCGGTGGCGGGAATGGTGTACCTGCGCGCGCCGTTCGGCCTCGGCGCAGCCTTGTTCTTCGTGGTCTACCTGATGTTCGCCTGGGGGCCGCGGCTGCGCCTCAGCGTCGGCGTGCGCGCCCTGTTCTTCATCCTGCTCGCCGCGTTGACGCTGTACGTGACGTGGCCGCAGATCGACGCCTTCATCGGCGAGGAAGTGCTGCCGCAGGCCAGGAGCTACTTCACGGTGACCTCGGCGACCACGCGGACCTGGGTCGACCTTCGCGACACCGGCGACCTGCTGGCCAACGTGTGGTGGATGGCGCCCTTGGCGTTGGTCGGGCCGACGCCGATGGAAGTGCTTTCTCGGCCGATCATGCTGCCGTTCTTCGCCGCCGGGCTGATCGTGCTCGGCTTGCTGCTGCGCGCCGCCTACACCGCGTTGTTCAAGCTGCACGAGCCGCCGCGCGCCGTAGTGCTGCTGGGCTGGCTGCCGGCAACGGTGATGATGCTGGTGGCGTATACGCCGTTCGGCATCTACAACCCCGGCAGCGGCATCCGCTATGCGTCCTGCTTCCTGCTGTTCCTGATCCTTCCCTTGCTGCTGCCGTCGGCACGATTCGCAACCATCGGGCAGGGCAGGGCCGGGGATGCCGTGCACGGTGGCATGGCGGAGGGCGTTCGATGAAGATCGTGCTGTTCGCCAACACCGACTGGTACCTGTACAACTTCCGCCTGTCGACCGCGCAGCAACTGCAATCGCTGGGCGCGGAGGTGGTGATGGTGTCGCCGCCCGGCGATTTCGGCGCCCGTTTCGCGGATCATGGCATCCAGTGGCGGACGCTGCCGATGCAACGCAGCAGCCTCAATCCGTTGCGCGAGGCGTGGGTATTGCGGGCGCTCGCACGCTTGCTGGCAGCGGAGAAACCCGACCTGCTGCACAGCTTCACCGCCAAATGCGCGGTGTACGGTGCGCTAGCCGGGCGCATCGCCGGTGTACCTGCGATGGTCAATGCAGTGGCCGGGATGGGCTACGTGTTCGCCAGCGAAAGCCTGAAGGCGCGCGTGCTTCGGCCCCTGGTCGGCGCGTTGATGCGCGGCAGCCTGGGCCATGGCAATTCCCGGGTCATCCTGCAGAACCCGGACGACGCGGACCTGTTCACCGAACTGCGACTGGCGCCGGCGGAAAAGATCCGGGTGATCCGTAGCTCCGGCGTCGACATCACCCGGTTCAGTCCTGCGCCGCGCGCACCGGCGACGCGACCGATGTGCGTGCTGCTGGCGGCGCGGCTGTTGCGGGAAAAGGGCGTTGGCGAGTTCGCCGAAGCCGCCCTGATGCTGAAACGGCAGGGGCGGCAGATCGACTTCCTGCTCGCCGGCACGCCCGATCCGGGCAATCCGAGTTCGGTGCAGCGCGAAGAGGTCGAAGAGTGGCAGCGCCAGGGCGCCCTGCGCTGGCTCGGCCACGTCGAAGACATGCCTGCGTTGATGCGCCGGGTCGACGTGATGGCGTTGCCGAGCTACTACCGCGAAGGCGTGCCGAAGAGCCTGATCGAAGGCGCGGCTAGCGGCCTGGCGCTGGTGACCACCGATCTTCCGGGGTGTCGCGAAGTCGTCGCCGAAGACGGCGTCGACGGCCTGCACGTGCAACCGCGCAGCGCGTCGTCGCTGGCCGCGGCGCTGGCGCGGCTGGACGACGATCGCGAGTTGCTGTTGCGCCTGGGCGACCGCGCGCGCCAGCAGGCGCTGCAGCACTTCGACCTGCGCGGCGTGATCCGCCAGACCCTCGAGGTCTACGACGAATTGCTCCCGGTGCCGTTGCCGGGCGATTGGCAGAAGTGCCTGCAGGTTTCCTGAGCATGCCGAATTCGATCGAGGATCTCGTCGTTGCGCTGACCTATCCGCCGACCCTGTCGCTGTGGCTGGCGTTGGCCGCGCTTGTGTTGATCGTGGTGCGGCGACGCAGGCTCGGCGCCGCGCTGCTCGCATTGGGCGTGGCGTGGTCGGCGGTGTGGTCGGTGCCGATCGCTTCGGATGCGCTGCGCGGCTTGCTGGAACGTCGTTACCCGACGGTCGCCGATGCCGCGAGCCTGCCCACGGCGGATGCCATCGTGGTGCTCGGCGGCGGCCATTACGGATGGCTGGATCGTCCCGAAGTCGATGCGCAGGCGCTGAAGTACAGCCGCGTCGCCGCCGGCGCGCGCGCTTGGTGGGCGCGCCGAGCGCCGCTGGTGATCCTCTCCGGTGGCGGCGGAGGCGGGAAGGGCAGTGAAGCGCGCCGCATGGCCGATGCGATGGAACGGCTCGGCGTGCCCGCTTCGGTACTGCTGCTGGAAGAGAACAGCCGCGATACGCGCGACAACGCGGAATACACCGCGGAGATCGCGCGCCGGCACGGCTTGCGACGCCTGCTGCTGGTCACTTCGTCGCTGCACATGCCGCGAGCCAACCTTCTGTTCCGCGAAGCCGGGATCGAAGTGGTCCCGGTGCCGGTACCGGAAGGCGCGCCGTTGTGCGGCTGGAAACAACGCTGGGTGCCGTCGCGCGGCGCGTTGTGGCGCAGCGGGCGCGCGTGGAAGGAACTCGCCGGGCTGCTGGCCGCGCGGTTATGAAGATGAACCTTGCGCATACGCGACGTGTTCATCCGCGAGCAAAGTTGCGCGATGCATTTCACGCGGAGCACGCACCGCGAAAACTAGGCTCGACAGCACCGCCGTGCACCACCGTCGGCGAACGCAATGCATCGCATTGCCGCAATCCTTTCGTTCACGCCGCCCGCAAGGAGGGCACACGATGAACACCATGACCAAGTCCCTGGCTGCCGCCCTGTGCGTCGCCATGTTCGCCGGCTGCACCGGCCAGCAGATGTCCGTGCGCGGCGAAAGCGACAACGCCACGGTGCAGGGCAACGAGCCGCGCGTGGTGGCGATCACCCCGCAGCTGCTGGCTAGTGCCCAACCGTCCGTGCCGGCCGCGGCGTTGCCTTCGGAAATCGTCAGCTATCGCCCGGAAACCTATCGCATCCAACCGGGCGATACCTTGCTGGTCACGGTCTGGGATCACCCGGAACTCACCACGCCTGCCGGCAGCCAGCAGCAGGCAGTGACCAATGGACGCTTGGTGCAGCCGGACGGCAGCTTCTTCTATCCCTACGCCGGCAAGATCAACGTGACCGGCATGTCGATCGAGCAATTGCGCAGCACACTGGCCAATCGCCTGTCGAAGTACCTGCGCGATCCGCAGCTCGACGTCAACGTGGTCGGTTATGGCAGCCGGGTTTCGGTGCAGGGCGCGTTCGCCGATACCACGCCCCAGGAAATCACCACCGTTCCGCTGACCTTGGCGCAGGCCATCGGCAAGGCGCGGATCGATCCGGAACAGGCAGATCTGTCCGGTTTCGTGCTGACCCGCGACCAACGCAATTATCCGATCGACCTCGATGCGTTGAACCGCGACGGCAAGACCGCGCCGACCATTTACCTGAAGCCCGGCGACCAGTTGTTCCTGCCGTTCAACGATCGCAAGCAGGTCTACGTGATCGGCGAAGTGATGCGTCCGCAGGCGATCACCTTCAAGACCACCGATCTGTCGCTGACCCAGGCCCTGGGCCGCAGTGGTGGACTCAATCCGGTGACCTCGAAAGGCAGCGCGGTCTACGTGATCCGCGGCATCGAGGATCTGCAGAATGCGCAGACCACGGTCTATCACTTGAACGCCAAGTCGCCGGCGGCTTTCGCGCTCGGCTCGCGTTTTCCGCTGCGGGCAGGCGATGTGGTCTGGGTCGGTCCGGCGGGGGTGACGCGCTGGAATCGCTTCCTGAGCCAATTGCTGCCGCTGTCGGGCCTGATCAACAACGCAGCGGCTGCGCAGTACAACTTGGATCGCGCCGGGAATTGATGCGGGCATCGCGTTTCCCGCGAACTTCGTGAAGACAGGCCGTCGCCTCTTCGCCGGAGCGGCGGATGTCGAAACGGATAGAGGCATCGCCACGAGTTTCGTACACGAACATTGCAGCGCCCGGACGCGCGCGCATGCGATCATCGACGGGGATGATCACCGAAGGCACCCAGGCAGTCTGCGCGAGCGAAAACGTCGCGTCGCGTTGTGCCTTGCAGCATAAGAAGTCATGCCTGAAGTATTGCCATGAGGCATTTCGCTGTTTAATGTTGCAATCGATTGCATCAAGGCGAATCTTCAAGGTTTCGTACCGGTCGGGAGGCCGGAAGATGAATGGGCATCTATTCGATCGGGCCGGCGCGCAGCAGCGCCAGCCGGTGTGCATCCCCGTTGCGCGATACCTCGAAAGATTTGTTGCAGAGAACTTTCCTTTGTGACGTAAGGATGCCGCGATGAGCGCTCTGGATTCCAAGTTCACCAGGCGCAGTGCACTTCGTTCTGCGGCGATGGGGGGCCTCGGGCTGGTTGCCACAGGCATGCTGCCCGGGTTCGCCGCCGCATCGCCGCTGAAGGGCAACCTGAAACATTCTGTCTGCCGCTGGACCCTTTCCAACCAGTCGCTCGCCCAGCTTTGCCAGACGGTGAAGGACATCGGCTTTGCCGCCATCGATCTGGTCGGCCCGGATGAATGGTCCGTCCTGAAGGCGCATGGCGTGTACAGCTCGATGTGCAACGGCGCGGAACTGGGCCTGACCAAGGGCTTCGCCGCCACCGAATTCCACGACCAGCTGGTGGAACGCTACACCCGCCACATCGACCTGGTCGCCGATGCCGGTTACCGCAACCTGATCTGCTTCTCCGGCAATCGCAACGGCATGGACCCCGCGGTGGGAATGGCCAATGCGGAGGCCGGGCTGAAGCGCATTCTGGGCCATGCCGAGAAGCGCGGTGTCGTGCTGGTGATGGAGTTGCTGAACTCCAAGGTCGACCACCACGACTACCTGTGCGATCACTCCGCGTGGGGCGTGGAGCTGTGCAAGCGGATCGGGTCGGACAACTTCGGCCTGCTGTACGACATCTACCACATGCAGATCATGGAAGGCGACGTCATCGCCACCATCCGCAAGCACCACGAGTGCTTCAAGCACTACCACACGGCGGGCGTGCCCGGCCGGCACGAGATCGGCGACAACCAGGAACTCAACTATCCGGCGATCTGTCGCGCGATCCGCGACACCGGCTTCCAGGGATACGTGGCGCAGGAGTTCGAAGCCGAAGGTCCGGACCCGGTCGCTTCGCTGCGCGAGGCGATACGCCTCTGCGACGTCTGAAAAATACATCCACCTAGGTGAACAAACCCATGGCAGACAATCACTACGACGCCATCGTCGTCGGCTCGGGCATCAGCGGCGGTTGGGCTGCCAAGGAACTGACCGAGAAGGGCCTCAAGGTCCTGATGCTGGAGCGCGGCCGCAACATCGAGCACGTCAAGGATTACGTCAACGCGACCAAGGAGGCCTGGAACTACCCGCATCGCGGCGAGCCGACCCAGGCGATGATCGCGGACCATCCGGTGTTGAAGCGCGACTACCCGCTTTCCGAGGAAACCGCGGGAATGTGGGCCGACGAGAAGGACTGCCCCTACACCGAGACCAAGCGCTTCGACTGGTTCCGCGGCTACCACGTCGGCGGCCGCTCGCTGCTGTGGGGCCGGCAGAGCTATCGCCTGTCCGAGCTGGATTTCGAAGCGAACCTAAAGGACGGCATCGGCACCGACTGGCCGATCCGCTACGCCGACATCGCGCCGTGGTACGACTACGTGGAGAAGTTCGCCGGCATCGCCGGCACCCGCGAGGGGCTGGACGTGCTTCCGGACGGCGAGTTCCTGCCGCCCATCCCGCTGAACATCGTCGAGAAGGACGTGGCGGCCCGGATCAAGCAGGCATTCGGCGGCACGCGCCACCTGATCCATTCGCGTACCGCGAACATCACCCAGCCCAAGCCCGAGCAGGGCCGGGTCAATTGCCAGTACCGCAACAAGTGCATCCTGGGCTGTCCGTTCGGCGCGTACTTCTCGACCCAGTCGGCGACGCTGCCGGCGGCGATGAAGACCGGCAACCTGACCCTGCGTCCGTTCTCGATCGTCAAGGAAGTGCTCTACGACAAGGACCGCAAGCGGGCGCGCGGGGTGGAGATCATCGATGCCGAGACCGGCCAGACCTACCAGTACACCGCCAAGGTCGTTTTCCTCAACGCATCGGCCTTCAACTCGACCTGGCTGCTGATGAACTCGGCCACCGATGTCTGGGAAGGCGGGCTGGGTTCTTCCTCGGGCGAGCTGGGGCACAACGTCATGGACCACCATTTCCGCGTCGGCGCGTCCGGCCGGGTCGACGGCTACGAGGACAAGTATTACTACGGCCGTCGTCCCTGCGGCTTCTACATCCCGCGTTTCCGCAACGTCGGCGGCGACAAGCGCGGTTATATCCGCGGGTTCGGTTACCAGGGCGGGGCCAGCCGTTCGGGATGGTCGCGCGAGATCGCCGAGCTCAACATCGGTGCCGACCTGAAGGATGCGTTGACCCTGCCGGGCGATTGGCACATCGGCATGACCGGTTTCGGCGAGATGCTGCCCTACCACGACAACAAGATCAGCCTGGATCCGAACCGCAAGGACAAGTGGGGCTTGCCGGTGCTGGCGATGGATGTGTCCATACGCGAGAACGAAATGGCCATGCGCAAGGACATGGGCGCGGACGCCGCCGAGATGCTGGAAGCGGCGGGCGTCAAGGACGTCAGGGCGCACGACAACGACTACGCGCCCGGCATGGGCATCCACGAAATGGGCACGGCGCGCATGGGCCGGGACCGGAAGAACTCGGTGCTGAACATGCACAACCAGGTGTGGGACGCGCCGAACGTCTACGTCACCGACGGCGCCTGCATGACCTCCAGTGGTTGCGTGAATCCGTCGCTGACGTACATGGCGTTGACGGCGCGGGCGGCGGACCACGCGGTGCGCGAACTCAAGGCGGGGAACCTGTGATGGAACGTCGTGACCTCCTGAAGATGATCGCCGCCGCCACCGGCGCGGCCATGATCGGCGTACCGGCCTTCGTCTACGGACAGGAACCGGTTCCGGCGGCCAACAATGCCTTTTCCGCAGCCGACGTGGCCACGCTGGACGAGATCGCGGAAACCATCCTGCCGCGGACCAAGACGCCGGGCGCGAAGGACGCGGGCGTGGGCCTGTTCATGGCGCAATTCGCCACCGACTGCTACACCGCGGAGAACCAGGCGACGTTCCGCGCCGGCCTGGCCGACATCGACAAGCGCGCCGGCGGCCGCTTCGTGTCGCTGAAGCCCGAAGCGCGCACCGAACTGCTGCGCACCCTGGACGCCGAAGCCAGGAAGCAGGCCAAGGCGATAGCCGCAGCCAGCGGCGCCGACAAGGAAGCGTTGAAGCCGCATTACTTCACGATGATCAAGCAGCTCGCCATCTTCAGTTTCTTCACCTCGGAGGTGGGATCGACGAAGGTATTGCGATACGTCGCCGTGCCGGGTCGCTATGACGGCGACATGCACTATGAGCCGGGTACGCCCGGGTGGGCGACCTGATGGACGCCAAGATGACTCGCCCCGTCCTGATGGGGACCTGTTTGCTGATCGCGGCGCCCGCGTTCGCGCAAGCGCAGAACGACCCGTCGCGCGATCCCGCGAAGACCGAAGTCTGGAAACCGGTTCCCGCGGCCGTCGCCACGCCCAGCGGCGCGTCGCCCTCCGACGCCGTGGTGCTGTTCGGCGGCAAGGATCTTTCGGCCTGGGAAGGAGAGCAGGGCGGCAAGGCGCCTTGGACCGTTGCCGATGGCGCGTTCACCGTGGTACCGGGTAGCAAGGGAATTCGCACGAAGCAGCGTTTCTGCGACATCCAGTTGCACGTGGAATGGCGCACGCCGACCGAGACGAAAGGCTTCGACGGCCAGCATCGTGGCAACAGCGGCATCTTCCTGCAGGAGGTCTATGAGCTGCAGGTGCTCGATAGCTACAACAATCCGACCTATTCCAACGGCCAGGCCGCGTCGATCTACAAGCAGTCCATCCCGCTGGTGAATGCCTCGCGCGCCCCGGGCGAGTGGCAGGTGTACGACGTCATCTGGAAGGCGCCGCGTTTCTCGGACGGCGGCGGCCTGGTTTCGCCCGCCCGGATCACCGTGCTGCACAACGGCGTCCTGGTGCAGAACGACACCGTCCTGTCGGGCAAGACCGAATACATCGGCGCGCCCTCGTATTCGCCGCATGGCTGCGCGCCGATCTATCTGCAGGACCACGATTCCAAGGTCAGCTATCGCAACATCTGGGTGCGCGAGCTGTAAGCGAAGGGCGCGGAACGCGTTTCCGCGCCCACGCGTCCTATTTTTTCAGGTAGGCCGTGATGTCTTCGATGTCCTTCTCGGACAGTTGGCTGAAGGGCGGCATCAGTCCGCCCCCTTTGGTGATCTTTTCCTTGATCTGTTTCGCGTCGAGGCGCTTGCCCACGTCGGTGAGCGCGGGAAACATGCCCGGAATGCCCGCGCGGTTGGCGCCGTGGCAGGACGAGCAATTGGCCGAGTAGAGTTTGGCGCCCGTCGCGGCGTCTTCCGCGGCGGATGCGGGGGCCGCAAGCATCGCTGCGGAGGCGACCAGGGCTACTGTGAGGATGGTTTTCAACACGGGCTCCGTCGGTTACTGGCGAGTGCCGTTTGCGGGGAGGTGCGCGCGCAGGTAATCCGCGCCGGTCTTCACGACCTTGGCCGGATCGAGCGGTTCGTCGTGCTCGATGATGTACCACTGCACGCCCGCGTCCGCGGCGGCGGGCAGGATCTTCTTCCAATCCAGCACGCCCTGGCCCAGCGCGGCGAAACCGCCCTCGTCCTTGGCCTGGCCCGCCGGCGCATTGTCCTTGGCGTGCACCGCGAACACGCGGCCACGGAATTTGCCGAGCATCACTGCCGGGTCGTAGCCGGCGCGCGCGACCCAGGCCAGGTCGAGTTCGGTCTTGAGCTGGGGTCCGGCCGCTTCGAACAGGAGTTCAAGGCCCGTCTTGCCGTTGAAATCGACCAGTTCGAAGGCGTGGTTGTGATAGGCCAGGGTCATGCCCTTGGCCTGGACCTGCTTCGAGAGCTCGCCCAGTTCCTTGCCCAATGCGATCCAGCCCGCGGCATCGGTCGGGCGATCCTTTTCGGCCAGGTAAGGCATCACCAGCACGGTGTTGCCGATCGACTTGTTGAAGGCGACCACGCTGTCGAGGTTGTTGCGCAGATCGGCCAGTTGCACGTGGCTGGAGATGGCCTTGATCGAATACTTGTCCAGCAGTCGCTTGAGTTCCGCGGCGGTGACATCCTGCGTGCCGACCGTTTCCACTGCATGCACGCCTGCGTCATGGACGATCTTCAACCGTTCGTCGAGCGAAGCGACGTTGCGCAGCGTGTACATCTGCACTGCGATGGGCTTGGTCCGGGCGCCGGTTTCCTTCGCGAAGCCGGGCAGGGCGGCGAAGAGCAGGAGCGCGGCGGTCGCGAGCTTGCGTGGGGTGTTGTTCGTCATGATGTCCTCACGTGATTCCGATGATTACGAACAAGGAGTGGAGCAGGGCGGGTCGCCCTTCGCTCAACCGATGGGGGTCCAGGCGCGGCTCTTGGCCGATGCGATGACACGATCGACGATCAGCGCTGAACGCAGGCCATCGTCGAAGGTCGGCAGCCCTTCGGGCCGTTCGGCAGCGATGGCGCGATAGGTGTCCGCGACGAAAGCCTCGAAGCAGTTGCCGTAGCCTTGCGCGTGGCCGGCCGGGAACACCGAGAGCCTGCGCTGCTCGGCGCTTCCGGCCCCCGGGCCGCGCACGAAGACTTCCTCGCGCTGGTCGGGCAGGCCGATCCAGAGGCGTTCGCAGTCTTCCTGGTCGAACGCCACGCTGGCCCTGGCGCCATCGATCTCGAACCACAGGCGGTTCTTGCGTCCGGCCGAGACCTGGCTGACGGTCAACGAGGCCAGCGTGCCGCTTGCGGTCTTGAACATGGCCGCGGCGACGTCTTCGCTCGACACGGCTTGCATCGCGCCGCCGGCTGCGGGCGTGGTGAAGCTCTGGCCAGCGGTGGCGCCGCGCTCGGCGATCACGGTCTCGAAGACGGCGCTGACGTCGACGAAGCGCTCGCCGCCCACCCATTCCACCAGGTCGCACCAGTGCGAGCCGATGTCGGCGAACACGCGCGATGCACCGCCCAGCGCCGGATCGACGCGCCAGTTGTTGCTGGCCGGATCCAGCAACCAGTCCTGCAGGTAGCTGCCATGGATCAGGCGCAACGGCCCAAGCTCACCCTGGGCGATGCGTGCACGCGCTTCGCGCACGACCGGGTGATAGCGATAGACGAAGGGTACCGTGGCCACCAGGCCGGTCGAAGCGGCCAACGACGCCAGCGCCGTGGCGTCTTCCAGCGTCGTGGCCAGCGGCTTCTCGCAGACTACGTGCTTGCCGGCCTGCAGCGCGGCCTGAGCCATCGGCCGGTGCAGGTGGTTGGGCGTGCACACATGCACGACCTGCACCTGCGGATCGGCGACGACTTCCTCGATATCGCGATAGGCGCGCGGAACATCCCAGGACTGCGCTACTTCCTTCGCGCGTTCCGGCGACGACGCGCCCACGCCGCGGATGACGGCGCCGGCCAGCAGCGCCGCGCGACGATGCACGGCGCCGATCATCCCGGTGCCCACGATGGCGATGCCAAGCTTGCTCATCTTTCGGGGCTCTCAGTGCGTGGACGGCGCAGCGACGGCAGCCGGCCGTTCGCGGAACAGGAACAGGAAGGCGACCAGCACGACCAGCGCGACGCCGGCCGGGAACAGCCAGATATGCCGCCAGTCGGGACCCGTCGCGGTGGTGTAGTGCTCCACGACCGCGCCGGACAGGAAGGTACCGATCAGCATGCCGACGCCGTAGGTCGCCAGGGTGATGAAACCCTGCGCGCTGCTGCGGGTGTCGGGGCCCGCATGGGCATCGGTGTAGATCTGCCCGGTGACGAAGAAGAAGTCGTAGCAGATGCCGTGCAGCACGATGCCGATCACCAGCAGGGCGAATCCGCTGTCGGCATTGCCATAGGCGAACATGCCATAGCGCAGCACCCAGGCCGCCATGCCCACCGCGAGCATGGTCTTCACGCCCAGGCGCACGAACAGGAACGGCATGGCCAGCATCAGCAGCACCTCGGACACCTGGCCGAGCGATTGCAAACCGGCCGCACCGCGCACGCCGAGGTCGTTGAGGTAGGGATTGGTGAAGTTGTAGTAGAACGACAGCGGGACGCAGATGGCGATCGAGGCCAGGAAGAACACCAGGTACGCACGCGATTTCAGCAGGCGCAGCGCATCCAGCCCCAGGATCTGCCCGAGCGTGGCGTTGCGTTGTTGCGCCAGCGGCGGGGTGTGGGGGAGGGTGAACGCATACAGGCCGAGGACCAGCGAGGCCGCTGCGGCCATCCGGAAGGTCAGTTCGAGGCGATGCGCCTGTTCCCAACCCAGCCAGCCGATCAGCACGCCGGCGACGATCCAGCCGATGGTGCCGGCGACCCGCACCAGCGGGAACTGCTTTTCGGACGACTGCATGTGCCGCATCGCGACGCTGTTGGCCAAGGCCAGCGTCGGCATGAACAACAACATGTAGCCCATGACGCAGCCTGCGAACGTGCTGAAGTCCGTGGCCGTGGAAGCCACCCACATCAGCGCCGCGCCGGCCAGGTGCAGCACCGCCAGGATGCGCTGCGCGGCAAAGTAGCGGTCGGCGATCAGCCCGACCAGGAACGGCGCGACGATCGCGCCGATGGACTGGCTCAGGTACGCCGTCGCCACCTGGCTCGCACTGGCCTGCAACGGGCCTTGCACCAGGTAGGTACCCAGGGTCACGAACCACGCGCCCCAGATGAAGAACTGCAGGAACATCATCGCGCTCAGGCGCGGCATGGTTGACGTCACGGCTTCCCCTCCCAGGGCGGTATGGTTCAAATTCCCAGCATGCGGCGCAACGCGTCCGGATCGGCGCCGCTGTCGGCGAAATCGTCGAAGGCGCGTTCGGTCACGCGGATGAGGTGGTCGCGGATGAAGGCGGCGCCTTCGCGCGCGCCGTCCTCCGGATGCTTCAGGCAGCACTCCCATTCCAGCACCGCCCAGCCGGGGAAGTCGTACTGGGCGAACTTGGAAAAGATCGCTTTGAAGTCGATCTGCCCGTCGCCGAGCGAACGGAACCGTCCGGGGCGATCGATCCAGTTCTCGTAGCCGCCATAGACGCCGCTGCGCGCACTGGCGCGGTATTCGGCATCCTTGACGTGGAAGATGCCGATCCGGTCGTGGTAGCGGTCGATGAAGCCGAGGTAGTCCATCTGCTGCAACAGCAGGTGGCTGGGGTCGTACAGGATCTTGGCCCGCGGGTGGTGGTCGACCGCGTCGAGGAAGCGCTCGAAGGTCGCGCCGTCGTGCAGGTCTTCGCCCGGATGGATCTCGTAGCACAAATCCACGCCGCAGGCGTCGAAGACATCCAGGATCGGCCGCCAGCGCCGACCGAGTTCGGCGAAGGCTTCTTCCACCAATCCCGGCGGCCGTTGCGGCCACGGATAGAAATACGGCCAGGCCAGCGCGCCCGAAAACGTGGCATGCGCCGTCAGCCCGAGGCGCTGGCTGGCCTTGGCGGCCAAAGTCATCTGCTCGACGGCCCAAGCCTGCCGGGCCGCGGGATTGCCACGTTTTTCCGGCGGCGCGAAACCGTCGAACAGGCTGTCGTAGGCGGGATGGACGGCGACCAGCTGTCCCTGCAGATGCGTGGACAGCTCGGTGACCTGGATGCCGTGCCGGGCCAGCATGCCGGCGATGTCGTCGCAATAGGCCTGGCTCTGCGCGGCCTGGGCGAGATCGAAGATGTGGGGCGCGCTGGTCGGTACTTGTACGCCAGAATAGCCGAGCCCGGCGGCCCATTCTGCCAGCGTGTCCAGTCGATCGAACGGAGGCTTGTCACCGATGAACTGCGCCAGGAACAGCGCTGGGCCCTTGAGTGTTTTCACTGCAATCCGCCTCGATGCAATCGATTGCATTATCCTAGCATGGGCCCAGCGGAACACCTGTTGTGCACCGCACCGGGGAACGAAGGACTGACGCATGGCAACCATCTACGACATCGCAAGGCGCGTCGGCGTCTCGGCAGGTACGGTGTCGCGCGCGCTGTCCCGTCCCGAGAAGGTCCTGCCAGCCACGCGCCAGCGCATCGAGCAGGCCGCCGCCGCGTTGGGCTATGTCCCCAACACGGTGGCCAGGACGCTCAAGACCCAGCGCAGCGGCAAGATCCTGGTCACGGTCCCGGATATCGCCAATCCGTTCTTCGCCCAGATCCTGCAGGGTGCGGAAGAAGCGGCGCAGGCCGCCGACTATGCCGTCCTGCTTGGCGATACCCAGCACCAACCGGATCGCGAGGAGCGTTATGCGCAGATGCTTCGCCGCAACGAGGCCGATGGTTTGATCGTCCTCGGGCATCGGCTGCCGCCGACCGCACGCGAGATCGTCAGGCAACTGGGCGACATCGCGCCGGTAGTCAACGGATGCGAGTTCGATCCCGCACTGGGCATTCCCAGCGTCCACATCGACAACGCCGCCGCCTCGCGCGCCGCGATGGAGCATCTCTACGAATTGGGGCACGAGCGGATCGCCGTGGTCGGCGGCCCGCCCGACAACCCCCTGCACCAGCAACGCCTGGAAGGGGCCAAGGCCGCGGGCAGGGCACGCGGCCGCCTGCGTCTCCTGACCGTCGCGCCGGGCGACTTCTCGGTCGAATCCGGCTACGCGGCTGCGAAAGACCTGTTGAGCCAGGCACCCGCGCCGACCGCCGCCTTCTGTTTCAGCGACCAGATGGCGCTGGGAGTTCTTGCCGCATGCCGGGATCTGGGCGTGCGCGTGCCGGAAGACTTTTCGATCGTCGGCTTCGACGACCTGGCCTCGTCGCGGTATCTCACGCCGCCGCTGACGACCATCAGTCAGCCGATGCGCGAGATCGGCGTCCGCGCCGTGAACCTGCTGCTGGCCATCGTCGAGGGCGTGGAAGTGCCGCACCAGCAGACCCTGGCTTTCAGCCTGATGCTGCGGGGGTCGACCGCTGCGCCCGGGACTGGGTCCTGATATTTACATAATATACATTATGCGAAATTACGGATGAGGCGATATGGCCTCTGACCTGGGTCAATGCCCCGCCAGATCCAGGCAGCCAGACTCGGCCCACACCCACCCGATCGAAAGACATGGCCAAGTCCATTCCCATCCGCCTCAATCCGAAATTCGAAATCGAGATCGACGGCGCGCAGGTCGCCAGCGCGTTCGGATTGGCCACCGACGAATTCAAGCGACTCCTGGACGATCGCAAGATCGCCCATTTGTGCGAGCGCGGCACCGGCGCGGACGAAGGCCTGTATCGGACCACGTTCTACTACGGGCAAAAACGGGTGCGGCTGGTGGTGGATCGCGAAGGTCGACTCGTGGGCGCCATCGAGCGTTGATGCTGTTGCGGGCCTCAATAAGGCAGCAATCCGGTGTGCCGGACGCCAATGCCGGCAGTTCGCATCTATCTAAAGGCGTCGGCGTGTAAGACAATTCACATACCTTTTTTGAAGGACGCTTTCGTCCTCCTGTTCCGGTTCATTGCATGCGAATCCTGATTCTTGGCGCCGGCGTGATCGGCGTGACCAGCGCCTGGTACCTGCGCCGTGCAGGCTTCGACGTCACCGTGGTGGACCGCGAACCGGCGGTGGCGATGGCCACCAGTTTCGGCAATGCCGGACAGGTCTCGCCGGGCTATGCCTCGCCGTGGCCGGCGCCCGGCGTGCCGCTGAAGGCGATCAAGTGGCTGCTGTCGAAGGACGCGCCGCTGGCGATCCGGCCGACCACCGACTTCGCCCAGTACCGCTGGCTGTGGCAGCTGTGGCGCAACTGCACGGTCGAACACTACAAGGTCAACAAGGCGCGCATGGTCCGGCTGGCCGAATACAGCCGCGATTGCCTCGACGAGCTGCGCGCGGAAACCGGCATCGAATACGAATCGCGCCAGTTGGGCACCACCCAGCTGTTCCGCACCCAGGCCCAGCTCGACGCCGCGGGCAAGGACATCGCCGTGCTCGAGCAATATGGCGTGCCGTACGAGGTGCTGGACCGCGACGGCATCGTCCGCGCCGAGCCCGCGCTGGCCGGCGTGGTCCATACCCTGGCCGGCGCCTTGCGCCTGCCCGGCGACCAGACCGGCGATTGCCATCTGTTCACCCGGCGACTGGCCGCACTGGCCGAGGCCGAAGGCGTGCAGTTCCGTTTCGGCCACCGCATCGAAGGGCTGCAGGCTTCCGGCGACCGCCTCGACGGCGTGCGCATCGACGGCCACGTGGAAACCGCCGACGTCTACCTGATGGCGCTGGGCAGCTGGTCGACGAACCTGTTGAAGCCGCTGGGCATCGATCTGCCGGTGTATCCGCTGAAGGGCTATTCGCTGACCCTGTCGATCACCGACGCCGCGATGGCGCCGGTGTCGACGGTGCTGGATGAAACCTACAAGGTCGCCATTACCCGCTTCGACCAGCGCATCCGCGTCGGCGGCATGGCGGAAGTCTCCGGCTTCGACCTGGCGTTGCGGCACAAGCGCCGGCAGACGCTGGAGAAGGTCGTGCGCAGCCTGTATCCGCATGGCGGCGACTTGGCCGGCGCAAGTTTCTGGACGGGTTTGCGCCCCGCTACGCCGGATGGCCCGCCGGTCGTGGGCAGGACCAGGCTGCGCAACCTTTTCCTCAATACCGGACATGGCACGCTGGGCTGGACCATGGCTTGCGGCTCGGGCCGCTACATCGCCGACACGATCGCCGGGCGCACGCCCCAGATCGATCCGGAAGGCCTCGATATTTCCCGGTTCGGCTGAAAACCATGCGTCCCGCCCAGGCCCTGATCGATCTCGATGCGTTGCGCCACAACTACCGCGTGGCGCGTGGCACCGCCAGCCATGCGATGGCCATCGTCAAGGCCGATGCTTACGGCCACGGTGCGGTCGAATGCGCGCGCGCGCTTGAGCCTGAAGCCGAAGCCTTCGGCGTGGCCGCCATCGAAGAAGCGCTGGCCCTGCGCGAAGCCGGCATCGTCCGCCCTATCCTGCTGCTGGAAGGTTTTTTCGAAGCCGACGAATTGCCGCTGATCGAACGCCACGACCTGTGGTGCGCCATCGCTTCGGAATGGCAGCTCGCCGCGCTGGAACGCTACGCGCCGAAACGTCCGCTGCGCATCTGGTTGAAGATGGACTCGGGCATGCATCGGCTCGGCCTGCCGCCAGCGGAATTCGCGGATGCCTGGCAACGGCTGCAACGCCTGCCGTGGGTGCGGGACGCGGTGGCGATGACCCATTTCGCCAATGCGGACGACGTGGCCGACGCCTATACCCGCGAGCAGATCGCGGCGTTCGACGCAGCCTGCGCCGGGCTCGACATCGGCGTGCGCAGCCTGGCGAATTCCGCTGGTCTGCTGGCGTGGCCGGATGCGCGCCGCGACTGGGTACGGCCTGGCCTGATGCTGTACGGCGCGTCGCCCTTCGTCGGGCCCGAGCCGAGCGCCGACGCGTTGCGTCCGGTGATGAGCCTGCGTTCGCGCGTGATTGCCGTGCGCGAATTGGAAGCCGGAGAACCCATCGGTTACGGCGGCACGTTTATTACGCCGAAGTCGATGCGCATCGGTGTCGTCGCGATGGGCTACGCCGACGGTTATCCGCAGCGTGCCCCCGAAGGCACGCCGGTCGCCGTCGATGGGCATGCCAGCCGCATCGTCGGCAGGGTGTCGATGGACATGCTGACCATCGACCTCAGCGCCCTGCCCGACGCAGGCGTCGGCAGCGAAGTGGAGCTGTGGGGAACGCAGGTGCCCTTGGCCGATGTGGTCCGCCATTGCGGCACCAGCGCGTATACCCTGCTCTCCGGGCTGAAGCGCGTCGAACGGAAATATGTTTCCGCCGACGCACTGCGATAGACCGGTTTCAATGACATGAGGCGCCGCCGCTTGTAGAAGCGGCATGGCGATGCGAAATCGATGCCGACACGTCCGCTCGCATCTTCGCCAGCCGCAGCGCATTCGCGACCACCGAAACCGAACTCAGGCTCATCGCCAGCGCGGCGATCATCGGGCTGAGCAGCAGACCGAATACCGGATACAGCACGCCCGCCGCCACCGGCACGCCGATGGCGTTGTAGAGGAAGGCGAAGCCGAGGTTCTGCTTCATGTTGGCGACGGTCTCTTCGGAAATCGCCCGCGCCTGCAGGATCCGCCGCAGATCGCCCTTGACCAGGGTCACCTGCGCGCTGGACATGGCCACGTCGGTGCCGGTGCCCATCGCGATGCCCACGTCGGCGGCGGCCAGTGCCGGCGCGTCGTTGATGCCGTCGCCGGCCATCGCCACGCGCTTGCCCTGCGCCTTCAATGCCTGCACCAATTCCGCCTTGTCCTGCGGCTTGACGTTGCCGCGCACGTCGTCGATGCCCAGCGTGCGGCCGACCGCCTCCGCGGTGGCTTGCGCATCGCCGGAAGCCATGACGATGTGCAGGCCTGCGGCGCGCAATTCGTTGAGCGCCGGCAGCGTGGTCGGCTTGACCGGATCGGCCACGGCGATCGCGCCGGCGAGACGACCATCGGCGGCCAGGAACATCACGCTGGCGCCCTGCCCGCGCAGGCGTTCCACCGCATCGGCAAGCGGGGCGACATCGGCGCCGACGGATGACATCAGCGCCTGGTTGCCGAGGACCAGGTCGTGGCCTTCGACGCGACCGCGAACGCCCTGCCCCGTCACCGAATCGAATCCATCGGCTTTTTCCAGCGGGAGATTGCGCTGCCGCGCCTCGGCGAGGATCGCTTCGGCCAGCGGATGTTCGCTGCCCTGCTCCAGACTGGCCGCCCAGCGCAGCACCTGGTCGTTTTCGAAGCCTTGTGCGACCAGGCAATCGCGGAATGCCGGCTTGCCTTCGGTCAGCGTGCCGGTCTTGTCGACGACCAGCGTATCGATCCTGCGCAGGTTTTCGATCGCCTCGGCGTCGCGGAACAACACGCCGGCGTGCGCGGCGCGACCGGTGGCGACCATGATCGACATCGGCGTGGCCAGGCCCAATGCACACGGACAGGCGATGATCAGCACCGACACCGCGTTGAGCACGGCATAGGTCCACGAAGGTTCCGGTCCGAACAGGCCCCAGCCGAAGAAAGTCAGCAGGGCGACGGCGAATACCGCCAGCACGAACCAGAACGCGACCCTGTCGGCCATGCGCTGCATCGGCGCGCGCGAGCGCTGCGCCTGCGCGACCAGTTGCACGATCTGCGCCAGCACGGTTTCCGAGCCGATCTTCTCGGCGCGGATCACCAGGCTGCCGGTGCCGTTGAGGGTCGCGCCGATCACCTGGCCGCCGGCAGTCTTTTCCACCGGGATCGGCTCGCCGGTCAGCATCGATTCGTCCAGGCTGGAACGGCCTTCCAGCACGATGCCATCGACCGGCACCTTCTCGCCCGGGCGCACGCGCAGGCGGTCGCCGACGTGCACGTGTTCGAGCGGCACGTCTTCTTCATCGCCACGGTCGTTGATGCGCCGTGCGGTCTTCGGCGCCAGTCCCAGCAACGCCTTGATCGCGGCGGAAGTCTTGGATCGCGCACGCAGCTCCAGCAACTGGCCCAGCAGGGTCAGCGACACGATCACCGCCGCCGCTTCGAAATACACGCCGACGCGGCCATGTTCGCGGAACGAATCCGGGAAGATGCCCGGCGCCACCGTGGCGACGACGCTGTAGCCGAAGGCCGCGGCCACGCCGACACCGATCAGCGTCCACATGTTCGGGCTGCGGTTGCGGATCGACTGCACGCAACGCTCGAAGAACGGCCAGCCGGCCCACAGGACGACCGGCGCGCTAAGCGCGAGTTCCAGCCAGGTGCGCGTGCCCATGTCCAGCGATGCGATGCGGTTGCCGAACATCGCGAGTAGGAACACCACGACCGACAGCGGCAAGGTCCACCAGAAGCGCCGGGTGAAATCCTTCAACTCGGGATTTTCTTCCTCTTCCAGGCTGGGCATTTCCGGTTCCAGCGCCATGCCGCAGATCGGACAGGTGCCCGGACCCTCCTGGCGGATTTGCGGATGCATCGGGCAGGTATAGGTCGTGCCCTTCGGCATCGCGACCGGCGCCGCGGGTTTCGGCGCAAGGTACCTGCCCGGCTCGGCGACGAACTTCTCGCGGCAGCGCGCCGAGCAGAAGTGGTACTCGCTACCTTCGTGGTCCGCGTGGTGCGGCGTGGTGGCGGGATCGACCTGCATGCCGCAGACCGGATCGGTGACCAGGTTCGCATTGGCGGCATCGGCCTTCTTGGCGGAACAGCAGCCATGTGCCGCGCCATGGTCGTCGTGAGCGGCCTGCGTCGACGCGCTCGTCTTTGCGTCGGATGAACAGCAGCCCTGCTTCGGGTCGTGGTGATGGTGGTGTGGATGTTTGGAAGGATCAGGCGTGTTCATGTGTTTCACCGACGAGTGCATTGAGGATGGGGCAGCCCTGCAGTTCCCCATGCCCCGGACAAGCATCGATCAGGCTGACCAGGCCGTCGCGCAAGCGGGTCAGTTCGGCCAGCTTGGCTTCGACGCCGGCCAGCCGCACCTGCGCGGCCTGCCTGACCCGCGACATGTCCGATTCCCTGCTGCCGGACAGGCTCAGCAGTTCGCCGACGTCGGCTAGGGTGAAGCCGAGCGCCTTGGCGCGCTGGATGAACTGCAGCCGGGCCACATCGTCCTGGCCGTAGTTGCGGTAGCGGGATTCAAGCCGCGCCGGCGAAGGCAGCACGCCTTCCCGTTCGTAATAGCGGATGGTGTCCGGCGTCACGCCGGCCTGTTTCGCGAGTTGTCCGATGTGCATGTCCCGAACTCCGGGGAACGTGGGATGGGGCCCGGCTGGCCGGGCCCCGCGAAGACAGTCTGCACCTTGGACCCGGGTCCAGAGTCAAGCCTTTGCGGCAGCCGGGTCAGAACCAGGCGCGGACGCCAACGACAAACCGCGTATCGCTGGCGCCTTCGCCTTCCTCACGGCGCAGGTCGGCGGTATTGCCGAACGCGCGTTCGTGGACCACGCCGATGTACGGCGCGAACCTGCGGCTGAACTCGTAGCGCAGGCGCAGTCCGGCTTCCGCCGTGCTCAGTCCCGAACCGATGCCGCGCGCCGGATCGTCCTTACCGTACAAGTCGACTTCGACCAGCGGCTGCAGGATCAGGCGATTGGTCAGCAGCAGCTCGTATTCGACTTCGAAGCGCGCCGCGGTCTGGCCGCGTTCGCCGAC
Source organism: Pseudoxanthomonas helianthi (assembly GCF_017939625.1). Lineage (GTDB taxonomy): Bacteria > Pseudomonadota > Gammaproteobacteria > Xanthomonadales > Xanthomonadaceae > Pseudoxanthomonas_A > Pseudoxanthomonas_A helianthi. Next base: position 303,236 of record NZ_JAGKTC010000003.1, read on the forward strand.
GTATGCCGTCGCCGAGACTTCGAACTTCTGCGGCGCAAGCCCCTGCACGCCGAACGCAGCAAAGCTTTGCGAATCACCGGGCTTGAAGTCGTGGCGCACGCCGGCGACCACGTCCCACCAGGTCGAAACGCTGCGCCCGTAGAGCACTTCGATGTCGGCCGACTCGGTGTGCCCGTCGACGCGTTCGCCTTCGCTGCGCCACCACAGGCGGTCCAGGTCGGTGCCGATCCAGCCCTGCCCTTCCCAGGCCAGGCCTTTGCCGGGATCGGCGTCCCAGCCTTCCAGCCGGTTGAGCAACGAGTAGCTGTGGATCCCGTTGTCGAGATGCGCCATGTGCCCGCCGGGAGGCTGGGCGGCGGCGCGGTCGGCGTCGGTGATCGGGGGAATCGGCGTACGCGGTTGCTCGGGCGCCATCGCTTCGTCGTGCTGCATGCCCGGCATCGACGAATCCACCGGCATGCCCGACATGTCGTGGCCCATTGCCGCGTGATCCATTTTCGAATGGTCCATCGGCGCCGGTTCGTCCTCGGGTTCGGCCTTCTTCTTCGCGGGGTCCGTTTCCGTCGGCTTCGGCGTTTCAGGCATGGCCATTTTCGAATGATCCATCTTCGAATGGTCCATCTCCTGCGCCGCCACCGGCCATGCGGAAGCCAACGCGATGCACAGCAGGCTGGTCTTCAGGGCGTTCATGCGATGCCCTCCCCGACCTGTACGGTGCGCATCATTCCGGCTTCCATGTGGTAGAGCAGGTGGCAGTGATAGGCCCAATGGCCGAGCGCGTCGGCGCGCACGCGATAGCTGCGCCGGCTGCCCGGCGGCATGTCGACGGTGTGCTTGCGCACCATGAACTCGCCGTTGTCGTCTTCCACGTCGCTCCACATGCCGTGCAGGTGGATCGGATGGGTCATCATCGTGTCGTTGACCAATACGATGCGCAGCCGCTCGCCGTAGTTGAGCCGCAGCGGCGCGGCTTCGGAGAATTTCTGCCCATTGAAGCTCCAGGCGAATTTCTCCATGTGTCCGGTCAGGTGCAACTGGATCTCCCTGCCCGGATCGCGGCCGTCCGGATCGTCGAACAGGCTCTTCAGCATCGAGTAGCTGAGCACGTTGCGGCCGTTGTCGCGCAAGCCGTTGCCCGGGTCGTCCAGACGCGAACTGACGCTCATGGCCTGGCCGTCGACCAGCGGGTTGCGCGTCTCGCTGGCCGGATGGGTCACGCCGCCATCGGCCTGGTCCGCGCCGGGCGTCGAAGCGGCCATGTCGTGGCCTGCGTGCGGGTCGGCGCTGGCCGGTTCCTGTTCCGAACCATGGTCCATCCCGGCCATGCCCATGCTCGCGCCGCAGCTCATCTCCGCGCCCTTGCCGCCGGACATGTCCATGCCGCCGTGGGCCATGCCCATGTCCTGCATGGTCAGCAGCGGGCGCTTGTCGACGGACGGCACCGGTGCGCGCAGGCCTTCGCGCACCGCCAGCGTGCCGCTGACGTAGCCGGTACGACCGGCATCCTGGGCGAAGATGGCGAACGCATCCTGCCCGGAAGGTTCGACGATGACGTCGTAGGTCTCCGCCGGCGCGATACGGAACTCGTCCACCGTCACCGGATGCACGTACTGGCCGTCGGAAGCGACCACGGTGAGCTTCAGACCGGGGATGCGCACGTCGAAGTAGGTCATCGACGAGCCGTTGATGAAGCGCAAGCGCACCTTTTCGCCGCTGCGGAACAGGCCGGTCCAGTTGCCCAGCGCGGTGGTGCCGTTCATCAGGTAGGTGTAGGTGTTGGCGTTGACGTCCGACAGATCGGTCGGCGTCATCCGCATCTGGCCCCACATGCGCCGGTCGGCCAGCGTGGCTTTCAGCCCGTCCTGTTTCGCATCGCGCAGGAAGTCGCCGACGGTGCGCTTGTAGTAGTTGTCGTAGCCGGCCATCTTCTTCAACCGGGAGAACAGCGCGGTCGGATCGAGGTCGGTCCAGTCGCTGAGCATGACCACGTAGTCGCGGTCGTAGGCGAAGGGTTCCGGCGCGATCGGATCGATGATCAGCGGACCGTACAGGCCGGCCTGTTCCTGGAACGACGAATGGCTGTGGTACCAGTAGGTACCGCCCTGGTTGACCGCGAAGCGGTAATGGTAGGTCTCGCCGCGGTCGATGCCGTCATAGCTCAGGCCGGGAACGCCGTCCATGTTGGCCGGCAGGATGATGCCGTGCCAATGGATCGAGGTTTGCTTGCCATGGATCGAGCCGGCGGGCAGCACGTTGCTGACCCGCAGATTGACGGTGGTGCCTTCGCGCCAACGCAGGATCGGCGCCGGCAACGAGCCGTTGACGGTGATCGCCGGCCGCAGGCGGCCGGTGAAATCCATCGGCGTTTCGCCGATGGCCAGGTCGAACTCGGTCCCCGAGAGGACGTTGGCATAGCCGGGGCCTTTCAACGCCCAGCTGCGCTTGGGCCACAGACCCAAGCCCAGTGCCGCGCCCCCCGCGGCCAGGCCCTGCACGAAACGGCGGCGCGACAATCCGCGCGGAATGCCGGAATCGGATGAATCGGAAAACATGTGAACCCCACTGCAAGCGTCATGAGATGCCGCTCGAACGCGGCCATATCCATGGACCGCAACCGGCGCAGGCCGGATCTCGGGCATGGAGGAAAGGCACCACGGATGCCGTTTGGACGCTTAGCCGATGGGAGGTCGGACCAGGTGCGGCAATGCGGGATCCGCATGGCCGGCGGGCATCGGATGCGCGACATCCGAATGCGGGGAAACGAGGGCGAACGCGATCATCGCCGGAAGCGCGGCATGTGCCGCCTGCATGCAGGCGCACTGGCAAGTGCCGCCCTTGCAGCAATCGGGAGTCGTCGGCTTGCCCTTGCCGTGGCTCGCATGAGCCGGCGACTGCATGGCGACATCGGGCGAAGCGGTTTTCGCCGTCGTCTGCGCCATGTCGTGGCAGGGGGGCGTCTCGCCCTGCACGGACGAGGTTTCCAACGCCGCGGAAGTCGCCATGGGTGCGCCTTCCGACATCGTGGCCCGCATCATCGTCACGGACGCCGCTGCCGCCCCTGCCCCATTCAGGACCAGGACGAGGATCAGCACTACACGCAACAGGGCGGACCACGGACTCATAGGCCTACTTTACTCCAGCCCCGCCGCTACAGCCATCCACGCCGCACAGGGCGGTTCAGGACCCGCCCCCGTGCGGCTCCCGCTCGCCGCGGGAGCCGACCGGACTTAGTTGCCGACTTTCGCGTAAGTGCCCTTCATTGCGATGCCGGACATGATGTTGCCCGCATGGCATTCGTAGTTGGTCGCACTGCGGAATTCGTTCTTCTTGAAATAGCTAACCATGTCGACCACGGCATTGGCGCCCTTGGCCTTGGCCGAGTCCTGGAACGCCTTAAGCACCGACAGCATCACCCAGCGGCAGGCTTCTTCGTCGGATTTACCCACGCCATTGGTCCTCTTGTTGGAAACGCCCTCACCCATCCGCGAAGCCACCGCAGGCGTCTTCTGCCCCGCCAGGTAGAAACGGACGCTGCCATCGATGCCGGCGGCCTTCGCTTCCTGCGAGGAAAGCAGATCCTGCAACGGCAGCTCGATGCGTCGATCCGCGGCATTCGCATGTGGTGCTGCGATCATCAACGTCAACAAACCCGCAATCGCTACCTTCTTCATGCACAACTCCTTGAGGTCAATGGAACGTCGGAAATACCGGATCAATCGCGCCAACGACGGAAGATCAACGAAGTGTTGATCCCACCGAAGGCGAAGTTGTTGCTCATCACGTACTCGGTCTGCAGCGCCCTGCCCTCGCCGGCCACGTAGTCCAGTTCGGCGCAACGCGGATCGACGTTTTCCAGGTTCAGGTTCGGCGAGAACCAGCCTTCGCGCATCATCTCGATGCTGGCCCAGGCTTCCAGCGCGCCGCAAGCGCCCAGGGTGTGGCCGACATAGCTCTTCAACGAGCTGAACGGCACGTTCGAACCGAACACTTCCGCCGTCGCCCGCGATTCGGCGATGTCGCCGTGCTCGGTCGCGGTGCCGTGGGCGTTGACATAGCCGATCGCCGACGCCGGCAGTCCGGCGTCTTCCAGCGCCAGGCGCATCGCCTGGGCCATGGTTTCCGAGCTGGGCTGGGTCACGTGCTGGCCGTCGCTGTTGGTGCCGTAGCCGACTACTTCGGCGACGATGTTCGCGCCGCGCGCACGCGCATGCTCCAGATCCTCGAGGATCAGCGTGCACGCGCCTTCGCCCAGCACCAGGCCGTCGCGGTTGGCGTCGAATGGCCGCGGCGTGGCCTGCGGCTCGTCGTTGCGTACGCTGGTGGCGAACAGGGTGTCGAATACCGCCGCGGCGGTGGCATCGAGCTGCTCCGAACCGCCTGCCAGCATGGCCACCTGCTTGCCGGCGCGGACGGTTTCGTAGGCCGAACCCACGCCCTGGCTGCCCGAGGTGCAGGCGCTGGACGTGGTGATGATGCGACCGGTCAGGCCGAAGAACACGCCGATGTTCACCGGCGCGGTGTGGCTCATCATCTTGATGTAGGTGGTGGCGTTGATCCCGGCGGTGGTGTGCTCGTTGAGCATGCGGCCGAAATCGCCGATGGCCGAATGGGTGCCTGCCGAGGAGCCGTTGGCCACGCCGACGCGCCCGCTCTTCAGCAGCGGATCGCCGAGCAGGCCCGCCTGCTCCAGCGCCACCTCGCTGGCGCGCACCGCCATCACCGCAACCCGCCCCATGCCGCGCATGGTCTTGCGGTTGTAATGCGGCGGAAGTTCGAACGGCTGCGCCGGCGCGGCCAGTTTGGTATTGAGGCCGTCGTAGATGTCCCATTCGTCGATGCGCCGCACCGCGTTGCGGCGCTCGCGCAGGCGCTGGAACATCGCCGGCCAGTCATTGCCGATGGGGCTGATCGCACCGGCGCCGGTCACCACGACGCGCCGCCTGCCTGCCTGGTCGAGGATTGCCCGATCAAAGATTGCGCTCATCCGATGAGCCCGCCGTTCACCGATATCACCTGCCGGGTAATGTAACCCGCGGGCTCCGACAGCAGGAAGCACACCGCCGCCGCGACTTCGTCGGGGCGGCCCAGTCGGTTCGCCGGAATCAGTTTCAACGCATGTTCGACGACCTCTTCGCTGAGCATCTCGGTGTCGATCAGCCCCGGCGCGACGCAGTTGACGGTGATGCCGCGGCTGGCCAGCTCCAGCGCCAGTGCCTTGGTCGCGCCGATGATGCCGGCCTTGGCCGCGCTGTAGTTGGTCTGCCCGCGGTTGCCGACCAGGCCGGACACCGACGACAGGGTCACGATGCGGCCGGGTTTGCGCCGGCGCACCATCGGCATCACCAACGGGTTGAGCACGTTGTAGAACGCGTCGAGGTTGGTATGCACCACCGCGTCCCAATCCTCGCCGCTCATCGCCGGGAAGGCCGCGTCGCGGGCGATGCCGGCATTGCAGACCACGCCGTAGTAGGCGCCATTCGCGGCGACGTCGGCCTGCAGCGCGGCGGCCGCGGCGGCGCGGTCGGCCACGTCGAAAGCCAGCACGCGCGCTTCGCGCCCGGCCTCGCGCACCTGCGCGGCCACCGCTTCGGCCTCGTCGACGCGGCTGCGGCAATGCACGACCACGTCGAAGCCCTCGCGCGCGGCGCGCAGGGCGATGGCGCGGCCGATGCCGCGGCTGGCGCCGGTGACCAGCACCGTCGTGTCTGCACTCATGTCGCCGCTCACGTTTGGGTATTCCCCATGGTTCCGGTTTCCAGATAGGCCGCGGCATCGCCCGGTTCGAACACCGAGACATTGGCCGTGGCCAGCGTTTCCCCGCCTTCGACGATGCGGCAGGCGAACATCCCCAGCCCATTGTCGCCCAACAGCTCGCAGCGCGCCTCCACCTGCAGCAGGCTTCCGCTGCGGAAATGGGTGCGCGCGCATTCGTAACGACGGGTGCCCAGCAGGAAGCCGATGGTCGGCGCGCCGCCGCCCGCGCGCGCCTTGCAGCCCGCCCACGCGGCGATGGCCTGGGCCATGTATTCCAGCCCGACCCAGCCCGGCACGCCTTCGGCATCGTGGAAGATGCTTTCATCCGGCACGCGCAATTCGACCAGGATCGATTCGGCATCCCAGTCCAGCACGCGATCGATCAGCAGCAAGGTGCCGCGATGCGGCACCACGCGCTCGATCGGTTCGATTCGTTTCTCCATCAGCCTGCTCCGAACATCAGCACGGCATTGCTGCCGCCGAAGGCGAAGGAATGGCTCAGCACGTGGCGCAGCGGACGCCCGGCGCGTTCACCGGGGCGGGCGAAGGCCAGCGCCGGCAACGTCGGGTCGGCCTCACCGTCCCACCAGTGCGGCGGCAGCAAGGCATGCGGATTGCGTGCGATGGACAGCCAGCACAGCGCGGCCTCGACCGCGCCCGCAGCGCCCAGCGTGTGTCCGGTCAGCGGCTTGGTCGAACTGACCGGCACGCCCTGCCCCACGCTGGCGGCGACCACCTGGCTTTCCATCGCATCGTTCTGCGCGGTGGCGGTGCCGTGCAGGTTCACGTAGTCGATGTCGCCGGCCCGCAGGCCGGCTCGCGCCAGTGCCTGTTCGACCGCGACGACGGCCATCGCGCCGTGCGGGTCGGGCGCGGAAATGTGGTGGGCATCGGCGGTTTCGCCCCAGCCTGCCAGCCGTACCGGACCGGGCTCGCGGGTCAGCAGGAACAGCGCCGCGCCTTCGCCGATGTTGATGCCGTTGCGCCGTTGCGAGAACGGATTGCAGCGCTGCGCCGAGACCGCTTCCAGCGCGCTGAAGCCGGCGATGGTGAACGCGCACAGCGAATCCGCGCCGCCGGCGATCACCGCATCGGCGATGCCCGCGCGCAGCAGCCGCGCGGCCGATGCCAACGCCTTGGCGCTGGACGAACAGGCCGTCGACACCGTCCACGCCGGCCCGCGCGCGCCGGATTCAGCGGCCAGGAATCGCGAAGGCGCGCCGATCTCCTGCTGTGCGTAATGGAACCGCGCCGGCCATGGGCCTTCGGCATGCCGTTGCGCCATGACCGCTTCGGTTTCGCCGATGCCGGAGGTGCTGGTGCCGAGCACCACCGCGACCCGGTGCGCGCCGTAGCGGGCGATTGCCTGTTCGCAGCCCGCGCGGATCTGCGCATAGGCCATGCGCAGCAGGGCGTTGTTGCGGCTGCGCAGCGGCAATGGGCAATCGGAAAGATCGGCCAGCACGCCGGGCACCTCGCCGACCGCCAGCGGTCGCCCCGGCGACCAGCGTTCGCTGACCGCGACGCCATGCGGCCGGTCGTCGGCGAACAAGGCACGGCCCACCGCGTCGAGACCGTCGCCCAGTGCGCAGGTCACGCCGGCTTCGTTGAGGTACACCGATGCGTTCAAGGCGAAGCTTCCGTGCCGGATGCCGATTCGATCTGCAGGCGGTAGCCTTCGGCCAGGTTTTCCAGCGTGGCGTTGCCGTTCGCCGCGTCGCCGCTGCTGCGCAGCCAGACGTGTCCTTGGTGCTGCAGGCTGCGCTCGCCGTCGCGTTCTTCCAGCGTCCAGCCGGAGGGCAGCGCCGCGCGGATCGCTTCGGTCGGCCACAGCACGAACTGCAGGTCGTCGAGCACGCGTTCGCCACGCACCGCCGGCGGCAGCCATGGCGCGCGCTGTTCCCGCAGTTCCTTTCCGTCCCAGCTGAGGCGCACGCCGGACTGCCCCATCGCCTGCACCAGCAGGCGCACTTCGTCCGGATCGGCCTCCAGCAGCGCATCGAGGTCGCGCTGCTGGGTACCGAATGTGAAATGCAGGCGCTGCTGCAGCGACAACGACTTGCCCAGCGCCGCCGGCGGCAGCCGCAACGGCGGCAGCTCGACCTGCGGGCGCGCCACCGGCCCGCGCGACGCACACGCGGCCAGCAGCAGACTGGCGAATGCGAGCACGATCAGGCGGCGCACAGCTCCTCCAGCACGCGCATGCGCCGGCCGCTTTCGTCGGCGACATACGGATTGTCGGTGTCCCAGGCGTAACCGGCCAGGATCGAGCAGATCATCGCCCGCACCTCGGGCTGGGCCTTCTCGAAATAGATGATCTTCTGGAACCCGCCCTGGTACCAGGCCTCGACGAAGCGGCGGAAGGTCTTGACCCCGGCGCGCAGCGGAATGGAGAAATCGGCTTCCCAATCGACGCTTGCGCCCGCGTACTTGCGGCGCAGGCATTCGGCGGCCAGTTGCGCCGATTTGAACGCGATGGTCACGCCGGACGAGAACACCGGATCGAGGAATTCGCCGGCATTGCCCAGCAACGCGTAGCCCGGCCCCCACAGCGAGGCGACGTTGGCCGAGTAGCCGACGATCTGCTTCGCCGGCATCACGCCCCACTCGGCCTTGGCCAGCAGCCGCGACAGGTTCGGGTCTTCGCCGACGATGGCCTGCAGGCGTTCGAGTTCGCTGCCGGGGTAACGATCGAGGAACTCCCGTTCGGCGACCACGCCCAGCGAGCAGCAGCCGTTGGAGAACGGAATGGTCCAGTACCACACGTCGACGTGCTGCGGGTGCGTGGTGATCAGGATCTTGTTGCGGTCGAAATCCGACTCGGGCGGAATGTTGTCGCGCACGTGGGTGAAGATCGCGCCGCGCACCGGGAAGTTGGACGGCGACTCCAGCTTCAGCAGGCGCGGCAGCAGGCGGCCGAAACCGCTGGCGTCGAGGATGAAGTCCGCCTCGATCACGTACTCCCCGTCTTCCGGCGCGCGCACGGCGACGCGCGGACGTTCGCCCGGCTCGACCGCCAGCACCTCATGGCCGAAGCGCACCTCGGCGCCCATGCGCTCGGCGCCCTTCGCCAGCAGATGGTCGAAATTGGCCCGCTGCACCTGGTAGGTGGTGCCCCACCCCGGCGAGAACTTGTCGCGGAAATCGAACTCGGTGCGCCTGTCGCCATAGGCGAAGGCCGCGCCGTTCTTGTACTGGAAGCCGGCCTCGACCACGTCCTGCAACAGGCCGGCCGCTTCGATGTATTCCATGCTCTGCGGCAGCAGGCTTTCGCCGATGGAGAAGCGCGGGAACCGTTCGCGCTCGACGATCAGCACCTTGCGCCCCTGCTGGCGCAGCATCGCCGCGGCCACCGAGCCGGCGGGGCCTGCGCCGACGATCAGGATTTCGGTCGTTTCCTTGTTCATTCCAGGTTTCCAGTCCTTGCAGTGTGGGTGGCCGATGGCCGGAACAGCGGGGACAGCAGCCAGACCAGGCCGATGCCGAACAACAGGGTCAGGCCGAACGCGCGCAGTGCCGGCGTCGAGGACAACGCGAGCAGGCCGAACGACAGCCACGTGCTGGCCGCGCCGACGCAGACCGCGGTCCATGCGGTCGGATCGCCATCGTGTTCCAGGAGGAAGATGCCGTAGTCGATGCCCATGCCCAGCAGCAGCAACAAGGCCAGCACGTTGAACAGCTGCAGCGGCTGGCCCAGCCAGCCGAGGGCGGCCACGGTGATCGCGCCGGCCAACAGCGTCGGCAGCATCACCCGCCACGCGTTGCCGCGGTAACGCCACCACAGCAACGCGAACACCAATGCCGCACCGGCCAGCAACAGGCCGCCCATCAGGCGCCGGTAATGGCGCAGCAGGGAAGAGAAATCGGCGGTGCGGTCGACCCAGCGCACGCCGGGCAGGCCTTGCGCCTGCGCCGGCAGGGTCGTCGCCGCGTTGGATGCGGTCAATCCGTCGATCATCACCACGCTGGCCATGCCGTGGCCGATGTCGCCCAGCCACAATCGGCGGAACGGCTGGGATACCGGCGAGGCCAGCCATGCGGCGGGTTCAATCGCATCGCTTGCGAAGCCCGGCCGCTGCAAGGCTTCGCCCAGCGCGGTGCCGACCGCTGCGAGCACGGCGGTTTCCTTTTCCGCACTCAGCGCGGCGTCCTCGCGCTGACGACGCAGGGACGGCAGCCAGGTGCTGACTGCCTGGAAGCCGTGGATTTCGCCCTTGGCTTGCAGGACCTCTAGCCTCCCGACCAGGGCTTCTTCGCGTTCCAGCAGGCCCTGCGCGCTGTCGCCGCGCACCAGATAGAACTGCGCCGGGCTCGGCAAGCCCAGTACGCGGCCGATTTCGATCTGCTGCGCGATCAGCGATTTCGGTGAAGATTGCAGCGAGCGCAGGTCGTCGTCGACGTGCAATTTCGCAAAACCTGCGATCGCGGCAAGCAGCGCCACCGCCGCGAACGCCAGCCATGCCTTGCTCCGCCGCATCCGCGGCCAGCGCGACAGCGAAGCGCCGATGGCCTGCGAAAAACGCGTGGCGCGCAGTTCGCCGCGATCCAGCCACGGGAACCAGCAGATTACGGTCAGGAACGCGGCGGCCAATCCCGTCACCGAGAACAAGGCCATCTGCCGCAATCCGGGGAACGGCGCCAGGCCCAATGCGAGATAGGCCAGTGCGCTGGTCAACAGCGCCAGCCAAAGGCCGGGCAAAAGATGCCGCAGCAAGGACCAGCGTTGCGAAGCCGGACGGCCCTGCCTCGAGGCGAACCAGTGGATGCCGTAGTCCTCGGCCACGCCGACCAGGCTGGCGCCGAAGATCAGGGTCAACAGGTGCACCTTGCCGAACACCATGGCAGTCACCGACAACGCCGCGGCGCAGCCGACCAGCAGAGAGGCGGCAACCAGCAGGATCGGCCGCAACGAACGGAACGACAGCCACACCAGCAACAACACCGCCGCCAGCGAGCCCCAGCCGATGGTGTTGATTTCGCGGTTGGCCTGCGCCGCAGCGGCTTCGGCGTGCAGTGGCACGCCGGCGCGCAGTACGCGCAGGCCCGGCACGGTGGCCTGCGCTGCGCCGGACGCGGCGTCCAATGCTTCCTGCAACGGGCGCGACCCGTCCAGCCGGAACGCCGAATCGCGGGTTTCGAACTGTAATGCTAGCCAGTAACGGCCTTCGGCCTGCAACAGACCGTCCTCGCCGACCTGCATGCCGGAAGCCGCCGCACGCGCCTGCCACCACTGCGGCCACAGACCCAGCGGGTCGTTGCGCCATTCGGTCAGGCGCGGCGCACCGACCGGACCGTACAGCGCCGCCAGCGCGTTTTCGGCCAATGCCTCCGCCGGCGTGGCGCGCAGTTGCCGGCGTTGCTCGTCGGTCAGCAGGCGATCGCGATACGGCGCGTAGAAGCGTCGCGCCGCGTCGAACCAGTCCTGCGCCGCGCCGTTTCCGCGCAAGGATTGCGCCGTTGCGATGCGTTTGCGGAAGGCGGCCTCGGCGGCATGCGCCCGCTCCGGCGTCTCCGCACCGAGCAGTACCACGACCTGGCGGGCGCTGGCGTCGGCGATGCGACGGGTGACGTCGGCCAGCTCGGCGTCCTGCGCTTCCTGCGGCAACAGGGCCAGCACATCGCTGTCCAGCCGCGATTCGTGCCAGAAACGCCATTGGTGCCAGGCCACCGCCAGCACGAGCAACAACCACGCCCATGCCAGCCAGCGCCAGCGACGCCGGAAATGCGCTTCCCCCTGGCCCGACGCGTCAGTCAAGGCGCGCGGCCTCTTCGCGGCTCAGTTGCGCCGGCGTTTCGGCCAAGGCGGAAAAATCCAATACCGTCGCGTCGCCGCTGGCTTCGACGATGCGCGCTTCGCGCACGTAGCGGTCGCCTTGCAGATCGATGCGGGCGAAGGCCTTGGCCAGCGCAGCGGATTTCGGCGTCAGCGACAGCTTCCAGCCCTGCCCCGGCAATGCGGTCGCCTGCGCTTCGAAGCGAGCGGCCAGGCCCTGCAGGTCGCCCGCCACGAGCGCCAGCATCATCTGGTTGACTCCGCGCAATGCGGGTTGCCGGCTGCCGTCGAGTTCGACTTGGCGACTGCCGTCGCGCTGCACGCTGTAGATGCGATCGCGGGTGACCACGACTTCCGACGGAAAAGGCTTCAGCGTGGTCCAGATCACGCCGCGGTCGCGCGCCAGCACGAAGCGGCCCTGCGAGCGCAACGGGCTCTTGAACCCGGCGACCCGCTTTTCCTGCACGAACTCGCCGCGCAGCACCGCCACCTTGGCCACGCGCTGCTGCACCATCGCCAGGCCGGTGTCCGCGGCTTGGGCCGCGAAGGAGGCCAAGCCGATCAATACGAATGCCAGGATCCGTTTCACGCCGGCCGCACTCCCAGCTTTTCCCACAGCACCGGCGGGCACACATACAGCATCTCGCCCGAAGCCGCATCGACCGCGACCTGGATGGTATGCGCGCGGGTCAGCACCTCGCCGCTGGCGGCGTCGGCGATGGCGTATTCGATCTTCATCCGGTTTTCCCACTCGACCAGCGCGGCGCCGACCTTCAGCGGCTGGTTGTAGCGCAAGGGACGCACGTACTTCACCCTTGCGTCGACCACGGGCCACAAATAACCCGACTCGAGCATCTGCGGATAGTCGTAGCCAAACTGCTGCAGCAGCGCGCAGCGGGCGATTTCGAAGTACTTGAAGTAGTGGCCGTGCCAGACCACCGCCATCGCGTCGCAATCGTGGAAGGCCGGGGTCAGTTCGACCTCGGCGCGGAATTCAGGCGTCTGCATACAACGTCCAGTCGCGGTTGCGGATGCCGGCCAGCAGCGCGTGCAGCTCGCCGTCCAGCGCACGGTCTTCCTCGACCAGGGCGATGCGTGCGCGCAAGTCGTCCAGCATGGTCGCCGGCGCGCCGGACAGCGAGGCCTCCGGCGCGATGTGCTGGCGCAGTTCGACGCCCTGGCGCGCCGCGACCAGCATGGCGGCGGCGACCTGCTCGGTCAGTTCGATCACGCGCAGGCAATCGCGCGCGGCGATGGTGCCCATGCTGACCTTGTCCTGGTTGTGGCATTCGGTCGAACGCGAGAACACCGAGGCCGGCATGGTCTGCTTCAGCGCCTCGGCGGTCCACGCGGAAACGCTGATCTGCAGCGCCTTCAGGCCATGGTTGATCGCCGCGCGCGGACCTTGCGACGCCGACAGGTTGGCCGGCAAGCCGTGGTTGTATCGCGCGTCGACCAGCAGGGCCAGCTGCCGGTCCATCAGGTCGGCGAGGTTGGCGACGGTATTCTTCAACGCGTCCATCGCGAAGGCGATGTGGCCGCCGTAGAAATGGCCGCCGTGCAGGATCTGTTCGCCTTCGGGGTCGATCAGCGGGTTGTCGTTGGCGCTGTTGAGTTCGGTCTCGATCAGCTGGCGCAGGAACGGCAACGCGTCCTCCAGTACGCCGATCACGTGCGGCGCACAGCGCAGCGAGTAACGGTCCTGCAGGCGCTGCTCGTTGCGCGGCGGGCGGTCGCTGTGCAGGTCGGCGCGCAGCCGTGCGGCGACGCGCGTCTGGCCCGGGTGCGGCTTGGCCGCGAACAGAACTTCGTCGTAGTGATGCGCGTTGCCGGCGCTGGCCAGGACGTTGTACGCGGTCAACCGCGTCGCCAACCGCGACAGGTAATCGGCGCGTTCGAAGGCCAGGCAGGCCAGCGCGGTCATCACCGCCGTGCCGTTCATGATCGCCAGGCCTTCCTTGGGCCGCAGCTTCAGCGGCGCCAGCCCGATCTCGGCCAGGACGTCTTTCGCCGGACGACGTTCGCCGCGATACATCACCTCGCGCTCGCCGCACAGCACCGCGGCGACGTACGACAACGGGGTCAGGTCGCCGCTGGCGCCGACCGAGCCTTCGGCGGGGATCAACGGCAGCACGTCGTGTTGCAACAACGCGGTGAGGCCCTCCAGCAATGGCAGGCTGACGCCAGACATGCCATGCGCCAGCGACGCCAGGCGCGCGGCCAGCACGGCGCGGGTTTCGGCCGCGTCGAGGAAACGGCCCATGCCGACGCCGTGGTAGGCGAACAGATGGTGCGGCAGTTCCGCAACCAGGTCCGGCGGAATGTTCACCGTGCACGAATCGCCGTAACCGGTGGTGACGCCGTAGATCACGCCATCTTCGGCCAACAGGCGGTCGAGGAAATCGGCGCCGCGGGCGATGCGCGCGCGGAACGCGGCGTTGTCCGACAACGCGGCCGTGCGTTCGCGCCGCGCCAGGGCGACGACGTCTTCGATGCGCAGCGGCGCGGCGCCGATGGCGATGGGATTCGACTCAGTCATGGGTGGGGTTTTCAGCCAGTTGATCCCAGAAGGGAAAGAAATTGAACCAGTCGAACGGCGCCTGTCGCACCTGTGCTTCCAGCCATTGTGCAAAACGCGCTGCCTGCCGCGCCAGCGCGGCGTTGCGGTCCGTGCGCGGCAGGACCACGCGTTCCTCGAAACGTTCGAAGCGGACGACATAGCCGTCGTCCCGGTGCAGGCAGGACATCGCGAACAGCGGGCAACCGAGGATCGCCGCGATCACGTACGGTCCGATCGGGAACGGCGCCTCGCGGCCCAGGAACGGCGCCCGCGCATTGCGCGTGCTGCGGATCGGCACGCGATCCCCGGCCACGGCGACGAACTCGCCGCGCGCGACTTTTTCCGCCAGCCGTATCGCGGTTTCCGGCCCCAGTTCGGTGACCTGCATCAGTTCGACCCGGCCTTGCGGCTGCATGCGCCGCGCCAGGCGGTTGAAGCGCTCGGCATGCACGGTGTGCACCAGCGCGGTGACCCGGAAGCCAGGCACGTCCTCGGCCAGCGCCTGGCACAGTTCCAGGCAGCCGATGTGCGCGGTGACGATCACCCCGCCCTGCCCCGCGGCGATCTGCGCGAGCATCGCATCGCGTTCGGTGGCCACCTTCCCCAGCGGATAACGCCCGCCGAGAGCGAGGATCTTGTCCAGCAGGGTTTCGGCGAAACGGGCGAAATGACGCAGGCTGTTCCAGGCGTTCGGCGCGGGCATCGATTCGCCAAAGCGCGAGCGCAGGCGCCGCAGGTACTCGCGCGATGCGTGGCGCGCGGTCGCGTTGGCCAGCCAGTGGCAGGTCACCACCGGATACAGGCACAGGCGGAACGGCCAGCGTCCCAGCCAGCGATGCACGCCGCACAGGAAACGGATGCCCAGCGCCGACGTCGATTCGCCGATATCGGCCCAATGCCGCGCGCTCATCGGCCGCGCCCCAGGCGCATCGCCAGCAGGCGCGGCAGCCGGCGCAACATGCCGAAGAACAAGCGCGCGTGCATGCGGCTGATGCGCACGTTGTCGGCCCACACATCGAAATGGGAAATGCCGTCGCGGGGATAGCGGACCGGCGTCTCCAGGTTCGCCACGCGCACTCCGCGCCAATGCAGGCGTACCAGGACTTCGGGGTCGAAATCCATGCGCTGGCCGATCGGCTCGGCGTCGATCAGCGGCAGCACGGCCGCCAGGGGATACACGCGGAAACCGCACATCGAGTCGCGGATGGCGAACGACAGCGTGTTGATCCAGACCCAGACATGGGTGAGGTAACGGCCGTACAGGCGGCCCTTCGGCACGCTGGCGTCGTAGACCGGTGCGCCGCAGATCACCGCATCCGGGGCGCGCCGCGCCTCGTCGAGGAAACGCGGGATGTCGCTGGCGTCGTGCTGGCCGTCGGCATCGATCTGCAGCACGTGGCTGGCGCCGCGCCGCGCGGCTTCGCGGAAGCCCGCCAGCATTGCCGCGCCCTTGCCGCTGTTTCGCGCCAGGCGCAGCAGGAACACGCGCTGCGGGTCCCGCGCGGCCAGCTCGCGCAGCACCCGCGCGCAGCTTTCGCGCGAACCGTCGTCGACCAGCAGGCACGGCACGCCGCTGGCCAGCACGCCATCGACCATCGCGCCGACCGCGTGTTCGTGGTTGTACACCGGGATCGCCACCATCGGCGTAAATAGGGAGTCGCTCACGGCGTTTCCCCGAACAACACACGTCCGCTGGCGTGGGCGCCGGCTTCGGACCGGTAACGGAATTGCAGCGCGCCCTTCTCCGGCAACCATTCCAGGCTCAGGTTCACCCGCGTACCGGGACGCAACACCTGCTGGAATTTCAGCGCCTCCATGCGCAGGAAACGCGGCGGCAACGCGAACGCCTCCCGGCCGAAACGGATCGCCCAGTCCAGTTGCGCGACGCCGGGCAGGATCGCGGCTTGCGGAAAGTGCCCATCGAAGGCCGCCAACGTCGGCGACAGTTCGAGTTCCAGTTCCGCCTGCTCTGCTTCGCGCCGCAACCATTGCGGTTCGGGCCGTTCCGGACGGAACAGCGCCGCCAATGCGGCGATGGTGGACTTGCCCTGCGCATTGACCGGCATCGTTTCCACGAAGCGCCAGCGATGAGGCCGTGCGACTGCGTCATGGCTATCGGCCAGTGCGGCGTTCAGCCGGCGCGAGAATTTCGCCGCGCCCGATTCGTCCAGGCGGACGCGCCCCTTTTCGCTGGGCACGACCACCGCCGCGAGCAGGCTGCGCGCACCCTGCAGGACCAGCACGCGCGCTTCGGCGACTTCGTCCAGGGCCTGCAACTGCCGCTCGAGCGCCGTCAGCGACACGCGGCGCTCTTCGATCTTGACGATGCGGTCGGCGCGGCCGAGCAAACGGAAGCCGCCTTCGCCGTCGGCTTCGGCGCGGTCTTCGCTGCGCCACCAGTTCCCGTCGGCGAGATGCGGGGAGGCGACTTCCAGTTGCCCATCGGCGACGCGCCATTCGACACCCGGCAACGCCCGCCACGCGTTCGCATGGCCATCCCAGCGCCGCCAGGCGATGCCGCCGGTCTCGCTGCTGCCATAGATCTCCGTCGCGGGCACGCCGAGCAGGCGCTGCACGTTCGCCGCCGCATCGGCCGGCAAGGCGCCGCCGGAGGAAAACACCGCGCGCAGCATTGGGCGCGCGCCGGACCAGTCCAGGGTCTCCGGCAACCGCTTCAGGTGCGCGGGACTGGCGACCAGCACGCTCGGCGCCTTGGCCAGCTCGGCCTGCATTTCTTCGGGGAAGAACAGTCGTGGCGCGACCGCACGACCCGCGGCCAGCGGCCACAAGGCGCGGAACAGCAGGCCGTAGATGTGCTGGTGCGAGACGGTGCCGTGGACGATGGCGTCGCCGAGACCGGGGCCGAAGCTGGCTTCCAGCGCTTCGACTTCGCGCGCCAGTTGCGCCAGCCGCTTGTCGATGGCGGCGGGTTCACCGCTGGAGCCGGAAGTGAACACGACCAGGCGCGCGGCGTGCTCATCGAGCGGCGTCCTGGCGAACGTGGCGTCTTCGGCTTCGGACCCATGCAATGGCGAGCGGTCCGCAGGCATGTCGCCAACGAAACCGTCGACGTGGCCGGACACGGCATCCAGCGTCTGCGGCAGGTTGTCGCCGCACAGGTACACCGTCTTGCCGGCGTGCCAGGCGCCATACAGGCAGGCGGAAAAATCGAAAGCATCCTCGCGATACAACGCCCAGCGCAGGCCGGCTCGCGCAGAGAACGCAGCCTGCCAGGCGTCGACGCGGCGGCACCACTCGGCATGGTCGCGTCGCTCGCCGCCACCGACGGCGACGAGGCGCCCCGCGATCGGCGCCACGGCCGCGCGATCCAGCGGCAGCCACTCAGCCATGCGCCTGCCCCGCCATCACGCGCCGGCGCACCAGCCATTCACCGGCGAACAGCAGCCCCATCAGCAGGTAAGCGATGAAACCGTTGTACAGCGCCCAGGCGCGGTCGTTGGCGTACAGCGCGGTAGCCAGCGCAATCAGCCCGTTGAACAAGAAGAATCCGCACCAGACCTGGGTGACGCGTCGCGTGTAGGCCACGCCGGAAGGCGGCAATTGCGGATGGCGCAGGCGCGCCAGCCGTTCCACCACGGTCGGCGGATAGCGCAGGCTGATGCCGAATACCGCCAGCAAGGTCGCGTTGACCAGCACGGGGTACAGCTTCAGCGGCAGCGCATCGTTCAACAGCGTGGTCAGCACCGCCAACGCGCCGGCGCCGGCCGCCGCAACCAGCCATACCGGCTCGCGCGCGGTCGCCGCGCGCAGCAGCGCCAGCGCGAACAGCAGCAGCGCCAGCCAGCGCGGCTCGAAGCGTCCCAGCGCCAGGTAGACCAGTAGCGGATAGGCCAGCGACAGCAACAGGACCAGGGTGGCGCGAACGCGGCTCAAGCGACCCCCGACGCCGACGGATCAGGCGGCTTCGTCGCGGATCAGCCCGTAGAGCACGTCCACCACGTCCTGTACGGTGCGCACCGACTTGAAGGCGTCCGGCTGCAGGTTGCGGCCGAGCAACGGCTTCAATTGCACGATCATGTCGACCGCGTCGATGCTGTCGATGTCCAGGTCGTCGTACAGGCGCGCCTCGGGCACGACCCTCGCCTCGTCGATCTCGAAGGTGTCGTGCAGGATCGCGGTGATCCGGGCCAGCAGTTCGTTCTTGGTCATGCGATCGCCTTCTGCGCGGAAACGAACTCGGCCAGCGCGCGCACGCTGGAGAAATGCCGACGGGTTTCCTGCGAATCGGCCGCGAGGCTGACCCCGTAGCGCTTCTGCAACGCCAGGCCCAGTTCCAGCGCATCGATCGAATCCAGCCCCAACCCTTCGACGAACAGCGGCGCGGCAGCGTCGATGTCGTCCGGCGTCACGTCTTCCAGCGACAGCGACGCGATGATCAATTCCTTGATCTCGTGCTCAAGTGCCTGCACGCGTGTGTTCTCCCGAAAAATACCCAGCCAGATAGTCGGTCAACCGCCTCGCCGCGACCGCCTCGCCCCCCGACGCGGTCCCGTTGTCGTTCAGGAATTGCGCGATGGGCAGGTCTTCCTGAACGTCGACGACGTAATGGAACCGACGCGACGGCACACGATACCATTTTTCGCCCTTTCCCAAGGTCATCGGCGTGCAGCTGAGGCGTACCGGGGTGACGTCCAGCCGGCCGCGCACGGCGATGTTCGCGGCACCGCGCTGCAGCCGCATGGGCTGCCCGCGCACCGTGCGCGTGCCTTCGGGAAAGATCACCAGGCAGCCGCCCCGGCGTACCGCGGCGATGCAGTCGTCGACCAGCCCGGCGCCGTCGTCGTTGCTGACGTAGCCGGCCACGCGCGCCAGCATCACCGGATTGCGCGCCACCGCCGACTTCACCACGCAGTCGGCGTTGGGCAGCAATGAAATCAGGAATACCACGTCGATCAGTGTCGGATGGTTGGCCAGGACCAACAGGCCCGCGCGGTCCAGTCGCTCGCGGCCGCGGATCTCGTAGGTCAGCACGCCCAGCACGCGCATCAGTTCGATATGCCCGGCGAAGCTGGCCTGCACGATCCGCCGCACCAGGCGCTGTCGGCGCTGCGGCTCGCGCACCAGCCACGACAGCGGCGCGATCACGCCGAAACGCAGCAGCAGTCCGCCCACGCCGAAGGCGAGGAAGCTGAGCCCGGTGGCGAACACGCGCCAGGCATGGTTCAGGCGATCAGGCACGGCGGCTCCAGCGCCATTGCACGCCCTGGTCGCGGAACGTCAGTTCGGCGTCGCCCGCAAGCAGGAAACGCAATACGTCGAGGCCGTGCGGCAGCCCCGGTGGCGCAGGCTCTTCGATCCCGGGCTCGTCCGCCGCATTGGCCAGCGCGATGCGGGGCCCCTCGCCTGCACGTGCGATCCGCCAGCACCAGGCGTAGTACGGGTCGGGTTCGTCGGCGTAGGACTGGTAGACCTCGGGCAGCGGCGAGTCGTACAGCACGACCAGCGCTTCGGGCGCGCCATCGGCCAGCAGGCCGGCGGCTTCGACCAGCGCAGCTTCGGCGGTCGCCGCGCCGGCGGCCAGCGCCACGTAGTTGCCGCGTTCGCCGCGCACGATCGAGTACATCGCCGCGATCGCGTTGTGCACCGACAGGCTGAATCCCGCGGGCGACATCGCTTCGCCGCGCGTCATCGCATCGAGCAGTTCCAGCGAACGCGCCGGGTCGCCGTGCCGCGATGCGAACACCAGCGGCATCGCCTCCGCCTGCGCGGGCTGGCACCAGTACGCCGCCTGCATCGCCATGCGGCCCAGCCGCTCGATGCGGCGGCGCTGCATCGCCGGCACTTCGGTCAACGGCGGCGCGTCTTCGCCCCGTGGCGGATACGGCTGCCGCGCCCAGGCCCGCCAGTCTTCCGCGCCGGTCAAGCCCGGCGCCCAGGCGGCCCAGTCGGCCACGGTGAACTCGATCATCCCTGCCACTGCGCTCAAGAAATCGTCGGCGCAATTCAACCGCATTCACCTGTTGTTGCGCCAGCCGGCAAACGCGACGCAAATGCCGCTTGCACGATCCCGAAACGGCCGATAGAATGCGCGGCTCACCAGCCTTGTGGGGCCATAGCTCAGCTGGGAGAGCGCCTGCATGGCATGCAGGAGGTCGCCGGTTCGATCCCGGCTGGCTCCACCACCTTCCCGGCATTAGGCCGTCGGGATCTGGTAAAAAGTTTCGCCGTGTCCCCATCGTCTAGAGGCCTAGGACATTACCCTTTCACGGTAGCGACCGGGGTTCGAATCCCCGTGGGGACGCCAGCTAAAACGGAACGGCCGCGCAAGCGGCCGTTTTCGTTTCCGCACTCCGGCCGACCCTCGACTCAGGCCACTTCGCAATGGGGTTCCGCGTGCGTCGGACGCAGCGTGGCCACGCCGTGGCCGCGTTCGGCCAGGTATTCCAGCCATTTGCCGAGGAAGGTGTTCATGCGCATGCGATGGCCGATCAACTCCGCCGGCGGCGGGTACAGGCCGATCACGTCCTGCCAGCGGCGACCGACGTAGCAATGCGTGGCCTCGGCCTGGCGCGCGTCGCGGTACATGCGGACGAAGGCCGACGGGTCGGGCTCGCCGGTGACCGGGTCGTGCAGGCCGTAAGTCAGGCGCAATTCCACCGTGTAGCGATGGGTCTCGATCACGTCGAGATACACGTCCAGTCCGTCGCCGACGCTGGAGACATAACGACCCGGCGCCAGGTCGGCCGGTTCGAACAGCCTTACCAGCCGTGCGTGGTTCTCCGCGTACAACGCCATCAGCCAGCCGAAGCGGCCGAGCTTGGGGATGCGCGTGGCGGAAAGCAGGGTCGAAGCCATGGCCCGATGCTACACGCCGGAACGCGATTGCGGCAGCATTGACGGATCGGTTCCCGCGGCTTAATTTAAGGATTCTCCGCGATCGCGACGATTGCGCGATCCGCACCCTTCCCCTCAGAACATTTCGCGCCGCAGCCCCAGCGTGGTCATCACCTTGCTGGCGATTTCCTCGATCGAGGTATGCGTGGTGCTGAGCGTGGGGATGCGCTCCATCTGGAACATGACTTCCGCCGCGGCCACTTCGCGCTTGCAGGTGTCCAACTGCGCGTAGCGGGAATTCGGCCGGCGCTCCTGGCGGATCTGCGCCAGGCGTTCCGGGTCGATGGTCAGGCCGAACAGCTTGCGCCGGTACGCGCGCAAACGCGCCGGCAGGCGATCGGTTTCCAGGTCCTGGTCGGTCAACGGGTAATTCGCCGCGCGGATCCCGTAATGCAGCGCCAGGTACACGCAGGTCGGCGTCTTGCCGGCGCGCGACACCGCGACCAGGATCAGGTCGGCCTCGTCGTAACTCACCGCGATGCCGTCGTCGTGGGTCAGGGCGAAGTTCATCGCGTTGATGCGGCGGTGATAGGTCTCGAAATCGACCAGGCCGTGCGCCTGCCCCACCCGCGACTGGCGCAAGGTGCCCAGTTCGCGTTCCATCGGGTCGATGAATGGCGCGAACACGTCCAGGGTCAATGCCCCGCTTTCGCCCAGCATCGCCGCGACCACCGGATCGACGATCGAATGGATCACGATGGGCCGGGACAGGTGGCGTTCGCCGGCCTCGCGGATGCGCCGGACGGCGTCGTGCGCCTTGTCCGCATCGTCGACGAACGGGATGCGCTCGGTCTGGAAGTGGAAGCCGCTGAACTGGGTCAGCAGGCTGTGGCCGATGGTTTCCACGGTGATGCCGGTGCCGTCGGAAACATAGAACACGGGCCTGATGTCGGACATTCCGCACTTCCTGTCGTGAACACGAAAACCGCAGCAAAATCAATCTTGTCTGCAATTGGTCTGCACTGCATCATAGCCGCTCTTCCCCACGCATGCGGCCTGCGCCCCGGGATTCCACGCGGTGTGCGCCGGTCTCGGAGTATCGCGCTTGAACCAGACCAGCCCCCACCCGAACGTCCTGTGGCTGCATGAGCTCCGCCTGGCCGACCTGGCCCGGGTCGGCGGCAAGAATTCCTCGCTCGGCGAAATGATCGGCCAGTTGTCCGGCCTGGGCGTCTCGGTGCCCGGGGGCTACGCGACCACCGCCGAGGCGTTCAAAGCTTTCATCGCGCACAACGACCTGCACCAGCGCATCTACGACAAGTTGGCCACGCTGGACGTGGAAGACGTGCCGGCGCTGACCGCGGCCGGCAAGGAAATCCGCGGCTGGGTGATCGACGCGCCGTTGCAGCCGGACCTGGACCAGGACATCCGCAGCGCCTACGCCAAGCTGTGCGCCGAGAACGGGGGCGGCGACGTGGCCGTGGCCGTGCGTTCCTCGGCCACTGCCGAAGACCTGCCCGACGCCTCGTTCGCAGGCCAGCAGGAAACCTTCCTCAACGTGACCGGCGCCGACGACGTGGTGCACAAGGTCAAGGAAGTGTTCGCTTCGCTGTACAACGACCGGGCCATCGCCTACCGCGTGCACCATGGCTTCAAGCACGAGGACGTGTTCCTCTCGGCCGGCGTGCAGCTGATGGTGCGTTCGGACGTCGGTGCGTCGGGCGTGCTGTTCACCCTGGACACCGAATCCGGCTTCCGCGACGTGGTCTTCGTCACCTCGTCCTACGGCCTGGGCGAAATGGTCGTGCAAGGCGCGGTCAACCCGGACGAGTTCTACGTGTACAAGCCCACGCTGCAGGCGGGCAAGCCGGCGATCCTGCGCCGCACGCTCGGCGCCAAGGCGATCCGCATGGTCTATTCCAGCGTGCCCGGCGAACGCGTGCGGACCGAGGACACGCCGGCCGAGTTGCGCGGCAAGTTCTCGATTTCCGACGAGGACGTGCAGGCGTTGTCGACGCAGGCGCTGACCATCGAAAAGCACTACGGCCGGCCCATGGACATCGAATGGGCGAAGGACGGCGTCAGCGGCAAGCTGTTCATCGTGCAGGCGCGCCCGGAGACGGTGAAGTCGCGCGCGCACGTGACCCAGATCGAACGCTACGCGCTGGAGAAGCGCGGCGACGTGATCGCCGAGGGCCGCGCCATCGGCCAGAAGATCGGCAGCGGCATCGCCCGCGTCGTGCGTTCGCTCGACGACATGAGCCGCGTGCAACCCGGCGACGTGCTGGTCGCCGACATGACCGACCCGGACTGGGAACCGGTGATGAAGCGGGCCTCGGCCATCGTCACCAACCGCGGCGGCCGCACCTGCCACGCCGCAATCATCGCCCGCGAGCTGGGCGTGCCGGCAGTGGTCGGCACCGGCGACGCGCTGGACCGCATCGAGGACGGCGCCGAAGTGACGGTCAGCTGCGCCGAAGGCGACACCGGCTACATCTATGCCGGCGCCCTGCCCTTCGAGCGCACGACGACCGACCTGGGCAACATGCCGCCGGCGCCGCTGAAGATCATGATGAACGTGGCCAACCCGGAGCGCGCGTTCGATTTCGGCCAGCTGCCCAACGCCGGCATCGGCTTGGCCCGGCTGGAAATGATCATCGCCAGCCACATCGGCGTGCATCCGCTCGCCTTGCTGGAATACGACCGCCAGGACGCCGACACCCGCCGGAAGATCGACGCCAAGATCGCCGGCTACGCTTCGCCGGTCGAGTTCTACGTCGAACGCCTGAAGGAAGGCATCGCCACCATCACCGCGTCGGTCGCGCCGAACCCGGTGATCGTGCGCCTGTCCGACTTCAAGTCGAACGAATACGCCAACCTGATCGGCGGCACCCGCTACGAACCGCACGAAGAAAACCCGATGATCGGCTTCCGCGGCGCCAGCCGCTACGTCGACCCGTCGTTCGAGCCGGCGTTCGCGCTGGAATGCCAGGCGGTCAAGCTGGTACGCGAAAGCATGGGCCTGGACAACCTGTGGGTGATGATCCCGTTCGTGCGTACGCTGGAGGAAGGCCGCAAAGTCGTCGAAGTGCTGGCGCGCCATGGCCTGAAGCAGGGCGAGAACGGCCTGAAGGTCATCATGATGTGCGAGGTGCCTTCGAACGCGCTGCTGGCCGAGGAGTTCCTCGACATCTTCGATGGCTTCTCGATCGGTTCCAACGACATGACCCAGCTCACCCTGGGACTGGACCGCGATTCGAGCATCGTCGCCAACCTGTTCGACGAGCGCAATCCGGCGGTGAAGAAGATGCTGTCGATGGCCATCGCGGCCGCGAAGAAAAAAGGCAAGTACGTCGGCATCTGCGGCCAGGGGCCCAGCGACCATCCCGACCTCGCCGAATGGCTGTATCAGCAGGGCATCGAATCGGTGTCGCTGAACCCGGACACCGTGGTCGATACCTGGTTGCGGCTGGCCAAGCTCAAGGCAGGCTGACCGGCCGGAAACAGGCCACGCTCATCTTGCCGTTGCTAGACTGTCGGCAAGGCATCGGAAGCCCCGCCTGTGCGGGGCTTCCTGTTGATGGATCCGGAGGTGGCGTGGAAGGTCTGAAGCGGTTCGCCAGCGAAGACGGCTGGAAAGAGATCCTGGCGTCGATACTGGCGCCGGCCGGCAAGCCCGCGGAGGCGGCCGGCCCGCTGTTCGATTGGAGCGAGATGCACTGGTCGTCCGTGCTGGCCAACTGGGCGATCGCGGCGATCATCGTCCTGCTCGGTTACTGGCTGGCCAAATGGATCAGCCGCATGGTCTACCGCGCCCTGACCCGCGGCCATGTGGAACACACGCTGGCCGGATTCCTGCGCAATGTCGCCTACGCGGCGATGATGGTGGTGGTGTTCGTCGCCGCGCTGCAGAAGATCGGCGTGCCGACGACCTCGGTGCTGGCGGTGGTCGGCGCGGCCGGCCTCGCCGTCGGCCTGGCCCTGAAGGATTCGCTGTCGAACATCGCCTCCGGCGTGATGCTGATCGTGCTGCGTCCGTTCCGCGACGGCGACCACGTGCTCGCCGCCGGCCAGGAGGGCACGGTCGAGGAAGTGCGCATCTTCCAGACCCGTTTGCGCACCTTCGACAACCGGGTGATCGTGCTGCCGAACAGCATGGTCACCACCGCGCCGATCATCAATTTCACCGCCAAGCCGCAGCGCCGCATCGACATCGCGGTGGGCGTCGGTTACGACGACGACCTCAAGCAGGCGCGGACGATCCTGCTGAAGATCGCCACGGACAATCCGCGCGTGCTGAAACAGCCGGAACCCTTCGTGCAGGTCACCCAATTGGCGGAAAGCAGCGTCAACCTGACCCTGTTCGCCTGGGTCGCGACCACGGATTTCGGAAGCGTGAAGAGCGACCTGACCGAAGCGGTGCGTACCGAGATCATCGGCCATGGCCTGAACATTCCCTACCCGCAGCGCGACCTGCACGTCTATCACCACAATGCCGACGGGACCCCGCTGTCCGACATCGTGTACAAATCGGTGGCGGACGACGGCGACGCGAAGCCCTGAGACCGGCGGCTTTTCTCAGCCGGTCGCCACTTCTACGTCGGCGAACCACAATACCTTCCAGCGAGCGGTTTTTTCCGCGGCTTCCAGCAGTTTCGGCGATGCGCCCTGCTCGCTCGCGAATTCATCGTGGCGCGCCAGGACCCGTGCATTGACCGCACCGTAAGCGTGGCCATCGTCATCGCGCCAGCGCACGGCCAGCAGCGTGCCGCACGCGGCGCAGGAAAGGAACTCCGCTTGCTCCGACCCCTGCCGTTCGCGCTTCAAGTCCTGGCCGGCATTCGTCCGCAGGCGCAGGAAACCTGCGGAGTCGGATAGCCAGGCCGCGCCTCGCTTGCAGCAGAAATCGCAATCGCAGGCACGCGGCGAATAAGCGGCCAACTCGCGACCCAATCCGACTTCCACCGCGACCGCACCGCAAGCGCAGCTGCCGCCCAGCCGATGCGCGATCACGCCCTACTCCGCCAGTTCGGCTAGATGCTTGCGGTAATGCCGCAATTCCTCGATCGAATCGTGCACGTCGCTGAGCGCAGTGTGCTTGGATTCCTTGTTGACTCCCGCCAGCACCTGCGGCGCCCAGCGCCGTGCCAGTTCCTTCAACGTGCTGACGTCGAGGTTGCGATAGTGGAAATACTTCTCCAGGCGCGGCATCAGCCGGTGCAGGAAACG
This sequence comes from Pseudoxanthomonas helianthi, assembly GCF_017939625.1. Lineage (GTDB taxonomy): Bacteria > Pseudomonadota > Gammaproteobacteria > Xanthomonadales > Xanthomonadaceae > Pseudoxanthomonas_A > Pseudoxanthomonas_A helianthi. Next base: position 329,347 of record NZ_JAGKTC010000003.1, read on the forward strand.
CCGGTCCTGGCAGATCGAATTGCCGCACATCGGCGAGGCGTTGGCCGGCACCCATTCGGCCAGGAAGGCGACCGTGCGCGCCTCGGCCTCGGCCAGGCCGACCTGGCTGTCCAGCACGCGCTGCCACAGGCCCGAACGACGATGCTGGTTCTGGTTCCAGTTGTCCATCGCTTCCAGCGCCGACAATGGATGGGAGATCGCGAACTCCGGCCCTTCGGCCAGCACGTTCAGGGACGAATCGGTGACCACCGTGGCGATCTCGATGATCGAATCGCGGGTGGTGTCCAGCCCGGTCATTTCCAGGTCGATCCAGATCAGGCGGTCGCTGCGATGGCTGTCTGTCATGGCCTTATGATAGCCCAGACCCGCCGATATCCCTGCCGAAAACGCTTCCGGAACCGCGATGCCCGCCGACGCCAGCCATTACAGCATCCTCACCGCGATGCTCGCGCCCGCCTTCTTCCTGACCGCGACCGCGTCGTTGATCCTGTCGGCGAACAACCGGCTCGCCCGCGTGGTCGACCGCCTGCGCACGCTGATCCGCGAGATCGAACAACCGCACGACGCGGAGTACCTGGCTGCCCTCGAACAGAGCATCAGCGTGCAGCGCAAGCGCAGCATGCGCATCATGCAGGCCGGGCGCCTGCTGTATGGCGCGATCAGCTGCTTCGTCGCCACCAGCCTGTTCGTCGCCGTCGACGCCTTCCTGCAATACCGGCTGGACGTGTTGCCGACGGTTTCCGCCGTACTCGGCGTGCTGTGCCTGTTCGGGGCCAGCCTGCTGCTGTCGCGCGAGTCGGCACTGGCGGTGGCCGCGGTCAACGAGGAAATGGACCAGGCCCACGCGCGTGCGCGCCGCAAGCGCGGCCAATTGTAGGAGCGCCCTTCAGGGCGCGACCGGAACCCTCGTGATCGCGGAAAACTCCGCGTAGTCCCGTTTTCTCGCAGTCGCGCCCTGAAGGACGCTCCTACAGCAGCGGTCTGCCGCGTTTGGCGCGGAAATAGTTGGTAAGACGCCGGCTGGCTTCTTCAGCCAGCACGCCGCCACGCACTTCGACGCGATGGTTGTGGCGCGGATCGGCCAGCAGGTCGAACACGCTGCCGGCGGCACCGGTCTTCGGGTCGCTGGCGGCGAACACCACGCGTGCGATCCGCGCATGCACCATCGCCATCGCGCACATCGCACACGGTTCCAGCGTCACGTACAGCGTGCTGCCGACCAGGCGGTGGTTGCCGAGCCGCTTGCCGGCTTCGCGCATCGCGACGATCTCGGCATGCGCACTGGGGTCGTGGTCGCCGATGTTGCGGTTCCAGCCCTCGCCCAGCACTTCCCCTTCGGCCGAGACCAGCAAGGCGCCGACCGGGATCTCATCGTCTTCGCGTTCGGCACGATCGGCCAGCGCCAGTGCGCGTTGCATCCATTGTTCGTCGGCTGCGTGGTCCGCTGTCGAAGTCGTGGTGATTTCGCGGGCATCTAGCGATTTCCAGAACAGGCGCGTCGCGCCCAGCCCGCCGAGCGGCTTGTACGCGTAAGCCGGAATGTCCCCCACGCCGTGGTAGCCAAGGCGACGATAGAAGGCGGTCGCGCCTTCGATCACCGCGGCATCCAGCGTCAGCAGCGATTTGCCCGCGTCGCGCACGGCCTGTTCCAGTGCGGCGACCAACGCCGCGCCGATGCCGGTGCCACGCGCCGACGGCGCGGTCATCACCTTGGTCAGCTCGGCGCGATGCGGCTGGCTGGGCGCCATGGCCAACACCACCGTGCCGGTACCGACCAGCACATCACCCAGCCAGGCCCCGAGGACGACGCGTTCGCCGCGTGCCGCGGAAGCCAGCGCCTGCGACCAGAATGCCTGGGCCTCGGCCAAGGGCAGCGGATGCATGAAGCCGACCGAGCCGTTCGCCGCGACCGTTTCGATCAACAGACTGGCGAGCGCATCGCGATCGGCTTCGGCAACCGGGGCGATGCGCATTTCCTGTCCACTCGCGATCAAGGACATGTCGGAACGATCTGTGGCTTATTCCCACTCGATCGTCGCCGGCGGTTTGCCGGAGACGTCGTACACCACGCGCGAGACGCCGCGCAGTTCGTTGATGATGCGGTTGGACACGGTGCCGAGCAGTTCGTACGGCAGGTGCGCCCAGTGCGCGGTCATGAAATCGATGGTCTCGACCGCGCGCAGCGCGATCACCCATTCGTAGGCGCGGGCGTCGCCGACCACGCCGACCGACTTCACCGGCAGGAACACCGCGAACGCCTGCGAAGTCTTGTCGTACCAGCCGGACTTGCGCAGTTCGTCGATGAAGATCGCGTCGGCCTTGGCCAGCAGTTCGGCGTATTCGGCCTTCACTTCGCCGAGGATGCGCACACCCAGGCCCGGGCCGGGGAACGGATGGCGGTAGACCATTTCGCGCGGCAAGCCGAGTTCGACGCCGAGGCGGCGCACTTCGTCCTTGAACAGTTCGCGCAGCGGCTCGACCAGCTTGAGCTTCATGTCTTCGGGCAGGCCGCCGACGTTGTGGTGGCTCTTGATGACGTGGGCCTTGCCGGTCTTGCTGCCGGCCGACTCGATCACGTCCGGATAGATCGTGCCCTGCGCCAGCCACTTGGCGTTCTTCAGTTTGTTCGATTCTTCGTCGAATATCTCGACGAACAGGTTGCCTATGATCTTGCGCTTGGCTTCCGGGTCGTCGACGCCCTTCAGCGCGCTGAAATAGCGCTCGGCGGCGTTAACGCGAACGACCTTCACGCCCATGTGCTCGGCCATCGTGGCCATCACCTGGTCGCCTTCCTGCCAGCGCAGCAGGCCGGTGTCGACGAACACGCAGGTCAGCTGGTCGCCGATCGCCTTGTGCAGCAAAGCGGCGACCACCGAGGAATCGACGCCGCCGGACAGGCCGAGGATCACTTCGTCGGAACCCACCTGCTCGCGCACGCGGGCGATCTGGTCTTCGATGATATTGGCCGAAGTCCACAGCGTCTGGCAGCCGCAGATGTCGACGACGAAGCGACGCAGCAGTTCCTGGCCCTGCTTGGTGTGGGTGACTTCCGGATGGAACTGCACGCCGTACCATCGCTTGGCTTCGTTGCTCATCGCCGCGACCGGGATCCGGTCGGTGACGGCCGTGACGGTGAAGCCCGGCGGCGCCTTGGCGACGTGGTCGCCATGGCTCATCCATACGTCGATGGCCGGTTTGCCGCCGTGGTCGCTCAGACCCTTGAGCAGTGCATCCGCCACGACGATCTCCACCTGGGCGTGGCCGAATTCGCGTGCGTCGGCCGCTTCGGTTGCACCACCCAATTGCGCGGCCAGGGTCTGCATGCCGTAGCAGATGCCCAGCAGCGGCAGGCCGCTGTCGAACACTTGTTGCGGCGCGGCCGGCGCGCCCTGCTCCGTGGTCGATTCCGGGCCGCCCGACAGGATGATGCCCTTGGCGCCGAACTTCGCGATCTCGGCCGGATCGTGGTCCCAGGCCCAGATTTCGCAGTAGACGCCGATCTCGCGGATGCGCCGCGCGATCAGCTGGGTGTACTGCGCGCCGAAGTCGAGGATGAGGATCTTGTCGCTGTGCAGGTCGGTCATGGAGTGATGCGTTTGCGAATGGAATTCTGGATGCCTGATACGAAGAGAGGGACGCGCCGTGCGCCTCCCTCTCCTGTCCTGCCTCAACTCATGCGGTAGTTGGGCGGTTCCTTGGTGATCTGCACGTCGTGCACGTGGCTCTCGCGCTGGCCCGCGCCGGTGATGACCACGAACTGCGGTTTCTTGCGCATTTCCTCGATGGTCGCGCAGCCCACGTAGCCCATGGTCGCGCGCAGGCCGCCGACCAGCTGGTGCAGGATGCTGCCGACCGAACCGCGATACGGCACGCGGCCTTCGATGCCTTCCGGCACCAGCTTGTCGGCGTCGCTCGCGTCCTGGAAATAACGGTCCTTGGACCCCTTCTCCATCGCGCCCAGCGAACCCATGCCGCGGTAGCTCTTGTAGCTGCGGCCCTGGAACAGCTCGACTTCGCCCGGCGCCTCCTCGGTGCCGGCGAACAGGCCGCCGATCATCACCGTCGACGCGCCCGCCGCAATCGCCTTGCCCAGATCGCCGGAATAGCGAATGCCGCCATCGGCGATCAGCGGAATGCGGTCCTGCAGCGCCTCCGCGACCATGTCCACGGCGGTGACCTGCGGCACGCCGACGCCGGCGACCATGCGGGTGGTGCAGATCGAACCGGGACCGACGCCGACCTTGACCGCGTCCGCGCCGGCGTCCATCAACGCCAGTGCTGCCTCGCCGGTGACAATGTTGCCGCCGATCACCTGCAGGCTCGGGAAGGTCTTCTTCACCCAGGCCACGCGGTCGATCACGCCCTGCGAGTGGCCGTGTGCGGTATCGACGATGACCACGTCCACGCCCGCCGCGACCAGCGCTTCGACGCGCTGGTCCGTGTCGCCGCCGACGCCGACCGCGGCGCCGACCAGCAGGCGGCTGGTGGCGTCCTTGGCGGCGTTGGGGTTGTCGGTCTTCTTCTGGATGTCCTTGACCGTGATCAGGCCGCGCAGCTCGAAGCCGTCGTTGACCACCAGCACCTTCTCGATGCGGTGCTTGTGCAGCAGGTCGAGCACTTCACCGTCGCTCGCGCCTTCGCGCACGGTGACCAGCCGATCCTTCTTGGTCATGATGTGGCGGACCGGATCGTCGAGCTTCTTTTCGAAGCGCATGTCGCGGCTGGTGACGATGCCGACCAACTGGCCGCCATCCACCACCGGCACGCCGGAGATGTTGCGCGCGCGGGTCAGCTTGAGCACGTCGCCGATGGTGGTATCGGGCCCGACGGTGAACGGGTCCTTGATCACGCCGGCCTCGAACTTCTTGACCTTGGCCACTTCGGCGGCCTGCTGTTCGATGGTCAGGTTCTTGTGGATGATGCCGATGCCGCCCAGCTGGGCCATGGCGATGGCGAGGCGCGCTTCGGTGACCGTGTCCATGGCCGCCGACACGATCGGCAGCTTCAGGCGCAGGTCGCGGGTCAGCCGGGTTTCCAGGCTGACGTCCTTGGGCAGGACGGTGGAATGGGCGGGGACGAGCGAAACGTCGTCGTAGGTCAGTGCTTCAGCCTGGATGCGTAGCATCGGCGGTCCCGGGGGAGTTGGGGAAGCACGTAATTGTAGCGCCAAACGGCCCCGGTTTGCCGCCTGCCGGCGACGGAACGCTGCGTGCCGGACTCAGGCGCCGGAGGCCTCGGCCGCCTCGATGGTGTTCTGCATCAGCGTGGCCACGGTCATCGGCCCCACCCCGCCCGGCACGGGGGTGATCCAGCTGGCGCGTTCGGCAGCGGCCTGGTAACCCACGTCGCCGACCAGGCGGCCGTCGTCCAGCCGGTTGATGCCCACGTCGATGACCACGGCGCCCGGCTTGACCCATTCGCCCGGCACGATGCCCGGCCGGCCCACCGCGACCACCAGGATGTCTGCATCGCGGACCCGCGCTTCCAGTACTTCGGCGGGAGTGAACTTGTGGCAGCTGGTGACCGTGCAGCCGGCGATCAGCAGCTCCAGCGCCATCGGCCGGCCGACGTGGTTGGACACGCCGACGATGGTGGCGTTGCGGCCGCGCACCGGCTGGTCGGTATAGGCCAGCAGCGTGGTGATGCCGCGCGGCGTGCACGGGCGCAGGCCGAACTGGCGCAAGGCCAGGTGGCCGACGTTCTCCGGGTGGAAGCCGTCCACGTCCTTGCGCGGATCGATGCGGTGGATCAGTCGGCTGGCGTCGGGGATGCCCGGCAGCGGCAGCTGCACGAGGATGCCGTGGATTTCGGGATCGGCGTTGAGTCGGTCGATCAGGGCCAGCAATTCGGCTTCCGACGTACCTTCGGGCAGGTCGAAGTCGTGGGCCTGGATGCCGACCTTCTCCGCCGCGCGGCGCTTGTTGCGCACGTACACCGCGCTGGCCGGGTCGCCGCCGACCAGTACCACCGCCAGTCCGGGCCGCGAATGTCCCGCGGCCAGCCGCGCATCGACCCGGTCCTTCAGGTGGTCGAGCAGGTCTTCGGCAATGCGGCGGCCATCGAGGATGCGGGCGGTCATCGGGCAATTCGGTGCGGGAAGATGCATATTCTCCCCGAACAATGCGATGTTGTGGGAGCGGCCATGGACGCGATTTGCGGCCCGGCCAGAAAAGCATCGCAGCGGTGGCCGCTCCCAGAGTGCTTCAGCGCGCCTTGGCCGGCCGCCGCAGCGCCAGCGTTTCCCACGTCGCCACCAGCACCATCACCGCGGTGGTTAGCAGGCCCAGTTGCAAGGCGCTGAACGCATGCGCGAATGCCGGCCATGCGAGCGCGGCCAGCAATGCCAGTCCGGCCAGGTGCGACAGCGGCGGGATGATGCGGTCGTTGGTGACCCACTTGAACAGTGCAGTGCCGACCAGGTACAGCGCCGGGCCGGCCAGGATCACCGCGATGCCGACGTCGTCGGCATGGTCCGGATGCACCAGCACCAGTTCGTCGGAGACCGCGCAGACGATGATGCCGGCGACGATCGGCACGTGGAAATAGGTATACGCGCTGCGTGCCTGGCGACCCGGATCGTTCGAATGGACGATGCGGTGGTGGGCGCGCTCGGCCCCGGTGTCGAAATAGATCCACCACATCGCCACGCTGCCGACGAACGCGGATGCGAATGCCAATGCCTGCGACGTACCCAGCGTCTCCACCCCGGCGAAGGTCGCCCCGGTCACCAGCAGCGATTCGCCCAGGGCGATGATCACGAACAGCGCACAGCGTTCGGACAGGTGGCTGCCATCCACGTTCCAGTCGGCGGTGCTGGAGCGGCCCAGCCCCGGCACCCAGAAGTAGAGCATCGGCGAAACGATCTCCAGCGCCATAGCCGGTACCCAGAAAGCCCAGCGCGCATCGCCTTCGGAAAATCCGCCCGCGATCCACAGCACCGCGGAGATCGCCAGCCAGATCAGGATGCGCTGGAAGTTGTTGCGCAACACCGGCTCGCCACGCGCCGCCCACAGCATGAACGCCGTGCGCCCGACCTGCATCGCCGCGTAGGCCAGCGCGAACGCGGCGCCCTGCTGCGCGAATGCCTTGGGAATCGACGCCGACAGCACCAGTCCCGCCAGCATCAATGCGAACAGCATCAACCGCACCGGGATCTTTTCCGGGTCCAGCCAGTTGGTGACCCACGAGGTGTAGATCCACACCCACCACACCGCCAGCAGCAGGAAACCGGTTCGCAAGGCGCCGGCGGCGTCGAGGTGCGCCAGCAGGCTGTGGGACAGCTGGGTGACCGCGAACACGAACACCAGATCGAAGAACAGCTCGACCATGCCGACCCGGCCGCTGTCGTGCCCGCCGCGCGTGCGCAGCAGCGATCGCGAACCCGTGCTCATCGCTTGCCGCGCCAGGACAGCACGGCGGCGATCGCCACCGGCACGAGATAGATCAAGGCCTGGATCGGCAACTCCTCGCCCAGCGAATAACCGTGCGAAAGGCCCGTGCGCAAATTCCAGCCGACCACGCCCAGCCAGGCGGCGGCGAACAACCCTGCCGCGAGTTTTCGCCGCGCCGGCGCGCCCAGCCAAATCGCCAGCCAGGCCAATGCCGAACCGGCCACGATCAACAAGACAGTGCGCATCCACCCTCCCCTGACGCCATCATCGGAAGACGCGCCAGCGTAACCTCAAGCGTCGGGATTGCCCACTTCGCCCCCGCTACCGCATGCATCAACGCGTGGTGTAGCCGCCGTTGGCGAAGATGGTTTGCCCGGTGATCCACCAGCCTTCGGTGACCAGGAATCTGACGATCGGCGCGATGTCCTCGATGTCGGTCAGGCCGGTCTTGCTGAAGGGACTCAGCGCGGCCGCGGACTTGTGGTAGGCCACCGCTTCCGGCTGCTCCTGCCCGTAGAAGAACGGCGTGTCCATCGGGCCCGGGCCGATGGCATTGACCGAAATGCCCCGTGCGCCGAATTCCTTCGACGCCGCCCGGGTGAAATGCTCGACGGCCGCCTTGCTGCCCGGATAGATCGCGTAGAACGGCGTGTAGGCGGCCAGCAGCGAACTGACCAGGGTGACGATCTTGCCGCCATCGGCCAGGGTCCGGCCCGCCTGCTGCAGGAAGAAGAACGCCGCCTTGGCGTTGGCGTCGAAACTGCGGTCGTAGTCGGCTTCGTCCACGTCCAGGATCGGCTTCTTGATCACCACGCCCGCGGTGTTGATCGCGATGTCTATCCGGCCGAAATGGGCCTTGGCCTGTTCGAACAGCTTCACGTTGTTGTCGACCACTGCCAGGTCGCCCTGGAACAGGGTCACGTCGGCGCCCTGGCCGCGCAGCTCGGCCGCGGTCTTTTCGGCATCGGCCTTCGAAGCGTCGCTATTGTAGTGGATGGCGATGCCGCGCGCGCCGGCTTCGACGAACTGGCGTCCGATCAATGCGCCGAGGTTCTTGCCACCACCGGCGATGACCGCGACCTTGTCCTGCAGCGTGTGGGGATTGCTCATGAATGCGACTCCGGTTGATTCGGGAGGAAGGGAGTCTGTGCCTCCGCCCGAATCGGATAAACTCATCAATACCGGACATTCTTTTCGGAAAGATCGAAATATTGCCCATGGACCTGCTGCAGTCGCTGGCCTTGTTCCAACGGGTGGCCGAAACCGGCAGCTTCACCCGCGCCGCCGATGCGCTGGGCATGGCGACTTCGTCCGTTTCCGCGGCGGTCCAGAAGCTGGAGCAGCACCTGGGCGTGCCCCTGTTCCAGCGCACCACCCGGTCCGTGCGGTTGAGCAGCGAAGGCGAACAACTTTACGAACGCGCCAGTTGCCTGCTGGCCGACGCGGCCGAAACCGAGTCCCTGTTCCGCGGCGGACTCGCGCCCGGCGGCCAGCTCCGGGTCGAGGTACCGGCCCGGATGGGACGCACCCTGATCGCCCCGGCGTTGCCGGGCTTTCTCGCACGGTATCCGCAGGCGTCCATCGAGCTGGGTAGCACCGACAAGCGCGCGAATCTGGTGGACGAAGGCATCGACTGCGTCCTGCGCGTCGGCGAGACGGGCGAGCTCGATCTGGTGGAACGGCCGTTGGGCCGCTTGCCGCAAACGACCTGCGCCAGCCCTGCCCTGGTCGCCGCCCATGGCATGCCCAACACGCTGGACGAACTGGCGCGCATGCCGGTGGTGCACTTCGGCCGGGTCGCCATCGGCAAGAGCGAGGACTGGGAGTACCTGCGCGACGGGCACACTCGCACGCTGTCGATGCAGGGAAACGTGTCGGTCACCAGTGCCGAGACCTATATCGCCTGTTGCCTGGCCGGCCTCGGCCTCATCCAGGTGCCGCGCTACGACGTGACCGGGCTGCTGCAGGGCGGCGAGCTGGTCGAGATCGTCGTGCCCGGTTGCGAAGCGCCGTCGTTGCCCGTCGCCGTGCTGTATCCACCGCAGCGGCGGTTGTCGCGATTGCTGCACGTGTACATCGACTGGCTGGAAGAACTGCTGGCGCCCTACGTCGTCCGTTGAAGCGTCCGATCTTCAGCGAGTCTCATCGGCCGGTACGGGCTGCGGCGCGGATGCACCGCTGGAACATACCTGCATGCCACCCGCAACGGCCGCACAATGCGTCGGTGCCAGCGGCGTCGGAGCGCCGATGGGCCGCGGCGGCTGCGGCAGTCGCGCCAGCTCCGCGGGCGGCTTGAGCTTCAGCAATACCGCCCAGTCCTGCCGGTTCGCATTGCAATTGGCCGGCGCGTTGGGACTGCACACCGGATCGGCCAGAGTGCGCATCGGCAAACCGGACAGATAGCCGCGCGCATCCAGCTTCAGGGCGCGCAGGGTCACGGTGTTCTGCACGTTGCCGCCGACCAGCCAGGTCATGCTCGGATCGGCGGCGACGACGATGTCGCAGTGCATCGCCAGGCCGCTGGCATCGGGCATGCTCAGCAAGGTCGCCAGCTGGCCGAAGCCGAAGATCCGGGAATCCATGCGTACGTAGCACAACAAGTCGCCCGGCGCCGGCTTGCCGCCCAGCGGCGCCTGCACCAGGTACGGGCTCGATGCCGGGTCGCGATAGGCCTGGCGCACATAATCGATATGACCGGCCGAATAGCGGAAACCCGGCAGGCCCGCCTTGCGCATCACCCAGGACACGAAGGCCGCCGACCACGGCCGGTCGATGACGAAACTGCGGCATCCCGGCGATGGATACGGCGACGAAGCCGCATAGCCGCATTCGCCACCGCCACCGGTGCCGCTTTCGATCCAGTACTGGGCGACCTTGCGCCAGGCGGCGGTGCCGTCGGCCAACAGGCCGTTTTCGGCTTCGTACACGCCCAGCCCGCCGCTGCGCCCGTCCGCATCGATGAACGGACGGAACCAGTCCTGGTTTTCCTTGCACGCATAGGCGGCGATACGGGTCGCGACGTCGCTGGCCGCGACCTGCGTTCGCAGCAGCGGACAGGGATCGGCAGCGTGCGCAGGCGAGGCAATCGTGCAGATGAACCAACCCAATGAACCTGCGATCAGTGCGCGCAACATCCGTTGACCTCGTCATCCCTAGACAGGGCTAGGGTAAGCCATTCGCAGAGCCGGCGCGGGAGCGACGTCAGCTGCGAATCCCGAAGGCATGAGCACACCGGTCTCGAACGCCCTCGTCGATCGCTTCGGCATCCGGTTCGCGCAACGAGAATCTTGTGGCTACGACATTCGCGACTGACGTCGCTCCCACAGGGAGGGGCATCGGCCCAGGACGAGAACCATCTCGGCCCTCAGCCGGCGCAGAACGCGGCGTAATCGATGTATCCGGGGAACGGCTTGCCCGGCGCGCAGACCGCGCAATCCGGATCGGCCTTCAGGCGCACTTCCCGGAAGCGCATCGACAAAGCATCGAAGTTCAGCAAGCGTCCGGTCAACGGTTCGCCGATGCCCAGCAACAGCTTGATCGCCTCCGACGCCTGCAACAGGCCGATCACGCCAGGCAGCACGCCGAGCACGCCGGCTTCCGCGCAGTTCGGCGCGAATTCCGCCGGCGGCGGCTCGGGGAACAGGCAGCGGTAGCACGGCGCTTCGCCGCGATGGCGGCCGGCGTCGAACACGCTGGCCTGCCCCTCGAAGCGCTGCACCGCGCCGTACACCAGCGGTTTGCCCAGCTTCACGCACGCGTCGTTGAGCAGGTAGCGCGCCGGGAAGTTGTCGGCGCCGTCGACCACCACGTCGACGCCCTGCAACAGGCGTTCGACATTGGCCGAGGTCACGCGCTCGGCGACGGCTTCGATCTTCGTGCGAGGGTTGAGCGCAAGCAGCGCCTGCTCGGCCGAAGCGACCTTGGGCTCGCCGACCCGCGCTTCGGTATGCAGGATCTGCCGCTGCAGGTTGCTGCGGTCGACCACGTCGTCGTCGGCGATGCGTAAGGTGCCGACGCCGGCCGCGGCCAGGTAATACGCCGCCGGCGACCCCAGCCCGCCGGCGCCGATCACCAGCACCCGCGCAGCCTGCAGCCTGCGCTGCCCTTCGACGCCGACTTCCGGCAACAGCAGGTGGCGCGAATAACGTTCGTGGAAGTCGCGCTGGTCGGCATCGAGCTGCGGCCGGACCACGGGCAGGCCTTCCTCGATCCAGCGACTGGTACCGCCGACGACCGAGACGATGTCGGTGTAGCCGGCGGCTTGCAGCGCCTGCGCGGCCTGCATCGAACGCGCGCCGCGCTGGCAGATCAGCACCACGGTGGCGCTGCGGTCTGCGACATGGACGGCGGGCTGGGCTTCAAGCGTCGCCTTGGCCACGCCACGCGCTCCCTCGGCCATGCCACCGGCACGTTCGTGTTCCTCGCGCACATCGATGAACAGCGCGCCTTGGGCCAACAGGCCCGCGACTTCTGCCGGGACGATCTCGCGGATGCTCATGCGGCGATTATCGCGCGTTTCTCCTCGCCGGACCGCGCGGCCTGCGCAACTACTTGTTGCGTTTGACGTGGCGGATCAACCGCCGCTTCTTCGCCACCTGGCGTTCGCTCAGCACGTTCTTCTTGCCTTCGTACGGGTTCTCGCCTTCCTTGAACACGAAGCGCACCGGCGTGCCGACCAGCTTGAAGCGCTTGCGGAAGAAGTTCTCGAGGTAGCGCGTGTACGAATCCGGCAGCACCTTCAGGCGGGTGCCGTGGACGATGAAGGTCGGCGGATTGGTCCCGCCCGGGTGCACGAAGCGCAGCTTCGATACGTGGCCGCGGATGCTCGGCGGCGGGTTGGTTTCGTAGGCGATTTCCAGCGCGCGGTTCAGTTCGCTGGTGCCGAATTCCCGGGCGGCCGAGGCATGCGCGCGATGGATGGCGCGGAACAGTTCGCGCAGGCCGGAGCCGTGCTTGGCCGAGATGCGCACCGCCTCGGCCCAGTCGACGAAACCGAGCTTGCGCGACAGCAAGGCTTCGGCCTGCTCGCGCTGGTAGGTCGTCAGGCCGTCCCACTTGTTGATCGCCACGACGAAGGCGCGCCCGGCATCGAGGATCGCGCCGAGCACGGTGGCGTCCTGGTCGGTGACGCCCTCGCCCGCGTCCAGCATCAGCACCGCGACCTGGCATTGCTCGATCGCCTGCAGCGTCTTGACGATGGAGAACTTCTCCACCGCCTCGTCGACGCGCGACTTGCGCCGCAGGCCGGCGGTGTCGACCAGCCGGTACTGGCGGCCGTCGCGTTCCATGTCCACGGCGATGGAATCACGTGTGGTGCCGGGCACGTCCGAGGCGATCATGCGCTCCTCGCCGAGCACGCGATTGACCAGGGTCGACTTGCCGACGTTGGGGCGGCCGACGAAGGCGATGCGCATGCGCGACGGATCGTCGTCGAGCATCGGCGCCTCGCCTTCCTCGGGCAGGCGTTCCAGCACTTCGTCGACCAGGTCGTCCACGCCCTGGCGATGCGCCGCGGAAATGGCCAGCACGTCGTTGAAGCCGTAGCGGGCGAACTCGGCGCGCGCCGCGTTCTCGTCGATGCCGTCGATCTTGTTGATCACCAGCAGCGTGGGCCGCGCGGTCTTGCGCAGCCAGCGCAGGATGTCGTCGTCCAGGCCGGACGCGCCCTCGCGACCATCGACGATGAACAGTACCAGGTCGGCTTCCTCGGCCGCGGCGCGGGCCTGCCGGGCGGTTGCGCCGGCCAGGCCTTCCTCTTCGCCGGCGATGCCGCCGGTGTCGACGACGACGAAGTGCGGCTCGCGCAGTCGGCATACGCCGTAGTTGCGGTCGCGGGTCACGCCCGGCTGGTCGTGGACCAGCGCGTCGCGGCTGCGGGTCAGCGCGTTGAACAGCGTCGATTTGCCGACGTTGGGGCGGCCGACGAGGGCGACGAGGGGCAGCATGGATGGAGGAACCCGCGGGAATGGAAAGGGATGAAGCCGGACTCGCCGGCGACGTTAACAGGGATTGGGCGGACAGGCGATGCACCCAAAACAAACCGGGGCGTTTCCGCCCCGGTCGAGTCGACGCGCCTTGCCGGTTCCGGCCTTATTGCAGCTTGAACGCGGTCAGCTCGCCATCGACGTTCTGCACGATCAGGATGCCGTCGGCGACCACCGGCTTGGCCCGGATCGCCTCGCCGCCTACGCGCTCGCGCGCGGCCAGTTCGCCGTTGTCCAGCTTCAGCCAGTGCACGTAGCCGTCGTAGTCGCCGACCACGGCGTAGTCGCCTTGCACCGTCGGCGCGGTCAGCGAGCGGCGCGCCAGCACGGGCTGGGACCACATCGCGCCGCCGGTGTTCTTGTCCATCGCCCATACCGTGCCGGCCGGATCGGACACCACCACCGAGGACGCACCCACGCCGACGCCGCCGGCGCCGCCGTTCTCGTGGGTCCAAAGCACGCGGCCGCTCGGGCCTTCGATGGCGATGGTTTCCTTCTTGAAGCTGCTGGCGTACAGCGTGGTGCCGTCGAGCACCGCGGGGCCGTCGACGTCGGCCATGCGATCCAGCTCGCTGCGGCCGCTGGCGTCGGCCACGGTCTGGCTCCACACCTGGGCGCCGTTGCTCAGGTTGAGCGCGGCCAGCGTGCCGTCGTCGTTGGGCGAGAACACCACGCCCGGCGCCAGCGTCACCGGCGCGTTGCCGCGCACGGTCAGCGCGGGCATTTCGTGGTTCCAGAACCACTTGCGCTCGCCCGTGGCCGCATCGAAGGCGGTCACGCCGCCGTCGTTGGCCTTGACCAGCACCATGCCCTGGCCGATGACCGGGGCGGCGATCACTTCGTTGGGCACCTTGGCGTGCCATTTTTCCGTACCGGTAGCGGCGTCGAGGGCGATGACCTCGCCTTCCAGCGTGCCGACCACCACCAGGCCGTCGCCGGCACCGGGGCCGCCGGAGAACTGCCAGTCCTGCTTTTCCTTCGCGGCCTTCTTGGCCTGTTTGGCCATGGCCTTGCGCAGGCGCTTTTCTTCCTTGCTGGCTTCTTCGCTGACGGGCGCGCTCTCGCTGGCCTCGCTCGCTTCGCTGGCGCCGCGCTGGCGCTTCTCGGGCTTGTAGTGCCAGATTTCCTTGCCGGTCTGCAGATCGAAGGCGTATACGCCGCCTTCCACGGCCGCCGCATACACGCGTCCGTCCGCGACCACCGGACCCTGGGCCAGGCCGAGGCGGCCCTCACCCTTGCCGGCATTGGCCTTCCAGACCTGGGAAACGCCGGCGCTGGGGGTGAACTTGGTCAGTTCGGCCGGCTCGGCAGCCTTCTTGGCGTCGCCGTCCTTTCCGCTGAACCAGCCTTTGATGGTGCTACAGCCGCTGACCGCGAAGGCCAGCGCGACGACGATGACGACGCGGCCGAGCACGCGGCCACGTGGGGAAACGGCTTTCATCAGGTGGCCTCCGCGGGCTTGGGCGGGGTACCGCCTACATCGGTGAGCTTGAGTTCGACCAGCCGGCGCTGCGGCGCGGCCACGTCCATGCCGGTCAGGGCCTTCAGGTACAGCTCGCGCGCCTGCTCGGGTTTGCCGGTCGCGGCCAGGATGTCGGCGCGGGCGACCAGGCTGTCGGCATCAGTGGCATTGCCGATCAGTTTCAGGGCTTCGTCATGCTTGCCGGCATCGGCCAGCAAACGCGCGAGGCGCAGGTCGACCACCGCTTTCAGCTCGGCCGTTGGCTTGATCGCCTTCAGCGTGGCGATGGCCTCGTCGCGCTTGCCGGATTCGACCTGGGCCTTGGCCAGGCGCAGCGCGGCAAGGTTGGCGTACAGCTCGTTTTCGGCGGCGAGCTTGGCGACTTCGGCCTGCACCGACTTCAGGTCGGCTAGTTTCTGGCCGCCGGCGCCAGCGGCCGTCGCCTTGTCCAGGCTGGCCTGGGCAGTCGCGTAGTCCTGGAAGGCCTGCTGCTTCTGCTGGGCCTGGTGGCGATCCCACCATTGCCAGCCGAAGATCACCGCAAGGCCCAGCGCGATGCCGCCGATCAGGCCGGCGCCGTTGTTCTTGAGCCAATTGCGGACGCGTTCGCTTTGTTCGTGTTCGTCGAGCAGATCGTCGATCGCCATGCGTTCTCTGTGGCCCCGCGCGAGCGGGGTCTTCTGGGTTGGGTTCGGGTTGGAGGTAGCGCTTCCGGATGACCCGCGCGGGGTCAGTTGGCGACCGGCGCGAGCGAACCGTCAGAGGATACCGCAAGGCGTGCCACGTTGCCCCGCACGTACGGCGTCACGTCAACCGTACTACCGGTTTGCTGAACCTCGACCGCAGCCGCATTGCCGATCACGAGGCGGGCGATTTCGCCGGCGCGATAGCTGCGTTGTTCGCCGGCCTTGACCAGGCCTTTTTCCAGCGGATTGCCATCGGCCGTGGTGGCGGTCAGCCAACTGTCGGCGTTGAACACCAGTTTCAATGCCGGCGCCTCGGCGCGCGGCAACGGCGTCAGCGACGCCGCGATCGGCGCTGCGTTGTTGGGGGTGGTTGTTGCCGCGGTGGTAGGCATCGGCGGCGGCGCGTCCAGCGACGCGGTCGCGCGCGGGTCCTTGCCGAAGTGCGATTGGGTGGCCAGCCATACCGGGATCGCCAGTGCGGCGGTCATCACCACGTAGACCGCGCGGCGGCCGACGCTTTCGGCGATGCGCTGGAACCGGGAGGTGTGGCTGCGGCTGACCAGTTCCACCGGCTGTACCGGGGTCATGCGCACCTGGTCCAGCAGCGGTTCCAGGTCGACCTTCACCAGCTTGGCGTAGCTGCGCAGCTGCCCGCGCACGAACACCGGCGCGCCCAGTTGCTGCCAGTCGCCGGCTTCCAGCGTCTGCACGATCCGTACCGGCATGTGCAGGCGCGTGCCGACTTCGGCAAGGCTCAAACCGGCCGCTTCGCGCGCCGCGCGCAGGCGTTCGCCCGCATCGCGCGCTTGTCCGGCATCGAACGAACTCTGCTCCGCCATCAGGGTCGATTCCCGGGAACTGGAACTGCAGGTGTGGCGCTGGAAAACTCCGTCTCCAGGCGCTGTCGGTAACGCTTCGCGGCGTCCGTGTCGCCGAGCTTCTCTTCGGTCATCGCGGCAAGTTCCAGCGTCCGTCGATCGGCGGGCGCAATCCCCAAACGGCGCTCGCAGAACGCACGAGCCTCGAAAAACCGGCCATTACGGTACTCGCTTTCGGCCATTTCTGCCAAGGCATAGGGGTTGTTTTCATCCAATTGCAACGCGCGTCGCAAATCGCGCTCGGCGCGTTCGTACTGTCCCGCCTTGCGCGCGCACCCGCCCGCGTTGGCCAGCGCCGCGCCCGGCGTGGGATAGGCCGGATCGCTCAAGGCGCGATCGATCCACACCAGGCCCTCGGCCGGCTGGCCGTTTGCGCACAGCCAGGCACCGTAGTTGTTGAGGACCGTGCCCTTGGCCGGAGCCAGCTCGGCTGCCTTGCGAAACTGCTGGCCCGCCTGCTGTTTCTGCCCCTGCGCGTCCGCCACCAGGCCCAGCAGCGTGTAGGCGTCGGCCGAGGCCGGATCGACCTTCAGGACCTTGCGCGCTTCGGCCGCGGCCTCGGCATAGGCGCCGACGCTATAGCGCTGTCCGGCCAGTGCCAGCCGCTCGCTGGCCATCAGCCGCTGCTTGGCGGCCTTGTCCTCGCGCACGTGGTACTCGGGAGCGACCTGTTCGAAACCCTTGCGTTGCATGTCGGGCTTGACGAAGGTCAGGCGCGAACAGCCGGTCCCCGCGAGGGCTCCCAGCAGCACCAGACAGGCCATTTCACGCAGCCGCATCGCCCACTCCCCGTGCCTGCAGCTTGCGCTTGAATTCGGCCTGGCGGCGCGTGCGGTCCATCACCTGCCCCTTCAACTGGCCGCAGGCCGCGTCGATGTCATCGCCACGGGTACGCCGGACCATGGTCAGCACGCCCGAATCCAGCAGCAGCTTCTGGAAGGCACGGATGTCTTCCTCCGGCGAACGCTCGTAGCCGGTACCGGGGAACGGGTTGAACGGGATCAGGTTGACCTTGCCGGCGTTCTTCAGCTGCGCGGCGTTGTCGAACTTGCGCATCAGCTGCGCGAGCTGGCGCGCGTGCTCGGGCTGGTCGTTGACGCCCTTCATCAGGGTGTATTCGAAGGTCACCGAGTCGCGCTTCTTGTTCGCGCGCAGGTAGCGCACGCAGGAGGCCATCAGTTCGGCGACCGGATATTTCCGGTTGAGCGGGATCAGCTGCCCGCGCAACTCGTCGTTGGGCGCGTGCAGCGAAATGGCCAGGGCCACGTCGGTTTCCGTGGACAGCCGGTCGATCATCGGCACCAGGCCGGAGGTCGACAGCGTCACCCGCTTGCTGGCCAGGCCGTAACCCAGGTCGTCGCGCATGATGTTCATCGCACGAACGACGTTGTCGAAGTTCAGCAAGGGCTCGCCCATGCCCATCATCACCACGTTGGTCAGGCGCCGGATCTGCGCCGGAACGTTGCCCAGGTGGCGCGCGGTGATCCAGACCTGGCCGATGATCTCGGCGGTGGTCAGGTTGCGGTTGAAGCCCTGCGTGGCGGTGGAGCAGAACGAGCAGTTCAATCCGCATCCGACCTGCGAGGAAACGCACAGCGTGCCGCGGCCCTTGTCCGGGATGTATACGGTTTCCACCGCGTTCTTCCCGTCCACGCCCATGCCCAGCAGCCACTTGTGGGTGCCATCGGCGGAGGGCTTGTCGAAGACCACGTTGGGGACGACGACTTCGGCGTGTTCCTGCAGCTTCGCGCGCAGGTTCTTGCCGAGGTCGGTCATCTGTTCGAAGTCGGTGACGTAGCGGTGGTGGATCCACTTCATCACCTGGTGGGCGCGGAACTTCTGTTCGCCCAGGGTTTCCACGAAGAACTTCTCCATGCCCTCGCGATCGAGGTCGAGGAGATTCTGCTTCGTCGAAACAACAGCCACGGCGGCGCCTTGCGCCTGTTCCGCAAGTTTCAGCGGAATCGGCGCGAAGTCGGTGTGTTCGCCGTGGCTGCTCATTTCGATCTCAGCGCGAGAACACTTCGGTCGCGGCGAAGAAATACGCGATCTCGTTGTTCGCGTTCTCGACCGAATCCGAACCGTGCGCGGCGTTGGCATCGATGCTGTCGGCGAAGTCGGCGCGGATCGTGCCCGGCGCGGCTTCCTTCGGGTTGGTGGCGCCGAGGATCTCGCGGTGCTTGAGCACGGCGTTCTCGCCTTCCAACACCTGGATCGCGACCGGGCCGGAGATCATGAACTCGACCAGCGCGTTGAAGAACGGACGTTCGCGGTGCACGGCGTAGAAGCCTTCGGCTTCGCGGCGCGACAGGTGCTTCATCTTGGCGGCGACGATCTTCAGACCGGCCTTTTCGAAACGGGCGTAGATTTCGCCGATGACGTTCTTGGCGACGGCATCGGGCTTGACGATCGACAGGGTGCGCTCCAGCGCCATTGGGTTGTCTCCGTTGGGCGGGCCTTGCACTCCCTTTCCTGGAAGCGGCGGCCCGAGGTTAGCATGAAAAAACCCGCGTCGAAACGCGGGCTTAGGCGAAACTGCGTAGGCGAATTGTAGCCGAAGCCGGCATTCGGAACCAAGCGGGGCGGCCCGGTTTTGTTGCTTAGCAGCATGACAGCGGCGGTGGCTCGCCGCACAATCAAACAATCGTTTGAATGACTGGCTTGCAGCGGAGGGCAGCGTGGCCAACGGCACCCACTTCTCGACCAAGGACCGCATCCTCGGCGCGGCGGAAGAATTGTTCGCCCAGCACGGCTTCGCCGGCACCTCGTTGCGCCAGGTGACCAGCCGTGCCGACGTCAACATCGCTGCGGTCAACTACCACTTCGGCAGCAAGGAAAACCTGGTCAACGAAGTCTTCCGCCGGCGCATGGACGAGATGAGCGCGCAGCGCATGGCCCGGCTCAAGCTGGCGCAGGAACGGCACCCCGGCGAACTGGAGCCGATCCTTGCCGCCTTCGTCGAACCCGCGCTGGCCATGGCCCAGGACCGCCATGGCGGCGGTGCCTTCGTCCGCGTCATCGCCCGTGCCTACGCGGAAAAGAACGATGGCCTGCGCAAGTTCCTTTCCGACCACTACGGCCATGTACAGCGCGATTTCGGTCGCGCCATCGGCGCCTGCCTGCCGGGCCTGAGCAAGGAAGAGCTGTATTGGCGGCTCGATTTCCTCGGCGGCGCGCTGACCTACGCGATGGCCGACTTCGGCCTGATCAAGCGACCCGAAGGCGTCACCGAGACGGCCCATCGTGAGCGTGGTGCCCGGGAGCTGATCCGTTTTGCGGCGGCAGGCTTCAATAGTTGAAGTTTTCCCTGAGATTCGAATTTCGTTGAATAACAAAAGGTTGAACGACATGTCTAATAAATTGCTGGTACGCCGTGCCGCGGTGCTGGGCGCGGGCGTGATGGGCGCGCAGATCGCCGCCCACCTGACCAATGCCGGGGTCGACACCGTGCTGTTCGACCTGGCTGCAAAGGAAGGCCCGGTCGATGGCGTGGTGCTGAAGGCCATCGCCAACCTGGGCAAGCTCAGTCCCGCCCCTCTGGCCAGCAAGGCGCTGGCCGAGGCGATCGCGCCGGCGAATTACGACACCGGGCTGGAGGCGCTGAAGGGCTGCGACCTGATCATCGAGGCCATCGCGGAACGGATGGACTGGAAGCAGGACCTGTACAGGAAGATCGCCCCGTTCGTGGCTGATCAAGCGGTGCTGGCCAGCAATACATCTGGCTTGGGAATCAACAAGTTGGCGGAAGTTCTTCCCGAACAACTTCGCCATCGGTTCTGCGGCGTGCACTTCTTCAACCCGCCGCGATACATGCACTTGGCCGAGCTCATTCCGGCCCGCAGCACCGACCCGGCCGTGCTGGAAGGCCTGGAAACCTTCCTGACCACCCAGCTCGGCAAGGGCGTGGTCTATGCGAAGGACACGCCGAACTTCATCGGCAACCGCATCGGCGTGTTCTCGATCCTAGCCACCGCCCACCATACCGGTGAGTTCAAGCTGGGCTTCGACGAGGTGGACGCCGTCACCGGCCCCCTGATCGGTCGGCCGAAATCGGCGACCTATCGCACCTCCGACGTGGTCGGCCTGGACACCATGGCCCATGTCATCAAGACCATGGCCGATACCCTGCCCGACGACCCTTGGCACGCCTATTTCAAGTCGCCCAAGTGGCTGGAGGCGCTGATCGCCAAGGGCGCGCTGGGCCAGAAGACCGGCGCCGGCATCTTCCGCAAGGTCGGCAAGGACATCGCCGTGCTGGATCTGGAGAAGCAGGACTACCGCCCCGCCGATCGCGCCGCCGCGCCGGAAGTGGTCGAGATCCTGAAGATCAAGAACCCGGCCGAGAAGTTCGCCAAACTGCGCGAGAGCCAGCACCCGCAGGCGCAATTCCTGTGGGCGGTGTTCCGCGACCTGTTCCACTACAGCGCCTATCACTTGGCCGACATCGCCGACACCGCGCGCGATGTCGACCTGGCGATCCGCTGGGGCTACGGCTGGTCGCTCGGCCCGTTCGAAACCTGGCAGGCCGCCGGCTGGAAGCAAGTGGCGCAATGGATCGCCGACGACATCGTCGCCGGCAAGGCGATGAGCAGCGCGCCGCTGCCGAACTGGGTATTCGACGGCCGCGATGGCGTGCATACCGCCGAAGGCAGTTACAGCCCGGCCAAGAACGCCAAGCTGCCGCGCAGCTCGCTGGACGTGTACAAGCGCCAGCGCTTCCCCGACCCGCTGCTGGGCGAGGCGTTCCCGCAGGGCGAGACCGTGTTCGAGAACGACGGCGTGCGCCTGTGGACCGATGGCGACGACATCGGCGTGGTCTCGTTCAAGACCAAGATGAACACCGTGTCAGACGCGGTGCTCGACGGCCTGCAGGAAGCCATCGGCATCGCCGAGCGCAAGTTCAGGGGCCTGGTGTTGTGGCAGCACAAGGAGCCGTTCTCGGCCGGCGCCGACCTGTCCGGTGCGCTGGGCGCCCTGCAGGTGGGCAAGCTCGCCGAGTTCGAGGCGATGGTCGCCAACTTCCAGGCCACCAGCCAGCGCATCAAGTACTCGCTGGTACCGGTGGTCGCGGCGGTGCGCGGACTGGCCCTGGGCGGCGGCTGCGAATTCCAGATGCATTCCGCCAGGACCGTGGCCCACCTGGAAAGCTACATCGGCCTGGTCGAAGCCGGCGTCGGCCTGCTGCCGGCCGGCGGCGGCCTGAAGGAACTGGCGGTGCGCGCCTCGCAGGCGGCCGGTCCGGGCGGCGACGTGTTCGCCGAGCTGAAGAAGACCTTCGAAACCGTGGCGATGGCCAAGGTGTCGGCCTCCGCGCTGGAAGCGAAAGAACTGGGCCTGCTGCGCGCTGGCGACAAGGTCGCGTTCAACGCCTTCGAAACCCTGTACATCGCCAGGCAGGAAGCGCTGGCGCTGGCCGAATCCGGCTACCGGCCACCGCTGCCGGCGCGACGCATCCAGGTCGCCGGCGACGTCGGCATCGCCACCTTCAGGATGCTGCTGGTCAATATGCTGGAAGGCCGCTTCATCAGTCCGTACGACTACGAAATCGCCACGCGCATCGCCACCGTGCTGTGCGGCGGCGAAATCGACCGCGGCTCGCTGGTCGACGAGGAATGGCTGTTGAAGTTGGAACGCAAGCACTTCGTCGAACTGGCGCAACAGCCCAAGACCCAGGCCCGCATCGAGCACATGCTGAAAACCGGCAAGCCGCTGCGCAACTGAGCAACGAACAGGACCCACAGACATGAGCAAGCAAGTACAAGAAGCCTACATCGTTGCCGCCACCCGCACCCCGGTGGGCAAGGCGCCGAAGGGCGTGTTCCGCAACACCCGTCCCGACGACATGCTCGCGCATGTGCTGAAGTCGGTCGTCGCGCAGGCGCCGGGCATCGACGTCGGCCGCATCGACGACGCGATCATCGGCTGCGCCATGCCCGAGGGCGAGCAAGGCATGAACGTGGCGCGCATCGGCGTGCTGCTGGCCGGCCTGCCGAATACCGTCGCCGCACAGACGATCAACCGTTTCTGTTCATCGGGCCTGCAGGCCGTGGCGCTGGCCGCGGACCAGATCCGCCTGGGCAATGCCGACCTGATGCTGGCTGGCGGCACCGAGTCGATGTCGATGGTGCCGATGATGGGCAACAAGGTCGCGCTGTCGCCGGAGGTGTTCGCGAAGAACGAGAACATCGCCATCGCCTACGGCATGGGCATCACCGCCGAAAAGGTCGCCGAGGAATGGAAGGTGTCGCGCGAAGACCAGGATGCGTTCGCCCTCGCCTCGCACCAGAAGGCCATCGCGGCGATCCAGGCCGGCGAGTTCAAGCAGGAAATCAGCCCGTACGAAGTGCTGTCGCACATGCCCGACCTGGTCGGCAACACGATCCAGTTGAGGAAGAAGCTGGTCGACACCGACGAAGGCCCGCGTCCCGATACCACGCTGGAAGGCCTGGCCAAGCTGCGTACGGTGTTCCGCAACCAGCAGTTCGGCGGCAGCGTCACCGCCGGCAACAGCTCGCAGATGAGCGACGGCGCCGGCGCGGTGCTGCTGGCTTCGGAACAGGCGATCAAGGATTACGGACTGACGCCGCTGGCCCGCTTCGTCAGCTTCTCGGTCGCCGGCGTGCGTCCGGAAGTGATGGGCATCGGCCCGATCGCGGCGATCCCGAAGGCGCTGAAGCAGGCCGGCCTGACCAAGGACCAGCTGGACTGGATCGAACTCAACGAAGCCTTCGCCGCGCAGGCGCTGGCGGTGATCCGGGACAGCGAACTCGATCCGTCCAAGGTCAACCCGCTCGGCGGTGCGATTGCGTTGGGCCATCCGCTGGGTGCAACGGGTGCGGTGCGCACGGCAACAATTGTGCATGGCCTGCGTCGCCGCCAGCAGAAGTACGGCATGGTGACCATGTGCATCGGCACCGGGATGGGCGCGGCGGGGATTTTCGAGGCGCTCTGATCCGGCAAGCGGATCCGACAGGAACGGCGCCGAAAGGCGCCGTTCCGGTTTTTCGGCGGCAAAGGAAATCAGGCCATCCGCACACCATTGGGTACCGTGCGCTCGACGGTGGTAATGACCACGCCATCACCGGTATGAAACCCGGTCAGCAGGAATTCGGACACGAACGGCCCGATCTGCTTCGGCGGAAAGTTGATCACGCCGACGATCTGCCGGCCGACCAGCTCCTCGGCGGAGTACAGCGCGGCGATTTGCGCGCTGGTCTTCTTCACCCCATGCGGGCCGAAATCCACCCACAGCTTCCATGCCGGCTTGCGCGCTTCCGGGAACGGCTCGACGCGCAATACGGTACCGGCGCACAGCAGCACCTTTTCGAAGTCGCTCCAATCGATGGGAGCCGCATCAGTCCCCACGCGCCCTGCCCTCCATCCAGTCCCTCCACGCATCCTTGAATCCCGCCCACCAATAACTCAGTTGCGCCGCGGCATAGCCGACGGGCTTCATCGCCGATACCAGGCCGTAATCGGCGAACTCGCGCCACCGGGTGTCGCCGCCCGCGATGGCGGAAGCCACCACTTCGCCGGCGAAGGTTGTCGGCGCCACCCCATGGCCGCCGAAAGCCTGCGCGTACCAAAGTCCGGGCTCGGCCTGGCCGATTTGCGGCATCTGGTGCCGGGCATAGCTCATCAGGCCGGACCACGCATAGTCGATCCGGATGCCGTCCAATTGCGGAAATACCTTGAGCAGATCGCCACGCAGCAGGTCGCGGACGGCCGACGGCGAGCGGTCGCGCACCGAGATGCGTCCGCCCCACAGCAGGCGCGAGTCCGGCAACGGCCGGTAGTAGTCGAAGGCGAAACGGGTGTCGTAGATCGCCGCGCGCGTGCGCATGATCTCGTCCATGCGCGCGCCCAGCGGTTCGGTGACCATCACATAGGTGGCGATGGGCATGACGCCCGCGTCCACGCGCCGGTCCAAGCCGGACAAGTAGCCGCCGCAGGCCAACACGACATGCCGGGCTTGCACCTTTCCCTGCGGCGTCGCGACTGTCCACCCCTGCCCGCTTCGCTGCAACGAAATCGCAGGCGACCCGGCGTGTACGGCAACGCCGCGATCCGCCGCAGCACGTGCGACGCCTTGCGCGTATTTCAACGGGTGGAAATGGAAGCCCTGCGGCTCATGCAGCGCATCGTGATAACGACGGGAGAGCACCTGCTTGCCCAGTTCCTCGCGCGGCAACCACGTCCATTCCACGTCGAAGCGCTCGCGCAGGAGTTGCTGGCGCTCGAGCAATACGGAGGGATCGGCGAACCAGTTCGCCCACAGCACACCCGCCTGCGTGTCGTCGCAAGCGATGGCATGGCGGGCGATCCGCTGCCGGATCAGCTCCACGGCGTCGGTGGTACCGCGGTACAGCATGGAAGCGCGGACCGGTCCCAGGTCGCGCAGCAAGGCCTCTTCGCCGCGCGAAAAACCGCCGAAAACGAATCCGCCATTGCGTCCTGACGCGCCGAAGCCGGGAGTTCGGGCTTCGAGCAGCACGACGTCGGACTTGCCGCGTTCCGCCAGCCCGAGCGCAGTGTTCAATCCGGCGAAGCCGCCGCCGACGATGCAGACCTCGGCGTCAACACTACCCGTCAGGAGGGGCCAAATCGGGGCCTCGCCAAGGCTTGCGGCGTAGTAGTCGAGGCTTTCGCCTTCGTTTCTCATGGGCGCATCGCCGTTCCGTTCCCGTCGAAACAGTCGTCGACCGTCAATCCAGCTCGTGGACGCCCATTTCCCTCAACGCATCCTGCATCATGTCGCGGGCGGCATCGCTGAGCTTTTCATGGTCCAGCGCATAACGGATGGTCGCTTCGATCAGTCCGATATGCGTGCCACAGTCGAAGCGCGTGCCCTGGAAGCGGTACGCATGGACCGGCTTCTCGGCCAGCAGCATGGCAATGGCATCGGTGAGCTGGATCTCGCCTCCGGCGCCTGGCGTGGTGTTCTCCAGGAGATCGAAGATGCGGCCATCGAGCACGTAGCGGCCGACCACGGCAAGGTTGCTGGGGGCGACTTCAGGCTTGGGCTTCTCGACGATGGCGTTGATTCGCCCCGACCGACCGGCGAACGCTTCGGTCGCCACGATGCCGTAGCTGCCGGTCTGCTCGCGCGGCACGTCCTGCACCGCGATCATGCTGGCGCCGGTGGCCTGCGCGGCGTCGGCCATCTGCTTCAAGGCGCCGTTGCCGCGGTTCCAGATCAGGTCGTCCGGCAGGATCACCGCGAATGGCTCGTTGCCGATGATCGGCTTCGCGCACAGCACCGCGTGCCCCAAGCCCAGTGCTTCGGCCTGGGTCACGAACACCGCTCGCACATGCGACGGCAACACGTTGCGTACCAGTTCCAGTTGCTCGAGCTTGCCCGACTTCTCCAGCTTCTGTTCGAGTTCGTAGGCCTTGTCGAAATAGTCGGCCACCGCATGCTTGTAGCGGTTGGTGACGAACACCAGGGTGTCGCAACCCGCCTCGATCGCCTCGTCCACCGCGTACTGGATCAGCGGCCGATCGATGATCGGCAGCATTTCCTTGGGGACGGTCTTGGTTGCGGGCAGGAATCGCGTGCCCAGTCCTGCGACCGGGAACACGGCTTTCTTGATTCGGGGATTCATCGTGGACGTCGGGAGTCGCGTGCGGGGAACAACACGATGTTAGCACCCGCCTGTTCCACGGCTTCCACCGGACTGAATTCGGGTACCGCGCTGCGCAGCACGCGCGACATCTCTTCCAGATCGTAGTCGTTGCAGGCGGCGCGCAGCTGCTGCAATGCCCAGGCGACCAGTTCGGCCGGCACTTCCCGCGCCCGCGCTTCAAGGATTTTCGAATGCGAGGTCGGCCGGTAGTTCTCGTCGGCGTGGAACAGGGTTTCGTGCAGTTTTTCCCCTGGGCGCAGGCCGGTATAGGCAATGGCGATGTCCTTGCCGATCCGCTTTCCGGCCAAGCGGATCATCTGCTCGGCGAGCGTGCGGATCAGGACCGGTTCGCCCATGTCCAGCGTGTAGATCGACGCATGCGATGCGCCGGCGGCCGCCTGCACGATCAACTGGCAGGCTTCGGGAATGGTCATGAAGTAACGCGATACTTCAGGGTCGGTCACCGTCACCGGGCCGCCCTGGCGGATCTGTTCGCGGAACAGCGGCACGACGCTACCTGCCGAATCGAGCACGTTGCCGAAGCGCACGGTGATGAAGCAAGTGCCTTTGCGGTCGTCGAGGTTCTGGCAGATCATTTCCGCCAGTCGTTTGGTCGCCCCCAGCACGTTGGCCGGATCGACGGCCTTGTCGGTCGAGATCAACACAAAGCTGGCCACGCCCGCGTCCCGACAGGCCTTGGCCACCGTTTCGGTGGCCAGCACGTTGTTGCGCACCGCCTCGCGCAGTTGCTGCTCGAGCAGCGGCACCTGCTTGTAGGCCGCGGCGTGGAATACCGCGTCCGGCTCGGCGATGCGAAGGGCATGGGCGATCACTGCCGGATCGCCGCAGTTGCCGAGTACCGAAATCACCTCCAGGTCGGGAAAGGCGCGACGCAGGTCGGCTTCGGTGGTGATCAGCGCCAGCTCGTCGATTTCCAGCAAGGCGATGCGCTGGGCCCCGTGGCGAGCGCACTGGCGGCATAGTTCCGAACCGATGGAACCGCCCGCGCCAGTGACCAGGACGGTGCGTCCGCCCAACCAGCCGCGGATCAATTTCCAGTCCGGCGTCACCGGTTTGCGGCCCAGCAGGTCGTCGATGGCGACCTCTTTCAGCTCGCCCGGCAACGAGCGCCCTTCCAGCACGTCGACCAGCCGCGGCACGGTACGGAAGGGCAATCCGGTGCTTTCGCAGATGGCCACCACGCGCTGCATCGCGGCGGCTTCCAGCGTCGGCATCGCGATCACGATCAACTTGGCGCCGGTTTCGCGGGCGACGGTCGGGGCTTCGTCCAGCGTGCCAAGGACGGTCACGCCATGAAGTCGAGTACCACGCAAATTGGCCGCGTCGTCGAGCAGGCCGACGGGCACATAGCCGCCGCTGCGGTGCAGGTCGCGCAGCAAAGCTTCGCCCGCTCGGCCCGCACCCATCACCAGTACCCGGATGGCGGCGCCTTCGCGGAATTCGGCCTGCTGGTTATCCTTCCAGGCGCGGTAAGCCAGGCGCGGCAGGCCCAGCAAGGCGGCCAAGGCGAAGGGATACAACCCGAGCACGGCACGCGGCACGCCGTCCAGGCGGTTGTAAGCGAACAATCCCAAGCCGATGGCCACCAACCCGATGGCGCAAGCTTTCAGGATGTTCCACAGGTCGGGAACGCTGGCGAAGCGCCACAAGCCCCGGTACAGGCCGATTTGCCAGAACACCAGGCCCTGGGCCGCCAGGACGATGGCTATTTCAACCGACCACAAGGGATATTCGGGGGGCGCCACGAGCATGGCGTAACGCAACTGGTGCAAGCCCTGCCAGCACAGCCAGACCATGAACAGGTCGTGGGCGACTACCGCAAATCTCGGCAGCCATGCGGTCGCTTTCGCCCGCCATGATTCCATTGGTACCTGGTCCTTGTGCGTTTCGCCCTAGTCCTTGAGCCTGCGAGAAGATCCCCACAGGCACCCAGCGAGCGTATAACAAATTATAAACACCAAGATTACAAACGGCGGCTGAGCGCCCCTGCCGATCAGCCAGATACCGACGGTTCCTGTAGTAAAAAGCGCAAAAAAAACGGTAACCCGTCTATGTCCGATCTGCCTCGCCCAACGCTGATAGGCATGCTGGACATGCGGGGTCCACCAAGGTTCGCCGTTCAGGATGCGCCAAGCCAATGTGAAGGCCGTGTCCACAACGAATGCCGCTACGGGCAGGACCCACAGTAACCAAGTGATCGAGGGATCCCCTTTGCTCAAGCCAGCGGCCAGCAACGCCGCCAAGGCGAAGCCGAGGGCTCCGCTGCCGACATCGCCCAGGAAAATTCGGGCCTTGGGGAAATTAAAGGGCAAAAAGCCCGCGGCCGCCGCCGCCAGCCCTATTGCCAGCCAGTTCCAGGGAGATGGCAGCACGATCCATAAACCAAGCGACACGAGGCCGGCTTGGCTGGCCGCCAATCCATCGATGCCGTCCATGAAATTCCACGCGTTGGTCAATCCCAGCGCCAGAACGAAGGCCGCCATCGCCGGCCAGGGGCCAGTCCCCTCAAGCCAGAAACCCATGGCCAGCGTGCCGGCGGCCAGCCCATGGATCAGTAACCGCAACCAGGGCGAAAGCGGCCGATGGTCATCCACCCAGCCTATGCCGGCGACCAGCACCAAACCGGCACCGAAGAGCCCGAACCACTCGCGCTGCCCGGGAAACCGCCATGCCAGCCAGGCGCTTGCCAGCAACAGGACCATCACTATCGAAATTCCGCCGCCGCGCGGGGTGGCGCTGGCGTGACTGCGGCGCTCCCCCGGCTGGTCGAGCAGGTTTCGGCGCAGCGCATAACCACGTGCCCATGCCGTGATCGCCAACGCGATACCGAAACACGACAGCAGCCAGATCGGCCAAGCCGGCATCAGACGACCGCGTAGTTCAACAGCGGTTTCACCGTGCCCCACTCCTTGCAGCTCGGGCACAGCCAATGGTGGGTACGCGCGCCGAAACCGCAATGCGTGCAGCGATAGCTGGGATTGCGCACCAGCAGCTGATCGGTGATGTGCTTCAGGTCGCCGAGCGTAGCCACCGGGTCGGCGCCTTCGGCCAGGGTCAGGTCGATCAGCGCAGCTTCGCCGCGCACCGAGGGCCGGTCCTTCAGCTGTCGTGCGAGATAAGCGCGCGCGGCGGCGATGCCGTCCTGTTGCTCGACCAGCTTGGTCAGGGCCAGCACCGGGGAAATGCCCCTATAGTGTTCGGTCATTTCCGACAGGAACGCGCGCGCACCCGCTTGGTCGCCGGTCTTTTCGTAATTGGCGAATAGGTCCGGCAGGATCACGGGCAGGTACTCGGGATCATTGCGTGCCGCACGCTCGAATGCACGTACCGCTTCGGCCGCATTGCCGGCATCCGATTCGATGCGTCCTTCGAGGATGCCCGCGCGCACGCCCCCCGCATCGGCCTGGTAGGCCTTGGCGATGTGCTCGCGCGCCGCGGCAGTGTCGTTGGCGGTACGCAGGCGTTCGGCCAGCTCGCAATGGAATTGCGCCACCAGCTTGCCCATCGGTTCGCCGGTTACCTCTTCATAGCGGGTGGCATTGTCGATGGCCTTTTGCCAATCGCGTTCGGCTTGGTAGATGCCGATCAGGTGCTTCAACGCCTGGGGCGCGCGCTGGTCGATCTTGGCTAGGTCGGTGAACACGGTCTCGGCGCGATCAAGCAAGCCGGATTTCATGTAGTCTTCGCCCAGCGCCAGTAACGCCTGCACCTTTTGCTGGTCGCTCAGGTCATTGCGCTGGACCAAGCCCTGATGCAGCCGGATCGCGCGGTCGACTTCGCCGCGACGGCGGAACAGATGGCCCAGCGCGACCTGGGTTTCGAAGGTTTCCTTGTCCAGCTCGGCGATGTGCAGGAACAGCTCGATGGCCTTGTCGGGCTGCTCGTTCAACAGGTAATTCAAACCGCGGAAATAGGTGCTGGACAGGCGACTGACCTGGGTGTCGCCGTGGCGCTGTCCGCCACGCCGCCCCACTACCCAGCCGCTCAGCGCGGCCAGCGGCAGGAACAGGAAGAACCAGAACCACTCGTTGAGGAATTGCATGGGCGAAAGGCCTTGGGTTCCGCTGCGGCGAGGCGCGCAGTCAGGATTTCGTGGCGGCTAGCTTAGCCGAGACCGCGTGCGCCCGGCATCGCGCGGAGAAACAAAAACCCCTCCGCGAGGGAGGGGTCGGGAGCTTCATTCGCCGCCGGCTTCTTCGATCGGAATCACGCCGCTGACGCGTTCGCGCAGTTCCTTGCCCGGCTTGAAATGCGGCACGTGCTTGGCCGGCAGCGCGACCGAATCGCCGGTCTTCGGATTGCGGCCGAGGCGCGGCGGACGGTAGTGCAACGAAAAACTGCCGAAGCCGCGGATCTCGATGCGGTCGCCCTGGGACAGGGCGCCGCCCATCATCTCCAGCAACGACTTCACCGCGAGGTCGACGTCTTCGGCCTTCAGGTGAGGCTGGCGGCGGGACAGGATTTCGATGAGTTCGGACTTGGTCATCGCAGGTCGCGTCGGAGGACGGCTGCCGGCGCCGGCCCATGGACCGGGCCGGCGCGGCGTTTGCCGAGGGCGGTGTTACTCGGACTTGTTGCCGTCCAGCTGCGCACGCAGCAGCGCGCCCAGGCTGGTGGTACCGGCGGCCGCTTCGGCGGAGGACTTGTTGTACTCGGCCAGCGCTTCGGCGGTTTCGGCGTCGTCCTTGGCCTTGATCGACAGCTGCAGGGTGCGGCCCTTGCGGTCCATGCCCACGAACTTGGCTTCGATCTTGTCGCCCACCTTCAGGTGCTGGCTGGCGTCGTCCACGCGCTCGACGCTGATGTCGCGCGCCGACACGTAGCCTTCGATGCCGTCGGCCAGTTCGATCGTGGCGCCCTTGGCGTCGACTTCCTTGACCGTGCCTTCGACCTTCGAACCCTTCGGATGCTCGGCCATGTACTGGGCGAACGGATCCTGCTCCATCTGCTTCACGCCCAGGCTGATGCGCTCGCGCTCCGGATCGACCGCCAGCACGACGGCGTCCAGCGTGTCGCCCTTCTTGAAGTTGCGGGCCAGGTCTTCGCCGGTGGAGTTCCAGCTGATGTCGCTCAGGTGGATCAGGCCGTCGATGCCGCCGTCCAGGCCGATGAAGATGCCGAAGTCGGTGATCGACTTGATCTGGCCGGACACCTTGTCGCCCTTCTTGTGGATGGCGGCGAAGGTTTCCCACGGATTGGCGGCGACCTGCTTCATGCCCAGCGAGATGCGGCGACGCTCTTCGTCGACGTCCAGCACCATCACTTCGACTTCGTCGCCGACCTGCACGACCTTGGACGGATTGACGTTCTTGTTGGTCCAGTCCATTTCCGAAACGTGGACCAGGCCTTCGACGCCCGGCTCGATCTCGACGAACGCGCCGTAATCGGTGACGTTGGAGACCTTGCCGAACACGCGGCTGTTGGCCGGGTAGCGGCGGGCGATGTTGTCCCACGGATCCTCGCCCAGCTGCTTCAGGCCCAGCGAAACGCGGTTGCGCTCGCGGTCGTACTTCAGCACGCGGACGTCCAGTTCCTGGCCGACTTCGACCACTTCGGACGGATGGCGCACGCGCTTCCAGGCCATGTCGGTGATGTGCAGCAGGCCGTCGATGCCGCCCAGGTCGACGAACGCGCCGTAATCGGTGAGGTTCTTGACCACGCCCTTCAGCACCACGCCTTCCTGCAACTTGTCCATCAGCGCTTCGCGCTCTTCCGAGTGCTCGCTCTCGACCACCGCGCGGCGGGAGACGACGACGTTGTTGCGCTTGCGGTCCAGCTTGATCAGCTTGAACTCGAGTTCCTTGCCTTCCAGGTAGGCCGGGTCGCGGACCGGGCGCACGTCGACCAGCGAGCCCGGCAGGAACGCGCGGACGTCCTTGATGTCGACGGTGAAGCCGCCCTTGACCTTGCCGGAAATGCGGCCGGTGATGGTTTCGTTCTTCTCCAGCGCTTCTTCCAGCTCGTCCCACACCATGGATCGCTTGGCCTTCTCGCGGGACAGCACGGTTTCGCCGAAACCGTTCTCGATGGAGTCCAGCGCGACCTTGACCTGGTCGCCGATGCCCACGTCGATTTCGCCCGCGTCGTTGCGGAACTGTTCGATCGGCACGATGCCTTCGGACTTGAGGCCGGCGTTGATCACGACGACGTCGTTGCGCACGTCGACGACGGTGCCGACGACGATGGCACCCGGCTTCAGCTTGGCCAGCTGGGTCTGGCTCTGTTCAAACAGTTCT
The DNA here is from genome assembly GCF_017939625.1 of Pseudoxanthomonas helianthi. Taxonomy (GTDB): domain Bacteria; phylum Pseudomonadota; class Gammaproteobacteria; order Xanthomonadales; family Xanthomonadaceae; genus Pseudoxanthomonas_A; species Pseudoxanthomonas_A helianthi. Next base: position 361,631 of record NZ_JAGKTC010000003.1, read on the forward strand.
GCGAAAGATTCAGTCATTGGTAAATGCTCGGTTGATGTCCAGACCGGCGCGCGTACGCGGCGGTCCACCCGTTATCGGCCTGCGCGGGATTGCGTATGGCCGTGAGTGTTGAGGTTTGAAAACCGCAGGCATCGCCTGGCGACGACGGAAGCGGACCCTGCCCTTGCGGGCGCCCGCTGCGCGATCCGGCCGCGGCGCTTATCGCACCAGGGCCAGTACCCGATCCACGACGGCGTCGATGGACAGCCCGGTGGTGTCGATGAGGACGGCGTCGTCGGCCGGCCGCAGCGGCGCCACCGTACGCTGTGCATCACGGGCGTCGCGGGCGAGAATCTCGCGCAGCAGACCGTCTATTGTGACGGAAACCCCTTTGTCTTTCAACTGCTTATAGCGCCTTTCGGCACGTTCCTCGGCGCTGGCGGTCAAAAATACCTTGAATGGGGCGTCGGGGAAGATCACCGTGCCCATGTCGCGGCCGTCGGCCACCAGTCCGGGGGGCTGGCGGAAGGCGCGCTGCCGGTCCTTCAGGGCGGCACGTACCTCGGGGATCGCGGCGATGGCCGAGGCCACGGCGCCGGTGGTTTCCAGCCTCAGTTCGTCGGTGGCGTCCACGTCGTTGACGATGACCCGGAGGTCGCCTTCCGGTTGTTCGCGGAACCCGATCGCGGTGTCGAAGGTGCAGCGGACCAGGGCGGCGCCGTCCGAAAGGTCCAGGTTGGCCCAGCTGGCCGCCACCCCGACCGCCCGGTACAGCGCCCCCGAGTCCAGGTAGTGCCAGCCCAGCCGCGAGGCCGCGATCCGGCTGACGGTGCCCTTGCCGGCGCCCGAGGGGCCATCGATGGTCAGTACGGGCGCGGCGGGGTCGGTCATGGGGAAAGTTGGCGTGGGTGGTCGGGTAAGTGTAGCCGCCCCGCTCGCTTCCGCCACACAACCGCTTGAACCATCAAGGAAAGTCGGGCTAGAATGACGGGCTTAACCGTGCTCCAGCCCATCCTTCTAGAGGTTTTGTCATGAAAGTCCTGTCCTCCCTGAAGTCGGCGAAGGCCCGTCACCGCGACTGCAAGGTGGTCCGTCGTCGTGGCAAGGTCTTCGTGATCTGCAAGTCGAACCCGCGTTTCAAGGCGCGCCAGCGCTAAGCGGCCAGCCGCTGCAGATTCCAGAAAAACCGCCTTCGGGCGGTTTTTTCTTTGCCTGCTACCCGGCGGCTTGCTCAGACTTCCGAAGCCGCCAGCTCCCGCAGCTTGCCCTGGTACAGCTCCAGCACCCGATCCAGCTTGCGCGCCAGGCGCCGGTCATGGGTCACCAGCACCAGGCTGGTGCGCTGGGCGCGATTGAGTTCCAGCATCAGTTCGAACACCGTCGCCGCGGTCTTTTCATCGAGGTTGCCGGTCGGTTCGTCGCCGAGCACGCAGGCCGGCTTGTTGACCAGCGCACGCGCCACGGCCGCGCGCTGGCGTTCGCCGCCGGACAGTTCGCCCGGCTTGTGCGCGAGCCGATGGCCGAGGCCGACCTGCTCCAGCAGCACTTGCGCCCGCTGCGTCGCCTCAGGCACGCCGGCGCCGCCCAACAACACCGGCATCATCACGTTTTCCAGTGCGGTGAATTCCGGCAGAAGGTGGTGGAACTGGTAGACGAAGCCCAGTGACTTGTTGCGCAACGCGCCGCGCGCAGCATTCGAGAGCGCCGACATTTTCTGCCCTGCCACGTATACCTCGCCCGCCGTCGGCGTATCCAGCCCGCCGAGCAGATGCAGCAGCGTGCTCTTGCCGGCGCCGGAGGCCCCGACTATCGCGACGGTTTCGCCAGCCTGGACGCAGAGGTCGAGGCCGTCGAACACCGGCGTGCGCAGCTTGCCTTCGGCGTAGGTCTTGGCCAGCGCCTCGGCGCGGATCGCTTCCCCGGGCTTATTCATAGCGAAGCGCCTCCGCCGGTTGCGTGCGTGCGGCGCGCCAGGCCGGGTACAGCGTGGCGAGGAAGGCCATGGCCAGCGCGACGCAGGCGATCGTCACCACGTCGCTGCTTTCGAGGTCGTACGGCAACCCGGTGATGTAGTACACGTCCGAGGGCAACAGGGTCACGTGGAATACCGCTTCGATCAGTTCCAGGATGCGTTCCAGGTTGATGGTCAGCAGGATGCCGCCGATCACGCCGGACAGCGTACCAATCACGCCGATCAGCAGGCCCTGGACCATGAAGATGCCCATCACCCCGTTCGGACTAAGCCCCAGCGTGCGCAGGATGGCGATGTCGGCCTGCTTGTCGATGACCAGCATCACCTGCGAATTGACCAGGGTGAAGGCACCCATCAGGATGATCAGTGACAACAGGATGCCCATCACCGTCTTTTCCATCTTCAGCGATTGGTACAGGTTGGCGTTCTCGCTGCGCCAGTCGCTGACCCGATAGACATGCCGCAGGCTGCGGGCCAGGTCGATGGCGGTTTCCTGAGCCAGGTCCATGTCGTGCATCTTCAGGCGCACGCCGGTGACGTCGTCGCCGAGGCGCAGCACGCGCTGCAGATCGGTCATGTCGGCCAGGGCCAGGTTGCGGTCGACTTCATTGTGGCCCACGGCGAAGATGCCGCTGACGTGGAAGCGCTTGGTCTTCGGTATCGCCCCGATCGGCGTGCTGAGGGTGTCGCTGGTCATGACCGCGACGTCGTCGCCGACGCCGACGCCCAGCCACAACGCCAGTTCCTGCCCAAGCAAGATGTTGAATGAACCGGGTCGCAGCGAATCCAGGTTGCCCTGCTTCATCTTGTCGGCGATCACCGACACCTTCTTTTCCTGGGCCGGCAGGATGCCGCGGATCATCGCGCCCTGCGGGTCGCGGTTGCCGCTGATCATGCCCTGCACGTCGACGAAGGGCGCCGCACCGGCGACGCGCGGGTCGGCCATCGCCACCTTCACCACGTGCGGCCAGTCGTGCAGCGGTTCGTCGGCGCCGCTGATGGTCGCGTGGGCGGTCATCTGCAGCAAGCGGTCGCGGATCTCGCGCTGGAAGCCGCTCATCACCGACAGCGTGGTGATGAGCACTGCCACGCCCAGGGCGATGCCGATGATCGAGGCCAGCGAGATGAAGGAGATGAAGCCGTTGCGGCGCTTGGCCCGCAGGTAGCGCAGGCCGATGGCGACAGGGATGGGTTTGAACATCAGGACGTGAGCGCCTTCGGGCTATCCCGCGTATGGTGCCATCGCCGGCCGCGAACGCGTAGCCTTGCCCGGCAGCGCGGCCAGACGCAGTTCACGTCGCCGCGCGGCCGGCAAAGTATCCGGCCACCAGGACAGCCGCCCGACCCTGCCGCTGCGTGCGCGCCAGCGAACGAAAGCCAAGGGGCCGCGCCATTCCAGCTGCACGGCCGCCACTGGCTCGCCATCAAGCAATACCGGCGCATCGCTGCCGGGAAAGACCCACTCGCGACGCGCCCGCCGCAACTCGCGCCGGGCGCGCCATCCGCCCCAGGCCAGGACGAACAAGGCCACGGGCCAAGCCAGCGGTCGCGGCATTTCGGAAGCCTGTACGGAAAACGCGGCCAGAACGGCAAGGCCAAGGATCGCGCCCGCCAAGGCGCGCGAGGGACGCCACTCAATCCTGCAGGGTGCGGATGTGTTCGACCAGCGGCTGGAGTGCGGCATCGGGACAGGCCTCGTAGCCCATGAACCAGCGCCAGAGCCTATCGTCTTCGCATTCCAGCAGTTGTAGGAAAACCCCGCGTTGCGCGTCGGAAGATTGCGCCCATTCGCGATCGAGGTATCGATCGAACAGCCGGTCGAGTTCGCGCATGCCGCGCCGGCTGCGCCAGCGCACGCGCTTGAGTTCGACGTCTTCGCCTGCCCCGCTCACTTCGCGGCTTCGCGCTTCATTCGCAGCCAGCGGTTGACGCCGAGCGCGGCCAGCGTGGCCAGTGCGCCGGACAGCAGGTAGGCGCCGACATAGGCCAGGCCGAAGTGCGCGCACAGGCCCAGCGCCACCAGCGGGGCGAAGGCCGCGCCGATCAGCCAGGCGATGTCGTTGCTGAAGGCCGCGCCGGTGTAGCGGTAGCGGTCGCCGAAATTGGCGTTCAGCGCGCCCGCCGCCTGCCCGTAGGACAGGCCCAGCAGGGCGAAGCCGACCAGGATGAACACGTCCTGCCCCACCGTGCCCGCGCCGAGCAGGGTCGGCGCGAAGCCGCTGAACGCAGCGATGCCCACGGCCAGCGCGCCGAGCGTGCGCCGGCGGGTCAGGCGGTCGGCGATGTAGCCGGAAGCGACGATGCCGCCCATCGCGAGGAAGCCGCCGAGGATCTGCACCACCAGGAATTGCGGCACCGACTGGTCGGAGAACAACGCGATCCACGACAGCGGGAAGATGGTGACGATATGGAACAGCGCATAGCTGGCCAGCGCGCTGAACGCGGCGATGGCCACGTAGGGGCCGCGCGCGCGCAGCAGCTCGGTCACGCGCAGCGGCTCGAGCTCCTGTTCGTCCATCTTCTGCGAGTATTCCTCTGTCACCACCAGGCGCAGCCGCGCGAACAGCGCCACCACGTTGATCGCGAAGGCGGCGAAGAACGGATAGCGCCAGCCCCAGTCCAGCACTTCTTCCAGCGGCAGGCTGGCGTAGAGATAGGCGAACAGACCGGCGGCAACGATGAAGCCTGCCGGGGCGCCGAGCTGGCCGAGCATCGCGTACCAGCCGCGGCGCCGCTTGGGCGCGTTGAGCGCAAGCAGCGACGGCAGGCCGTCCCACGAGCCGCCCAGCGCGATGCCCTGGAAGAAACGGAACACCGACAGCAGCACGACCGACAGCATGCCGATCTTGCCGTAGCCCGGCAGGAAGGCGATGCCCGCCGTGCACGTGCCCAGCAGGAACAGTGCGGCGGTCAGCTTGGTGCCGCGGCCCCAGCGGCGCTGGATCCACAGGAACAGCATGGTGCCGAACGGACGCGCGACGAAAGCCAGCGCGAACACCGCGAACGACAGCAGCGTGGCCTCGAGCCTGGTCGACGCGAACGGGAAGAACACCGACGGGAATACCAACGCCGAGGCGATGCCATAGACGAAGAAGTCGAAATATTCTGAGGTGCGGCCGACCACCACGCCGACGGCGATCTCGCCCGGGGCGACTTCGTGGTGGCTTTTCGCACCATGGTCGTGCAGCGTAGTCGTTGACACAGTGTTCACGGGCGAAGGATTCGCGGACATCGGAAGGACCGTTTGGGCCAGAATGGGACGGCGATGCACGGGGCGGGCTGCCGACCATGCTAGCTTCCCACCATCGGCGGCAGCGGACCATAGGACAAAACGTCCAATCGTCCCGCCCGCCCCTGCGGACTAAAGTACACCCATACGACCGCTGCTGCGGTCTTACGGCATCTCTTTAAGGCACGTTCCCAGGCGCCCCGCGATGAACAGAGCGAAAACCTTGATCCAGCGCACGGCTGCGGCAGTGGCCGCCCTGTCGCTGGCCGGCTGCAACACCGTCGTGCTGAATGCGCCCGGCGATGTGGCCGCGCAACAGGGCAACCTGATCGTCGTCGCCACCGTGCTGATGCTGCTGATCATCGTCCCGGTGATCGCGCTGACCCTGTTCTTCGCTTGGCGTTACCGCGCTTCCAACGCCCAGGCCACCTACAAGCCCGACTGGGACCATTCGACCCAGCTCGAACTGCTGATCTGGGCCGCGCCTCTGCTGATCATCATCGCCCTGGGCGCGGTGACCTGGATCACCACGCATACGCTGGACCCGTATCGTCCGCTGGCCCGCCTCGCCCCGGGCAAGCCGGTGCCGGCGGAAACCAAGCCGTTGGTCGTGGAAGTGGTGTCGCTGGACTGGAAGTGGTTGTTCATCTACCCGGAACAAGGCGTCGCCACGGTCAACGAACTGGTCGCGCCGGTGGATCGGCCGATCGAGTTCCACCTGACTTCGTCGAACGTGATGAACGCGTTCTACGTGCCCGCGCTGGCCGGGATGATCTACACCATGCCCGGCATGGAGACCAAGCTGCACGCGGTGATCGACAAGCAAGGCCAGTACGAAGGCTTCTCGTCGAACTATAGCGGCGCCGGGTTCTCGCACATGCGCTTCGGCTTCCGTGCCACCGACGAGGCTGGCTTCGAAAGCTGGGTCGCCGGGGCGAAAGGCGGCGGCGGCGCATTGCAACGCGATGAATACCTGCGCCTGGCCAAGCCCAGCGAACGCGAACCCGTGCGCCGCTACGCCAGCGTGGACGCCGGCCTGTTCGAAGCCATCGTCAACCGCTGTGCCGACGCCAACCGCATGTGCATGAGCGAAATGATGGCGGTCGACGCGCGGCAGACGCCTGCACGCCAGAGGGTCGCACTGCGCACGGCCGCCGATGGCCAGCCGTTCGTGCCTTCGCCGATGTGCGAGGTCGATTCCAAGCCGCTGCTCGCCACCGAGCGGCCCGCCACCACGCGCGTCGCCAGCGCGACGCGCCCCGACCTGGCACCCTGATTCCGGAACCGGACATGTTGGAACAAGCCGCCAAAGCCCCCGAATCCTCCGCCCTGCTCGGTCGCCTGAGCCTGGACGCGATCCCCTACCACGAGCCGATCCTGGTCGCCACCTTCGCCGGCGTCGCCGTCGGCGGCCTGGCGCTGCTGGCCGTGATCACCAAGTACAAGCTGTGGGGCACGCTGTGGCGCGACTGGTTCACCAGCATCGACCACAAGAAGATCGGCATCATGTACATGGTGCTGGGCCTGGTGATGCTGCTGCGCGGCTTCTCCGACGCGCTGATGATGCGCCTGCAGCAGGCGATGGCTTTCGGCGACAACCTCGGCTACCTGCCGCCGCACCACTACGACCAGATCTTCACCGCCCATGGCGTGATCATGATCTTCTTCGTGGCGATGCCGCTGGTCACCGGCCTGATGAACTACCTGGTGCCGCTGCAGATCGGCGCGCGCGACGTGGCCTTCCCGTTCCTCAACAATTTCAGCTTCTGGATGACCGTGGGCGGCGCGGCGCTGGTGATGCTGTCGCTGTTCGTGGGCGAGTTCTCCACCGCGGGCTGGCTGGCCTACGTGCCGCTGTCGGGCATCGAATACAGTCCCGGGGTCGGCGTCGATTACTACATCTGGGGACTGCAGGTGGCAGGCGTCGGCACGACGTTGTCGGGCATCAACCTGATCGCGACCATCGTCAAGATGCGCGCGCCGGGCATGGACCTGATGAAGATGCCGATCTTCACCTGGACTGCACTGTGCACCAACGTGCTGATCGTGGTGTCGTTCCCGGTGCTGACCGCGGTGCTGGCCCTGCTGACCCTGGACCGCTACCTGGGCACGCACTTCTTTACCAACGATCTTGGCGGCAACGCCATGATGTACGTGAACCTGATCTGGATCTGGGGCCACCCGGAGGTGTACATCCTGATCCTGCCCTGCTTCGGCATCTATTCCGAAGTGGTGGCGACGTTCTGCGGCAAGCGCCTGTTCGGCTACAGCTCGATGGTCTACGCGACGGTGTGCATCACCATCCTGTCGTACCTGGTATGGCTGCACCACTTCTTCACCATGGGTTCCGGCGCCAGCGTCAACTCGTTCTTCGGCATCACCACGATGATCATCTCGATCCCGACCGGGGCGAAGATCTTCAACTGGCTGTTCACCATGTACCGTGGTCGCATCCGCCTGGAAGTGCCGATGCTGTGGACGCTGGGTTTCATGGTCACCTTCGTGGTCGGCGGCATGACCGGCGTGCTGCTGGCGGTGCCCCCGGCGGACTTCGTGCTGCACAACAGCCTGTTCCTGATCGCGCACTTCCACAACGTGATCATCGGCGGCGTGGTGTTCGGCCTGTTCGCGGGCATGACCTTCTGGTTCCCGAAGGCGTTCGGCTTCAAGCTGGACCCGTTCTGGGGAAGGATGTCGTTCTGGTTCTGGTTCGCGGGCTACTGGTTCGCGTTCACCCCGCTGTACGTGCTGGGCCTGATGGGCGTGACTCGCCGCCTGAGCCACTTCGACGATCCCTCGCTGCGGATCTGGTTCGTCATCGCGGCGTTCGGCGCCGTGCTGATCGCCATCGGCATCGCCTGCTTCCTGATCGACATCTTCGTCAGCTTCCGCCGCCGCCATGCGCTGCGCGACGCCAGCGGCGACCCGTGGGATGCGCGTTCGCTGGAATGGTCGACCTCGTCGCCGCCGCCGGACTACAACTTCGCGTTCACCCCGGTGGTGCACGACAACGATGCGTGGTGGGACATGAAGCAGCGCGGCTTCCGTCGTCCGCTGCAGGGTTTCAAGGCCATCCACATGCCGAAGAACACCGCCGCCGGCATCGTCCTGGCCGGGTTGAGCACGGCCATCGGCTTCGCCCTGATCTGGCACATCTGGTGGCTGGCGGCAGTGGCGTTCGCCGCGCTGCTGGTGGCCGCCATCGTCCATACCTTCAACTACGACCGCGATTACCACATTCCCGCCGATGAAGTGGTCCGCACCGAAAACGCGCGCACGGAGCTGCTGAACGCCCATGTCTGACGCCATCGCCACCACCCTGCCCGACGGCAAGCCGGTGTTCCTGGATACCGAGGCGCGCCACCATCCGCAGAACGGCACCCTGCTCGGGTTCTGGCTGTACCTGATGAGCGACTGCCTCATCTTCGCCTGCCTGTTCGCGACCTACGGCGTGCTCGGCCGCAACTACGCCGCCGGCCCCACCGGCGCCGAGCTGTTCGACCTGCCGCTGGTCGCGGTCAACACCGCGCTGCTGCTGTTCTCGTCGATCACCTACGGCTTCGCGATGATCGCCATGCAGAACCGGCAGCCGCGCGCGGTGCTGGCCTGGCTGGCGATCACCGGGCTGTTCGGTGCCGGCTTCCTCGGCGTGGAACTGTACGAATTCAACCACCTGATCCATGAAGGCGCCGGTCCGCAGCGCAGCGGGTTCCTGTCGTCGTTCTTCGCCCTGGTCGGCACCCATGGCCTGCACGTGACCTTCGGCATCGTCTGGCTGGTCGTGCTGATGACCCAGGTGGCGAAGACCGGGCTGACCGCGGCCAACCAGCGCCGCCTGCTGTGCCTGTCGATGTTCTGGCACTTCCTCGACGTCGTCTGGATCGGCGTCTTCACCTTCGTCTACCTGATGGGCGTGCTGCCATGAGCGAATCCCACCACGACCACAACCACGACCACGACGCCCACCACGAGGAAGGCGGCCACGCCCACGTGACCCTGCGCGGCTACGTCACCGGCTTCCTGCTTTCGGTGGTGCTGACGGCGATCCCGTTCTGGCTGATCATGGGCAAGGTCATCGCCAATCCGGGCATGGCGGCCGCGGTGATCCTGGCCTTCGCCGCGGTGCAGATCGTCGTGCACATGATCTATTTCCTGCACATGAACACCAAGTCGGAAGGCGGCTGGAACATGCTGGCGCTGATCTTCACCCTGGTGCTGGTGGTCATCACCCTGGCCGGTTCGATGTGGGTCATGCACCACATGAACAGCAACATGATGCCGGCCTCGGCGCACGACATGCGCAACATGCCTTGAGACCGAGGTCGAACGGAGAGGAATGGGGCGTGCGTACCGTCGTTTTCCTCTCCTTGCTGGCGCTGGCGTTCGTCGGATTCTGCTCGCTCGGCGCCTGGCAGGTGCAGCGCCTGCAATGGAAGCGCGAACTGATCGAGCGCGTGGATGCGCGCATCCACGCCCCGCCTGTTCCCATACCGCCGAAGGCCGATTGGCCGAACGTTTCCGCGCCGCGCGACGAATACCGGCGCGTGGCCGTCGAAGGCCGTTACCTGCCCGCCCACGACGCCCGCGTGCAGGCCGTCACCGAGCGCGGCCCCGGGTGGTGGCTGCTGACTCCGTTGCGCACCGATGCGGGCGAGGTGGTGCTGGTCAATCGGGGTTTCGTGCCGAACGACTGGCGCGGCGATGCCACGCCCGCCGGCGACCGCGCGCGCGTCATCGGCCTCTTGCGATTGAGCGAACCGCGCGGCGGCTTCCTGCGCCGCAACGATCCGGCGCGGGATCGCTGGTATTCGCGCGACGTGGCGGCGATCGCCCGAGCGCGGGGACTGGGCGAAGTGGCGCCCTTCTTCGTCGACGCCGAACGCGATGCCTCCGGCCCGGAGTGGCCCGCCGGCGGCATGACCGTGGTGCGCTTCCGCAACCAGCACCTGCAATACGCGCTGACCTGGTTTGCCTTGGCCCTGCTGTCGCTTTACGGCGGTTGGCGCGTGTTTTCGTCCGGGCGACGTTTGCGGCACCATGGCGGCTTCCGCGAATGATCGCCCTGGCCGATGCCGCTTTCCCCCGCCGCCCATCCTGATCTCCCGCCGTCGCGCGGTTCCCAACAGCCTGATCGCTGGTCGAGTGCGGGTCTGCGCAACCTGCAGCAGCTGATCCAGTTGCGCTGGATCGCCGTGGTCGGCCAGGTGTTGGCCATCGCCTTCGTCCATTTCGGCCTGCGCATCGCCCTGCCGCTGGAGCCGATGCTGTGGGTGCTGGCTGCGCTGGTCGCCTATAACGTCGCCAGCCAGTTCGTGCTGAAGCGGCGCAAGCGGGTCGCCAACCGCGCCCTGCTGCTCGCACTGCTGGTCGACGTGGCCACGCTGACCGCGCAACTGCACTACAGCGGTGGGCTGACCAACCCGTTCGTGTTCCTGTTCCTGTTGCATGTGGTGCTGGGCGCGGTGCTGCTGCGCACGGCGGCGAGCTGGGTCGTCGCCGCCGCGACCACGGGTTGCCTGTTGTGGCTGGCGCTGTATCCGGGGCCGGTCACCGTTGCGACCGACTTGTCGCAGGGGCTCGACTCGCTGTACGTGCAAGGCCTGGTAATCTGCTTCGCGCTGGTCGCGGTACTGCTGGTGGTGTTCATCACCCGCATCGGCCGGATCCTGCGCGAGCGCGACGCCCGCCTCGCGGCCATGCGCCAGCGCGCCGCCGAAGAAGAACACATCGTGCGCATGGGTTTGCTCGCCTCGGGCGCAGCGCATGAACTGGGCACGCCGCTTTCGACGCTGGCGGTGATCCTCGGCGACTGGCAGCACCTGCCCCACTTCGCCTCCGATCCCGAACTGCTGCAGGACGTGGTGGAGATGCAGGCGCAGGTGCTGCGTTGCAAGGCGATCGTCACCGGCATCCTGCAATCGGCCGGCGAAACCCGCGGCGAAGCGCCGGAACAGGTGCGCCTGCGCGATTTCTTCGACGAGCTGGCCGAGGAATGGCTGAACACGCGTCCGGTGCAGCGATTCGACTATGCGAACCAATGCGCGGAAAATCCGCTGATCGTCTCCGATGCGGGACTGAAGCAGATGATCGCCAACGTGCTGGACAATGCGCTGGAAGCCTCGCCGAAACGCGTGGCGATGAACGTTGCGCTGGCCGAGGGCGACGTCGTGGTCGAAGTCGCCGACCACGGCCCCGGTTTCGCGCCGGCGATGCTGGCCCAACTGGGCAAGCCCTACCAGTCCAGCAAGGACGAACCCGGCCACGGGCTGGGCCTGTTTCTGTCGGTCAACGTCGCCCGCAGCCTGGGCGGCACCTTGACCGCGCGCAATGCCACGCAGGGCGCCGTGGTGACAGTGACCTTGCCGTTGTCGGCGCTGACGCTCGACGGCGAAGAAGAGGATGCGGACGATGCCGAATGATGGCGACAAGCGGCTGTTGATCGTCGAGGACGATGCCGCCTTCGCCCGCACGCTGGCGCGCTCGTTCGAGCGCCGGGGCTACGCGGTTCGCCAAGCCGACGGGCTGGAGGCCCTGCAGTCCTTGCTCGACGAATTCCCACCCACCCACGCCGTCGTCGACTTGAAGCTGGCCGGCGGCGATTCTGGACTGGCCTGCGTCAAGGCGCTGCACGCGCACGACCCGCAGATGCGCATCGTGGTGCTGACCGGCTACGCCAGCATCGCCACCGCGGTCGAGGCGATCAAGCTCGGCGCGCGCCATTACTTGGCCAAGCCTTCGAACAGCGACGACATCGAGGAAGCGTTCAAGCGCAACGAGGGCGATGCAGAAGTCGGCCTGACCGAGCGCAAGACTTCGATCAAGACGCTGGAGTGGGAACGCATCCACGAGACTTTGGCCGAAACCGGCTTCAATATCTCCGAGACCGCGCGGCGGTTGGGCATGCATCGACGGACGCTTGCCCGCAAGCTGGACAAGCAGCGGATCAAATAGCCAGGACCACCCATGTGGGAGCGACGTAAGTCGCGAAGCTTTTGCATTTCCGTCACCAAAAGCCTCGCGACTTACGTCGCTCCCACGACGAATTTTCTCGCTTGGATAAACAAAAAAGCCCGGCATTGCCGGGCTTCTTCGTTGCGTGCGAACCGATGATCAGGCCGTGCGCGCCAGCATCAGCTTCTTGATCTCGGCGATGGCCAGCGCGGGGTTCAAACCCTTCGGGCAGGTCCGCGCGCAGTTCATGATGGTGTGGCAGCGGTACAGCTTGAACGGATCTTCCAGGTCGTCCAGGCGCGCACCGGTGTCCTCGTCGCGCGAATCGACGATCCAGCGGTAGGCCTGCAGCAGGATCGCCGGGCCCAGGTAGCGTTCGCCGTTCCACCAGTAGCTGGGGCACGAAGTCGAGCAGCACGCGCACAGGATGCACTCGTACAGGCCGTCGATCTTCTTGCGGTCTTCCGGCGACTGCAGGCGTTCGCGGTCTGGCGGCGGCGGGGTCTGGGTGCGGATCCACGGCTTGATCGACGCGTACTGCGCGTAGAAATGGGTCAGGTCCGGCACCAGGTCCTTGACCACTTCCATGTGCGGCAGCGGATAGATCGGTACCTCGGCCTTCTTGCAGTCGTCGATCGCCTTGGTGCAGGCCAGCGTGTTGGTGCCATCGATGTTCATCGCGCACGAACCGCAGATGCCTTCGCGGCACGAGCGACGAAAGGTCAGCGTGGGGTCGATCTCGTTCTTGATCTTGATCAGCGCGTCCAGGACCATCGGGCCGCACTTGTCGAGGTCGATCTCGTAAGTGTCGGTGCGCGGGTTCTGGTCGTCGTCGGGGCTCCAGCGGTACACCTTGAAGGTGCGCACCTTGGTCGCGCCCTTCGCCGGGAAATGCTTGCCCGGCTGGACCTTCGAGTTCTTCGGGAGGGTGAATTCGGCCATGGTCGGTTCTCTCCCGGATCAGTAGACGCGCGGCTTCGGCGGCACCACGGCCACGTCGTCGGTGAGCGTGTACATGTGCACCGGGCGGTAGTCGAAGCTGCAAGTGCCCTTGTCGTCGACGCTGACCAGGGTGTGTTTCTGCCAGTTGGCATCGTCGCGGTCGGGGTAATCCTCGCGCGCGTGGGCGCCGCGGCTTTCGTGGCGCTGTTCGGCGGAGTTGATCGTCGCCACCGCGTTGAGCAGCAGGTTGTTCAGCTCGTAGGTTTCGATCAGGTCCGAGTTCCACACCAGCGAACGATCGGAGACCTTGACGTCCTCGAAGCTGGCGAAGATGTCGGCCATCTTCGTGCAGCCTTCCTGCAGCGATTTCTCGGTGCGGAACACCGCCGCGTCGGATTGCATGGTGCGCTGCATGCGGTCGCGGATCACCGCGGTCGGCGTGCCGCCGTTGGCATTGCGCAGCTTGTCCAGCAGGCCCAGCGCCTTGTCGCAGGCATCGGCCGCCAACGGCTTGTGCGGCGCGTTCGGCTTGATCGTCTCGGCGCAGCGGTTGGCCACCGCGCGGCCGAACACGACCAGGTCGAGCAGCGAGTTCGAGCCCAGGCGATTGGCGCCGTGCACCGACACGCAGGCGGCCTCGCCGATCGCGTACAGGCCCGGCACCACCGCATCCGGGTCGTCGCCGACCTTGCGCACCACTTCGCCGTGGTAGTTGGTGGGGATGCCGCCCATGTTGTAGTGCACGGTCGGCAGCACCGGGATCGGCTGCTTGGTCACGTCGACGCCGGCGAAGATGCGCGCGCTTTCGGCGATGCCCGGCAGCTTCTCGTGGATCACTTCCGGGCCGAGGTGGGTCAGGTCGAGCAGGATGTGGTCCTTGTGCTCGCCGACGCCACGGCCTTCGCGGATCTCGATGGTCATCGAACGCGACACCACGTCGCGCGAAGCCAGGTCCTTGTAGTGCGGGGCGTAGCGCTCCATGAAGCGCTCGCCGTTGCTGTTGCGCAGGATGCCGCCTTCGCCGCGCACGCCTTCGGTGATCAGGCAGCCGGCGCCGTAGATGCCGGTCGGATGGAACTGCACGAATTCCATGTCCTGCATCGGCAGGCCGGCGCGCATCACCAGGCCGCCACCGTCGCCGGTGCAGGTGTGGGCGGAAGTCGCGGAGAAGTACGCGCGGCCGTAGCCGCCGGTGGCCAGCACCACGCCCTGGGCGCGGAACAGGTGCAGCGTGCCTTCGGCCATGTCCAGGGCCAGCACGCCGCGGCACACGCCTTCTTCGTCGAAGATCAGGTCGAGCGCGAAGTACTCGATCATGAAGCGCGCGTCGTGCTTGAGCGATTGCTGGTACAGCGTGTGCAGCATCGCGTGGCCGGTGCGGTCGGCGGCGGCGCAGGTGCGTTGCGCCGGCGGGCCCTCGCCGTATTCGGTGGTCATGCCGCCGAACGGGCGCTGGTAGATCTTGCCTTCCTCGGTGCGCGAGAACGGCACGCCGTAGTGCTCGAGCTCGATGATCGCCGGGATCGCTTCGCGGCACATGTATTCGATCGCGTCCTGGTCGCCCAGCCAGTCCGAACCCTTGATGGTGTCGAAGAAGTGGAAGCGCCAGTCGTCCTTGCCCATGTTGCCCAGCGCAGCCGAGATGCCGCCCTGCGCCGCCACGGTATGCGAGCGGGTCGGGAACACCTTGGTCAGGCACACGGTCTGCAGGCCCTTGGCCGCCAGGCCGAAGGTCGCGCGCAGGCCCGCGCCGCCGGCGCCGACCACGACCATGTCGTACTTGTGTTCGGTGATCTTGTATGCCGACATCGGATCAGTTCCCCAACGCAATGATGACCACGGCGAACACGCTGGCCAGCGCGCCGAGGATGCAGACGAAACGCACGGCGATCTGGGCCAGCACGGCCAGGCCCGCGCTGTGCACGTAATCTTCGATGATCACCTGCAGGCCCAGCTGGGCGTGCCAGAACATCGCCGCCAGGAAGGCGATCAGCAGGGTCGCGTTCCATGGCCGGGCCACCGCATCGCTGGCGGTGAGGTAATCGGCCTGCATCAGGCCGACGACGAACCAGACGAACCAGCAAGAGAGGAAGACCAGCGCGATCGCGGTGATCCGCTGCACGGCGAAATGGTGCACGCCGGTCTTGGCCGAACCCAGGCCGCGCGCGACCTTCAGCGGAGTGCGGAACTTGTCGTTGTTGGCGCTCACGACAGGCCTCCCTGCGCGGCGACCGCGCCCCAGATGATGGCGGTCAGCACCACGCTGCCGATGATCGAAATCCAGCTGTTGCGGACGAAGGCCGGGATGCTGAAGCCGTAGCCGGCGTCCTGCAGCAGGTGGCGGATGCCGTTGACCAGGTGGTATGCGAAGGACCAGGTCCAGCCGATCAGCACGATCCGGCCCAGCCACGATCCCGCGCAGGCCCGCACGCAGTCCCAGGCCTCCGGGCCGGTGACCATCGCCAGCAATGCGGCGGCGATCAGCAAGGCGCCGACGGAGAGGATGATCCCGGTCGCGCGGTGGATGATGGAGGTGACCATCTGGGCCTGCCAGCGGTACACCTGCATGTGCGGGGAAAGCGGACGTGGACGGCTCGCCATGCGCTGCTCGTTGTCTCGGCTGTGCGGGTCAGGCCGAATGCTTCTGCCTGCCTCGCGTGGCTGGGTGACGCTGCTCAGAAGTCGATGCAGCGTCCGTTCTTTTCCCAATCGCCGTAACGCGTCGGCTCGGGGCCGTCGCGTCCGCCCAGCTCCCTGGGCAGGCACGTTTCCTTCGGCACATCGCCTTCGACGGGCTTCTGCGTTGCAGGAACGGCGTCGACGGAATGCTCGGAGACGGGAGGTGTTTCGCCTATCATGATGATCTCGCAACGCACAAAATTTTAATCCCCGCCCCCGTGGCTGACAACCTGCCCCTGCCGGAACCCGCTTTTTTCGCCCTGCCCGACCATACGCTGGTCGGCCTGCACGGCACGGAAGCCGCGGCTTTCGCCCAGGCGCAATTCGCCAACGATGTCTCGCAACTCGCCAGCGGCCAGTGGCAATGGAACGCGTGGCTGACGCCCAAGGGCCGGGTGATCGCACTGTTCGCACTGCTCAGGCGCGCCGACGACGACTTCCTGCTGCTGGCGCCGGATTACCCCGCCGAGGTGCTGGCGGCGCAGCTGGCGCGCTTCGTCTTCAGACGAAAGTTGAAGATCGCCGCCCGCCCCGACCTGCATGTCAGCGGCAGTTTCTCCAGGCCCATGGCGGCACGCGGCGCGCAGGCGGCATCCGACGGCGAATCGCTCGAGCTGGATTTCGGCGCCGACGGCGGCCCGCGCACGTTGCGCATCGACACGACGCGGGCCGCCGAAGACGCGCAGGCACAAGCGCGCTGGTTCGCCTTCGACCTGCTTCATGGCCTGCCGCGCCTGCCGGAATCGCAGCGCGAGCAATGGACCCCGCAACAGCTGTCGCTGGAACGGCTGCCGGCCTTCAGCGTGAAGAAAGGCTGTTATCCGGGCCAGGAAATCGTCGCCCGCACCCACTTCCTCGGCAAGGCCAAGCGCGGGCTGGTGGCGTTGGGTGCTGCCGCGCCGATTCCCACCGATGCGGAAATCGAACTCGACGGTTCGCCCATCGGCAAGATCGTGGCCGCTTCACCGGGCGAACCGTACCTCGCGCTGGCGGTGTTGCCGCTGGAGCACGCGGCTGGCGCGCTTGGCGCCGCCGGGCTCGGTTTGAACGACATCGGCCTGCGCGACGGCCTGACGCGCTGAGCGTCAGGCTGGCCTGCGTATCCAGGCCTCGAAGCGATCGAGGAAACCCTGCAGGAACTTGCGGGTGCGCTCGTCCGCGATGTTGCCCTCGGCGTCGATCAGCCCTTCCTTGAACTGCAGCGCGATTTCGGGCTGCGGCAATACGGCCACGTTGACCGCCGACAGCACGTTGCGCAGGTGCTGCTGCGCGGAAACCGTGCCGTGCGCGCCCTGGGAAGTACCGATCACCGCTGCGTACTTGCCGGCGAACGAGTTCTTCCCGGCCGGCCGCGAGCCGGTGTCGATGGCGTTCTTCAGCACACCCGGAACCGAGCGGTTGTATTCGGGCGTGACGATCAGCAATGCGTCCGCCGCTTCGATCTGCTGCTTGAAAGCCAGACCGGCAGCCGGGAAATCCGCATCCTGGTCCTGGTTGTACAGCGGGAGTCCGCCGATACCGGCTTCGGTGAATTCGAAACGATCTCCGGCCAGTTTTTCCACCGCGCCCGCGAGCTGTCGGTTGAACGAATCCTTGCGCAGGCTGCCGATGACGACTGCGATCTTGGGTTTGCTCATGGCTTTGCCCTTCTCGAATGCGATGGCCTTCGAGCATAGCAGCCGCAGGCGCGCACTGAAGTGCGCTCCTGCCTTCGATGGCGGGTTCAGGCCAGGTTGTCGGCCGCCGCGACGATGTCCTCGTCGCCCGGCAATACCAGGAACGCAGCGCCGGCCAGCGGCGTGTAGGTATCGGCGCCGACCACGCGCCGGAACGGGCGCGCCGCATAGCCGCCCTCGGCGATAGCGGTGATCACGCCCTCGCCCACGCCGGCCGAATGGCGGCCTTCGTCGACGATCAGGATGCGTTTGGCCGATTTCGCCTGTTCGACGATGAACTTTTCGTTCAACGGCACCAGCCAGCGCAGATCGACCACACGCACTTTCCAGCCATGCTTCGCTTCGATGGTGCGGGCTGCGCGCAAGCTCATCGGCACGCCGTTGCCATAGGTGAAGACGACCAGGTCGTCGGCCCCTTCGTTGTAGATCCGCCCCTCCCCCAATGGCATTGCCTCGTCCGGCGCAGGGTATTCGGTCAACCACTGGCCATCGCCCGCTTCGTACAGGTCCTTGGTCATGTACAGCGCGATCGGTTCGAGGAACGCGGTGACGCGCCCGTCGACCTTGGCCAGCGCGGCCAGCGTGCGCAGCATCGTCGCCGCATCGTCCCCGCGCGACGGACAGCCCACGACCAGTCCCGGGATGTCGCGCAGCGCGGTGATCGAGTTGTCGTTGTGGAAATGTCCACCGAAACCGCGCTGGTAGCCCAGGCCGGCGATGCGCACGACCATCGGGTTGCGGTACTGGTTGTTGCTGAAGAACTGCAGGCTGGCCGCTTCGCCGCGGATCTGGTCGCAGGCGTTGTGGAAATACGCGAGGTACTGGATTTCCGGCAGCGGCAGCATGCCCATGTTGGCGTAGCCCTGGGCCAGCCCGAGGATCATCGTCTCGTCCAGCAACGTGTTGAACACGCGGCTGCCCTTGAACGCTTTATGCAAGCCCTTGGTCACGGTGTACACGCCACCCTTCTGCGCCACGTCCTCGCCGAACAGCAGCGTCTCCGGGTACTTGCAGAACAGGTCGTGCAGCGCGTTGTTGATCTGGATGGCCAGATGGCGCGGCGCCTGTTTCTCGGGCAGTTTGTCCTCGCCACCGAACGCGGCGACGCGCTTGTCGTGCTCCGGCGCGCGTGCGGCTTCCTTCGCCACTTCCTTCGGCGAATACGGCGCCAGCGGCGCCATCACCTCGTCCAGCGTGGCGATCTTCGGCCGGCGGTCGGCTTCCTCGGCAGCGGCGAAGCAGCGTTTGCGGATGCCTTCGTACAGCGCCAGCAGCTCTTCCTTCGAATACAGGCCCGACTCCAGCGCGATGGCCGCGCTGCGCAGCAGCGGGTCGCCGGCTTCGACCGCGCACAGTTCCTCGATGGAGCGCCATTCGATCTCGAAGTCGGTGCCGGCGTGGCCCATGATCCGGGTCGTGCGCAGGTGCAGGAAGGTCGGCCGGCGCGTGCGGCGGCAGTGTTCCACCGCCGCCTGTACCTGGCCGTAGCCATTGGCCAGGTCGAGACCATCGGCATGGAAATAGTCCAGGTCGGCGCGGTCGCGGAAATTGCGCCCGATCCAGCCATCCGGCGTCTTCACCGAGATGCCGATGCCATTGTCTTCGCAGACGAACAACACCGGCGCGGGCAGCTTCTGGTAAGCCGTCCATGCCGCGGTGTTGAACGCAGTCTGCGCGGTGGCGTGGTTGCTGGACGCGTCGCCGAACGAACAGATCGCGATGCTGTCTTCGGGGATAGGCAAGGCATGGCCTATGCGCCGCGCCTGCTCGATGGCGACGGCCGTGCCCAGCGCCTTGGGCAGGTGCGAGGCGATGGTCGAAGTCTGCGGCAGCACCCACAACGGCTTGCTGCCCCAGACCTTGTGGCGACCACCGGAAGCCGGATCTTCCGCGCTGGCCGCGAACGACAACGCCGAATCCATCACCGGATCCATGCCGGGCAGCTTGCGGAAGCGCTCGGCCATGAAGCCGCCGCTACGGTAATGCAGGAAGGCCGGGTCGGTATGGCGGGTCAGCCGCGCGACCATCGCGTTGCCTTCGTGGCCCGAGGAACCGATGGTGTAGAAGACCTTGTTCTGCACGCGCAGCACGCGCGCCATCAGGTCGAGGTGGCGCGAGACCAGCTGCGATTCCAGCAGCTCGGCGAAGCCGCGCGCGTCCAGCGCGCTGCCGGTGAGCACCGCGGCGTTGTCCGCCGGCCTGGCGCCGACCGGTCCGTTCCACGCCTGCACGAATTCGACGAAGTTGCGGTCGCAGATTTCGGCGCGGTTGAGCCCCTTCATGCGGGCCGGGATCGGATTCGGAACGGTGGCGAACATTTGGTATCTCGTAGGGCGGGCCGCGGCCCGCCATGTCATTCGAAGGATGGTGGGCTTGAGCCCACCCTACGTGGATTGGTCGATCAGGGCCTGCGCCTGCGCATCGGGTGCGGGCAACGGCACGAAGCCCGGCGTGGCTTCGACGCGCGCCAGCCAACCGCGCAGCGCGGGATACGCATCCAGCGCGATGCCGCCATGCGGGGCGACGCAGGTGTAGGCGTACAGCGCGATATCGGCGATGCCGTAGGCGTCGCCGCTGAACCACGGGTTCGAAGCGAGATGCTTTTCCATCACCGCAAGTGCCGCATGGCCGCGTTCGCGCAGTTTCGGCAGGTCGGCTCGGCGCGGCGAATCGGCCGGCGTCCAGCCGCAGATGAAGCGCGCCACGGCGACGTAGGGTTCATGGCTGTACTGCTCGAAGAACATCCAGCTCAGCGCCTGCGCCTTCTGCCAAGGATCGGACGGCAGGAATTTCGTCCCGTCGGCCAGCCAGCACAGGATCGCGTTCGATTCGACCAGCACGCGGCCGTCGTCGAGTTCGAGCATCGGCACCTTGCCGTTCGGATTCCTCGCCAGGTATTCCGGCGTGCGGGTCGCGCCGCGTGCGCTGTCGGTTTCGACCCACGCATATTCGCGGCCAAGTTGCTCCAGCAGCAGCTTCACCTTGTGGCAGTTGCCTGAAGGCGAAAAGCCATGGACGGTGATCATGCGGCCTGGCCCTTGCGCGCGAACCATTGCTCGCGGGTCTGGCCCCACACATCGACCACGACGTGTTCGAACGGCGCCGGCAGCTTGCCCGGCCCCTTCTTCGTCGAGCCCAGGCGCTGTGCCACCTTCTGCGAGGGGACGTTGCCGGGATCGATGCAATGGATGATGTCGTTCCAGCCGAGGTTGGCGAAGGCCCAGTCGATCGCGGCGGTGCCCGCTTCGGTCGCATAGCCCTTGCCCCACGCGCGCGGATGGAAGGCGTAACCGATTTCGTTGCCCGGCCAGCCTTCCGGCTTCCACGGCCCGATCTGGCCCATCCACAGTCCGCTGGCCTTCTCGATCACGCCGAACATGCCGAAGCCCTGCACGAACCATGCGCCGGGTTGCCACAGGAAACGCCGCCACGCTTCGGCCCGGGTCACGTGTCCGCCGATGAAGCGGGACGCATTCGCATCGCCCTGCATTTCCGCGAAGCCGTCGAAGTCGGTGGCCTGCGGCGGCCGCAGGAGCAGGCGTTCGGTTTCCAGTATCGGACCGGACTGCATGGCGGACTCCAGGTCAGAAAGCGTTGATGCCGGTCAGCTCGCGGCCGATCACCAGCTGGTGCACGGTTTCGGTGCCTTCGTAGGTAATGACCGATTCGAGGTTCAGCGCATGGCGGATCGCGGCGTGTTCGGTGGTGATGCCGGCGCCCCCAAGCAGGTCGCGGCATTCGCGGGCGATGTCGATCGCCATGCGGCAGTTGTTCCACTTCGCGAGCGACACCTGCTGCGGCTGCATGGTGCCGGCATCCTTCAGCCGGCCGAGCTGCAGCACCAGCAATTGCGCCAAGGTGATGCGACGGGCCATGTCGGCCATCTTGATCTGCGCCGACTGCGTGGCCGCCACCGGGCGGTCGAACAGGATGCGTTCCTTGGTGTAGCCCAGCACTTCGTCGAGGCAGGCGATGGCCGCGCCGATCGGGCCCCAGGTGATGCCATAGCGGGCCTGGGTCAGGCAGCCCAGCGGCCCCTTCAGGCCCTTCACGTTCGGCAGGCGGTTCGCATCCGGCACGCGCACGTTGTCGAAGAACAGCGCGCTGGTGACCGACGCGCGCAGCGACATCTTGTGCTTGATCTCCTGCGCGGTGAAACCGGGCATGCCCTTCTCCAGCACGAAGCCCTGGATGCCGTCATCGGTCTGCGCCCAGACGATGGCGATGTCGGCCAGGTTGCCGTTGGTGATCCACATCTTGGAACCGTTGATCACCCAGTCGCCGCCGTCTCGGACCGCGCGGGTCTTCATGTTGGCCGGGTCGGAACCGCCGTGCGGTTCGGTAAGGCCGAAGCAGCCGATCACCTTGCCGGCGGCCATGTCCGGCAGCCAGCGCATGCGCTGTTCCTCGCTGCCGTAGGCGTAGATCGGGTACATGCACAACGAGCTCTGCACGCTGACGAAGCTGCGGATGCCGCTGTCGCCGCGTTCCAGTTCCTGGCAGATCAGGCCGTAGCTGACGCCGTTGAGGCCGGCGCAACCGTACTGTTCCGGCAGCGACGAACCGAGCAGGCCCAGCTCGGCGATTTCCGGGACCAGTTCCTTCGGGAAGCGGCCCTGGTCGAAAGCCTCGCCGATGATCGGGCGCACGCGCTCGTCGGTGAAACGGGCCACGGTGTCCTGCACCGCGCGCTCTTCCTCGCTCAGCAGGGAACGGACATCGAACAGGTCGTAGGGGTTCAGAGCGGGCATCGCCGTGGCCGGTTTGGGAAGCCCGTCATTGTATGCGCCCCGCCGAGACGGCCGTAAGCTTCGGGACGCCAAGGGGATTTCGGCGATTTGCGCGGGTTTTGCCGCGTGGGCCGTGAAAATGCCAGCGCCTGCCGCGCACTGGCGGACCGGGCAAGGAAAAGGCCGGCATCGAGCCGGCCTTTCCATGTTCGATCGAAGAGCGCAGCGATCAACCGTGATCGTTGCTGCCAGCCGCGGAAGCGGTCTGGGTCACGACCTGGCCGTCGATGACCGGCAGGCGGTCCGAAACCGGCTTTTCGTCCATGCGGATGGTCTTTTCCTGGCCCTCGTAGCGATAGGTCACGTCGTAACCCTTGACCACGTCTTCGCTGCCCATCGCGATCCGGTTGCCCGGCTTGCTGTCGACGCGCATCGTACCGGTGGTGCCGTCCGGATTGCGGTAGGTCACGTTGTAGCCGGTCACGCGCGAGCTCTGCGACGAAGCCTGCTCGGTGTGGCACTGGCGCTCGGTGCGGCTGACGACCTTGCCGCCGACATGGCGACGGTCGATCTCGCGGCCGGCGAAACCCCCGCCCACCGCACCGGCCACCGTAGCCAGCTTGCGGCCGTCGCCCTTGCCGACCTGGTTGCCGATCAGGCCACCGATCACCGCGCCGGCGACCGTGCCGCCGACGTTGCCGTCGCGCTCGGGCAGGCGATCCTGCACGACCACGTCGTTGCACACTTCGCGCGGCGTGGTCGTAGTGGTGGTCTCGCGCACCGCCTCGCTGCCGATCACGGTGGCGTACACCTTCTCGCGGCTGGTCACCGGCGTCACCTTGAGCACGTCGGCGTATTGCAGGGCGTTGCCCGGGATCTGGGCGTTGGCCTGGGCGGCATCGTCCAGCGCAGTCGCGCCGACGGCCATCGGCGCCTCGGTACCGGCGACGGGCGCGGACGGCTGCGACGAGCGATTGTTCATGTAGGCCGCGGTCGCCACGCCGCCGACAAGCAGGGCGCCAACCGCAACGAGAGCAGTAGTAGTGGTGCTTTTCATGTCAGCCTCCGGGCGGGTGGTTCCCGCGCTGTGATGATGGCGTAATTCCAGCATGAGAAGGCTGAACGGGACGCCGACCGAAATGGCGCAACCCGGCTGGAACATGAATCGCTGCACCCGGTCACACTCCATGCTAGCGTGATGCCATCGCAACATCTCGGAGCACCGAACGATGGCCACTCCCCTGCTCGCTCCCTTGTTGGGCTGGGCGCAGAAGCTGCGCTACCCCACCCTGTTCAAGCTGGTCGCGGCGTTGTTCGTCGTGGACATGTTCATTCCCGATTTCATTCCCTTCGCCGACGAAATCCTGCTCGGGCTGGGCACGCTGCTGTTGGCGAACTGGAAGAACCGTAAGGCGCCGAACGCCATCGACCAGGCGCCGACGCCGACCGAGCCGCCACGCTGACCGGCGTGCTGGTCGACAGCCACTGCCACCTCGACGCAGCCGAGTTCGATTCCGATCGCGCGGCGGTGGTGTCGCGCGCCCGGGCGTCCGGCGTGCTGCAGCAGGTCGTTCCCGCGGTCGACGCCGCAGGTTGGCCCAAATTGCGCGAGGTCTGCGCGGCCGATGCCGGCCTGTTTCCCGCCTACGGCCTGCATCCGATGTATCTGCGCGAACACCAGCCGGCGCACCTCGACGAGTTGCGCGACTGGATCGAACGCGAACGCCCGGTTGCGGTCGGCGAATGCGGGCTGGATTTCTTCGTCGAAGGCCTCGATACCGACGCGCAGCGTTTCTATTTCGAGGGGCAATTGAAGCTGGCGCGCGAATTCGACCTGCCGGCGATCGTGCATGCGCGCCGCGCGGTCGACGCGGTGATCGCCGCGGTCAAACGCGTCGGCAAGCTGCGTGGCGTCGTGCACAGCTACTCGGGTAGCGCAGAACAGGCGCGCCAGCTGTTCGACCTCGGCTTGCTGATCGGCCTCGGCGGCCCGGTTACCTACGAACGCGCCAACCGCCTGCGCCAGCTCGCCGCAAACGTACCGCTGGACTCGTTGCTGCTGGAAACCGACGCGCCGGACCAGCCGGATTCGCGCCACCGCGGCGAACGCAACGAACCGTCGCGCCTGCCCTTCGTCTGCGAAACCATTGCGGCGCTGCGCGGTGTGGAGCCGCGGGACATCGCCCGGGCGACGGCCGACAACGCGCGCCGGCTGTTCGCCCTGCCGCCGGCCTGAGCCGCAGGTTTATTCGAAGCTGCCCACCGAATCGTGGGCGAGATTGTCGAAGCGGGTGTATTCGCCGAAGAATTTCAGCTTCAATGCACCGGTCGGGCCGCTACGCTGCTTGCCGATGATGATCTCGGCCAAACCCTTGTCGGCCGAATCCTTGTGGTAGTACTCGTCGCGGTAGATGAACACGATGATGTCTGCATCCTGCTCGATGGCGCCGGATTCGCGCAGGTCGGCCATCACCGGACGCTTGTCGGTGCGCGTTTCCAGCGAGCGGTTGAGCTGCGACAAGGCGATCACCGGTACCTTCAGTTCCTTGGCCAGCGCCTTCAGCGAACGCGAAATCTCGGAGATCTCGGTGGCGCGGTTCTCGCTGTTGCCCGGTACAGCCATCAGCTGCAGGTAGTCGATGACGATCAGCCCCAGGCCGTTGTTCTCGCGATGCAGGCGGCGCGACTTGGCGCGCAGCACGTCCGGCGACAGCGCCGGGGTATCGTCGATGAAGATCTTGGTTTCCTTGAGCATGCGGATCGCGCTGGTGACGCGGCTCCAGTCTTCGTCCTCCAGCTGGCCGGTGCGCAGGCGCTGGGCGTTGACCCGGCCGTTCGATGAAATCAGGCGCAGCGCCAATTGCGCAGCCGACATTTCCATCGAAAACACCGCCACCGCCTTCTTCGACTTGATCGCCGCGTATTCGGCGATGTTCAGCGCGAAGGTGGTCTTGCCCATCGCCGGGCGCGCCGCGAGGATGATCAGGTCGGTCGGCTGCAGGCCGGCCGTCATGTCGTCGAACTCGTGGTAACCCGTCGGCAGGCCGGTGATGCTGCCGCCGTTGTTGAAGCGGTCCTGCAGCACGTCGAACGCGTCCTTCAACGCGGTATTGACCGCGGTGAAATCGGTGCGCCCACGCGCGCCGGATTCGGCGATGGCGAACACCTTCTGCTCGGCGGTGGCCAGGAGTTCGGTGGTCTCGCGGCCATCGGGCTGGAAGCCGTCGTTGACGATCTGGGTGCCGACTTCGATCAGCTTGCGCATCACCGCCTTGTCGCGGACGATCTCGGCGTAAGCCGTGATGTTCGCCGCCGAGGGCGTGTTGCTGGCCAACTCGATCAGGTAGGCGCCGCCGGCGACCTGTTCGGACAGCCCCTGCGAGTCGAACCACTCGCCCAGGGTCACCGCATCGCAGGGACGGTCCCTCTCCACCAGGTCGGCAATCGCACGCCAGATCAGCTGGTGGTCGCGGCGGTAGAAATCGTCCGCGGTCAGCTTGTCGCCAACCCGGTCGAACGACTCCGGCGCCAGCATCAGGCCGCCGAGCACCGCCTGTTCGGCCTCGATCGAATGCGGCGGCACGCGCAGTTGCTCGATGCGGGCATCGGAGGGATCGTTGCGGAAACCTGGGCGTGCGGACATGGGAGGTGCGGTTTCCTGCCAACGGAGGGGAATCGGGTCGGCCATGGTAGAGGCTCTGCCTTGCGAGCGTTGCAGATAACCATGTGGATAACCGGTGGGAATCTCACCGGCCGCGACGCGCCGATCCGTGAAACAGAACGGGCGCCTTGCGGCGCCCGTTCATCGCGTGGAAGGCGAAGGCCTGCGATCAGGCTTCGGCTTCGACGACCACCTTCAGCGTGGTTTCCACGTCGGCGTGCAGCTTGGCGATGACTTCGTATTCGCCGACGTTGCGGAACGCGCCTTCGCCCAGCACCACTTCGCTCTTTTCCAGCGGCAGGCCGGCGGCGGTGAAGGCCTCGGCGATATCGCGCGGGCCGACCGAGCCGAACAGCTTGCCTTCGGTCGAGGCGTTGGCCTTGATGGTCACGCTGGCGCCTTCCAGCTTGGCCTTGCGGGCTTCGGCTTCGTCGTGCGCGGCCTTGGCCTTGGCTTCGTACTCGGCGCGCTTGGCTTCGAACGCGGCGATGTTGGCCTCGGTGGCCGGCACGGCCTTGCCCTGCGGCACCAGGTAGTTGCGGCCGTAGCCCGGCTTGACCTTGACCTTGTCGCCCAGGACGCCGAGGTTGGTCACTTTCTGCAGAAGAATCAGTTCCATCGTATTGCTCCGTATTCGTTAGCAGGCAGCGCCTGCAGCGGTTGGCTGTCCGAATGACAGTGGATTGAAGAACCTCCCCGTGCGGGGAGGTTCCGGATTACACGTCGTGGTTGTCGGTGTACGGCAGCAGGGCCAGGAAGCGCGCGCGCTTGACCGCGGTCTGCAGCTGGCGCTGGTAGCGCGACTTGGTGCCGGTCACGCGGCTCGGGACGATCTTGCCGGTTTCGGTCAGGTACTGGCGCAGGGTGTTGAGATCCTTGTAGTCGATCTCTTTCACGCCCTCGGCGGTGAACTTGCAGAACTTGCGGCGGCGGAAGAACTTGGACATGTCGGGCTGCTCCTAGAAAGCGTGGTCAGGCGGCTTCGGCGGTTTCGGAATCGGCCGTGCCGACGCCTTCTTCGTCATCGCGACGACGACGCTCGGGCTTGTCGCCCTTCTCGTCCTTGCTCTTCATGATCAGGGACATTTCGGTGTCGGCGCCGTCGCGCTTGATCACCAGGTGGCGCAGGATGGCGTCGTTGAAGCGGAAGCCTTCGGTCAGCTCGGCGAGCACTGACTGGTCGGCCTCGATGTTGAGCAGGACGTAGTGGGCCTTGACCAGGTTCTGGATCGGGTAGGCCAGCTGGCGGCGGCCCCAGTCTTCCAGGCGGTGGATCTTGCCGTTGCCGTTCTCGACCAGCGCCTTGTAGCGCTCGATCATCGCCGGCACCTGTTCGCTCTGGTCCGGATGGACCAGGAACACGATTTCGTAATGACGCATGTTGTTGATTTCCTTAAGGATATCGAGCCAGAGCCGATGAAGGGCCTGTTCCGAAAGCCCCCCGCCAGCCGGAATTGGCCGCGGTAGGGCAAGGTCTCCCGGCGAGCGGGAGCCGGAAATTATGGCAGTTCAATGGGTTGCGCGCAAATATGCGTTTCCGCGGCGCGGAGGAATCAGGCGGCGTCGGCCTGGGTGGTGAAGCTTTCGCCGCAACCGCATTCGGCGGTGGCGTTCGGGTTCCTGAAGACGAAGGTCTCGCCCAGGCCCTGCTTGGCGAAATCGATCTCGGTGCCGTCGACCAGCGCCAGGCTGTCGGCATCCACGTAGATCTTCACGCCGTCCTGTTCGAACACGGTGTCGCCCGGGCGCTCGTCGCGGGCCAGGTCGGCCACGTGGCCCCAGCCGGAACAGCCGGTGCGGGTCACGCCGAAACGCAGGCCCAGCGCGCCCGGGGTCTGGCGGACGAAACGCTGCACGCGTTCGAAGGCAACGGGGGTCAGGGTCACGGCCATGGATACGCTCCTCTTGCGGACATCATACGCCGCAGGCGCCGGCACTTGCGGCGGCTACGGTAAACTCCGCGTTCCATAGATTGAGCTGATCGGCAAGGATTCAAGTCATGACGGTGGTGAGCGTCGAACATGCGTTGGCGGGCAAGATTCCGGCCGGCGGCGAAGTCACGGTGCGCGGCTGGGTGCGCACGCGGCGCGACTCCAAGGCAGGCCTGTCCTTCGTCAATGTCAGCGACGGCTCCTGTTTCGCGCCGATACAGGTGGTCGCCCCGGCCACGCTGGACAACTACGAATCCGAAGTGAAGCACCTCAGCACCGGCTGCGCGGTGGTCGCCACTGGCACACTGGTCGCCTCCCAGGGCCAAGGCCAGAGCTACGAGATCCAGGCCAGCAAGGTGGAAGTGGTCGGCTGGGTCGAGGATCCCCTCACCTACCCGATGCAGCCCAAGCAGCACTCGCTGGAATACCTGCGCGAATTCGCCCATCTGCGCCCGCGCACCAACCTGTTCGGCGCGGTCACCCGCATCCGCAACTGCCTGGCCCAGGCGGTGCACCGCTTCTTCCACGAGCGCGGCTATTGCTGGATCAGCACGCCGATCATCACCACTTCCGATGCCGAGGGCGCCGGGCAGATGTTCCGCGTGTCCACGCTGGACCTGGCCAACCTGCCGCGCGACGCCAACGGCGAAGTCGATTTCTCCCGCGACTTCTTCGGCAAGGAAACCTTCCTGACCGTGTCCGGCCAGCTCAACGTCGAGGCCTACTGCCTCAGCCTGAGCAAGGTCTACACCTTCGGTCCCACCTTCCGTGCCGAGAACAGCAACACCACGCGCCACCTGGCCGAGTTCTGGATGGTCGAACCGGAGATCGCCTTCGCCGACCTGGCCGAGGACGCGCGCGTCGCCGAGGAGTTCCTCAAGTACCTGTTCCGGGCGGTGCTCGACGAACGCGCCGACGACATGGCCTTCATCGCCGAACGCGTGGACAAGAACGCCATCGCCAAGCTGGAGGCCTTCGTCAACGCGCCGTTCGAGCGCATCGAATACACCGATGCGGTGGCGTTGCTGCAGAAGTCCGGGCAGAAGTTCGACTTTCCGGTCGAATGGGGCCTGGACCTGCAGACCGAGCACGAGCGCTGGCTGACCGAACAGCACGTCGGACGCCCGGTGGTGGTGACCAACTACCCCGAGCACATCAAGGCCTTCTACATGCGCCTGAACGACGACGGCAAGACCGTCGCCGCGATGGACGTGCTGGCCCCGGGCATCGGCGAGATCATCGGCGGCTCACAGCGCGAGGAGCGCCTCGACGTGCTCGATGCGCGCATGGCCCAGTTCGGTCTGGATCCGGCGCATTACGGCTGGTATCGCGACTTCCGCCGCTACGGCACGATCCCGCACGCGGGCTTCGGCCTCGGTTTCGAGCGGCTGGTGGTGTACGTGTGTGGGCTGTCGAACATCCGCGATGCGATCCCCTACCCGCGTGCGCCGGGCAACGCGGAGTTTTGATGCGGACTTCCGAATGATCCTGTTCTTCGCCCTGTGTTTCGTCGGCGTCGCCATCGCGGGGTTCTGCGCCTTCGTGATCTTCTGGCCGCTGACACTGGTGCACGTGCGCGACCGCCACGAGGCGATCGCCACCCAACTTGGCAGTGGCGCGTTCCTCAAGCCGGAAGCGCTGGGCTGGTTGCTGAGCCGGCGCTATCGGCAGACCGGCGATGCTTCGTTGACCGGGCTGGCCACGCCGGCGCTGGTGTCGTTGTGGACGATCTTCGGCGCGCTGGCGATGGCCGGCCTGTTGTGGCTGTTTTCCCTGGTGGTGTCATGAGCGATTCCGGTTTCGAACAGTGGTGGCTGGCCAGTCTTGGCCGCACGCTGGTGTGGGCGCGGCTGCGGGTGCTCGAGGCCGGCACCGCCGAGGTGTTCGACAGCGATGGCCGCATCCAGGCCTATCCGAGCGAGGACGACGCCCGCTCAGCGCTGCTGGACGCCGAATTCGTCGCATTCGACGGGCTGGACGAGGACGACGCAGCGGAACGCGGCTTCGTGCTGGGCGAACTGGCTCCGCCGCGTGCGACCGACGACGAATCGCTGCGGGCGCAGATGGTGCAGCAACTGCCATCGCGGCACTGAGATCGCCATGTACCTGCCGCGCGCCTTCGCCGAGACCGATCTGGACGCGCTGGACAGGCTCGCCGCCGCCGACAGCTTCATCACCCTGCTGACCGTACGCGACGGTTCGCCCGAATTGAGCCATCTGCCGGTGCTTTACCGCCGCGACGGCGAGCGCGTCGAGCTGATCGGCCACTGGGCCCGGCCCAATCCGCAGGCCGGACATGAAGGCGCGGCGCTGGCGATCTTCCACGGCCCGCACGCCTACGTGTCGCCCAGCTGGTATCCCGACAAGGAAGCCGCGGCGCGCGTGCCGACCTGGAACTACGCCGTCGCCCATCTGCACGGAACCCTGCACGCGTTCGACGACGACACCGCGCTGATCGAGGTCGTCGACGGCCTGAGCCGTTTCCATGAAGCCGCCGTCGGCAGCGACTGGCGTTTCGAACCCGAACGCGACGACCATCGCCGGCAACTGCGCGGCATCGTCGGTTTCCGCTTCGTCGCCGAACGCATCGAATTGAAGTTCAAACTCAGCCAGAACCATCCGATGGCGAACCGCGAAGCGGTCTCCGCGCAGTTGCAGGCGCAATCGCGCGAAGCCAGCAAGGCCGTCGCCGGACTGATGCGCGAACGCATGTCGCGCGAACCGAACGGAGATTGACGTGGACCTGAACCTCGCCGGCAAACACGCGCTGGTCTGCGGCGCCTCGGTCGGCATCGGCCGTGCCGCCGCGCAGGAACTCGCCCTGCTCGGCGCCAGCGTCACCGTGTTGGCGCGCAGCGCGGACAAGCTGGAACGGGTCGTGGCGGAGTTGCCGCGCGGCATCGGCGGACAACCGCATGGATTCATCGCCGCCGATGTTTCCGATACGCAGGGACTGGGCTCGCAAATACAAGCGCTGGCCTCGGAACGCCCGGTGCACATCCTGGTCAACAACACCGGCGGTCCGCCGGGTGGCCGTGCGGTCGACGCCGATGCGGAAGCCTACCTCGACGCATTCCGCCGCCATCTGCTGGCCAACCAGGCCCTGGTCGCCGCCGTGCTTCCCGGCATGCAGGCCGCGCATTGGGGACGCATCGTCAACGTGATCTCGACTTCCGTGAAGGAACCCATCGCCAACCTCGGCGTCTCCAATACCGTGCGCGGCGCCGTCGCCAGCTGGGCGAAAACGCTGTCGCGCGAACTGGGCCCGTCCGGCATCACCGTCAACAACGTGCTGCCGGGCTACACACGCACGCAGCGTCTCGAACAGATCCTCGACGATCGCGTTGCCGCGACCGGCAAGACTCGTGAACAGATCGGAGAAACCATGTTGGCTTCGGTGCCGGTCGGACGTTTCGCCGAAGCCGCCGAGATCGCCGCGGCCATTGCCTTCCTCGCCAGTCCGGCCGCGGCCTACGTCAATGGCGTCAGCTTGGCCGTCGATGGCGGGCGGATGCAGTCGATCTGACGCTCTCCCGGGGGGAGAAGGAAAAGCTTTAGACTTCCGCGCATGCGCCAACTGACCCATTGGATAAACGGCGAAGCCCGGCCTGCGCGCGACGGTGGCTGGCTGGATGTCTTCGCTCCCGCGACTCGCCAGGTCCACGCGCAGGCCGCCGACGGCAACGCACACGACGTCGAAGCCGCGGTCGCCGCCGCTGCGGCGGCATTTCCCGCCTGGTCGTCGCTGCGCAATTCGGAACGCGCGGCCTGGCTGGAAAGGCTGGCCGTCGCGCTGGAAGCGCGCATCGAGGACTTCGCCCGCGCCGAATCGCTCGATGGCGGCAAACCTGTCCGGTTGGCGCGCGAAGTGGAAATCCCGCGCGCGATAGCCAACCTGCGCTTCTTCGCCCAGGCCGCCGTGCAGTTTTCCAGCGAATCGCACCACGGCGAGGCGGGACTGAACTACACCTTGCGCCAGCCGCTGGGCGTGGTCGGCTGCATCAGCCCATGGAACCTGCCGTTGTACCTGTTCACGTGGAAGATCGCGCCCGCACTGGCCGCCGGCAACACGGTGGTGGCCAAGCCTTCGGAGGTGACGCCGTTGACCGCGACGTTGCTGGGCGAGTTGTGCGGCGAGATCGGTTTCCCGCGCGGCGTGCTGAACATCGTCCACGGCATCGGTCCGAACGTAGGCGAACCCTTGGTGGCGCATCCCGTCGTCAAGGCCGTGTCGTTCACCGGCAGCACTCGCGTTGGCCAACGTATCGCCGCCCTCGCCAGCCCGCAGTTGAAGAAGGTGTCGCTGGAACTCGGCGGCAAGAACCCGACGCTGGTATTCGCCGACAGCGACTGGCGGGCGAACCTGGACACGCTGGCGCGTTCGGCTTTCCAGAATTCCGGACAGATCTGCCTGTGCGGTTCGCGCATCCTGGTCGAACGCGCCATCTACGACGAATTCCGCGACGCCTTCGTCGAACGCACGAAAGCGTTGCGCCTTGGCGACCCGACCGATGCGGCGACCGATCTTGGCCCGCTGGTTTCGCAAGGGCACTTCGACAAGGTGACTGCCTGCGTCGAACGCGCTCGCGCCGAGGGAGGCCGCTTCCTGTTGGGCGGCAAGGCTTCGACCCTGGGCGGCTGGTACGTGGACCCCACGCTGATCGAAGGCCTCGGTCCCGACACGGCGACCAATCAGGAAGAAATCTTCGGCCCGGTCGCCACACTGCAAGCCTTCGACAGCGACGAAGAAGCGCTGGCGCTCGCCAACGCGTCCGACTACGGCCTGGCCGCCTCGATATGGACGCGGGACCTGCAACGCGCGCACCGTGTCGCCGCCGGGCTGCGCATCGGCATCGTCTGGATCAATACCTGGCTGATGCGCGATCTGCGCACGCCATTCGGCGGCGTGGGCCAATCCGGTCTGGGCCGCGAAGGCGGCGCCGAAGCGATGCGCTTCTTCACCGAAGCGAAAAACGTTTGCCTGTCTCTGGGATAATCGACGCATGACCGACCTCGACGATCTGCTGCAGAACAACCGCGAATGGGCCGAGCGCATCCGCAAGGAAGACCCCGGCTTCTTCAAGCGCCTGTCGCAGCAGCAATCGCCCAAGTACCTGTGGATCGGCTGCTCCGATTCGCGGGTGCCGGCCAACCAGATCCTGGGCCTCGATCCGGGTGAGGTGTTCGTCCACCGCAACATCGCCAACGTGATGTCGCATGGCGACCTCAATGCGCTGTCGGTGATCCAGTTCGCCGTCGACATCCTCAAGGTCGAACACATCCTGCTGGTCGGGCACTATGGCTGCGGCGGCGTGCACGCGGCCCTGACCGGCGCGCGGGTCGGCCTGGCCGACAACTGGTTGCGCCACGTCGGCGACGTGGCGACCAAGCACGCCGCAATGCTGGAGCAGGTCGAAACCGAATCGTTGCGCCATGCCCGCCTGTGCGAACTGAACGTGATCGAACAGGTGTTCAACGTCTGCCAGACCACGGTGGTCGAAGACGCCTGGGCGCGCGGCCAGAAGCTGGCCGTGCACGGTTGGGTCTACAGCCTGTTCGACGGCCGTGTGCGCGAACTGGGTATGGACGTGGACGCGCCGGACAAGCTGCACGCCACCTACCGGTCCGCGCTGGCCGGTGTGCCGGTCAAGGGCAAGCGCGATGAATGACGGCGTGCACGCCGGTGCCGCCCCTGCGCCGGTCGGGCATTACCCGCATGCCCGCCGCGTCGGCGATCTGCTGTTCCTGTCCGGCATCGGCCCACGCGACCCCGCGACCGACGCCATTCCCGCCGGCATCGAGGCGCAGACCCGCGCGGTGTTCGCCAACGTGCGCGCCGTACTCGATGCCAGTGGCGCCCGCTGGGAAGACCTGGTCGACGTGACCGTGTACCTGACCGACATGGCCGGGGACTTCAAGGCATACAACGCGGTCTGGGCCGAATTCTTCCCCGACCCGTCGATCGCGCCGTGCCGCACCACGTTGGGAATCACGGCGTTGCCGACGCCGATCTCGATAGAACTGAAGTGCGTCGCTGTCGTCAAGGAGTGAAGCCATGCTTCCGAACCCGATCAACCTGCAAGCCTGGATCGACGAGCATCGCCACCTGCTGAAGCCGCCGGTCGGCAACAAGGTGATCTACGCCGGCGACTTCATCGTGATGGTCGTCGGCGGGCCGAACCAGCGCACCGATTACCACTGGGATGAAGGTCCGGAATGGTTCTACCAGCTCGAGGGCGAGATGGTGCTGCGCATCCAGGAAGACGGCGCCGTGCGCGATATCCCGATCAAGGCCCGGGAAGTCTTCCTGCTGCCGCCGCGCGTACCGCATTCGCCGCAGCGCATGCCCGACTCGGTCGGCCTGGTCATCGAACGCAGGCGCTTGCCGCATGAAGACGACGGCCTGCTGTGGTTCTGCGAACGCTGCAACCACAAGCTGTACGAGGAATACTTCCACCTGCACGACATCGAGAAGGATTTCCCGCCGGTGTTCGACCGCTTCTACGCCTCGCGCGAACACCGCACCTGCAAGCAATGCGGGCACCTGAACCCGGCGCCGTCGCGTTACGAATTCGCCGACACCTGATGCTGAAGATCGACACCCACGCCCATTACCTGCCGCGCGACTGGCCGGACCTGGCGCGCAAGTACGGCGACGAGCGTTTTCCGGTGATCCACCACGGCGACGACGGTCGCGCGCGCATCTACAAGGACGGCAAGTTCTTCCGCGAGATCTGGCCGAAAACCTGGGACCCGCAGGTGCGCATCGCCGACTACGCGCGCTTCGGCGTGCAGGTACAGGTGATCAGCACCGTGCCGGTGATGTTCAGTTATTGGGCCAAGCCGAACCAGGCCCTGGAATTGCATGCCGCACTGAACGACCACATGGCCGAGGCCTGCCGCGAATATCCCCGCAATTACGCCGGCATCGGCACGGTACCGCTGCAGTCGCCGCGACTGGCGGTGCAGGAGCTGGAACGCTGCATGGACCAGCTTGGGCTGCAGGGCGTGCAGATCGGTTCGCATATCGGCGTATGGAATCTGGACGCGCCGGAACTGTTCGAATTCTTCGAGGCCGCCAGCGACCTCGGCGCTGCGATCCTGGTGCACCCGTGGGACATGATGGGCAGCGAAAGCATGCCGAAGTACTGGCTGCCATGGCTGGTCGGCATGCCCGCCGAACAATCGCGCGCCGCCTGCTGCCTGGTGTTCGGCGGCGTGCTCGAGCGCCTGCCGAAGCTGAAGATCTGCCTGGCCCATGGCGGCGGCAGTTTCCCCTACACCATCGGCCGCATCGAACACGGCTTCAACATGCGCCCGGACCTGGTCGCGACCGACAACCCCGGCAATCCGCGCGATTACCTGAAGCAGTTGTACTTCGATTCGTGGGTTGCCGATCCGCGCGCCTTGCGCTACCTGCTGGACACCACCGGCGTGGACCGGGTGATGCTGGGCACCGACTATCCGTTCCCGCTGGGCGAACAGGAGCCTGGCGCCGGCATCGCCGCGCTCGGACTTTCCGAAACCGAACAGGCCCGCCTGTACCACGGCACGGCGCTGGAGTGGTTGGGCCTGTCGCCGTCGCGCTTCGCTTGAACTCCTGGATCCTGGAATACGCATGACCGACCCGCTTTCGCGCGAGTACGCCCTCGCCCTCGACGCCGCCCACCCGCTACGGCGTTTCCGCGACGAGTTCCTGTTCCCTCGCCATGGCGAGGGCGAACAAACCTATTTCGTCGGCAATTCGCTGGGCCTGCAGCCGCGCGGTGCGCGGGCAAGGGTCGAGGAAGTGCTGGACAAGTGGGCGAACGAAGCGGTCGAAGGCCATTTCACCGGCAACGCGCAGTGGATGGACTACCACGAGCTGGCGCGCGAGCCGCTGGCGCGCGTGGTCGGCGCGCAGCCGGCCGAGGTGGTGGCGATGAATTCGCTGACCGCGAACCTGCACTTCATGCTGGTCAGCTTCTATCGCCCCACCCGCGAACGGCCGGCGATCCTGATGGAGGCCGGCGCGTTTCCATCCGATCGTTACGCGCTGGAATCGCAGGTGCGTTTCCACGGCTTCGATCCGGCCACCGACCTGATCGAACTCGAGCCCGACGCGGATGGCCTGTTCTCGATGGAAGCGATCGAACGCGCGATCGCCGAGCACGGTCCGCGCCTGGCGCTGGTGTTGTGGCCGGGCGTGCAGTACCGCACCGGCCAGGCGTTCGACCTTGCCGAAATCACGCGACTCGGCCACGCGCAAGGCGCGATGGTCGGCTTCGACCTGGCCCACGCCGCGGGCAACCTGCCGTTGCGATTGCACGATTGCGGCGCCGACTTCGCGGTGTGGTGCCATTACAAGTACATGAACTCCGGGCCCGGCGCGGTCGCCGGCTGTTTCGTCCACGAGCGCCACGCACGCGCCGACCGTCCGCGTTTCGCCGGCTGGTGGGGCCATGACGCGACGACCCGCTTCCGCATGGGACCGGAATTCGTGCCCACGCCGGGTGCCGATGGCTGGCAGCTGAGCAATCCACCGATCCTCGGTCTGGCGCCGCTGCTGGCTTCGCTGGAACTGTTCGACCAGGCCGGCATGCCGGCGTTGCGGGCGAAGTCCGAAGCGCTGACCAGCTATCTGGAAACGCTGATCCGCGCGCGCCTGGCGGATACGCTGGAAATCGTCACCCCGCGCGAAACCGAACGCCGCGGCGCGCAGTTGTCGTTGCGCGTGGCCGGTGGCCGGCAGTGCGGGCGGGCGTTGTTCGAAGCGCTGGCGGCCGCCGGCGTGCTCGGCGACTGGCGCGAACCGGACGTGATCCGCATTTCGCCGGCACCGCTGTACAACCGGTTCATCGATGTGCACCACTTCGTTGAGGAAACTGAAGCGTGGCGCAGCGCGAACTGAGCGCCCGCAGGCCATCCAGCTGCGGGACAGGCGCGCATCGCTAGGATCGGCGGGTCTCCACCCCGGCTCCGCAGATGAAGTCCCTGATCGTTTCCCTCGCATTGCTCCCCGCGCTGGTTGCGGCCGGTTCGGTACACGCGGCCGGCAACAAGCCGCCGACTTCGCGCTGGGAAGCGCGTTCGGCCGGCAAATCCTCGGTCGCCCTGGTGGCAGGTCCGGGCGCGCTGCAAACCGTCAGCCTGATGTGCCGCGACGGTGCGCCGGTGATCGCCCTGGTATTGAAACCCGGCCAACCGACCAGCCAGCCCGCGCAACTGGCGATCAATTTCGGCGTGATGCGCGTCGACCTGCCGCTGACCCGCAGTCCCGACCGCGGCAACATCTGGTACAGCGATCTGCGCGCTTCACCGTTGCCGAAGTTGCTGGCCAGCCAATCCGGCAAGGCCGCCGTGGCGCTGAACGGTACGCCGCAAGGCGACCTGTCGTTGCAAGGCTCCACCCAAGCCAGTCGCACCGCATTGGGTGCCTGCTACCGATATTGAGTTCGGACACGGGTCGGTATCGAAGAGGCGCCGCGCGGATGCTGCGTCGCAACAGCAAATTCCCCGTCGATCGGCTTCCGATTCCTCCATTCGTGACGGTATGCTGCATGGGCTGCGTGCATTCGACGCGCGCGGCCTACTAGCCTGGGGAGGAAGCGAGCATGGTTGCAGATCGGCCTTGGTACGGGAGCTACCCGCAGGGAGTGCCGCACGAGATCGACATGGACGAATACCGTTCGGTCGTCGACGTGTTCGAAACCGCGGTCGCCCGCTTCCGCGACCTCCCCGCCTTCAGCAACTTCGGCAAGCGCATCAGTTATGCCGAACTCGACCGGCTGAGCCAGCAGTTCGCCTCGTACCTGCTCAACGAGCTGAAGCTCAAGAAAGGCGACCGCGTCGCCATCATGATGCCCAACTGCCTGCAGTACCCCATCGCGGTGTTCGGCGTGCTGCGCGCGGGCCTGACCGTGGTCAACGTCAACCCGCTGTACACGCCGCGCGAACTGAAGCATCAGCTGGTCGACGCCGGTGCCGCTGCGTTGGTGGTGATCGACAACTTCGGCGCCACGGTGCAGGAAGTGATCGCCCAGACCCCGGTCCGCCACGTGGTCACCACCGGCATGGGCGACCTGCTCGGCTTCCCCAAGGGCGCGCTGATCAACTTCGTGCTGAAGTACGTGAAGAAGCTGGTGCCCGACTACGACCTGCCGGGTGCTCGACGCTTCAACGATGCGTTGTCGCTGGGCGCGCTGCATGCGCTGCCGCAGGTCGACGTTGCCGCCGAGGACATCGCCTTCCTGCAATACACCGGCGGCACCACCGGCGTGGCCAAGGGCGCGATGCTGACCCACCGCAACCTGGTCGCCAACCTGCAGCAGGCTTCGGCCTGGCTGGGCCACGAGCTCGAATACGGCCAGGAAGCCATCGTCACCGCGCTGCCGCTGTACCACATCTTCGCGTTGACGGCGAACTGCCTGGTCTTCATCAAGCTCGGCGGGTTGAACTACCTGATCAGCAACCCGCGCGACATGCCCGGTTTCGTCAAGGAGCTGCGCAAGATCCGCTTCACCGCCATCACCGGCGTCAACACGCTGTTCAATGGCCTGCTCAACACGCCCGGCTTCGACCAGGTCGATTTCTCCAGCCTGAAGATGACCTTGGGCGGCGGCATGGCCGTGCAGCGCGCGGTGGCCGAGCGCTGGAAGAAAGTCACCGGCGTGACCCTGGTCGAGGCCTACGGCCTGACCGAAACCTCGCCGGCCGCGTGCATCAATCCGTTGACCCTGAAGGACTACAACGGTTCGATCGGCCTGCCGATCCCGTCCACCGACGCCTGCGTCAAGGACGACGACGGCAACATCTTGGGCATGGGCGAAGTCGGCGAACTGTGCATCAAGGGCCCGCAGGTGATGAAGGGTTACTGGCAGCGCCCCGAGGAAACCGCCAAGGTCATCGACGCCGACGGTTGGCTGCACACCGGCGACGTGGCCAAGATGGATGCGAACGGCTACTTCTACATCGTCGACCGCAAGAAGGACATGATCCTGGTCTCCGGCTTCAATGTGTATCCGAACGAGGTCGAAGACGTGATCGCGGGCCTGGACGGCGTGCTCGAAGTCGCTGCGGTCGGCGTGCCCGACGAGAAGTCCGGCGAGGCGGTCAAGGTATTCATCGTGAAGAAGAACCCCGCGCTCACGGCCGAGGACGTGAAGGCCTATTGCCGCGAAAACCTGACCGGTTACAAACAGCCCAAATTCGTCGAATTCCGCACCGAACTGCCGAAGACCAATGTCGGCAAGATCCTGCGCAAGGAACTGCGCGAGGTCCCCGCCAAGGCTGGCTGAGCCGGGCCGCGGCGGTGGGCAAAGGCCGGCGCAAGCCGGCCTTTTTCGTGGGCGGCGTCCGGCCCCCGCGCCCGGCCGCCGGGCGCGTATTTGCTACGCAGGTCACGCTTTTCGCCAGACGCCCCTCGACAAGCGGGCCGGCGGCTGCTAGCGGCGCCCGGCAGGTATAGCATCGTCGCGCGACCGTGCAAACGGTTTCGTCGACCCTGCCATGTCCTATCCGGAGCCTTGCCATGTCCCTGTTCGAAAACATCCCCGTCGTCCCCGCCCCCTCGTTGATCCGCCACCAGGTCGACGCCGCCAACCAGACCGACTGGTGCTTCATGCACTCCAGTCCGCCGGACATCTACCACCCGTGCTTCTCCGAGCAGCTGCTGAACGAAATGAAGCACAGCCAGGACGTGTTGCGCCGCCGCCTGTCCGCCGATACCGATCCGCAGGCCGGCATCCACCACCTGGTGCTGGCTTCGGACGATCCCAACGTGTTCAACCTCGGCGGCGACCTTTCGCTGTTCCTCAAGCTGATCCGCAGCGGCAACCGCGGTCGCCTGCTCGAGTACGCACGCCTGTGCGTGGAAGTGGCGTACAACTTCTCGCGCCTGTACGAAGACCGCGTGCACAGCATCGCGGTGATCCAGGGCGACGCGCTCGGCGGCGGCTTCGAAGCGGCGCTGTGCTGCCACACGATCATCGCCGAGGAAGGCGCCGGCATGGGTTTCCCCGAAGTCCTGTTCGACCTGTTCCCGGGCATGGGCGCGTACACCTTCCTGACCCGCCGGGTGCCGGCCGCGAAGGCCGAACGCATGATGCTGGACGCGCGCACCTATCCGGTCGAGGAATTGCTGGAAATGGGCGTGGTCGACTACGTCGTGCCGAAGGGCGAAGGCCAGCAGTTCGCGCGCGAACTGATCCGCAGGCACAAGCGCATGGGCAACGCGTTGCGTTCGATGAATTCGGTGCGCCAGGCCAGCAAGCCGGTGACGCTGGACGAACTGCTGGCGGTGACCACCGAATGGGTCGATGCGGCGATGCGCCTCAACGAACGCGCCCTGCGCACCATGGAACGCCTGGTCCGCGCGCAGCAGCGTCGTGCCGAAACCACGCCGCAGGCCATCTCGGCCTGATCAGCGGGGGAAGAAGCTGGCGGCGACTGGGAGGCCGCCAGACGGGGGAATCGTAGGGAAGCCCGGCATGGGCAGGGGGAAACGCCCGAATCAGGAAGCGTCGTGGCCCTTGGGCGATGACGATTCCGGTGCGGTCGGCGTGGCGCGCAACAGGCGGGCCACTTCGTCGCGCACCTGCCGGGAAACCACGGCCAGTTGCTTGGACAGCGCCTCGACCTGCCGCTGCCGGTCGCGGGCCAGTACATCGTCGGCCGCCTTGAGGATGCGCGAGCAATCCTCGGCGATGCGCTGCGCGCCGAGGTTCTCGGCCACGCCCTTGAAGGCGTGCGCGGCATCGCGGTACTCGGCCCAGCGCGACGCGCCGCCATGGCGCTCCATGTCCTGCAGGCATCCGGAGGCGTCCTTCAGGCACTGCTCGACGAAATCGCGCAGGAAGTTCCCGCCCAGGCCCATCTCGGCCAACTCTTTCAGGATCGACGGCTCGATCGCCTTCGGCTCGCTGTTGCCGACGGGCCGCACCGCGGGCACCTGGCGTTGCCCGATCACGTCGGCGATGGTGTCGAGCAACCGGCCGACCACCACCGGCTTGGTCAGAAACGCCCTCGCGCCGGCCTCCTGCGCTTCGCGCACGGCCTGCGGCGTGGCATCGGCGCTGAGCACGATGACCGGCGTGCGTTCGCGCCCGGCCTGCATGAAACGCAGTTCGCGGACCACGTCCAGGCCGCTGATCCGCGGCATGTGCATGTCGATCACCGCCAGGTCGATGTTGCCGTCCGCAAGCAGGTCCAGCGCCTGTTCGCCGTCGTTCGCCGCCTGCACGCGGTGCCCGGCGCGCTCCAGGATGCGGGTCAACACGACCCGGTTGGCCATCTGGTCGTCGGCGATCACGACGCGCAGCGGCCGCACCTTCGCCTTGTGGCGGACGAAGGCATTGTCGAAGGACACCACGTTGCCGGCTTCGCCACGCCCGTCCGCCTCGCGCATCCGCATCGGCACGCGGACCCAGAAATGGCTGCCGCCGCCTGCGTTGTCCTCCAGCCCGATCTCGCCTTCCATCAGCGCGACCAGGGTCTTGGCGATGGTCGTGCCCAGGCCGATGCCGTCGAAGCGGCGCGACGGCCCGGTATCCACCTGCTCGAACGCGCCGAAGATGCGCTCCTTGGATTGCGCGGGCACGCCGATGCCCGTGTCGCGCACCGAGAACTGCAACTGCACCCGGTCGCCCTCGCGCTTCAGCGCATTCACGGTCAGCGCGACGCCGCCGCGCTCGGTGAACTTGATCGCGTTGTGCATCAGGTTGAGCAGGACCTGGGTCAGGTGTGCGCCGTCGCCGTGCAACAGCAGCGGCACGTCCTTGTCGATCGATGCGGTAAGCTGCAGGCCCTTGCCCGCGGCCAGCGGCTGCAGCATGGTCTGCAGGCGGCGGATCTGCTGCGACAGGTCGAAATCCGCATCCTTGCGCTGGACCTTGCCGGCCTCGATCGCGGAGATGTCCAGCACGTCCTCGACCAGCAGCAGCAGGGTCTGCGCCGAGGTGTGGATGACTTCCGCGTATTCCTTCTGTTCCGGCTCGAGACGCGTGCCGCGCATCAGTTCGGCCATGCCGATGATGCCGTTGAGCGGCGAGCGGAACTCGTGGCTCATGGTGGCCAGGAACCGGCTCTTGGCCGCGTTGGCGCGGCGCGCTTCCTCGGTCGCGCGATGCAGGGTCTTCATCAGCGACGACAGGTATCCGGGAATCGCTATCAACCCGCACCACAGGCCGACGGCGAGGTAAGGTTGCCGCTGCCAGTAATCGCTGTTCGCCACCGCCACGGTGAAGGCGCTGACCGCCAGCGCTATCGCCGAATACAGATAGGCCGTGCCGTAGCGCATGCCGTTGCCGATCGTGACCCACATGATGATCACGTACAGCGGCGCCAGCGCCGCCGGGTTGAGCGACATCAGCGCGGCCAGCGTGGTGTAGTCGGCCAGCATGCCCAGCGTGCGCCGCGTGTGCGACACGCCCGGATTGACCAGGATCGCGACGATCAGGCCCATGCCGACCGCGGCTTCGACGGCCATGATCAGCACCATCGCGCCGAGGTTGCCGTCGTCGCTGCGATACCGCCCGATGAACCACAGGTAGGCCAGGATCAGGCAGGCGATGGCCAACCGCACGATCGCCTGCCCATGCTCGCTGTCGGGCCGTTGCGACAGCCGGAGCTTCAGCCGTGGCAGCAGGCGGTTCATCCGGCTAGGCCGCGCCCGGACGGGTCTGTGCGGTGGAGAACCGGGCGCAGATGTCTTCCAGCCGGTCCATGTCGCGGGTCAGCGCATCGACGCAGGCCGGGTCGAACAGGCGGCCGCGCTGCTCGCGCAGGTAGTCGAGCGCGGCCTCGATGCTCCAGGCCGGCTTGTACGGCCGCGGCGAGATCAGCGCATCGAACACGTCGGCGACGGCCACGATGCGCGCCTCCAGCGGAATCTCCTCGCCGGCCAGCCCGTCGGGATAGCCGCTGCCGTCGTAGCGCTCGTGGTGGCGCAGGGCGATCGCCGCGCCGGCCTGGATGAAGCGGTTGTGGCTACCGCTGAGCAGTTCGAAGCCAAGCTTCGGGTGCCGGCGCATGATCTCGATCTCGGACTGGACCAGCGGGCCCGGCTTCATCAGCACGGCGTCGGGAATCGCGATCTTGCCCAGGTCGTGCAGCGGCGCGGCCAGTTCGATCATCCG
The DNA here is from genome assembly GCF_017939625.1 of Pseudoxanthomonas helianthi. GTDB lineage: Bacteria > Pseudomonadota > Gammaproteobacteria > Xanthomonadales > Xanthomonadaceae > Pseudoxanthomonas_A > Pseudoxanthomonas_A helianthi. Next base: position 404,494 of record NZ_JAGKTC010000003.1, read on the forward strand.
CGCTTCGTCTTCGGACAGGCCGAGCTGTTCGGCGATCAGGCCGGCGACATGGGCCATGCGTTCCAGGTAGGCGCTGGTGCCCGCGTCGCGGTATTCGATGGCACGGGCCAGGCGGAACAGGGTCTCGCGTTCTCGTTCCTCCACCTCGTGCATGCTCGACAGCAGGCGCTGTTCCAGCGACAGGGCGCGCTGCTTGACGGTTTCCGACTGCTGCCGGAGCTGCAGCAGGTTGCGGCAGCGGGCGCGCAGTTCGCGCGGACGCACCGGCTTGACCAGGAAGTCGATGACCCCGGCGTCCAGCGCCGCCTGGCGGATCGGCTCGTCGCCGACCACGGTCACCAGGATGATCGGGATGTCGCGGTGGGCCGGCAACCGGCGGAAGCGCCGGGCGAACTCCAGCCCGTCCATGCCCGGCATCCGGTAATCCAGCAGCAACAGGTCGGCGTGGTGCTGGGTGCACCAGTCCAGGGCTGCCTGCGGATCGCCGAAGTCGTGCACGGCCAATTCGCTGGCGATGTCTTCGATGATGTGGCGCAGCATGCTGCGGGCCGAAACCTGATCATCGACGATGACGATGTCCAAACGTTGTCTCCCCTCGGCGGACCACGGCCCGCCGAAAGCCTGAGGATAATCCGACGTGTCCAATACGGACACTAATTGTTCGAGGTCCTGACAAGCCATACGCAAATCACGCATGAAACATGCCAAGGTTATGCAAATCGGCGCCGCCCGCGGCCGTTTCAGCCCTGGTTTTCGGGCCGCATGTACGGAAAGAGCAGTACGTCACGGATGGAAGCCGAACCAGTCAGCAGCATGACCAGGCGGTCGATGCCGATGCCCAGGCCGCCGGTGGGGGCCATGCCGTACTCCAGCGCCCGGATGTAGTCGGCATCGAAATGCATGGCCTCGTCGTCGCCGCCCTCCTTCGCTTCGACCTGGGCCCGGAAGCGCGCCGCCTGGTCCTCGGGATCGTTGAGTTCGGAGAAGCCGTTGGCCAGTTCCTTGCCGTTGATGAACAGCTCGAAGCGGTCGGTATAGCCCGGTTCGGTGTCGCTGGCCCGGGCCAGCGGCGAGACCTCGACCGGGTGGTCGGTGATGAAGGTCGGCTGCACCAGGGTGTGCTCGACCGTGGCCTCGAAGATCTCCAGCAGCAGCTTGCCCCAGCCGTAGGACGGCTTGACCCTGATCTTCAGCCGCTCGCAATGGCGCAGCAGCGCCTCGCGGTCGGTGCAGTCGGCGGCGGAGATTTCCGGGTTGTGGTGGCGTACCGCCTCGTCCATGCGCCAGCGGCGGAATTTCGGGCCCAGGTCGATCTCCGCCCCGTCCCATTCCACCTGGGTGGTGCCCAGCACCTTCTGCGCGGTATCGCGAATGACGTTTTCGGTCAGATCCATCACCTCGTGGTACGTGGCATACGCCTCGTACAGTTCGAGCATGGTGAATTCGGGGTTATGCCGGGTGCTGACGCCTTCGTTGCGGAAGTTGCGGTTGATCTCGTACACCCGTTCCAGCCCGCCGACGACCAGGCGCTTCAGGTACAGCTCCGGCGCGACGCGCAGGTACAGGTCCAGGCCCAATGCGTTGTGGTGGGTGGTGAACGGCTTGGCGGTGGCGCCGCCGGGGATGTAATGCATCATCGGCGTTTCCACTTCGAGGAAGCGCCGCGCGTCCAGCCATTCGCGGATGGCGCGGATGATCTTCGAGCGCTTGATGAAGACTTCGCGCGCCTCGGGGGTGACGATCAGGTCGACGTAGCGCTGGCGGTAGCGCTGTTCGACGTCGCTCAGGCCATGCCACTTGTCCGGCAGCGGGCGCAGCGACTTGGTCAGCAGGCGCAGGCTGGTCGCCTTGACCGACAACTCGCCGGTCTTGGTGCGGGTCAGGCCGCCCTCCACCGCGACGATGTCGCCGACGTCCCAGCCCTTGAACGCGTCATAGGCCGGGCCCAGCGTGTTCGATTGCAGGAACAGCTGGATGCGTCCGGATTCGTCCTGGACCTGGGCGAAGCTGGCCTTGCCCATCACCCGCTTGGCCAGCAGGCGCCCGGCCAGCTTCACCGTGCGGTTGGCGGCTTCCAGCGCTTCGGCGGTCCACTGCTCCGCGTCGGCGAATTCGGCCTGCAGGTCGCCTGCGTAGTGTTCGCGGCGGAAGTCGTTGGGGAACGCGATGCCCTGCCCGCGCAGTGCGGTCAATTTGCCGCGGCGTTCGGCGATGAGGCTGTTTTCGTCGACGGCGGGCTGGGCGGTGGGTTCGGTCATGTTGGTTCGCGGGGAGATGTGTTCTTGGTTGCGGGAGCGCGACGATGGCCGGAAAGGCATCGCGACTTACGTCGCTCCCGCCGGATGGATCATCGCCGATTACGCGTCGATGCGCTTGGCGCCGGCATCCAGGCCGGCCTTCAGGCTGCCTTCGAGGAACTCGTCGAGGTCGCCGTCCAGCACCTTCTGCGTGTCGCTGCGTTCGATGCCGGTGCGAAGGTCCTTAATCCGCGACTGGTCGAGCACGTAGTTGCGGATCTGGCTGCCCCAGCCGATGTCGGACTTGGTCGCTTCCAGTGCGTTCTTCTCGGCATTGCGCTTCTGGATCTCGATCTCGTACAGCTTGGCCTTCAGCATCTTCATCGCGCGGTCGCGGTTGGCGTGCTGGCTGCGCTCGGTCTGGCAGGCCACGACCACGCCGCTGGGCACGTGGGTGATGCGCACCGCGGACTCGGTCTTGTTGACGTGCTGGCCGCCGGCGCCGGACGAGCGGTACACGTCGGTCTTCAGGTCGGCCGGGTTGATCTCGATGTCGATGTTGTCGTCGACTTCCGGCGAAACGAACACGCTGGTGAAACTGGTGTGGCGGCGGTTGTCCGAATCGAACGGCGACTTGCGCACCAGCCGGTGCACGCCGATCTCGGTCTTCAGCCAGCCGTAGGCGTAGTCGCCTTCGACGCGGAAGGTCGCCGACTTGATGCCCGCGACTTCGCCGGCCGAGGCTTCCATCAGCTCGACCTTCCAGCCGCGCGATTCGGCCCAGCGCAGGTACATGCGCAGCAGGATTTCCGCCCAGTCCTGCGCCTCGGTGCCGCCGGCGCCGGCCTGGATGTCGACGAAGGCGTTGGCGCTGTCCATCTCGCCGGAGAACATGCGCTGGAATTCCAGCTTGTCCACGCCGCCGGCATAGCGCTCGACGTCGGCCTGCACGGCCAGCGCGGTTTCCTCGTCGCTTTCCATCTCGGCCAGCTCTAGCAGTTCTTCGGCGCCGGACAGGCCTTCGTCAAGGTCGCGGATGCCGTTGACGGTCTTGTCCAGCAGCGAACGCTCGCGGCCGAGCTGCTGGGCGTATTCGGGGTTGTTCCAGATGTCCGGGCTTTCCAGCTCGCGGCTTACTTCTTCCAGGCGCTCGCGCTTGGCATCGTAGTCAAAGATACCCCCGGAGCGAGGCCAACCTTTGCTGCAGATCGGCGATGCGCTGGCGGATGGGGTTCAGTTCGATCATGACGGGGGAAAATATCGGGAAAACGGCCGCAGATTCTAGCAGCCCTGCCCGCTTCAGGCGCCCTCGCCGATGCGTTCGCGCAGGCCGCCGCGGTAGGTGCGGCTGCCCGGCAGCGAGGTGCCGTCCTTCAGGTGCACGCGCGCGTCGCCGGTATCCAGCGGCTCGATCGAGGCGACCTGGTCGAGGTTGACGATGTAGCTGCGGTGGATGCGCACGAAACGCGCCGGATCCAGCTTGCCCTCGATGCCGGCGATGGTGCTGCGCAGGGGATAGTCGTGGCCGCGCACGCGCAGGTTGACGTAGTTGCCGGCGGCCTGCAGCCATTCGACATCGTTGGCGGCGACCAGGAACTCGCGCCCCAGCTTGCGCACCAGGAAGCGCTCGGGCCGCTCGACCGCTTCCATCGGCGGGCCTTCGTCCGGCACGCCCAGCAGGCTGGCTTCGCCCTGCAACCGGCGCAGCAGCAGGCGGTAGCCTTCGATGGCCAACACGATGCCGGCATAGGAGCGCACGTCCTTCAGGTATTCGTAGCCGAATTCCCACCACCACGGACTGAAATCGTAGTGCAGTCCCTGGCCGGCATAGATCGCCTTGCGGATCGCCACCATGCCGGCGACATGCAGGGCCGACCAGACCAGGCTGCCGAACAGGTGCAGCGGGAGCATCCGCCGCCAGTTGTCCAGGTGCAGCGGCCAGCGCCGGGTGAACCAGACCACCGCCGGTACCAAGGCCAGCGCGACCACCGAACTGCTGGCTTCCCAGACCGCCGGCTGCCAGGCGGCGAACTGCAGGTGCAGCCGGCGCACGTCCATGCCCACGGTGATGCTGTTGCCGATGGCGCTGACCAGGTACTGGGCCACCCAGAAGCCGACCTCGAAACTGCGCCGCCATGGCTGGAAGCGTTCGTAGGCGGTCGGGGCGGCTGGATTCATCCGCGCATTCTACGAGCGACGCGGATCCGATCCGTCCCGGCTCGTCCCCGCGCGCCCTCGCCCCGTCCCAGACCTCCCGCGGACGGTCACTTCCGGCTGGTCCCTGCCCCGCGCGGTGCCGAACCTGCGCGCAATCCCTTCCGATTAGGAGCCCGCCATGCACCGCCGCCACGACATCGACTGGGTGCGCATCTGCGCCTTCGGCCTGCTGGTTTTCTACCACGTCGGCATGTACTACGTGAGCTGGGACTGGCACGTCAAAAGCCCGCACGCAGGCCCCGCCCTGGAACCCCTGATGCTGTCGACCAGCCCATGGCGGATGTCGCTGCTGTTCGTGATATCCGGCGTCGCCACCGCCTTCCTGCTGGGCCGGGCGCGCCGGGAAGGGGCCCGCTTCCTGGGCCCGCGTTCGTGGCGGCTGCTGCTGCCCTTGCTGTTCGGCATGTACGTGGTGGTGCCGCCGCAGGTCTACCTGGAACTGGCGGAAAAAGTTCCGGGCGGCTACCACGCGGACTACCTCGCCTTCATGGGCACCTACCTGCGCGCCGGCGATTTCTACTGCGCGGCGCCGGGCGACTGCGTGGACAGCCCTACCTGGAACCACCTGTGGTTCCTCGCCTACCTGTGGGTGTACACCGTCGTCCTGTTGCTGCTGCTGACGCTGGCGCCGAAGGCGATGCAGGGCTTCGGTGCGTGGCTCGGGCGCGGGTTGTCGGGCGTGGGCGCGCTGCTGTGGCCGGTCGCGTGGCTGGCGCTGGCGCGGTTGTTGCTTGCGGAGCGCTTCGAATCGACCCACGACTTGGTCGACGACTGGTACAACCATGCGCAGTACCTGCCGATGTTCCTGCTGGGCTACCTGCTGGCGTTCTCGACCGGCTTCTGGGAATCGCTGCAGCGATTGCGCTGGGCGGCACTGGCCGCCGCCGTTGCCGGTTATGCATCGGTGGTCGGCGTCTGGTATTGCGCGGGCTACGGCGACGCCAACCCGCCGCCGGATGCATTGCGGATGGCGCTGCGGGTGGCCTGGGCCGTCGACCAGTGGTGCGCCATCGCCGCCGCATTCGGTTTCGCCTACCGTTTCCGCAATACCGACAGCGCCGCGCTGCGCTACCTGGCCCCGGCGGTGTTTCCGGTCTACATCCTGCACCAGACCGTCATCGTGGCGCTGGCCCATGGCGCCAAGCCGCTGGACCTGCCGCCATTGCTGGAAGGGCCGCTGCTGGTGCTGCTGACGTTCGCCGTCTGCTTCGGCGGTTACGAACTCGTCCGCCGCGTGCCGCTGCTGCGGCCGCTGTTCGGGTTGAAGGGAAAGGCTGCGGCTAAGGCGCCGGTTCCCGATGCTCGACCAGCAGCTGGATAGCGGCCCCGCCGCGGTAGTCGTCCGGCGCCAAACGGTATGCGAGGCGCAGCCGCGACGCGGGCGCTTCGTTGTTCCAGCCGCCGAACTGGATCGCGCTCAGCGCTTCGCGGCGGCCGGCGAGGCGCAGGTTGAGCTTCAGGTGGCGCTCGCCGACCACGCGCCAGTCGAGCACGTCGAATTCGCCGTCGAACAGCGGCTCGGCGAAGCCCTGCCCCCACGGCCCGCCATCGCGGATCGCCTCGGCGTGGAAACGGTCGAATTCCTGCGGCAGCAGTTCGCCGTCGCTGAGGATTTCCGCCTGCAACTGCTCGGGGCCGAGTTGCGCGGCGGCGTACGCGGAGAAAGCTTCGCGGAAAGCCGGCAAGGCGGTTTCATCGAGCGAAAGCCCGGCGGCCATCGCGTGGCCGCCGAACTTGCCGATCAGGCCCGGGTGCGCGGCATCGATCGCGGCCAGCGCGTCGCGGATGTGGAAGCCGCGGATCGAACGCGCCGAACCGCGCAGGCTCGTGCTTCCGGGTTCCGATGGCGCGAAGGCGATGGTCGGGCGATGCAGGCGATCCTTGATCTTCGATGCGACCAGGCCGACCACGCCCGGATGCCATTCGGCATCGTGCAGGCACACGGCGAGCGGCATGTCGCCGCCGTCGATCACCGCCCTGGCGACCGCGGCTTCTGCCTCGGCGGTCATCTGCTCCTGCACGCCGCGGCGCTCGGCATTGATCCCGTGCAGGATTTCCGCCAGCTCGCGTGCCCGCGATCGGTCGTCGGTCAGCAGGCATTCGATGCCCAGGCTCATGTCCTCCAATCGCCCCGCCGCATTGATGCGCGGTGCGAGGGCGAAGCCGATGTCGGCGGCGCTGAGCTTCCCCGCTTCGCGTCCGGACACTTCGATCAGTGCGTGCAAGCCGGCGATGCCCTGCCCCGCGCGCAAACGGCGCAGGCCGGCGCCGACCAGCGCACGGTTGTTCGCGTCCAGCGGCACCAGGTCGGCGACGGTGCCGACCGCGACCAGGTCGAGCAGCGCGGACAGATCGGGCTCCGGCGAAGGCAAGCGTCCATCCGTGCGCAGGCGCTGGCGCAGCGCGAGCAGCACGTAGAACATCACGCCGACGCCGGCCAGCATCTTGCTGGGGAAAGCGTCGCCGCGCAGGTTCGGATCGACGATGGCGTCGGCCGGCGGCAAGGTTTCCGCCGGCAGATGATGATCGGTGACCAGCACCCGCCAGCCCTTCTTCTTCGCCAGGGCGATGCCGGCATGGCAGGCGATGCCGTGATCGACGGTAACCAGCAGGTCGGGCTCGAGCCCGACAAGCTCTTCGACCAGGCTCGGCGACAACCCGTAGCCGTGAACCATGCGATTCGGCACCGCCGGCGTGACCCGCTTCGCGCCGAGCAGGCGCAGCCCGCGCACGGCCAGCGCACAGGCGGTGGCGCCGTCGCAATCGAAATCGCCGACCACGACGATGTGCCTGTCCGCTGCGATGGCTTCGGCAAGCAAGACCGTCGCGGCGTCGATGCCGCCCAGCGAACCGGGCGAATGCAGGCCGGCCAGCTTCGGTTGGGCCTGGTCCGGGCTGGTCGCGCCGCGCGCCGCGTAAATGCGCTGCAGCAGGCGCGGGACTTGCGCCGGCCATTCGCCGATCTCGGCGATTTCGCGGCGGCGGATGCGCGGTCGCGGGGTCATGCGGCCAGCACGGGCAAGGGGCGACGCCACAAGCGCCAGCGCTGGCCGCGGCGCAACGTGTACAGGGCGCCATCTTCGAAGTCGAGATCCAGTGTCCCGAGCTGGCGGCTGCGGATCTCGTCCAGCAACGGCGGCAGTACTTCACCGACCAACGTTTGCAGCGAGCGCAGGTGGCGCAGGTCCACCAGGGCATCGACGGCATCGCCGTCCCGGGATTCGACGCCGGCCGCCTTGGACAGGGCCTGCAGCAGCGGATCGTGGCTCTTCACCTGGCGATGCGACGTGCGCACGCTGCCGGGCGCCGCGCCCGCGCCCCAGAACCACAACGAGTTGATCGCCGGCTTGCCTTGCGCGACGCGCTGCGCGTTCCACGGATGCTGGTGCAGGATCACCTGCGCCTCGGTCAGCAGGGCGCGCCAGCGCCGGCCGACGTCGCCTTCGGGCAGATGATCCGCCAGGTCATCGCCGAGTGCGGTTTCGGGTTCGGCGAATTCGGGCAGGCGCGCGTCCTTCGGCAAACGCAGGTACCAGCGCCACGGATGCGGCGCATCGATCGGGCAACCGAAGTCGCCGAACAACGGCTGCAACGCGGGCAGCAATTGCCTGGCGTCCTCTTCGGCCAGCGCCAACGCTTCGCCATACGCCATCAACCGCGCACCGTTGATGTCCGGCACGATGTAGGCCGGATCGGCGCGCAGCCAAGACGACAACGCGGCATCGCCGGCATCCAGCGAACGGGTCAGCGCGGCCACCGGCCAGTGGTCGGGCACCAGCTGGAAATGCCGGCGTAATTGCGCGCGTTCGCCCGCTTCGCCATGGCCGGCATCGGCACGCGCCAAAGCCTGGCCGATGGCCACCGGCAACGCTCCGGTGAGGCGGGAACGCGCGGGCAGCAGCAGCGTGGCCGAGGCCATCGGCTCAGCCGAGGTATTCGACGCCGACGATTTCGTACTCGCGCTGGCCGGCCGGGGCGTCGATGGTGATTGCATCGCCCTCGTGCTTGCCGATCAGCGCACGCGCCACCGGCGAGGAGATCGCGATCATGCCCAGCTTGATGTCCGCCTCGAGGTCGCCGACGATCTGGTAACGCTTCTCCTCGTCGGTCTCGACGTCGGCCAGCGTCACGGTCGCGCCGAACACGATGCGCGAACCGGCGTTGAGCTTGGCCACGTCGATGACCTCGGCGTGCGACAGTTCGCCTTCGAGCTGCTTGATGCGGCCTTCGATGAAGCCCTGCTGCTCGCGCGCGGCGTGGTATTCGGCGTTCTCCTTCAGGTCGCCGTGCGCGCGCGCCTCGGCGATGGCGGCGACCACTTCCGGCCGCTTCACCGTCTTCAGGTTGTCCAGTTCGTCGCGCAGCCGTTGTGCGCCTTTCAGTGTCATCGGCGCTCTCATGCGCGCAATTCCTTGTGCAGTTCCTGCAGGGCCAGCACCGGACCGGTGCCACGGAATTCCAGCGAATGCACCAGCGCACGGGCGCCGGCGACGGTCGTGGAATAGGTGACGCGGTGTTGCAGGGCCTCGCGGCGGATGGAGAAGGAGTCGGCGATGGCCTGCCGCCCTTCCGTGGTGTTGACGATATACACGATTTCGCCGTTCTTGATCAGGTCGACGACGTGCGGCCGGCCTTCGATGACCTTGTTGACCACTTCGCAGTCCAGGCCGTTGCTGCGCAGCCATTCGGCGGTTCCGCGGGTGGCGACCAGCGAGAAGCCCCGCTCGATCAACGCCTGCGCGACCGGCAACACGCGCGGCTTGTCCGGATCGCGCACCGAGACGAAGGCCTTGCCCGCCTGCGGCGCCTTGATCCCGCCGGCTTCCTGCGCGCGCGCCATCGCCGCGCCGAAGTTGCGGCCGACGCCCATGACCTCACCGGTGGAACGCATCTCCGGTCCGAGGATCGGATCGACGCCCTGGAATTTGGCGAACGGGAAGATCGCTTCCTTGACCGAGTAGTACTCGGGCACGACTTCCTTGGTCGCGCCCTGCTCGGCCAGGGTTTTGCCCGCCATGCAGCGCGCGGCGATCTTGGCCAGCGCCACGCCGGTGGCCTTGGACACGAAAGGCACCGTACGCGAAGCGCGCGGGTTCACTTCCAGCAGGTACACGGTGTCGTTGCCGTTGTCGGACTGGATCGCGAACTGGGTGTTCATCAGGCCGACCACGTTCAGCGCGCGGGCCAGCTCCACCACCTGCCGGCGCAGTTCCTGCTGGGTCTGCTCCGACAGCGAATACGGCGGCAGCGAGCACGATGAGTCGCCGGAATGCACGCCGGCCTCCTCGATGTGCTCCATCACGCCACCGATCAGGATGTTGCCGTCGGGGTCGGCGATGATGTCGACGTCGGCTTCCACGGCGTTGTCGAGGAAACGGTCCAGCAGCACCGGCGAATCGTTGGAAACCTTGACCGCGTCGCGCATGTAACGGGTCAGGTCGGCGTCGGCATGCACCACTTCCATCGCGCGGCCGCCGAGCACGTAGCTTGGGCGCACGACCAACGGATAGCCGATTTCCTTGGCCAGCAACAGCGCTTCCTCGGCGCTGCGCGCGGTGCGGTTCGGCGGCTGCAGCAGGCCCAGGTCGTTGACCAGCTTCTGGAAGCGCTCGCGGTCTTCGGCCAGGTCGATGCTGTCGGGCGAAGTGCCGATGATCGGCACGCCGTTGGCTTCCAGCGCGCGCGCCAGCTTCAGCGGGGTCTGCCCGCCGTACTGCACGATCACGCCCTTCGGCTTCTCGACGTCGACGATGGCCAGCACGTCTTCCAGGGTCAGCGGTTCGAAATACAGGCGATCGGAGGTGTCGTAGTCGGTGGACACGGTTTCCGGGTTGCAGTTGACCATGATGGTCTCGAACCCGTCCTCGCGCAGCGCCAACGCCGCATGCACGCAGCAGTAGTCGAATTCGATGCCCTGGCCGATGCGGTTGGGGCCGCCGCCGAGGATCATGATCTTGTCGCGATTGCTCGGCTGCGCCTCGCATTCGTCCTCGTAGGTCGAATACAGGTAGGCGGTGCTGGTGGCGAACTCGGCCGCGCAGGAGTCGACGCGCTTGTACACCGGCTTCACGCCCAGCGCGTTGCGCAGCACGCGGATCGCCGCTTCATCGGTGCCGGCCAGCTGGGCCAGGCGCGCGTCGGAGAAACCGGCGCGCTTCAGCTTGCGCAGGCGGGGCTTGTCCAGCGAACCGAGGCCGTCGGCGGCCAGTTGCTTCTCGGCGGCGATGATTTCCTCGATCTGGTCGAGGAACCACGGATCGATGAACGACAGTTCGAATACCTGCTCGACGCTCATGCCGGCGCGGAACGCATCGCCGACGTAGAACAGGCGTTCGGGGCCCGGTGCCTTCAGTTCACGGCGCAGCGTGGCCAGGTCGTTCTCGTCGGCCAGGTCCAGCCCGGTCGGGTCCAGGCCGACCTTGCCGGTTTCCAGTCCGCGCAGGGCCTTCTGCATCGATTCCTGGAAGGTGCGGCCCATCGCCATCACTTCGCCGACCGACTTCATCTGCGTGGTCAGGCGCGCGTCGGCCTGCGGGAATTTCTCGAAGGCGAAACGCGGGATCTTGGTGACGACGTAGTCGATGCTCGGCTCGAACGAAGCCGGGGTCTTGCCGCCGGTGATCTCGTTCTTCAACTCATCCAGCGTGTAGCCGACGGCGAGCTTGGCCGCGACCTTGGCGATCGGGAAGCCGGTCGCCTTCGAGGCCAGCGCCGACGAACGCGACACGCGCGGGTTCATCTCGATCACCACCACGCGGCCGGTCTGCGCGTTGATGCCGAACTGCACGTTGGAACCGCCGGTGTCCACGCCAATCTTGCGCAGCACCGCGATGGAGGCGTCGCGCAGGCGCTGGTATTCCTTGTCGGTCAGGGTCTGCGCCGGGGCGACGGTGATGCTGTCGCCGGTGTGCACGCCCATCGGGTCGAGGTTCTCGATGGAGCAGACGATGATGCAGTTGTCCGCGGTGTCGCGGACCACTTCCATCTCGAACTCCTTCCAGCCCAGCACCGACTCCTCGACCAGCACTTCGGTGGTCGGCGACAGTTCCAGGCCGCGGTTGACGATCTCGACCAGTTCCTCGCGGTTGTAGGCGATGCCGCCGCCGCTGCCGCCCAGGGTGAAGCTGGGACGGATGATGGTCGGGTAGCCGACGCGGGTCTGGATATCGAGCGCTTCCTCCAGCGTGTGCGCGACTTCGGCCTTCGGGCATTCCAGGCCGATTTCCTGCATCGCCACGCGGAACAGCTCGCGGTCCTCGGCCATGCGGATGGCCTCGCGCTTGGCGCCGATCAGCTCGACGCCGTACTTCTCCAGCACGCCGTGGTCGGCCAGGTCCAGCGCGCAGTTCAGCGCGGTCTGCCCGCCCATGGTCGGCAGCAACGCATCGGGCTTTTCCTTGGCGATGATCTTCTCGACCGTCTGCCAGTTGATCGGCTCGATGTAGACGGCGTCGGCCATCTCCGGGTCGGTCATGATCGTCGCCGGGTTGCTGTTGACCAGCACCACGCGGTAGCCCTCTTCGCGCAGCGCCTTGCACGCCTGCGCGCCGGAGTAGTCGAATTCGCAGGCCTGGCCGATCACGATCGGGCCGGCGCCGATGATCAGGATGGTTTTTATGTCGGTGCGCTTGGGCATCGTCTTCCTCAGTAAATGCGTTCCTGCCACGCGTCGGGCGCGAGCCAGGTGATCCGGTCGGGTGACGTGGCGTCGACCGACCCCTGTTCCACTGCAGTGCGTACCGCCTGCTGCATCGATTTCCAGCTATCGGCCGACGCGCCTATCCGCGCGCCGATCCGGTTGTTGTGCGCATCCATCGCGCGGCTCGGGTTGCCTTCGCCGTCGCGTTCCATCACCCGCGTGACCCAGTCGACGCAGCGCGGCGAACTGGTGTACGCGACGATGGCGCTGGCCAGCGAATGCCGGTAGGCGTCGGCCGGACCGTTGCGTCCGCCCGGCAGGCCGCAGCCGAACCAGTAGGCGTAGACCGAAACCAGCACGAACGCCGGGTACGCGCCTAGCAGCACGCCAACGGCCAACAGGCGCGGCATCCAGCGCCTGAACACCGACCTGGCGGGCGACCGGCTCATCCCGCGCGACGCATCGACTCGACGAAACGGTCGAACAGCGGCGCCATGTCGTGCGGGCCGGGGCTCGCTTCCGGGTGGCCCTGGAACGAGAACGCCGGCGCATCGGTCAGTTCGATGCCCTGGTTGGTGCCGTCGAACAGCGAACGATGGGTCACGCGCACGTTGGCCGGCAGCGTGGCCTCGTCGACCGCGAAACCGTGGTTCTGCGAAGTGATCAGCACCCGCCCGCTATCGAGGTCGATGACCGGATGGTTGGCGCCATGGTGGCCGTGCGGCATCTTCATGGTCTGCGCACCGCTGGCCAGGCTCAGCAACTGGTGGCCGAGGCAGATGCCGAAGGTCGGGATCTTCTTCGCGACGAATTCCTTGATCGCCGCGATGGCGTAGTCGCACGGTTCCGGGTCGCCGGGGCCGTTGGACAGGAACACGCCGTGCGGATTCATCGCCAGCGCTTCGGCGGCCGGGGTCTGCGCCGGCACCACGGTCACGTCGCAGCCGCGCTCGGCCAGCATGCGCAGGATGTTGGCCTTCACGCCGTAGTCGTAGGCGACGACCTTGAACTTCGGTTCGGCGCGGGCGAACTCGCCCTTGTCCAGGTCGAGCTGCCCTTCCCGCCACGGGTAAGCCTGGCTCGTGGAGACGACCTTGGCCAGGTCCATGCCCTTCAGGCCGGGGAACTTGCGCGCGGCTTCCAGCGCCTTGTCGACATCGATGTCGGGGCCGGCCATCAGCGCGCCATTCTGCGCACCCTTGTCGCGCAGGATGCGGGTCAGCTTGCGGGTATCGATGCCGGCGATGGCGACGATGCCGCGGGCCAGCAGCCATTCCGGCAGCGACACCTGGCTGCGCCAGTTGCTGGGCCGGCGCGGCACGTCGCGCACGATCAGGCCGGCGCACCAGACCTGGGCCGCTTCGTCGTCCTGGTCGGTGCAACCGGTGTTGCCGATGTGGGGATAGGTCAGGGTGACCAGCTGGCGGGCGTACGACGGGTCGGTCAGGATTTCCTGATAACCGGTCATCGCGGTGTTGAACACCACTTCGCCGACCGAAAGTCCGGTCGCGCCTACGGATTCGCCCTCGAATACGCTGCCGTCTTCGAGCACGAGGATTGCGGGATGGGTCACGGGGCTCGCCTTGGGGTGGAGGAACCCTGTCCCGCCGGTTTGCGGCTGCAAGAAACCGCGGACTCGGTATTTCTCCGGTCCGTGGTGGCGGGTAACAGGCGAGCGGGAATTGTACCGGCAAGGCCGGCCGCGCGCCAGCTTTGGCTACACTCGGAACGACGTCGCCGTACCTCATCCATACCACTGTGAAGCCGCGGCCGTGGGATCGCACCGATCCGGTCGCCGACGCCTCAATCCAGCAGGTCGCGCACCCGGTAGCTGCCGGGCGGCTTGCCCGCCAGCCGCGCGGCGACGTGCAGCGCGCCGCGGGCGAAGATGTCGCGGTTGGTCGCGCGGTGGACCAGTTCGATGCGTTCGCCCAGCCCGGTGAATTGCACCAGGTGTTCGCCGACGATGTCGCCGGCGCGCAGGCTGGCGTAATGCACGGCTGCGCCCGCGGATTCGGCCGCCTGCCCGAGGGTCAGGGCGGTGCCGGAAGGCGCATCCTTTTTCTGCGTGTGGTGCGCTTCGACGATGTCGCAATCCCAACCCGGCAATGCGCTCGCCGCACGCTCGACCAGCTCGGCCAGCACCGCGACGCCGAGGCTGAAGTTCGACGCCCACAGCAGCGGGATCTTCTGCGCCGCACTCCGCATCGCGGCGAGTTGCGCTTCGGACAGGCCGGTGGTGCCGGACACCAGCGCCGTATCGCGCTGCACGCATAGCGCCAGCACGGGATCGAAGGCTTCGGGCAGGCTGAAATCGACCAGCACGTCGAACGCTGGCGCGCCGTTCAATTCGCTGGCGGCGAACTGCGGCACTCCGTCGATCACCCGCTGAGCCGGCTTGCGCGACACCGCGCCGACCACCTCGAAGGTCTCGGGCTGCGCGGCGGCCAGTCGCAGCAAGGCCTGGCCCATGCGTCCGCTGGCGCCGTGGATGAGGATTCGGACGGGGGAAGTCATGTCCGACAGGATACGTGGGAGCGGCCCCGGCGGCGAATGATCTCGCTTGGCTTTGGTAGAGCGGGGCTTCCCCCGCTACTTCTGGCCCTTGTGGCAGATCCCGAGCAGTAGCGGGGCAAGCCCCGCTCTACGGCAAGAGCGTTCGCGCGGCCAAGGCCGCTCCCACGAGGGTTGCTTAGGCCGCCTGCGCCAACCCGGCGATTTCCGCCTTCACCAGCGCGCCCAGCTTCTGCATGCCGGCCTCGATCTTTTCCGCCGGCACGGTGACGAAGGACAGGCGCAGGGTATTGGCCTGCGGATCGTTGGCGAAGAACGGCGCGCCGGGCACGAAGGCGACGTTCTGCTCGATCGCCTTGGCCAGCAACCGGGTCGTGTCGACGCCCTTCGGCAGGGTGACCCAGATGAACATGCCGCCTTCCGGTCGCGTCCACTGCGCTTCGGTGGGGAAATGCCGTTCCAGCGCGTCGAGCATGTAATGGCACTGGCGGCCGTACAGGTCGCGGATGCTCGGGATATGCGTGTCGAGGAAGCCGTCCTTGATCGTTTCGTGGACGATGCGCTGGCTGAACGACGGCGTGTGCAGGTCGGCGGCCTGCTTGGCCTGCACCAGCTTGGAGAACAGCGGTTCCGGCGCGACCACGTAGCCGAGGCGCAGGCCCGGGGCCAGCACCTTGGAGAACGAGCCCATGTAGATGCCCTGCTCCGGGTTCAGCGACAGCAGGCCGGGCAGGTGCTCGCCGTCGTACGACAGTTCGCCGTAGGGATCATCCTCGACCAACGGCACGCCCGCGGCCGCGGCCTTTTCCACCAGCGCCTTGCGCCGCTCCAGCGGCAAGCGGCGGCCGGTCGGGTTCTGGAAATTCGGCAGGCAGTACATGAAGCGCGCGCCGGCCAGCAGTTCCGGCGTCAGTGCATCGGTGTCGATGCCCTGCCCGTCCGACGGCATCGAGGCGAACTTCGGCTGGAACAGCGAAAACGACTGCAGCGCGCCGAGGTAGCTCGGCGTTTCCACCAGCACCTTGCTGCCCTCGTCGACCAGGGTCTTGCCCAACAGGTCCAGGCCTTGCTGCGAGCCGGTGACGATCAACACGCGGCCGGGGCTGACCGGCGCGCCGAGTTTCGCCATGCGTTGCGCTACCCATTCGCGCAACGGCGTGAAACCTTCGGTCGGCCCGTATTGCAGCGCGGCTTGCGGCGCATCGCGCAGCACCTTGTCGGTGGCTTCGCGCATGCGCTCGACCGGGAAGGTCGCCGGCGACGGCAACCCACCGGCGAAGGAAATCACTTCGGGGCGCTCGGTGACCTTGAGGATTTCGCGGATCGCCGAGCTGGTCAGGGCCTGGGCGCGCTTGGACAGGGTGATGTTGGCGTTCATCGGCATAGTTTATCGCCGCGCCACGGTCGCTTCACCCTGCAAAAGGCCGGGCACATGCAGCGGAACGCCGGTTTTCGCAGCCGGAAACACCACTTTGTCCAACCGTCCTCAGGCTGACCCCTCCGACACAAACCGGTGTGGGAGCGACGTCAGTCGCGAATGCCGAAGCTGGGGAACCTACCGTTCGCTTTGTTGGTTGACAACCGGCGTGTCGGTGCCATGGCTTCGATGTTCGCGACTGACGTCGCTCCCACGTCGTGGCTTCCTGCCAGGCAAGCCCGGTATCTGCGGATTATTTATCCGACGGCAGCACGCGGCCGATGCCGCTGCCGTCCACCTCAATCGCCGCGGCCAGCAGCGCGCCGGTTTCGGTATGGCTGTCGAAGCCGAAGCGGAAATGCACCTCGCCCGCCGGCGTGCGCGAGGAGTGCAGCGACGCGATGCTGATCCCATGCCGTTCGAACACGTGCAGCAGCACGCGCAACGAGCCGGGCCGGTCTTCCGGCAGGTGGATACTCAGCGCCTGTGTGTCGGCGAGGTCGGCGAGCAGGTAGCCCAGGCGTTCGTAGTTGTAATTGCCATCAGCCAAAGCGCGCTCCCCCAGCGCAGCGCGGTTGCCGGCAAAGAAACCTTCGCGGAAATCCGTGCGCGCCGCTTCGTCGCCCTGCCCGACCGCGTCGCGCAGTCGCGAAAGTTGTTCGACCAACCTGTCGAGCATGCCGACGACGTAGGGATTGCCGAATTGGATGTCCTCGTAGATCGCCGGGTTCAGCGACAGGATCCGCGACAGGATCGCCGCGTCCATCTCGAAGGCCGCGGTGCGGAACGGCAGCAGGCCTTCCAGGCCACCCAATTCGTCCGCGTATTCGCGGATCACCCCGGCCTGGGCCAGGTGCGCGGCATGCACCATCGCCTGCACCAGGGCCATGACCCGGTCATGTTGCTCGGGCGTGGCCGGCACGCATTGCGCTTCGGTCGCGGCGACGAAGTGTTCGAACCAGCCGCGCCACGCACCCAGCCGCGCTTCGCAGGCCACCATCACCCGGCCCTTCAGCGTCGGCGATTTCGGCGGCGCGGTCATCGGATGCAGGCCGACCACCTCGGCCCGCGACTGCAGCATCGCCGCGACCGCCGGCGACTTGATCGAAGTGACGTCCAGCCACAGCTTGCCGCGCTCGGTGCCGTCGGCGATGCGCACGTATTCGGCGATCAGCGCCGGCGTGCGGCGGATCGGGGCGGAAAACACCAGCACGTCGCTGCGCTCGATCAACTCGCGTTCGCCCGGCGAATCCGCGGCGGCCGGATCGCGCCCCAGCACCTGCAGGCCCATGCGCTCGCGGAAGAACTGCGCCAGCCAGCGTCCGTACGCGCCTTCGCTGCCGACGATGCCGATGACGGGTTTGTATTCGCTCAAAAGACCTGTGCCCGAAAAGAAAAACGCCCGGAAACTCCGGGCGTCATTCTAGGAAACGGAATTGGTTTCAGGTGTCAGGAACCGTCATTCGGGCAGATACACCACCTGCGAGCGCAGGTCGCGCAGGATTTCCCGCATCAGCGCGCGATATCCGGTGTTGTACTCGGCGGTGCAGGTCGGGCCCGGCGTCAGATCCCGCAGGTTGCGCTGCACGCTCAGGCGGTTTCCGTCACGCTGGTACTTCGCGGTGTAGGTCACGTTGTCCCGCTGCAAGGCCACGTCCTTCGGAGTGGCGGCGATGCGAAAACCCGGCGGAAACTCGAGCTCGTAGCTTTCCTCGCTGATCAGGCTGCCGCAATTGCTTTCGCCTGCAGGTGCGTCGGCAACGCCGGAGTTGCCGGCCACTACCGAGGTAATCGGCGCCAGGCTGACGAACCAGGGCTGCACCTGCATGCCGCCCGGCATGGCCAAAAGCTGCGCGACATCGAAGTCGGCTTCCAGGGTGAAATCCTCGGAAGTCGACACCGGGTCCGCGTAGCGGACCGCGCCTGTGGCAGCCAGACCCCTGCCCTGGAAATAGCGCTTTACCAGTTGCTTGGAATCGCTCTCGCCCATGTTTCGGAACTGCTCTCGCATGGCAACCGCCAAACGTCCGGTCAATGCCAGCTGCTGCGAGCCCTTAACCGAGCCGTCCGCGAGGATCTTCACCCGGGTCGTCAGCCGCTGGGTGTCCCGGCCGGCGGTATGCGCCGGTGTCTTCGTGTCCTCGCCGTAACCATGCACGAGGAGCACCCGCTTGCCGGCGTCAGCAGGAGGCAGGCTGCCGAAAGGCACGGTCGACGCAGTCGAATCCAGGTACATGTCCAGCGACGGCACGTAATTGAGCACGTGATTGACCATCGAGGCCACGGGAATGTCAGGCAAAACGTAGGTGTCGCCGGCGTTGACCAGCGCCTGGGTGCTGTCGATGCCCTTGGCCTTGAGCAGCGCCTGCAACAAGGTGGCGTGGTCCTTGCAGTCGCCCATCTTGTTGTTCAGTACGACATCCAGGTCGCGCGGCACCACCGCCCCAAGCCCGATGCAGTTGCCCGCATAGGTGATGTTGCGCGCCACCCATTCGTACAGGCGCTTGGCGATCTCGCGTGGGTCGCCGGCATCGCCGGCCAGTTCGTCCGCCAGCTTGCGGATGCGCGGTGTAGGCTCGGCCTTCGGATCGGCCTTGGCGCCATAGGCCGCTGCGATCTGCCCGTAATCCGAAAAGGTCGAATAAGCGTAGCCGGGATAGCGCGTCGGGTCGAAGACGCTGTCGCGCAGGCTTTCCGGATCGACCGGCTCGCGGTTGCGCCAGGTCCAGGTCACCACCCGCCTGTCTCCGCGAGTCGCCTCGCCCTGCGCCATCTTCCAGCCCTGGAACCGCGAAACCAGCGTCGCCGGCGCGTCCACGGTGACGCGAACATCGCCGTAGTACGTGGCCGGGCTGAAGTTCTCCAGCACCGAGAAGTGCTTTTCGAACATAGGCTGCGAAGCGGTCAGGCGATAGCGGAATACCACCGTATCGCCGACCGCCAGTTCGGGGAACACCACCGTCAGCGTGCTTTGGTCCGAATACACCGGCGAATCCCCGGACTGGCCGGATTGGGCGCTGACCTGGAAGTTCCCCGGCGGCGCCGGCACCTTGCGACCATCGGGCTTCAGCGTATAGGCCTCGGCCACTTCCGCCTTCTGCACGCTGGTGCTGTAGGAAACCGATGCGTCCTTGAGATAGGACAAAGCGGATTCCTTCAATACCTTCGTGGCCGTTTCACGCGATTCGACATAGCGCCCGTCCGCATCGACGGTGTAGTCGATGCGCGTATATTCGATCTGGTAGGGCCGGTCGTCCGCGGCCGCATGGGCGACGCCCATGAACGCGAACGCCAGCGCGAAGACGGGCGCCAACGCCCGCTTGCTCGGAACAATGCCCACGGCAAAACCTCCTGTGTGTCCCCGATGTCCTTCGGACCCGTTGCGGGCCCGACGCCATCGTACACAAGGGCCGGCCATGCCGGCTCAGGAAGTCATCCGATCCCAGAAACCCTTGACCCCGTCGAGGAAGGTCGCCGATTTCGGCGAGTGCTTGCGCGCTTCGTCGCCAACGAAGGTGGCTTCGAACTTCTCCAGCAGCTCGCGCTGCTCGGCGGTCAGGTTGACCGGGGTTTCCACCACGACGCGGCAGAACAGGTCGCCTTCGCTGCGGCTGCGCACCGACTTCACGCCCTTGCCGCGCAGGCGGAACAGCTTGCCGGTCTGGGTTTCGGCCGGAATGCGGATCTCGGCCTCGCCGCCCAGCGTAGGCACGCGCACGGTGTCGCCCAAGGCGGCCTGGGAAATGCGGATCGGCACTTCGCAGTGCAGGTCGTCGCCGTCGCGCTGGAAGATCTCGTGCTCGCGCACGCGCACTTCCACGTACAGGTCGCCCGGTGGCGTGCCCGGGGGTCCGGCCTCGCCTTCGCCCTGCAGGCGGATGCGGTCGCCGTTGTCGACGCCGGCGGGGATCTTCACCGACAAGGCTTTCTCTTCCTCGACGCGGCCGGCGCCGTGGCAGGTCTTGCAGGGATTCCGGATGATCTTGCCGCTGCCATGGCAATGCGGGCAGGTCTGCTGCATGGCGAAAATGCCGCGCTGCATGCGTACCTGGCCGCGGCCGCCGCAGGTGCTGCAGGTTTCGGTCTTGCCGTCTTCCGAACCGCTGCCGTGGCATGGCGCGCAGGCGACCAGGGTCGGGATCTCGATGCGCTTCTCGACGCCGGAAACGGCTTCCTCCAGGTCGAGTTCCATCACGTAGCCGACGTCGGCGCCGCGCCGCGCCTGGCGCGCGCCACCGCCGAAGATGTTGCCGAAGATGTCGCCGAAGATGTCGCCCATGTCGGCCGGACCCGGTCCGCCGCCGCCCATGCCGTGCTCGAATGCGGCGTGCCCGTGCTGGTCGTACATGCGGCGCTTGCCGCCGTCGGACAGCACTTCGTAGGCTTCCTTGCATTCCTTGAACGCGATTTCCGCGGCCTTGTCGCCCGGGTTGCGGTCGGGGTGGAATTTCATCGCGCAGCGACGGTAGGCCTTCTTCAGCTCTTCCTCGCTGGCGTTGCGGGCCACGCCCAGCACTTCGTAGTAGTCGCGCTTGCTCATCGTTGTCGCCGTCGTTCCCCGGTACTGCCAAACACCGACGGGCAGGTTCTGGCCTGCCCGTCGTGGTTACTCATCGCCCGATCACGGACCTCAGGACTTCTTGTCGTCCTTGACTTCGGTGAACTCGGCATCGACCACGTCGTCGCCGCCCGTCGAAGCACCGCCCGGCTGGCCGGCGTCGGCACCCGGCTGCGAACCGGCCGCGGCCGCGGCGTACAGCGACTGGCCGGCCTCTTCCAGCGCCTTGGTCTTGGCCTCGATCTGGCCCTTGTCGTCGGACTTGATCGCGGTCTCCAGCTCGGCGATGGCGCCTTCGACGCGGCCGATCACGTCGCCCGGCACCTTGCTGCCGTGTTCGGTGACCGCGCTGCGGGTGGCGTGGATCAGCGCGTCGGCCTGGTTGCGGGCCTGCACCAGCTCGTGGAACTTCTTGTCCTCGTCGCGGTGCGCTTCCGCGTCCTGCACCATGCGCTGGATTTCCTCGTCGGACAGGCCCGAACCGGCCTTGATCTCGACCTTCTGTTCCTTGTTGGTCTTCTTGTCCTTGGCGCTGACGTGCAGGATGCCGTTGGCGTCGATATCGAACGACACCTCAACCTGCGGCATGCCGCGCGGCGCCGGCTCGATGCCGGTCAGGTCGAACTTGGCCAGCGACTTGTTGTAGCGGGCCTGTTCGCGCTCGCCCTGCAGCACGTGCACGGTCACCGCGGACTGGTTGTCCTCGGCGGTGCTGAAGGTCTGCGAGGCCTTGGTCGGGATGGTGGTGTTCTTCTCGATGATCTTGGTGAACACGCCGCCCAGGGTCTCGATGCCCAGCGACAGCGGGGTCACGTCGAGCAGCAGCACGTCCTTGACGTCGCCGGCCAGCACGCCGCCCTGGATCGCGGCGCCCAGCGCCACGGCCTCGTCGGGATTGACGTCCTTGCGCGGTTCCTTGCCGAAGAACTCGGCCACCGCCTGCTGGACCTTCGGCATGCGGGTCTGGCCGCCGACCAGGATCACCTCGCTGATGTCGCTGGCACGCAGGCCGGCGTCGTTCAGGGCGATGCGGCAGGGCTCGATGCTCTTCTTGATCAGATCGTCGACCAGCGCCTCAAGTTTGGCGCGGGTCAGCTTGATGTTGAGGTGCTTCGGGCCGCTGGCGTCGGCGGTGACGTACGGCAGGTTGACTTCGGTCTGCTGCGAGCTGGACAGCTCGATCTTGGCGCGCTCGGCCGCGTCCTTCAGGCGCTGCAGGGCCAGCGGATCCTTGCGCAGGTCGATGCCCTGCTCCTTCTGGAATTCCTCGACGAGGTAGTCGATGACGCGCTTGTCGAAATCTTCGCCGCCGAGGAAGGTGTCGCCGTTGGTGGCCAGCACTTCGAACTGCTTCTCGCCGTCGACCGAGGCGATCTCGATGATCGACACGTCGAAGGTGCCGCCGCCGAGGTCGTACACGGCGATCTTGCGGTCGCCGCTGCCTTCGCCCTTGTCCAGGCCGTAGGCCAGCGCGGCCGCGGTCGGTTCGTTGATGATGCGCTTGACGTCGAGGCCGGCGATGCGGCCGGCGTCCTTGGTCGCCTGGCGCTGGCTGTCGTTGAAGTAGGCCGGCACGGTGATCACCGCTTCGGTCACGGTCTCGCCGAGGAAGGCTTCGGCGGTCTTCTTCATCTTCTCCAGCACGCGAGCGGAGATTTCCTGCGCCGACAGCTTCTTGCCGTCGGAGGTGGCCACCCAGGCGTCGCCGTTGTCGTGCGCGACGATCGCGTACGGCACCAGGCCGATGTCCTTCTGCACTTCGGCGTCGGTGAACTTGCGGCCGATCAGGCGCTTCACCGCGTAGAAGGTGTTCTTCGGGTTGGTCACCGCCTGGCGCTTGGCGCTGGCGCCGACCAGTACTTCGCCGTCCTTGCTGTAGGCGACGATGGAAGGCGTGGTGCGGTCGCCTTCGGAATTTTCGATGACGCGGGCCTTACCCCCGTCCATGATCGCCACGCACGAGTTGGTCGTGCCGAGGTCGATGCCGATGATCTTGCCCATGTTGCTTGCTCCCTCTGGAATTTGTACCGGCGCGGGCCGGGAATGGGTTCAATGTGGGGCCCGGCGTGGAACATTCAAGCCGGCGCCCGCGACGCCGTTCAGTCCTGCTGCGCGACCACCACCAGCGCGGGGCGCAGCAGGCGATCGTTGAGCACGTAGCCCTTCTGGAACACCTGCACGACCGCGCCCGGCGGCACGTCGGCGTTGGGCACGGCACTGACCGCGTGGTGGCGTTCGGCGTCGAAACTGTCGCCGGCGGCCGGCGCGATTTCGCTGAGGCCGTTGTTCTCGGCGATCTTGTGCAACTGCTTCAGGGTCAGCTCCAGCCCGGCGCGCAGCGGGTCGTCGGCCGGTGCCGCGGCCAGGCCGGCCTCGAGACTGTCGAACAGTGGCAGCAGTTCGCCCAGCAGGCGTTCGTTGGCGAACTTGCGGGCCTGGTCGATGTCGCGGGCCAGGCGCTTGCGCTGGTTCTCCAGGTCAGCGCGTTCCAGCAGGCGCTCGGCGCGCATCTGCTCCAGTTCGCCGCGCAGGCTTTCCAGCTCGGCGTGGAGGGCGTTTTCCTGGTTTTCGGGGGTGTCGATGCCCGGCGCTTCCGGGTGTGGTTCTTGGTGGCTCATTCAGGCTTCCTGGGCGGCTCCCATGCCGCCAGACCGGGAACGGATGGGGTCTATCGTTCCGGATTCAAGGCGGCCCCGAGCGCGTCGGCCGCGGCCTGCACCACCGGGATGACCCGGTCGTAGGCCATCCGTGAGGGGCCGATCACGCCCAGCACGCCCAGCACTTGCTCGCCGGACACATACGGCGCGGTGACCACCGACAAGCCACCCAGCGGGGCCAACCCGGTTTCCTCGCCGATGAAGATGCGCACGCCGGGCGCACTGATCGTGCGCTCCAGCAACTGCAGGATCTCGCGCTTGCGGGCGAAGGCCTCGAACAGCTCGCGCAGCCGGTCCAGGTCCGACAGGTCCTGCACGCCCATCAGCTTGGTCTGCCCGGCCAGGACCATGTCGTCGCCGGGCGGGACCAGCACGTGCTCGGCCAGCTCCAAGGTATGCGCCAGCAGGCCTTCCATCTCGGTCCGGGCCGCGCGCAGCTCGCGCAGCAGGGTGGTACGGATCTCGGCCAGCGGGCGGCCGGCGAAATGCTGGTTCAGGTAGTTGGCGACCCGCTCCAGTTCGCCCGGCTCGTAGGCGCGGCGCGGCTCGATGACCCGGTTCTGCACGTCGTTGTCGGCGAACACCAGGATCGCCAGCACGCGGCGGTTGTCGAGTTGCACGAAGTCGATGTGGCGGAAGGCGAACTGCTCGCGCTTGGGCGCGCTGACCACGCCGACGAAATGGGTCATCGCCGACAGCAGTTCCGAGGCGTTGCCCAGCAGCGCCTGGGTGCCCGAACCGGCAGGCAGCTCGGAACGCAGCCGTGCCACCTCGCTTTCGCCCAGCGGCTGCATCTGCACCAGCGAATCGACGAACACCCGGTAGCCCTGTGCGGTGGGCACGCGGCCGGCCGAGGTATGCGGCGAGGTCAACAGGCCGATGTCCTCGAGGTCGGCGAGGATGTTGCGGATCGTCGCCGGGCTGACATCCAACCCCGCGTGGCGGGCCAGGGTCTGCGAGCCGACCGGCTCGCCCTCGCGGATGTAGCGGGCGATCAGCGTGCGCAGCAGCTGGCGCGCGCGCGGGTCGAGGCGGAGGTTCTGGCCGGGCGAAGGCGAATTCATGGCGGATAGATAGCCCCGGCCGGCGGGGTTTGCAAGCCGACGCAGAGGGCCGGCTCGTTCTTCTTCCCCCTTTGCAAAAGGGGGATTGAGGGGGATTTGCTTTTTGGCGGTGAAGCAAAAGCAAGAGCAAATCCCCCGTAGCCCCCTTTTCAAAAGGGGGCAAGGCAAAAGCGCTGCTCGCCCGTCCCGGTTTTTGCGACCCGCGCCGCTACAATGCCGCCCCATGCTCAAACGCCTGACCTTGCAGGATTTCGCCGTGGTCCGCGCGGCCGAACTCGAATTCGGCCCCGGCATGACCGTCATTTCCGGGGAAACCGGGGCCGGCAAGTCGTTGCTGGTCGATGCCCTGGGTTTCCTTTCCGGCTTGCGCGCCGACAGCGGCGTGGTCCGCCACGGCGCCGAACGCGCGGAGCTGTCGGCCGAATTCGCCCTGGACGAAGGCGCTCCGGCGTTGGCCTGGCTGCGCGACAACGAACTGGACGAGGACAACGAAGCCCTGCTGCGCCGGGTGATCCGCGCCGACGGCGGTTCGCGGGCGTGGATCAACGGCCGCACCGTGACCCTAGCGCAGCTGACCGAACTGGCCGCGCTGCTGGTCGAAATCCACGGCCAGCACGAACACCAGGCCCTGCTCTCCCGCGCCAGCCAGCTGGCCCTGCTCGACAACTTCGCCGCCAACCAGGCCGAACGCGACGCCGTGGCCGCCGCCGCCGCGCACTGGAGCCGGTTGCTGGGCGAACGCGAGGCGCTGTCGCAACAGGGCGACGCTTCCGAGCGCATTCCCTACCTCGAGCACCAGTTGGCGGAACTGGAACGCGAAGACCTCGCGCCCGATTCGATCGCCGCGTTGAACGCCGACCACCGCCGCCAGGCCCATGCCGCCGGCCTGATCGACGCCTGCAACGCCGCATTCGCCCGCCTGTCCGGCGACGACGAGGCTTCCCCCGGGCAGGCGCTGCAGCAGGTCCGCGCGGCATTGGTGCGGGTGCTGGAACACGAGCCGCGCCTGCGCGAGGTCGACGGGCTGCTCGAAGGCGCGCAGGTGCAGTTGGACGAAGCGCTGGCCCAGCTCGACCGCATCCGCGACGACCTCGACGCCGACCCGGTGAAGTTCGAACAGATGGAACGCCGCCTCGGCCGCCTGCACGACCTGGCCCGCAAGCACCGGATCGCCCCGGAACAACTGGGCGAGCAACGCGACGCGATTTCCAGCGAACTCGACGCGTTGCGCGGTGCCGGCGAACGCCTGCGCAAACTCGACGGCGAAATCGATGCCGCACGCAGCGCCTGGCGCGAGGCCGCCGCGGCGCTGGGCAAGCGCCGCAAGGCCGCAGCGAAAGCGCTGT
The DNA here is from genome assembly GCF_017939625.1 of Pseudoxanthomonas helianthi. Taxonomy (GTDB): domain Bacteria; phylum Pseudomonadota; class Gammaproteobacteria; order Xanthomonadales; family Xanthomonadaceae; genus Pseudoxanthomonas_A; species Pseudoxanthomonas_A helianthi. The sequence continues at coordinate 430,143 of NZ_JAGKTC010000003.1, forward strand.
CCACGGCCACCAGCGCCCTGATCGGCGAGCTGGGCATGGGCGGGGGAACGTTCGAGGTGGAGATCGAGCCGAACGAAACCGAGCGCCCCGACCCGCAGGGCGCCGAACGGGTCGAATTCCTCGTTGCCGCCAACGTCGGCCAGCCGCCGCGCGCACTGCGCAAGGTCGCTTCCGGCGGAGAGCTGTCGCGCGTGTCGCTGGCGATCGAAGTCGCCGCGCTGGGCTCGGACGCGGTGGCGACGATGGTGTTCGACGAAGTCGATTCCGGCATCGGCGGCGCGGTCGCCGAGATCGTCGGGCAGAAATTGCGGGCGCTGGGTTCGCAGCGACAGGTGCTGTGCGTGACCCACCTGCCGCAAGTCGCGGCGCAAGGCCATGCGCATTACCGGGTCAGCAAGGCGCCGGTCGAAGGCATGACCCAGAGCGCGGTCGAAGCGCTGTCGCCGAAGCAGCGCGAAGAGGAACTGGCGCGGATGCTGGGCGGCGTGGAGGTCAGCCGCGAAGCGCGTGCGGCGGCGAAGCGCCTGCTGGCCGACGCGGGCTGACCCACATTGTGGGAGCGACGTAAGTCGCGAACCCGGAGTCAATGACCTTCACGGAGCCACGGCAGAATCCCGAAGCTTCGCCCCCCCGTGTGTCGCGGCAGCCCGCAGTCCGTCGCTTCGAAATCGCGACTTACGTCGCTCCCACAGGTCAGCGCTTCTTGCGCACGTACAGCACCAGCGCGTGCTCCTCGATCTCGTAGCCGTGCTGCGCGGCGATCTTGCGCTGCAGGGCCTCGATTTCGTCGCTGGAGAACTCGATCACCTTGCCGGTGTCGATATCGACCATGTGGTCGTGGTGTTCGCCGCGGTCCAGTTCGTACACCGCCTGGCCGCCCTCGAAGTTGTGCTTCAGCACCAGCCCCGCGGCCTCGAACTGGGTCAGCACCCGGTACACCGTGGCCAGGCCGATCTCGTCGCCGTGATCGAGCAGGTGCCGGTAGATGTCCTCGGCGGTCATGTGTCGCGGCTTGCTGTTTTCCAGCAGTTCCAGGATGCGCATCCGCGGGTGCGTGACCTTCAACCCTGCCTTGCGTAGCTCCTGAGATTCCATCGTCTGCTCCGTTCATTGGCGGTTTAGCGCCAGCTGCCTGTACGGGGTTGCGGCGAAGGCCGGGAGTGTATCATCGCGGGGTCTTTCACCCCTGTCCTCCGCATGCACCCGATCCTGCGCAATGCCCTGCTGGTCTCCATCGTCGCCTTCGCCACCGCCGGCTGCGGCATCCTGTACCGGCAGCCGATCTACCAGGGCAACCTGATCGAGAAGAGCGCGGTCGACCAGCTCGCGGTGGGCCAGAGCAAACAGCAGGTGCTGGCACTGCTGGGTTCGCCCTCCATCGCCGACCCCTTCCACGCGCAGCGCTGGGACTACACCGCCAGCGAGCGGGTCAAGCGGGTCGGCAAGACCGAGGTCAAGAACCTGACCGTGTACTTCGAGAACGACGCGGTGGTGAAGTGGGAAGGCGAGTACTTCCCGGAACAGGACCTGGAACTGGCATCGAACGCCAATCGCCGTTTTGGCAACAACCTGGCGAAAGACAAAGACAAGAACAAGCGCGGCCGCTGAGCGCGCTTTCCGCAAGGCGGGCAATGCCCGCCTTAGTTTTTTCCGGCCCGCCGCCGACGCGCTTCCTTCGGATCCACCTGCAAGGCGCGCAGCAATTCCACGCGGTCGCCGTCGCGCAACGGCGTCGCCGCCTCGGCTGACACGCCGAACACCGCATAACCGGCGATCGCTTCCCCCGCGGCCAGCCTTGCCGCGGCAACCGCGTCGGCGATTCTCGCCCCTTCGGGGAGTTCGACCGTTCGGGCCTCGAACCGCCCCGGCCACGCCTGGATCACTTCGACCTTCAACGGTGCCCGCCGTCGGCGACGCGGACGAAGTCGTCGACCATGCGGTCGGCCAGGCCCTGGAAACCCAGGGCGAAGGCCGGCCCCAGCAAGCGATTGGTCGGTTCGAATTCCAGGGTCAGGGTGACCTTGCACGCCGACTCGTCCAGCGCGTGGAAATCCCAGCGTCCGTGCAGCTTGCGGAACGGGCCGTCGCGTAGGTTCATCTCGATGCGATGCGGGCGTTCCAACCGGTTTTCGGTGGTGAACCAGGTCCGCAGCGAGCCCAGGCCCAGGTCCAGCCGTGCGACCAGCCGGTCTTCCGACGATTCGACGATCTCCGCGCTTTCGCACCAGTCGAAGCGGCGCGGGTACGCGGCCACGTCGTTGACCAGATCGAACATGCGCGTGGCGGAGTGTTCGACCAGGGCGCTGCGGCGGATGGATTGCATGCGGGATTTCTTGCTGTGTGCCGGGTTCGCGGCTTCCGGGGGCGCCTGCCTGCTATGCGACAATGCCCACATGGCCAAGAAGTCGGACAAGGATAAAACAAACGGCACCGGGACGATCGCGCTGAACAAACGCGCGCGCCACGATTACCACCTCGAGCAGCGCTACGAGGCGGGCATGGCCCTGCAGGGCTGGGAGCTGAAGGCGATCCGCGCCGGCCGCGCCAACATCGGCGAAAGCTATGCGGTGGTGCGCAAGGGCGAGATCTTCCTGTTCGGCGCGCAGATTACCCCGCTGATCCAGGCCTCGACCCATGTCGTCGCCGACGACCGCCGCACCCGCAAGCTGCTGCTGCACAAGCGCGAGATCGATACCCTGATCGGCAAGGTGGAACGCGACGGCTACACCCTGATCCCGACCGCGCTGTACTGGAAAGGCAGCAAAGTGAAGGCCGAACTGGCGCTGGCCAAGGGCAAGCAGGCCCACGACAAGCGCGAAGCCAGCAAGGAACGCGACTGGCAGCGCGAGAAACAGCGGGCCATGCGCCGGCACAACCGCGACGCGTGACCTAACTCGCGGGAGCGACCTTGGTCGCGAATGCTTCTGCTTTTCCAGTGTCGTAGGGTGGGCACGCTTTTGGTGCCCACCTTCACCGTCGCCGCAATGGTGGGCACGAAAAACGTGCCCACCCTACCTTCTTCAATCGCTGCTGCGCGCCCGGGCGAAGGCCGCGGCGAGCGCATTGTTTGCCGGCGGTTGCTTCTGCGCGAACGGCTTGCCGCCCTGCCCGCGCGGGCCACCGCGATCGCGGGAAGCATCGTTGCGTTCCTCGCGCTTCGCTGGCGCAGGCACATCCTCCAAGCGCCGGGTCAATGCGATCCGCTTGCGCGCCACGTCCACTTCCAGCACGCGCACCTTGACGATATCGCCGGCCTTGACCACTTCGCGGGGATCCTTGACGAACTTGTCGCTCAGCGCCGAGATGTGGATCAACCCATCCTGGTGTACGCCGATATCGACGAACGCGCCGAACGCGGCGACGTTGCTGACCACGCCTTCGAGGATCATGCCCTCGTGCAGGTCCTTGATGTCCTCGACGCCGTCGGCGAACTTCGCCGCCTTGAATTCCGGACGCGGGTCGCGGCCGGGCTTTTCCAGTTCCTTGAGGATGTCGCGCACGGTCGGCACGCCGAACTTCTCGTCGGTGAACTGCTCGGCCTTCAGCGAACGCAGGAACGCGCTGTCGCCGATGATCTGCTTCACCTGCCGCCCACCGGCGGCGAGGATGCGTTCGACCACCGGATAGGCTTCCGGATGCACCGACGACGCGTCCAGCGGCTCGTCGCCGTCGGCGATGCGCAGGAAGCCAGCGCACTGCTCGAAGGTCTTTTCGCCGAGGCGCGGTACCTTCAGCAGGTCCTTGCGCTTCTTGAACGGACCGTTGGCGTCGCGGTGCACGACGATGTTCTCGGCCACTGCCGAGGACAGGCCGGAAACGCGCGACAACAGCGCCGCCGACGCGGTGTTCACGTACACGCCGACCGCGTTGACGCAGTCCTCGACCTTCGCGTCCAGCGCCTTGGCCAGGCGGTACTGGTCGACGTCGTGCTGGTACTGGCCGACGCCGATCGCCTTCGGTTCGATCTTGACCAGTTCGGCCAGCGGATCCTGCAGCCTGCGTGCGATGGAAACCGCGCCGCGCAGGGACACGTCGAGGCCGGGGAATTCCTTCGCCGCGAATTCGGAAGCCGAGTACACCGACGCGCCGGCTTCGCTGACCACGATCTTCTGCATCTTCAGCTCGGGAACGAGCTTGAGCAGGTCGCCGGCCAGCTTGTCGGTCTCGCGGCTGGCAGTGCCGTTGCCGATGGAAACCAGCTGCACCTGGTGTTTCAGGCACAGCGCACGCAAGACGTGCAGCGACGGGTCCCACTGGCGCTTGGGCTCGTGCGGATAGATCGTCGCGGTATCGACCAGCTTGCCGGTCGCATCCACCACGGCCACCTTCACCCCGGTGCGCAGGCCCGGATCGAGGCCGAGCACCGCTTTCGGCCCGGCCGGTGCGGCCAACAACAGATCCTTGAGGTTGTCGCCGAACACCGCGATGGCCTCGGCCTCGGCTTTCTCGCGCGCCTGCGCGAACAGGTCGAGCATCAGGTGCAGGTGCAGCTTCGCCTTCCACGCCAAGCGGCAGCTGTCGAGCAACCACTTGTCGGCCGCCCTGCCCTGCGCCTTGACGCCGGCGTGCGCGGCGACGCGGCCTTCGGCCTGCAGGTGGCCGGCTTCGGCGTCGCTGCCCGGCTCCAGGTCGAGGAACAGCACTTCCTCGCGGCGCGCGCGGAACAGCGCCAGCAACCGGTGCGAGGGAATCTTCGCCAGGTTCTCGGCATGGTCGAAGTAGTCGCGGTACTTGGCCCCGGCTTCCTCCTTGCCTGGCGCGACGCGCGCGCGGATCACGCCGACGTCGTTCATCCAGTTGCGCAACTCGCCGACCAGTGCGGCGTCTTCGCCCCAGCGCTCCATCAGGATCGCGCGCGCGCCGTCCAGTGCGGCCTTGGCGTCGGCCACGCCCTTTTCGGCGTCGACGAAGGCCGCGGCGAATTCCTCCGGCACCCGCGTCGGGTCGGCAAGCAGGCCGTCGGCCAGCGGCTCCAGGCCGGCCTCGCGGGCGATCTGCGCCTTGGTGCGGCGCTTGGGCTTGTACGGCAGGTACAGGTCCTCGAGGCGCGACTTGCTGTCGGCCGCTTCGATCTCCGCCCGCAGCTCGTCGCTCAGCTTGCCCTGCTCGTCGATGCTGGCCAGCACCGCGGCACGGCGTTCTTCCAGTTCGCGCAGGTAGGTCAGCCGTGTCTCGAGGTTGCGCAACTGGGTGTCGTCGAGGCCACCGGTGACTTCCTTGCGGTAGCGGGCGATGAACGGAACGGTCGCACCTTCATCGAGCAGGGCGATGGCGGCCTTGGCCTGCGCGGTCTGCGCGCCGATTTCGGCGGCAATGGTAGCGGCGATGTGCTGGTCGAGCTTCGGGTTGCGGTCCTGCATTGCGTATTCGCGTGGCGCTTTCGTCGTTGCGGAAGGCCGATTGTCGCAAGCGTCGCAGCGCAAGTGGAGCCTTGACATGAGTGGCCAGCTCGCATCCGGGCTTGGCTTGCGTAGAGTCGAGCTTGCTCGACTACTCTTGCCTCTCAGGATTGCCGGACAAAAAGCAGTCGAGCAAGCTCGACTCTACAAAAGCGTTCGCGACCAAGGCCGCTTCCACAGGAACAAATCAGGTCGAGCCGAGCATCCGCATCAGGTTCGGCAGTCCCTTGCCCTGCATGTAGCCATCGCGTCCCAGGTCCGTGCAGTTGTCCAGCACGATGCGCTTGACCCGGTCGGGGAAGCCGATGAATTCGCGTCGCGCCGACAGGAAGCTGGCCACCACGCCGGACACGTGCGGCGCGGCCATGCTGGTGCCGCTCATCTCGACCATCCAGGTTTCCGGCTTGGCCAAATGGAAGCCATGGTGCGCGGAGACGATCTTCTCGCCCGGCGCGACCACGTCCGGCTTCTGCCGGCCGTCGGCGGTCGGCCCGCGCGAGGAGAAATACGACACGCCGTAATTGTGCGGACTGCTCTTGTGCACCGAACCGACCGCGATGGCGTCCTCCAGATTGGCCGGGTCGCCGATGCTCAGGTCCATGTTGGTCGGATACGCCTCGCCGTCGCCCTGCACCAGGTAGGCCAGGCCTTCGTTGCCTGCCGCCACCACCACGACCACGCCCTGGCGCCACAGCCGGCGCAGTTCGTTGCACAGCGGCGTGAAGCCGCAACCGTAGCTTTCCGGGTCGAAGTCGCTGCCCAGGCTCAGGTTGACCCCATGGATCACCAGCTCGCCCGCCTTCTCGTTGATTTCGGCGACCTGTTGCACGGCCTTGATCACCCACGAATCGCGGCCTTCGCCATCGTCGTTCAGCACTTTGAAGCCGTACAGCTTCGCTTCCGGCGCGACGCCCGAAAACGCCACCTCCTCCGGCGTGCCGTCCGCGCCCGGCAACGGCGCGCGGCAACTGCCGGCGATGATGCCGGCGACGTGGGTGCCGTGGCCGTCGTGGTCCAGCTTGTGGAAGGCGTCGCCGTCGGCACGGGTCAGTTTCCTTGGCGCGCCGCGATGGGTGCAGTCCCACTGCGCTTCGACCGTGGCCGGCTTGTCGCGCTGGTTGAAATGCGGATGGTCGGCGCGGATGCCGGTATCCAGCACCGCCCAACCGATGCGATTGCCGCCGGCGCGATAGGCATTCTGCGCGGCATCGGCCTGCAACACGCTGCGCGACTGGTTCAACAGTGCGCGCTTGCCGGCATCGCGCCACAACCGCTTGAAACTGTATTGGCGATAGTCGTTGCGCAGCGATTCGATCTCGAACCGGGTCAGCCGCGCCGACACGTAACGCTGCAGGCTGTCTTCCAGGCAGATAGCGTCGTCCAGTTGCTCGCCGGACAGGCCGGTGCTGGCGCCGGCCATCGCGCGGATCCTGGCCAGCAGCGCGGTGCGCGAAGCCTCGACGTCGCGCTCGCCGGAATGCAGCTTGTCCATCTCGATCAAGGTTTCGTGGCGATAGTCGGGGCCTTGCGACTCCAACTGGTCCGACAGGTCCTTGATCAACACGGTATTGGAAACCGGCTGGTCGAAACCCGTTCCCACCGCCTGCCGCACGCGTGCGCGCAGCGCCGGGTTCGACAGGTATCCGGACGCCGAATGCGGCGTGCGCGGGCTTTCCAGGTTGGCCCCGGCGTGCCACACGTTGCTGAAGCGCGTGTCGCCGGCCTTGATGTCGATGTCGTCGCGCAGGTCGCCGTCCAGCGCGACCGGGTCCGCGCGGTCGGCGACGTTGTGCCAGTGGCGAATGCAGGCCGGGAACGGCAGCTTCTTTTTCTTCAGGCGCTGCTTGAACATGCTGCGCACGGCGAACAGGCCCAGCGGCGAACCGATGGTGACGAACAGGGCCACGTCGCAGACCTTGGGATCCATCTTGCGCAGCACTTCGTAGGCGATCATCGAGCCCTGGCTGTGGGCTACAACCACGAACGGCCCGCCGCCGGCCAGCAGGCGCTCGCGCAGGCTGCGCTCCATCGCCTCGCGCCGCGCCGGCACGAAGAAGAAGTCGTGCACGTCCTCGAGCAGCGCCGCCGATACCAGGCGCAGCAGCGCTTCGTTGATCTCGTCCAGCAAACCCCGCTTGCGCGTGCCGCCGGCGGCCGGACGGTCGGCGCCCATCTCTTTCAGGATGTCCTGCAGCAACTGTTCCTCGCGCGGCGTCTGCGCGATTTCGCTGGCCAGCTGGCGCAGCTCCTTGCGCGGCGCATGCACGCCCAGCGCGCTGATCACCCGCTGTTCGGCCAGGTTGATGGTCGGGCCCTGGTCGCGATCGTTGCGGGTGCCGGGCTCGGGGGTGGGATAGCGTTCGCGGTCGACCCAGTAGGCCATGCGCGTGCGCTCGCCCATGTTGCGGCCGAACAACGCCATGTCCCACTGCCCGCGCAACACCTCGGCGGGCGGCTTGTTGCCGATGCCGTGGATGTAGACCACGGTCTTGGCCTCGCCCTGCGCCATCGCCATGAAGTCGGTCGCGGCGAGCGCTTCCATTTCCGCCGGCCTGGCCGCGGCGCGTTTGCGGGCTTTCGGCTTCGTCGACTTCTTCGCCGCCTTGGCTGTCTTCGTCGTCTTCGCGACGGTGCGTTTCCGGGTTGCCATGCGTGTTTGCTCCCTTTGTTGCCGGCGGTCCGGCGTCCTTTCCCCACTCAAAACGCAAGGCAGCCGCGGAGCCAGCCACGCGGAATGACGGTGAAGCCACGATAACCCCGTTCAGTCTCCAAACTTGTGACGGCGGTCGCCCGCCCCTACACTGCCGGGGTCAGCAATGACGACACCCATGGGGCTGCACTGGCTTCGACGGGGGTTGCGAAATTGCCTGGCGCATGCCGAGGGGGCAGCTTTCCTCGTAAATCCAGCGGCAAACATCTAGTTGCCAACGACGACAACTACGCTCTCGCCGCTTAAGGCGTAAGCCCCGAACCCACTTGTGCCCGTGCTCGTGGATGTAGGGTCATTATCACGGGGTACAGCCGAGGTGGCCGCCTGTCTGCCCCGGCTGAACTTACAGGCTGGTCCTCCGATGCGCTTTGCGCACCGTGCTGTCGGGGGGCGAGATCCAACGGTGAGCTAAGCATGTAGTGCCGGGGATGGAGTGCCTTCGGACGCGGGTTCGACTCCCGCCAGCTCCACCATCCAACTGATAGTCACCTGTCTATCAACCGTTCGGGCCGAGGTCACTCTCGGCCCGAATTTTTTCGATCATCTGCCCACCCTATGTCCGCGCGCCTGGCAAGCATCGGCGCCGCGACTTATGATGCGGGCGTCGAAAATGGCAGGCCGGTATCTTGGTGAGCCCCGGCCACTGTTCGTGACGAACAGGTTTTCCAGCCCGTGATGGGCCGCGGACCGCGACGGAAGCACGCGCCAGTGCTTGCCCGTCGTTGCCGCCTTCTTGGCATCGTTCGAGCGGATTGAGCGCGTTGCGCCACTTCCTCTCATCGATTGTCCAAGGAGTTCCAACGTGCTTACCCATTCCAATCCCTACGTCGCCTTCCTTCCGCTGCTGTCGCTGTGCGGATGGCTGTTCATGTTCGCCCTGAAACGCCGGAGCCTTTTCATCGGCGACTGCATGGGACTGCTGTATCACCTCGCCCTCGTTCCGGTGGTGCAATTGCTGCCCGGCGGGGTCGAACTGAAATTCGCGGGTTATCTGTGGCTGTTCTGCGATGCGATGATCGACATGGCTTCGATCAATGGCGCCGGTCACGACGCGATATGGAAAGCGCGCATGGCCGTCCATCTGCCCGCGGCCATCTGGATCACCGGGGCTTCGGCCGGCATGAGCGGCGGAGCGTTCTACATCGGGATGCTGCTCGGCCCCGGCCTTTTGCTGCACGCCGTTTTCGGGCCGCGAATCCGCAATACCAAGCAGGTACTCGGCGTTTTCGTCATCCCGACGATGGCCGCGTGGCTGGGATGCGTCGCCTACTGGCTGTGAACCCGGCAGCTCTCCCGCCGACCAGAAGAAAACGGGCCGCTTTCGCGGCCCGTTCTTCGTTGCGGCGATCGCGTGGATCAGCCCTGCGCGCGCAGCGGTACCACGCGGATCTCGACGCGGCGGTTCAACGCACGGCCGGAGTCGGTGTCGTTGCTGGCGATCGGGCGGGTTTCGCCGAAGCCGACCAGCTCGAGGCGCGCGCTCTGCACGCCCTGGCCTTCCAGGTAATGGCCGACCGAGGCGGCACGGCGCTCGGAAAGAGCCTGGTTGGCCGCATCGCTGCCCACGCTGTCGGTATGGCCCGACACTTCCACGATGGTCTGGTTGTATTCGCGCAAGGTGCTGGCCACGTTGTTCAGCGCCGGATAGAACTGCGGCTTCAGCTCGGACTTGCCGAAGTCGAAGGTGACGCCGTCGGGCAGGTTCAGCTTGATCACGTCGCCTTCGCGGCTGACGTCGATACCGGTACCGGCGGTCTGGCGGCGCAGTTCGGCTTCCTGGCGGTCCTGGTAGGCGCCGATGCCGGCACCGGTCAGACCGCCGATGCCCGCACCGACCATCGCGCGCTGGCGGCGTTCGGTGGCGTTGCCGCCGCTGAGCAGGCCGGCCACCGCGCCGATGCCGGCGCCGATCAGCGCACCGGTGCGGGTTCGGTTGGGATCGTTCGGATCGTTGGTCTGGCCGGTGTAGCTGGCGCAGCCGCCGAGGGTGGCGACGGACACTGCGGCAAGCAAGCCGATCTTCAGCGTGGTCTTCATGGTGCGACTCCTTGGGGTGGATGCCCGGCGCGAGGGAACGCCGAAGCTGGGAAGCATTCGCCGCGAAGACTGCCAAGACGAACATGAACGCGATGAAAAGCCGCCATTCCGGTGCGAACCGCTCCCCCGGCGCCGTTCAGCTTTCGGCGGGCAACAGCGCCAATGCGGATTCGGCGTCGAAGGTGCGGTCCCAATCGCCCATCAGCGCCAGGTACAGCAGCTTGTCGAACTCGCTGCCGAAACGGCGGATGACCGCATCCGGATCGGGCACCAGCTTGGCGTCGGCGATCAGGCCGAAATGGACCCGGTTGTTGTAGCTGAGGATCGAAATGCCCAGGCCGATCGACCCGGTCTGCGGTACCCAGAACATCAGTTCCCGCAGCTTGCTGCCGCCCAGGTACAGCGGTTGCTGCGGGCCGGGCACGTTGGTCGCCACTGCCGTGGCCTTGCGGCTGAACAGTTCCAGGGCCACGCCCTGCAATGCTGCCGGGGCCATGCCGAGCGCCGCCAAAAGCCCAAATGCGACAATGGCTTGGCGAGAATTCTTTAGGTTATTCATGCATTCCGCGACGCGTTCGACCCGGCGTATCGGATTGGGTTCGCCGACCGGCAATTCGAGGAAGACCAGACCGAAGTGGTTGCCCAGTTTGCGCGCGTGTTCCAGCGGACGCAGGTTGACCGGCACGGTCGCGCGCAGAGTCACCCCGTCGATGTTTTCGCCCCGCTCCAGCAGGTAGTCGCGCAGCGCACCGGCCGCAGCGGCCATCAGCACGTCGTTGACGGTGCAATCGCAGGCGCGGCCGACCGCCTTCACCTCGTCCAGATCCAGCGGCTCGGCCCAGGCGACGCGCTTGCTGACCCCCAGCTTGCCGCGCAACAAGGTCGGCGGGTCGTCGGACAGGGCCAATGCAGCCAACAGTTCGCGGCCGATCTCGCCGCCCTCCTTCGCCAGCATCGTGGCCAGGGTCGGGTCCTGGACCATCTCCATGCCCTTGCCCAGCACCTTGCCGCCCAGCTTCATGTAGCGGTCGATCGCACCGACCCGGCGCGCGACGCCGGCGCCGTCCTGCTTCAGCCAGGCACTGCCCAGGTCGGCCTGCTTTTCCGGCTTCCGCTGCACGTCGGTCAGCGACAGCAGCACTTGCACCAGGGCGATGCCATCCGCATAGCTGTGGTGGATGCGCGCGACCACCGCCGAGCCGCCGCCGTATTTCTCGACCAGGTGGAATTGCCAGAGCGGCTTGGTCTTGTCCAGGGGCGAAGACGCCAACTGGCTGACGAAACGCTCCAGCGCACGCTTTTCCGAACGCGGATCGCTGCGCCCCGGCAATGCCGAAATGCGTACGTGCCAGTCGAGGTCGAAATTCGCATCGTCGACCCACGATGCGCCGGCCGGCGTATCGACCGCCTTCTGCCGGAAGCGCGGATAGGCGAGGAAGCGCTCGCGGATCAGCCGCTTCAGCCGTTCCAGCGTCATCGGCTCGTCCAGCATCAGCACGCCGGTGATCATCATCGGGTTGGTCGGCCGCTCCATCCGCAGCCATGCGGTATCGACGCGCGACATCGCTTCGCGCTTGGACCGCCTTTGGCCTTCGCCTGCAGGCCGCTTCGCGCGCTGTGTGGAAATGGCCATCGGTATCCTCCCCGGACTGGCCGTGAGTGAATCATGTTGCGCCGAAGGCGGTCAACGCACGGCCACGACGGACGAGCGCGCCGTGCAAAGCCAGCAACAGGATCAGCACACCCACTTCTATTTCCCAGACGGACCATGGCACGCCGAACATCGCAGGCAGCACGCGTTCGCCACTGATCCACCCGCCGTAGAACGCATGATCGAGGAAAGGCACGCCCAGGAGCGGCAACATCGGCAACATCAAGGCCCCGGCCAGCACCGGACCGCGACGCGGTGGCGCCAAGGCCCGCCAGCAGGCTGCCAGCGGCGGCAAGCACAGCAACGCCACGCTGGCGGTCGCCAGCCAGCGGCTGGAACCTACTGAAGCCAGGTCCCACAGCATTCTCTCGTCGCCCCCGCCAGCCACGGCGGTAACCAGGCGCATCAGCGGCTTGTTCGAGATGACCAGCGCGAAGCCCCACCAGATCGCGCGTCGGCGCAACAACAGCGCCATGCCTGTCCACATCAGCACATAGCTCAACAGCGGACCGGCGGCGGTGGTCCAGGGCCAGCGAGCGCCACAGCCGTCGGCGGTCACGAACAGGCTCAAGCTCATGCGGCCGACACCGCCGCAAAGCAGCGCCGCGGCCGCATGGTGGGTGAACTCATGGGCGAACGAAGCCAGCCAACCCAAGGCGACCAGCGCCGAAAGGTTGCGCGGATCGAAGGAAAAGCGGTATCCGGACATTGCGAAACCCCGCGATGAAAGCGACAGGGATACCGGATCCAGGCGGACGGTTACGGCTTGCGCAGCAGTTGCAACGCCTTGCCGACCATCGCGAAGGCGAACGCGCCGGTGATGTGGGTGGCCGCGCCAAGGCCGACACCGCAATCCAGCTTCAACGCCGCGTCGGCGCCCAGCTGCGGACGCAGGCCGCAGACGCTGCCGTCGGCCTGCGGGTATTGCACGTTCTCCAGCGAATACACCGCAGGCACGCCGAAATAGCGTTGCGGATTCTTCGGGAAGTTGAATTCGCCGCGCAGTTTCTTGCGCACCAGCGCCAGCAACGCGTCGTGCTCGGTACGCGACAGGTCGCGGATGCGGATCTGGGTCGGGTCGGTGCGACCGCCGGCCGAACCCGACACGATGATCGGCAGCTTGCGCCGCCGGCACCAGGCGATCATCTCGACCTTGGTGCGGAAACTGTCGCAGGCATCCAGCACCAGGTCGAAACCGCGGCCCAGCATCTCCTCGAGGTTGCCGGCGGTGACGAATGCGGGCACCGCCTCTGCTTCGATCAGCGGATTGATCGCACGGCAACGCTCGGAGACGGCTTCGGCCTTGTTGCGCCCGTACTGTCCCTCCAGCGCCGGCAACTGCCGGTTGGTGTTGGACACGCACAGGTCGTCCGCGTCGATCAGGCTCAAGTGGCCCACGCCCGAACGCGCCAAGGCTTCGACCACCCACGAGCCAACGCCACCCAGCCCGACCACCGCCACGCGCTTGGCGGCGAAGCCCTCGACGGCGCCCTGCCCGTACAGCCGATCGATGCCGGCGAAGCGTTCGCGCAGTTCTTTTTTCATCGGCGAATTGTACCCGTGGCGGATACCGTGACGGCCGTCGTACCATGGGCCTTCCAACACAAGGAGCCCGCCGCATGGCCAGCGAAACGCCCGTCACCGCCAAGAAGTCGAACGCTTCCCGCTATCTGTTCCTGTTCCTGCTCGGCCTGGTGGTCGGCGCGGTGGGCACCGTGTTCGCGATGCGAGCGATCCAGGCACGGCAGGATCCGTTCCCGCACAGCGTGATGCACGTGATGGGCAAGCAGATGGACCTGCTGGATGCGACGGTGAAGAGCAACCGCTGCGCCGCCACCGATACCGTGCCCTATGCGCGCACCCTGCGGGCGATGGGCAACGACCTGGAAATCGCCTTCCCCAGTCTTGCCGAAGACCAGCGTTTTGTTGCCCATGCCAGCGACTTCCGCGGCAAGCTCGACGCGGCGCTGGCCGCGCCGCCGACCGACTGCGCCGCCGCCACCGCGATGGCCAAGCAGATCGGCGGTGCCTGCAAGGCCTGCCACCAGGATTTCCGCAACTGATCCACGCGGCGATCACTGAATCGCCACTGACGCGCAACCCGGCGAATCCGCCGGGTTGACGCAGGGTTCATCGGCCGCCGCCAACCATGCGTCACGAGCGATGCGACGCATCGCGCATGACGAACGCAGGCCAAGGAGAACCCGATGAATACCCGTCTGATGCTTGCCGCTGCCATCGCCACCGCCGCGCTGGCCGGTTGCGCCACCTCGCCCGGCTACGGGCCTTCCTACGGCGGCGGTTACAACAACGGCGCGGGTTCGTATTCGCGCAGTTCCTGTTACGACTGCGGCGTGGTGGTGCGCGTCGACAGCATCGCCTCGGGGCGTACCGCGCCTTCGGCCACCGGCGCGGTATTGGGCGGCATCGTCGGCGCAGTCGCCGGCCGGCAGATTTCCGAACACACCGGCGGCAGCAAGGGCGAGAAGAACACCGCCACCGTGGCCGGCGCCGCCGCTGGCGCACTGGCCGGCAATGCCATCCAGAACCGTACCGCTGGCAGCTACGACATCACCGTGCGCATGGACGACGGCCGTACCGTGGTGATCAACCAGCGCAACCTGGGCGGCATCCGCGAAAACGCCTACGTTCGCGTGGTCAACGGCCAGGTCGTGCTGCGCTGAGGCCACGCCGGCACAAGCGCTACTTCCAGCAATCGGCCTTGGTCGCGGTCTTCTTGCCGGTCTGGTCGATGGTCATGGTGCCGCACTTGCCGTCGGCTTCGGCTTGGCGTCCTTGCGGCACGATCTGCAACGTATAGGCGGAGGCAGTCGGATCTTCGGCGTAGCTGATCGTGTAGAACGGGGATACGTCGTCGCTGCAGGTCGGGGCCGCCGCTCCCACGTAGGTCATGGCGGTCGTGTAGTAGCGCTCCATGTACTGCGCGTGATCGGTCAGGCAACCCTTGGCCGCGCTGGTTCGCGCCTTGACCATCGCGAATTCGTAGCTGGCGATCGCCGTCACCGTCAGGATGGCGACGATCGCGACCACGATCAACAGTTCGATCAGGGTGAACCCCTGCCCTGTCCGCCTCTGGCTCATGGACTCAGTCATGCAGGATCTCGCGCCAGGAAACCCGCCGCGGCGCCGATCCTGGCGGATTGATCGGCGGATCGGCCAGGCCTCCGCCCGAGCCACCGACGACGGCTACGGATTCGTCGGATCCGCGGATGATGATCGGCTTGGTCGGCATGCCGACGCCAGGGTTGATGGAGCCCGTCGCGACCTTTTTCCCGGAGCCATCGTCCAGCGTGTCGTTTTGGTCGAATTTCCTGTCGCCGTTGGTGTCGAAGAACGGATCCGCCAGGCTGGTACCGGTGAAGGCATCGATGGCGTTGAGATAGCCGTTGCCACCGGCGTCGCAGACGTTGCTGGTCGGCGGGACGACGCTGGCGAAGAACAGCGCCGAGCCGTCGACCAGGGGCCGGCTGAGCACGCGCTCTCCGGGCGACGGATTCGACAGATTGAGGTACCAGCCGCGCTTGCCCGCCGGCAAGGTACCGCTCGCCTCGAAGGCACGGTTGCCGGTGGTCGCATCGACCACCGCGATGGTCCGCGCTTGGAGTTCGGATGTCGCGATCGGGTCCGGTCCCTCGTCGATCAACGCATACATCGACTGCACGGTGTTGTCCGTCAGGTCGAGTTTCGACAGCAGGCTGCCGGTACCGGCGAACACCCAGCGCTGCCCCGTCTTCGGATGCTGCGCCAGCGCGAGGTCGGCGGTAACCGGCTGGCCGGAAGCGGTGGTGAACATCGGCCTGCCGCCATAACCGATCGACGGAGTCGTGCCGGTGAAGTCGAACTTCCAGACATGACCCTTCAGGTCGCCGGCGAAAACGTAATCGACGCTACCGTCCCCGTTCTCGTCCCAGCCGCGCGGCGAGAACAAGCCGTTGTCGCCAGCCTCGCCGGTGTCGATCTCGTTGAGCACCGCGCCGGTGAGCAGGTCGACGACATACAGCACGGCCTTGCCGCTGGCGCTGTTGATCCCGTTGCCGAAGATGGCGACCGCGGTGCCGTTGCCGAGGTGGCTGATCAGCGGCTCGCCCAGGACCTGGCCCAGGTTGGCGCCGCTGTTGAGTTCCCAGAGCACGTCGGCGGCGCGGAACGTCTGCGGCGAGGTGACGTCCAGCGCATACATGCCCTTGCCGCCGCGGCCCAGTGCGCCGACCAGGTAGTTCTTGCCCGGGGTGACGGCGCGAGACGAGACCATCAGGGGGCCGTCGACGAAGTATTGGTGCAGGTAACGCGGATTGCTCAGGCTCGCCAGGTTCGTGAAGTTGATGCCGCCCGGTACATAAGCGAAGAGTTCCGCGCCGGTGGTCGCATCGAAGGCATGCAGCATGCCGTCGTTGGCGCCGACGAAGATCGTCTGGGATTCCTTCACGTATACAGGCGATGAATTGGCGATGTCGCCGAGCACGGTGCCGCGGTCGCGCAGCTCCCCGCCGTTCTGCTTTTCCTTGCTGCGATCGCCTGCGATGTAGGCGGCGTTGTCCGTTCCATTGACCGGGGCGATGGCCCGCGACGACTGGTCCAGCAGGGCGATCTGGGCACTGGTCGGAAACGATGCGCCTCCCCTGCCGCCCCAGGTCAGCAGGTTGCGGCCCGAGGTCGGAATCAGCGCCGACGCCCTCCAGACCGGAGTGTCGTCCTTCACGTCGGCCGTGGAAGCATCGTAGGCCGCCAGTTCCCCGCTCCATGCACCGGAAAGATAGCTGGCCTGGTAGACGCGTCCGTTGGTCACGAACGAAGTGCTGTTCGCGGTCACGTTCGAGGCCGAGCCTAGGCGCTTGGCGACTTCCGCAAACGCCGCCAACAGGCCGTCGGTGAATTCCTTGCTGTTGCTGGCGACGAGGAAATCGCCGCGTCCGTTGACGCTGGCGTGCCACAGGTCGTCGATGCGATCCCTGTTTTCGCCGCCATTGATCGGATCGGGCCAGTGCTTGGTGCCGTTCCTGATCGACGGCAGGTCGCTCGACGGGTCCAGGTTGCCCCTCAAGCCGATCGAAACGCCGAAGGTGACCATGTGCTGCCAGAAAGCCTCGTCGGCCAGCGATTCGGGGACATTGTTTTCCAGATCGTTGCGCAAGTCGCGCTTCCAGTAATACATCGCGACGTCGGCAAGGGTATTCGATCGCGATTTGGTGGCGGTCTCGACGAAATTGTCCTGGTAAGGGTTTCCCGGCGCGTAGGTGAAGCTCTTCCTGATATTGCCCGACGCATCGGTCCAGGTGTTGGCCGGACCGGCGGTGCCGTCGGCATCGCCCACGCTGGCGAAACCGTCGGTCGAATTCCAGTAGCCATCGGTGGTCAGGATAGCGAAATTCTGGCGGCAGCTGATTTGCGAGACGCCGGTTCCCGAATCCCACGGCCCGGCCGCGTCGCTACGCGAAAAATAATCGCCGGCGCGTTGCAATGCGCGATGCAAGGGAGTGCTGCCATCGCCCTGCGCCGACCGCAGGCGGTCGAACCAGGTGCTCTTGTTGGCGCCGCGGAACAGGCCGCCGTCAGCGCCCACCGGGATATCGTAGGGAAAGCCCGTGGTGTTGCGGTTGATCGTGTCCAGGCCGATGCGCAGGTACTCGCCCACCCGGCTCAGGGCCTCGCTGGCACCGGCCTTGGCGACCTTCATCCGGCTGCGATGGTAGGAATACCAGATCGCGAAGTTGGTCATCTCGTCCGCTTCGCTGCGCCTCGATGCGGGGCTGGTCGGCAGCAGCGGGGTCGCGAACTCGCATTGCATCCAGCCGTCGTCCCGATTGGCGCCGTCGTCGCAACCGGCACCGGGCTCGCCTCGATTGTTGCTTCGCAACCTGCCCCACGTGCTGCGCACGACGTGAAGATTGCCGTTGACCCTGAGTATCTGGAACCGCTGGAAATCGGCCGGATCGGTGCTGGTCTTCACGGCGTCGGAATTCGGCACGAAGAACGTGCGCGTCGCAGTGGAAAGATTGACCGTATCGCTCAGCAAGGCGGTGTGGCGGTATGCCGCCGTGTAGGAAGTGCCGCCGGTGGAACGGGTGCCGTCGGCCTTGATCCAGGGAAGGTAGGTCGTCGCCGGGTTGTAGTAGATCGTGTTGTGGCCGTAAGACGCGTGGCGGATATTGGTGTCGTCCAGGTAGCCGGACGCACCCGTGCCGTCGCTGTATTTCGGGTCCGCCAAAGAAGCGGGCATCGAGACCAGGTTCATCGAGCCGGAATCGTCGAGGATGAAACGCACGTTCGCCGGCGGATACGCCGCCTGCGATTGCAGCGGATCGTTGGGGATGTCGACGGCGTGCCCCGGCCCCGCGGCCAGGGTGGCCAGGAAGGCGATGGCGACGGCCGTCAGTCGGCCACGCAGGGAATGACGGCGGGAATCGGAACGGATGGCGTTCATGGCCTGGCTCATCTCAAGGAACCGCGTAGATGGACTGCAGCATCACCTCGGCCCTGCCGTCGGCGCGGCTGAGCGCGGTGATGCGGTAGCGTCTTTCGGTGCCGCTGCAGGAGGTTTCGCCGATCACCTTGCTGGTGGTGCAACTGCCCCGCGGCGGCACGTTGGTGGCGAGCAGCTCGACGATGTACTTCGGCTTCGCCGTCTGGTCGCCGAGGGTCACGACGGTCTCGGGCGCATCCGCCCATACCGAGGGGTCTTCCCATATCGGTGCGGCACCCGGCACCGGAATCGCACACAACCCCTTCGTACAGCCGGATGCCGGAACCGCCGGCCGATCCGCAGCCACCAGTTCGCCCTCGCGCAAGGCAGCCTCGGCCGCCTGGAAGGCCAGTCCGCGATCGCGCACGCCGGCGCTCATGCGTTCCTCCATCAGCGTGCCGCGCAGGCTGGCCAAGCCGATCAGCGCGACGACCAGCAGCAGGATCAACACCACGAGCAGCGTCGCGGCGCCGCGCTGACGGGAATGGGATGCGGTCATGGGAGTCGTCATTCGGTGTGGTTCCGGATGGTCGTGATCATCTTCAGGTGGCGCCGGATGTCCTTTCCGTCCGCGCCCGGAGTTCCGGCACCTGTCAATACGATGTCGATGGAGACGGCGACGACCTTGTCCGAGGTCCAGTCCGCGGCGCTCACCGCGGTGGCGTCGACATAGCCCGTCGCACCGACGAGGAGGTACTTCAGGCTCATGTCCTCCACGCCGTCGACGATCTCGTTGTTGTCGACCTTGAGCTTGCCACCGTCGTTGCGGACGCTGGCTTGGTACAGCGACCTGCCGCCCTGTGCATTGGCGCCGATGTACCAACGCTCCATGCGCAGCCGGGAGATGATGGCGGGCCACAGGTCTTCCGGTTCGTTCTTGGTCCCATCCTCGTCGCCGTCGCAGCCGCCGCCGGAGAACTTGCCCATGTAGCAGCCGAAGGCGTACTGGTTGCCGTTGGCGCCATCGCAGTTCGGCGGAGCGCTGTACCCCAGTCCCTTGCTGCAGTTGCCGGGCGTGCCGGTGCCCGGGTTGTGGACCACCGTGACGTTGATTCCCGGTTGTGCGTTGGTCACCTGGAATACGGCGACCTCACCGAAATCGCAGGCCATTGCGATGTCGCCCGGAGACAGGCCGTGATCGGCGGTGCCCAGCTTGAATTGCGCGGAAGTCGGCACGTGGCTGACGATGCTCATGCCGGGCCCGGCGCTCTTGATTTCGATCGCGTCGGTGCCGGCGATGCGCTGTCCTTCGCCGGTACCGAAAGGCTCGCCCTCGAAAGCCTCGGTGCCTTCGTATCCATGGATGCCGATCGCATCGGTATACCACTTGCCCTGCGGATTATTGAGCACGTTGTAGACCGGCAAGCCGCGTTCGCACGGGTTTCCCCCCGCCTCGCGGATGTCGCGGGCCATCAGTTCGAAGGCGACGCGCAGATTCTCCTGCACGCGGCCGAGGCTTTCGGTGGCGTCGTAGGTGCGGCTGGTGGACAGGAACACGGTGATCGCTGCACCGGTGACGATCAGTCCGACCGCCAGCGCGACCATCAGCTCGACGAGGCTGAAGCCGCGCACCCGGGGGACCTGGTGGAAAGAACCGTTCATAGGCGCGTGACCGTCACGACCGGCGGGGTGGGCTCCCCAGCCTTCGCGCGCGTATCGGTCCAGCTGACCTCGATCTCGCATTTGTCGTTGCCGCAAACGATCTTCGCGCACGCGGAATCGCCAAGGACCTGCTTCAGGGAACCCATCCATTCGGCCAGGTCGTTCTTGGCCAGAGAACCGGTATCCGGTATGGCGCAGGTCTTGGCGGTCAGGTTGTAGGCGCCAACGCGCGCCTCGTCGCGATTCGCGCGCATTGCGTCGAGGATCGCGTAGGTCGCGATCGTGGCCTGGCTGCGCTGCAGCGAACCCTGGCTGCTGCGCAATGCGGCCATCTGCAGCGCCGCGATGCCCAGCATACCGAATGCGAGCAGCACGACCGCGATCAGCACTTCGATCATGCCGACGCCGGCGACGCGCCGGGGACCGGCGAATCCTCGTCCCGTCCGCATGCGAACGACCTCGCTCATGGTTTGTCTCCTGGTGTTTCGCACTTTCCGCCGGCGTCCTTGCGCTCCGCGCGGAACCGGCTGCCTGCGCTGATGCTGATGTCGCTTCGGTTCTGCCGCGGAGCGGTCAGCGGCAGGCACGCGCTCACGGCGGCGTTGAGCAGGTTGCCGGCCGCATCCCTTGCCATGCCGTCTGCATTGAAGGTGATCCGGCCGTTCAATGCCGTGCTGCCGAGCAGGCGCACTTCGCCGGCAACGGAAGTCCGCCGGACCAGGCGTTCGGTGGCCGCGTACTTGCCGTTGCGGTCCGCGTCCTGGAACACGATCCACCCACTGGCGCCGTTGCCATCGCACACCGGCGCATCGGCGTTCGGGTCGACCGTCAGGCAGGCGACCATGCGACGGTTCGCCCGGATCGCTTCGATCCTTGCCGCCTGGAGCGTCGCCAGCGTCTCATTGGTGGCGGTGCGCAACCGGTTGCTGTTGATCAGCGACTGCATGGAAGGCACGGCCAGGGCCAGCAGGATGGCGGCCACGGCGAGCGCGACCATCAGTTCGACCAGGGTCACGCCGGACTGCACACCGACGTACGCGACAGCGCCGGACGCTGGCCTTCGCTGTCGCCCCCCGCTGGCACACGCACGGAACCCCGCCGCGGCAATCACCGCAGCCATGAATCCAGCGTGCCGAGTTCCCCAGCGAAGCGAGCGCATCCGTTTTCCCTGATTGCGGCATTCCCCCTGCCAGGCAATCGGCTGCCGCTCCGACTTGCCCGCCCACATCATCCGATAATGCGGATAAAAGTAGCATTTTTCCCGACAAGCGGTATTTTTTGGCCCGATCCGGGCCTTTCATCACGTTTTTGTCATTACTAATACAGATTGTCGGCCGGCCGGGCGCGGCAAATTCGGTCAAATCCGGCGAACCGATCGGGCAGAAATCGGGGCGTCCCGGCCCAAGAGAGCGACTGGGGATCGGGAGCGGTACCCCGGCAGTTCAGGGCAAGGCCAGCGCACCCCGATGCGCGCAACCGCTGAGCGTCTTGCCGTCCAGGCTCAGCTTCGCCTCCCAACCCGAGGCCGCATCGGCCATGCCGTCGGCGCAATAGCCGGGAACGATTTCGACCTTCGCCGCCGGCGCTGAAGATTCCCAGACGTAAGCCGTGCCGGCCCTGGTCGCCGGCGCCTGCACCCGCAGCGCTTCCTGCCCGGGACGTTGCAGTTCCCATCCCGTCGCGCTCAACGACAGCGACCAGAACGGTTCGGTGCCGCGGGCAACGAACATCGCCTGTTCCAGCGGCGCGTCGCAACGCGGTCCCTCGGTGTGGACGCGTTCGACCGAGTCGACGATCCACTTGCCCTCGCGTTCGCGTACCCAGCCATCGAAGAAGAACGCGAGCCGCCCGCCCGGCTCCAGGAAACGATCGATGAAAGCCTGCGCATCCGGCGCGAATTCGACGATCCGCTGCCGGTCGCTGCCGCAAGGCGTAACGCCGTAGCCGTCCTTGCCGACCACGGCTTCGCCGCGCAGACGTTCCAACCCTGCGGCCGGCGACGATGCCGCGACCGGCTGCGCCGGCACCGGCGTCGATGCCGGCGGCTCGCCAGCGCTGGAATTCGTTGCACCGCCGCAAGCCGATACCGTCATCGCGACCATGGCAACCACCCCCAGGGACAGAAATTTCGTCGTTTCCACGGCCGAATCCGTTTTCAACCTTCGATTCGACGAGGCTAGCACGGAGGCCGCCCACGCATCGCGATGCGTTCACCCGCATCCCGGCTACATTCGGCCTGTCCGCCGCCCGGCGGGCATTCCACCCAACTCCAAGGAAAAGCCGAGCATGAAGTTCAAACCCGGTCATCTTGCTGTAGGCGCCACTCTCCTTTCGCTGTCGATCGCGGCCGTGGTCGCGGCGCCGAAGAACGCCGATCTCAATCCGCTGCAGGTCAGCATCGCGCCGGCCGCCTCCAAGGCGGGCGATCTACAGGGCCCGATCGAAGTCACCATCACCAACACCGGCAATCGCGCCGTGCGCGTGCCCAAGTGGGAACTGCCTTCGGACTCCCCGGAAACCTCGCTGTTCAAGGTCACCCTGGACGGCGAGCCGGTCGCGTACGAAGGCATGCTGGTCAAGCGTGGACTGCCGGAAGCGACCGACTTCGTCGTGCTGCCGCCAGGTCGCAGCCTGAAGACGGTGGTCGACCTCTCCGCTTCCTACGACCTGAGCAAGAGCGGCAACTACGAAATCAGCCTGGTTTCGCCGTTGCAGCACGCTTCGCTGTCCGACGGGCGCATGCTGCGCGATTCGCGCGGCAATCCGATGGTCCTGCGCAGCGACAAGGCGCGCGTCTGGATCGACGGCAACGACGTGCTCGGCGCCGCCAAGTCCGGAACCAACGGCAAGGGCAAGCCGGGCAGCGGCGGCACCGTGGTCAACGGCGTCAGCTACGTCGGTTGCTCGACCACCCAGATCGCCACCGCCGGCGACGCGGTGATCGCCGCGCGCGGCTACTCGGAAAACGCGAAGAACTACAACTTCACTTCACCGGGCCCGCGCTACACCACCTGGTTCGGCACCCCGACCTCGACCCGCACCAACACGGCCAAGCAGCATTTCACCGCGATCGACGCGGCGCTCGACCAGAGCAACGGCGAAGTCAAGATCAACTGCGGCTGCAACCAGAGCTACTACGCCTACGTCTACCCGACCCGGCCGTACGAGATCTTCGTCTGCCGCGCGTTCTGGAACGCACCGCTGACCGGCACCGATTCCAAGGCCGGCACGCTGATCCACGAAACCAGCCACTTCAACGTGGTCGCCGGCACCGACGACGTGGTCTATGGCCAGGCGGGCGCGAAGAACCTCGCCCTGACCGACCCGGATGGCGCGCTGAACAACGCCGACAGCCACGAATACTTCGCCGAAAACAATCCGGCGCAGAACTGAGGCGTTTCAAGCAGCAACAAAAAACCCGGCGCAAGCCGGGTTTTTTGTTCGACCGGCCGCATTCGGCCGGCGATGTTGTCGGGCCTGCCTCAGAGCGGCTGCACGGCGTCGGCCTGCAGGCCCTTCTGGCCCTGGACGACGGTGAAGCTGACCTTCTGGCCTTCCTTCAAGCTCTTGAAGCCCTGGGTCTGGATGGCGCGGAAGTGCACGAACACGTCCTCGCCGTTCTCGCGGCTGATGAAACCGAAGCCCTTCGCATCGTTGAACCACTTGACGGTTCCGTTCTCACGCTCGGACATACGCTTTACTTGCTCCTTGAAACAGGTGGTGGAAACGCCGGGTCGCGGCGGCTGGTTGCAAGGAGGAAGCGCGTAACGATGAAGCGACCTGCAAGGATCGACTACACGTAGCCACAATCCACGATGAATCCGGCAAGCACAGCGCCTGCACAGTAGCGCGGCATTTGTGAAAATGCAAACCCCCGCCGGACCGGGTTTCGGCAACTACAACCGATTGATCGATAAAGGAATTTTCGTGGACACCCAAGCCATCTGCTACGCCCTGGCGGTACTGATGATCGTGGTGGGCATCGTCGGCGTGGTCCTGCCCGCGCTGCCCGGCCTGCCGCTGGTGTTCGCCGGCATGCTGCTGGCGGCCTGGGCCGGCGACTTCCAGCGGATCGGCTGGGTGGCGCTGGTCGTGCTGGGCCTGATGACCCTGCTGTCGCTGGCGGTGGATTTCCTCTCCACCACGGTCGGGGCGAAGAAGGTCGGCGCCAGTTCCAAGGCGCTGTGGGGTTCGGTGATCGGCACCTTCGCCGGCCTGTTCTTCATGCCGATCGGCGTGCTGGTCGGCCCCTTCGTCGGCGCCCTGCTCGGCGAACTGTGGCATGGCCGCAAATGGCGCAAGGCCGCGAAGGTCGGCTTCGGTACCTGGCTGGGCATCGCGCTGGGCATCGTGCTGAAGCTGGGATTGGCGTTCGCGATGCTCGGACTGTTCGTGTTCGCGTGGTTCTTCTGACGCGCGATTTGCGATGATCCGTCCGAAGACCTGCGAACCATTGCGCCCATGACGACTTCCGCTTTCCGCACTTCCCTGCTGACCCTCGCCATCCTCTCGACGCCGGCCCTGGCGCAGGAAACGGACAAGGCCACGATGGCCGGCGCCTGCACCGCGATCGCCACCGACGCCGAACGCCTGGCCTGTTACGACCATGCACTGGGCCGACGGCCGTCGGACACGAATGCCGCCGACGCCGACGCCAATGCCGCGCGCCTGCAACTGGAACAACTGAAGGCCGCAAGCGCGCCGCCGGCCGACGCACCGCTGGGGCAACGCGCACGCCATCGCCTCGGCGCGGTGTTCGCGGTGGACGATCCGGCCGCCGCCGATGCGCTCGCCAACGCCGGCAAGGGCTCGCTGCTGGACAGCCGCTGGGAACTGGCCAAGGACTCCAAGCTGGGCGTGTTCCAGATGCGCGCATACAAACCGGTGTACCTGTTGCCGGCGTTCTGGACCAGCCAGGTCAACGAGACGCCGTATTCGCCCAATCCGCGCAATACCGTGACCGAGCCGCAGAACCTGCAGGACGTCGAGGCGAAGTTCCAGCTCAGCTTCAAGACCAAGTTCGCCGAGAACCTGTTCGGCGACAACGGCGACCTGTGGGGCGCGTACACGCAAAGCTCGCGCTGGCAGGTCTTCAACGGCGACGACTCGCGTCCGTTCCGCGAAACCAACTACGAACCGGAAGTGATGCTGGTGTTCCGCAACAACTACAGCCTGGGTGGCTGGAAGGGGCGGATGACCGGCATCGGCATCAACCACCAGTCGAACGGCCGGCCCGACCCGTTGTCGCGCAGCTGGAACCGGGTCGTGGCCAGCTTCGGGCTGGACCGCGAGAACTGGGCGCTGGTGCTGCGGCCGTGGTGGCGCATCCCGGACGGCAACGACGACGACAACCCGGACATCGAGGATTACGTCGGCCGCGGGGACGCGATGCTGACCTACACGCGCGGCGGCCACGTGTTCACCGTGCTGGGCCGGCATTCGCTGCGCACCGGCGAAGATTCGCACGGCGCGGTACAGGTGGACTACGGCTTTCCGATCAACCGTTCGTTCCGCGCGCACATGCAGCTGTTCCACGGCTACGGCGAAAGCCTGATCGACTACAACCACAAGGCCACCTATTTCGGCCTGGGCATTTCCCTGCTGGATTGGTACTGATGGAAGAAACCACGATCTACCACAACCCGCGCTGCGGCACTTCGCGCAACACGCTGGGCCTGATCCGCAACGCCGGCATCGAGCCGCGCGTCATCGAATACCTGCAATCGCCGCCCGACCGCGCCACCCTGCTGGACCTGATCGGACGCATGCGGGTGCCGGTGCGCGACGTGGTGCGCAGCAAGGAAACGCTGTATGCGGAACTCGGGCTGGAAGACGCGGACGACGATGCACTGGTCGATGCGATGCTGGCGCACCCGGTGCTGATCAACCGCCCGATCGTGGTGACCTCGCGAGGCGTGAAACTGTGCCGGCCCTCGGAGCAGGTGCTCGACATCCTGCCTGCGCCGCAACGCGGCGAGTTCCGCAAGGAAGACGGCGAGCTGGTGGTCGACGCGAACGGCCGGCGCGTTTCCGCGGCCTGAAATCAGTCGCGTCCGCTGCGCCAGCGACGGTGCTCGACCCGCATGCAGCGGTCCTGCACCACGTCGATGCCGGCATCGAGCAGTTTCCCCGCGAACGCGTCGTGGCGGATCCCGGATTGCAGCCACACCACGCGCGGCCTCGCCGCCAGCAGATCGGGCAGGTGCGGTTCCAGGTCTTCCGGCTTGCGGAACACGTCGACCACGTCGACGCGGCCGGGAACGTCCGCGACTTTCCGGTGCACCGCCCTGCCGAGGATGCGGTCGACGTCCGGGTAGTAGACCGGCACGGGCAGCACTTCGTAGCCGGCGTTGCTCAGGTACAGCGGAATCTGGTGGGCAGGCCGCTCGGCGCGCGTTTCCGGCTTGATGCCGAGCACGGCGATCCGCCGGGTGCGTTGCAGCAGGCGGTCGATGGCGTCGAAGTCTTCCAGCAGCTGGCCACGCACGGTCGGCTCCATGAGGTTGTGGGAACGGCGATTCGGATCGGCGGCAAGGCTACGCAGCGGGCCGGCCATTCCGTAGACTCGGCCATCGATCCGGGATCCTTCGAAGGTACGCATGTCCGACCAGCCTCGTCCGCGCCGCTCGTACGCCGCTTACGCCTCCGCCCTGCTCGGGCTGCTCAGCCTGTTCGGCGTGCTCTGCTTCCACTTCCCGGAGTTGCTGACCAGCCAGGACTTCCGCAAAGTCTATACCGAACAGTTCGCGCGCCACCTGTTGCTGGTGGGACTGGTGGCGGCGTTCGTGCTGGGCACGCTGGCCATCCTGCGCGACCGCAACAAGCGCGTCGCGCTGACCGGCGTCGGCGCCGCGACCCTGGCGGTGCTGCTGGGCGGCACCAACGTGCAGTTCGACTCGATCGGCAAGACGCCGTATTCGCTGGGCCTGGACTGGTTCGTGATCTCGCTGTTCTTCTCGGCCCTGGTGTTCGTGCCGATGGAGCGCTTCCTCGGCAAGCGCGAGCTTTCCCCGCTGCGGCCGGGCTGGCGCACTGATCTCGCCTATTTCTTCATGAGCCACGTGCTGGTGCAGTTCATCCTGATCCTGGTCACTGCGTCGACCTCGACGATCGCCGGGCTTGCGCTGTTTCCCTCGTTGAAGGCGGCGATCCAGTCGTTGCCGACCTGGGCGCAGTTCCTGATCGCGGTTTTCGTCGCCGATCTCGCGCAGGCGCTGCTGCACCGCGCGTACCACAACATTCCGTGGCTGTGGCGCTTCCACGCGGTGCACCATTCCAGCCGTGCGATGGACTGGCTGGCCGGTTCGCGCGTGCACTTCGTCGAAATCGTGCTGACCCGCAGCGCTGTGCTGTTGCCGTTGCTGGTGCTGGGTTTTTCCGCATCGGCGGTCAACGCCTACGTCGTGCTGGTCGGGCTGCAGGCCGTGCTGGCCCACGCCAACCTGGGCATCCGCTTCGGCTGGCTGGAATACCTGCTGGTGCTGCCGCGCTACCACCACTGGCATCACGCACGGCACAAGGACTACCTGGACGTGAACTACGCGATCCACCTGCCGTTGGTGGACATGCTGATGGGCACCTTCAAACTGCCGAAGAAGCAGGAAGAATGGCCGGAGGAATACGGCGTGATGAAGCTGGAAACCGTGCCGCGCGGCATCCTCGGCCAGCACCTGATGCCGTTCCAGGGCGGCAAGAAGTTCGACGATTACGTCGCGTAGGGCTTGCCCCATACCGGGTATGGGGCGGCTCTGGACCGCTTACGTCCAGTCGGTCAGTCCTTCGCGCGCATACACCTCGCGGAACGAAGGCAGCGCCTTCATCCGCGCGGCGTACGCATGCAGCGCCGGCCAGCGGTCGATGGGACGCGGCATGTTGCGCGACCAGCGCATCAGCATGGTGAACAGGAAATCGGCGGCCGAACGCCGCTCGCCGAGCAGGTAGGGACCATTGGCTTCGAGATGATCGCTGACCTGCTGCCACGCGGATTCGAGCCCGGCGCGCGACGAAGCTTTCACCTTGTCGATGTTTTCCGCACCGGCCGGCTCGTCGGGATAGAACCAGCCGCGATAGGCCGGCATCAGCGTGTACGCACCGAAGAACATCCAGCGGTAATAGGCCGCGCGTTCCGGCGTACCGATGGCGGGCGCGAGGCCGGCCTGCGGATACAGGTCGGCCAGGTGCATGGCGATTGCGGCTGATTCGGTCAATACCTGCCCGTCGATCAGCAACGTCGGCACCCTGCCCTGCGGGTTGAGCTTCAGGTATTCGGGGGACTTCTGTTCGCGCTTGTCGAAGTCGAGCATGCGCAGTTCGTGCTCGACGCCTAGTTCGATCAGCAGCCAGTGGACCACGAGGGAAGCGGTGCTTTGGGAGCCGTACAGAACGATGGACATGCGGATTCCTCGAAATATGGGAAGTCGTCATTCCCGCGCAGGCGGGAATCACTCCTGCCTTTCGTTTCCGCCCTCGTTCCTGCGTGCTGTGAGCAGAAGCAAGAGCAAGAGCGATTCCCGCCTGCGCGGGAATGACGGGCTAAAGCAAGCGCTGGATCCCGGCTTGCGCCGGGACGACGCCGAACAGCGAACGATACTTACGCCACCACCACCGGAATCTTGCCGATGCGTGCCTGCCATTCCTTCGGGCCGGTGTTGTGCACGGACGTACCCTGCGAATCCACGGCGACCGTCACCGGCATGTCCTTGACCTCGAATTCGTAGATCGCCTCCATGCCCAGGTCGGCGAAGCCGACGACCCTGGCCGCCTTGATCGCCTTCGACACCAGGTAGGCCGCGCCGCCGACCGCCATCAGGTAGGCCGACTGGTGCTTCTTGATCGCTTCGATGGCTGCCGGTCCGCGCTCGGCCTTGCCGACCATGCCCATCAGGCCGGTCTGGGCGAGCACCTGTTCGGTGAACTTGTCCATGCGCGTGGCGGTGGTCGGGCCTGCCGGGCCCACCACTTCATCGCGCACCGGATCGACCGGGCCGACGTAATAGATGAAGCGACCCTTCAGGTCGACCGGCAGCGGCTCGCCCTTGTTGAGCATGTCGACCATGCGCTTGTGCGCGGCGTCGCGACCGGTCAGCAGCTTGCCGTTGAGCAGCAGCACTTCGCCGGGCTTCCACGAAGCGACTGCTTCCTTCGTCACGGTGTCGAGATCGACGCGTCGCGCGTTCTGCGGCGAATAGGTCAGCTTCGGCCAGTCCTCCAGCGACGGCGGATCCAGCATCACCGGGCCGCTGCCGTCGAGGGTGAAATGCGCGTGGCGGGTGGCGGCGCAGTTCGGGATCATCGCCACCGGCAGGTTGGCGGCGTGGGTCGGGTAATCCTTGACCTTGATGTCGAGCACCGTGGTCAGGCCGCCCAGGCCCTGCGCGCCAATGCCGAGCGCGTTGACCTTTTCGTACAGCTCCAGGCGCAGTTCCTCGGCGCGATTCGACGGTCCGCGCGCCTGCAGCTCGACGATGTCGATCGGCTCCATCAGCGCTTCCTTGGCCAGCAGCATCGCCTTCTCGGCGGTGCCGCCGATGCCGATGCCGAGCATGCCCGGCGGGCACCAGCCGGCGCCCATCGTCGGCACGGTCTTCAGCACCCAGTCGACGATGGAATCGGACGGGTTGAGCATCGCGAACTTCGACTTCGCTTCCGAACCGCCGCCCTTCGCGGCCACGATCACGTCGACGGTGTTGCCCGGCACGACCTTGACGTTGACCACGCCCGGCGTGTTGTCCTTCGTGTTCGTGCGCTTGCCGGCCGGATCGGCCAGCACCGAAGCGCGCAGCTTGTTGTCCGGATGGTTGTAGGCGCGGCGCACGCCCTCGTGGACCATGTCCTCGACGCCCATCGTGGCGTCGTCCCAACGCACGTCCATGCCGATCTCGAGGAACACGGTGACGATGCCGGTGTCCTGGCAGATCGGGCGATGGCCTTCGGCGCACATCCGCGAGTTGATCAGGATCTGGGCGATGGCGTCCTTCGCGGCCGGCGATTCCTCGCGTTCGTAGGCGGCGGCGAGGTTCTTGATGTAATCGACCGGGTGGTAGTAGCTGATGTACTGCAGGGCGTCGGCGACGGACTGGATCAGGTCTTCCTGGCGGATGCTGCGGCTCGGATTCGTGGTCACGGGTGGGCTTGGCGGGGGCTGAAGCCGCCATTTTACCGTGGCCGGGCAACCTTTCGGCCGCACCGTGCATCTCACGCCGATGCCGGCCTGAGCCGGAGACCAGAGGATCGCCATGAAATTGCGCCTGCTCGCCACGGTGGCATTGTTCTGCACCGTCGCCCCGGCTTTTGCCGCCGGGTCATCGAAAGATCCGGGGACCGAACAAATGCGGATGGATCGCACGTTCGAGCGCCTGGGCAACCAGTTCATCCAAGAGGGGCGGACCGACGGCATGTCCATCGCCGTGGTCAAGGACGGCAAGGCGCACTTCTACAACTTCGGGACGACCACGCGCGGCAAGGTGCAGCCGCCCACCGAAAAGTCGGTCTACGAGATCGGATCGATCAGCAAGATCTTCACCTCGCTGGTGCTGGCGCATGCGGTGGAAGAAGGCAGGATCGGCCTGCAGGACGATATCCGGCGCTACCTGCCCGGCGATTACCCCAATCTTGCCTGGGAAGGCACGCCGGTGCGCATCGTCGACCTGGCGAACACGACTTCCGGCCTGCCCGACAACCTGCCCAATCCCTTCCCGCAGGGCAAGGTCGATCCGGACAAGGCGCCCTTCATCGCGCTGGAAGCCATGAAGGGCTTCGCGCCGGACCAGGTTTACGAAGAACTGAAGGCGGCCAAACTCGGCGCCAAGCCCGGGACGAAACCGCAGCATTCGAACCTCGCCGCGGACCTGCTCGGACGCATCCTCGAGAAAGTGTATGGAGAGCCTTATGAAGCGTTGATCGCGCGCTACGTCGAAAAGCCCTTCGGCATGGCATCTGGCACGGGCCGCAGCCGCGCCGCGGACGAGGTCAACGGCTACAACAAGCGGCAGGTAGCCATGCCGCGCCTCTACGAGCGTGCGTTCCTGATGGCGGGCGGGTTGCGCTACAGCACGACGGACATGGCGAAGTTCCTGGGCGCAGAATTGGCCGCGACCGATCCAGCCATCCGCTTGAGCCAGCAGCCTGTCTGGGGCGATACGGACGAAGCCGCGACCAGCCTCAACTGGAACTTGAACAAGACCGTCGACGGCAAGTTGCGCCTGCGCATGTCCGGCAGCACGTTCGGGTGTTCCAGCTACATCGAAATGTATCCGGAGTTGGGCTACGGCATCGTGCTGCTGGCCAACCGGCCTGGCGAGACCCAGAACGAAATGCAGGAACTGGCGACCCACGCGATGGAGGAGATCTGGGGCAAGCCGCCCGCGCTGGCGGCATTCGAGAATGCACTGCAGGCCGGCAATTACCAGGACGTCACCCGCATCGCGACCGAAGTGCGGCGCCAGCACCCCGAACTCCATTTGACCGAGCAGTACATCAACCTGTGGGGATACCGGCTGCTGCGCGAAGACAAGCCGAAGCAGGCCCTCGGCCTGTTCCGCTACAACGCGGAACAATGGCCGCAAAGCTGGAACGCCTTCGACAGCCTGGCCGAGGCCTACGAAAAGCTGGGCGACAAACCGCAAGCCATCGCCAACTACCGGAAATCGCTCGAGCTGGACCCGACCAACCAGAACGGCGCCTACCATCTGAAGAAACTGCTGGCCCGTTAAGGGCCCGGACGGAGCACGGCTGGTTCCCCAAGCCGGCCGAGAGGAAAATCCGGCGCCGGGCCAAAGCGCCAGCACGGCCCTGGCTGTCACGCGGGCCCGCCTTGCTTCGTCCTGGAGAACATGAACGCCGATCCGACCTTCGAAGCCCAGCGCCCGCGCCTGTTTTCCCTCGCCTATCGCCTGCTCGGCACACCCGCCGACGCCGAAGACGTGGTGCAGGAAGCGTGGCTGCGCTGGCATGGCGCGGACCGCACGGCGATCCGCGACGCGGAGGCGTGGCTGGTGACGACCGCGACCCGGTTGGGGCTGGATCGCCTGCGTGCAGCCAAGGCCGCGCGCACGGACTACGTCGGCCCATGGCTGCCGGAACCGCTGAGCGTGGACACCGCGCCCGATCCCGCCCATGCCGAGGAAATCGCCAGCGAGGTGTCGTTGGCCTTCCTGGCCCTGCTGGAGCGCCTCAATCCCGACGAACGCGCGGCGTTCCTGCTGAAGGAAGCCTTCGACTACGACTACGCCCGCATCGGCGAATGGCTCGGCCACAGCGAAGCCAACTGCCGGCAGCTGGTGCATCGTGCCCGCGAGCGCCTGCGCGCCGGGCGGCCGCGTTTCGAAGTGCCGCCCGAACGCCATCGCCGCCTGCTGCAGCGCTTCATGGAAGCGTCCCAGCGCGGCGACCAGGCCGCGATCACCGCCTTGCTGACCGAAGACGCACGCCTGGTTTCCGATGGCGGCGGCAAGGTCACCGCCACGCTGCGTCCGTTGATCGGGGCCGCACGCATCGCCCGGCTGTACTGGGCGGTCGCCCGGCGCGGCGCAGTCGTGGACGCGCAACTGGGCTGGGTCAATGGCGAACCGGCGATCCTGCGCTTCGCCGATGGCCGCCTGCATTCGCTGACCCTGGCGGTCAGCGATGGCGAACGCATCAGCGAAGTGCTGACGCTGATGAATCCGGACAAGTTGCACGCGATTGTCACGGCGTCGCCCGCCGGCGCGTCCTTGGAGTGAAGGCGGCCATTCCGGTCGTCGGGAAATCCCCTCCATGAAGTTCCATCGCGTCGAATATCCCCGCTACGTCCCCGAAGCCTTCCGCGGCCTGTCCGCGATCAGCCTGGGCCTGCACAAGGGCAAACTGGGGGCCCCGTTCCTCGAACTGCTGTTCCTGCGCGTGTCGCAGATCAACGGGTGCGCTTTCTGCATGGACATGCACGGCACCGCGCTGCGCAAGGCCGGCGTGGAACCGCGCAAGCTCGATACCGTCGCCGGCTGGCGCGACAGCCGCTTTTTCGACGAGCGCGAACGCACCGCGCTGGCCTGGGCCGAGGCCCTCACCCACCTGCCGTCGGGCGCTCCCGCGGATGCGACCTACGATGCATTGACGGCGCATTTCGACGAACAGGAAATCGCCGAGATGACCATGGCCATCGCCACCATCAATGCCTGGAACCGCCTGGGCGTGGGCCTGCAGCCCGAATTGCCCTGATCCACCTGCGGCGCGGACGTCGATCCGCGCCGCTTCCGCCGCTCCGGCACAGGCCGCACAATGCGGCCCCATGCCACCTCCCCTGCCCCAGGCCCAGCTCAACCTGCGCCAGCGCTTCGGCGCGATGCGCAACATCCCGCCGTTCCTGCGCGAGATCTGGGGCACCAGCAAACCGCTGACCGCGGCGAGCATCGGCATCCGCCTGATCCGCGCTTTCCTGCCGATCGCCACGCTGTACATCGGCAAGCTGATCATCGACGAAGCCGTGCGCCTGATCGGCCTGGGCGTCGCCCGCGACCTGGCGGAAGCCTGGCATTCGGGGCAGATGGACCACCTGCTGGCGCTGCTGGGCATCGAATTCGCGCTGGCGATCGGCTCGGACCTGCTCGGCCGCCTGACCGGCTACGTCGACGCGGTGCTGTCCGAGAAGTTCACCAACGCCACCAGCATCCGCCTGATGGAACACGCGGCAACGCTGGACCTGGAAGATTTCGAGGACGCCGACCTGCAGGACAAGCTGGAGCGTGCGCGCCGGCAGACCATGGGCCGGATGAACCTGCTCAGCCAGTTGTTCGGGCAGGCGCAGGACGCGATCACCGTGGTCAGCTTCGCCGCGGGCCTGCTGGCCTACGCGCCGTGGCTGATGGTGCTGCTGGCCATCGCGCTGGTGCCGGCCTTCGTCGGCGAATCGCACTTCAACGCGCTGAACTACTCGCTGAACTTCCAGTGGACGCCGGAACGCCGGCAACTGGAGTACCTGCGGCAGATGGGCGCCAGCGTGGAGACGGCGAAAGAGGTCAAGATCTTCAACCTCAACCGCTTCTTCATCGAACGCTTCCGCACCCTGTCGCAGAAGTTCTACCTGGCCAACCGCAAGCTGGCCGGCAAGCGCGCGTTCTGGGGCACCCTGCTGGCCGCGCTGGGCACACTGGGCTACTACGTCGCCTACGCCTACATCGCCTGGCGCACCGTGCGCGGCGATTTCTCCATCGGCGACCTGACTTTCCTCGCCGGCAGCTTCCGCCGCCTGCGCCAATTGCTGGAAAGCCTGCTCGCCGGCTTCTCGCAGGTAGCCAGCCAGGCGCTGTACCTGGACGACCTGTACTCGTTCTTCGAGATCGAACCCGAGATCCGCAGCAAGCCGGACGCATTGCCGGTGCCGGCGCCGATCCGCGAGGGCTTCGTGTTCGACAACGTCGGTTTCCGCTACGAGGGATCCGAACGCTGGGCATTGCGCGGCCTGTCGTTCGAACTGCATGCCGGCGAAGTGCTGGCCCTGGTTGGCGAGAACGGTGCCGGCAAGACCACGCTGGTGAAGTTGCTGGCGCGGCTCTACGACCCCGACGAGGGCCGCATCCTGCTCGACGGGCGCGACCTCAGGGACTACGACCTCGACGACCTGCGCGCCAACATCGGGGTGATCTTCCAGGATTTCGTGCGCTACCACCTGACCGCGGCGGAGAACATCGGCGTCGGCCAGATCGACGCGATGGACGACCGCGCGCGGATCGAACGCGCGGCGCATAAGGGCATGGCCGACGAGGTCGTGGCCACCCTGCCGAAGGGCTACGAACAGGTGATCGGGCGCCGTTTCAAGGACGGCATGGACCTGTCCGGCGGCCAGTGGCAGAAGATCGCCATAGCCCGCGCCTACATGCGCGATGCGCAGGTGATGATCCTCGACGAACCGACCGCGGCGCTGGACGCGCGCAGCGAGTTCGAGGTATTCGAACGCTTCAAGGAACTGTCGGACGGCAAGACCGCGGTGCTGATCAGCCACCGCTTCAGCAGCGTGCGCATGGCCGACCGGATCCTGGTGCTGGCCGACGGCAAGGTCGAGGCCAGCGGTACCCATGCCGAACTGATGGCCCAGGGCGGGCGCTACGCCGAGCTGTTCGAGCTGCAGGCCGCCGGCTATCGCTGAACCTAGCGACAGCACCTCCCCCTTTGAAAAAGGGGGTCTGAGGGGGATTTGAGCTTCTGCCGCGAACCGCAAATCCCCGGTCGCCTGCCGCGCAGGCGCCTGCCCCCTTTTTTCAAAGGGGGCGATAAGGCCACCAATGCCGCACTCCGGTACAATGCGCATCGACGTTTTCACCCAGCTTCCCCCATGTCTTCCGCCTTCGGCACCGAGACGGTGCTCGACGTCCGCCACTGGACGGACGCCTACTTCAGTTTCACCACCACCCGCGACGACGGCTTCCGCTTCGACAACGGCCAGTTCGTGATGATCGGCCTGGAAACCGAAGGCAAGCCGCTGATGCGCGCGTATTCCATCGCCAGCGCCAATTGGGAGGAGCAGCTCGAGTTCTTCAGCATCAAGGTGGCCAACGGCCCGCTGACCTCGCGCCTGCAGCACATCAAGCCCGGCGACAGCATCCTGGTCGGCAAGAAGCCCACCGGCACCCTGCTGATCTCCGACCTGCACCCCGGCCGCAACCTGTACCTGCTGGGCACCGGCACCGGCCTGGCGCCGTGGCTGTCGGTGATCAAGGATCCGGAAACCTACGAGCGCTTCGACAAGGTCGTGCTGTGCCACGGCGTGCGCGGCGCGGCCGACCTGGCCTACCGCGACTACATCGTCAACGAACTGCCGCACCACGAATTCCTCGGCGAGACGATCGCCGCCAAGCTGAAGTACTACCCGGCGGTGTCGCGCGAGCCGTTCGAGTTCAACGGCCACGACCAGCATGGCCGCCTGACCGACCTGATGGCGGACGGACGGATGATGCAGCACCTGGGTATCGAACCGCTGGACGCCGAACACGATCGCGCGATGATCTGCGGCAGCCCGCAGATGCTGGCCGACTTCCGCGCCCTGCTCGATGGCCGCGGCTTCAGCGCCGCGCCGCGCATCGGCACGCCGGGGCAATACGTGTTCGAGCGGGCCTTCGTCGAGAAATAAGCCATCGGCGCCGCCATGCGCGGGCCGCCCCCCGACGAATGGCCCATGTATCCGCCTGTGCCGCGCGGCACGATCGATCCATGACCGCCGACGCACCGGTGACACGCGCGCATTCGCGCCCCTTGCGCAGCTGCGTGCACGCGATCCTTTTCTGGATCGCCACGATGGCAGCCCTGGTTGCGGTTTCCGGCGCCACTCATGCGCTGTCGTGGGTTCTGCAGGCGGTCGTCAACGGTGCCGTTGGATCCGCGGCCGCCTATGCCCTGTCGTTCTGGTTCTGTCGACGGGATGGGTTGCCCATGGCGGATGCCCGCCTGACGGCCGACCGGAAATCCCTGCCTCTCCTTGCGTTCGGGCTGATCGCGGGCGCGTTGCTCGCGTCCGCATTTGCGCTCCTGCTCTGGTGCTTCGGGATCGTCACGTATCGGTTCGCGGCGACTCCTGCTCCCGCCACGCTTGGATTGTCGATGCTCGGCTTCGTGCTGCTTGCCCTGCGCGAAGAGATCGTGTTCCGTGGATATCTGTTGCGAACGCTCGAAACCGGCCTGGGGCGCGGGCCGGCGTTGGCGCTCATGGCGACGCTGTTCACGGTCGAACACCTGCTCGGCGGCTATTCGATCCTGAATGCCGTCGTCGGCTCGGTGCTGTCCGCCCTGGTCTTCGGCATGGCGGCCATCGCCAGCCGCAGCCTCGCGTTCCCGCTGGGGCTGCATGCCGCCTGGAACATGATCGACTGGGCTAGCGGCGGCAAGGGAGGCGTGGGGATACTTGAACGTACAGGCGAGGCCACACGCGGCAATCAGCTGGCCGGGCTGTCCGTCTATGCGGGCATCATGGGGATAGCGCTGCTGGTCCTGTGGCACGCGGAACGGCGACGCACTCGCTCAGCTGCGTCCTGATCGGCGGCCGTGCACACCGCCGAAGGCGGGAATCATCCCAGCGCGGTCTCGATATCGCTTTTAAGCGATTCCGGCTTGTCGGTCGGCGCATAGCGCGCGATCACCTGGCCGTCGCGGCCGACCAGGAACTTGGTGAAGTTCCACTTGATCGCGCCGATGCCGAGCAGGCCGCCCTTCTGCTTCTTCAGCCACTGCCACAGCGGATGCGCCCCGCTGCCGTTGACCTCGATCTTGGCGAACATCGGGAAGGTCACGTCGTAGGTCAGCGAACAGAAATTCCTGATTTCGTCGGCATTGCCCGGCTCCTGATGGCCGAACTGGTCGCAGGGGAAACCCAGCACCACCAGTCCCTGGTCGCCGTATTCGCGCCACAGCTTCTCCAGCCCCTCGTATTGCGGGGTGAAGCCGCACTTGCTGGCCACGTTGACGATCAGCAGGGCCTTGCCGCGCCATGCGGACAACGGCTGCGGCGAACCGTCCAGCGCGGTCGCTTCGAAATCGTAGGCGGTGGTGGCCATGCGCATGCCTCGGCAAGTCGGAGCGGCGATTGTCGCGCAAAACGTGGCGGTGCGGCCAAGCTTGGCGTTACGCTACGGACCGGCTTTGGCCCATGCCATTCGTCACGGGCCTTGCCGTTCCGGCTGGGCTAGGCTTGCGCCCCTGTCCACCCATCCGACGAGACCCACATGAAGCCCACCTTCGCCGGCGCGCTTGCGCTCGCAATCGCCACAGCGCTGTCCGCCCCGGCCGTGGCCCAGAACGCCAAGGAACCGCAGATGTCCTCCCCCGCCTACAACGGTCCGTTCGCCGCGCCAAGCCCGCTGGACCTGAACTATCCGCAGTTCGACAAGATCAAGGACAGCGATTTCGCCCCCGCCTTCGACGCCGGCATGGCGCAGGAGCTGCGCGAAATCGACGCCATCGCCGACAACCCGGAAAAACCCACCTTCCAGAACACCATCGTGGCGATGGAAAAGAGCGGCCAGCTGCTCGGCCGCGCGCGCAGCGTGTTCGGCAACCTGGTCGGCACCGACAAGACCGAAGCCCGCGACAAGCTGCAGACCGAATACGCGCCGAAGTTCTCCGCGCACAACGACGCCATCGCCCTGAACCCGAAGCTGTTCGCCCGGATCAAGGCGTTGTACGACCAGCGCGACTCGCTGGGCCTGGACGCCATCGACCGCCGCCTGCTGGAAAAGCGCTACGAGGACTTCGTCCGCGCCGGCGCCGCGCTGAGCGAGGCGCAGAAGGCGCGCATCCGCGAGATCAACACCGAGATGTCGAAGCTGGGCACGCAGTTCAACAAGAACGTGCTGGCCGAGGTCAACGATTCGGCCATCGTCGTGGATAGCCGCGACGAACTGAAGGGCATGAGCGACGAACAGATCGCCGCGGCCGCCGAAGCCGCCAAGGCGCGCAAGCTGGAAGGCAAGTACGTGATCGCCCTGCTCAACACCACCGGCCAGCCTGCCGAAGCGCAGCTGGAGAACCGCGCCCTGCGCGAGCGCCTGTACCGGGCCTCGGTCGCGCGCGGCAGCCGCGGCAACCAGTGGGACAACACCGCGATCGTCTCGCAGGTGCTGAAGCTGCGCGCCGAACGGGCGAAGCTGATGGGCTACGACACCTCGGCCAACTTCGTGCTGGCCGACGAAACGGCCGCCAACCAGGACAACGTCAACAGGATGCTGCGCCAACTGGCGCCGGCCGCGGTAGCCAACGCCAAGCGCGAAGCCGGCGACCTGCAGGCGATGATCGACGCCGAGCAGAAGGCCAAGGGCCAGCCGTCCTTCCAGCTGGCGCCGTGGGACTGGTCCTACTACAGCGAGAAGGTGCGCCAGGCCAAGTACAGCTTCGACGAGTCCCAGCTAAAGCCCTACTTCGAAATGAAGAACGTGCTGGAGAACGGCGTGTTCTTCGCCGCGAACAAGCTGTATGGGATCAGCTTCAAGGCCCGGCCCGACCTGCCGAAGTACCATCCGGACACCTGGGTCTACGACGTGTTCGACAAGGACGGCCAGCGCCTGGCGATCTTCATCTTCGACCCATACGCGCGCGACTCCAAGCGCGGCGGCGCGTGGATGAACACCTACGTCAGCCAGTCCGCGCTGCTCGGCGAGAAGCCGGTGGTGGCCAACCACCTCAACATTCCCAAGCCGTCCGAAGGCAAGCCGACGCTGATGACCTGGGACGAGGTCACCACCGCGTTCCACGAGTTCGGCCATGCCCTGCACGGCTTCTTCCAGGACGTGCGCTACCCGTATTTCTCGATGAACGTGCCGCGCGACTTCGTCGAATACCCGTCGCAGGTCAACGAGATGTGGGCCGACTGGCCGGAAGTGCTGGCCAACTATGCCAAGCATTACCAGACCGGCGCGCCGATGCCGAAGGAACTGCTGGACAAGGTTGTCGCGGCGTCGAAGTTCAACCAGGGCTTCGCCACCACCGAATACCTGGGCGCGGCGATGCTGGACCAGCGCTGGCACCAATTGCCGCTGGACAAGATCCCCGACGCGTCGGGCGTGATGGCCTTCGAGGCCGAGGCACTGAAGGCCGACGGCATCGACTACGCGCCGGTGCCGCCGCGTTACCGGACGCCCTACTTCAGCCACATCATGGGCGGCTATGCGGCGGGTTACTACGCCTACATCTGGTCCGAAGTGCTGGGTGCGAATACCGAGCAGTACATCCGCCAGCACGGCGGCCTGTCGCGCGACAACGGCGACCGCATGCGCAAGTTCGTGCTGGCGCCGGGCGGCGAGATCGAAGCCGGCAAGCTGTTCCCGAACTTCTCCGGCTACGAAGCGAAGATCGAACCGTTGCTGGAAAAGCGCGGGCTGACCACCGCGAACCCGTAGCCGCCGCCACGATGCGAGAGAACGCCGCCTTCGGGCGGCGTTTTTCGTTTTTTCCCGGCGTCGACAGGCGACTGGCGGGCCACCGGACGATGCGCTAGCCTCCGCCGAACGCCCCGCCGGACATGCCGCATGCCTGTTTCGACGCACGCGCTCGACCCTGCCTCGATGGAAACCGTCTACCTGCACGTGCGCGTGCTGCTCGGCATGGTAGTCGGCCTCAGCCTGACCCACCTGCTGCGCCACTTCGCCCGCATCGTCGAACGTCCGCGTCACCGACGGCTGTACTGGGTCCACCTGCTGTGGGCGGTCTTCATGTTCTCCTACCTGCTGCTGTTCTGGTGGTGGGAGTTCCGCCTGTCGGGCGTGGTGCGCTGGAGTTTCAACCTGTACCTCTTCATCACCCTGTACGCGTTGTTGCTGTACCTGCTGTGCGCGCTGGTGTTCCCGGAAAGCCTGGAAGAAGGCCGCGGCTACAGGGATTATTTCAACGACCGCCGCCATTGGTTCTTCGGCCTGCTGGCCCTGGCCTTCGCCGTCGACTTCATCGATACCTGGATCAAGGGACCGGCGTATTTCCACAGCTTCGGTGGCGAATACATCTTCCGCAACGTCGCCTACATCACCGGCTGCCTCATCGCGATCGCCACGCGCAACCGTTTCTACCACGGCGGCTTCGCCGTGGCGGCACTGCTTTACCAGGGCTCGTGGATCGGCCGCCAGTGGGAAGCCATCTGATCGACTGGCGGAACGACGGATCGAGCCTTCGCCGGAAAAACCACGGCACGGCGCCGAACTGATCGCCCGCAATCTCCCTTCAGGAATGCAATCCGAGCGGATCGGCCATCGGCCGGGAGCCGTAGCCCTGCGCGGAACCCGCGGGCGCGGACGGTGCGCGGAGCAGCGCCATCTGCGCCGCCGGTTCGTTGGCCAGCGCCAGGCCCGGCAGCGGCGTGAATTCGCCTGCGACGAGCGTGGCCACGGGCACACCGTCGCGCCACAACAGGCGCGCGCCCGGCTGGCGCGGCACTTTGTCGCCGGCGACGATGCCGCCGATCAGGTTCAAGGGATCGGCGGCCGAGACCGCGATCATCGCGCCATCGCGCGCGCGCTTGCGCACGCCACGCAATGCCGCCACCGCCTCCGGCAGGGCGAACTGCTGGCCGACCACGCCGGCGATGAAGCGGCCGCCGCGGATCTCGCCGCGCGCTTCCAGCCGCTGGTATTCGCGCAGCAATTCGCGCCACGGCGGCAGCCATTGCGCCTCGCGTTCCAGCAAGCGCCAGCAGACCACGCCATAGCGGCGCAGCAGCACGCGGGCGATGTGTTCGATCGACGCCGGCTCGATGGATGCCGGGTCGCCGGCGAGATCGGCCGCCCTGCGGGTCAGGCTCCAGCGCCCCGCATCGGCGATGCCCATCAGCGACGCGCGGCGCCCACGCCGGCCGAAACTCGCCGGCTTCTTCGCGGCAGGCAGCAACAAGGCGCGCAGGCCGGAGAAGCTGTCGCAGCTGGCGCGGCCACGCGCCACCAGTTCCGCGAGCGCATCCT
Source organism: Pseudoxanthomonas helianthi (assembly GCF_017939625.1). Taxonomy (GTDB): domain Bacteria; phylum Pseudomonadota; class Gammaproteobacteria; order Xanthomonadales; family Xanthomonadaceae; genus Pseudoxanthomonas_A; species Pseudoxanthomonas_A helianthi. Next base: position 471,424 of record NZ_JAGKTC010000003.1, read on the forward strand.
CCAGTTCGGTTTCAAGCAAATGCGCGGCATCGGCCAGCTCGTCGAAGAACAGCGCGCCGTGTTCGCGCAGGCTGTCGGCGACCTTCCGTGCACGCGAAGACAGCGGCGATTCGTCGGACGGTTGCTGGGTCGCGGCCAGCCGCGTCCACAGCGGCAACTCGCGACGCGGCAGCAGCACGATGGGCGCGGCGCGCACCAGCGATTCGCCGCCCGCGCGCAACCGCGTCCAGGCGACGCGTCCCGCGGAGCACAGGTCGTCCAGCCAGGCGATGGAATAGTCCTTGACCCGCGTTGGCAACAATTCGGATTCCCAGGCGCCGGCCGCGGCTTCGAAACCTTCCAGTTGCGCCAGCACGCCGGCCAGCGCTTCCGGCCCCTGTACGCGGGTGGCCGGCGAAACGCGCTGCCAGTCGCAGAGGAAACGCACGTAATCGCGCACCTCGACCGGTTCGATCTCGCGGCGCAAACGGCCCAGCGTGTTGCGGTGGATACGGGCCAGCAGGTGGCGTTCGCACCATTCGTCGCTGCTCGCGCCCGGCGTGAAGCGCCCGCGCATCGCGTAGCCTTCCTGTTCCAGCGCCAGCAAGGCGAAATCGACGTCGCGGCGCTCCACGGCCAAGGCATCGGCGATGGCGGCAGCCGTGGTCACGGCCATTCCTCCCAGACGGGCGCGGACGAGCTCGCGCATCGCGTCCTCATGCATCCAGTCGCGCGCGTAATCGGCCGGAACTTCGAGGCAGGGTTCGCATGCGGCTTGCGGATGCAGCGCCAGCAGTTGCGGCAGACGTTCGGCCGTAACCCACAGCCCCTCCCCCATCGGGAGACCGGTTGGGGTGAGGGCATGCGGCATCAACCGAGTTGCGCGCCGCGCTTTCGCCAGTCGCTCCAGCCATCCGTTCCAGCCCGAAGCTTCCGCTTCGCCGGCGGTCGCCGTCCCGAGCTGCATCAATGCCTCATGCATCTCGTCCTGATCGCGCGGCTGTGGCCAGGCATCCTCGCGCGCGCCTTCGATCGCGCCGAGGTCGAGCCGGCCCAGGTCTTCCGCCTGCGTCGCGCCCAAGCCGCGGGTCTGCACCGCGCGGGTGCGGCGTTCCTCTAACGGCGCATCGTCGAGGAAGGCGTAGGGCCGCGCGCTCAACACTTCCGCGGCGAAGGGCGATGGCCCGGTCAGGTCGCGGGCGACGACCTGCACCTCGCCGGCTTCCAGCGCGCGCAGCAAGGCGAGCCAACCGTCCACGTCCATCGCTTCGCGCAGGCAATCGTGCAAGGTCTGCGCGACCAAGGGGTGGTCCGGCACCTCGCGCTCGCCGACGATGTTCTCCAGGCACGCCACTTGGTCCGGGAAGACCGTCGCCATCAGGTCTTCGGACTTCATCCGCTGCAGCTGCGGCGCGACCCGGGTGCCGCCGACGAAGCGCGGCAGCGCCAGCGCCGTAGTCGCGTTCCAGCGGAAGCGCGCCGGGAACAGCGGCGCGTCCAGCAGCGCCTGCACCAGCACCTGCTCGGCGCTGGACGAATGCAGGTAGGACATCACCTCGATCAGCGGGAACGAATGGCTGGTCGACAGCGAAAGCACGATGGCGTCCTCGGTCGCCGCCGCCTGCAGTTCGAAATTGAACTTGCGGCAGAAGCGCTTGCGCAGCGCCAGCCCCCAGGCCTTGTTGATGCGGCTGCCGTAGGGCGAATGGATGATCAGCTGGGTGCCGCCGGATTCGTCGAAGAAACGCTCCAGCGCGATCCGCGATTGCGAAGGCAGCAGGCCGAAACCGGCGAACTGCGCGGCCGCGTAGCCCGCGATCTGCGCGGCGGCGGATTCGCCCAACCGCAGTTCCGACAGCAGCCACGCTTTCAGCTCCGCCTCGCCGCCCCGCTCCAGCTGGTCCTGCATCGCCTCGCGCAGGCGCGACACGCTGGCCGACAGTTCGATGCTGCGGCCCGGCGCCTCGCCCAGCCAGAACGGGATGCTCGGCGGCGCGCCTTCGGCATCCTCGACGCGCACGCGGCCGGCCTCGACACGGAGGATGCGATAACTCGTGTTGCCGAGCTGGAAGATGTCGCCGGCGATGCTCTCGATGGCGAAGTCCTCGTTGATCGTGCCGATCATCGTGGCATGCGGTTCCAGCACCACCTGGTAATCGGCGGTGTCGGGAATGGTCCCACCCGATAGGGTGGCGGTCATGCGCGCGCCCTTGCGCCCGCGCAGCTTGCGGTGCACGGCGTCGCGATGGAGGTAGGCCGCGCGCTGGCCATAGCGGGTGCTGAATCCGTCGGCCAGCATCCGCACCACCTCGTCGAAACCCTTACGATCGAGCTGTGCGTACGGCCACGCGCGACGCACGACCTCGAACAGTTCGTCCTCGTCCCATTCGCGGCAGGCCACTTCGGCGACGATCTGCTGCGCCAGCACGTCCAGCGGCGCCGGCGGCATGATCAGCGCGTCGAGTTCGCCGCGACGCACGGCATCCAGCAGCGCCGCGCTTTCCAGCAATTCGTCGCGCGAGCTCGGGAACAATCGACCCTTGGGAACGCCGCCGACATGGTGGCCGGAACGGCCCACGCGCTGCAGGAACGCAGCGATGCTGCGCGGCGAACCGATCTGGCACACCAGGTCCACGTCGCCGATATCGATGCCCAGCTCCAGCGAGGCGGTGGCGACCAGCACCTTCAGCTCGCCTCGCTTGAGTTTCTGCTCCGCGTCCAGGCGCAATTCCTTGGCCAGAGAGCCGTGGTGCGCGGCGACGTGTTCCTTGCCCAGCAATTCGCCGAGGTGGCGCGCCGCGCGTTCGGCCATGCGCCGGGTATTGACGAAGACGAGCGTGGTTGCGTGCTGTTCGACCAGCTGCGCGATGCGTTCGTAGACCAGGTCCCACTGCGCGTTCGACATCACCGCTTCCAGCGGCACCGGCGGCAGTTCCAGCGCGAGGTCGCGCTTGCGCGCGTGGCCGATATCGACGATGGCCGGATCGGCTGCACCCGCGCCGACCAGGAACTTCCCTACCGTTTCGATCGGCTTCTGGGTGGCCGACAAGCCGACCCGGGTCGCGCGCCGGCCGGTCAGCGCGTCGAGCCGTTCCAGCGACAGCGCGAGGTGGCTGCCGCGCTTGCTCTGCACCAGCGCATGGATTTCGTCGACGATCACCGTGCGCACGGCCGACAGCATCGCCCGGCCGGATTCGGAACCCAGCAGCACGTACAACGATTCCGGCGTGGTGACCAGGATGTGCGGCGGACGCCTGCGCAGGGCCGCGCGTTCGGACTGCGGGGTGTCGCCGGTGCGTACCGCGGTGCGGATGTCCACGTCGGGCAGGCCCTGCGCGGCGAGTTCGTCGCGGATGCCTTGCAGCGGCGCTTCCAGGTTGACGTGGATGTCGTTGGACAGCGCCTTCAGCGGCGAGACGTACAGCACCAGGGTCGCGTCGGGCAGGCCGTAGGACAGGCCCTCGCGCACCAGTCCGTCGATGGCGGTGAAGAACGCGGTGAGCGTCTTGCCCGAACCGGTCGGCGCCGCGACCAGGGTGTCGCGGCCGCTGGCGATGGCCGGCCACGCGGCGACCTGCGCCTCGGTCGGCGCGGGGAAGCTGCGCGCGAACCAGGTGGCGACGGCGGGATGGAAGGCAACGAGCGCCGGATGCTGGGGATGTCGCGAGGACATGCGCCGATTATCCGCCCGGCCGTCCCCGGCCGGATGAACGGAAGGGCTGAAATTCAGGCGGATCTGCGCGTGCACCGCTGCAGCATGGCCGCGCAGCGTCGCAGGAAGTGAGACGGCACCTTCGGGCGGGGGCAACTGGCGCCGGAACGGCGGCGACGCCCTGGGGCGCCGCCGCCGCATTGCAGGCGGAACCGGCTAGGGTTTGCTCAACTCGAGGAAGATGTCGCGTGCGGCCACACCCTGGTCGGGCTGGTCGATGAAGAACCCCTGCACGCCCAGGCCATACAGTTGCACGGCTTCGGCGATGACCGATTGCGCGACGCCGCCGGGCGTCTGCGCCAGGTAGCTTTCCTCGGCCCGCAGCGTGTACGGATGCACCTGCAGGCCGGCCTTCAACGCCCAGCCCAGCATCGGGTGGACCAGGCCGGTGTTGCGACTGCCCAACTCGGCCTTGCCATCGCCGTTGACGTCGAGCTTGGTCGCCAGTGGCACGCGCGGCAGCAGGCTGCCCTTCCACGGACCCACGCCCGACGCGTAGTTGGCCTTCATCCAGTTCAGCATCGGCTCGGTGGCAAAGGCGCCATAGGGGGTGCCGGCGTTCAGGCCGCCCTGCACTTCGCCCGCCAGTCCGCCATAGACGCCGGCAAGATCGGCGCCGTGGGCGGCGTTGTAGGCCACGTCGTAAGGCTTGGCTTCGTAGAAGTCGTCGTACAACTGCACCAGCGGCAGGTCCACGCCGGCTTGCGGCATGACCTGCTTCTTCAGCTCGATCAGGTTCTCGAATTCGAAGCTCTGGATGTACACGCGCTTCGGATCGGTGAAGCCCGTGCTCACCAGCGTCTCAACCAGTTTGCGCCCCAATGAAGTCGCGATGAGGCTGCCGTCGAGGCGGCGCCCTTCCTTGGCGAAGTAGGTCGGATGCTTGGTTTCCGGGTAGATGCCGACCTTGCGGGTACCGCGGCTTTCGCGCTTGGCCAGTTCGATCACTTCGGCGAAGGTCGGCACCGTGTACAGGCCGTCGTAGCGGGTATTGCCCGGGCGGATGGCCGGGATGCGCTCCTTCGCCCGCAGGGTCTTGATTTCGGCCAGGGTGAAGTCCTCGGTGAACCAGCCGGTCATGCGCACGCCATCGACCACCTTGGTGGTCTTGCGGTTGGCGAACTCCGGATGCGCGGCGACGTCGGTGGTGCCGGAAATCTCGTTCTCGTGGCGCGCGATCAGCACGCCGTCCTTGGTTGCGACCAGGTCGGGCTCGATGAAATCGGCGCCTTGCCGGATCGCCAGTCGGTACGATTCCAGCGTATGTTCGGGACGGTAGCCGCTGGCGCCGCGATGGCCGATCACGATCAGGCCGCGATGGTCCGCGTCGGCATTGCGGGAATGGAAGTCCACCTGCGCATTCTGGGCGAAGGCGGCGCCTGCGGAAACGAGCAGCAAGCCGGCGGCCAAAGCCGGAAGGAATCTGTTTGAACGCTTGTCCATGTCGTCGAACCTCGGGTGGTCGGGGGAATGCCGACCGCGCGGATCGGCCCGCGCATGTTCGAAGCCCGAAGTTACCCGCGTTTGACGCGCACGCTGCAACGCACGCTTTCACGCCGCCTTCACCGCGGCGCGACGTATCCGCCCGGCACGCCTTCCGGCGACATGACGATCTGCCACAGCTGCGAACGGCGGCTACGGAAAGTCGCCATCGATGCGGACAGGTAGAAGCGCCACATGCGGCGGAAGCGCTCGTCGTAGCGCGCGTCGAGCCGGTCCCACGCAGCCTCGATGTTGCGGTACCAGGCCTGCAGCGTGGTGTCGTAATCGGCGCCGAAGTTGTGCCAGTCCTCGATCACGAACAGGCCTTCGCTGGCCCGCGCGATCTGCTGCGCCGACGGCAGCATTGAGTTGGGGAAGATGTATTTCGCGATCCAGGGGTCGGTGTGGGTCGCCGAGACGTTGGTGCCGATGGTATGCAACAGGCTCAACCCGTCGTGGGGCAATAGCCGGCGCACGGTCTGGAAATAGTCTTCGTAGTTCTTCACCCCGACATGCTCGAACATGCCGATGGAATACACCGCATCGAAGCGACCGTCGATGTCGCGGTAGTCCTGCAGGCGGATCTCGACCGGCAGGCCCGCGCACAGCTCGCGCGCATATTCGGCCTGTTCCTTCGAGATGGTCACGCCGACGCCGCTGACGCCGTAGCGCTCGGCAGCGAATTTCAGCGCCTCGCCCCAGCCGCAGCCGATGTCCAGCACGCGCATGCCGGGTTGCAGGCGCAGCTTGCGGCAGACCAGGTCGAGCTTGGCTTCCTGCGCGTCATCGAGATTGTCCGCATTGCGCCAGTAGCCGCAGCTGTAGACCAGCCGCCTGCCCAGCATCGCCGCGTACAGGTCGTTGCCGAGGTCGTAATGGCGCTCGCCAACTTCGCGGCTGCGCCGGCGCGTCTGCGGATTGAACAGGCGCGCGAACAATGCGTCGCGGATTTCGCCGAAACCGTGCACGCGCTGGTCCAGTCGCGCCTGCAGCAGCTTGTACAGGAAACCGTCCACGGAAACCGCGTCCCACCAGCCGTCCATGTAGCTTTCGCCCAGACCCAGCGAACCCTCGCCCAGCAGGCGGGAGAACAGTTGCGGGTCGTGCACCTGCAAGTCCCACGGGCGTTCGCCGTCGACGCGTACGTCGGCTTCGCCCAGAAGCGCCTCGAGCCTGTGGCGGAAGCGGTCCGGAGCCATGCCGCGCTAGGGGGAGAAAAGCCCCACGTATTCCGGCGCCAGGTACGGCCGCACCACGTCGATCGGCACGTCCACCGATTGCGTGCCGTCGGCGTAAGGCCCGACCTGGTACGGCGGGAACACGAAGCGCAACGCGGTCACCTTGCCCTGCGCGTCGGCCAGCGGCTGGAACTGGCGGAAGTTCGCCGAATCCGGCTCGGTGCCGGCGTCGATCATCTTGTCGGCGTTGGCGACGAACTGCTGGCGTTCTTCCGGCGGCATCTCGTCGGCATCGGCGCGCACCGACACGGCCGTGCGCAGTTGCTCGCGCGCGTAACCGCTGACCGCCAGCCAGCCCTTCGCATCGGGAATCAATTCGTCGGCCGTCAGCAGCTTGTTCTGCTTCGGCAACCAGACGAAGCGCGCCACCAGCGGTTCGCCGTGTGCGCCGCCGGTGTAGCGGCTGCCATCGCCGGCCACCGCGACGATGTCCGGGGTGTCCAGCACCTGTTCGAAGCTCAGCGACAACTCGTAGGGCGCGGTCGGCTTGTCGTTGCCCAGGGCTTCCACCGCTTCCATCAGCTCGTCTTGCTCGGCCTTGACGTAGGCGGCGACGGCCTGGGCCAGGCCGGGGTACGCGTTCAATTTCGGCGGATAGCTGACCCCGACCACGTACCGATCGTTGTGCTCGATGACGTCCTTCAGCTGGGCCGGTGCCCCCGCGGGTGCCGTAGGCGCGGCGGCGTCCGGCGCGGCAGCGGGCGTGGCGGTCGGCGACTCCTGCCGGCAGGCGGCGAGCACGGCCAGCGCCAACGCCGACAAGGCCACGAATTTGAAGGCGGATCGCACAGCCGGGCTCCTTGCAGGCTTGGGGAACGACAGTTTATTTCGCGACGCAGCAGGGCGACAGCCCGCCGCGGTCGCTACGCCACCAGGTCGGCATATTCGGGGTGGCGGCGAATATACACGGCCGAATACGAACAGGCCGGCACCACCCGCAGCCCCTCGGCGCGGGCGTATTCCAGTACCGCCCGGACCAGTTCGCCAGCCACGCCGCGGCCGCCGATGGCCTCGGGGACGCCGGTGTGTTCGATGGTCAGGCGCCCATCGCGCAGGCGATAGACCAGTTCGGCCTCATGGCCTTCCAGTTCGGTACGGAACCGGTGCTGCGCGGCTTCGTGGACGATCGAAAGCGGGATTTCGGAACTCATGGGGGCGGCACCTGCACGACTGACCGGCACATTGTGCCCGAAACGCTGGTACGGCAGTTTTCGCCCCATTGCGTCACCTGGTTATGTGAAGACTCGTTCACGAACCAAAATGGCGTGACACGCATCCCAATACCGGATTGGCACGCTTGATGCCCATTACCGGTACGACCTTGATCGTTAGACGTGGATGCCATGACGCAAGAACCCGAAAAGAACGAAGACGCCAAGGAATTCGCCCTGCTGCTCGACCTCTGCCAGAGGACCGTGCGCGGGCAGACCGCCGACGGCGATTTCAGCCGGCTGGACGAGATCGTCTACAAGCGCCTGCTGTCCACCTACCCCGGCAGCGACCAGCGGGCGGCGGCCTGAACCGGCTCAGCCGCCGAACGAAGGGTTCGACAGCTCCGTCAGGAAATGCCCCAGGACTTCGGGGCGCATGATCAGCATGAACATCACCCCGTAAGCGGCGCCGGCTAGGTGCGCGCTGTGGTTGATGCGATCGCCGCCGCGGCGGTCCATCCAGATGCTGTAGGCCACGTATAGCACGGCGAAAACGATCGCCGGCATCGGAATGAAGAACACGCCGATCGTGGCCCAGGGCGCCACGACGATGAAGGCGAACAGCACCGCGGACACCGCGCCCGAGGCGCCGAGGCTCAGGTAATTCGGGTTGTGCTGGTTCTTCAGGTAGGTCGGCAGGATCGACACCACCAGCGCCGACAGATAGAACAGCGGGAACACCCAGGGACCGACCAGTCGGGTCATCAGCACCTCGATCTCGCGACCGAAGAAATACAGGGTGAACATGTTGAAGAACAGGTGCCAGAAATCGGCATGGATGAAGCCGTAGGTCAGCAGCCGGTCGTACTGCTTGCGCTTGTCGATCGCCGGCGGCCACAGGATCAGCCGGTCGGCCAGCTTGCGGTTGCCGAAGGCCAGCCACGACACCAGCGCAGTGGCGGCGATCAACAGGTAGGTGAAGAACGGGGTCTGCATCGGATTCCTTGCATCGCTCACGCACGCGAAAGTGCGCAAGCCTAACCGATCCGGGCCGGCGCTTCGAATCCCGCAGGTCATGGCTGCGCGAGGCGCAGGCATGCCGCATCATGGTGTTTTTCCGCGCGCGCCCACGACATGAACCGACTGACCTGCCTCAGCCTGCTCGCCTTAGCCGTTCCCGCTTTCGCCGCCGACGCCGACCTGAGCACCGTCGCCGAACGCTCCGGCTACACCGAAACCGGCCGTTACGCCGAAGTGGTCGAACTGTGCGACCGCTACGCCAGGGCCTGGCCGCAGGCAGTGCGCTGCTTCGATTTCGGCACCACGCCACAGGGCCGGCCGATGAAGGCGCTGGCGGTATCCACCAGCGGAGCGCTGGATCCGAAGGCGGCGCAGGCGAAGGGCCTGCCGGTGGTGCTGGCGCAGGGCGGCATCCACGCCGGCGAGATCGATGGCAAGGACGCCGGCTTCAAGCTGGTCCGCGACCTGCTGGAAGGCAAGGTCGGCCAGAGCCTGCTCGACAAACAGGTGTTGCTGTTCGTGCCGGTGTTCAACGCCGACGGCCACGAGAATTTCCGCGCCTGGAACCGCCCCAACCAACGCGGACCGAAGGAGATGGGCTTCCGCGTCACCGCGCAGCGCTACAACCTCAACCGCGACTACGTGAAGGCCGACAGCCCGGAAATGCAGGCGATGCTCGACTTGGTGCAACGCTGGGACCCGCTGGCGATGCTCGACCTGCACGTCACCGACGGCGCCAAGTTCCAGCACGACATTTCGATCACCGGCGAGCCGACCAACTCCGGCGATGATGCCTTGCGCGAAGCCGGCAAGGCGCTGCTGCACGGCATCGTGGACAAGCTGGCCACGCAAGGCTCGCTGCCGGTGGATTTCTACCCCAGCTTCGCCAGGGACGACGACCCGGCGTCCGGCTTCGTCGACGGGGTCAGTCCGCCGCGCTTCTCGCACGGCTATTTCCCGCTGCGCAACCGCCTCGGCATCCTGGTCGAAACGCATTCGTGGCGTACTTACCCGGAACGGGTGAAGGCGACCTACAACACCGTGCTCGACGCGCTGGAACTGACCGCCGCGAACGGCCCGCACTGGCTGCAGCTGGCCCATGAAGCCGACCAGCGCGCCGCGCAGCTCGGCGGCAAGCCGGTGCCGCTCAGCTACAAGGCTACCGACGCGGTGCGCACCATCGACTTCCTCGGCTACGCATACACGCGCACGCCGTCGGACATTTCCGGCGCGCTGATGACCCGCTACGACGAAAGCAAGCCGCAGGTATGGAAGGTGCCTCTGCGCAACACCCTCGTGCCCGACGCCGTCGTCGTCGCGCCGAAGGGCGGCTACCTGGTGCCGCCGCAGCATGCCGCAGCGGTATCGCGCTGGCTGCTGCGCCACGGCATCCGCTACCGGGTGCTGACCAACGCCACTTCGCACATGAAGGTGCAGTCCTTCGTCGCCGACAAGGTGGAGTTCGGCGGCGCCTCGGTCGAAGGCCACCAACGCGCGAACCTGCAGGGAAGCTGGCGCGACGACGAGGCCGACATCCGCGCCGGCACCCTATACGTGCCGATGGCGCAGGCGGAAGCCCGGCTGCTGGTGAACATCCTCGAGCCGACCGCGCCCGATTCGATGGCTGCGTGGGGCGAGTTCAACAATGCCTTCGAGCGCAAGGAATACATGGAAGGCTACGTCGCCGAGGAACAGGCGCGCGAAATGCTGGCCCGCGATCCGAAGCTGAAGGCGGAGTTCGAAAAGAAGCTCAAGGACGATCCCGACTTCGCCAGGAACCCCGGCGCACGGCTGGACTTCTTCTATCGCCGCCACCCGGCCTGGGACCGCGACGCCTTCCGCTATCCGGTACTGCGCACCGATACCGCCTTGTAGGAGCGGGCCTGCCCGCGACCGAAGGACGGGCGCAGCGCGGGCGAATTCCGTAGGGCGTGAAGTCTGCGGTCGCGCCCAGGGGCGCTCCTACGGCGCCTCTCGGACAGGCGCGCCTCGCGACGTTTCAGCAGTTCTCGTACTTCCAGTTGCGGCGCTTGCCTTCGGCCATCCATTCGACGGCCTGGGCCAGGCGCTTGGCCCGGGTGTCCTCGCGCTTGGCCTCGACGATCCATTCGATGTATTCGCGCTTCGCGCCGGGCGGAAACGCGTCGAACGACGCCTTCGCCGCCTTGTTCTTCTTCAACGCGGCCGCGAGGTCGGCGGGCGCCTCGGGCGGCGGCTTCGGCGCCGTTTTGCGTGTAGTCGGCGCCTTCACTCCATCCTCGTTGAGCTTCATCGCTTTCCTGATGTGGGCGACGAGCGTCTTCTTCGGCGGCAGGTCCTGCAGCGAAGCCATCTTGCCGTAGCTGCCCATGCCGTCGCGCGGCTCGCCCTCGCCCAGCACCAACGCATGTTTCCAGAAGCCGAACGAGGCGTGCTGCTTGAACGCGGCCATGCCGCAGAGGATGCCGCCCGCGTACTCGAAGGTCGGCATGCCCCATTTGATGGTTTCCTCGACCTGCGGGCAGGCCTCGTGCACCCATTCGCGAACGCGCGCCAGGATCGGCTGCGCGAACGGCGCGGCGCGTTCGATATAGGCATCGATGCGCGGGTCGTGTTTCGGCATTGGGACGCTCCTCATCGGCCTCGTCGCGTTGCGGCGGATGTTCACCCGGTCCGCATCCGCGGCCATTATGATGCGTGCTCGACCCGAACCGCGGAGCGGTCTTGCGCAAGCTTTCCATCATCGCCCTGCTGTTGCTGGTCGCCGCCATGTGGTGGTGGGGTTCGCGTCCGGCGCAGCCGGCCTTCGCGCCGCCCCCGGTCGAAACATCCGCCCCGCCCCTGCACACCCCCCCCGGCCCGGCATCGCGATCCATGCCCGATTTCCTGCCGGCGGAAGCGCACGACACCCTGCGCCTGATCGCCAGCAAGGGGCCTTACCCGCACCGCCAGGACGGCAGCGTGTTCGGCAACCGCGAAGGTCGCCTGCCGGACCGGCCGCGCGGCTATTACCACGAATTCACCGTGGAGACGCCCGGCGCGGGCAATCGCGGTGCCCGGCGCATCATCACCGGCGGGCAACCGCCCGAGACCTGCTACTACACCGACGACCATTACGAGTCGTTCCGCGAATTCGACTGCGCACTCGACGAGGCCCGCCGATGAGCGACTCCGGTTTCGACCTCGGCCTGGACGACGCCGGCCGCGCCGGCGTGTTCTTCGTCGCCACCGACGACCTGGACACGCTCGATGCCGCTGCGCGCGACGCCGGGCTGCTGGCAAGGCGCATCGATCTGCTCGGTTGCGAGAGCAAGGCGATGTTGCTGCTGCGCTTCGCCGTGGCGCTGGATTTCCCCGCCAGCGGCGGCCGCAATTGGGATGCGCTCAGCGACAGCCTGCGCGACCTGTCGTGGCTGCCCGCCCCCGGTTACACGCTGCTGCTGGACGGCGCCAGCGACCTGCATCGCGCCGAGGGCGACGATTTCGATACGCTGCTGTCGATCCTGGACGAAGCCCGCGCCTTCTGGGCCGAGCATGAGGTGCCGTTCTGGGTGTTCGTGGCACTGGACGAGGAAGACTTCGACGAGATGGAAGCGCAGGAATAAGCGCAACCGCCGCGATGCTGCGAAAATGGCGCATGGACGCCCCCGCATCGCTCGACTTCGCCACCCTTCCCTTGTCTGCCGCCCTGAAGCAGGGCGTGGAAGCGGCCGGCTATGCGCAACCCACGCCGATCCAGGCGCAAAGCCTGCCGGCGATCCTCGCCGGCCGCGACGTGCTGGCCCAGGCGCCCACCGGCAGCGGCAAGACCGCCGCGTTCGCGCTGGGCCTGCTGCAGCGGCTCGATCCGGCGCTGATCCGCGCGCAGGCGCTGGTGCTGTGCCCGACCCGCGAGCTGGCCGACCAGGTCGGCGCGCATATCCGCCGGCTGGCCGTCGCCATTCCCAACCTGAAGGTATCGGTGCTGTGCGGCGGCACGCCGCTGGCGCCGCAGCTGGCCTCCCTGCAGGCCCACGACCCGCAGGTCGTGGTCGGTACGCCCGGTCGCGTGCAGGAGTTGTTGCACAAGAAGGTCCTGCACCTGGGCGGCGTGCGCACCGTGGTGCTCGACGAAGCCGACCGCATGCTCGACATGGGCTTCGAAGAGCCGATCCGCGAGATCGTCGGCAAGACCCCGAAAGAGCGCCAGACCCTGCTGTTCTCCGCCACCTGGCCCGAATCGATCCGCGCGATGGCCGCCGCGATGCTGCGCGATCCGCTGGAAGTCGGCGTCGAAGGCGTCGCCCATGCGCCGGAGATCGAGCAGCGTTTCTTCGAAGTCGACCCGGCGCGCAAGCAGCCGGCGCTGGCCGCGCTGCTGCTGGAGCTGTCCGCCGAATCCTGCGTGGTGTTCTGCAACACCCGACGCGACGCCGACGAAGTGGCCGAATCGCTGCGCCATTTCGGCTTCACCGCGCTTGCGCTGCACGGCGACATGGAACAGCGCGACCGCGAGGAAGCCCTGCTGCGCTTCGCCAACCGCAGCTGTCAGGTGCTGGTAGCCAGCGACGTGGCCGCACGCGGGCTCGACGTGGAGGACCTGGCGTTGGTGGCGAACTACGAACTGCCCTCCGACCCCGACGTGTACCAGCACCGCATCGGCCGCACCGGCCGCGCGGGGCGCAGCGGCCTGGCGATCAGCCTGGTGTCTTCGCGCGAACTGCCGCGCGCAAAGATCATCGAAGAACGCGCGGGCCAACCGTTGCGCTGGCTGCGTACGCCCACGGCCACGCCGAAGGCGAATGCCGCGGCGCCGGCCAGGATGGTCACCCTGCGCATCGACGCCGGCAAGACCGACAAACTGCGTCCCGGCGACATCCTCGGCGCGCTGACCGGCGATGCCGGCCTGCCCGCGTCGGCGATCGGCAAGATCGCCATCTTCGCCACGCGCAGCTACGTGGCCATCGAACGCGCGCTGGCCGGCAAGGCGCTGGCACGCCTTAACGAAGGCCGAATCAAGGGCCGCAGCTTCCGGGTCAGGAAAATCTAGCCCGCCTGCGACCTGTGGGAGCAACCTTGGTCGCGAATGCCTTCCCCGGCCCTTGTAGAGTCGAGCTTGCTCGACTGCTTTCGCTTACGCGCCTCGATCGGGCGAAGAGCAGTCGAGCAAGCTCGACTCTACAAAAGCAAGGGCAACGGCATCGCGGCCCACGACCGCTCTCACGACGCACAAGTCAGAAGTTCAGCACGGCCCGAAGCGGCAGGTCCTGCGGCCAACCGGCGCGGCCCTCCAGCGCCGCCAGTTCGATCAGCACCGCGGCCCCCGCCACTTCCGCGCCTTGCCGGCGCAGCAGGTTCGACGCGGCGCGCAAGGTGCCGCCGGTGGCCAGCACGTCGTCGACCAGCAACACCCGCGCGCCCGGCGGCAAGGCGTCGGCGTGGACTTGCAGGCTGTCGCTGCCGTATTCCAGCGCATAGCTTTCGCTCAGCACGGTAGCCGGCAGCTTGCCCGGCTTGCGCACCGGCACGAAACCCACGCCCAGTTCCAGCGCCAGGGCCGCGCCCAGGATGAAACCGCGCGATTCGATGCCGACCACCGCGTCCAGCCCCGCGTCGCGCCACGGTTCGGCCATGGTCCGGATCGCGACGGCGAACGCATCGCCGTTCGCCAGCAACGGGGTGATGTCCTTGAACACGATGCCCGGCTTGGGGAAGTCGGGGACATCGCGGACCAGCGGCAGGTAGTCGGAAAGGGATTCGCTCATCGCCAGATCTTACCGTCGATGCAGGAGCGCACTGGGCGCGACGCCGTTTGCCAGCTTGCGGAATCTGCCGCACGAAGTCGTTTTTACGGTCGCGCCCGGGTACGCTCCTAGCGGAGAAAAGAAAAACGCCGGGCGAGCCCGGCGTTTTCTGGATCAACCGTGAGACGCTGGATTTACAGCGGCTGCACCTGGTCGGCCTGCATGCCCTTCTGGCCCTGCACGGCGACGAAGCTGACCTGCTGGCCTTCCTGCAGCGACTTGAAGCCGTTGCCGACGATCGAACGGAAGTGCACGAACAGGTCCGGGCCGCTCTGCGGGGTGATGAAACCGAAGCCCTTGGCATCGTTGAACCACTTGACGGTACCGGTTTGACGCTCAGACATCTTTCTAACTCCTGAAACAAATTGACAAAGTAACTACGGGTGCGCGGCACGGGAATTCCGGGCCGAGACTGGGTTTGCAGGTTGGTTGAAGCGGAAAGATGTAGCTGATCGTCTGGATCTACTGCATCCGGGGCCCAGGACCACGGGTTTCCGGCAAGCACAGTGGCGCGAACGATACGCACGTTTTAACCAAATTGCGACTTTTTTTTCGGGACTCGTTCAGTTTCGGGGCCATTCCCCTAAACTGGCCCGCCCTGCCCCAGCCCGTTCGATGCCTTCCAGCCACCCGCCTCCCACGACCGGTCGCGACTTCGACGTGGTCGTGGTCGGCGCCGGTGCGGCGGGGCTGATGTGTGCGCTGACCGCCGGCCAGCGGGGCCTGCGCGTTGTGGTGCTGGAACGGGCCAACAAGCCCGGCAAGAAGATCCTGATGTCCGGCGGCGGGCGCTGCAATTTCACCAACACCGGTGCCGGACCGGGCAATTTCATTTCCGCGAACCCGCATTTCTGCAAGTCGGCGCTGGCCCGCTACACCCCGGCCGACTTCATCGAACTGGTCGAACGCCACCGCATCGCCTACCACGAAAAGGAACTCGGCCAGCTGTTCTGCGACGAGTCGTCGAAGCAGATCGTCAAGCTGCTGCTGGACGAATGCGCGGCCGCCGGCGTGCAGTTGCGCACCGAATGCCAGATCGAGCGGGTCGCGCATGCCGACAACGGCCGCTTCCGGCTGCATACGTTGCAGGGCGCGTTTTCCGCCGATTCGCTGGTCGTCGCCAGCGGCGGGCTGTCGATCCCCAGCCTCGGCGGCAGCGATTTCGGCTACGAGCTGGCGCGGCAGTTCGGCCACGACGTGCTGCCGACCCGCCCCGGCCTGGTGCCGCTGACCCTCAGCGGCAAGCACCAGGAACGGCTGCAGGACCTCAGCGGCGTCGCCCTGCCGGTCGAGGCGACCTGCAACGGCATCGGCTTCCGCAACTTCATGCTGCTGACCCACCGGGGCGTCAGCGGTCCGGCGATCCTGCAGGTGTCCTCCTACTGGCAACCGGGCGACGATCTGCGCCTGGACCTGCTGCCCGGCCACGACATTCCCGCCCTGTTGGCCGAATGGCAACGCAGCCGTCGCGACGCGGAACTGAAGACCCTGCTCGGCGAAGTGCTGCCCAAACGCTTCGCCCAGCGCCTGTGCGAGCACTGGCTGCGCAACAAGCCGCTGCGCCAGTACAACGCGCCGGAATTGCGCGACATCGCTGGGCTGCTGGCGTCGTGGCCGCTGGTCGCCAGTGGTACCGAGGGCTACCGGACCGCGGAGGTGACCCTGGGCGGCGTCGATACCGACGGCGTGTCTTCCAGCACGATGCAGTCCCGGCACGTGCCCGGCCTGTATTTCGTCGGCGAGGTGCTGGACGTCACCGGCTGGCTGGGTGGCTACAACTTCCAGTGGGCCTGGGCCAGCGGCCATGCCGCCGGCATGTCCTTGTAGGAGCGCACCTGGGCGCGACCGCAAAAAACGGTACCGCGCGAAGAACTGCGCAAGCGGAAATCCCGGGTCGCGCCCAGGTGCGCTCCTACGGGAGTCAGAACGGCCGCGGCAGGTCCAGCAGCGGCGCGAGGAACCAATACGCGCCGAACAGCACCAGCGCCCACATCAGCAGCTTGAGGAAGAAGCCGGCGACCTTCAGCGCCAGCCAGATGCCGAGGATGGCAAGGACAAGTCCGATCCAGCTCATGCGAAAGATTCCGTCGAAGTTGCGCGCAGCTTAGGCCAGCGCTTCGCCGTCGGCCAGCGGGCGCAGCGCCGGGTCCAGGGCGATGCGGTCGTCGAACACGAAACAGGCGCCCTCGTAGCCTTCGCCGCCGACCCGTTCGAAGTAGCCGAGGATGCCGCCATCCAACTGCAGCACATTGTCCATGCCGGCTTCGTTGCGCATCCACAGCGCGGCCTTTTCGCAGCGGATGCCGCCGGTGCAGAAACTGACCACGGTGGCGTCGGACCAGTCGGCCTTGCGCGCCTCGACCTCGGCGGGCAGGTCGGTGAACTTCACGATCGGCAGGATTTCCGCGCCGGCGAAGCTGCCGAACTCGGCTTCCTGCGCGTTGCGGGTATCCAGCATCACCACGCGCTTGCCAGCGTCGTCGTGGCCCTGCCGCAACCAGCGCGCCAGCGTGTCCGGATCGACCGCCGGTGCGCGCCCGGCCAGCGGCGAACTGCCTGCTCGGCGGAAGCTGATGATTTCCGGCTTGGCCCTGACCTTGAGCCGGGCGAACGGCACCGCATCGCTCCAGCTTTCCTTGACCGCGATGTCGGCGAACCGCGCGTCTTCGCGCAACCCGGCGATGAAGGCGCGCACCGCGGCCTCGCCGCCGGCCAGGAACAGGTTCACGCCCTCTTCCGCAACCAGCACGGTGCCGCGCAGCGCGAGCGCTTCGGCGCGCCCGCGCAAGTTCGCGACCAGCGCCTGCGGGTCGTCGATTCGGGCGAAGTGGTAGGCGGCGATGTTGAGGATCATCCTCGCATTTTACCCGTCGGCGGCCGCGCCGCGGCTTCGGCTACCCTGTCGCCCCTTCTCCTCCTTCCGGACTCCCCATGCGTTTGTCGGCCTGCCTGTTCGCCCTCGTCCTTTCGCTTGGCGCCTGCACCCCCGCAGCGCCGTACCCCGGGGGCGACGTGGCCGCATTGCAGCGCATCGACGGCGTCGTCGGCCAGGGCCCGGTCGCCAGCGCGGGACACCGGGTCACCGTGCACTACACCGGCTGGCTGTACGAGCAGGACGCTGCCGACAAGCACGGACTGAAGTTCGACAGTTCGCGCGACCGCAACGAGCCGTTCACCTTCGTGCTGGGCGCAGGCCAGGTCATCCGCGGCTGGGACGACGGCGTGGCCGGCATGCGCGTAGGGGGCAAACGCACGCTGCTGGTTCCGGCTGCCGACGGCTATGGCAGCGACGGTGCCGGCGGCGTGATCCCGCCGAATGCGTCGCTGGTGTTCGATGTGGAGTTGCTGGGGGTCGAATAACGGGAACCCGGAACCACTCGCTCTTTCTGCCCGTCATCCCAGCGAAAGCTGGGATCCATCTTGATTTTGCCTTTGGGTCGGCATCGCAAGAGCAACAGCAAAATGGATCCCAGCTTTTGCTGGGATGACGGGATTTTCGTTCCTGACGATCCGATACGACGCAACTATTTGGCGTCGTCCTTCGTCGTCTCGACCCTGCGCAGATCCAAGTCCTGGAAATCGAAACTGAAGTCGGTCAGCGGCGAAACCGGCTTCATCGTCGCCGCGACGATCTTGCCGTCTTCGTCCAGGTCGAAGCTCACGAACGCATCGGCATTCAGCCAGCGCTGGCGCCAGTGCACGATGAAGGTGTCGTGCTGCCAGTGCTGCAGATCGCCGACCAGCTCGGCGGTGCGCGAAAAGCGCATCACCGGCTTGCCCTGCTCCATCGCGATGCCGACGTCGCCATACCACGCATCGCGATAGGTGCCGGCGTAGGCGGACAGCGGCAGCGAAGGCTTCGACTTGGCGTCGCGCGCGGCCAGGTGCTTGTTCCAGCTTTCGTCGGCGTTGCCCTTCGACTTCGCCAGCGACTTGGCGTAAGCCGCCGTCCAGTCGGTCGGTGCGATGCCCAGTTGCATGTCCAGGGCGCGCAGCGTCACCGCATTGAACGCGGCGCCGACCTCCTGGTTGGTCAACACGATCACGCCCAGCTTCTGTTCCGGCACCAGGGTCACGCGCGAGACCATGCCCGGCCAGCCACCGGTATGCCACACCAGCTTGCGCCCGCGATAGTCGGACAGGCTCCAGCCCTCGCCGTAGCCGGCGAAATTCGGCGCGGCCGCGGCCAGTTCCGGCACCGAGGGCTTCGACACCGGGATCGGCGTCAGCATGGTCCACATCGAACGCTGGCGCGCCTCGGTGAACAGGCGTTTGGCCTGCTCGCCTTCGCCGGAAATCACCCCGCCATCGAGTTGCACGCGCACCCACTTGGCCATGTCGTTGACGCTGGAATAGATGCCGCCGGCGCCGGCGACGTTCGACCAGGTCATCCGCGGTGCCGGCTGCAGCTTGCTGAAGTCCGCCATCGCATAGCCGGTGGCGACATCGTCGCCCGACTCCAGCCGGTCGCTGTTGAAGCGCGTGCGGTCCATGCCCAGCGGCGCGAAGATGCGCGTACGCAGGAACTGCTCGTACGGCATGCCGCTGGCCTGCTCGATCACCAGCTGGGCCACGCCGAACAGGATGTTGTCGTAGGCGTACTGCTCGCGGAAGCCGCCCTTGATCGGCACGTAGCGCAAGCGTTCGGCGACTTCGCGGTTGCTGTAATTGGTGGTCGGCCAGTACAGCAGGTCGCCCGCGCCCAGGCTCAGGCCGCTGCGATGCGCCAGCAGGTCGCGGATGCGCATCTCGCGGGTCACGTACGGGTCGGACATCTGGAACCACGGCAGGTGGTCGATGACCCGGTCGTCCATCTTCAGCTTGCCGTCGTCGACCAGCATCTCCAGCGAAGCCGCGGTGAAGGCCTTGGTGTTGGAGGCGATGGCGAACAGCGTGTCGGCGCCGACCGGCTGGCCGCCGGCGATGTCGCGCGTACCGTAACCCTTGGCCAGCACCACCTTGCCGTCCTTGACGATGGCCACGGCGATGCCGGGTACGTCGAAGGTCTTGCGCACGTTCTCCACGTAGGCGTCGAAGTCGGTGGGTGCCGCGTCCTGCGCCAACACCGGCGATGGTGCGAAAACGGGAACCAGCAAGGCCGTGGCCAGGAACAGTGCGCGCATGGGAACTCCCCGGATTGGATGGCGCAGACGATAGCCGATCCGCGCTCCCCGGCACCGTGCCGACGGTCATTGCCGGCATAATTCCCGCGATGCAGGAATCTTTTTCGAAATACCCGCGCGTCGCCGTGGTCGGTGGCGGCCCGGCCGGACTGATGGCGGCCGAAACGCTGCGCGCTGCCGGCGTGGAAGTCGACCTGTACGAGGCCCAGGGATCGGTCGGGCGCCGCTTCCTGATCGCCGGCAAGGGCGGCTTGAACCTGACCCATTCCGAGCCGCGTCCCGGCTTCGATGCGCGCTATCGCGAGCGCGCCGGGCAGGTCGGCCGCTGGCTCGACGATTTCGACGCCAATGCCCTGCGCGAGTGGGCGCGCGGGTTGGGCGTGGAGACGTTCGTCGGCAGTTCCGGGCGCGTGTTCCCGACCGATCTGAAAGCCGCACCGCTGCTGCGCGGCTGGGTGCGGCGCCTGCGCGAGGCCGGCGTGCGCTTCCATGTGCACCATCGCTGGATCGGCTGGAGCGATGACGGTGCGCTGCGCTTCGCCACGCCCAGCAGCGAGCTCGAAACCAGCGCCGATGCCAGCGTATTCGCGCTCGGCGGCGCATCGTGGCCCGAGCTGGGTGGGAATGCCGATTGGATCGCGCCATTGCGGGGCATCGGTGTAGATGTCGCCCCGCTGAAGCCCGCCAACTGCGGTTTCGACGTGGCCTGGAGCGAGTTCTTCGCGACGAAATTCGCCGGCGCGCCGTTGAAGCCGGTCATCGCCCACTGGCGTGATGCGCGTGGCGAGGAACATGCGCTGCAGGGCGAATGCGTGGTCAGCGCGCATGGCATCGAAGGCAGCCTGGTCTATGCGCTTTCGGCCGATCTGCGCGAAGCGATCGAACGCGGCGGCTCGGCGCTGTTGCACCTCGACCTCGTGCCGGGACGCGAGCAGGATCGCTTGCTGAAAGACCTGTCCAAGCCGCGCAATGGCCGCAGCTTCAGCGAATTCCTGCGCCGGCAGGCCGGCATCGAAGGAGTCAAGGCTGCGTTGTTGCGTGAAGCGCTCGACAAGTCGCAATTGGAAGATCCAACGATATTGGCGCAAACCATGAAACGCTTGCCGCTGCCGCTACTGCGCCCACGTCCGATCGAGGAAGCCATCAGCAGTGCCGGCGGGGTGCGCCTGGAGGCGCTGGACGAACACCTGATGTTGCGCTCGAAAGCCGGCATGTTCTGCGCCGGCGAAATGCTCGACTGGGAAGCGCCGACCGGCGGTTACCTGCTGACGGCCAGCTTCGCCAGCGGCCTGCGCGCTGCACGTGGCGTGCTGCGTTGGCTCGACCACCGTGGGGCGGGCCTTGGCCCGCCATCCGGAGATTTGCGCTAGCCCATGGCGGGCCAGGGCCCGCCCCACGCATTGAACTCCCGGCGTGGGAGCGACGTCAGTCGCGATGCTTTTCTGTTGTTCAACAAAGAAGCGAAGGCATCGCGACTGACGTCGCTCCCACATCGGAGTGGTGCGCGCTTCCTGGCTTATTGACCGGGCCGCTTCTCGGTGCTCTTGCCCGCCGCCTCGCGCGCCTTCTTGTCCGCCTGGAACGCGACGATCTGCGGCAGGTCGCGCAGCACCTTCGAATGCGGGTCCAGCGTATAGCTCGCGCCTGCCGGCAACGCGATGCCGCCCTGCCCGTTCTTCATCGGCACATCCACCACCTTGTCGCCGACACGCACCTGCACCGGCATCGGGAAGGGCTTGTCGCCGGCGGTCTTCCAGCGCAACTCGAGCTTGTCGGCGTTGCGCGTGGCGATCAGTTGCGGCAATGCGGCAGAACGCAGGTACACGTCGAAGAACCAGCCATAGTCGCCGCGGGTATTGCGGTTGACAGCGTCGATGAAATCCTGCGTCGTGCCGTAACGCGGCTTGAAATTGCCCGGCGCGGGATCCGGCCGGCCGTAGACCAGTTCGCGCGTCGCGGCGAAGAAGGCGCGGTCGCCGATCAGCCCGCGCAGCGTATGCAGGATCAGCGAACCCTTGTAGTAGATGTCCAGCCCCGGCCCGCGTTCGCCGTCGTAGACCTCCTTCTCCGACTTCGGTCCGCCCGACACCACCGGGAACTTGTTGGCCAGCGTCGCCCGCTGCTTCATCAGTGCCGCGAAATATTCCATGTCGCCGCGCAGCCACTGCAGGTACAGCGGCTGCATGTAGGTGCCGAAGCCCTCGTGCAGCCACATGTCGTCCCAATCCTGGTTGGTCAGCTGGTTGCCGAACCATTCGTGGGCGAACTCGTGCTGCAGCAGCCAGTCGTAGCCGTTCTCGTCCTTGCGGTAGTCGTTGCCGTAGGCGTTGATGGTCTGGTGTTCCATGCCCAGGTGCGGCGTTTCGACCACGCCCATCTTCTCGTCCGCGAACGGATACGGGCCGATGTTCTCCTCGAAGAAATCCAGCATCGGCGCGAACCCGTCGAACAGGCCTTGCGCCTTCGCCTTGTCGTCGCTCCTGAGGTACCAGTAGCGCAACGGGATCACGTTGCCGTAGCGCGACTTGTAATCGGCCTGCAGCAGTTCGTACGGACCGATGTTCAGGGCGATGGCATAGGTATTGGGGTTCTTCGCGCTCCAGTGGTAGGTGCGCCAGCCGTCCTTCTCGTCCATGCCGCGGGCGATGCCGTTGCCGGCCGCGACCAGCGGAGCAGGCACGGTGATGTGCTGGTCGACGCGCAGCGGCTCGCTCAGCGGATGGTCGATGCACGGCCAGAACAGGTCGCAGCCTTCGCCCTGCACCGCACTGGCCACCCATGGCTCGCCGGTCGGCGCCTTGGACCAGACGAAGCCGCCGTCCCAGGGCGCGCGCTTGGCCACGTGCGGAAGCCCGCCGTAACGGACGCGCAGCGTCGCCCGCGCGCCGGCGGCCAGCGGCTGCGGCAGGTCCACGCTCATGCGGCCTTCGGGATTGCGCCAGTGCGCCGCGCCGACCGGCTTGCCGTCGACCTCGACCAGGTCGACCTTGTAGTTGCGATCGAGGTCGACAACCAGCTTGTCGACGGCTTTGTTGGCGAGGAAGGTCAGCTTCGCATCGCCGTCGAGGCGCTTGCGCGCCGGATCGACCTTGAACGACAGGTCGGCCAGCTCGAAGGTCACGGCTTCCTGTTCCGGCGCACGCGGCAAGCCGGTCGCGGCCGTGGTCGGGGTCAGCGCGGGTTGTTCGGTCTTCGTGGCCTTCGCGGCTAGCGCCTGCGAAGACATGGCGGACAACAGCGCGACGACAAGCAGGCGACGGTTCGGAGACATGGCAGGGCCCGGATGAACAATAGCCAACTTTCGCATACCGGCACTCCGAACGACCCTGCCTAACGTCACATCACCCGGCGCGCGCGAAGGCTTAGGCTGCGGCCTTCCCCTCCCCGGAGTCCGACGATGCGACTGTTCCTGATCCCCGCTGCCCTGGCGGTCGGCCTGCTGTCCACGCAAGCCTTCGCGTCCGAGTCCGCCGAAGCGGCCGCAGCATGCGTTCCGCTGGAGTCGTACCTGAAGGGCCATGCCACCGGCGACGGCGCCTACATGCGCAAGGCCTTCCTGCCGACCGCGCATATCGAAGGCATCCGCGACGGCAAGTTCGTGTCGTGGACGGTCGACGAATACGCGGCCGGGTTCAAGGGCACGCCCGCGGCGGACGAGGCGCAGCGCAAGCGCCGCATCGACGAGGTTGATGTCAGCGGCAACGCCGCGATGGCGCGCGTCACCCTCGATTATCCGACCGGCACCTTCACCGACTACTTCGTACTGCTCAAGGTCGATGGCGAATGGAAGATCGCCAACAAGGTGTGGACGCGCCAGCCGAAACCGGCGACGCCCTGACCTTTCGAAAATGGTCGTCCGCACAGGCCGCGGCGGGAAGATGGGGTTCCTGCCGACGACGAATGCGGACGTAGGATCAGCTTAGCCGGCGTCGCGTTGAAATTCGGTTAGCGGATGAAGTCCGCGACATGACAATGCGCGCGCCGCTCATGCCTCGTCGCGATGAACGGCGACATCGTTTACCGGGAAGGGAACCGCCGCTGCCGGTTTCGCCAGCCGCGCGTACAAGTCCACCGTGCGCTGCATCAATGCCTGCGTGCTCCATGCCTGCGCATCCTGCGGTCCGAACCCGGAAAGTTCCGCGCGGCGCGCCGGGTCACGCAACAGTCCGGCGACCTGCGCGGCGAATTCGGCTTCGTCTTCGCCACTGATCGCCGCGCTGCGCGTACCGCGCAGCACCATGGCCGTGCCCATTACCGCGGTCGACACCACCGGCACGCCCAGCGCCATCGCTTCGGTCAGCACCAGGCCCTGGGTTTCGGTCGGCGAGGCGAACACGAATACATCGCCGGCGCGGTACGCATCCAGCAGCTCGGTGCGCCGGTCGAGGTTGCCGAAGAAGCGTACGTTCCGGTCCAGGCCCAGCGTCGATGCGAGCTGCTTCAAGCGCGGTGCGTCGGGACCTTCGCCGGCGATCATGAACAGCAGGTCGGGGAATTCGCCGACCAGCCGCTGCGCGACGCGCAGCAGGAAGGCGATGTTCTTCTCGACCGCCAGCCGGCTGACCGTGACCAGGGTGGGCCGGTCGGCCGCGATGCCGTGCTTCGCGCGGAAACGGGCACCGTCGCCGCCGCGGAATTCGTCCAGGTCGATGCCGGTCGGCAACACCGTGGAAGGAGTGCGCACGCCGTAGCCGTCCAGCACTTCGACCATCTGCTGGCTGGGCACGATCAGGTGGTCGACGCCATGGCAGAGGAAACGCGACAGGCGGCGCGCGAGGAAACGCAGCCACGATGCCGGCGCCCATGGCAGGTAATGGGCGATGTATTCCTCGAAATAGGTGTGATAAGTCTCGACCGTCGGCACGCCGGTGCGCTTGGCCAGGCGCACACCGAGGCGGTGCGCGCGGAACGGCGTGTGGATATGGATCACGTCCCAGTGGCGCGCGGCGAGCCGGGGCTCGATCTCGCGCAACGCCCGTGCGGTGAGCAGGCGGTCTTCCGGGTCGAAGAAGATGACCTTCGCCGGCAGGCGGATCACCTCGAACTCGCCCTGCGAGTCGAAACCGCCCTGTCCTTCGCCGTAGTCCGGCGCCACCAGGGTGACCCGATGGCCGAGCCGCGAAAGGCTTTGGGCGAAGGTGCGGATCGAAGTGGAGACGCCGTTGACGCGCGGGAAATAGACGTCGGACAGCATCAGGATATCCATGCCCGCGATGCTATTTCAGGCCGATGAAGGATTTATGTCAGCGATACGCGGGCGGCAGCAGGGCCGCGATCTCCTCGTTGCGGACAGGCGCAATGCCCAGGTGGAAACGCGCGTTCAGCAGCACCACCAACGATTGAGCCCACAGCGCATTCCACGCCAGACCCGCGTGGCCGTCGGCCAGCACCGCGTAGTCGGGCGTGTCGCCTTCCCGGTTTTCGACACGCAGGCGGCCCAGGGTGACCGCGCGATAGGCGGGACGCCCGTCCGGCCCGCGTCCGCCCCAGCGCGCAGCGAACCAGGCGCGGTCGTCGAAGAACGCCACGCGCGGATCGGCTCGGGCCATGTGCAGCAACGCGTGATCGAACGCATCCAGACCCCGTTCGATGTTGGCCAGTTGCCGGGGCGAATGCCAGCGACCCAGGTAGCGTGGCCAGTGCGCGTTGTCGAAGATGCCGACCAGCACGATGCGCGTCTTCGGGTGATGCGCGTGGATCGCCGCGATCGATGCACCGATCGCCCTGACACAGGCAGCGACAAGCGCCTGCACCTGCGGCGCCGCGGGATCGCGCGCCAAGGCGTCGAGTTGCCCGGCCATGCCGAAGTCGTTGACGCCGATGCGGATCACCACGATGCCGTTGCGCCATGCCGTGGGGTCTTCGTCCATCAGCGCGATCAGCGCCGGCACCTGGCGGTAGCCGGCCATCAGGCCGCCGCAGCCCTGCCCGGACACGGCGAAATTGTTGCGGTAGTCCTGCTTGCGTGGCGCGCGCAGGTGCAGCCCGAGCCGATAACCGAGGCCAGCAACACGGGCGGAGGTGCCGTATTCGCCCCATGGGCCCAGGTCGAGTTGCCGTCCGCGCAGCCGGGCCAGGACTTCGTCCCATTGCAGCGTTGCCCATCGGTAGCGTCCCCCGCGCTTCGCGGTCCCCTCGGGAAACGACAGCCGGTCCTGGTAGGAATGGCTGTCCGAATCGCCGACCACCGCCAGCGGCACGCGCTCGCCGGTCGACGCCGGCATCGCGTCCACCGGCGCAGATAAACAAGCCAGCAGAAGCCACGAAATTCCGCTACGGCATGAGATCCAGGCCATGCCTTCAGGAACGGCGACCGTGCTGCCGGATGGCCATCCACTCGCCCCGTGTATTTCCAGCCTCGACCCCAAGCAACCGGTTACATCCGACGCCGGCTGAACGGCCCTTGGCGATCTCAGATTGCATTCAGACGCGATGCCGCCAACTAGCCGCGGGGACGGTGATGGGACCGGCCCTACTGAACCGAGGTTCCAAGATGAAACGCACCCACTCCCCGTTCGCGACGTGGCCGCAGGCTGCCCTGCTCGGCCTGCTGGTGGCGGCCGGCAGCGGCGCCGCTTCCGCCGCCGTGCAGGACAACCGCGACGACCCGCAGCAGCGACGCGAACAGCGTCGACAGCAAGCCCACGACCAGGCCGACGCCCGGCGCGAGCAGGCCCGACAGCAATCCGAACAGCGCGAGCAGCGTCAGGCGCAGCAGCGCGAGCAGGCCCAGGAACGGCGCCAGCAGGCCATGCGCGACAACGAGGCCCGCCAGCGCGATTTCCGTGAACAGGCCCAGCAACGCGAATCCATGCAGCGCGAGTCCATGCAGCGCGAGCGGATGCAGGCGCGCCAGGCCGAAATGCGCCGCGACCAGGCCGACCGCGAGCAGGCCCAGGAACGCCGCCAACAGGCGAGGCGCGACAACGAAGCGCGCCAGCGCGATTTCCGCGAACAGGCGCAACGCGAACGCATGCAGCGCGACCAGGCCGCGCAGGCACGTCGCGCCGAAATGCAGCGCGACCAGGCCGACCGCGATCGCGCCGAGGCGCAACGGGACTGGCGCGAACAGGCCGCGCAGCGCCAGCAGGCGCAACGCGAACGCCAGGCGCAGGACGCCGAACGCCTGCGCGGGCAACGCGAACAGCGCCAGGCACAATGGGCAGACGAACGCGAACAGCGTCGCTTCGAGGACGCCGAACGTCGCCAGCAAGTGCGCGAAAACGGCGTCCCGCAGCGTGTCGCCCGCAGCGAGCAGGAACGCCGCATCCGCGAGGAACGCAACCGCGCCGAGACCTACCAGCGCATCCGCGAGTCGCAGATCGTCTCGGCGGACCGTTACAGCCGCAGCCTGGAGCAGCAGCGCCGTTACGCCCAGTACCGCTACCAGCAGCAGTACTACCAGCGCCTGCGCGACCAGCAGCGCCGCTGGTACGCGCGCAACTACGACTATTACCGCGACCCCTACTACTACACGCCCGCGATCTATCGCTACTACTACGCCAACAACTGGTACCAGACCAACCGCTACGGCGCCGCGCTGATGCGCCAGGCGGTCAACTACGGTTACGAGGAAGGCCTGCGCGCGGGCCGTGCCGACCGCGAGGACGGCTGGCGCTACGACTACCGCAACAGCTACGCCTACCTCGACGCCGGCTATGGCTACAACGGCTATTACCTCGACCAGGGCGCCTACCAGTACTACTTCCGCCAGGGCTTCCGCCGCGGCTACGAGGACGGTTACTACAGCCGCTACCGCTATGGCCGGCATGGCGACGACGGCGACTACATCATCCTCGCCACCGTGCTGAGCGCGATCCTCGGCCTGCAACTGCTGCACTGACCTCGCAGGAAGGAACGCGCACGAAAAACGCCCGGGTCTCCCCGGGCGTTTTTTCTGCTTCGTTCAACGCAGCTGGCTGTCCTTGCTGCCCCGCCGGTTGTAGCCGCTGGCGGCGACCTGCTCGCGGTCGTGCGCTTCCTGGCAGGCCACGCACAGGCGCACGCCGGGCACGGCCTTGCGCCGTGCCTCGGGAATGCGCGCATCGCATTCCTCGCAACGCTCGAGGCTGGGACCGCTCGGCAGCTGGCTGCGGGCGCGCTTGATCGCGTCCTTCACCGTCGCATCGATCTGGTCCTGCACCGCGCCGTCGCCGGCCCAACCCGTGGCCATGGGGCTTGCCTCACCGATTACTCATCAATGGCCGAGGATAACCCCTGGCTCAGAAACCGTGGCTGTAGGTCACGCCGCCGGCCCATTCCGGACTGCCGTCGGACAAGCCGGCGGTGGCGTAGATCTGGAATTTGCTCGCCGGGTCGGTGCCGAAGGTATAGAAGCCGGTCAACTCGCTGCGGTCGTCGAAACCATCGGCCGCGGCCTGGCGCCATTCGTACATCGCGCCGACGCTGCCCGAGCTCACCTTGTGGCTGAGGCCGAAATTCGCCCCGGCCACGCCGTCCACGTCGATGTAGTCCGAATCGCCGAGCAGGGTGTAACCGACGCCGCCGAATACCGTGGTGTCGCCGAACGCGCGATACAGGTCCACGGCCAGGCCATAGTCGTTGGCGCCGGTGCCCAGGCCCTTGTCTTCGTCGGCGGTGGCGACCTTGAAGTTGGCGGTCAGGTCCACGCCCAGCGGCCCGCCGGTTTCGAAACTGTAGGTCGCGGCCAGGCGCAGGTCGCCGATGCCGGACGCACTGCCGTCTTCGGTGGTGGTGGCGCCGCTGCCTCCGTTTCCATTGCCGTTGCCACGGCCGCGTCCGTTGGGGTTGGTGTTGACCACCCCGCCGATGCCCGGAATCACGTTCGGGTCGCCCTTCACCCGCAACCACGGCAAGGTCGCCTTCCAGGTCCAGTGGCCGCTGACGTACTTGGCGGTGAACGGCACCGACAGGATGTCCGTCGTCGTGTCCGTGCCGTAGTCGCCGCTGCTGTAGTCGACGCCGACGCCGAGCGAAAGCCCGTCCGCCGCCTGCGCCTGTTCCATGGCCAACGCGCCGGCCACGGCCAGCGCCAATGCGATCCGCTTCATCCCCATACCTCGTTCAGTGTTGATCGTTCAGTGCCAAGTGGCCGGGCGCTGTCGCACCCGGCCACGGTCGTTCGATGCAGGCAGGCCCGCCTTACGGGCGGCCGCCGCGTTCCGGACGCTCGGGGCGCTGCGGACGTTCGATGCGTTCCGGACGGGTCGGCCGCTCGGGACGGTCGACCTTGGCCACGCGGTCGGGGCGCTCGGCCTTGGCGGTGCGTTCCGCCTTCTCGGGCTTCGCGGCCTTCTCGGCTTTTTCCGCCTTGGCGGTGCGCTCGGCCTTCTTGTCGGCCGCGGCGACCGCGCGTTCGCTCTTGTTCGAAGCGCTGATCAGGCTGCCCAGGTTGAAGCCCAGTTCCTTGGCGATGGCGCCCCAGCCCATGCCGTCCGCGCGCATCGCCAGCACGCCGCCTTCGACCGTGGTGGTCGTGGTGCCGTCGGCGTTGGTGACCGTGGTCGGCACGCCGGCCAGCGCGGTGGACAGGCTCGCGTAGGTGCCTGCGTCGACCAGCGCCTGGGCCAGCGACAGGCTGATGTTCACTTCGCCCCAACCCATCGGGCCGGCGGGGTTGGCCACGGTGCGGTCGACCATCGTGGTCGTGGTGGTCGTGGTGCCATCGGCATTCGTCGTGGTGGTGGTCACCGCTTCCTGCACGGTGAATTCGCCGCCCTTGCGCAGGCCGTCGATCAGGCCGGCTGCGAGATCCTCGGAACCGGCGGCTTCGGCATAGCGGTCGACCAGGCGATCGCGCGACACGGTGGCTTCGGCGACGATTTCGGTGTCGCCGCCCGCATCCTGCGCGAAGGCGGGCACGGCGGCGGAAAACAGCGCGGCCAGGGCGATGCACAGCGGCAGGCGGCGGAGAGACGTGTTCATGGCGATCCTCGTTGCAGGAATGTTGCGGGAATACGAACGCCGGAAACCGGCGGCGCGTGGATGCTGAACCCGCAGCCGCGACAGCCGCAAGAGGCCGTTTCGGAAGGATTTACGAGGGATTGGCTCGCGTGAAAAAACAGTGAAGAAAGCGGGGCCACTCGTCGGGCAGGGAGCTGCGTTCATCGCATCGTGCGTGACGCCCCGCACGAATCCGCCAATCGTTCGTCGGGCCGTTGGCGAGGAAATCGCAAGCGCCATGCGGCGGTCGCGGGCCGCGCCAGATGTAATTGCGCAGACACCACAGCGGTGCAGTCGTGAAGCCCGTGGACAGGCAGGGTCATAATGCCGTCCCGACCGCTCGCGGAGACTTGCATGGCTCGCCCGATTCTTTCCCTCGCCCTTGCCGCCGGCATCGCCGCCTTCGCCGCGCCGGCATTCGCCGCGCTCGGGGTTGGCGCCCACGCGCCCGACTTCACCGCGCCCGCCTACCTCGCCGGCAAGCCGTTCACCTTCAAGCTGGCCGACGCGCTGAAAAAAGGCCCGGTCGTGGTCTATTTCTTCCCCGCCGCGCATACCCCGGGCTGCAACCTCGAGGCGCACCTGTTCTCCGAAGCCATCGACAAGTTCAAGGCCGAGGGCGCCACGGTGATCGGCGTCACCGCGGGCAACACCGGGGAACTCGCCGATTTCTCCAAGGAAACCGAGCATTGCGGCGGTAAATTCCCGGTCGCCGCCGACCAGGGCGCGAAGATCGCCGCCAGCTACGACGCGGTTCTCGACAAGAAACCCGAATGGTCGAACCGCACGTCCTACGTCATCGCGCCCGACGGCTCGATCGCGGCGGTGCATTCCGAACTGAACCCGGGCCAGCACGTGAAGACGATGCTGGACGCGGTGAAGGCGCTCAAGACGAAGAAATAGGCGAATTGATTGCCTCCCCCTTCGCAGAAGGGGGAGTGAGGGGGATGTGCTTTTCGCTGCGAAACAACAGCCAGAGCAAATCTCCGTGACCCCCTTTTTAAAAAAGGGGTGAAGAAGAGCGGAACCTTCGACGTCGACGCGCGGCGTTCAAACCGCCGCGGTGACCACGATCTCGACCTTCCACGCCGGATTGGCCAGCTTCGCCTCGACCGTGGCGCGCGCGGGGCCCTGCCCCGGCACGACCCATGCGTCCCACGCACGGTTCATGCCCGGGAAGTCGGCGATGTCGGCCAGGTAGATCTGCGCCCGCAGGATGCGGGTCTTGTCGCTGCCGGCCTGGGCCAGCAGGTCGTCGATCGCCGCCAGCACCTCGCGGGTCTGGGTTTCGATGTCGGCATCGAGGGTTTCCGGCACCTGGCCGGCGAGGTGGACGATGCCATTGTGGACGACGGCTTCGGACATGCGCGGGCCGGCGTCGATGCGCTGGATCATTGGGAGCTCCGTGTGGGGTGGGATGCGAGGCATCGCACGGTACGCATCACGAATCCGCGGCACAAGGCCCGCCCTGCCCGGCTGCGCGCGGACGGAGGCACTCCCCCGCCCGCGCGGCGCCATGTCACCAGATCCGCACGCGCTGTTCCGGCGACAGGTACATGGCATCGCCCGGCTTCACGTCGAACGCCTGGTACCAGGCGTCGAGGTTGCGCAGCGGCCCGTTGGCGCGATACATCACCGGCGAATGCGGATTGGTCTTGATCAGGTTGAGCAGCGCTTCGTCGCGATACTTGCCCTTCCACACCTGGGCCCAGGCCAGGTAGAAACGCTGGTCGCCGCTCAGGCCGTCGATCACCGGCGCGGGCTTGCCGCCCAGGCTCAACTGGTAGGCGGTGTGGGCCATCGACAGGCCGCCGAGGTCGCCGATGTTCTCGCCCATGGTCAGCGCGCCGTTCACGCACTGGCCCTGCAGCGGGCAATAGGCGTCGTACTGCGCGCCCAGCGCCTTGGTGCGTTGTTCGAAACGGGCGCGATCCTCGTCCGTCCACCAGTTGCGCTGGATGCCGTCGGCGTCGGACTTGCTGCCCTGGTCGTCGAAGCCGTGGCCCATCTCGTGGCCGATCACCGCGCCGATGCCGCCGTAGTTCACCGCCGGGTCGGCGTGCACGTCGAAGAACGGCGGCTGCAGGATCGCCGCCGGGAACACGATCTCGTTGAAGGTCGAGTTGTAGTAGGCGTTGACCGTCTGCGGGGTCATGCCCCATTCCTCGCGGTCGGTCTTCTGGCCGATGCGGCGGTTCTGGTCGGCGCGGTTGAACTTGCGCAGCGCCACCGCATTGCCGAACAGGTCGTTCGGTGCGATGGCGACGCTGGAATAATCGATCCACTTCGACGGATAGCCGATCTTCGGCCGGAAGGTCGAAAGCTTGCGGTAGGCTTCCTTCTTGGTCGCCTCGCCCATCCAGTCCAGCTTTTCGATGTTCTGGCGCAGCGCGGCGCGCAGGTTCTCCACCAGCTGGTCCATCGCCGCCTTGGACTCGGGCTTGAAGTAACGCGCCACGTACAGCTCGCCCAGCGCATCGCCCAGGCCGTTGCGCGCGCCGACCATCGCCACCGCGCGTTTCCAATCCTCGCGCTGGGCCTTCTGCCCGTTCAGGACCTTGCCGTTGAAGGCGAACGAGGCTTCGTCGATTTCGCGGCTGAGCAGGCCGGCGTTGCCGTCGATGGCGTGGAAGGTCAGGTAATCGCGCCAGGTCGCCAGCGGCGTCGCATCGATCACGTCGATGACCGGCTGCACCGCGTCCGGCGTGGCGATGTTGACGCGTTCGGGCTGCGGCATTTCCTGCGCGCGCAGGTGCGCGGCCCAGTCATAGCCGGGGAAACGCTGCTGCAGTTCGGCGAAAGTGAAGACGTTGTAGGTCTTGTCGCGATCGCGCAGCTTGGCGCGGTCCCATTGCGGCTTGGCCAGCGCGGTTTCCAGCGCCAGGATCGCTTCCGCGCGCGCCTTCGCATCCGCGCCGTTCACGCCGGCATAGCCCAGCATGCGTTGGATATGGGCGACGTAGGCCTCGCGGATCTTGACGAAACGGGCATCGGCGTTGAGGTAGTAGTCCTTGTCCGGCAAACCCAGCCCGCCCACGCCGAGGCCCACGAGGTACTGGTCGGGATCCTTGCGATCGGTGCCGACGAACAGGCCCAGCGGCGCGTCGCTGCCGTCGATGTCGTCGTTGCCGAATGCGGCGACCAGCTTGGCCTTGCTGTCGATGGCGGCGATGCGCGCCAGCACCGGCTGCAGCGGCTTGATCCCGGCGGCGTCGCGCGCGGCGCGGTCCATGTAGCTGGCGTAGTAGTCGCGCACCTTCTGGCCGTTGCTGCCGGGCGCGAGGCTCTTCTGCGCCTGCAGGCCTTCGATCAGCCCATGCACCTGTTCTTCGGTGCGGTCGCGCAATTCGTTGAAGGAACCGTAGTTGGACTCGTAGTCCTTGAGTACGTAGGTGTCGATCCAGTGCCCGCTGGCGTAGCGGTTGAAATCGTCGCCCGGCTTCGCCGACGCATCGCGCGCGGACAGGTCGACGCCGAAGTCGCCCAGTTGCGGCTTGCCGGCGGTGTCGGCGGCGGACGCGGAAATGGCAGCGAGGCCCAGCGCACAGGCGAGGCCCAGGCTCGACGGGGAAAGCTTCATCGGTTCGTTCCCGGATTGGCGGAACCCGGGAGACTAGCCGCGCCCACCCGGGCCGGCCTGTGCCATTGGTCGCCCCCGCCGGCCCGACCCGGCGCTCAGCCCTGCGCCAGGGCGAAATCCAGCGCCGCGCGCACCGCCACCGCCTGCGCTTCGTTGCACTGCTCGGGCGTGGCGCGCGGAGAATCGGGGTAGACCTCGGTGGTCGTGGTGTAGCGCGCACCGGTGATGCCCGCGCACAGGCCCAGCGCGACCATCGCGTATTCGATCACGCCCGGCGCGACCACCGGCGATCCGATGATGGTGCCGTCCGGGTCGGCCGGGGCGATGTGGGTGACCTTCGCCACCGCCTCGATGATCGCCCGCTGGAACGCCGGCTGCGGATTGGCGCTGTCGTCGACCAGGTAGAAACCGTCGGGAATCGTCTCCGGCTCGTCCGGTTTGCCGTCGCGCGCGGCCAGCGCGGGGCGGAATTCGGATTCGTCGGTGTCGGTGGTTTCGTGCAGGTCGATGTGGACCAGGAAGCGCCCGCGCAGCGGCTGCACCAGCTTCCACAAGGCCGCCGATTCGCCGGCGGGACTGTCGGCGCGGAAGTTGCGGTTCGGATCCAGCGCATCCGGATTCCAGCGATGGATGCGCTCGTAGGCCCAAGGGCTGACGCAGGGCGCGATCAGCAGGTTGAGCCTGCCGGCATAACCGGCCGCATCGCGTTCGGCGAAACGCAGCGCACCGTGCACGCCGCTGGTTTCGTAGCCGTGCACGCCGCCGGTGACCAGGGCGACCGGCAAGGCCTCGTTCCAGTCGCGCGAGCGCAAGGCGAACAGCGGATAGCGTCCGTCCGGTCCGTAGTCGAGTTCGCCGTACTGGGCGACATCGAAACTCGCACGCAAGGCATCGATCTTCGAGACGACGTCGTCCGCATAGCTGCGCAGCTTGCGCTGGCGCGAACGCCATTCGGCCTTTTCGGCCGCGCCCCACGGCTGGCCGGGGGTGCCGATGGGATAGAAAGCTTCGATCGTGGTCATGCCGTCGTTCCTGTTCCGTGTTCGCCCTCGGGCGCAATGCGCCACTTTAGCCGAGGAACAGCGCCACGTATTCCTCGACCGGTCGCCGCAGGAGCGTGGTGTTGGCATACAGCGGGATGCGCCCGTCCTTCCAGCGGCCGACGCGGATACCGGCCTGGCGGCCGCGTTCGAACGCAGCCTCGGCCAGCGCCTGCTTCATTTCCAGCCAGAACACGTTCGAGGCCTGCGGAGAACTGCGCTCGCGTACTTTGCCGCTGGCGACCAGCGCGGACACCAGCTGGCGCGTGCGCTGGTGGGCCTGGGCGATGTCGGGGCCGAACTTCGGCAACGCGTCCAGCGCCAGCACGGCCGGCATCCAGCCCTGGTAGAGCGCGCCGCCGTATACGTGGCGCAGATCGCGCGCTTCGGCGACGTCCTGCTTCGATCCCGCCAGCACCGCGCCGAACGGCGCGTCCAGGTATTTGTAGAGCGAGACGTAGACGGTATCGAATTCCGCCACGTACGCCGCCAGGTCGAAAGCCGGCGGCGCCAGCAGCAACCGCGCGCCGTCCAGGTGCAGGCGCGCCCCATGCGCGCGGGCCAGCTTGGCGATGTCGCGGACCACGGCCAGCGGCACCATCTCGCCATCGGCGCGGCGCACCGGGGTTTCCAGGGATACCGCGCCGATCTTCATCGGATACGGGCCATTTTCCGACGCGTCGATCGCGGCGCGCACTTCGTCCAGCGTCGGACTGGCACGGCCCGGCGCGAGCGGCAGCAGGTTGATGCCGGACAGGCGCTGCGCGGCGTCGCTTTCGTCGCGGTACAGATGGCTTTCCTCTTGCACCAGCGCCCGACGCTGGTCGCCGCACAGCAGGCGCACGGCCACGTTGTTGGCCAGCGTGCCGCTCGGGAAGAACGCGCAGTCCTCCTTGCCCAGCAGCTTGGCGAACGCATGTTCCAGCGCTTCGACGGCGCCCTTCTCCTGGTAACGGTCGCGCACGTCGGGATTCGCACGCACCAGTTCGGCCAGGCGCGCCGACATCGCGACCGGGTCCGGCGGCGCGCTGTCGCCCACCAGCCAGACGCTGCGTGCGTCGATCGGCGGGAAGGCCGGCGGTTGCAGTGACGCGGGCGGAGTCGCGGTCTGGGCGAAGGCCGCGTCCGCTGCTGTGGCGGCGAGCGCGGCGCCAAGGGAACCTTGCAGGAAAGCACGTCGGTCCACGAGCGAACTCCAGGATGAGTTACCGCGATTATCGAAGCGCCGCCGCGATCCGGCCACCCTGCCTTTCGGCACATCGCGAACGTCGCGAACCCGCCGACGAACGGATGTTCCGAAGGCTTGCCGCGGCCTACACTGCCGTCGTAGTCGCAGTATTTCGCCGGAGATTCCGCGATGCTGAATTGGCTCCTGGCCACCGCACTGGCCGTACAGGCCAATGCATTTCCGCCGACGCCGACGGTGGAATTGCCTCCGCCGCCGGAACAGGTGATGGCGGTGCCGGACGAATTGCGCACGATGCTGCAGCGGCAGGTCATCGAGCCTTCCGGCAACAGCCGCAGGCGCCGGCTCGACCTGTTGCTCGACTTCATGTTCGACCCGGCCGGCCTCGGCATGCAGTACCAGTACGACGCTTCGTCCACCGTCGCCGAGTCGTTCCGCACGCGCAAGGCCAATTGCCTGGCCTTCACCCTGATGACGGTGGCCCTGGGGCGCGAGGCGGGCCTGACCGTGTTCGGGCAGGAAATAGACCGCGTACTGTCCTGGCAACTGACCGGCAGCGTGGTCATGCAGAACACGCATACCAACGCCGGGGTGATGATCAATGGCGAACGCCTCGTCGTCGACGTGGCTTCGGACGAACTGTTGCCGATCACCCCGCCGCGCCGGATCGAAGACCAACGCCTGCTCGCCCTTTTCTACAACAACAATGCCATGCAGTTGATGGTCGATGGCCATGCGCAGCAGGCCCGCACCTGGCTGGACGCCGCGCTGAAGCTGGGTGCGGACCCGATGCTGTGGAACAACGCCGGCGTGCTCAGCCTGCGCACGGGCGACAGCCCGGCGGCGGAACGCCTGTTCCTGCGGGCGCTGAAGCAGAACCCGCGCCACAACGCTTCGTTGTTCAACCTGGTGGCCCTGTACCAGCGCAACGGCGACACCGTTCGCGCGGAACGCTGGAAGAAGCGTGCCGACCGCGTGCTGCGCCGCGACCCGGTGCAGCAATTCAGCTGGGGCCTGCAAAGCGAACAGGCCGGCAATTACGCCGAAGCGGTCCGCCATTTCCGCCAGGCCATCGCCCTGGACCGCGACGAACAGCTGTTCCATTTCGGCCTGGCCCGCGCCTATATGCGCCTCGGCCGGTTGCGCTTGGCCGACAACGAACTGGTCCGCGCCCACGACCTCAGCAGCGGCGACCAGCAGGCGCGCTACCAGACCAAGCTGGACGCGCTGCGGCGCATGCAGCATTGACCGGCGCGAAACGCCGGCCCGATCAGGCCCCGGCGGCCCGCTTCACCAGCGCGGCGATCTTCGCTTCCACCGTCGCGTTCAGTTCCTTCAGCGCGAAGGCGATCGGCCACATCGCACCGTCGTCGAGCATG
Source organism: Pseudoxanthomonas helianthi (assembly GCF_017939625.1). Taxonomy (GTDB): domain Bacteria; phylum Pseudomonadota; class Gammaproteobacteria; order Xanthomonadales; family Xanthomonadaceae; genus Pseudoxanthomonas_A; species Pseudoxanthomonas_A helianthi. The sequence goes on from NZ_JAGKTC010000003.1 coordinate 508,000, forward strand.
GCCTTGTCGTTGAAACCGAACGTCGCGTAGCGGTCGCCGAACTTGCCCGCATCGCGGAAGAAGCACACGACCTTCTCGTCCTGCGCGTACGCGGGCATGCCGTACCAGGTCTTCGGCATCAGCGCCGGCGCGGCCGCGGTGACGATGGCGTGCAGGCGCTTGGCCATGGCGCGATCGGGTTCCTTCATCCCGGCGATGGCCGCCAGCACGGCGCGCTCGCCTTCCGCCCGGCTCTTGTTCGCGCGCGCTTCCGCCTTCAGTTCCTGTGCACGCGCCTTCATCGCGGCGCGCTCGTCGGCACTGAAGCCCTCGGACGGCTTGCTGGCCTTGGCCGCGCGCTTGGCGGGTTTGGCTGCGCTTTTCGCGGACTTGGCCGCGCTCTTCTTCGTCGTGCTCATGACCGCTCCTGTACGCGCAAAAGGTTGCCTGCGGGATCGCGCACGGCGCAGTCGCGCACGCCGTACGGCTGCATCGTCGGCTCCTCCACGATTTCCGCGCCGCTGGCCTGGATCCGCTCGAACGCGGCATCCAGGTCCTTCGTCGCCAGCAGCATGCTGGCGTAGGTGCCCTTCGCCATCATGTCGGCGATGGTGCGCTTCTCCTCGTCGGTGACGCCGGGGCTCGCCGCCGGCGGGAACAGCACGATCGACGTGCCCGGCTGGCCGGCCGGGCCGACCGTGATCCAGCGCATGCCGTTGTAGCCGACGTCGTTGCGGACCTCGAAGCCGAGGGTATCCCGATAGAATGCCAGCGAGGCGTCCGGATCGGTGTGCGGGAGAAAACTGGCGTGGATGTTGATGTCCATGGGGTTTCCGTTCGGTGTGGTGGGAGCCGTCAGCCTAGCGAGGCCCCCGGGCCGGCGCTTCTCGATTCCTGACCGGTCGCGTCACCTGCCGGGCCACGCAGGCCGGCATGCCGGCGGTGGCTTCGCCGCACTGCTGGCGGTAGGCGTTGGGCGACATGCCGACCAGTTCGGAGAAGCGCGTGCTGAAGGTGCCCAACGATGCGCAACCGACCGTGAAGCACACGTCGGTGACGCTGAGGTCGCCGCGCCGCAGCAGCGCCATCGCGCGCTCGATGCGCCGGGTCATCAGGTAGCTGTACGGGGATTCGCCGAAGGCGGCCTTGAATTCTCGGCTCAGGTGGCCGGCGGACATGTGCACGCCACGGGCGAGTTCGTCCACGTTGAGCGGTTTGGCGTATTCGCGGTCGATGCGGTCGCGCACGCGGCGCAGACGCGCGAAGTCGCGCAGGCGGGTGTCCGTGGCAGGGTCGCGGGTCACGGGGCGCGATGGTTCCACAAGCGGCGCAGACGCTCAAGCACACGCCGGCCACCGAAGCGATGACCCGAACTTCGACGATCGGGCCGTCGACGCCGCGATCTCACATCAGGAAAACGGGCGATTGACAGGGCCTGCCGGCATCCGCAGGCTGGCGGCCTTGCGGCCGACAGGCGCATGAATCAGCCGGAGCGACACCCATGCCCCCGCGATCCGCTTGGTATGTCTGGGGATATTTGTTGCTGGTATCCATAGCCGCGTTCGGCGCGGCGTTTCTGGCGATGATCGTGACCGGACGCAACGCCGATCCGGCTCAGGCCTGGCTCGCGCGATGTGCGCTGGTCGTGGCGCTGGTGGTCGGCGTGACGTGGCTGTATCTGCGGCGCGACGGTCTGCGCTGGTCCCGCTACGGCGTGTCAGCGGATGCCAGGAGTGCGGTGGCATGCTTCGCCGGCATGGCAGGCGGCGCCTTGCTGGCGCTGTCGTGGACCCTGATCGTCTGGGCATGGGCTCCGTTTCATTGGCAATCCAACCCCGCCTTGCGCATCGATGCGCTGCTGACCGGCGTGCTCGCCGCGGTGGCAATGGGCGTCGCCGAAGAAGTGGGCTATCGCAGCTATGGACTGGAGCGCCTGCACGTCCAGTATGGCGCCGCCATCAGCGTGCTGGCGCCGAGCGCGGTGTTCGTGCTGGCCCACCTGAGCGGCGGCATGCCCTGGCTGGCCGGCCTGCTGGTGGTGGGCTCCGGCAGCCTGTTGTACGGCAGCCTGATGCTGGCCTCGCGCAGCCTGCCGTTCGTTGCGGCTTTCCATATCGCCAACAACCTGGTCCAGGACGCCCTGCTGCGAACGGGTACGGGTTCGCTCTGGCAACCCGTCTTCGAGAACGCCGAAGCGCCTCACCGGCACCAGTTGGTGATCTGGATGTGCATGGCCGGCGTCAACCTGGCCATCGCGGGATGGGCGTGGACGCACCGGACGAGATTCCGGACGGCGGAAGCTGCGCTCGGCAGCCGCTCATGACCGAAGTGGACAGCCAGCCGATCACGGGGTCGACACGCGCACGTTCGATCCTAGCCTCGCACGATCACCACCATGCGGGTTGCCCCGGCTGCAGCGGAACGCATCCCTCGTAGCGTCCGGGCACGGCGACGTAGCGGGTGGCACGGGTCGCGCCGATTTCGGAACTGAAATAGGCGTTGAGCGCCAGCGAGCGCACGCTGGAGAACCAGTGCGTGTCACCCGCCTTCTGCGCCGCCTCGTCCAGCTCGCGCAACAGCCCCTCGCGTTCGGCCTGGGCCAGCGTGGCGAAAGCGCCGCCGCGCTGGCGGCAGGTTTCGCGCAATGCCTGCAGCCCCGCGGCGACGCGCTTTTGCACGTCCACGCTTTCGCAATCGGCCAGCAACAGCGCCATCGTCGCACCGACGCCCGCCGCCTTCGCGCCCGGCGAAGCCGCGGTGGTCGGCAGCAAGGTATCGGCGATGTCCTCGAGCAGCATCGTGTCGTCCTGCGCCGACGCGGCGGCCGTGGCATCGCCCTGGCCACCCTTGCAGGCGGCCAGCAGGCCCGGCACCAGCAGCGCGCCGCCGATCAGGCCCGCGGTCTTCAACGCCTCGCGGCGGCTCGGCGATCGAATCGGTCCGTTCACAGGTTGCGCCTCTTCAGTTCCTCGACCGCGTGGTTCACCGCGCGCGCGGTCAACGCCATGTACAGCAGCGACGGCGACTGGTTGCCGGTCGAGGTCATGCACGCGCCGTCGGTGACGAACACGTTCGGGCACGCATGCAGCTGGTTCCATTGGTTGAGCAGCGAGGTCTCCGGATCGCGACCCATGCGGCAACCGCCCATCTCGTGGATGTCGCGCCCCGGATACCACTGGGTGTCGGCGGTCTGGATGTCGCGGCAGCCGGCCACTTCCAGCATTTCCTTGGCCTGCGCGCGCCAGTCGCGGACCATGCGTTCGTCGTTGTCGTCGTATTCGACCGAGGTCACCAGCTGCGGGATGCCCCATTGGTCCTTCAGCGTGTCGTGCAGGCGCACGTGGTTGCTCTGCTTCGGGATGGTTTCGCCCTGCATGTACACGTAGATCTTCCACTGGCCCGGCTGCGCCTGCGCGTCCTTGTACGCGCCGCCGACGCGCCCGGGCGATGGCGCGCCGCGTTCGCGGTAGGCGCCGGTGAAGGTGGTGTAGCCGCCGACGAAATCCATCTCGTGCCGCTTCAGGTTGCGGAAGTTCGGGATGATGCACTCCGACGGCCGCCGCCCGTAGTAATAGCCGTCCTCGAAGCCGTCGATGGTGCCGCCGCCGTTGGCGCGGTAGCTCTGGAAGGCAACATGGGTGCCGAGCAGGCCGTTGTCGTTGCCCAGCCCGTGCGGGAAGCGCGACGACACCGAGTTCATCAGCACCAGCACCGAATTCAGGGCCGACGCGTTGAGGAACACGATCTTCGCCCGGTACTCGGTGACCTCGTGGGTGTGCGCATCGATCACCCGCACCCCGGTCGCGCGGTTGCTGCGCTCGTCGTACAGGATCGAATGCACCACCGAGTCCGGGCGCAGGGTCAGGTTGCCGGTCTTCGCCGCCCACGGCAGCGTGGACGAATTCGAACTGAAGTACGCACCGAACGGACAACCGCGCCAGCACAGGTTGCGCGACATGCACGCGCTGCGCCCCTGCTCCAGGTGGATCGGCTCGGGCTTGGTCAGCTGCGCCCAGCGGCCTTGGACCACGTAGCGGTCGCCGTAGTGCTTGCGGATGCGTTCGCTGTAGGCCTTCTCGACGCAGTTGAAATCGAACGGCGGCAGGAATTCCCCGTCCGGCATCGAATCGATCCCGTCGCGCGCGCCGCACACGCCGATGAACTTCTCCACATGCGAATACCACGGCGCGATGTCGTCGTAGCCGATCGGCCAGCCGATGCCGTAGCCGTCGCGTTCCGGCGCCTCGAAGTCGTAGCGGCTCCAGCGCTGGCAGGCGCGGCCCCACATGATCGACTTGCCGCCGACCTGGTAGCCGCGGATCCAGTCGAACGGCTTTTCCTGCACGTAGGGGTGGTCGCCGTCCTTGATGAAGAAATGGGTCACGTCCTCGGCGGCGATCCGCGAGGCGACTGGGTTCTGTTCGCGGTATTCGCGGGTCAGCGCGCCGCGATGCGGCAGTTCCCATGGCGCCTTCAGCGCGGTCGGGTAATCCTTGATGTGCTCGACGTTGCGGCCGCGTTCCAGCACCAGGGTCTTCAGGCCCTTCTCGCACAGTTCCTTGGCGGCCCAGCCGCCGGAGATGCCGGAACCAATGACGATAGCGTCGTAGATGTTTGCGTCGTTGGCCATGCTCACAATGCCGGAGTCAGGATCAGATTGCGGAATTCGACCGGACCATGGTCGCCCTGCAGGTACAGGGGGCCGGGCGCGCCTTCGTCGCTGTCCAGCGCGCCGCCGGTGATGCCGGGGATTTCGCGGTCGCAGATGATGGTCTTGCCGTTGACCGCGACGCTGACCCGGCGGCCGACCAGGGTGATGTCGAGCGACTGCCACTGGTCCGGCGGCAGCGAGGCATCCTCGCTCGGCGCCAGGAAGCCGTAGATGGCACCGAGCGTGTCGCTGGCCGGTTCGCCGAAGGTGTCGGCAATCTGAACTTCGTGGCGGCCGCGCAGGTACACGCCGCTGTTGCTGCCCTTGGGCAGGCGCAGTTCGACGTGCAGCTTGAAATCGTCGAACTTGCGCTCGCCGACCAGATTGGCGCCGGCGGCGAGGTTGCGCAGTACGCCGTTCTCGACGGTCCATTGCGACTTGCCGGCCAGTGCGTGCCAGCCGTCCAGGTTCTTGCCGTTGAACAACTGCAGCGGCTTGCCCCAGCGCGGCGCGGCCTTGCGGCGCAGCGACGGCGCGCGCCTGGCGTTCCACGCGTATTGCTTGCCGTCGGGGAAGGTCATCGTGCCGGCCAGCGCGCCGTCGCGCAGTCGTCCGCGCACGTCCAGCTCGCCGTTGCCGCCTTCCCATTGCGGGGGAATCGCGAAGTGCATGGCGTCGCCATCGAATTCGACCCGCGAGATCGGCCGTGCGCTGCCGCCGGTACCGACGAACTGGCCGACCAGGGTGCTGTGGCCGGAGCGGCGGATTTCCAGCCACGAGGGCTGGTCGCCACTTGGCGTGTGCAGGTCGATGTCCCAGCGCCCGACCAAGGCGTCCGCGGAGTTGGCGTTCTCGGCAGCGTGGCCCGGTGCACTGATCAGGCCGAGTGCGAACAATGCCGGCAGACAACAGCGCATGGGCGATTCCCTCGGGTTCCGGAAACGAGAAACGCGGGGAATGTAAACGATTTCAGCCAGCTTGCCCTGCGGCATTGCATCATCCGCAACGGCCTGAAACCTCTGCACGATCCCCAAACAAGATTTCCCCCTTTGGAAAAGGGGGACCAAGGGGGATTTGCTTTTGCCTTGCGCGCCAGGCAAATCCCCCGTCGCCCGCTACGCGGCCGCCTGCCCCCTTTTGCAAAGGGGGCAACTGCAAAAGCGCCGATCTGTTCACCATTCGCCGGCTGCTTCTCCCCCATTGAAAAAGGGGGCAAGGGGATTTGCTCTGCTATGCCTGGAACACCGGCTCCAACATGCGGAACGTGCCTGCGTCCGCGTCCATCTCCACCCGCCCACCGACCGGCACGATGAACTGCTGGCGGATGTGCCCGATCATCGCGCCGCGATATGCGGGGATCTTCAGCGGTTTGATGTGGTCGTCGAAGATCTGCGCGAGGTTCAGCGAACCGTAGCCGTCGCCAGGATCGCATTCGCTGCATTCGCCGAAGATCAGCCCGGCGATCCTGTCCAGCGCGCCCATCAGCTTCAGCGTGCTGAACATGCGATCGATGCGGTAAGGCGCTTCGGAAACGTCCTCCAGGAACAGGATCTTGCCGCTGAAATCCGGCAGGTACGGCGAGCCGGCCAGCGCAGTCAGCACGGTCAGGTTGCCGCCGATCAGTTCGCCCTGGGCCTTGCCGCCGGTGATGGGGATGGTGCGGTTCTTGCGCTGGACCAGTTCGTCGCCGGCATCGGCGATGTTGCGGTATTCGATCAGTTCGCGATTGAAGAACATGCGGTTGAACTGGTCGACGTTGAACCTGTTCCAGCTGCCGGCGCCGATGGGGCCGTGGAAGGTGACCAGGCCGGTCTTCGCGTGGATGGCGCTGTGCAAGGCGGTGATGTCGGAGTAGCCGAGCAGCACCTTGGGATTGCGGCGGATCAGCTCGTAGTCGAGCAACGGCAGCAGGCGCGCCGCGCCGGAGCCGCCGCGGGCGCAGATGATCGCCTTGACTTCCCTGTCGGCGAACATCGCGTTGAGGTCGCCCGCGCGTTCGGCGTCACTGCCGGCCAGGTGGCCATAACGATTGGCGTAGTGTGCGCCGGTCTTGACCTTGAAGCCGAGCGCCTGCATCGCTTCCGTAGCGAGTTGCAGGTCGAAGGGTTCGTCCATCGCCGACGACGGGCTGACCAGCGCGACGGTGTCGCCCTTGTTGAGCGGCGGCGGCAGCAAGCGTCCGCGCGGCGCGGCCCGGGCGTCGGTGCCGCGGGCGAGCGGCAGCAGCAGGGCTGCGAGTGCGGTGTTGCCGAGGAAGTGTCGCCGGTGCATGTCGCGCCCTGTCGATCGGGAGGATCGGGTCAGATTAGCAGGCCGCGCTCGATGACTTGAAGCACATGGCACCGTCATATCGAACGCTATACTCGGTCGCGCATGGCGGGTGCGGTACCCGGCCACGAATCACGGAGAGATGTCATGGGTCTTGTGCAAGCGGTGGCGGGTGCGGTCGGTGGCGTGCTCGGCGACCAGTGGAAGGATTTCTACACGGTGCCTGAAGGCCTGCCGGCGACGGCGGCGCTGTTCGCCGCGGTGCCGCGCGGCACCAATGCCGGGCGCGGTTCCAACACGCACGGTTCCTCGAACATCATCAGCAACGGCTCGAAGATCGTCGTTCCCGAAGGCTACGGCCTGCTGCTGATGCAGGACGGCAAGATCACCGGCTTCGCCGCCGAACCGGGCGGTTACGAATGGCGCTCCGACGACGTCAACTCCAAGTCGGTCTTCGCCGGCGACGGCCTCGTCTCCACCTTCATCACCCAGAGCTGGGAACGCTTCAAGTTCGGCGGCCAGCCGGGCTCGCAGCAGGCCGCCTTCTTCGTCTCGCTGAAGGAACTGCCGGACAACCGCTTCGGCACGCAGTCGGAGATCTACTGGGACGACGGCTTCCTCAACACCCAGGTCGGCGCGATCACTCGCGGTTCGTACACCCTGAAGATCGTCGACCCGATCCTGTTCGTGAAGAACTTCGTGCCGGCCGCGTACCTGCAGCCGGGCAAGGTGTTCGACTTCACCGACATGGACAACGCCGCCGCCACCCAGCTGTTCAACGAAGTGGTGGGTTCGCTGGCGCCGGCCTTCAGCCTGTACACCAACGATCCGTCCAAAGGCAATCGCATCACCAGGATCCAGCAGGATTCGCTGGGCTTCGCCCAGAGCCTGTCGGCCGCCGTCGAGCAGGGCTACAAGTGGAGTTCCGACCGCGGCTTGGCCATCGTCAAGACCGCCATCGTGTCGATCGAATACGACGCGAACACCCGCGAACTGCTGAAGACCGTGCAGCGCGCCGACGCGCTGGCCGGTGCGCGCGGCAATTCCAACCTGCAGGCCAGTGTCGCCCAGGGCATCCAGTCCGCCGGCGAAAACGGCGGCGCGGCGGGCGTCATGGGCCTGGGCATGGCCACCGGCATGGTCGGCGGCATCGCCGGCCTGCAGCAGCCGGTGGCGCCGGCCGGCAACGGAGCCGAGGATCCGGTGGCGAAGTTGAAGAAGGCCAAGGAGATGCTCGAGCTGGGCCTGATCACCCAGGCCGACTACGACGCGCTCAAGGCCAAGGCGCTGGGCCTGTAAGCCACGCGGTCCGCAGGTACATGTCGAACACCACCACGCCGCCGCCGCTCCCGCCGGCGGCTCCGAACGGTCCCGGATCGCCGCGGGACGTGCCGCCCTTGCCCGGCGAGCTGGGCGTCGACCCGGCCACCCTGCCCCCGCCGATCCGCGACGAATTGCTGGCGCCCGATCCGGTCGCCATCGATACCTCCGCCGAGGAGCTGAAGGACGGCCTGAATCGCTGTCCGAAATGCGGTGCCACCGATATCCGCCAGAAGCCCGGCAGCGACCTGCTGGTCTGCCTGTACTGCCGCAACGAGTGGCACGGGCAGCGGGTCGAAGAGGAATTCGGGCTGGGCGAAGGCATCGACCAGCTGCGTGGCACGGTCATCGCTTCCGGCGCGCGCGACATCGACGCGGACGCGGCCAGCCTGATGACCTTCAAGTGCAGCGGCTGCGGCGCCGAGGTGACGGTCAACACCGAGAACGCGATGACCGCGCGCTGCCACTGGTGCCGCCACGTGTTCGGGGTCAACGAACAGGTAGCGAACGGCGCGGTGCCCGACGCGGTGCTGCCCTTCCACATCAGGAAGGACGATGCGGTCGCGCGGATCCGCCAGTTCGTGGACAAGCGGCGTTTTTTCGCGCTGAAGGCGTTCAAGGAGCAGTTCACGCCAGAGAACGTAGTCGGCGTGTACCTGCCGTACATGATCGTCGACGGCAATGCCAGCGCCAGCGTGGCCGGCCATGGCGAGATCGAAACGCGGCGTTACACGCGCGGTACCGACAAGAACAAGAAGACCTACTACGACGCCGACGTGTACCAGGTGGAACGCCACGTGGACTTCACCGTCGACGACCTGCCGCTGGAGTCCTCGCGCGAGCGCGGCAACCTGGACACGCGGATCAATACGCAGAACATCATCAACACGATCCTGCCGTTCGACACCAAGAACGCGGTGAAGTGGAACGCCTCGTACCTGTCGGGTTTCACTTCGGAGAAGCGCGACAGCGACGTGGAGCAGTTGCGCCCGCGGCTGGAGGACCAGCTGCTGTCCATCGCCCGCGCCCAGGTCGAAGATTCGGTGCAACGCTACGACCGTGGCGTGCGCTGGGAACGGGAACGCCTGGAGGTGCACGGCACGCGCTGGGTGTCGATGTACCTGCCGGTGTGGCTGTATTCGTACCACCAGCCGGGCCGCAACGGCGGCATGCTGCATTACATCGCGGTCAATGGCCGCACGGGCGAGACGATGGGCAGCGTGCCGGTGCAGCAGTGGAAGTTGCTGACCACGGCGATCACCGTCGGTACTTTCCTGGAAGGCATCGCACTCTGGATCGTGGGGCATGCGTCATGAGCGACGACAGCGGGCTGTGGTTGTTGGCAGTGGGTCCGGTCGGCGCGACGGCGCTGTATTGGGCCTTGTACCGGTATTACCGCAACACGGACAAGTCGCATGCGTTCGAGCGGGAAACGGACGTGATGGCCAAGCCGGTGACCGGGTCGGACCACAAGGTCGACGAGATCAAGGGCACGCAGGAGCGCCGCATCGACGGCGACAACGTGAGTGCCTATCGCCAGCGCGTGCAACGGGTCCGGGGCGACAGTAGCTGACTTCCCCGCCTAACGCGGGTTTTCGTAGGCCGGGCTCAAGTCCGCCTTTTACGCGAGTTCAAGTCCGCTTTACGCGAGTCCGCATCGGAAAATGCCGCGTCGTGACGGGGCATCGCATGTCGACGGCGGGCCAGGGCCCGCCCTACACGGCGTTTTCTCGTAGGGCGGGCTCAAGCCCGCCTTCCGCGCGCATTGGCGTCCAACGAAACGGCGGCCCAAGGCCGCCGTTTCGCATACCGCATCAAGCCGGAACGCCAGCCATCATTGGCACTGCGCCGGCACCGCCATCGACTCGGTGACGCTGACCTTCGAGCCGCGCACCGCGCCCTTGGCGCCCACGCCCACGCCGTAATGGGCGAAGGCTTCCCACACCAGGCACTGGCGCGCCTGGTCGCCGGCCAGGCCGGCGAGGATGCCGTCGCGCATGTCCTCGAACTTCGGATGCGCCGGCGTGTAGTTCATGCCGTCGACCAGCACCGCCAGCACGTCGTCGGCGCTGTCGCCGAGGCCCTGCAGGTTCTTCCAGACGCGCCAGCCGATCGCGCCGTAGACCTCGCCGTCGAAGTGCACCTCGCTGCCGGTCACGTCGGCATAGGTCCGCGTGTAGTTGGCGTAGCGCTGCGAGCGGATGCCGTCGGTGTTGGTGACCGAGTATTCGCCGACCGCGTCGTCGTTGTTGACGATCACCGACAGCACGTCGCTCATGCCTTCGCCGATGGCGCCGGACATCGGCCCGTCCATGCGGCCAATCATGCGCCAGGTCAGGCCGTGGCCGTATTCGTGCCAGACGATGTCGGAATCCAGGTCGCCATCGCGCATCACATCCGGCGCGCCACGGAACATGGCGGCGGTGGCCGCGCCGCCGGCGATCAGTTGCTTGATCGCGGCGCCGTCGGCCTGGCTGACCAGCAGGCTGGGCGGCAGGGTCGCGCCGGTGCCGGCCATATTGAGGGTCCCGGCTTCGCGATTGGCGACGATCATGCCGATGCCGCCGGCGGCCTGGACGTTCTGGGCCTTGACCACGAAGGTGCAGCCATTCGGATCGTCGGCGAGGGAGCGATCGACCACGACGATCTTGCCGCTGACGTCCGCGCCGTTGGTGAGGGCGCTGCAGGCGTAGTTGGGTGCGGCGACCGCCAGGCCGGCGTTCAGATCGAACTGCTGGGGACCGAACTCGGCCACGCCGCTCTCGTAGCTCGCGCCTCCCGGATTGGTGGTCAGGCTGTGCGGCGACAGGCCGCTCCACAGGTACATCTGCATGCGCGGGTTCTGGCCATCGCGCGGGGTGGCGAAGTTGGCGTTGTCGGTGCCGCCGCCGTCCTGCGCTTCGGCATTGACCGAATCGCTGCCGCGCCCGCCGAGCCCGCCGTTGTTTTCCTGGAAGTTGCCGGCGACCTCGTCGAAACCGGCGGCATACAGGCGGTCGTGGATGACGTTGTTGAGGTAGAACAGGTTCTGCACGGCGACATTGCGGTTGGTGTCGGTCGACGGTTCCACCGCGGGGTCGAAGGCGGAGAGGAAATCGCCATTGGCGACCGGGGTGCCGCCACCGTCGGGCGCGCCGTCGTTCACCGCGTCAAGGTAGGCATGGACGTTGTTGCCGGCGATGTCCTGGGCGGTGTGCGGGCCGGCGAACAGCCAGTTGTTGCCGGCGCCCGAGACGATGGCTTGCGGGGATTTCTCCGGGTCCACCGCGAACACGTTGTAGTTGTCGGTATTGGTGCGCGCCACGGTTTCGACCACGCGGCCGTCGCCGCCGACCAGGGTTTCCTCCAGCCGGTTGCCGGACGTGCGCCAAGTCTGCACCAGGAAGCCGATCCGCATGGAGCCGTCGTTCATCGGCACGGCGACGCGGGTGACCAGCGGGCTTTCGACGAAGACGTCGCCACGGGCGAAGCGGGTCGTCGCGCCGCTGCGCAGCAGGACGCGCGTGGCCTGGGTGGGGATGTTGAGCGCGCGGATCGCGGCGTTCAGGGCGGCGACCTCGTCGATCGAGGCAGGAGTAAGTTTCGACGGTGCCGGCACCAGGTTCTCGACCAGGCTGACCAGTTGTCCGTTCGCGTCGATCGCCGCCTTGGCGTAGGTGTCGTAGACGGCCAGGCCGCCGACTTCCTGTCCCAGGCGCAGGAAGCGCACGCCTTTGCGCGCCTGCACGCCTTGTCCGCGGACGCGGAGCGATTTGACGGTGGCGTCGCTGCGGCCATGCGTGCGCAGGTAGCCGGCGACCACGTCGACCGGGGCGGCTTTGGAGGGTGAGGTGTAGGCGCGGCCGGCGGCGGCGTGCAGGGTGCGGGTGGTCAGGTCGGTGGGCCGCAGGGGGGCGTCGGCGGCATGCACGGCCAGGGCGATGCCGACGGCCAGCAGGGTGACGGGAAGGAGCGTAATCGGTTTCATGCTTGGTATCTCCAGGACAAGGGGACAGATGACGGCAAGCAGACTTCGTTGGGTGGTGGCTCCGTGGGGGGCGGGCACAATAGCGCGGTCGAGTGCGCAATCATGTCAACGGCGTTGCCGGGCTCAGGGACGGCATCGGCGGCCGACCAAGGTGGACTGCCTCGGCGGGGTACCGGGAGCCTCGCTTCGGGCGCGATCGGCGCGCAGCACGCCCACCCACCCATGCCCACGCGCTTTCGACAGCACAGCGGCCACCATCGCCAGCAGTACGTCACCAGATGGCTACCGTGACCAAGCCCCGCCGCGCACCGACTCCGTAGGGCGGGCTCAAGCCCGCCTTCCCCCGCCTCGACTCCCCGCCCCACCCCAGCCGTGACCAATGACCCGCGACACCCCCGCCCGGATTCTTCCCAACCGGCTTCATCCTGCAGCCGGAACGGAAACATGAAGATCGCCAGACTCGCGGTAGCCGCTTCGCTTTTCTTCGCCGTGGCGGCGGCATCGGCTGCGGCCGAAAACGAGGATGGGCAGGTCCGCGCGGCCGATGCCCGGTTCTGGCAGGCGTACAACGCCTGCGACATGCGCACGATGGGCGAGTTGCTCACGCCGGACGTGGAGTTCTATCACGACAAGACGGGGTTGACGGTGTCGCGCGAGGCGCTGGTCGAGTCGTTGCGCAAGGGGCCGTGTGCGAATCCCGGGATGCATCTGCGGCGGGAGGCGGTGGAGGCCAGCCTGGAGTTCCATGCGCTGAAGGGCGGTTACGCGATCCTGTCGGGCCGGCACCGTTTCTATGTGCAGGAAGCGGGCAAGCCGGAGCATCTGGATGGCGAGGCCAAGTTCACCAGTGTGTGGAAGTTCGTCGATGGGCAGTGGCGCATGCATCGTGTGTTGAGCTACGACCATGGGCCGGTGGCTTACACGCCGCCGCCGGTGACGTTGACGCTGCCGGCGTCGACGTTGCAGGGGTATGCGGGGCGTTATCGGTCAGCGCGGATCGGGGACATCGTGGTGTCGGTCGAGGGCGATCATCTCAAGCTGGTGGCGGGGAATTTCGTGGCCACGCTTTACCCGGAGACGCAGACGCGGTTTTTCGCCAAGGAGCGGGATTTGCGGTTTGAGTTCGAGGGCGATGCGAAGGGTGCGGCGCGGACGTTGGCGGTGTTCGAGAATGGTGTGGTTAGTGAGCGGGCTACGCGTGAGGGATCGGACTAGGGTCGAATTTGGGTCAGACAGCCTCGGCATCAGCCAACATGGACTCATGCTTGTCGTTTGCCCCTGCCTCCCTGAGCAGCCGCGCATATCTCTGCATCTGCAAGCGAAAGCGAGCTAACCATATCGCCATCCCATACAGCGCAAGGAGTCCGAGTGCGCACAAGGCAGTCGGAAAGGAAACGGAATTGATTGCCAAACTCTGCACGAAGGTCGCAACAAGCATTGGGAGAAGTCCGAGCTTGTCCACGGCTCCAAATAGAATTTGGTAACGCTGTGCCAAAACCTCCAATCGATAATCAAGGTATGTGATTCGGCGGTTGCGCTCCTGCAATGGCAATGTTCTGAGCCAGGCAAGTGTCTCCTCATGCGCAAGAAGCTTGGAGTCAAGATCGAGCGAGAATTTACGCTTGCTATCAATGAAGTCAGGAACGGCGTCGCGAGCTTGGCGATAGAAAAATACACCGGCTCCGCAGAACTCGAGCACAACCCCGACAACCGTAAGCCAGGCGACCACTTCGCCCGTCAGACCAATGGTCGTTAGCATCGACATCGCCATGCCGACCAACATGATGCCGAACGGCCAACGGTCACGCTTCAGGTTCGCCACATCCTTCGGCTCGAGCCGCGCAAGTCGATCTTCTAGATCGGCGAATACTTGCTGATTACGCAGTTGCTCTTCCATCCCCACTCCCCCGCTCTGTCCCTGGATCGCAGGATAAACGGGGTCGAGCCTCGGATGGGGGCTCAGGCCCAATTACGCCGCCAGTAGTTGGCCACCCGGTCGGCCACTTGGGGATGGTCGCGGTAGTAGACGGCGTTTTCGTGCAGCTCGGTGAGGCGTTCGTGGTCGCCCAGCAGGGTGGCGAGGTGGCCGTTGAGGCGCAGGAGGCGGTCGCGGGCGGCTTCGGCGGGTTCGCGCAGGAGGATGACGTCGGCGCAGTCCACGAGGCAGCACAGCAGGTCGAGGTTGGCCTCGCATTTGCGTTGCGCTGCGGTGGCCAGTTGGTCGAGTTGTTCGGGTGGCAGCCGGGCGATGGCTGCGTCGGTCTGGGCGATGCCTTCGCCTTGTATTAGTTCGAGCACCCGGGCCAGTGGCGTTTCGCCTTCAACCTGATCAGCCCTGTTTGCGTCCAGCAGTGGGGTCATCCTTGTCTCTGGAAAGTCCATTGTCCCTTGTACCGAAAAATGTGATTGATACTCGCCGCAATCAACGTATCCATCACTTGATATCGGCGTACACCGACACACTCCAACGAACCATCGCTTTCGTCTACTACGTTTTCCGTAGTATCGCGGACACAGTTGGCTTCGGAAGCTTTTGGGCAGGCATCCCCAAAAGCGCACGTGTCGGCCAAACGCGACATTCCGGTTTACAGCCGCCGACTACGCCAAGCCAGGGAAGCCATGGGCATATCTCAGCGCACCCTAGGCATCGAGGCTGGAATTGATGAATTCGTGGCCAGCTCCCGCATCAATCGCTACGAAACAGGTGTCCATCAACCAAACTATCAAACACTGAAATTGCTAGCGGAAGTACTTCACTTGCCCACCGCATACTTCTATGCCGAAGACGACCAATTAGCGCTGTTAATCGCCGAGTTCGATTCAAAGCAGTAAGTAACACAAACAAGAACCAGCTAGACTTCCGGAACTATGCCCAGCGCCTTAACGCCGACGTTGGCGTAGCCGTGTATATGCCGGTCGATTTGCTGGGTGACGAGGCGGCAATTCCGTTCGCGTGATAGCCACCGGAATTCGCGTTAGAGCATGAATTCGTCCATCTACGCGCACCTCACAATCCATAAAGTGCCGCCCATGGTATTCCGCATGTTCGTCGTGATACGTGCCATCATCTAGATTGCTATGCCCGAGATCGTTCTCGTCGTAGGCATCTTGTCCGAGATTGCGCACCACCCACCGTATCACTGCATCTCTCGGCAAATATTGCCTGTTGGTTAGGCGAAAGCGCAGCCACTCACCTTTATAAGCCAGATCGACCTGCCCGTTCTGAAATACTCGCCTCGGCACCCCACCCTGCTCCGCCGACACATCAACTCTCACAATGGGAGCTGTAACCAAAACCATACTATTTGTCGAATCCACTTCAACCATTCCCTCGATGTCGGGAAGCGGCATCAGATAATCGAACGCATCAGTCCAAATTGCCACAGCATCCGCCTCTTCGTCGGCTTGCGTAGCGCTGCGTGCGATGCCTCTTAGCTCAGCCAATGCGTCCATGAAACGCCGAAACTCAGCATCACCTAGACGATTTAGATTTCTATCCTGATCAGATTCGACTGGATTCTCGACCACAGAGCTAGCTGACAACCGATCAAACACCTCATCAATAACCGCACCTAACGCATCATCATCATCTAGCCCCTCGTCTTGCGCGACCTCAACGAACGCATTCACAGCTAACACAGTCAGCATCAATGAACTAGGCTGCGCACTTCGATCCTCTCTAAATCTCAGCGCAGACCATGCCTTCAGGTATCGAACCACGCGCCGCGCTTGAGCTCGCGCATCACCATCCAAACGCTCCTGAAACCAATCGACCATTTTTTCCGGATCACTCATTTCCCAGCCACCAGAAAGCGTAGCTAGCCGCGTTTCCTCGGTATCTATTGAGTAATGATAACCAGGCAAATCGATGTGCAAATGCTTTTCGTAGTAAGCACGTGAACAACGTTCTTTTGGCGGCACCTCAACGCTTTTCACATACTCGTCGCCTTCCGCAAAATGTTGAAGAGAATCCTGCAGAACGCTACGCAATTCATCTTGCGACAACTTTACTTCAGACGCGCGACCCCATTCGAAATAGACCCCCATATCAACATCATAGTCCTGCCTTTCAAGCGGCCTAATCAATGTGTGTAATTTGTACGAACCCTGAAGCCACATCGATACTTGAACGCCACAACGCACGGGGATGTCGCGTTTAAGATGAGCCTCCAAGTCGTCCTTCCGCTGACGCAATAAATCCATCTGCCCATCGCTAGGGCGAACCCGCTTGTTAAGCGTCTCTCGCTCCGCATCATTCGAATAAAACATATCCTTGGCCGCACCCATCCCTATTCTCCCTTATGAAGCCAATTGCCAGGAATATGCGTCAGAAGCCGCTTAAAGGGCTCGGTTCCAATCACATCGGTAACGTGCTTTGCAGCAAGCCCGAGCAGCACTTGACGAGACGACTCCCCCGTTTTGTCTAGCCCTACATCACGCATTACCGCATCTGCGGGCTGCCCATCTATCCGCATGTATCTATCACCCAGCCGATGCTCAACAATCTGCGTTGAAAATTGTTGCTGTGCAGACAAAATTACTTGAATCAATGGGAACTCAGTAGGGCGCAGCCAATCAATGACGCCGCGTTTACGCTTTGCTGATGCAGGCACTGCGTAGGTACTAGACAGGGTCCCAACGCTCAACATTCGCACTTGCGACTCAGACTTGCCGAAGAATTTGCCAGCCTCATGCAGCGCCACAAGATCGGGGGCATTCGCAAACAGGCCACCATCTGCAAACAATTGATTGTCGAGAGACGCGATGGGAAAGTAGATTGGCGCAGCAGCAGTTGCGATCGCGACATCCCTTGCCAGATATCTAAGATCACGCGTCCATTCTGCATTATGTTTTGTCTTGAATATTTGCTGCTTGCCGGCAGTGAGATTCAGCGCTGGAATGACAAGTGCATGCCTGGCGTCGGACAGCGTTGCATTTTCCGGAAGAATAGAACCAATGACGTCACGCAATGGCGCAGCATCATACTTACTTGAAAATAGCCCCGCGAGTACCCCTCTCTGCGGAAATATTTTCCGGCCCGCCTCAGAAAACACTTCTACCACTTCACTCATTGGCTTCTCGAAGGCAACAGCCAAAGCAAGAATTCCACCAATGGATGTCCCAGCAATTAGATCGAAACACTGACCTATCGGGCGGCCAGCGGCTTGTTCGATCTCCTGGAGAACTCGCGCCGAATACAGCCCACGGAAGCCACCGCCCGTTAGCGCTAGAATATGAAACGGAGCGTCTTCTCCAACCATTTTCTAATCCTCCTACGATACGGAGCTAATCACCATCTCCGATTACTCAAGCCGCGCGAGTTACGTGCATTAACTACGTAGCTCAACAACGCCTCCCCACCCACATCCAACTCATACTCGAAACTCTGCTGCATCACGCCATGTGCACTACCCGGCGCCGCGTAATTCGCCCCCACCGAAATCGTGTGCCGTCCCCGCGGCAACGGCCTCAGCATCAACCAATACCCATCCGCCGCCGCCAGCGTTGACGACGCATCGTCCGGATCCAGTCGGAAACACCCATCGCTACGCACCCGATGCATCGCGATATCCCCCAGCGGCTTGCCATCCAGCAACACCACCGCGCTGGCCAGATGATCGTTGTTGACCGCCACGTCGGACTGCAATTCCTTGCAACTCGCGGAGCTCAGCTCGCGGCTCTGCATGTAGATCATGTTGATCACCGGCAACAGCAGATACTTGCCTTCCGGCACCACGCAACGCCGTTTCGGCTTGAATGACCCATCGGTGCCCGCGAGAAACCACACCGGCCCGTCCTGCCCCAAGTCGCAGAAACGCCCGTCCGGATCGAGATAAGGTTCCATCGG
The DNA here is from genome assembly GCF_017939625.1 of Pseudoxanthomonas helianthi. Classification (GTDB taxonomy): domain Bacteria; phylum Pseudomonadota; class Gammaproteobacteria; order Xanthomonadales; family Xanthomonadaceae; genus Pseudoxanthomonas_A; species Pseudoxanthomonas_A helianthi. The sequence goes on from NZ_JAGKTC010000003.1 coordinate 526,033, forward strand.
CTGCGCTAATACCCAGCGCCACCATTGCGCCGTCCACGCCCCCAGACTCTGGCCTTCCACCGGATCGGCGGTCAGCACATCACCGACAGGCGGCGACGCCGGAACGGCGCCCGCAGGCACATCCGCCTGCACCGCCAACGTGCCGGCCCACAAGGCCACGACCCAGAAACACCGGTTCCCCAACCGCATTCCCTTCTCCCCCAACGCCCCTGACGCCGGCGCATTCCTTTCCCCTGGGCGGAGCATACCAAGCCCGGACGCGGCCCGGGCAAGGCCAAAACCGCGGGCCTGGCGCCTTGCACGAAGGTCCCGCTTGCGCCCCGCCCGGACCCCGCCGGCCTGCGGCCCTACTTGAACGCCGACTCCCGCAACAACTTTTCGTCGTACCCGGGCTACGCTGGCTGGTAGCGCTATCATCCGGACACCGTTTTTCCTAAGGAAGGCAGTCGCAATGAACTCGCTCACGGGAGCTCTTTGTCTTTTGGTCCTGTCGCTTGGCTTCGCTGGGCAGGTTCGTTCGGCGCCATCGGCCGGGTATCCGTCCGTTACGGTGCGCGACTCCGAAGTGCGAACGATGAAGTCCGCCTCCACGGGGCGCAGCTACGACTTGTACATCCACAAGCCGGCCGACTTCGACAAGAACAAAGACAAAAAATACCCCGTGCTCTACCTGCTCGATGGCCAATGGGATTTCAAGCTCCTGGACTCGGTTGTCGGCGGTCTCGTCTACGACAGGCAGATGCCGGACATCGTGGTGGTCGGCATCGTCTATTCCGGCGACGACGCGGACTACAACGCGCTCCGCGCGAGGGACTACACCCCGACGCCAGGCAATCGCGAGGGGTCTGGCGACGGCCCGAAGTTCCTGGGCTTCATCAAGACCGAACTGATTCCGTTCGTGGAAGGGAATTACCGCGGCGACCCGACCCGTCGCATTCTCGGCGGGCATTCTTTCGGCGGGCTCTTCACGCTCTACGCGATGTTCACGGAACCCCCGTTGTTCTGGGGATACCTCGCGGGCAGTCCCGACTTTACCTGGGACAACGGCTTCCTGGCGAAGCAGGAGGCGGACTTCGCGACGAAACACAAGAACCTGCCGGTGAGACTCTTCATGGGAGTCGGTGGCGCCGAGGAACTGGTGACGCCCGCCGTCGGATTTGTCCGGACCTTCTCGGCGCGCAACTACAACGGCTTGCATTGGGACGCCCGCGTCGTCGAGGGAGAGGGCCATGCCGGCGTGAAGCCCGAGTTCTACAATCGCGGCTTGCGCTTCCTGTTCCGCTAGCTTGATTGGAAAAACCGGTTCCCGACGATTTTTCGAGACCCACGCCGCTTCCGGGCGACAAAGGGACGGAGGCAATCCCATTCCCTCCGTTTCCCAGTTCCTGAATTCGCTCGGTTCGCACCGATTCGATCGGAATTGCACCGGGTCACTGCAAGCCCGCCAGCCGGGAGCCTTCCACAACTTCTCTGCCAGCGTCCCACCCGCCCGGACAACGCCCGCTTGCGGCCCTACTTGAACACCAGCTCCCGCAACATCTCCGAACCCAGCAACGTGCGCATCACCATGCGCTTGCCCGAAGCCTCGTCGGCCTGCTTGTAGTTCATCTTGGTCACCTTGGCCAGGATCGGATCCATCTTCGCGTCCATGCCGTCGAACGCCGCCATGTTCGGATAGGTCGTCACCAGGTACAGGTCGGCCTCGTTCGGGTTGTGCGCCTGCGCCCCGTACACGTGGTACTCGGTGACGATGCCCGCCTGCTTCGACGCCTCCATCGTCTTGCGCCAGGTGTCGTTCAAGAAAGCCATGTAGTTCTCGAACTGGCCATCCACGACCTTGACCGCACTGACCACCGCGACCGGACCATCGGTGTACGGCCTTTCCTGTGCGCCCGCGACAGCGGCGACGGCGGCCAACGACAGCGACAACACACTTGCGTACAGACGCTTCATGGGGACCTCCACGGTGAACGTGGCCATGCGGACACCCGCACGGCACGACCCGTCGCCCCCTGCCCGGCAGGTCGCACGCTGCCCAACGCCCTGAGGCGGCGGGAACGGCCAAGCGCTGAACTTTGCCCTGGCACGGCGGTCGGAAAGGTTGGCAGGCGCCGAAGCAATGGTCATCATTCGGCGCCTCGATCGTCGCCCTTCCCCCTTGTCTTCCCCGATGAAAACACGCGACTTCCGCTCGCCCGGGACGGCATGAGCGACACCACGACGCGCGCCGCGAGCCGCGCCGACCCCCTGACCGAACGCCGGCAGCGCTGGATCGCCGCGACCGGCAGCGCGCTGCTGCATGCGCTGTTCCTGTTCCTGCTGCTGTACGCCTCCAAGCCCGTGCTGACCCCGCCGCAGGGCGCCAGCAGCGGCGGCCGGGTCAAGGTCGATTTCATCGGCGAAGCCAAGCAGGACAGCCAGCGCCCGCCCACGCCGCCGTCGGGCGCGACCAAGCCGGTCGAACGCAAGCAACCGCGCAAACCCGTACCGCCCAAGCCCAGGACTTCGCCGGTGCAGGCCGCCCTTGTCGTGCAGAGCGACAACCCGCTGCCGCCCGACGAAAAACCGCAACCGCCGGTCGAAGAAGCCGTCGGGCAACCGCGCCCCAGCCAGGCCCCCGCCAGTGCACCGGGCATGCGCCGGTCCGCGATGTGGGGGCAGCCGCCCGGCATGCTGCAGCAGGAAACCGCGCCGACCGACAACGGCGCCGACCAGGGCATGGCGTACTACTCGAACGCCGGACCCGACGTCGCCGGCCAGCCGACCATGCAGACCGCGGACGGTCACCAGATCGTCTACGAACTGCTCAACGAAAACCGCCTGCGCGACTGGCGCGACCTGGGCATGACCGAACTGTCCTTTCCGTTGCCCGGCCGCCGCCAGTTCATGGTCTGCCCGCTGCGCACCGTGCTGAAGCGCGGCTCCGGCCCGTGCCGCATGGTCGAGCCGGACGACCCGGGTCTGGCCAGGATCGGCGATGCGCGCGAAGTGGTCATCGTGCAGCGCGTGTACCGCCGCGGCGAACTGGTCTGGCGCGGGCCCGGCGTCTACAAGTAGCCACCACCCCTCCCCGTGGGAGCGACGTAAGTCGCGAATGCTTTTGATTTTCCCGCCAGAGAGCATTCGCGCCTGAAGGCGCTCCCACAAAGGCGCGGTCGGCGGTGTTACCGCAACCTACCGCTGAAACTTCAGGTCGCCGAAATCGTGTGCACATCTCCTTCTCCCCGCATGCGGGGAGAAGGTGGCCGACAGGCCGGATGAGGGGCACGCCCGGAGGTGATGCACTCGGGATGAAGACTGAAATTCGAGTGCGAGAGCCGCGGTTTCCCCGCACTCGATGCGATGTTGCGTCGGAACGGACATCAGCTCCGAGCTGCCCCTCACCCGCCTTCGGCACCCTCTCCCCGCACGCGGGGAGAGGGAGTCCGCGGCGCGGGATTCCCGCGGCCCGAACAGCCGGACCCGTAGCCCTCCCTGCCATTCGTCACCCCGACTTCCGAACTAGACAAAAATGTCTAGACAAGCCTGTCTAGTTGCGATAGCGTGCCGTCATCGCCCCGAACCCCGCTTTCCCGATGGCCAAGCCGCGTACCCCCAAGCCCACGCCCGCCGAACTCGAACTGCTGCGCACGCTGTGGCAGCTCGGTCCCTCCTCGGTGCGCCAGGTGCACGAAGCGCAGCAGCGCGAACGCCCCGACCTGGCCTATGCCAACGTGCTGCGGCTGATGCAGGTCATGCACGGCAAGGGCCTGCTGAAGCGCGATGAAAGCCAGCGTTCGCACGTGTACGCCGCCGCGCAGGCGCAGGGCTCGCTGCAGACGCGTTTGCTGGACGAACTGATCCACAAGGCCTTTGCCGGTTCCGGCAAGGACCTGGTGCTGGCCGCGTTGCGCAGCGACCGGGTCAGCGAGGCAGAACGCGAAGAGATCCAGCGCTTCCTCGAGGAGAACCGCGATGAATGAGTCGCTGTCGCTGCTGATGCCGGCGCTGGCCGGCGCCTTGCTGCATTTCCTCTGGCAGGGCGTGGTGCTCGGCCTGTTCGCCGCACTGGCGCTGGCCTTGCTGCGCAATGCGCGGCCGCAAGCGCGTTACGCCGTCGCCTGCATCGCCTTGCTGGCCTGCGTGGCATGGCCCGCGATCACTCTGCTGCAAACGCTGATGCAAGCGGGCGATGCCGCTGCCGCGAGCACGTTGGCTCGCGTCGGTCTCGACGGCACGCAAACCACGCAGGGATCGGCCACCGGTATCGATGCGGCGCTGCCGCTGCCCGCGTTCGATCCGCAGCCATGGATCGTCGTGCTGTGGGCAGCCGGCGTGTGCCTGCTCTCGCTGCGCATGGCCGGCGGACTGTTGTGGGTGCGGCGTCTGTGCCGCCAGGCGCAGGCCGAAGCCGATGCGCAATGGCAGGCCTGTGTGCAGCGCCTCGCCGCGCGCATGAGCATCGTCCGCAAGGTCGCGTTGCGCATCGGCACCGACGGCGAAGGTCCGTTGACCGCCGGCTGGTGGCGACCGGTGGTGGTGTTGCCGGCGGCGATCGTCGCGCGCATGCCGGCCGACCTGGTCGAAGCCTTGATCGCGCACGAACTGGCCCACGTCCGCCGCCACGATTACCTGGTCAACCTGCTGCAGGGCGCAGTGGAAACGCTGCTGTTCTACCACCCGGTCGTGTGGTGGCTGTCGCACCGCATCCGCATCGAACGCGAGCTGGTCGCCGACGACCTCGCCGCCGCCGCGCTGGGCGAACCGCGCCGCCTCGCCCTGGCCCTTTCCGAACTCGACCGCCACGCCGGTGCCCGGTCGCTCGCTCCCCCAACCCACTACGCGCCGGCCGCGCACGGAGGTCACCTGATGTCCCGCATCCGCCAACTCATCCGCCCCGAACGCCGCGCCATCGGCAGTGCGGTGGCCCTGCCCCTGATCGGCCTGGCTGTCGCCGGCGCCGCGTTCTACGCCCACGCCCAACTCAGCCCGGTGCAGCCGGACGCCGCGCCGCCGGCACAGGCCGCGCGACTGGCGCCTGCCGCTCCGGACACTCCTCCGGCGCCTCCGGTGGCTCCCGCCGCGCCGCTGGCCCCGCCCGCGCCCGATGCCGCCGCGCCCAAGGCGCCGTCCAAGCCGGTCAAGGTCGCCTTCCACGGTCCGCAGGACGGCTATGCGCTCGTGCGCAAGGGCGAGGAAGGTTTCAGCATGACCGGCAACAGCAGCGACGCGGACGACATCGAGGTCGCGCGCAAGGGCATGGACAGCGATTTCATCTGGTTCCGCCGCGACGGCAGGACCTGGGTGATCAGCGACGCCGACACCGTGGCCCGCGCGCGCCAGGCCTGGGCGTCGACCGATGCGCTGGGCAAGCAGATGGAAGGCCTGAGCACGCGCATGCAGCCGCACAGCGACCGGATGGAGGCGCTGGGCAAGCGCATGGAAGCGCTGCACGTCGACGACGCCTTCGCTACGCCGGAAGTGCGCGCCGCCAGCGAGCAGATGCAATCGCTGGGCGAAAAGATGGGCGAACTCGGTCAGCGCCAGGCCCTGCTGGCGATGAAGTCGATCAAGGCGTCGGGTGCGGAACAGGAACGCCTGCAACGCGAACAGGATCAACTGAGCCGCCAGCAAGAGGCCCTGTCCCAGCAGATGGATCGGAATGCCGCGGTGCTCGACGCCGCCAGCAAGCGGATGGAAGCGCAACGCGCGCCGATGGAAGCGCTGGGCCGCGAAATGGAAGACGCCGGCAAGCCGATGGATTCGATCGGCAAGGAAATGGGTGCGCTGGGTTCGCGCATCGAACGCGAAGCCCACATCGCCGACAAGCAGGTGCGCAAGCTGATCGACGAAGCCTACGCCAGCGGCCGCGCGCAACCGGCGCCGACCCGGCGCTAAGCGTCAAGGCGTGGGGCCTCCCCTCAACCCGCCCCACGCCGGCTGCCCGGGCGCTAGCGGAATGCCGCCCCGTTAGCGCCCGGGTGCAGCCTCATCGCGCATCGCGCCGTGACCATGCCTTGAACCTGCGCACCTCCTGCGGCCAGCCGCAGGCTTCGGCCACCTTGCCGGCCCAGAACCGCGCAGCCTGTTCGTCGGACACGTCGATCACGGTGAATCCGCCCACGAACTGCGGCGTGCGCACATACGGCCCGTCGCGGAAGGTCAACGTTCCGCTGGTGGCATCGGCGCAGAAGGCATCCTCGGGATCCTCTTCCAGCCCACCGGCGAACACGTAGACGCCCGCCGCCTTCATCTCGTCCACGACCGCCTTCGCCAGCGGACCGCGCGTACCGAACCATTCCTCGGAATGCTCGCCGACCCACTGCTGGTTGAAGTAGATGAAGTACTCGCTCATGTCGTTTCCCTCGGCTGCGCAGCCATGATGGCCGCCCTCGCCTTCATGACGAATGGAAACCCGGCGCTTCGACACCGTAGGGCGGGCTCAAGCCCGCCTTCCGCCAACCCGCACGACGTCGCCCACCACCCCACCCCAATCCAGCGAATACCCACGCCGCTCCACCCACCCATGGAACGAGGAATGCGGCCAATCGGACACGCGAGCGACGTGCCCATGCTTCACCGGGTTGTAGTGGATGTAATCGACATGGCGACGCAGGTCGTTCGGATCGCGGATCAGGTGTTCCCAATAGCGCCGTTGCCAGATGGCCCGTTCGCGCCGCGACACGCGGTAGGCGGAACGGCGTTCGGTCGCGGGGAGCCGCCGCGAGAATCCCGCCTTGATCTGCGCCCAACGATTGGCGTTATCGGCGTCGCCGTCCGGCAATCTCCACACGCAATGCAGGTGGTCCGGCAGGATCACCCAGGCCAGCAGGATGAACGGCCGCGCCGCCTGGGCCGTGCGGAAGGCGTCGCCCAGCAATTCGATGTGCTCCAGCAGCAGCCGGCGCCGCCGTTCGAGCAGGTTGACGGTGAAGAAGTAGGTGCCGCCGGGACCCAGGCGCGACGGTAGTTCGACATGCCGGCAGCGTGCCGAGACGTGCCATGCGGCGGCGTCGGGAAAAAGCGCGGATCGGTATCGGAAAATGCCGCATCGTGGCGGTGGCATCGCGCACCGGTGGCGGGCCAGGGCCCGCCCTACAACAGCGGTCTTTCGTAGGGCGGGCTCAAGCCCACCCTACGCGGGTTCAAGCCCGCCAAATGTGGGTTGGTTCCCTGTTCGCCTCTTCTGACTACGGGGTACAACCGGAACCTCGCCAAATAACCAGCCCTTGGTTGTAGTTCGCTGTTGCCACATCCTTGCAGCCATCGCCCGACAACTCACCAACAGCTATTGGCGTCATGCCGCCCCAAGTTGCGTAAGGACCGGCGGAGAGCTTCTCTTGACTCAAGGCCATATTGAGTTGTTCGAAATAGCCGATTAGGCCACCGCTACGCAGCGATATCAGGTCCTTTTTCCCATCCCCATTTAGGTCGGCTGCAATCATGGTATCGGGGATATCCGCGGTGTCGGTTGGCGCTGTCGAAGGCAGTAATTCCGGCGTGGCGGTCAGCACGCCGTTTACTTGCCGGAACAAGTAGTACTTACCTCCACTGAAGGAAGTATCGTTTCCGGCCATGACTAGATCGTCGCGACCGTCAGATCCACTGAAATCGCCGACGGCAATAGTCGTCAGACGCTGAAGACCTGCAGGCTTTTGGAAGATAGATTTAATAGGGAATTGACCTGCGCCGTCGCCAAACAAGATTTCGGCCCGCGCGGAAAGTCCCTGCCCAAAGGCAAGCACGAGATCCAACACGCCATCGCCATTGAGATCGCCACGTGCCAGTTCGACGTCCCCATCGCTCGAAGTTGGCTCCAAGTGTTGCCGTGAGTAGCTTCCGGCCTGATCGCCAAAATACAGCGTTAAACCCCATTGCGTCTGTTCACTAGTTTGGTTCTGGGACGCGATGTCCAGATGACCATCACGGTCTGCATCGACGAACACAAAGGAATCGCCCGATATCACTCCGGCGGCGTTTTCGATACGCTTGATCGAATACGCCCGATCTCGGCTCCCGTACAAAATGGACAACCCAGTACGTCGACCGACCACGATGTCTGCTATGCCGTCGGCATTCAGATCGGCCGTCGCAATCGCCGTTCTGCCGCGGACGCCGCCGCTGGCGAAAGTTTCTTCCACCAACGATGAGTAGGGAATTACCAACGGGGCTATTAGCGAGCCATTAGCGGTTTGGTGGAAAACATACAACCGCCAATCATTGCCGGGGTTATTTCCTTGATCCGCGCGGGTAGTGGCGACAATTGCGTCATCCCTCCCATCGCCATCAATATCGGCCACGGCGACAACATCAGGCCATGTATTGGGCCAAACCGGCATCGCATACACCGTCGGGCCAGTCAGGCTGAACCCGGCAGGCGGAGGCGGAGGCGGAGGCGGAGGTGGTGGTGGTGGTGGTGGCGGTGAAATAGAAGCGGAACCACTGCTTGAACCCCCTCCGCCTCCCCCGCCACAGCTGATCAGTGCAACTGACAACGCAGCGATGCCGGTAAGCCGCAATGCTTTGATCAATAGCGTCATCTCGATGCTTCCATACTCAGCGCTGTAGGGCGGACTCAAGCCTGCCTTACGCAGGTTCATTGGACGACCATGCCGCAAGTGGCCCCGCTACAACTGCCGGATTGCACGTCCAGGATAATTGAATGACCGGCATTACCACGCGGATACGGGGTACCGCGGTTGCGCACGAACACCACAGCGTGGGCACCGGTTAGTCCCGACGGAATGATCAGGTCACCGGTGATGACATAGACCTGCATCATGCGCACGCGGTCGTCGAACTCGCGACCGACCGACCGACCGGTCTTGCTGGTGTACGCGCTCTTCCAAGCATTAACGTCACCACTGTTGCCCGGCCGCAACATTCCGGCCCGCACAGCCTCGGTCAGGCCAGCTTCGCCTGGCGAGAAGCTGCGACTGGCTGCTGGCGCCACCGCACGCATCGCAGGCGTGGCTGCGGGCATCGCAGCCGCCGGAAGACCTTGCACGGCACGCATCGCCTGCAGCCGATCCATCAACTCCAGCTTGGCCACCTGCGTGTCGAACTGCATAGCACGCAATACGGAGGACAGCGCCTCTGGTGCAGCGGCGGCTGGTTCGACGGGTGCCAGCCGAGCGCCATCAAACGCCAAGATGCTGCGCAAAGGCGTGGCATGCACCAGACGGGTCGAAGGCAATTGTCCTGCATCCACCTTCGCCAGCGTGGCCGCTGCCGGCACGTAGAGGTAGAGCCCAGGACCACCGCTCGGTAGCCCCGTCGCAACACGCAGCAACAAAGTGTCCGGCATCCGCGTGGGCATGACGTCCATCAGGAACATGGGTTCGAAAGCCACGGTGCGGGCCTGCAGCGTGGCCAGCTGCAACTGCACGAGATTTCGTCCCCCGAAGTAGGCGTACTCGCCCATCACCGCCACGCGCGGCGACCAACCACCGACTCCGGGCATCTGGCCCTCCATCTGTAGCCGTGGCGTGCAGTCGCTGGCTTCGCAGGCGATGGACAGCAGGGCGACGCGATTGTTTCCAAGCAGGACGAAGTCGGTGGGCTTGCCGGGAACCGGGATCAAAGCTGCGAGTGCATGCTGCTGGAGCGGCAATACCGTGTCGCTGCCCGATGCGAAATCATGGAAGGTCGACTTGCCCTTGATCGAATAAACCAGACCGTGGCTTCCCGCGAAGTAGACGCGCGGAGCCTCACTGACCGTGGCCAACACTTCGCCGGTTTCCACGTCCTGCAACAGGGCGCCGCCCGGCTGAGCCCGCGCCAGCACCCGGCCGTTTGATGAAAGCTCCGAGACAACACTGTCGCCGACACGGTCGCCAACGCGCAGTACCTTGCCGTCGTTCAGGTCGACCAGTTCGTCCTTCGATCGAGTCTGCAGCAGTGCGACGCCCGCGGCGTCCGCGAACGCGGCACCGATGATGGTGTCGCTGGCGACGAGCGCGGAAGCGGCCTTGACCGGGACGGTCCGCAACGGCGGCATGCCGGCCAACAAGCCGACCCGCTGCATGCCGAGCCATTGCCGCAACTCCGCATCCGCCTGTACGAAGCAGTCGTCGTTGCCGATGCTTTTCTTAATTGATTCCTGGCTTTCGAAAACGGAAGGCTGGTAGCCCTTTCCGCACTCCAATGCGCGCAACTTCAGCTGCGCGCCATAGCTGGCCTCAAGTGCCTGCCTGCGCTCCGCCGGAAGCGACTGGATGGCCGTGTCGAATGCGGCCTTGGCGGCCTCGACGTCCTTGCCGACCGGGAAGGCCTTGGCAATCCGGTCTTCCGCGCTACCACAACCCGCAAGCAACGCTCCGCACACCACCAAAAGCGCAACGCTGCGCCATGCATCCTTCATGGTGATCCTCCCCCTATCATACCCACCTATCGCGACGCGGCGAGCCGGACGCAAAGGTGGGCAGGTCCATTACATGTTGCGACGGTATTCCCCGCCCACATCGTACAACGCATGGCTGATCTGCCCCAGGCTATGCGTCTTCACCGCCTCGATCAGGCTGGCGAACACGTTCCGCCGTTCCCGCGCCGTGCGCTGAAGATACGCCAGTCCATGCCCGTCGTGGACCTCGCCCTCGGCGGCCGCATCCTCGACCACGTGCCCGTGCTCGGTTTCCCCGGCCGGCGCCAGCCCATTGCGTGACTTCTGCCACGCCTGCACGTTGGCGATCTGCTGGCCCTTTTCCCCTTCCGTCGAACGGATCAGCTCGATCTCGGTCGCGATCTCCCCGCCATGTTCCTTCGGCAGGAACATGTTGACCCCGACCAGCGGCAGGCTGCCGTCGTGCTTCTTGTGCTCGTAGTACAGGCTCTCTTCCTGGATCTTGCCGCGCTGGTACATCGTGTCCATCGCCCCGAGCACGCCGCCGCGCTCGCTGATCGCCTCGAACTCCTTGTAGACGGCTTCCTCGACGATGTCGGTCAGCTTGTCGACGATGAAACTGCCCTGCCACGGGTTCTCGCAGAAGTTCAGCCCCAGCTCCTTGTTGATGATCATCTGGATCGCCACCGCCCGACGCACCGACTCCTCGGTCGGCGTGGTGATCGCCTCGTCGTAGGCATTGGTGTGCAGGCTGTTGCAGTTGTCGAACAGCGCGTATAGCGCCTGCAGCGTGGTGCGGATGTCGTTGAACTGGATTTCCTGCGCGTGCAGCGAACGGCCTGACGTCTGGATGTGGTACTTCATCATCTGGCTGCGTTCGTTGCCGCCGTAGCGCTCGCGCATCGCCCGCGCCCAGATGCGCCGCGCGACCCGGCCGATCACCGTGTATTCCGGATCCATGCCGTTGCTGAAGAAGAACGACAGGTTCGGCGCGAAGTCGTCGATCTTCATCCCGCGCGCCAGGTAGTACTCGACGATGGTGAAACCGTTCGAAAGGGTGAACGCCAGCTGCGAAATCGGGTTCGCCCCGGCCTCGGCGATGTGGTAGCCAGAGATCGACACCGAATAGAAGTTGCGCACCTTCTGCTCGACGAAATACTGCTGGATGTCGCCCATCATGCGCAGGGCGAACTCGGTGCTGAAGATGCAGGTGTTCTGCGCCTGGTCTTCCTTGAGGATGTCGGCCTGCACCGTGCCGCGCACGCTGGCCAGGGTCTCGGCCTTGATCCGCGCGTAGGTCTGCGCATCGACCAGCTGGTCCCCGGTGACGCCGAGCAGGCCCAGGCCCAGGCCGTTGTTGGTCGGCGGCAGGTCGCCGTGGTAACGCGGACGTTCGCGGCCTTCGAAGAACTTCGCGATCTTCGCTTCGGCTTCCGCCCAGCGCGCCGGGTCTTCCTTCAAGTACTTCTCGACCTGCTGGTCGATGGCGGTGTTCATGAACATCGCCAGGATGATCGGCGCGGGGCCGTTGATGGTCATCGACACGCTGGTGGTCGGCGCGCACAGGTCGAAGCCGGAATACAGCTTCTTCATGTCGTCCAGGGTCGGGATGTTGACCCCCGAGTTGCCGATCTTGCCGTAGATGTCCGGGCGCGGCGCCGGGTCCTCGCCGTACAGGGTCACACTGTCGAACGCGGTCGACAGGCGCGCGGCCGGCTGGCCGACGCTGAGGTAGTGGAAGCGGCGGTTGGTGCGCTCCGGCGTGCCTTCGCCGGCGAACATGCGGATCGGATCCTCGCCGGTGCGGCGGTACGGATACACGCCGCCGGTGTACGGATAGGAACCGGGCAGGTTTTCCTTGCCGAGGAAGGTCAGCAGCTCGCCCCACGACTTGTAGGTCGGCGCGGCGATCTTCGGGATCTGCTGGTGGCTCAGCGATTCGCGGTAGTTCTCGACCTTGATCGCCTTGCCGCGGACCTCGTATTCGTTGACCTCGTCGGTGATCGACTTCAATCGCGCCGGCCACTCGCGCAGCAGGCGCAGCGATTCGGACGACAGCGCCTGCACGGCGTCGTTGTAGCGCTGGCGCAGGGTCAGCAACGAACGATCGACCCCCTCCCCCGCTTGCGGGGGAGGGTTGGGGTGGGGGTGCGCGACTGCGGAAGCATCGTCAGCTGCCGGCTTGCCCCCATCCCGGCCTTCCCCCGCACGCGGGGGAAGGAGCAAAGCGTCGGCTGGATAAAGTTCGAGCTGCTTCGGCAGCTTCGCGTCGCCGATTTCCGAAAGCGCCTGCCAGAACGCCTGCGCGCGGTCGGCGGCTTCGGCCTGCTTTTCGATGCCGGCGTTGATCGCCCGGCCCTGCTCCGCGATCTCGGCCAGGTAGCGCACGCGCGCGCCCGGGATCAGCACGGTGGCGCGCGGTTCCTTCAGCGAGGTGTCGATGGCCGGGGTCCACTTCTCCGCCGGCAGGTGCAGCTTGTCGCGCAGCAGCCGGCACAGGTTGGCGAACATCCAGCTGATGCCGGGGTCGTTGAACTGGGAGGCGATGGTCGGGTACACCGGCACGTCGGCGTCCGCGGTCTGGAACGCGTTGCGGTTGCGCTTCCACTGCTTGCGCACGTCGCGCAGCGCGTCCTCGGCGCCGCGCTTGTCGTACTTGTTCAGCACGATCAGCTCGGCGTAGTCGAGCATGTCGATCTTCTCGAGCTGGCTGGCCGCGCCGTAGTCGCTGGTCATCACGTACATCGGGAAATCGACCAGGTCGACGATCTCCGAATCCGACTGGCCGATGCCCGCGGTCTCGACGATCACCAGGTCGTAGGCCAGCGACTTGAGGAAGCCAATGCAGTCCTTCAGCACCGCGTTGGTCGCCACGTTCTGCCGGCGCGTGGCCATCGAGCGCATGTACACGCGGTGGCTGCGCAGCGAGTTCATGCGGATGCGGTCGCCGAGCAGCGCGCCGCCGCTGCGGCGGCGGGTCGGGTCGACCGAGACCACGGCGATGCGCATCTGCGGGAAGCTGGACAGGAAGCGGTTCAGCAGTTCGTCGGTGACGCTGGACTTGCCGGCGCCGCCGGTGCCGGTGATGCCGACCACCGGGGTCTTGCCGCCGGCCAGCTGCCATTCCTTGCGCAGCCGCGACAGCTCGGCTTCGGCGTATTCGCCGTCCTCGAGCGACGACAGCACGCGGCCGATGCCGATTTCATCGTCGATGCCCGGCGCGTGTTCGCCGCGCCCGCGTTCCGAGCCACCGCGTGCGTCGCCGGCGCGCTTGACCACGTCCTCGATCATCTCGACCAACCCCATCTTCATGCCGTCGTTGGGGTGGTAGATGCGCTCGACGCCGTAGGCTTCGAGCTCGCGGATTTCCTCGGGGGTGATGGTGCCGCCGCCGCCGCCGAATACGCGCACGTGGGCCGCGCCCTTCTCCTTCAGCATGTCGACCATGTACTTGAAGTACTCGACGTGGCCGCCCTGGTAGCTGGACAGGGCGATGGCGTCGGCGTCTTCCTGCAGCGCGGCGCGGACCACGTCCTCGACGCTGCGGTTGTGGCCCAGGTGGATCACCTCGGCACCCTGCGCCTGGATCAGCCGGCGCATGATGTTGATCGCGGCGTCGTGGCCGTCGAACAGGCTGGCCGCGGTGACGAAGCGCAGCGGGGTGGGTTCGGGCTGGGCCTGGGGGACGTTTGCGGCGGGCGTGCTCATGCGGTCGGGCCATGCGGTCGTAACGGTTTCAATTGTAACCCCGCTACGACCCCGGCCAGTTCACGGGCACGGCCCCCGCCCCGCCGCCGTTGCGGCGACGGGGCATCCGGCGATCACTTCACTTCATCGAACACGTATTCGTGCTGGCCGTCGCGCACCACCAGGCGCCGCACGCCGTCCTTGTCGGTCCGCACGAACGGGAAACCGAACGCCTGCGGATCGACCGTCATGAAGGCCAGGCTGCCGTCGGGCTGGGGCATGGTCGCCACCACCGAATCGAAGCTGCCGACGTCGAAGAAGGTCTTGCCGTCCTTGTGGCTGACCAGCAGGTCGCCCAGCGCGGCGTTGCGGTAGCGCGTCGCCAGTCCGGCCAGGGCCTGGTCGTCGGCCGGCCACTGGATCAGCTTGCGCTGCGCCTCGAAGGCCTCGCGGTCGGCCTTGGCATTGGCGGCGGCGGTGGCCTCGGCCTGCGGCTCGCCGTCGAACATCAGCTCCATCAGCCGGCGCTTGAACGGACCGCGCAGCATCACGCCCTCGTCGGCATTGGTCAGGATCACCGCGCCGACCTTCTGCGCCGGCCACCACATCATGTTGGAGTGGAAGCCGCCCATGTCGCCGCCGTGGTCGATCACGGTCACGCCGTCGCTCTTGTCCACCATCAGCGCCATCGCGTAGTTGCGGTCCACGCCCAGCGCGATCTGCGGCTCGCGGCGCTGCATCAGCGCGGCTTCGCCGATGTAGCGCTTGCCGTCCGCCAGCGTGCCGCGGTCGATTTCCATCTGCACGTACTTGAGCAGGTCGTTGACCGTGCTCCAGGCGGCGCCGGCCGGGCGCGAGGCGATGATGGTGTCGTTCAGGCCCATGCCCATGACCTGGACCTTGTGGTCGATGTCGTAGCCGTGCGGCGCGGCGTAATCGCCGCTCTGCGCCTTCGCGTAATCGAAGGTCGTGTTGGCCATGCCCAGCGGATCGAACACCAGCGCCTGCATCGCACGATCGTAGCCCGCGCCGAGTTCGCTGCCCGGGTTCGCAACCTGGCCGCCGATGTAGCCGGCGGCGGCGGCCATCGGGTTGGAATACTGGAACAGCTCGCCGAAGGCGCTGGTCGGCTGCATGGTGCCGAGCGTGGCCATCACCGTTTCCGGCGTCTGTTTCTCGCCTTCGAACAGCCACTCGTAGTCCTGGCGCGGCACGCCGGTGCAGGCGCAGATCAGGTGCTTGACCAACACCTTGCCGGTGGTGTCGGCATTGCCCAGCTTGAACGCGGGATACACGTCGACCGCGCGCGCGTTCCAGTCCAGCTTGCCGGCATCGACCAGCTTGGCCAGCATCAGCGTGGTCAGCGCCTTGGTGTTGGAGGCGATCATGAAGCGGGTGTCGCCATCCACCGGTTCCGGCTTGCCGAGCTGTCGCACGCCGAAGCCGCGCGACATCACCACCTTGCCGTCCTGGACGATGCCGATGGCGACGCCGGGGACTTCGAAGTCCTGGCGCATGCGTTCGACGAAATCGGCGACCTGCTGCAGGCGCGCCGCGTCCAGCTTGTGCGCGGTGCGTCCGGCGAAAGTCTCGCGCACGTAGCCGGCCGGCTGCAGTCGCTGGCCGATCTTGCCGGTCTGCGAAGCGCGCTTCTCGGCGATGGCCTGGTCCAGGTCCACCGCCATCACCGTCCACGCCTTGCCCTTGCGATAGGCGCCGGCATAGACCACGCGCTTGGCGTTCTGCGGTACGTCGTAGTCGTAGAAGCGCCGCTGTTCCCAGCCGTCCTTCGGCGCCGCGTCGGTGGCGACCAGGGACTTGGGCGACAGGCCGAGCAGTTTCCAAGCCTCAGCGACCGCCTGGTCGGGCGTGTCCGCGGCCGCGTCGACGATGGCGATGCGCGAGCCGTCGGCCTCCGGCGGGGTGACGACCATCGCCTCGCCCTGCACCTGCCGGGCCCAGCCGGCAGGCAGGACGAAGGTGGTGCCCCGTGGCGTGGCCGATGGCTGGTCGGCGGCAGAGGCCGTTTCCGCGGCCATGGCCGGCGCGAACGGGGCCAGGACCAGCATCGATGCGAACAGATTCCGTGCGGCGTACTTCAACCAGCGTTGCATACGACCTCCCGTGGGAATGTTGCGGCGCCTACCCTACTGCGATTCGCTCTGGAAACGGCGTCGGCGGGGGTGTTCGGTCACCGGTCGAGCGGGCCATCGCGGCCGCGCTTCCGTGCCGCCATCTGGCGATTGGATTAGACTGGCCCCGCGCGACGCCGGGGGACCTGCCCGTTACCGTCGCTTTTTTGTTTTAAGGTCAACAGGTTAGGCGTAACCCGCAGTACTTGCACCGGCACCGAACCGGCGCAGATTGGAGCCCTTCCCCATGATTTTCGAAACGCTGGAAACCTCCGGGCACGAACAGGTCCTGTTCTGCCACAACCCCGATGCCGGGCTGAAGGCGATCATCGCCATCCACAACACCGTGCTGGGCCCCGCGCTGGGCGGCGTGCGCATGCGCCACTACGCCGGTACCGAGGATGCGCTGCGCGACGCCCTGCGGCTCAGCCGCACCATGACCTACAAGAACGCGTTGGCCGGCCTGAACGTCGGCGGCGGCAAGGCGGTGGTGATCGGCGAGCCGTCGAAGGACAAGACCGAAGCGCTGTTCCGCAGCTTCGGCCGCTACGTCGATTCGCTGGGCGGCCGCTATATCACCGCCGAGGACGTCGGCACCGACGTCAACGACATGGAACTGGTCTACCGCGAGACCGAGTACGTGGTCGGCGTGCACCAGGTGCACGGTGGCTCCGGCGACCCGGCCCCGTTCACCGCCTACGGCGCGCTGCAGGGCCTGATGGCCGCGCTGAACCGCAAGTTCGGCAACGAGGAAATCGGCAGGTACAGCTACGCCGTGCAGGGCCTGGGCCACATCGGCATGGAGTTCGTCAAACTGCTGAAGGAACGCGGCGCCAAGCTGTTCGTCGCCGACCTGAACCCGGCGCTGGTCGAGCGCGCGGTGGACGAATACGGCGCCGAGGCGGTCAAGCCGGACGAGATCTACGACGTCGCCGCCGACGTGTTCTCGCCCTGCGCGCTGGAATACGCGATCAATGAACAGACCCTGCCGCGGCTGAAGGCCAAGGTGGTCTGCGGCACCGCCAACAACCAGATGTCGCACGCCACCGGCGTGGAGGCGATGAAGCGCGGCATCCTGTACGCGCCCGACTACGCGGTCAACGCCGGCGGCGTGATGAACGTGTCGCTGGAGATCGATGGCTACAACCGGGAACGCGCGATGCGCCTGATGCGCAACATCTACCACACGGTCGGCAAGATCTTCGACCTGGCCGACAAGGAAGGCATCGCCCCGCAATACGCCGCCGACCGCATCGCCGAGGCGCGCATCGAGTCGATCGGCAAGCTGAAGCTGCCGCTGGGCCGCACCGCACCGCGCTTCATGGGACACCTGCGCGGCGAACACTGACGCCGCGCACCGCTGGCCGCAAACAGGAGGGAGGCCCTAATGCGACCGAACGCTTTTCCGCTGGGCGAGGAACTCGACGCCCTGCGCGATGCCGTGCGCCGCTTCGCCGAAGCCGAAATCGCGCCGCGCGCGGCGCAGATCGACCACGACAACTGGTTCCCCCAGGACCTGTGGCCGAAGCTCGGCGAACTGGGCCTGCTCGGCATCACCGTGCCCGGCGAATACGGCGGCAGCGAGATGGGCTACCTCGCCCACCTGGTGGCGATGGAAGAGATTTCGCGCGCCTCCGGCTCGGTCGGCCTGAGCTACGGCGCGCACTCCAACCTGTGCGTCAACAACCTGTACGCCAACGGCAACGAGGCGCAGCGCAACAAGTACCTGCCGAAGCTGTGCAGTGGCGAGTGGAAGGGCGCGCTGGCGATGAGCGAGCCGGGCGCAGGTTCGGACGTGGTCGGTTCGATGTCGTGCCGCGCCGAGCCGAAGGGCGACGCATGGGTCGCCAACGGCAACAAGATGTGGATCACCAACGGCCCCGAAGCCGACGTGCTGATCGTGTACATGCGCACCGCCGGCAAGGACGCGGGCAGCAAGTGCATGACCGCGTTCATCGTCGAGAAGGGCATGCCGGGCTTTTCCACCGCGCAGAAGCTGGACAAGCTGGGCATGCGCGGCAGCAACACCTGCGAGCTGGTGTTCGAGAACTGCGAGATCCCGGCAGAGAACGTGCTGGGCGCGGTGAACCACGGGGTCAAGGTGCTGATGTCCGGGCTGAACACCGAACGCCTGGTACTCAGCGGCGGCCCGCTCGGCCTGATGCAGGCGGCGCTGGACATCGCCCTGCCCTACGTGCGCGAGCGCAAGCAGTTCGACGCGGCGATCGGCACCTTCGGCATCATGCAAGCGAAGATCGCCGACATGTACACCGCGCTGCAGTCCTCGCGCGCCTACGCCTACCAGGTGGCGCGCGACTTCGACGCCGGGCACAAGAGCCGGGTCGACGCCGCTTCATGCCTGCTGCATGCCAGCGATTCCGCCGTGCAGGTCGCGCTGGAGGCGATCCAGGCGCTGGGCGGCAACGGCTACATCAACGAATACCCGACCGGCCGCATCCTGCGCGACGCCAAGCTCTACGCCATCGGCGCCGGCACCAACGAAATCCGCCGCATGCTGATCGGGCGCGAGTTGTTCGAAGACCGCGGCTGAGTATCGCTTTGGTGGGAGGTTGTGGGAGCAAAAGCCGCTCCCACCAAGCCCGCTTCCGCTGGAACCCGGATCAGGGGATGTTGCGCGTCTGCCCTTCCCCGCGCACGACGAAACGCTCGACGGTCAGCGCCTCCAGCCCCATCGGACCGTAGGAATGCAGGCGCGTGGTCGAGATGCCGATCTCCGCGCCCAGGCCGAGTTCGCCGCCGTCGCTGAAACGCGACGAGGCGTTGACCATCACCACTGCCGAACGCAGCGATTCGACGAACTTGCGCGCATGAGCATCGTCGCGGGTGACGATCACTTCGGTATGGTCGGAGCCGTACCTGCGGATGTGGTCGATGGCCTCG
The DNA here is from genome assembly GCF_017939625.1 of Pseudoxanthomonas helianthi. Lineage (GTDB taxonomy): Bacteria > Pseudomonadota > Gammaproteobacteria > Xanthomonadales > Xanthomonadaceae > Pseudoxanthomonas_A > Pseudoxanthomonas_A helianthi. Next base: position 545,074 of record NZ_JAGKTC010000003.1, read on the forward strand.
TCCAGCGAATCGACCACGCGCACGGCGATGATCAGGTCGAGGAATTCGGCGGCGTAGTCGTCTTCGGTCGCGGGCTTCGCATCCGCCACCAGCGCAGCCGCGCGTTCGTCGGCGCGGATTTCCACGCCGCGCTCCCGCAGGGCCTGCGCGGCCTTCGGCAGGAAGCCGTCGGCGATGTCGCGGTGGACCAGCAACGTTTCCAGCGAATTGCACGCGCTGGGGCGCGATACCTTGCCGTCGACCAACAAGCGCAGCGCGAGGACTTCGTCGGCGCCCGCATCGACGTACTGGTGGCAGACGCCCTTGTAGTGCTTGATCACCGGCACGCGCGCGTGTTCGGCGACGAAACGGATCAGGCCTTCGCCGCCTCGCGGGATGGCCAGATCGACGATGTCGGTCAGTTGCAGCAGCTCCAGGATGGTCTCGCGGCGCAGGTCCTCGACCAGGGTCAGCGCGGCTTCGGGCAGGCCGGCTTCGCGCAGGGCGCGCTTCAGCGAGGCGGCGATGGCGGTGTTGGAGTGGATCGCCTCGGAGCCGCCGCGCAGGATCACGCCGTTGCCGGCCTTCAGGCACAGCGCCGCGGCATCGGCGGTGACGTTGGGCCGCGCCTCGTAGATCATCGCGATCACGCCCAGCGGCACGCGCACGCGTTCGACCACGATGCGGTTCGGCCGTGTTTCGCGACGGGTGACCAGACCGACCGGATCGGGCAAGGACGCGACTTCGCGCAACGCGTCGGCGATGCCGCCCAGGCGCTGCGGGTCCAGCCGCAGCCGGTCGGCCATCGCGCTGCCGATGCCCTTGGTTTCCGCGGCGGCGATGTCCCGCGCATTGGCGGCGAGGATCGCATCGGCGTCGTCCAGCAACGCCTGCGCCATCGCCTGCAGCAGGGCGTTCTTGGCTTCGGTGGAGAGCTGGGCGACGGCTTGCGCGGCGTCGCGGCAGGCCAGTGCAAGTGATTTGATATCGCTCATACAGATTCCGATAGAGACTTCGGTGTGGGAGCGACGTAAGTCGCGAATGCTCTTTCTCGCGCCCCGCAATTGCCGTTCGCGACTTACGTCGCTCCCACACCGATTCCAGTTACAAAAGAACGAGATCGTCGCGGTGGATCACGTTCTCGCCGTAGTTGTAGCCCAGCACCGCCTCGATGTCGCGTGAATGGCGCCCGGCGATGCGGCGGATGTCGGCGGCCGAATACTGGCTGACCCCGCGCGCGACGCGACGCTCGCCACCCTCGCCCTTCGCCACCACCTCGACCATGTCGCCGCGACGGAAATCGCCTTCCGCGCCGAGCACGCCGCCGGGCAGCAGCGAAGCGCCCTTCTCGCCCATCGCCCGCGCGGCGCCGGCATCGACCAGGATGCGCCCCGGTTCCAGCGGCACGTGGCTCAGCCAGTACTTGCGCGCGGCCAGGCGGTTCTGCGCGGCGCGGAAGCGCGTGCCGTTGAGCGTGCCGCGCGCCAGCCTGGCCAGCGTGTCCGCACGGGTGCCGTTGAACAAAAAGGTTTCGATGCCCGCCGCGCCCGCCTTCGCCGCCGCTTCCAGCTTGGTGCGCATGCCGCCGGTGCCGACGCCGCTGCCGGCGCCGCCGGCCATGGCGAAGAACGCCGGCGTCAGCGCCTCGACCTCGTCGATCGGTTGCGCATCCGCATCGGTGCGCGGGTTGGCCGAATAGAAGCCGTCGATGTCGGTGGCGATGAACAGCGCGTCGGCATCGACCAGCGCCGCGACGATCGCGGCGAGGTTGTCGTTATCGCCGAGCTTCAGTTCGTCGACCGACACCGTGTCGTTCTCGTTGACGACCGGGATCGCCCCAAGTTGCAGCAACTCCATCAGCGTGGCCCGCGCATTGAGGTAGCGCCGGCGGTTGCGCAGGTCGTCGTGGGTCAGCAGCACCTGGGCGACCGGATGGGAGAAGAAGCGTTGCCACAGGCCGATCAGCTGCGCTTGGCCCAGCGCGGCGAGCGCCTGGCGTTCCGCCATCGCCGCGCCCGCCGTGGCCTGGCGATGCAGCAGGCCCCGTCCGGCCGCGACCGCGCCGGACGACACGATCACGACTTCGCGGCCTTCGGCCTGGCTGGCGGCGACGAACTGGGCCAGGTTCAGCGCATGGCGCGGACTGAGCCCCTCGCCTTCGGCGGCCAGCAGGCTGCTGCCCACCTTCAATACCGCGCGCCGCCAGTTCGGCAGGGTCTGGTCGGCGAAGCTGGCGCGGGCGGCGTTCATCGGATCAGCGTGCGTTCCATTCGTGGACGGTCAATTCCGACGATCCGCGGATCGCCAGCGGATCGCGGGCAACGATGGCCCGCGCTTGCTCCAGCGAACCGACGTTGCGCAACAGATAGGCGCCGCCGGATTTGTCGCTGAAGCCACCGGTCAGTTCCAACTGGCCGGTCGCGCGCAATTCGTCGAGGAAGACCTGGTGCGGTGCAATCACCGATTCGTCGAAATCGGGCCGCCGCATCGCCAGGACCAGGTAACGGGTGGTCATGCCGGCATTCCTCCGGTCGCGGGAGCGGCTTCACGGTCGCCATGCGCGCGCGGCGCGGAGACCACCAGGAAGCGGACATCGGCGGCGGAACGATTGCGCATCTGGTGCGCCTGCCCCGGCGGCACGTGCAGGCCCTGGCCTGCGCCGAGCCGATGTTCCTGCCCTTCCAGCTCCAGTTCGGCTTCGCCCGCCAGCACGTAGAAAAACTGGCGCGAACGGGCATGCCGATGGCGCAGCTCCTCGGTTCCGGGCGGCATGCGCTCTTCGATCACGCTCAGGTCGTCGCCCTTGAGCAGATGCCAGCCATCGCAGCCCTGGCCCCAGGTGTAGTGTTCGGCGCAGGCGTGGCTGACGGGATCCATGGCTCAGGCCCCGAGCGCCGCGAAACGCGCGTTCAATTCTTCCAGGCGCAGGTCGGCCGCGGCGCCGGGCGAAACGCGCGCGGCCAGGCTGGATTCGGGCGTGCGGCCCTGCCCCGCCGAATCGGCCGACGCGGCGGCGGCCTTGTAGGCCTCGCGGAACGGCACGCCGGCGATGGCGGCTTCAACGGCGACGTCGGTGGCGTACATGCCCGAATCGATCGCCGCACGCAGCCGGTCTTCGCGCCATTCGAGGTTGGCCAGCAGCGCCGGCAGCAGCTCCAGCGCGGGCAGGCCGCGGCTGAAGCCGTGGAAAATCGCGCCCTTCGACGCCTGCAGGTCGCGATGGTAGCCGGACGGCAGCGACAGCAGCTGTTCGATCTCGGTGCGCGCCGCGGCGACGCTAGCGTGGGTGGCGCGCATCAGCTCGATCACGTCGGGGTTGCGCTTGTTCGGCATGATCGAACTGCCGGTGGTGTACTGCGCCGGCAGCGCTACGAAGCCGAACTCGGCGCTGGTGAACAGCGACAGGTCCCAGGCGATGCGGCGCAGGTCGAGCGTGGCGCTGCCGAGCGCTTCCAGCGCGGCCAGCTCGAACTTGCCGCGCGAGAGCTGCGCGTAGATCGGCGATACCTGCATCCGCGCGAAGCCGAGCGCCTCGGTGGTGTGTGCGCGGTCGAGCTTCAGGTTGACGCCGTAGCCGGCGGCGGTGCCCAGCGGATTGGCGTCGACCAGTTCCAGGGTATCGGCGGCGCGGATCGCATTGTCGATGAAGGCCTCGGCCCAGCCGGCCCACCACATGCCGGCGGACGACACCACGGCGCGCTGGATATGGGTGTAACCCGGGATCGGCAGGTCCTTCTCGGCCTGTGCGCGGTCGAGCGCGACCCTGGCGATCTCGCGCGAGAGTCCGGCGACACGCGCCAGCTTTTCCTTGAGCCACAGCCGCGTCGCCACCAGGATCTGGTCGTTGCGGCTGCGCCCGGTGTGGATCTTGCGGCCGGCGTCGCCGAGGCGCTCGGTCAGGCGGAACTCGATGGCGGAATGGCCGTCCTCGTAGCGTTCGTCGAGGACGAAATCGCCGTTGCGGAAATCCTCGGTCAAGGTCGCGAGTTCACGCTTGAGCCCTGCCAGCTCGTCGGCCGTCAGGATGCCGATGCGCTGCAGGCCTTCCGCGTGCGCGGTGCTCGCGGCGATGTCGTGCAGGAAGAACTCGCGGTCCAGCAGCACGTCGTCGCCGGCCAGGAACTTCTGGATCTGCGCATCGACCGCCACGCCGGGTTTTTGCCACAACAAGTCAGACATCTTGGTTTCCTCGTTGGGTGGGCCGCGACCCACCTTGGAATTTTTCGCGATCCGCGAACGGCGGGCCAGGGCCCCGCCCTACGCTGAAAAGAAATCCTGCGGCGGAATGCTGGCCAATTCGTCGAAACCGAACGCGAGGTTCAAATTCTGCATCGCCTGCGTCGCGGCGCCCTTCAGCAGGTTGTCCAGCGTGGCGACCACGACCAGGCGCTTGCCGCCCGGCGCCACGGTGAAGCCGCCGATCTCGACGCCGTGCTTGCCGGCGATGCGGCTGACCCAGGGCGCGTCGTCGGTCACGCGCACCAGCGGCTCGCCGGCGTAGCGCTGGCGATACAGCTCGCGCACTTCCTCCACCTTCACCGGCTGCTGCAGCCACAGGTTCACGGTCATGGTGATGCCGCGAAAATGCGGGGCGACATGCGGCATGAACTCGACCGGCACGCCGAGCTGGCGCGAGACCTCGCGCTCGTGCATGTGGTCGGCCAGCGCATACGGCATCAGGTTGTCGCGCAGCAGCTCGGGATTGTTCTTGTCCGACGGCGTGGTGCCGGCGCCGGAATAGCCGGACACGCCGAAGCATTGCGGCGGACCGGCCAGCCGGTCGAGCAACGGGGCGATGGCCAGCTGCATCGCCGTGGCGTAGCAGCCCGGATTGCTGACGCGCTTCTGCCCGGCGTATTTGCCGCGGGTCAGTTCCGGCAGGCCGTAGTACCAACCATCATCGAAACGATAGTCGGCGGACAGGTCAACGATGACAGGATTCGCCTTCGCCGCGTCGATCGCCGCCACGTATTCGGCGGCCTTGCCATTCGGCAGCGCCAGCACGATGGCGTCGACGCCCTTCGCCGCGACGGCTTCGGGCGACAGGTTCTCGTAACGCAGCTCGCCGGCATAGGCGGCATTGTGTTCGCGAACTGGCTGGCCATCCAGTTCGCGCGACGAGACGAAGGCCAGCGCGAATTGCGGATGGTTGGCGATCAGCCTGATCAGCTCGCTGCCAGTGTGGCCGCGCGCGCCGACGATGCCGATAGTGGTCTTGCTCATGCCGGAACCTCGTGCGATTGCAGTTTCGCCAGCAGGCCGCGTTGCACCTCGGGCCACTCGCTGTCGATGATCGAAAACACCACCGTGTCGCGCGGACTGCCGTCGGCGTGGCGCTTGTGGTGGCGCAGGATGCCGTCCTGCTTCGCGCCGAGCCGGGCGATGGCGGCGCGCGAACGCGCGTTGTGCGAGCTGGTCTCGAACGTGACGCAGATGCACCCGAGCGTCTCGAAGGCATGCCGCAGCAACAGCAGCTTGGCCTCGGTGTTCACGCCGCTGCGCTGCACGCGCGGCGCGTACCAGGTGTAGCCGATGCTGAGCCGCGGCACCTCGGGCTCGAAACCGTAGAATCGGGTGGTCCCGACCACTTCACCGTCGGCATCGAGCGCCGCGAACGGCAACACCTTGCCTTCTGCCTGCGCTTGCAGCGCGGCCGCGACGTAGCCTTCCACGCCCTCGACCGACGGCGTGTTGGTGAACCACAGGTTCTCCAGGCCTTCATGGTCGCGCGCCCGGCGCAAGCCGGCGACGTGATCCGCGGAAAGCGGCACGAGCGAAACGTGCCGGCCCTTCAGGGTGGGCACTTCGCGCCAGGCCTGCGTCGGCGTCGCGGCGGCCATCAGTCGATCCAGCTCGCCGGCCGCGTCGCGGTGTGCTGCGCGCAGCGGGCGATGTCGGCGAGGTCGTCGATGCCGTACCAGAACAGCTTCCACTTCTCCTGCTTGATGCAGCCGTCGGACTCGGCGTAGTAGAAGATGTTGACCTGGTTGTTGTGGCGCGAGCGCCAGAACATCTTCGGGTTCTCCTCGCGGGCCACGTGCCAGACCGCGCGGCCCAGGCCCTCGCCCTGCGCTTCGTCGAGCACGGCGAATTTGTCGAGGTAGGCGAAACCTTCTTCCCGGGTCAGGATCATCGCCGCGCGGTAGTTCTCGCTGACGTAGATCCGGAACGGCACGGTCTTTTCGAAATAGTCCGGCTGCAGCGTGCGGCCGAAGCTGGACTCGATCAGTTCCCGCATCCGGTCCACGTCCACCCCCTGCCACGAGTCGAAGCGCAGCACGCGCTCGCCCATGCGCACCAACGTGCCCGAACCCTTGTGGGTGAACAGTTCCTTGGTCAGCTCGTCCGGCCGGGTGATCGACACCGACGAAGTCAGCGGCAACACGTCGAGCAGGTCCTTGATCTGTTCGATCTTCACCTTCATGCCGCCGTTGATCCACGGCTGCCGCATCAGCTCGTCGTACTCGGTCGACAGGTTGATCGAGTCGATGACCTTGCCGTTGGCGTCGAGCAGGCCGCCGGTGCCGGTCAGGAACACGATCTTGTACGGCTGCAGGGTCTTGACCAGTTCGTTCGCGGCCCAGTCGGCGTTGATGTTGAGGTACTGGCCGCCGGCGGTGACGCCGAGGCTGGCGATCACCGGGATCGCGCCGAGGCGGATCGCCGCTTCGATGCCTTCGACCTCGACCCGGCTGACCCGGCCGACCAGCCCGTACTTTTCCCGATCGAGGAATTCGGCCTCGAACACGCCGGTGGTCAGCGAGGTGGCGTGCACGCCCTGCGCGTGCAGTTCGTCGACCAGGTTCATGTTTTCGCGGCGCATCACCTTGCGCACCACGCCCAACGCTTCATCGCCGGTGAACCGCAGGCCATCGACGACCTGCTTGGGAATGCCGGCGGCGGTCAGTTCTTCGTCCAGCTGCGGACCGGCGCCGTGGATGACGATCGGGGTCAGGCCGACCTGCTGCAGGAACGCCAACGACGACACCAGCGCGTCCATGTCTTCGCGCAGCACCGCGCCGCCGACCTTGACCACAGCGAAACGCTTGGCGTCGATCTGCGAGAACCGCTTCAGGTATTGGTCGATTTCCTTGGCGCTGCCCAGGTTCGACAGCAGCTTGACGATGGTCTGCCGGGTCTGCTTGTTCGATTCGATGTTCATTTGGCGAAGATCTGTTGCACGGTGTCGGCGTAATGCCGCAGTTGTTCGAGGGAAACCCATTCGTCGGCGGTGTGCGCCTGGGCGATGTCGCCGGGTCCGTAGACCAGCGCGGTCAAACCGGCTTGCGAGAACAGCGAGGCTTCGGTCCAGAAATCGACCGCGTTGCCGACCGGCAGGCCGAGTTCATCGGCCAGGTCGCGCGCGGCGAGGCGGCGTTCTTCCGCGCGGGCCACGTCGCCAGACGGCAGCGAGGGGCCGCGGAACGTCTCTTCGTACTCGGCCAGCGCATCCGCGTCGGCGAAGCCGCGGAAGGTCGCGTGCAGCTCGGCGAAATCCTGCGAGGGCAGCGGCCGGAAGCCGAAGCGCACTTCGGCGGACGGGGCGATGATGTTCGCCTTGATCCCGCCTTCGACCTTGCCGACGTTGAAGCGCAGTCCGGTCAGCCCGCCGAAGCGCAGGTGTTTCTGCGCTTCCACGTAGTCCAGCGCCGACGCGCCCCAGCGCATCGCCTGGTGCAACGCGCTCAGCGACATGGCGTTCTCGGCCGAGGCGTGGCCGGCCTGGCCCTTGAACGCCATGCGCACCGCGCTGATGCCGCGATGGGCCAGCACCGCTTCGCCGCAGGTCGGCTCGGCGATGATCGCTTCGCCGAAGCCATGGTCGCGAGTTAGGAACGCGGCGATGCAGCGCGGATCGTTGGCTTCCTCGTCGCTGCTGAACAACAGCGCGGCATCGCCCGGTTGCGCCTGTACCGCGGCGATCAGCGCGGCCGCCGCGCCCTTGATGTCGCAGGCGCCGAGTCCGATGGCGCGGTCTTCGGTGACGCGCAGCCTCAGCGGATCGGCGGTCCATGCCGGCGATGACGGCACCGTGTCCAGGTGCACGTTGAACACGCGCTTCGGCTGCCCGCGCACGGCGAACAGCGACACCGCGCCGGCGCCGTGGTCGGTCACTTCGACCCTAAAGTCCGGCAACTGCGCGCGGATGTAGTCGAAGATGCCGCCGGTGGTGATCGCGCGCGGCGGGTTGCGGGTGTCGAAGGACACCAGCGCTTCGAGGTGCTTGAGCGTGGTTGCGAGCGTGGTCATGCGGTTCGTGCCTGCACGTAGATGTCGGGACGCAACACTTCCATCAGCGTTTGCGGCCTGGCCGGCGCGTCGAAGCCGTACTGCGCATACAGCCCGTGCGCATCGGACGTGGCCAGCATGAACCGGCGCAGCCCCTGCAACTGCGGGTGCGCCATGATTTCGGCGACCAGCTGCTTGCTGTAGCCACGACCGCGATGTTCCGGCAGCACGAACACGTCGGCCAGGTAGGCGAAGGTCGCGAAGTCGGAAACGACCCGCGCGAACGCCACCTGCCCCGCGCCTTTGACATAGCCGCCGAAGCACAGCGAGCCGGCGATTGCACGCGCCACCGTTTCCTCCGGGATGCCCTGGCTCCAGTAGGCCTCGGCGGAGAGGAAGCGGTGGATCAGCGGCAGGTCCAGTTCCGCCTTGTCCGTGCTGATGCGAAGTTCGCTCATCGATGCGTCCGCATCAACGGTTGATCTCGGCCCACAGGGTCGAGCTCATGCCGAACAGCTTGATGAAGCCCTCGGCTTCCTCGACGCCCCAGTCCGCCGACTGCGCATAGGTCGCGCCCTTGGCATTGAGGATGTGCGGCGACTTCACCGCCACCGCATCGACGCGACCGCCGCGGGTTTCCAGCAACACTTCGCCGTTGACCGTGGCCTGCGAGGACTTCAGGAACGCCTCCAGGTCGGTCTTGACCGGGTCATGGTAGAAGCCTTCGTACACGACTTCGACCCACTTGCGCGCCACTTCCGGCTTGAAGCGGTTCTGCTGCTTGCTCAGCACCGCTTCCTCCAGCGCGCGGTGCGCGGCCAGCAACGAGACCAGGCCCGGCGCTTCGTAGACGATGCGGCCCTTCAGGCCGATGGTGGTGTCGCCGGTATACATGCCGCGGCCCACGCCGTACGGCGCGAACAGCGCATTCAATTTCGCCAGCAGCTTGGCGCCCTGCATCGCTTCGCCGTCCAGCGTCACCGCTTCGCCGTTCTTGAAGCCGATGGCCACGCGCAGCGGCGCTTCCGGCCATTCGCTGCGCGGCGCGCACCAGCCGCGCGCGCCTTCGCCCGGCGCTTCCCACTTGTCGATCTCGCCGCCGGACAGGGTCACGCCCAGCAGGTTTTCGTTGATGGTGTAGCTCTTCTGCTTGGCACGCACGCCGAAGCCGCGCTCTTCCAGGTAGGCCTGCTCGTAGGCACGGGTCTGGGTGTGTTCCTTCTGGATTTCGCGGATCGGCGCGATGATGCGGTAGTCGCCGGAGGCCTTCACCGCCAGGTCGAAGCGCACCTGGTCGTTGCCCATGCCGGTGCAGCCGTGGGCGATGGCATTCGTGCCCAGTTCGGCGGCGCGCTTCAGCGAAGCGTCGACGATCAGGTAGCGGTCGGACACCAGCAGCGGATACTGGCCCTGGTAGCCCTCGCCCGCCCACACGAACGGCTTGACGAAGCCTTCCCAGATCGCCGGCCCGCCATCGACGGTGACGTGCGACGCGACGCCGAGTTCCGCGGCGCGCTGCTCGATGTAGGCACGCTCTTCGGCATCGACGCCGCCGGTGTCGGCGAACACGGTGTGCACGTTCCAGCCGCGCTCCTTCAGGTAGGGCACGCAGAAGCTGGTGTCGAGGCCGCCGGAAAAGGCGAGGACGATGTCGCGGGATTCGTTGGGGGTGGTCATTTCAGGATCTCGTGGGGTGGGCCCTGGCCCACCGTTGCATGGTTGGTTGTCGTCGGCGGGCTTGAGCCCGCCCTACCGGATCAAGGCGGCCATGACGGCCTTCTGCACGTGCAGGCGGTTCTCGGCCTCGTCGATGGCGATGCACTGCGGCGAATCCATCACCGCGTCGGTGGCCTTGACGTTGCGGCGCAGCGGCAGGCAGTGGCTGAACACGCCGTTGTTGGTCAGCGCCATCTTCGCTTCGTCGACGATGAAGTGCTTGAAGCGGTCGCGGATCGGCTTCTCCGGCTCCCACTGGCCGAAATACGGCAGCGCGCCCCAGCTCTTGGCGTAGACCACGTCGGCGCCGCGATAGGCGCTTTCGATGTCGTGGCTGACCGCGAACGAGCCGCCGCTTTCGGCGACGTTCTGCTCGGCCCAGCCGATGTAGCGCTCGTCGAGGACGTATTCCGGGGTCGGGCACAACAAGGTCACGTCCATGCCCAGGCGGGTGGCGATGGTCAGCGCCGAGTTGGCCACGGCGGTGTTCAGCGGCTTCGGATGGTAGGTCCAGGTCAGCACGTACTTCTTGCCGCGCAGGTCGGTGGTGCCGAAGTGTTCCTGCAGGGCCAGCGCGTGGGCCAGTTCCTGGCACGGATGGGTGATCGTCTCCATGTTGATCACCGGCACCGGCGAGTACCTGGCGAACGACTTCAGCACGATGTCCTCGCGGTCGTACTGCCAGTCGACGAACTTCGGGAACGCGCGCACGCCGATCAGGTCGACGTAACGGCCCAGCACCCTGGCCACCTCGGCGATGTGCTCCTCGGTGTCGCCGTCCATCACCGTGCCCAGGTTGAACTCGATCGGCCACGCGTCCTTGCCCGGCTGCAGCACCACGGCATGGCCGCCCAGCTGGAACGCGCCCAGCTCGAAGCTGGTGCGGGTGCGCATCGACGGGTTGAAGAACACCAGGGCGATCGATTTGCCCTTGAGCTGGTCGCCCAGCTTGCTGCGCTTGAATTCGGCGGCCTGCGCCAGCAGCGCATCGAGTTCGGCGCGGCTCCAGTCCTGGGTGTTCAAGAAGTGTTTCAGCGGCATCGGAGGGTCCTTCGGGACGGGGCTCTACAGGAAGATGGTTTCTTGCGGATGAAACTTTTTGCCGGGCCAGAAACGAAAAAACCCAGCTTCACGCTGGGTTTCGGAACGAACACGCACGTCTCCGCTTACCCAGCAACGCAGGGTTCCGGTCGGCGGGCACGCGAGGTCATCCCGGAGGCCATCCGGGCGGAGCTTGCGTAGGCATGGTCGTTCGCTTTCATCCGCGGAATGGTCGCACGGCCGTCGCCGCGGTGCAACAAGCGCTAGGGAACCGCGACCGGCGCGGCTTCGTAAGGCATCACCGAGATGCGGATGCGCAGGCGGGTGCCGGGGTCCTCGAGCAGGCGCGAGCGGTATTTCATGCCCTTGTACATGTAGTCCACGTCGTAGGCGATGGGCCGCTGGAACTCCTTGGCCACCGGCACGGTACGGCAGCGCGGTGCGGCGGGCGCAGCCTGCTTCGGCTTGTCGTTGTCGGTGAACACGCCCTTGACCGAGTCCCACATCCGCGCGAGCCGGCCTTCTTCGTCCTTGGGCTGCGGCTTCGGGGGCGCCGGCTGGTCGCAGACCTTCTCGGCGCGGGTGGCGCGCAGGGTTTCGTACACCGGCTCGACGTTGAGCACCCGCGCATAGTCGACGCGGACGTTCTCCGCCATCGGCGCCACCGGCGCGCTTTGCGCCCTGCCAGCACCCGTCACCGACAGCATGGCCAAGGCCAGCAGGCAGGCGGACGACTGGAGCGAAAGGGCACGAATCATGCGGCGGATGGGCGATGGCGACCGTTGCCAGTGTAGGCAGCGCGGCTGGCGTGGGGCTGAACACCAGGCCACCCGGGGCCTCACCCGCTAGAATTGCAGGGCCTTCCCCTCCCCTTCGCCCATGCCCCTGCGCCTGTACAACACCCTCACGCGGCAGGTAGAGCCGTTCGCGCCGCTCGATCCCGCCGGGCCGACCATGTACGTCTGCGGCCCCACCGTCTACAACTACGTGCACATCGGCAACGCCCGCGGGCCGGTGGTGTTCGGCGTGCTGGCCGCGTTGTTGCGCCGCCGCTACGGTGGCCTGCGCTACGCGCGCAACATCACCGACGTGGACGACAAGATCAACGCCGCGGCCAAGGAACAGGGCGTGCCGATTTCGGCGATCACCGACCGCTTCGCCGCCGCCTACCGCGAAGACATGGCCGCGCTCGGCGTGTCCGGCGACTTCGCCCCCGACATCGAGCCGACCGCCACCGGCCACATCGCGCAGATGATCGCGATGTGCGAACGCCTGATCGCCGACGGCCACGCCTACGCCGCCGAAGGCCACGTGCTGTTCTCGGTGGCCAGCTTCCCCGATTACGGCAAGCTGTCGCGCCGCGACCCCGAGGAAATGCTGGCCGGCGCGCGCGTCGACGTGGCGCCGTACAAGCGCGATCCCGGCGATTTCGTGCTGTGGAAGCCGTCCTCGGACGATCTGCCGGGCTGGGATTCGCCATGGGGCCGCGGCCGCCCCGGCTGGCACATCGAATGCTCGGCGATGGCCGAGGCCCACCTGGGCCAGACCATCGACATCCATGCCGGCGGCATCGACCTGCAGTTTCCGCACCACGAGAACGAAGTCGCGCAGAGCGAATGCGCGCATGGCGGCCGCGTGTTCGCCCGCTGGTGGCTGCACAACGGCATGCTGAACTTCGGCGGCGCCAAGATGGCCAAGTCGGTCGGCAACATCCAGCGCGTGCATGACCTGGTCCGCGAATACCCGCCCGAAGCGCTGCGCTACGCCCTGCTCTCCGCGCATTACCGGCAGCCGCTGGAATGGTCGGATGCGCTTATCGAACAGAGCGTGCGCACGCTGGATCGGCTGTACGGCACGCTGCGCGACCTGGCCGACATCGAAGCCGATGCGGCGATCCCGGCGGTGATCGAGGACGTGCTCGACGACGACCTCAACACGCCGCAGGCGCTGGCCGAAGTCGCGCGCATCGCTGCGGAGGCGCGCAAGGCCGAATCGGCGGAAGAGAAATCGCGGCTGAAGGCGGAGTTGCTTGGCGCGGGCTCGGTGCTCGGCCTGCTGCAGCAGGATCCCGCTGCGTGGTTCGCGCGCGGCGTCTCGTCCGATGACGATGCGCGCATACAAGCCTTGGTGGACGAACGCAATGCGGCGAAGAAGGCGCGCGATTTCGCCCGTGCCGACGCGATCCGCGACCAGCTGGCGACGGAAGGCGTTTTGCTGGAAGACACACCGCAGGGAGTAAGGTGGAAACGGGCGTGATGCTTTTCCTTCTCCCTCCGGGAGAAGAGCCTGCCCTCGAATGCTTTAGTCGAGGGTGCCGAAGGCGGATGGAACGTTCCTCGACCCATCGTTCTCCCGCCCTCATCCGGCGCTTCGCGCCACCTTCTCCCGGTGGGAGAAGGATCAGAAACCGCAAACTTTTCCGATGACCGAAACCCCCTTCCCCCTCGAACCCACCGCCGCCGAAGCGCAGCAGGTCATCCGCGACGAATTCGCCTTCTTCGGCGACTGGTCCGAGCGTTACCAGTACCTGATCGACCTCGGCCGCAAGCTGCCGGCGTTTCCGGATGAGTGGAAGACCGAGGAACATCGCCTGCTCGGCTGCCAGTCGATGGTCTGGATCGTGCCGGAAGGCGACGCCACGAAGCTCGATTTCCATGCGATCAGCGACTCGACCATCGTCTCCGGCCTGATCTACCTGGCCCTGCGCGTCTATTCGGGTCGCAGTGCGCGGGAGATCCTCGCCACCACGCCGGATTACATCGCCGACATCGGCCTGGCCAAGCACCTGTCGCCGACCCGCAGCAACGGGCTGGCCTCGTTGCTGGCCTTCATCCGCGAAACCGCGCAGCGCGCCGCGGCATGAGCGAAGTCCCCGCCTCCCCACTGAGCGGTGCCGGCTTCCGCTGGCTGATGCTGTACCGCATCTGCACCCTGTTCTCGTACCAGATCGTGGCGGTGGCGGTCGGCTGGCACGTGTACGAGATCACCCGCGACCCGTGGTCGCTGGGTTTGATCGGCCTGGCCGAGGTGATTCCGTTCTTCTGCGTGGCGCCGTTCTCCGGCTACCTGGTCGATCACCTGCCGCGACGCAAGCTGGGCGCGGCGGCCTGCCTCGGCCTGGCGATCAACGCCGGCCTGCTGGCCCTGCTGGCCGCCGGCCTGCTGCCGCTGCATGGCCTGTGGCCGATCTACCTGGCCATCGCGGTCGGCGGCATCGGCCGCTCGTTCCTCGGTCCGGTCTACAACGCGCTGTTCGCCCGTGCGCTGAAGCGCGAACAGTTCGCGCGCGGCGCCAGCATGGGCAGCGTGGTGTTCCAGACCGGCCTGGTGCTGGGTCCCGCGGTGGGCGGCGTATTGATCGGCGCGGTCGGCAAATCGACGACCTATGCGGTGGCCGCGGTTTTCGCCGTGGCCGCGGCGCTGGCCCTGCTGACCATGCCGGTGACCGAGCCGGCGCAGCAGCAACAGCGTGGCCCGGTGTTCGCCAGCATCGGCGAAGGCCTGCGCTTCGTGTTCGGCCACCAGATCCTGCTGGGCGCGCTGGCGCTGGACATGTTCGCGGTGCTGTTCGGCGGCGCGATTTCGCTGGCGCCCGCCTTCATCAAGGACGTGCTGCACGCCGGCCCGGAAGCGCTGGGCATCCTGCGCGGTGCGCCGGCGCTGGGCTCGGTGGCGGTGGCACTGTGGCTGTCGCGCCATCCGCTGCAGGCCAACGCGGGGCGGATCATGCTCGGCGCGGTCGCCGGTTTCGGCGCGTGCATGATCGGTTTCGGCCTGAGCACCGCGTTCTGGCTGTCGGCGTTCTTCCTGCTGCTGTCCGGCATGTTCGACGGAGTTTCGGTGGTGCTGCGCTCGACCGTGCTGCAGCTGGCTACGCCGGACGAGATGCGCGGACGCGTGTCCTCGGTCAACAGCATCTTCATCAGCTCGTCGAATGAACTCGGCGCGTTCTATTCCGGTGCGATGGCGCGCCTGCTCGGCCTGGTGCCGTCGGTGGTGCTGGGCGGCTTCGTCACCTTGGGCGTGGTCGGCGTCACTTCGTGGAAGGCGCCGAAGTTGCGCAAGCTGGACCTGCGCGACCTGCATTGACCGCCGTGGCGACGGGCGTAGACTCGGACGCCCGTCCCGCCGGAGATCGCCGATGGCCATCGAAACCGTGCGCGGCAAGCGCGTGGTCGTCCGCTTCGACGGCCGGCGCTGCATACACTCGCGCAACTGCGTGCTGACCCATCCCGACGTGTTCGTGCCCAACGTCGACGGCGAATGGATCCATCCCGATGCCGTTTCCCCGGAAGAAGTCGCGCTGACCGCGCGCGCCTGCCCCTCCGGCGCGATCCGCTACGAAGCGGTGGACGGCACCCAGGTGGAACCGGCGCCGGTGGTCAACACCGTGCGGACCCGCGAAAACGGCCCACTGGCGTTCAACGCGCCGCTGCGGATCGCCGGTGTCGAGGAAGGCTATCGGGCGACGCTGTGCCGTTGCGGCCTGTCGAACAACAAACCCTTCTGCGACGGCAGCCATGCCGAAGCCGGCTTCATCGCCAGCGGCGAACGCGCGCCGAACGAATCGCAGCCGCTGGCGGCGCGCGACGGCGCGTTGGCGATCGATCCGCAGAAGAACGGTCCGCTGCAGGTCGACGGCAACCTCGAGATCGTCACCGGCACCGGCCATACCGTCGATCGGGTGACCCGGACCTGGCTGTGCCGCTGCGGGCATTCCGCCAACAAGCCGTTCTGCGATGGTTCGCACCGCAAGGCCGGTTTCCAGGCCGATGGCGCCTGAAGCCGGACCTTTGGCTCCCACCGCCCGGCGAATCAACCGCAGCGTTGCGCCCATTCCCGGTACAGGCCGTCCTCGCCCTCGGGACGCAGCTGCCGCAAACCGGATCCGGGGCTGGCCGGGCCGGCCATCAAGCGTTCGTACACCGCTGTGGTGGACAGGCCGTACGGCGCGCCGTCTTCGTTGGAATAGGCATACCACGCCTCGCCGACGCCGCTGATGTACATCGCGGCCAGGCACATCGGGCATGGGTGGCCGCTGGCGTAGATCGTGCAGCCATCCAGCCGGGGCGTGCCGAGCACGGCGCTGGCGCGACGGATCGCCAGCATCTCGGCGTGTGCGGAGGGGTCGTGGTCGAGATGGATGCCGTTGGCGGCCTCGGCCAGCACCTGGCCGTCGCGGACCAGCACGGCGCCGAACGGGCGCCCGCCCTGCCCGATGTTGCCGCGCGCCAGCTCGACCGCGCGGCGCATGAACCGTTCTGCCTGCATTTCCATTCCTCCGAAATGCGAAACCCCGCCAAGGCGGGGTTTCGCGGTTGCGTTCCGGGCAGCCGGATTCAGTCGCCCTGCTGCTTCTGCAGGTGCTCCCAGCGCTCCTGCGCGTCCAGCGTGCGCTCGGCGGTGAGGCGCGCTTCCAGGCGCTCCAGGCCGATTTCCTCGCCGGTGTCGACGCAGTAGCCGTAGTCGCCGGCTTCCAGCCGCTTCAGCGTGCTGTCGATCTTGCCGATCAGCTTGCGGTAGCGGTCGCGGGTGCGCAGTTCCAGCGAGTTCTCGGTTTCGCGGGTGGCGCGTTCGGCTTCGTCGCCGATGTCGCGGACCTCGTCCTTCAGGTTCTCGATGGTCTGCTTGGATTCCTCGACCAGGTCGGCGCGCCACTGCAGCAGGCGCTGGCGGAAATACTCGAGCTGCAATGCGCTCATGTATTCCTCGTCCGCGGCCGGCTTGTAACCGGGCGGCAGGATCGGACGGCCGGTGGCTTCGTCGGTCTTGTATTCGACCACCCGGACCTTGCCCTTCGGCGCGGGCGCGGCCGGCCGGGCAGCGACCGCCACGGCGACCTTGCCGGTCGGGCGCGGCTTCGGCGCGCTGACCGCCGGTGCCGCGGGCGCGACTGCCGGAACGGACTTGGCGGGAGCCGGTTTGGCCTGGGCGGGCTTCGCGGCCGCAGGTGCCGCGGGCTTCGCGGCAGCCGGCTTGGGCGCCGCAGGCGCCGGCGCGGCGGGGACCGCAGCCGGCTTGGCCGGAGCGGCCTGCTTGGTCGCGGGCCGGCTGGCGGCCTTGGCCACGGGCTTGCTGGGAGCGGGCTTGGCGACCGGCTTCTTCGCGGCCGCAACCGGCTTGGCCGGCGCCTTCTTTGCCACGGCAGCGGGCTTGGCGGCCGGCTTTTTCGCCGGGGCAGGCTTCTTGGCCGGCGCGGCGGCCTTTTTGGCGACCGGTTTCTTTGCGGCCGGCTTTTTCGCCGGGGCGGCCTTCTTGGCCACAGGCTTCTTGGCGGGAGCCTTCTTGGGGGCCGGCTTGGCGGCCTTCTTAGCAGGTTTTTTCACAGCCACGAACAGCGCTTCCTTTATCTTCCCGGGGCCCGGGAAAGCGCGACTTTATAGCCTACCGGGACAGGGGCGGCAACCACAGATTCAGGCATTCGTTATGATGCCGCGCATGGTTGGCCGCGTTCTGATAGCCCTGCTGCGGGTTTACAAGCGATTCCTCAGCCCGATGCTCGGGCCGCGCTGCCGGTTCACGCCCAGTTGCTCGGAATACGCGATGGAAGCCATCGCCCGTTTCGGCCCGTTGCGGGGCAGTTGGCTGGCCGCGCGCCGGGTCGGGCGCTGCCACCCGCTGCATCCGGGCGGTTACGACCCGGTACCGCCCCGTTCCCACTCCCACACAGGAACACCCCACTGATGCCCTCGACCCTGATCGTCAACGCCCGCCTGGTCAACGAAGGCCGCGAATTCGACGCCGACCTGCGCATCGAGGACGGTCGCATCGCCAAAATCGACTCGCAGATCGCCGCCCGGCCCGAGGACCGGGTGATCGAAGCCGGCGGGCGCTGGCTGCTGCCGGGGATGATCGACGACCAGGTGCACTTCCGCGAGCCCGGCCTGACTCACAAGGGCGACATCGCCAGCGAATCGGCCGCGGCGGTGGCCGGCGGCCTGACCAGCTTCATGGACATGCCCAACACCAATCCGCCGACGCTGGATTCGGCCGCGCTGGAAGCCAAGTACGCGCTGGCCAAGGGTCGCGCATGGGGCAATTACGGGTTCTACCACGGCGCCAGCAACGACAACCTCGAGGCTATCCGCGCGCTGGACCCGAAGGCCGCGCCGGGCATCAAGGTGTTCATGGGCGCGTCCACCGGCAACATGCTGGTCGACAACCCGGAAACCCTGGACGCGATCTTCCGCGAGGCCCCGACGCCGATCATCACCCATTGCGAAGATACGCCGACCATCGACGCCAACCTCGCCGCGTTCCAGGCCAAATACGGCGACGCGCTGACCGCGGAGATGCACCCGGACATCCGTTCGCGCGAGGCCTGCATCAAGTCGACCAGGCTGGCGATTTCCCTGGCGCGCAAGCACGGCACCCGCCTGCACGTGCTGCACATCTCCACCGCCGACGAGCTGGCCCTGTTCGATCCGGGCCCGCTGTTCCAGGCCGATGGCCGGCGCAAGCGGATCACCGCGGAAACCTGCGTCCATTTCCTGCGCTTCGATCGTGGCGACTACGCGCGGCTGGGCAACTTCATCAAGTGCAACCCGGCGATCAAGGACGCCAGCGACCGCGAAGCGCTGATCAAGGCGCTGGCCGAGGGCGGCACCATCGACGTGCTCGCCACCGACCACGCCCCGCATACGCTGGAAGAAAAGATGAAGCCGTACGCGCAGGCGCCGTCGGGCCTGCCGCTGGTGCAGTACGCGCTGGTCGCGGCACTGGAGCTGGTCCACGAAGGCAAGCTGTCGCGGGCGCAGGTGGTGAAGAAGTTCGCCCACGCGCCGGCACAGTTGTTCGACGTCAGCCAGCGCGGTTTCCTGCGCGAAGGCTATTGGGCCGACCTGGTGCTGGTCGAAGACGAGCCGTTCACCGTGCGTCGCGAGGACGTGCTGTCGAAGTGCGGCTGGTCGCCGTTCGAAGGCACCACCTTCCGCTCGCGCGTCGCCGCGACCTGGGTCAATGGCCGCATGGTCTGGAACGGCGAGCAGTTGCTGGGCACGCCGAACGGGCAGAGGCTGGAATTCGATCGGTGAGGGGCTTCGGCCTTCGCCCCCGCTCGTCACCCCGGCGAAAGCCGGAACCCAGCTGTTGCCGTCATTCCAGCGCAAGCTGGAACCCATTTTGCCTTTGCCGTTGCTTTTCTGAGGAAAAGGCAACAGCAAATTGGATCCCGGCTTTCGCCGGGATGACGACCCTCCTGTTCGCGCTGACCGCCTGCGCGACCGCCGCCTCTCCGCAGACGCAAACGAGCGTTCCCGCAACAACCGCGACGCCCGCGCCAGCGCAAACCCCGACCGACACCCGCATCGTCTTCCCCGCCAGCGTCTCGCAAGGCGCCCTGGTCATCGGCAAGGTGCCGCCCGGCAGCAAGGTGACCTACGCCAACCGCACGCTGCGGGTCAGCGGTTATGGCAGCGTGGTATTCGGCGTCGGCCGAGACGAGCAAGGCCCGTTGAAAGTCGAAATCGTGCGTCCCGACGGCAGCGCGGAATCCGCGAGCATCGCCGTGACCCCGCGCGATTGGCCGGTGGAGAACGTCAACGGCGTGCCGCCGAAGACGGTGAACCCGCCGCCGGACATCGCCGAACGGATCAAGCGCGAACAGGCACTGGTCACTGCCGCGCGCGAACGCGACGACGACCGTCCCGATTTCGCCCAACCCTTCATCTGGCCGGTGCAAGGGCGCATCAGCGGCCGCTTCGGCAACGCACGCGTGTACAACGGCCAGCCCGGCGCGGGGCACTCGGGCATGGACATCGCCGCGCCGAATGGCACGCCGGTGAAGGCGCCGGCGGCAGGCGTGGTGACGTTCGCGTCGCCGGATCTGTACCTGACGGGCGGAACCGTGTTGCTGGATCACGGCTTCGGCGTCAGCTCGAATTTCCTGCACCTGTCGCGCATCGACGTGAAGGTCGGCGATCGCATCGCCCAAGGCCAGGTCATCGGCGCGGTCGGCGCCACCGGCCGAGCGACCGGACCGCACCTGCATTGGGGCATGAACTGGTTCGACGTGCGGATCGATCCGCTGTTGGTGCTGGAACGAGGAAAATAGGAACCGGTAGGGCGGGTCACGACCCGCCATGGCGGGCTCGCGGAACTTCGCGGGGCGGGTCATGACCCGCCCTACCCGGTTATGGGTTCGTTCCGCTGACCCGCGCCACCGCGTCGTGCGGATGCAGGCTTTCGAAGTGGGAGACGGTGGCATCGTAGCGTTCGACGCGCGGGTCGCCGGCGAGGACCGAGGCCACGCGGCGCGCAGCGTCCTCGCAAAACATCAGGTTTTCGGCATTGAGGCGGGCGAAGGCCTGTTCGTCCTCGCGCTTCACCGCGGTCTGCACCGGCGTGGCCAGCGCCGCTTCCAGCGCATCGATCAGGGCGACCAGCGGCAGCTCGTCGAACTGCGGCTTCAATTCGACCCGCACTTGCGCGCGGCTGCGCTGCGCATGCGGCGTCGCCGCCATGCCGCGCTCGGAAGCCAGCCAGTCGCGCACCACGCCCACCGACAGCGGGCGCGCGGCGGCGAAATCGTCGGCGAAGCGTTCGGCGTTGGCCTGCCGCGACAACGCCGCCGATGCGGGACAGGTGCTGGAATATTCGACTTCGAAACCCAGCGCCAGGTGCAGGTGGCCTTCGTGCAGCGTGGCTTCGATTTCGACTGGATAGCGCTTCCAGCCGCTGAAGCCGCTCTGCAAGGCACGCCGTTGCAGCAATGCCTCGTAGCGGATGCGCAGGCGTGCCTGGGTGGCCAGCCCCTGCTGCGATTCGACGCTGTCCTGCAGCAGATGGCGCAGGCCGGCCGGGGTGATCGCCTCGCGCGCCAGGCCTTCCTGCAACTGCAGGTACAGGCGCGACATGTGGATGCCGCGCGCGTCGGCACGACCCAGGTTCACCGCCAGGTCAATACTGGCCGCAACCTGCAGCTGCCCGCCCGCACCGTCGGAAATCCGCACCGGCAGGGCGATGTTGTCCATGCCGACCCAATCCAGCGGGCGCGCCAGGGGCACGGACTGGTGGGCGACATCGGGCAGGTCGGGGCGCGGGGCGGAAGACATGGCAGAGGGACGCGATGGGGAACGCGGTGAAACTGGGGCCATTGTAGCCCGGCACGAGGGAACGTCGCCGGAACGGTGCGTTTCCCGGCGGCGCAACGGCCTGTTCGCGACTTACATCGCTCCCACATCGCATCTCTCTACCGACGTGGGAGTGGCTGCGCATGCCGCAGCCTGTAAGTCGCGAAGGCTTTTCGCCAGACGGAAGCTCAGCCGCGCGCGGCGTTCCACGCCCGCCACAGCAGGCGCAGGCGCGAAATCCGCCGAGGTTCGTCGCCCGACCTCACCCGTGCCTGCACGCGGTCGCGGGCCAGCAGGGCCCACAGGCGGCGCGGCAGAGAAGCCGCGAACCGCGGCGGCCAGCGTTCGAGCAAGCCCGGCAGGTCGCCGCCCTGCCCCGCGCCCGACATCCGCGCCGCCAGCCATTGCGCGCCGATGGCTTGTGCAACGGCTTCGTCGGCGCGGCCCCCGAACAGCGCCGCTTCGACCGCGGCAATGGCTTTGGCCAACGGCTGCACGCGCACGAACGCGGCATCGAGGTCCGGCCACGGTTCGCGCAACATGCCCAGCACCGGCAAGGCATCGGCCAGCTCGGCCCAGGGCGCGGCGTGCGGTTCCAGCAAGCGGCCGAGCGGATGGCGCGAACGCCGCCGCGACCAGTCGCGCAACTCCTCGCTCCACCAGCCCAGCTTGGCGTTGGCCGGCAACGGATCGCCGGCGATGTTCATCGCGTCCTCGAATTCCTGCAGCAAGGCGAACCAGGCGACGGCGAGCTGGCGTCGCGCGGGCGGCACGAAGGTCTCGGCGACCGGCCATTCCGGCCAGCGTTCGCGCCATTTATCGAGGAAGCTGTCGAGTGCGGTCGAGGCCGTCATCGTCAGGGCCAGACGGTTGGATCGACCAGTTCGCGCGCGGTTGCAACCATCGTGTCGGCCTGCCACAGGCTGGGCTCGTCTTCCAGCGGACGGTAGCCCCACAGCGCGGCGATGGAACGCATCCCGGCCGCGCGCGCGGACTGGATGTCGCGCTCGTCGTCGCCGACATAGACGCAATCGGCGATTTCCGCCTCGAGCAGCCGCGCCGCCACCTGCAACGGCAGCGGATGCGGCTTTTTTTCCGCGAGCGTGTCGCCGCCGATCAGCACCGCGCAGCGTTCCGTCCAGCCGAGGTGCGGGAGGATGTCGCGGGCCAGGTATTCGGGCTTGTTGGTGACGATGCCCCAGCGCGCGCCGTCGGCTTCCAGCGCGGCCAGCATTTCTGCGACGCCGTCGAACAACACGCTGTGTTTGCCGATTTCGTGCTGGTATAGCCCGAGGAATTCCGGAATCCAGGCTTCGCGTTGCGCCGCCTCGACATGCGGGAACGCGGCCGCCAGCATCGCCCGCGAGCCCTTGGACACATGCGGACGCAATTCTTCCAGCAGCATCGGCGGCATGTCGCGGCGCTCGCGTACGCGGTTGGTCGCGGCCAGCAGGTCCGGCGCGCTGTCGAGCAGCGTGCCGTCGAGGTCGAACAATGCCACCTTGGGGAATCCGGTCATTTCTTCCATCGCTAACTGATGCTCGTCCTGTTCAACCCTGGAATACATACAACGTGTCTTCCTTCATTCCACCGAGATATTCGGCTCGCAATCCGTCTCGCGGAACATCCACCCTCCCGACCAAGTCGATCTGCTCATCCAAATGGCCGCTGTAAAAGTGCACCAGTAGCCCCAGGTATGGTGTCGCTCCTGAATCCAGGACAGTCTCGATCAAACCTGACCACGAAGCCATCGCCTCGGCATCGACCCGAGCGTTGTTATCCCTGCCCGTGCCCCAATGCGCCCGCTTTTGTTCCAGGCTTCTGGCGACCTTTGCCTGACTCCAGCCCCTTCTCAGCAATTTTTGTTCTTCAGCGACCCAATCCGGCGCACGCGCCGCCTTCCGGTCGTGCGAGCCCAGCGGGGTTCCGCAATCGCAATGGCCAAGCGTAGTGAGGAAGTAGCGTTCGTCAGTTCGCAGCCGGGCCTCTACCGTCGGATTGTGCAGCGGCAGGAACTGTCTCCCTCGCAGACGCGCGAGCCGATCTAGTTCCGCCTGATCCGCGGCGGCAGGCAATACGGCGGTGACGAAATGACACATCGCCTATGCGGCCTAGATCGGCTTCACCGCGCAAGCGAGGTAGTTCACGTCGGTACGCCCGATGATCCGCGCGGCGTTGCGCCACGGCTCGTACATCAGGCCGCTGACGTCTTCCAATTGCAGGCCGGCGGCGCGCAACCACGCGGCGGGTTCCGCCGGCTTGATGAAATCCTGGTAGCGATGCGTACCTTTGGGCAGCAGGCGCGCGACGTACTCGGCGCCAACCACGGCCAGCGCGAACGCGGCCGGCGTGCGATTCAGCGTCGACAGGAACAGGCGTCCGCCCGGCTTCAGCATCGCCGCGCAGGCGGCGATGATCGCGGCGGGGTCCGGCACATGCTCCAGCATTTCCATGCAGGTGATCGCATCGAAGGCGCCGGGCCTGCCTTCGTCAAGCATTTCTGCGGCCAGCGATTCGGCGGACTGCAGGCGGTAATCGACCGCGACCTGCGATTCGAGGCGATGCAGCTTGGCCACCTTGACCAGTTCCGGCGCCAGATCGATCGCGGTGACCTGCGCGCCCGCCTTCGCCAGCGCTTCGCTGAGCAGGCCGCCGCCGCAACCGACGTCCAGCACGCTCGCGCCCCGCAGCTTCGCGCGTTTGGCGACGTAGTCGAGTCGGACCGGATTCAGCGCATGCAGCGCCTTCTGCGGGCCGTCCGGGTCCCACCAGCGGTTGGCCAGCGCACCGAACTTGTCGAGTTCGGCCTGGCTGAAGTTTTCTGCGGAGGCGGTCTGGGTCATGGCGTCATTCTCTCATGCCGGGAATGACGGGCGGGGATCACTGGGTGCGGATCGCCGCGATCCGCGTCCGCCACTGCTTCGCGTTGGCGATCAGGCCGGCCATGTCCATGTCGACCAGCTCGCGTTGCAGCAGCTTCGGCTTGCCGGCGATCCATACGTCGCTGACCTGGTGGCGGCCGGTCGCGTAGATCAGCTGCGAAACGACGTGATGCAGCGGTTGGGTTTCCACCGCACCCAGGTCGACGCAGACCAGGTCGGCCTGCTTGCCCGGTTCGATCGAACCGATCCGGTCGCCGAAACCCAGCGCGTTGGCGCCGCCCAGCGTGGCCGCGCGCAAGGCCTCGAAGGCATCCAGCGCCGCGGCGTCTTCGGCCACGGCCTTGGCCAGGAACGCCGCGGTGCGGGTCTCGCCGAACATGTCGAGATCGTTGTTGCTGGCGCAGCCGTCGGTGCCGATGGCCAGGTTCACGCCGGCACGCTGCAACGCGCAGGCCGGGCAGAAACCCGACGCCAGCTTCAGGTTCGACTCCGGGCAATGCACCACGCTGACGCCGCGTTCGGCGACGAGGCGGATTTCCGCTTCGGTCAGCTGGGTCATGTGCACCGCGATCAGGCGATCGTTGACCAGGCCCAGCCGGTCGAGCCGGGCGATCGGCCGCTGGCCGTATTTTTCCAGCGACTGCTGCACTTCCTGCGCGGTTTCGTGCAGGTGCAGGTGCACCGGCACGTCGAGCTGGTCGGCGAGCATGCGGATGCGTTCGAAGTTGGCGTCGTTGACCGTGTACGGCGCGTGCGGGGCGAAGGCCGTGGCCACCAGCGCGTCGTCGCGCCACTGGTCGTGGACTTCGCCGGCCTTGTCGAAGTACTCGTCGTCGCTGCTGGCCCACGCGGTCGGGAAATCGATCACCGGCAGGCCGACCCGCGCGCGGAAACCGTGGCGCTTGTAG
Source organism: Pseudoxanthomonas helianthi (assembly GCF_017939625.1). Classification (GTDB taxonomy): domain Bacteria; phylum Pseudomonadota; class Gammaproteobacteria; order Xanthomonadales; family Xanthomonadaceae; genus Pseudoxanthomonas_A; species Pseudoxanthomonas_A helianthi. Next base: position 569,899 of record NZ_JAGKTC010000003.1, read on the forward strand.
GTCGCGGCCTGCACGTCGGGGAAGAAGTAGTTCTCGTTGGCGCAGGTGGTGCCGCCGCGCAGCATCTCGGCGATGGCCAGGGTGATGCCGTCGGCAACGAATTCCGGACCGATCACCGCGCCCTCGATCGGCCAGATGTGCTGCTGCAGCCATACCTTCAACGGCAGGTCGTCGGCGATGCCGCGCAGCAGGGTCATCGGGTTGTGCGCGTGCGCGTTGACCAGGCCCGGCACCAGCGCCGCGTCGGGACGCGACACGACCTGCTTCGCCGCGTAGCGTGCGCGCGCCTGCGCGGTCGGCAGCACGGCGAGGATTTCGCCATTGGAAACGGCGACGGCGTGGTCTTCCAGGACCACGCCGTGCGGTTGCACCGGGACGACGAAGCCGGCTTCGATCAGCAGGTCGCAGGTTTGCGGCGTTTCATTCATGCGGACGAACCAGCCGGTACGGGAACACGATGGAAGATGCGCTTGGCCAGGGCGATGAGCGGGAAGATCAGCGCGAAGATGATGCCGCCCATCCAGGTGGGCAGGACGAAGGCCAACGGGATGCTGACGGCGAACACCAGCAACGAGATCAGGCCGCGCACCTGCATCCAGCGCGCCTCGGTGGGCCCCAGCTTCTCGACCAGCCCTTCCTGCCGCACCACGATCTTGCGCATCAGCCAGGCGAAGAACGAGATGCCGGTCAACACCACGCTGTAGAACGCGAAGCGCCCCGGCCCGTGGGCGCGGAACGCTTCCGAATACAGCACCGTGGCGAACGGCATCAGCGCCACGAACATCAACTGGAAGATCGAGCACCAGACCAGCTTGCCGGTGACCCGGGTCACGTACTTCCAGGTCTGCATGTGGCCCAGCCAGAACTGGCCGACGACCATGAAACTGATGAAGAACGCGATGAACAGCGGGACGAGCTCGCCCCAGCCCTGCCCTGCGCCGACCCGCGCGATCACTTCCTCGGACGGCGGCTTCAGCTCGATCGCCAGCAGGGTGATGGCGATGGCGAAGACCGCGTCGCTGAAGAACACGACGCGGTCGTGCGGGAACACGTCCGGCCTCGCGTTCGCTCCGTCGACGCGCTCGCCGCCGCTCATTACTTCACCCGGCTGACGTATTCGCCGCTGCGGGTGTCGACCTTGATGATTTCGTCCTGGCCGACGAACAGCGGCACGCGGACCACGGCGCCGGTTTCCAGCGTGGCCGGCTTGCCGCCGGTGCCGGCCGTGTCGCCCTTCACGCCCGGGTCGGTTTCGATGATCTTCAATTCGACGAAGTTCGGCGGGGTGACCTGGATCGGGGTGCCGTTGAACAGCGTGACCACGCACGCTTCCTCGCCCTTCAGCCACTTCTCCGCGCCGGCCATGCCGGCCTTGTCGGCCTGCACCTGCTCGAAGGTTTCCTGCTGCATGAAGTGCCAGTACTCGCCATCCGAGTACAGGTACTGCATGTCGGTATCGACCACGTCGGCGGCTTCCACCGAATCGGTCGACTTCATGGTGATTTCCTGCACGCGGCCGGTGCGGATCTGGCGGTAGCGCACGCGGGTGAAGGCCTGGCCCTTGCCCGGCTTGACGTAGTCGGTTTCGGTGATGATGGAAGGCTCGTTGTTGACCAGGATCTTCATCCCGTTCTTGACGTCGTTCATGCCAAGGGTGGCCATGCGCTAACTCCTGAGTGTGGCAAGCCGGCCGCACGGGGCGGCGGGCCGGATGGCGAATTGGTTAAAATCCGGGGAAGCCCGCCGCAATGGCGGGCGCTTGTTGCAGACGCGCAATGATACCCGCAGCCCCCCTCCCGCAGCCACTTTCCCCGTCCCGGCCCCGCTGGCAGCAGGCCTGGCGCGAGGCCGTGCGCGACCCGCGCGAACTGCTGGCGATGCTGGGCCTGGAAGCGCTGGCCGACCGGGTTTCCGACCAGGCCGCCCTGCAATTCCCCCTGCGGGTGCCGCGCGGCTTCGTCGCGCGGATGCAACACGGCGACCCGCGTGATCCATTGCTGCGCCAGGTGCTGCCGCTGGACGACGAATTGCGCGCTGCGCCCGGCTTCGGCCTGGATGCGGTCGGCGACTCGCTGGCCAGGACCGGCCCGGGGGTCATCCAGAAATATCGGGGCCGTGCCCTGCTGGTCGCCACCGGCAGCTGCGCGGTGAACTGCCGCTACTGCTTCCGCCGGCATTTCCCCTATGCGGAAGAGACCGCGGCCCGCGACGGCTGGCACGAAGCGGTGGAACTGATCCGCGCCGACGCCGGCATCGACGAAGTGATCCTGTCCGGCGGCGATCCGCTGTCGCTGGCCACGCCGAAACTGGCCGAGCTGACCGCCGCGCTGGCCGGCATCCCGCACATTCGCCGCCTGCGCATCCACAGCCGCCTGCCGGTGGTGCTGCCCGAGCGCATCGACGACGCCCTGCTCGGCTGGCTGTCCGCGTTGCCGTGGCCGGTCGCGATCGTCGTGCATGCCAACCACGCCAACGAATTCGATGCCCACGTGGATGCCGCCCTCGCGCGCCTGCGCGACGCCGGCGCCGCCCTGTTGAACCAGGCCGTGCTGCTGCGCGGGGTCAACGATTCGGTCGACGCGCTGGCGGCGCTGAGCGAACGCGGCTATGCCGCCGGCGTGCTGCCCTACTACCTGCACCAGCTCGACCGCGTGCAGGGCGTCGCCCACTACGAAGTGGCGGACGACGAAGCCCGCGCCCTGCATGCCGCGTTGGCGGCGCGGTTGTCCGGCTACCTGGTGCCGAAGCTGGTGCGGGAAGTACCGGGCGACCCGGGCAAACGGCCCTTGTGAGAAGCCGGGCCCGGCGCGGCTCCCGCTTTCGCCCCTTCGCCCGTCCCTTTCCCGATCGACTCTGCGACGCCTGCATTGGACGTCGCCAGCGCCTTTCGTGTATTAAACCCGGACCCACGGCAACGGACATCCCATGCGGATCGGCAAAGAATCCACCTTGCGCCTGCTGATCGTCGACGACAGCGTCGAAGATGCCGAAACCGTGGTCAGCACGCTGCGCAACGGCGGCCTGGCGGTGCGCCCGCTGCGTCCGCGCGATGCCGACGAACTGGATGCGATGCTCGGCGCGCAGGCCATCGACCTGGCGCTGGTCGCGTACTCGGCGCAGGGCATCGCCCTGGCCGACGTGGTGCAGCGGGTCCGCGCCAGCGGCAAGGACCTGCCGGTGATCGTGCTGCTCGACGACATCGACGAGACCAGCGTCGCCGCGGCGCTGGCCGCCGATGCGCGCGTGGTCGCGCTGCGCGGCAACCCCGAACACCTGCTGGCCAATCTGCATGGCGAATGGGCCAACCTCGAGGCGCGGCGCTCGCTGCGCATGCTCGAAGCGCAGCTGCGCGAAACCGAACGCCGCTGCGAAACCCTGATCGCCTCCTCGCGCGACCCGATCGCCTACCTGCACGAAGGCATGCACGTGCGGGCCAACGAGGCCTACCTGGAAATGTTCGGCTTCGACAGCTTCGAGGACGTCGAAGGCCTGTCCCTGCTCGACCTGGTCACACCCGACCACGTCGGCAATCTCAAGGAAGTGCTGAAGACCCTGGCCCGCGGCGCCGCACCCCCGCCGCGGCAGGCCCTGGAGGCCCGCGGCATCGACGGCACCGTCATTCCGGCGACGCTGGAATTCGCCGCCGCCGCGTACGAGGGCGAGCCCTGCGTGCAGGTCGTGTTCCGCCGCATCATCGCCGAGGCCGACCCTGGCCTGACCCGCGAAGTCGAGGACCTGCGCCAGCGCGACCTGGTCACCGGCCTGCTCAACCGCCCGACCTTCCAGCGCTCGCTGGAGGACGCGGTGGCCGAAGCCGCGCGCGGCGAGGCGCAATACGGCTTGCTGCTGCTGGAAGCCGACCACCACCAGCGCCTGCTGCAGGAAATCGGCCTCGACGCCGCCGACCGCCTGGCCAGCGCGGTCGCCGAACGCCTGCGCGAAGCGCTGCACGAGGACGCCACCGTCGCGCGTTTCGGCGAGCACAGCTTCGCCGTGCTGCAACGCGGTCCCTATGCGGACACGATGGCGCTGGCCGAACGCCTGCGCCAGGCCTTCGCCACCGACCTGCTGAACATCGGCGAATGGGCCACGGCGGTCGGGGTCAGCATCGGCGGCGTGCAGGTCGGAGAGCGCATCGCCAGCGTCGGCCAGGTGCTGGCGCGCGCCGACGCCAGCCTGCGCACCGCGGTGGAACTGGGCGGCAACCAGGTACAGATCTTCGACCCGGCGGCGAGCGACCGCGCCGAGGAAGAGCGCGTGCAGCACTGGCTGGGCCGGGTCCGCGACGCGTTGGCCGGCGATGGCTTCAGCCTGCTGTTCCAGCCGGCGATCAGCCTGCGCGGCGACGAAGGCGCGCTGTACGAAGCGCTGCTGCGCCTGGACAACAACGGCGAACAGGCCACCCCGGCCAGCTTCCTCGGCATCGCCGAGGAAAACGGACTGATGCCGGAGATCGACCGCTGGGTCGTCGCCCATGCGATCGAGAAGCTCGCCGAAGCCCGGCGCGCGGGCCGGCAGCCCCGGCTGATGGTGAAAGTCGGCTCCGAGTCCTTCCAGGACGAGCGCCTGCTGCAGGTGATCGCACAGCAACTGGGCGCGCACGACGTGCCCGGCGAGCTGCTCTGGCTGCAGGTGCCGGAGGCGCGCATCTCCACCCAGTTGCGCGTGGCCGGCGAGTTCGCCGCGCGCGCGGCGCGGCTCGGTTGCCGCGTGGGCCTGGAGCAGTTCGGCACCGGCGTGGATTCGTTCCGCCTGCTGGCGCACTTCCGCCCCGCCTTCGTCCGCATCGACCGCAGCCTGACCCAGGACCTGCCGACCCAGCCGGAGCTGCAGCAGAAGCTGGGCGAAATCACCGCCCGCGCGAACAGCGAGAACATCGCCACCGTGGTCGGCTTCGTCGAGGACGCGTCGGCCTTGAACGCGCTGTTCAACGCCAACGTGGACTACGTGCAGGGCCATTTCATCGCTGCGCCGGGCGCAGCGATGGATTTCGATTTCGGCTAACCCCACAACCGCTTCCGCCTTGTAGAGCCGAGCATGCTCGGCTGCCGTTGCCGTTGACGTCGCTGTTGTAGAAGCTGGGCTTATCCCGGCTTGCTTTTGTCGTTCGTCGTGAAGATCAAAAGCGTGCCGGGACAAGCCCGGCACCCCCGCATAGGCGGGGGGCAGGCTCTACAAAGCAAGAGCAGCCGAGCATGCTCGGCGCTACAACGCAGGAGCGGATCAGGCCACCGTCGCCGCGGCGTTGCGCAGCGCCGCGATGCGCTGCTCCAGCGGCGGATGGCTCAGGAACAGCGCACGCAGGCCATGGCCGATGCCGCCGGCGATGCCGAACGCGGCGATCTGGTTCGGCAGCGTGCTCTGGCCGTGGTTGGCGGCCAGGCGCTCCAGCGCGGCGATCATCTTGTTGCGGCCGGCGAGGTTCGCGCCACCGGCATCGGCGCGGAATTCGCGGCGCCGCGAGAACCACATCGCGATCATCGAGGCGAACAGGCCGAACACCATCTCCAGCACCATCACCACGATGTAGTAGGCGAAACCGCGGCGGCCGTCGTCGCGGTTGCCGGACAGGTAACCGTCGATCACCCCGCCGACCACGCGCGCCAGCACGATCACGAAGGTGTTCAGCACGCCCTGCAGCAAGGCCATCGTCACCATGTCGCCGTTGGCGACGTGACTGACTTCGTGGCCCAGCACCGCCTCGGCCTCGTCGCGGCTCATGTTGCGCAGCAGGCCGGTGGACACCGCGACCAGCGCGTTGTTGCGGTTCGCGCCGGTGGCGAAGGCATTGATCTCGGGACCGTCGTAGATGGCGACTTCCGGCATGCCGATGCCGGCGGCCTGGGCCTGGCGGCGCACGGTTTCGAGCAACCACTGCTCGCCTTCGTTGCGCGGCTGTTCGATCACCATCGCGCCGGTGCTGCGCTTGGCCAGCCATTTCGACATCAGCAGCGACACGAACGAACCGCCGAAGCCGAAGATCGCCGCCATCACCAGCAGGCCGGTCATGTTGGCCGGGTTGACCCCGAGCAACGACATGACGATGCCCGCCAGCACCAGCACGGCCAGGTTGGTCAGCAGGAACAGGGTGATGCGGGTGAACACGGCACGGACTCCGGATGTCGGATGGATGTTCCGCGAATCTGCGGCTGGCGGCGGTTGAATTCAAGCGCATTCCTGACCGAGGATTCAGCTTTTCCTCCGTACTCCCATGCCCGAGACGTCCCCCTACCGCGGCCGGTTCGCGCCCTCGCCGACCGGACCGCTGCACGCCGGTTCGCTGCTCGCCGCGTTCGGCAGCTGGCTGCTGGCGCGCCAGGCCGGCGGTACGTGGCTGGTGCGGGTGGAAGACCTCGACCCGCCGCGCGAAGTGCCCGGCGCCGCCGAAGCGCAACTGGCCGCACTGGCCGCGTTCGGACTGCATTCCGACGAGCCGGTGCTGCGGCAGAGCGAGCGCGGCGCGCACTACCAGGCCGCGCTCGATCGCCTGCTCGCCGACGGCTTGGCCTTCGTCTGCCATTGCAGCCGCAGCGACCTGGCCACGAGCGGCGGCATCCATCGCCATTGCGTCGCGCGGGCACCTCGCCCCGATCCGGCGGTCCGCCTGCGCGTGCCGGACGGCAGCGTCATCGCCTTCGACGATGGGCTCGCGGGCCGGATCGAGCAGGACGTGGCCCGCGAGGTAGGCGATTTCGTGCTGAAACGCGCCGACGGGTTCTGGGCCTACCAGCTGGCCGTGGTCGTGGACGACGCGGAGCAAGGCATCACCGACGTGGTGCGCGGCGCCGACCTGCTCGACTCGACCCCGCGACAGATACTGCTGCAACAGGCGCTGGGCCTGCCGACGCCGGGCTACCTGCACCTGCCATTGGTGCTGGACGAACATGGCGACAAGCTGTCGAAATCGTCCGCGGCGATGCCGGTGGACGCCAGCGATCCGGTGCCCGCGCTGCGTCGCGCATGGCAGGCGCTGGGCCAGGATCCGGCCGCATTGCCTGCGGTCGCCGATGTCGATTCGCTGCTGCGGGCGGCCGCGGAGAATTTCCTGCCGGAACGGTTGCCTGCGCAACCAAGCGTGCCGCTGCAGCGCACAACATGAACGCAATCGGGCGTGTCTAGAATCGAAGCCGCCAAACCACCCTCAGGAGCTTCACATGACTTCGCGCGTTGCATTCGTCACCGGCGGCACCGGCGGCATCGGTACCGCCATCTGCAAGCAGCTGGCCGACATGGGCCACAAGGTCGCCACCAACTACCGCAACGAGGAGAAGGCGAAGGCGTGGCAGGCGCAGATGAAGGCGGACGGCTACGACTTCGCGTTGGTCAAGGGAGACGTGACTTCGCCGGACGAAGCGCAGGCGATGGTCCGCGAAGTCGAACAGAAGCTCGGCCCGATCGACATCCTGATCAACAACGCCGGCATCACCCGCGACGGCACCTTCCACAAGATGAGCGCGCAACAGTGGGGGGACGTGATCAACACCAACCTCAACTCGGTGTTCAACGTCACCCGCCCGGTGATCGACGGCATGCGCGAACGCAAATGGGGGCGGATCATCCAGATCAGTTCGATCAACGGCCTCAAGGGCCAGTACGGCCAGGCCAACTACGCCGCGGCCAAGGCCGGCATGCACGGCTTCACCATTTCGCTGGCCCGCGAGAACGCCAAGCTCGGCGTCACCGTCAACACCGTGTCGCCGGGCTACGTCGCCACCGACATGGTCATGGCGGTGCCGGAAGAAGTGCGGGCCAAGATCGCCGCCGACATCCCGACGGGCCGCCTCGGCATGCCGGAGGAAATCGCCTATGCGGTTGGCTTCCTGGTCGACGAGCGCGCCGCCTGGATCACCGGTTCGAACCTGGACATCAACGGCGGCCACCACATGGGCTGGTGACCGGCCAGGCCGGCGGACCGAAGGGCGCCCCAGGGCGCCCTTTGCTTTTCCAGCAGCCCGGCGGCGCCTGAACAGGCGGACCAATCCCGGACCCATTGCAAGTGCTGTTGCGCTGCGTCATGCTGCACCCACTATGAATTAGAGCGATTGCTCCATGGCTGCGACCCGGATCATCAAGAAGTACCCCAACCGCCGTCTCTACGACACCGAGATTTCCAGTTACATCACCATCGAAGACGTCCGCCAGCTGATCGTCGACGGCGAGGACTTCGAAGTACGCGACGCCAAGACCGGCGACGACCTGACCCGCACGGTTTTGCTGCAGATCATCGCCGAGCAGGAGCAGGACGGCGAACCGGTGCTGTCGACCCAGTTGCTCAGCCAGATCATCCGTTTCTACGGCGACTCGCTGCAGGGCTTCATGGGCAACTACCTGGAGCGCAGCATGCAGTTGTTCATGGAGCAGCAGGCGCAGTTCCGCAGCCAGATGGGCAACCTGCTCGGGCAGACCCCGTGGACCATGATGAACCAGCTGACCGAGCGCAACATGGAGATGTGGCAGGAATTCCAGCGCAACCTCAGCGGCGGCATGGGCCGCACCGCTTCTTCGGCCAAGCCGGAACCCACGCGCGAAACGCCGAAGACCCGCTCGCGCTGACCTGATCTTTTCACCGAAGACCCGTGTCGCGCGACACGGGTCTTTCGTTTTTGGGGAACCGAAACATGACGCAAGCACGCATCGCCCTGGTCACGGGCGGACTCGGTGGACTGGGCACGGCGATCTGCCGCGCCCTGGCCGAAGCCGGTCGCAAGGTCGTCGCGGTGGACGTGGCCGCGCCCGAAGAACGCGTTGCCGGCTTCCGCACCGCGCTCAATGGTTTCGAGGCGCATATAGAAACGGCCGACGTCGCCGATTTCGACGCCTGCGCCGCATTGGTGCGCAAGGTCGAGGACGAACACGGCGCGCTGGACATCCTGGTCAACAACGCCGGCATCACCCGCGATTCGACCCTGCGCAAGATGGAACCGGCGCAATGGCAGGCGGTGATCGACGTGAACCTGAGCAGCGCCTTCAACCTGTGTCGCCACGCGCTGGACGGGATGCAGGCGCGCGGCTTCGGCCGCATCGTCAACATCAGTTCGGTCAGCGGCCAGACCGGCAACTTCGGCCAGACCAACTACGCCGCGGCCAAGGCCGGCCTGCACGGGTTCAGCATGTCGCTGGCGCGCGAAACCGCGACCAAGGGCGTCACCGTCAACAGCATCTCGCCGGGTTACATCGAGACGCCGATGACCCTGGCCATGCCGGAAGCGGTACGCGAGAAGACCCGCGCCTCGATCCCGGTCGGCCGCCTCGGCCAGCCGCGCGACATCGCCCGCGCCGTCGCCTTCCTCACCGCCGACGACGCCGGTTACATCACCGGAGCGAACATCCCGGTGAACGGCGGCCTTTACATGGCGTATTGAAATATAGGCCGGGATAACGTCCGCGACCGATTGCATGACGAAGCGGGTCGGGAGTTATCCCGACCTACGCTCGATCGCAGATGGCATCCCTGTGGGAGCGACGTAAGTCGCGAACGGAAACATCCGAAAGCAATCGCGACTCACGTCGCTCCCACGACGTTTTATATCAACGCATGAGTCAGTTGCAGGCTCACCTTGTACGGCTGTAGATCATGCGGCCACCGCAAGACAATACGCACCGCTCCCAGTCTGATTTGCAAGGACCGTATTTCGGCGCGGGTCCGGTACAAATTTGCGGGAATTGCGCTGCAATACAGCGATCAACGACATTGTCGGCTGGAGGAGAGCAAGCTTTCTCTGCGCTCTGCTTGCTTGAACCACACCCACTGGCCTCTAAACTGGCTTCCGTCTCCGCCACGCGATCGCACATCGCTCTGGATTCGTCGCACGCGGCAGCGCACAATCGGCCTCCTTCCGTGGTCGGCCTTGCGATCTGGTGATCGGCGCAAGCGAACAAGAGACATGTGGCGGAGATAAAAAAGACGCCGCGGAACACCCGGGTGAATGACCCTCGGAACCGTACGTGAGGATAGTGTTTCAATCCGGCGTTCACTGCGCCGCCTGCCCGCCGCAATACTTCGCGTAGAACTGCTTCGCCTGCGGCAGCAGCGATTGCAGGTGCTGGATGCGGTTGGCCGGATCCGGGTGGGTCGAAGCGAATTCCGGCGGGCGCTGGCCGCCACCGAGTTGCGACATGCGTTCCCACAGCGGAATCGCCGCCTCCGGGTTGTAGCAGGCCGCCGCGGCCAGCATCAGGCCGACTTCATCGGCCTGCGTTTCGTGGTTGCGGCCATAGGGCAGCACCACGCCGTACTGGATGCCGGCGCCCAACGCGGCCATGGTCTGCTGGTCCATGCCGGAAACACCGGCCGCCATCTGCCCCATCTGCACCAGCTTTTGCTGGGCCATGCGTTGCGCGCCGTGGCGCAACAGCGCGTGGGAAATCTCGTGGCCCATCACCACCGCCATCGCATCGGCGTTCTGCGCAACCGGGATCAAGCCGGTGTACACGGCGATCTTGCCGCCCGGCAGGCAGAAGGCGTTGGCTTCGTCCGACTGGATGACGTTGACGTCCCACTGGTAACTGCTCAGGTCCGGCGTCGGCTGGCCGTGCTGCGCGGCCAAGTCGGCCGCGACCTGCGGCACGCGCGCGACCAGGCGTTGGGCGATGGCGCGGATCTGCTGGCTGGTCTGGTCGTTCGGCGCCAACAGCGCGCGCTGCGATTGCGCATCGGTGAGCACTTCCCGGTAAGCCTGCGCACCGAGCTGGGCTTCCTCTTCCGGCGTCGCGCCGTAATGCGCGTCCTCGCCGGTGTACGGATCGGTGGCCTTGCTGCCGAACCAGCTCCACGCCGCGTAGCCGGCGAACAGCAACAGGACCCACCAGCGGATGTTGCCGAACAGCCCGCGACGGCGCGGCTGCCGTGCGTCCTGCGGATAACCGCCCTGCCCCAACGGATCGATCCTCATGCTCCGCTCCCGAAGTCCTAGATGCCACGCACCACGCGGAAACCCACCCGCGCATTAGTCATATCCGAATCCGTCGACGAACGCCACGCCGCCCGGCTCTGCGCCGGCGAACTGGCCCAGGAGCCGCCGCGCACGACCCGTGCCCGGCAACCCGGATTGAACCACGCCACGCCGTCGGTCGGGGCGCGGCGATAACTGGCGTGCCAGCAGTCGGCGACCCATTCGCTGACGTTGCTGCCCATGTCGTACAGGCCCCAGGCATTCGGCTTGAACGTGCCGCCCGGCGCCGGCCCCCACCAGCCGTCGCCGTAGCCGGCGAAAACGTTGTTCCAGTTGCGTCCGCTGGGCGACACGTCGCGGCTGCCGGCCAGGTTGCCGAACCCCTTCGGCGGCGTGGCCGCGTCGCCCCAGGGAAAGCGCCCGCTGCCGCCCGCGCGCAAGGCATATTCGAACTCCGCTTCGCTGGGCAGCCGATAGCCGGCGCCGGTCTGCTGCGACAGCCAATCCGCGTAGGCCTCGGCATCGTGCACGCTGACGTGCAGCACTGGCTGGTCGTCGGCCGCCAGACGGCCGTCGTAGCCGGATTGCCAGTCCACCCCGCTGCGGCGGATGAAGTTGCCGCTGCGTTCGTCGTAGACCAGCGAATGGCCGCGCCGGGTCGCGCGCGGACGCCGGCCGCTGGATTCGACGAAGCGACGGAACTCGGCCACCGTCACCGCACGCCGCGACATGGCGAAGCCACGATCGAAGCGGATGTAATGCGCCGGCTTCTCCGCATCGGTGGCGTCCTGTTCGCCCTCCTCCGCGCCCATGCGGAAGGCGCCGTGCGGCACCACGATCATCTCCGGCCCGCGTCCGCCGCCCGACAGGGCGTCGGTGAAAGCCTGGCCGGGCCGGTACAGGCCGTAATGCGTGGCCAGATCGACGCGCCGGCGGAAATCGGCCGCCACCGCATCGCCCGGCGCGGCAATGCGCAGCACTTCGGCCAATTGTTCGCGAACCTTGCGCATCGCCGGCGGGGCCAGTCCGCGTGCCGTGCTCAATGCGTTCACGCCGGCGTCGCGCAAGGCGGCGATACGCGCCGTACGCACCGCTTCGATGCGCTGGCGCGCGTCGGCGATGGTCTGCGCGTCGTTGCGTACCTGCGCCGCATGCTGCAGCCATTGCCCGGCGCCGTCGAAATCCCCTGCCTGCGCGGCGTCTTCCGCACGACGGATCACCGCACTCTCGACCGCGGCAACGCCTTGGCGCGCCCGCGCGTTGGCGGGACTCAACTGCAGCGCCGCGCGGAAGCTGCGCAGCGCGCCCTGCTGTTCGCCCAGGCCCAGCGCCTCGTCGTCCAGTTGGCGTTCGCCCTGCTCGTTCAAGGCCAACGCCTGTTCGGCCACGTCGACCCGCTCCAGATAGGCCAGCACCGCGGCGTCGTCAGGCCAGAGGCTGCGCGCCACCGCCGCCACCTGCCTGGCTTCGCGCAACGACTCGCCCAGCACGTCGGCCTCGCTGTCGGCACTGCCCAAGGCTGTATCGCCCTGTTTCAGCAGCGCGACCCGGGCCTTGTCCAAGCCCGCGCGAGCCGCGGCATCGTCCGGCTTCACCGCCAGGATCGCCAGATACAGCGGAATCGCATCGTCGACGGTGGCGAACAGGCGCTGTTGCGACAACGCACGCGCGGCGCGGCGGCGCGCGGCCGGGATATCGGCCTCGGCAAGCAACAGCGCCGGCGGCCGCCAATTCAGCGCGGCGCTGTCGCCCTCGTCGGCGCCCACGGTCACCTGGCCGGCTTCCCCGGCCGCGGCGCTAGCATGCGACGCCGAAGCGTGCGGCGAACGCTGGCAAGCGCATAGCGCGAGGGCGAACAGCAGGATGAATCCGCGCGGCAGCATGAGGTAGGCGGAACGGCGACGATGGGCTATTGTCGCCGCATCGCAACCCCGATGCATTCCTGGAGTTTTCGTGCCGGTCTGGCTGGATTCACCCGACGCCCTGCAACAACACATCGCCGCCTGGGCCGCGGCGGGCATCGACCGGATCGGCCTGGATACCGAATTCGTCCGCGAACGCACCTACTGGCCGCAGCTCGCGCTGGTGCAGATCGCCGCGGGCGACGACATCCTGCTGGTCGACCCGCTGGTGCCCGGCATGGCCGAAGCGCTGCGTCCCATGCTGGCCGATCCCGGCCTGCTGAAGGTGATGCACAGCGCCAGCGAGGACCTGGTCGCGTTCAAGCAGGCCTGCGGCGTGTTGCCGATGCCGCTGTTCGACACGCAGATCGCCGCGGCGCTCGCAGGCGTGGGCGGCGGCCTGGGCTACCAGAAACTGGTACAGGCCATCACCGGCGTCGCGCTGGCGAAAGGCGAAACCCGTTCCGACTGGATGCGGCGTCCGCTCAGTGCTTCGCAACTCGAATACGCCGCCGACGACGTGCTCCACCTCGATGCGATTTACCTCGCCTTGGAAGCGAAGCTGTCGGCCCAGGGCCGCCTCGACTGGCTGCGCGCCGATTGCGCTCGGCTGGTCGCCGGTGTGGCCAGCGACGAACCGGAACGTTGGCCGCACCTGTCGATGCGCAGCGCCCAGTTCCTCGATGCAGCCGAACAACGCATCCTGCTGCGGCTGCTGCGCTGGCGCGACGTGCAGGCCCGTGCGAGCGACAAGCCACGCAGCTGGATCCTCGACAACGAATTGGCGGTGGAACTGGCGCGCAAGCCGCCCGCAGACGAAATCGCGCTGCAGGCGTGGCTGGATGCGCGGCCGAAATCGCCGCGCAAACTGGCCGCGAGATTGTGGCAGGCGTTATCCACGCCGCTGCCCGACGAGACCGATGCTCCGTTGGCGCGTACCGCCGACGATACGGAGAAGAAGAAACTCAAGCGCCTGCAGGACGCGGTCAGCCAGCGCAGCAGCGAACTTGGCCTGCCCGACGGCGTCCTCGCCTCGCGGCGCTGGCTGGAAGCGCTGATCGAAGGTCACGCCAACGGCGCCTGGCCCGAAGCGCTGGACGGCTGGCGGCGCGAACAGTTGCAACCGTTGCTGGCGCCACTCTTGTAGGAGCGTCCCCTGGGACGCGACCGCATGCCAAGGGTCCCGATTTAGATTCTTCGCAGCGGAAAGTTTCCGGTGGCGCCCCAAGGGCGCTCCTACGACGCACTCAATTGGCGCGCACGACGTATTCCTTCAACGCCTCGTAGCTAGGCGCCATCGGTTCCGCGTGCGCTGGTCGCTGCAACAATTCTTCCAGCGCTGGCGGCACATCGACGGCCTTGCCGACCAGCGGCTCGACCACGCTTTCGAACTTGGCCGGATGCGCGGTTGCGGCCACCGCCCAGTCGCCGCCTTCGCCCGCGGTGCGCAGGTCTTCCAATACCCTGATCGCGGTCGCCGTATGCGGGCAGAAAATCTCGCCGTGCTCGCGGAAACGCCGGGCGATGACTTCGCGGATCGTCGCGTCGTCGACGCTCGCGGATGCGAAAGCGGCGCGCAGCGCGGCGTCGTCGCCGCGATACAGCCGGCGCAGGCGTTCGAAATTGCTCGGCGCACCGACGTCCATCGCATTGGCGATCGTCGCGACGCTGGCCTGGGGTGCATATTCGCCACCGGCGAAATAATCCGGCAGCACGCGATTTGCATTGGTCGCCAGCACGATGCGGCCCAGCGGCACGCCCAGTGCGCGGGCCAGGATCGCCGCCAGTGCATTGCCGAGGTTTCCGGTAGGGATGACGAAGTTCAGCGCGTTGCCGGTCGCGGCGCGGTGCGCCAACGCCGCATGTGCGTAATAGCTCATCTGCGGCAGCAGGCGGCCCAGGCTGATGCTGTTGGCCGAACTCAGCGGCGCCTGCGCCTGCAGCGCGGCATCGTTCAGGGCCTGCTTGACCAGGGCCTGGCAGTCGTCGAAGGAACCGGCGACTCGCAGCGCCGTCACGTTGTCGCCGAAACAACCCAGTTGGTGCGCCTGGCGCGGCGACACGCGGCCATCCGGGTACAGCACCACGACGCGCAGTCCCGGCTGCTTGTGGAATGCCGCCGCGACCGCCGCGCCAGTGTCGCCGGAGGTGGCGACGAGGATGGTCAAGGGTTTGCCTTCATCACGGCGCAAACGGGTCAGGCATTGGGCGAGGAAGCGCGCACCAAAATCCTTGAACGCCGCGGTGGGGCCATGGAACAGCTCGAGCACGTGGTCGCGTGGCGTCGCCAACGGCTTCAACGGAGCGGGGAAATCGAATGCAGCCTTGCAGATCGAGGCCAGTTCGCCTTCCAGGCCGTCGCTGGCGAAGAACGGCCGCAACAGGTCCGTGGCGGTTTCGGCGAGATTCGCGCCGGGAGCGAGTTCGCGCGGCTCCGGCAATCTTTCCGGCACGTAGAGGCCGCCATCGGGAGCGAGGCCGGCGGCGATGGCGGCACTGAGTCTCGCTGCGGGGGATGCGTTGCGTGTGGAGATGAAATTCATTGCTTTGCTCGTCATTCCCGCGCAGGCGGGAATCCAGTGTCTTTGGTTCTTCGGAAGATTCGCGGCGATCTGGATGAAAGTCGCTGGATTCCCGCCTGCGCGGGAATGACGACCTCAGGTTCCCGTATTCCCGAGCACCCTCGCCGCCGGACTGTCGATCGGCGACACCCAGGCCTGGCTGTCGAAGCCGGCTTCCGCGAATGCCGCCTGGATCTTCGGCGCCGCGGCTTCCGCCGCCGCGCGCGTTTCGAACCAGCCGAATACGCTGGGGCCGGCACCTGAAATGCTCGCACCCATCGCCCCGGCGTCGAGCGCGGCGCGCTTCGCCGCATCGAAACCGGCGATCAGCGGCGCGCGGCGCGGCTCCACCAGCACATCTTCCAGCCCAGCGCGCACCAGCGAAGGATCGCCGGCGTGGCAACCCGCCAGCACCAGGGCGAGGTTCGCGCTCTGCGCGACGAATTCCTTCAACTCGTAGCTGCCCTGCAACGCGGCGCGGGCGCGGCGCGTCTCCAGCACGGCGTCCGGATGCACCAGCACGCTATGCCAGGCGGCAGGTACCGGGATCTTCGCCAGCCGGTCGGCCGTGGCCAGCACCAGGCCGCCGAGCAGCATCGGGCCGAGGTTGTCGCCATGGCGTCCGCCGCTGGCGACGGCTTCGCCGACCAGGGCGAACGGATACAGCGCTGCGCGCGCCAGCGGTGCATCCAGCAATTCGTTGGCCGCGACCAGCGCAGCGACGCAGGAAGCCGCCGAGCCGCCCATGCCCGACCCCAACGGAATGCCCTTGTCGATTTCGAGTTCGAAGCCGAAAGGCAATGCCAGGGCATCGCGCATCGCGATCAGGGCCGCTCCGGCGGTGTTGTGCGGGGCGTCGAGCGGCAGGTCGACCGTGGTGCCACGGATCGCGGCGATGCGTACGGTCGGCTCGTCGATGCGGCGCACCGATACCGTATCGCCGACGCCTTCGATGACGTGACCGAGGATGTCGAAGCCGACGCCGACGTTGCCGACCGAAGCCGGCGAGAAAGCCCTTGCCGACGACCTCACAGCTTCGCCCCCTGGCCCGCGGCGACGCGCAACAGATCGGCGAATACGCCCGCCGCGGTCACTTCGGCGCCCGCACCGGGACCTTGCACGATCAACGGGTTGTCGCGGTAGCGGCGGGTGCTGAACTGCACGATGTTGTCGGTCAGGCGCAACTTGGCGAAGGCGTGATTATCGGGCAATTCGACCAGGCCGACGCTGGCGCGGCCGGCCGCGTCCAGTTTGGCCACGTAGCGCAGCACCTTGCCTTCGGCCTTCGCCCGCTGCAGGCGCTCGGAAAATCCCGCATCGACCTCGGTCAGCCGCGCGAGGAACTCGTCGACGCTGCCGCCGCGCAAGGCTTCGGGCACCAGGCTCTCCACCTGCACGTCTTCCAGCGACAGCGCGTGCCCCGCCTCGCGGGCCAGGATGGTCAGCTTGCGCGCCACGTCCACGCCTGACAGGTCGTCGCGCGGATCGGGTTCGGTATAGCCCAGCGACCGTGCTTCGGCCACCAGTTGCGAGAACGGCACGCTGCCATCGAACTTGTTGAACAGCCAGGCCAGGGTGCCCGAGAAGATGCCTTCGATGGCGACGATTTCGTCGCCGGTATCCAGCAGGTCGCGCAGGGTCGAGATCACCGGCAGTCCGGCGCCGACCGTGGCTTCGTAGCGAAAACGCGCGCCACTGGTCGCCGCCGCGTCGGCGATGGCGTCGAAGCGCGCACGCGAACCGGAACCGGCCTGCTTGTTCGGCGTGACCACGTGGATGCCCGCGGCGAGCCAGCCGGCGTAACGCTCGGCGACTTCGCCGCTGGCGCTGCAATCGACGATGACCACGTGCGGCAGGTGCGATTCGAGCAGGTGCGCGGTGAAGCGATCCAGGTCGGTCTGGTCTGCGGTCGCATCGAAACGTTCCCGCCAGTCGCCGGCGATGCCGCGCGCGTCGAGCAGCATCTTCCGGCTGGACGCGACCGCGCACAGGCGCAGGTCGAGGTTGGCCTTGCCCAGCAACTGCGGCTGGGCCGCGCGCAACTGGTCGAGCAAGGTCGCGCCCACGTTGCCCGGACCGATCACGCCGACCGCGAAGGTCTGCGGCGACAGCCAGAAACCGGCGTGCGCGGCGCGCAGCGCCTTGGTCGCGTCGCGGCTGTCGATGGCGACGGAGATGTTGCGCTCGGACGAGCCCTGGGCGATGGCGAGGATGTTGACCCGCGCGCGACCCAGCGATTCGAACAGCCGCGCGGCCACGCCGGGGCTGCCGGCCATGCCGTCGCCGACCGCGGCCAGCACGCTGACCCCGTCGGTCGCCTGCACGCGCTGGATCTGACCGATGTGCAGCTCGTGGGCGAACGCATCCAGCAGCGCGGTGCGGGCGCGCGCGGCTTCGCCGCTTTTCACCACGCAGCAGATCGAATGCTCCGACGAGCCCTGCGAGATCATCACTACCGACACGCGTGCGTTGCGCAACGCCGCGAACACGCGCTCGGCGGTGCCGGGCACGCCGATCAGGCCGGTGCCTTCCAGGTTGACGATGGCCAGGTCCGGGCTCAGGGTCAGGCCCTTGACCGGACCGCTCTGGTCGCGCTCGGCGGTGATGCGCGTGCCGGGATGTTCGGGATGGAAGGTGTTGCGGATGATGATCGGCAGGCCGCGCTCGATCGCCGGCGCCATGGTCTGCGGATGCACCACCTTGGCGCCGAAATAGGCCAGTTCGCAGGCTTCGTCGTAGCTCAGCGCACTCAGCTGCACCGCTTCGGGCACCACCCGCGGGTCGGCCGACAACACGCCGTCGACATCGGTCCAGATGTGCAGTTCGTCCGCGTTGAACAGCGCGGCGAAGATCGCGCCCGAATAGTCGCTGCCGTTGCGTCCGAGGGTGGCGAAGCCGCCATTGCGGTCGCGGGCGACGAATCCGGTGATCACCACGCGCGGCTGCGGGTTGCGTTCGCGCCACGCGGACAGTTTCGCCGCGCTGGTTTCCCAGTCGACCACCACGCCCAGGTCGCTGCGTTCGACCACCAGCACGTCGCGCGCGTCGAGCACCGCGCAATCCTCGCCCTGCGCCTTCAGGTATTCGCCGAGCAGGCGCGCCGAGCAGATTTCGCCGAGGCCCTGCACGCGTTCCAGCACCTCGTGCGGCAGGCCGCCGATGACGACCAGGGCTTCGAGGATCGCCTTCAACTTGTCGAAGCGCTCGTCCAGCCATTCGATCACCGGGCCGGAATCTTCGCCCAGCAACGAAACCGCTGCGCCGCGGTGGCGCGCGCGCAATTCGTGCCAGCGCTCGCGCCATTCCTCGCTGCCCGCTGCGGACAGGTTGCACAGGTCGATCAGCGCGTCGGTGACGCCCTTCATCGCCGAGACCACGGTGGCCTGCACGGTCTCGTCGCGCGCCAGCAACAGCGAGGCGACATGGCGAAAACGCGCGGCATCCGCGACGGAAGTGCCGCCGAACTTGTGCACGACGGTGCGCAGGGCTCGCGGCGGAGCGTGGGGAACGCTGGGAACGGGTTGTGCGGACATGGCAGACGGACCTTGTGAAGGCCCCGCGCGCATCAGGCTGTGGGTTGCCCCGCATCCTGATTCGGGTGCGGGGCCGTGTAGGGGAGAGTTACGCGTACACGACCGACCGCACCGGGCTGGTACCGGTACCGGTAATGGTCGTAATGATGGCGGCGAAAGTACGCATCGGGAGCGAAGATGCCATGCCCGCAAAACGGCTGCAAGCGTTGCAGTTGCAACCACCGCGCGTCTTCGTGCGAGGCGCGTCCGTTCTATTCCAGATAGACCGGATTGCCCACCAGCCACAGCCGGCCGTCCCCACCCCGGACATTGACCCGCAGCCAATGGCGACGCCCGTCGGCCGACCTCGAGAATCGAATGGTTTGCGTGTCCCGGGCGGCATCCAGCGGCAGGGTTTGCACGATCTTGCCGTCTTCGATGACTTCCACCCGGCCGCCGGCCACGCCTTGCAGCCCGACCTCGCAAGCGACTTCGCTTCCCGCGGCAGGCCGCAACGCCTCGCCCATGCCCACTTGCCGGCCAGCGCTGGCGGCGCTGAATTCCAGCATGCGCTTTCCATTGCCCTGCACATCCACGAACACCCGCCCGGCGCGGATGCCGGCGAGGATCGCCGGCATGGACAGCGCATCGGCCTTCACCACCGTGGTCGGCGCGCCGATCTCCCCGCTGCCCGGCGTCGCCGCCTGCAGCGTGGGATCGTGGTTGTCGCTGCCGCCAATCGCGGTGATCCGATGCCCGGCGCTGAGCAGGCCCTCCCAGAACGGGATGCCGGAATACGGGGTGTCGGCATCGCCTCCGTTCACCACTTCCACCGCTTGCACCAGGGCGTAATCGACCTGCGGATCGGGCGCCCAGCCGCAACCCATGCAGACTTCCCCGGAAGGGCGTACCGGATGGTTGATCGAGAACACGCCCTCCAGGTTGCGCACGCTGCGCAACAAATGATTCCAGTCGGGGACCCCAGGGTTGCCGACCCGGAAATCGACCGGCGCCACCGGCCCGATCAGGTTGCCATGGCCGCTGAAGGTGGTGATCTCCCGGCCCGGGATCAGCAACAGCCGGTCGAAATACGGTTGCATCTCGCGCAGCCCGTTGGCCTGCGAGACGGTGTTGTGGTCGGTGACCGAGATGAAATCCAGCCCGCGTGCGGCGGCCTTCTGCACGGTCAGGAACAACGGGCACGGCACGCGCTGTCCCGACTGGCTGGCGCAGCTGCCGTCGCTGTGCGCGTCGTGCATGTGCAGATCGCCGCGGTACCAGGCCGCTCCGGAACGCAGCGGCGGCTCCGGTCCGTCGTGATCGTCGAACCAGATGCGCGCGACGTAACTGTCCCTCGACGATGCGCGCACGTTGGGAAAGCCCAGCAACAGCGACCAGCGGCCTGCCGCGATGGGGCCGGGCAAGTAGGACGGGGTCGCGTCCGTCGCCGACACGGTGAAACGGCGCTTGTTGCCGCCGCTCCAGCCGCGGAAACCGTCGGGCCCGGCCAAACCCAGGTCGACCGTGGTCTTGCGTTCGCGGCCGCTGTACTCGAATTCCACCGTGATGCGCGAAGTGCCTGCGGGCACCTCGAACGGCAGCGAGCGATAGGTCTGGTGATCGCGACCTTCGATGCGCCCTTCCAGCATCCGGTCCGGCGCACCACCCGTCGCGCCCTGGGCCGATGCCACAGCGCAGCAAGCCAGCAGACCCGCGAGCAGCCGCCCTCCCATCGCATTCGCCTTCATGCCTGCGTCCCTCAGAAGCGGTACATCAGCGCCAGGCGGTAGCTACGGCCCAGCAGCGGGCGCGCGATGAACGTATTGGCGCCGGCGTCGCCGCTCTGCAGTTCGCCCTGGCGGGGATTGCCTTCGGTCAGGCCCAGCGAGTTGTCCAGGTTGTCGATGTAGCCGTACACCGAAAGGTGTTCGTTGAATTCGAAGCGGGAGCTGAAGTTGAATACGTCGTAGGCCGGCAGGCGCACCGAATTCGCAGTGTCGACGAAACGTTCGCCCTGGCGTTCGTAAGCCAGTTGCAGGCGCAGGCGGTTGCCCAGCAGGTTCAGGCCCGGGACCAGGCGTACGCTGGTCTTCGGCACCCGGATCAGCTGGTTGCCGTCGTAATCGTGCAGCTTGCCTGCGCTGTCGGTGTAGGTGAGTCCGTCGTATTGCGGATCCTGTACGGTCGCGGTCAGGCCCAGGTCGAACCAGTCGACCGGACGCCACGCGCCTTCCAGCTCCAGACCCAGGGTCCGGGTGTCGGCGTAGCGCGCCTCGTTGACCACGATGCCATCCAGGCCGACGCGGGTGTTGGTGAAGCCGACGTTTTCGTAACGGGTCCAGAACGCGGTGGCGAACAGATCGAACAGCGGGCTGGAGAACTTGTAACCGAACTCGCCCAGGGCCATGGTCTGGATGATCGGCGTGGCCGCGGCATTGGTCACGTAGTTGCCCAGGCTGGGCAGGCGATTGGTCGAGGTGTAGCGGGCGAACAGCCCCGATTGCCCGCCGAATTGCCAGTTGGCGCCGACGGTCCAGCCCAGCTTGTCGAAACTGTCGTCGTAGGTGGCGAATTCCCCCGTACCCGTCCAGACCTGCGAAGTGGCGGGCGTGCCCAGGTTGACCTGCTTGCGTTTCTCCACCCGGCCCTCGGTCTGCATCTTCTCCCAGCGCACGCCCGCATCGAGGCGGAACGCGTCGGTGATCTGCCACTCGTCGTCCAGGTAGAAGGCATGGGTGGTCTGTTCGCCGGACGCGTTCTCCCATTCGTAGCCATAGCGCCAGATGCCATGGTCGGTGATCTTGCCCAGCACGTTGCCGCTGGCATCGACCGCGACCAGGTCCAGCAAGCGCGCGTTGTCCTGCACATCGAGCAGCGCATTCGACGAGTAGCGGCCGAAATCCTCTTCGATGTGCGCGTAGTAGTAACCCAGGGTCACGTCGTGGCTCTGCTCGCTGAACTCGAACCGGTGCGAGGACTGCAAGTCGTTCATCAGTTCGGTGACCGGCATGGTCACGCCGCGCAGGCCGCCGAGGATGATCAGGCCATTGCCGTTCTGCCAGGCGGTGTCGTAGACCTGCCCGGGCGTGGTCACGTAGCGCAGTTGCAGCGCGGTCGCGCCCGGAACGCCGGCCAACGCACCGCTGGCCTGGCCCAGGAAGCTGGCCGCGCTCATCAGCGAATTCGGGAACACGCCGTTGCGCTGGGTTTCGGTGTCGTTGTAACGCAGTCGGTCGCGCAGGGTCCAGCCCTCGACCGGCGAGAATTCGAACTTCGCGGTGAACTGGGTCCGCTTGACCTCGGTGCCGCGGGTGTTGTCGAACAGGTAATCCTCGCCGTCCGCCGTGGTCATCCTCACGAACGCGGTTTCCGGGCCGGCCACGGTACCGTGGTTGCCGTCGAAGCCTGGAACCGAACGGATCTCCCCATCGGCATACGTGCGCATGGGAATGCCGGTGTAGAACACCACCGAGTCGTCCAGCCGCTTGATGTCGAAATCGAAACTGCCGCGGTCGAACTCGCGGCCCAGCGAAACCCGGAACTGCCCGCCCTTATTGCCCCTGAAGCCCGGGTCGCGCACGCCGTCTTCGACCCTGAAGAACCCGCCCATGCCCAGTTTCCAGCCGTCGCCGAACGGCTGCCCGTACCAGAAGTCGGTGCGCACCAGCCCGTCGTCGCCGACGGTCAACTTGGCCAACGCCTCCGGTGTATCGCCGACCCTGCGCGGGACGAAGTTGATCGCCCCCGCCGGGGCATTGGAATAGAAGGCCGACGACGGCCCGCCGCGCACGACTTCGATGCGTTCGATGGTCTCGTCGAGGCGGAACACCTGGTCGCCGTTGAGATAGCCCAGCGCCGGATCGTGCTGGATCGGCACGCCGTCCTCCAGCAATTGCACCGAACCGAACCCGTCCACCGGAACGCCGCGCGCACGGATGTTGCCGCTGGCTTCGCCACCGGAGGCTTCGACCCAGAAACCGGGCACCGACTTCATCGCCTCGGTCACGCTGGTCGGCGCCTGCAGGCGCAACGCTTCTTCTTCGATATTGGTGACCGAGTAGCTCGTCTCGGCCTTGGTGCGAACGCCCGTGCCCGCACGGCCGGTAACGATGACCGTGTCCAGTTGCTTCGCCGTCGAAGCGGCGGCGGCTTCCTGCGCGTGCGACGGCAGGGCCATCGCGGCGCAAGCGCCGGCGATCAGGGCAATACGGATCGACACACCGAGACGGTGGGGGTTGGCATGCATATCGACGGGTCCGGAGCGGGGGAAGGATGTCCGCGACTGATGCCATGCGGACTGCCGACATGTTCGATTTGGCGTATTTCACCCAGGTGACGGCTCATGGTCATTGGGGTGAAAGCGGTCGGCGCGTCATGCGATGCACACGCGCATTGCCGCAGACGTGGCGACAATGGAGCGGATCGTCGCGGCGGCTTCGACACGCCGCCCTTGCAGGACCTCGCGCCATCCCCATCGTTCCGCTCCGGAACGGGATGTCGCAAGACCGGAGCCTGGAGGGAAATGGCGGCCCCGACACGATTCGAACGTGCGACCTTCCCCTTAGGAGGGGGACGCTCTATCCAGCTGAGCTACGGGGCCATGGCCGCATTGTAACGGTTGTGATGCGTGCCCCGCCCCCTGCCCGGCTTGCCGGCCCGTGTTACCTTGCCGTCCAGTACCGGCCCCGTGGATCAGGGCCGTGGTTTTCGAGGAGATGGGTTGGAATGTGTCCTAGCAAGGTGGCCGAAGGTGGGGAACGGGGCTGGATCGTCCCCATCGGCGGTGCGGAGAACAAGGGCGAAAGCCCGAGCATATTGCAGCGCTTCGTCGAGATTTCCGGCGGCGACTCGGCCGAAATCCTGGTCATTCCCACCGCCAGCCAGCTGGCCGAGACCGGGCCGCGCTACCAGCGCCTGTTCGGCGAACTGGGCGCCCGCCGGGTCGACGTGCTCGACTTCGATACCCGCCGCGATTGCCAGGAAAGCAACCGCCTCGACCGCATCGAACGCGCCAGCGGCATCTTCTTCACCGGCGGCAACCAGCTGCGGCTGTCGACGATCCTCGGCGGCACGCCCGCGGCCAAGCTGATCCGCGAACGCAACGCGGCCGGCATCACCGTCGGCGGCACCAGCGCCGGCGCCAGCATCCTGTCCGAGCACATGATCGGCTTCGGCAAGGAAGGCAGCTCGCCGCAGGCCGACAGCGTGCGCCTGGCGCCGGGCCTGGGCCTGACCAACCGTTTCGTCATCGACCAGCATTTCCGCCAACGCGACCGCCTCGGCCGGCTGGTCGCGGCGCTGGCGTACAACCCGTTCGCCATCGGCATCGGCCTGGACGAGGACACCGCCGCGTTCATCGGCCCGGACAACACGCTGGAAGTGGAAGGCAGCGGCGCGGTGACGGTGGTCGACGCCGACGAACTGAGCTTCTCCTCGATGGCCGACGTGCGCGAGGACGAACCGGTGTGCCTGCTCGGGCTGAAGGTGCACATCCTCGTCGCCGGCGCGACGTTCAACCTGCATACGCGCAAGGCGTCGGCGGGGAAACTGGCCAAACCCAAGACCTGAGGGAACCCATGCGCATCCTCGAACGCTCCGTCTACGTAGGTCCTTCGCTGTATGCGCACTTCCCGGTCATCCGCCTCGAGCTGGACCTGGGCGAACTGGAACAGTGGCCGACCGCAAGACTCGGCAACGGATACATCGACGCGCTGGTCGCCGCCCTGCCCGGCCTGGCCGAACACGGTTGCAGCTACCGCGAACCCGGCGGCTTCATCCGCCGCATGCGCGAGGGCGAAGGCACCTGGCTCGGCCACGTACTGGAGCACGTCGCCATCGAACTGCAGAACGTCGCCGGCGAGGACGTGACCTTCGGCAAGACCCGCAGCGTCGGCGACAACCGGCCCGGCGTGTACAACGTGGTCTACGAATACGCGCAACGCGAGGAAGGCATCGCCGCCGGCGAACTGGCGCTGAAGCTGTTGTGTTCCCTGTTGCCGGAAGAATTGCGGCCCAAGGGCAGCGTGCCCGAAGACTGGGACTGGGATTCGGCGCGCGACGATTTCATCCGCTACGCGCAACGCCGTGCACTGGGGCCTTCGACCGCCTCGCTGGTGCGCGCTGCCGAGGAACGCAAGATCCCGTGGTTCCGCCTCAACAACCAGTCGCTGGTGCAATTCGGCCACGGCAAGTACCAACAGCGCATCCAGGCCACGGTCACCGGCAAGACCCCGCACATCGCGGTGGAACTGGCCAGCGACAAGGAAGAGACCAACAAGATCCTCGGCTCGCTGGGCCTGCCGGTTCCGCGCCAGGAACTGGTTTCCAGCGCCACCGATGCGATCCGCGCGGCGAAGCGGCTGGGCGGCCCGGTGGTGACCAAGCCGTACAACGGCAACCACGGCCGCGGCATCACCATCAACATCTCGACCGAGGACGAAATCCGCGAAGGCTTCGCTGCGGCGCGCGAGCACTCGCGTTCGGTGATCGTTGAAACCTACCTCGCCGGCGACGACCACCGCCTGCTGGTGGTCAACGGCGAGCTGATCGCCGCGACCCGGCGCACGCCCGGCCATGTGGTCGGCGATGGCGAACACGACATCGCCTGGCTGGTCGACGAGGTCAACAAAGACCCGCGCCGCGGCATCGGCCATGAAAAAGTGCTGACCCGGCTGGAACTCGACCGCGAAGCCGACCTGATGCTGGAACGCGCCGGCCACAATCACTTCAGCGTGCCCAAGGCCGGCGAAGTAGTGTTCCTGCGCTCCACCGCCAACCTGTCCACCGGCGGCACCGCCACCGACGTCACCGACATCATCCATCCGGACAACCGGGCAATGGCCGAACGCGCGGTGCGGGCCATCGGCCTGGACGTGGGCGGCGTGGATTTCCTCAGCCCGAACATCGCCGAAAGCTACAAGCGCATCGGCGGCGGCATCTGCGAAGTCAACGCCGCGCCCGGCTTCCGCATGCACGTCGCGCCCAGCGAAGGCACGCCGCGCGACGCCGCCGGGCCGGTGATCGACATGCTGTTCCCGCCGGGCACGCCCTCGCGCGTGCCGATCGCCGCGATCACCGGCACCAACGGCAAGACCACCACCACGCGCATGCTGGCGCACATCGCCAAGATGTCCGGCTATACGCCCGGCTACACCACCACCGACGGTGTCTACATCGACGGCCAGCGCACCGTCGAAGGCGACATGACCGGACCGGTCTCCGCGCGCATGGTGCTGTCCGACCCGCAGATCGACATCGCCGTGCTGGAGACCGCGCGCGGCGGCCTGCTGCGCGCCGGCATGGGCGTGCCCGAGGTCGACGTGGGCGCAGTGCTCAACATCGCTTCCGACCATCTGGGCCTGAAGGGCATCGACACGCTGGAACAACTGGCCGAAGTGAAGCGCGTCGTGGTGGAGGTGGCCAAGGATTGCGCGGTGCTCAATGCCGACGACCCGAACGTACTGAAGATGTCGGCCTACACCGATGCGAAGACCGTCTGCTACGTGACCATGAACCCGTCGCACGCGCTGGTCCGCGAGCACATCCGCGCCGGCGGCCGCGCCTGCGCGCTCGAGGCCGGCGTCAACGGCCACATGATCACCCTGTACGACAAGGGCAGCCACATCCCGCTGATGTGGACCCACCTGATCCCGGCCACGCTGGAAGGCCGCGCTCTGCACAACGTGCAGAACGCGATGTTCGCCGCGGCGATGGCGTTTTCGCTGGGGATCAAGCTGGACGCGATCCGCCACGGCCTGCGCACCTTCGACAGCACCTTCTTCCAGGCCCCGGGCCGGATGAACGTGTACAACGAGCATCCGTTCAAGGTGCTGATGGACTACGGCCACAACGCGCACGCGGTCGGCATGATGGCCGATCTCGCGCAGCGTCTGGACGTGGCCGGTAGGCGCATCGTCGTGCTCGCTGGTCCCGGCGACCGCCGCGACGAAGACCTGCGGGAAATCGCCGCGGCCGTCGCGGGCAAGTTCGACCATTACATCTGCCGGCGCGACGACTCGTTGCGTGGCCGCGACGGCGACGAGGTACCGCGGATCATCGCCAAGGCGCTGCAGGAAGCGGGCGTGCCGGAAAGCGCGCTGTCGATCATCCCCGACGAACAGGAAGCGGTGGACGCCGCGCTGCGCATGGGCCAGCCCGGCGACCTGCTGCTGGTCTTCGCCGACGCGCTGACCCGCACCTGGAAGCAGATCACCAAGTTCCAGCCGGCCGGCGATGCGCCGAAACCCGCGGCGAAGATCGAGTTGCCCACGCTCGACGCGATGCCCGGTGAAGTCGACATCGCCGCGCTGGAGGGCGTGGTCCGCGACGGACGCGGCCTGGTGTTCGAACGCGAAGAAAGCGATTGATCGCTCGTGACGCCTGAACCGTTCGAGGACTCGCGCCGGCTGACCGGTTGCAACGTGTATTTCGCCGGCAGCGGCGCCGCGCTGGAGACCGCGCGCGGCCTGGTCTTCGGCGACGACGCGCTGGATCGCTGGCGCGCGAACATCGCCGCCGCACGCACCCACCTGAGCTGGCCGGAAGACGAGATCCATGCCCATCGCCACGCCAGCGGTGCCTCCCTCGCCTTCGCCGCGCCGCTGGACCAGCTCTACACCGCGACCGAGGTCAACGAATGGGCGTGGTGGATCGCTGTTGCTTCTCCAGCCGACCGCTATCACGCACCCGGCCATGCGGCCACCTGGGATGAAGCATCCGCATTGCAGACCTTGCGCCTGCTCGCCCGGACCGAAGCCAACCCGGCGTTGATCACGCTGCGCGATGCCGCTGCGGCGCATCACCTGCCCTTCCTCGCCGATGACGATGAAGCGACGATCGGCGCGGGCACCGGCGGACGCAGCTGGTTCGTCGACGAATTGCCGGCACCCGAAGCAGTACCGTGGCAGAGATTGCACGGCATTCCCGCCGCGCTGGTCACCGGCTCGAACGGCAAGACCACCACGGTGCGGCTGATCGCGGCGATGTGCCGCGCGCACGGCTGGCACACCGCGCATAGCTGCACCGACGGCGTGTTCTTCGATGGCGCCGAGCTGGAAGCCGGCGACTTCTCCGGCCCGGCCGGTGCGCGCACTGCATTGCGCCAATCCGGCGCGCAGGCGGCCGTGCTGGAAACCGCGCGCGGCGGCCTGCTGCGCCGCGGGCTGGCGTTGTGCCATGCCGAAGCCGCGGTGGTGACCAACATTTCCGTCGATCATTTCGGCGAATACGGGGTGCACGACCTCGACGACCTCGCGCGGGTCAAGCTGACCGTCGCCCGGGCCATCGACGCCGATGGGCTGCTGGTATTGAACGCCGACGACGAATTGCTGCGCGAGCATGCCAAACACCAGACCTGCCCGCTCGGCTGGTTCGCACTCGACTTCGATCATCCACTGCTGGCCGCGCACCGTCAGGTGGGCCGCGCGACCTGCGGCGTGCGCGATGGCCGCCTGCGCCTGCATCGCGACAACACGGAATACGACCTCGGCATGGTCGCCGCGATGCCGCTGACCCTGGGCGGACGCGCCGGCTACAACATCGCCAACATCGCCGCCGCCGCATTGGCCGCGACCGCGATGGGCATCGCACCCGCAACGATCGCGGCAACGCTGGCAGCGTTCGGCACGGCACAAGACGACAACCCTGGCCGCCTGCAGCACTGGCGCTTCGGCGACACACAGGTGTTCGTCGATTACGCGCACAACCCGGAAGGCTTGCATGGCCTGTTCGAGGCCGTCGGCGCAAACGTGCGTGACGGTCGCCTTGCCCTGCTGCTGGGCCATGCCGGCAACCGCGAAGACGCCGACCTGCGCGCCGTGGCGGCGGTGGCGGCGAGCGTCCGTCCCGACTTCATCGTGCTGAAGGACATCGCCGGTTACGAACGCGGCCGTGCCGCCGGCGAGATCGCCGCGATCATGCGTGCGCAATTGCTGGCCGACGGGGTGGCCGCGGACGCCATCGCCACCTGCCTCGACGAAACCGAAGCCGCGCGCACCGCGCTGGCTTGGGCCCGCGATGGCGACCTGCTGGTGTTGCCGATCCACGAGATGGATGCGCGCGCACGGATCGGCGCCCTGCTCGACGAAATGACGAAAACCGGGTGGAAATCCGGCGATCCTCTGCCATAGCGCGACTATTCGCCCGCAAGTGCCGGAAAAGCAAGGGGAAGCCGCGAACCCTCTGCTAAAATTTCGACCACCTCGCCGGACCTGCATGCTGCGTCCGGCCCTCGACCTCGCGGAGATTCCATGTCGACTTCCCATCTCGAGGCCCTCGGCCTCGCCGCCTCGAATTCCGGCACCTACCTCGGCAACGGCGAATGGTCCAAGACCAACGACGCCGGCCTGTTGCAATCGATCAACCCGACCACCAACGAGGTGATCGCCGAAGTCCACGCCAGCAGCCAGGCCGACTACGAAACCGTGGTTGAGCGCGCGCAGGCGGCGTTCAAGGTGTGGCGCAGCGTGCCCGCGCCGAAGCGCGGCGAAGCCGTGCGCCTGTGCGGCGAAGCGCTGCGCAAGCACAAGGATGCGCTGGGTTCGCTGGTGGCGCTGGAAATGGGCAAGAGCAAGCCCGAAGGCGACGGCGAAGTGCAGGAGATGATCGACATCGCCGATTTCGCGGTCGGCCAGAGCCGCATGCTGTACGGCTACACCATGCACAGCGAGCGCCCCGGCCACCGCATGTACGAGCAGTGGCACCCGATCGGCTTGGTCGGCATCATCAGCGCGTTCAACTTCCCGGTCGCGGTATGGGCATGGAACTCGTTCCTCGCCGCGATCTGCGGCGACGTGTGCATCTGGAAGCCGTCGAACAAGACCCCGCTGACCGCCATCGCCGCGACCACGATCTGCAACGACGCGCTGAAGGCCGGCGGCTTCCCCGACATCTTCTTCCTGATCAACGACGCCGGCGTCGAACTCGCCCAGCAGTTCGTCGACGACAAGCGCATCCCGCTGATCAGCTTCACCGGCAGCACCCAGGTCGGCCGCACCGTCGGCGAGCGCGTCGCTCGCCGCATGGGCCGCAGCCTGTTGGAGCTGGGCGGCAACAACGCGATCATCCTCGACGAAACCGCCGACCTGAAGCTGGCCGTGCCCGGCATCGTGTTCGGCGCGGTCGGCACCGCCGGCCAGCGCTGCACCACCACGCGCCGCCTGCTGGTGCACGAATCGATCTACGACAACGTGCTGCAAACGCTGGTCAAGGCGTACAAACAGGTCGAGGGCAAGATCGGCGACCCGACCGACCCGGCCAACCTGATGGGCCCGTTGAACAGCAAGGCGGCGGTCGCGCAGTTCCTCGATTCGGTGGAAAAGGCCAAGGCGGCGGGCGGCAAGGTCGAAACCGGCGGCGCGGCGATCGACCGACCGGGCAACTTCGTCCTGCCGACCATCATCACCGGCCTGAAGAACTCCGACGAGATCGTCCAGCACGAGACCTTCGCCCCGATCCTGTACGTGATGAAGTACAAGACCCTGGACGAGGCCATCGACATGCAGAACGCCGTGCCGCAGGGCCTGTCCTCGTCGATCTTCACCAACAACCTGAAGGCGGCGGAGAAATTCCTGTCCGCGGCCGGCAGCGACTGCGGCATCGCCAACGTCAACATCGGCACCAGCGGCGCCGAGATCGGCGGCGCGTTCGGCGGCGAGAAGGAAACCGGCGGCGGCCGCGAGTCCGGTTCTGACGCGTGGAAGGCCTACATGCGCCGGCAGACCAACACCATCAACTACTCCGACTCGCTGCCGCTGGCCCAGGGCATCAAGTTCGACCTCTGATGCGCATCGCCGCGCTGTCGGACATCCACGGCAACCTCCCCGCGCTGGAGGCGGTGCTGGCGGATGCCCGCCGACGCGGCTGCGAGCGCATCGTCAATCTCGGCGACATCCTGTCCGGCCCGCTGTGGCCGGCGGAGACCGCCGACCGGCTGATGCCGCTCGGCCTGCCGACGATCCGCGGCAACCACGAACGGCAATTGCTGGAACAGCCGCCCGAGCGGATGGGCGCGTCCGATCGCCATGCGCACGCCTGCCTCGACGCCGGCCAGCGCGCCTGGCTCGAAGCATTGCCGGCGACGCTGTGGCTGGACGACGAGGTGTTCCTTTGCCACGGCACGCCCGGCGACGACCTCGAATATTTCCTCGAGGACGTGGACGAATCCGGCACCCGCATCGCCCCGGTCGAGCGCGTCCGCCGACGCCTTGGCGACATCCGCGCGCGGGTGGTCCTGTGCGGTCACACCCACACCCAGCGGATGCTGCGGCTCGACGATGGCCGGCTGGTCGTCAACCCCGGCAGCGTCGGCCTGCAGGCGTTCGAATGGGATCGGCCGTTCCCGCACACGATGCAGATGCATACGCCGCACGCGCGCTACGCGGTGCTGGAAAGATCGGCCGGCGACTGGTCGGTCGACCTGGTTTCGCTCGCCTACGACTGGGAACTCGCGGCACGGCAGGCCGAGCGGAACGGGCGTGCCGAATGGGCGCATGCGCTACGCACCGGGCGCATGGCCTGAGCGCACCTCACCTTCGGCACGTGTATCTGGGATAATTCGTACGCGCTTCGCGCCATCGCCTCCCCCCCTGCCGCAGGAACCTCCGATGAATGCAGTCCGCCAGACCAGTTCCCTCGCCATCGTCAGCCTCGTTTCCGGCATCCTCGGCTGGACCCTGCTTCCGTTCATCGGCACCCTGGTGGCGATCATCACCGGGCACATGGCGCGCAAGGAAATCCGCAACAGCGGCGGCCGCCTCGACGGCGACGGCCTCGCCGTCGGTGGCCTGGTCCTGGGCTGGGTATCGGCCGCATTGTGGGTGATCGGCATCGTGGTGTTCGTGCTGTTCTTCGGCGGCCTGGCCTGGCTGGGCTTCATGAACCGCTGACGTGTACGGACTTGCCCGCCCTTTCCTGTTCGGCCTCGATCCGGAAAAAGCGCATGCGCTGACCCTGCGTTCGATCGAACTGGCCTACCGCAGCGGCACCTCGCCGCTGCTGTCGCGCCGGCCCGAACCGATGCCGACGCGCGTATTCGGACTGGAATTCCCCAACCCGGTCGGCCTGGCCGCCGGCATGGACAAGAACGGCGCGCACGTCGATGCGCTGCTCGCGCTGGGCTTCGGCTTCGTCGAGATCGGCACGATCACCCCGCGCCCGCAGCCGGGCAACCCGAAGCCGCGCATGTTCCGCCTGCCGGAACACGATGCGGTGATCAACCGCCTCGGCTTCAACAACGAAGGCGTCGACGCGCTGGTGCGCAACGTCGAACGCGCGCGCCGCCGCAACGGCCTGCTCGGCATCAACATCGGCAAGAACAAGGACACGCCGAACGAACGCGCGGCCGACGACTACCTGTTCTGCCTGGAACGCGTGTACCCGCTGGCCGACTACGTCACCGTCAACATCTCCTCGCCCAACACCGCCGGCCTGCGCGAACTGCAGGAAGAACAGGCCTTGCGCCAACTCATCGACCGCCTGCGCGAAGCGCAGGAAACCCTGGGCGCGCGCCACGGCAAGCGCGTGCCGATGCTGGTCAAGCTGGCACCGGACCTGTCCGACAACGACATCGATGCCGCCGCCCGCGTGCTCGGCGACCTCGGCGTAGACGGCGTGGTCGCGACCAACACCACCATCGGCCGCGACACCATCGCCGGCCATCCGCATGCGGCCGAAGCCGGCGGCCTGTCGGGCGCGCCGCTGATGGCCCAGTCCACGCGCGTGCTGCGCCTGCTGCGCGCGCGCCTGCCGCATTCCATCCCGCTGGTCGGCGTCGGCGGCATCCTGTCCGGCGCCGATGCGGTGGCGAAGATGTCCGCAGGCGCTTCCCTGGTGCAGATGTACACCGGGCTGGTCTACCGCGGGCCCGAACTGATCCGCGAATGCGTCGAAGCCATCCGCCGACGCCGCGAACACCGCAGTGGCGGGCCGGTGGCGCCGGAATGACCCGCATGCCGGGCGACGCCTTCCGCATCGCCGAAAACGCACCGCTGCGCTCGCGCAACACCTTCGGGGTCGAGGCGAACGCGCCGTGGCTGGTCGAAATCGCCGAGGCGCGCGCATTGCCGCAGGTCTTCGCCCTGCCGCAACTGCAGGCCGCGCCGCCGTTGCTGCTCGGCGGCGGCAGCAACCTGCTGTTCGCCGGCGACGCGCCGGGCGCAGTGCTGTCGTTGCAGGCCGACGGAGTGCGCATCATCGAAGACGATGGCACTACCGCGATCGTCCATGCCGAGGCCGGCAAGACCTGGCACGACTTCGTCCTGTGGTCGCTCGGGCAAGGCCTGTGCGGGCTGGAGAACCTGGCCCTGATCCCGGGCACGGTCGGCGCCGCGCCGATCCAGAACATCGGCGCCTACGGCACCGAAGTCGGCGAATTCGTCCGCCGCGTGCATGCCTGGGACCGTGCCGAAGGCGCGTTCGTCGCGCTCGATGCCGCCGCGTGCGCCTTCGGTTATCGCGACAGCGTGTTCAAGCAGGAACCGGATCGCCGTTTCGTCGTCGCGGTGGAATTCGCCCTGCCCCGCCAACGCGCGCCGAAGATCGAATACGCCGGCCTGCCGGAAGAACTGGCGGCCATGGGCGTGGTCGCGCCGACCCCGCGCGACGTGGCCGAGGCGGTGATCCGCGTGCGCACGCGCAAGCTGCCCGACCCCGCGCTGCTGGGCAACGCCGGCAGCTTCTTCAAGAACCCGATCATTCCCGCGGCGCAAGCCGAAGCCCTGCTGGCCACGCACGCCGGGATGCCGGTGTTCCGCGGCGACAGCGTGGCCACGCGCAAGCTGTCGGCGGGGTGGCTGATCGATCAGTGCGGCTGGAAAGGCTTCCGCGATGGCGATGCCGGCGTGTCCGCGGCGCATGCGCTGGTGCTGGTCAACCATGGCCGCGCGACCGGCGCGCAGCTGCTGGCACTGGCGCGGCGCATCGCCGCGTCGGTGCAGGAACGTTTCGGCGTGGCGATCGAACCGGAACCGAAACTGATCGGAGCGAGCTGGTAACCCACCCCGAGATGAGCGCCAGCCACCTGCAACCGCCGCCTCCGCCACGCGCCGCCACGCCGGTGGCCGTGCGCGCCGCGCTGCTGATGCTGGCCAGCACCTTCGGCTTCGGCCTGATGGCGGTGTGCATCCGCCTGGCCTCGCAGACCGAGCCGACCTGGGAAGTCGCGTTCTTCCGCAACGCCTTCGGCTTCGTCGCCCTGCTGCCGATGCTGGCCTGGCCGGTGCTGCGCGAGCCGCGGCCGCTGGCCCGCTTCGCCGAACGCGTGCGCACCACGCAATTGCCGCGCTATTTCGTCCGCTGCGGCATCGGCATCGTCAGCATGTTCTGCGGCTTCTGGGCCATCGGCCACCTGCCGATGGCCCAGGCGATCTCGCTGGCCTATTCCTCGCCGATCTTCATCACCATCGCCGCTGCGCTGTGGCTGGGCGAACGCGTGCGCGTGCGCCGCTGGCTGGCGGTGGCCGCCGGTTTCATCGGCGTGCTGGTGATCGTGCGGCCGTGGTCGCACGCCTTTTCCACCGGCACCCTGGTCGCGATCCTTGCCGCGATGATGAATGCCCTGGTCGCGATCCAGATCAAGCAGCTGTCGCGCGTGGACAAGGCCGACACCATCGTGTTCTGGACCTACGTGCTGTGGGTGCCGATGTCGCTGATCCCGGCGTTGTTCGTCTGGCACCCGCCGCAGGGCATCGCCTGGCTGTGGCTGGTCCTGTCCGGCCTGCTCGGCACGGTCGGACAGTTGTTGTGGACCCGCGCATTGAAGCTGGGCGAAGTGTCGGCGCTGACCCCGATCAGCTTCGTGCAGTTGCCGGTGGTTACCCTGGCCGGCTGGCTGCTGTTCGCCGAGAAGATCGACGCATGGACCGTGGCCGGCGCCGCGATCATCCTGTCCGCGACGTTCTACATCGCCCGCCGCGAAGCCAGGCTGGCGCGCGCAGCTGCGTCGAAGGCACCCAGCGAGGCCGCCAAGCCGGCCGAATAGGTGGGCATGAGAAATCCGGTGCGGTTTCCTTCTCCCCGCGTGCGGGGAGAAGGTGGCCGACAGGCCGGATGAGGGGCAGTCCGGAGCCGATGCACTTTGCGTTTCGACAAGAATTCGAGCGCGAAAGCCCCGGCTTTCCCCGCACTCGATGCGACCCTGCTTCGGAACCCACGCTGACTCCGGGTCGCCCCTCACCCGCCTTCGGCACCCTCTCCCCGCATGCGGGGAGAGGGAGTCCGTTATCCGATGCCACACTGAAGTCCGGATACTCGAATGATCGGCCCGTGCATTCCGGCACGGGTGCGGGATGTCCCCCGATGCTATTGATGCGGCCTGTCCACGCGGATCCTGCCCATGCGCCTCGCCCTGCCCCTGCTGCTCGCCACGTTCACCGTCCCCGCCTTCGCCCAGACCCCGGCGGCGGCCCCGGCCACGCAACCGGTCAACTTCAACGTCCCCGCCGCCGCGGAAAAGGACGTGGCCAGCATCGACGCGATCATCGCCGCGCTGTACGACGTGATCTCGGGCCCTGCCGGACAGGCGCGCGACTGGAACCGGCTGCGCTCGCTGTTCGTGCCGACCGGACGGATGATGCCGGTGGGCGTGCGGCCGGACGACAGCGTCGGCATGCGCCTGCTGCAGGTCAACGACTATGTCGCCAGCTCGGGCCCGCTGCTGCTCGAAAAAGGCTTCCACGAACGCGAGCTGGCGCGGCGCACCGAACGCTTCGGCCACATCGCCCACGTGTTCAGCACCTACGAAGGCAAGCTGGATGCGGACGGCCACGTCATGCGCGGCATCAACAGCCTGCAGCTGATGCACGACAACAAGCGCTGGTGGATCGTGTCGCTGATGTGGGAAGCCGAGAACCCGAAGCTCAGCCTGCCCGCGGAATACCTGCCCGCCAAGGCCGCAGGCGGCTGAACACCAGCGCGTACGCGGCCACCGTCCAGGCCAGCGCCGCGGCCCAGCCGGCGAGGATGTCCGACGGGTAATGCACGCCGAGGTACACCCGCGACAGGCCGACCATCGCCACGAACGCCAACGCCGGCACCGCGACCCACACGCGCCAGCGCGTATGCCAGGCCAGCAGCACCAGCACCGCGGCCACGGTCATCGAACCCATCGCGTGGCCGCTGGGAAAGCTGTAGGTGGATTCGGGCGCGATCGATTCCCACAACGACGGCCGCGCGCGGGCGAAGATCTGCTTGGTCGTGAGATTCAACAGCGCCGACCCGACGATGGCGAGGCCGGCGAACAGTCCTTCGCGCAGCCTGCGCCGTAGCGCCAGCGCCAGGACCAGCACGACGTCGAACGGCACCACGCCATAGTGGTAGCCCAGTTGCGAGAACAGCAGGAACACGCGGTCGAAACCATCATGCGCCAGTTCGTGGGCGAAGCGCAGGATCGGCTCGTCGAACGGGAACGCCTCGGCTTCGTGGACTTCGTCGGCCAGCTCGCCGAACGCCCACAACGGCAACAGCAGGCCGACGAACACCAGCAGCAGCCGACGCCAGCGACGGCGCAGGAAAGCGATGCCGAAACGCGCCTCCTCGCGGACCGCCTGCGCGGCGGATGCGGGGTCAGACGGAAGCCGCGCTTCCGTACTTTCGTTCGACATAGGCATCGATCAGGGCGACGAACTCGTGGGCGATGTTCTCGCCGCGCAGGGTCACCGTCTTTTCGCCATCGACGAACACCGGCGCCGCCGGCGCTTCGCCGGTGCCCGGCAGCGAGATGCCGATGTTGGCATGGCGCGACTCGCCCGGTCCGTTGACCACGCAACCCATCACCGCGAGGGTCATGTTCTCCGCGCCGGGATGGGTGTATTTCCATTCCGGCATCTTGCCGCGCACGTGTTCCTGCACCACCTTCGCCAGCTCCTGGAAGAACTCCGACGTGGTGCGCCCGCAGCCGGGACAGGCGGTGACCATCGGCGTGAACGCACGCAGGCCGGTGGTCTGCAGCAGTTCCTGGGCGACGATCACTTCCTGGGTGCGCGACGCGCCCGGTTCCGGGGTCAGCGAGATGCGGATGGTGTCGCCGATGCCTTCCTGCAGCAGCACCGCCAGCGCGGCACTGGAGGCGACGATGCCCTTGCTGCCGATGCCGGCCTCGGTCAGGCCCAGATGCAGGGCGAATTCGCTGCGTTGCGCCAGTTCGCGGTACACGGCGATCAGTTCCTGCACGCCGCTGACCTTGGCCGACAGCACGATGCGTTCGCGCGGCAGGCCCAGCTCCACCGCGCGGTGCGCCGAATCCAGCGCCGAACGGATCAACGCTTCGCGCAGCACCGCGGCGGCATCCCACGGGGTTTCGCGCGCGTGGTTCTCGTCCATCAGCTGCGCGGCCAGCGCCTGGTCCAGCGAACCCCAGTTGGCGCCGATGCGCACCGGCTTGCCGTAGCGGATCGCGAATTCGATCAACTGGGCGAACTGGGTGTCCTTCTTCTTGCCGAAACCGACGTTGCCGGGGTTGATCCGGTATTTGGCCAGCGCCTCGGCGCAGGCCGGCTCGTTCGCCAGCAACTGGTGGCCGTTGTAGTGGAAGTCGCCGATCAGCGGGACCGCCACGCCCATCATGTCCAGCTTCTCGCGGATCCGTGGGATGGCCGCCGCCGATTCGGGGTTGTTGACGGTCAGCCGCACCAGTTCCGAGCCGGCGCGCCACAGATCCGCCACCTGCTTGACGCTGGCGGCCACGTCGGCGGTGTCGGTGTTGGTCATCGATTGCACCACCACCGGATGGCCGCCGCCGACCACGACCCCGCCGATATCCACGCCATGGGTAATGCGGCGCGGCGCGGGACCGGCTTCGGTGGGCATTCGGCATGGGGCAACGGTGTCGTTCATTCGTCCATTTTAACTGTCCCGCCGCAGGCCTGCCCTGCCCGGCGGGATCCGATGGACGGACATCGCCCCCGCCGGTCAACCATCGGCCCGTTCGCGCGATATCCGTCCATCCCCCGAAGACCCCCCCGAGAACCGCATGCCCACGTCCGTTTCCGACATCCGCACCGCCGACGCCAGCCGCCTGATCAAGCGCCTGTGCACCCATTGGGCGCACAAGTTCGAGGTCCGCTTCGACGACAGTTACGGCCTGGTGCCGTTCGACGCCACCACCCTGGCCCTGCTGGAGGCCGACGAGGACGGCCTGCACGTGCACGTCGAGGCCGAAGACGGCGAGCGCCTGGCGCGCATGCAGGACGTGGTGGCCGAACACCTGCAGCGGATGAACCGGGGCGAACCGCTGGCCATCGCCTGGTACGCGTCCCGCGCATGACTTGCGCCGCCATCGACGCTAACCTGCGCCGATGAATGCGACCGCCCGCGATGTCCTGACGCCTTCGCAGCTGAATGCGCTCGCCCGTAACCTGCTCGAGGACACGTTCCCGCTGGTCTGGGTCGAAGGCGAACTGGGCAATGTCACCCGTCCGGCATCCGGGCACCTGTACTTCACCCTGAAGGACGCGCGGGCGCAGGTGCGCTGCGCGATGTTCAAGCCGAAGAGCACCTGGCTGAAGTTCCAGCCGCGCGAAGGCCTGCGGGTGCTCGCGCGCGGAAGGCTGACCCTGTACGAAGCGCGCGGCGACTATCAGTTGATCCTGGACACGCTGGAGGAAGCCGGCGAAGGCGCGTTGCGCCGCGCGTTCGAGGAACTGAAGAACAAGCTGGCCGCCGAAGGCCTGTTCGCCGCCGAACGCAAGCGCCCCCTGCCCGCGCACCTGCAACGCCTGGCGGTGATCACCTCGCCGACCGGCGCCGCGGTGCGCGACGTGCTCAGCGTGCTGGGCCGGCGCTTCCCCTTGCTCGAGGTCGACGTGCTGCCCAGCCTGGTGCAGGGCGAAGGCGCGGCGGCGCAGATCGCCTCGTTGCTGCGCCGTGCCGGCGCCAGCGGGCGCTACGACGCGGTGTTGCTGGCCCGCGGCGGCGGTTCGCTGGAAGACCTGTGGGCATTCAACGACGAAGCGCTGGCCCGCGCCATCGCGGCCTCGCCGGTGCCGGTGGTGTCGGCGGTCGGCCACGAGACCGACTTCAGCCTCGCCGATTTCGCCGCCGACCTGCGTGCGCCGACGCCGTCGGCAGCGGCGGAATTGCTGGTGCCCGACCGGCGCGACCTGCTGGCACGGCTGCAAAACCTGCAGCGCCGTCTGTCGATGCTGCAGGCGCATCGGCTGCGCAACGCGATGCAACGCGTCGATCGGGCTTCGCTGCGTTTGCAGGCCCTGCGCCCACAGGCGCGATTGCAGGCGTTGTGCCAGCGCCAGCAGCAGGCGCAGCGGCGACTGCAGGCCGCCTGGCGCGAGCAGTTGGAACGTCGCCACGCCCGGCTGCGCCATGCCGCGGCGGTACTGCGCGCGACCCAGCCGCAACGCCGGCTCGCCGTACTGCGCGAACGCCTGTTCGCGCTCGGTCCGCGTCCGCAGGCCGCGGTCGTTCGCCAGATGCAGCGCGAGGCGCTGAAGCTGCGCGGCCTGGCGCGTTCGCTGGAAGCGGTCAGCCCGCTGGCGACGGTGGCCCGCGGCTATGCGGTGTTGAGCAAGCCGGATGGCGCCGTGGTCCGCTCCGTCGCGCAGGTCGAAGCCGGCGACCGGCTGCGCGCGCGCCTGGCCGATGGCGGCCTGGACCTCGAAGTGCGGTAGGAGCGCCTGCCCGCGACGAAGCGCGATGGTGCCGGGTGTGGGAGCGACGTAAGTCGCGATGCCTTTGGTCGGGATCGTCGCGACCCGTTCGCGACTTACGTCGCTCCCACACCGGATGCCTCGACGAAGTCGCAGGCAATGCCCGCTCCAGCGATTAACCCCACATCCGCGACCCGCGCGTTGAACCTCCCGTCCACCACGGGAGATCCGCCATGCAACGCCGCCATGCCTTCTGCCTGACCCTGCTCGCCATCGCCGTGCTGGCCGGTTGCCAGTCCAGTCCCAGCGCACAGAACGCGCGCGCCGAAGACGCCGCGTTGGCGGCGGCCATGGCAGCCGACGCCGCGGCCGGTGCCGCGAAGGAAAGCCGCGAGAGCCAGACGCTCGACAGCGTCGTCGTCACCGGCACGCAGCGGCAGGCACTGCCCGCCCAGGTGGCCGAGCCTCGTCTCACCTACGCGCCGGCCCCACCCCCGCCACCCGCTCCCGCACCGGTATCCGGCGCGGTCGTTGCCTACCGCACGGCCCGGCTCGCCCCGCCGCCGCCCGCCTACGCGCCAGTGCAACCCACCAACACAGAAACCTACGCCGAACGCAGCGACAATCCGGTGCATCGCACCAGCGAACAACCGGTTTCGACCTTTTCCATCGACGTCGATACCGGCAGCTACAGCAACGTGCGGCGCATGCTGCGCGAAGGCCAGCGTCCGCCGGCCGATGCGGTGCGCGCCGAGGAATTCATCAACTACTTCCGCTACGGCCACGCTGCGCCCAGCGACCGCACTACGCCATTCCGGGTGACCACCGAGCTGGCGCCGGCCCCATGGAACCCGCAGCGGCAGTTGTTGATGGTCGGCATCAAGGGCTACGACGTGCCCAAGGCCAGCCTGCCGCCGGCCAACCTGGTGTTCCTGATCGATACCTCCGGTTCGATGGAC
Source organism: Pseudoxanthomonas helianthi (assembly GCF_017939625.1). Taxonomy (GTDB): domain Bacteria; phylum Pseudomonadota; class Gammaproteobacteria; order Xanthomonadales; family Xanthomonadaceae; genus Pseudoxanthomonas_A; species Pseudoxanthomonas_A helianthi. The sequence continues at coordinate 610,321 of NZ_JAGKTC010000003.1, forward strand.
GAACCTGACAAGCTGCCGCTGGTGAAGACCGCGTTGCGCCAGCTGGTGCCGCAGATGCGCGCGCAGGACCGCGTCTCGATCGTGGTCTACGCCGGTTCGGCCGGACTGGTGCTGCCGCCCACGCCGGGCGACCGCCACGACGAAATCATCGACGCGCTCGACCGCCTGCAAGCCGGCGGCAGCACCAACGGCGGCGAAGGCATCGAGCTGGCCTATGCGATGGCGAAACAAGCCTTCGTGAAGAACGGCGTCAACCGGGTGATCCTGGCCACCGACGGCGACTTCAACGTCGGCATCGTCGACCGCAAGGCGCTGGAAACCCTGGTCGGCGACCGGCGCAAGTCGGGCATCGCCCTGACCACCCTGGGCTTCGGCGAAGGCAACTACAACGACGCCATGGCCGAACGCCTGGCCGACGTCGGCGACGGCAACCACGCCTGCATCGACACGCCGCAGGAAGCGCGCAAGGTGCTGGCCGAGGAGATGCAGGCGACCCTGCTGACCATCGCCCGCGACGTGAAGATCCAGGTCGAGTTCAATCCGGCCGCGGTCTCGGAATACCGTTTGATCGGCTACGAAAACCGCCTGCTCAACCGCGAGGACTTCGCCAACGACAAGGTCGACGCCGGCGACATCGGCGCCGGCCACGAAGTGACCGCGTTGTACGAGATCACCCCGGCCGGCTCCGGCGCGGACCGCCTGCCGCCGCTGCGTTACGGCGCGAAGCAAGCGACGGCTTCCGCCGATTCGAACGAAGTCGCGCAACTGAGCCTGCGCTACAAACTGCCCGGCGCGCAGGCCAGCAAACTGATTGAAACGCAGGTCCTGCGATCGTCGCTGGTCGCACGACCGAGCGAAGCCCTGCGCTTCGCCAGCGCGGTGGCCGCCTATGCCGACCTGCTGCGTGGCGGTACCCATGTCGGCGAATGGACGTGGAACGACGTGGCCCGCGCGGCGCGCGGTGCGAGCGGCGACGACCGCAACGGCTTGCGCCACGAATTCGCGGACCTGGTCGACCAGGCGCGGCAGGTGGTCGCGCAACCCTTGCCCGCAGCGGCGATCGCTTCAGGCGAGTGAGCAAGGGTGGGCCGGAAGGACCCGGCCCAGCAATCGACTGCGGGAGCGAGCAAGCTCGCTCCCGCGAACTGCGTCAGACGCCGCCGCCGATGTGCACCTGCGGTTCGCCGAACAGGTAACCCTGCCCGTAGCGCGCGCCCATCTCGCGCAGGGCGCGCAGCTGGTCCGCGCGCTCCACGCCCTCGCAGATGGTGTCGATGCCCAACGTGCCGGCCAGGGCCAGGATCGCGCGCACCACCGCCTCGCTTTCCGCACTGCCCTGGTCGCCCAGGCCGGAAATGAAGCTGCGGTCGATCTTCAGGGTCGAGATCGGGAAACGGTGCAGGTACGACAACGCCGAGAAGCCGGTGCCGAAGTCGTCGAGCTGGGCCAGGATGCCGTGCTGGCGCAACAGGTGCAGCGTGCGCAAGGTACGTGGCGCGTCCTCGAGCAGGGCGATCTCGGTGATCTCCACGCGCAGGCGCGATGGGTCGGCGCCAACCGCGTCGAACATGCCGAGCAGGCGATCGGCGAAATCCGAGGAATGGAAATGCCGCGGCGACACGTTGACCGAGATGTAGCCGCTGCCGCCGCGCGCGATCTGCTCCACCACCTGCGCATAGATCAGCCAGTCGACCTGTTCGATCAGCCCGGTTTCCTCGCCCAGGCCGATGAAGTCGGCGGGCATCAGCAGGCCGCGCTTGTCGTGCTGCCAGCGCAACAGCGCTTCGTGGCCGATGACCTCGCCGTCTTCGAGGCGGATGATCGGCTGGTAGTAAGGGGTGAAGTCGCCGCTGAGGATGGCGCGGCGCAGGTCGGCCTCCAGGTCCAGGCTCTGCATCGCCGCCTCGCGCATCGCCTCGTCGAACAGCGTGCTGCGATTGCGTCCCTGGGCCTTGGCCCGGTACATCGCGGCGTCGGCGTCGCGCAGCAGTTCCTCGCCGCTGCGGTAGCGCGGGTGCCAGATCGCCACGCCGACGCTGGCCGACGGGAACAGCTCGCGGCCGGCGAGCCACAACGGCTGGCCCAGCGCAACCAGCAGGCGTTCGGTCAGCTCGTCGATGCCGCCGTCGTTGCGGTACGCGGCGAGGATCGCGAATTCGTCGCCGCCCAGCCGGGCCACGACATCCTCCGCGCGCACGGTGCCGGTGATGCGCCGCGCCACTTCGACCAGCAGTTCGTCGCCGGCGGCATGGCCGATGCTGTCGTTGACCAGCTTGAAACGGTCCAGGTCCAGGAACAGTACGGCGAATGCCGGCCCGTTGCCCGCGCGCGCCAGCTCCACCGCCGCCGACAGGCGCTCCAGCAGGTGGGTGCGGTTGGGCAGGCCGGTCAGCGCATCGTGGGTGGCCTGGTGGGTCAGGCGCTGCTCCGCGCGCAGGCGTTCGCCGATCTGCGCGACCAGCCGGCGGTTCGCCTCGGCCAGTTCGCGGGTGCGTTCGTCGACCCGGCGCTCCAGTTCGGCATGGGCGTGCTTGCGCTGTTCCTGGCTGCGCTGCCGGACCAGCCCCACGCCGATGTTGTGGGCGACGAAGGCCAACAGCTTCTGGTCGTGCGCGGTGAAGCTCACCTCCGGCCGATAGCTCTGCACGGCGATGACTCCGACCACCTCCTGCTCGTGGTAGAGCGGAACGCCCAGCCAGCATTCCGCTGGCACGCCGATCTCGACGATCTCGCCTTGCTCGGTCAATGCGTCGATGGCGGCACGGTCCAGCAGCATCGGCCGCTGCTGGGCCAGCACGTATTCGGTCAGGCCCTTGCCGATCGGCCGGCTGTGCGGGAACACGAAGTTCTCGTCGGCGGCATAGACGAAGTCGAGCTCGCGCCCGTGGTCGGCCAGCAATGCGATGTAGAAATTGCGGGCGTTGATCAGCCCGGCGACGACCGCATGCACTTCGGCGTAGAACTGGCCGACGCTCTCCGAGCTGTTCGCCAGTTCCGCGATGCGGTACAGCGCCCGCTGCAGGTCCTCGGCGCGCTTGCGTTCGGCGATCTCCTCCTGCAGGTCGCGGTTGGCGTGGCGCAACTCGCGCGTGCGTTCGCGCACGCGCCGTTCGAGTTCTTCCTGCGCGTGCCGGCGGTCCAGCGCGGTCAGGATGTGCTGGGCCACGTACACCAGCAGAGCGCGGTCGCCCTCGTCGTAGACATTGGTGCGGTCGTAGCTCTGCACCACCACCACGCCGGCCACCCCGCCGTCGCGCAGCATCGGCACGCCGAGCCAGTCGAGGCTATCCGGCCCGTGGGACGTGTCGCGCGGCACGCCGAACCGGCGGCGCAACTCGGCCGAAGGCCCGTGCAGCGGCTTGCCATGGCGCAGCAGCGCGAAGGTCAGGCTGTTGGGCATGTGCGCATCGGTGAACTCGACCGCCGGATCGGCGGTCCAGCCGTCCATTTCGTCGGCGAAGTAAAGGAAGCGCACCGTTTCGCGCACCGGATCGAACAATGCGATGAAGCAGTTGGGCGCATACATCAGCGAGGCGACGACGGCATGCAGGCGCCGCAACATCTCCTCCATTTCGAGTTCCGCGCCCGACAGGTCGGCGATCTCGTACAGCGCCTGCTGCAGGCGCTTGGATTTCTCCAGCGAGGCGATCCGCGCGTGCGCGCGCACAGCATCCAGGCCGGCGTCCAGCAGGGCCCGCGCGGCCGATTGCAGTGCGGCGGCCCGCTCCGGCGCGATCAGCGGCGGGAACTGCATCGCCAGCGCCATCCGCGCCCCGCCGCCGCAATCCCAGGATTCCACCCGCACGTCGTCGCCCCGCTCCGCGCTTTCCACGACCAGGGCCTGCTCGGCCCGGCGCCGCAGCGCCGGAAGGCCGTCCGGCATCGCGCAACTGCCGCTGCCCGCCGCCCAGTCGCGCCAGGCGACCGCGGCGTTCACGCCTTCCGGCATGGCCAGGCACACCGCCTGCAACATGCGGCGGATACTCGATTCGGGCGCTTCGGCTTCTGACGGAGCGGTCGGTAGGGAATCCAACACCAGTTCCTCTGTGAGGGCAGCGGCCAAGGCATGAGAATCGACCCCCGGCCGGGTCTTGCCAACCCCGTCAGCTGCCTTCGGACGTTGTTCGTCCGTGATGTCCCCATTGCCCAACCTGGCCATTCTGCTTGAGAACGTGTCCTGTGCCCTATTCAGGTCAGGGCCCGGGCGCTTTGCCTATGCCGGCCATGCCGGTAGGCTGTGGCGGATGAACGACGCCGCGGAACCGGTCGACGAAGCGCTGATGCTGGCCTACGCGGCCGGCGATGCGACGGCGTTCGAGCAGTTGTACGCACGCCATCGCGGGCCGCTGTACCGGTTCCTGTTGCGGCAGGTGCGCGAACCGGCGCTGGCCGACGAGTTCTTCCAGGACGTGTGGCAGCGCGTCATCGCCGCGCGCGAGGGCTGGAAGCCGGAGGCGGCATTCGGCGCCTGGCTGTTCCGCATTGCCCACAACCGGCTGGGCGACCACTGGCGCGCGCAGCAGCACCGCCCGCCCGCGCCCGTCGACGCCGACGAGCGCGCGGCGCGCGTGCCCGACCCGGACACGCCGGAACGGCAATTGAGCGAATTCGAGCAGCGGCGGCGCCTGCAACTGGCGCTGGCCGAGCTGCCCGACGACCAGCGCGTGGTGCTGCAACTGCGGCTGGAACAGGAGCTGACCCTGGAGGAAATCGGCGAAATCACCGGCGTGGGCCGGGAAACGGTCAAGTCGCGGCTGCGTTACGCGATGGACAAGCTGCGCGCGAGGTTGAGCGAATGAACAACAGGCCCATCGAACCGCTGGACGCCGAAGAGCGCGAGCTTGCCGCCCTGCTCGGCCGCGTCGGTCCGCATGGCGAGCCCTCGCCGGCGCTGGACGCGAAGATCCTCGCCGCCGCGCATGGCGCGGTGGCACGCGGCCCCGCCCGCGCGCCGGCACGCCGGCGACGTTGGCCTGCGCTCGCCGGGCTCGCGGCATCGGTACTGATCGCCGCGGGGATCGGCTGGCAGCTGCTGCCCCGGCATGAGGCCCGCATGCAGGTCGGCGAAGCGCCTGCGCGTGCGGTGATAATGGAAAGCAATGCCGAAGCGGCCGATGCCGCCGTCCCAGCTGCTGCGACGCCTGCGGTCGAGCCCATCGCCGCCCCCGAGCTTGCCAAGCCGGCTCCGGCGAAAGCCGTGGCCCCGGCGAAGGCTCGGCCTTTGCCGTCGCCTGCCGAGCCGGCAGTCGTGTTGATGCGCGAAGCGCCACCCGTGGAGGTTGCCGAGCCCCGTGCGACCGGCATCGTGACTTCCCTTCCGACGCCACCCGCGCCTCCCGCTCCGCCTGCGCCCGCGCCCGAGCCTACGGAATCCGCTCCTTTGCTGGCGCCCGCCGCCGCGCAGGCGCAGCGTGCTTTCTCGCCCGCCGCGCCCGCCCCCGCCGCCGCGCGCAACGAGGCTTATGCCGCCGAAGCAGCATCCGCGCCGCTCGCGGAGACAGGTGCGGCTACCAAGGCCGTCGCCAACGACAACGCCACGCTCGACAGCGTCGTCGTTTCCGGCAGCCGGGTCGACGAGACTGATGTCCTCGGCATCGAGGTCGAAGCGGACACGCGCTTGTCGAAACGCGCCTGGCTGCACCGCATCGAGTTGCGTCGCATGCAAGGCGACACGGATGGCGCGCGCGAGAGCCTGCGCCTGTTCGTGAAAAAGTATCCGCGCGCGACCCTCCCCCCCGAACTGCGCGACCTGTTGAAGGAATGAGCGACACCCTGGCCGCGCCGGCGACGCTCGAAACCGAAGTCAAGCACAGCCGCTTCATCGCCCACGCCGCGCCGGCGACCACGCCGGAGGCGGCGCTGGCGTTCGTGCAGGCCGTGGGCGACCCGGCCGCGACGCACAATTGCTGGGCCTATCGGATCGGCGCCGAATATCGTTCCAGTGACGACGGCGAGCCCTCCGGCACCGCCGGCCGGCCGATCCTCGCCGCGATCGATGGCCAGGGCTACGACCAGGTGATCGTGGTGGTCACGCGCTGGTTCGGCGGAATCAAGCTTGGTGCAGGCGGCCTGGTCCGCGCCTACGGCGGCGCCGCGGCCGAATGCCTGCGCCGCGCCGAACGCCGTGCGCTGATCGCGATGCGCGAGGTCGCGCTGAGCAGCCCCTTCGACGAACTCGGCAATGTGCATGCGGCGCTGGCCGCGCACGCGGCGGAGAAACTGTCCGAGGATTTCAACGAAAACGGCGCCCGGCTCAGCCTGCGCCTGCCCGCCGACCGGGTCGAAGCCTTGAAAATCCACCTGCGCGACGCCACCCGTGACCGGGTGCGATTCGAACAAAGCGACGCCTGATGTCCGCCTCTCCCGAAGAACCGACCAAGCCGAAGGCCCGGCTCGGCAGCCTGCGTGCGCTGTGGCCATTCGTGCGCCGGCACCTGGGCCTGTTCCTCGGCTGGCTGGCGGCGCTGGGCGTGTCCTCGGCGGCGTCGCTGAGCCTGCCGGTCGCGTTCCGGACGATGATCGACGAAGGCTTCCGCAGCGGTAGCGCGATCGGCATCGACCGCGCCTTCCTGCTGCTGTTCGGCGTTGCCGTCGTGCTCGCCGTCGGCACCGCGGCGCGCTTCTTCTTCGTCTCGCTGCTGGGCGAACGCGTGGTCGCCGACCTGCGCAACCGCCTGTACGGCCACCTGATCGGCCTCGACGTGGACTTCCACGAGCGCAACCGCAGCGGCGACCTGGTCTCGCGCCTGACCGCCGACGTCGAACTGATCCGCAACGTGGTCGGCAGCGTCATGTCCATCGCCCTGCGCAGCAGCATCACCGCGATCGGCGCGCTGGCGATGCTGTTCGTGACCAGTCCGCGCCTGGCCGCATGGGCGGTGCTGGGCATCCCGCTGGCGGTACTGCCGGTGGTGCTGGGCTCGCGGCGCATCCGCGGCATTTCCCGCGCCAGCCAGGACCGGGTGGCCGACGCCAACGCATTGGCGACCGAAACCCTCGGCGCGGTGCGCACGGTGCAGGCGCATGCGCGCGAAGGCTACGAGCGCGGCCGCTTCGCCGAAGCCGTGTCCAACACGGTGCGCGCCGCACGCCGCCGCATCGGCGCGCAGGCGTTGATGACCGGCAGCACGATCACCCTGTTCTTCGGCGCGATCACCCTGGTGCTGTGGACCGGCGCGCACGATGTCGTCGCCCACCGCATGAGCGCCGGCACCCTGATCCAGTTCGTGCTGTACGCCTTGTTCGGTGGCGGTTCGGTAGCGGCGCTGGCCGAAGTCTGGAACGAATTGCAGAAGGCGGCCGGCGGCATGGGCCGGATCGCCGAACTGCTGGACGAAGGCGTCGGCATCGCCGCGCCTGCGCACCCGCGGGCATTGCCTCAGTCGTTGCGCGGCGAACTGGAGCTGGACGCCGTCATCTTCCACTACCCTTCGCGCCCGGACACCGCCGCGCTGGAACGTTTCGACCTGCAGGTCGCGCCCGGCGAAACCGTCGCCCTGGTCGGCCCGTCCGGCGCCGGCAAGAGCACGGTGTTCTCGCTGCTGCTGCGCTTCCACGACCCCGAGGCCGGCAGGGTCGCGGTCGATGGCAGCGACGTGCGCACGCTCGATCCCGTCGCCCTGCGCGAAGCCATCGCTCTGGTGCCGCAGGCGCCGACGATCTTCGCCGCCAGCGCGCGCGACAACATCCGCTATGGCCGGCTCGACGCCAGCGATGCCGAAGTCGAAGCCGCGGCGCGCGCGGCGGAAGCGCACGATTTCATCATGGCCCTGCCCAACGGCTACGACGAACAGCTCGGCGAACGCGGCGCACGCCTGTCCGGCGGCCAGCAGCAGCGCATCGCCATCGCCCGCGCACTGCTCAAGGACGCGCCGATCCTGCTGTTGGACGAAGCGACGTCCGCGCTCGACGCGCAAAGCGAACGCGCGGTGCAGAACGCGCTGGAGCGGCTGATGCAGGGCCGCACCACCCTGGTCATCGCCCACCGCCTCGCCACCGTGCTGAAGGCCGACCGCATCGTGGTGATGGATAAGGGCCGCATCGTCGCCCAGGGCACGCACGAACAACTGCTCGCCCAGGGCGGGCTGTACGCCGAACTGGCGCGATTGCAGTTCATCGATTGATCGGCGGCGCTATGGCAGCGCGCGTTCGATCAATCCGGTGAAATCCACGTTGCCGGGCAAAGTGCCGAGCGCCAAACCATGCTCGCCGCCAAGCCGGCTGCGGATGAACGGCAACGCCGCGGGACTGTCCGCGAGCACCAGCACCGAAGCCTGCAGGGCCAACGCAAGCCGTTCGACCCAATACCGCGCCGACGCTTCGTCGATCAGTCCCGAAGCGACGGCTTCCGCAATCGTGCCGATAGTCCGGTCGTACGCCGGATCGCAGCCGCGTGCCGCCTCGAGCCGCGCTCGCAGCGCCTCGCCCGCCTCCGGCTCCCGCGCCAGCGCGCGCAGCACGTCGAGGCACTGGATGTTGCCGCTGCCTTCCCAGATCGAATTCAGCGGCGCCTGCCGATACAGCCGCGGCAGCACCGATTCCTCGATGTAACCGGCCCCACCGAGGCACTCCTGCGCCTCGTTGACCACGGCCGGCGCGCGCCGGCAGATCCAGTATTTGCCGATGGCGGTGGCGACGCGGGCGAATGCCGCCTCGCCCGCATCGTGCGGCGCGCGATCCACCGCGCCGGCCACGCGCAACGCGAACGCGGTGGTGGCTTCGGACTCCAGCGCCAAATCAGCCAGCACGTTGCGCATCAGCGCATGTCCGGCCAGCGGCTTTCCGAACGCACGACGATGGCGCGCGTGGTGGATCGCCTGCGCCACGGCCATGCGTATCGTCGCCGCCGATCCGAGCATGCAGTCGAGCCGGGTCAGCATCACCATCTCGATGATCGTCGCCACGCCGCGCCCCTCGTCGCCGATCCGCCGTGCCCAGGCACCGGTGAATTCCACTTCGGACGATGCGTTGGACCAGTCGCCGAGCTTGTCCTTCAGCCGCAGCAACCGGAAGGCGTTCTTCGCGCCATCGGGCATCCGTCGCGGCAGCAGGAAACAGCTCAGCCCGCCCGGCGCCTGCGCCAGCACCAGCCAGCCATCGCTCATCGGTGCGGAAAAGAACCATTTGTGCCCGACCAGCGAATACTCGCCGTCAGCCGCCAGCGGCCTCGCCACGGTCGCATTGCTGCGCACGTCGGACCCGCCCTGCTTCTCGGTCATGCCCATGCCGACGGTGATGCCGGCCTTCTCGCCGATGGCCACGTCGCGCGGGTCGTACAAAGGTGCGGCCGCCCTGTCGGCCCATTCGCCCAGCGCCGGTTCCCGGCGCAGTACCGGCACGGCGGCATGGGTCATCGTCAGCGGGCAGCTGGTACCGGCTTCGGCCTGGTTGTGCAAATAACACAGCGCCGCCCGAGCCACGTGGCTGCCGGCTTGCGCTTCGTGCCAGGAGAGTCCGGCGACGCCATGGGTCTTCGCCGCTTCCATCAAGCGGTGATAGGCCGGATGGAACTCGACCGCATCGATGCGATGACCATAACGGTCGTGGGTCTTCAGCCGCGGCCTGTCGCGGTTGGCGTCGAAGCCGATCCGGTACAACTCGTCGCCGGCCAGCGCAGCGTAGACCGCGATCCGCGCGGCGAACGACGACGCGCCTTCGCGCTCCACCGCATTGCGCAGCACGACGTCGTCGGCCCACAGGTCGCGCGGTTCGAACGGCGGCGGCTGGTTGTCGACGCGATGGGTTTCGAAACGGTCCATGGCGCTTGCGCTGTACCTGCATCCAATCGGTCAGGATTGGAATTTACGCCATAACCCGCGGCCGCGTCGTGACTACATGCGTTGCGCCAGCGCTATCCTCAGCGCCGGATCGAGCAGGTCGTGCATTTGCGCCAGGAACGCGACGGTATGCGGCAGCGCGGCATGGCGTTCGAAAGCGGCCAGGTCGCGCCAGCGCGAATGGATGCAGAACTCGTCGGCATCGCGGATCGATGCGAAGCAGTCGAAGGCGATGCAGCCCGGCTCCCGGCGGGTGGGCGCACGCACCGTCTCCAGTGCGCGCCTTACCTCATCCGCACGACCCGGCCTGGCGTGGAGCGTCGCGAACAGATCCAGGGTCGGATCCGACGCAAGCTGGGCGTCTTCCTCCACGGCATTCACGGCCGCACCCGGGTATCCGTGGCGAGCCAGTTCACCTCCCAGTGTTTCCCGCCGTCGGCCGAATAGGCCTGCTCGAACTGCGCCGAATCCGCGCTCGTCGCCGTGATGACGAAGCGGACCATGACTTCGCGCCCATCGTCCATGACTTCGGTGCCGTAGAACTCCCCGCGCCCGTGGTCGAACGCACCGAAGACCGGGCGGGTGAAGGCGCCGCTGCGCATGCTGGCGTAGTGCAGGCCCCATTGCCGGGCTTGCGGGTTGTACAGGCGCAGGCTGGCGCCTTCGATGCGCCCCGCCGGGCCCTGCACTCGCAGTTCGACCAGGTTGGCCGCTCCGTCCAGCACCTTGCGCACGACCGTGGTGCCCGTGTACTCGGCCCATTCATTCGAACCGGAAAGCGGCCGGACCAGGCGACGCAACTCGGTCTTCCAGGTGCCGATTTCCCAATCGAAATCGTGCCGGCCATCGCGTTCAGTCGCCGCCTTCGCGGCTTCGCTACCATGGCCCGCGAGCGGCAGCGCAAGCGCGGCTGCGAGCGCCGCCCCGGTGAATACACGAAACAGTCCGATATCGCCGCGCACGAGTTGCCCTCCATTCGACCAGGCCCATGGATAACCGGCTGGAAAACCATGTTCAAGAACGCACCTGCGGGTAAGTACCTTCGCCCGGCGCGCGCCAATCCGCTTCCGGGTTGCCCGCTGGCCGCGGCATTCGCCGCCTTCGGCGGCAAGTGGAAGCTCACCCTGCTCTATTGGATCGGCCGCGAGGAATCGCATTTTTCCTCGCTGCATCGACGCGCCGCCCCGATCTCGCCCAAGGTATTGACCGAGCAATTGCGCGAACTGGAATCGGACGGGCTCATCGAACGCATGCCGCTGGGCCCGGTACCCGCTCCCGTCGCCTACGCACTGACCTCCTACGGTCGCAGCGTGTTGCCGGTGGTGGAAGCCGTCCGCATCTGGGGCGAGGCGCACCTGCAGCGCAACGAGGGGCGTGTACCGGCGCAGGCGATGGCGTGCGATGCGGCGATTGAGACCGGGGACATCATTCCGGCTCCATAAGCCGCAACGAACCGCGGCGCTGCGACGCTTTCCGGCCGCGACGCATCCCTACCGTAGGCATCTCCTACGGCAGGAAGAACACAATGCGCGCATGGCTCCTGGTGCTGTTATTGCTGGTCCCGCATTCCGTCCTGGCCGCGACGTCGGCGCAGAACTGGCTCGTCACCATCGATCTGTGGGGCAATCCGGCCTATCAGTCGATGGATCTGGTGCACGACGGCGAGCTGTTGCACGGCAAGATCGATGGCGATCCGCTGCAAGGGCGCAGGCATGGCGACGCGGTCGAGTTCGTTTCCACCGATGCGCACGGCAAGCAGTACCGTTTCTCCGGCAAGGTGTCGGGCGACGATCTGTCCGGCAATGCCGATTTCCCCGATCCCAACGATGAGTCGCGGCGCGTCGTCCACGCTTTCCATGCCCGGCGGATTCCGCAACGGCCCGCGGGCGGGCCGCAGCGCCGCGAATTCGTTCCTGACGGATACGCGAACGAATTCAGCCCGCATCGCGCACCGGTGCTGACCATCTGGCCGGGCGATTCGGTGCATACGCGCACCCTGGATTCGGGCGGCGTCGACGAGCACGGCATCACCCGCGCACTGTTCGGAAATCCACAGAACGGGCCGTTCTTCGTGGCCGGCGCCGAACCCGGCGACACCCTGGTGGTGAAGATCGAGCGCCTGCGCACCAACCGCGATTATGCCGACAGCCTGGACGGGATCGTCGGCCGTGCGCAGGGGCAATCGCTGGCGGCGAAGACGACCGCCCTGGGCAAGCCGCGGCGCTGGCTGCTCGATCCTGCACGTGGCGTAGCGCGCCCCGAAAAGGCCGACGCGTTGCGCGGGCTCGAAGTGCCGTTGCGGCCGATGCTGGGCGGGCTGGGCGTCGCCCCCGGATTCGGCTGGCCAGCGATGTCCAGTGGCGACAGCGGACGTTTCGGCGGCAACATGGACTTCAACGAAGTGGTCGAAGGCAACACCGTTTACCTGCCGGTCTCCCAGCCCGGCGCACTGCTGTACCTGGGGGATGCGCACGCCGCGCAAGGCGATGGCGAGACCACCCAGTACGCGCTGGAAACCTCGATGGACGTCGTATTCACCGTCGACCTGGTCAAGGGCAAGCAGATCGGCATGCCGCGGGTGGAGTCGCCGACCGCATTGATGACCCTCGGCCAAGCGGGTTCCCTCGACGATGCCTTGCGCGTGGCGACCACCGGCCTGGTCCAGTGGCTGCAGCAGGATTACGGGCTGAGCCTGTCCGAGGCCGCGCAGTTGCTGGGCACCAGCGTCGAATACCGGGTCGCCACGCTGGCGGGGCGCAACGTCGGGTTGGCGGCGAAGATGCCCAAGGCGCGCCTGCCGCCCGCTGCGAAAAAACGACCGTGAGTTTCGCTTCGGGTGTGCGCCGCAAGACCGCCCCGGATTTCCCCGGGTACGGCGGCAGTCACCCACTCAGTCGCAAGCGGAGGCCATCGACGCCGCGTGGCTACCAGGTTCTCCCTCCCGCATGACGGACGCCATCGCCTCGATGAATTCCGGCGCCAGCTTCCATTGGCCGAACAGCCCCTGCTGGGTACCGCTGAGCACGCGGAGCATGTGGCCGCGCCCGCCGGGCAGGCGCCCAAGCGGCAGGAACGCGACGTCGCGGGTCTTCGCGATCCAATCGCGCTCCGACTGGAACAGCGGCGTCAGCCATCGGCTCCAGAACTGATAGATCGCCACGTGCCGGCGGCGCATGGCCTGGTACTGGGCCAGGGCCGCGGCGACTCCGGATTGCGCGCGCAACGCGTCGCGCAGTGCCTCCGCGTCGAGCAGGGCCATGTTGACGCCCTGCCCCAGTTGCGGGCTCATCGCATGCGCGGCATCGCCGAGCAATGCCATGCGGCCGCTATGCCAGCGCGGCAGCACCGCATCGCGGTAGCTGGCGCGGGCCAGTTGCGCGGGTTCGACGACGCCGTGCAGCAGCTCGCCGGCCTGCGGCCAGATCGCCGCGACCTCCTCGCGCCACGCCTCGATGCCGCGCGCATGCCAGTGTTCGAAAGCCGCGGTTGGCAGGCTCCAGAAAAAACTCAGCCGTGGCGTCGCGTCGCGGGGCCGCGAACCGACCGGCAGCAGGCCGATCATCTTGCGCGCGCCCACGTAGCGCTGGCGCAGTTCGCTGCGATGCGGCCATTCGCCGGCGGGCAGCAGGCACCACAGCGCGCCCCACGGATAGGCGCGATCGAGTTTTTCGCCGCCGATCTGCTGGCGCAGCTGCGACGCCGAGCCGTCGGCGGCGACCACCAGGTCGAAAGGACCGTGCGATCCGCCCCGCTCGTCGAACAGCCGCCCTTCGCCTTCGTCGACCCGGACGATGCGCACGCCCGCATGCAGGTTCCCTTCGCGGCGCCACGCGCGATCGAGCAGGCCGAACAAGGCGCCGCGTTGCAGGCCCAGGCCGAACAAACGCGCATCCAGCCCGGCATAGCGCATGTCCATCACCGCGCGCCCGCACGGCGTTTCGCCGAACAGGCGGCGTACGGGCGCGCCGTGCACCAGCGCCTTGTGCAGCAAACCCATCCGCCACAGCGCCTGCAGGCCGGTCGGTTGCAACAGGAAGCCGGCGCCGACGGGGCCCGGGTCCGGTACGCGTTCGAACACGTGCACGCGATGGCCGTCGCGCTGCAGCAGCAATGCAGCCGCCTGGCCGCCGGTGCCGTAACCGACGATGGCGATGTCGAGCGGTTTGTTCATGTCTGCCCGGCTAAAAAAAACCCCGCCGAAGCGGGGTTCTGACATCGTCCGGGTCGGTTCAGGCGACCGGCGTGATGTTCGAAGCCTGGGCGCCCTTCGGGCCCTGGGTGACTTCGTAGCTGACCCGCTGGCCTTCCTGCAGGCTGCGGAAACCCTTCGAGTTGATTGCGGAGAAATGCGCAAAGACATCGGCGCTGCCGTCTTCCGGCGCGATGAACCCGAATCCCTTGGCATCGTTGAACCATTTCACGGTACCGTACGGCATGATTGTGTTGCTTCCTTCGAATGGTGGTGGTGGCGCGGCGAGCCGCACGCCGGAGTATGCAAAGCCCCGCGCGCGTTGACAATCACCCGCGTGCCAGTTCTGCGATCAGTTCCGGCAAACCGGCCGAAGCCGCGTCGACGTTGGCCAGCACTTCGGCCAGGGTGATTTCCTCTTCATCGCCGCAGCCGGCGGCCCAGTTGGCGACGATCGCCAGGCAGGCGTAATCGAGACCCAGTTCACGCGCCAGCCCGGCTTCCGGCATGCCGGTCATGCCGACCAGGTCGCAACCATCCCGGCGCAGGCGGCCGATTTCGGCGCGGGTTTCCAGCCGCGGACCCTGGGTGGCGCCATAGCAACCGCCATCGACGACGCGAGCGCCGGTGACGCGCGCGGCGGCCAGCAGCTTGCGCCGCAGCAACGGCGTATACGGCTCGCCGAAATCGACATGGATCACCTCGCTGCCGGGTTCTTCGCAGATCGTCGAGATGCGGCCCCAGGTGTAATCGATCAGCTGGTCCGGGCAGGCCAGCACGCGCGGACCGAAGCGCTCGGTGATGCCGCCGACGGTATTCAGCGCCAAGACGCGGGTCGCACCGGCTTCCTTCAGCGCCGCGAGATTGGCGCGGTAATTGACCAGGTGCGGCGGCACCGAATGGCCTTCGCCATGGCGGGCGAGGAAGGCCACCTTCTGCCCCAGCAGCCTGCCGATCCGCACCGGGCCGGAAGGCGCGCCGAAGCGCGTGGCGACTTCGCGGGTTTCCACGCCGTCGAGCTGCGCCAGCTTGTACACGCCGGTGCCGCCGATCACCGCCAAGCGGATTTCGCTCACGACTCAGCCCTTCAATGCGTAGATGCCGGGCAGGTTGCGGCCCTGCTCGTGGTAGTCCATGCCGAAACCGAACACGTAGCGGTCCGGGACTTCCAGCCCGACGTAGTCGGCGGCGATGCCTTCGACGACCCGTGTGTGCGCCTTGGTGGCCAGCGCGGCGATGCGCACGTCGGTGGCGCCCTGCTCCAGGCACCACTGCTTCACCGCCAGCAGGGTGTGGCCTTCGTCGAGGATGTCGTCGACCAGCAGTACGCGGCGGCCGTACAGCGCGGTGGCCGGGCGGTGCTTCCACACCAGCTCGCCGCCGCTGGTCTCTCCGCGATAGCGCGTGGCATGCAGGTAGTCGAAGGTCAGGTCGATGCCGTGCCCGCCCAGGTCCAGCGCCAGTTGCCCCGCGAACGGCAACGCGCCGTGCATGATGGTCAGGTATACCGGCACCTCGCCGGCGTAATCGGCGGCGATGCGTTCGGCCATGCGGGCGATGGCGGCATCGATGCGGCCGCGGTCGACGACCAGTTCCGCGCCGCGCAGCGCATCCCGCAGCGGATATTCGTTCAGAGGATTCATCAGGCGATATTTCCCTTGGATAGTTCTCTCGCTGCGGTCAGCGAGCCCTGCACCGCGTCGTAACGCGCATCGGCCAGCAGGCCGTCCCAGCCCAGCGCACCGCGGCCAATCAGGCCCAGCAGCGCGGCGGTGTTGAGGCGACGGCCCTCGATGGTGGCCAGCGATTCTTCGACCGCTTCCGGGTGGCAGACCAGCACCACGTCGCAGCCGGCATCGAGGTGGGCATCGATGCGCGCGCCGATGCCGCCGGCCGAATGCGCCGCGGCCATGCTGATGTCGTCGGAGAACACCACGCCACGGAAGCCCAGCTCGCTTCGCAGGATCTCGTTGATCCAGCGCGGCGAGTAGCCCGCCGGCTCCGGCGCGACCTGCGGATAGACCACGTGGGCCATCATCACCGCATCCGCGCCGGCATCGATGCCGGCAACGAACGGCACCAGGTCCGCGTCGCGCAGCGCCTGCAGCGGACGCGGGTCGATCGCGACGTCGTGATGGGTATCCTCGAGCACGGTGCCGTGGCCGGGGAAATGCTTCAGCGTCGCCGCCATGCCGACGCCGTGCATGCCGCGCACGTAGGCACGGGTGAATTCGGCGACGACCTGCGGATCGGCGGCGAAGGCACGGTCGCCGATGGCGCGGTTGCCGCGGGCCAGGTCGACCACCGGGGCGAAGCTCAGGTCGACGCCGCTGGCGCGGACTTCGCTGGCCATCAGCCACGCATGTTCCTCGGCCAGGGCCAGGGCACGTTGCGGATCCTGCGCATAGACCGCTTCCAGCACCTGCAACGGCGGCAGCTTGCTGTAGCCCTCGCGGAAGCGCTGCACGCGCCCGCCTTCCTGGTCCACGCAGATCAGCTGCGGACGCGGCGCGGCTTCGCGGATCGCCGCGGACAACTCGCCGACCTGCTGCTTCGAGGCGAAATTGCGCCCGAACAACACCACGCCGGCGACGGCATCGTGCTGCAGCCAGTCGCGTTCCTGTCCGGTGAGTTCGTGGCCGGAGACGCCAATCAACAGCATGCGGGTTCCTTCAGGGAATGTCGGCGGCGTTGCGCTCTTCCTCGCTCCATCGCGAGTACGGGCGCGCGGCCAGGGCCAGATTGTAATAGCGCAGGCTGTCGGTCACCTGTTTACCGGCCCATGCGGGCAGTTCGAAGGCTTCGTCGGCCGAATCCAGCTCGATCTCGGCGACCACCAGGCCGGCGTTTTCGCCAAGGAACTCGTCGACTTCCCACAGGTGGCCGGCGTGGTTCACGTAGTGGCGACGCTTGTCGATCAGCCCGCCGGTGCACAGCGCCAGCATGGCCCTTGCGTCGGCGACCGGGATCACGTAGTCGAACTCCTGCCGGGTGTGACCCAGTTCGCGCGACTTCAGGTTCAGGTGCGCCTCGTCGCCTTCGATCCGCACCCGCACCGAGGCGCGCTGCGCGCCGCTTTCGACCGCGTCGATGTCGTTCAGGTAGCCCTGCGCCATCGCCACGACCCTGTGCGCGGCTGCGCGCCATGCGTCGCCGGTGACCAGGAATTTTCTTTCTATTTCGATACCCATCACTTCGATCCCGAAAAGCCATTTGACACGAATTACGCGGATGACACGGATAAAGCACTCTGGACTATTGCTTTATCCGTGTCATCGACCCTGATCCGCGTCCAGTCCTCGCTTCTATTTCTCAAACAACGCGATGCTCTCGACGTGCGCGGTGTGCGGGAACATGTCCATCACCCCGGCCGCCTTCAGCCTGAAGCCCTGCTCGTTGACCAGGTAGCCGGCATCGCGCGCCAGCGAGCCGGGATGGCAGCTGACGTAGACGATGCGGCCGAATTGTTTCAGCGGCAGCTGCTGCAACACTTCGATCGCGCCCGAGCGCGGCGGGTCCAGCAGCAGCTTGTCGAAACCGGCGCGCATCCACGGCGTGCCGCGCTGGTCCTGGGTCAGGTCGGCGGCGAAGAACTGCGCATTGCCCAGCCCGTTGCGCTGCGCATTGTCGCGCGCCCGCGCGACCAGGCCGGCCTCGCCTTCCACGCCTACCACCTCGCCCGCCAACCGCGCCAGCGGCAGGGTGAAATTGCCCAGCCCGCAGAACAGGTCCAGCACGCGATCCTGCGCCTGCGGATCCAGCAGTTGGAACGCATGCGCGATCATCTTCTCGTTCAGCGCGGCATTCACCTGGATGAAATCCAGCGGACGGAACGCCAGCTCCACATTCCAGGCCGGCAAACCGAACGCCAGCTCCGGCGCGTCGGGCCACAAGGGATGCACGCTCTCGACGCCGCCGGGTTGCAGGAAGATCGCGAAGCGATGCTTCTTGCCGAATTCGACCAGGGCCGCCTTGTCCTTCTCGCCCAACGGCTGCAGATGGCGGAACACCAGGGCAACGCCGTCGAATTCACCCGTGGTGTCGCCTGCGATGAATTCGATCTGCGGTATGTCCGCGCGCACATCGAGGCCATCGACCAGCGTGGCCAGGTCGGCGACACGCTCGCCGATCTGCGGTATCACCGTATGGCACACCGACAGGTCGGCGACGAAGCGCGGATCCTGCTCGCGGAAACCGACCAGGGTCTTCTGCTTCTTCTCGACGCGGCGGACCGAGAAGCGGCCCTTGCGCCGGTAGCCCCAACTGGCGCCGGTCAGCGGCGGCAGCACGGTCTCCGGCCTGACGTGGCCGATGCGTTCGAAATTCTCCAGCAGCACGCGCTGCTTGGCGTCGATCTGTTTGTCTTCGGCCAGGTGCTGCAGCACGCAGCCGCCGCAGGTGCCGAAATGCGGGCAGCGCGGTTCGACCCGGTCCGGCGACGGCTGCAGCACTTCGAGGGTGCGGGCCTCGTCGAAGTGGCGGTTCTTGGCGGTCTGTTCGGCCAGCACGCGCTCACCGGCCAGCGCACCGGCGACGAACACAGCCTTGCCGTCGCGGCGGGCGACGCCGCGGCCGTCATGGCTCAGGTCGGTGATTTCGGCTTCGAACGGGGTCTTGTCGATGCGGGGGGCGCGGGTTCTGGCCACGTGGCGGGGGCTGCGGGCGAAACAAGGCCGGCTATTGTCGCAGATGCGGCCGCGCGCCTTAAACTTCGGCCATGAAGCCGCGCTTGCTGTTGGTGGAAGACGATCCGGTCAGCCTGGCCTTCCTGCGCGCCGCGCTGGAAGCGCTGCCGGCGACGGTCGAAACGGCGATGTCGATGGCCGAAGCGCAAGCCGCGGCACCGGACCACGATTTGTGGCTGATCGACGCCAACCTGCCCGATGGCAGCGGCGCCACCCTGCTGGCGCTGTTGCGCGCGAAATCGGCGGCGACACCCGCACTTGCCCACACCGCCGACGATTCCCCCGCCTTGGCGCAGCGCTTGGGCGAAGTCGGCTTCGATGGCGTGGTGGTCAAGCCGGTGGCCGCCGTGGCGCTGCAGGCGAAAGTCCGTTCGCTCCTGGGTTTCTCCTCGCCCGCCCCGTCCCCGACGCCAGGGAACGACGGCGTTGCCGTTCTGCCGTTATGGGACGACGACGCGGCAATGACGGCATTGAATGGCAATCGCAGCGCGGTCGAGCAACTCCGCACCCTGTTCCTCGCCGAGCTGCCGGGCCAGTGCGAACGCATCGCCGCCGCGCTGCGCTCCGGCGACACCGAGGCCGCGCGAGGCGAATTGCATCGACTGAAGGCCAGCAGCGGTTTCGTCGGTGCGGTGCGCTTGCAGGCAGCCGCAGGCAGGCTGAGCGAATCACCGAGCAACGCGGAACTGCTTGACGCATTCGAAGAAGCCACACGATCGACGATCCACTCCGTTTTGGGAGTGGTGGCGTAGCCACCGGTAAGTCGCGAAGCCTTTCGGCGAGATCGTGGCGGCTTGTTCGCGACTCACGTCGCTCCCACGACGATGACGTATCGACGACGTGAACCAAGCCTACTTCTTCAAACGCCCCAACTCGCCGATCATCTCCCACGACTTCAACCCACGCGCGCCGAGGTGGTGCGACAGCACGCCGCGCATCGGCAGGCGCAGGCTGGCGAGGTCGTCGTGCTCGGGCGCCGCGTCGGTAGCCAATGCGAGCAAGGCCCGACCTGTTGCGGCACTGCTGCGCTCGTCATGCCCGCGATCGCTGAGCAAGCGCCGCGGCCCGTGCTCGGGGTCGAGCCGGTAACGCGCGGCCGGATCGATTTCGGCGCCGTCGCCGTCACGGCTGAAGTCGAAGCCGAAGCCCAGCGCCTCGAGCAGGTCGCGTTCGAAGCGGCGCAGGGTCCAGGCCAGCGCTCCGCCTTCGCGCAGGCGTTCGCGCGTGGCCGCGTAGGCCGAATACAGCTCCGGATGCGGATCGTGGCGCGGCGCCAGGCGCAGCACCAGCTCGTTGATGTAGAACCCGGCCAGGGCCGCGTCGCCGGTCAGCCTGGGCGCGGCATCCAGCGCCTCGGCCGCATTCAGTTGCGCCAGCTCGCCGCGCTGCACGGCGTCGAAACGAATGTGCTGCAGCGGCTGCAAGGCGGCGCGCAGCAGATGCTTCTTCGGCCCCTGCACTCCGCGCGCGACGATGCCGACGCGGCCGTGCTCCGCGCTCAACACCTCGACCAGCAGGCTGGTTTCGCGCCAGGCGCGCGCGTGCAGGACGAAGGCGGGTTCGGCGGCGATGCGCATCGGCTCAGGGCATGCCCGCGCCCACGGTCGCCCGCACCGGGATGCCCGATGGATCGAAGTCCTCCAGGCAGAACACGTTGATGCCGTAGTAATCGGGCGTGACCCGCTTGCGATGGAACGGGTAGATGCCGCAGGTCTTGCAGAAATAATGCCGGGCGGTATGCGTATGGAACCGGTATTCCGCCAGCGATTCCGCGCCCGACAGCAGGCGGAAATCGCTTTCGTGGACCTTCACCATCAAGGCGTTCTTGCGCCGGCAGATCGAACAGTCGCAGGTGGTGAGCTCGGGAAAATCGCTGATGATCTCGAAGCGCACCGCACCGCAATGGCAACTGCCGGCATGCGTCTTCCGCTCGCGCTTTCCCGAATCCCGCATCGCCGCCGCTTCCGCCACGGTCATTCGCCGTAGCCGAACGCCTTCAACGCCGCTTCGTCGTCCGACCAGCCCTCGCGCACGCGCACCCAGGTCTCGAGGAACACCTTGCGCCCGAACAGCCGCTCCATCTGCAGGCGCGCCTTGGCGCCGATTTCCTTCAAGCGCGTGCCGGCCTTGCCGATGACGATGGCCTTCTGCCCATCGCGCTCGACCCAGATCACTGCGCCGATGCGCAGCAGTTCGCCATCCTCGGCGAAACGCTCGATCTCCACCGTGGTCGCGTAAGGCAGTTCCGCGCCGAGCTGGCGCATCAGTTGCTCGCGCACCAGTTCGCCGGCGAGGAAACGCTCGCTGCGGTCGGTGATCTCGTCTTCGCCGAACATCGGCGGCGCTTCCGGCAGCGCCTTCAACAGGTCCTTGACCAGGGCTTCCAGGCCGTTGCGCTTCATCGCGGACACCGGATGGATCGCGGCGAAATTGCGACCTTCGCTGACCTGGGCCAGGAATGGCAGCAACGCGCCCTTGTCCTTCAGCCGGTCGACCTTGTTGACCGCCAGCACCACCGGGATGCCGGCGTCGGACAGCACGTTGTAGGCCAGCGTGTCCTCTTCGTCCCAACGCCCGGCCTCGACCACCAGCAGGCCGGCATCGACGCCTTCCAGCGCACCGCGCGCGGCGCGGTTCATCACCCGGTTCATCGCGGTCTTCTGCTGCTTGTGCAGGCCGGGCGTGTCGACCAGGGCGATCTGCCCTTCGGGGAACGTGGCGATGCCGAGCAGGCGGTGGCGCGTGGTCTGCGGGCGGTTGGAGACGATACTGATCTTGGCCCCGACCAGGGCGTTGGTCAGGGTCGACTTGCCGACGTTGGGACGGCCGATGACGGCGATGCTGCCGGCGCGGTGGGATGCGTTCATTTCGATTGGCTCAACAATTCCATCATCGCCGCGGCGGCGGCCTGTTCGGCGTTGCGGCGCGAACTGCCCTCGCCTTCGGCCGACAGCGGCGGCTCGGGCGTGCTGCAGCGCACCTGGAACAGCTTGGCGTGTTCCTCGCCACTTTCGCCGACCAGATCGTACGACGGCAGCGGCTTCTGCCGGGCCTGCAGCCATTCCTGCAGGCGGGTCTTGGCGTCCTTCTCCGGCTTGCCGACCGGCAGCGCGGCCATCGACGCCTCGAACCACGGTAGCACCACGGCGCGACAGGCTTCGAAGCCGGCATCGAGGTAGATCGCCGCGACCACCGCCTCCAGCGCGTCGGCCAGGATCGAATCGCGGCGATGCCCGCCGGATTTCATCTCGCCGGGACCGAGGGTCAGGCGTTCGCCCAATTGCAGCTCGCGTGCGATGGTGGCCAGCGCGGCTTCGCGCACCAGCTCGGCGCGGGCGCGGGTCAGCGCGCCTTCGTCGGCCTTGGGCCAGCGCTGGTACAGCGCCTCGGCGACCAGCAGGTTGACCACGCCGTCGCCGAGGAATTCCAGCCTTTCGTTGTGCGGCGCCCCGGCGCTGCGGTGGGTCAGCGCCTGCGCCAGCAACTCGGGGCGGGCGAAGCGATGTCGCAGCCGGTCTTCCAAATCAGTCCGCCACGCTCTTGCGCGCCAGCATTTCGGTGCGGTTGAAGCGGCCGACCACGTCGATGTTGGCGATCATCGGCTTGCGCACTTCGTAGTTCACTTCCATCTTCCAGCCGCCGTCCTGGCGGGTCAGGGTGATGTTTTCCGGCTTGATGTTGTCGTCCGAATAGCTGATGTACAGCTTGCGGAAGAACAGGTCCTTGATCTTGCCCGGGTCCTGGTCGACGATCCCCGGCTGGCTGGCCAGGTCCTTCATCGCCGCCTTGACCGAGAAGAACTCGGTGTACATCGGCACCAGCTTCATGCCGATGTAGGCGAAGACGCCGGCGATGGCCAGGCAGATGATGAACCCCAGCAGGGTCATGCCCCTTTGCGCGCTTTTCATTGCCAATCCCCCAGGTTGCGGTGCGTTCAATTGATCTTGGTGCCGATCCGCGACGGATCGAAACCGTCCTTGCAGAACCAGTTGGAACAATTGAGCCAGATCAGGAAAGCCTTGCCGCGAAGTTCGGTCTCCGGCAGGAAACCCCAGAAACGGCCGTCCTCGCTATTATCCCGATTGTCGCCCATGACGAAATACTGCCCGGCCGGAACCACCCATTCGCCCGGCGGCAGCACCCGGTCCTGGCTTTCCAGCATCCAGTGGCTGCGGCCCGGCAGGCCCTCTTCCAGCAATTGCGCGCCCGGCACCCCGGATTTCGGGTCTTCGTAGGTCCCCAGCGGCTTGTAGGCCACGCGCTGGCCGTTGACCGACAGCGCGCTGCCGTCGAAGCCGATGCGGTCGCCCGGCAGGCCGATCACCCGCTTGATCCAGTTCTCGTTGTTGACCGGCTGCGGCATCGCGCAATCGCCGGTCTGGCTGCGCACTTCCTGCTCGCCGTTCCGGCACAGGTAGCCCGGATAGTGGAACACCACCACGTCGCCGCGCTTGGGCTCGCCGACCGGAATGAACTTCTGGTTGTTGATCGGCAGGCGCAGGCCGTAGGCGAACTTGTTCACCAGGATGAAGTCGCCGATGTGCAGGTTCGGGTACATCGATGCCGACGGGATCTTGTACGGCTCCGCGACGAAGCTGCGCAGCACCAGCACCAGGGCCAGCACCGGGAAGAACGCGCGCGAATAGTCGACCAGCACCGGTTCCTCATCGAGCAGCCCGCCGCGCGCCTTGCGGCGCCGCGCCAGGAACAGCTTGTCCAGCAGCCAGACCACGCCGGTGAACAGGGTGACCACGACGAGGATTGTTTCGAACCAGACCATCTAATGTTCCTTCGCAACGCGATTGGGAATTCGGGACCACGACCGGCTTGCGCCGGACCCGGTCCCAGCTTACTTGCCGTCCACCTGCAGCACTGCCAGGAAGGCCTCCTGCGGGATTTCCACCCGGCCGACCTGCTTCATGCGCTTCTTGCCTTCCTTCTGCTTTTCCAACAGCTTCTTCTTGCGGGTGATGTCGCCACCATAGCACTTGGCCAGCACGTTCTTGCGCATCGCCTTGACCGTGCTGCGGGCGATGATCTGCGCGCCGATCGCCGCCTGGATGGCCACGTCGAACATCTGCCGTGGAATCAGGTCCTTCATCTTCTCGCACAGTTCGCGGCCGCGGCGGTCGGCATGGCTGCGGTGCACGATCAGCGACAGCGCGTCGACCTTGTCGCCGTTGATCAGGGTGTCCAGACGGACGAAGGGGCCGGCCTGGAAGCGCAGGAAGTGGTAGTCCAGCGAGGCGTAGCCGCGGCTGACCGATTTCAGCCGGTCGAAGAAGTCCAGCACCACTTCGGCCATCGGCAGTTCGTAGGCGATCTGCACCTGGCTGCCCATGTAGGTGATGCCGATCTGGCTGCCGCGCTTCTCTTCGCACAGGGTGATGATGCTGCCGATGTAGGCTTCCGGCGTCAGGATGTTGGCGCGGATGATCGGCTCGCGCACTTCCTCGATCAGGTTGGTCTGGGGCAGCTTGGCCGGGTTGTCCAGCGACACGACCGTGCCGTCGGTCTTCAGGACTTCGTACACCACCGTCGGCGCGGTGGTGATCAGGTTGAGGTCGTACTCGCGCTCCAGGCGTTCCTGCACGATCTCCATGTGCAGCATGCCGAGGAAGCCGCAACGGAAGCCGAAACCCATGGCCTCGGAGCTTTCCGGCTCGAAGCGCAGCGCGGCATCGTTCAGGCGCAGCTTCTCCAGCGCCTCGCGCAGCGCCGGGTAGTCCTCGGCGTCGACCGGGAACAGGCCGGCGAACACGCGCGGCTGCATTTCCTGGAAGCCCGGCAGCGGGCCCGGGGCCGGATCGCCCGCCAGGGTTAGGGTGTCGCCGACCGGCGCGCCGTGCACGTCCTTGATGCTGGCGGTGACCCAGCCCACCTCGCCGGCGCCCAGCTTCGGCAGCACCTTGCGCTTGGGCGTGAAGACGCCAACGTTGTCGACCTGGTGGGTGCGACCGGTGCTCATCACGAGCAGCTTGTCGCCGGGCTTGATCTCGCCCTGCATCACCCGCACCAGCGAAACCACGCCGAGGTAGTTGTCGAACCACGAGTCGATGATCAGCGCCTGCAGCTTGGGGGTGTCGCGCGGCTTCGGCGGCGGGATGCGCTGGACGATGGCTTCCAGCACGTCGGGCACGTTCAGGCCAGTCTTGGCGCTGATCGCCACCGCATCGGTGGCATCGATGCCGATGAC
The DNA here is from genome assembly GCF_017939625.1 of Pseudoxanthomonas helianthi. Taxonomy (GTDB): domain Bacteria; phylum Pseudomonadota; class Gammaproteobacteria; order Xanthomonadales; family Xanthomonadaceae; genus Pseudoxanthomonas_A; species Pseudoxanthomonas_A helianthi. The sequence goes on from NZ_JAGKTC010000003.1 coordinate 635,167, forward strand.
GGCCTCGATCTCGGCCTTGGCCCGGTCGATGTCGGCGGTGGGCAGGTCGATCTTGTTGAGGATCGGCACCACTTCCAGGCCCTGCTCCACCGCGGTGTAGCAGTTGGCGACCGACTGCGCCTCGACGCCCTGGGCGGCGTCGACCACCAGCAGCGCGCCTTCGCAGGCGGCCAGCGAGCGGCTGACTTCGTAGCTGAAGTCGACGTGACCGGGGGTGTCGATGAAGTTGAGCTGGTAGGTCTGGCCGTCCTTCGCCTTGTACGGCAGGGAGACGGACTGGGCCTTGATGGTGATGCCGCGCTCGCGCTCGATCGGGTTGGAGTCGAGCACCTGCGCTTCCATCTCGCGGGCCTCGAGGCCGCCGCAGAGCTGGATGATGCGGTCGGCCAGGGTCGATTTGCCGTGGTCGACGTGCGCGATGATGGAGAAATTGCGGATATTCCGCATCGAATCGGAAGACATGTGGGGCGGCGGCTCGGGCCGTCGTCGGGGGAACGGGACATTATCGCATGCCAGGCCCCTCCCCCGTCGCGGCAGGAGCGGGCCCTGCCCGCGATGCTCTTCCGCTTGGTCGCGAGAAAAGGCGTCGCGGCAGGCCCGCTCCTACGGTATCCGACTCAGTCCTTGCCCGCGGTCACCGCCGCGAAGCGCGTGCCGCCTTGCGGGCTGCGCAGCAGCAGCATGACCACGTCGCCGGCCTTGACCCCGCGCAACTGCTGGTTGAACGCAGCCACGCTGCCGACCGGGGTGCGGCCGACCTGCAGGATGATCAGGCCCGGTTGCAGCCCCGCTTCTATCGCCGAGTCGCCTTCGACGCCGATGATGCGCACGCCTTCGCCCGCTTTCAGGCCGAGTTGCTTGCGCACGTCGGGGCCAATCTCGGCCACGGCGATGCCGAGGATGTCCGAAGTGGCTGTGGCCGGCGCGCCGGGCGTCGAATCGTCGGAGTCATCGCCATTGGTGGCGACGTTGTCCTCGGTCAGGGCAGTCAGCGTGACCTCGACATTTCGCAATTTGCCGTCACGCAAAACTCCCAACTTGACCTTGGTTCCTGGCGGCATTGCGCCAATGATCGGCGGAAGCTCGCTGTAATCCGCTATTTCCCTGCCGTTAACCGACCGAATCACATCCATTGGTTCCAGCCCTGCCTTTTCGCCTGCGCCACCGGCGGTAACGCTCCCAATCAACGCACCACGCGTGTCGGACATGCCCAGGCCTTTGGCTTCTTCCGTGGTGATAGGCTGCAACCCCACGCCTATAAGCCCTCGCTCGACCCGCCCGGTCTTCTTCAACTGCTCCGCCGCTCCCATCGCCAGATCGATGGGGATCGCGAAGCTGATGCCCATGTAGCCGCCGGAGCGCGAAAAGATCTGCGAATTGATGCCGACCACTTCGCCGCTGGTGTTCAGCAGCGGACCGCCGGAGTTGCCCGGATTGATCGCCACGTCGGTCTGGATGAACGGCACGTAGCGCTGGTCCGCACCCTGGCTGCGGCCGACCGCGCTGACGATGCCGGCGGTGACCGAGTGGTCCATGCCGAACGGCGAACCGATCGCGACCACCCACTGGCCCGGCTTCAGTTTGTTGGAATCGCCGATGCGGATGCTCGGCAGGCCGGTGGCATCGATCTTCAGCAGGGCCACGTCGTACTGCGGATCGCCGCCGACGACCTTGGCCTTGAATTCGCGCCGGTCGGTCAACTTCACCGTGACCGTATCCGCGCCGTCGACCACGTGCTGGTTGGTCAGCACGTAACCGTCCGGCGAAATGATGAAGCCGCTGCCCGCCGACATGCCGCCGCGCGGTTGCTGCGGTCCCGGCATCTGGAAGCCGGGACCGAAGAAGCGGCGGAAGAATTCCGGCATTTCCTCGTCGTCGGGCATTTGCTGGCGCGACACCTTCTTCGGCGTGACCTTGGCTTCGATATTGACCACGCCCGGCCCCACTTGCTGCACCAGGGTGGTGAAGTCCGGCAGGCCGGTGACGATCTGCGGCGCGCTGCTCTGCGCGATGGTGCTGGCGATGGCGGCGGAAGCAGGCGCTGCGTCGGCGGCCGGACGCGCGCAGGCGGCAAGCGGCATGGTCAGCACCAGCAAGCCAAACAGGGGATTACGGACACACGGGTTCATCGAATGCATGCCTCGATTGGAGGTAACGGAAGGGATTGCGCTACGGGGCGGACGTTGGCCGCCCCGCTTCGTTCAGTCCTGCGGCGAATCCGGCAATTCCACCGGTGGGCTTTGCGGCAGCCGCGGCTGGAACGGATAGAACGCCTGCGTGCTGCGGTCGTTGCCATAGCTGGCGTTGAACGCGCCGCTGGCCGACGGATATTGCTGCAACACCGAACGCGGCCAGGGGCGCGCCGTGGGCTCGGTCGTGGCTTGCGTCGGACGGAACGGATCGTGGGCCTGGGGCGCGATGGCGACCAGCGCCGGCGCCGGAGCCTGCGTGCCGGTGGCACGTTCGCGCTGCGGCATGCGATTGGCGACACGGGCTACCTGCTGGTTACGGGTGGCGCTGCCGCGGCTGCTGCGATTGGCCTTGCGCGGGACGCTGGCGGTCGCGACGGCGGCTACGCTCGCAGTCGCCACGGCATCGCTAGCCGCCGGCGCTCCGACCGGGGCCACGGCGGGCGCCTGGCTGGCGACGGCCGGCGCCTCGGTGCTCTCTTCCGGTACCTGCTGGCGGGCCATGAACAGCGCGATCAGCGCGACCGATGCCGCCAGCGCGCCACCGCCCCACTTCGCCAGGCTACGGCGGGGGCGGCTGGCCACGGGCGCGGACACCGCGACCGTCTGCGTCTCGGCGGCGATCGCCGCGATCACGCGATCGGCGAAACCCGCCGGCGCCGGGGCATGGGCCTGGCCGCGCAGCACGTCGCCGCACAGTTGCCAGCGTTCCCAGCAGGCGTTGAGCTCGCCATCGTGCTGCAGCCGGCGCAGCAGGAAGCGCGCCTCGTCCGGCGACAGGTCGCCGTCGATCAGCGCGGAAAGCTGCAGGCGGTAATGCAATTCGAACTTGTCGGTGCTCATGGATGGCGGCTCATGGACTTCTGTTCAGGGGGCGCTTCAGGGGCGTCCCCGTTCACGGGTAGCGCTTTCGACATCGAGCAGCGGCCGAAGTTCCGCATCGATCGCCTCGCGGGCGCGGAAGATGCGCGAACGCACCGTGCCGATGGGGCAGCCCATCTTCTCGGCGATCTCGTCGTAGCTCAGGCCCTCGACCTCGCGCAGGGTGATCGCGGTGCGCAACTCCTCGGGCAGCGCCTCCACCGCCTTCATCACCGTGCGCTCCAGTTCCTGGCGCATCAGCTCGCGTTCCGGCGTGTCGGTGTCGCGCAGGCGCGCGCCGGTCTCGTACTGCTCGGCGTCGCTGGCGTCGATGTCCTCGCCGGGCGGACGGCGGTTATGGGCGACCAGGTGGTTCTTGGCGGTGTTCACGGCGATGCGGTGCAACCAGGTATAGAACTGGGCGTCGCCGCGGAAACTGCCTATCGCGCGGTAGGCGCGCAGGAAGGTGTCCTGGGCCACGTCCTGGGCCTCGCTCCAGTCGTGCACGTAACGGCCGACCAGCGCCACCACCCGGTGCTGGTACTTGCGCACCAGCAGGTCGAAGGCCGCGCTGTCGCCGCGCTGCACCCGCTTGACCAGTTCCAGGTCGAGTTCGGGCGAGGCCTGCCGCCCCTCGGCGGCCGGTTCCTGCGCGGTTGAAGCGGTGGATTCGGTTTTAATGACCATTTCGGCCATGCCGGGCCGTACTCCCTGTCGGCTCGGCGGGACCGGGCCTTGTGACCGCGCGAGCGCGGGAAAGTTCTGATGCTGGGATTACATCGCACGCGGCGGCGACGGGTCAGGCCCGAAAGGCATGGTCGCCGAGCCGCGGGCTCCAACCCCAGCATGGGGATTTGACGCGGGCCAAACAACCTCGGGATGATATTCGCCTTTCCATACGCAATCGGATGGTGCGGGCATGGCGGCGAATTTCGATGGGCTGCGGTTCAGCCACTGGCAGACCGAAGTGCGCGGGGACGGCATCGTCGTATTGTCCTTCGGCCGGCATGGCGCCAGCGTCAACGCCATTTCCCAGGACGTGTTGATCGAACTGGGCGAAATCATCGAACGCCTGGCGATCGATCCGCCGAAGGGACTGGTGCTGCGCTCTGCCAAGGCTTCGGGTTTCATCGCCGGCGCGGACCTGAAGGAGTTCCAGGAGTTCGACCGCAAGGGCACGGTCGAGGACGCGATCCGTCGCGGCCAGAACGTGTTCCAGAAGCTCGCCGAGCTGCCCTGCCCCACGGTTGCCGCGATCCACGGCTTCTGCATGGGCGGCGGCACCGAGATCTCGCTGGCCTGCCGCTACCGCGTGGCCAGCACCGATCCGTCGACCCGCATCGGCCTGCCCGAAGTGAAGCTGGGCATCTTCCCCGGCTGGGGCGGCAGCTCGCGCCTGCCATGGCTGGTCGGCGCGCCGGCGGCGATGGACGTGATGCTGAGCGGACGCACGTTGTCGGCCGGTGCGGCCAAGGCGATGGGCCTGGTCGACAAGCTCGCCGAACCTGCGCTGCTGGTCGACGTCGCCATCGGCCTGATCGCCTCGCGCCCGCAGCGCAGTTTCAAGCAACGCTTCACCGCCTGGGCCACCAATTGCTGGCTCGCGCGCAAGATCCTCGCCCCGCAGATGGCCAAGCAGGTCGCGCGCAAGGCGCCCAAGGCGCATTACCCCGCGCCCTACGCGCTGATCGCCAACTGGCAGCGGGCCGGCGGCAAGGGCATCCAGGGCCGCCTCGATGCCGAGCGCCGCGCCGTGGTGAAACTGGCCGGCACGCCCACCGCGCGCAACCTGATCCGGATCTTCTTCCTGACCGAGCGCCTGAAAGGCCTGGGCGGGAAGAGTCATGACATCAAGCATGTGCACGTGGTCGGCGCCGGCGTGATGGGCGGCGACATTGCGGCGTGGGCGGCGTACAAGGGCTTCGAAGTGACCCTGCAGGACCGCGAGCAACGCTTCATCGACCCGGCATTGACGCGCGCGCGGGGATTGTTCGAAAAACGGGTGAAGGACGAGGCCAAGCGCATCGATGTCGCCGCTCGCCTGAAAGGCGACCTCAACGGCGACGGCGTGCCGGACGCGGACCTGGTGATAGAAGCGATCATCGAGAATCCGGAAGCCAAGCGCGAGCTGTACCAGGCGCTGGAACCGCGCATGAAGCCCGACGCGCTGCTGACTACCAACACCTCGTCGATTCCGCTGACCGAATTGCGCGAACACATTGCGCGTCCCGCGCAGTTCGCCGGCCTGCACTACTTCAACCCGGTCGCGCTGATGCCGCTGGTCGAAATCATCCACCACGACGCGATGGCCGAAACGACCGGGCAACGCCTGGCCGCGTTCTGCAAGGCCATCGACAAGCTGCCGGTGCCGGTCGCCGGCACGCCGGGCTTCCTGGTCAACCGCGTGCTGTTCCCGTACATGCTGGAAGCCGGCACCGCCTACGCCGAAGGCATTCCCGGCCCGGTCATCGACAAGGCCGCGGTGAAATTCGGCATGCCGATGGGCCCGATCGAACTGCTCGACACCGTGGGCCTCGACGTCGCGGCCGGCGTGGGCCGCGAGCTGGCGCCGTTCCTAGGCCTGGCCGTGCCGGCTGCGTTGAGCAACGTCGAGCCCGGCAAGCGCGGCAAGAAGGACGGCCAGGGCCTGTACAAGTGGGTGGAGAACGAAAGGGGCAGCAAACCGGTGAAGCCGGAGGTGGCGAAGGACTATGCCGCGCCTTCCGACCTGGAGGATCGACTGATCCTGCCGTTGCTCAACGAAGCGGTGGCCTGCCTGCACGATGGCGTGGTCGCCGATGCGGACCTGCTGGATGCGGGCGTGATTTTCGGCACCGGCTTCGCGCCGTTCCGCGGCGGCCCGATCCAGTACATCCGCAGCGCGGGCGCCGATGCGCTGGTGGAAAAACTGAAGGTGCTGCAGGCGCGCTACGGCGACCGCTTCGCCCCGCGCCCCGGCTGGGATTCGCCGCTGCTGCGGCAGCCACCGGCCTGACATCCGCGCAGCATCGGCGATAATCGATCCGGGACCAGCCAGGCCCCGGAATCGTTCATCCCCTTCGCACAGGACTACGCATGTTCAACCTCAGCGCGCCCACCGCCGGCATGTTCTTCATCTCCCTGCTGCTCGGCGGCATCGGCGTAGCCGCGAAGCTGGGCTACATCCCGGCATTGGCCCCGCACGCGTTCTGGGTCGTCACTGCCGGATTGGCGGCGTTGTTGCTGGGCAACCTGTTCAAGGGATTATGACCGTAGGGTGGGCACGCTTTTCGTGCCCACCGCGCCAACCTCCGCAAGGCATGGAAGCCATCAATGTCGAACTACCGACGCACGAGAGTCGGCGGCGCGAGTTACTTCTTCACGCTGATCGCATACCGCCGCAGGCCCATACTTTGCGACGACATCGTTCGCCAAGCTTTGCGGAACGCCGTGGAAACGACTCGCAAGGAACACCCGTTCTCGATAGACGCATGGGTGGTATTGCCCGACCACCTGCATTGTATCTGGACGCTGCCGCCCGATGACGCAGATTTCCCGTTGCGCTGGTCCAAGATCAAACGTCGTACAAGCATGGCTTGTCGCGAAGCCTATCGCGATGATCATCTATCGACGCCGTCAAGGCGAAAACGACGCGAATCGACGTTGTGGCAACGCCGCTATTGGGAACACATGATCCGTGACGAAGACGATTTCGTCCGCCACATGGATTACATCCATTACAACCCGGTGAAGCACGGGCTAGCCGCCAAGGCCGGGGACTGGCCGTATTCGACCTTCCATCGGCTCGTTGCGAATGGCACGTATCCCGAGAACTGGGCAGGAGTAGCTGCCTATGGAGCCATCCGGGCAGGCGAGTAGCTGGATGGTGGGCACGAAGAGCGTGCCCACCCTACGTCGGCACTACATCGTATGCGTCGGCTTGTCTGAATTGAGCGAGCCCGCCAGCAGCGTCTCGATGCGGTTGCGCACCGCTTCGCCTTCGCCCGAGTCGGCGAACTGGACGCCGATGCCGGCGCTGCGGTTGCCTTGCGCGCCCACCGGCGTGGTCCACACCACCTTGCCGACCACCGGCAGGCGGTCGCTGGTTTCGGGCAGGCTCAGCAACAGGAACACCTCGTCGCCGAGGAAATACCGTTTCGGCGTGGGCACGAAGATCGCCCCGCCCTTCACCTGCGGCATGTATGCCGCATACAGCGCCGCCTTGTCCTTGAGCACCAGCGAGAGGATGCCCTGCCGTGCGCCTGCGCCTGCTGCCGAAGTCATCTGCCCTGCCCCCTGTCGTTTTCCATCGCGCCCCCGGCCGGCCCGCGCCAGCGCAGGAGCAGTTCCGCCACCGCCAGGTCCCCGCGCACCGTGGTGCGCAACAGGTCGCGGGTGCGGTTGGCCGCGTCGAACCACGCCGCCAGCTTGTGCAATCGGGCCGGATCGGTCAACCCGGCATCCGTCGCGCGCGCTAGCGCGAGGTCGGCTGCATGACGCAAACGCAGGTCGGCGTGCTCGTCGGCCGTCCAGCGTTGCGCGGTTTCCACCACGGCGGCTTCGCCACGCTCCAGTTTGTCGAGGTCGCCGGCGACCTGCCGGCGCAGGGCCAGGCCTTCGCCCTGTAGCCATTCGCTGGCCAGGCCCGGATGACCGCGGGCGAAATCCAGCGCTTCGTTCGCGGTCTTCTCCGGGAAACCCTGCCCCTGCAGCCAGGCCAGCGCTTCCTCGCGCGGCGGCAGCCTGAATTCCAGGCGCTGGCAACGGCTGCGGATGGTCGCCGGCAAGCGCATCGGTTCGGCGCTGACCAGCCACAGGTAACGGCCCGGCGCAGGCTCTTCAAGCGTCTTCAGCAGGGCGTTGAATGCGGAGCGATTGACCGCATCGGCCGGATCGATGATCGCAACCTGGGCGTGGCCGTATTGGGGGGTCAGCGCCAGCTTCTGCGACAGCTCGCGGATCTGCTCGATCACGATCTCGGTGCGCAGCTTGTCCCCGGTTTTGGTCGGGATGAACGAAATCAGCTGCAGGTCGGGATGCGTGCCGGCGTCGATCAGCTGCAAGTTGCGGTCGCCCGGCGCCGGTTCGCCACCGCACAGCACGTAGCGCGCCAGCCGTTCGACCACGGCGCGCTGGCCCAGCCCGCCCGGCCCGCAAACCAGCAGGCCATGGCCCAGGCGACCGGCCTGCAATGCAGCGACGGCCTGTTCATAGGCCCGTTGCTGCCAGGGCGCGAAGGCTCTGCTCACTTCGGCGCGTCCAGCCATTGCGAAACCGCCGCCGATACCGCGGCGGCGACCTGCGCCGGCGATTGCGCGGCGTCGATCACCCGGAAGCGTTGCAGTTCGGCCGCGGCGCGCCGGCGGAATCCCTCGCGCACACGTTCGAAGAAATCGTCCTGTTCGCTTTCGATCCGGTCCGGCCACAGGTCGCGGCCCGCGGTGCGGGCGCGACCTTCGCGGACGTCCAGGTCCAGCAACAAAGTCAGGCCCGGCTTCAGACCGACGGCGCGGCGCTCCAGCGCTTCGATCCACGCCTTGTCGAGGCCGCGGCCATCGCCCTGGTAGGCGTAGCTGGAATCGGTGAAGCGATCGCTGAGCACGAACGCGCCGCGCTGCAACGCCGGCCGCACCACTTCGCGCACGTGCTGCGCGCGCGAAGCGAACATCAGCAGCAGTTCGGTCTCCGGCGCCAACGGCTCGTCCTTCGCGTTCAACAGCAGTTCGCGGATGCGCTCGGCCAGCGGCGTGCCGCCCGGTTCGCGGGTGACGACGACCTCGAAGCCGCGCGCCTGCAGCAGGTCACGGATCGCGGCCAGCGCGCTGGTCTTGCCGGCGCCCTCGCCGCCCTCCAGGCTGATGAAATGCGGATGGCTGACCACGGCTTCGGTCATTGTTTCTTCGCTTCCGGCTCTTGAACGGCACGTTCGCGCGCGGCACGCAGTTGCTGCAGATAGCTTGCGACTGCGGCGTTGTGTTCGCCCAGCGTGGCGGTGAAGGCATGCCGGCCGCTGCCGTCGCCCAGGGCGACGAAATACAACGCGTCGCCGCCGGCCGGGTCGACCGCGGCCTTCAGCGAGTCGCGGCCAGGCATGGCGATGGGCGTCGGTGGCAGGCCGGCGCGCGTGTACGTGTTGTATGGCGTGTCGGCCAGCAGGTCGGTCTTGCGGATGTTGCCGTCGTAGGCGCTGCCGAGGCCGTAGATGACGGTCGGGTCGGTCTGCAACCTCATGCCCAGTTTCAACCGTCGCGAAAACACGCCGGCGATCTGGCGGCGCTCGTCGGGATTGCCGGTTTCCTTCTCGACGATCGATGCGAGGATCAGCGCCTCGTCGGCCGACTTCAGCGGAACGTCGGCATCGCGTGCGCGCCAGGCCTCGACCAGCGCCTTGTCCATCGCCGCGTAGGCACGCTTGAGCACGTCCAGGTCGCTTTCGCCACGCGTGTACACGTAGGTCTCGGGCAGGAAACGGCCTTCCGGGTGCTGGCCGGCATGGCCCAGCGCCGCCATCAGTTCGGCGTCGCTCATCTGCGCGGTCTTCTGCAGCAAGGGCGTGGCATTCTTAAGCAGAGTGCGCAGCTGGCGGATGTTCCAGCCCTCGACGATGGTGACGCGGTGCTGGATGACCTTGCCCTCGCGCATGTCCAGCAACAGCTGGCGCGGAGTCAGGCCGGGATCCAGCGCATATTCGCCGACCTTCAGCTGGCCGGCCACGTCCATGCGCCGCGCCAGCAACTGCCATTCGACGTCGTTGCCCTGGCGGATGCCGTGCTGGCGCAATTTGCGCAATACCTTGGCGAAGGAATCGCCCGGTTCGACCGACATGCTGTCGCCGGCATGCAATCCGGCGATGGGCTGGTCGGCGAAACGGTCGTAGCGCTGCCATATCCATGCGCCGAAGATCGCCGCGCCCAGCAGCACCAGCAGGGCGACGAGGACGATATTGCGGCAACCGCGTTTGCAACCTGACGCCACGGCGTGGGTCCTGTGGAATTCCGAGCCGGAAGGATACCTTGCCCGACCGTCAGCCCGACAAGGCGTTGAGCAGACCCCGGGCCTTGGCCCGGGTCTCATCCAGCTCGCGTTCGGGAACCGAGTCGGCGACGATGCCCCCGCCGGTGCGGAAGCGGACTTCGCGACCCCCGCTTTCGGCAAGCATGACCTCGGCGCTGCGGATCAGGATGTTCAGGTCGAGATCCCCGTCGCGATTCAGCCAGCCGAACGCGCCGGTATAGGCGCCGCGCGGGGTGCGTTCCAGCTCCGCGATGATCTGCATGCAGCGCACCTTCGGGCAACCGGTGATGGTGCCGCCCGGGAACACCGCGCGGATCGCCGCGCCCGGCGTCGCGTCGGCGCGCAGGCGGCCGCGCACGTTGCTGACGATGTGGTGGACGTGGGCGTAGCTTTCCACCGTCATCAATTCGTCGACCTCGACGCTGCCCGGCACGCAGACACGCCCCAGGTCGTTGCGCTCCAAGTCGATCAGCATCACGTGTTCGGCGCGCTCCTTCGGATGCCCGGCCAGTTCGCGGATACGCGCCGCGTCGTCGTCGCCGGCGAAACGCGGGCGAGTGCCGGCGATGGGCCGGGTTTCGACTACCTCGCCGCGCACCGACACCAGCCGTTCCGGCGACGAACTGGCCACCGCGCGGCCCGCGCCGACGAACAGGCCCGCGAATGGCGCCGGGTTGGCGCTGCGCAGCCGCGCGTACAGGGCCGTGGGATCGACCGGCGCGTCGAAGCGCGCATTCCAGCCGCGCGAGAGGTTGACCTGGAACACGTCGCCGGCGGCGAGGTAATCGAGGATGCGACCGACCCCGCGCAGGAATTCGTCGGGCGCGTCCTCGTCGATGCTTGCCGGCGTGCGCCATTCGGACGACGCCGGCGGCGGCGCGGACAGATCGGCCTCGACGAGGTCCAGCAATTCCGCATGCCCCACTTCGGCGACGGCGACGCAGTCGCCGGTGTTGCGGTCGCGCAATACCGCGGCCGGGCAGCGCAGCGCGACGGCCGACGGGAGCGCGTCGTCGCGGCGCGGGAGTTCCAGCAGCGGTTCGACCTGTGCGGCCAGTTCGTAATCCAGCAGCAAGGCCCAGCCGCCGCGGAACGGCCAGCGCGGCTCTTCGCGCGCGATGCGCTGCGCATGCCATTGCGCATCGAGCACATCGAGGAAATCCCCCTCGACGGGAGTACCGCCGAGGTCGCGCACGACGCCATCGGGCCCGAGCCGCAGGCCCTCGCCATTGCTTGCCAGCAACAGATCCCAGCGTCCGTGCGTGGTACCCGAGGCGACCGATTCCAGCAGCAACGGATAGCGCGCAGGCGCGCGCCGATGCAACGCAAGCAGGTCGGTATCGGGTGGGAGCGGGCGGGTTTCGATCATGTCAGCCGTCATTCCAGCGCAAGCTGGAATCCACCTTGCCTTTGCCTGTCAACGCATGTGGCTTGGAAACCAAGATGGATCCCGGCTTGCGCCGGGACGACGATCCATTATTCCGGCGGTCAGATGCGCTTGAACACCAGCGTGCCGTTGGTGCCGCCGAAACCGAAGCCGTTCGACACGGCCACGTCGATCTTGGCTTGGCGCGCGACATTGGGCACGTAGTCGAGGTCGCAGCCTTCGCCCGGATTCTCCAGGTTGATGGTCGGCGGAACGATTCCATGGTGGATCGCCAGCACCGAGAAGATGGCCTCGACGCCGCCGGCCGCGCCGAGCAGGTGCCCGGTCATCGACTTGGTCGAACTGACCATCAGCTTGTAGGCGTGCTCGCCGAAAGCGCGCTTCATCGCCAGGGTTTCGGCCACGTCGCCCAACGGGGTCGACGTGCCGTGCGCGTTGAGGTACTGGACCTGTTCCGGCGCCAATCCGGCGTCCTTCAGCGCCGCGGCCATGCAGCGCGCGGGGCCGTCGCCGTCTTCGCTGGGCGCGGTCATGTGGTTGGCGTCGGAACTCGCGCCGAAGCCGGCCAGCTCGGCGTAGATGCGCGCGCCGCGGGCCTTGGCGTGTTCGTATTCCTCCAGCACCAGCACGCCGGCGCCGTCGCCGAGGACGAAGCCGTCGCGATCCCTGTCCCACGGGCGCGAGGCGCGGGTCGGATCGTCGTTGCGGGTGGACATGGCCTTCATCGAACAGAAGCCGCCCACCGACGTCGGCGACGAACCGCGCTCCGCGCCACCGGCGACCATCACGTCGGCGTCGCCGTACTGGATCATGCGCATGGCCATGCCGATGGAATGGTTGGACGTGGCGCAGGCCGAGACCGCCGAGAAGTTCGGACCCTTGATGCCCTTGATGATGCTCAGCTGGCCCGGCAGCATGTTGATGATGGTGCTGGGCACGTAGAACGGCGAGATCTTGCGCGGACCGCCCTCGTGGTACTTGATGGTCTGCTCCTCGATGCCCAGCAGGCCGCCGATGCCCGAACCCAGGATCGCGCCGATGCGCTCGGCATTGGCTTCGGTGACCTCCAGGCCCGAGTCCTCCAGCGCCATGAACGAAGCCGCCAGTCCGTAATGGATGAACGGCTCCATCTTCTTCACGTCCTTGGGCGGGAGGAAGCTGGTCGGGTCGAAGTCGCGGATCTCGCCCGCGATGCGGGTGGTGAACGCGGAAGCGTCGAAATGGGTGATCGGGCCGATCCCGGAACGGCCGTTGACGATGCCATCCCAGCTACTGGCGAGGTCGTTGCCCAGCGGCGAGACGATGCCCATACCGGTGATCACGACGCGACGTTGGCTCATTGCGGTTTCTCCAAAGTTCTGTCCGCAGCGCGGCACGGCGCGGGCACGCTTCGCGCAAGCATGCGCCGCATATGCACGGGGCCGCGTGAGCGGCCCCGGCAATCCTTCACCCCGTCAGGCCTTCAAGCCTTGACGTGGGCCTTCACGTAGTCGATGGCCTGCTGGACCGAAGTGATCTTCTCGGCCTCTTCGTCCGGGATCTCGCACTCGAACTCCTCTTCGAGCGCCATCACCAGTTCGACCGTGTCCAGCGAGTCGGCGCCCAGGTCGTCGACGAACGACGCGCTGTTGGTGACTTCTTCTTCCTTAACGCCGAGTTGTTCGACGACGATCTTCTTGACGCGCTCTTCAATGGTGCTCATGTGTTCTCGCTCCAGACGGAGTTGGTGGTTGTTCGGTTTGCCATCGCAGGTCGACGGCACCGGGCATAGTTTAGAGTAAACATGCGATTGCGGGCAGGTGCTCGCAACCGCAATGCAATCAATCGCTTACGGGCGATTCGTGATCACGGCATGTACATGCCGCCGTTGACGTGCAAGGTTTCGCCGGTGATGTAACTGGCGGCAGGACTGGCCAGGAACGCGACCGCATGCGCGATGTCCGCCGGCTCGCCGAGGCGGCCCAGCGCGATCTGCCGCGACAGCGCCTGTTTCGATTCCTCGGGCAGGTCCTTGGTCATGTCGGTGGCGATGAAGCCCGGGGCGACCACGTTCACGGTGACGCCACGGCTGCCGATTTCCTTGGCCAGCGACTTGCTGAAGGCGATGATGCCCGCCTTGGCCGCCGCATAGTTGGCCTGCCCCGCGTTGCCGGTCACGCCGACCACCGAGGCGATGTTGATGATGCGGCCCTTGCGCGCCTTCATCATGCCGCGCATCACCGCCTTGCTGCTGCGGTAGACGCTGCTGAGGTTGGTGTCGAGGATGGCCTGCCATTCCTCGTCCTTCATCCGCATCAGCAGGTTGTCGCGGGTGATGCCGGCGTTGTTGACCAGGATCGACACGGGGCCGAATTCCTTGGCGACGGCGTCGATCAGCGCTTCGATCTGTGCGCCGTCGGCGACGTCGAGCACGCGCCCCGCTCCGCCCGTGGCGGCCAACCGTTCGGAGATCGCGGCGGCGCCGGCTTCGCTGGTCGCGGTGCCGATCACGGTGGCGCCCTGCGCGGCCAGTTCGTCGGCAATGGCCGCACCGATGCCGCGCGTGGCGCCGGTGACGAGGGCGATTTCGCCTTTCAATGGTTCAGTCATCGAGTTTCTCCAGAAAGCCTTCTTGACGCGGATTTGCGCGGATGGATGCGGATCAAAAGCATCTCATCCAAAAAGAGCTTGATCCGCGCCTGTCCGCGTCGATCCGTGTCCAAAAATCATTTCCACTCTTCCAGCGCGCCGGCGAAATCGGCCGGCGTGCCCAATGCGCGCGCGTCCAGCGCCTTGTCGATGCGCTTGACCAGTCCGGCCAGCACCTTGCCCGGCCCGCACTCGGCGATGCGCGTCGCGCCGCCCGCGGCCAGCGCCTGCACGCATTCGGTCCAGCGCACCGGCAGGTACAACTGGCGCACCAGCGCCTCGCGGATCGCATCGACCCCCTGGTGGACCTGCGCATCGACGTTCTGCACCACGGGCAGCCGCGGCGCGTGCCACTGCAGGCCCGCCATCGCTTCGGCCAGCCGGTTGGCGGCTTCGCGCATCAACGGCGTGTGCGAGGGCACGCTGACGGCCAGTTTCACCACCTTGCGCACGCCGCGCTCGCCCAGCAGGGCGATAGCGCGATCGACCGCCGCGGTGTCGCCGCCAATGACGATCTGACCGGGCGAGTTGTAGTTCGCCGGAACGACGACCTGCGAATCAGAAGCTTCCTTGCAGACTTCCGCGACCAAGGCATCGTCGGCACCGAGCACCGCCGCCATCGCGCCGACGCCGGCCGGTGCGGCCTCCTGCATCAGCTGGCCGCGCAGGCGCACCAGGTGCGCCCCGTCCTTCAGCGACAACGCCCCGGCGGCGACCAGCGCGGTGTATTCGCCCAAGCTGTGACCCGCCAGGCGCGACGGCATCGCGCCGCCCTGCTGCTGCCACGCGCGCCACACCGCGATGCCGGCGGCCAGCAGCGCCGGCTGGGTGTACTCGGTGCGGTTGAGCATTTCCTCGGGGCCGCCCTGCGACAGCGCCCACAAGTCGACGCCGGCGCCGTCGGACGCTTCGGCGAAAGCCTCGCGCACGACCGGATGCAATTCGGAAAGCTCGGCGAGCATGCCCACCGATTGCGAACCCTGTCCGGGGAATACGAAAGCGAGTTGCGCTGCGGTCACGCTGGATTCCGGCTGAAAAACGAGCGGCGATGATACGTTCAGACAAAGCGATTTGTCTGTACGAGTGCGTATCGTCGGGATTACGCCGCCATCACCGGCCGCTTACCGGTCGTGTGCTGGCATGGACGAAGGAGGTGGCACATGATCCGCAAACTGGCGTCCGGCGAATACCGCCTGTATTCGCGAAAACCCGATCCGGACACGGGCAAGCGGCGCAACCTCGGCACGTTCAAGACCCGCGCCGCCGCCGAAAGACACGAGCGCGAAGTGCAGTACTTCAAGCGCGCGAAGGGTTGAAGCCTAGTAACGCAGCAGCACCGAGCCCCAGGTGAAACCGCCGCCGAAGGCCTCGAGCAGCAACAACTGGCCGCGCTGCACCTTGCCGGAGCGCACCGCCTCGTCCAGCGCCAGCGGCACCGAACCGGAAGAGGTGTTGCCGTGCCTGTCGACGGTGACGATGACCTGCTCCATCGGCATGTCCAGGCGCTTGGCCGTGGCTTCGATGATGCGCAGGTTGGCCTGGTGCGGGATCAGCCAGTCGAGGTCGTGCTTGTCCAGGCCGTTGGCATCGAGCGCCTCGTCGACAACCGAATCCAGCGCCTTCACCGCATGCTTGAAGACCTCGTTGCCGCTCATCAGGATGCGTACGCCGGCGTTGGGCTGGTCCGGCTGGAAACCGGCGGAAACGCCGACCGGATTCCACAGCAATTCCTTCTTGCCGCCGTCGGCGTGCAGGTGGGTGCTGAGGATGCCGGTCTCGCTGTCGGCCTTCAGCACCACCGCGCCCGCGCCGTCGCCGAACAGCACGCAGGTGGTGCGCTCGGTCCAGTCGACCATGCGGGTCAGGGTTTCGCTGCCGATCACCAGCGCCGTCTTCGCCGTGCCGGCGCGGATGAACTGGTCGGCCGTGCTGAGCGCGAAGACGAAGCCCGAGCACGCCGCGTTGACGTCGAACGCAGGGCAACCGGAGGCGCCCAGTTTGTGCTGGATCAGGCAGGCGGTGGACGGGAAGATCAGGTCCGGCGTGGTCGTGCCGACGATGATCAGGTCGATTTCGGAAGCCTCGACGCCGGCGGCCTGCAAGGCCTTGAGCGCGGCCTGGTAGCCCAGCTCGCTGGTCGTCTCGCCTTCGCCGGCGACATGCCGCTCGCGGATGCCGGTGCGGGTGCGAATCCATTCGTCACTGGTATCGACGATCTTCGACAGGTCGTCGTTGGTCAGCACCTTGGCCGGCAAATGGCTGCCGGTTCCGGCGATGCGCGAATAAATACGTCCCGTTGCTGCCGGCTCGCTCATGCTTTCTCCGAATGGATGTCACCGCCCGGCCGCGGGCCGGGGACGCCGCTGGCGCCGCGGCATGGGGCCGCGGCGCGGAGTGCAGCTTATTCTTCGTCGACGACGACGGCCTTGCTGGCGATCACCTTCTTGCCGCGGTAGTAACCGTCGGCGGTGACGTGGTGGCGCAGGTGGGTCTCGCCGCTGGTCGGATCGGTCGACAGCTGCTTGGCGGTGAGGGCGTCGTGCGAGCGGCGCTGGCCGCGGCGGGACGGGGTGACGCGGGACTTCTGGACAGCCATGGTATTGCTCCGATATCAGTTGGATCTAAGTGGTTTTTTAGTTGTATTGCATTTTGGAAATGCTGCCACCGAGATGGTCAGTTCTTCTTGAACGTCGCCAGCGCCGCGAACGGATTGGCCTTGGCGACTTCCTCTTCCCGTGCCGGCCAATCGGCCTGCACTTCCGGCGCGTCCGGGTTCACCGGCACCACCGGTACTGCCAGCACCAGCTCGTCCTCGATCAGGTCGAGCGGATGCAATTGCCCATCCTCGGGCACCAGTAACGCTTCATAGTCCGGCGGCAACGCGGATTCCTCCGCTTCGTCGCGAACCAGCCCCAGCCGCTGCTCGATCCGCACCGGGAACAGGAAACGTTCCAGGCTGCGTTGGCACAGCAACGGCAGCTCGGCCTCGATCCGCAACTGCACGTAAGGCACCTGCAACAACGCATCCTGGTCGAATTCGAGCGTGTAGCTCGCTTCGCCTTGTGCGTCGTGCAACAGCCCCTGCAGCCGGGTCAGCGCCGACAGGGCCACCCGCCCCTCGAAACCGCGTCGCGCCGCAACCATGCGCCAGGCATCGACAGCCTCGGGCACGCGCGACGACGGTGATTCGGTGGACATAAGCGCGTGATTTTGAAGGGTATTCACCCTTCGTGTCAATCCATGGTGCACTGCGGTCTGGCGTATCGCGGACCCGGGACGGGAGCCACAAACTCCATGAATATCAGCTAGTTACCACAACCAATCTCGACCGTAACGCCCCTCCCGGGACGAGCTTACGGCGCGGATCGCGGCGCCGTCGGCTCGGCCAGCGGCAGGGCTTCGCCCGGTTTCGCCACGCGGTGGCCCCGCGCGGCCAGCGCCTCCCCATCGGCGGCGCTGGCGTAGTGGTACAGCACGCAGCGCCGCAACAGGGCCGGCGCGTATTCGCGCTCCAGGTCTTCTATGCCGCTGTGCGACGGATTGCCATGCAGGGCGCAGTCATGGGCGATCTGCTCGCCGTCGTCGGCGAATTTCGCCAGCATTTCGGCGATCGGCCGGGTATCGCCGGTCCAGACCATGCTGCCCTTCAGGCGCAGGCCGAACGCGGTGTCCGGCCAATGGTGGCGCACCGGGAAAACCTCGAGCCGCACGCCGTCGTGCCAGAACGCCTCGCCGACCGGGATCACCTGGAACGCATCCCAGAAGTTCGCCCCGCCTTCGGCCAACGCGTTCGGATAGTCGCCGACACGCTTATGCAGCAACGGCAGCAACGGCGCGGGCACGTACAGCCTGACCTTGCCGCGCCGGACCTCATTGAAATAGCTGTCGACGAACAGGCGTTCGAAGCCGCCGACATGGTCCAGGTGCGTGTGGGTGACGAACAGCGCGTCGGGAAAGCGGCCATAACGCGCCTGGTAGGCAGTCAGGCTCTCGGCACCGCAGTCGATGGTCAGCCACGGAGTGCCGTCGCGTTCGATCACCGCCATCGCCGAACCCAGTTCGACCGCCGACGCATTGCCGACGCCGAGGAAACGCAATGCCCAAGCCATCAATAACCCCTCGCCCATGCGTCTTCGTAGGCCTGGCGCAGTTTCGCGAAGTCCTCTTGTACCTGCCCTTGCTCGCGTTCGCCGCGCAGTTTCAGCAGCGAACGCAGCAACCGCGCGAGGTTGGCCTCGCGCCAGCGCGTGGCCGGGATGCGCAGCGCGCCGCGGTCGAAGTCGATCAGCCAGCCGCGACCGCGTTCGTCGAACAGGATGTTGTGCGCATTGAGGTCGGCATGGTCCAGTCCGGCGCGATGGAAGCGCGCGATCAATCGCCCCGTTTCCTGCCATGGCGCCGTGGCGGCATCGTCGTGCATGCGCGTCGCCAGCGAGCGCACCCCCGGCAGGCGCTCCAGCAACAGGGCGGCGCGATAGGCCAGGCCATCGCGCACGTAGCTGGCCGCGTAGGGTTGCGGCACCGGCAAGCCCTTCTCCAGCAATGCGCGGGTCAGGCGGAACTCGCTGAAACTGCGCGTGCGCGCCGCGCTGCGCCACAGATAGCGATCATGGCTGATCCGTGCTGCCAGGCCGCCGCGCCGGTATTGGCGCAGGACCGCCGGACCGAAGCTGGCATCGACGAACCACGCACTGCCGCGACCGCCTTCGGCCACCGGCCGCGCGCGTTCGCCCCAGTGCTCGGGCCGCATCCAGTCCGGATCGGCTTGCCTGAAGCGTTTGCCGTCGAACAGAATCGCGCCATAGCCGCGGCCTTCGCGGAACGGCGTCAGGGCTTCGCTGGCGTCGAATTCGGCCATCCGGCGAGTCTAACAACACTTGTCCGGGATTTAGGAAACGCGGCATTGGAAAGCTCGACTCCGCAATCGCTGTGCCTGTTGCGCTTATCCGCACTGGGCGACGTCACTCATGTGCTGCCGCTGGTGCACACGCTGCGCTCGGCGTGGCCGCAGGCGCGCCTGCACTGGATCATCGACAAGGCCGGCTTCCGCCTGCTGGAGGGCCTGCCCGGCGTGGACTTCCACGTCTACGACAAGAACAGCGGTCTTGCCGGGATGCGGGCGTTGCGTCGCCAGTTGCCGAAGGCGGGCTTCGATGCGCTGCTGCAGATGCAGGTGGCGCTGCGCGCGAACCTGCTGTCGGCGTTCGTCCCGGCGAAGCGGCGGATCGGCTACGACCGCGCGCGCTCGAAGGACCTGCATGGCCTGTTCATCAACGAACGCATTCCCGACCGCCCGGGCATCCACGTGCTCGATGCGATCGGCAGCTTCTGCGAGCCACTGGGACTGAAGCAGACCGAAGTCGTCTGGAACATGCCGGTGCCGGAGGCCGCCTTCGAGTGGGCCCGGGCGCAATGGCCGGACGACGGAATGCCCGTGCTGATGGTCTCGCCCTGCTCCAGCCACGTGCGCCGCAACTGGTACGCGGACCGTTATGCGGCCGTGGCCGACCACGCCGCGTCGAAAGGTTGGCGCGTGGTGCTGTGCGGCGGACGCAGCGACCTGGAACGAAGCACAGCGGATGCGATCCTCGCTTCGATGAAGCACGCTGCCCTCGACCTGGTCGGCAAGGACACACTGAAGCAACTGCCCGCGCTGCTGGCACGCGCCAGTCTGGTGATGACGCCGGACTCCGGCCCGATGCATATCGCCAACGCGATGGGCGCGAAGGTGCTGGGCCTGCATGCGGCCAGCAACCCCGCGCGCAGCGGGCCGTATTCCGACCGCCGTTATTGCGTGGACAAGTACGACGCGGCCGCGCGCAAGTACCTCGGCAAGCCGGCCGAGGCGCTGAAGTGGGGAACCAAGATCGAGTTCGACGGCGTGATGGACCTGATCCGGGTGGAGGATGCGATTGCCGCATTCGAACGCTATCGTTCCGACCATCCCCGCACCTGACCGCACCTGGGACCTTCCGTGAACCTGCAGACCCTGCTCGACAAGGACGCCATCGGCGACGTCATCAACCGCTTGTTCGTCGGCACCGACGATCGCGACTGGGCCGCGGTACGCGCCGCGCTGGCCCCGCGCCTGCACGTCGACATGACCTCGGTCGCAGGCGGCTCACCATCCGAAATCGACGGCGCGGAATTGGCCGCGATGTGGGAAACGGGACTGCGGCCGATCCAGGCTGTCCATCACCAGACCGGCAACCTGCGCATCGCGGTCGACGGCGATGCCGCCGAAGCCTTCTGCTACGGCACCGCCACCCATTACCGGCCCACGGCCAGCGGCCGCAACGTGCGCACCTTCGTCGGCAGCTACGACTTCCGCCTGGCGCGCATGGACGGGGCGTGGCGGATCACGCTGTTCCGCTTCAACCTGAAATACCTGGACGGCAACCTTCAGCTGGAAACGGACGGCTGAAGCGGCTTAGGGCGCCGCGCCGGTCCTGTAGTCCTGGTACGACTTCTCTTCCACGTAGGAAGACCCCAGCGCCAGGTTGATTTCCTTCTTGATCCGCGCGCGCTCGTCGTTCTCGAAATACACGCTGCGCGCCAGGCGGATGAATTCGGCATCGAATTCCTGCGCCTTCTCCTTGATCCGGATGTCGTCCTCGATCACCCACAGGCGCTCGTTGACCGCCTTCAGGTCGGCGCGCAACTGGGCGATGTCGTGGCCGGCCGCGGGGTGCGCCATCCAGGTCTTCTCCAGCGCGGACAGCTCGTTGCGCACGTTGGCCAGCTTGGCCGGATCGGTCATGCGCTCGGACTTGATCTGCAGGATGGCGATCTTGTCGAGCAACTCGCCGAAGGAGACAGGGGTGTGGATTTCGGACATGGATTCGGCCGGAGCATTCGGAACTAGCAGTTTAGCCCGGTACGGCTTTCCCCAACCCGAATATGCGAAAGCCCCCTTGCGGGGGCCCTTGCGTATCTGGCGGGAAGGGGGGGATTCGAACCCCCGGTACGCTATAAACGTACGCCTGATTTCGAGTCAGGTACATTCAACCACTCTGCCACCTTCCCGGGTGCAGCCCTGCCTCGCGACAGGGGGCGTGCATGATACGGGGCGGGCCGCGCGCGGACAAGGGCGAAGGCCCTCATTCCGTCCCCACGGCCCGTGGCGTACCCTCGCCGTGAACCCTTTCCGAATACTTGCTTGCCGGCCGGCCGTTCTGCCGCAATGATTGCGTTCGACCACACAAGCATCCCCCGCACCAGACACCCGATGATCGAGTTCGGACACCTTACCCATACCGGCCTGCGCCGCGAACTCAACGAAGACACCTATTACGGCGACAACGAGCTGGGCCTGTGGCTGGTCGCCGACGGCATGGGCGGGCACGAATACGGCGAGGTCGCCAGCGCGCTGGCCCGCGAAACCATCGTCCGCGAGGTCCGCGACGGCACCCCCCTGCCGCAGGCGATCCGCATCGCCGACGAAGAAATCATCCGCGCCTCGCGGCGCCGCAACGATGCCCTGCCGATGGGCACCACGGTGGTCGCCGTGCGCGTGCAGGGCCCGCGCTTCGAAGTGGCCTGGGTCGGCGACAGCCGCGCCTACCTGTGGCGCGACGGCCAGCTGGCCCAGCTCAGCCACGACCACAGCTACGTGCAGGAACTGATCGCCAACGGCGCCTTGACCAGCGAACAGGCCCGTTCGCACCCGCAGCGCAACGTGGTGACCCAGGCGCTGGGCGTGACCGACCCGGCCCACCTCAATGTCGAGACCATGACCGGCGAGTTGCGTCCGGGCATGCAACTACTGCTGTGCAGCGACGGGCTGACCGAGGAAGTGGACGACCGCGGCATCGCCGGCGTGCTGGGCCAGTCCGATTGCAGCGCCCAGGAATGCGTCGACGGCCTGGTCGCAGCGGCGCTGGATGGCGGCGGTTCGGACAACGTCACCGCGATCCTGGTGCGCTGCCACTAGCTCCTATCCCGCGGGAGCAGCCTCGACTGCATCCCACACGCAGGCGCCGCCGGCCTTCTTGCGCAACTTCTCCAGCCTGGCCTCGTGCGCGGCGAGTTCTTCCTCGGAAACCCGCACCCGCGGACGCGCGCCGGTGGCCGGACCGAAATCGTGGCGAACCGCGACGACCTCTGTTGCCGAGGCCGCCTCGAATGCGTCGAAACCGATTTCGCTCTGCCCCGACGTCAGGTGCAGGTAGACCTCGCACAGCAGTTGCGCGTCGAGCAGCGCGCCGTGCAGCTGGCGATGCGCGTTGTCCACGCCCAGGCGCTTGCACAGCGCGTCCAGCGAATTGCGCTGGCCGGGGAAGCGCTGTCGCGCCAGCAGCAGGGAATCCTCGACCGTCACCCGATCGCTCAGGCGTCCGTATTGCGGGCCGAGCAACGACAGTTCGTAATCGAGGAAGCCCATGTCGAACGCGGCGTTGTGGATCACCAGTTCCGCGCCATCGACGAAGGCGAGGAAATCGTCGGCGATTTCGGCGAAACGCGGCTTGTCGGCGAGGAATTCGAGGCTCAGGCCGGTGACTTCGGCCGCGCCCGGTTCGAATTCGCGATCCGGATGGATGTACTGGTGGTAGGTGCGTCCAGTCGGGCGCCGTTCCAGCAACTCGACACAGCCGATTTCGACCACGCGGTTGCCCTTCTTCCATTCCAGGCCGGTGGTTTCGGTGTCGAGGATGATCTGGCGCATGCGGTGTTCGGGAAATCGGAAGTCGGACGAAGGGTAACCGGGAGCCGTCTCACCGGCTGGGTGCGGCCTGCGCTCAGGCGGCGTCGCGGAACTTCGTCGCCTGCTCGCGCGCCAGCAGGTCGACGCGTTCGTTGTCCGGGTCGCCGTTGTGGCCCTTGACCCAGTGCCAGTCGATCCGGTGCGGCCGTACCGCCGCATGCAGGCGTTCCCACAGATCGCGGTTCTTGACCGGATCGCCGCCGGCGGTCTTCCAGCCGCGCCGCACCCAGTTCGGCATCCACTCGGTAATGCCCTGACGCACGTACTGCGAATCGATGTACAGCGCCACCGCGCAAGGCTCCTTCAGCGATTCCACCGCCGCGATCGCCGCCATCAGTTCCATGCGGTTGTTGGTGGTCAGCGCTTCGCCGCCGCTCAGTTCGCGCTCGCGGCCGTTGTAGCGCAGCAGCGCGGCCCAGCCGCCGGGCCCCGGATTGCCGAGGCAGGAGCCGTCGGTGTGGATGCTGATCTGCTTCATCGAAATCTGATTCATCCGGATATGTTCGCATTGTTCATGCGGGCGCCGTACCGGTATTCCATCTGCGCTGCACCGGTGCGGGCGGAATCAGGGCGGCGACGCGCGATTCGGCTTCGAGCAGACAGATCGCGCGCAAGCCGGCCAGCACCGATGGCGGCTGGGCAGCGGTCGGCTCGGCGCGCCAGACCGGACCGAGATAGCGGACTTCGCCACCGGCCAGGTGCAGGCCGGCGGCGCGCAGGCGCGACTGCCAGTCGCGCGGATCGCGGGCCCGCTGCGCCGACTTGCGCCAGTGCGCACGGTAGGGGCTCCACGGATTCAGGGCGAACAGCCACAGCCGCCCACCCGGTTCCAGTACCCGCGCGCATTCCATCAGCAGTTCGTGGAACGCGCCGTCGTCCAGCACGTGCTGGACGACCACGCTGCCGAAGGCCTCGGTCGGCAACGGCAGCGGCAGGCGGCATTGCAACGGCCCGGCAAACGCGTCGCCGCGACGATGCAGGCGCAGGCCGCGCGGCGGCGGGTCGTCGCCGATCGCGACCGAATCCGGGGCCAGCCACAGCCATGGCGACGCCGGCCGGCCCTGCAGGCTGGAAACGATGACCTCCTGCTCCGCGGCCAGCAGGGTCTCCCCGGCGGGCGTTCCCCACCAGGCCAGGGGCTCGGCGACACAACTGTCGGACAGGCTGGGCATGCCCGGATTATCGCCGGACCTGCGCCCGGACACGTCTATCGCTTACCCTCTGCCGCCAGTCCAGCCGGATAGCCGTGCCGATGCGCCTGACCGCCCTGCCCGCCTTCGAGGACAACTACATCTGGGCCCTGGTCGACGACGAGGGCAACGCGGTCGTCGTCGATCCCGGCGACGCGGCCCCGGTGCTGGCCGCCAGCGGCCACGGCCTGTGGCCGGCGGCGGTGCTGCTGACCCATCACCACCCCGACCACGCCGGCGGCGTGGCCGCCCTGCGCGAGCGCTGGCCGACCCTGCCGGTGTTCGCCCCGGAAGACCCGCGCATCGACACGGCGACCGAACGCGTCGGGGATGGCGCGCGTATCCCATTGAATGGCTGGGAATTTTCGGTATTGGCCGTGCCCGGGCATACGCTCAGCCATGTCGCCTTCCATCGTCCGGGGAACGGCAGCGAGGGCCATCTGTTCTGTGGCGATACCTTGTTCAGCCTGGGCTGTGGGCGGTTGTTCGAAGGTACGCCCGCGCAGATGCTGGCCTCGCTGGACCACCTGGCGACGCTGCCGGGCTCCACGGCGGTTTGCTGCGGCCATGAGTACACTCTGGCCAACGCCGCCTTCGCCCGTACCGTCGACCCCGCCAACCCGGCTTTGCGCCGTCGAATCGAGGAAGCCACCGCCATGCGCCAAGCCGGACGCCCCAGCCTGCCTTCGAGCCTCGCCTCGGAAGTCGCCTGCAATCCGTTCCTGCGCGTCGATGCCGCGGAGGTGCGCGACGCGGTCGCGCGCCGGCTGGGCCGCCCACCGGCCGACCGGGTCGAAACTTTCGCCGAATTGCGGCGCTGGAAGGACGGCTTCCGCGCATGAGCGCGCGCCGCGGCTGGGCCGCGGTCTTCGGCCTGTGCGTGCTGTGCGCGCACGCCGGGGAACCGCCGGCCACCCCGCCCGTCGCCACGCTGGCGTCTCCGCTTGCGACTGCCGTGCCCTTGCCGGCCGAGCCGCCGATCGATGTCGCTTCGATTCCCGTTTCGCAGCTGCGCAGCGGCCGCGAAATCTACGAGCGCTTCCGCGACGGCCTCGCCGCCCCGCAATGCGATGCCACCGCCACCAAGGGGCGCTGGAAGCAGCACTTCAGCCACGCCCCCAGCCGGCTGGTGCAACCCAACGACGACCTGCTGCCGCTGTTCGGTTACGTCGTCGATGCCTTGCGCGAAGCCAACCTGCCGACCGAATACGCGCTCATTCCGTTCGTCGAAAGCGGCTACAAGCCGGGCGCGCGCAGCGCCGGCGGCCCGGCCGGGCTATGGCAGTTCATCGGCACCACCGCGCGCAACCACGGCGTGAGCATGGGCGGCGGCTACGACGGACGCCTGTCGCCGGTGGAATCGACCCAGGCGGCGGTGCGTTACCTGAAAACCCTGCACAACATGTTCGGCAAGGATTGGCGACTGGCGGTGATGGGCTACAACGCCGGCGAATACCGCGTGCTGCAATCGATGCGCCGCGCCGGCATGAACGCCAGCAATGCGCGACCCGCCGAATTGCCGGGGCTGTCCGGCATCACCTACGCCTACGTGGAAAAACTGCACGCGCTGGCCTGCCTGTTCCAGCAGGCCGACGACCGCGCCGAATGGATGCGTGCGCTGGACCGCCAGGTGCCGCGCCTGGCACCGCATGAATTGAATGGCCCATTGGAAACCTGGGCGCGCCGCAACGGCCACGACCCCGCCCTGCTGCGCCGGCTCAACCCCGCCTTCGCCGGCGGCACGCCCGCGCGGGGCGACAAGCCGCTGCGCGTGCTGGCCCCGACCACGGCGGACGAAGCGCCTGCCATGCCCGACCTCGCGCCGGTGCAGACCGCCGTCGCGGTCACACCGCCGCCGCCCGATGCCGCGCCGTCGCCCGCCGGCGAAGCCGCCGCGCGTTCGCACGTGGTCAAGCGTGGCGAATCCACCTGGACCATCGCCCGTCGTTACGGCCTGACCGCACAACAGCTGCAGACGCGCAACCATCTCCAAGCGAACAGCGTGCTGCGGCCGGGCATGGTGCTGCAGGTGGATGGCGAAGCGACGCCGTGAGGCCTCTTCGATACCGGTGGTAGCCGCCGCGTACGGCGCCGTATCTGCGCCTGCAGGGACGCAGCGGGAACGGGTGGCCCTGACCCATGGCAAAATGGAGCGATTACTCGAACCGGGAACACACCATGGGTTTTCTGCAGGGCAAGCGCGCACTCATCACCGGCATCGCCAGCGAGCGTTCGATCGCTTCGGGCATCGCCGAAGCCATGCATCGCGAAGGCGCGGAACTGGCCTTCACCTACCAGAACGACAAGCTCAAGTCCCGGGTCGAGAAGGCAGCCGAGGAATACGGCGGCAAGTTCGTCGCGCCGCTCGACGTGGCCAGCGACGAACAGATCGACGCCTGCTTCAACGAAGTCGGCAAGCACTGGGGCGACGGTTTCGACATCCTCGTCCACGCCATCGCCTTCGCCCCGCGCGAAGCCATCGCCGGCAACTTCCTCGACGGGCTGACCCGCGAGAACTTCGCCCTGTCGCACGACATCTCCGCGTATTCGTTCGCCGCGCTGGCCAAGGCCGCACGCCCGTTCATGCAGGGCCGCAACGGCGCGCTGCTGACCCTCAGCTACCTGGGCGCGGAACGCGCGCTGCAGAACTACAACGTGATGGGCGTGGCCAAGGCCAGCCTCGAGGCGACCACGCGCTACCTGGCGCTGGACCTGGGCCGCGACGGCATCCGCGTCAACGCGGTCTCGGCGGGCCCGATCAAGACCCTGGCCGCTTCCGGCATCGCCGGCTTCCGCAAGATCCTCGGCCATGTCGAGCAGTACGCCCCGCTACACCGCACGGTGACCATCGAGGACGTGGGCAACACGGCCGCGTTCCTGTGCTCGGACCTTGCCGCGGGCATCACCGGCGAAGTGACCTATGTCGATGCGGGTTACAACATCCTCGGCATGACCGGGATCGATACCGAATAACGTCCGTAACTTCTCGGGATCGAGACTCTCGTCATGCGTGTAGAGAACGTGGAAATTTATTCGGACCAGACCAACGCAGCGGTCATGCGTCACCCTGGCCGGAGTTTTCCAGGCGTCTTGATTCAAGGCGATTCACTTCACGGGCTCTGCGCGCAAGCCGATGATGCATGTAGTGCCGCAAGAGGAAAGCTCAGTGATGATGAATATGCCGAACTTAACGAGTTAAGGAACACGCTTTGGGGATACCTCAGCCATTACAAGTCGATTCTTCTGGAACAAGGAATGCCACTTCCCTTCGCTGAAGACGCTCGATTGGGTTGATTGAGACGTCGCGTCGTTCTGTAAACGAAAAAGCCCGGCAATCGCCGGGCTTTTTGTTTGCTGCGATAAGGCGCGGAATCAGAGCTTGTCTTCCGCCACCTTGATGGTGAAGCGCTGGCGCATCGCCTTGGTGTAAGCCTCGGCGGCGCTGACGCCGTCGAGCTGGCCCAGCTGCAGGCCGACCTGCTGGCGCTCGGCCGGCGTCACCTGCGCCATGTCGCGCGGGTTGACCTTCTTCACCGCGAATACCAGGAAACGGCCCTGGCCCAGGTCGACCTTGCCGGGGGAAACCTTGCCGGCGGCCGGCTGCGGCGCGGCGAACATCGCTTCGTTCGCCTGCGGCGTCGGCACCGGGGCACCGCGCGGAACGCCCGGCACTTCCTGCACCAGGTAGCCCTTGGCCTTGCCCAGCGCCAGCAGGTCCCCGCCCGCCTTGACCTCGGCCAGCAATGCGTCGGCGGCCTTGGCCGCGGCCTTCTGCATGCGGTCGGCGCGGATCGCGGCGATCACCGCCTCGCGCGCCTGCGCCAGCGGCAGCGCCTGTTCCGGCACGTGCTTGGCTACGCGGATCACCACGCTGTGGCTCGGCGCCACTTCGATCGGGTCGCTGGCGGTGCCGTCCTGGACGCGCTGTTCGGAGAAGGCTTCGCGCAGCACGGCCGGGACGGCGGCGATGCCGCTGGCATTGCCGCGCGAGAACGGACCCAGCGTCTGCACCGGCAGGCCGACCGCCTTGGCCGCGGGCGCCAGCGTGGTGGGGTTCTGGTTGATCTGGTCGACCAGGCGGCCGGCGAGGTCGTTGAACGCGCGTTCGCGCGCACTGGCGGTCAGCTCGCGCTCCAGGTCGGCGCGGACTTCCTCGAAGGGCTTGCCCTGGCCGGGCTTGATCTCGCGCAGCTGGATCACGTGCCAGCCGAATTCGGATTTGACCGGTTCGCTGACCGTGCCGCCCTGCAGGGCGAACACCGCGTCCTCGAACGGCTTGACCATCGCGCCATTGCGCTCGATCCAGCCCAGGTCGCCACCGCTGGCCTTGGAACCCGTGTCGTCGGAATTGGCCTTGGCCAGCGCGGCGAAATCGGCGCCCGGCGCACGCGCCTGCGCGGCCAGCGCCTTGGCCTTGTCTTCGGCCGCCTTCTGCCTGGCCGGGTCGGCATTGGCCGGCACCGCGATCAGGATGTGCGAAACCAGGCGTTGTTCCGGGCTGACGAAGCGGGCCTTCTCCTCGTCGTAGCGCTTGCGCAGCGCGGCTTCGTCCGGCGCGGCCACCGGCAGCTGGCTGCCGTCGACATCGACGTACTCGATGCTGACCTGCTCGGGCTGGCGGAAGTCGCGGGCGTGGCTGTCGTACCACTGCTTGATCTGGGCCTCGTCGACCGGCGCCGTGTCGGGGGCCGGTTGCGGCAGGCCGGCGATGACCACGTCGCGGGTCTCGCCGCTGAGCTTCAGCACGCGCTCGGTTTCGCCGGCGGTGGCGAAGGCCGATTCGCCGACGCCGGCCAGCACGACCGACTGCAGCAGGCTTTCGCGCACCAGCTGGTCGAACTGCTTCGGCGTGCGCGGCGGATTCATCGTCTGCAGCGCCATCAGGTAGGCGTTCTTGTCGAACTTGCCGTTGGCGTCCTGGAAGCCCGGGATCTTCTCGATCTCCGCGCGCACCGCCGCGTCGCTGACCACCACGCCGGCGCGGCCGGCGGCGAGCTGCAGCACGCGCTCGTCGATCATCTGTTCCAGCACCTTGCGCTTGTTGTCGACGCTTTCGAACGCGCGCGCGTCGAAACGTTCGCCCTGGGCCTGGCTCTGCTGGCGGCGGACCAGGTCGAAACGCTCGCGGAACTGGTCCACGCCGATTTCGTCGTGCTGCCACAGCAGCGACACCGGCCACCACGACGGCGCCGAACTCCACCAGGTCGGCGGCGCCTGGATCTTCGCCGCGTAGTTGTCGCTGCCGCCGGTGAAGTACTGCTCGACGCCGAAGAAGGCGAACGGGATGATCAGCAGGCCGAGGATCAGCGTGGCGATCCAGCCGGAGGTCTTGTCGCGGAGTTTCTGCAGCATGGGGCGTCGTCTTGCCTGATTGCGTAAGCCGTGCAGTTTACCGTGCCGTGGGGCCGAATCGGGCGATACCGGCCTTGCGGCCGGACCCGGATCGGTCGATGCCGTTCAGTCCGTGGCCATCCGGCCGACCGGCGCGACGGGCGGTCACAGATCGAAGGCGAGCAGGTCCAGCCCGGTTGCCGCGCGCACGATGCGCCGGTACAGCAGGTTGCCGTTGGCGGCATTGGTCAGCACGACCAGGGCGCGCCGGCGTGCGGCATCGCCCAACGCAAAGGTCTTGAAGATGCCGCCATTGCTGCCCGAGTGGTAGAACACCGGCCCGCGGGCGGTGCTTTCCAGGTTCCAGCCCAGCCCTTTTTCGGTCCAGCGGCCGGGCACGTCGATCTGCCGGCTGAGCATGGCGCTGCGCGTCGCCGGCCGCAGTTCCCACGAGGCTGGACCCGCATGGACCATCAGGGCCATGAAGCGCGCGTAATCCGGCGCGGTGCAACGCAGGCTGGCCGCGGCATTGGCCAGGATGTCGCTGGGCCAATTGGCCACGCCAGGCGGCGCATGGGCTTGCACCAAGGGCAAGGCGCGCTCGGCATCGGCGTAGCGCCAAGCCGCCAATGGCTTGTTCCACTGCGTCGCGATAGGCAAGGCCGCTTCGAACGCTTCGCGCAGCATCTGCGGCGGCATGCCGGGATGCGCATCGCCCGGCGCGTAATGGCCATACGCCGAACGCGCCGCCAGGCCGGAATCCCAGGCATAGCTGCTGTCGCGCATGCCGGCCGGTGCGAACAGCATCCGTCGCGCGGTTTCGTCCAGGCTTTCGCCGGTGACCGTTTCCACCACGAGTTGCAGCCAGACGAAGGCTTCGCCGGAATAATCGATGCGCGTTCCCGGCGCCACCGCCGGCACCAACTTCTCGTTCGCCGGGTCCTTGCGCCAGTCGGGCAAGCCGGTCGAATGGCGCAGCACGTCGCGCACGGTGATCCGGTCGATCCACGGATGCTCGGCCAGGTAATCCGGCCGTCGATACGCCACCAGCGGCTTGTCCAGCGCCAGTTCGCCGCGATCGACCAGTTGCAGGACCACGTAGGCGAACACCGGCTTGCTGAGCGAAGCGGCTTCGAACAGGGTGTCTTCCCCGACGGGCGTACCGCGCTCCGCATTCGCCAGGCCGAAGCCGCGCGACCACGCCAGCCTGCCTTGCTCGACCACCGCGATGCCGATGCCCGGCACGCCCAGCGCCTGCATCTGCCGTGGCAGGTCCTGCAGGGACCGCGTCGAAGGAATCCAGTCGGCATCGTCCGCGCATCGCGGCGCGGCCCACAACCGTCCTGCCCCAGTCGCGAGCGTGGCGAATCCAACTGAAGTCGCCAACAGCCGGCGGCGGCGCAGTGAAACAGGCGTGATCTCGTCCATGCCGCATTGGAACGTGTGCGGCGCGGCCCGGCAAGTGTCGCGCCGGCAAGAAAAAAGCGGGCCGAAGCCCGCTTTTTCGTCGGTAATCGCGAAGGCCGCGGCTTACGCCGTCTCGCCTTCCTCGACGGCCTTCATCGAAAGGCGGATGCGGCCCTGCTTGTCGACTTCCAGCACCTTGACCTTGACCACGTCGCCTTCCTTCAGCTTGTCGCCGACCTTCTCGACGCGCTCGTTGGAGATCTGCGAGACGTGGACCAAGCCGTCCTTGCCCGGCAGGATGGTGACGAACGCACCGAAGTCCATGATCTTGGCGACCTTGCCTTCGTAGATGCGGCCCGGCTCGACGTCGCTGGTGATCTGCTCGATGCGGGCCTTGGCGGCTTGCGCCGCGGCGGCGTTGACCGAGGCGATGACGATGGTGCCGTCGTCCTGGATGTCGATCTGGGTGCCGGTTTCCTTGGTGATGCCCTGGATGGTGGCGCCGCCCTTGCCGATCACTTCGCGGATCTTGTCCGGGTGGATCTTGATGGTCAGCAGGCGCGGGGCGTACTCGGACAGTTCGGCACGCGGCGTGGTCAGGGCCTTCGACATTTCGCCGAGGATATGCAGGCGGCCGGCGCGGGCCTGGGCCAGCGCGACCTTCATGATCTCCTCGGTGATGCCGTCGATCTTGATGTCCATCTGCAGGGCGGAGATGCCCTCGGCGGAACCGGCCACCTTGAAGTCCATGTCGCCCAGGTGGTCTTCGTCGCCCAGGATGTCGCTCAGCACGACGTAGCGGTCGCCTTCCTTCACCAGGCCCATCGCGATACCCGCGACCGGCGCCTTGACCGGCACGCCGGCGTCCATCAACGCCAGCGAGCTGCCGCAGACCGAGGCCATCGACGAGGAACCGTTCGATTCGGTGATTTCCGAGACCACGCGGATGGTGTACGGGAACTCTTCCAGGGTCGGCATCACCGCGAGCACGCCGCGCTTGGCCAGGCGGCCGTGGCCGATTTCACGACGCTTCGGCGCGCCGAAGCGGCCGCACTCGCCCACCGAGAACGGAGGGAAGTTGTAATGGAACAGGAAGTTCTCTTTGTACTCGCCGGCGATGGCGTCGATGATCTGGCCGTCGCGGGCGGTGCCCAGCGTGGTGACCACGATGGCCTGGGTTTCGCCGCGGGTGAACAGCGCCGAGCCATGGGTACGCGGCAGCACGCCGGCCTTCACGCTGATCGGGCGCACGGTGTCGAGCGCGCGGCCGTCGATGCGGACCTTGGTATCGAGCACGGAGTCGCGCATGGTGCGGTATTCGAGTTCGCCGAATTCCTTCGACAGCTCGGCCTTGTCCCAGCCTTCCGCTTCGAGACGGCCCGCCAGCTGTTCGGTGACGTCCTTCTTGATCGAAGCGATGGCGTCGCGGCGCTGCAGCTTGTCGTGGATCTTGAACGCGTCGGCCAGTTGGCCGCCGACGGCTTCCTTCAGCGCGGCGATCAGGGCGGTGTTCTTGGCCGGGGCGACCCATTCGCTGGGCTTGGTGCCGGCTTCGACGGTCAGCTCGTTGATCGCGTTGATGACCTTCTGCATTTCGCGGTGGCCGAAGGTCACGGCGCCGAGCATCACGTCCTCGGACAGCAGCGCAGCTTCGGATTCGACCATCAGCACCGCGTTGCTGGTGCCGGCGACGACCAGCTCGAGCTGCGATTCCTTCAGCTCGGAAGCGGTCGGGTTGAGGATGTACTGGCCGTCCTTGTAGCCGACCTTGGCGGCGCCGATCGGGCCCTGGAACGGGGTACCGGCCAGCGACAGCGCGGCCGAGGCGCCGATCATCGCCGGGATGTCGCCGTCGACTTCCGGGTTCAGCGAGATCACCTGGGCGATGATCTGCACTTCGTTCTTGTAGTCCTCGGGGAACAGCGGGCGGATCGGGCGGTCGATCAGGCGCGAGATCAGCGTTTCCTTCTCGGTCGGACGGCCTTCGCGCTTGAAGAAGCCGCCGGGGATGCGGCCGCCGGCGTAGAACTTCTCCACGTAGTCGACGGTCAGCGGGAAGAAGTCCTGGCCTTCGCGCGCGCTCTTGGCGGCGACGGCGGTGACCAGCAGTACGGTGTCGTCGACGTTGACGATGACGGCACCGCTGGCCTGACGGGCGATTTCGCCGGTCTCCAGGGTGACGGTGTGCTTGCCGTACTGGAAGGTTTTGGTGATCTTTGCCACGAGGGTTCCTTGGAATGCTTTGTCGGTTGAACCGGCACGGCCCTTGCCGCGCGCGGGCGTTGCGGGTGGAGCGGATTTTCCGGGCGGAAAAACAAACCGCGGCGCATCGCTGCGCCGCGGTGGGTGTTCGGATTAACGACGCAGGCCGAGTTTTTCGATCAGGGCCTTGTAGCGCTCGCCGTCCTTGCGCTTGAGATAGTCGAGCAAGCTGCGGCGACGGTTGACCAGCTGCAACAGGCCGCGACGGCTGTGGTGGTCCTTCTTGTGGGTCTTGAAGTGCTCGCCGAGCTGTTCGATGCGGGCGGTGATCAGGGCCACCTGGACTTCCGGCGAACCGGTGTCGTTGGCGCCGCGGGCGTTGTCGGCGATGACTTTCTGGGTGTCGATGGACATAGGTTTTCTCTTTAGCGATGCGTGGCCTGCAGGAACGCGGTCTGTCCTCCGCGCGCACCGCCTGGCTCGCCGTCTACGGTTACTGGAATATCCCGCCGTGGGCGGGCTGCCCGGAATGGGCGGCCGGCATTGTAGTCGCCCGGGCCTTTCGGAACAAGGTTTTAGGCGAAAAATCCGCCCCGCTCCGGCTTCCGCGTCCCGCCCGCCGGTACCGGATCAGGCCCGCGGCGAAGGGGCGAGATTGAACAGCCGTTGCGGCGCCAGCAGGCGATCCGGGTTCAGCTGGCCCAGGCCCACGGCCCTTCCCGCCGCGTCGAATACGGCCACGGTGCCGGCCGGCCCGGGCACGCCGGACAGGCGCTGGCCCTGGCCGAAGCGCACCGCTGCCGGTTCGGTCAGGTCGATCCGCGGTAGGCCGATCAGCCCGGCTTCGAGCGGCAGCAGGCAGGCATCGAGCGCGTGGGGATCGCGTTCGGCCAGCTGGCGTAGCGCGTCCAGCGTCCACATGCGCGGATCTCGGAACGGATCGACCCACAGCCGGCGCAGTTCGGCCACGTGCGCGCCGCAGCCCAGCGCCTCGCCCAGGTCGCGGACCAGGCTGCGCACGTACGTGCCGGATCCGCATTCCACCTGCAGGCGCAGCAGCGGTTCGCCGCCGTCGAGCAGGTCGGCCGCCGACAACAGGTCGAAGCGGTGGACCTCGACCGGCCGTGCCTCGACTTCGACCGCCTCGCCGCGCCGCGCCTTGGCGTACAGCGGCTCGCCGCCGCGCTTGAGCGCGGAATAGATCGGCGGGCGCTGCTGGATCCTGCCGGTCAGGCCTCGCAGGGCCTTGTCGATCTGCTTGAGCGTGTAGCGTCCCACTTCGCGTTCGCGCAGCGGCTGGCCTTCGGCGTCGTCGGTATCGGTGACCACGCCGAGCCGCGCCACGGTGTCGTAGGCCTTGCGCGCACCCAGCAGGTTGCCGGCGAGTTTGGTCGCCTCGCCGAAGCACAACGGCAGCAGGCCGGTGGCCAGCGGGTCGAGCGCGCCGGTATGCCCGCCCTTCTCCGCACGGAACAACTTGCGCGCCTGTTGCAGGGCCTGGCTGGAGCTCAGGCCTTGCGGCTTGTCCAGCAACAGGATGCCGTCGAGTTTGCGGAAGCGTTGGCGCGGCCCATTCATCTTGCGATTGTAGTTGTCGCCCGCCGGCTGTCGAGCTTAGGCTGCGACGAGTGCGCGTTACTTAGGGATTTCCGCGATGCCGCCGGCAAACCACGATTCCACCCAATTCGCTGGCGCGGCACGCTGGCCACTGGCGCAGGTGCTGTCGCAGCTGCCATTGCCCGCGACGGCGAAATGGCCGCAGGGCGTATTCGATACCGAAGTGTTCGCGGCGCCCGGCATTAGCCTGTCCCTGTTCGCGCCACGTGGCGAAGACCACCAGACCGCCCACGACGAGGACGAGTTCTACCTGGTCGCCAGCGGCCATGCCGTACTGCACGTGCGCGACCTGGGCGACGGCTGGCGGGTATTGGAAGCGAACCGCGGCGATGCGCTATTCGTCGCCGCCGGCATCGACCACCGCTTCGAATCGATCTCGGCGGATTTCACGGCCTGGGTCGTATTCTTTCCCCCGACCGCATCACGGGAATCGCCATGAAGATCGCCACCGTCCTGTCGACCCTGCTGCTCTCCACCCTGCCCTTCACCACGATGGCCGCTAATCCGCACGCACAGCTTCCTCCCGACCTGCAGAAGGCGGTCGCCGATTTCGACCGCGCGCAACTGCACAGCGATGCCGCCGAACTGCAACGCCTGCTGGCCGACGACTACGTGCTGTACAACAGCCAGGGTAAGGTCGAGAACAAGGCCGACTTCCTCCGCGACTACGCGCAAATGCAGCTCGAGCCGTTCACCGTGGAGGACGAAACCGTGCGTTACTGGGGCGACGGCGCGGTGCTGGCTGGCGTGGCCACGCTGAAGGGAGTGAGCGAAGGCCAGCCGTTCTCGGCGCGGCTACGTTTCTCCGACATCTGGCGAAAGCGCGACGGGCGCTGGCAGGTGGTGTTCACCCAGGCCACGCGGGCGGCACCGTAGCGCCGGCCGCCGGCTTCATTCGTCGCCGGGGACGGAATCCTCGTCCAGCTGGCGCAACAGGTTGTCGATGCGTTCGCCGCGATCGACCGAATCGTCGTAGTGGAAATGCAGCTCGGGCACGTGGCGCAGCTTCATCGCCCGCGCCAGTTGCATGCGGATTTCCCTGGCCAGCTCCTTCAGCCCCTTCACCGCCTCTGCCGACTTTTCCGGCATCAATGCGGTGACGAAGACCTTGGCATGGGCCATGTCGCGGGTGACCTCCACGTCGGACACGCTGACCGAAGGCAGCCGGTGTTCGCGCACGGCGTTGTGCACCAGGGTGCCCAGCTCGCGGCGGAGCTGGGCGGAAACGCGGTCGGTGCGATGGAAGGACTTGGTCGGCATGGTTACAGCGTGCGCTGCACCTCGATGCGCTCGAAGCACTCGATCTGGTCGCCCGGCTTGACGTCGTCGTAGGCCTTCACGCCGATGCCGCACTCGGTGCCGTTGCGCACTTCGTCGACGTTCTCCTTGAAGCGGCGCAGCGATTCCAGTTCGCCCTCGAAGATGACCGTGGAGTCGCGCAGCACGCGGATCGGCTTGTTCCGCTTGACCACGCCCTCGACCACCATGCAACCCGCGACCGCGCCGAACTTGGAGCTGCGGAACACGTCGCGGACCTCGGCGATGCCGATGATCTCTTCGCGGATCTCCACGCCCAGCAGGCCGGAAGCCACCTGCTTCACCTGGTCGATCACGTCGTAGATGATCGAGAAGTAGCGCAGGTCGACGCCGTTGGCCTCGATGATGCGGCGCGCCGAGGCGTCGGCGCGGACGTTGAAGCCGATCACCGTGGCCTTGGACGTGACCGCCGAGTTGGCGTCGGACTCGGTGATGCCGCCGACGCCGGAACCGATGATGTTGATGCGGATCGATTCGTTGGACAGCGCGGTCAGCGAGTGGCGCAGCGCTTCCACCGAACCCTGCACGTCGGCCTTGACGATCAGGTTGAGGCTGAGCTGGCCTTCGCCCTTGCCGAGCTGGGCCATGATGTCTTCCATGCGGCTGCCCGCCGACTGGACCAGGCGCGATTCGCGGCGCTTGGCGTCGCGTTGCTGGGCCACGTCCTTGGCCAGGCGTTCGTCGGCGACGACGACGAAATCGTCGCCGGCATCGGGCACGCCGGAAAGACCGAGCACCTGCACCGGGATCGACGGACCGGCCGCATCGGGCTGCTTGCCGGTTTCGTCGAACAGCGCGCGCACGCGGCCGTACTGGATGCCGCAGACCAGGTAGTCGCCCTTCTTCAGCGAGCCCTGCTGCACCAGCACCGTCGCCACCGGGCCGCGGCCCTTGTCCAGCGAGGATTCGATCACCACGCCGCTGGCGCGGCCTTCCGGCACGGCGCGCAGTTCCAGCACTTCGGCCTGCAGCGAGATCGCGTCGAGCAGGTTGTCGATGCCCTGGCCGGTCTTGGCCGAAACTTCGACGAACTGGGTGTCGCCCCCGAATTCCTCGGCGACCACGTCCTGGGCCAGCAACTCGTTCTTGACCCGCAGGGGATCGGCGTCGGACTTGTCGATCTTGTTGACCGCGACGATCAAGGGCACGCCGGCCGCCTTGGCCTGCTGCACCGACTCGATGGTCTGCGGCATCACGCCGTCGTCGGCGGCGACCACCAGCACCACGATGTCGGTGAGCTTGGCGCCGCGCGCGCGCATCGCGCTGAACGCGGCGTGGCCCGGGGTGTCGAGGAAGCTGATCACGCCCTTCGGCGTTTCCACGTGGTACGCGCCGATGTGCTGGGTGATGCCGCCGGCTTCGCCGGTGGCGACCTTGGTGCGGCGGATGTAGTCCAGCAGCGAGGTCTTGCCGTGGTCGACGTGGCCCATGATGGTGACCACCGGCGGACGCGGGACCTTGTCGCCCTGCACCGCTTCGGCGTGCGCCAGCAGTTCGGATTCGGCGTCGTTGGCCTCGGCGGCGACCGCCTTGTGGCCGAGTTCCTCGGTAACCAGCACCGCGGTGTCGTGGTCGATGGTCTGGGTGATGGTGGCCATCACGCCCATCTTGAACAGCGCCTTGACCACGTCGCCGCCCTTCAGCGCCAGCTTCTGCGCCAAGTCGGCCACGGTGATCGCGTCGCCGATGGCGATTTCGCGCACCACCGGCGCGGTCGGGCGCTCGAAGCCGTGCGCGCCGCCGCCGCTGCGCGACTGCTCCAGCGTGCGGCGGGCGGGCTTGGGCTTGCCGCGCGCGGCGCCGCGGCGGGCGCGGTCGGCGGCGGACAGGTGCAACTGGCCGGCGAAGCGGCTGGCGTTGTCGTCGTCCTCGACGCCGGCCACCATCGCGTCCCATGCGCTATTTCCGCGAACTCTCCAGGTCTGCTCCC
>NZ_JAGKTC010000004.1:0-146422 GCF_017939625.1 Pseudoxanthomonas helianthi
ATTGCTCGCCGGAGTGCTGACCCTGACAGCGCCGTGGCTGATGCACGCCCCCGCCTTGCACGGCGTGCTCGCGGCGCCGTCATTGCGTGGCGCTTCGCGGCGCGCCGGCGGCGCCGGGGAACGCGGCACGTGGTGGCCGCCCGCACCGGCACGCGCGGGACGCGGGGTCTCGTCGTCGCTGTCGGCCGCTGCGGCCGCGGCTTCCTCGCGCAGGCGCTGGGCCTCGGCTTCGGCGCGCGCGGCCTCTTCCTGGCGCTGGCGCTCGCGCTCTTCGGCGCGGCGCTTGTCGATCTCGGCCAGTTGCTGCTGTTCGTCCAGGTTGCGCCGCTTGGATTCCTCCAGCTTGCGCAGGATCTCGGCACGTTCCGGATCCGGCTCGTTGGCCGACGTGGTCGGCGGCGCCTGGTTATCGCCCGGCTTCACGTAGGTGCGCTTCTGCCGCACCTCCACGTTGACCGTGGAAGCGCTGCGGCCGCTCTTGACCGTCACTTCCTGCACCTTGCGGCGGGCCAGGGTGATCTTCTTCGGCGCGGCATCGTCCGCGGCCGCCTCGGCCTTGCCGTGCGAACGCTTCAGGAAGCCCAGCAGCTTCACTTTTTCCATGCTGGTCACGACCTGGTCGGGGCCGCTGAACTTCATGCCGGCCTCGGCCAGCTGTTCCAGCAGTTTTTCGACCGGCGTGTTGACCAGTTCGGCGAGCTTGCGGATGGTGGTTTGTTGCGACATTCGGTTTCCGGTTCCGGGTTTTGCGCCCCCACGGCGCGGACCGGGGAAACGCGGATTCTAAGCCCTGTGCATGTGCAGGGCGGCGTTCATGGCTGGATCACGACTCGCGCTCCGGCTGGGCCTGCGCAGCGCTCATGCGTCGCGCTCCAAACGGGCGATTTCCTCGGCGCGCGCGGCCAGGATCAGCGCGGCGGCGCGCGCTTCGTCCAGTCCGTCGATGCCGAACTCGGCGACTTCGTCGGCGGCCAGGTCGGACAGGTCCTCGCTGGTGCGCACGCCGTGGGAGGCCAGTGCGAACGCGGTTTCCTCGTCCATGCCCTCCAGCGCCAGCAGGTCGGCGGCCGGATGGTCTTCCTCCAGGCCCTCCTCCTCGGCCAGCGCCTCGTTCAGCAGCGCATCGCGGGCGCGCGAACGCAGTTCCTCGACGATGTCCTCGTCGAAGCCCTCGACCGCCAGCAGTTCGCCGACCGGCACGTAGGCGATTTCCTCGACCGTGCTGAAGCCCTCGGCGACCAGGATGCCGGCGATTTCCTCGTCGACCTCCAGCTTGTCCATGAACAGCTGGCGCGCGGTGGCCTGCTCGGCCTCGGACTTGGCCGCGACCTGGTCCTGGGTCATCACGTTGAGCTGCCAGCCGGTCAGGCGGCTGGCCAGGCGCACGTTCTGGCCGCCCTTGCCGATGGCCTTGGCCAGCAGCTCCTCGGCGACCGCCAGGTCCATCGAATGCTTTTCCTCGTCGACGATGATCGACTGCACCTCGGCCGGCGCCATCGCGTTGATGACGAAATTGGCCGGGTTGTCGTTCCACAGCACGATGTCGACGCGCTCGCCGTTGAGCTCGTTCGACACCGCCTGCACGCGCGAACCGCGCATGCCGATGCAGGCGCCGATCGGGTCGGTGCGGTTGTCGTGGGCGAGCACCGCGATCTTGGCGCGGTCGCCGGGATCGCGCGCGCAGGCCTTGATCTCGACCAGGCCCTGGCCCACTTCCGGCACTTCCAGCTTGAACAGCTCGATCATGAACTCGGGCGCGGCGCGGCTGATGAACAACTGCGGGCCGCGCGGCTCGCTGCGCACGTCGAACAGGTAACCGCGCACGCGGTCGCCGGCGCGCAACACGTCGCGCGGGATGCCCTTGTCCTTGGCGATGAAGGCCTCGGCGTTGCCGCCCAGGTCGACGTAGATGTTGCCGCGCTCGGCGCGCTTGACCACGCCGGTGACCAGCTCGCCCACGCGGTCCTTCCACGCATCGACCACCTGCTGGCGCTCGGCTTCGCGCACGCGCTGCACGATGACCTGCTTGGCGGCCTGCGCCGCGATGCGGCCGAAATCGGGGTTCTCGATCTGCTCTTCGATGTAGTCGCCCACCTCGACGCCGTCGGCCTCGTCGACCGCGTCCATCAGGCGGATCTGCCGGTCGGGCGACTCCATCACCACGTCGTCGGCGACCACTTCCCAGCGGCGGAAGGTTTCGTAGGTGCCGTCCTTGTGGTCGATGCTGACCCGCGTCAGCACGTCCTGGTCGGGGTAGCGCTTCTTCGCCGCCGAAGCCAGCGCGGCCTCGATCGCATCGAAGATGACCTCGCGCGGCACGCCCTTCTCGTTGGCTACCGCGTCGACCACCAGCAAAAGTTCCTTGCTCATTTCTTCACTCTCTGAAATCGCCGCAATGCCCTTGGCTGCGGCTGGGTTTCGGTTTGGTCCGGATTACTTCTTCTTGGCCGGCTTCTTCGCCGGCTTTCCGGCAGCGGGCTTGCCCGCGGCCGACTTGTTCGGTTTCTGCTTCGACGGTTGCTTCTTGGGTTGCGGGGCGATGCCCAGCGCCACCCAGTCCGGCACCAACTTGGCCTTCTCGATGTTGTCGTGGGCTACGTCGACGTCGATGCCGTCGGCGTCGAACAGGATGCGACCGGCGTTCACCGAGACGATGCGCGCGGTCAGGCGGCGGCGCCCATCCTGCGGCACCTTCAGCACCACCTTGGCCTCTTCGCCGATGAAGCGGGCGAACTGTTCGGCCTTGAACAGCGGCCGCTCGATGCCCGGCGACGACACTTCCAGCGTGTAGTTGCCGCTGATCGGATCTTCCACGTCGAGCTGCGCCGATACCTCGCGGCTCACCGCCTCGCAGTCGTCGATGTCGACCGTACG
Organism: Pseudoxanthomonas helianthi; assembly: GCF_017939625.1. Taxonomy (GTDB): domain Bacteria; phylum Pseudomonadota; class Gammaproteobacteria; order Xanthomonadales; family Xanthomonadaceae; genus Pseudoxanthomonas_A; species Pseudoxanthomonas_A helianthi. The sequence continues at coordinate 2,875 of NZ_JAGKTC010000004.1, forward strand.
CGTTCCGCGCTCGGCCTCGACCACGTCGATGTACAGACGCAGCATCGCGCTGCCGGGCGCGGGGAGATACTCCACGCCCAGCAGTTCCAGCCCGAGGGCTTGCACCGTCGGGACCAGCAGGTTGGCGATTTGGCTAGCCTTTTCGCTCACGCAGCGACCTGATCCGTCCTGAAAACCGGGAAAATCCGGAACACGAAAACAACAAGGGGCCCGATGGGCCCCTTGTCCGATGACGCTGGATGCGAAAGCGCGTGAAGCCACGCCTTCGCGAGCCCGAGCCCCGGTCAGTAAAAAAGCCTCGAAGAGGCCCGGCTTTACTGCGCCGAAAACTTGGTAGCGGGGGCAGGATTTGAACCTGCGACCTTCGGGTTATGAGCCCGACGAGCTGCCAGACTGCTCCACCCCGCAGCAGAACGCTAATTATGGGAGCATGGGCCGGCCATTGCAAGCCATACTGCGACATACGGCCTAATAAGCCTGCTCCTGCCTACAGACCGCATTGTCATTGGGCCCCCTAGCCAGCGCCGTCGTTCGGTGCCCGAAAAACGGACGTTGAGCCTAATTCCATCGAAATCGTGTCGGCGCAATTGCGAGCTGCGCCAACACGCTGCACTCACAATGGAGGGTAAATCCTGATCAACGTGAGCCCATGCCCGCTCATCAACGTTGGCTCGGTATCGGAACAAGCACCCGAAATATTGCAGGCATGTCCGACGTTATATCCGGTAGACGTGCCGTAAAAATTCGCCACGAGTGCGTAGTCGTACCCGACGCCTTCGCACGAATAGACGGTCCAGCCCGAGTCGTACCCACAAGACACCACGTAGTTGCCGCACCCTCCCTCTACAACGAGCATGTTGGGCCCATTGAGATCACCCCCTTCGTACTGATAGTTGTTGCAGTACTCCGCGTGCTGCCCAATGATGTTCATGTTCGCGTCGAAGACGATCAGGTTGTAGGACTTCTCGCGCTCGGCGTGGGCCGACTCAGGGAAGGCGAACCAGAGAGCCATGATCGAGAAAAGCAACGTCGCACCATATTTGGAAAAGACCTTGTGCATTTCAATTCTCCTGTATTGATTGGCAATCCCGTCAAATCAAGCAGAACCGAATCTCGAACCGCACCATGCTGAACGAACCACTGCCTCTAAAGCGGTGTCAGCTCCAGGGCCAACGAATCAAGAAGTACTTTCCATGACCGTGGCTGGCCATAGATTAGCTTTTCAGGCCTGCCTCGAGTCACCCATATCGCCTTGAGCCAAAAAAAAGCGGCCGGCTAAGCCGGCCGCCCATCTTTATTGGAAAATGCGACAAACCACTCAGAAATCGTAACGCGCCGTGAAACGCACGTAGCGTGGAGCCGAATAGTTCAACTCCTGCCCGTACAACGGGTTGGGTCTATTGCGCGTGGCCGTCTCGAAACGCGGGTTATAGAAGCCGGCAACCTGACGATTGAACAGGTTGATGACGTCCATCTGCAGTTGCAGCTTACCGTCAGCCCACTTCGGCACATAGGCAACGTTGGCGTTGAATTGCAACGTCCATGGGGCGATCCCATGCGATCCTCTCGGAGAAATGGCGTAATCAGACGCGGGCGCCACGTACCTGGGGCTACCGTCGGGGTTGGTTTGCCCCGCCAGATCCGGTCTGCCATTACCTGCGAACCCGCAATACCAGTACGCCGCACCCGAATACAGACCGGCATCGGCCGTCGGATAGTGGCTGGTGCAATTACGCGGACGACCCGATGCACCGATGAAGGTCAGACCAGTACGCCATTCCTCGTTCCACTGATAGTAGCCATAAGCCTTGATCTGATGCTTCCGATGATTCGGTAGCACGCCATTGGAGCCGACCATCAGTTGCGGCAAGTCCCAGTCCTGGGTACGGCCGACGTCGCTTTGGCCACCGGCGCCGGTATCCAGCTCCGAAGCAAGCTGACCCTCGGTATTACCCCAATTGCGCGAGAAGGTGTACTCGAACTTGCCATACCATTTGTCGCCGAACGGATGCTCGGTAAACAGATCGATCGCGTAATAGCGGCGCTTCAATTTTGGAATGGTCGGTAGCGGGCGGCCGAATACGTCGACCTGGCCAGGCGACCAGTTGTCGGGGGTGATTGTCACCGTCGAGTATTCGCCCGTCTGCGGATTGCGCACCACGACGGTATTAGACTCGCCAGGATTAGCATTGACGCACTTATTGAATAGCACCTTGCCGCAAACGTCGTCGATGGCGTGCTTCAGGTCTCGATAGGTCGCCTTCATGCCCCAGTTGAACGTTTCAGAGTAGGCATGCTCGAAGCCGATGATGTACTCGTCCTGGAAGTGAGACTTGAGGTTGCGCGCGGTAGTCAAGATCGGATCCGGCGCCACGCCGCACTCCTGGTTCGAACTGACCAGATTGGTACCGGGACAGATGCTGCCGGTGTTGCGGTTTACCGCAATCGGGCTTAGCCCCGTCGGCGAACCATCCGGATTGACCCCCGTGTAAGTGAAGTACTCGGAAGCATTCAGCGATGCCGCCGCACCACGGACAGCCGCGTTGTTCGGAGTGGCAAGATGGTAGCGGCCAGCGTTACCGAACAACTTGAAGGTGGAATCGCCACGCATATCCCACGAGAATCCAACACGAGGGGCCAACTGGTGTCGCTGCGAAATATAGGGGCGACCGATGCCATCGAAGTTGGTGAATTGCTCGTTACGCAGGCCAAGTGACAGCAGGAATCTGTCGGTGACTTGCCAACGATCTTCGATGTATTGCGCGCTTTGCTCTAGGCCCGGGTCAGCATCTCGCACGTTGTAGACTTTCTGAACGTAATAACCCGCAGCCGCGTAGGGACCCGGCGCCGGCGCCGAATTGGGATTCAACGCGCCATTCGAACTATCGATCGCAGTATTGCCGTTGCTGACCTTGTTGTAAGTCCAGCCAATGCCACCGGCGATGCGGGTATGGATAGAAGCTTCGGCATCGAACCGGTCATAACCCAGGCGAATTTCGTGGTCTCCCAATTGGTATGCGACGTCCAGACGCCATCCCTTGGTGTGCTCTTCAGGCTGTCTGGTGGGAAGCGCTGTGCTGTTCGAGACCTGGCAGCCGTTGAACGCCGCGACGGGGATCGCAGTAGGAGTCGAAGTGCGCACGATACGCGGGCAGTCGGGGTTATAGCCGAACGGTAACGAGTCGTTGTGGCTGATGTCCTGCTTTCCATACATGGCCGACAGCGTCAAGGCATCAGTCAGGTATCCGGTGTACTTGGCAACATACAGCTTCGCATCATCATGACCAGTCGCACCGCCATTTTGCACATTGCCATGGGTATCAGTGACGTAGTCATATGCGTAGCGTTTCGACAAGGTCTTGCTCTCGTCGGAAACCCCGGTAAGTTCGAGCAAGTGATTGTCGGTGATGTTCCAATCGAACTTCACGGCCCAGCGCGGATACTTGTTCTTGTACTCGTTCCAGCCCGTTTTCTGCGCGGCGCTTCCCGCCGTCGCAGTGCGCGATGACAACACCGAAGTACCTTCGGTGGTCGTCGTTTCGTAGTCGGCGTAAACGAACAACCTGTCCTTGACGAGGGGACCACTGACCCACGCGCCACTAGTCAGGGACCAAGACAAATTATGGTCGCCGATGAACTGGACCGTACCATCAGTCCATAACGTCAATTGATTGTTCGGCGTCACGGTCTGGCCGTCGACCACCGGCGCGCCAACCGGGAAATAACCGGTGTCTGGGAACATCGTATCCCGTACCGCAGCGCGACTACCTTCCGGAGTCCACACCGCGTAGACGCCGCCCTTCCACTCGTTGGTGCCGCGCTTGGTTACTACGTTAATCACGCCGCCGGTCGAACGACCGAATTCAGCACCATAACCGCCGGTGAGCACTTGCTGCTCGCCGATAGCGTCGAACGGCAGCGTGCTGAAACTGATGTTGGTCAGCGGATTGGTGACGTTGTAACCATTGATGAAATACGCATTTTCAGAAGCGGCCGAACCACCGAAGCTCGGCACACCGGAATAGCTGTTGCTCGCGACCACGCTGGGCGCCAGCATGGCCACGTCTGTAATGGTGCGGCCGATCGAAATCTTCTGCAGTTCCTCGGCGGTGAACACGGAACGCGTGTCGGTCTGGGAAACGTCGATGGTAGGAACCGAAGCGCCGACGACCGTGACCGCCCCCAGCGTAGTCGTCCCGTCGTTAGGCGTGCCCGAGGCATTGTTGAACGATACGTCGGTACCACTGGCGATGCTGACCGTCACGTTCTCGCGGACGGCGACGGGCTGGCCGTCCTTCTGCAGGGTGACTTTGTAGCGTCCGTTCGGCAGCGAGGTGAGGCGGTAGCGCCCGTCGGCATCGACCGGGATGGTGCGGGTCAGGCCCGAATCCACGTTCTCCACGACTACGGTCGCGCCGGACATGCCAGGCGCCTGACCGAAGATGCTGCCGGTGATGTTGGACTGCGCCTGGACCGTGCCGGCGACGCAGACACCGAGCGCAAGGGCCAGCGCGGTGCGCTTGAGCCCACGATGGATCGTTCTATGTTTCATTTAGGTGGTACCCCCCGAAAGTTGCGGCGGCCGCGGCCTGGCTGCCGTGCCCGTTGCGAGCGGAGCCAACTTTGCCGAATACCCAATTCGTTAACAAGGCATTAACGAGCCAAGACGCAAAAAAGGCATAAGAATGTAACTAAATTTACTCAATACTCGGGCGTATGCCTCGACACTAAGGGTAGGCTGAATGCCCCACCTTCGGCCAGCCGATCCATGCCTTTGCTCCTAGCTTCCACCTCCCGTTATCGACGCGAACTGCTGGAAAGACTGCGCCTGCCATTCCATGTCGCGCGTCCCGAAGTCGACGAGACCCCACGCGATGGTGAAGCGCCAGCCGCACTGGCCCGGCGACTGGCCGACGAAAAGGCCCGAACGATCGCCGCACAGCGGCCCGGATCATGGGTCATCGGCTCCGACCAATGCGCCGAACTCGCCGGCGAGCCCTTGGGGAAGCCCGGAACCCGCGACGCCGCCCTCGCCCAGTTGCGCGCCATGTCCGGCCAGGCGGTGCGATTCCACACGGCCGTGTGCCTGCGGCGGGGCGATACCTGCCTGCAGGCGATTGACCTGACCACGGTGCGGTTCCGGGCATTGTCCGATGGCGAGATCGAGCGCTACGTGGACGCCGAACAACCGCTGGATTGCGCCGGCAGCTTCAAGAGCGAAGGGTTGGGCATCACCCTGTTCGATGCCATCGAGAGCAGCGATCCGACCGCGTTGATCGGGCTGCCGCTGATCGCGTTGTCCGGCCTGCTGCGGCAGGCGGGTTTCGAATTGCCCTGAACCTGCGGCATCAGTCGCCGATGCGCACCGGCTGTTCGGGCCAGTCCTCGACGCTGCCATCGCGGCCGCGCAGGCGCAGGCCCAGCCAGTGCGTGCCGACTGGAAGGGTGGACGCGTCAACCCGGGCCTCGAAACCGACCGAGGGATGGTTCGGATCGTTGGAAATCTTCCAGTAGGTCGCCACGCCCGGCGCGGGCAAGCCATAACGCGCCGCGGCCAGCGGTCGGCCGTCGAGCAGGATCTCGACGCGATTCAGCCCCACGCCGTCCTTGAACGCCCAACCTTTGATTCCGACCGCCCCCTCGATGCGCGCGCCGGACACCGGCGTGTCGATCCATGCCATCGCCGGCGCCGTGCACGGGCCGGAAACCTTGCCGGCCGGCAACGCGAACAAAAGGAAACGCTGGCTGCCGTGGTCGACGTTGACCACGCGCGACGGGGCAGGCAGCGGGCCGACCGCATCGCAAAGCCAGTGATAGCGCTGCAGCAGGTGCTTGTATTGGACATCGCTGGATCCGACCACCAGCAGGGCTGGCGCGCTGCGGCTTCCCCCGCTCTCCAGGCCCCACAAACGCAATTGCGGTGCGCGGCCGTGCTTGCGGTTCAAAGGATGATCAAGCACGGCGATGTCGGGATCGCCGAGGGCGAAGCCGAGTTCGGCGCCAACCTTGAAGTTGTCGGCCAGCAATCGCGTATCCGGGGGCAGTTTTGCCCGCTCTTCGCGCACCGCATCGGCCAGTTCGTTCCAGCCGGCGAAGTTGTACGGATAGAACTTGCTGGCCGCCCACTGCGCGCGCCAGGCCGGGACCGACACGGCGACGTAGTAGCCCAGCAGCACCAGCAGGCCCAGCCCGGCGGATAACCACAGCAACCTCCGCCACAACGCCGGCCAGGCGCACAACAACGCCGGCACGCCGATCAGCAGCGGCAGGTAGCCGGGCAAGGGCCAATGGAAGCTGACCCGTTCCGCATCGGCGAAGAAACCCAGCAGGAAATAGCCGACGGTAGAAACTCCGCCGAGCAGACCGAAGTAGCGCCATTGCGGCGACACGCCCTCGCCACCACGCAGCGAGCGCCAGAACACCTGCATCAGGGCAAGGAACAGCAAAGGCGTGACCAACAGCGCCTGCACCAGCAGGAACCACAGGCCGCCCCACTGGAACGACCACGGGTGCCGGTCGACCAACTGGAAACGCAATCCGGCGTCGGCGTTTTCCAGGTTCCAGGAGATCAGCGGCGCCCAGGCCGCAATGCCCATCGCCAGGGCGATCCAGATGCGCGGATCGCGCAGGACGCGGCGGCCTTCCGGTATCAGCAACAAGGCGACGAAACCGATGCCGATCACGCCGATGAAGCGGTAATGGCTCAACGCGCCGATCACCAACCCCAGCGCCAGCTCCGCTGCCGAGGTGGCGTCGACCCCGCGCAACAGGCGCGCACCGGCGTCCAGGCACAGCACGGTGGCGAACAGCATCGGCACATCGGGCAACGCCAACAGGCCCAGCGTGCCCGACAGCGGCATCAGCACGGCCAGGCTGCCCGCACGCCAACCGGCGGTTTCGCCGAACCAGCGCGCCCCGATATGCGCGACGAGCCACGGCAGCAATGCGGTCAGCATCAGGAACGGCGCACGCAAGGCCAGCACGTGTTCGCCGCCGAGCGACGTGCCGAGCCGCGCCAGCCATGCAGTGAGACCCGGCAGGTCGGAGTAAGCCGCGGCCAGGTGGCGGCCTTCCTGCCAATAGAAGGCCTCGTCGACGAACAGCGGCAGGCGCGCGGCGACCAGTATCTTCGCCACGGTCGCCAGCGCCCACAGCCACACGAAGGTGCGCTGCGCGCGTCGCGCGGACTGCGCATCGCTGCGCATTGTTTCGCCGTGCATTGCCGTTAGACTGCCTTGAAATCCGCAGGGGAAGAAACGATGGCCGTCGCCGGCGCGCCGCAAATGCTAACCGATGCCCAGCAATCCGCCCTGAAAGCCGCCTTGCGGCAGGTCAATTCGCTGGTGTTGGGCAAGCCGCAGGAAGTGCGCCTGGCCTTCGTCGCCCTGCTCGCCGATGGTCACCTGCTGATCGAGGACCTGCCCGGGCTGGGCAAGACCACCCTCGCCCATGCCCTGGCCGCGACCCTCGGCCTCGGTTTCCAGCGCGTGCAGTTCACTTCCGACCTGCTGCCCGCGGACGTGCTGGGCGTATCGGTGTACGACGCGCCGACCCACCAGTTCCAGTTCCATCCCGGCCCGGTGTTCACCCATGTGTTGCTGGCCGACGAGATCAACCGCGCGCCGCCACGCACGCAGAGCGCATTGCTCGAAGCGATGGCCGAATACCAGGTGACGCTGGATGGCAGCACGCGCGGCTTGCCGAAACCGTTCTTCGTCATCGCCACGCAGAATCCGGCCGACCTTTCCGGCACCTATCCGCTGCCGGATTCGCAGCTCGACCGTTTCCTGCTGCGCATGGCATTGGGCTACCCGAACGCCGAATCCGAACGCGCCCTGCTGACCGGCGCCGACCGCCGCGAACTGATCGCGCAAGTGCAACCGCTGCTGTCCGCCGAAGACGTGCTGGCGCTGCGCCGTGCGGTCGACGGCATTCACGCCAGCGAAGCACTGGTCGGCTACGTGCAGGCCCTGCTCGCGCGCAGCCGCATGCATCCGGGCGTGCGCGTCGGCCTTTCGCCCCGCGCGGGCATTGCGTTGCTGCGTGCTGCGCGTGCCTATGCCTTGTTGCTCGGCCGCACCCACGTGCTGCCGGAAGATGTGCAGGCGCTGTTCGTCGCCGTGGCCGCCCACCGATTGGTGGCCGAAGCCGAGGCCGCCGACGCGGGCGCGTTGGCCAAGAGCATCCTGCTCGCGGTCGCCGTCGACTGATTCCATGCGGAAAGGCCTGCGCGCACGCATCGACGCGCTGATCGCGACATTGGCCCGTCCGCGCGATCCCGAATCCCTGCCGCTGCGACTGGACCGCCGCCGCGTCTACGTGCTGCCCACGCGCTTCGGCCTGTTCTTCGCGGCGCTGCTGCTGGCGATGCTGCTGGGCGCGCTGAACTACAACAACAACCCCGCCCTGCTGCTGGCCCTGCTGCTGGCTTCGGCCGGCCTGGCCAGCCTGATCGCCGCGCACCTGCAATTGTCGGGCCTGGGCGTGGAATCGTTGTCCGCCGAGCCGGTCGCCGCCGGCCAAACGATACGCCTGCAACTGGCCTTGTCGGCGAACGATCGCCGCCTGCGTCGCGGCCTGCAACTGCGGCTGGACGAAGCGGAATCGCCGGTGACGCCATTCATCGGCCAGGCCGTGGCGTCATTGTCGATTGCCACCTCGCGGCGCGGCTGGCTGCCGCTCGGGCGCATCCGCATCTCCACCACGCAACCGCTGGGCCTCGCCCTGGCCTGGGCCTGGGTCTGGCCGGACGCGCCGTTGCTGGTGTACCCCGCACCGGAAATGCAGGGTCCACCGCTGCCGAGCGGCGGAGACCATCGCGTCGCCCGTGCCGAATCGGTCGGCGATGAAATGCACCACCTGCGTGATTACCGCAGCGGCGACCCGATCCGTTCCATCGCCTGGAAACCGTCCGCGCGCCGCGACACCCTGCTGGTGCGCGAATACGAACCGCTGCGTGGGGACCTGGTCGAATTGGATTGGCGTTCGCTGTCCGGCCTCGACCACGAGCGCAAGATCGCTCGTCTGGCACGCTGGGTGGAACTGGCCGAGCGCGCGCAGCGACCGTACCGCCTGCGCGTTCCCGGGCAGCCACCGTTGGGTCCGGCGATGGGGCCGGCGCATCGGCATATGTGCCTTCGCGCATTGGCCTTGCTGCCGGAAGCGGGAGCGCGGACATGAGCGAAACCCTGCGTCGCCTCGATGCCGCGCCGCGCGCCTATGCCCTGCTCGCGGCGGCATTGGCCTTGCTCCCGCTGCTGTTGCAGCTGCCCTCCGCGCTGGCGATGGCGACAGGCGCGATCGCGTTGTTCGTGGCCGCCGCTTCCTGGCGACGACCCTTGCCGGCATGGCTGCGCCTGCTGCTCGCGATCGCGATGCTCGCCGGCGTGTTCTGGGTGATGGGCACGCGCATGGGCCGCGACACCGGTTGCGCCCTGCTCGCGGCGATGCTGGCGATCAAGCCCGCGGAAACCAACACCCTGCGCGATGCGCGCAGCCTGGTCGGCTTCGCCCTGTTCGCCCCGTTCGCCGCCTTCCTGCTCGACCAGGGACCGGCAAGCATGGGGCTGGGCCTGCTTGCGGCGTTGGCCGCGCTGTTCTGCCTGCAACAACTGGCCGACGCCGAGGCCGGCCTGCCGACCCGCGCGCCGACGTTGCGCCAGCTCGGCAGCACCGCGCGGCTGGTCGCGCTGGGTTTGCCGCTGCTGCTGGCGGCGTTCTGGCTGTTCCCGCGCATCGGCACGCCGTTGTGGGGCGTGCCGGATCGCGCGGTGGCGCGTCCCGGCCTGTCCGACCGGATGACGCCTGGCGACTGGATCGATTTCCTCGCCGACGACAGTCCCGCGTTGCGCGTGCAGTTCTTCGGCGCGGTGCCGCCGATGCAGGAACTGTATTGGCGCGGGCCGGTGCTGTTGAACTTCGACGGACGCACCTGGACGCAGATGCAATGGATGCGCGGCCTGCCGCCGGCGCCCGTGGTTTCCGCCGCACCGCGCTGGGATTACGAAATCGAACTCGAGCCCACCGATCGCCGCCAGCTGGTCGCATTGGACCTGCCGCTGGCCGCGCCGGCCGATGCCACGATGAGTTACGACTACGGCCTGTATGCGCCGCGTCCATTGGGCAGCGTGAGCCGCTGGCGCATGCGTTCGGCGCCGCCTGCGCAGTTCGAATCGCAGATCAAGCAGACCTTGCGCCGCGCGGCGCTGCAACTGCCCGATGGTTTCAACCCGCGCACCTTGGCGCTGGCCCGGCAATGGCGGCAGGAAGCCGGCGACGACGATGCGGCCATCGTGCAACGCGCGCTGGGATGGATCCGCGCCGAGTTCGCCTACACCCTGGATTCGCCTCTGACCGGGCGCGACGCGATCGACGAATTCCTGTTCCAGCGCAAGAGCGGCTATTGCGAGAACTTCAGTTCGGCCTTCGTCGTGCTGATGCGCGGCGCCGGTATCCCGGCGCGGGTGGTCACCGGTTACGTCGGCGGTTATCGCAACGCCTACGGGGGCTATTGGGTGGTACGCCGGATGGACGCGCATGCCTGGGCCGAAGTGTGGTTGCCGCAACGCGGCTGGGTGCGGGTCGACCCGACCGCCGCGGTGGCGCCCGAACGCGTCTACGACACGTTGGAGGACCGCCTTGCCGTTGGTGGCGGCGCGCTGGGCGGCATGAATACGCTCTGGGATTTCGGCGACTGGATGCGGCGCGGCTGGAACGACTGGGTGCTCGGCTTCGACGCGAAGCGCCAGCAACGCCTGCTGCAGCCGCTGGGCGTGGACGACCTGGACGGGCGCGAACTGGGCCTGCTGTTCGGCCTGTTCGCCCTGCTCGCATTGGGCGGCATGCTGGCCTGGCTGGCACGCGGGCAGCGCGAACGCGACCCGCTGCTGCGCGCCTGGCATGCGCTGGACCGCCGCTACGCCCGCCTGGGACTGGGTCGTGAACCGCATGAGCCCGCGCTGGACTGGGCCGAGCGGGTCGTGCGCAGCCGCCCGCAAGCCACGCATACCCTGCTTCCGCTCAGCCGCCGTTTCGCCAATTCACGCTACGCTGACACTGCTGGGGACAAGGCTTTGGCGCAGGACCTGCGTCGGCACCGTCCCTGAACCTTCCGGAGCCGCGTCATGAACATTCGTTTCAGCATCGCCGCCGTTGCCGCCAGTGTGCTGCTGGCCGCTTGCGCCACCGCGCCCAAGCCGCTGCAGGGCACCTTCCCCCAAGTGTCGCCGCGCGACGCGGTGGCCGGCGCGCAGGTCGGCGCCTCGGTGCGCTGGGGCGGCGCCATCGTCGAAACCAAGCCGGGCCCCAACAGCACCTGCTTCCAGTTGGTTTCGCGTCCGCTCAACGCCACCGGCCGGCCGCAGTCCGACCTGCCCGACGCGACCGATGGCCGCTTCATCGCCTGCCGCGCCGGCTTCTACGATCCGGCGGTGTTCGCTCCGGGCCGCGAAGTGACCTTCATCGGCCGCATCGACGGCTACGAAAACGCGAAGATCGGCGAGTACGACTACAAGCTGCCGCGCGTCGCCGCGGATGTGGTTTATCTGTGGCCGCAGGTGCGCGAAGTGGAAATCCGCCCGTCGCCCTTCTACGACCCGTTCTGGGGTCCGGGCTGGGGCCCGCGCTGGGGCTGGGGCGGCTGGTGGTGGTAAGCCATTTCCTTCGCAGCAGATGACGAAACGCCGCTCGATGAGCGGCGTTTTTTGTTTCCGGCTTTGCGGGAGCGGCCTTGGCCGCGCATGCTTTCCCGCGGTGGGCATCGAGAATGTGCAAAGAGCATTCGCGGCCAAGGCCGCTCCCACAACAGCCCGCGCCTACATCGGTGTGCCGAAACGCCCCAGCGGCGCACCGGCCAGCAGGTGCAAATGGATGTGGAACACGGTCTGCCCGGCATCGCCGCGGCAGTTCATCACCACGCGATAGCCGTTCTGTTCGAAGCCTTCGCGCCGCGCGTATTCCGCCGCCGCCAGCACCAGCTTGCCGATCAGTTCCGCATCGCCGGCCTTCGCATCGTCGAGCGTGGCGATGTGGGTGTTCTTCGGGATGAACAGCACGTGCACCGGCGCCTGCGGGGCGATGTCCTTGAAGCCGAGCACGTCGTCGTCTTCGTAAACGATGGTGGCGGGGATTTCGCGGCGGATGATCTTGCCGAAGATGGTGTCGTTTTCGTTCATGGGCGATCCGAAGTCTGCTATTTGCACGCACGCGGGAGCTTAGCGCTTTTTGTTCGTCATCCCGGCGAAAGCCGGGACCCAGCACTTGTCGTTGTTTCTACGCCCTGACGGTAACAGCGAAGGCAGAAGCTGGGTCCCGGCTTTCGCCGGGATGACGAATCGAGAATTTCCGAACGGACGTCGCGATTTCAGTCATTCCGCCATCTCGCTGCGTGAACCGAACGCATGCGACAAGGTACCCCGGTCGACGTATTCGAGTTCGCCGCCCAGCGGCACGCCATGCGCGAGCCGGCTCGGCTTCACCCCGCGCTGGCGAGCCAGTTGCGCCAGGTAATGCGCAGTGGCCTCGCCCTCGACGGTTGGATTGGTGGCGATGATCATCTCGGTGATCTCGCCCTCGCCCAGCCGCGCCGACAACTGGTCCAGGCCCAGTTCTCGCGGGCCGATGCCGTCCAGCGGCGACAGCCGGCCCTGCAGCACGAAATACACGCCGCGATAGCCGGTGGCCTGTTCGATCGCGAGCCGGTCGGCCGGCGATTCGACCACGCACAGTTGCTGGCGGTCGCGGCTGGCGCTGGCGCAGACCGCGCATAGCTCACCTTCGGTGAAGTCGCGGCACTGCCTGCAATGGCCAATGCGATCCAGTGCCTCGGCCAGCACCCCGGCCAGGTGCTTGCCGCCCTCGCGCTCGCGTTCCAGCAAGTGGTAGGCCATGCGCTGCGCGGTCTTCTGTCCCACGCCGGGCAGCACGCGCAGGGATTCGATCAGCTGTTCGAGGAGGGAACTCATCGAGCGGATCCTGCTCGGATCAGGCGCAAGGTATTCCAACCGACGTAGGCAAGGGCAAACAACAAAATTGCCGTCTCCACCAGACCAATTGCAGTTAGTACAAACGCTAGCGGACTATCTGCAAAGAAAATATCCGGACGGTCGCATCGCTTGCATATGATGAGTTCATCAAGTTTCCCAGATACGAAACCGAATCCAATCAATATCAAAAAAGCAGCACCCATCATCGAACCGAGAGCCGCCAGGAGCTTGGCAAGCCATATACGTGAAGTCATGAACCGAATGTTTTCCCATCCATCCCGTCGAGCCTTCTTCCATACGCCCGCGAGAATAAACAGGAATATCGCATTCCAGATGATGGCCCAAGCCATGTTGAATCTCAGAACGGCAACTTCATTCCTGGCGGCAACTGCATGCCAGCGGTAGCCGCACCCATCCGGTTCTTCGATTCCAGGTCGACCTTGTTCGAAGCGTCGTTGAACGCCGCCGCGATCAGGTCTTCCAGCATCTCCGCGTCGGACAGCAGCGACGGATCGACCCGCACCTTGCGGCATTCCTTGGCACCGGTAAGGGTCACGCTGACCATGCCGCCGCCGGCGCTGCCGGTGACTTCCAGGTTGGCCAGTTCCTGCTGCGCGCGCTGCAGGTTTTCCTGCATCTTCTGCGCCTGCTGCATCAGTTGGGCGATGTTTCCACGCATGTTCTTTTCCTAGTCTTCCAAAGGACGGATCGAATCCGGAACGACCTTCGCGCCATGCTGCTGGATCAGGCGCTGGACTTCCGGATGGTTCATGAAATCTTCTTCGGCGGCGGCCTGGCGCGCATCGCGCTGGCGGTGGTTGCGTTCCTGCAGGGTCTCGCTTGCGACCGCGCCGGTTTCGAACACGATCTTCGGTTCGCCACCCAGTACCGGCGCCAGCGCGGCGACGAGGTCGCCGAGCGAACGCTCGGAGCGCAGGTATTCGAAGCCCGGCGCCAGCGACAGCTTCAACACCGGATGCGCGTAACCGACGAAGGCGGCGTTGTCGGCCAGTTGCCGCGACGGACCCTTCAGCGCGCAGGCGGCGACCAGCGCCAGCCATTCCTCGGCATCGGCGATGCCACGGACCGGCGATGCCGCGAGCGCCGCGACGGGAGCCGGCGTCGGGGCCGGCACGGGCTTGACGATGATCGGCTCGGCGGCGGCAGGCCTGGGCGCCATCGACACGTCGGCCGGCTTGGCGGAAACCGGCGCCGGCTTTTCCGGGGTCGATGTGGCAGTCGATGAAGATGCGCCCGCCTTCGGCACGCTGCCGCCCATGTCGCCCGCCTGCGCCGGACGGAACGCCAGCATCCGCAGCACGCTCATCTCGAAGCCGGCGCGCGCGCTCGGCGCCAGGAACAGATCGCGACGGCCGTTCAGGGCCATCTGGTACCACAGCTGCACCACCTCGGGACGCAGGCGCGCAGCGAACGCATCGGCATCGATGCCATCCGTTTCCACCGCAACCCCGGGCACCAGCTGCCGCACCTGGATGCGATGCAGCGCCTCGGCCAAGGCTTCCAGCACTGCGCCCCAGTCTGGCGAGAAATCCGCCAGCCTGGCCACGATGCCGAGCAGTTTCGCGCCATCGCCCTCGGCCAGCGCATCGAGCATCGCCCCGACCTGGGTACGGTCGACGGTGCCGAGCATCGCCGCGACGCTGGCGTCGTCTAGCTTGCCGCCGGCATAGGCGATGGCCTGGTCGAGCAGCGACAGGCCGTCGCGCAGGCTGCCGTCGGCCGCCTTGGCGATCTGGCGGATCGCGCCGTCGTCGGCGGGAATGCCTTCGGCCTTGAGGATCCGCTCGACCTGCCCGGAGATCTGCCCTTCGTCCAGCCGCTTCAGGTTGAACTGCAGGCAGCGCGACAGCACCGTAACCGGCAGTTTCTGCGGGTCGGTGGTGGCGAGCAGGAACTTTACGTGCTCCGGCGGCTCCTCGAGCGTCTTCAGCAGCGCATTGAACGCCGCCTTCGACAGCATGTGCACTTCGTCGATCAGGTAGACCTTGTACTTGCCGCGGCTGGGCATGTACTGGGCGTTCTCGATCACCTCGCGCACGTCGTCGACGCCGGTGTTCGAGGCGGCGTCGATCTCCAGCAGGTCGATGTAGCGGCCCGCGTCGATGGCCAGGCAGGTCTCGCACTCGCCGCACGGATCGGCGCCCGTGCCGCGCTCGCAGTTCAGGCTCTTGGCGAAGATACGGGCGATGGTGGTCTTGCCGACGCCGCGGGTGCCGGTGAACAGGAAGGCGTGGTGAACGCGGCCGCTGTCCAGGGCGTTGGTCAGGGCGCGGACCACGTGTTCCTGGCCCACCAGTTCGGCGAAACGCTTAGGGCGCCACTTGCGGGCGAGGACGAGATACGACATGGCCCAATTGTGCCACGCCTCGATGCCCGCCCCCGGCATGTCGGGGCGGCCGAAACCGGGCGCTCGCATTAAGTCCGCGCTGCGGCTAGAATTTGCGGCCCTGAAGCGGCTGGCGACGGCCTGGTTCAGGTCCCGGAGAGGTGTCCGAGTGGTTGAAGGAGCACGCCTGGAAAGTGTGTAAGCGTCTAAACCGCGCTTCGGGGGTTCGAATCCCCCTCTCTCCGCCAATTAGCTAATAAAATCAGTTACTTGCAAGGCAAAAACTGATTTTCCCATCATCCCGCCCAACAGTGGCGGGATGATGCTTTTAGGGGATCAGAAAACCCCTACATTTCAGGGCATTTGTGTCCTACTGCGCAGACTCCCCTACCCCTGCACTATGGTCACGCCAGCAACGGGCGCGCCATGAGGCCGTCCACCGTCCGCGCCATGGCGGGGATGCCATGGCTGCTGACAGCGTTTCTTCCGGCGCGCATGATTAGAAATAGAACGTGGGGAGCGTTGGGGACTTGAATGACGGATCCAGTCAAAGAAAATCGCATCTGGGACTATCTCGTCAGGGCAGTAGCTCTGCTCACTTTCGTAAGCCTTATATACGGTGGCATCCAATGGATGACCAAGCCGAGCGCGAAGCTGCAAGCAACAATTGATCGTGGCGCGTTCTATACGCCCCCGAGTTACACCGATTATTTCGACGCCGTTGATCGAACATTGGCTTCGGAAAATATCGAAAAATTTCTCTTACCCTCCGACAAACCGGAACCAGATACCAATAAGAAACAGCGCGCGACTAACACGCGCTACGCGTCGTTTGACCTTTCCTCGTCACTCAAGAACGAGCTATGGGAAAAACGTAAGGCAACGCTGTCATCGTATTCCGGCTACTGGGAAGCTGAGATAAAAAATACCGGAAGCCTACCGGTCAAAGGTGTAATCCTTCGCCTCCCATATACGCTCGTCGCAACGATAAAGCGCGAAGGCGGCGAAAGTACCGTCGATTCTAAAGGCCCGGCGGTTGAGCTTGGCGACCTGCAAGCAGGCGAAACGGCTAGGGTCATTGCATGGATGGGGAATTACTACTCGTTCATGAGTGACAAACCAAGCCTATATTACGTGGACGGACCCGGGGCCATCACGCTGAAGTACGAACCCTCCATCCTTGAGTGGTTAGAAGTCAATATATTCAACGTCGGATTCGCAATCCTGCTAGCCACCCTTATTACGAAAATCTACTTCGACGTAAAGCAAATTAGGCGAGAGGCGAAATTAGCGAAGGCAAAAGCGGAGCATGAAACGAAACGCCAAGGAGAAATGTAGTGAACGCAACCACTCTTACTGGCGAAAAATCCGCCGACACTGCCATCTCGCTTAGTGAGTTTCTTGAATCTGCCCCTCCGGGCGTCAATCGGAAAATTTCAGACTTCAAAACTCAGCAGAATGGAACGGTCTACTACCTAATTCTGCCGAAGATACGTATTCATTGCTCAAGCGAGCAATGCGGCGGAATAAGAACATTTTCAAGTAGTTCTCGCATCACAATACACGGAAACACTAGCACTTCTGAATTTATTCATTACTCTTGCCAGAACTGCAATCGCACATATAAGACCTACGCGGCTCGGCTCAAGCTTGGGGAAGATGCAGCATTCAAATTCGGCGAGGACCCGAGCTTTGGCCCGCCGACGCCAGCACGAGCAATGACACTCATCGGCGGTGATCGCGACTTGTTTCTAAAGGGAAGGCGCTGCGAGCTTCAAGGCCTAGGGGTTGGGGCCTTCACTTACTACAGGCGCGTGATTGAAGATCAGCGCAATCGCATATTCGACGAAATCATCCGAGTATTGGAAGCAACAGATTCAAACAATCCTGTAATTTTGGAAGTCAAATCCGCGAAGGAGCAACAACAGTTCAGTACTAGCGTTGATGTCATCAAGCATGCGTTGCCCGCAACCTTGCTCATCAATGGAGAGAATCCACTTCGGCTACTTCACTCTGCGCTAAGCGAAGGGGTTCATGCAATGTCGGATGAGGACTGCTTGGCACTCGCAACCGCTGTTAGAACTGTTTTGTTTGAATTCTCGGAACGACTCGCCCAAACGTTGCGAGACGACGCCCAACTTGCCGAAGCAGTAAAACTACTCTCTAAGCCAAAGCAGACCAATTAGCAGGAGAGACACAGATGAACGATAGGCCGTGGAATAGCATCGACGAGGGTAAGTACCCTGCGGAAATATGCACTGTGATCGTAAAAACCGCACACGGGGAAATGCAGGCGAAATACATCCCAAATCCGGAAGATCCGGTTGAAGGCTTTGTAGTCCCCGCCGACTTAGCACGCGGAGAAATTACACACTGGAAGTATCCCTACTGAGCTAGAGAAGAGCTGCGCAGTTCCGATAGCTAACGGATCTTTCGTACTGTCTCATCCTGGCTCATAGAGGTATTTCTTTACACGGCTTCGGCTGTGCATATTTTTTGTGTCCGGCAATTCTGCCAATGTCCGGACACGAGCACACCTCCGCTTCGGGTCGGATGCCACCCTGCCAGCCCCGACAGCCGGCGGCCCCTATTCCACTCCGATCATGTCCGCCATCGGCCAGAAGCGGACATCACTGAGCCTGGGAACTTGGCATCTATTGTCGCGCTTGCGCCGGACCCGCCCCAAGGCACCGTCACGCCGCAGAGGTGAGGAATGGATTACATCTTCCAGGCGTGAAGAACGCTCCGTCCGCGAGCGCGGGGCGTCTGGGCGAACGTCGCGATCCTGACTTGGGCCGGCCCTGCGGCATGGCGCAAGGGTCGCTCGGACTCGGCGACGCCGAATTACCCCAATTAGGCATTTCAGACCGTACGACAATGGCGGCTCTAACAATCGTCAACGCCGCACGTCGAACCCGTTGGCTTCGGCGATCGATCGAACCTCGGCGGCGGAGACCAGGTTGAAGTCGCCGGGCAGCGAATGCTTGCAGACGGCGGCGGCGAGGGCGAAGGTGAGCGCATCCGAGTCCGCCATGTTCTCGATCAATCCATGCAGCAAGCCCGCGGCGAACGCGTCGCCCCCGCCGATCCGATCGACGATGCCTGCAACGTCCAGGGATCCGGCATGCACGCTGGCACCGTCTCGGCGGCACAACTGGGCCGACAGCGTGTGGTGGTCGACGCTATGCGGAGTGCGGTGCGTGCAGGCCATGACCTCAAGCTGCGGGAACGCCTCGAACGCTGCGTGCGCGGCGGCATCGACCCTCGCGAATGGATCGGTTTGGGCGAATTCCCGGCCAAGCACCACGGTGATGTCACGGTAGTCGGCGAAAACGATCTGCGCCCTCCCCATCAACTCGCGCAGGATCGCAGGCGCATCGCCGCGCCATTGCCGCCACAGCTTCGGTCGAAAATTGCCATCGAAAGACACGCGAACACCCATCTGTCGCGCCATGGTCGCCGCCGCTATCGCCGCTTGCGCGGTGCGTTCGCCCAAGGCCGGCGTCACTCCGGACAGATGCAGCCATTGCGCCCCTGCCAGTAATGTTCCCCAGTCGTAGCCCGCCGGATCGGCGATTGCGAAGGCGGATCCGGCGCGGTCGTAAGTCACCTCGCTCGGCCGCAGGATCGCGCCCTGCTCGAGGAAGTACAGGCCCATGCGCCCATCACCCGACCGCACGCGAGACACGTCCACGCCATGGCGTGACAGTTCCGCCCGTGCCGCTGCGCCAAGCGGATTGTCGGGTACGACGCCGACCATGGAGGCCTGGTGCCCGAAGCGTGATAGCGACACGGCAACATTGGCTTCGGCACCGCCGACATGGACATCCAATGCCAGCGTCTGCAGCAAGCGCTCACGGCCCGGGGCCGTGAGCCGCAGCAGCAATTCACCGAAGCAGGTGATCGTGGCCATTCCTTCTCTCGCTCCCGGACCCTTCGTGGCCGCATGATAAATCGCCCCCAGGCAAATTTACTACCGGTGTCATCGTGTCCACGGGACAACACCCTTTCCTAGTCGACTCGTGTCGACGTTGTGGCGTCAAAAAAGCCTCAAATGGCCTACGCGGTAGCTGAATCGTAGGGCCTGACGATTGTCCAAGGGCCAAAAACACTGTGCTGCGCTGCAAGATGTTTGGCCGTCTCGCCGGTGCTAGGTTTGACCAGCGGTGTCATTTCTCGCCGGCGCCGCAAAATCCGCGAAAGTTGATATGTAGTGCCCTGGAGGAGGGGAACACATGACAGTTCGGCGCCATGAACGGAAGACACCGGTTACCTTGTTGGCATTGTCGATCGGCCTGGCGCTGCAGATGAGCGCCGCGCAGGCGCAGGAGGCCACCTCGCCGCCCGCGGCCGGTTCGGTACCTGCCACGCCCGCTCAGGCTGCAAGCGAAACCACGCTGGACACGGTCACAGTCACCGGCTTTCGCGCCAGCCTGGAAAAGGCCATGGACATCAAGCGCGCCGAAAAGGGCGTGGTCGATGCGGTCGTCGCGGAGGATGTCGGCAAATTCCCCGATACCAATCTCGCCGAATCGCTGCAGCGCATCCCTGGCGTGGTCATAACCCGCGATGCCGGCGAAGGCCGCAACATCTCGGTACGCGGCCTCGGCCCCGACTTCACCCGTGTGCGCTTGAATGGCCTGGAAGCATTGAGCTCGGTCGGCAGCAGTGACGGCCAGGGCGGCACCAATCGCGGACGTGGCTTTGATTTCAACGTGTTCGCAGCCGAACTGTTCAGCCAGCTGATCGTGCGCAAGACCCCGAGCGCAGATGTGGACGAAGGCTCGCTGGGCGCCACCGTGGACCTACGCACCGCGCGCCCGTTCGACTACGGCGGCTTCACCGCGACCGCCAACCTGCAAGGCAGCTACAACGACGCGTCCGAAAACACCAGCCCGCGTTTCGCCGGTCTGATCGCCAACACTTGGGCCGACGGCAAGTTCGGGGCGTTACTGTCGGTGGCTTATTCCGAGCGTAAGTCCGTCGACGAAGGCAGCGGTACCGTGCGATGGGCCGGCGGCACGACGAACGGCGGTTTCAACGCCGCTTCGCCGTTCCAGGCGGCGCGCGCGGCCGACGTGTATGCCCCGCGCTTCCCGCGCTACACGCTAATGGAGCACGACCAGAAGCGCACCGGCATTACCGGCGCGCTGCAGTTCAAACCGGGCGACAACACCTTGTTCACCCTCGAGGCGCTGTATTCGAAGATCGACGCGGTACGTGACGAGAAATACATCGAAGCCAACGGTCTGAGCAAAACCGGTAACCAGGGAAAATCGCAGATCCTGGTCAGGGACGGCGAAATCAGGAATGGCGCGCTGGTCTACGCGTTGATGGATAACGTCGACATCCGCGCCGAAAACCGCCACGACGAATGGACCACGGAGTTCAAGCAGTACAGCCTGGACGGCGAGCATCGCTTCAGCGACAACTTCAAGATCAGCGGCAAGATCGGCACCTCCGTCTCCAAGCACGACAATCCGGTGCAGGCGACGATCATGATGGACAAGCTCGATGTCGATGGCTACAGCTACGACTACCGCGGCAACATGAACGAGCCGGTGTTCAACTACGGCTTCGACCCGACCAGTCCCGCTGGCTGGGACCTGTCCGTCATCCGCATGCGCGCCAACCAGGTGGAGAACGGATTCGACAACGGCCAGCTGGATTTCCAGTGGACCGTGGACGAGTACTTCACCCTGAAAGGCGGCGTACAGTTCAAGAAGTACGACTTCGAATCGCACGAACAACGCCGCCGCGGCACCGAAACCATCGTGCCGAAGTTCAGTGACGGCACCATCCACATGCCGGCGGACATGACCGAGTTGGCCAGCCTTTCCGGCATCAATGGCGCGCCCGGCACCTGGGTGGTCACCAACTTCGACGCATTGGCCAATCTGTTCGACATCTATGGCGGCGGCAGCTTCAACGGCATCAACAGCGCCACGGGAGCCGCGGCGAGCGGCAGCTTCGCGATGGACAACTACGCGCCAAGCGATCGCAGCGTGACCGAGAAGGATCGCAGCATCTACCTGATGGCTGAATTCGGCTTCGACCTCGGTTCGATACCGGTTTCGGGCAATGCCGGCATCCGTCAGGTCCGCACCAGCCAGAGCTCGTCCGGCATCGCTACCGTCAACGGCACGCTGATACCGGTCACGGTGGACCGCGATTACACCGACACCTTGCCGGCAATGAACCTGGTCGCGGAGATCACGCCGGACTTCCTGGTCCGCCTCGGCGCGGCCAAGGTGATGACCCGCCCGGGCCTGGGCAGCCTGACGCCAGGCGTGACCGTCAACGTCAGCGGCAGCGCGCGCACCATTTCCGCAGGCAACCCGTTTCTCGAACCTACCCGCGCCACCACTGTCGACTTGGGCGCCGAATGGTACTTCAGCGAAGGCGCGATGCTTGGCGCAGGCCTGTTCTACAAGGATCTGAAGAGCTTCATCCAGAACACGCGCCAGACCTTCGTCTATTCCGAAACAGGTTTGCCAGCCAGCCTGCTCGACGGCACGGGCGCTTCGACCAGCGACGAATTCGTGCTGAGCGTGCCGCTGAACACGCCGGGCGGCAAGGTGAAGGGTGTGGAGTTGAACTACGTGCAACCGTTCACCTTCCTGCCGGGCTTCTGGAGCGATTTCGGCGTGCAGTTGAACTACACCTACGTCGAGTCGGAGATCCAGTATCTGTTGGCCAACGGCACGCCGGCACAGAAGGAAGATTTCACCGGTCTATCGCGCAATTCGTGGAATGCGACGCTGTTCTATGAAGGCAAGCGTTTCTCCGGACGCATCTCGGCCACCAACCGCGATGACTACCTGATCCAGGTCCCGGGCACCGAAGCCGGCTTCAACAGCGAAGCCAACGGCGTGCATGGACAAAGCGGCACCACGTTCGTCGATGCTTCCGTTCGCTGGAAGTTCAACGATCACATCGAAGTCAGCCTGGAAGGCAGCAACCTGACCAACGAGGCGCAGGAATCCTGGGTCGCCAACCCCGCGCTGCAGTTGCCGCTGGAATACAGCAAGACCGGCCGCCAGTACCTGCTGGGCCTGCGCTACAAGTTCTGAACCCGCGATGCTTCCGCCACGGTGCGGTCACGCGCCGTGTGCGGGAAGCCCGCCGGCGCCGGCCCCTTCCCCGAACCGTCGAAGCCCCGCCATGTTCCGCATCGCCCGCTGCCCCCGCTTCCGTCTGATCGCCTGCCTGTGGCTGCTGTCCGCGTCGCTGCCCTGCCTAGCCGGCACCGACGCCGCGCCTACGTGGAAACGCGGCATCGAAAACCAGCGCATCGCCGATCTGGGCGACGGCACCTTCCGCAACCCGGTGCTCGCCGGCGATCACCCCGACCCGTCGGTGCTGAAGGACGGCGACGACTATTACCTCACCCTGTCTTCGTTCGACGCCTACCCAGGGCTGCCGCTTTGGCATTCGCGCGACCTGGTGAACTGGCAACCAATCGGACACGCGATCACCCGCAACGTTGGCTCGATCTGGGCGCCGGACATCGTCAAGCACCAAGGGCGCTATTACATCTATTTCCCCGCGCGTCGCGGCGGCACAGAAGGCGCGACGCGCAGCAACTACGTGGTCTGGGCCGACGACATCCGCGGGCCGTGGAGCGAGCCGGTCGAGCTGGGCCTGGGCAAGTACATCGATCCCGGCCACGCGGTCGGCGAGGATGGCAAGCGCTACCTGTTCCTCAGCGGCGGCGACTACGTGCAATTGTCCGACGACGGCCTGAAGGTCGCCGGCGCGCCGAAGCACGTCTACGAAGGCTGGAGATATCCGGAAAGCTGGGACGTGGAGGGTTACGCCCAGGAAGGCCCGAAGATCCACAAACGCGGCGACTGGTACTACATGACCACCGCGGTCGGCGGCACCGCCGGCCCGCCCACCGGGCACATGGTGATCACCGCGCGCTCGAAGTCAATCCACGGGCCTTGGCAGAACTCGCCGTTCAACCCGATAGTTCGCACCGCCAGCCGCGACGAACCGTGGTGGTCACGCGGGCACGCGACCGTGGTCGAAGGCACCGATGGTCGCTGGTGGATGGTCTACCACGGCTACGAAAACGGTTACTGGACACTGGGCCGGCAGATGCTGCTGGATCCGATCGAATGGACTGAGGACGGCTGGTTCATCGCCAAGGGCGGCGACCTGGGCCGGCCGCTGAAGAAGCCGAGCGGCGAAGCGGCGCCGCACGGCATGGCGCTGTCGGACGACTTCGGCCGTGGCAGGCTCGGCCCGCAATGGGCGTTCTTCGACCCGGCGCCGGACGAATATGCCCGCCTCTCTTTCGCCGACGGCGCGATGACCCTGCAGAGCAAGGGCCGCACGCCGCGCGACAGTTCGCCGCTGACCGTGACCGCCGGCGACAAGGCCTACCAGTTCGAAGTGCAGATGGATATCGCGCCGGGTGCCGTCGGCGGCGCGTTGCTGTTCTACAGCGATCGTCTGTACGTGGGCGTGGGCAGCAACGGCGAACAGTTCGTCATGCACCGCTACGGACTGGAGCGCCCTACCGGCGGCCTGGCCGCGGGCAGCGGCGGACGCCTGTGGCTACGCGTCACCAACGACCGCCATGTTGTCACCTTCCACACCAGCCGTGACGGCAAGACCTGGACCAAATACCCGGTGCAGATGGAAGTGTCCGGTTATCACCATAACGTCGCCGGGGGCTTCCTCGCACTGAAGCCGGCGATCTATGCCGCCGGCAACGGCAGCGTGCGCTTCCGCGACTTCCGCTACCACGCTCTCGATCGTTGAACCGGCCTACGAAGGCTCGACGGATTCATCCGACACCGTTCCACCCGACTCTGCGGAATCCGTCTGGAAAGTGATTGTTGCTGCAGCGCACACTCTGCTAACGTCAATTGTCCATCGGTGTCATTTAAGGATCAGCCGCACGTTCAACGCCTCGATTCACCGATCCAGGCAAAAAAATCTGTTCAAGGCGCATTCCTTGGGAGGGGAAGCCATGCAAAACCGCAGCAAGACCCGCACAACCCGTACGACACCGGTTACCCCGCTCGCCCTGTGCATCGGCTTGGCGTTGCAAGGCGGCATCAGCGTCGCCCAGGCACAGCAGGCCGACCCTACTCCGACGCCCGCGGCGACCGACCTCGACAAGGTCACCGTGACCGGCTATCGCGAAAGCCTGCGCAAGGCCCTCGACGAGAAGCGTTACAGCGTCGAGCAGGTCGACGCGATCTATGCCGAGGACATCGGCAAGTTCCCCGACC
Source organism: Pseudoxanthomonas helianthi (assembly GCF_017939625.1). GTDB lineage: Bacteria > Pseudomonadota > Gammaproteobacteria > Xanthomonadales > Xanthomonadaceae > Pseudoxanthomonas_A > Pseudoxanthomonas_A helianthi. The sequence goes on from NZ_JAGKTC010000004.1 coordinate 27,453, forward strand.
AGAACCTCGCCGAATCGATGCAGCGCATCGCCGGCGTGTCGATCGACCGCGAGGGCGGCGAAGGCCAGCGCATCTCGGTGCGCGGCCTGGGCTCGGACTTCACCCGTGTGCGCCTGAACGGTCTGGAAGCACTGTCCACCGCCGGCAGCGGCACCGCCGGCGTTAACCGCAGTCGTGGCTTCGACTTCAATACCTTCGCCTCCGAACTGTTCAGCCAGGTCAAGGTCAACAAGACCCAATCGGCGCAAATGGACGAGGGGTCGTTGGGTTCCACCGTCGACCTGCGCGGTTCGCGCCCGTTCGACTTCAAGGGTTTCCGCGCCTCCGCCAGCGCGCAGTACGGCTACAACGAGCAGTCGGGCAAGAAGGATCCGCGCGTGTCCGGGCTGGTCAGCAACACCTGGGCCGACGGCCGCTTCGGCGCGCTGATGTCGGTGTCGTACAGCAAGCGCAACGTGTTCGAGGAAGGCTACAACCCGGTGCGCTGGGAACACGGCAACTACCGCAATTCGCACCAGTCGACCGCCAGCAACAACGGAACCTACGGCTTCTGCAGCCCGGTCGGCTACAACCCGCAGACCCCACGCAGTCCGCTGTCCAACGAAACCGGCAGCGCATCCAACCTGGCCCGTAACAACGGCTGGGGCACCTACGGCATCGACGCCACGCACTGCGGCACTGGCATCGATCGCCCGGCCAATACGCCGGAGAACATCGCCGCGTACGAGACCGCGACCAACGCATGGCTGCCGCGCTACCCGCGCTACATCCGCACCGCGCACGAGATCGAGCGCCTGGGCGTGACCGCGGCGCTGCAGTACAAGGTGTCCGACAACACCACGCTGAGCTTCGACGGCATGTATTCGAAGCTGGACAAGAACCAGCGCGAGGATTCGCTGGGCGCCAACCTGCACCGCGCCGCCAACCTCGGCGGCAAGACCCAGATCGCGGTGCGCGAGGCCCAGGTCGACGACATGAACCGCCTGGTCTACGGCGTGTTCGACAACGTCGATTTCCGCAGCGAATCCACCAGCATCGAGGAAAGCACCGAGTTCAAGCAGTTCAGCCTGCAGTTGGAACATCGCGGCGACGACGTGCGCGTTGACGCGATCGTCGGCCACTCCGCGTCGACTTACGCGCGCCCGGTGTTCTCACTGGTCAGCTTCGATAACGCCAACCTCGACGGTTTCGCCATCGACCTGCGCGGCGACAACTGGAACTTCCCGCGCATGACCTTCCCCTTCGAGCTGAAAGACCCGTCCGCGTGGAACTGGCTCGGTTACGGCGCGGTGCCGGTCAACAGCAACGGCACCGCGCGCGGGGCCAACATCAGCGAGGTGCGGCTGAATCCGCAGTACGTCGACAACGCCTTCGACACCGCCAAGGTCGACCTGGAATTCGTGATCAACCCGACCTTCACCTTCCGCACCGGCCTGGCGTACAAGGACTACGACATGAGCTCGGAGGAATACCGGCACATCAGCTACGGGCGGCTGGCGCAGGCGCTGCCCGCCGGGGTGACGGTGGCAGACCTCGCCACCACGCTGGACGGGTTCGGCAGCGGGCTGGACGGCGCACCGAGCGGTTGGGTGGTGCCCGATTTCAACAAGATCTCCGAATTGCTGGGCATCAACTGCAATTGCGACAACGGCCTGCAGGGCGGCGATTACCGGCTGGCCGGCATCGGCCATTTCGGCGCCTCGAACAACAACTTCGAGGTCAACGAAAAGAGCATGGGCCTGTACTTCCAGCTCGACTTCAACACCGAGCTGTTCGACCGCCCGCTGCGCGGCAACGCCGGCGTGCGCCTGGTCGGCACCCAGATCACCGCATCCGGCTGGGCGCCGTGCGCGGCCAGCAACAGCGCCGACAACTCGCCGAACTGCCAGCAGTTCTTCGGCGTGGCCAGCGCTACCTCCGCGCCGGGCGACCGCTACCTGGTCCCCAGCGTCGTCAACCATTCCTACACGGACGTGCTGCCGGCGTTGAACCTGACCTGGGAAGTGGCCGACGACTTCGTGCTGCGCTTCGGTGCGGCCAAGACCATGGCGCGGCCGACCCTGACCGTGCTGTCTCCGGGCGTCAGCGGCGGCCCGACCCAGTACTTCGACGACGACCGTACGTTCTCGATCAACCTGGGCAATCCGAAACTGGATCCGTACCGCTCGACCAACTATGACCTGAGTGCCGAATGGTACTTCCAGGAAGGCGCCCTGCTCTCCGCGGCGGTGTTCTACAAGGACATCGACAGCTACATCCAGCGCACCCGCCTGCTGACCACGTGGGGCGACATGGGCTATTCGCTGGATCTGCTGCCGGCGGGCTTCACCGCCGACACGCTGTTCAACGTGCAGAGCTACTACAACACCCCCGGCGGCCCGCTGAAGGGCTACGAGCTGACCTACCAGCAACCGTTCTCGTTCCTACCGGGGTTCTGGAGCCACTTCGGCGTGCACGTCAACTACACGCACGTGGAATCGAAGATCAAGTACATGTTCAGCACCGCGGCGAACAACAACACCACGGTCGTCACCACGCTGACCGAGAACGATCTGGTCAACCTGTCGCCGGACTCGTACAACGCGACTCTGTACTACGACGATGGCAAGTTCGGCGCGCGCATTTCCACCAGTTACCGCAGCGGCTACATCGGCGAGATCCTCAGCCAGGAGAACGTCTGGGACCTGGACGACAACCAACTGACCACCGCCGACGTGACCGGCAAACACAGCGTGCGCAACGTGGACTTCAACATGTCCTACCAGGTCAACAAGAAGCTCAGTCTGACCTTCGAGGCGATCAACCTGCTGGACACGCCGGACTACCGTTACGTGGACTCGCAGCTGCAGCTGCCCGACCGCTACACCGTTACCGGGCGCCAATACTATGTCGGCGCGCGCTACCGGTTCTGAGTGGCGCATCGGCCGCGTCTTCGCCATCCGGGCGAGGACGCGGCAAGCGTCCGAGGTCGCGCAATGCGACGCAACCGGCGAAGGCCCCGCGCCGGCGGGCACCCACGAAATGAATCTCGCTGCACTCACGTCCCTTTCCGATCGGAGGAGCGATTCCATGAGTCTTGTCCCCAACGCTTGCCTGTGCCTGTTGCTGCTGCCGCTGGCCGCCCAGGCTGGCCGCATTTTCGATCTCGAACGCGATACGCTGGCAACCGGTGACGGCTGGGCTTCCCTGCCTGTCGCCGCACTGCCCGAGGGCACCACCGGCGGCAGTGCCGCCGACGCGGCCCACGTGTATACCGTGCGCGACCGCAACGCGCTGGTCGCCGCACTGAAATACCCCGACGCGACGCCGAAGATCGTGCGCATCGAAGGCATGATCGATGCCAACGTAGACGCCGCCGGGCTGCCGCTTACCTGCGACGACTACGCCCGCAACGACCCGCAGACCGGAACGCCGTATTCGCTCGGCGCCTACCTCGCCGCCTACGACCCCTCGACCTGGGGCAGGGCCGATCCGAGCGGTCCGCTGGAACGCGCACGCGTCGCATCGGCTTCGGCGCAGTCCGCGCGCGTGCGCATCCGCGTGCCGGCCAACACCACCCTCGTCGGCGCGACCCGCGGCGCTGGCCTGCGTGGCGCCTGGCTGGACATTCGCCCCAGCTCCTCCAGCGGCAACCAGCCGATGAACGTGATCGTGCGCAACCTGGTGCTGGAAGACACCTATGACTGCTTCCCGCAATGGTCGCCCACCGACGGCGCGCAAGGCAACTGGAACTCGGCCTACGACAACATCTCGGTGCGCAACGCCACCCATGTGTGGATCGACCACAACACCCTGCGCGACCGCACCACCGCCGACGACACCCTTCCCAGCCATTTCGGCCGCCACTTCCAGATCCACGACGGCCTGCTCGACGTGACCAACGAAGCCGACCTGGTGACGATTTCGTGGAACCGCTTCGAGAACCACGACAAGACCATGCTGTTCGGCAGTTCCGACGGCGCCAGCGCCGACCGTGGCAAGCTGCGCATCACCCTGCACCACAACTATTTCCTCGACGTCGGCCAGCGCGCGCCGCGCGTGCGCTACGGCCAGGTACACCTCTACAACAACTTCTACAAGGTCAGCGACGAAGCGGCCGCGGTCCGCTACGGCTACAGCTGGGGCGTTGGCTTCGAATCGCGGATCGTGGCCCAGAACAACCACTTCCGCACCGGCGGGCTGATCGATCCGGCCGCCTTCGTCTCGGTGTTCAAGGGCACGGGGATCCAGGCGGAAGGCACGCGGGTGGATGGCGTTTCCGGCAGTAGCGCGGTCGATGTGGTAGCCGCCTATAACGCCGCACACGGCGACGCGCTGTCGCCCACGGTGAGCTGGACGCCGACGCTGCACGGCCCGATCGAGGACACCGGCACCGTGCCGGTGTCGGTGACCCGGGACGCAGGCACGCTGCACTGATCCATCGCGCGAAAACGTCTCGCCGCAACAACGCATCGACAAATCTCCGCGCGGACCCGCGCGCCCATTGCCCAGGAGCATCGGAATGAGACTTCACAGCCCTCGCACTTCCCTGCCGTTCGCACTTCTGCCGTGCCTGCTGGCCATGGCCCCGGCCGCCGCGGCAATGCAGACACAGGACATCGAAGGACAGGTGATCGTGGTCGCCGCCGACGGCAGTGGCGACTACACCACCGTGCAGGCCGCGGTGGATGCCGCGCCGGCGTACAGCAGCGAACGCGTGACCGTACTGATCGAGCCGGGCGTGTACCACCAGCCGCTGACGATCCCGCAAAGCAAGCGCAATCTGACCTTGGCCGGCGCCAGCGGCGACCCGCGCGAAGTGGTCATCTCCTGCGACCGCGCCGCCGGCACGCCACGTCCGGAAGGCGGCACCTACGGCACCAGCGGTAGCGCCTGCACGGTGATTTCCGGCAACGACGTGCATGCCTACGGCCTAACCTTCGCCAACACCTGGGATCGCCTGGCCCATCCGGAAATCGCCGGTACGCAGGCGGTGGCGGTGCGCACCACCGGCGATCGACTGGTGTTCGGCAACGTGCGCTTCCTCGGCCACCAGGACACCCTGTACGCCAACTCGCCCAACGACGCGACGCCGGCGCGGCAGTACTACTACAACTGCTACATCGAAGGTGACGTGGATTTCATCTTCGGCCGCGGGACCGCGGTGTTCGACGGTTGCGAGATCCGTTCGCTGGATCGCGGTAGCGACAGCAACAACGGCTTCGTCACCGCGCCCAGCACGCCGGCGGCGTTCGCCTACGGCTTCCTGATCACCCGCAGCTGTTTCACCAGCGACGCCCCGCCCGACACGGTGTATCTGGGCCGCCCTTGGGTTCCCAGTTCCAACCCGACCGTGCAGCCGCAGGTGCTGATCCGCGATTCGTGGCTGGGCCGGCAGTTCAAGGACCAGGGCTGGGTGGCGATGACCGCGGACATCGACTGGCGCAACTATCGCCTGCGCGAATACCGCAACTTCGGCCCTGGCGCGCATGTCACGGACGACCGCCCGCAGATGGGTGACGAAGAAGCCGCGCTGCACACTCCGGCCGATTTCCTCGCCGGTAACGACGGCTGGAACCCGGTGCGACCGGGCCCGCCGGCGCCGCCGGTGTGCCTGGCACGCGGCCAGTAATGCGACCGCGCCGCAAGCCCATGCCGCCCCTTGCCACCAGTGAAGGGGTGGCACACGACCGCCGAACATCGCTGGAGACCATCCGGATGCCGCTTTCCCTGCTTCGCTGCCTGTTGCTGGTCCTGAGCGCCGCCAGCGGCTTGGCCCATGCGGCCGATACCGATCCGGTTGCCGACAACATGCTGTTGCTGCAGACGCCTTCGGGCGGCTGGCCCAAACACTACCGCGAGAAGAAGGTCGACTACGTGCGCGACTACGACGCAGCCGAACGTGCCGCGCTGCGCGCGCCGGACCGCCACGACGACGCGACCATCGACAACAAGGCCACCACCAGCGAGATCGCCTACCTGGCCCAGGCCCATGCCAGGACCGGTAACCCGGTCTACCTGCAGGCGGCGCGGCGCGGCGTGGACTACCTGCTGCGCGCGCAGTACCCGAACGGCGGCTGGCCGCAGTACTACCCGGATCGCTCGCTGTACCGCCACCAGATCACCTACAACGACGACGCGATGGCCCGCGTGCTGCAATTACTGCAGGACGTGGCCGAAGGCCGCGACGCGCTCGCCGCGCTGACTCCGGAATACGGCGAACGCGCCCGCGCGGCGGTCGCGCGCGGCATCGACTGCATCCTCGCCACCCAGGTGAGGATCGGCGGCAAGCCGACTATCTGGGCCGCGCAATACGACGAAACAACCCTCCAGCCGGCCAAAGCCCGCGCCTATGAACTGCCGTCGCTGGCGGTATCCGAATCGGTCGGTGTGGTGCGCCTGTTGATGCGCCAGCGGCAGCCTTCCCCGGCGCTGGTGCGTGCGGTCGAGGATGCGGTGCAATGGTTCGATCGGCACCGTCTGCGCGACACCGCGATGCGCCAGGTCGAGGCGCCCGGCGAGGAAACCGGCAAGGACGTGCTGATCGAAGCGCAGGCCGGCGCCTCGCTGTGGGCGCGCTTCTACGATCTCCACAAGCAGCAGCCCATGTTCGTCAATCGGCAAGGCGAACAGGTTGCGCGCTTCGCCGACATGCCCAACGAACGCCGCGTCGGCTACGCCTGGTACGGCACCTGGCCGGAAAAACTGCTTGACCAGGAAGTACCGCGCTGGCGGCAATCCGTCGCCAAACCGACCTCTCCCCGCTGAGCTGTTCCGGCGCAGCGTCTGCAACAGCTCCGCGAAGGCACCTTCCATTCCGTACCTCATCACCGAAGGAGAATCCTGCATGTTGAACAAAGCACTGAGAATCTCGCTGGCGGGAAGTTTGCTGGCTATTTCCCCTTCCCTCGTTGCCGGCAGTTTGGCCGGGGCTGCGGTGATTTCCGCAATCCCCAATGCAACCAAGATCGAAAGGAGCTTCGACGCCAGCTTCCTGTCCGTTCCCGGCTATGCCTCGTTGGGCGTGAAGGACAGAAGCCACTACGTCGGCACTCCCTACTATCGCGCAGTGAGTAGTGGACGCGAATTCCTGCAGGCCATCCTGGAGGCGAGCCAAGGCCTGGTCAAAGTCATCGAAGTCAGGAACACGATCAACCTGGGCTGGACGGAGTTGGGCCTCGATTCGACGGAAAGATCCAGATACAGCTTCATTTCCAATTATCCGCGACCCTCGAACGGCTTCACCAACCCGTTGCTGATCGCTTCCGGCGTGTCGAAGCTGAACATTTCCAATGTGGACGGGCTAACCATCTTTTCCACATCGGGCCAAGCCATTAAGCACGCGGAAATCAAGCTGCAAGGCTCTTCCAACGACATCGTCATCCGCAACCTCCGGTTCGACGAGATGTGGCAATGGGACGATTCCGGCCAGCACAAGGAGGTCGGCTGGTCTTTCATCAAGGTCAATGGCGCCAACAATGTGTGGATCGACCACTGCAGGTTTTCGATCGCTGCGGACGGGATGATCGACCTGGAAAACGGCGCCTCCAACGTCACGTTTTCATGGAACGAGTTCGGCCTGGAGGCGAACGAGTACCCGGACGCAAGCAGTTCCATCTACCAGTCGATCGGACTCATGGAGCAGAAATACGCAACCGGCGCCTTGAACCCGGCAACGAGCGTCTACTACAAGATGCGCAGCGAAGGCGCCACTCCGAACCAGATCATGGCGTATGCCGCCTATCACTCCAAGGTCCATCTGGTGGGCTCCGGCGACAAGGACTACACCAACTACGTCAGCCCCACCGGCGTCGAAGTCAAGGATGGCAACCAGAGATTGCGCCTGACTATGGCGTACAACCGCTACACGAACGTCGGCCAGCGCCTGCCGATGATCCGCCAGGGAACCGGCCATGTCTTCAACAACTTCTTCGACAACCTGTCGCATCAGGACATCCTGGATTTCGTGCCCGCCATCGCCAAATACGGTCGCGATACGCTCGCGCGCGGAGCGAACGCCCGGAATGGCGCATCGATAGCGGCGGACACCAATGTGTACGTGGCGATCAACGAACCGTTGATCGGCGCGGAACGCCAGGGTGACGACACCGGGAACATGAGCGCACCCTTCGACACGCTGTTCAAGGATGCGATCAACCGCAGCCTGATCGTCAACTCCAGGATCATCAATCGCAGCGGGTCCTACACGGGCAGTAGCTGGGACAACTACGGGGACAATCCATTCACCAAGGGAATCACTTGGTACGACAAATTGACGGTCGGCAACTGGGCCTGGTCCTCGCACATTGTCGGCGTGGAAAGCATGAGCAAGACGGCGCCGCCCAGCACGCCGTTTACCTTCAGCTATGCCTACGACGAGCGCTTGCCATATGCCTACCAGACGGTTCCACTGAACAGCGTTGTGCCAACCGTGGCCAAGTACGCCGGAACCGCCAGGAAGATCGGTTTCGGTGCGGCGGACTGGCTGAAGATCAACTACGCGCGGACCTATCCAATCAAATAACAGACACGGCTTTGGGAACGGACCCGTCGAACGAACCGTGCGATGGGTCCCAAGCCCAGCAGCCGGCGCTCGCCCCCTGCGAGGGGCTCTACGGCACCAATTCCCGACGCAATCCCGGGACCGCGCGCGCCAGTTCGTCGGCAACGATCACGGCGAAGAAGTCGGCGCCCGCTGGGCCGAGGTGGGTGTAGTCGAAGGCGAGCTTGGCCTGACCCATCGGTTCGATCGCGGCGTTGCCGGCCGCCGCGGGGGATGGCGTGGTGGGCGCTGACGTTGCCGGTGCCGAACCCGCCGTGGTGCCGCCCTGCGCCGCGGCGACCAGCTCCGGCGTCGGTGGCTGCTGCGCGAACTGCATCGCGCCGAGCGGCCCCAGCGCCCGCACCGCGGCCGTGCTGCGCGCGTGCAGGTCGACCAGCGGCGTCTTCGTTTCCAGCGCCACCTTGCGCATCGCTTCGGCCCACGGCGCGAGGTCGTCGATCAACTGACCGTCCTTGAACTGGCGTCGCGTCAGCGGCGTCACCAGCACCGGATTGGCGCCGGCCTCGCGGGTCTCTTCGACATAGCGGCGCAGGTTGTCCGGATATTCCGTGGCCAAGTCGGTCGAGCGCCCCGGCTTGCCCGGCTGGTCATTGTGGCCGAACTGCACCAGCACGTAGACGTCGCGATAGCCGCCGCTGCGCATTTCGCGCTGCACGATGTCCCACGAGCCTTCGGCGCGGTAGTTGTAGCTGCTGCGCCCACCCCGCGCCAGGTTCACGCAGGCCAGGAACGAGGTGACGTGATGGTCGCAAAAACTGCCACCCCAGCCGCCGTGCACGGCCACGGTGGAGTCGCCGACGAGGATGATCTTGTCGGCTCGGATCTGGGCGACCGGTAGTCGCGGCTCGACGGCACTGGCGTTGGCCATGGACAACGCGAGTACGAAAGGCAACGTGCGATTTTTCATGCTGGACCCGGTAGATGGAAAGCGAGTGTTGCGACTGCCGTGAGAAAGAAGATCCCTCGCGCGAATACCGTTCTAGCGAAGGCGGCAAGACGATCGCGGGTTCTACATCGTCCCGCGCTGCACGAACGGCACGCGCGCATACAGTCGCCGCTCGCCGCCGCGCGGGTCGTTCTCGAGCCGGTTGTCGTGGTCGAACACCATCGTTTCCCGCTGGCCGAGCGTGTACGGCTTCCATTCCGGCAGGCCGGCATGGTTGGGATTGGCGTTGCGCGCGAAGGCCAGCAGCGCATCGCTCATCGCCCCGGCCGCGCGGCGCGCGTCGGCGTCGTCGCCGGTGCGCGAACCCGGCTGGGCAACGTTGTCGAACACCAGCGGGATGTCGAGGGTGTGGAAGGCGCGGAACTTGCGGCCTTCATCGGTGCGCGGGTACCAGTCGAGCTGGTAGGCCCACGTCGGTGCGCTGCCCTGCGATTGTCGCGCGCGTGCTTCGCACTCTTCGACCGCACCGCGCCAAGAACGGCCAGCGGTGGTGGCGGCGAAGAATACTTCCGACGGCGCGTAGTCCGGGTACAGGCGACGATATTCGGCGACGACCGTGCGCGGGTCGATATCGACGAACTGCTGCTTTTCGATCCTCGCCGGCAACTCGTCCCAACCCAGCTCGAAGTTTTTCGGATCGTTGCCGAGGAACGCGCGCGTCTCGTCGCGGGTATTGCCGATCACCATCGGGATCGCGGCCGCCTGTCGCGGCGCGTCCGGCCAGAACGGATGCACCGGCAGGCTGCCGCCGTCCATTACCGGGCCGAAGTACAACGCGCTGTCTTCCACCCGCGAGAAGTCGCGCACCTTCGCCGCTTCCAGCAGGCGCTGCGGAGAAAGGCGCAGCAGGCCGTCTATGTCCCCGGGCGCGAGCCCGGCGGCTTCGATGAAGCGCTCGGCGCGCTGCATCGCCGCGCGGGGACCGGCGGCGGTGACCTGCTGGCCGCTCATCGTCCAGGCACGGTGGAACAGGCCATTCGCGGCCGGCATCGCCATCAGGGTGGCGATCTTGGCGCCGCCGCCGGATTGGCCGAACACGGTGACATTGCCGGCATCGCCTCCGAACTCGTGCGCGTGCTGCTTGACCCACCGTAGCGCTTGTATCAGGTCGAGTTGGCCGACGTTGCCGGAATCGGCGAAGGCCGCACCGCCGAGCTTGCCAAGGCTGAGATAGCCGAAAGCGTTGAGGCGGTGGTTGACGGTAACGACCACAACGTCGCCCCGCAGGCAAAGGTTGATGCCGTCGTAAAGCGGATCGCTGCCGGAGCCGTTGTTGAAACCGCCGCCGTGGATATATACGAGCATCGGCCGCTTGCTGCCATCGCGCAATGCCGGCGTCCACACGTTCAGGAACAGGCAGTCCTCGCTGGTCGCCTCGCTGCTGCCGGATTGCGGTGCCGCCGCGCCGAAAGCGAGCGCATCGCGCACGCCGCGCCACGGGCGTTCCTGCAGCGCCGGGCGGAACCGGCGCAAGGCGGTGTCGGCACCGTAGGGAATGCCCTTGAACACGCTTACGCCGCGATCACGATACCCGCGGATGCGGCCACTGCGGGTGGTGGCGACAGGGTGGTCGCTGCCGGCGGCGGCATGCGCCCACGACGGCAGTACAAGTGCGGCGGCGGATGCGAGGCCGGTATGCAACAGATTGCGGCGCTGCGGGTCGGCGGGGTGACCGGTGGCCTGATCGCCGCGGCGTACTTTCGAGTCGTCGTCCCGGCGACTGTCGACAGCCGAATGGCTGGTCAAGCCGGAATCCGTCTTGATCTTGCGCTGACTCATTGAAGGGGGCCCCAAAGCCAAATGGATTCCGATTCCGGTTCTCGCCGCATGCCGGGGAAAGCGCTCGATGCGCCCGCCGCTTGGGCGCATTCACGCATCCGCCAACGCGGCCGCGATATCACGCGCCATGCCAGCGATGGGCGTTGCCGCGGGCGCATCGCTTCAGCGCAGCGGCTCGCGGCGCTTCAACGGCTTCAGCGGCTCCATCGTGTCGAGGTTCCAGTCCGCCGGCACGAAGGGCTGACGGGTCTCAGCATACTTCGGGTAGCCGCGGACCTCGTCCTGGCTGTCGATGATGTGGCCGCGGCCCTCGATGGTGTTCTCGAAGATGCGGCGGTCGATGTCGTCGCGGTCCCACGGGCGCGCACCGGCGTTGGCGATGACCGCGTCCTGCACTTCGGTCGCTGGCAGGATCTTCACCCCGAACGGCAACGGCGGCGGCTCCTTCAGCATGCGCGGCCGCACTGCGGCGGTAGTGTAGCGGCCCAATTGGGGCAGGGGGTTGCCGATCCGGTCCACCGCGATGTTGTCGTGCAGGTATAGGTCCAGGTTGCCGGAGCCGCCGAACATGAAGAAAGCCGATTGCTGCGGCGTGTCGGGGCCGGCGCGCATCACGTTGCCGACCACCGCCATGCGCCCGTCCTGATAGGGGTGACCATCCCATTCGGCGGCGATCAGGTTGTACATCACCGCACGCTGTCCCGGGTTGTAGATCAGGTTGTTGACCACCCAGCCTTGGGTGCCGCCCTTGAAGAACGGGTTGCGCTCGTAATTCTGCGCGTACAGGTTGCCGACGATCAGGATGTCTCGGGCATTGTCGTGGATCAGCGAGCCCTTCGAGTGCTCGCCCTTGATGTGGTTGGCATGGGCCAGCCCTTCCGCGATCAAGTTGTTGCTGAAGGTGATCCGGTGCGAGGTGCCTTCGCGCCACTGCTCTGGGGTATCGCCGGCGAAACGCGTGCCGGAGGCGGACAGGTTTTCGTCGGTGGCCCAGGTCAGCGAACAGTGATCGATGATGACGTCGTGCGCGCCGACCGTGCTGATGGCATCGAAATCGTTGCCACTCATCTTCGGTTGGCCGGCGTCGCCCGGGCGAACCCGGATGTGCTGGACGATCACGTTGCTTGCGCTGATGTCGAAGCCGCCTCGGATGAAGGTGATGCCGGGGCTAGGCGCGGTCTGCCCGGCGATGGTGATGTCGTTTTCGCGGATCCTGATCGTCTTCACGCCGAGGTCTATCACGCCGCCCACCTCGAACACGACGATGCGCGGCCCCTTGGTTTCCACCGCCTCGACGAAGGAGCCGGGGCCCTCGGCTGCCAGGGTGGTGACGCGAATGATCCGGCCGCCGCGTCCGCCGGTCGCGTGCGCGGCCCAGCCCTGCGCGCCCGGGAAGGCCAGTGCCCGGGTTTCTTGCGCGGCCAGCGGCGGGGAAGGCACCGCCAGCAGCAGGCCGATGGCGGCAAGGGCCGACAACAGGCGGACAGGGCCGCGGGTCGAACGCGTGAGTCGCATTAGTCTCCCTCCCAGGAGCCGAAAACAGGTTGCCCGAACTCGCGTCCCGACGGGTTTGCGGCGACGCGTCTTGTCAATGACACCGGTTTACCATATACAGGTCGCCGGGCCGAGTCCATCGGCACTGCAGCAAACCGGATCAGGAGAAACCGCTTGGGTACCCGCGACGGAAACGCCAACACAGGCCAGTCCGCAGGCGAGCACGAAGCCATCGCCTCGCGCTTCGTGCAGGCAAGGAAACACGGCCAGTCGCTGCCGGACTTCCCGGGCACCATCCCGCCGGACCTAGTGTCGGCCTACGCGATCCAGGACCTGGCCATCGCGCAGTGGCCCGACGAGGTGGTCGGCTGGAAGGTCGGCTACATCGCGGCAGATCGCCGCGACATCTCCGGCGACGACCGCTTGCTCGGCCCGGTGTTCTCCAGGGCGCTGTGGCCGGCGACGCCGGAGTTGCGCTTCCCGGTGTACGTCGGCGGGTTCGGCGCGGTCGAGGCCGAATACGTGCTGCGGCTGGAGGCCGATGCCCCGGCCGACAAGCTCGACTGGAGCGCGGACGAGGCCGATGCGTTTCCGGCCACTCTGCACACCGGCGTGGAGATCGCGAGCAGCCCGCTGGCCACGATCAACGAGCTCGGCCCGCGCGTGGTGGTCTCGGATTTCGGCAACCACAACGGCCTGATCCTCGGTACCGAAATCCCGGGCTGGCATGCGATCCCTGAAACGGAATTGACCTGCCGGACCCTGATCGACGGCATCGAAGTCGGCAGCGGTGGTGCGACCTTCCTGCCTGGCGGATTGCGCGCGGCTTTCGCCTTCGCACTGGCGCGTTCGGCCCGGCGTGGACGTCCGTTGAAGAAGGGCGACCTGATCGCCAGCGGCAACGCTACCGGCATCCATGACATCCGCGTCGGTCAGACCGCGGCCATTCGCTTTGCCGGCCATGGCGAAATCACCTGTACCGCGATCGCCGCGTCCTGACGCGGCGATGACGTGAAACGCGCGGGAGGGCGCATGATCACTCGCAGAGAATTCCTGGGCGCTGCCTTCGGCGCCAGCGCAGCGACAATGCTGGCCGGTTGCGCGCGCAACGGCCCGTCCGTGAAAGGCGCGCGCCTGCTGACTGCGAGCGACGTGCACGTGAAGGACTACCCCACGGTCGAGGCGGTGCGCTGGATCGGCGAGCAACTCGAACGCGAGACCGGCGGCGAACTGGGCATCAAGCTCTACCATTCCGGCCAGTTGGGCCGCGAATCCGAGGCCATCGACATGGCCCGCTTCGGGGCCATCGACATCACCCGCGTGTATTCGGGTGCGCTCAACAACGCGTTCCCGCTGACCCAGGCACTGTGCCTGCCGTACGTATTCGATTCCTTGCAGCACATGCGCCGGGCGATGGACGAAGGCGTGGGCGATGCGGTGCTGCGCGGCTTCGAGCGGCGCGGACTGGTCGGCCTGGCGATCTACGATTCCAGTGCGCGCTGCTTCTACAACAACAAGCACCCGATCGTCCGTCCCCAGGACCTGCACGGCATGAAGATTCGCGTGCCGGTGTCGGACATCTTCATCCGCATGCTGCGCCAGTTCGATGCGAATCCCACCCCGCTGGCGCTGGGCGAAGTGTTCAGCGGCATGGAGACGCACATGATCGATGGCGCGGAGAACAACCTGCGCAGCTTCCAGTCCAGCCGCCATTTCGAGGCAGCCCGCTACTGGTCGAAGACCGAGCATTCCTACGCGCCCGACGTGCTGCTGATGTCGCGGCGCAGCTTCGACGCGCTGTCCGCACGCGAACGCGAACTGGTCGTGGAAACCGCGCGCCAATCGGTGGCGGTGATGCGCAAGGCCTGGGACGAATCCGAGGCCGTCGCTCGGCAAGCGGTGCTCGCCGCCGGGGTGGAGTTCAACGATGCCGACCTGCCCGCATTCCGCCGTGCCGCGCAGCCACTGCTGGACGCGTACCACCGCAACCCCGAGATCGAAACATTGTTCCAGCGCATCCGCGCACTGGCCTGAGCGAAGACCGCATGAGCACGGACACGAACCTTTCCCGCCTGCAACGCAGCATCGACCGCATCGCGGGCGTCACCATTGCCGTCGCCGCGGCGGCGCTGATCGGCCTGGTGCTGGTGCAGGGCTGGCAAGTGATCGCCCGCTACGTCCTCAACGATTCGCCCAGCTGGACCGAACCGGTCACCCTGCTGTTGCTCAGCACTGCAATGAGTCTGGGCGCCGCTGCCGGTGTGCACACGCGACGCCACTTCAACTTCTCGTTGCTGGCCGATGCGTTGGCACCGGCCCCGCGCCGTGCGATGCGCGCGTTGACGCCAGCGACCGTCGTGGTCATCGGTGCATTCATCGCGTACTGGAGCACGGTGCTGTTCTTCGACGGCCTGCACATCCCCGCGGCCGGCGCCCCGTTGCCGCAGAGCATCAACTACCTGCCACTGGCGCTTGGCGGCGCGCTGATGGCGCTGTTCGGCCTGGGCCAGTTCGCTCACCTGGACGACGCACCGGCACACGCCGCGGCGGAGGAAACCTGACATGGCCATCACCATCCTCTTCCTGGTATTCCTGGTGCTGCTGGTCGTCGGCGTGCCGGTCGCGTTCGCGCTGGCGGCCGCTTCACTGGCGACGCTGCTGTACCTCGGCGAACCGAGCATCGTGCTGGTGCAGCAGTTCTCGGCCGGTACCGGCTCGGCATCGCTGATCGCGATACCGCTGTTCATCTTCGCTGGCGAAATCATGATGCGCGGTGGCATTTCCGAACGCCTGATCGCGCTGGCCTCGTCGCTGGTCGGGCGCATGCGTGGCGGCCTCGGCCAGGTCAGCATCGTGTCGTCGCTGTTTTTCGGCGGCGTCTCCGGCTCGGCGCTGGCCGATGTGTCCGCGGTCGGCGGCACGATGATTCCGCAGATGGTCAAGCGTGGTTACGACCGCGATTTCGCGGTCAATGTCAGCATCACCGCCGCGCTGGTGGCCTTGCTGGTACCGCCTTCGCACAACCTGATCCTGTATTCGGCCGCGGCCGGTGGCGGCCTCTCGATCGCCGACCTGTTCGCCGCGGGCATCCTCCCGGCCCTGCTGATGACCGCGGTGCTGATGCTGACCTGCTATCTGGTCGCGCGCCATCGCGGTTACGGCGTAGAGGCATTCCCCGGGTTTCGCGCGGTCGCATTGCGTCTGGTCTCCGCGCTACCGGGCCTGGGTCTGGTCGCATTGATTTTCGTCGGCATCCGTGCGGGCATCTTCACCGCAGTGGAAAGCGCGGCGATCGCCGTGGTCTACGCATTGCTGGTAACCACCCTGCTGTATCGGCAACTGCGCTGGAAGGAATTCCTCGGCACCGTGGTCCACGCCGCGCGCAGCGCCGGCGCGATCCTGTTGGTGATCGCCGCCGCCGCGGTGTTCGGCTGGCTGCTGGCCTATCTGCAGGTGCCGTCGGCGTCGGTCGAATTCCTGACCAGCCTGACCAACGACAAGAACCTGATGCTGTTGCTGATGATCCTGGTTCTGCTGGTGCTGGGAACCTTCCTCGATCTGGCGCCGATGATCCTGATCTGCACGCCGATCTTCCTGCCGCTGGCCAAGGCCATCGGCATCGATCCGATCCACTTTGGCGTGATCCTGGTCCTGAAGGGCGGCCTGAGCCTGATCAGCCCGCCGTTGGGCTCGGTGCTGTTCGTGGGCACCGCCATCGGCAAGATCAGCATTGCCGAGAGCATGCGGGGAATCTGGCCATTCTGGCTGGCCGGCCTCGGCGTGCTGCTGGTGGTGGCATTCTTCCCCGACCTGTCCCTGTGGCTGCCGGCGCTGCTGAAGTCGTGAGTTCCGCGACCGGCTGTCTCCCGGTGGGCCACTGGGCCTAGAATCCCTACATACCCGCCGTCGCGACGACCATGCCAGGACGCAAGAAGCCCACGATGCCCCCCGCCACGCCGGCGAAGGCCGCGACGATCAACGACATCGCGCGGCTGTCCGGGGTCTCGAAGAAGACCGTCTCGCGCATCATCAACCAGTCGCCGCTGGTGCGGAAGGACACCCGGGAGCGCGTGGAAGCATTGATGCGCGAGGTCGGCTATGCGCCGGACCCGATGGCGCGTGGCCTGGCGTTCCGCAAGTCGTTCCTGATCGGCATGGTCTACGACAACCCCACCGCGCAGTACATCGTGGACATGCAGTACGGGGTGCTGGATGCGCTGCGCGAATCCGCGTTCGAGCTGGTGGTCCATCCCTGCGACACCCGCAGCCCGGGATACATCGATGGCGTGCGTCGCTTCGTGCAGCAACAGAAGCTGCATGGGGTGATCCTGGTGCCGCGCGCATCGGAAGACCAGGCGCTGGCCGACATGCTGGACGAGATCGGCTGCCGCTATACCCGCGTCGCTTCAGTGGCGCTGGGCAGCAACAGTTCGCAACAGGTAATCACCCACGATCGCGACGGCGCGGCCGAAGCCGCCGATTACCTGCTGTCTCTGGGCCATCGCGACATTGCGCTGATCACCGGCCCCTCGGCCTACCGTTCCACCTACGAGCGCACCAACGGTTTCGTCGAGGCCTTGCGCCGGCGCGGGCTGGAACTTCCGCCGGAACGGATCTGCGAAGCGGGCTACACCTTCGAATCCGGCGTCGCCGCGGCCGAAAAGCTGCTGCTGGGCAGCAAGCAGCGACCCACCGCCATATTCACCGGCAACGACGAAATGGCCGCGGGCGTCTATCGCGTCTCGATGCGCGCCGGGATACAGATCCCGCGCGAGCTGTCGGTGGTGGGCTACGACGACAGCCCGCTGGCATCGCGCCTGTGGCCACCGTTGACCTCGGTGCGCCGGCAGACTCGCGACACCGGCCGCACCGCCGCGGCGATGCTGATCCAGCCCGAGGACGCCAAGACCCTGTCGGTGGCCAGCGTCCGCCCGCACCTGATCGTGCGGGATTCCTGCCAGCCGCCCGCGAACTGAGCAATGCCGTTGCGACTTCCACCGTCTTCGTGCAACGCAAAATGACACCGGTTACCTAACCCGCTAGTATTACCCCCATCCTGCCGCCCTCCCTACCGGTCGAGCCCGCCATGTCCCTGTATTGCAAGACCCACTACGCGACCCACCCCGCTGCCGTCGACGGCGCCAGCAACGACGAATTGCGCGAGCTCTACCTGCTCGATGGCTTGTTCGTGGCCGGCCAGATCGTCCTCAAGTACACCCACTACGAGCGTTTCGTGCTCGGCGGGGCCTCTCCGACGGTGGCGCCGATCGCGTTGCCCGCGCAGACCGAACCGGCCTCGGCCGCCGGCCATCCGTTCCTGGAACGCCGCGAACTGGGTGTGATCAACGTTGGCGGCGGCACCGGTACCGTCACCGTCGACGGCGTCGCATACACCCTGGGGCCGAAGGACGGCCTGTATGTCGCCATGGGCAGCGCCGAAGTGGTGTTCGCCTCGCAGGACGCCGCCAACCCGGCCCTGTTCTACCTGGCCTCGACCCCAGCGCATGCCCGCTTCGAAACCAGGCAGCTGTCGATCAAGGACGCGGTTGCGCTGGAGCGCGGTGCGCTGGAAACCAGCAACGAACGCACGATTTACCAGTACATCGTGCCGGCCACGTGCCAGTCCTCGCAGTTGCTGCTGGGCCTGACTGTGCTCAAGCCCGGCAGCGTTTGGAACACCATGCCACCGCATCTGCACGATCGCCGCAGTGAAGTTTATTTTTACTTCGATTTGGGCAAGAACGATCGCGTCTACCACTTCATGGGCGAGCCCGAAGCGCAGCGCCATATCGTCATCCAGAACAACGAGGCCGTGGTATCGCCGCCATGGTCGATCCATATGGGTGCCGGCACCGCCAACTACGCCTTCATCTGGGCAATGGGCGGCGAAAACCTCGACTACACCGACATGCACGTGCTGGACATCTGCCAGCTGAAGTAATGCGCCCCTTGCAATCCGTCCTTCTTCCAGGAAATCGACACCATGGCTAATGCATTCAGCCTCGAAGGCAAGATCGCGCTGGTGACCGGCGCCAATACCGGTTTGGGCCAGGGCATCGCGCTGGCATTGGCCCAGGCCGGCGCCGACATCGCTGCCGCCGGCATCGTCGAAGCGACCGAGACCTGCGAAAAGGTGCAGGCCCTTGGCCGCCGCTTCCTCAACCTGGAAGCGAACCTGGGCACGATCGAGCCAGTGGAACGGCTGGTCGAACAGACCGTGGCCGGATTGGGCGGGTTGCACGTCCTGGTCAACAACGCCGGCCTGATCCGCCGTGCCGATGCGGTGGATTTCAGCGAAAAGGACTGGGACGACGTCATGAACGTCAACATCAAGTCCGCGTTCTTCATGTCGCAGGCCGCCGGTCGTCATTTCATTGCCCAAGGCAGCGGCAAGATCATCAACATTGCCTCGATGCTGTCGTTCCAGGGCGGCATCCGCGTGCCCTCGTACACCGCCAGCAAGTCCGGTATCGCCGGCATCACCCGCTTGCTGGCCAACGAATGGGCCATCAAGGGCATCAACGTCAACGCCATCGCCCCGGGCTACATGGCTACCGACAATACCGCGCAGCTGCGCGCGGACGAAGATCGCAGCAAGGCGATCCTTGACCGCATCCCGGCCGCACGCTGGGGCACGCCGGCAGATCTGGGCGGCGCGGCGGTGTTCCTTGCCAGCAGCGCTTCGGACTATGTCAATGGCGCGATCATCCCTGTCGATGGTGGCTGGCTCGCACGCTAAGCACCGGCTGGCATGGGCAGCGGCGTGCTGCCTAGCCACGCTGCAATGGCAGGCGCAGGCCGCGGCGCCGCGTCACGTATTCGTGGTTGGAGATTCCACCGCCAGCGAATATGGCCCCGAGCGCGCGCCGCGCCAAGGCTGGGGCATGCAGTTGCAATCGTTCCTCGATCCCAAGGCCTGGCAGGTACGCAATCACGCCCAGTCCGGGCGAAGCTCGCGCAGCTTCATCGAGGAAGGCTGGCTGGTACCGGTCGCCAAAGCGCTATCGCGCGGCGACGTGCTGCTGATCCAATTCGGCCACAACGACGAGAAGGTCGAGGACTCGACCCGTTACGACGAGCCTGCCCGTGCCTTTCCGCAGTGGCTGATGCGCTATGTCGAGCTGGCGCGCAGCAAGGGCGCCACGCCGATCCTGATCACCCCGCTTGCGCGGCGCAAGTTCGAACGCGGCAGCAAGACCGACCAGTTGCTCGACACCCATGGCCTATACGCGCAGGCTGTGCGTGATCTTGCGGCACGCGAACGCGTCGGCCTGGTCGACCTGACTGCATCGAGCATGGATTGGCTGCGCGCACTCGGCGACGAGCCGTCCAAGACTTATTTCATGCATGTGCCGGAACAGAACCTGGCCGACGACACCCATCTGCAGGAGCGGGGCGCGGTAATGTCGGCCTGCCTGGTCGTGCAGGGATGGAAGCGCATCGATCCAGCCCTTGCGCCGCAGGTTGTTCGCGATACCGATTGCGGCGCGCCCGGCACTGCGCTGGTGGATCGCCAAGCGCAGCGCCATCCCTCGCGGGTCGTGCACGAGCGGGACATTTCCGTGACCCAGCCAGGGCCGCATGGCGGCGCTGGCACCACCATCGCGTTCCCGTTCTTCGCCGATGCGCCGGAACTGGGTTTCAGTTTCCGCAAACGCGTGCTGGGCAAGGGCGCCGGCATTGGCCTGCACCAGCACCACAAGGACGAGATCTACTACGTGGTAAGCGGCAGCGGCATCTACGAACTGGACGGCACTTCGCAACGCGTGCAAGCCGGCGACGCGATGCTGACCCGGCCCGGCAGTACTCATGCCATCCGTCAGGACGGCGACGAGGACTTGGTGCTGCTGATCGCGTATGCCAATCGCGGACCCTAGCGTTCGGTCGAGGTGCCCGGATCGCTTCGCTTCAGCAGCTTCGCCTCGTCGGCGGCAGGCCGCCAGCGCCGTGGCCTTTGTGACGCTGGAACCGATCGAAAGCCATTTCCTCCCTATTGATGGGCGGTCATCCCTCTGGAGGCGACCGTCATGCGGGATGCCGCGAAGTAGCACGGCATTCAGCCACGCAGCTGAAGCGCTGGCACAATGCGCGTCCGCACCACCGCAACCCGAGTCTGCCTCACGTGTGATCGCCGCATTCCCCTTTGATGCCTGAAAGGCACCGGCTTCGCCCGGCGCCTTCGTCGCTATGCACGCGCCCTGCGCCGTGCCAACCAAGGAGGAATCCATGTCCGACGCACGTATCCGCGTCTCTGGCCTTACGTTTTCGTGGCCCGATGGCACACCCGTCTTCAATGAACTTTCGTTTGCGCTGGCGCCATCCCGCATCGGGCTGGTGGCCCCCAATGGCGCCGGCAAGAGCACGCTGCTGCAGTTGCTCGCTGGGCAGCTGACACCGCAGGCCGGCACCGTTTCCATCACCGGCAAGCTCGGCTATCTGCCACAGCGCATTGTGGTCGATGCGCAGCAGAGCGTTGCCGACCTGTTGGGTGTGACCGACGCCCTATACGCCGTCGATCGCGTCCTGGAAGGCGATGCCGACCCCATCCTGCTGGAACGCGCCGACGGCAACTGGGACCTGCGTGATCGCGTCAACTCTGCCCTGGCCAGCCTTGGCCTGCATCAGGTAACGCTGCTGCGGCAAGCATCCACGTTCAGCGGTGGCGAAACACTGCTGCTGAGGCTCGCGGCGCAGTTGCTGCGTAGGCCGACCGTGCTGTTCCTCGACGAACCCAGCAACCATCTCAGCGCCGCAGCGCGAAACAGGCTGTACCGTGTGCTAGCCGAATTCCGCGGCTGCCTGTTCGTCGCCAGTCACGATCGCGAACTGTTGGAACGAATGGATCAGATCGGCGAACTGCGCCCTTCGGAGCTTCGCATGTATGGCGGCGGCTTCAGCCTTTACCGTGCGGCCACCGACGCCGAGCAATCGGCCACGGACCGCCAGTTGCAGAACCTTCGCAAGGAACTGCGCCGCGAGCAGAGGGAGAAACAGCAGGCACGGGAGCATGCAGAGCAACGCGCTTCGAACGCCTCCCGCAGGCTCGGCAGCTCCGGCCTGCCCCGGATCGTCGCCGGCAATCACGCCCGGCAAGCACAGGTCGCTGCGGGCAAATCGGCGACCGTGCACCAGGCGCGCGTCCAGGAAGTACGCAGCGAGCTGAAGCAGGCCGAGCAGCAAGCTGCCAGCCTGGTGCCGATCCGCTTTTCGCTTCCCGGAACGCGCGTCGGTCCCACCCAGTTGGTTCTCGCCTGTGAGTCACTGCAGGCCTGCCATGAGGGGCGCAAGCTGTGGGGCGACTCAGGCGTCTCCCTGACGATCCGTGGGCCGGAACGCATCGCGGTCCTTGGCGACAACGGCGTGGGAAAAACGACGCTGCTGCAAATGCTTGCGGACCAGCGCGTGCCTGACGGAGGCACGGTCCGCCGCGGCCCCGGCCATCTTGCCTACCTCGACCAGCGCCTCGACCAGCTCGACCCACTGCTATCGATCGCAGAAAACTTCGCCAGGCTCGCCTTGTCGTTGTCGATGCAGGCGCGCTCGGACATCCTGGCCAGGCTGGGCTTCCGCGGCAGGCGTATGGAACTGCCGGTCGGCGCACTCTCCGGCGGCGAACGACTGAGGGCCACCCTGGCCTGCGTGCTTCACGCCGACGCCGCGCCGCAGCTGCTACTGCTCGACGAACCGACCAACAACCTGGATCTGGAGACGCTGCACCCGCTGGAGCAGGCAATCGGCAGTCACGAAGGTGCGCTGGTGGTCACCAGTCATGACCGCAGCTTCCTCGACTCCATCGGCGTTACACGAAGGCTGGAGCTGGATTCCGAAGGCTTGCGCGACGCATCTGCCTAGCTGCCTCGGCGAACAGTCAAAGCAGCGAGGTAGCGCAAAGCTCGGCGCCAGCTACCCGGGAGTCCGAGGAAAGGTGCGCCGGTGTGTATCGAAATGTATTTGGCTCGCGATTGATCGATGTTCGATACACAGCCGCTTGCTGGCGACATCGGCGTGATACGTGCCGGCAGTCGAATGGACCTGTCCCGCCCAACAAATCAGGAGTGCCCATGAAAAACATTCGACTCGTCCCCGCGCCGCTTGCTCTCGGGGGTCTCACGGCTGCGGGTACTGCATTGGCACAGCAACAGGGCGTCACGCGCACCGAACTCCAGCGGCATGACCTCGCTATCCCGGGCCGCGAGGCGATCCAGATCCGCGTCGATCTCGATCCTCGAATCTCATTCCCCCTCCACTCGCATCCGGGCGAGGAAATCATCTAAGTGCTCGAGGGAACCTGGGAGTATCAGGTCGAAGGCAAAGGCGTCATGACCTTGAAGGCAGGCGATGTCCTGTTCGTCCCTACTGGTACCAGGCATGCTGCCCGGAACGTTGGCCAAGGCAAGGCAGCGGAGCTTGCGACCTATATCGTCGAGAAGGGCAAGCCGCTGGTAGTTTTGGCCAAATGAAACGGTATGGACAACGGCGCCATCGAGGCGCACGCAATACGCCGATGTGGGCTAAGCCGCGGTGTCCACCGCCGCCCAGCACCAAAAGTCGACCGGCGAAGACCGGGTGATGGAAAAGATAGGTGTGTGCGTGGGCTATTCATCGGCGGGCACCATCAGCACTGCGTTCACCCGCTACGCGGTTCAATGCCACGAGCGGCTACAGCCGGAAGAGATGGCCTGATGTCCGCTATGGGTCGAAAACGGACCTAACCTGTTCCCGATAGGTCTTAGCCTCTACTGCGCGATGTTCGCTGCCGGCCAGAAGCGGACATCTCGCTCCGGCATGCCCGTGCTAGATCTACACAATCTGCGGGAACGCGGCTTGACCGATCATTACAGCCCAGCCTGAGCCCGAACTACCTCGAAGCCGCCATCACAAAAATCATCGTTGCCCGCCAATGCGCGATAGAGCTTGGCAAGCCAGTAGTTCGGCCCTGACAATTCCTCGAAGTCGACTGCCCCCTCGATCAGCTTCTCCGCGACGCGCTCCGCATTTTCACCCGAACCATAAGCGCGACGAAGCGCGGGATACTGCCCGCCCAAATGCTCGAGGCCCATCCGCCTGTAACGATCGGCGAGGTCGAGCTCGTTGAAGTGCGATCGCAGATGCCTGAAGGTTCGGAGTGCCATCTCGGCCGGTCGCGTCAGCCTGTAGGAGAGGATCAGGGCATCCGCCTCCATGCGCGCGCGCACCGTCAGAAACTCCGTATCTGGGATCACGTCGTAACAAGGGTGCAGAAACATCCGCACATTCGTCCCCTCATCCAGGATGCGGTCCCGTTTGCGCGTGTTGCAGACCGCACAGCTCGGCACGAGATTCTTCGGGAACACCGAGAACTCGGGGTATTGCTCCTTCGGCAGATAGTGGTCGAGCGTCGAGGTTTCGCTGATCCCGCAGAACGGGCACCGCGCGACGCTGATCCGCTTCAGGAGATCGCCGCGGAGTGCCGTCATTGGCTCGGTCTCCACGATGAATGCATGTCGCATTGCCTCTTTCTGCGGGCCGGTTAACGCGGCTTCGTCTAGCCCGCCAACCTCAGGCACGGCATCCTCGTAGCCCTGATAGGCGGCAAGCACCTCCGCGCGCGCCGCCTGCATCCGCCCCCGTCGCGGTTGGCGCTTGGCCGCAGCGATCTCATCGAACACATCCGTCGCATCGACGGCGAGCAGCGGGATCGAGCGCATCCGCTATTCCTCGATTTCATCGCGAATGCTCAGAACGTAGGAACGCGCTGCGAAGCCGAGCTTCCGACCGAATGCCTCTTCGATTTCCTCAAGCGTGCTCCGACGCGCCAGTGCGCTCAGCGTCTCGTGCCAATCGGTTGAGCCGTCGCCAAGATTGAAGACCTCGTGTGTGATGACACCGATATTTTCCGCGAACGTCTCCACACTTGGCGCCACGACGCGGCTCTGATCAGCCGCTCGGCGCAGCACCTGGACGTATTTCGCGGGAGTCTCCTGCAGGACTACCGGCGAGTGAGTGGCGATGATCGCGTAGCCGTCAAACGCCTCCAGGCACGCTCGAACGCTCTTGAGAAATGCAGCGAGCAGCGGCGGATGGAGGTGCGTTTCGGGTTCATCGATGAGAACTAGGGTCGGCTCTGATCCCGAGATGTGTGCTGTGAGTTCGGTGACAATCTTGAGGACAACCTTGTGACCGCTGCTCAGTCCGCGGAAAAGCTCGCCCAGTTCGTCGTCATCGCGATTGGCGTAAAGTTGGGTCAATCCGATGCGCTGGAACGATGGGTCGCGCAGGAGCGGCCTCAAGATTTCCAGCAGGTTCTCCAGGCGGTCGGCTTGGCGGACGCGCTCCAGCGCCGACAAAAACTCTGCCTCGATCTCCGCCGGCGTGCGCAGCCGATAGGCCTGCTCACCGTTCGGCGCGTCATCGTCCGATCGTTCTCGAAGGCCGCAATAGACGTATCCGAAGATTTCTCCGCGCTCTTGGAGCCTCTCCTTCTCCTCCTCGGTGCGCCCAGGAATGACGAAGGTGTCGAACGCACTGTAGGACACCACGACCACGGTCTTGAACGGTGGCGCGGTGCCGACGAACCGACCAGCCGCATCGCCCAACACGTCCTCTTTGCTGCCATAGCCGTATCCGCTCGCCACGATCGCGAGGTTCGAAAGTAGCCGAGTCTTGCCAGTGCCGTTGTATCCGATCAGGGCGTTGATACGGTTCGGCAGCCGACCGCGGCGCCGAAAATCGAAATCGATTGTGAAGGCGTTCGACCGTTGCGCCACCCGCGTCTTGAACTTGACTCTGAACCCCGCGCTTCGCCGTTTCGTCGGGAGAGTAGGCGCACGCAGCAATCGCGCGGCGTCACCGATCGTCCGCTCGGCGCCGCCAAAACGCAACAGCGAAACCCGATAGGCCTCGCTATCTTCAACGCTGGCCTTGATCTCGTCGTCGAACGCGACATCTCGAAGACCTCTGAAGTACGATTCGAAGACGTCTCGCCCGAGTTTATAGATTGTCTCATAATAATCGAGATCGGCACCTAGCGAGGCATAGCCGGCGGGCAATTCCTCAAAAGGCCGCTTGGGCATTTCGGTGTAGCCACTCGTTCGACCCACCTCGATGATCTTGATGCTGCCGAGATCATAGCTCTCATCGGCCGACACATGCAGGGTGACGTGGAAGGTAGTCTTATAGCCATAGTCATCCCAGTTGTCCTGGACGAGCACAGCATGGGGGTAACGATTGGTCGTGGGCGAGTCACCTGACCTGAACTTGACGACAAACCTCATTCCAATCTCCCCCTCGCGGCGAGCGCATCCATTGGTACGACGCGCAAGGTCATCGCTCCAGCCTCACTCGTAGGCGTCTCGCCCGCTCGCGAAATGCCGCCTCGCCACCTTCCAGGATGTCGCAGACGGACTTGCGAATGTCGGCGCTCTCCAAGCCGCCCGCCACGTAGGTGATCGGCGGCAGGCCTCCCGAGGGGTGTGGGCCCGCGGACGCAACGATGATCTGATCTGCGTCAGTGTTGATGACGAGATTGGCGTTGTGTGTAACCATTATCACCTGGCGCTTGGTCTTCGCGGCGACGAACAACGCCACCAGTTCATCGAACACGGATTTGGGATCGAGGTTCTCCTCTGGCTGGTCAATGATCAGCGGCCGATCGTCTGAATCGTCCAGCGCCAGATACAACAGCAGCAGCACGATGCCCCGCGTCCCGGGTGACAGCTTTCGGATGTCGACACCGTCGTAGGAGATCTCGTAGCGAACGGTGATGTGGTCAGTACCAAAGAGCCAGTGCGCAAACTGTTTCGACCAGGTCCGGAATTCCGCCTGCTGCGTCGGCGCGTAAGGAGCATGCGACAACAGGTCTTTCAGATATTTCGCCATGAAGGCCGTCATGGCGGCCTGAACCTCGGTGGCCGATCCCGTCTCCCAGGCTGGTTTGAGCGCTTCCGCGGCGGCCGCGATCAGAGAGCCTCGACCATAAAAGGGCCCGGTCTTACGCCGATCGAGGAGCTCTTCCTCCGCCACCGAGCCCCAGGTTTGAACGTCTGCGATCCTGCGGACCGAGAAACTGAGCTTCTTGAGCGTGCCCGACGATGCTGCAAGCCGGGCCATCAGCGGGGCATAGAGCCCGGCCAGCGCGTTCTGTTCGTTGATGATCGCCTCGAACACCCGGCCGTAGGTGTCGTCGCGTTCGGTCTGCAGATCCTTCCGGCGCGCCGCTGCGCCCTGCGCATCCGTGAGCCGGGCTTCGAGGGTCTGGATCGCGGAGTTCTCTTGCGCGATCCGGCCAGTCAGCGCCGTGTATTGATCGCGGACCAGCTTGTCGGCGCTGAATAGCGCCTCGAGGCGCGACATTTCGGCGACGATGGGTGCGAGCGGCAGCGTTGAGAGATCGACGGCATCGGGAACCAGCGCTACATTCGGATCGCCAGGCGGCGGTGGAACACCATTGAGCTTGCGGACCTCACCATCGGCCCACGCGATGTAAGCCGTGAGACTCTTATCGACGTCACCCTTGTAGATTAGCAGGAACTCGTCCCACTGCTTGGCGTCGAGACCGCTATTACCGTGCCGCGCCTGAGCCTGGCGGAGCATTTCCGGCGCCCCGGTGGCGCGCATACTGCGGACCTCATCCTGCAGGGCGACGAAGGTGCGGCGCTGGTTGCCGAAGGCCTGGATCCTGTTACGCAGCGCCTGGGCAGCCTCGCTGAGCCGTGTGTGACGGGCAACTTGCGCCTCGGTTCCCTTCACAACGAGCTTTGCGCGATCGGCTGTATAGTCGGCGACTAGCTTTTTCTTCTGTCCGAGCTGGGTAGCCAGCGTCGCGACGAGGCTCTCTTTCTCAAACTCAGTAGCAATGCGATCCGAGATATCGCCGATTGCCTCGACTTCGCGCTCACGCGCCTGCCGAAACCGGGCAGTTTGCTGCTCGCGCAACTCGGCGAAATCGAGCGCCCACTCGCGATCATCTTGGGAATGGGAGTCGAAGATAACGCGCTCGATCTCGTCCACGAGCCCGTCGGCGACCCCTTTCGCAGAGCAGAGTTCCTCGACGAACTGCTGGGAAAGATAGCGGGCGCGCGGAAATGACAAGTGGCCGTTGGCGTCGCTACCATCGAGCGCACGTGTAGCAGTCGCGCCACCAGCCCAGGTCAACGTCGCAGTGGCCGTGCCAACAAGCTTGCGCGCCCGAGCCAGGAACGAGGGGCTGATGTTCTCGTCCGCTTTCCAACCGTCCGGTGTGATCGCATCGCAGCCCGCTGCGATCACATCTGCCAAGGCCGTCTTTCCTGATCCCCGTGCGCCGATTATGGCGACAAGGCCGGGATTCAAGGGGATGTCGGGTGTAGTCGCCCACCCGGCGTCGTCAATTCGGAGGTGTGAGATAACCTGCGACGGCATGGCCGAGCGAGGCGGCTGTTCACCGACATAGGCGCGCCCGTCGGGATCGATGCACGCCTGCCGAAGCGCATCGAATTCCAGCCCGCCCTTGATCCATGAGAAGCGATTGCCGAATGGCGAGGCCACGTCGTCGAGCTTGTGCGCGTCACTCCCATGCAGACAGGGTTTCAAGCCGCCATACCGGGAGCGGATTTCATCGGGTCCGAGATCCTTCCGACCCAACCAGAACTCTCGCTGCGCCGGGCTGCCCGCGAAGATCACATGGGCAAAGCCCTCAATCTCGCGCCGGATCGTTTGATCCGCTGCCTCGCGCACGCCCGACGTGCCGTCCGTAGCGCCGCCGGCCACCGCTATCAGAATGTTCTTCTTCGCCCATCCGCTTTCGGAGAACACCTCGCGAAGCTGCTGGAAATTGACCTTGAACTGGCTGGCCCCGTAGGCCAGCGCGGCTCGATCGTCGGCGATCGTAGCGTCGGCCTTCTTACCGAGCCGGATGAGATCAGCACGCGTGCAATCGAAACGATCCTGCATAACGTTGAACTGCAGGCGCGACAGCAGACGTCTTAGCTCTTCGAGATGCTGCGGATCCTCAGGGCTGACAAACAAGTGGGCATTGACGAAACCACCTCTAGCGGTTGCCACGTCAAGTCGCAACTCCACGTTGGGGAAAATGAGCTTGGCGTGTGGCAGACGACCAGTTGACTTGTGGAACAACACTTGTTCATAGGTATCGGTGACGTAGTAGTCCGTGACCGCGATCGCCTCGATAAGCGGCGTCGCATTCTCGAGAGCAGTCAAATACTGGTCCCAAGCATTCGGACCTTGAAACTGGTTGTTCATGGCCGTGCCCGGAGCATGGATATGTGGTTCCCACCTCCGCCACTCCGATCCTCGACTAAACACTTTCCCCCTCCTGGCTCGCCCAAAATTCCAAAAGCGCCAAAGTCTGTGTCGGAGTTTATCTTCACCTAGATTGGCCAACAACCAGGCAGGGAAGCGGCAAGGGCGTCCGCTTCGGGTCGCACCACGCCTAGTTTCTAAGTGCAGGAGAAGCCTGATAAACCCTCTCAACAAGAGTTGGTCATGGCAATTCTTCACACATCTCAGCGCCACGATCCCTGGAACAAGGGAAAGCTGATCGGCCAGAAGGCCTCGCTCAAGCTGAAAGACATCTGGGCTATCCGAATCAGGCTGCAGTTGAGTCAAAAGGTCCGAGACCTTGCCTTGTTCAATCTGGCGATCGATTCTAAGCGCGGTACTTCGACCGGCAGACGGTCGTGGAGATCCACGACTAGGGACGTCTTGCAGCGCGCCGTCGTGGGCAGACCGCCGGCGAGCGGCCGATTCTCAACCATAATGGATCAGTACCCCTAAGTCAGCTTTAGGTCGAAAGGAGCCGTAACCGGCTAGGATCACAGGCCCACTTTGGGACTTTCGTCATACAGCGGCATCATCGAGTTCAGCACGAAAGCCTGCACCGACAAAATCGGTCACGGCGATCGATACGGTCTGTCTAGAACCCGCCTAGCCTCCCATCTTCCTATGCTGGTATGGCAGCAAGGCCGCTGCAAAGCGAATACGCAGGGAAACGGGGAGGTCCTCGCAGTTCATTGCGTCGACCAAGAACTCAATGGCGCTGCTATAAACCCTCTTAGGCATAGCGGGAGACGCCGCTTCCCAGCGTCCTGCCGATCGCCTGAACATAACCGCTACCGCGCGCTGAGATATCTCCAGGTCGAATCCGCCTTTGAGCAGCTCCGCGCGAATACCCGGGTGCTTCATCAGGTTAGTCCCCTGCTGTTTCGCGCCGGCCAAGCTATACCCTGCCGCAATCACCGCCTGACGATTCGACAGGCCATCCAGCTTACCTCTGACGAATGCCATCTGCCTTGGTGTCATTTTATTTACCTCTGAGCGGATAAAAAATATGCGCATGAGGGAACGGGCGGTCTAGGTGTCAAATCGCTCTGAACTTTCGACCCGCCCTCCCCCGTCGTCTATTTGAGGACTGTGTGCTCATTTCTGCGTCGGCAGCGGCGGCGGAAGCGGCAAGAGACCCGACAGCTTTGGTTGGGCATCTTGATCACCTTGAGCACCTTGATTGCCGACCAATGGCATCGGCTTGGGTGGGGGCAACAACGGCAGTCTCCACACCCAAGTACCGCCGCCGAGCTTCTGGGCTTTGACGTTGGTGTCGTCCTTAGCCCTGCGCAGCGTCGCCCAAGAATGCCCTTCGATCGCCCCCTCGCTCCTGATTTGCTTCGGGGGCACTGGTCCGGTGGCCAAGCGATCGAGTAGCCATGCTCGGGCATCACCACGCGCACTATTCGGTGCTTCCATACTCTCCATTTGCGTGAGAAGCGAACGAGCACTTCCTTCTATGGCAGATCCCCAAACCACTTTTGATCCCGTGACTCCCGGGAAGCCCGCCAACTCAGGAAACTCGAGGCTGTATTCAAATCCACCCGTGTTGGGTCCGAGGTTGGACTTGGATCGAATGAAGATTCGACGCTGTGACCCATCCTCCTTGGATTCGGACACGGCCGACATAAACACCAGCCTGGCCAGTGCCACGAAAGCCAGCGATCCGGCGACGCGCTCATTGGCATCTCGCCCCTGCGTACCCTTACTCAAATGGGTGATGCCCAATACGGCGCAGTTGAACTTTGAAGCCAAATCTACCAGCGGTTGCAGGGCGCGACGAGTTTCGGTGTTCTTGTGTGAGTCTCCTCCGACGACCGAGACGATGGGATCGATGATGATCAGCGCAACGCCTGGATGCTTAAGTAGATGATCCTCAAGTAGCGGCAGATCTTTGCTCGGATCAAATGAATACTCTTTACCTCGCTCGGAAATCCCCGTAATAAATTCCACTTTCGACATATCCGCATTGCATGCCATGAAACGTGGAACGAGAACATTCTTGACATCATCCTCGCCGGACCACATGAGCACGTCGCCCCGTCTGGCTTGGGAGCCGTCCGGCCAACGACCGCCTCGTGTGATCGTGGCGCCCAAGTCACATGCCGTGGTCGTCTTTCCGCTGCCTGCGGCCCCCGCAGAGATGTGCATCTTTCCTCGTGCAATCCATCCGTGCCATAGCCAGTCGACTGCCTCCGGAACCACTTGATCACCGCGCTGGATGACCACTTCGGACTGGCCCAAGGCGCTCAAGGTGCTCAAGGGAGTCAACATGGGCAATGCCTGAGTACCCACGTCGTCCCTACTCGTGCCCAGGGCTTGCGGAGTGTCCCGGCACAATGGCTCTTTTGCGCCAGATCTCATCGCACTTTTAATGGTACTGAGCGTCTTTCTCGGGTTAGACCAGCCCTTGGTCGCTTCAACCAATAATCTCTGCGTATCTCCCTCCTCCAATCTGCCAGCACCTACCAAGCGACCCAGGACAAAGGCACCTTTGTTCAACACGTCATTCCGCGAACCTGGAGGCGTTGCGGCGATTTCCTCGATTTTCCGGTTTCTCAGATCAATGGCGAGAAGATCGGTCGAGGGTAAGAACTCCCACGGATACAGCGCGCTTCCCTCAAACATCCAGTAACGGCTTCCGGTGATGGGCAAGTACAACGGCTGCTCCGCGCGGTCACATGCCTCGTCCCACTTGATATCACTGCTCAACGCAGCACGTACCGTGGCAGAGACGCGCTTGAGTTCATCACGGCCCAACGCATACGCCAGTTCGATCAGGATTCGAAACCGAGGCGCGCTTTCCGTGTGGCTTGCCGTGGTGTACATCAGCGCCTTGTATGCCTGCAGCTTTTGATGGAGAAGCACAAACCCTTGCGGCGTACAGCCATCTGCATCCAGCCCCAACCAATTCCGGGGCTGCGCACTTTCACGTGAGCGGTGCGGTTTGCCTAGAACCGCGTTCTCGTATGTTGCGCAGTGTTGCTCATTGGCGACCGCGAAAGGCGTGGCAATCCACTGCTCACCCTTCTTCTGACCAAAGTCGGAAAGTACGGCCTCACGGAAGGCATCGAATGAATCTACCTCCCGGATCTCGGGCAGCGCATCGTAGCGGTTCTTTCCGCGGCTATAGCGAGTTTTCATCTGGCGCCACCTACCAGCGAGATCTGAGCAGGTGTCCGCAGCACTGGCCAGCATTTATGAATACTCATGCCACCTAGACAGCAGTGCGCGCGACCTACCGGAATATCTGGCTCCCTACTCATGGTTCACCGTCCAACCCTCCTCACGCAGGCACTCCAACAACTCGTTGGCCACGAACCAGCGATGCCCGTTGGACCACCTGAACACCTTCTTGGTCCGCGTGCTCGCCAATAACAGCAGCGGTACGGATAACCGCGAGTCGAGGGCGTCCAGGTCGGTCGACTGCAGCGGGCGCCCAAGGACGCTTTCAGCGCGCGTGACGGCCCACTGACAGGCGCGTAACGGAATGTCACTGCCGGCGGGCTGCATATCGAACAGGCGGCGACCCAGCAAAGCTTGCGTGCTCATTTGGCCTCCTTACTGATACCTTGGGCATCCAGCCACTGGAGGACCTCGGAGACGCGCCAAGCGGAGATGTGCCCAGGCAATCGGATCGGACGGGGAAAGTCGCCCGTACGAATGCGGCGCCACAACGTGGCGGCAGCGAACGGCAAGACGGGCAACAAGTCGCGCTGACGGATCAGCGCATTGGGCGGCAACTGCGCCCAGTTGATGGGGTAATTCAAAGTTCTGACTCCATCTGGGGTGGGATGAGTCAGCCTGAAGATTCCGGGAAATGCCTCTCGCCGATATCTAGCCCGAAACTCCTTTCACCTCGAACTTGACCCCCAGAATGGCCATTACCGCCTTGGCAAACTGATCAGTGCTCCTGGGCGGTGGCGGATTATTCGGGTCACGGTTGGTCTCCCGCCAGTCCGCTTCGCGCCGAGGATGAAGATGCTTGAGGTACAGCGCGCCCAGTTCTCGCTCGAACATGTCTCGCGCTGCACGAAACCGTTTGGTGAAGGCCTTAGGAGGCTGCACTCGTTCGCAGACATCAATCACCACTTCCAGAGCGTGAGCAAACTCTTCTCTATGTGGCTCCCAAAGTCGCACACGCACGATGTGTAGCCGCAGCAGCTGCCTGGCTTCCAAGAAAGCGCTCCGCTCTTCCATCGCCGAGATCTGCGCATCGGTCAAGCCGGGGAAAGCATGCAGCGATTGGCTCAGGGCCTGCGCTGCCTTAAAGCAGCCCTGATCATCTTTCAGCTCGGCGTGCTGATTCACCAACCTCTGCACGAGCTTGGCCCGCTGAAGCAGTGTTTCTATGTCGCGCTTCTCATCGCCAACGGAAGCCTGCTTGACCAGCGCGTGTTCCGTGGCGCAGTAGGAACCATGGGCAAGCCAGAGTGCCTCCAGATAAGCATCGCAGTCGGCGACTTCATCGCGATCCAGTCCGTACTGCTCACCGATTTCCAGCAGTTGCTTTTTTTCCGGCGCACTAAATGGTCGGCCACCGACACCCGAGATCGGCTTGGACCTGACCTTACGCGGGCGCCCGCTTTTGTTCACTTCTTGCCACCAGCCGCAAATTTCGCCCAGTCCGCCATCATTGCCGTGCGCTTGGAGAACAGATCCCCGCGCCGATAGGCCGCTTCAACCTTGTCCCCGATCGTATGGGCCAAGGCCATCTCGGCCACGTCCCGCGGGTACTCCGTGTGCTCGGCCGCCCAGTCGCGGAAAGTGGAGCGAAAACCGTGGGGCACGGCATCCACGTCCATGCGGCGCATCAGTGCCGTCAGAGCCATGTCCGAGAGCATGCCGCCACGCTCAGCCGGAAACAGGAGCGGCGTGTGCGCAAATCGAGGCAGCTTCTTCAGCAAAGCTACCGTGCGCGCCGTCAGCGGCACCCGATGTTCCTTGCCTGCCTTCATGCGGCTGGCCGGAATGGTCCAGACATTTTCCTTCAGGTCGATCTCTTCCCACGTGGCCCCGCGTACCTCCCCGCTGCGCGTAGCCGTGAGGATCAGGAACTCCAGCGCGCGCGCACTGGCGCCTTCACGTTTGCGCAGTTGGGCAACAAAGGCCGACAGTTGGCTCAAGGGCAGCGCACGGTGGTGCTCGACCTTGGCCACCTTGCCGGGCTTGGCCAACACCGCATCCAGGTTGCCGCGCCAGCGCGCGGGGTTCTCACCCTTGCGAAAACCCGAGGCTCCGGCCCAGGCTAACACCGCTTCCAGTCGCGCCCGCAGGCGGGTGGCTGTCTCGGTCTTCTCGATCCAGATCGGGCTCAGTATCTCGACGACGTGGCGCAGCTCCACCTGGTCCACCGGCATGTTGCCCACCACCGGCTTGGCATAGGTATCCAGCGTGCTCTTCCATTGCTCGGCGTGCTTGGCGCTCTTCCACTCCGGCCGCTTGGCCTCGATGGTGCGTCGGGCACATTCGGAGAAGGAAGGGGTTTCGCGCAGAACCGTCTTGGCTGCCCTACGGGCTTCGATGGGATCGATCCCCTCCTCGATCTTGCGTCGGGCCTGACGCGCTCGATCGCGGGCCTCAGCCAAGGGAACATCGGGCCATCCTCCCAGCCCCATATCGCGCCGCCGGTTGCCCACGGTGACGCGCAGAATCCAGTTCCTGGCCCCGGAGGGCGCCACACGCAGGTACAATCCCGTCGCTCCGCCAGCGGCATGCATGCCAACCGGCAGGCGCGGTAGCTGGGCCGCGGCGATCTCCTTGGTTTTCTTGGGCATCGCACGTCTCCGCCGAACTCTGCTTTCCCAACATCCCGACCTACAGGCCGAGATGCGATTGGAGGGTACGGTATGCGACTGCGTGAGACAAGCAAGCCCTTGGTATCAAAGGCGTTTCGAGTTTTCTGAGACGGCGTGATACCATCTGAATCGCGGCGGAGAGTGTCCCTCTCTCCGCCAGATTTTTAAGATCGCGTCGTGGACGCATCTCGTTTCTATGGTGACCCCGTCGGTCCCTCGCGACGCTAGATCGAAAATCCCGCCAGGGCCGGAAGGCAGCAACGGTATCGGTCGATGCGGGCGCCGAGGATAGCCGGCGGGGTCATCGCCTTTTCGGGTTTGGTCGATACAGCCAGCCACTCACTGCCCCCGGCCGTTGCGACGGCATCATTGACATTGAACGGGACGCCTCTCGCGGCGCGGCAGCAACGGTATCGACTGACACGGGCGCCGAGGATCGTCGGCGGGGCCGCCGCCTTTTTGGGCCGGTCGATGCATTCAGCCACTCACTGCCCTTGGCCGTTGCGACGGCATCATTGACATTGAACGGGACACCTCTCGCGGCGCGGCAGCGACGGTATCGACCGACGCGGGCGCCGAGGATCGTCGGCGGGGCCGCCGCCTTTTCGGGCCCAAGAAAAAACCGGAGCCAGGCTCCGGTTTTTTTATTTTCGCGGTTGCGGCGAGACGCTTATGCGAACGCCGCCTGGCACCAGGCCATGATCGGGTTCCAGAAGATGCCCAGCACCAGCAAGCCCAGCGCGTTCGCCCCGAACACCAGCGGCAAGGCCCGACCCTCGCGCGGCGCGCGCGCTTCGCCGACCGGCTCGTCGAAATACATCACCTTGATCACGCGCAGGTAGTAGAAAGCGCCGATCACCGCGCAGACGACCGCGAGGATCGCCAGCCACAGGTAGCTGCCGTTCAGCGCCGCGCGCAGCACCGCCAGCTTGGACCAGAAGCCGAGGAACGGCGGCACGCCGGCCAGCGAAGCCATCACGCACAGCACCAGGCCGGCCTGCCACGGGTTGCGCGCGTTCAGGCCCTTGAAGTCGTCGATCTTGTCGGCTTCGAAACCCTGCCGCGACAGCACCACGATGGCGCCGAACGCCGCCGCCGACATCAACGCGTAACTGATCGCGTAGAACAGCGCCGCCGCATAGCCTTCCTTGCCGCCGCCGGCCAGGCCGAGGAACAGGAAGCCGACGTGCGAGATGGTCGAGTACGCCAGCATGCGCTTCAGGTTGCTCTGGGCGATGGCGATCAGGTTGCCGAGCACCAACGACACCGCGGCCAGACCGGCCAGCAGCGGTTCCCACTGCGCCGACAGCGGGCCGACGCCATCCTCGAACAGGCGGAAGGCCATGCCGAACGCGGCCAGCTTCGGTGCCGAGCTGATGAACAGGGTGATCGGGGTCGGGGCGCCCTGGTAGACGTCGGGCAGCCACATGTGGAACGGCGCCGCGCCGAACTTGAAGGCGACGCCGGCGACCATGAACACCACGCCGGTCAGCAGCAGCACGCGGTTGTCGCCGCCTCCGGCGGTGATCGCCTCGGCCAGCGTGCGGATGCCGCCGAGGTTCAGCGTACCGGTCGCGCCGTAGACCAGCGACATGCCGTACAGCAGCAGGCCCGAGGCGATCGAGCCGAGCACGATGTACTTCATCGCCGCTTCGGTCGACAGGCCGTCGTCGCGGTTCAGCGCGACCAGTGCGTACGAACACAGCGCCAGCAGTTCCAGGCCCAGGTACACCATCACCAGGCTGCCGGCGGAGATCATCACCATCATGCCGGCGGTCGCGAACAGCACCAGCACCGGCACTTCGCCCGGGTACAGGTTGCGCTCGCGCAGGTACGGCCAGGCGTAGACCAGCGACAGGCCGCTGACCAGCAGCACCGCGACCTTGGCCACGTCGGCCAGGGTGTCGCGCACGAACATGCCGTTGAACACCGTGCCGTGCCCGCCGCAACCGGCCAGCAGCATGCCCAGCACGCCGGCCAGCAACAGCAGGGCCAGCGCATGGGTGACCACGCGGCGGTTGGCCGGCACGAACAGATCGAGGATCAGCAGGGCGAAGGCGCCCGCGACCAGGACCACTTCCGGCAACAGCGGCATCAGGTCGGCGATGGAAGTGGAAAGCATCGGCGTGGTCATCGTGTGGGGCCCTTACAGCTTGCTGGTGGCGAGCTGCATCGCCAGTTGCGCGATCGAGGTCTGCATCAGGTCGGTCAGCGGCTTCGGATACACGCCGATCGCCAGCACGCCCAGCGCGAACACGCCCAGCACCAGCGCTTCGCGCCAGTTGATGTCCTGCAGTTCGGCGACGTGGTCGTTGGCCACTTCGCCATACAGCACGCGCTTGACCAGCCACAGCGTGTAGGCCGCGCCGATGATCAGGGTCAACGCCGCGGCCACGGCGATGTACGGATGCTTCTGGAAGCTGGCCAGGATGACCATGAACTCGCCGACGAAGCCGCTGGTGCCCGGCAGGCCGGAGTTGGCCATGCCGAAGAACACGAACAGCACCGCGAACCACGGCATCACGTTGGCCACGCCGCCGTAATCCTTGATCATGCGGGTGTGCATGCGGTCGTACAGCACGCCGACGCAGGAGAACATCGCGCCGGAGACGAAACCGTGCGAGATCATCTGCACCATCGCGCCCTGCAGGCCGAGGGTGGCGCCGTCGAGGCTGCCGTTCTCGCGCACCAGGGCGAAGGCGATGAAGGTGCCCAGGGTGACGAAGCCCATGTGCGAGACCGACGAATAGGCGATCAGCTTCTTCATGTCGTCCTGGACCAGCGCGACCAGGCCGACGTACACCACCGCGATCAGCGACAACACGATCACCAGCATCGCCCACTCGTGGCCGGCGTCGGGCAGGATCGGCAGGCTGAAGCGCAGGAAGCCGTATCCGCCGATCTTCAGCATGATCGCCGCCAGGATCACCGAACCGGCGGTCGGCGCCTCGACGTGCGCGTCCGGCAACCAGGTGTGCACCGGGAACATCGGCACCTTGACCGCGAACGCGATCAGGAAGGCGAAGAACAGCCAGGTCTGCTCCTTGGCGTTCAACGGCAGCTGGTACAGGTCGGCGAACTGGAAGCTGCCGCCCTTCAGGTACAGGTAGATCAACCCGACCAGCATCAGCACCGAGCCGAGGAAGGTGTACAGGAAGAACTTGACCGCGGCGTAGATGCGGCGCGGACCGCCCCAGACGCCGATGATCAGGAACATCGGGATCAGCATCGCCTCGAAGAACACGTAGAACAGGATCGCGTCGGTCGCGGCGAACACGCCGATCATCATGCCTTCGAGGAACAGGAATGCGGCGACGTACTGGGCGACGCGCTTCTCCACCGAGGTCCATGCGCCGATCAGCGCCAGCACCGTGGTCAGCGTGGTCAGCACGATCAGCGCCACCGAGATGCCGTCGGCGCCCAGCGCGTACCAGATGTCGTAGGCCGGCACCCAGGCGTGCTTCTCGACGAACTGCATCGCCACGCTGGCCCGGTCGTACAGGCACAGCAGCGGCACGCTGGCCGCGAAGGTCAGCACGGCCACGACCAGGGCCAGCCAGCGCGCCGCGTTGGCGCGGGCGTTGCCCAGGGCGAGGACCAGTGCGCCGCCGAGGATCGGCAGCCAGATCAGAATGCTAAGCAGTGGCCAGTTCGACACGTGCGGTATCCGTGAATGCGGTCATTGCCAGAACTTGATGAGCGCGGCCAGAAGAACGATCAGGCCGAGGATCATCGCGAAGGCGTAGTGGTAGAGGAAGCCGGACTGGGTGCGGCGCAGCAGGTTGGCGGCGAGGTCGACGACCTTGGCGCTGCCGTTGACCGCGACGCCGTCGATCAGCTTGCTGTCGACGAAGCGCGAGGCGTCGCCCAGGGCCACGCCGCCGCCGGCGAGGCCGCCGATCCACAACGTGTCCATCCAGTATTTCTTGTCGAGGATGTTGGTCAGGAACGCGCCGACCGGGCTGGTGCGGATCCTGCCGGGCAGTTCCGGCTTGAACACGTACAGGTAGGTCGCCAGGGCGAAACCGGCCAGGGTCAGCCAGAACGGCCACTGCTGCAGGCCATGCCAGGCCATCGCGAGCGGGCCATGGAACTCCTCGGCCAGCGCGCCCAGGGTGTTGCGCGCCGGATCGTAGAAATCGATCGCGCCGCTGAAGAAGGTCAGCGTCGGCCACGGACCCGTTTCGGCCGCATGATGGCCCGACCAGCCGGTGCCGTACAGCATCGGCCCGATGGTGAAGAAGCCGACCGCGATCGACGGAATCGCCAGCAGGATCAGCGGCACGGTCACCACCCACGGCGACTCGTGCGGCTCGTGTGCGCCGTGATGACCGTGGTCGTCATGATGATCGTGGTGCGCATCGTGGCCATGACCATGATCGTCGTGCGCGTCGCGGAAGCGTTCCTTGCCGTGGAAGGTCAGGTACAGCAGGCGGAAGCTGTAGAAGCTGGTGACCAGCACGCCGCCGAGCACGGCCCAGTAGCCGTAGGTGGCGATCCAGTTGTGCGATTCGTGGGCGTGGTGCGCGGCTGCCTCGATGATCGTGTCTTTCGAGTAGAAGCCGCTGAACAGCGGGGTACCGACCAGGGCCAGCGTGCCGATGACCATCGTCCAGTAGGTGATGGGCATGTACTTCTTCAGGCCGCCCATCTTGCGCATGTCCTGCTCGTGGTGCATGCCGATGATCACCGAGCCCGCGCCGAGGAACAGCAGCGCCTTGAAGAAGGCGTGGGTCATCAGGTGGAACACGCCCGCGCCGTAGGCGGACACGCCCAGCGCCACGGTCATGTAGCCCAGCTGCGACAGCGTGGAGTACGCGACCACGCGCTTGATGTCGTTCTGCACGATGCCGATCAGGCCGGTGAAGAACGCGGTGGTGGCGCCGATGAACAGCACGAAGTTCAGCGCGGTCTGCGAGAGCTCGAACAGCGGCGACATGCGCGCCACCATGAAGATGCCCGCGGTGACCATGGTCGCGGCGTGGATCAGCGCCGAGATCGGGGTCGGGCCTTCCATCGAATCCGGCAGCCAGACGTGCAGCGGCACCTGCGCCGACTTGCCCATCGCACCGATGAACAGGCAGATGCAGATGATGGTCGAGATCTGCCACGGCTCGTCGAAGCCGGCCAGCTGCACCGCGGCGTCCTTCAGCATCGGCGCCTGGGCGAACACGGTGGCGTAGTCCAGCGTGTTGAACACCAGCAGCACCGCCGCGATGCCGAGCAGGAAGCCGAAGTCGCCGACGCGGTTGACCAGGAACGCCTTCAGGTTGGCGAAGATCGCGGTCGGGCGCTTGAACCAGAAGCCGATCAGCAGGTACGAGACCAGGCCCACCGCTTCCCAGCCGAAGAACAGCTGCAGGAAGTTGTTGCTCATCACCAGCATCAGCATGCTGAAGGTGAACAGCGAGATGTAGCTGAAGAAGCGCTGGTAGCCGTCGTCGTCGGCCATGTAGCCGATGGTGTAGATGTGCACCAGCAATGAAACGAAGGTGACCACCACCATCATCATCGCGGTCAGCTTGTCGACCATGAAGCCGATATGGGCCGAGTAATTGCCGACCTGGAAGAAGGTGTAGATGTTCTCGTTGAACGGCGAGGCGCCTTGCCCGGCCAGCTGGTACAGGGTCCAGCACGAGATCGCGCAGCTGACCGCCACGCCGAGGATGGTGATCCAGTGCGCGCCGGCGCGTCCGACCTGGCGGCCGAACAGGCCGGCGACGGCGCTGCCGAACAGCGGCGCCAGGACCACGGCTAGCAGCAGATTCTTCGAAAGTTCCACGGTCATCTGCGCATCAGCCCTTCAGAGTATCGACGTCGGACACGTTGATCGTGCCGCGGCTGCGGAACAGCGCGACCAGGATCGCCAGGCCGATCGCGGCTTCGGCCGCGGCCACGGTGAGGATGAAGAACACGAAGATCTGCCCCGCCGCGTCGCCGAGCTGGCGCGAGAAGGCGACGAAGTTGATGTTGACCGAGAGCAGCATCAGCTCGATCGACATCAGCAGCACGATCACGTTCTTGCGGTTGAGGAAGATGCCGGCCAGGCTGATGCAGAACAGCACCGCGCCCAGCGCCAGCAGGTGTCCGAGTGTGATCATGGGGCGGCCTCCGTGGACTGTTCCGCCGGCATGGCGGGCTTCTCCGCCGCCATCTTGACCAGGCGCACGCGGTCGGCGGCCTTGACCCGCGACTGCTCGCTCGGGTTCTGCGTCTTCACCCCGGTGCGCTTGCGCAGGGTCAGCATCACCGCGGCGATCACCGCCACGGTCAGGATCACCGCGGCGAACTCGAACGGCAGCAGGAATTCGGTGAACAGCGTGTGCGCCAGCCAGCTGGTGTTGGATACCTCGGCGGCCTGCGACGCGGCGTTGTCCGGCAGCGGCGAACCGGTCTTGGCCTTGATCCCGATCAGCACCAGCATCTGCGCCAGCATCGCCACCGCCACGACCAGGCCGATCGGCAGGAACTTCACCCAGCCCTCGCGCAGCCGCGCCACGTCGATGTCCAGCATCATCACCACGAACAGGAACAGCACCATCACCGCGCCGACGTAGACCAGCACCAGGGCCACGCCGAGGAACTCGGCGCCGACCAGCAGCCAGGTGCAGGCCACGCTGAAGAACGTCAGGATCAGGAACAGCACCGCGTGCACGGGGTTGCGCACGCTGATCACCGCGCCGGCGGAAAGCGCGGCGGTCGCGGCGAAGATCCAGAAAGCGATATTGACCCAATCCATCGTCAGGTTCTCAGCGGTAGGCGGCGTCGGCGGCGCGGCGTTCGGCGATCTCGGCTTCCAGGCGGTCGCCGATGGCCAGCAGCTGCGGCTTGGTGACGATGTTCTCGCCACGCTTCTCGAAGTGGTAATCCAGGATGTGCGTCTCGACGATCGAATCGACCGGGCAGCTCTCCTCGCAGAAGCCGCAGTAGATGCACTTGAACAGGTCGATGTCGTAGCGCGTGGTGCGGCGGGTGCCGTCCTCGCGCT
Organism: Pseudoxanthomonas helianthi; assembly: GCF_017939625.1. Classification (GTDB taxonomy): domain Bacteria; phylum Pseudomonadota; class Gammaproteobacteria; order Xanthomonadales; family Xanthomonadaceae; genus Pseudoxanthomonas_A; species Pseudoxanthomonas_A helianthi. The sequence goes on from NZ_JAGKTC010000004.1 coordinate 69,299, forward strand.
TGGTCGAGTCGATGGTGATGGCCAGCGCCGGGCACACCGCCTCGCACAGCTTGCAGGCGATGCAGCGTTCCTCGCCGTTCGGATAGCGGCGCAGCGCGTGCAGGCCGCGGAAGCGCGGCGACTGCGGGAAGCGCTCCATCGGGTACATCATCGTGTACTTCGGCTTGAACGCGTATTTCAACGTCAGCCACAGGCCACCGAGCAGCTCCAGCAGCATCAGGCTCTTGAAGTAGTGGGTGATCTTGCTCATCGAATCAAACACCCTTCTGCACGATGCCGAAGAACACCAGCAACGCGGTGACCGCGATCCAGGCGATGGTCAGCGGAATGAACACCTTCCAGCCCAGCCGCATGATCTGGTCGTAGCGGTAGCGCGGGAAGCTGGCGCGGAACCAGATGTAGGCGCTGGCGAAGAAGAACACCTTGATGAACAGCCACGGCCAGCCGCCCTTGCAGATCCACGCCAGCCACGGGGTGACGTCGTCGCCCATCCACGAGGCCGGGAACGGGCTGAGCCATCCGCCGAGGAAGAAGATCGAGATCAGGAAGCTGACCAGGATCATGTTGGCGTATTCGGCCAGGAAGAACAGCGCGAACGCCGAACCGGAGTACTCGACCATGTGGCCGGCGACGATTTCCGACTCGCCTTCGACCACGTCGAACGGCGCGCGGTTGGTTTCGGCGACGCCGCTGACCCAGTACACCACAAACAGCGGGAACAACGGCCAGACGAACCACTCGCCGATGCCGGCATTGCCCGCCTGCGCCATCACGATGTCGCTGAGGTTCAGGCTGCCGGCGGCGATCATCACGCCGACCAGGGCGAAGCCCATCGCGATTTCGTAGCTGACCACCTGCGCGGCCGAACGCATCGCGCCGAGGAAGGCGTACTTCGAGTTCGACGCCCAGCCGGCGAGGATGATGCCGTACACGCCCAGCGAGGTCATCGCCAACAGGTACAGCAGGCCCGCGTTGGCGTTGGACAGCACCAGCTTGGCGTCGAACGGCACCACCGCCCACGCGGCGAACGCCGGCGCCAGCACGATCAGCGGGGCGATGATGTAGATCGCCTTCTGCGCACTGCTGGGCTGGATGACTTCCTTGAACAGCAGCTTGAACACGTCGGCGAAGGCCTGGAACAGGCCGCCGAAACCGACGTACATCGGCCCGTGGCGCACGTGCATCCAGCCGATCAGCTTGCGTTCCCAGACCACGTAGAACGCCACGGCGATGATCACCGGCATGGCGATGACCAGGATCTTCAGCACGATCCACAGCACCATGCCCCAGGCGCCGAGGCCGAGGAACCAGTCGCGCAGCGGGCCGACCGCGTTGATCAGGAGTTCGTTCATGCGGCCACCACCTTGACCCGGCCGGCGCCCAGCGGCGCGGTCGCGCCGTGGCCCGACTCGATCCATGCCGTGCCCGCGGCGACACCCGCGTCCATCGCCAGCGGCAGCGTCGCGGTGCCATCGCTGGCGCCGGCCTTGACCACCTGTCCGTCGGACAGGCCCAGCGCCTGCGCGTCGGCCGGATTCAGCACGATGCGCGCGGCGAGGTTGAGCGGATGCGACTGCAACGCCTGGGCGCGACGGACCACGGCGTCGGTGCGGTAGATCGCCGCACTGACCGCCAGCTCCAGCCCTTCTCCAGCGACGGCCGGCGCGGTGGAACGCGACACGGCGACCGCGGCATTGCCGGCAATGGCCGCACGCGCACCTTCGAGGTCGGTGAACTCGAAAGCCGGCAGGCCCAGTTCGCCGCCCAGCGCGCGCAGCACGCGCCAGCCTTCGCGCGCCTCGCCCGGCAGCTTGCCGCCGGCCTGGGTGCGCTGCTCGACGCCGTCGAGGTTGGTCAGCGTGGCTTCGATTTCCGGCAGCGCGCCGATCGGCAGGATCACGTCGGCGACGCCGCGCGTCGAAGCGCAGGCGAAATGGCTGAACGCGACGACCTTGGCGCCGTTCAGCGCCTTCAGCGCGGCGGCGGTGTCGGCGAAGTCGAGGCCCGGCTCGATGCCGTACAGCACGTAGGCGCTGCGCGGCTGGGCGAATTGCGCCGCCACGTCGCGAGCCGCCGGCAGCACGCCCGCGCGGGTCAGGCCCAGCGCGTTCGCGCCCTGCGGGATGCGGCACAGCGAGGCGCCGGTCGCATTGCAGAAGTCGCGCGCGGCGGCGCGCAATTGCGCGGCCTGCGGATGGTTCTCGGCGATGCCGCCGACGATGACGACGGCGCGGTTCGCGCCCTTCGCCGCTTCGACCAGCGTCGCGTCGTTCAATGCGCCCGCCAACTGCGAAGGGGCGACGATGCGCTTGCCTGCGATGTCGAAGGCGAAGTCGAAATCGACCGGATTGACCACGTGCACCCTGGCGCCATTGCGCACCGCCTTGCGGATGCGCTGGTGCAGCAGCGGCAGCTCATGGCGGATGTTGCTGCCGAACACGACGATGGCGTCGGCCTTCTCGATCTCGGCCAGCGGCAGGCCGAAGGCTTCGGCGGTCGCGCCGTCGCTGAAGTCGCGCTGGGCGATGCGATGGTCGAGGTTGCCGCTGCCGAGCCCGGCGGCGAGCTTGGCCAACAGGCCGCCCTCTTCGTTCGAGGCCGCCGGATGCACCAGCACCCCGAGTTCGTCGCCGCGGTGGGCGCGCAGGATTTCAGCGGCGGCGGACAGGCCTTCGGCCCAGGAGACTTCGCGCCATTCGCCGCCCGACTTCAGCAGCGGCTTCACCGCACGGTCGGACGCGTACAGGCCCTGGTGCGAGTAGCGGTCGCGGTCGGACAGCCAGCATTCGTTGACCGACTCGTTGTCGCGCGGCACGGTGCGCAGCACGTCGCCGCGGCGCAAGTGCAGGTACAGGTTGGAGCCCATCGGGTCGTGGTAGCCCAGCGATTCGCGCGCCATCAGCTCCCACGGCCGCGCCTTGAACTGGAACACCTTGTTGGTCAGCGCGCCGACCGGGCACACGTCGACCACGTTGCCGGACAGCTCGGTGGTCAGCGGCTTGCCGTCGAAGGTGCCGATCTGCAGGTTCTCGCCGCGGTACATGCCGCCCAGTTCGTAGGTGCCGGCGACTTCCGCGGTGAAGCGCACGCAGCGCGTGCACTGGATGCAGCGGGTCATCTCGGTCGCGACCAGCGGGCCGATGTCCTCGTCGGGCACGGTGCGCTTGCGTTCTTGGAAGCGGCTGACCGAACGGCCGTAGCCCAGCGACAGGTCCTGCAGTTCGCACTCGCCGCCCTGGTCGCAGATCGGGCAGTCCAGCGGATGGTTGATCAGCAGGAACTCCATCACGTTGCGTTGCGCCTTCAGCGCCTTGTCGTTGCGGGTGAACACCTTCAACCCGTCCATGACCGGCGTGGCGCAGGCCGGCGACGGCTTCGGCGCCGAGCGGCCGCCGACTTCGGTGTCGACCAGGCACATGCGGCAGTTGGCCGCGATGGCCAGCTTGTCGTGGTAGCAGAAGCGCGGGATCGGGATGCCGGCCTTGTCGGCGGCCTGGATGATCATCGAACCCTTCGGCGCGGCCAGCTCGACCCCATCGATGAAGACGGTGACGTGGTCCGGCGGCAGGTTCGGATTGACGGGCTGTGCGCTCACGCGGCCACCTTTTCGGGCTTGACCAGCGTGCCGGCGCGCTCGTCGTCGACGTAGAAGCGCTTGTTCACGATGGCGTATTCGAATTCGTGCCAGAAGTGGCGCAGGAAGCCCTGCACCGGCCACGCCGCAGCTTCGCCGAAAGCGCAGATGGTGTGGCCTTCGATCTGGCCGGCGGCCGCGCGCAGCATCTGCAGGTCGTCCAGCGTCGCCTCGAAATTGGCGATGCGGGTCAGCATGCGGTACATCCAGCCGGTGCCTTCGCGGCACGGCGTGCACTGGCCGCAGCTTTCCTTGAAGTAGAAGCGGGCGATGCGCTGGCAGGCGCGGACCATGCAGGTGGTTTCGTCCATCACCACGACCGCACCCGAGCCGAGGCCGGAGCCGGCCTTCTGGATGGCGTCGTAATCCATGGTCAGGCCCATCATGGTCTCGCCTGGCAGCACCGGCATCGACGAACCGCCTGGGATCACCGCCTTGATCTTGTGGCCGTTGCGCATGCCGCCGCACATTTCCAGCAGCTCGGCGAACGGCGTGCCCAGGCGGATCTCGTGGTTGCCCGGACGGGCGACGTGGCCCGACACCGAGAAGATCTTGCAGCCGCCGTTGTTCGGCTTGCCCAGCTCAAGGAACCACTGCGCGCCGTTGCGCACGATGGCCGGCACCGAAGCGTAGGTCTCGGTGTTGTTGATGGTGGTCGGCTTGCCGTACAGGCCGAAATTGGCCGGGAACGGCGGCTTGAAGCGCGGCTGTCCCTTCTTGCCCTCCAGCGATTCCATCAGCGCGGTTTCTTCGCCGCAGATGTAGGCGCCCGCGCCCAGCGCGTTGTACAGGTCGATGTCGACGCCGCTGCCGAGGATGTCCTTGCCCAGCCAGCCGTTGGCGTAGGCCTCGCGGGTGGCTTCTTCCAGGTGCTCGAACGGCTCGTGGTGGAACTCGCCGCGCAGGTAGTTGTAGCCGACGGTCGAACCGGTCGCGTAGCACGCGATGGCCATGCCCTCGATCACCGCATGCGGGTTGTAGCGCAGGATGTCGCGGTCCTTGGCCGTGCCCGGCTCGGATTCGTCCGAATTGCAGAGGATGTACTTCTGCATGTCGCCCTTGGGCATGAAGCTCCACTTCAGGCCGGTCGGGAAGCCTGCGCCGCCGCGGCCGCGCAGGCCGGACTGCTTGACCATCTCGACGACGTCGGCCGGCGGGATCTTCTCGGTCAGGATCTTGCGCAGCGCCTGGTAGCCGCCGGTCTTCAGGTAGTTCTCGTACGACCACGGCTTGTCGAAATGCAGCGTGGTATAGACCGCCTGGTGCTCCTTCGGCGCGGGGCCGACGGGACCATAGCCTTCCGAATAGTGCTGCCCTGAATGGGAATTCTGCCCTGCCATCACTTCAGCCCGTCCAGCAGCTCGTCCACCTTCTCGGCGGTGAGCTTCTCGTGATAATGCCCGTTGATCACCACCACCGGCGCACCGCAGCAGGCGGCGACGCATTCCTCTTCGCGCTTCAGGTAGACGCGGCCGTCCGCGGTGGATTCGCCCAGCTTGCAACCGAGCTTCTTCTCCGCATGCGCGACCAGGTCCTCGGCGCCGTTGAGCCAGCAGCTGATGTTGGTGCAGAAGGCGACGTTGTTGCGCCCGACCTTCTCGGTCTCGAACATCGAGTAGAACGACGCGACCTCGTAGGCCCACACCGGCGGGATCTCGAGGTACTTGGCCACCGCGGCGATGATCTCGTCGCTCAGCCAGCCGCCGTTCTGCTCCTGCGCGGCGTGCAGGCCCTGCAGCACGGCGGAACGCTTGCGGTCGGCCGGGAACTTGGTCAGCCAGTGGTCGATGTGCGCACGCGTTTCCGCGCTGAGCACCACCAGCGGATCGACGTTGCGCGCGTTTTCGAAATTGCCCGTGGCCCTCATCGGTCCACCTCACCAAATACCAGGTCGTAAGTGCCGATCATCGCGACGACGTCGGCCAGGAGATGGCCGCGCACGATGGCGTCCATCGACGAAAGATGGGCGAAGCCCGGTGCGCGCAGGTGCACGCGGAACGGCTTGTTGGCGCCATCGGAAACCAGGTAGCAGCCGAACTCGCCCTTCGGCGCCTCGACCGCGGCGTAGGTCTCGCCCGCCGGCACGCAATAGCCTTCGCTGAACAGCTTGAAGTGGTGGATCAGCGCTTCCATGTCGTCCTTCATGGCCTCGCGCTTGGGCGGCGCGACCTTGAAGTTCTCGACGATCACCGGGCCGGGGTTGGCGCGCAGCCATTTCGCGCACTGGCCGATGATGCGGATCGACTGGCGCATTTCCGCCATGCGGCACAGGTAACGGTCGTAGCAATCGCCGTTGACGCCCACCGGCACGTCGAAATCGACTTCGGCGTACTTGGCGTAGGGCTGCTTCTTGCGCAGGTCCCACTCGATCCCGGAACCGCGCAGCATCACGCCGGTCATGCTCCAGGCCTTGGCCAGCTCGGGGCTGATCACGCCGATGCCGACCGTACGCTGCTTCCAGATGCGGTTGTCGGTCAGCAGGGTTTCGTATTCGTCGAAGCGCTTGGGGAATTCCTCGACCATGTTGTCGATGAAGTCCAGCATGCTGCCTTCGCGCGCGGCGTTCATGCGCTTGAGCGCATTGCCCTTGTGCCAGCGCGATTCCTTGTACTTCGGCATGTGGTCCGGCAGGTCGCGGTACACGCCGCCCGGACGGTAGTAGGTGGCGTGCATGCGCGCGCCGCTGACCGCCTCGTACAGGTCCATCAGCTCTTCGCGTTCGCGGAACGCATACAGCATCACCGCCATCGCGCCGAGGTCGAGCGCGTTGGAGCCGACCCACATCAGGTGGTTCCGCAGGCGGGTGATCTCGTCGAACATCGTGCGGATCCATTCCGCGCGCTCGGGCACCTGGATGCCCATCAGCGTCTCGATGGCGCGCACGTAGGCGTGCTCGTTGCACATCATCGACACGTAGTCGAGGCGGTCCATGTAGCCGATCGACTGGTTGAACGGCTTGGACTCGGCCAGCTTCTCGGTGCCACGGTGCAGCAGGCCCACATGCGGGTCGGCGCGGACGATGGTCTCGCCGTCCATTTCCAGGATCAGGCGCAACACGCCGTGCGCGGCCGGGTGCTGCGGGCCGAAGTTCATCGTGTAGTTGCGGATTTCCTGCTTGCTTTCGCCATCGTTGCTGGCGAAGGCTTCGCTGGACTGATGGTATTCGCTCACCGGCCGCCCTCCCGCTGCGCCTGTTCGCCCGCGGCGGTCGCGTAGCGCGCGTCGTCGCGGATCACCCGCGGCACGCCCACGCGCGGCTCCACCGAGGTCACCGGCTCGTACACCACGCGCTTCTTCTCCTCGTCGTAGCGCACTTCGACGTTGCCGATCAGCGGGAAATCCTTGCGGAACGGATGGCCGACGAAACCGTAGTCGGTGAGGATGCGGCGCAGGTCCGGGTGGCCTTCGAAGACGATGCCGTACAGGTCGAAGGCTTCGCGCTCGAACCAGTTCGCGCCGGGCCACAGGTCGGTGACCGAGGCGACCACCGGCACGTCGTCGTTCGGCGCGTAGCAACGCACGCGCAGGCGGCGGTTGTGCCGGTAGGAAATCAGTTGCGCGACCGCGGCGAAGCGATGGCTGGGTACCGGCACCGGCTGGATGCCGCCGGCGTTGCCGTTCTCGCCGGAGAGCGATTCGCCCCAGGCGAAGCGACCGGCGTTCTTGCCTTCGACGCCGCGCGAGAAGCCTTCCGAACTGACGTCGGAGGTATCCCACTCGTCGCTGCCGTAGCCGAGGTAATCGACTCCGCACAGGTCGCTGAGTTGTTCGAAACCGAATTCGTCGCGCAGCGCGGCGCAGGTGGCGTGCCACTGCGCGGCGGACACTTCCAGCGTGGTCTCGCCGCGCGGCAGGGCGACGTCGACCTTCGCGTCCGCGAAGCGCGCGCGCAATTGATCGGCAAAGGAAACGGTTGGCTCGGCCATGGGGCGGGCGTGCTCCGGATTACTTTTTCTTGGCGACGGTCTGGGTGCGCCAGATCTTCTTCTGCAACTGCAGGATGCCGTAGACCAGCGCTTCGGCCGTCGGCGGGCAGCCCGGCACGTAGATGTCCACCGGCACGATGCGGTCGCAGCCGCGCACCACCGAATACGAGTAGTGGTAGTAGCCGCCGCCGTTGGCGCAGCTGCCCATCGAGATGACCCACTTCGGGTCGGGCATCTGGTCGTAGACCTTGCGCAGCGCCGGGGCCATCTTGTTGACCAGGGTGCCGGCGACGATCATCACGTCGGACTGGCGCGGCGACGGGCGGAACACCACGCCATAGCGGTCCAGGTCCAGGCGCGCGGCGCCGGCGTGCATCATCTCGACCGCGCAGCAGGCGAGGCCGAAGGTCATCGGCCACATCGAGCCGGTGCGCGCCCAGTTGACCAGCGCGTCGACGCTGGTGGTCACGTAGCCCTTCTCGAGCAACGGGTTCTCGCCTTCGGGACGGAGGATGTCGTCCACCCGTCCCTGCGGGATCGGGTTGTTCATCAGGCGATCGATGGTTTGGATCACTCCCATTCGAGCGCCCCCTTCTTCCAGACGTAGATGAAGCCCAGGAACAGCATGCCCACGAACAGGGCCATGGTGATCAGGGCGCGCGGGCCGAGGTCCATGAACACCTGGGTCCACGGCACGATGAAAATGATTTCAAGATCGAAAACGATGAATTGGATCGCGATCAGGTAGTAGCGCACGTCGAACTTCATGCGCGCGTCCTCGAACGCCTCGAAGCCGCATTCGTACGGCGACAGCTTCTGCGCGTCGGGACGACGCGGGCCGAGCAGTCGGCCGACGATCATCAGCGCGATGCCGATGCCGGTGGCGACGAGCAGGAACAGCAGGGTCGGCAGGTAATTGGCCAGCACTCGCGGATTCTCTTAGCCGGGTCTCGTGGTCCGTCGCGCGACAGGCGTCGCCCTTCCGCTGCCCGCGTGCGGGCGAATCGTACCGGGCATTGGACCAATCATCGAATTGTACCGGTTGCTGAACTTGCTAGTAAACGATTACCGGCAAGAAAGACACGAAAAAGCCCGCATCGCTGCGGGCCTGTTCGTTGCTGCATGGTGCCCAAGAGGGGACTCGAACCCCTACGGATCTCTCCGCTACCACCTCAAGGTAGTGCGTCTACCAATTCCGCCACCTGGGCAAAAACTTGCGAATGAAATTGTAACCGGGTTACTTGCCCTGCGCGGGCTGGACCGGCGCCGGTTGCGGCTGCGCGGGCGCCGGAGCGGCGGCGGCCGGTTGGGCGGGCGCGGCGACCGGGGCGGCCTTCGGCAATTCGCCGGCGGCCGAAGGCGTGGCGGCGGGCGCACCGCCCATCACGCCGAGGTCCTGCTGCACGACCGTCGGGCGCACGCCGTGCGAGGCCTGCCAGGCCATGAACAGGCTGATGCCGAAGAAGGCGACCGCCAGCCACTTGGTGCTCTTGGACAGGAAGTTCGATGCGCCGCGCGCGCCGAACACGGTGCCGGAAGCGCCCGCGCCGAAGCCGGAACCGGCCTGCGCGCCGGCACCGCGCTGCATCAGCACCAGGGCGATGATCGCGATCGCGACCAGCACGTAAATCACATTGAGGATCAGCATCATGTCTGTGGTTCTCAGGAACTTGTCGCCGCGGCGCGCGCGATGGCGAGGAAATCGGCCGCCACCAGCGAGGCGCCGCCGACCAGTCCACCATCGACATCGGCCTGGGCGAACAGTTCCGCGGCGTTGTCGGGCTTCACGCTGCCGCCGTACAACAGCGGCAGGGAATCGGCGATTCTAGCATCGTGCGCACGGATCTGGCCACGGACGAACGCGTGCATGGCCTGGGCCTGCTCGGGACTGGCGGTGCGGCCGGTGCCGATCGCCCAGACCGGTTCGTAGGCGACCACCGCACCGTCGAAACCCTCGACGCCCGCCAGTTCCAGCACCGGTGCCAGCTGCGCCGCGATCACCGCCTCGGCCTGCCCCGCCTCGCGTTGCTCCAGTGTCTCTCCCACGCACAGGATCGGTACCAGGCCGGCGTGGCGGGCGGCGACGAACTTCTTCGCCACCAGCTCGCTGCTCTCCTGGTGGTACTGGCGGCGTTCGGAATGGCCGACCAGGCCGTAGCGCGCGCCGACATCGACCAGCATCGCCGCCGAAACTTCGCCGGTATAGGCGCCCTTCTCGTTCGAGCTGACGTCCTGCGCGCCGAAAACGATGTCGCGGCCCTCGAAATCCTCGATCAGGTCGCCCAAGTACGGCAGCGGCGGCAGGACCAGCACTTCCACCCCCGGCAGCGGGAGACCCCCGGCGACCTCGCCCACCAGCGCGGTGGCGAATTGGCGGGTGCCATGCAATTTCCAGTTTCCGGCGACAATCTTGCGACGCATACGTAAGACCACTTCCATTCCATTCGCGGCGCGCAAGGATACCCGATGACCCCGCTTTCGCCTGCCCCCTCCTCCCCGACCCCCGCCGGCCATGCGCTGGTGACCGGCGCTTCCAGCGGCATCGGTGCGGCCATCGCCCGCGAATACGCGGCGCGCGGCGTGCCGCTGATCCTGACCGCGCGGCGCGAGGATCGCCTGCAGCAGCTGGCCGACGACCTCCGCCGGCAGGTACCGGTCGAAGTGATCGCCAGCGACCTTGCCGACCCCGCCGCGCCGGCGGCGCTGGTCGAGGAAATCCATCGCCGCGGCCTGAAGGTGCGCATCCTGGTGAACAACGCCGGCTATGGCGTGGCGGGGCGCTACCGGGTCAATGACTGGCCGACCCACGCCGCGTTCCTGCAGCTGATGATCGGCGCGGTCAGCGAGCTGATCTGGCGCCTGCTGCCCGATCTTCGCGAAAGCGGCCACGGGCGCATCGTCAACGTGTCCTCGGTCGCCGGACTGGTGCCTGGCGCGGATGGGCAGACGCTGTACGCGCCGGTAAAGGCGTACATGGTCAAGCTGAGCGAATCGTTGCACCTGGAGAACCTCGACCGCGGCGTCAACGTCACCGCGCTGTGCCCCGGCTTCACCCTTTCCGAATTCCACGACGTGACCGGCACGCGCGGCATGATGGACAAGCTGCCCGGATGGATCTGGCTGCAGGCCGGCGACGTGGCGCGCGCCGGCATCGACGCGGCCGAACGCGGACAGGTGGTCTGCGTGCCCGGGTGGCGCTACAAGTTGCTGGTGTTCGTCGCCAAGCACCTGCCGGAATCGTGGCTGCTGGGACTGATGAAGCGCAATTCGAAGAAATACCGCAAGGTCGACTGATACATTCGTCGCATGAGCTTCCAGCCCCCACGCCTGCCGACCCTGCCCTATCGCAAGCCGACCGAAGGCCGCGACTACTGGCTGTTCGACGACGTATTGCCCGATCCTGGCGCGGTGCGCGCGCGTTGCCTTGCGCGCACCGACTGGGTCGAAGGCTATCCGTACAAGCCGGAGAGCTGGCCGGGCCTGCGCGTGCTGCCGGGCCTGCTCGATGACGAACTGGCGAAGGTCGAAGCGCTGGTGAAACAGGCCACCGGCGCGAAACGGCTGTGGGTGGAAACCGCGCCCGACGGCGCGCAGCTCAACCACAACTGCGTGCAGGTGGTCGGCATCGACGAATGCGAACCGCGCCCGCATACCGATTCGCGCAAGCTGTGCCGCTATGCGGCGGTGCTGTACCTGAATCCCGACGTGCCCGATTCCTGCGGCACCAGCTTCTACCGCCAGCGCCTGCCCGGTGGCGGGCGCGGCGGCAACGTGGTGATGCCGCCGCACACGAACCTGGTCGAAGCCCTGGGCACGCGTTTCGTGTCGCCGGCCTCGTTCGTCGAGGATGTGGCGATCGAACACCGCTGCAACCGCCTGTTGCTGTACCAGAGCAACCTGATCCACAGCGCCAGCGGCTACTGGGGCCGCAGCCTGGAAGAGAAGCGGATGGCGGCGGTGTTTTTCTGGATGGCCGGGTAACCGCGACAAGGATTTCCCGACTCGTCACCTCCACTTCACCTTGGCTTTCGTCGGCGCAAGCGAGGCTTGTCGTACGGCCGAGCGGGAAGCCTCATGGAGATCACGATTTCATCCGTCGGCGATTTGCAGATCGCTGCGCGCTGCTCGGGAGATGCATCGAAGCCCGGTTTGATCCTGCTGCATGGCTGGCCCCAATCCAGCCACGCCTTCGCCGGCATTCTGGACGAACTGGGCCAGGATCATTTCGCCCTGGCGTTCGACCTTCCCGGCATCGGCCGTTCGCAGGGCAAGCCGCCTTCGGCGGAAAAGACCGTCATCGCCGATATCGTTCTCAGTGCGGCCGAACGGTTGGACGCGAAGGGCATCGTGATCGCCGGCTACGATGTGGGCGGCATGGTCGCCTACGCAGCGGCCCGCGATCATGCGGCGCGACTCTCCGGCGCCATCGTCATGAACACGGTGCTGCCGGGCGTTCCGCCGTGGGAAGAGACGCTGGCCAACCCGAAGATCTTCCATTTCGCGTTGCACGCCCTCGCGGAACTTCCCGAGTTGCTGGTCGCCGGCCGCCAACGCGCGTATTTCGACTTCTTCTTCGACATGCTCGCCGGCAACAAGCGCGCGTTGAGCGACGAAGCCCGAGACGAATACGCGAGGGCCTACGAGCGCCCGGAAGCGCTCAGCGCAGGCTTCGACTGGTACAGGGCCATGGCCGAAGACGCCCGGCACAATGCACGCAAGAAACGGATCGCCCTGCCGATGCTGTATGCCCGCGGCGATGCCGACGGCGCGAAGCCGGAACGGTACGTCGGCCCGCTGCGCGAACTCGGTGCCGAGGCCGTCGAAGGCATCACGATTGCCGGCGGCGAATTCGTGGCCGAGGAATCGCCCGACCGATTGATCGCGGCGATCCGCGATTTCCGCCGCAGGCTTACTTCAGCTTGATCTCGCGCAAGCGTTCTTCCAGGTAGCCCTGCGCGGTGATCGGTTCCGGATAACGGCTCGGGTTGTCCGCGGTGATGGTCGATGGCAGCACGTCGATCAGGAAATCCGGGTTCGGGTGCAGGAAGAACGGCACCGAATAGCGCGGCTTGCGTGCCTCCTCGCCCGGCGGATTGACCACGCGGTGCGTGGTCGACGGGTACACGTGGTTGGTCAGGCGTTGCAGCATGTCGCCGATGTTGACCACGATGGTGTCCGCGTCCGAGGTGAACGGCACCCACTCGCCCTGCTTCGACTTCACTTCCAGGCCGGCGGCGCTGGCGCCGACCAGCAGGGTGATCAGGTTGATGTCCTCGTGTGCGCCGGCGCGCACGTTGGGAATGTCGTCGGCGGTGATCGGCGGGTAGTGGATCGGGCGCAGGATCGAGTTGCCCGAATCGGTCTTGTCGGCGAAATAGTTCTCCGGCAGGCCGATGTGCAGGGCCAGCGCCGACAGCACGCGCGAGCCGAGCTGGTCCAGCGCCTGGTACAGGCCGTAGCCGTGCTCGCGGAAGCCGGGTACTTCCTCCGGCCACAGGTTCGGCGGCATCACCTCGCGGTACTTCGAATCGTCGGGAATCTCGCGACCGATGTGCCAGAACTCCTTCAGGTCGAAGTGCTTGGAATCCTTCGCGGTCTCGACGCCGAACGGCGTATAGCCGCGCGCGCCGCCGCCGCCGGGCACGTGGTAGCGCTTCTTGGTCTCTTCCGGCAGGGCGAAGAACGCCTTGAACACATCGTAGGCCGCGTCGATTTTCGCCTGCGGAATGCCGTGGTTGCAGATGCCGGCGAAACCCCACTCGCGGTAGGCCGCGCCGAGTTCGGCGACGAAAGCCTCGCGGTCGGTGTCGAAGCGGGTGATGTCGAGGGTGGGAATGCGCGAAGCCATGTTCTCGTCCTGTTGCACTGTAGGGGCGTGCCGGAATGATCCGCCACGCGCACCGGGTCGATCTTGATCCGGATCAGGCCACGGCGGCGCGCACCGCGGCCGCCAGTCCGTCGAGGGTGGATTGCATCAGCGCGTCGTCGTCGGCCTCGACGGTCACGCGCACCACCGGCTCGGTGCCGGACGGGCGCAGGAAGGCGCGTCCGCGGCCCGACACCGCCGCTTGTGCAGCGACCAGCGCGGCCTGCACGGCTTGCGCCTCGACCACCATTTTCGCATCGCCGTTCAGGCGCACGTTGACGGTTTTCTGCGGCAGCATCTTCAGCCCCGCCAGCGCCTCGCGCAGGCCGGTGCCGGTACGCTTCAATACTTCCAGCACCTGCAAAGCGCTGACGATGCCGTCGCCGGTGCTGACCCGGTCCAGGCACAGGATGTGGCCGGAGGCTTCGCCGCCGAGGATGCCCTGCCCTTCGATCAGCGCCTGGTGCACGTAACGGTCGCCGACCTTGGCGCGCACGAAGGCGATGCCGCGCTCGGCCAGCGCCTTCTCCAACCCGTAGTTGGTCATCAGCGTGCCGACCACGGCGCCCTGCAGGCGGCCGCTGCGCTGCCAGTCGTTCGCCAGCACGTAGATCAGTCCGTCGCCATCGACCACTTCGCCCGTCGCGTCGACGAACAGCACGCGGTCGCCGTCGCCATCGAAGGCGATGCCGAGGTCGGCGCCGCTGTCGCGTACGCGCGCGGCCAGCGCTTCAGGGTGGGTGGAGCCGATGCCGTCGTTGATGTTCAGGCCGTTCGGCGTGTCGCCGATGGCCTCGACCGTCGCGCCGAGTTCGCGCAGCACGATCGGGCCGACCTGGTAGGTCGCGCCGTTGGCGCAATCGACGACGATGCGCATGCCGCCGAGGTCGAAGTCGCGCGGCACCGAGTTCTTGCAGGCCTCGACGTAACGGCCGATCGCGTCGCGGGTGCGCACGGCCTTGCCGAGCTGTTCGGACGGCACCGTGCGGAAGGATTGCTCCAGCGCGGCCTCGATCGCCAGTTCGGTGGCGTCGTCGAGCTTCTCGCCTTCGGCCGAGAAGAACTTGATGCCGTTGTCGTGGTGGGGGTTGTGCGAAGCGGAGATGACGATGCCGCCATCGGCGCGCAACGCGCGGGTCATGTGCGACACCGCGGGCGTCGGCATCGGGCCGAGCAACTGCACGTCGACGCCGGCGGCGACCAGGCCGGCTTCCAGCGCGGCCTCGAACATGTAGTTGGAGATGCGCGTGTCCTTGCCGATGATCACCATCGGCCGGCGTCCGCCGCGCCCGCCCGCCTCGACCAGGGCGTGGCCGTAGGCGTTGCCCAGGCGCAGCATGAAATCCGCCGAGATCGGGCCTTCACCGACCCGGCCGCGAATGCCGTCGGTGCCGAAATACTTGCGCTGGCTCATGCCGCCTGCACCGTGTCGTGGGCGGGTTTTTCCTGGCGCATCATCATCGCCAGCAGCGTGGCCAGCCGTTCGCGCATCTCGCGGCGGTCGCAGATCTGGTCGATGGCGCCGTGGTCGAGCAGGAATTCGGAACGCTGGAAGCCTTCCGGCAGGGTTTCGCGCACGGTCTGCTCGATCACGCGCGGGCCGGCGAAGCCGATCAGCGCGTTCGGCTCGGCGATGTTGACGTCGCCGAGCATGGCGAAGCTGGCCGACACGCCGCCGGTGGTCGGGTGGGTCAGCACCGAGATGTACGGCAGGCCGGCTTCGCGCAGCTTGGCCAGCGCGGCCGAGGTCTTGGCCATCTGCATCAGCGAGAACAGGCTTTCCTGCATGCGCGCGCCGCCGCTGGCGGAGAAGCAAACGAACGGCGAACCGATCTGCAGCGCCTTTTCCGCACCCAGCGCGAAGCGTTCGCCGACCACCGAACCCATCGAACCGCCCATGTAGGCGAAATCGAAAGCGCTGGCGACCAGGTCGCGGCCCTTCAGCTTGCCCTGCAGGGTGACCAGGGCGTCGCGCTCGCCGGTGCTCTTCTGCGCGGCCTTGATCCGGTCGGAATACTTCTTCTGGTCCTTGAACTTGAGTACGTCGGTCGGGCCGAGCGCGGCGCCGATCTCGACGGTCGGCGCATCCGCGTCGAACAGCACCGCCAGCCGGGCGCGGGCGCGGATCGGCATGTGGAAGTCGCACTTCGGGCAGACCTCCAGGTTTTCCTCCAGCTCCGGCCGGTACAGCACCGCGCCGCAGTTGTCGCACTTCTCCCACAGCCCCTCGGGGACGCTGCGCTTGGACTTGGTGGCGTTGTTTTGGGTTCGGATGCCCGAAGGCATCAACTTGCTCAGCCAGCTCATTCGCTCAGGAAACCTCTCCGGCCCCGTCGGGCCAACGGCGCAGTTTAGCCTACGCCGCCCGGACCCCTACAGCGCCCTCAGCCGGCCGCATCCAGCGCCTGCCGCAGCGGGACGAGGAATGTTGCGGCGCGGGAAGCCGCGTCGGCACCGTCCGCGGCCCGGGCCAGCTCGGCGACCAGCGCGCTGCCGACCACCACGCCATCCGCATCGGCCGCCATGGCCACGGCGCTGGCCGCGTCCTTGATGCCGAAGCCGGCCACCACCGGGGCCTTCGATGCCTTGCGGATCCCGCGCAGCCGCTCGCCGGCGGCCTGCGTATCCAGCCGCTCCGAGGCACCGGTCACCCCGGCGAAGCTGACGTAATACAGGTAGCCCTGCGCGGTATCGCAGAGCATGCCGAGACGATCCGCACCGGTGGTCGGCGAGGCCAGCGCGACCAGGGCCAACCCCTGCGCGTTGAGGATCCCGCGGGTCTCGGCGGCCTCTTCCGGCGGCAGGTCAACCAGCAGCACGCCATCGACGCCGGCTTGCGCCGCTTCGGTGGCGAAGCGTTCCGCGCCATGGATCTCGACCGGATTCAGGTAACCCATCAGCACCACGGGCGTGCTGTCGTCCTGCTGGCGGAACACTTCCACCGCTTCCAGCACGTAACGCAGCCCGGCACCGCGGGCCAACGCGCGCTCGGAGCTGCGCTGGATCGTCGGGCCGTCGGCCATCGGATCGGAGAACGGCACGCCCAGTTCGATGACATCGGCGCCCGCGTCGACCAGCGCGTGCATGACGGGCACCGTGGCTTCCAGCGAGGGGTCGCCGGCAGTGATGAACGGAATCAGCGCCTTGCGCCCTGCCGTGGCGAGTTCGGCGAACTTGCGTTCGAAGCGGCTCATCGGGCAGGCGTGCCTTCCGGCATCTGGCTCGCCGCGGCGGCGTATTCGGCGGCCAGCTCGGATTCGCCCACGTCGAGACCGCGTTCCTGGCCCAGTCCGTCGAGATGCTCGTTGAGCATGCGGCGGTACAGGTTGGTCATGTAGTCGAGGAATTCCTGGCGTTCGTTGGCCACATCGCCCGGCTGCATATGCGCCAGGTACACGTGCGCATTGAAGCGCGCGGCGGCGTACAAGGACGCCATGCTGATCCGCTTCAGGCCCTGCTGCTTGGACTGGCGGTTGGTCAGCTCCAGGTATTCGTTGACGCAGGTGAAGAAGGCCGGGTCGAGCGGCGCCGGGGCATTGGCGGCTTGCGGGTTGACGTTGGGTTCGTTCATCGGGATTCCTCGGTGGAATGTTCGGCGAAGCCGGGTATCGGGTCCGGCGGTTTCAGAGCTGGATGTTCTCGCGCGCGGCGATGGTATGCACGTCCTTGTCGCCGCGGCCGGACAGGTTGCACAGCACCAGCGCGTCCTTCGGCAGTTCGCGGGCCAGCTTGATCGCCTGGGCGACCGCGTGGCTGGATTCCAGCGCGGCGAGGATGCCTTCGGTGCGCGCCAGCGTGTGGAACGCGGCCAGCGCTTCGTCGTCGGTAACGCCGACGTACTGCGCGCGGCCGGAATCCGCGAGGAAGGCGTGTTCGGGGCCGACGCCGGGATAGTCCAGGCCGGCGGACACCGAATGGGTTTCGATGATCTGCCCGTCGTCGTCGCAGATCACGTAGGTGCGGTTGCCGTGCAGCACGCCGGGGCGGCCGGCAGCGATCGATGCCGCATGGCGGCCGGTTTGGATGCCGTCGCCGGCCGCTTCGGCACCGACGATGCGCACCGACGGGTCGTTGAGGAAGGCATGGAACAGGCCGATGGCGTTGCTGCCGCCGCCGACGCAGGCGGTGATCGCATCGGGCAGGCGCCCGTAGTCGGCCAGCATCTGAGCGCGCGCTTCCTTGCCGACCACGGCATTGAAGTCGCGGACCATGCGCGGATACGGATCGGGCCCGGCGACGGTGCCGATGATGTAGAAGGTGTCCTGCACGTTGGTCACCCAGTCGCGCATCGCCTCGTTCAGCGCGTCCTTCAGCGTGGCCGAACCGCTGGTCACCGGCACCACGGTCGCGCCGAGCAGCTTCATTCGGTAGACGTTGATCTTCTGCCGCTCGATGTCGGTGGCGCCCATGTACACCACGCACTCCAGCCCCAGCCGCGCGGCCACGGTGGCGGAAGCGACGCCGTGCTGGCCGGCGCCGGTCTCGGCGATGATCCGCTGCTTGCCCATGCGGCTGGCCAGCAGCGCCTGGCCAATGGTGTTGTTGATCTTGTGCGCGCCGGTGTGGTTCAGGTCTTCGCGCTTGAGCAGGATGCGCGCACCGCCGACCTCGCGCGACAGGCGCTCGGCTTCGTAGATCGGGCTGGGTCGGCCGACATAGTGCTTCAGGTCCTTTTCGAATTCGGCGATGAAGGCCGGATCGACACGCGCCGCGTCGTAGGCGGCGGCCAGCTCCTGCAAGGGGCCGATCAGGGTCTCGGCGACGAAACGCCCGCCGTAGCGGCCGAAATGGCCCGAAGCATCGGGATACTGGTGGTAATCGGATACCGCGCCGGGCGCGATCGAGGGAGCGGGTTTGTTCAAGGGGAATCTCCGAAACCGGAATCGCGCGACCGCGAACGGGTCGGCGGACTGCGCGAAGGCGAAAGACGGGCCGGAAGCCGGCCGATGCGTTGCGTCGGGCGGTGCGTTACCGCACGGCCGCCGCAGGCACGCGGCGCCAGCGCCGCAGGGAGCGGCCGAAGGGCGGAGACGGGCGGTTCGAGACGTTCATGGCGCGACCATAGCGTAGCCGATCCTGGGCCCCGGCGCTTCCCCGGCCCCGACCTTCAGACGGCCGCATCGGCCGCGCGCACCGCATCGGCAAAACGCCGCATCTTCGCGGCGTCCTTGACGCCCGGCGTGGCCTCGATGCCGCTGGACACGTCGACGCCCCAGGGATGCGCGGTGCGGATGGCCAGCGCAACGTTGTCCGGCGACAGCCCGCCGGCCAGCAGGACCGGCCGGCCGCTGTCCTTCGGCAACCGCGTCCAGTCGAAACTGCGGCCGCTGCCGCCCTGCTCGCCCGCGCCATGGCCGTCGAGCACGAAACCGTGCGCGGAAGGGAAGTTCGCCATCGCTTCGAGCGGATCGCCGCCGTCGCCCATCGCGATGGCCTTGAAGAACGGCAGGCCGAAGCCGGCGCAGAACGCGTCGTCCTCGCCGCCGTGGAACTGCAGGTAGTCCGGATGCAACCCGGCGACGATGTCGGCGACCTCGCCGCGCGGATTGTCCATCACCAGCGCGACCACACCGATTTCCTCCGGCACCAGCGCGCGCAGGGCCCGCGCCTGCCCCGGCAACAGCCGGCGCGGGCTGCGTTCGGCCAGGATCAGGCCGATGAAGTCGACGCCGAGCTCCACCGCGAGGCGCACGTCTTCGGCGCGGGTCATGCCGCAGAACTTGATGCGGGTGTGGCTCATCCGCGCAGGGTAACGCTTTCCGGCAGCCCCCATTCGGACGGATACAGTGGCCGCAGGAACACCAGCCCCTGCGGCGGCGCAGTAGGCCCGGCAAGGGTGCGGTCGCGTCCCGCCAGCAATTGGGCCATCCAGCCTTCTGCGCGCGCGCCCGCCCCGATTTCCAGCAAGGAGCCGACGATGTTGCGCACCATGTGATGCAGGAAGGCGTTGGCCTGGATCTCCACTTCGACCGCGTCGCCGGTGCGGCGGACCACGATTTCCTGCAGGTTGCGGCGCGCATGCGGCGATTGGCAATGAACGGTGCGGAAAGCGCTGAAGTCGTTCTCGCCCAGCAAGGCCTGCGCCGCACGGTGCATGGCATCGGCATCCAGCGGGCGCCGCTCCCACGTCGTGGTGTGGCGATACAGCGCCGGCCGCACCGGGCGATTGAGAATGCGATAGCGGTAACGGCGCGCGCGCGCGGAGAAACGCGCATTGAAGGCCTGCGCCACGGGTACGCACCAGTGCGCGCATACGGTCGGCGGCAGGCGTCCGCTGACGCCCAGCGTCCACGCGCGCGGATCGCGATCGGCCGTGCTGTCGAAATGCACGACCTGGCATTCGGCATGCACGCCGGCGTCGGTACGCCCCGCGCAGGTGACGGTAATGGCCTGGTCGGCCACCGACGAAAGCGCATGTTCCAATGCCGCCTGCACCGTCGCCGGCCCCGATGGCCCCAGCCCTTGCCAGCCCTGGAAACCACTGCCGTCGTATTCGACGCCCAGCGCGTAACGCATGCGGTCCTTAACCCAGCTCGCGCAGCAGTTGCGCGGCTTCCTGGCGCGCGGCGGAATCGCCTCCGGCGGCGACCTCGTTCAGCAGGTCGCGCGCGGTGTCGACGTCGCCAAGGTCGAGATAGGCGATGGCCAGCTCCAGCCGCTCGCGCCCGGCGGGCGCCGCGTTCGGCACCGTGACGTTGAGGCTGGCATCGTCGCGATGCCAGGCCGGCGCGGGAGACGCGGCTTCGGCCCGCGGCACGGCTTCCGGCTCGGGCTCGGGTTCGACTTCGATCGCCGCCGGTGCGGCCTGCGGCATCGCCGCGGCCAGTGCCGCGCTGTCGAGCGCCGGTTTCGGTTCATTGCGCACCACTGCCGGCGCGGCCACCCGGCGGCGGCCCAGCAACCACGCGGCGACCAGTCCCGCGATCAGCAGCGCCAACCCGCCCCAGATCCACGCCGGGGTGCCGGCATTGCCGCCTTGCTGCGCGGCCAGCTTCTGCTGCGCGGCGGCCAGGTCGCTGTCCTTCATCTGGATCAGCTTTTCCTGCTGCTGCTTCAGTTTTTCCAGCTCGGCGACCTGCGAGCGCAGTTCCTGCACTTCGGCATCGCGCGCAGCCAGGTCTTCCTTGGTCTGTTGCAGTTGTTGTTCCGCCAGCATCTCGCCCTCGCCTCCGGCCTGGATGCCGGTCGTTGTGCCCGCCTGTGCACCGCCCTGCACCACCGGCGGCGCGATCTGCAGCCGCGCTTCGGCCACCCGCGGCGCCGGACGCGCGGCGGCGCGGGCTTCCGATGGCGGAGGCGCAACGGCTGACGCGGAAGCCGGTCGCGCCGTCTCGCGCGCCTGCCTCCATTCGGCCATCTGCCGGCGGACGAAGTCGTCGGCCTGCGCCGCATCGACCTGCGCCAGCTCCGGCGAGTCCGGCGCGCGCAGCACCGCGCCCTGCTTCAGCAGGTTGATATTGCCGTTGATGAAGGCGTCGGGATTGGCCTGCAACAAGGCCTGCATGGCCTGGTTCAGGCCGACCGACGGCACCAGTTCGCGGGCCAGTTGCGAGAGGGTCTGGCCGGCGCGGACGGTGACCTGCCCCGTGCCGGTTTCCATTGCAGGCGCACGCGCGGCCGGCGCAGGGGCCGGTTCGGGTTCGGGCTGCGTCGGCGGCGGTTCGGGCGCCTGAACGATCGCGTCGGACGGCGCGGCCTGCGGCGCCTGGATCGGCGGCGGTGGCGCGGTGGCGAGCACGCCGGGCGCGTTGACCAGCGCAGAGTATTCGCGGACCAGCCGGCCCTGGCCCCAGTCGACTTCGATCAGGAAATTGATCGCCGCCTGGTCTACCGGCGATGCGCTGGTGACGCGGATCACCGGCTGGCCTTCGTCGGACACGGCGACGGCGAAATCGAGTTCCTCGACCAGGCCCTGCGGTCGCGGCAAGCCGACGCGGTCGAAGGTCTCGGGCGAAGCCAACCGCGCCTGCAGTTGCTCCATCTCGGCCGGATCGCTGGAGATCACCGGGATCTCGGCGACCAGCGGCTGGCCCGGCTTCGACTTGACCCGGATTTCGCCCAGGCCCAGCGCCAATGCGGCGCCGCTGGCCAGCAGCAACGCCGCGGCGGACAGCCAGCGGATGGTCGGCAGCAGCCTGCGTCGATTCAAGTGCGCGCCCCTTTCGTGCATCGAACCAATATAAGCCGAAACAAGGGGCTGGCGCACTTTCCGGAGCGTTTACTGCAACGCAGGCGCGGAATTCGTAGGGCGGGCCCCCGCCCGCCCTCGCTTGCGTGGTTCCGACGGCGGGTCATGACCCGCCCTGCCCGTCACTCCGCGGCGACCAGTTCCGCGACCTGCACCGCATTCAGCGCCGCGCCCTTGCGGATGTTGTCGGAGACCACCCACAGGTTGAGCCCGCGCGGATGCGAGAAGTCCTCGCGGATGCGGCCGACGTACACCGGATCGGTGCCCGAAGCGTGCGTCACCGGGGTGGGATAACCGCCGGCCTTGTGCTCGTCGACCACGACCACGCCGGGCGCGGCTTCGAGCAGCTTGCGCGCCTCTTCCGGCGACAGCTTCTTCCTGGTTTCGACGTTGACCGCCTCGGAATGGCCGTAGAACACCGGCACGCGCACGGCGGTCGGGTTCACCTGGATGCTGCTGTCGCCGAGGATCTTCTGCGTCTCCCAGACCAGCTTCATCTCTTCCTTGGTGTAGCCGTTGGGCTGGAAGTCGTCGATGTGCGGAATCAGGTTGAAGGCGATCTGGGCCTGGAACTTCTTCGGCTCGATGTCCTGGAAGTTGAGCAGCTGGCCGGTCTGCACGCCCAGCTCCTCCAGCCCGGAGCGGCCGGCGCCGGAAACCGACTGGTAGGTGGCGACGTTGATGCGCTCGATGCCGGCCGCGTCGTGGATCGGCTTCAGCGCGACCATCAGCTGCATGGTCGAGCAGTTCGGGTTGGCGATGATGCCGCGCGGGCGGTTCTTCGCCGCCTCGGGGTTGACCTCGCTGACCACCAGCGGGACGTCGTCGTCGTAGCGGAAGGTCGAGGAATTGTCGATCACCACCGCGCCGGCGGCGGCGAACTTCGGCGCGTATTCCTTGGACACGCTGCCGCCCGCCGAGAACAGGGCGATGTCGACGCCCTTGGGGTCGAATTTCGCCAGGTCCTGCACGTCGATTTTCTGCCCGCCGAAATCGACTTCGCCGCCGGCGGAACGCTCGCTGGCCAGGGCGATGACTTCGGACACCGGGAATTTGCGCTCGGCCAGGATGGCCAGCATGGTTTCGCCGACGGCGCCGGTGGCGCCGACGACCGCGACTTTGAAGCGGCGGGACGGGTTGCTCATTGCAGTGGGGTTTCGCGTGGGGGAAGCGTTCGCGGGCGCAGGGCCGGCTGTGTGCGAAGCATAACGGAAGCGCGCCGCGCTTGCGGAAACGGTTGCCGCTGAAACCGGCACTCAGCGTTGCGTCACCATGTTCGGCGGCCGGCCGGCGTGCGGGCCGAAGCCGAGCGCGGCGACCAGGTTGTCCACCGCCAGCGCGACCATGGCGCGGCGCGTGGCCAGGCTGGCGCTGCCGATGTGCGGGGTCAGCACCACGTTGCGCAGGGCCAACAGTTCCGGCCGGACCGCGGGTTCGCCTTCGAATACGTCGAGACCGGCGGCGGCGAGGCGGCCGTGGGCCAGCGCATCGGCCAGCGCGAGCTCATCGACCAGGCCTCCGCGGGCGATGTTCACCAGGGTCGCGGTCGGCTGCATCTTCGCCAACGCGGCGGCGTCGATGACATGGTGGGTCTGCGGCGAATACGGCAGCACCAGCACCAGGTGGTCGGCGCGGGCGAGCAATTCGTCGAAGCCGACGTAAGCCGCCTTGACTTCTTCCTCGACTGCTTCCGGCAGACGGCTGCGGTTGTGGTACAGCGTGCGCATGCCGAAGCCGATCGCGCGGCGCGCGATGCCCTGCCCGATCCGGCCCATGCCGAGGATGCCCAGCGTGCTGCCGTGCAGATCGCGGCCCAACAGGGTGTCGAACGACCACTTCGTCCACTGGCCTTCGCGTAGCCAGCGCTCGGATTCGGTGATGCGCCGCGCAGCGGCCATCAGCAGGGCGAAGCCGAGGTCGGCGGTGGTCTCGGTCAACACATCCGGCGTATTGGTCGTGACGATGCCGCGCGCATCGAGCGCGGCGATGTCGAGGTTGTTGTAGCCGACGGCGACGTTGGCGATGGCCCGAAGTCTTGCGGCGTGGGCGATCTCGTTCGCACCGATGCGCTCGACCAGCGTGACCAGGGCGCCATCGACGTCGCGCAAGTGTTCGGCGATCTCGGCGGGTGCGTAGGTATCGCCGGCAGGCGATGTGCGCTTCACATCGAAGTATTCGTCGAGCCGGCCGGTGATGTCCTCGAACAGGGGTCGTGCGAGCCAGATGCGTTGCCGGTGTTTGTCGGAACTCACGCTCAAAACAAAAATGTCCGGTTTGGATGTGAATGCAGGTGTGGGAGCGATGTAACTCGCGATGCTTTTCGTGACGCGGACAAGAGCACTCGCGAGTTACGTCGCTCCCACATCCATGCCGGGAATTCTTGGCGAGACTTCGCCGACATCGCCGCACTGCGCGCGATGGCGCAAGGCCTGGTCGATCAGCACCAGCGCGACCATCGCCTCGGCGATAGGCGTGGCGCGGATGCCGACGCAGGGATCGTGGCGACCGGTGGTGACCACCTCGATGGCATTGCCATCGATGTCGATGCTCTGCCCCGGCAGGCGCAGGCTGGAGGTCGGCTTCAGCGCGATGGAAGCGGTGACCGCCTGCCCGGTGGAAATGCCGCCAAGGATGCCGCCCGCATGGTTCGACAGGAACCCTTGCATGCTCATCAGGTCGCGATGTTGCGTGCCCTTCTGCGCCACGCTGGCGAAGCCGTCGCCGATTTCCACGCCCTTCACTGCGTTGATGCTCATCAGGGCGGAAGCCAGTTCGCCGTCGAGCTTGCCGTAGATCGGTTCGCCCCAGCCCGGCGGCACGTTGTCGGCGACCACGTTGACGCGCGCACCGACCGAATCGCCGGACTTGCGCAGCGCGTCCATGTAGCTTTCCAGCTCCGGCACCTGCACGGCGCAGGGCCAGAAGAACGGGTTGCCTTCGACCGCGTTCCAGTCGAATGCATTCGGCGTAATGTCGCCCAACTGCGCCAGGTACCCGCGCACGACGATGCCGAACTTCTCCGCCAGCCACTTCTTGGCGACGACGGCCGCCGCGACACGCATCGTGGTTTCGCGCGCCGACGAACGCCCGCCGCCGCGCGGATCGCGAATGCCGTACTTCTGCCAGTAGCTGTAGTCGGCGTGGCCCGGGCGGAACTGCCGGGCGATGTTCGCGTAGTCCTTGCTGCGCTGGTCGGTATTGCGGATCAGCAACGCGATCGGCGTGCCGGTGGTCCGGCCTTCGTACACGCCGCTGAGGATCTCGACCTCGTCGGCCTCGTGCCTCGCCGAGGTATGCCGGGTCTTGCCGGTGGCGCGGCGCTGCAGATCGTGGGCGAATTCCTCCGCCGCGATTTCCAGCCCCGGCGGGCAACCGTCGATCACGCAGCCGATGGCCGGGCCGTGCGACTCGCCGAAGGTGGTGACGCGGAACAGATGGCCAAATGTATTCACGATTGCTTCTTTTTGCTCGTCATTCCCGCGAAGGCGGGAATCGCTCTTCGCTCTTGCCTTTAAAGTCGGCAGCACGCTATCCAACAATGTCGTCCCACAAGTCCCGCCACTCGGGATTAGCCTCCTGCACCAGCCGCAGCTTCCACTCCCTGCTCCACTTCTTCAGTTGCTTTTCTCGCGAGATCGCCGTATCCATCGTTCCGTGCAACTCGTACCAGACCAGCGTCGTCACGTCGTACCGCTTGGTGAAGCCTTCAACGACATGCTCGCGGTGTTGCCAGGTTCTTGCGACCAGATCGCTGGTGACGCCAATGTAAAGGGTGCCTCTCCTTCCGGTCGCCAGGATATAGACGGCGGGCTGTTTCATGGCATCCTGCCACTTGGGTCGCGCGAAGCAAAATCAAAAGCAAGAGCGATTCCCGCCTTCGCGGGAATGACGAGCAATAAATCAAGGACGCGCGTCCGCCAACTCACGGATGCGCGGGTGGTGCACGATCAGTTCGGAGCACTCGACCGCGAAGATGCCCATCTGCCCGACCTTGAACTCGATCCAGACGAATTCCACGTCCGGCAACAGCTTGACCAGCGCACGCTCGGATTCGCCGACTTCGCAGATCAGCAGGCCATCCTGGCTCAGGTGCAGTGGTGCGTCGCGCAGGATCTTCAGCACCAGGTCCAGGCCGTCGTCGCCGGCGCGCAGGCCCAGCTCGGGCTCGTAGGAATATTCCTTCGGCAGCGCGTCGGTTTCGTCGTTGGTGACGTACGGCGGGTTGGTGACGATCAGGTCGTAGTGCGTGCCGAGCAGGCCATCGAACAGGTTCGACTTGAGGAAATGCACGTTGTCGGCATGCAGGCGCTGCTTGTTCTCGGCGGCCAGCGCCAGCGCGTCGTCGCTGATGTCGATGCCGTAGACGTGCCAGTCGGGGTTGTAATGACCCATCGCAATGGCGATGCAACCCGAACCGGTGCACAGGTCCAGCGCGCGATGCACCGGACGCCCGCCCAGCCACGGCTCGAAGCCGGCTTCGATCAGCTCGGCGATCGGCGAGCGCGGCACCAGCGCGCGCGCGTCGCTCTTGAAGCTGAGCCCGGCGAACCACGCTTCCCCGGTGAGGTAGGCGGCGGGAATGCGCTCGTCGATGCGGCGCGCGAACAGGGCGAGGATCTCCGCTTTCTCCGCCGCGGTCACCCGTGCCTGCCCATAGGCCGGCCCGATGTCCGGCGGCAGGTGCAAGGTGTGCAGGACGATGTGGGTGGCCTCGTCCAGCGCGTTGTCGTGGCTGTGGCCGAAGGTCAGGCCGGCCGCGTTGAAACGGCTGGCGCCGTAGCGGATCAGGTCGATGATCGAGTGCAGTTCGGCGGCCGGATCGGCGGTCATGGGCGGTGTTCGGCGTAATGGAGGCCGGATTATAGGGCGTTGCCCGCGATGCGTCGGTATCATGTGGAACCGTTCCAAGCCCTCGGACCGACATGTTCAACCGCAAGATCGGCGTCATCCTGCTCGTCGCGCTGGCCGCGGGCCTCGGCCTGCTGGCGGCGCAATGGTTCTTCGGCGGCAAGTCCGCCGGTGCGCAATGGCCGGAAACCCAGGCGGTGACGATGTTCGCCAAGCCGCGTCCGCTGCCGGCGTTCTCGCTGCGCCAGTCCGACGGCACGCAGCTGACCTCCGGCGAATTGAACGGGCACTGGACCGTGGTGTTCCTCGGCTTCACTTCGTGCCCCGACGTGTGTCCCACCACGCTGGCCGAACTCGCGCAGGCACAGAAGCAATGGCAGGCACTGCCCGACGGCACCCGGCCGCGCGTGCTGTTCGTTTCGGTCGACCCGGAACGCGATACGCCGACCCGCATCGGCGAATACGCGCACGGGTTCAGCACCGAAACGCTGGCCGCGACCGCGGACGTGCCTGCCCTGGAGGAATTCGCCCGCGCGCTGGGCTTCGTGTTCATGAAGGTGCCGGGCGCGCATTACGCCGAGAACCCGCAGGACTACAGCATGGATCACTCGGCCAATCTCGCCGTGATCGATCCGCAGGGGCGCATGGCCGGGATGATCCGTCCGCCGTTCCAGCCGCGGGCCATCGCCAGCGACCTGACCGCGCTGACCAAGGCCACGGCACCGTGAGTCCCCTGACCGCGCTGACCTATGTGCTGCCGCACCGGCTGCTGTCGTCGCTGGCGCGGCGACTGGCATATTCGCGAAACCCGGCGATCAAGCAGTGGCTGATCGACGCGGTGGTGCGCAGGTTCGGGGTCGATCTGGACGAAGCCGCCGAATCCGATCCACGCGCCTATCCGAGCTTCAACGCCTTCTTCACCCGTGCGCTGAAGCCCGGCGCGCGGATCGCCGACGCCGATCCGCGCGCCTTGCTGATGCCGGCCGACGGGCACATCAGCCAGTGCGGCCCGATCAAGGGCGGGACGATCTTCCAGGCCAAGGGCCGTTCGTTCACCGCCGCCGAATTGCTGGGCGATGCGGAAGCGGCGAAGCCGTTCGAAAACGGCCTGTTCGCCACCGTCTACCTGTCGCCACGCGATTATCACCGCGTGCACATGCCTTGGACCGGCACGTTGCGCGAAACCGTGCATGTGCCGGGCCGCTTGTTCAGCGTCGGCACCGCCGCAGTGCGCGACGTGCCGCGATTGTTCGCACGCAACGAACGCCTGGTCTGCCACTTCGACACCGATTTCGGCCCGATGGCCTGCGTGATGGTCGGCGCGTTGCTGGTGTCCGGGGTGGAAACGGTGTGGAGCGGCGTGGAGATTCCCGCCTATGCGGACCGCATCACCAGGAAGGATTGGCACGACAAGGGCATCGTGGTCGAACGCTTTGCCGAGATGGCGCGATTCAACTACGGCTCGACGGTCATTGTTCTGTTGCCGCCCGGGGTGGCGGAACTCGACGCCGGCCTGGGCGCGGAGACGCCGGTCAAGTTGGGGCAACGGCTAGCGACGTTGTAGGAGCGCCCTTCAGGGCGCGACCGCAGCCAGAGCGATTCGCGAATATTTTCTACGGCGCCGGAATGCACCCGGTCGCGCCCTGAAGGGCGCTCCTACAAACCGGTGAAGCAGTTCCATCCTAGGATTTGGATTTGGGCTTCGCTTCGGCCGGAACCGTTTTGCCTTGCAGCTCCAATCCGTATTGATGATCGTATACGTACGATCTTCGCCTGCTGACGGCGAGTTCCTTGCCACCGGGCTTCGAGCCCGCCGGTTTGCCCTTCATCGCATTCGTGACGCCAGCCTTCTTCTTGGATGCCATGCTGCCTCCTCGAGCGACCACAATGCGGCCTACTTCCCGCACCCTTCCAGCTTGATCCTCTGCCCCGGCTTGACCGTATAGCCGGGCGCGCGCAGGCCATTGGCCTTGGCCAGTTCCTTCAGGCTGCAATCGTGCTTGTCGGCGATCTTGCCCAGCGTATCGCCGCGCCCGACCTTGATGGTGCGCGCCGGCTTTTCCTTGCCTTTCGGCTTTTCCTTCGCGCGCGGCTTTTCTTCCGCCTTCGACTCGGCCGGATCGTCCGGCAACTGGACCAACTGGCTGACATCGCCGACCGAGACACGGCCTTCCGGCAGCGGCGCACGCGTTATGGCCGCATTGACGTTCGCCGCCATCAGCGTGCGCGCCAGCTCCGCGCGCGGGCCATTGAGGCAGTGGCGGCTGTACAGCGCGGCGATGCGCGTGTTGGCGTTCAAGGTCACCCCCGGCGCGAGATAGCTCTCGGCCTGGTAGCGGGGATTGAGGTTGCGCAACGTGCGCATGTAGCCGTCGCGGGTGCCGGTGGTGCCCAGGCACATGGTCAGTTCGTAGATCGAGGTCGGCTTGAGCAGCTTCAGCGGCGCCGGCTGCGGCGCTACGCGCGGGAAATCGAGCCCGTATTGGCGCGGATGCAGGAACAACCAAGCCGCGGCGATCACCATCGGCACGTAGTCGCGGGTTTCGGCCGGGAACTGGTTGTACACGCGTTCGTCCCAGAAACTCACCCCCGGATACTGCCGGTACACGCGCAACGCGCGGCCCTCGCCGCCGTTGTACGCGGCCAGCGACAGCTCGACGCTGTTGCCCAGTTCGGCGAAGCGCTCGCTCATGTACTCCGCGCTGGCCTGCGCGGACGAACGCGGGTCGAACCGGGTATCGAAGCCGGTATCGTCGCGGCCCAGGCCGAAGCGCGTGCCGGTGGCGTACATGAACTGCATCGGCCCGGCAGCGCCGGCGCGCGAGCTGACGTGCACCTTGCCGTTCGACTCCTTGGCCATGATGCCGAACAGCATCGCCTCGGGCAGGCCCTGGCGCTCCCATTGCGGCCACATCATGAAGCGCATGTTCTGGTAGTTCTCGTAGCTGTCCACCAGCGAGCTGCGCATGTCGGTCAGCCAGCGGCGGATGCCGGCCTGCACCGCCGGGTTGTACTGCACCATGCGATCGAAGGCGTGGCGGTTGTCGTCCAGCTTGGCCGCGCCCTGCTGCGCCTGTGGCGTGCTGGTGGTGGCGCCCGCCGCGGCCGGAACATGGTCGTCTTCGAGCGGCTCGTCGCTGCTTTCCTCGTCTTCATCGGGCGACTGCGCATCGACGTTCGCCTTCAGCAGCCGCTTGAACGCGGCCAGCTGGGTGTTGAGTTCGCAGCCGCGCTGCTTCGCGCAGGCATCGATCACGTCTTCCATGTCCTCCAGCGCGGCATCGCCTTCGGCGGTGCCCTTGGGGTCGCCGTTGGCCACCAGCAGCAGCGCGTCGCGGTAGCGCTTTTCGGCGGCGGCCATGCGCTGGTCGAGGGCGTCGATGGCGACGCGATCCTTGGCCGAGACGCGTTGGGCGGAGGCGGGAGCCGCAAGCACCAACAGCGCGGCGGAAAGGGGAACGAGGCGCAGGAACCGGGACAGATCGGACATCGGATCGCAAAGCAGGGAAAAAGGGAGGTTATCCGGGGGCCGCCGCCGCCGACAAGCTTGACAGCGCGGGCCGGGCACGCCCCCGAGGCTTTTGCGACCGTTCACGGCGCGACAAGTTCAACCGCTAGAATCGCCGCTCGATCCGCTGACCAACGCCAAGGAAACCCATGGACCCCATCCTGATCGGCAAGGGCGTCACCGACGACATCGCCGTCGCCTTGCTGCCGAAGTTCGGCAACCGCCACGGCTTGACCGCCGGCGCTACCGGCACCGGCAAGACCGTGACCCTGATGACCCTGGCCGAAGGCTTCTCGCGGATCGGCGTGCCGGTATTCATGGCCGACGTGAAGGGCGACGTGGCCGGACTGGCGGTCGCCGGCGACGGCAACGAGAAGGTGGTGCAGCGGGCCAAGGACATCGGCGTGGATGGCTGGTCGCCCGCCGCCAGCCCGGTGGTTTTCTGGGACCTGTACGGCAAGCTCGGCCACCCGGTGCGCACCACGGTCAGCGAGATGGGCCCGACCCTGCTGGCCCGCATCCTGGAATTGAACGACACCCAGAGCGGCGTGCTGGAAATCGTGTTCAAGCTGGCCGACGACCGCGGCCTGCTGCTGCTCGACCTGGAAGACCTGCGCGCCCTGCTCGCCCTGGTCGCCGAGGAGCGCAAGGACATCTCCACCAGCTACGGCCTGGTCAGCGCGCAGTCGATCGGCGCGATCCAGCGCGCGCTGCTGCAGATCGAACAGCAGGGCGGCGACCGCTTCTTCGGCGAGCCGGCGCTGGAACTGTCCGACCTGATGCGGACGAACACCGACGGCCGCGGCGTGATCTCGATCCTCGCCGCCGACCAGCTGATTTTGAAGCCACGCCTGTATTCCAGCTTCCTGCTGTGGCTGCTGTCCGAGCTGTTCGAAAACCTGCCGGAAGTCGGCGACCTCGACAAGCCGAAGCTGGTGTTCTTCTTCGACGAAGCGCACCTGCTGTTCGACGACGCGCCGCCGGCCCTGCAGCAACGCATCGAACAGGTCGTGCGCCTGATCCGCTCCAAGGGCGTGGGCGTGTACTTCTGCTCGCAGTTCCCCGACGACGTGCCGGACAACATCCTCGGCCAGCTCGGCAACCGCGTGCAGCATGCGTTGCGCGCGTTCACGCCGCGCGACCAGAAGGCGGTGAAGACCGCGGCCGAGACCTTCGTGCCCAACCCGAAACTCAATGTCGCCGAAGCCATCTCCAAGCTCGGCGTCGGCGAGGCATTGGTGTCGACGCTGCAGGACAAGGGCGTGCCCTCGCCGGTGCAGCAGACCCTGGTCGCCCCGCCGCGTTGCCGGATGGGCGCGATCAGCGAGGCCGAACGCAGCCAGGTGCGCGCGGGCAGCCCGGTCGGCGGCAAGTACGACAATGCGGTGGATCGCGAATCCGCCGCGGAAATGCTGGCGAAAAAGGCCGAAGCCAGGACCGAGGCCGCCGCTGCGCCAAAGGCGAAGACCGCGAGGGACGACGATCCCGACACCGGCGGTTTCGGCGAGGCGGTCAAGGGCGTGCTGTTCGGCACCGGCCGTCGCCAGGGCGTGGTCGAGACCATGGCCAAGCAGACCGCGCGCACCGTCGGCAGCCAGGTCGGCCGGCAGATCCTGCGTGGCCTGCTGGGCGGCATCTTCGGCGGACGGAGATGAGCCGCATGCGCCCGCGGATCCTCGTCGCCCTGCCCTTCGCGCTGGCCATCGCCGCATGCCAGCCGCAGCCCGCGCCCGCTCCGGTTGCCGCGCCGGCGGCGGACGCGTCCGCGACGCAACCGTCCGCCGGGGCGACTGCGCAGGACGACAAGTCCCCCACGCCCGCCGGCACCGATGTCGTTTCGGTGGTAGACAACACGCCAATGGCCCATGTCGAAGCGGCTTCCGGCACGCAGCTCGACGGCAAGTCGCTGGCCGGCAAGTTCAGCGACGGCGAATCGGTGCTGGAACTGCGTGCCGATGGTAGTTACGTCCAGACCCTGCGGGTGGCCGGCAGCACCATCGACAGCGACGGCCACTGGGCGCCCGACGGCGCACACGCGGTCAAGCTCGACCCGAACAGCAAGCAAGCCGAAGACGTGCGCTTCGAGGTGGCTTCCGCCGACCTGCTCAAGGGCGCCGATGGCCGCGAATTCAAACGCATCGTCGAATAAGGGCGGGCAGGGCACGTCATCGACCAGCGAAATGGGAAAGTTCGGGCCCCCAAAGCCTTCTCCAGCAAGTAGGATGGTCATGACAACGTTGGACTCGCGTGCGTCGCCCGCTTCGGGTCGGGCATGCCGTCCCCAACTGCCGGTGCCGATCCATGCAGGAAACCCTCCCGACGAACGCGATCCGCGTCCCGTCATGCCGCTTGCCCCACGCCACTGATCAAGCAGGCCGGGTCCCCCGGCGATGGCCGTCCCGCGTAGCGATGGCGCTGCTCGCGCTGGTACTCCCCGGCGCCGCATCGGCGGCCGACGCTTCTCCGGTCCTGCTGCGCGAGTTCGTCAGCGATGCGCCGCCGACCGCGCAGTCGCACGCCGTCTCGCTGGTCCAAGCCAGCGACGGCGGACTGCTGGCGACCTGGTTCGGCGGCAGCCACGAAGGCGCAGCCGATGTCCGCATCTGGCTGGCGCGGCGCGAAGCTTCGGGCTGGAGTGTGCCGCAGGCCGTCGCCGATGGCGCGCAGGCGGAAGGCGCACCCCTGCCGACCTGGAACCCGGTGCTGTTCCAGCCGCGCGGCGGCGATCTGATGCTGTTCTACAAGGTCGGGCCCGATCCGCGGCACTGGCGTGGCTTGCAACGGACCTCGGCGGATGGCGGCCGCACCTGGTCGGCGGCGAAACCCTTGCCGGATGGGCTGCTGGGACCAATCCGCAACCCGCCGGTGCAATTGCGCGACGGCAGCCTGGTCAGTCCTTCCAGCACCGAAGACGGCGGCTGGCGCGTGCACTTCGAACGCTCGGAAGACGGCGGCCGCAACTGGCAACGCATGCCGGCAATCGCCAATCCGGCGCGCATCGAGGCAATCCAGCCCGCCTTGCTCGCACGCCCCGACGGCAGTCTGCTGGCGCTGGGCCGGACCCGCCAGGACCGCATTTTCAGCACCGCCTCCCACGACGGCGGACGCAGCTGGGACGCATTGCGCCTGCTGGAGCTGCCCAACCCGAACGCGGCCATCGACGCGATCCGCCTGGCCGACGGACGCTACCTGATGGTGTTCAACCCGCGCATCGCCGGCCGCCAATGGTGGGACGGGCGCGACCGGCTGGACGTGGCGCTGTCGGAAGACGGCGAACACTGGAAGTCCGTGCTGACCCTGGAAGACGAACCCGGCCAGGAATTCTCCTACCCCGCGGTCATCCAGACCTGGGACGGGCGCGTGCACGTGGCCTATACCTGGAAGCGCCAGCGCATCCGCCACGTGGTACTGGATCCGGTACAGCTGGCACCGCCGGCCGCGGTGCCCGACGACGGCGCCGTGCCCGGCTATCGCAACACTTCGCTCAGTGCCGAAGCGCGCGCGGCGGACCTGGTCCGCCGGCTCAGCCTGGAAGAAAAGGCGGCGCAGATGCGCGACAACGCGCCGGCGGTGCCGCGCCTGGGCATTCCCGCCTATCAATGGTGGAACGAGGGCCTGCACGGACTGGCGCGCAACGGCTACGCCACTGTGTTTCCGCAGGCGACCGGCCTGGCCGCCAGCTGGAACCCGGACCTTCTGCACCAGGTCGGCGAAACCATCTCCGCCGAAGCCCGCGCCGGTTTCGCCCGCATCGATCCGGCGCAGGGTTACCCGCGCTACGCCGGACTAACCCTGTGGTCGCCGAACATCAACATCCTGCGCGACCCGCGCTGGGGGCGTGGGCAGGAAACCTATGGCGAAGACCCGTTCCTGACCTCGCGGCTCGGCGTCGCCTTCGTCCGCGGCCTGCAGGGCGACGACCCGCAGCATCCGCGCACCATCGCCACGCCCAAGCATTTCGCCGCGCACAGTGGCCCGGAACCCGGCCGCGACAGCTTCGACGTCGCTCCCAGCGCACATGACCTGGAAGACACCTACCTGCCCGCCTTCCGCGCCGCGGTGGCCGAAGGCGGGGCCGGCTCGGTGATGTGCGCCTACAACGCGCTGGCCGGCATTCCCGCCTGCGCCAACGCCGACCTGCTGCAACGCCACCTGCGCGAAGACTGGGGTTTCTCGGGTTACGTCGTGTCCGACTGCGATGCGGTCGGCAACATGACCCAGTTCCACCACTACACGCAGGATGCCGCCGAAGCCTCGGCACGCGCAGTGCTCGCCGGCAACGACCTGAATTGCGGCAGCGCCTACCTGCACCTGGCCGATGCGGTGCGGCGCGGACTGTTGCCGCAGGCGGACCTTGACCGCTCGCTGCAGCGCCTGCTCGCCGCACGCATCCGCCTGGGCATGTACGAGCCCGCGCCCGCGCGCCCCGTGGACACGCAGGCCACGCGCACGCTCGCATTGGACGCTGCGCGCGAATCGCTGGTGCTGCTGAAGAACGCCCGCAACACCCTGCCGCTGCGCGCCGGCGCCCGCATCGCTGCGGTCGGCCCGACCGCGGACCTGCTGGAAGTCCTGCAAGCCAACTACCACGGCACCGCGCGCGACCCGGTCACGCCCTGGGCCGGCCTGCGCCAGCGCTTCGGCGCGGACAAGGTGCATTACGCCCAGGGCGCGAGTCTGGCCGCGAACGTGCCGATCGCGATTCCGTCCACCGCCCTGCGCACGCCCGACGGCCAACCCGGATTGAAGGGCGAGTATTTCGACAATGCGGAACTCGCCGGCAACCCCGCACGGGTCCGCGTCGACCGCACGGTGAACTTCGATTTCAATCGTGTCGCGCCGGCGCCGGGAATTCGCGCGGACCGCTACGGCGTGCGCTGGACCGGCCGGTTGCAACCGCCTGCGCCTGGGCGCTATCGCTTCAACGTGCGCGTGGACCGCTGCTTCGATTGCAGTGGACACGACCGTGTCGACCTGTATCTGGACGGCCGCTTGCTATACGACGGCACGCAGAACGCCGAAGCGATGACGGTGG
This sequence comes from Pseudoxanthomonas helianthi, assembly GCF_017939625.1. GTDB lineage: Bacteria > Pseudomonadota > Gammaproteobacteria > Xanthomonadales > Xanthomonadaceae > Pseudoxanthomonas_A > Pseudoxanthomonas_A helianthi. The sequence continues at coordinate 104,304 of NZ_JAGKTC010000004.1, forward strand.
ATTTCCAGGACACGCAGCCGCACGAGCTGCGCCTGGAATTGCGCCATAGCGGCGAGGACGAAGGCATTACCCTGGAATGGCTGGCGCCGCCGCAGGCGCAACTGGACGAGGCGCTGGCGGCGGCGCGCGAAGCCGATGCCATCGTCGCCTTCGTCGGACTGTCGCCCAACCTGGAAGGCGAAGCCCTGCAGGTCGAAGTCGCCGGATTCAACGGCGGCGACCGCACTTCGCTGGACCTGCCCGCCGCGCAGGAAACCCTGTTGAAAACCGTCGCCGCGACCGGCAAGCCTCTCGTCGTGGTGCTGCTGTCGGGCAGCGCGGTGGCGCTGAACTGGGCGCAGCAGCATGCCGACGCGATCCTCGTCGCATGGTATCCGGGCGAAGCCGGCGGCCAGGCCGTCGCCGACGTGCTGGCTGGCGCCTACAACCCCGCTGGCCGCCTGCCGATGACGTTCTACCGTTCGGCCGACGACCTGCCGCCAATGGCCGATTACCGGATGCAGGGCCGCACCTATCGCTATTTCAATGGCAAGCCGCTGTACCCGTTCGGCCATGGCCTCAGCTACACGCGGTTTGGCTACGACGGCATGCGCCTGTCGCAGGCGCAGCTGAAGGCCGGCGAGCCGCTGACGGTTTCGGTGGAAGTGCGCAACCTCGGCGATCGCGACGGCGACGAAGTCGTGCAGGCGTACCTGACCCCGCCCGCCTCGCCGCTCGCGCCCCGACATGCGCTGGCGGGTTTCCGGCGCGTGCACCTGAAGGCCGGCGAAAGCCGGCGGGTGGAAATCGAGCTGTCGCCGCGCGCGCTCAGCACGGTGGATGCGCAAGGCCGCCGCGCGGTGCGTGCCGGACGCTATACGCTCAGCATCGGCGGTGGCCAGCCCGGCTTCGCCGACGTACACAACGCGACGTTCGCCATCGAAGGCGAACAAGCGCTTCCGAGGTGATGCCATGCTGACCCGCCGCCGACTCCTGCAGCACATGATCCTCGCCAGCCTGCCGCTGGGCAGCGGCATTCCGTTCGCTCGCACGGCCATCGCGGCCACGACTTCCACCGGCAGCATCGATGCGTTGCTCCCGTCGCCTTCCGCAAGCGCCGCGACGGAAGACGGCGCCGGCCTGGCCCGCTTCGTCGACGTCTTCATCGGCAGCGGCGGCCACGGCCACACCTTCCCGGGCGCCGCCGTGCCCTTCGGCATGGTGCAGCTGAGCCCCGACACCTACAACGCCGATTGGGATGCGTGCTCCGGGTACCACGCGGGCGACCGCTCGATCATGGGCTTCTCGCACACCCATCTCAGCGGCACCGGCATCGGCGACATGCTCGATGTGCTGCTGATGCCCAACGTGGGCGCGGTGAAGACGCAGCCCGGTTCGCGGGAAGCGCCGGAATCGGGCTGGCGCGCGCCGTTCCGGCCGGAAGACGAAACCGGCGAACCCGGCTACTACCGCGTGGAATTGCGCGACCGCCGCATCGGCGCGGAACTGACCGCCACCGCACGCGCGGGCCTGCATCGCTACACCTTCCCCGCCAGCGCGCAAAGCCACATCGTGGTCGACCTGAAGCACGGCATGCAGGACAACCCGGACACGCCGACCCGCGTGCCCTGGGCGGAATTGCGCGCGGTCGGCAACGACACCCTGCTGGGCGGACGCAGCGTGCGGCAATGGGCGCGCGACCGCCGCATCCATTTCGCGATCCGTTTCTCGCGTCCGTTCGAACGCATGGAAACCCTCGGCGAACCGGCGACGGAAGCCGCGACCAACCACGACGTCCGTTGCGCGCTGCATTTCCCCACGCGCGGAGGCGAACAGGTACTGGTCAAGGTCGGCCTGTCTGCGGTCAGCGCGGAGAACGCCCTGCGCAACCTCGATGCGGAAATCCCAGGCTGGGATTTCGAAGCCGTGCGCCGCGACGCGCACGATGCGTGGGAACGCGAGCTGGGCCGGGTGCGCATCCAGGCGCGCGACGACGACGAACGCCGCGTCTTCTACACCGCGCTGTACCACTGCCTGCTCGCGCCGACGCTGTTCAACGACGTGGATGGCCGCTACCTCGGCATGGACCTGGCCGTGCACCAGCTGCCGCCGGGCGCGAGCAACTACACGCAGTTTTCCCTGTGGGATACCTATCGCAGCCTGCATCCGCTGCTGACCCTGGTGCAGCCCGAACGCGTGCCCGACCTGGCGAATTCGCTGATCCGCATGGCCGAACAGAACGCCGGCGGCGTGCCGGTGTGGCCGCTGCAGGCGCGCGAAACCGACTGCATGGTCGGCTATCACTCTTCCGTGGTGTTGGCCGAAGCCTGGACCAAGGGCTTCGACGGCATCGACTTCGCCAAGGCCTGGCCGCTGTGGCGCAAGCGCGCGATGGACGACGACTATCGAGGTTTGCCGCTGTACCGTTCGCTGGGCTACATCCCCGCCGAACGCGAAGCAGAGTCGGTCAGCAAGACCTTGGAATACGCCTACGACGACTGGGCCGTGGCCCATCTGGCCCGCGCCGCCGGCGACGAAAAGGAATATCGGCAACTGCGCGAACGCTCGCGCAACTACCGCAACGTGTTCGACCAGCGCAGCGGCTTCGTCCGCGGGCGGCTGGCGGATGGAAGCTGGGCCGAACCTTTCGACCCGCGCGCGCTGGGCCATCTGCAGAAGTGGCACGACTTCACCGAGTGCAACGCCTGGCAGGCGACCTTCCTCAACCAGCACGACGTGCATGGCCACATCCGCCTGCTCGGTGGCGACCAGCGCTTCGCCGCGAAACTGGACGCCCTGTTCTCCGCCAGCTCCGACCTTCCCGAAGGCGCGCCGCCGGACATCTCCGGCATGGTCGGCCAATACGCGCACGGCAACGAACCCGGGCACCACGTCGCCTACCTGTACGCCTACGCCGGCCAGCCCTGGAAGACCCAGGCGCGCGTGCGCAAGCTGATGCGCGACATGTACCACGCCCAGCGCGACGGCCTGCCCGGCAACGAGGACTGCGGGCAGATGTCGGCGTGGTTCGTGCTGAGCGCGCTGGGCCTGTATCCGGCGGACCCGGTCAGCGGCGTCTACGTGTTCGGCAGCCCGCTGCTGGATCGGGCGGAACTGGCGCTGGCCGAGGGACGTCGCCTGCTGATCGAAGCGCACGACAACTCGCCGGAAAACGTCTACGTACAATCGGTGAGCTGGAATGGGCAACCGCATCCACGCAACTGGATCGCGCATCGCGAACTGGCCAAAGGCGGCCATCTCGCGTTCCGGATGGGCGCCACGCCGAACCTGGAATTCGGTGCCGCCCGCTCACAGCGGCCACCCTCCTTCGTTTGATTCCCGGCGATTCCCGCAGGGCCAGGCTAGTTCGAAGCGTATGAAAAAAGGCGGGGCCGGCAAGCCGGCCCCGCCAAGCGGGGAAATTCCGTCGCCAGGCGGAGAGAACGCCTGGACGAAGGCTTCGCGGTTCCCTCAGAACTTGAAGTTGAACGACACCTGGTAGCTGCGGCCGGTCTTGTACGTGCCCAGCGGCGCGAACTTCACCTGGCTGTACCAGTAATAGGTCGAGTCCAGCAGGTTGTTGGCGTTGAAGTTCACGCTCATGTGGTCGCCGATCTGGTAGGCCGCGGTGAAATCCAGCTGCTTGTACGCGTCGGTGAACACGTTGGAATTCAGGCGGCCGACCTGGGTGAAGTACTCGGAACGGTAGCTGTAGTTGACGCGCGCGCTGAACGGGCCGTTCTCGTAGTACGGGATGATGTTGTAGGTCATCCGCGACACGTACGGCAGGTTCAGGCCTTCGCTGGCGTTGGTATCGGTGTAGGTCAGGTTGCTCTGCACGCCGAAGCCGTGGCCGAAGTTCTGCGAATAGGTCAGTGCCAGCCCGTTGACCTTGGCACCCGCCGCGTTGACCGGCGAGGACAAGGTGTACAGGGTCGGCTGGCCGCTGAGCGGATCGGCCAGTACGCGCTCGTTGGTGGTGTTCACCACGTAGTTGTCGATCTTGCGGTAGAACGCCTCCGCGCTGATCACGCTGGACGGCGCGAAGTACCACTCCAGGCTCACGCCGAAGTTGGTCGCCTCGTACGGGTCCAGGTCCGGATTGCCGCCGCCGCCGGTCTTGGTGGTGGTGTCGAGGTTGACCGACCCCGACAGCTCGGCATAGCGCGGACGCGCGATCACCTTCGCCGCCGAGAAACGCACCACCTTGTCCTCGTCCAGGTCATAGGCCAGGTTGAAGCTGGGAAGCGGCTTGTAGTACTGCTTCTTGGCCAGGGTCAGGTTGTAGCCGGTGCCATTGGTGTCGCGCCAGTAGATCGACTTGTCCAAGGTGCTGACATAACGCAGGCCCACGTTGCCGCGCCAGCCACCCGCTTCGAAATCCAGCTGCGCATACAGGTCGTTGGTGAGCTCCTTGACGTCGTATTCCTGGCCGTACTTCTCTTCGAACGCGCCCTGCGGTTGCGACTTCAGGTAGGCCAGGACCGAGCCGAGGCTGGCGGTCGGCCAGCCGATCAGGTCGCCGCTGGCGTTCAGGCCGTCATACAGGCCGTTGGGGGCGGTACCCGGATTGAACTGGGTCAGCAGGATCGGATCGGTGGCGTCGATCCGATTGCCGTACGAAGTCTGCCCATTGTCGTGGTTGATGTACTTGTAGCCGACCCGCAGCTTGTTGAACGCGCCCCACTCCAGGTCGCGCTCCGCGTCGAACTGGAAGTACTTCTCCCGGTCGTCCGTCGTGGTGTACTCGATGCCGCCGGCCTGCTGCCCCGGCGCCAGGCCCCAGTTTGACGCGCTGCCGTCGTCGTAGTGGACGCTGGCGCGCTTGCCGTCGTAGCTGAAATCGTAGCCGCCGGACTGCAGCAGGAACTTCATCAGGTACTCGGGATCCTTGCCGCCCTTCGCGCTGGTCGCGCCGAGCTGGGTGGTGAACACCCACTTCTCGCCGGAATAGTCGTGGCGCAGGTTGAGGCTCTTGGTCTCGACCTCGCTCATGCGGTAGTTCGCGTCGAACTGCGCATAGGCGTCGCCGCCGACGGTGCCCGAGGTGATGTAGCCGTTCGACAGGGTCACGTCGGTGAAGTTGCCCACCGAACAGCCCGGGCAGACGTAACGCGACTCGCTGAAGTTGTTGTACTTGCCCTTGATGTAGATGCCGGTCAGGTTGAACTCGTTCCTGTCGTTCGGCTTCCACTGCAGCGCGGCCTGCAGGCCGTCGCGCTGGCGCTCCTGCTGGAAGAACGCGCTGTTCTCGCCGAACGGGAAACGCGCGGCCTTGACGTCGCCGCTGCCGGTGACGTTGACGTCGTCCGGGATGTTGGTGCCCAGCCCGTAGCCCCAGTACTCGATGCCGGCACGCCAGATCTCCTGCTTGTCGTGAGTCACCGAAGCCAGCACGCCGAACGTATCGTCGCTGTTCTTCCAGCTCCACAGCACCGAACCGCGCGGGTTGCCCTGCTCGGAACGGTCGTTGTAGCTGTAACCCAGCGAACCGCGCACGGTGTTGGCCGGCAATTCCAGCGGCTTGCGCGTGTGCACGATCACCGTGCCGCCGATGCTGCCTTCGTCGATGCGCGCTTCCGGCGACTTGTACACCTCCATCAGGCCGATGATTTCCGGCGACAGCAGGGTGTAGTTGAAGGTGCGGCCGCTGGTGTCGGTGGGGTTGCCGCCCCAGTCGCCCGAGGCGATGGTCTGGCCGTTCAACAGCACCCGGTTCAGCGCCGGATCGGTGCCGTTGATGCTGACCTTCTCGCCTTCGCCGAACTGGCGGTCGACGCTGATGCCAGGCAGGTGCGCCAGCGATTCGGCGGCGTTGGTGTCGGGGAACTTGCCGATGTCCTCGGCGCTGATGGCGTCGACGATGGCGTTGGCCGCGCGCTTGACCGCCTGGCTCTTTTCCAGCGACGCGCGGTAGCCGGTCACTTTCACCGTGTCGAGGGTTTGCGCTGTGCTGCCCGCCGGCGCGGGTGCCTGCTGGGCATTGGCGTTGCCCGCGATCGCCGCGATGGCGACGGAAGCGGCGAGGGTCGTTCTGATGGCGCTCGATAAGCGATGCTGTCTCATGATCCAAACCTTTTAGATGTCGGAACCCAGGTCGCCCTGGGACTGTCTGCCGTGCAACACGAATAGGTAGCGCTACCAAAAAATGCGAAAGCGTTCCCTCCTTCAGCCAACCCCTCGCTGCGCCGGAACGAAGGGCCAAAACTCACGAATTCCGGTCACCGGTACAATGGTCCGACCAGTTGGCGCAAAGAAATGCGCGACAAACGCGCAGCCCTCCTTCACCGCGGACCTTCGGCGCACCGCGATCATTTGCCGTGCGCCGTGATGGCCTCGCTCTGTGACAGCTTGTTGACTATGTCCAACGTTGTCAACGGTCATTTATACCGATCTAACGCCGATTTTTGGCAAGAAAGGTTGCCGAACTAGTTGCCGTCGATACCAACGTTGGACTTGGACCTTCCATACGCCGCCGTCCGTTCCGGCTCCGCGGAAAACCGAGACCGTTTCCAGACCCCAAGCCGTCGCGATGCCGTGCGGCTATCCTCTTGCCCCCACCCGATGACGTCCCCCATGTCGCGCTGGCGCCCTCCGAGCGAGAAAAGCACTGCCCTGATCACCCCTGCCGGTCATGCACGGCTGAAGTCCGAACTGGACGAGCTGTGGCGCGTGCGCCGGCCCGAGGTGGTCAAGGCCCTGGCAGCCGCCGCAGCCGAAGGCGACCGCTCGGAAAACGCCGAGTACACCTACCGCAAGAAGCAACTCGGCGAAATCGACCGGCGCGTGCGCTACCTCAGCAAGCGCCTGGAATCCCTGCGCGTGGTGGATGCCGCCCCGGCCGATCCGAAAGCGGTGTTCTTCGGTGCGACGGTTGAGCTGGAGAACCTGTCCACCGCCGAACTGTCGCGCTACCGCATCGTCGGCCCCGACGAAACCGACGCTTCCCGTGGCTGGATCAGCATCGACTCGCCGCTGGCGCGCGCGATGCTGAAGAAACGCGTCGACGACGAGTTCGAAGCGATGCTGCCCGGCGGCATCGCCAGCTTCGCCATCATCGGGGTGAACTACGGCGAGGAAAGCTGACGCGCGCAAACCCCTGCCCGCGGATGCAAACCGCTTCCGCGATTATCCGCAACGACCGTCGTGGCAGGCGGGACCGAAGCCCCGCCCGCCCTGCAACCTCAATCTTTCGCCGCCGGATGGTGCCCGATCCGGCCGCTCGCGTACGCCGCGTATACAGCGCCGAGCACGCTGCCGTAGGCCAGGTGCGCCACCACTGTCGCCCAGTTGCGCATCTGCTCGAACCACGGGAACAGCGACGTGGCCAGGTAGTAGTTCACCACGTACAACGCCAGTCCGAAGACCGCGCCGGCCACCGTATCGGCGGCGATCGAATGGCCCTTGCCGATGAAGGCGAACACCAAGGCATAAGCCATCGACAGCACGAAATGAATCACGATCGCGGCCAGCAGCACGCTCATGTCGAAAGTGTCGATCGGCGTCAGCGCGACGCTGCCCTGGGTCATGGCGGCAATCACCCGCGGCACCGCCCATGGACTGGCGCCCAGGAACAAGGGCATCAGGATCGCCAGCGAGGCCAGGTACACCAGGCCCGAAGCCAGGCCGGCCCACACGACCGCCCTGCCCGAGATGTGCGCCCCGGGTACGGTGAAATGCAACCCGCGAAAATGCAGACGTTCTGTAAAGTTGGACATGGACCCTCCTCGCGCGACGAGGCTGGCCGACTGCCGGAACGCAACGGGCCTTCGCGCCGCGCTGACGAAAATTAACCCACGTACACCGTTAATTCCTCGTCATCGGATCCGCTACGGCGCCGGCCGGTCAACCCCGGATTCGAGGTCCTGGCACAGGTCGCCGCCGGCGCGGGCGCGCTTCGCCAAGGCGATGTAACGGGCGCGGAAGGCCTCGATCTCGTGGTCTTCCAGCTCCTCCAGGTCGAGCAGCGCGTCGTGCGCATTGCGGCTGACCCGGATCAACTCGTCCAGCTTGATCTGCATGGCCTCGGTGTCGCGGTTCTGCGTGTTCTGGATCAGGAACACCATCAGGAAGGTCACGATGGTCGTGCCGGTATTGATCACCAGTTGCCAGGTGTCGCTGAAATGGAACAGTGGTCCGGTGACGCCCCAGGCGACGATCACGCCGAGGGCCAACGCGAAACACAGCGGACGCCCGGTGAAGCGTGAAGAAGCCTTGGCCAGGCGGACGAAAGCGCGATCGAAGGAAACTGCCATGTCGCCACTCCTGCTAGGGACTGGCGACAGTATGCCTGCCGCTACGAAACGACGGCGAGGCCCGATGGCGCCTTCTTCGGCAACGCATCGCCGAACAGGTCGTGCTCATCGCTGTCGTCGATCCGCACGTCGACGAAGTCGCCCGGCTTCAAACCGAGCTCGCCGCCGTTCTGGATATGCACCAGCCCGTCGATCTCGGGCGCGTCGGCCTTGGAGCGCGCCACCGCGATGCCGTCCTCCAGCAGGTCGACCAGGCAGCGCTGCACCGTGCCGACCTTCGCCTCCAGCTTTTCCGCGCTGATCTGCGCCTGCGTTTCCATGAAGCGGGCCAGGCGTTCCTGCTTGACGGCTTCCGGCACTGGATCGGGCAAGTCGTTCGCCGCCGCGCCTTCGACCGGCGAATAGGCGAAGGCGCCGACGCGGTCGAGGCGCACCTCGCGCAGGAAATCCAGCAGTTCCTCGAATTCGCTTTCGGTTTCGCCCGGGAAGCCGACGATGAAGGTGCTGCGGATGACGATGTCGGGGCAGATCTCGCGCCAGCGGTGGATGCGTTCGCGGGTCTTGTCGATCGCACCCGGACGCTTCATCAGCTTCAGCACGCGCGGGCTGGCGTGCTGGAACGGAATGTCGAGGTACGGGAGGATCTTGCCTTCCGCCATCAACGGAACGGTGTCATCGACGTGCGGGTACGGGTAGACGTAATGCAGGCGCGTCCAGATGCCGAGCTGCGACAGGCCCTCGCACAACGAACGCATCCGGGTTTCGTATTCGTTGCCGCGCCAGGACTTCTTCGCGTACCTCAGGTCGACGCCGTAGGCGCTGGTGTCCTGCGATACCACCAGCAGTTCACGCACGCCGCCGATGGCCAGGCGTTCGGCTTCGCGAAGCACTTCGTCGACCGGCCGCGACACCAGGTCGCCGCGCATCGACGGGATGATGCAGAAGCTGCAGCGGTGGTTGCAGCCCTCGGAAATCTTCAGGTAGGCATAGTGCTTCGGGGTCAGCTTGATGCCGTAGTCGGGCACCAAGTCGACGAACGGATCGTGCGCCGGCGGCAACGCTTCATGCACCGCGTCCATCACGCTGGCGTAGTCCTGCGGGCCGCTGATCGACAGCACGTCGGGGAACTGCTCCCGGATCAGTTCGCTACGCTTGCCCAGGCAGCCGGTGACGATGACCCGGCCGTTCTCGGCCATCGCCTCGCCGATGGCATCGAGCGATTCGGCTACCGCCGAATCGATGAAGCCGCAGGTATTGACCACGACCACGTCGGCGTCGTCGTAACTGGGCGAAAGCTGGTAACCCTCGACCCGCAGCTGGGTGAGGATGCGTTCGGAATCGACCAGGGCCTTGGGGCAGCCCAGGCTGACGAAACCGACCTTGGGCTGGGCAACGGACATGCGTGGGCCTGCGGAACGAACGGATGACAGGCTGTTGATTATACGGGGGTTACACTGGTCGCCTCGCCCCGGAGCCGCCGATGAACGACTGGATCAACCTGAAAACCGCCCGTGGACCGGTCCAGGCCTGGCGCGCGGAGCCAGCCGGCGAGCCACGCGGCGGACTGGTCGTGGTGCAGGAGATCTTCGGGGTCAACGCACACATCCGCAGCGTTGCCGAACGCTTCGCCGGCGAAGGCTACCTGGTGCTGGCACCGGCCTTCTTCGATCTGGTCGAAGCCGATGTCCAGCTGGACTACGGTCCCGACGAGTCGTTGCGCGGCCGCGAACTGGCCACCGAAGTGGGCATGGACGCCGCCGTCGAAGTCGTCGCCGGCGCCGCCGAGTGGCTGCGCCGCGAACTGGGCGAAGCGAAGCGCATCGGATGCATCGGCTACTGCTGGGGCGGTACCGTCGCGCTGCGCGCCGCGCAGGTGCTGGCCCTGCCCAGCGTCAGCTATTACGGCGCGCGCAACCTGCCCTTCCTCGACCAGTCGCTGCGCGCACCGGCGATGTTCCATTTCGGCGAACAGGACCCGTCGATCCCGCCGGAAGCCGTGCAGGCGCACCGCGAAAAGCTGCCGAACATGCCCGTCTTCACCTATCCGGCGAAACACGCCTTCAATCGCGACGCCAGCCCCGACCACTACGACGCGCCCAGCGCGAAGCTGGCCTTGTCGCGCTCGCTCGATTTCCTGCACGAGCACGTCGGATGACGGAATTCGTCCTCGACCCCCGGCTGCAGGCCGACAGTGCCTTCATCGCCGATGGCCCGCTGTCGCAGGTGCGGCTGATGGACGACGCGCGCTTCCCGTGGCTGCTGCTGGTGCCGCGCGTGGCCGGCGCGACGGAATGGATCGACCTGGACGGCAACCAGCAGCGCCTGTTGCTGGCGGAAATCAACCAGGTGTCGAAATTGCTGCGTGGCGAGGCCGGCGTACAGAAACTCAACATCGGCGCGCTCGGCAACATCGTGCGCCAGTTGCACGTGCACCTGGTCGGCCGCCACGAAGGCGACGCCGCGTGGCCGGGGCCGGTATGGGGTAGCGGCGCGATGCGCAGGTTCGATGCGGATGCGCTGGCGGCCAGCGTCGAAAGCTGGCGACTACGCCTGTAGGAGTGCCCTTCAGGGCGCGACGAGCGATTGCGAGGTGCAGGTCGCGCCCTGAAGGACGCTCCTACAAGAGCATCAGGTACGCGGCAAGGTGACGCCGGTCTGGCCCTGGTACTTGCCGCCGCGATCCTTGTAGCTGGTTTCGCAGACTTCGTCCGACTCGAAGAACAGCATCTGCGCCACGCCCTCGTTGGCGTAGATGCGCGCCGGCAGCGGCGTGGTGTTGCTGAACTCGAGCGTCACGTGGCCTTCCCATTCGGGTTCCAGCGGGGTCACGTTGACGATGATGCCGCAGCGCGCATAAGTGCTCTTGCCCAGGCACACCACCAGGGTGCTGCGCGGGATGCGGAAATATTCGACCGTGCGCGCCAGGGCGAAACTGTTCGGCGGGATGATGCAGACGTCGCTCTCGATGTCGACGAAGCTGCCGCTGTCGAAATGCTTCGGATCGACGATGGTCGAGTTGATGTTGGTGAACACCTTGAACTCGCGCGAGCAGCGTACGTCGTAGCCATAACTGGAGGTGCCGTAGCTGACGATGCGATGGCCGTCGGCGGCGGTCTTGACCTGGCCCGGCTCGAACGGCTCGATCATGCCGTGCTGTTCCGCCATCCGCTTGATCCAGCGGTCGCTCTTGATGCTCATGCAGGGGTTCCTGTGGCCGAAGCGGCCGTCGCGTGAATTCTAACCGAGTCGCTCAGACCAGCGACGAGGCGATCGGCATCGGCGCGCGCGGCCGCTTCGCCAGCGCGTCCGCCAGCGCCCGCGCCGTCGCCCGGTAGGCCTGCGCGGCCGCCGAGTCCGGCGCGGCCACGACCACCGGCTGGCCGGCATCACCCTGCTCGCGGATCGACACGTCCAGGGGCAGCGAACCCAGCAGCGGCACACCGTATTGCTGCGCCATCCGCTGGCCGCCCCCTTCGCCGAACAGGTGCTCGGCGTGGCCACAGTTCGAACACACGTGCACGGCCATGTTCTCGACGATGCCCAACACGGCGATATCGACCTTCTCGAACATCTTCAGCGCCTTGCGCGCGTCCAGCGTGGCGATGTCCTGTGGCGTGGTCACGATCACCGCGCCGGCCACCGGGATCTTCTGCGACAGGGTCAGCTGGATGTCGCCGGTACCCGGCGGCAGGTCGACCAGCAGGTAATCCAGGTCGCCCCACAGGGTGTCGTTGAACAACTGGGTCAGCGCCGAGGTCGCCATCGGCCCGCGCCAGATCATCGGCGTGTCGGGGTCGACCAGCAGGCCGATCGACATGGCTTCCACGCCGAACGCCCGCAACGGCTCGATCGACTTGTTGTCGGGACTCTCCGGCCGCCCGCCGATGCCCAGCATCGCCGGGACGCTGGGGCCGTAGATGTCGGCATCCAGCACGCCGACCTTCGCCCCCTCGGCCACCAGTGCCAGCGCCAAGTTCACCGCCGTGGTCGACTTGCCCACCCCGCCTTTGCCGGATCCCACGGCAATGACATTGCGGACGCGGGGGTGCGGAGAGAGGTTCGGTTGGACGGCATGAGCGGGTAATGGCACTTCGGCACCGGCAATTTCTAGGATCAGGCCGGCAATTTTAAGCCGAGCATCCGCCGGCCGACCGCTTAACAGGTCCCGGATGGCGTCTTCCATACGCATCCGGATGCGGTATAACAGAGCCCAACCAACGTCCCTGGGAGGGGAACATGCGCAAGACACTGATCGCCGGCCTGCTGGCCCTGCCCCTGCTGGGTCTGTCCCTGTCGGCTTTGGCCGCCGACCCGGCGCTCGGTCGCTGGAAGACGCTCGACGACAAGACCGGCAAGGCGATGACCGTCTCCGAGGTCTACATGGCCAAGAACGGCATGCTCTCGGCACGGATCGTCGAGAACCTGGGCCTGCCGCCGAACTGCACCGAATGCAGCGGCGAGTACAAGGACAAGCCCTATGTCGGCATCGTCACCCTGTGGAACCTGAAACAGCAGAAGGACGGCAGCTGGGGCGGCGGCAATGGCTACAAGCCGTCCGAAGACCGGCACTTCAAGGCCAAGAGCGTCAAGGTGGTCGACGGCGGCAAGAAGATGGAGGTCACCGGCTGCATCGCTGCCTTCCTCTGTCGCACCGCCACCTGGGTTCGCGCCGACTGAGTCGTCGCTGCCTCACCAACGCGCCTCGCGACCCGGCCTTGCGCCGGGTCGTCTTTTTCCGGCGTGCGATAATCGCTTCTCCCCCGCCCCACCATCGCCATGACCCGCACCGCCCTCGTCACCAACGCCCTGCCCTATGCCAACGGCCCGCTGCACCTGGGCCACATGGTCGGTTACATCCAGGCCGACATCTGGGTACGGGCGCGGCGCCTGCGCGGCGACACGGTGCACTACGTCTGCGCCGACGATACCCATGGCACGCCGATCATGCTGGCCGCGGAAAAGGCCGGGGTCACGCCCGAAGCCTTCATCGCCGGCGTCCAGGCCAGCCACGAGCGCGATTTCGCCGCGTTCGGCGTGGCTTTCGACCATTACGACTCGACCAACTCCGCGACCAATCGCGAGCTGACCGAACTGTTCTACGCGCGCCTGGACGCGGGCGGCCACATCGCCCGGCGCAGCGTCGCCCAGTTCTACGATCCGGCCAAGGGCATGTTCCTGCCCGATCGCTACATCAAGGGCATTTGCCCGAATTGCGGCACGCCCGACCAGTATGGCGACAACTGCGAGAACTGCGGTGCGACCTACGCGCCGACCGAACTGAAGGAACCGAAGTCGGTGCTGTCCGGCGCCACGCCCGAGTTGCGCGATTCGGAACACTACTTCTTCGAAGTCGGCCGCTTCGAGACATTCCTGCGCGAATGGCTGGCCGGCGACGTCGCGGTGCCGGGGGTCAAGGCCAAGCTGATGGAATGGCTGGACAGCGAAGGCGGCCTGCGCGCGTGGGACATCTCGCGCGACGCACCGTACTTCGGTTTCGAGATCCCCGGTGCGCCGGGCAAGTATTTCTACGTCTGGCTGGATGCGCCGATCGGTTACCTGAGCAGCTTCCGCAACCTGTGCGCGAGCACCGGTGCCGATTTCGACGCTTACCTGAAACCCGATTCGCAAGCCGAACTGCACCACTTCATCGGCAAGGACATCGTCAACTTCCATGGCTTGTTCTGGCCTGCCGTCCTGCACGGCAGCGGCCATCGCGCGCCGACGCGGCTGCACGTCAACGGCTACCTGACCGTCGACGGCGCGAAGATGTCGAAGTCGCGTGGCACCTTCGTCATGGCCCGCACCTACCTCGACGTGGGCCTGGAGCCGGAAGCGCTGCGCTACTACTTCGCGGCCAAGTCCTCCGGCGGCGTCGACGACCTCGACCTGAACCTCGCCGACTTCACCGCGCGCGTGAACGCCGACCTGGTCGGCAAGTTCGTCAACCTGGCCAGCCGTTGCGCGGGCTTCATCGAGAAGCGCTTCGACGGCCAGCTCGCCGCCGCCCTGCCGGCACCCGAAACCTACACGCGCTTCGTCGCGGCACTCGCGAGCGTACGCGAGGCCTACGAGCGCAACGATCCTGCCGCGGCAATCCGCCAGACGATGGCGCTGGCCGACGAGGCCAACAAGTACATCGACGAAAAGAAACCGTGGGTGCTCGCGAAGCAGGAAGGCGCCGATGCCGAACTGCAGGCGGTGTGCACGCAGGGCCTGAACCTGTTCCGCGTGCTGACCGCGGCACTGAAGCCGATCCTCCCGCGCACCGCGACGCAGGCCGAGGAATTCCTCGCCTCGCCGGTGTACGCCTGGGGCGACCTTGACGCGCCGCTGCGCGCGCACCGGATCAAGCCGTATGCGCCGCTGTTCACCCGCATCGACCCGAAACTGATCGACGCCATGACCGAAGCTTCGAAGGACACCCTCGCCGCAGCCCTCCCCGTGGGAGCGGCCACAGCCGCGACAGGCAACAAGGCCGAGGCGAAGGCGAACGCGGCTGTAGCCGCTCCCACGACGGAATACATCGGGATCGATGATTTCGGGAAACTCGACCTGCGCATCGGCAAGGTACTGGCATGCGAATTCGTCGAAGGCAGCGACAAGCTGTTGCGCTTCGAACTGGACGCCGGCGAGCTGGGCAAGCGGCAGATCTTCAGCGGCATCCGCGCCAGCTACGGCGAACCGGACAAACTGGTCGGCCGCAACGTCGTGTTCATCGCTAACCTGGCGCCGCGCAAGATGCGCTTCGGCACCAGCGAAGGCATGATCCTCTCGGCGGGCTTCGACGGCGGCGCGCTTGCCCTGCTCGACGCCGATGCCGGCGCGCTGCCGGGCATGCCGGTGAAGTGAGCGGGTCAGCTTCCCTCGGTTCGGCGGACCTGGTCGAACGCCTGGACCGGATCCTGCCGCAGACCCAGTGCGGACAATGCGGTTTCGATGGATGCCGGCCCTACGCCGAAGCGATGGCGCATGGCGAGGCCGGGGTGGACCGTTGCCCACCCGGCGGCGATGCCGGCGCGCGTGCGCTGGCCCGCGTGCTGCAGGTTCCCGCCCTGCCCTACGACCGCAGCCGCGGCACCCACCATGCGACGGCTCCAGTCGCACGCATCGTCGAAGCTGACTGCATCGGCTGCACCAAGTGCATCCAGGCCTGCCCGGTCGACGCGATCATCGGTGGGGCCAAGCTGATGCACGTGGTGATCGAACCGCTGTGCACCGGCTGCGAACTGTGCGTACCCGCGTGCCCGGTGGATTGCATCGAGCTGATTGCCGTGGGAGCGACGTAAGTCGCGATGCTTTTTTTCGCGAAAGGCAATCGCGACTTACGTCGCTCCCACGCCACGATTATTTGCAGGTCGAGCAGATCCGCTCGACCTTGTAACCCTTGGCCCGCAGCTTTTCTACCAGGCCGTCGGGCCCCAGCAGGTGCAGGGCACCGACCACGACGAGGGTGTCGCCAGACTTCGATCCGCTCAGGCGCGCTTCGATCTTCGGCAGCCAGGCTTCGTTGCGGGCGACGTCGATCAGGCGGTAGGTCTGCGGGGTCTTGGCGATCATCTCCTCGCGCATCGTGCGGTTGAGCCCCGCGACGTCGCCGGCGCGCCATTGCCGGTGCAATTCCATCATGTCCGCGACGCTCTTCTTCGGATCGTCGACGAATTCCTTGAGGCCGGCGACCTGCTCCTGCATCGGCGTCGAATCCAGCGCCGCCAGTTGCGCATCGATGGTCTCCAGCCCGGCCGTGGGCTTGTTCGCTTCGGCCGCGCGTTGCATCAGGTGCTGGTCGAGCCCCAGCTCCGGGCGGAAACCGAGCCGCTGGGCGATGCCGATGCTGATGGCGAGGGTGATGAACCATGGCTCCTGCGCCTGCATCGCCCCCGCCACGCCGCCCGACGAAGCGGCCAGCTTGTCCAGTGCGGCGTAGGTCGCGGCGGGCAATACCTGCTGCAGGTTCCTGCCGTCGGCATAGCCTGCGGCGGTGGCGAACTTGCCCGCCACGTCGGGCGCGGTCAAGGCGTCGGGCGACAATTCGAACAACAGCGATTCGGAATCCGCGAATGCGGCCTGCGTCTCCTTCGGCAACGGGTAGTCGTCGGTCTTGAGCAGGTGGAACGAACCCAGCAGGTAGACGCTGTTGTCGGCGTCGGACACTTTCCACAGCAAGGGGACCGGCGGCTTGGGCGCCGCGGGCGTGGCGGGCGCGTCTGCAGCCATCGCGTGGGCGACGCACAGGAATGCCGCCAGCAATGCGGCG
Source organism: Pseudoxanthomonas helianthi (assembly GCF_017939625.1). Taxonomy (GTDB): domain Bacteria; phylum Pseudomonadota; class Gammaproteobacteria; order Xanthomonadales; family Xanthomonadaceae; genus Pseudoxanthomonas_A; species Pseudoxanthomonas_A helianthi. The sequence continues at coordinate 120,792 of NZ_JAGKTC010000004.1, forward strand.
GAAATGCGTCTTGCGGAACGAAGCGGCTTCATCGGACTTCCTTGTCGGGCGCGGATTCGGGATGGGCGTAAGCCTTCTCGCCGGCGGTGATCGCCAGGTCCAGGCGGTTTTCGGGCGGCGGCAACGGGCAGGTGGCGAACGGGGTGAACGCGCACGGCGGGTCGTAGGCGCGATTGAAATCCAGCACCACCCTGCCCTGCGCGTCGGGCTTGGCGGCGTCGAGGAAACGCCCGGCCGGATAACTGCCGTGGCCGCTGGTGCGATCGGCGAAGACCAGGAACAGGGCGCCGCTATCGTCCTCGGCCAGCGCCTCGATGCGATAGGTCTTGCCGTCGCGGACGAATTCCACCGCGCCCGGGTTCGGCGAATCGGTGGTCATGCCGACGATGTCGACGATCGGAATGGTCTTGCCCGGCGGGTTGGCGACGAATTTGCCGACGAGGCGCCACGACGGATCCGCATTCCAGTACTGCACGCCGGCGAAGTTCACCCGGCTCGGTGCGTCGGCATGCTTGACCCGCAACGCATAGCGGTCGCCGCGCCTGATCACCGTCAGTTTGCCCTTGCCTTCGTCGAAGCCGATGACGCTGGGTGTTTGCTCGCGGTCGCTGTGCAACTCGACCCTACCCTTCAGCGGCTCGCCATCGAGGGTCAACGCCGCGCCGGATTCGGGAGTGAATTCGATGCGATCCTGCTTCAGGACGAGCATGCCCATTTTCGCCGGTCCGACCGCCAGGCGAATGCCGCTGCTGCCGCCACTGCCGATGTAATGCGCACCCGGATCCAGCCAGTGCAGGCCGACCAGGCTGGTCCAGCCGTCGGGTTGCAGCAATTCCTGCCGGCGTTGCTCGCGCCACGCGGCGTTCTCCGCGAGGAAGACCTGCTCCGCCTTCGCCTTCTTCGCCGCGAGCTCGGCCGCATCGGGCCCTGGCGCGCCACGCTGGCAGGCGCACAGGGCCACGAACATCGCCGCCAGCGACCATGCACGCTTCGTCATCTCATCGTCCTCGCAGGAACCAGCGATCGATTTCGGGCAGCGAGAAGTGCGCCCAGGTCGGCCGGCCGTGGTTGCACTGGCCGGAACGCTCGGTGACTTCCATCTCGCGCAGCAACGCATTCATCTCGGCGACGGTCAGCTTGCGATTGGCGCGCACCGCGCCGTGGCAGGCCATGGTCGACAGCAATTCGTCGCGCGCCGCGGCGACGCGACGGCTCTCGCCGTGTTCGCGCAGGTCGGTCAACACGTCGCGCAGCAGGGCTTCCGGCTCGGCATGGGCCAGCAATGCCGGCACGCTACGCACACTGAGCGATTGCGGGCCGCTGCGAACCACTTCGAAACCGAGCGCGGCCAGCGTTTCGCCTTCGCGCTCGGCCACGTCGGCCTCGCGTTCGGCCACGGCGAGGTTGATCGGCACCAGCAGCGGCTGCGAACGCACGCCGATGCCGTCGTGCGCGGCCTTCAGTTTTTCGTAGCCGATGCGTTCGTGCGCGGCATGCATGTCGACGACGATCAGGCCCTCGGCGTTCTCGGCCAGGATGTAGATGCCGTGCAACTGGGCAATGGCGTAACCCAACGGCGGCACCCCAGCTTCGCCGGTTTCGGGCAAGGGTGCCGGCGACCATGCGGGCGCTTCGATCGACGGCGACCCGGCGGACGGCGCATACAACGCGGCGTAGGCCGCCGGCGCTTCGGCCACGCCCAGGCCCAGCGGCGCCTGCCGCGTCGGCATCCAGGCAGGTGCGGCCTGTCCGTTCGCGAACGGCGCGGCGGTTGGCGGGGCGTACGAACCCGGTTGCGCCGGCGTCGCACCCGCCCGCGTCTCCGCCAGCGCTTCGTGCAGCGCGCGATAGACGAAATCGTGCACCAGCCGGCTGTCGCGGAAGCGCACCTCGTGCTTGGCCGGGTGCACGTTGACGTCGACGCGGGTCGGATCGATCTCGAGGAACAGCACGTAGGCCGGTTGGCGGCCATGGAACAGGACGTCCTGGTAAGCCAGCTTCACCGCATGGGCGATGTTGCGGTCGCGCACGCTGCGGCCATTGACGTACAGGTACTGCTGGTCGGCGCTGGCGCGCGAATAGCTGGGCTGGGCGATCCAGCCCTGCAGGCGCAGGCCGGCGGCAGCGTGGTCGACGCGCAGGGAATTGCGCGCGAACTCATCGCCGAGGGTTTCGCCCAGCCGCGCGGCGTGTTCGGTTTCGTCGCCTTTGTAGCGGCGCGTCGGCTTGCCGTTGTGGGAAACGCGCAGCTCCACGTCGGGGCGTGCCAACGCCAACGAACGCAGCCATTCCTCGATGTGGCCCAGCTCGGTGCGTTCGGCCCGCAGGAACTTGCGCCGCGCCGGTACGTTGTAGAACAGCTCGCGTACTTCCACCGTGGTGCCGGGAGCCTGCTGTTTCGGGGTCACTTCGCCGAGCCTGCCGCCCTCGACCTGCAGTGCCGAGCCGTGCGCATCGCCCGCACGACGGGAAGCCAGCGAGAAACGGCTGACCGAAGCGATGGAAGGCAGCGCTTCGCCGCGGAAACCGAGCGTGGCCACCGCTTCCAGGTCGTCGAGCGAAGCGATCTTGCTGGTCGCATGCCGCGCCACCGCAAGCGGCAATTCTTCCGGCGCGATGCCGCCACCGTCATCGCGGATGCGGATCAGGCGGATGCCGCCTTCCTCCAGGTCGATGTCGATGCGTCGTGCGCCGGCGTCCAGCGCGTTTTCGACCAGTTCCTTGACCACCGAAGCGGGTCGTTCGACCACTTCGCCGGCGGCGATCTGGTTGATCAGGATTTCAGGAAGGGGACGGATGGGCACGGTGGAATGATACCGGGCCGCCCGGGACCTGTCCCCGGCACGATGCGTTCCGCGTAGTCACGAGATGCACGCCATCGAAAAGGAGATCCGCCATGGCCCAGTTCCCGGTGAACACGCACCGCCACGACCCCTACAAGAACTTCAAGTTCCGGGTGAAATGGGACAACCGCCATATCGCCGGGATCAGCCGGATCAGCGGATTGGCGCGGCGGACCGAATCGGTGGAGCATCGGGCCGGCGGCGAACCGAACATCCTGCGCAAGTCGCCCGGGCGTACGAGTTGCGAACCGGTCGTGCTGGAGCGCGGCATCACCCACGACACCGAGTTCGAACAGTGGGCCAATAAGGTTTGGAACGTCCAGGCGGGGGCAGGCGCGGAGCTCTCGCTGCGCGATTACCGCAAGGACATCGTCATCGAGCTGTACAACGAAGCCGGGCAGCTCGTCATCGCCTACAAGGTGTATCGCTGCTGGGTTTCCGAATTCCGCGCCTTGCCGGAACTGGACGCGAAGACCGCCAGCGTGGCGATCGAATCGATCACCCTGGAAAACGAGGGATGGGAACGCGATGCCTCGGTGCCGGAACCGGCCGAGCCCTCTTTCACGAAGCCCTAGGCCCGGAAGCGCCGATCAGGGCGAGCCGCCGCCGACCGCGCCGCTGCCCTGTCCAGCCTGCGCGCGCGCCGCGAACAGCGTGCCCGGCGGCGGCGAACGGGTGAAATAGGTCTGCACGCCGTCCAGCACCGCGCCGGCCAGCTTGCGCTGGTACGACGGGTCGGTCAGGCGACGCTCTTCGTCGTAGTTCGAGATGAACGCAGTCTCGACCAGCATCGCCGGCATGTCGGACGTGCGCAGCACGGCGAAGTTGGCGCGTTCGATCTGCGGCTTGTGGTTGTTGCCGATGCGCTTGAGGCCGTCCAGCACGTGGCTGGCCGCGTCTTCGGATGCCTTCATGTGCCCGCTCTGGGCCAGGTCGATCAGTACCGAGGTCAGCGTGTTGTCGGCCTTCTGCAGGTTGACTCCGCCGACCAGGTCGGAGGCGTTTTCCTTGTCGGCCAGCCAGCGCGCACGCTGCGACGACGCCCCACGCAAGGCGAGTACATACACCGAGGAACCGCTGGCGCTGCGGTTTTCCGCCGCGTCGGCGTGGATCGACACGAAAATGTCGGCCTTGTGCGCCCGCGCCTTCTGGGCGCGCTGGTTCAACGGGATGAAGTAGTCGCCATCGCGCACCAGATAGGCCTTCAGCCCCTGCGTGGCATCGACCTGGCGGGCCAGTTCGCGGGCGATGGCCAGGGTGACGTTCTTCTCGTACTTGCCCGTCGGACCGATCGCGCCGGAATCCTGGCCGCCATGGCCGGCATCGATGGCGACCACCAACGGACGCATGCCGCTGCGCATCGGCGCCGGCACGGATTCGGTCACCTGCGGCGCGGCCGGCACATCGGTGGCCGGGGCTGCCGGCGCATTCTTCGAAGCGAGGTAATCGCCCAGCGGAACCGAAGCCGGCTTCGGCGGAGCGGCCGCCGTCGTGGTCGCGGCACTGGCATCGCGACCGTTGAGGATGTCCTGCGGCGAGGTTGGCTGCGATTGCGACGGCGTCGTTTGCGGTGCCGGCGCGCTCGCCTGCTGTTTCACCGCCGTGGCCAGCGCGGCGGTCGCCTGGGCGGCCGAGGGTGTGGCCTGCGGAGGGCTCGGCACGGAGCTGGTGGGGGCATTCGAAGCGACCGCCGCGGAAGCGGGAGCCGGCCCGTCGCCCGGCCACTCGATCACCAGCTTGGCGCCGTTCGCGGACGGCTCCATGTGCGGTTTCAGTGCAGCGACCGACGAAGAAAGATCGAACACGATGCGCAGCGTGCCCGGCGCAGGCTGGCCGGTACGAACGGATTTGACGATGCCCGCACCCGCCGGCAGCTTGAGGCCGGGCTTGGCGCTGGAAGCCGGCAGGTCGACGACCAGTCGGTCGGGACCGCTGAGCGACAGGGTCTGGAATTCGCCGGTGCCCTGCAATTCGATTTCGGCGCGGGTGCCGGTGGCGCCCTGGCTCAGGCCGACCCCGCGCACCTCACCGGCGACGGCGGAAAACAGCGGAGAAAACACGCCCGCGGCGAGCAGAATGCCCCCCATCGTCCGTCCAAACCCGGCCCCAGCGTCGCGCATGCCGCGGATTCAAGCACCAACCCGTCGGGAACGCAAGCACTTTTCCCTTAATAATCCGTAACCTGCCGCTACTTCCTATTCCTGACCTACAGGGACGGCCCGCAAGCGTCCGTTTCCAGACAGGTCAGTCCAGCAACCCACCCCAGGACCAGCGTGGGATGGTCAAGCCCTCGGGAACCCCGGCAGCGGACTCCGGGTAGCGGGCCATGGCCGTCGTGGTCGCCCAGGCGAAGTAGTCGTGCAGCGCCTGCCGCAGCGGTCCGGCGGTCAGCCCCACGTCGTCCATCGCCTGGTCGAAACAGGCGATCGCGCGGCGATCCATTTCCTCGTGCATGCCGTTGCCGCTGTGCATGCGCACGACGGCGGTTTCGTCGCCGTATCGACGCGAATACAACGCCGGTCCGCCCAGCGCCTCGGCCCAGTACGCGGCCAGCCGCTCGGTGTGTTGCGGGTGGAAGCCGTGGCTGAAGGCGTGGCTGACGATTTCATCGCCCATTACCCGCGCATGCCAGGCTTCGGCGAGGCGCAACATGCCTTCCCAACCGCCGGCGGCGTCGTACAGGCTCTGCGTCATCGCGGGGTGCAACGGCTCCAGTTGCGCCAACCAATCGCGACCCACGGGCGAAACGCCTTCCAGCTCGGCGCTGCGCCCCGCTCCTTCCACTGCCAGCGCGATGCGCAGATCGGGTTTCGGCAACGCTGCGGCACCGCGCTCCGGCCATTCCACCAACCATAGTGTCGCCGTGGCTTCGTCCAGACCGAGGAAATCCAGTTCGCCTGCATCGCCGATGCGATACAGGTCGAGATGCCAGGCCTCACCGCCTTCGATGGGATAACGCTCGACCAGCGTGTAGGTCGGGCTGCGGATCGCGCCCTGCACGCCCAGCGCGCGCAACAGCGCGCGTGCCAGCGTCGACTTGCCGGCGCCGAGGTCGCCGTGCAGGAACACCATCGCCGACGGCGGACGCGTCTGCGCCAGCGCACGGCCGAGGGCTTCGGTGGATTCGGGGTCGGGCAGGTTCAGGTGCATGTGGCGATTCAAGGTATTCGAAGTGGGAGCGACGTAAGTCGCGATGCTTTTCGCAGAGGACGTGGAACGGATAAAGCATTCGCGACTTACGTCGCTCCCACATCGGATATCTAGGCAGGATTCGACAATTTACGCAAATGCGGCATCAGGTCGGAAGGCAACAAGCCACGTTCGCCGTCTTCCGCGGCGATATCGCCCGCGAGCGAATGCAGCAACGCGCCCGCACTTGCAGCATCGAACGCAGCCAATCCCTGTCCGCGCAACGCTGCGATGACGCCGGTCAACACATCGCCCATGCCGCCGACGGCCATGCCCGGATTGCCCGCACCGATCACGCGCAGAGGTTCGCCCCGCGCGGCGACGATGCTGCCTGCGCCCTTCAGTACGACGATGGCGTTGTAACGATCCGCGATGGCGCGCGCGGCGGAAAAGCGGTCGCGCTGCACCTCGCCGGTGGCGATGCCGAGCAAGCGCGCGGCTTCGCCCGGATGCGGCGTGAGGATGGCGCCGGGAAGCTCGCGTGGGGATTGCGCCAACAGATTCAGCGCGTCGGCATCCAGCACCAGTGGCTTGCCGGCATCCAGCGCGAGATGGAACACGGCGCGACCCCAGTCGCCCTGCCCCAGTCCCGGGCCCAGCGCGATGGCGTCGGCATTCGCAAGCAATGGGACGAGGTCTTCGCCGGATTCGACCGCACTGGCCATCGCTTCCGGCCGCCGCGACAGTAGCACGGGCACGTGCGCCGCCCGCGTGGCCGCCGTCAGCAGGCCCGCACCGCAACGCAGCGCCGCTTCCGCGCACAACAAGATGGCGCCGCCGTGCCCGTGGTCGCCACCGATGCACAGCACACGGCCGGATTCGCCCTTGTGGGTATTGAGGCGACGCGGCAGCAGCCACTGGGCCAGCACGTCTTCGCGCAACAGCTGCGCAGCCGGCGCCAAGGAGACGAACGCATCCGGTGGAACGTCGAGTTCGTCGATGCCGCGTTCGCCAACGAGCTCCAGCGCATCGCCGGTATGCAGGCCGACGTGCGGCGCGATGAACTGCAGGGTCGCATCCGCATCCACGCAGGCGCCCGGCGCGGTGCCGAGGTCGGCATCCAGCCCGCTGGGCACGTCGAGCGCGAAGACCGGCGACGCCTGGTGGTTGATCGCTTCGATCAGCGCCGAGACCTCGGCATCCGGCGCCCGGACCAGGCCGATGCCGAACAGGGCATCGACGATCACGTCGCCCTGCGGCTGCGCTTCGGGAAACAGTTCGATGCGCCCGCCGGCGGCAACGTATTCGGTACAGGCACGCTGGGCCAATGGCGTACGCGGCCCGTGCCCCGCGAGGTGCAGCACGCGCACTTCGCGCCGCGATTGCTGGGCCAGCCGCGCCAGCACGTAGCCGTCGCCGCCATTGTTGCCGGGCCCGCACACCACGCAGATGCGCAGCGCCTGCGGCCAGCGCTGCAGCAGCGCCCGCCATGCGGCCTGCCCGGCGCGCTGCATCAGCACGTAGCCGTCGCCGCCGAGCAATACGGTGGCGCGCGCATCCAGCTCGCGCGCCGCGCGGGTGTCGAACAGGGCCGTGATGCCGTGCATGGCGTGGATTCTATACTTGCCGCATGCCTTCACCCGCTCCCCGCCTGGATGCCGCCGCCCTCGCCGCCCGCGTGCGCGAGCTTGCGCGCGAATTCGGCTTCCAGCGTTGCGGCATCAGCGATGTCGAGCTGGGCGAAGACGAGGCGTTCCTGCGCGACTGGCTGGCGCAGGGCCTGCAGGGCTCGATGGGCTGGATGGCGGCGCATGGCGACAAGCGCTCGCGCCCGGCCGAGCTGATTCCCGGCACCGTGAGGGTGATTTCGGTCGGCCTCGATTATGGCCGTCGCGACGACGAAGAAGCCTGGGCCACGCTCGCCGACGGCGGGCGCGCCTACGTGGCCCGTTACGCGCTGGGCCGCGACTACCACAAGCTGATGCGCAACCGTCTGCAGAAACTGGCCGAGCGCATCGCAGAAGAGATCGGTCCGTTCGGCCATCGCGTATTCGTCGACTCCGCGCCGGTGCTGGAGCGTGCGCTGGCGCGCAACGCGGGCCTCGGCTGGATCGGCAAGCACACCTGCCTGATCGACCGGGACGGCGGCTCGTGGTTCTTCCTCGGCGAGATCTACGTCGATCTGCCGCTGCCGGTGGACCAGCCCGCGACCGCGCATTGCGGCACCTGCACGCGCTGCATCGACATCTGTCCCACCCAGGCCATCGTCGCGCCTTATCGCCTCGACGCACGCCGCTGCATTTCCTACCTGACCATCGAACACGAGGGCGCGATCCCCGAGGACCTGCGCCCGGCCATCGGCAACCGCATCTTCGGCTGCGACGATTGCCAGCTGGTGTGTCCCTGGAACAAGTTCGCGAAGAAGACCGACGAACCGGATTTCCGTGCGCGCAACGATCTCGATACGGCGACGTTGCCGCAACTGTTCGCTTGGAGCGAGGACGAGTTCCTCAGCCGCACCGAAGGTTCGGCGATCCGGCGCAGCGGACATGAGCGGTGGTCGCGGAATATCGCGGTGGCGCTGGGCAATGCGCCGACCACGCCGGAAGTCCTCGCCGCGCTCGAATCGCGACGCGACGATCCATCGCCGCTGGTGCGCGAACACGTGGCATGGGCCATGAAACAGCACGCGTCCTAGAAGCGGCGGCTTTCAGCCACGACCAGCGAACCCCATCGCAATCCCTTCGATACTTGGCGTTGGAGCGACGTCAGTCGCGAATGCCGAAGTCACAAGACTTACCGTTTCCATTACTGCCGCAGAAGCACCAATCCCGCAGTTTGGAACAGCGGAACGGTCGTTTCATGATCCATTCCGCCATCTGGCCGTGAATCGCTCCGACATTCGCGACTGACGTCGCTCCCACAAGGGAGATTCCCGCGAAGACGGGAATCAGCCGCGCGACTTCAGTTCCGCCAGCAGCGCCTGGGTCACCGGATCGGAAGCCTGCGCTTCGCCTTTCAACGCCGGCAACAAGCCGTTCGCCAACTGCTTGCCCAGTTCGACGCCGAACTGGTCGAACGCATTGATGCCCCAGACCACCGATTGCACGTACACGCTGTGCTCGTACATCGCGATCAACGCACCCAGCGACTGCGGGGTCAGCGCATCCAGCAGGAACATCGTGCCAGGGCGTCCGCCGGCGTAGCTGCGGTGCGGATCGGCGTTGGCCTGTCCGTTCGCCAGCGCCTCGCTCTGCGCCAGCAGGTTGGACTGCAGCGCGAGGTGGTTCTCGGCGTACGGGTCGTCGTTGCGCACGGTGCCGACGAAATCCAGCGGCACGATCTGCGTGCCCTGGTGCAGCGCCTGGAAGAAGCTGTGTTGCACGTCGGTGCCTGCGCCGCCCCACCATACCGGCACGGTTTCGCCATCGACCGGCGTGCCGTCGAGCTTGATCGACTTGCCCAGGCTTTCCATCACCAGCTGCTGCAGGTAGGCCGGCAACAGGGCGAGGCGCTGGTCGTAGGTCATCACCCCGTGCGCGGCATGGCCGAGCAGGTTGCGGTTCCACACCGCGGTCAGCGCATGCAGCACGGGCAGGTTCCGCGCCAGCGGAGTATCCAGCGCATGCGCGTCCATCTCTGCGGCGCCAGCCAGCAACGCTTCGAACTTGTCGAAGCCGATCGCCAGCGCGATCGGGAAACCGACCGCCGACCAAAGCGAATAGCGTCCGCCGACCCAATCCCACATTGGCAGCACGCGCTCGGCTGCGATGTCGAATGCCGCCGCGGCACGCTCGGGATTGGCGCTGACCGCATACAGGCGTTCGCTGCCGCCGAGCCAGTCGCGCAGGATCGCGCCATTGAGCAGGGTTTCCTGGGTGCCGAAGGTCTTGGAAATCAGGATGCCGGCCGTGGTCGCGGAATCGAGCCCGGCCAGGGTCCGCTGCATCGCCGCGCCATCGACGTTGGAAATGAAATGCACGCGCAGACGCGCGCCGGACACCGGCCGCAACGCGTCGGCGACCAGGCGCGGGCCGAGGTCGGAACCGCCGATGCCGACGCTGACGATGTCGGTGATGCCGCTGGTTTCCAGCGCAGCGACCATGCGACCCATGCGCTGGCGCACTTCGCTGGCGGTGGCGAAGGCCTCGCGGGCGACGGCGGCCTGCGACAGGTTGCTGCGCAGCGCGGTGTGCAGCGCGGCGCGGCCTTCGGTCACGTTGACCTTGTCGCCGTCGAACAGGCGGCGGAACGCGCTGGCGAGTTGCTTGCCTTCGCCCAGCGCAAGCAGTTCCGCAAGCGCGGCGCGATCGTAGCCCTGGCGGGCGAAGTTGGCGTACACCGGACCGACGCGCAGGGCGAGGTCGGTGGGTCGTGCCGGGTCGGCGGCCAGCAGGTCGGCGGCCTTCGCGCTCCGCAGGCGCGCGGCGTGCGCCGCCAGCTTCTCGAACGCGGTCATGCGGCCTGCTTCGGGATGCTGTCGTTGGTGTGGCTGATGCGGTTTTCGGCGTCGACGTAGACCAGCTTCGGCTTGAACACGCTGGCTTCGGCCTCGCTCATGCCGGCGAAGGCGGCGATGATGACCAGGTCGCCGACCTGCACATGGCGCGCGGCGCCGCCATTGAGCGAAATGATGCCGCTGCCGGCATCGGCGCGCAGCGCATAGGTGGTGAAACGGGCGCCGTTGGTGACGTCCCAGATGTGCACCTGTTCGAACTCGCGGATGCCGGTCGCCTGGAGCAGCAGCTCGTCGATGGCGATCGAGCCTTCGTAGTTGAGCTCCGAATGGGTGACGGTGGCGCGATGGATCTTGGCTTTGAGCAGGTTCAGTTGCATGGGAAAAGCGGCTTGGGGGCGGTTGCGGGCATTTTAGCCCCTCTCCCGCCGGGAGAGGGGTTGGGGTGAGGGTACGGCGAAGCGGCAGAATGCGGACGTCAATGAACGCTGCGACGTCCCTGCAGTTCATCTTCTTTCCCGCCGCCGAACCTCAGCCGCTTGGGGCGGCTTCGATTTCCGGCGCTACGCGCCACCTTCTCCCAGCGGGAGAAGGGTTAAAACTCCAAGTTGTCGATCAGCCGCGTCCGTCCCAGCCGGGCCGCGATCAGGGCGACCCGGGCGCCCGGCTCGCCATCGGCCGGCTCGGACAGGTCCGGGCGGCGGACCACGGTGTAATCGACCGCGTAACCGGCCGCATCCAGTTGCCGGGACGCGGCGGCTTCGACCTCGGCGCGCGGCCGGCCGGCGGCGATGCCGTCGCGCATCGCCAGCAGGGTGCGGCGGATCTCGGCGGCGACCGGGCGCTCCTCGGCACTGAGGTACTGGTTGCGCGAACTCATCGCCAACCCGTCGGTCTCGCGCACGATGCTGCCGGCGAGGATTTCCACTGGGAACGCCAGGTCGGCGACCATCTGCCGGATCACCGCGAGCTGCTGGTAATCCTTCTTGCCGAACGCGGCCACGTCGGGCAGCACCTGGTTGAACAGGCGGCTGACCACGGTGCACACGCCGTCGAAGTGGCCGGGACGGTGCGCGCCCTCCAGCACCGAGCTGACGCCGGGCACGTGCACCTTCGCCGCCAGCTCCACCCCGAACGGATACATCGATTCGACCGTCGGCAGCCACAGCACGTCGCAACCGGCGCCATCCAGGCCGCTCACGTCGGCGTCGACGGTGCGCGGATAGCGGGTGTAATCCTCGTTCGGGCCGAACTGGGTCGGATTGACGAACACGCTGGACACCACGCGATCGGCGTACTGCCGCGCCAGCATCACCAGCGAATAATGGCCGGCATGCAGGTTGCCCATGGTCGGCACGAAGCCGACGCGCAAACCTTCGCGCTTCCAGCCGCGCACGCGGGCGCGCAGGGCGTCCAGTTCGGTGATGGTTTCGATCATTTGCCGTTGAAAGCCCTTTTTTGACACGGATTTACACGGATGGAAGCCGATTTTCCTGTGGCCTGCTTCTTCATTATTGACGCCTTGCTTCTGCTTTATCCGCGGTCATCCGCGTCAATCCGTGTCAAAGAGTTTTTCTTCGACCTTACGCATAGGAATGTTCGGCGTCGGGGAACGAGCCGTCGCGCACCGCCTGCGCATAGGCGCGCACGGCGCCAGCGATGGAGCCGCCTTCGGCGAGGAAGTCCTTGACGAACTTCGGCTTGCGGTGGCCGGTGTCGATGCCGAGGAAATCGTGCAACACCAGCACCTGTCCATCGCAGCCGGGGCCGGCGCCGATGCCGATAGTCGGGATCGACAGGTCGGCGGTGATCGCCGTGGCCAGCGAGGTCGGCACGCATTCCAGCACCAGCAATTGCGCGCCGGCTTCGGCCACCGCCTTCGCGTCGGCGCGCAGGCGCGCGGCAGCGGCTTCGTCGCGGCCCTGCACCTTGTAGCCGCCGAATTTCAGCACCGACTGCGGAGTCAGGCCGAGGTGCGCGCAGACCGGGATGTCGCGTTCCACCAGGAAGCGGATCACTTCGAGCTTGTGGCCCGCGCCTTCCAGCTTGACCATTTCGGCGCCGGCCTGCAGCAGCTGGATCGAAGCGTCGAGCGCGCGCTCGGGCGTGGCGTCCGACTGGAACGGCAGGTCGGCGATCAGCAATGCGCGGTTCAAACCGCGGGCGACGGCACGGGTGTGGTAGGCGATGTCGTCGACGGTGACTGGCAAGGTCGAATCATGACCCTGCACCACCATGCCCAGCGAATCGCCGATCAGGATCAGGTCGATGCCGTTGGCATCGGCCACGCGGGCGAAGCTGTTGTCGTAGGCGGTCAGCATGACCAGCCTGCGGCCCTCGCGCTTGGCGTCGGCCAGCGCGGGAACAGTCCAGGGTTTGCTTTCGGCGTGGGTGCTCATTGCCAGGGCCCGCCAACGCCGGCGGGATAGCCCACGTTACCGTGTCCGGCCGTCAGGTGGTCGTGCGTGGCGCCGCGGCAGGCTGGCCGCCTGTCCAAGCCGCGCGCGGCCGCCTGGCGGCCGGACACGGCAACCCGAAGGGCCGCACCTGAGTGCGCGCGGGGCGGCGTCATCACTCGGTCACTTATCGACATAAGTTCTCTCGTTCTTCCTTGCCCCGCGCGCACTCAGGTGCGGCGTGGGCTATCCCGCCGGCGTTGGCGGGCCCTGCATTATGACTTCATAACGCGCGGATATTCGACGCTTCCAGCCCGGATACAGCGTCCTGCGCGCGGCCCTGGCCGGGAATCACGACTTCCGGGGCGATTTCCAGCAACGGCAGCAGGGCGAAGGCGCGCTGGTGCAGGTAGGGATGCGGCACCTGCAGCCCCGGCTCGTCGATCCGCGAATCGCCATACAGCAGCAGGTCCAGGTCCAGCGTGCGCGGCCCCCAGCGCTCGCCTTCGGCGCGCTCGCGGCCGAATTCGCGTTCGACGGCAAGCAGGTGGTCCAGCAGTTCGCGTGCGGTCAGCGTGGTCCGCAGCCAGGCGACGGCATTGATGAAATCGGGCTGGTCTTCCCTGCCCCAGGCTGGCGACGCGTACAGGCGCGACGCGCTCTGAAGTTGCGTCCGCGGCAATTCGCCCAGCGCGAGGATCGCGGAACGCACGCTGGCTTCGGCATCGCCCAGGTTGGCGCCGAGGCCGACGAAGGCATCGACCGGCGTGACGCCCTCGACGCCGCTCATTCGCCTGCGCTGGCCGCGCCGCTGCGGCGGCGACGCCTGCGGCGGCGCTTCGACGGCGGTGCGTTTTCGTCGGTATAGCTGTCGCCGGCCGCCGCCGCGCCGAGGCTGGCGGCGAGTTGTTCGCTGGACTGGGTCTGCGCCTCGCGCCAGAACGCCACGTCATCGGCATGGCTGTCCGACGCGGCCATGCGCAACACCAGGAAATCGTAGGCCGCGCGGAAGCGCGGATGCGCAAGCAGGCGCATCACCCGCTTGCGCTGGCGGTTGGAGAAGCGCGACTGCAGCAGCCAGATTTCCTGCATCGGCAGCGAAAAGCGCCGCGGCAGCGCGACGGTGTTCAACTGGTGCAGGGTCACCCGGTCGGCGGCGCGGCGTTGCGCATCTTCGACGCTGACGCCCTGCGCCTGCAGGCTGGCCAGCGCGCGGCAATAGGCTGGCCACAGCAGCAGGGCGAACAGGAAAGCCGGCGATACCGGCTCGTCGTTGGCCACGCGCGTATCGGTGCCGCGCAGGCCTTCGAGCAGCATGCGCCGCAATGCGCCGCTGCGATTGGCGGCCAGCGCCGCGCCGGTTTCCGGCAGCAGCACCGGCAGCAGGCCGGTGCGTTCCAGCCCTTCGAAGCTGGCCACGCCATGCCCGGACAGGAACAGCTTGAGGATTTCCTCGAACAGGCGCGCCGGCGCCGCTTCGGCCAGCAGGCCGGCAAGGCGCGGGATCGGCTCGGCGGTGGCCGCTTCGATCTCGAAACCTAGCTTCGCCGCCAGCCGCACCGCACGCAGCATGCGCACCGGGTCCTCGCGATAACGCTGCTCGGGATCGCCGATCAGTTTCATCTTGCGCGCCATCACGTCGTCGTAGCCGCCGACGTAATCGCGCACCGAGAAATCCTCGATCGCGTAGTACAGCGCATTGGCGGTGAAGTCCCGGCGCACCGCGTCGTCCTCGATGCTGCCATAGACGTTGTCGCGGACCAGCCGGCCGTTTTCCATCTCGCGGTCTCCGCTGCCGTCGTCGCTGTTGGCGCGGAAGGTGGCGACTTCGATGATCTCGCGGCCGAACACCACGTGGGCCAGGCGGAAGCGCCGGCCGATCAGCCGGCAGTTGCGGAACAACTGCTTGACCTGTTCCGGCGTGGCGTCGGTTGCGACGTCGAAATCCTTCGGGTGGCCGCCGACCAGCAGGTCGCGCACCGCGCCGCCGACGAGGTAGCCGGCAAAGCCGGCGTCGCGCAGGCGATAGAGCACGCGCAGGGCGTTGGGGCTGATGTCCTTGCGCGAGATCGTGTGCTGTTCGCGCGGGATGATGTGCAGGGCGGCTTGCGGGACTATGACGGCGGGTTCCATGCGGTCGGGTCGGCGCGCCGGCGATTGCCGGGCCGCGCCACAGCCCCATATACTAATGCGCCGCCGTCGCGCGGCCCAAACGCTCCCTTCGTCTAGTGGTTAGGACGTGGCCCTCTCAAGGCTAAAACAGGGGTTCGAGTCCCCTAGGGAGCGCCAGTTTCGCGATCATTGACAAACGCCGGCCCCGAGGCCGGCGTTTTTCGTTGCGCGCGTCGGACGCTGGCCTGCCGCTACATCCGCGGCAGGTCGAACACCAGCACCTCGGCCTGCCGGCCATTGCGCAGATCGACCAGGGGCTCGCCTTCGTAAAGCAAGGCGTCGCCGGCCGACAGCGCATGGCCGTTGACTTCGACCGCGCCGCGCGCGACGTGCACGTAGCCCAGCCGGCCCGGCGCCAGCACCAGTTCCGCCTGTTCGTCGCCATCGAACAGGCCGGCGTACAGGCGCGCGTCCTGGTGGATCCCCACCGAGCCATCGGCGCCATCCGGACTGGCCACCAGGCGCAGGCGCCCGCGTTTTTCGGCTTCGGAGAACTTGCGCTCTTCGTAGGAAGGGGCCACGCCCTGGCGGTCCGGGATGATCCAGATCTGCAGGAAATGCGTGGTGCCGGTTTCGCTGTAGTTGAACTCCGAGTGCTGCACGCCGGTGCCCGCGCTCATGCGCTGCACGTCGCCAGGCACGATGCTCGAACTGTGGCCCATCGAGTCCTTGTGGCCCAGCGCGCCTTCCAGCACGTAGCTGATGATCTCCATGTCGCGATGGCCGTGCTGGCCGAAGCCGCGACCGGCGGCGACGCGATCCTCGTTGATCACCCGCAATGGGCCCCAGTGCACGTGGCCCTGGTCGAAGTATTCGGCGAAGGAAAAGCTGTGCCAGGAATCCAGCCAGCCATGGTTGGCGTGGCCGCGTTCGTTGGCGGGGCGCAGGGTGATCATCTTGGTACTCCTTGGCTGGGATTCGGCGAGAAGCTTGAATCGTTCCTTATTTGAATTAAATAATCAAATTAATCACTGGTTGTTTCATATTTGTAAATAATCTACTTTTCGTTCGCGTTCCCGGCGCCAGCCGGGATCCAACGACTTTGATCCCTATGAAGGCAAAGACATGAATCCCGGAAGGCAAAGGCACTGGATCCCGGCTTTCGCCGGGAAGACGGCGCATTCGAAACCTCCAGTACTCGCCCCAGCTGTCCACGTGCTTGCATGGAATCAATACGCGCGGTGGTACGCACTCTGCGCTTACCCGACGGCTTGCCTTAAACTTGCACGGATTCCCGTATCGATCGCATGCCATGCCCTTCGTCGTTACCGAAAACTGCATCAAGTGCAAATACACCGACTGCGTCGAGGTTTGTCCGGTCGATTGTTTCCACGAGGGCCCCAACTTCCTGGTGATCGATCCGGACGAGTGCATCGACTGCACCCTGTGCGAGCCGGAATGCCCGATCAATGCGATTTATCCCGAGGACGACGTGCCTGCCGGGCAGGAAGGCTTCGTGGCATTGAACGCGGAGCTGGCCAAGGCCTGGCCGGTGATCACCACGCGCAAGGATGGTTTGCCGGACGCGAAGGACTGGGAAGGCAAGCCGGACAAACTGCCGCTGCTGGAGCGCTGAACCATCGCTCTTGTAGAGCCGAGCATGCTCGGCTGCTTTTTGCCGTTCGCAATGAAGAGCAAACCGCATCGGACGGCCCGGCACCTGCAGACAGAAGCAAGAGCAGCCGAATGAATTCGGCTCTACAAATCCGGAGCGAGTCGTCGCAGCAATGAAAAAGGGCGCCATCGGCGCCCTTTTTCATTCCGGCTCGTGGAAGAAAACTCAGCCGCCCAGCTGCGCCTTCAAGGCCGCGATCAGCTTGGTCGGGCCTTCGCCGGCGGCGGGCAGGCCGCGCGGGTCGACCGCGGACACGTAGGCGCCGCCTTCCATCGCCACCACGCGCACCAGGAAGTTGCCGCCGCCGTAGGTGACGTCGTACACGCCCAGCAGCGGCGCGCTGCTCGACACGGTCAGGCCTTCGGTCGCCTTCAGCAGCGGGCCGAGCTTGGCGAAGACTTCATCGCGGCTGCCGTTGACGCGGAAGCCGCTGGCCGACGGGGCCGTCGACGGCGCGCTGGTGGTCAGCGCCGAGGCGGTGTTCGGCAACTTGGCCGCGCCGCTGGTGTCGGGCAGGTTCAGGTCCGGCGGAACCTCGAGCGGGCGGGCCTCGGGAGCCAGCGCATAGTCGCCGCGGTCGCTCTTGCGGAACCACTTGCAGCCGGACACGCCGACCACGACGAACGAAGCCAGCGCGATCATCACCAGCGGGCGCACGAGTTTCGGGGAAAGACGCATGAGCAACTCCTTGGAAATATTCGGGACTAGGCCGCGAGCGCGTCGCGGCCGGATTGTTCTTCCAGCGCCGACGCCAGCGCGGCCAACTGGTCGGCTGCGGCGTGGTGGGCGGAGGACAGCGGCAACAGCGGCAGGCGCAGGCCGCTGCCGAGGCCCTGGCGCTGCAGCAGCGCCTTGACCGGGATCGGGTTGGGTTCGACGCCGAGGAACCCGTAGAAGGGCTGCAACTGCGCATCCCAGCTCTCGGCCGCGGCGCGATCGCCGGCGCGCGACAGGTCGCACAGGCGGCGGAACGATGCCGGCAATGCATTCGAACCGACCGAGATCAGGCCATCGGCGCCGTCGAGCATCGAACGCGCGGCGGTGCCGTCGTCGCCGCTGAGGACGACGAACTTGTCGCTGCGCAATGCCAGCAGCGCGGCCATGCGTTCCGGCGCGGCCACGGCTTCCTTGATGCCGACGATGTTCGGGTGCGGGGCGAGTTCGGCCACGGTTTCCGGCTGCATGTCGGTGCCGGTGCGGCCGGGCACGTTGTACAGCAGTACCGGCAATCCACCCTGCTCGGCCACCGCGCGGTAATGCGCGACCAGGCCGGCCTGGGTCGGCCGCACATAGGCGGGCGTGACCACCAGCGCGCATTCCGCACCGGCCGATTTCGCCAGGCGGGTCTGGGCGATGGTCCGGGCGGTGTTCATCTGCCCGGTGCCGGCCAGTACGGGAATGCGTGCGCCAAGCATTTCCACGGCGATGCGCAGGATCGCGACGTATTCGTCGTCGGTCAGCGCCGCCGCCTCGCCGGTGGAACCGGCCACCACCACGCCCTGGGTACCGCCGTCGAGCTGGCGTTTCAGCAACTTGCGCCAGGCATCGAGGTCGAGTTCGCCAGCGCCCGTGAACGGCGTGGCCAGGGCGGTGATGCTGCCGGAAAGTGACAAGACGTTGGCCTTCGGATGGGGTTCGCGCGGAAGCCCCGCGCACCGGGCGATGTTACTTGCCGCCGGAAAGCACGGGCAAGTATGCTGGCGCCGTCGCCGGGCCCCGAACCGGCCGCCATTCAGAAACCGACGCATTGCCGGAAGCCGCTTTGACCGATACCACGCCCCGGCCCTCGCCGAACGAAAACCACCTCCTGATCAACGCCTATTCGACGCATCCGGAGTCGCCGCTGTTGTCGGTGACGCGCCGCATCGCCGATTCGGGCTGCAACCTGGTCGACGCACGCCTGTCCACGGTCGGCCGCGACGTCTCGGTGACCGCGCTGGCGATGGGTTCGTGGGACGCGGTGGCCAAGCTGGAAGCGATGCTGGGGCGGCTGGAACGCGAGGAAGGACTGAAGCTGGTCTGGTACCGCACCGGCCCGAAGGAAGTGCAAGGCAATCTGCTGCCGTACATCGTCGAGGTGGTGGCCGCGGACAAGCCGGGCATCCTGTTCCAGCTGGCCGATTTCTTCGACCGCCAGGGCATCACCATCGAGAACCTGCAGAGCACCCGCTACCGGGCGATGCAGACCGGCGCGGAAATGTTTTCCGCCCAGCTGACCGTCGGCGTGCCGTCGAACATGCACATCGCCGCGCTGCGCGACGATTTCCTCGAATTCTGCGACCACCTGAACCTGGACGCGATCATGGACCCGATGAAGTTCTGAACCATGGCGACCGTCGGCAAAGCACTACCGAAGACCACCCTGAAGCTGCCGCTGGCGCTATCCGGCGGCGGCTCTGCGACGCTGGCCGATTACGCCGGGCAATGGCTGGTGCTGTATTTCTACCCGAAGGATTCCACGCCGGGCTGCACCACCGAAGGCATCGACTTCAACGCGCTGCTGCCGAAGTTCAGGAAAGCGAACGCCGCCGTGCTCGGCGTATCGCGCGATTCGGTCAAATCGCACGACAACTTCTGCGCCAAGCAGGGCTTCAAGTTCCCGCTGGTCAGCGACGCCGACGAAAAGCTGTGCAACGCCTTCGGCGTGATCGGCGAGAAGAACATGTACGGCAAGAAGGTGCTGGGCGTGATCCGCAGCACCTTCCTGATTTCGCCCGATGGCCGCCTCGCCCACGAGTGGCGCGGGGTCAAGGTCGCCGGCCACGCGGAGGCCGTGCTTGAGACGCTGAAGGCGCTCCAGTCACAGTGACGACATCATCCTTCATTCCAATCCGCCATCCCGCCCCGCGGGCCATGGCGGCCTGCTGCTGTCCCAACCTAAGGGAAACCCGATGACCCGAGGCAAGCGCATCTACGTGCTGGACACCAACGTGCTGATGCACGACCCCACCGCGCTGTTCAAGTTCGAGGAGCACGACGTGTTCCTGCCGATGCAGGTCATCGAGGAACTCGACAACGCCAAGAAGGGCCAGTCCGAAGTCAGCCGCAACGCGCGCCAGGTCAGCCGTTTCCTCAACGAACTGATCGAGGGCGCCGGCGCCGAGCACATCGAATCCGGCATCCTGCTGACCCACCCGCAGGGCCTGCAGCTGAAGCGCCAGGGCCAGATCGGCAAGCTGTTCTTCCAGACCCGGCCGGTCGATCCAGGCCGCACCTTCGGCACCATCGCCCCGGACAACAAGATCCTCGCCGCGGTGCTGGAACTGCGCGAGCAGCATCCGGAGACGCCGGTCATCCTGGTGTCGAAGGACATCAACCTGCGCATCAAGGCGTCGATCAGCGGCCTCACCGCGGAGGATTACGAAAACGACCGCGCGCTGGACGATTTCAGCCTGCTGTTCACCGGCGCCACCGAGCTGCCGGAGGATTTCTGGAACCGCCACCAGAACGACCTGAAATCCTGGACCGACAAGAGCGGCCGCACCAGCTACGAAGTGGTCCGCGCCGACAGCGAGGACTGGTACCCGAACCAGTACCTGTACCTGCCTGGCGAGGACGAAGTGGAACTGCGCGTGGTCAAGACCGGCGCCGACGGCAAGGCGACCCTGGCCCTGGTCGACGATTTCCGCAATAGCCAGCATGCGGTGTGGGGCATCACCGCCCGCAACCGCGAGCAGAATTTCGCGCTGAACGCGCTGATGGACCCCGAGATCGACTTCGTCACCCTGCTCGGCACCGCCGGCACCGGCAAGACCCTGCTCGCGCTCGCGGCGGGCCTGGCGCAAACGATGGACCAGCAGCGTTACCGCGAGATCATCATGACCCGCGCGACGGTCAGCGTGGGCGAGGACATCGGCTTCCTGCCCGGCACCGAAGAGGAAAAGATGACGCCATGGATGGGCGCATTGACCGACAACCTGGAAGTGCTGACGCATACGCAGGAAGGTGGCGCGTGGGGCCGGCAGGCCACCAACGACCTGCTGGCGTCGCGGATCAAGATCCGTTCGATGAACTTCATGCGCGGCCGCACCTTCCTGTCGCGCTACCTGATCCTCGACGAGGCGCAGAACCTGACGCCGAAGCAGATGAAGACGCTGATCACCCGCGCCGGCCCGGGCACCAAGATCGTGTGCCTGGGCAATGTGGAGCAGATCGACACGCCGTACCTGACCGAGACGACGTCGGGCCTGACCTACGCGGTGGACCGCTTCAAGGGCTGGTCGCACAGCGCGCACATCACCCTGCGGCGCGGCGAGCGGTCGAGGTTGGCGGATTACGCGTCGGAAGTTTTGTAAACCGACAACCATAGGGTGGGCATGCCTTCCATGCCCGCCGTAGTTTGCCGTCATTCCCGCGAAGGCGGGAATCCAGCGACTTGTGCTTTTGCTTGACCGATGATTTCAAGCCACAGGTCGTTCCAGTATGGATTCGCATCCTCGATCAGGCGGATCTTCCATTCGCGATTCCACTTCTTGATCTGCTTTTCCCGGGTAATGGCCGACTCCATCGTGCCATGCAACTCATACCAGACCAGTTTCGTCACGCCATATTTCTTCGTGAATCCGTCGACGACATGTTCGCGGTGTTGCCAGGTCCTGCCGATCAGATCGCTGGTGACTCCTGTGTAAAGGGTGCCGTTGCGCTCGCTGGCAAGGATGTAGGTTGCAGGTTGCTTCTCCATCGACACGAACGATAGCAACGCAACGGCAAGTCACTGGATTCCCGCCTTCGCGGGAATGACGAGCAAAAGCATTGGGCACGCGAAATGATGTTTTAAACATCAAAATGCATATTTCCTACTTGCATCATCAAGCCTGACAGTCGGAAACTTCCCCGGTCCGCAAATCGACCGGGGCAATCCAGTGATCTCCGCCGCCCAATTGCGCGCCGCGCGCGCCCTGCTTGGCATCGACCAGAAGAAACTCGCCGAGATGGCCGGGGTTTCCCTGCCCACCATCCAGCGCATGGAGGCGAGCAAGGAAGAACACGTGCGTGGTGTGGTGTCCACGCTGACCAAGATCGTCGAAGCGCTGGATGCCGCCGGCATCGAATTGATCGGCAACGGACAGCCCAGCCAGGGCAATGGCCGCGGCGTGCGCCTCAAGGAGCCGCGGTGATGTCCAGCTTCGAATTCGACCGTCGCCAGTACCTGAAGATGTTCGAACCCAAGCTGCTGACCGTGCTGCGCGAAGGCTACGGCCTGCAGGCGTTCAAGGCCGACGCCATCGCCGGCCTGACCGTGGCCATCGTCGCCTTGCCGCTGGCGATGGCGCTGGCCATCGCCTCGGGCACCACGCCGGAAAAAGGCCTGCACACGGCCATCGTCGCCGGCTTCCTGATCTCGGCGCTGGGCGGCTCGCGCGTGCAGATCGGCGGGCCGACGGCGGCGTTCATCCCGGTCGTGTTCGTGGTGATCCAGAAGTTCGGCTACGGCGGGCTGATCCTGTGCACGCTGCTGGCCGGGCTGATGCTGATCGGCGCCGGTCTGCTGCGCCTGGGCACGCTGATGAAATACATGCCGCAACCGGTGATCACCGGCTTCACCGCCGGCATCGCGGTCAGCATCTTCTCCAGCCAGGTCAAGGACGCGCTGGGCCTGCAGATGCAGGAAGTGCCGGCGAAATTCTTCGCACGCTGGGCCGCCTACGCCCAACACATCGGCACCACCCGACCGGCCGCGCTGGCGTTGACCGTGCTCGGTCTGGTGGCGATCTTCGGCCTGCGCAAGTGGAAGCCGAAATGGCCCGGTTTCCTGATCGCGCTGCTGCTCGGCACCCTGGCTGCGCTGGCTCTGGGCCTGCCCGCGGAGACCATCGGCTCGCGCTTCGGCGATCTGCCTTCGGCCCTGCCCGATTTCCATTTCCCGCACATTCCGTTCGAACGCACCTTCGAGCTGCTGCCGAGCGCCTTCACCATCGCCTTCCTCGCCGGCGTCGAATCGCTGCTGTCGGCGGTGGTCGCCGACGGCATGACCGGCGGCCGCCATCGTTCCAATGGCGAACTGGTCGCGCAGGGCGTGGCCAACGTCGGCTCGGCCCTGTTCGGCGGGTTGCCCGCGACGGGGGCGATCGCGCGCACCGCAACCAACATCCGTTCCGGCGGCCGCACCCCGGTGGCCGGCATGCTGCACGCGGCCTACCTGCTGGTGTTCATGCTGGTGCTGGCGCCGTTGATGCGTTACGTGCCGCTGGCGGCGCTGTCGGCTGTGCTGCTGGTGGTGGCCTGGAACATGAGCGAGTTCGAGAACTTCCGCAACACGCTGTCGGCGCCGAAAGGCGATCGCCTGGTGCTGCTGCTGACCTTCTTCCTGACCGTGTTCTTCGACCTGACCATCGCCATCGAGGCTGGCATCGTCGTCGCGGCGTTCGTGTTCATGTTCCGCATGGCCGAGGCCGTGGAAATCAGTTCCGGCGTGCGCATGATCGACGACGACCTGCGTCCCGGCGATCCGTCGCGCGAGATCGACATCCAGCAGCGCACGCGGCTGCCCAAGGGCGTGGAGGCCTACCAGATCGGCGGACCGCTGTTCTTCGGCGCGGCCAATCGCCTGGACAACCTGCTCGACCAGTTCTTCGAGACGCCGAAGGTGCTGATCCTGCGCATGCGCCTGGTACCGGTGATCGACGCCAGCGGCGTGCATGCGCTGAGGAAGCTGGCCGAACGCTGCCACCGCAAGGGCATCGTGCTGATCGTCTCCGGGCTGCAGGAACAGCCGAACCGGGTCATCGCCCGAATGAAGCTGGAGGAAAGCCCGGGCGAATTGCACTTCGCGTCCGACTTCGACCATGCGGTCAGGCTGGCCCAGCGCATCGCCGCGCCGCATCCGTCCGCGCAGGCGACCTGACGCCAGCGCGGGCAACCGGCACAATGGCGGCATGCCGATTCCCCCCGTCGTTTCCGCCCTGACCATCGCCGGTTCCGATTCCGGCGGCGGCGCCGGCATCCAGGCCGACCTGAAGACCTTTGCCGCGCACGGCGTGCACGGCCTCAGCGCCATCGCTGCGCTGACCGCGCAGCACACCCGCGGCGTGACCGCGGTGCACGTGCCGCCGATCGAGTTCCTGCGTGCGCAGATCGATGCCTGCTTCGACGATTTCGCCATCGGCGCGGTCAAGCTGGGCATGCTGGCGAACGCGCAGGTGATCCACGCCGTCGCCGACGCGCTGGAACGCTACCGGCCCGCCTTCGTCGTGCTCGATCCGGTAATGGTCGCCACCTCGGGCGCCAAGCTGCTGGAAGACGACGCGCTGGAGGCGCTGAAGACCCGCCTGCTGCCGCTGGCGAGCATCGTCACGCCGAACA
Source organism: Pseudoxanthomonas helianthi (assembly GCF_017939625.1). Classification (GTDB taxonomy): domain Bacteria; phylum Pseudomonadota; class Gammaproteobacteria; order Xanthomonadales; family Xanthomonadaceae; genus Pseudoxanthomonas_A; species Pseudoxanthomonas_A helianthi. The sequence continues at coordinate 144,705 of NZ_JAGKTC010000004.1, forward strand.
CGCCCGAGGCCGAATTGCTGACGGGCCATGCCATCGCCGATACCCGTTCCGCCGAAGCCGCGCTCGAAGCGCTGCACGCGCTCGGCCCCGGCGCGGTGCTGCTCAAGGGCGGCCACCTGCACGAAGGCGGCAAGGTCGTCGATCGCTTCGACGATGGCGTCGCCAGTGCCGAATTCATCCATCCGCGCAGGCCGTTGGACGCCCACGGCACCGGCTGCACCCTCGCTTCCGCCGTCGCCGCCAACCTCGCGCTCGGTGCGGCAATGGCGCAGGCGGTCGAGAACGCGATCGGCTACGTGCAGCGCGCGCTGACGCTCGGCCACCGCCCCGGACAGGGCGACGTGCTGGTGCTCGACCACTTCGGCGCGGCGCCTCGCCCATGAGCATCGAATCGCTGGAAATCCCGCTGGCCAGCACCGACGGCCACCAGTTCCCCTTGCTTGCGCGCGTGCCCGCGCAGGCGCAGGCAGCCCTGCTGTGGTTGCCGGCGCTGGGCGTGGCCGCGAAGCATTACCTGCCCTTCGCCGAGGAACTGGCCGCGCATGGCGTGGCCGTGTTCGTCCACGAATGGCGCGGCAACGGCGGCAGCGACCTGCGTCCGGATCGCGACCACGACTGGGGCTATCGCGAGTTGCTGACCCTCGATCTGCCGGCCAGCCATGCCGCGATGGCGCAACGGATTCCGCAATTGCCCCTGCTCGTCGGCGGACACAGCCTCGGCGGCCAGCTCGCCGCTTGTTACGCCGCGTTGCATCCCGCGGCCTTCGCCCAGTTGTGGCTGGTGGCGACCGGCACGCCGTACTGGCGCAGTTTCCCGGCGCCGCGCCGCTGGTTGCTGCCGCTGTTCTATCGCTTCGCTCCCTGGCTGGCCGATCGGCGCGGCCGCCTCAACGGGCGCCGGCTGGGGTTCGGCGGCATGGAAGCGCGCGGACTGATCCGCGATTGGGCACGCGTCGGCTTGAGCAACCGCTATGCAGCGGCCGGCCTGGACATGGACCTCGAAGCCGCGTTGGCGCGACTGTCCATCCCCGTGCACGGCGTGCTGTTCGAACAGGACTGGCTGGCCCCGCAAGGTTCGCTGGATGCGCTGCTCGCCCGACTGGCGCCGGCGCAGCGCAAGCTGATCGCGCTCAACCAGCGCCAGCTGGGCACGCGCGCGGACCACTTCGCATGGATGAAGCAACCCCTGAGCGTGGTGGAGTGCCTGCTGGAGTGACGGTAGGGCGGGTGATGACCCGCCCCCGTATCGAGTACGGGGCAGGCTCTACGCGTAGCCGTCTGGATTCATCGACTGCCAGCGCCAGGCGTCGCGGCACATCGCGTCCACATCGAACTGTGCCTCCCAGCCCAGCAGTTGCCGTGCAAGCGACGGATCCGCATACACCTCGGCCACGTCGCCGGCGCGGCGGCCGACGATCTCGTAGGGCACGTCGCGGCCGGATGCCCTGGCGAATGCCTGCACCAACTCGAGCACGCTGATGCCCCGCCCGGTGCCGAGGTTGATCGTCGCGTTGCGGCCGTCTTCCAGCAGGAAGTCCAGCGCGTCGGCATGGGCGCGCGCCAGGTCCATCACGTGGATGTAGTCGCGCACGCCGGTGCCGTCCACGGTCGGCCAGTCGCCGCCGAATACGCTGAGCTTGTCGCGCCTACCCACGGCGACCTGGCAGACATAGGGCATCAGATTGTTGGGAACGCCAGACGGGTCTTCGCCGATCAGT
>NZ_JAGKTC010000004.1:146459-297953 GCF_017939625.1 Pseudoxanthomonas helianthi
GGTTGATCGCGCGGAACCCGGGGTCGGCGTCGCACAGGTCGGCGATCAGCTGTTCCATCACCAGCTTGGTGCGGCCATAGGGATTGGTCGCGCGCAGTGGCGCGTCCTCGCGCACCGGCACGCTGTCCGGATCGCCGTAGACGGTGGCCGAGGAACTGAACACCAGCCGCCGCACGTTGGCGTCGCGCATCGCCTGCAACAGGACGATGGTGCCGCCGATGTTGTTGTCGAAGTAGTCGAGCGGCCGCTCGCAGGATTCGCCGACCGCCTTCAGCGCGGCGAAATGCAGCACCGCGTCGACCGGAGCGATGGCGAACAGGCGTTCCAGCGCGGCGCGGTCGCGAATATCGACCTGGTGGAACTCGATCGGTTTCCCCACGACCTGCTCCAGCCGGCGCAGGGCCTGCGGCGTGCTGTTCGAGAAGTTGTCGGCAATGACCAGGTCGTGGCCGCGTTCGGCCAGCACGACGGCGGTGTGCCCGCCGATGTAGCCCGCGCCGCCGCAAAGCAATATTCGCATCCGGTCCCGTCGCCCCTGTCCGTCGTGGTCGGCACTGGCGATTGTAACGTCGCGCCAGCGCAATTCAGGTCAAACGGGGTTTCGCCTCTCCGAATTGTCCTGCACGGAATGGTTTGCACGTTTCCGCTGCTGCACCCGCTAGACTTCGGGCTGCGTTTTCCACCACAGGGGACGATGTTTCGATGAATGTTGCCGCACTGCCCGACCTCGGCCAGGCCCGGATCGCCGTGATCGGCCTGGGCTACGTCGGCCTTCCGCTGGCCGTCGCCTTCGGGCGCCGCTTCCCGACCCTGGGTTTCGACATCAACGGCCAGCGCATCGGCGAGTTGCGTCGCGGCCACGACCACACGCTGGAAGTTTCCGAAGAGGAACTGGGCGCGGCCGCGCAACTGCAGTTCAGCGACGACGCGGAAGCGTTGAAGGGCTGCAACGTCTTCATCGTCACCGTGCCCACGCCGATCGACGAATACAAGCGCCCCGACCTGCGCCCGCTGGAATCGGCCAGCCGTACCGTCGGCCGCGCCATCGGCCGCGGCGGCGTGGCGATCTACGAATCGACCGTGTACCCTGGCGCCACCGAGGAAGTGTGCGTGCCGATCATCGAACGCGAATCCGGGTTGAAGTTCAACCAGGACTTCTTCGCCGGCTACAGCCCCGAGCGGATCAATCCCGGCGACAAGGAACACCGGCTGGAAACCATCCTGAAGGTGACTTCCGGCTCGACCCCCGAGGCGGCGGACTTCATCGATGCGCTGTACCGCAGCATCGTCGCCGCCGGCACGCACAGGGCCAGCAGCATCCGCGTGGCCGAGGCCGCCAAGGTCATCGAGAACACCCAGCGCGACGTCAACATCGCCCTGATCAACGAACTGGCGCTGATCTTCCACCGCCTCGGCATCGACACCCACGAGGTGCTGGAAGCCGCGGGCACCAAGTGGAACTTCCTGCCGTTCCGTCCGGGCCTGGTCGGCGGCCACTGCATCGGCGTGGACCCGTACTACCTGACCCACAAGGCGCAGCAGATCGGCTACCACCCGGACGTGATCCTCGCCGGCCGCCGCATCAACGACGGCATGGGCGCGCACGTGGCCCGGCGCACGGTCAAGCTGATGCAGCGGCGCGGCATCCAGACCGCCGGCGCCAACGTGCTGGTGCTGGGCCTGGCGTTCAAGGAAAACTGCCCCGACCTGCGCAACACCCGCGTCGTCGACATCGTCGCCGAGCTGCGCAGCTACAACGCCAACGTGCACCTGCACGACCCGTGGGTCGACCCGCACGAAGCCCATGCGGAATACGGCTTGCCGCTGGTCGAGACGCCGGAAGCCGGCAGCTACGACGCGATCGTGCTGGCGGTTTCGCACCGCGAGTTCGTCCAGCTCGGCGCCGACGGGATTCGCCGCCTCGGCAAACCCGGCGCGGTACTATTCGACGTCAAGCGCGCCCTGCCCCGCGCCGCGGTCGACGATTGTCTGTAACGGCCGCGCCCCTCACGCCCACGATTCGCCCGGAAACACCCATGCGCGTACTGGTCACCGGCGCCGCCGGCTTCATCGGCTCGCACCTGAGCCACCGCCTGCTGGAACGCGGCGACGAGGTGCTCGGCTTCGACAATCTCAACGACTACTACGACCCGACCCTGAAGCAGGCCCGGCTGGACCGCCTGCTGCCGTTACCGGGCTTCCGTTTCGTCAAGGGATCGCTGGAGGATCGCGCGGCGCTGGAAGCCGCCTTCGACGGATTCCGCCCGCAGCGCGTGGTCAACCTGGCCGCGCAGGCCGGGGTGCGCTATTCGCTGGAGAATCCGCACGCCTACATCGACAGCAACATCGTCGGTTTCCTGAACGTCCTCGAAGCCTGCCGCCATCGCGGCGTCGAGCACCTGGTCTACGCATCGTCCAGCTCGGTGTACGGCGCCAACCGCAAGCTGCCGTTCGCGGTGGAGGACAGCGTGGACCATCCGGTCAGCCTGTATGCCGCCAGCAAGAAGGCCAACGAGCTGATGGCGCATACCTACAGCCACCTGTTCGGCCTGCCCACGACCGGCCTGCGCTTTTTCACCGTGTACGGTCCATGGGGGCGTCCGGACATGGCCCTGTTCCTGTTCACCCGGAACATCCTGGCCGGCCTGCCGATCGACGTGTTCAACCACGGCCATCACAGCCGCGACTTCACCTACGTCGACGACATCGTCGAGGGCGTGATCCGCACCCTGGACCGCGTGCCCGGTCCCGACCCGCAGTACGACCCGCTGGCGCCGAATCCCGGCAGTTCCAGCGCACCGTACCGGGTCTACAACATCGGCAACCACCGGCCGGTGCAATTGCTGCACTACATCGAAGTGCTGGAACAGTGCCTGGGCCGCAAGGCGCAGATGAACCTGTTGCCGATGCAACCCGGCGACGTACCCGACACCGAAGCCGACGTGGAAGCGCTGCGCCGCGACACCGGCTATTCGCCGGCCACCGGCGTCGAGGAAGGCGTGCGCCGTTTCGTCGAGTGGTATCGCGCCTTCTACCGCGCCTGATCGTTTCCCCGCGGCCGAACTGGCCGGTTTTTGATGCGTGTCGCGTATTGATCGATCAATCGCACACACATCAGGGGACCTCCCGATGAACCGCTTCGTTGCCGGCCTTGTCGTCGTGGTGCAAGGCCTTGTCCTGTCCGCCTGCGCCACTTCCCCCGGAAAGGACGCGCCTCCGCCGCCGGCGGAAGGGGCGGTGGCCGTGGATGCCTACCACATCGGTGTCGACGACATCGTCCAGGTCAACGTCTGGCGGAATCCCGAACTGGGCATCACCGCGCCGGTGCGTCCCGACGGCAAGATTTCGGTTCCGCTGGTGGGCGACGTGACTGCCGGCGGACATACACCGGAAGAAGTGGCCAAGGACATCGAGACCAAGCTCTCGGCCTTCGTGCGCGACCCGCAGGTCGCGGTGATCCTGACCGACCTGCGCAGCCACGAATACCTGTCGCGCGTGCGCGTCACCGGCGCCGTGCGCCAGCCGGTGTCCATTCCGTATCGCCCGGGCATGACCGTGCTGGACGCCGTGCTGGCCGCCGGCGGCATCACCGAATTCGCCGCCGCCGACCGCGCCGACCTGCACCGCAACGCGGCCGGCGAAACCGGCGCCTATGCCGTCCGCCTGGATCGCATCCTCGGCCGCGGCGACCTCAGCACCAACTTCCCGGTGGCCCCGGGCGACGTCATCACGGTACCCGAGCGCACATTTTGATGGACAGCCATAACGCCCAACTTCCCGCCCGGCGCCACTATTCCGCGCCTTCGGCCACTGGCGCGGTCGCGCTTACGCCGAACGAGCTGATCCCGGTGATGATCAGCGAAGCGAAGCGCAACCGCCTGACCATGGCCGCCGTGTTCTCCGGCATCGCCCTGTTGGCCTTGCTCGTTGCCCTGCTGATGCCGGGCACCTATGCCGCCTCGACCACCATCCTGGCGCAGGAAAGCGACATCATCCAGCCGCTGCTCGAAGGCCGCGCGGTGGCGACGCGGGTGACCGACCGTGCCGGCCTGGCCCGCCAGGTGATCTACAGCCGGAAAGTGCTGGGCGAAGCGCTGCAGGCCGGCGGCTGGCTGGCGGACAAGCCGTCCCCGGTCGAACAGGACCGTTTGATGGAAGACGTGAAGGGCCGCATCGTCGTCACCAGCCCGCGCCCCAACCTGGTCCAGATCGCCTATCGCGACAGCGATCCGAAGCGCGCCTACGAGGTCACCGAACGCCTGGGCACGGCCTTCATGCAGGAAAGCCTGGCCGGCAAGGCCCGCGAAAGCCGCGAAGCCTACGAATTCATCGACAGCCGGGTCACCGACTACCACGCCAAGCTGACCGAAGCCGAGAACAGCTTGCGCGATTACCGGGCCAGGAACATCGATGCCCAGCCCGGCAGCGCCACCGATTCCAACACCCGGATCAGTTCGCTGCGAACCCAGGTCGAACAGACCCGCATGGCGTTGATGGAACAGCGCTCGCGCGCCAACGCCGTCGGCGCCCAACTGTCCGGCGAATCGGCGGTGACCGCGGTGCAGACCCGCGAGACCCTGTATCGCGCCCAGTTGCTCGACCTGCAAGGCCAGCTGGACCGCCTGCTGCTGAACTACACCGAGCAGCATCCCGACGTGGTCCGCGTGCGCCACCAGATGGCCGACCTGCAACGCGCCATGACCGAAGAGCAGCAGCGCCAAGCCTCCGCGCCCCGGGGAAACAGCCCGTTCGACCAGGCGCAGATGAACCCGATGTACCAGGAACTGCGCAGCCAGCAGGCGCAGGCCCAGCGCGACGCCGCCGCGACCCAGACGCGCCTGAACGAGGCGGAAGCCATGCTCGGCGGCGAGCTGGAGCGCAGCCGCCGCATCGCCGAATCGGAAAACACGCTGGCCGAGCTGACCCGCGATTACGAAGTGAACCGCGACATCTACCAGGACCTGCTGAAGCGTCGCGAAAACGCCCGCGTGTCGATGGAGCTGGACCGCGAGCAGCGCGGCCTGACCCTGCGCGTGCAGGATCCGGCGACCATGCCGCTGCGCCCCACCGGCCTGAGCCCGATGCACGTGGTGCTGGCCGGCCTCGCCCTGGCGCTGGCCATCCCCGCCGGACTGATCTTCCTGCGCGCGCGTTTCGATCCGCGCATCCGTTCCGCGCGCCACCTGCAGAAGGTCGCTCCGGTCGCCGTACTGACCACGGTGCCGGCCTACTCGTCTTCGCACGACCGTCGCATGCAGATGAAGCGCGACGCCATGGGCCTGGGCATGCTGGCCACGGTGGCGCTGGCCTACGTACTGGTCTATGCCCTCAAGCAACTGGCGGGATGAGGCCAGCCTCATGCCGACGTCTACCGCAAGGAAAACATCCGTGACCCTGGACAATCAGCGGCTGAAGGACCACCTCTCGCCCAATTCCGCCGACGCCCGCTCGATCGCGCCGCGCGCGGATTCGACCGCGTTGACCACGCGCGAACTGGAAGACCGGCGCATCATCCATCGCAACGATTCGGTCCGCGAGCAGGCCGACGCGTTCCGCGAGCTGCGCACCCGCCTGCTGGCGTTGGGCGGCGAGCGGAATTTCGTGACCTTGGTCGCCTCGGTCGGGCAAGGCTGCGGCGGCAGCTTCGTCGCCCGCAACCTCGCCGCGGCGTTCGCCTTCGACGACAGCAAGTCGGCCCTGCTGGTGGACTGCGATGCCCTGCATCCGTCGCAGCACGCGGCACTGCGCGTGGACACCAGCCACGGCGGCCTGATCGACTACCTGGAGGAGCGCCAGCCCGACCTCGGCAGCATCCTGTATTCCACCGGCATCCCGCGCCTGCAACTGATCCCCAGCGGCAGCCAGCGCGAGATCACCGGCGAGGCGTTCAGCTCGCTGCGCATGCGGATGCTGGTCGATTCGCTGCACAGCCGCTACCCGGACCGTTACCTGGTGCTCGATGCGCCGCCCGTCCTCGGCTCGCCGGACGCGCGCATCCTGTCGGGCCTGGCGGACCTGGTGGTGCTGGTGGCCGGCTACGGCAAGGCCACTCCCGAACAGATCGACAAGGCGGTGGCCAGCTTCGCCCCGGAAAAACTGGCAGGCGTGGTCTTCAACCACATCCCTTGAAAACGCGGGCAACCCACCGGTGGCCATGAGATGAAAAAACTGCACGTCAGGATGATGGCCGCAAGCGTTATCGCCGCATGCTCCAGCGACGCATGGGCGGCCCGGGTCGACTACACGCTGGATGCCGGCGTCGAGCAGAACAGCAACGTCACCCTCTCGCCGAACGATCCGATCGACCAGCGCTACTCGCGCGCCGGCCTCGGCTTCATCATCACCGACAACCTGTCGGCGCTGCAGGTCAACCTCAATGGCCGGGTCGAATACCGCGGCTACCGCGACGATGTGTTCGACGACACCGTGGACGGCGTCCTCTCCGGCCGGGTGAACTGGGTCGCGATCCCCGACCGCCTGTCCTTCTCGGCCGAGGACAGCCTGACGGTGCAGCCGGTCAACGCGCTCGCGCCCAACGCGCCCGGCAACCGCCAGCAGGTCAACGTGTTCTCGCTGGGACCGACCCTGCTGTTCGACTGGACGCGGACGCTGCGCGGGCGGGCGGAGCTGCGCTACATCGACAGCAATGCCGAGATCAGCGACGAATTCAATTCGAACCAGCTGACGCTGGCCATGGGCGCGATCCGCGACCTTTCCCCGACCAGCACCCTGTCGCTGCTGGCCCAGGCGCAGGCCGTCGACTTCGACAACGACGTGGTCGCGCGCGATTACCATCGCTACGACCTGTACGCCCGCTACGAACGCAGGCTGGCCCATTTCGAACTGGAGTTCGACGCGGGTTACTCGCGCATCGACTATCGCCGCGGCAAGGGCCGCACCGACCCGCTGGTGCGCGGCAACCTGAAATGGAACCCGACCGCGCAGAGCGCCTTCACCGCATCCGTTTCCAGCGAATTCTCCGATACCGCCGGCGATGCGCTCAGCAGCATCTCCATGGAGCCGCCGAGCACGGTGCCGGACAACGTGCTGACCGGCCGTGCGGTGGTCAACGCCTCGCCCTACGTGGTGCGCGGCGCCGATCTTGGCTACACGTATTCCGCGACCCGTATCCGCGTGGGCGCGAACGTCTACGCGCAGAAACGCAACTATGTCGATACCGACGCCTTCGACCAGAAGCTCCGTGGCGCCAGGGCGGACTTCGAATGGGTCCTGCGGCCGTCGCTGACCTTCGGCGTCTACGCGACCCGTGAAAAACTGCACTACACCTCGTTGTCGCGCGAAGACAAGACCGCGCGCACGGGTGCCACGCTGCGCTACCAGATGTCCCGCCACTGGAGCACGGCATTCAGTTGGGAACACTACAAGCGCGACAGCACCGACGCCGGACAGACCGTCGGGCAGAACATCGCCTACCTGAGCATTTCCTACAGCAATCGCTGAGGATCATCCCCCCATGACCACGCCATCCCTCTCCCATCCCTCCATCGGCACGCGGATCAAGTCCGCCGGCCGGACGCTGTCGCTGGCGGTGTTGACCATCATCCTGTGCCAATGCGGCGGCGGGGGCGGGAAAAGCGCGGCATCTCCGTCGACGCCAACGCCCCCGACCACGCCGACGCCGACCCAGCCCACGGTCTCGATCAGCAACGGCAGCGCGACGGAAGGCTCGGCCCTGGCGTTCACGGTCAGCCTGTCGGCATCCAGTTCCAGCAGCGTCACGGTCAAGCTGAGTACCGCCAACGGCACGGCCGTCGCCCCGGCCGACTACACCGCCCAGAGCGGCGTGACCGTCACCATCCCGGCCGGCAGCACCAGCGCAGCGGTCAACGTGCCGACCGTCAACGACACGACCTACGAAGGCAACAAGACCTTCACCGCGACGATCAGCAGCCCGACCAATGCAACGCTGGGTACCGCCACCGGAACCGGCACGATCATCGACGACGAAGAACCGACATCGCCGCCCCCGCCTCCGCCGCCCCCGCCGCCCGTTCCGGCCGGCCAGGACGCCCTGGTCGTCGACGTTTCCTATGTGAATCGCAATTCCGCCGCCTTCACCCGTTTTCGCGAGTGGGTCGATTCCGGCCTGACCAGCACCCCCTACGGCTACTCGGCCTACGATCCGGCCTTCATGTACCTGCTGGTCAACGATGCGAAATACTGCAACCGGGCGGTGAGCCTGGCCGACGCGCAGGTCACCGAAGCGGAGGCGGCGATCAGCGCCGGCGGCAGGCCCGCGATTTCCGGCGATTCCTATCTTGAAGTCGGCCCCATGATCGCCGACGTGGCCATGACCCTGCACGCGTGTCCGAGCTTCGTCGACCAGGCCAAGCGCACCCGCTGGTCGGCCTATGCCGAACAGGCGATATGGAACGTGTGGCACCACAACGAAGCCACATGGGGCGGCAAGCTGTTCTCGTGGTCGGGCTGGTCCACCGACAACCCGGGCAACAACTACTACTACAGCTTCCTCGAAGCGACCATGTACTGGGGACTGGTGGTCAACAGCACGACCTGGTTGAACGACCTGCGCCAGAACCGCCTGCCGCCGCTGCGCACCTACTTCGCGGCACTCCCCGGCGGCGGCAGCCGCGAGGGCACCGGCTACGGCACCGCGCACATGCGCCTGTTCGCCGTGTACCGCGTGTGGCGCGACAGCACCGGCGAAGACCTGGCCAACGCCAGCCCGCATGCGACCGACAGCATCTTCTACTGGATCCATGCGACGGTCCCGACCCTGGATCGCTTCGCGCCGATCGGCGACCAGTCGCGCGACCGCGAGGCGAACCTGTACGACTACCAGCGCCGGCTGATGCTGGAAGCGCGCAAGCTGACCACCAACGCCCAGGCCTATGCCTCGTCGTCGTGGTGGCTGAACAATATTTCGGTCACTAACATGACCAGCGCCTTCAACCGCCGCTTCGACCTGCTGCCGGCCGGCAGCACCGGCGGCCCGCCTACCGACCTGATCTACCACGCCACCGGCGTGGGCCATTTCTTCGCACGCACCGGCTGGGACCGCGCGGCCATGTGGATGTCGATCGTCGCCGGCCCGTACAACGAAAGCCACGCGCACCAGGACCAGGGCTCGTTCTCGTTGTACTCCAACGGCTGGCTGGCGGTCACCGCGAATATCGAAGCGCCTTCGAATGGCATCAACCAGGGCACCGACGTGCACAACCTGGTGCGCTTCGTGAACAACGGCACCGTCGCCCGCCAGTGCGAATCGACTTCGCGCGCCTCGACCCTGAGCGTCACCCCCGGCACCGGCGGCGCGTTCACCGCCACCGCCAACCTGACCCCGGCGTTCTGCGACAACAACGCGGTGACCTCGTGGACGCGGCAGTTCACCTTCGGCAGCCGCAAGCTGACCGTGCGCGACCAGTTCGCGATCACCGCCGGCACCACCGCGACCTTCCAGGTCAACACGCCGGTACAGCCCGTGCTGGTCAACAGCCGCGAAGCCACTGCCGGCCGCCTGCGCGTGCGCGTGCTCGAACCGGCCAACGCCACCATCAGCAGCAACTTCAGCTCGGGCAAGTACATCGAAAGCGGCGGCGGCTTCCGCATCGACGTGAGCGGCGGCACCACCGGCTACTTGGTGGAACTGAGCGAAGTCCAGTAAGCCGCGACTCGCAATGGAATCTCCTTCTCCCCGCGTGCGGGGAGAAGAGCCTGCCCTCGAGTGCTTTAGTCGGGGGTGGCCGCAGGCCGGATGAGGGGTGGCCCGGAGCCGACACACTTTCGAGGGCCACGGCAATTCGAGTGCGAAAGGCCCCGACTTTCCCTGCGCTCGATAGGACTTTGCTTCGGAACGGACACCAACTCCGGTCGCCCCTCACCTTCGGCCAGCATCAAACCCCGCCGCGCTTGCGCAACGCGTGCTTCACGTACTGCAGCATGTACCAGGCGGCGCGCGGCGGCGACAGTCCTTCGACTTCGCGATAGATGCGCCACTGCCAGCCTGCGGCGCGCAGCTTGTTCGCCGACACCGATCCGTTGCGCACCAGGTAGAACGCCAGTGGTTCCGTGCCGGGCACGCAGACCGCGCGACCTGCGCGCCGCACCCGATCCAGCCAGAACACATAGTCCTCGTGGCCAAGGCGTTGGAACTCGACGTCGCCCAGGCGCCGGTCGTACATGCCGGTGAGATTGCCGATGTGGTTGCTGCCCAGCATCTCGCGGTATCCGACTTGTGCCGGCGGTTGCACCCGCGACAACAGGCGTCCGTCCTCGGCGACGCGCTGGTAGGCTGCGTAGCTGACCAGGGCGTCGCGCTTGCGCATTTCCGTGAGCTGCAGTTCCAGCTTGCGCGGCATCCACCAGTCGTCGCTGTCCAGGAACGCGACATGACTGCCGCGCGCGGCGGCAATGCCGGTGTTGCGCGCGGCGGCAACCCCGGCGTTGGTCTGGTGCAACGGACGGACCCGCGCGTCGCGCGCGGCGTATTCGGCGATGATCGCCGCCGAACCATCGCGCGAGCCATCGTCGACCAGGACCAGCTCCAGCGCGGCGAAGGTCTGCGCCAGCACCGAGTCGATCGAGCGCCGCATCGTCGACTCGGCGTTGTAGACCGGCATGATCACGCTGACCAGCACATCGCCGGTCGCAGCCGCGGGATCGGGGATCGGCTCCGCGTTCATCGCGGATTGCGTCCCGATCCGGCCCAGGAGGATTTCGGCGCCGGCAGCAGGAAGTCGCGATAGTCGTGCGGATTGCCTTCGCGCCCCGCTTCGGCGGCCTTGGCGATGTTGTAGGCCTCGCGCGCGCTCACGTAATGCAGCACGAAGCGCTTGCCGTCGTTGTAGGCCGATTCCAGGTAGGCATGCATGGCGTCGGTGCGCGGGCCGAGCAGCGTGTCCATGTCGGCTTCCTGGGTGCCGTGGGTGTGGATCTTCACGAATACCCATTCCGGCCGTCCCAGCACATGCACGCCGGTGCGCACCCAGGCGTCGACGCGTTGCGGCGTCGGCGGTTGTCCGCCGCGCACGTCGGCGTTCTCGATGCGCGGCACGATGCCGAAACGGCGGTCGCGCCAGTTCAGGCCCAACGGCCCCTGGATCAACAGCAGGTCGCCCTGGGTTTCGCCGCCGACGTACGCCGGCACGCCGGTATCGTGGGACTTCGGCCGGCCGGGATCGTCGGTGGCGTAGTAGATCGAATTGATGGTCCGGGTCTGCGTGTCGCTGGGCGCGGAAGGCAGGGTGAAGTCCGCATAGCAGCCCAGTTCGCGCAGCAGGGTGATCTCGTTGTCGATGCCGCACCAGCGGCCGTCCGGGCGCGAGTTGTCCAGGCACCAGTTGCCGTGGATGAAGCCGAAGCGCAACTCGCCGCTGGCCGGATCGCGCGGCAGCGCGCCATGCCGCTGGTGCAGCGTTTCGCAGAACCCGGACAGGGTGCGGCGGAAGTTCGCCTCGGTGTCGTTGTCGTGGTGCAGGTGCACCTCGATCTCGCCGTAACCGTCGGCGCACAGCTCGGCCAGCTTGTCGAGGTGCTCCGGCGCGTATTCCTCTTCCGGGTAGAAGAAGCTGTGCTGCGGCGGGCGGCCGTCCGCATCGCGATGGCGCTCGGCGAGCGCGCGGTAATCCCGGCACCAGCGATCGACGCGCGCGCGCTGGGTGTCGATGCCGGCGCCGTGCCAGCCCGGTTCGAAGTGGTCGACGAAGCAGAACATGACATGCACCGGGCGATCGTCGACGCGCGGCGGAATGCGCCGCAGGTAGCTGCCGATCCATATCTGCATGTTGCGCGCGCGCAGCATCAGCCACAGCGCCAGAACCGCGAAGGCGGCGCACGCCAGTACCGCGGCCAGCCAGTAGATCCCGTTATCCAAGCTCTTCTCCCCTCAACGGACCGATTCCGCCGCCGGCAGGCATCCATCGCTCATCGGCCTTTCCCGCTTCGTGCGATGCGCGGATCATGGGTGGACCGGCAGCGCGCACATCGAATAGCCCTGCGCCTTCCATTCCGGCAGCAGCGTCCGCAACAATTCCAGGGCAAGTCCGCCATCGTCGTGCATCAGCAGGATGTCGCCGCTGCGCACCGGGTTGCGCCGGATCGCCGGCAGCACATCGCCCAACGGACGCCGGTTGTAGTCGAGGGTGTCGTAGGACCAGTAATCGATGCGCCGCCGCTCGCGTATGCAACGCAGCAGCATCGGCAGCGTCAGCACCCCGCGCGGCGGCCTGAACGCATGCCTTTCGAGCCCATCGACCGCCGACAGGGCGCGGTCGGTGCGCGAGATCTGCTCGAACTGCTCGGCCAGAGACAACTCGTCGAAGCGCGGATGCGAATACGAATGGTTGCCCAGGGCATGCCCTTCCGCGTGGATCCGCCGGGTCAGTTCGGGATGCCGTTCGATCTCCTGCCCGATCAGGAAGAACGTGGCCTTGGCCTGGTGCTCCCGCAACAGGTCCAGTAGCGGCGGCGTGTGTTTCGGGTTCGGGCCATCGTCGAAACTGAGGTACAAGCGTTTGCCGTCGACTGGGCCGGCGGTGTTGACCCATGCGTTCGGCAGCATGTGCAGCAACTTCAGCCGTCGCGGACGCGGATTGCTCATGCGGCCTCCATCGTCGCTGCGCCGGCGGCGTGTTTGCCCGCATACAGGCGCTGGTAACGCGAAGCCATGGTCCGGAACGAGCCCTCCGCGACGATCCATTCGCGTCCTGCCTTGCCCATCCGTTCGGCCAGTTCGCGGTCCTGCAACACCTCGGCCAACGCGGATGCAAGCGCCCCGGTATCGGCAGATGGCACCAGGCGGCCGTTGCGTCCGTCGTGGACGATCTCCCGGTTGCCGCCGACGTCGGTGGCGACGATCGGCAAACCCGTGGCGCAGGCTTCCAGCAACGCGACGGAGTACCCCTCGCTGAGCGATGGCAGTGCGAACGCCTCCATGCCCGCCAGCAGGCGCGGCACGTCGTCGCGGTCTCCGAGGAAACGCACCGCGTCTTGCAGGCCGAGCCGGCCGGCTTCGTCCTGCAGCGCAGCGCGCATCTGGCCGTCGCCAACGACCGCCAGCACCGCCTGCGGCACCTGCGCGCGCAGCACGTGCAGCGCATGCAGCAGCCGCGGCTGGTCCTTCACCGGATGCAGTCGCCCGACCGTGCCGATGATGCGACTGTCGTGCGGCCAACCGAGTTCGGCCGCGAGGGCGGCGCGCGCCTGCGCGGTGGCCATGGCGAACCGTTCCAGGCGGATGCCGTTGGGAATGGCCAGCAGTTCGCCGCGCGGGCGCACGCCCTGTGCGGCGAAACGCTCGCGCGCGGCTTCGCATACGCCGACCACGTGGTCGGTCAGCGGCATGCTGCGCCGATACAGCCATTCCTTGCGGCTGCCGGCGTTCGCCATGCCCATGCCGTGGCGCGTGTTGACCACGCAGCCCAGCGGCAGCCCCCAGCCGGCGGCGACCGCGTGGTAGTGCGCGGCGGCGTTGTGGGTATGCAGGACCGCACCGGGACTGCGCCGCAACGACGCCCGCATGCGCCGCATTCCAGCGACGTCCAGCCCGGCGCCCTTGCGGCAGGCTTCGACTTGGACGCCCTGCGCAACCAGTTCCGAGGCCAGCTGGCCTGGTTCGTACAGGCACAGCACCCGGCACCGGTGACCCGCTTCGCGTTGCGCGGCGACCAGGTCGAGCACGGTCCGTTCCAGGCCGCCGCGCGCCAGGTTTTCCACGCAATGGACGATTTCCATGGTCACGGCAGCTCCGAGATGGTCACGCGCTGCTTGCCGGTCGCGGTCAGCGGCAGGTCGTCGGCGTAATGGAAGTTCAACGCGACTTCCCCGCCTACTACCTTGGCCAGTTCGCCCCGCACCAGTTCGACCACGGATTCGTCGAAATCGTGGTCGCGCACCAGGGTGATGTCGAACGCATCCAGGCGCTTCTGCACGACCTGGTAGCGACGGATGCCGGTGGCGCGGAGGAAGGCGTAAACCACGTATTCGCCAGGCACGTAGCGCCCGTCCGGCGTGCGCAACGCGTCCAGCCGGCGTCCGTCCACGCTGGCCAGCAGCGGCAACGCCCGCCCGCAGCCGCAACGCGCGGCGGTACCGGGGGTGGCCAGATCGCCGTTGGCATAGCGCAGCAATGGCATGCCGTAGTTGTGCAGGTCGGTGACGACGACATCGCGCGGTCCGTGGCCGTCGCTGCCGACCGCGCCACCCAGCTCCATCCGCAGGTGGTCGGCGTTGACGTGCAGGCCCTGCCGGTGCTCGCATTCAGCAGCGATCAGCATGAACTCGCGGCAGCCGTAGGTGTTGTATGCGGGGCAGCCGAACGCGCGCTCGATCAGCTCGCGCTGGCTTTCGTGCAAGGTTTCCGCCGCAGCCAGCACGCGCTGCGGACGCCATGGCTTGCGCCCGTTGGCCAACAGCCATTCGGACAACTTCACCGCCGGCGCGACGTAGGACACGATGGTTTCGGGACGGAAACGGTCCAGCGCATCCGCGTACTCGGCCATGCGCGCTTCGCTCATCTCGAAGGCGTTGAGCATGTGCCGGTTGAACGCTGCGTGGTACAGCCGGTCCTTGCGCTTCTGCTTGCCCGGCGACAGGCCCCACAGGTAGAGCGTGCGTTGGCCCAGGCGCGCGCCGGACCAACCGTAGCCGCGCCACATGATCGCCAGGCGGCGCTCGTAGCTCTCGCGGGTATAGCCGAAGCGCAGCGGCTCGCCGGTCGAGCCGCCGGTGGTCTTGTACAGCAGGCCTTCGCGACGATTGTCCGCGATCAATTGTTCGAAGTTGGCGCGGATGGTCGGCTTGTCCAGCACCGGCAGGCGCGCGTAGTCGGCGAAGCTGCGGATGTCGCCGGGGCCGGCGAGGCCGAGTTCCTGCCATTGCCGCCGGTAGAAAGGCACGTTTTCCCAGCAATGACGCAGCAGATCCTGCAGTCTCCGCCACTGCAGCGCCTCGAGGCCTTCCGCGTCCAGCCACTGGCTGCGCTCGTATTCGCGCAGGTAACCCAGGGTATCGCGCCGGCGCAATCCGGATTCGTACAGCGGGAACAACGCCCCGCGGAACAGCGACTCGTACAATCCGCTCATGGCGAACCTCCTGCAGGCGCGCGCTGGAACGCCCATTCCAGCAGGCGCGCGCCCGCGCGCGGCCGGCCGGCGGCGAAACGTTGATGCAGGTGCTGCAGGTGCTCGATGTCGCCGCGGCTCCAGCAGCCCAGCAGCAAGGTCGACAGCGCATAGACCAGGGCCAGCACCACGCCGCCGCCCAGCACCGACACCCAGGGCAACACGTGGTCGCGCAACGGGAACGCGACCAGCGCCGCGATCGTCGCCGCCAGCGCCACTCGACCCAACCGTCCCCAATCGAGCGAAGCGCCGCTGGCCCGGCACGCCAGGACGATGCAGCACACGGGACTGGCCACGCCCAGGAAGGTGTAGGCCGCCACCGCTCCGTTCAAACCGAAATGCGGAATCAGGGCCGCATTGAGCACCAGCTTCATCAGCGCGAAGAACGAAACCACGATCAGCACGCTGCGCTGGCGGTCGGCGCTGATCAGCAGGCTGGAAGCGCCGCTGCCCATCATGCTGGAACACGCCCCGATCAGGCAGAAGGCGAAGACCGCCCCTGCCGGGATGTATTCCTTGCCGTACATCAACAGGATGGTGTCGCCGCCGAACACCACGCCGAAAGCGATCAGCGGCAGCCCCAGCAACGCCAGGTAGGCGGTGGTGCCGACGAACCGGCGCGCGGCGATCTCGCGGCCCTGGCTCAGTGCACTGGCCATCATCGGCAGCAGCAATGCGCTGAACACGCCGGGCACCAGCGCGGTCGCGCCGACCGCGAGCTGGTAGGCCACCTTGAACTGTCCGGCCGCATGGCTGTCGGCATGCATGTTGAGGAACATCACCTCGACCTCGCTGGCCGAGAAGAATCCCACCGACACGCTCAGCGCCGACCAGGCCACGTGCCTGCGCACGCGTGCCAGCAATTCCGGCGGCAGGGTCACGCCGGGCTTCCATTCCGGCAGCAGCGGCGCGATCTGGCGACGCGAGATCCACAGGAACACGCAACCCGACAACAGGAACACCCCCAGCAGCCAACCGACCGACGCGTCCATCCACCAGGCCATGGCCACCAGGGCCAGGTTGATCGGCGTGGCCACCAGCGCCACCGTCGCGGTCGCCTTGAAGTTCTCGAAACCCTTGGCGACGCCGATGTTGAACATGTACGACGAACGCAGGGCCACGGCCACCACCAGGAAGCCCAGCAACAGCCAGTGGTTCCAACCCGGCGCGAACTTGTTGCCGAACGACATGAACACCACGCCGCCGACCAGCAGCAGGCCCAGCAGGAACAGGTTCTGCACCCTGCGCAGGTGGCTCAGCATCGGCGGGATCAGTTCGGGATTGCCGCCGCCGCGAAGCTCGGCGACGAACTTGATCGCGGCGCTGGCGCTGCCGGCATTGGAGATCGCCACGCCCACCGCGACCATCCAGATGACCATGCTGTAGGCGCCGAAATCCTCCGGCCCCAGGTAGCGGGCGATGATGATCGACGTGAGCATGCCCAGGGCGTACTCGGTGTACATGCCCACCGAGGAAAACAGGGCATTGCTCAGGGTGCGCGCGCGGTTGTTCATG
Source organism: Pseudoxanthomonas helianthi (assembly GCF_017939625.1). Lineage (GTDB taxonomy): Bacteria > Pseudomonadota > Gammaproteobacteria > Xanthomonadales > Xanthomonadaceae > Pseudoxanthomonas_A > Pseudoxanthomonas_A helianthi. Next base: position 163,076 of record NZ_JAGKTC010000004.1, read on the forward strand.
CCATTGCCAGGAGTACTTTGACCACGATGTACAGCCCGACGGCGCCGACCGCGCCGTAGATGGGCCAGCGCAACAGATCCTGGTCCAGGCTGAAGGCCGGAAGGCTCGGGTATTGCCTGCGCAAGCGGGTGTAGTTGCCCACGACCAGGGCCACCAGCAGGTACAGGATGACGACGTAGCTGCGGCTGAGGAAGAACGCCGCGGTGAAGAATCCGCACAGCGACAGCAGCAGGCAGAAGGTCAGCGCGCGATCGCTGCGCCAGTGCGCCAGCGCGATGTCGTCGGGCACCTCGGGCGGCACGTCCTCGATGATGTCGTCGCCGCGGCGCAGCGGCGCGAGGGTCATCCGGAAGCTGTAGCCGACGATGGCCAGCCACACGGTGAAACCGATGATGCCCAGCTCCGCCAGCACCAGCACGAAGGAATTGTGCGCGGTCAGCGGGTTGTAGTCGGTGTAGTTGCCGGCGCCCACGCCGAAAATCGGATTCTGCCGGAACATCTGCACGCCCTCGTACCACGACTCCACGCGCCCCATCGCGGACTCCTCGGACACGTCCATTTCCTGCAGGCGGGAGGGCAGCATCATCAGGCCGGTCAACGCGACCGAGCCGAGGATGCCCGCGGTCAGCAGGCCGCGCTTGCGCCAGACGTAGACCGCCAGCAACGCCAGCGCGGCCAGCAGGGTGCCGCGCGAATTGGTCAGGTAGCAGCCCCACAGCAGCAATCCGGCCACGGCCAGCCAGAACAGGCGGCGCAGGCCCATCAGCCCGCCCCGCGCGCTCAGGTAGAACGCCATCGGCAGGCACATCACGAACAGCAGGCCCAGGTCGTTGGGATCATTGAAGATGCCCACGTACTGGATGCGCGTGCCCTGGGAAAGCTCGACGCCCGTCCAGCCGATGCCGGTCGAGGCCTGCTCCACGCCATGCAGCGCCAGCACCGCCGCGCACACCGTCAGCACCGCCATCGTGGTTTCCAGGCGCGCCCGGGTATCGACCGCGTTGGCCAGCAGCACGTAGGCCAGCACGGTCGGCGCGAACGCCGAGAACACGAACAGCGAACCGCCGACCCAGCCGTTGACCACCTGGGAGAACATCGCCACCACCAGGAACCCGGCGATCAGCAGGTACTGCGGCGCCGCGAACGACTTGCGCGAGGAGAAGAGCCACATCCCGGCGGCCGCGAGCAGCACCAGCGATTGCAGCGGCGGGCCCGGCGATTCGGCCACCGCAGGGTAGTCCTGCGGCCGGATGATCACCAGCGCCAGATAAATCAGCATGAGGGGGAACATCGGTCGTGCTTGCTCCGTGGGTCTAGCCGTTGCGCAGCCGGGGCGAATAGGCGAACACTTCCGGCGCGGTCAGCATCGCCTCGAACCAGGCCTGGTCCATCTGCCTTTCGACCGACAGGCGAGGCAACGCGAAACGCGAGGATTCGCCGACCGCCGCCACGCCGCCGATGTAACTGCAGGCCATGCGGTAACCCGCCTCCCGCACGGCCGCGATGGTGTCGCCGTCGTAGGCGTCGGGACCGCCGACCGGATACGAGAGCGCCGACACGGTGCCGCCCAGCTCGCGCTCCAGCGTGCGCTTGGATCCGGCGACTTCGGCGACCATGCGCTCGCGCGGCAACTTCGACAGCATGTTGTGGTCGATGCCGTGCGAACCGATCTCCATGCCGTGGGCGTGCATCTCGCGCAGCTGGTCCCAGCTCATCGGCCGGCAATCCGCGGGGGCCTCGGCCCGGCGCATGCCCCAGCGTTCCTCCAGCCCGACGATCAACGCGTTCTGCGCTTCGGCGTCCAGCGACTTCAGCCGGTCCAGCAGCGCCGCCGCCTGCGCGCGGCGCGCATCCAGCGTCGGCGCCAGCGCCCAGTCGATGTCCAGTTCGGGCAACTGCAGGCGCCCGGCCGTGCTGCGGCAGACCATGTGCACCAGCCAGTCGAATGCGAACGGCCGCCCGCTGTCGATGTGCCCGGTCGACACGAAGAACATCGCCGACAGGCCGAATTCGCGCAGGATCGGGAAGGCCAGCCGGTAGTTGTCGTCGTAGCCGTCGTCGAAGGTCACCAGGACCGCGTTCCTGGGCAGGCTGCGCCCGTGCTCGATCCGCTCCACCACCTCGTCGAAGCGCATCGGCGAAAAATGCCGGCGCAGGTAGGCCATCTGCCCGCGGAAGGCTTCCACGGACGCGCTGATCAGTTCGACATCGAAATCGAAGCCCGGCGGATCGACCGATTCCAGCACGCGGTGGTAGGCCAGCACGCGCAGGTCGTGGCGGGTCAGCCCGCGCAAGCCGCGCAACAGCGGCAACATGCCGGCGCGATGGCACCAGCGTGCGAGCAGCGGCCGTCGTCCGACCGGCATGCCCGTCTGCGTGGAAATCCCCCCGTCCGTCATCGTTCCGGTCAATTCCTTCCGTTGCATTGCATTACGCGAAACGCGGCGTATTCCGGTCATGCGACCGCACGCATGGCCTGCGCGGGACCCGCTTCGCGTTTGCACGAAGAGGTGCGAAGGACTTCTCGGGTTCGCGCCGGAGGCCACAGGGGAAGCATGCATGGCGGATGAAACCGTCTTCGACGCGTTGTACGAGGAATTGGGCCTGCGCGCCGAATGCGCGCTGGACGATTTCAAGCGCGCCTACCGCAGGCGCGCTTCGCAGCTGCATCCGGACCACTCCGGCGCTGCCGCCGACATGTCGCGCCTGCAGCGCCTGAACGGCCTGTACGACGCCGCGCTGGACTTCCACCGCACCTACGGGCGCCTGCCCGGCGGCCGCCCGGCGCCGCAAATCCACCGCATCACCGCGATCGAATCGTCCGACCCGCCACCGGCATCGTCAGGGCGTGACGATCGCCCCGTCCGTCGCAAATGGTACTTGCTGGTCGGGGCCGCGCTGGCCCTGCTGCTTTACTGGCTGGGACTGCAGCGCGGCAACGCGCCCTCGCTCGACCCGGCGGGTCCAGGCGACGAAGTCGCGCCGGGCCTGTTCCAGCCGCACACGTTGCAACTGGGATTGGGCATGGACCAGAAACTCGCCCGCGACATCCTCGGCGAACCCGACAACGAAAGCGCGACGCGCTGGGATTACGGGCCGTCGTGGGTCGAACTGCAATGCGGCAAGGTCATCGGCTGGTACAGCTCGCCGCAGCGTCCGCTGCGCGTCGACCAAGATAGCGCCCACGCCGCACCGACGCCGGCGCCGGGCTGCTGACGTGGACGCGCTCACGAGGAAACCCGGAATGTTCGCCGACACCGCGAGTCTGTTGAAGAAAGCCCGCCGCCGCCTTTGGATGAAGTACGCGCTGCGCGGCGTCGGCGGCAACGACAACCATCAGGGGCTCGACCTCGCCTACCGGATGGAGGATCCATGGAACATGGATTCGCCGATGGAGCGCACGCGCTTCGAGGCCACCAACCGGATCATCGAGCAGGCCTTCGGCCGGGTCGGATCGGTGCTCGAGATCGGCTGCGGCGAAGGCCACCAGACCGAATACCTGGCCCGGTTGAGCGATCGGCAATACGGCATCGACGTCAGCCCGCACGCGATCGAACGCGCCCGGGCCCGGCTGCCGCAGGCGCATTTCGCCGCCACCGAACTGTCCGCGCAACCGTGGGGCGACCAGCAGCACCGCTTCGACCTGGTGACCGCCTGCGAGGTGCTGTACTACCTCAGCGATCCGGCCGAGGAATTGCGGCGCATGCGCCATCTGGGGCGCAATGGCCTGGTGACCTTCTTCGCGCCCGCCTGCGGCAGGGTCGGCCCGCACCTGGAGAAGCTGCCCGGCGTGCACCGCGACTGGATCTTCCACGGCGGCACCGCGTGGCTGGTGGCGTGGTGGCGCAATGACTGACGTCCATGCCGCCCTGCACGGGCGGGGCATCGTCTACTTCGGCAACGACTGGAACGCGGAGAACCGCACCAGCAGCCACCATGTCGCCGCGCGCCTGGCCCAGCGCATGCCGGTGCTGTACGTCGATTCGCCCGGGATGCGCGCGCCCAACGCTTCCGGCCGCGACCTGCGCAAGGCCTGGCGCAAGCTGGCCGCGGCATTGCGCAAGCCGGAACCGATCCGCCCGGGCTTCTGGCGCTGCACGGTGCCGCAGTTGCCGTTCCGGCGCGTTCCCGGCGTCGAGGCGTTCAACCGCGCGTTCGGCCGCTGGGCGGTGCGCCGTGCGCTGCGCAGCGTCGGCATCGACCGGCGCATTTCCTGGTTCGTGGTGCCGCATCCGGGCTTCCTCGCCGGTCGCCTCGGCGAAGACCTGTGCGTGTACTACTGCATCGACGACTACGCCGCACACCCGGGCGTCGACGCGGAACTGATCGGCCATCGCGACGCGGCGCTCAGCCGCAGCGCCGACCTGCAGTTCGTCGCCCCACCCGCGCTGCTGGAGCCCAAGCGCGCGATCAATCCGCAGACTTTCTACGCGCCGCACGGCGTGGACGTGGACCTGTTCCGCCGCGCCGGCGACGCCGGCACGCCGCTGCCGCCGGCCGCGCGCGACCTGGCTTCGCCGGTGATCGGCTACATCGGTTCGCTGCACGAGTGGATCGACTTCGAACTGATCGCCTGGCTGGCGCAGCAACGCCCGCACTGGACCTTCCTGCTGGTCGGGCACGCCGCCGCCGACGTCGGCGCCCTGCGCAGCCTGGCCAACGTCAGGCTCGCGGGTCCGCAGCCCTATGCCGACCTGCCGCGCTGGGCCAAGGCTTTCGATGCCGCGATCATTCCGTACCGGCTCAACCGCCAGGTCGCCAATGCCAATCCGCTGAAGCTGCGCGAATACCTGGCCACCGGCAAGCCGGTGGTCAGCGTGCGCAATCCCGAGATCGAGAAATTCGCGCGTTGGGTGCGCATCGCCGACGACCGCGAAGGTTTCCTGCAGGCGCTGGAACAGGCGCTGGCGGAAAACGATCCGGATGCCGCCGCCGAACGCATCGCCGCGGTCGCCGACCAGACCTGGGACCGTCGCGTCGACGACGTGCTCGCCGTCGTGGCGCGCGCCCTCCCCTCTAGCTCCCAAGCCGCCTGAACATGCTCACCACCACGCCCCACTCCCCTGCCTCCACCCGCCTGCGCGTCGCCATCGTCGGCGCCGGTTACGTCGCCACCCATCACCTGGCCGCGCTGAAGCAACTGGACTTCGTCGACGTGGTCGGCATCTGCGACAGCCAATTGCCCGCGGCGCAGGCGCTGGCCGCGCGCTTCGGCATTCCGCGCAGCGCTACCGCCCTGGCCGACCTGGCGGATGCGCAGCCGCAGGTCGTGTATGTGCTCACCCCGCCGTCGTCGCACCCCGCCATCGCGCTCGCCGCGCTGGACATGGGCTGCCACGTGCTGGTCGAGAAGCCGATGGCCGACAGCGTGGCGGATTGCGAAGCGATGATCGCCGCCGCGCAGGCGCGCGGCCTGCTGCTGGGCGTGAACCATTCCGACTTGTTCGACCCGGTACTGATGCAGGCGCTACAGGCGGCGCGCGACGGCCGCATCGGCGAGGTGCTGTCGGTCGACATCATCCGCAATTCCGAATACCCGCCGTACGCTGGCGGCCCGCTGCCCGGTTCGGTGACCCAGGGTTCGTATCCGTTCCGCGACCTCGGCGTGCACGGGCTGTACACCATCGAGGCGTTCCTTGGCCCGGTCGAGCGCCTCGGCGTCGAATGCCAGGCCAGCGGCACCGATCCCAACCTGCATTTCGACGAATGGCAGGCGCAGGCGTGGACCCGGCGCGGCGTCGGCCGCCTGTTGCTGTCGTGGAACGCGCGGCCGATGGAGAACCGCGTGTTCGTGCGCGGCACGCGCGGTACCATCGAGGTCGACCGTTTCCTGCAGACCTGCCGCGTGCATCGCGTGCTGCCGGGACCGAAGTTCATCGGCATCGTCGCCAACGCGTTCTTCAGCGCGGTCAAGGACGTGTTCCGCATTCCCTGGAACGTGGTCCGTTTCGCCACCGGCCTGTTGAAGCCGTCGCCGGGCATCCGCCATGGCGCGCGCGCCTTCGCCGAAGCCGTGCGCGACGGCGGCGCGCCGCCGTTTTCCGGCGAGGACGCCTTGCGCATCGCGCGCCTGCTGGAACCCGCCTGCGCCGAACCCGATCGCCAGCGCCTGGCATTGCTGGAAAGCCGTTACGCGGCACTGCCCCCGGCCGACGCGCTGGTCACCGGCGCCGCCGGCTTCCTCGGCCGCAAGGTCGTCGCGCGCCTGCGCGGCGAAGGCCGCAGCGTGCGCGTACTGGTGCGCCGCCCGGTGCCCGCCTACGCGAACGATCCCGGCGTGCAGGTGGTGGTCGGCGACCTTGGCGACCCACGCATCGTCGACCATGCGGTGCGTGGCGCGGGCGTGGTCTACCACGTCGGCGCGGCGATGCGCGGCGGTCCGCGCGATTTCGAGGCCGGCACCACCTGGGGCACGCGCAACGTGGTCGAAGCCTGTCTGGCGCATGCGACGCGGCGGCTGGTCTACGTCAGCTCGATGAGCGTGTTCGACCATGCCGGGCGCGACCCGGCCGCGACGATGACCGAAGGTTCGGCGCAGGAACCCCATCCCGACTGGCGCGGCGCGTATACCCGCACCAAGCTCGACGCGGAACGCTTCGTCCGCGACGCCATCGACCATCGCGGCCTGCCCGCGGTGATCCTGCGCCCCGGACAGATCTTCGGGCCCGGCGCGGAGCAGGTCACGCCGAACGGGGTGATCTCGCTGGCGGGTCGCTGGGTCGCGGTCGGCAGCGGCAAGCAAACCCTGCCGCTGGTCTACGTCGACGACGTGGTCGATGCCCTGCTGCTGGCGGAAGCCGCGGCGCAGGCCAGCGGCGGCACCTTCAACATCGTCGATACCGCCACGGTGACGCAGGAGGCTTACCTGCAGCGTGCGCAGCGCAAGCTGGGCGCCACGCTCAAACGCGTCCGGGTGCCGACCTGGGTGTTCCTGGGACTCGGCTTCGGCGTGGAGTTGCTGGGCAAGGTGCTGAAGCGTGAAGTGCCGCTGACCCGCTATCGGGTACGCTCGCTGCGCCCGCTTTCCAATTTCGATACCCGCGCCGCGCGCGAGCGGCTGGGCTGGACCCCGCGCGTCGGCGTGGCGAAAGGCCTCGACGGCACGTTCGGTTGATTCAGTCCGCGAAGGACGCGAAAAACGAAGCATTCGGACTCCAGTGTGGAATCTCCTTCTCCCCGTTCACGGGGAGAAGAGCCTGCCCTCGAATGCTTTAGTCGGGGGTGGCCGACAGCCCGGATGAGGGGCGCGCGCGAAGCGAGCATGCTTTTGCTTCTTGATCGCAGGCAATAGCAATAGCAACGGGCAACATCAAAAGCGCCCCTCGCCGCCTCCGGCGCCCTCTCCCCATCAAACGATGGAGAGAGGAACGTCACGTCGGATTTTGCGTTCTTTACGGACTCCATCGCTTCCTGGGAAGCTTCCCGGCCCGTCCGCATCCGCGGGCTCACGCCTCCTGCGCACGGGCGTGGCGCATCCGCCATTCCGCGCGGATCCACTCCATCGCCGGCTTTTCCACGAGCCGGTGCAGTGCGGTCGCCAGCGTGAAGGCCAGCGTCATCGACGCGAGCACTGCCGCCCACGCCGGCACGCCGGCGTGCTCCAGCCGGTAGATGGCGACGAAACCCACCGACTGGTGGACCAGGTACAGCGTGTACGAAATCCCACCGATGAAGGCGAACAGCGACAGGTTCAGGAAGCGCAGCCAGCCGCGCACGAACGCCGCGAAGATCGCGCAGCACACCACCGCGACCAGCAGCATCAGCGGTTTCTGGCCGATGCCCACCGCCAGCAAGGCCAGCGCGATCATCGCCACGTCCCCCCGCCACTGCGCGGGCCGGGTCCGCAGGCGATAGAACAGGATGCCGAGGGCGAAGAACGGGACGTGGCGCAGGATCAGCAGTTCGCGCATCGCGTACGGGAAATGCCAGCCGGCCCGCTCGAGCAATCCTTCCAGCGCGGCCAGCAGCAGCCAGCCGCCGATGATCCAGCGGATGCGGCCGAGCCAACCCAGCACGAACCACAGCAGCATCTGCGCGTAGAAGAACAGTTCGATTTCCAGGGTCCAGTAGGAACCGTCCAGTTCCTCGGCGCCGAGGAAGTCCTGGACCATGGTGACGTTCAGCAGCAGGTCGTCCATGTGCAGGCGCTGGCCGTGCAGGCCGACCGTGTACACCACCGCCGCGGTGATCGCCATCGCTGCCCAGTAGGCGGGGAACAGCCGCGAGAAGCGCGATACCACGAAATCCATCGCGGTGCGGGTGCGCTCCAGGGTCATGAAGATCACGAAGCCGCTGATCAGGAAGAACAGCTGCACGCCGTATTTGCCGAATGCCATACTCGGCAGCGACCCGCCGGCATGACCGATCTGTTCCGCATACCGCGTTGTGTAGTGGTAGGCCATGACGGCCACGGCGGCGATGCCCCGCAATGCATCCAATTCCACCACGCGCGCAGATGGCGAGCCTTCCTTCACCACATCGGTCCCCTGTTCCGATTCGCAGCTTGATCGCTATAACGTCGGCCACCCCGCGGACAGGCCATCGAGGCCGCCCGCACGCGCCGACGCCATGCGCCTCCTGATCGTCACTTCCCAGTTCCCCATCGCCGGGGAACCCAATCGCGGCCGCCCGATCCACCAGACCGTGCGCGCACTGGCGGGCATGGCCGAAGTGCACGTATTGAGCCCGGTCGCGACCTATCCGCGCTGGGCGCGTCCGCGCAGCTACCTGTATCGCGCGCCGGGGCCGGCCGCGGCGATCGAGGGCTGCAAGGTGGACTACCTTCCCTACCCGGCGTTGCCGGCACTGTCGCGGCCCTTCAATGGCGCGCTGTGCGCCCGCGCATTGCATCTTGCGGTCGCGCGACTGCGGCCGGACGTGCTGCTCTCCTACTGGCTCTACCCCGACGCCTACGGCGCCCTGCTGGCCGCGCGGCGCGCCGGCGTGCCCCTGGTGGCCGGCGCGCGCGGCTCGGACATCCGGGTGCGCGACGCCATCAGCCGCCGCCTGACCCGGCGCGTGGTCCGCGGGGCCGACGCCTTGCTGACGGTCAGCGACGATCTGGGCCGGCTCGCCGTGCGCGATTACGGCGCCAATGCGGAGCGCGTACATGTCGTGCCCAACGGCTGCGACGCCTCGATCTTCCATCCGCGCGACCGTGCCGCCGCCCGCGCCGCGCTCGGCGTGCCCGCCGACGCGCAGCTGGTCGTCTACGTCGGCCGCCTGGTTCCCGAAAAAGGCCTGCGCGAACTGCTGGAAGCCGCGCGGCAACTGGCGCCTGCGATGCCGGACCTGCGCATCGCCCTGGTCGGCGAAGGCCCGATGCGCGCCGAACTGGCGGCGCTGGCCGCGCAAAGCGGCTGCGAGGTCGTGTTCGCCGGCGCGCAACCGCCGGACGAAGTCGCGCGCTGGATGGCCGCCTCCGACCTGGTGACCCTGCCCAGCTACTCCGAAGGCCATCCGAACGTGCTGGTCGAGGCACTGGCCTGCGGCCGCGGGGTCGTGGCGACCCCGGTGGGCGGCATTCCCGAGGTCGTCGATGCGGCCTGCGGCGTGCTGGTACCGCCGCGCGATGCCGAGGCGCTCGCCGAAGGCCTGCGTTCGGGCCTGGCGCGCGAATGGGATGCGGCAGCGCTGGCGAAGCGCTTCTCGCGCAGTTGGACGCAGGTGGCGGAAGAAACGCTGCGGGCTTGCGAGGCGGTCCTGCGCAGCGGACGCTGACGGCCGGTCTGCGCCGCGTTTTGCGTTGGCAATGCCGTTACCGACGACCGCAGACGGCAGAACCTTCGGCGGTTTTGCGAATCGGAGTCGCAGCGACCGTTCCATTGCCGATTCCAACCATGCCCAAGGTCAGCATCATCATCCCCGCCTACGAAGCCGCCGCCTATGTCGCGGAGGCCATCCAGTCCGCGCTGGCCCAGACTTGGCCGGACAAGGAGGTCATCGTCGTCGATGATGGCTCCTCGGACGCCACCGCCGCGATCGCCGCGTCCATCCCCGGGGTGACCTGCCTGCGCCAGGCGAACGCCGGCGTCTCCCACGCGCGCAACACCGGCGTGCGCCATTCCTCGGGCGAGCTGGTCGCCTTCCTGGATGCCGACGATGTCTGGCATCCCGGCAAGCTCGAGGCCCAGGTGCGCCTGCTCGAACGCTATCCGGACTGCGATCTGGTCTACTCGAACTTCGTGGAGATACCGGAATCGCTCGCTTCGCCCGGACGGCCCGGCGGCGACGGCCTGCCGCGACACACGCGGACGACCGATCTCGAGAGCAGCTTTTTCCATCCGTTCTTCGGCACCTCGACCGTGGTCGTGCGCCGCGCCGCCTTCGACCGCGTGGGCGGCTTCGACGAATCGCTGCCCTACGCCGAGGACGTCGATTTCTTCCTCAAGGTGCTGGTCGGACGCCCCGCCACCGCGATGATCGATGCGGCCGTCGTGTACAAGCGCGACGTGCAGGGCAGCCTCAGCCACGACAGCGCTTCCGGCTACGCCAAGCTGCTCGAGGTGTATCGCCGCATTTTCGCGACCCACCCTGCCCTCGAGGCAAACCATCCCGGCATGGCCTCGCGCAGCTACGCGAACCTGCATTCACGGCACGCCGCCAGCCTGGTACGCAACGGCAAACGCATGGACGGACTCCGCTCCGCCTTGCGTTCCATGCAGGAACGGCCCTCGCTTCCGGCAGTCGTCGGCATCGGCCGGGCCTGCCTGCCCGGGTTCCTGTTGCGCGCGGCCAAGCGGGCCAAACTTGCCATGGAGCGTTGATATCCGCATGCAGAACGCCACTCCCGGCCCCGACGACTTCCACCGCACTGGCGCCTAGGGAGACTTCGTCGCCATGTGCGGAATCGCAGGTTTCAGCGGCCCCGGCATCCGTGCGGACACCGCGCGCGCCGCCCTGAGGAAGATGATCCGGACCCTGCACCACCGCGGCCCGGACGGTTATGGCTTCCACGTCGAAGACGACGTCGGCCTCGCCCATGCGCGACTGTCGATCATCGACCTGGCCACTGGCGACCAGCCGATCCACAACCCGCGCCGCGACGTGTGGACGGTGTTCAACGGGGAAATCTTCAACTACATCGAGCTGCGCCGCGAGCTGGAAGCACAGGGCCACCGCTTCTACACCCAATCCGACACCGAAGTGATCGTGCACCTGTACGACCGCTATGGCGACGATTTCGTCAAGCACCTCAACGGCCAGTTCGCCATCGCGCTGTGGGACGGAACGCGCCGGCGCCTGGTACTGGCGCGCGACCGGGCCGGGATCCGCCCGCTTTACTACGCCGATTTCGACGGACGCGTCTGGTTCGCTTCGGAAATGAAGGCCCTGCTTGCGGTACTGCCGCAATGTGCGCGATTGAACCCGCAGGCGCTGGTGCAGGCCTTCACCTATTGGTCGCCGGCAGACCCGGACACGTTGTACGAAGGCGTGCGCAGCCTGCCGCCGGGCTGCCTGCTGGCGGTCGAACGCAATGGCCGGCAGACACTGAAGCAGTACTGGGACTGGACCTTCCCCGATGCGGCGGAGACTTCGCCATCGCGCTATCCGCTGTCGGTCGAGCAGGCGACCGCAGAATTGCGCGAACTGCTGGTCGATGCGGTGCGCCTGCAATTGCGCGCCGACGTGCCGGTCGGTGCCTACCTCAGCGGCGGATTGGACTCATCGGGCATCGTCGCGCTGATCCGCGGCTTCACCGACACGCCGGTGCGCACGTTCTCGGTGGCATTCGAAGACGGCGAGTTCGACGAAAGCGGCTACCAGCAGGCGATGGTGCGCCACCTCGGCACCGACCACACCACCCTGCGCTGCACGCGCCGCGACATCGGCGAAGCTTTTCCCCGGCTGGTCCGCCACGCCGAGGCACCCGTGCTGCGCACCGCGCCGGTGCCGCTGATGCTGCTGTCGGGCAGCGTGCGCGAGCACGGCTACAAGGTGGTGCTGACCGGCGAAGGCGCCGACGAGGTGTTCGGCGGCTATGACCTGTTCAAGGAAGCCAAGGTGCGCCGCTTCTGGGCGCGGCAGCCGGATTCGCGATTCCGTCCGCTGCTGCTGCAGAAGCTGTACGGCTACCTGCGCAATTCGCCGGTCGGCCATGCCGGCTTCGCCCAGCAGTTCTTCGGCCAGGGCATGCAGTATCTGCAGCGGCCGGTGTTCGCGCATGTGCCGCGCTGGACCACTTCGCAGCGTGCGCTGGCGTTCCTGTCGCCGGAGCTTCGTGCCGCGACCGCCGGATGGGATCCGCTCGACTTCTACGAACGGACGCTGCCCGCGAACACTTCTGACTGGAGCCCGCTGGCCCGCGATCAGTACGTCGAGGCGAAGTCGCTGCTGGCCGGTTACCTGCTGTCGTCGCAGGGCGATCGCGTGGCGATGGCCAATTCCATCGAAGGCCGCTTCCCCTACCTGGACCATCGGGTCATCGAGTTCGCCAACCGCCTGCCGCCCAGCTTCAAGATCCGCGGCATGACCGAGAAATACCTGTTGCGCCGCGCCCTGGCGGACCTACTGCCCGCCGATATCGTCAACCGCACCAAGCAGCCGTATCGCGCCCCGGACAGCCAGAGCTTCTTCTTCGACGGGAAACCGCTGGACTACGTCGCCGATGCGTTCGAGCCCGTGCGGCTGCGCGACGCGGGGTACTTCGATCCGGCGGCGGCCGGCCGGCTGTTCGAGAAATGCCGCCAGGACCGTGCCACCGGCTTCGCCGACAACCAGGCCTTCGTCGGCATCCTGTCGACGATGCTGCTGCACCGGCAGTTCCTCGACGATGCCGCGACGCGGCGCGAAACAACCGCGGGAGAGACGGCGCCGCTGGCGACCGTCGCTTCCTGATCCGGGACCAGGGAGAGGGCATCGTCCATGCATTGGCGGATCAAGGGAACCCTGCAGAAAGCATTGGGCTATCTGCCCGGCGGCGATGCGTTGCATTTCCAGCTGCAGCGCCGCTTCGGCGGCCTGCGTGATTTCTCCGGCGAGTTGGCGAGCAAGATCGACGACTGGACGATCATGGCCGGGCACCTGCGCAACGCCGGCCGCGAGTTCGCCGGGATGCGTGGTTTCGAGATCGGCACCGGCTGGTATCCGACGTTTCCGTTCGCGTGCTACCTGGCGGGCGCGGCGCGGATCACTACTTACGACCTCAACCCGCATCTGCGCGCCGACCTGACCCGCGCCTGCGTGGAAACGCTGGAACGGTTCCTGCCGGTGATCGCCGAAGCCGGCGGCGCGAACCCGGAGGCGGTCCGCCAGCGCTACGACGCGCTGCGCGAACGCATCCTAGCGGGCGACGACCTGGAGACGGCGAGCAGCGGCGTGATCCATTACCGCGCGCCCGCCGATGCGACGAAGACGACGCTGGGCGAAGGCGAAGTGGACGTGGTGTTCTCCAACAGCGTGTTGGAACACGTGCCGGCGGAAGTGATCGAGGCGATGTACCGCGAGTCCATGCGCATCCTCGCGCCGGGCGGCATCATGTTCCATTCGGTCAATTGCGGCGACCATTACGCGTATGTCGACCGCAAGTTGCACCAGCTGCATTACCTGCGTTATTCGGACCGGCAATGGCAGCGCTGGAACAACGCCTTCCTGTACCAGAATCGTTTGCGTGCGCGGTATTTCGTCGACGAGGCGAGAGCGCTTGGGTTCCGGATCGAACTGAATACGGCGACTGCGCGACCCGAACGGCTCAGGCAACTGGCGAGCACTCCGGTGCACGCGCAGTTTGCCGGCATTCCCCCAGAAGAGCTGTGCATTACCAGCGTCGATTTCATCGCGCGCAAACCACGTACCGCGGAGCCGGCTTGAGGAATCCGATGTGGGAGCGACGTTAGTCGCGATGCTTTTGTCGTTTTCCTTGCAATCGGGCTGAAAAGCATCGCGACTTACGTCGCTCCCACGCCCGGTATCCTGGCGCCCGGACTGAAGACAGTGACAGAGGCGGAGGCAATCGAGAATTTCCTGCACAAGTCGATTGATTGCCTCTACCCGCTTCAGTTCGCTGGCGACAACCGCAACAGCTTGCCGTCGGCATCATCGGTCAACACATAAAGCGCCCCATCCGACCCCTGCCGCACATCGCGGATGCGTTGCCCCAGCGCACCCAGCAGGCGCTCCTCGTGCACCACCTTGTCCCCATCCAGCTCCAGGCGAATCAACGCCTGCCCGGCCAGCGCACCAAGGAACAGATTGCCCTCCCATTGCGGGAACAACTGGCCGGTATAGAACGCCATGCCGCTGACCGCCGGCGATTTCTTCCACACATAGGCGGGATCCTGCATGCCCGGCGCGCTGCGCCCGATGGAACCGGGCACCGGATCGCCGTCGTAATCGATGCCGTGAGTGACCAGCGGCCAGCCGTAGTTGGCGCCCGCCTTCTCGATGTTGATTTCGTCACCGCCCTGCGGCCCGTGTTCGCTGGTCCACAACTGGCGCGTGCGCGGATGCAATGCCGCACCCTGCATGTTGCGATGGCCGTACGACCAGATTTCCTTGCGCGCGCCTTCGCGGGCGACGAAAGGATTGTCGTCGGGAACGCGTCCGTCGGGCCAGATCCGCACCAGCTTGCCCTGCAGCTTGTCCAGTTCCTGCGCCGCCTCCGCGGCGACGCGGTTGTCGCCCTGGGTGACGAACAGATGCCCGGCGTCGTCGAACACCAGCCGCGAACCGACATGGCTGCCGGCCGACAGCTTCGGCTGCTGGCGATAGATCACTTCGACATCCTTCAGTGCGTCGCCTTCGAGGCGTCCGCGTGCGACCGCGGTACCGGCGAGATTGCCGCGGAAATTCGGCTCGGCGAAGGACAGGTAGACCAGGCGGTCCTTGGCGAAGCCGGGCGACAACGCCACGTCGAGCAGGCCGGCCTGGCCATCGACGAACAGCTTCGGCAAACCCGCGATGGGCGCGGAGACCGCGCCTGTCGCATCGATGCGGCGCAGGCGGCCCGGGCGTTCGCTGACCAGCATGCCGCCTTCGGGCAGGAACGCCAGCGCCCACGGATGGTCCAGTCCGGCGACCCATTCGGTCACCGCGTAACTGCCCTTCTCGGAGGGATACACCTTCGCCACCGCATCGCGGACGGCGTGCGGCGGCCTGGCCGCATCGACCGGCTCCGCGCCCGGCCGGCACGCGGCCAGTCCGCACAACAACAAGAATGGCAGGCGCCTCATCGCGATTCCCTTCCCTCGCCGGTCGCCGTCGATGGTAGCACCCGCTTCCGTGCGGACACGGGGCGTCCCGAATGGCCTGAAAGCCGCGCATTCCGCGTATTCACCGGACAGAAGCGAAACCGGAAACAGGGGGAGTCCCATGCCGCAGAAGCAGCTGATCAAGCAGTTCATCCTGGAGAATTTCCTGTTCTCCGACGACGCCTCGGCCATCGGCGACCAGGATTCGCTGATCCAGACCGGCATCGTCGATTCCACCGGCATCCACGAACTGGTGTTCTTCCTCGAGGACACCTTCAAGCTGCAGATCGTGCCGGAGGAAATGATCCCGGCGAACTTCGATTCCATCCAGACCGTCGACGATTTCGTCAGCCGCAAGCTGGCCGGCTGATCGCCCCCGACGTGGCTACCCTGCCCGCCCGCGTCGCCCGCGTGGCCCGGGAACGTCCCGGGAACATCGCCATCGTCGACGGCGAACGCCGCATCGACTACGCGACGTTCTGGAAACAGTGCAACCAGTTCGCCGAGCGGCTGCGCGCCGACGGCCTGCAACCCGGCGAACGCGTCGCCATCATCCTGCCCAACCGCATCGAAGCCGCCGTCGCCTGTTACGGCACCTGGCTGGCTGGCGGCGTGGCGGTGCCGTTGAATGCTCAGGCGCGCGTGCGCGACCTGCTGCCATGGCTGCGCCATTGCGGCGCGCGCCACGTGGTCGGCGAGCGCGCCAACCGCGACACCGTCGAAGCCCTGGCACAACTCGCGCCGGCACCGACGGCGAGCCTGCTGGAAGACGGACAATCCCTGGTCGCCGATGCCGGCGCCACGCCGGAAGCCTCCGCACCCGCGACCGCGCCGGGCGACCTGGCCACGATCCTGTACACCTCCGGCACCACCGGCGCGCCGAAAGGCGTGATGCTGAGCCACGCCAACCTGCTGGCGAACGCGGAATCCATCGTCGGCTACCTCGGCCTGACCGCGGATGACCGGGTGCTGAGCATCTTGCCGTTCTACTACGCGTACGGGGCGTCGGTACTGAACACCCATCTGATCGTCGGCGGCTGCGTGGCGCTGGGGCCCAGCCTCGCCTTCCCGAAGCTGGTCGCGGAAGCGATCGAGCGCGAGCAGGCCACCGGCTTCCCCGGCGTACCTTCGACCTTCGCCCTGTTGCTGGAAACGCTGGTGCGGGAAAAACAGTCACTACGGTCCTTGCGTTACCTCACGCAGGCTGGCGGCGCGATGTCCCCTGCATTGACCCGTCGCCTGCGTGAGGTCCTTCCGGAGCCGCGGTTGTTCGTCATGTACGGGCAGACCGAAGCGACTTCGCGGATCAGCTGGCTGCCGCCGGAACGGCTGGACGACAAGCCCGGTTCGGTCGGCATCCCGGTCGCGGGCACGCGCTGGAAGATCGTCGGCGAGGACGGCCGCGAAGTCGGCCCCGGCGAGAGCGGCGAAGTCTGCGTCCGCGGGCCGGGCGTGATGCCGGGCTACTGGAACAACCCGCAGGCGACGGCTACCGCGCTGCGCGATGGCTGGCTGCATACCGGCGACCTCGGCTGGCTCGACGGCGACGGCTACCTGTACCTGCACGGCCGGCGCAGCGACATGATCAAGACCGGCGCGCACCGCGTGCATCCGCTCGATGTCGAGGAAGTGATCGCCGAGTTGCCAGACGTACGCGAAGTCGCAGTGGTCGGCGTGGACGACGAAGTGCTCGGCCAGGTGGTCGGGGCCTATGTCGTTTCCAGCGATGCATCGATGCCGCGCGCCAGCGACCGCATCAAGGCGCACTGCCGCGCCCGCCTGGCCGCCTACAAGATCCCGCGCCACGTGACCTTCGTCGACGCCTTGCCGCGCACCGCGTCGGGCAAGGTGCGTCGCGCCCAACTGACGGAAACCATCCCAAGCCCATGAACCGCCCCGAACAACCCATGCTCGATCCGCGCGTGCTCGACCTCGATTTCGAAAGCGAGGCCACCCGCATTGCCGCGCGCCTGCGCGAGATCGTCGCGCGGCAACTGCACCGTCGCGGCCTGGTCGTGGCCATTTCCGGCGGCATCGACAGCTCGGTCAGCCTAGCGCTGGCGGTGCGCGCCCTGGGGCCGGAGCGCGTGTTCGCGCTGATCCTGCCGGAACGCGATTCCTCCGACGACAGCGCGGTGCGCGCCGGCCTGCTCGCCGAGCATCTGGGCGTGCGCACCGAGACGGTGGACATCGCGCCGGCGCTGGAGGCGATCGGCTGCTACCGCGCGCGAGACGCAGCGGTGCGCAATGTCGTGCCCGGCTACGGCGAGGGCTGGAAGTTCAAGATCGTCATTGCCGGCGGCGTCGAAGGCCTGATCAACCGCTTCCGCGTCGTTGCCGAATCGCCAAGCGGCGAACACGTCGAACGCGATCTCGCCCTGGCCGATTACCTGACCATCGTCGCGGCCACCAACTTCAAGCAGCGCATCCGCAAGACCCTGGAATACTTCCACGCCGACCGCCTGAACTACGCCGTGGTCGGCACGCCCAACCGGCTGGAATACGACCAGGGTTTCTTCGTCAAGAACGGCGACGGTTCGGCCGACATCAAGCCGATCGCGCACCTGTACAAGTCGCAGGTCTACGCCATGGCGCGCCACCTGGGACTGCCGGAACGCGTCTGCGCCGCGGTGCCGACCACCGATACCTACAGCCTCGACCAGGGCCAGGACGAGTTCTACTTCGCCCTGCCCTACCGGCAGATGGACCTGGCGCTGTGGGCGCTGAACCACGCACGGCCCGCCGCCGAACTGGCCGCCGCCCTCGACCTGAGCGAAGCGCAGGCCGAAGCGATCTACACGGACATCCGCAACAAGCGCCGCACGACCCGCTACCTGCACCTGGCGCCGGTGCTCGCCGGCGAGGTCGCCGAACTGGACTTGTGAACATGGCTTCGACGGCGACGTCGTCCTATGTCGTGCGTGCCGGCGAACCAGCGCGCGACCGCGAGGCCACGCTCGCGGTATGGCGGGGCAACCTCGGCCGCAACGAGCGGATGGCGGCGAAGTACGACTGGTTCTACCTGCGCTGTCCGCATGGGCAACCGTTGCTGCAACTGTTGTGCGCGACGGACACGGGCGCGCCGGTGGGCACCGCCACCGCGGGCCGCCGTCGCCTGCACTGGCAAGGAAGCGCCTTGCGCGCCGGCGTACTGGTGGACCTGGCGGTACTGCCGGAACACCGCTCGCTCGGACCCGCGCTGATGCTGCAGCAGGGCTTGATGGATTCGGCGGCCGACGAGGCCCTCGACGTGCTGTACGGCTTTCCCAATCCGAAAGCCGGTCCGGTATTCAAGCGCATCGGTTACCGCCAACCGTTCACCCTGTGCCGGTACGCGCGCGTATTGCGCCACGCCGGATACATGCGCACGCACCTGCCGCGCTGGCTGGCGACCCCTGCCGGATGGATCGCGGATGTGGCGATGGCTTGCCTGGACGCCTGGCACGCACTGCGCGGCCCGCGCCTGCGCGCGCACTGGAGCGACGAGGTCGACCCGCGCGTGGACGCGCTGTGGGAAGCGTCGCCCAAGGGCGATGACGTCGTCGCCGTCCGCGATGCCGCGCACCTGCGCTGGCGCTTCGACGACTCGCCGCTGGCCACCACCCACTACCTGCTGCTGGAGCGCGCGCGGGACCGGATGCTCGACGCATGGTTCGCGGTCCAGGCCGCGGACAACATGCTGCACGTATGCGACTTCTGGTCGGCCGACGGCGCGCGCGGCATGGCCGCGCACCATATCGCCGCGCTGCTTCGCGCCGCGCACCGTCAGGGCCATGCTTCGGTTTCGGTCGAGATCCGCGCCAGCGATGCGCAATTGCGCGGCTGGCGGGCCTGCGGCTTCCGCCCGCGCGGCTATCGGCCGGTGTTCCTGCGCTGGACCCGGGCGGATTCGCCCGCGGCATCCGCGGCATGGTTCCTGACTTCGGCGGACGAGGATGAATGAACCTCCGCGATCCGTCGCCACGCCGCGGCGCCTAGGCCAGGCGTTGGCTCGGCTTGCGGAACAGGTACAGCGCCAGCAGGTCGGGACGGAACCTGCCATGGCCATCCACCACCGTGTCCGTTTCGAAACCGGTGCGGCCGAGCAGCCAGCCGAGCTGCGGCGCGGTCGGGTTCAATACCGGCACGCTGGTGAACACCAGCTCGTAGCCGGCCTCGCTCGCACGCGCGGCGATGTCCCGGTCGAACGATCCGTGCGGAAACGACATCGACGCCGCATTCGCATCCGGCTGCCCGAGCGCGGTGGCCAGCGCGGCGCGCGCGCCACCCAGTTCGGCATCCAGGTCGACCGCCTGCCGCATCGGCGTGTGCGTCTTGCCGTGCAGGCCCAGGGCAACGTCGCCCCGCAGCAGCCGATGCAGGTCCTGCGCGTCGACCATGTGCCGATGGCCGTCGTCGAGCCGGTCGGAGAACGGCGCCAATACGCGTTCGCGCTGGCCGGGATCGAGTTCCTCCAGACGGGCGATCAACTTGCGCAACGCCCCCATCGACTCGCCTACCCCCTCGGCCGCGCCGAGCGCGGAGGCGAGCTCGCACACGGTCAACACGCCGCGCCGCCACGCACCGATCAACTGTTCCTGGAAGAACGGCTGCCGCGTGCCGACGGCATCGGACACCACGAACATCAGCGCAGGCAAGCCCGCGCGCCGCAATGCCGGCAAGGCATGGTCCGCGTTGTCGGACCAGCCATCGTCGAAGGTGATCAGCAACGCACGCGGCGGCAGCGAGCCTTTGCCGCGCCGCGCATCCAACACCTGCTGCAGGGAGACGACATGGTAGTGGCGCTTGAAGAACGCCAGCGACGCTTCCAGCCAGGCGGTCGCCAGGGTGTAATCGGGATCGCAACTGCTCCAGCGGGGATCGTCGGGCGGAAGCACGCGGTGGAACATGACCACGGTCAGCGTGTTCGCGTTGCGGATGCGGTGGTAGAAGCCCAGCAGCCCACTGGCATATAAGAACTTCTTGGAGGCTTCCTTAAGCATGGCGCCCGTGATCCGAATTTCAGCGATTATACCCACGTACAACCGGCGCGACCTGGTGATCCGCGCCATCGAAACCGCGCTGGCGCAGACCGTGCCGATCGACGAAATCATCGTCGTCGACGATGGTTCCAGCGACGGCACCGGCGACGCGTTGCACGCACGCTATGGCGAACGCATTCGCTACGTCTGGCAGGCCAACGCCGGCGTTTCCGCGGCCCGCAACCACGGCATGCGCCTGGCCCGCGGCCGCTACTTCGCCCTGCTCGACAGCGACGACGAATGGCTGCCGGAGAAGACCGCGCGCCAACTGGCCCTGCTGCAGGCGCGCCCCGACCTGGGCATGGCCCTGTGCGACGTGCAACGCGTCGACGCCGCCGGCAACGCGATCGACATCCTGCGCCGCCGCGACACGATCCGCGAAGACGGCCCCGCGCTGCGCTGGGTGATCCACAACCCGGCGCTGGCCCCCGCGTCGGCCATGTTCCTGCGCGAAGTCTTCGAGGATATCGGCGGTTTCGACGAAAGCCTGCGTACCGCCGAGGACATCGACTTCCACCTGCGCGTGGCGCGGCGGTGGCCGATCGGCGTGGTCGAGGCGCCGCTGGTGCGCGCAATGCGCGGCCACGACGGCCTGTCCGCCGACCCGGGCACCTACGACGACTACGTGCGGGTGGTCGAACGCGCGATCGCCGGCGCGCGCGGCGTGCTCGACGACCAGGACCTGGACCGCGCGCTCGCTTCCACCTACGCCCGCAACGCGCGCGGCATGCTGATCCGCGGTCGCTGGTCCGATGCGATGCGCCTGATCCGGCGCTCGTGGGGTCTGACCCAGGATCGCGAGGTACGCCGCGAGCTGCTGCGCTTGCTGCCGTTCGCCGCGCGCCGTGCTTTGCGCGGGATGCTGCCTCGCTGAAGGCACGGCGCGTTTCAGCGCGCGCCGCGGCCGAACATCACCACTTCGACGGTCTGCAGCAGGATCATCACGTCGAACACCAGGCCGTGGTTCTTAACGTAGAACAAATCGA
The DNA here is from genome assembly GCF_017939625.1 of Pseudoxanthomonas helianthi. Lineage (GTDB taxonomy): Bacteria > Pseudomonadota > Gammaproteobacteria > Xanthomonadales > Xanthomonadaceae > Pseudoxanthomonas_A > Pseudoxanthomonas_A helianthi. The sequence goes on from NZ_JAGKTC010000004.1 coordinate 184,271, forward strand.
ACTTCAGCTTCTCTTCCGCGTCGCGCACCGAGGCGCCGTACGGATAGCGCAACTGGGCCCAGCCGGTCAGCCCGGGCTTCATGCAATGGCGCACGCCGTAATAGCGGACCTCGCCGTTGAGCATGTCGACGAACTGCGGGCGCTCCGGGCGCGGGCCGACGAAACTCATGTCGCCGCGCAGCACCGCGAACAGCTGCGGCAGCTCGTCCAGCCGGGTCTTGCGGATGAACTTGCCCACGCGCGTGGTGCGGTCGTCGTTGCGGCTGGCCCATACCGCCACGCCGCCCTTCTCCGCATCGACGCGCATGCTGCGGAACTTGGTCAGGGTGAAGTGGCTGCCGCGCTCGCCGACGCGCACCTGCCGGTACAGCACAGGGCCACCGGATTCCAGCCAGATCGCCAGCGCGGTCAGCAGCATCAGCGGCCACGACACCAGCAGCAGCGAGCCCGCCGCGACCAGGTCGAAGAAGCGCTTGCTCAACCGGCGCGGCGCCGAATGGTCGAAGCCGCCCGAAAACACCAGCCACGACGGATCGACCACGTTGAGCTGGACCATGCCGGCTTCGCGCTCGAAGAAACTGGACACGTCGGTCACCGCGACGCCCGCCTGCGCGCATTGCAGCATTTCTTCCATCGGCAATCCGCCGCGACGCTCGTCCGGCGCGATCACCAGTTCGTCGATGCCGAGGCGTTCGACCAGTTCCGCCAGGCCCGCCTCGCCAGGATGCACCAGCAGTTCTTGGGAAACCTGCAGCGTCTGTCCCGGCACCGGCACGAAGCCGACCACCGTGAACGAGCGCCGGTCGGATTTGCGGCGCATGCGCGAATTGATCAGGTCGGCGTTGACGCCGGCGCCGAACACCAGCACGCGCCGCTTCAGCACGCCCGAATGGAATACGCGCACCCAGGCCAACCTGACCAGCAGCACTCCGATCGCGCTGGCGGCCAGCGACATGACCAGCACGCCGCGACCGATGTAGGCCGGCGGGAACAGGTAATAGAGGACGGCGAGCGCGACGCCGCCGAAGACGAAGGAAAACGCGATGCGCAGCGCGAAGTCCATCCGCGAATGGCGCAGGTGCGGCTGGTACAGGCCGAAGGCCGTCATCGCACCGGTGATGAACAAGGCCACCAGCACGGCGCGGACCGGCGCCTGCTCGGCGAAGACCTGCCCATATTCGCGATCGGCGTGGAAGCGCAGCCAGCCGGCGATCATCACCGCGGCGAAGATCACCACCATTTCGATCAGCCAGAGGATCCGGGCAGCATTGGCCTTGCGGCGTGCAGGGCTGGACTTCATCGTGCCGTCCTCGATTCGCTACCCAACCCCGCACGTCGCCGCAATGGCGCAACCGCGCTACCGCGCCGGATCGTCATCAATGCTGGTGCCATACCGTCCCCACGACTGGGCCTCCCCTGCTTCGGCGCTCCCTGCGCCCGCCTTGGTCATGGCCTTCGACGCGCGTCGGCCAGTACCGCCTGATCTCGTTCCCATAACAACGCAGGCATGGGCGCCGACAGGACAGGAAATGGCAGGACATCGGCCTCCGGCGGGAACCGCCGGAACCCGGTTCCGGCGGTCTCCGCCTACTGCTGTTCCAATGCGCCGATGGCGATCCGGCCAGCCGGTACGACGCGCGGCCGCCTTTCGCCCAGCGCCGGTTTTCGCCCCTGCGGCGGCTCGAAAGCCGGCAGTGCCTGGGGCGCAGGGAACGGGAATGCGACCGGCGCCACGGGCGCGGGATTGCCCGCGCCGAGCAATGGACTCCCCGGCCGCGGCCGCAGCCGGCGATGGGCTGCATCCACGAATAACGGGTCGCCGCCGCGCAGGGTCTCCAACCATTCGCGGGGAACGCCCGTCGCCTTGTTCTGCACCCAGTTGCGGCTGCCCGCGACCTTGCGGCCCTCGCTCCACGGCTCGCGACCCAGCGGCCCGCAGAACGGCCTGCGTACCGAGCTGGCGGCGTTCTCGCGAACGATCGTCGGCGAGCCCGCGCCCGGCTGGTAGACGACGTTGTTGTGCATCTCCAGCGAGCCCTGCCCCAGTTGCACCAGCACCGCGGTGACCGGCCCCGCACGCCGGAACAGGATGGTGTTGTTGACCAGGCGCACGCGCCCCTGGTTGCGGCCGTTGAGGTCGCCGCCGATGCGCAGGGCGCTGCCGGAGCGGCTGCGCGCATCGTGGATGATGACGTTGCCGACCAGTTCGGCGTCCTCGCGGCGCAGGTTGGCGTTCCAGCCCGGCTTCTGCGCTTCGCAATCGGGCCCGATCAGTTCCACCTCGTGCAGGTCGGAGCCTTCGATCCAGTTGTAGTGGATTTCCGCGCGCTCGTGGCGGACCCGCACCAGCACGCCGCCGGTGGCGTCGCGCACGTAGTTGTGGTGCATGCGGAACACGGCGCCCGGCCAGGCCGTCTCGTCGGACTGCATGTAGATGGCGTGGCGGGTATCGCCGGCGCCGGCGCGCGCGACTTCGCTGTATTCCAGGGTGAATGAACCCGAATTCCGGTCGGCGCCGAGGATGCCGTGGGAAGGGCAATCGTGCACGTACGCGTCACGCACGGTGACGTCGTGCGCTTCGCTGAAGAGGCACGAACGCGAGCCGCCACTGACTTCGAAACCTTCGAACACCACGTGGTTGGACTGCTCGAACTTGATCGTGTTGACGCCGCCGACCAGTTTCGGCCGTTGCTGTCCCGCGGTGCGGCTCCAGCGGATCGTCACCGGCCGCTTCGCGTCGCCGCCATCGTCGTCGCCGACCACGATGCCGCCGCGGTAGATGGCGTTGCCGTCGACCACGACCACGTCGCCAGGCGCCAGGTCCACGCGCTCGAACAGCGTGGACAATTGCGTGTACTGGCGACCGGAAGGCCCGACGGTATAGGTGGCGGCGGCCGCGTGCCCGGCCAGGGCCATCGCCACGAAGCCGGCAAGCGCCGCGAACTTTCCTCGCGCGGCAACGGCCGCGTTGCTCAAGCCGAGTACCGGGACTGCATCCATTCGCCCAGTGTCCGCAACAGCCGTTCGCGATGTTCGCGCAGGTAGAACGTGTGGTCGCAATCTTCCCAGTACAGGTCCGTCCATCCGGGCGAATCCACCACCGCGCCGAAGCATTCCCTGGCCTGCCGCCGATGGTTGTAGTAGCGGCTGTTGCCGCCCGTGTACAGCAACAGCACATGGGCGCCGCGACCGACCAGGGCCTGCAGGCGGTGCGTGGTTTCCACGCGATCGGGGAAGTGGCGGTAGTCGTCCGCATCGATCGCGCGGACTTCGACCGGCTTTCGCTGCCGTAGCAGGCGACCGAATCCATGCATCACGGCGCTGGGACGGAACAGCCGCGGCAGGTAGCGACGCAGGCGGTAACCGCGCGTGTGGTAGGCGGCGCCGTCCAGCAACATCAGTCCATCCACGCGCGGATCGTCGGGTCCGATGTTCAACGCATCGTCGGCGCCGGAACAGATGCCGCCCAGCACGAAACGGTCCAGGCCGGTCTGCCGCGTCACCAGATCCATCGCGGCGGCCGTCGCCTCGCTGCGCTTGCGCACCGGATCGGCCAGGCGCGAGGCGGCGCTGTCGCCCAGCCCGCCCTGGTCGAAGCGCAACACCACGAATCCGCGCCGGGCCAGTTCGCGCGCCAGCTTCACCTGGATGCGATAGGGACCGCAGCGCTGGACCAGGCCGGCGTTGTACAGGATCAGCGCCGCCTTGCCGCGCACCTGGGTCGCCGGCCGGGTCAGTACGCCGACCAGGCCCGGGCCGAATTCGTGCGCCGATTCCAGCACCGCGTCCTCCTCGCTCGCCGACGCCGGCGGCGCTTGCATCAGCGCGGCCATGCGCGCGCCTCCGCCAGCAGGTTGGCCAGTTCGATCACGCTGCGCCGCGGGAACGCCTGCTTCTCGATCTGGTTCGGATCGTCCCAGGCCGGCTGGTCCTGGGTCGCCAGCACGTGCAGGCTCGCATCGACGCCGGCGGCGGCCTGCATCGCGATGTATTCGTTCAATGCAGGGTTCTCCTGCCACACCGCCAGACGCAGGCGACTGCCCGCGGGCAGCGCGCGGCGGCGCAGATCAAGCTTCGATAGTTCGTCGATGAATCCCGGGTCGACATCGAAACCGAGCAGTTCATCGTCTTTCTCCGGCACGGGCATCGGTTTGCGATAACGACCCACCTCGGCGAACTGGCTGGCATGCGTGCGTCGCCAGGCGGACAGCATGCCCGCGCCTTCCAGCACCGGATCCCACAGCACCAGGTCCACCGCTTCGCCCGCAGACGTCGCGGCGGCGAGCACCGGCAGGCAGGCGCTGCGCAGTGCCAGCGTGCGGATTCGCGCGTCTGCGCTGGCCGAGGACAGCCACGCCGTCGCTTCCGCCAGGTCGTCCTGCAAACCGGGCAGCGACAATGCATCGCTGTCTCCGGCCGAATCGCCGCTGCCGTACCAGTCGAAGCGCAGCGCCGGCGTTCCCGCGGTCGCCAGCGCCTCGGCCAGCGTCCACAGCGCACGCTGGCTGACGATGCCTTCCTGCAGCAAGGGCGGCACGATCAGCATGTTCCGGTTCGCGGCGCCATCGCCGTGCCACATGCCGTACAGGCGGCGATGCGGCTTGCCGAAGAACATCGCAGTGCCGGTCTTTCCCGCGGTTCTTGCGCCCGTGAGGGCGCGAGCCGGCGGCGACGGGGCGATGGCCGGCGCGGAGCGCGGCAGTTCCAGCGCCAGCTGCCCCAGGGTCAGTGTGGCCAGCGGCAACATCTTCAGGCGCACGCCGGTATCGCGCGCGACCTGAGCGGCCATCTGCATGGCCAGCAGGGAATGGCCGCCCAGATCGAAGAAGTTGTCGTCGGCGCCGGCCGGCGCCTGCAGCAGGCCCGACCACAGCCGGCTCAAATAGGCGACGCGCGGGTCCTGGTTTTCGTCCGTTGCCTGCGGTTCCGGCGCGGGTTGCGGAAGCGTTCCGGCCGCGGGGATTGCGGTGGCCGGCTCGAGGGTCGCGGGCGACGCCACCGCCAGCGCATCGATCCGCGCGAGCGGATCGCGCAACGCCGTTTCGAGCACGGCGAGATAGCTTTCGCACAATGCGCCGGCATCTTCCCCGGGCAAGGCATTGGCGCCGACGAACAGATTGGCCAGCACGCCTTCCTCGTCTTCGATCAGCGACAGGCCAAGGTCTTCGGTCGAACCCGGCTGCGCCACCTCCAATCGTTCGTGCGTCAACCCGCCCCAGCGCGTGACGCGCTGGCGGATGTCCTGCAGGGTGAACATCACCTGGTACAGCGACAACGCACTGCGCTCACCGCGCAGGCTCAGCTCGCGAACCACTTCCTCCAGGCGGATGTCCGGATTGGCGAAGCTTTCCAGCACCACTTCCCTGACCTTGGCCACCGCTTCGGCGAATGGCATGCCCGGGTCCAGGCGCACGCGCAGCGGCAGCACGCTGACGAAGTAACCCATCAGGTCCTCGACCTCGGCGCTGTTGCGGCCGCGCACCGGCGAGGAAACGATCAGGTTCCTGCGCCCGGTCAAGCGCTGCAGCAGGACGAAGTATGCGGCCAGCAGCACCATGAACAGGGTGGCGTCGAGCGACAGGCCCAGCTCGCGCAGGCCGTCGACCACGGAACGGTCGATGCGGAAGCGTCGCGTCCTTCCCCCCTCGACGGCGACCAGCGGCCGGTTGCCGCGACCGCCGGAAAGATCCTGCGCCGGCTCGCCATCGGCCAGCGCTTCGCCGAGGCGCTGGCGCCAGAAATCGCGCTGGCGCGCGTACTCGACGCTGTCCACGAAACCGCGATGCCAGGCCGAAAAATCGCCGTAGCTGACCGGCAGCGCCGGCAACCGCGCTTCGCGACCCTCGCAGCGCGCAGCGTACAGCTCGGCGAAGTCGCGATAGAACAGATCGAACGACCAACCGTCCCAGACGATGTGGTGGGTCATGAAGAACAGCGCGTGCCGCGTTTCTTCCAGCTTGAACAGGCGCGCGCGAAACAATGGCGCGCCGACCAGCTCGAAGGGAGTGGCGATCAGCGCGTCGATGCGCTGCGCCAGCGCCAGCTCGCGCTGCTCTGCGGGTAACGCGCTCAGATCCTCGATTTCCGCCAGCCCCGTGTCAATGCGTTCGTGCACGACCTGGACGAATTCGCCATCGCGCTCTTCCATGGTCGTGCGCAGCACCGATTGGCGCTGCATCAGGTCGGCGAACGCCTGTTCGAACGCGGCATGGTCGAGCGGACCGGTCAGCCAATGCGCCGAAGGCGTGTTGAAGCCCAGTTGGCCCGGATTGATCCGCTCCAGCTGCGCCATGTGTTCCTGCACCAGTGACAACGGCGCCTCGCGCTGGTCGGCACGCGGTAAAACCGGCGGACGCGGCGCTTCCTGCGTGGGGCTTGCCGAAATCGCCGCGGCCAGCTGCGCGACGGTCGGACCGTCGAACAGCGCGCGCAAGCTCAGCGACGCGCCGAATTCGCGGTTGAGCCGCGAGGTCAGTTGCGCGGCCAGCAGCGAATGTCCGCCCAGCGAGAAGAAGTTGTCGTGCACGCCGATATCGGGCATGCCCAGCACCTGCCCCATCGCCGCGGCGACCCGGCGTTCGATGCCGTTGCGCGGCGCGTCCGTCGTCGCCGGCAGGGCCGTGGCGGATGCAGCCATTTCGCCGGAAGCCGGCTGGATCGGCGACGGCAACGACTTGCGGTCGATCTTGCCGTTCGGCAGCAACGGCATGCGTTCCAGCGGCATTACGTGCTGCGGCACCATGTATTCCGGCAGGGCCTGTTTCAGCCTTTGGCGCAGATCGAGCGGATCCAGTGTCACGTCCGGTTGCGCCACCGCATAAGCCACCAGGCGCACATCGCCGGGGCGATCCTCACGCACCAGCGCGATCGCCTGATCCACGCCGGGGCATGCGGCCAGTGCGGTTTCTATTTCGCCCAACTCGATGCGATAGCCGCGGACCTTGACCTGGAAGTCGAGCCGGCCGAGATGTTCCAGCGTGCCATCCGACCGCCAGCGCGCGCGATCGCCGGTGCGGTACAGCTTCGCCTGCGGACGCTTGTCGAAGGGATCGGCGAGAAAACGGTCCGCGGTCAGCTCGGCACGCCCCAGGTAACCCAGGGACACGCCGTCGCCGCCAATGCACAGTTCGCCGGGCACGCCCAGCGGACAGGGCTGCCGCTGCGCGTCGAGGATCCACACCGTGGTGTTGGCGATCGGACGCCCGATGGAAATGCCGCGCTCCGGATCGTGCACGCGGCAGCAGGTCGACCACACCGTGGTTTCGGTCGGGCCGTACAGGTTCCACAACTCGCCGCAGCGCGACAGCAGCGCCTGGGCCAGTGCCGGCGGCAAGGGTTCGCCGCCGCACAAGACACGGAAATCCGGGTCGCCCGTCCAGCCCGCATCCAGCAGCATCCGCCACGTCGCCGGCGTCGCCTGCATCAGCGTGGCGCCGCTTTCATCCAGCAAGGCCGCCAGCCGTTCGCCGTCCATCACGGTCTCGCGATCGGCGATGACCACTTCGGCACCGACGCTCAACGGCAGGAACAGCTCGAGCACCGCGATGTCGAACGACAGCGTGGTCACCGCCACCAGCCGGTCGTCGTCGACGATGCCAGGCTCGTGCTGCATGGACGCGATGAAATTTGCCACCGCGCGATGCGGTACCTGCACGCCCTTCGGCTGGCCGGTGGAGCCGGAGGTGTAGATCACGTACGCGGCCGCTTCCGGATCGACGGATTCGCGCGCCGCGCGCGCCGGCGAAGCCGCGGCCAGTTCCTGTTCCAGCGCATCCAGCATGAGTACCGGGCGTCCGCGCAGGTCGAAGCGTCCGGCATGCTCACGTTGTGTGACCAGCGCGGCCAGCCCGGCATCGCCGACCATATAGGCCAGCCGTTCCTGCGGGAACGCCGGATCCAGCGGCACGTAGCCGGCGCCAGTCTTGAGGATGCCCAGCAAGGCCGCGAGCATGTCCACGCCGCGATCGACCGAGAGCCCGACCAGCGCGCCGCGATGCACGCCGCGCGCGCGCAGCAGCGCGGCGATGCGGTTGGCCCGCGCTTCCAGCCCGGCGTAGCTCAGCGCCTGCTGCCCGCAACGCACCGCGATCCGTTCCGGCGTGCGTTCGCACTGCGCTTCGAACAGTTCGTGCATGCCCGCGTGCGCCGGGAACGGCGTGGCCGCCGGCTGCAGCGCGGCCAGCTCCCGTAGGCCCTGCGCATCGACCAGCGGCAAGCGGCCCAGTTCGGCATCGGCCTGCTGCACCGCGCCGCGCAGCAGGCTTTCGTAGGCGCGCAGCCAGCGCCGCACCGTGCCGTCGTCGAACAGGTCGGTGTTGTACTGGCATTCCAGGCGCAGGCCATCGCGGGTCTGCACCGCGTTGACCGACAACTCGAAGTTCTCGTGGCTGCGCGGATTGCTTTCGAATTCCATCAGCAGGCCGGGGAACGCGCCCGCCTGCTGGTCCAGCGCCTGGTCGATGTTGAACATCACTCCGACCAGGGGCAGGCGCGACGGATCGCGTTCCACGCGCAGTTTCTTCAGCAGGGTGCCGAAGGTGTAGCGCTGGTGCTCCAGCGCATCGAACAGGCCGGCCTGGGTTTCCTGCAGCAGCGCCGCGAATGGCTTGTCCGGCGCGGCGTCGCAGCGCAGCGGCAGCAGGTTGACGCAATGCCCGACCACGTCGTCGTGCCCGTCGACCGATTGCCCGGCGGCGGGAATGCCGATCACCACGTCGGACTGGCCGCACAGCCGGGCCAGCAAGCCGCCGAATCCGGCCAGCAGCGTCGCGAACAGGCTGGCCCCACGGCGCGCGCCCATCGCACGGATCGCGGTCAGCAGTTCGGCGTCGAGCAGATGGTCTTCGCGCTTCGAGGCGAAGCCGCGCCGCGCCGGCCGCGGCCGGTCCAGCGGCAGGTCCAGCACTGGCGCGCCGTCGGCGAAACGCGCCAGCCAGTAGGCCTCGTCTTCGGTGCGGACACCGCCGGATTGCCGGGCCAGCTGCAAGGCGTAATCGGCGAAGGAGGCCGGGGCTGCAAGGCCTTCGACGGCCTGGTCCCGCACTTGCGCGTACAGCGTGCCGAGTTCGCGCACCAGGATCCACCACGACCATCCGTCGCAGACGATATGGTGCGCGGTCAGCAACAAGGCGTGCTCTTCGGCATCCAGGCGGACCAGTTCCGCGCGCAGCAACGTGTCGCGATCCAACGCGAACGGTGTATCCACCGCACGCCGCTGGCGTTCGGCCAGCGCCGCTGCGCGCGCTGCCGGATCCAGGCTGGAGAAGTCGAAGCGCGAGAACGCGAGGTTCGCCCACTTGCGCACGCACAAGGTTTCGCCATCGGGGCCGAAGTTGGCGCGGAATGCATCCCGGCGCTCGACCAGCGCCTGCAGCGCGGCGGCGAGTGCGGCTTCGTCCAGCGATCCGCGCAGGCGCAGGCTCACCGATTCGTTGTAGGCCAGCGACGCGTCCTCGCCCAGCCGGTCCGCCAGCCACACTTCGCGCTGCGGCTCGGTGGTCGGCACCACCCGCGCCAGTTCGCCGCCCGCGAAGGGATCGTATTCGACGGCTTCGCGCTGCTCCTTGCGCGCCAGGGCGGTCATCCGGCCACCTTCAGGTATTTGCCGGGGCGATCCGCATCGGGCACGAACCAGGCCGGACGTCCGTCTTCATCGCGGCCGAGGCGCGCGCCGGGCACGATCGGTTCGTCGGCATCCATCACCGTGCGCGGGGTGGCCGCGTGGCGCGGCAGGAACTCGGATTCCTGCAATTCGGCCACGGACGCCTTGAACGCATCGACGATTGTGCGGAAATCCGCCTCGTCGTGCGCTGTGGTCAGGAAGCAGGGGAAATTGTCGAGTATGTGCACGCCGCGGCTGCGCATCATGCCGAACAGCAGGTCCTGCAGCGGATGGTCCTCAAGGAAGAAGGTCTTCCACACCGAAGCGAAATGGCGGATCTCGATCGGCGCGCCGGCATCGCGGCAGAACGCGTTCATCTCCGCGACCATCGCATCGACGCGGGCGTTGAGCTGCTCCTGCAGCTGCGGGCCCTGTCGCTTGACGTGTTCGAGCACCGCCTTGGCCGCGGCCAGCGCCAGCGGGTGGCGGACGAAGGTGCCGGCGAAATAGGTCACGCCGACGGTCGGGGTGGAATCGTCGCCGTATTCCCACTGCCCGCCATCCAGCGCATCCATGAATTCGCGCTTGCCCGCGATCACCCCGATCGGATAGCCGCCGCCGACGACCTTGCCGTAGGTGGCCAGGTCGGCGCGGATGCCGAACAGCGCCTGCACCCCGCCCGGATGCGCGCGGAAGCCGGTGACGACCTCGTCGAACACCAGCACCGATGCGGACTCCTCGGTGATCTTGCGCAATTCGCGCAGGAATTCGACCGGGCGAAAATCCGGGCGCCGACTCTGCACCGGCTCGACCAGCACCGCGGCGATCTCGTGGGCGCGCTCGCGGATGATCTGCAGCGACTCCGGCGTGCCGTAGTCGAGCACCAGCACGTGCTCGGCGGTGTTGCGCAGGATGCCCGGCGCTGCCGGCACCGCGCGCAGCTTTTTGGTGCCGCGCACGATCATCTCGTCGATGATGCCGTGGTAGGCGCCATTGAACACCACCACCGTTTCGCGGCCGGTGATGGTGCGGGCGATGCGCAACGCGCCGAGCACCGCTTCGGAGCCGGTGTTGCACAGCGCCGCGCGGTCGTGGCCGGTGACGTCGCAGACCAGCTCGGCGACTTCGCCGGCGAGCGGATGCTGCGGCCCGATGTCGTAGCCCAGGTCGAGCTGCCGGCGCACCGCGTCCACGACGAAATCCGGCTGCCAGCCGAACAGGCTCATGCCGAAACCGTTGAGCGCGTCGACGTACTCGTTGCCGTCCAGGTCCCACATGCGCGCGCCCTTGGAGCGCTCGACCACGATCTGGTAGGTGATTTCCTTGGTCAGCGGACGGAAGCCGTTGACCACGCGCGGGTCGGCCATGCGCGGACGATGCCGCACGGTGTATTCCTTCGATTTGCGTGTGCGCGCGATGTAACGCTGCATGTACGCGTCGAGGCGCCGGCGCTGGTGTTCGCTCAACTGCAACTGGCCGCTGTTGTCGATCCGGGCGATGGCGCCGAACGCCTTCTTCACGTCGTACTTGGTGTGCGCCAGCGCGGCCTCTTCTTCCGCGTCGGACGCAGCCACGGGTGCTGCCGGCTGGACGATGGAGGGCATGGGCGGCGCCGAAGCAACGACCGGTGCCGGCACCACCGCACCGCCGCCGGTTCCCGCCAACAGGGCGAGCTGCTGCGACATCAATTGCATTTGTTGCTCGATGACGCTGCGCAGCAGATCGCCGTTTGCGGCCACGGGCGCCGCCACCGGCGCGAATCCCGATATCGGCATCGCGACGGGCGTCGCATGCACCGCTGGCGCCGCGACGACGGGCGCCGGCGCGCTTTCCGGCGGCAGGCTCGCGTCCAGCATCGCCGCCAGCTTGTCCAGGCTGCCGTATTCGCCCATCAACTGGCGGAAGGTGACCTTCGCCGCGAAATGCTTCTGCAACTGGGTCGCGACCTGGGTCAGCATCAGGCTGTCCAGTCCGAGCTCGATGAAGCTGGCGCCCTCGTCCGCATCGGACAGGTCGAAGCCGGCACCGTCCTCGAATATTTCCTTCAGCTGCGCGACCAAGCGCGGCAGGCGATTGGCGACGGGCGGTGCTGTGGGCGTGGCAGGCGTGGGCATGGCCGGTTCCGGAAGCGGTTCGTTGGCGACGACGGAAAGGGGGACGACGTTGTGGCCCGGCGCCGCGGCGCCTATCCAGTAGCGCTGGCGTTCGAACGGATAGGTCGGCAAGCGCACGCGACGACGCGAACCGCGATGATCGAAGACGCTCGGATCGATGGCGACGCCCTGGCACCACAACTGGCCGGCAGCAAGACGGATGCCGGCGGCCTCGGCGTCAGGCGCGTCGGCCAACGAGGACACCACGGCTGCGCGGCGTTGCTGCACCACCGGATGCTGGCGCGCCAGCGCAGCCAGCGTGGCGCGGGTGCCGACTTCGAGCAGCACCGGCGGCGTCTCGGTCTCCAGCAAGCGGCCCAGCGCAGACGCGAAGCGCACGGGCTCGCGCAGGTGCCGCGCCCAGTAGTCGGGGGAAACCGCAGTGGCTTCGTCCAGCCATTCGCCGCTGACCGTGGAGACGATCGGCAGGCGCGGCGCCGAGCGCGGCACCGCTTCGACTTCGGCGCGGAACGGCGCGACCACCGCCTCCATCATCGCGGAATGGAACGCATGCGACGTGTTCAATGCGCGGCAAGCGATGCCCTCGCCTTCCAACTGCGACTGCAGTTGCGCGATGGCTGCATGCGGCCCGGCGACGACGCAGGCGCCGGGCGAGTTTTCCGCCGCCAGCGACAGTTCCGCCGGCAGCCTTTGCAGCACGGCCTCGGCCGCCATCCGCACCGAGAGCATGGCGCCCGGCGGCTGCGCCTGCATCAGGCGGCCACGCCGGGCCACCAGCCGCAACGCATCCGCCAGGCTGAACACGCCAGCCAGCGTCGCGGCCACGAATTCGCCGACGCTGTGCCCGGCCATCGCCACCGGGCGCAGACCCGACTCCATCCACATGCGCGCCAGCGAATATTCGACGGCGAAGATCGCCGGCTGCATCACCGAAGTCGGCAGCAGCGCATCGGCATCGTCGCCGAACACCACGTTGCGCAGGTCGTAGCGCAGTTCGCCTCGCAGGATGTCGGCGCAGGCATCGAACGCATCGCGGAAGGCCGGCTCGCCGGCATACAGCGCGCGCCCCATGCCGGCGTACTGCGAGCCCTGGCCGGGGAACAGGAACGCCACGTCGCCATGCCGGGCCGGACGACCCCGGGCGATCGCGGCGGCGGTTTCCGGGCTGTCCAGGCGCCCGGCCGCATCCGCCGCGTCGTTCGCGACGATCGCGATGCGATGCGCGAACGCCTTGCGGCCTGCGCCCAGCGTCCAGGCCACATCGGCCAGGTTCGCCTCGGCATCGGCGCGCAGATGCAACGCCAGGTTCGCGGCCGCACGCGCCAGCGCCGTGGGCGTGCGCGCCGACAGCACCAGCAACTGCGGTCCCTGCGCCGGGTCCGACGCTGCCCGCTCCGGCGCCTCCTCCATCACCACGTGCGCATTGGTGCCGCCGACGCCGAACGAACTGACGCCCGCGCGGCGCGGCCCGTCGCCATCGGGCCACGCCTGCAGCCGGTCGTTGACCACGAACGGCGAACCGTCCAGCGCCAGTGCGGGATTCGGCGCGGTGAAGTGCAGGCTGGCCGGAATGCGTCGTTCGCGCAGCGCCAGCGCAGTCTTGATCACCCCGGCCGCGCCGGCCGCGATCACCGTATGGCCCATGTTGGTCTTGACCGAACCGATGCGGCAGAAACCGGCATCGGCCGTGCGGCGGCGGAATGCCTTGGTCAGACCTTCAATCTCGATCGGATCGCCCAGCGGCGTCGCCGTCCCGTGCGTCTCCACGTAGGAAATGCTGCGCGGTTCCACGCCGGCATCGTCGTGCGCCATCGCGATCACCGCGGCCTGGCCTTCGCTGCTGGGCGCGGTGAAGCTGGCCTTGTCGCCGCCATCGTTGTTGACGGCCACGCCGCGCAGCACTGCGAAGACGTCGTCGCCGTCGGCGATGGCGTCGGACAGACGCTTGAGCAGCACCACCGCCGCACCATCGCTGAATACCGTGCCCTGCGCGCCGAGGTCGAACGCGCGCGTATGCCCGTCCGGCGACAGCATCGAGCCTTCCTGGTACAGGTAGCCCTTGCGCGGTGGGCAATTGATCGACGCACCGCCGGCCAGCGCCATGTCGCAACGACCCGCACGCAGGCTGTCGACGGCCTGGCAGATCGCCACCAGCGAAGTCGAGCAGGCGGTATGCACGCTGACCGCCGGACCGGTCAGGCCCAGCTTGTGCGCCACGCGGGTTGCGATGTAATCCTTCTCGTTGCCGAGCATGACCTGGAATTCGCCGAGCTTGGCGATCAGGTCGGGATGCGCGGCGAGGTGGCGCTGGAAATAGGTCGCGTTGTACATGCCGGCGAACACGCCCACCGGTCCCGCGGCCTTGTCCGGCACGTGGCCGGCGCGCTCCAGGCATTCCCAGCACAGTTCCATGAACACCCGCTGCTGCGGGTCCATCAGTTCGGCTTCCTTCGGACTGATGCCGAAGAACGCCGCATCGAACAGTTCGACTCCGTCGACCACGCCGCGCGCGGCCACGTAGGCCGGATCGCTGCGCTCGTCGGCGGGCACGCCGGGGTCGATTTCGCCGGACGCGAAGAAGCTGATCGTCTCGCGGCCTTCGCACAGGTTGCGCCAGAACGCTTCGATATCGCCGGCGCCGGGGAAACGGCCGGCCATCGCGATGATGGCGATGGGCTCGGCCAGCGACAAGGCATCGGTGCCGCGGCCGCGGGCGATGCGCGCCGACCCGATCGCGTCAGCGCCCGCGCTGGCCAACGCCGCTGTCAACCCCGCCGGAGTCGGCTCGCGGAACAGCAAGGTCGGCGGAATCGCGGCCTCCATGCCGCGCGCGCGGCGGATGCGTTCCAGCAGGCGCATCCCCAGCAGCGAATTGCCGCCGAGCGCGAAGAAGTTGTCGTTGCGGCCGACCTGATCGATATCCAGCAGTTCGGCGAACGCTTCGCAGATCTGTCGCTCGGCCGCGTCGTGCGCCGGCTCAAATGCATCAGCCAACTCCGGACGCGAGCGATCCGGCGCGGGCAAGGCCCGACGGTCGAGCTTGCCGTTCGCCGTCACCGGCAGCGCATCCAGGCGCAGGTAGCGGGCAGGCACCATGAAATCCGGCAGGGTAGCCGCGAGGTGCTCGCGCAGTTGCGCCGCCGTCGGCGGTTGCGCGGGCGATTCCGCGACGAAGTACGCAACCAGCTGCCGATCCCCCGGGCGATCCGCGCGCGCCAGCACGGCGCAGGCACGCACTGCCGGATGCCGCGCCAGCGCGTATTCGATCTCGCCCGGCTCGATGCGGAAACCGCGTATCTTCACCTGCTCGTCGTTGCGGCCGATGAATTCGAACACGCCTTCGGGCGTGCAACGCACCAGGTCGCCGGTACGGTACAGCAGGCCTTTCGCGTCCTCCGCGAAGGCATCCGGAACGAAGCGTTCGCGATCGAGTTCCGGCCGGTTGAGGTAACCGCGCGCTACCCCGGCCCCGCCGACGTACAGCTCGCCGACCACGCCCTGCGGCACGGGCTCGCCGCGGGCGTTGAGCACGTAGAGCGTGGTATCCGGCAAGGGACGTCCGATCGGTATTGCGGTCGCGTCGTCGGGCAAGGGCGCGGCGATCGCGTGGGTGGCGGCGAAGGTCGTGCATTCGGTCGGCCCATAACCGTTGCACAGGCGCAAGCCCGCCAGCGCCCGCAATGCGCGGCGCACGTGATCGACCGACAGGGCTTCGCCGCCGATGAACAGTTCGCGCAAACCGGACAGATGGCGTGGGTCGTCGTCGACCACGGCGTTGAACAGCGCCGCGGTCAACCACGCATGGGTGACGCCCTGCCGACGGATCGTGGCGGCCAGCCCGCCACCGGTCGGCAGCGTTTCCGCGTGCACGACCACGCAACCGCCATTGAGCAACGCACCCCAGATTTCCAGGGTCGAGGCGTCGAACCCGAGCGGCGCGGCATGCAGGAAACGGGTATCCGGCCCCAGTTGGATGTAATCCGCGTCGACCACCAGCCGCAGGATGCCGCGATGGGCGATCTGCACGCCCTTCGGCTGTCCGGTCGAACCGGAGGTGTACATCACGTAGGCCGTCGCATCCCGATCGGTGCGCGGTTCGACGTCCGGCGCTTCGAGACCCGCCGCGACCGGTACATCATCGAGGACGATCCGCTCCACTCCCGCAGGCAGCGGCGCCTTCGCACCCGCCGCATCGACCAACGCCACGCGCACGCCGGCGTCGCCGATGGCGTGGGCCAGACGCTCGCCCGGATGGGCCGGATCCAGCGGCAGGTAGGCCGCACCCGCCTTGAGCGCGCCGAGCAATGCCACCACGGCGTTGGTCGAACGCTCCATCAGCACGGCCACCACCGCGCCCTGCGCGATGCCCGCGACGCGCAGGCGCTGCGCCAGCGCATCGGCACGCGCATCGAGTTCGGCATAGCTCAGCGTATGGCCCCCATCGCCCACCGCCGGCGCGGTGGGCGCGGCATCGCGCATTTCGGAAAACCGCTGGAGCACGCTGCGGTAACGGCGCGCCGAATGATCGGCGTTGCAGCCGGCAGCCAGCGCGCGCGCGCGCGCACCCGGATCGAGCGGGTCGAAGCTCTCGGGCGGTTCTTCGCCACCGGCGATGGCGGCCAGTATCCGCTTCACGCCATCGGCAAGGATATCGATGGCCGCTTCGGTCAGCGGTGCACGGAATGCGACCTCCAACCTGCCTTCCGCCAGTCGCCATTGCGATAGCGCCGGCAGTTGCCCCGGGAATTCGCCAGCGACGACGGCCCATGCCGGCACTTCCCCGGCGTCGGTTCCGGCATTGAGGCCGGTCAGCCGCGATTCGACCCGCGCCAGCGCAAGGCGCAGCCACCGGGCCGCGTCGTGCCCGCCGGAGCGCAAGCCGGCGTCCACCTGCGCATCGAGCGGGAATTCCAGCTGCCGCAACAACCCGGTTCCGGTACCGGACTTGCAAGGCAGGATATCGAGCAGCACGACGTCAGCCCTCGTTTCCGACCAGCGAATAGCGCGCGAAAGGACCGGGACCATGCTTGTCCGCAAGCGCCGCAACCGCGCGCCGGCAAGCCGAGACCGTCGCGATGCCTGCATAGGTCAACGCATCGAAGGCCGGATACCGGCCCACCCGTGGCGGCGTCATCCCGGCGCGGCGGACCAACGCATGCGCCCTGTGCAGCATCGCGTCGCGCCGCGTCGCATCCGTGTAGTAGGTCAGGCTGATGGTGATCGACGGTTCGTTGCCGTTCTCGACCATGTGCGGGCTGGTCGACGGCATGTAGGCGCCCTGCCCCGGCTCCAGGTCGAAGACCTTGGCCCGCGCGCGGAATTCCTCGTGCCATTGCAGCAGGTCTCGCTCATGCCGATGGTGGAAACGGTCGCGCGCCTGTTCGCTGGCCACGACCTGGTCGTCCGGATCCCAGACGTACACGCGCTTGCGCCCCTGCACTTGCAACAGGAAGTTGTGTTCTTCGTCGAAATGGAACGGCGTGACCGTGTTCGGCGAGGTGACGAATATCCAGCCTGCGCGGCGGCACATGCCCGGGTCATGCCGGTCGATCAGCGGCTGGATGCCATCCAGCACCTGTCCAACCAGCTCGCGATATTCGGGATCCGTCTGCACGTTCAGCAGCGACATCCACGCCTGCGCATCGGCGATGCCCGACAGGGTTTCGGCAGCGGACTTGCGATTGGGATGCAGGCCGGGTGCGGCGTTGAACGGAGTACCTGCGCTGGCCTGGTTGCTGTGCGTGCGCACCCGGCCCCGCGCCTCGAGGCGACTGCCCAGCGCGACCAGGGACGCCGGCTGCAGCAAAGGATGCCCGACCAGGCCATGGCTCACCGGCTGGATGCGCCACGGGTGGAATTCGTCCTCGTCGAGGACGATCAGCCGCTCTCGCGGCGCCGCGTCGCCTGGTCCTGCATTCCACGACATCAGCTTTCCCCTGAGCAAGCTGCAACCGCTTCAATTCGTATGAATCAGAACGTCATGCAAGCGCTTTTCCGGCCATGGCGGGCCGTGCAGGGTCAAACGGATCGGTACGCGCCGACGATGCGTGCAGTGCGTGATGGGTATTCGCCCGCCGCGGCGTCAGGCACCGCGCGTCGACCTTCAGTTCGGGCGGTGCCGCGATCGCCAAGATGGAATCCGGGTCTGTCCCGAAGGCCTGCAGCCGCACCCAGGTGCCATCGGAGATCCCGGCCGCGCCGGTATGCAGCACGACCTGTTCGGGCGCGGAGAACGTGTCCATTTCGCAGGCCAGGCCGACACCGGCCGCCTTCAGGAACGCCTCCTTGCGGACCCAGGTGGCGAGCAGCGCCTCGTTGCGGAGCGCCGCCGCGGCCGGCAGCGCCGCGTATTCGTCGGGGTGGCACACGCGTTCGGCGATGTCCGCCATGCCCGTGCTGCGTTCGCGCGGCTCGATGTCGATGCCGACGACGCCGAGCGGACTGTAGGCGAACGCCACCGCATCGCCGGAATGGCTCAAGCTGGTGCAGCCGGGCATCGCTCCCAGGCACGGCCGTCCCGCGTCGTCGCGGCGTAACGGCACTTCGCCGGGTTCTAGTTGCAGCACGCGGGCGAGGAACAACCGGTGCAAGGCGTAGGCCAGGACCAGGGCGCCACGATCCTGTTCCCGAAGCTTGCGCGAGATGCGCTGCCGGTCGGCGGCATCGAGCAGCCGCTGCGCCTGGGCCGACCAGGGCATCCATTCGGACAATGCCGCGACACCCACGCATACCGCCGAAGGGCTGGCGGCGCCGCGGCCAAAGGCCTCTTCGAATACCTCGACCAGCGGCTGCAGGCCGCCGGCCGCCATCGTCGCGAACGCGTTTCCCATGCCTTGCTTCAACGCCTTCCCCGCCGGCGCGAGGCCACGCCTGCGCTGTTGCGGCGATGCCGGACGGAAAAACAAAAAAGCCAGCGGGATGCCCGCTGGCTTTTTCGTGTATTGGCGCGCCCGGAGAGATTCGAACTCCCGACCGCCTGGTTCGTAGCCAGGTACTCTATCCAGCTGAGCTACGGGCGCGTGAGCCGCCTATTATGCGGAATCGCATCGATTCCGGTCAAGCATGCGGCCGCTTGAGCAAACTTCGCGTCGAACTGGCGGAGTGAGAGGGATTCGAACCCTCGATAGAGCTTTTGACCCTATACTCCCTTAGCAGGGGAGCCCCTTCGGCCTCTCGGGCATCACTCCGTTCGACGTGCCCGCCATGCGCTGCACGGCGGGCGCGGAAGGATAACGGTTGCGCCGGCAGACGGCAAACCCGTCGCCGGTTCCCGATCAGTCGGAAGTGGTTTCCGCCGTGTTGCGCGGAGCGGGCGCTTCATCGCCGCGCTGGATGCGCTGGTAGATCTCTTCGCGGTGCACCGCGACGTCTTTCGGAGCGGTAATCCCGATCCGCACCTGATTGCCCTTGACGCCCAGGACGGTCACCGTCACCGAATCGCCAATCATCAGGGTTTCGCCAACGCGGCGGGTAAGGATCAACATCTCGTTCTCCATTGCGCCGATGGCGGCACATCGGCAAAGCGTTTTTCCGCGGGGCCAGAAGGAGTAAGCGGAAAAACGTTTCCAGTTACTGGTTCAAAAACGTGAAGCATACAAGGCAGCGGACAGCACTGCCACCCGGGGCGTCATCACCGAAAGTAATCAGGCGCCCGTCCCCAGTTGCCGGGCCACCCATTCGCGGACGCCTTGCAGTGCAGAGGCAAGGGCGGGCCCGTCCTCACCACCACCCTGGGCGAGGTCCGGGCGGCCGCCGCCCTTGCCCCCGATCTGACCGGCGATGTGCGCCAGCAGTTCCCCCGCCTTGACCCTGCCCGTTGCGGAACCGTTCACGCCCGCGACCAGCGCGGCCTTGCCGTCGCTGGCCCCGGCCAGGACCACCACGGTGTCGCCGAGCTGCTGCTTCAGCCGGTCCACGGCCTCGCGCAGGGCCTTGGCGTCGAAGCCCTCCAGCCGGGCGGCCAGCACCTTGACCCCCGCCACGTCGACCGCCGAACCGGCCAGGTCGGCGGTCGCGCCGGAAGCGGCCTTGGCCTTCAGCGATTCGAGTTCGCGCTCCAGCTTCTTCTGCCGCTCGGCCAGCTGGCGGATCTTGTCGACCACGTCGGCCGGGCTGCCGCCCAGCAGCGCCGCCGCCTCGTCCAGCCGCGCTTCCTCGCCGTCGACGTAGTCGAGCGCGCCCTGGCCGGTCACCGCTTCAATGCGGCGCACGCCGGCGGACACGCCGCCTTCGGAGACGATCTTGAACAGGCCGATGTCGCCGGTACGGCGCACGTGGGTGCCGCCGCACAGCTCGGTGGAGAAATCGCCCATGCGCAGCACGCGCACGCGTTCGCCGTATTTTTCGCCGAACAGGGCCATCGCGCCGAAGTCCAGCGCTTCCTGCATGCCCATCTGGTGCACTTCGGCCTCGTCGTTGGCGCGGACCTGGGCGTTGACCCGGCGTTCGACCTCGGCCAGCTCCTGCGCGGTCATCGGCTGGAAATGCGAGAAGTCGAAGCGCAGCTTGTCCGGCGCGACCAGCGAGCCCTTCTGCTGCACATGGGTGCCCAGCACCTCGCGCAGCGCGGCGTGCAGCAGGTGGGTGGCGCTGTGGTTGAGGATGGTCGCGGCGCGGCGCGCCGCATCGACCGAGGCGACGACGTGGTCGCCCAGCTTCAACGTGCCCTTGGCCAGCTTGCCGACATGGCCGTGGAACTGGCCGGCGAACTTCAGCGTGTCGGCCACGTCGAACTCGACGCCCTGCTCGGCCAGCACGCCGGTGTCGCCGACCTGGCCGCCGGACTCGGCGTAGAACGGCGTGCGGTCGAGCAGCACCACGGCTTCGTCGCCGGCTGCGATCGCCTGCACCGGCGCGCCGTCCTTCAACAGAGCGACGACCTGCAGGCCGCCGGCGTCGAGCTGTTCGTAGCCGAGGAAGCCGGTCGGCTGCAGTTGCGCGACCAGTTCGGCCGGCAGGCTGGTGCTGGAGGCGAATTTGCCGGCGGCCCGCGCGGTTTCGCGCTGGTGCTCCATCGCCGCCTCGAAGCCGGCCATGTCCACCGACAGGCCGCGTTCGCGGGCGATGTCGGCGGTCAGGTCGACCGGGAAGCCGTAGGTGTCGTACAGGCGGAAGGCGTCGGCGCCGGGGATGGTGCCCTTCGATCTCGCCGCGACCTCGTCGAAGATCTTCATGCCCGAGTCGAGGGTTTCGGCGAAGCGCTCTTCCTCGGCCTTCAACGCGCGCTCGACCAGCTCGCGCGCAGCGGGCAACTCTGGATACGCATCGCCCATCAGTTCGGACAAGGTGCCGACCAGCTTGTGGAAGAACGGCTGGCGCACGCCAAGCATCCAGCCATGGCGCAGCGCGCGGCGGATGATCCGGCGCAACACGTAGCCGCGGCCTTCGTTGGACGGCAGCACGCCGTCGACGATCAGGAAACTGCAGGCGCGGATATGGTCTGCGATCACCCGCAGCGACTTGTTCTCAAGGTCGGCGGTGCCGGTCAGCTCGGCGGCCTTGCGGATCAGCGCCTGGAACAGGTCGATCTCGTAGTTGCTGTGCACGTGCTGCAGCACCGCGACCAGGCGCTCCAGGCCCATGCCGGTGTCCACGCACGGCGCCGGCAGCGGCACCAGGGTGCCGTCGGGCTGGCGGTCGAACTGCATGAACACGTTGTTCCAGATCTCGATGTAGCGGTCGCCATCCTCGTCCGGCGAACCGGGCGGGCCGCCGGCGATGTGCTCGCCGTGGTCGTAGAAGATCTCGGTGCACGGGCCGCAGGGACCGGTGTCGGCCATCTGCCAGAAATTGTCGCTGGCGTACGGTGCGCCCTTGTTGTCGCCGATGCGGACGATACGGTCGGCCGGCAGGCCGATCATCTCGTGCCACAGGTCGTAGGACTCGTCGTCGGTGTGATACACGGTGACCAGCAGCCGTTCCGGCGCCAGGCCCCACACTTTCGTCAGCAGCTCCCACGACCAGGCGATGGCTTCCTTCTTGAAGTAGTCGCCGAAGGACCAGTTGCCGAGCATCTCGAAGAAGGTGTGGTGGCGCGCGGTGTAGCCGACCGAATCGAGGTCGTTGTGCTTGCCGCCGGCGCGCAGGCAGCGCTGCACGTCGGCCGCGCGCACGTAGCTGCGCTTCTCCGCGCCCAGGAACACGTCCTTGAACTGGACCATGCCTGAATTGGTGAACAGCAGGGTCGGGTCGTTGCCCGGCACCAGCGGGGCCGAAGGCACGATGGTGTGGCCCTTGGAGGCGAAGAAATCGAGGAAATCCTTGCGGACGCGGGCGGTGGTGAATTCGGGGGACTGGCTGGGGCTGCTCATCTGGCGGTCTTTGGCGGGCGGGCACGTCCGAACCGTGCGCGATGCCGCCAAGATGCGGCCGCAAGCTGGAGCAGACAACCCAAAAGGTCGCCAAGGTTAACAAAACCGGCGGCGGAACCGCCGTTTCCGGCCGCCGGGCTATGAAGCCGGGTGCGCCGGCAGGCCCCGCGGTCGGGCAACGCGGCCGGCGAACACCCGGAACAGCGGCCCGGTCAGCACCGTGGACAGCACCGCCAGGGTCACCAGCACGGCGAAGGCGTTGGCGGAAAGCAGGCCCTTGTCGTGCAGGATGGTCGCCGCGACGATTTCCATCAGCCCCTTGCACTGGAGCAGCGCGCCGACCGCGAGGGTTTCGCGGCGGTCGAGTGCCGACGAAGGCGGATACAGGCGGATTGCGGCCAGCTTGGCCGATGCGGACAACAGGAACAGGCCGGCGGCAATTCCCATCGAGGTCCAGCCCAGCGCATCGCCGTCGATGCGCAGGCCGCTGTGGCCGAAGAACAACGGCGCAAGCACGAACAAGGCCAGCGCACCCAGTCGTTCCACCGGCAAACGCGCGATCCAGTTGGGCGCCATCATCGCTCCGGCGTAATACGCGCCCAGCAATTCATGCAGGCCCAGCGTGGCGCTGGCCCATGCACCGGCCGCAAGCCAGGCCGCGGCCAGCGGCCCTATCAGCCAGCCCGGCGGCGAAGCGAACCGGCGCAATCCCTGGCCTGCGAGGGCCAACGCGACCAACACCACGACAGCGAACGCGCCGCGCGTGAAGTCGAAACCGACCTCGCCGACCGCACCTGTGACCAACAGCAAGGTCGCCAGACCGGTCCACAGCACGGCATCGTCGATCACCGCGATCCGCAACGCGATGTTGCCCAGCGCGCGGTGCCGGTCTTGCAGTTCGCGCACGATGCCGACCAGCACCGGCAAGGCACTGACCGCGACGCATAAACCGATGGCGATCGCCCCGGTCCACTCGTTGCCGTGCGGCGCACCCCACCCCGGCAATGCCGGCAAGCCCGCACGGGCCACGACCACGCCGGCGGCGAATGGCAACAGCAAGGCCAGCAGCGCGCTGCCCGCGAGGCGCGGCAACGACAATCCTCTCCCGGACACCGCCGCGCCGTCCGCTTCCATGGCCGGGATCGACCGGGTTTCGAGCCCGGCGGTGAATGCCAGCAGCAGGACGCCGAGCCAGCCCAGGGTCTGGCCGGCTGCGGTGGCCACCGATGCGCCGATCGATGTTCCGGAAGCCGCCAGAGCCAGGCCGACGATGATCGGCAGCACGGCGAAGGGAATGCGACGCCCGAGCAAACGCCACAAGCACCAGGGCAGCACGACGAAGACCAACGCATCCGCGATGAACGACAGCGTGCCCTGCACTCCCCCTACTCCCGTTTCATTCGATCATCGAATCCTCGTCGATGATCTCACGAAGCGTACCGGCGTCGAAGCCTCGCCGCGCCAACAGATCGGCGGCCTTGCGCTTCTGCGCCATGTCCCGCGGACCCGCTTCGCCGAAACGACGGCGGACCAGGTCGCGGGCGACCTGCTTCCAGTCGCCTTCGAAAGCGTCCATCGCGGCGGCGACGGCAGCACGGTCCAGTCCATGCGTACCGAGTTCGGCACGGACATGCAGCGGGCCATAGCCGCCGGCTGCCCGGCTGCGAACCAGCGACTCGGCGAAACGGGTGTCGTCCTGCCAGCCTTCGCCGGCCAATCGTTCCACCGCCGCTCTTGCCTCTTCGGCTTCAACGCCGCGCGCAGCCAGCTTGCGGGTCAACTCCTTGCGCGAATGCTCGCGCCGCACTAGCAGGCCCAGCGCGCGCTGCACCGGGGTCGGCTCGGGACGCCGCGACTTGCGGCGCGTGCCCGCCGGCACGGTATCGCCTTCGCCGGGCAAACGACCGAACTCGTCTTCGCGCTGGGTCATTTCTTCGGAGCTTTCTTCGGCGCGGACTTCTTCGCGGCCTTTACGCCCGTCTTTTTCGCCGGCTTGGGTTTCGGCAAGGACAGGACATCGGCTGTGGCTTGCAGCACGCGTTGCAGCAACTCGGCGTCGTCGAGGAATTCGTCGAGCACGTAGTAGTCCTTCGCATCCGGATAGGGTTTGCCCGGAGTCACCCGCGGCAGCAATGCGCGACCGGCCTCGGTCGGCTTCAGCAGCAGGCTGTTGTCGCAGGCGAAGGCCACGACCTTGCCGTCCAGGTACAGCGAATACTCGCCGAACATCTTCTTGTGGGTCAGCCGTGCGCCGAATCCGGCCTGCTCGTGGATGTAGTCGATGTAATCGCTGTCTGTCGCCATGGTCCGATCCTCTTCATTCGCGACGCCGGGGCCTGGATACTTGCGCCTGCCCGGCGATTTCTGCCTGCCGCCGCTTCGACAGGCCCGCCAGCGCCCGATCATAGGACCAAGCGATCAGTTCCTTCAGATAATCGGCCGGTACCGTGCGCACGTCGACGATGGTGACCCAGCGGTAGCGCCCCATGTAACGGGCCGGCTTGATACCCGGAATGCCGGTCAACTCCAGGAATCGCTCGGAAGTCACGCGGATGCTGAAGCGCCAGCGCTCGGGCTCGCTGGTCTTGAAATACGCGAAGCTGCGCTTGTCGACGGAATACACCAGGATGTTGCCTGGCGGACCGATCGACTTCGATGTTGCCGCGGGGAACCCGCCACAGAAGGCCTTTACCGCCGCGACGTCCACGCCACGCTCCGCCGGTCTTCACCGCGCTGGCCGGGTTTTCCGATCAGATCGCACATGGGCCGCCTCGACGCATGTCACTCGACGCCCGGCAGCGAGTAGGCGAACTCGTACAGGTGCTTGCCGTTGTCGATGACGATCTTGAAATCGCCGCTGATTCCAGCCAATCCATCCGTGCCGGAATCGGGCACGACCTTGACCGAAAGGCTGGGGGCGCCACGCACCATCGTGCCGACGTGGTACAGCGCGAACGAACCCTGCCGGTCGTCCAGCGTACCGGCCACGCGCTCGACGGCGGTATATACCCCGGAGCCCTGCGCTTCGCCCATCGCGGTGATCATCTGCCCCTGCGTGGTCGCAACCAGGTCACCGGTGATCTGCTTGTCGATGCTCATGCGGCCCAGCTTGGCGGCTGTAGCCACGCCTTCGAATTCGAGCGGCTTGAGCGAAACGGTGAACTCGCCTTTGGCAATTTTGGACACGCGCACCTCCGGTTCGTGGAAACAAACGCCGGGACAAACCGACAGCGGCACCCTTGCATGAAGGGTGCCGCGAAAAGCTTCATCCCTGAAAAAACGCTCCATCACAGCCTTTGCCCATCCATGGGCTGGAAGCGGGGCGCCCGCTGACGATCGGGCGCCCCGCCCCGCATCAAGCATCGTCGTCTTCGTCGCCTTCCGAGCGGCTGGCTTCGGCCGGCTGGAACTTCTCGCGCAGCTCCGCCTCGAGCTTCGCCGCGACATTCGGGTTCTCGCGCAGGTAGATGCGGGCGTTGTCCTTGCCCTGGCCGATGCGCTCATCGCCGTAGCTGTACCAAGCGCCCGCCTTCTCCACCAGCTTGGCATCGACGCCCATGTCGATCAGCTCGCCCTCGCGGCTGATGCCCTCGCCGTACAGGATCTCGGTGACCACTTGCTTGAACGGCGGCGCCAGCTTGTTCTTCACCACCTTGATCTTGGTCTGGTTGCCGATGATCTCGTCGCCCTTCTTGATCGCGCCGATGCGGCGGATGTCCAGGCGCACCGAGGCGTAGAATTTCAACGCGTTGCCGCCGGTGGTGGTTTCCGGGCTTTGGCCGGGCATCATCACGCCGATCTTCATGCGCAGCTGGTTGATGAAGACCACCAGCGTGTTGGAGCGCTTGATGTTGCCGGTCAGCTTGCGCAGCGCCTGGCTCATCAGGCGGGCCTGCAGGCCAGGCAGCTGGTCGCCCATCTCGCCTTCGATTTCGGCCTTCGGGGTCAGCGCGGCGACCGAGTCGATGACGACGATGTCGATGGAACCGGAGCGCACCAGCATGTCGGCGATTTCCAGCGCCTGTTCGCCGGTATCCGGCTGGCTGACCAGCAGGTCGTCGACGTTGACGCCCAGCTTGGCCGCATAGATCGGGTCCAGCGCGTGTTCGGCGTCGATGAAGGCGGCGGTGCCGCCCATCTTCTGGCACTGGGCGATGGCTTGCAGGGTCAGTGTGGTCTTGCCCGAGGACTCCGGACCGTAGATTTCGACCACGCGGCCCTTGGGCAGGCCACCGATGCCCAGGGCGATGTCCAGCATCAGCGAGCCGGTCGGGATGGCTTCCACCGGTTCGATGACCTTGTCGCCCATGCGCATCACCGAACCCTTGCCGAACTGGCGTTCGATCTGGGTCAGGGCTGCCGACAGCGCGCGCTTCTTGTTCTCGTCCATTGTTGGATCCTCGGGGTTTGTAGTTTTGGATTGCGGTCAGGCTAGACCCGGGCCATCGCAAAAGCTGCGACTTGGACGGGCTGGGTTGAAATTAGATCGGCGCGGGAGAGCAGGTAAGCAGGTAATGACGGCTGGGATCGTAGGAAAAACCTGATTCGTGCATGCGCTTTTGTAGAGTCGAGCTTGCTCGACTGCTTTTCGTCCGGTCGCAAAGAGGCAAGAGCAGTCGAGCAAGCTCGACTCTACAAAGGCGGATGGAGGCGCTCACCGGTTCGGCCTCACCAGGCCGCAGTACAGGCCTTCGATGGCGAACTCCTGGTCCGGCAGCACTTCGATCGGCGCGTAGTCGGGATTGCGCGGCAGCAGGCGGATGCGGTCCTTGCCGATCTTCAGCAGCTTGACCGTGATCTCGTCGTCGATGCGGGCGACCACGATCTGCCCGCTGCGGGCGTCGCCGGTGCGGTGCACGCCGATCAGGTCGCCATCGAAGATGCCTTCATCGCGCATCGAATCGCCTTTCACCTTCAGCAGGTAATCGGGCGAAGGCGAGAAGAAGACGCGGTCGAGCACCACGTAGTCGTGCAGCTCCGGATCGGCGCCGATCGGGGTACCCGCCGCGACCCGGCCCAGCACCGGCAGGCGCAGGGCGTCGTCGTTGGCGGCAGCCGGCAAATCGAGTGAGTGCTGCGGCGGCTGCGGGGCCTTCAGCACGCGGATGCCGCGTGCGCGACCCGGCAGGCGCTCTATGGCGCCAGCGGCCTCCAGCGCATCCAGGTGGTACTGGGCCGCACGTACGCCCTTGAAGCCGAAGGCCTTGGCGATTTCGGTCTGCGAGGGCGGCATGCCCTCGACCTCGACGCGCTCGGCGATCAGGTTGAGGATCGCCTGCTGGGTGTCGGTCAGGTTCATGATTAGTAGTATTACTACTAACAAAGTGAGCCGTCAAGCGATTGTCCGCCCTCTCGTGGGAGGGTCGAGGGCGTTACCCCGACCTGCCCTGATCTCTCAGGCCAGCAGCCCGTCCAGCCCCCGCAACGCCGTCGCCACGGTCTGCCGCCGCACCGCGTCGCGGTCGCCTTCGAAATGGAAAACCTCGGCACGGGCGTAGCCACCGCGACGTTTCCAGCCGATCCACACCGTACCCACCGGCTTGTCGGCGCTGCCGCCGCCGGGCCCGGCGATGCCGGTCACCGCGACGGCGACGCTGGCGCCGGAATTGACCAGTGCCCCGGAAACCATTTCGACCACTGTTTCCCGGCTCACCGCGCCGTGTTCTTCCAGCGTCTGCGGACGCACGCCCAGCAGGGCCTGCTTGGCCTCGTAGCTGTAGGCGGCCATGCCGCAGTCGAACCAGTCCGAGGAACCGGCGATGTCGGTCACCGCCTTGGCGATCCAGCCGCCGGTGCAGCTTTCCGCGGTGACCAGGCGTTCGTGCGCCGCGCGCAGGCGCGTGCCGAGATCTTCGGACAGGCGGTGGATCGCGGCGTCGTCGGGAATGGGGGCGCTTACGTTCATTCGCCCATCGTAGCGGCGATTCGCCCCCGTACAACCGGCGCAAACGAAACGGCCCGCCGAAGCGGGCCGTCCGTTGCGATGCTCGCGCCGGTTTCAGTAGCGCACGCGCAAGGTCATGCCGTACATGCGGGGCGCCGCCGGGAAGGCATCGAAGGTGTTCAGTGCATTGCCCGGGTCGGGGAACAGCGCCTGCAGCGGACCGTCGAAACCGACCTGCACGTACTCGGTGTCGGTAATGTTCGTGCCCCACAGTTCCACCATCCAGCGCTTGTCGCTGGATCCGATGCCGAAGCGCGCATTGACCACCGTGTAGGCGTCCTGGTGCTTCTCCACATCCAGGTCGGAACCGGTGTTGTATTCGCCCATGTACTTGGCGCCGATGTTGAAGCGCCCGACCAGGCGGCCGGTGATGTCCCAGTCGTAGGTCGCCGACAGCGAACCCGACCACTTCGGCGCGAACGGCATGGTCGAGCCCGGCAGCTTGTACAGCGCACCCGAGTTGCGCAGCGGCGTGCGCTCGACGAAGTCGCCGCCGGGAATGTTCTTGCCGAACTGGGTATCGGCGTACATCACGCCTCCCTGCAGCATCAGCCCCTTCACGGCCTGCGGCTGCCACAGGATCTCGGCGTCCAGGCCCGACGAGGTCACCTTCGGGATGGAACGCACCACGAAGCTGGTGCCGAGGAAACTGTTGAGCTGGAAGTCCTCGTATTCCTGGTGGAACAGCGTCGCGTTCAACAGCAGGTTGCCGTCGGCCCAGGTGGTCTTCGCGCCCAGCTCGTAGCTGTTGACGAATTCGGCCGGGAACGAGGTGTCGGCGACCGGGGTGATGCCGGCGCCGCTGGTCGACAGGCCATCGGCCGACTGCACCCGGTCGAAGTTGAAGCCGCCGCCCTTGTAGCCGCGCGCGGCGGACAGGTAGGTCATCACGTGCTCGTTCCAGCGGTAGGCCGCCTTCAGCGTGCCCGACCATTCCTTCTCGTCGCTGTCCTGGAAGGTGTGGCGGCCGTTGTGCAGCGCGTTGGCCCAGGGCAGGCACATGTAGCCGGCGATCTGCGGGCCGGCCGACGCCATGATCGCGTTCTGGGTAGCGGCCGGCAGGCCGGCGAACACGGTGCTGCGCGAACTCAGCGCCGCGCGCAGCCGGGCGTAGCGGTTCGGGTTCAACGGGTTCTGGTCGGTCAGCGCGCCGGTGCAGGCGAGGCTGCCGTTCGGATTGCTGTAGGTCGATTCCAGGTCCTTCTTCTCGCCGGTGTAGCGCAGGCCCAGGGTGATGTCGAGCGCTTCGGTCGCGTGCCAGGTGTTGTTGGTGAACAGCGCCAGGCTCTTCGCGTTCTGCTTGTAGCGGTCCAGCGCCCCGAGCCCGGCGAAGCCGGTGCCGAACGCGGTGCCGCCGACCTGGGCCAGGAACGCGGCCGGCGACAGATTGGCCGGATTGTTCAAGGGCACCCCGGCCGCGGCCAGGCTTTGCCCGACCAACTGGTACACCAGGGTGGAGACGTAGGGCTCGTAATGCGCGCCGAGGCGGTAGCTGTCGTTGCGCTTCAGGTCTTCGTCCGAATAGAACAGGCCGAACATCCAGTCCAGCTTGTCGGTGCTGCCGGTCAGGCGCAACTCCTGGCTGAAGGTCTTGAAGCCGCTGAACGATTCGTTCTTGTCGGCGTTGCGGTAGATCAGGTCCGCGGTGCTGAAGTCGTAGTCAAGGCCGTTGATCGTCTGCCAGTCGCGCGAGGCGGTGATCGAGGTCAGGGTCGAACCGCCGAACGCCGACAGGTCCCAGTTGATCTCCGCCGAAACGCCCTTGTCCTTGATGTCCTGGGTGGTCGCGCGGTTGGCGTAGGCGACCCGGTCGAACGGATCGTCGCCCGGTGCCGCCACCGCCTTGCCGCCGGCCAGCAGGTTCAGCAACGCTGCGGTGCCGCCGACCGTGGTCTGCACCGCGGTACAGCAATTCTCTTCGCGGCTGGTGAAGTCGCCCGACAGCAGGATTTCCAGGTTGTCGGTCGGTTCCAGCAGCAGCTTGCCGCGCAGGGTGTGGAAGTTCTGGTCGTAGTCGTCGGTCTCGGTGCGCGGGCCGTTGCCGGTGCGCACGTCCATCCAGCCGTCGCGCTTGCGCTTGGCCGCGTACACGCCGAAGGCCGAGGTTTCGCCCAGCGCGTCGTTGTAGCTGGCGGAGACGCCGAGCGCACCGTAATTGCCGGCGGTGAGTTCGGCTTCCGCGCTCTGCGTGTAGCTGGGGCGGCGGGTCACCACGTTGATCACGCCGGCCGAGGTGTTCTTGCCGAACACCGTGCCCTGCGGCCCCTTCAGCACCTCGATGCGCTCCAGTTGGCCCAGGTCGCCGAAACCCACGCTGTTGCGCGGCCGGTACACGCCATCGATGACCACGCCGACCGACGATTCCAGGCCGACGTTGTCGCCAACCGTGCCGATGCCGCGAATGCGCGCGGTGGTGATGGCTTCGTTCTGGGTGCTGGTCACGGTCAGGCCCGGCACCAGGATCTGCATGTCCTTGATGTCGCGCACGCCGGTGTCCTGCAGCAGCTGTTCGTCCAGCGCGGTCACCGAGATCGGCACGTCCTGCATGGCCTCCTCGCGCTTCTGCGCGGTGACCTTCAGCGCGCCCAGGGTGGTCGGCTCGTCCTGGTCGGCGGCCGGCTTCTGCGGCTGCGCGTCCTGCGCATGGGTCTGCGGAGCGGCGCACAGCGTGGCGAAAATGGCTAGTGCGAGTGCGCAATGTTGCGGCTTCGAAACGATCATGCGGTTCCCCTCCCGGATTCGTCGATTGGCAGCATGGCACTGCCATGCGAACGTCCGCCGCCCCTCCCTGCGGTCAGCCGATCGCGATGCCAACGCCAATTAGTGAAATTAACAGCATATTTACGTTACATCATCTTGCATTGCATCCATACCGGCTTCGCCCCGGGAGAATGGCAAACCTAAGCGGACCGGCTAGACTTCCCGACCGCATTCCCCACCATCGACTTCGTGACCCGCCTCGCACCGCACCAGGCCGCGCCCGATCCGGCCGCTTCCGGCCACACGCCCCTGATGAAGCAGTACTTCGCCGCGAAGGCCGAGTACCCCGACCTGCTGCTGTTCTTCCGCATGGGCGATTTCTACGAGCTGTTCTACGACGACGCCCGCAAGGCGGCGCGGCTGCTCGACATCACCCTGACCCAGCGCGGCGCCTCGGCCGGCCAACCGATCCCGATGGCGGGCGTTCCGCACCACTCCGCCGAAGGCTACCTGGCGCGGCTGGTGGCGCTGGGCGAATCGGTCGCCATCTGCGAGCAGATCGGCGATCCGGCCCTGGCCAAGGGCATCGTCGAACGCAAGGTGGTGCGGATCATCACCCCCGGCACGGTCACCGACGAAGCTTTGCTCAACGAACGCCGCGACACCCTGCTGATGGCCGTGTCGCGCGGCAAGCAGGGTTACGGCCTGGCCTGGGCCGACCTCGCCGGCGGGCGCTTCCTGGTCAACGAGGTCGACAACGCCGACGCGCTGGAAGCAGAGCTGGCGCGTCTGGAACCGGCCGAACTGCTGCTGCCCGACGAGGAAGGCTGGCCTGCGTTCCTGCAGGGACGCAGCGGCATCCGTCGCCGCGCGCCGTGGCTGTTCGATGCCGACAGCGGCCGTCGCCAGTTGCTGCAGTTCTTCGGCCTGCACGACCTGACCGGCTTCGGCATCGACGACAAGTCCCTGGCCACCGCCGCGGCCGGCGCCCTGCTCGGCTACGTGCAGGAAACCCAGAAGCAGCAACTGCCGCACCTGAGCGCGATCGCGGTGGAATCGGCCGGCGACGCCATCGCGATGAACGCCGCCACGCGCCGCCACCTGGAACTGGACACGCGCGTCGATGGGGACACGAAGAACACGTTGCTCGGCGTGCTCGACACCACGATCACGCCGATGGGCGGGCGCCTGCTGCGGCGTTGGCTGCACCGTCCGCTGCGCGACCGCCGCGTGCTCGGCGAACGCCACCAGGCGGTTTCCACGCTGATCGAAAGCCGCGGCGACGATGCCCTGCGCGAACGCTTCCGTGCGCTCGGCGACGTCGAACGCATCCTGACCCGGGTAGCGTTGAGGTCGGCGCGGCCGCGCGATCTTTCCACGTTGCGCGACGCGCTGGCCATGTTGCCGGCGATCCGCGACGTGCTGGCGCCGCTGGATTCGCCGCGCCTGGATTCGCTTTCGCGGGAACTCGGCGAACACACCGGCGTCGCCGCCCTGCTCGCCCGCGCGGTCGCGCCGCAGCCGCCGCTGAAGCTGGCCGACGGCGGGGTGATCGCCGAAGGCTTCGACGCGGAACTCGACGAATTGCGCCGGCTCAGCACCCACGCCGACCAGTTCCTGGTCGACCTGGAACAACGCGAACGCGAAAGCAGCGGTATCCCGACGCTGAAGGTCGGCTACAACCGCGTGCACGGCTACTACATCGAGATCAGCAAGGGCCAGGCCGACAAGGCGCCGGTGCATTACACCCGCCGCCAGACCCTGACCGGCGCCGAGCGCTACATCACCGAGGAACTCAAGCAGTTCGAAGACAAGGTGCTGTCGGCGCGGGAGCGTTCGCTGTCGCGCGAGAAGCTGCTGTACGAAGAACTGCTGGATGCGCTGAACCGCGAGCTCGAGCCGTTGAAGCGCTGCGCCGCCGCGTTGAGCGAACTCGACGTGCTGGCCGCCTTCGCCGAACGCGCGCAGGCGCTGGACTGGTCGCAACCGGAACTGACCGCCGAACCGGGCCTGCGCATCGAACGCGGCCGCCACCCGGTCGTCGAAGCGGTGCGCGAGGAACCGTTCGAACCGAACGACCTTTGCCTGGGCGAAGACCGCCGCATGCTGGTCATCACCGGCCCGAACATGGGCGGCAAGTCGACCTACATGCGCCAGAACGCGCTGATCGTGCTGCTTGCCCACATCGGCAGCTTCGTGCCGGCGTCGAAGGCCGTGATCGGCCCGATCGACCGCATCCTGACCCGCATCGGCGCCGGCGACGACCTCGCCCGCGGGCAATCGACCTTCATGGTCGAAATGGCCGAGACCAGCTACATCCTGCACCACGCCACGTCGCAGTCGCTGGTGCTGATGGACGAAATCGGCCGCGGCACTTCGACCTACGACGGCCTTGCCCTCGCCGATGCGGTCGCACGCCACCTGGCCGCGAGCAACCGCTGCTACACCCTGTTCGCCACGCATTATTTCGAATTGACCGCGCTGGCTGGCGAACCCGGCAGCGGCATCGCCAACGTCCACCTCGACGCGGTCGAGCACACCGACGCCAGCGGCGCGGAAACCCTGGTGTTCATGCACGCGGTGAAGGACGGCGCTGCGGACCGCAGCTTCGGCCTGCAGGTCGCCGCACTCGCCGGCCTGCCGAGGACCACCCTGCAACAGGCCCGCCGTCGCCTCGCCGAACTGGAACAACGCGGCCGCGAAACCCACGCGGCCCAGGTTTCGCCGCAGGCGCTGGACGCGCCTCAGCAGTTCGGCCTGTTCGCACCCGCGCCCTCGGCCGCACAAGAAGCGCTCGCCGCGCTGGACCCGGACGAACTGACCCCGAAGCAGGCGCTGGAAGCGCTGTACCGGCTCAAATCGCTGCTCTAGGCGCCTCCGGAATCACGTATTCATTGCGATAGACTCGCCGCAGACAAGGCCAAGGGGGATGCATGGTCGGCGCGATCTGGTTTGTGTGCGGCCTGGTTGTGGGCCTGGTTGTCTATTCCGTATTCAAGCGTCGCCCGCCCGGATCCGGAAAGACGTCTGCTCCTGCGGACAACCTGCCGTCGAGCGATGCGGACGTCGTTGAAGACGATCCGAGGCCAGTGCAGGAAAGGCTTTTGCAGCTGAAGCGCGAAGTCGAAGCGCAGGACGAACACATCCAGCGACCGGCGGATCTGCTTGCCAATCCGCAGTTCAATGAAGCCGTTGCGCTGCTGGCGGGGCCGCACTACCAATCCGGCGACGTATTGGACTACCTCGGTGCGCAGGGATACGTGTTGCCTTCGATGGCGGCGGTGGCGTTGCCCAGGCGTCAGGATACCGACCCGGCCGCCGTCGTGGCGACGGTTCCGCGCCTGGGCGGATATGCCCTCCATTTCGTCCTCGACTATCTGCAAACCCTACCGAATGCGGACCTGCTGCATGCCTTGCTGAAACATGCGCGGGAATGGTGGTGGGACTTCCAACCGTTTCGCCAGCGCCTGCAACAGTACTTGCGCTGGGCGACGGAACAACCCAATGCGGAAGATTCCGTCGACTTCAACGACGTGAACGACGAAGCCCTTCAAGTCGCGAAAGAGACGCTGAAGCATTTTCGCGACCTGGTTCCCGCCCGCTTCCTGCAGCTCGTCGACGAGGAACAGGTGCGGCGCCGGGAATTGCGCGTGCTGGGGGGATTCGGGCGGGTGCTCGCCGCGCCGTCGGGGCGCCGGTTTGCCCATCCGCGACTGCAGGAACAAATCGACCTCGTCGACAAGTCGCTGCGACGCGACGGCGGCGCCGGTTCGGTACTGGTATCCGGCGAACATGGCGTGGGCAAGAGCGTACTGATCGACGCCGCGTGCGAGCGTTTGCTCGCGGATGGCTGGCTGGTATTCGAGGCCTCGGCTGCGGAAATACTTGCCGGACAAAGCCATGTCGGCGAGCTCGAAGGCCGGATACGCGAGATGCTCCATGTGCTGCACCGGCCCAGGGCGATCTGGCGTGTGCCCGATTTCCACGACCTTCTGAAGAAAGGTGCGCATTCGCAGGATCCGCGCGGCATCCTGGACCTGGTCATGCCCGCGATAGAACGCCGCGAACTGCGCGTACTGGGGGAAATCGCGCCGCGGCAGCTGGCGCAATTGACGGTCGCCCGGCCCCAGGTCCATCAGTTGTTCGACGTTGCCCACTTGCCCCCCGCCGATCCGGAGACGGTACGCATGCTGACCGGCGAATGGGCGAAGGCCCAGGCGATCCAATGGCGCCAGCCGGTGGCAGACGCCGCGACACTGGCGGAAGCCGAGCGCATCGCAGCGCAGTTCTTCCCCGAGCAACATGAACCCGGCCGCGTCCTGCGCCTGCTGGACGATGCGCTGCAGGCGGCCACCACCACGCATCCGCCCGCCCTGCCGATGGATGCCGACGACCTGATGCAGGCAGTGGCCGCGCGCAGCGGCCTGCCCTTGGACGTGATCGACGATCGCCAAAGCCTGGACTTGGCCAAGTTGCGCGATTTCTTCCTGCAGCGCGTAATGGGCCAGGACGAAGCCGTCGAATGCCTGCTCGACCGCATCGCCATGGTCAAGGCCGGGTTGACCGACAGTAGCCGCCCCATCGGCGTGTTCCTGTTCGCGGGCCCGACGGGCACGGGCAAGACGGAGTTGGCCAAGGCGTTGGGCGAATTGCTGTTCGGCAGCGCCGAGCGGGTCCTGCGCCTGGACATGAGCGAGTTCCAGACCGAAGACTCGGCATGGCGACTGCTCGATGATGGTTCGCCCGACGCCCGCTCGCTGGTCACGCGCATTCGCGAACAGCCGTTCTCGGTGCTGTTGCTGGACGAATTCGAGAAAGCCCATCCACGCGTGTGGGACTTGTTCCTGCAGGTGTTCGACGATGCCCGCCTCAGCGGACGCAGCGGCAACACCGTCGACTTCCGCCATTGCTTCATCATCCTGACCAGCAACGCGGGCTCGACCATCCAGCGCAATGCCGGGCCGGGCTTCACCGCTTCAGGGGGCCATTACTCGCGATCGGCGGTGGAGAAGGCGATCTACGAGACATTCCGCCGCGAATTCATCAACCGGCTGGACCGTGTCGTATTGTTCAACCCGCTCGACCGCGGCCTGATGCGCGGGATCCTGCACAAGGAACTGGACCGCGTGTTGACCCGTCGCGGCCTGCGCATGCGCGATTGGGCGATGGAATGGGAGCCGTCCGCCATCGAATTCCTGCTCGACAAGGGATTCACTCCCGACCTTGGCGCTAGGCCCTTGCGCCGCGCCATCGAACACCACCTGCTCGCACCGCTCGCACGCCGCATCGTCGAGCACCGCGCTCCCGAAGGCGGCCAGTTCCTGTTCGTGCGCAGCGCCGGAAACGAGCTGGAAGTCCTTTTCATCGACCCGAATGCCCGTAACGAAACGCCGGTTGCAACGGCCGCGCCAGCAGCGGAAACGCATGACCTGCGTGGACTGATGCACACGCCTGCCACCGGACCGTCGGTGGTGTCCTTGCTGCAGCGCAGCCTGTCGGCCCTGCAGGAACGCGTGGACATGGCGGATTGGCAGGAAGACCGCGCCACCGACTTCGGGGAATTGTCGGCGGACGGTTTCTGGTCTCGTCCTGACCGATTCGCGGTACTGGACCGGATCGAGCGTCGCGATCGTATCGAAAGCGCGCTCGATAGCGCCCAGCGCATGCATCGGCGACTGTCGCCGACCCAGGGCAACGCCGCGTTCTGCGCCCAACTGGCACAATTGCTTTACCTGCTGGACCTGGCCGTCAATGCCGTAATCGAAAGGCGCCCGCAAGATGCGTTGCTGGTGGTGGACGCGGGTGGCGCCGAAACTAGGGCGACGACGGAAAGCCGGGACTGGTGGACCCAATTGCTGGCCATGTACGGCGCGTGGGCCGCGCGCCGCAACATGCGCATCGAAGTCCTGAAGCAGGATGCGGAGCGCGCCTGTGCATGGCTTGCCGTTTCCGGCTTCGGCGCATACGACTGCCTACGCCCGGAAGCGGGTCTGCATGTGCTGGAGCTGGAACAACCCGACCAGACCATTCGCCGCATCAGCGCGCAAGTACGGATCGACCCGGACCTGCCCGGCCAACCCCGCGTCCAGGCGGCAGCCTCGGGAAACTCGGGCCAGGAACCTCGCGTCTGCCGGCGTTACCGCCCCATGCCGTCACCGCTGGTGCGCGACGGCGTGCGCGGCTGGCGCACAGGACGACTGGATCGCGTGATGAATGGCGAATTCGACGTAATGCCGGCCGAAAGCGACGGCTGATGCCGGCGCAACTTGACGGTGGACGTCGGCTGCCATCTCTACAGCGCGCGGATATCCGCCGGCGGGTTCATCCAGTTGTCGTGGCGTCCGTCCATGTAGCGGACTTCGCCCGAAAGCAGTTCGTCGATGCTGGCGTCGTCCAGCGTGTTGACGTGGATCGCCAGGTAGTCGCCGCCGGCTTCGGGGATGTGCCCGTGGCCGTACACGGTCACGCCGCAACGGGTGCAGAAGCGGTGGTGCAGGTTGCCCTCGCCCCAGTCCTTGCCGTAATCGCCGAGCGCGGCTTCGCCGGCGAGCAGTTCGAAATCGGTGGCGCGTGCGCTCCAGTTGCGGATCTTGCTGCAGTAGGTGCAATTGCACCGCCCGGTGCCTTCGGCGAGGTCGAGCGAAGCCTGGTAGCGGACCGCGCCGCAATGGCAACTGCCGTGGTAGGTCTTCTGCATGTGCGTGGTCCTCTTATGCGGCAGCGCGCGGCTGCAGGGGATGGGGATAGGTTTTCGCCAGTTCCTCGTCGCGCGCGGTGGCGCGCTGCGCGGCGGGGCGCGCGTAATGGCGCTGGGCGAATTCGACGAAGGCCGGCCGTGGCTCGATGACGCCGGTGCGCAGGTAGAACCCGAGCAGCGCCGCCATGTACAGATCGGCGGCGCTGAAGCGTTCGCCGAACACATGCTCCTTGCCGGCGACCGCCTGCTCCAGCGTGCGCAAGGCATCGGCTTCGCTGCCATAACCGGCGCTCGCCGGCGGCGCCAGTGCGCCGGCCTGCTTGGCGGTGAACAGCGATTCCACCGGTCCGGCCAGGAAGAACAGCCAGCGGTAGTAGCTGCCGCGTTCCTTCGATCCGACCGGCGGCGCCAATCCCTTGTCGGGCGCAAGGTCGGCCAGGTACGTGCAGATCGCCGCGTTTTCGGTGATCACGGTGTCGCCATGGCGCAACGCCGGTACCTTGCCCATCGGGTTGATCGCCAGGTAGTCCGGCGCCTTCATCGTCGTGCCGTACTCGAGCACGACTTCCTCGTACGGCAACCCGGTTTCCTCGAGCATCCAGCGGGTCACCCGACTGCGCGAAACCGGATGGGTGTAGAAGGTCAGCGTCTCGTTCACGGCAGGCTCCGTTGTGGGAAGAGGCCTGCAGTCTGCGCCGGTCCTGCTGCCATCCGCTGTCAGCAGTCAGACCGCGTGGCGCAGTTCCTGTTCGCGCCAGCGGCGCAACAGCTGGTGGCGCTGTTCGGGGTAGCGCTGGCCAGTGCCTTCCAGCCAGCGCACGCGGTCGGCGCGGAAATGGCGGAAGTCGCGGCGCAGCTCGCACCAGGCCGCGAGCAGGCGCTTGTCGTCGAGGAAGGCCATCGCGAACGGCCAGACCACGCGCTCGGTCGTGCGGCCTTCGGCATCGGCGTAACCCATGCGCACGACGTGGCCCTCGCGGATCGCACGGCGCAACGTGGGCAGCCACGGCTCCGGTTCGGTCGGATGCCAGTCCGGTGCGAACAGGCCGCTGGTTTCGACCTGCAGGCGCAAGGTGTCCGGCAGCACGCTGACGATGCGGTCGAGTGCGTGGCCGGCGGCCGTGGCCAGTTCGGGATCCGCGTGCGTGGCGACCCAGTGCGCGCCCAGCGCCAGCGCTTCCAGTTCCTCGGCGGAGAACATCATCGGCGGCAGCAGGAAGCCGGGCCGCAACTGGTAGCCGACGCCGGGATCGCCGACGATGTCGGCGCCCTGCCCGCGCAACGCCTCGATGTCGCGATACAGCGTGCGCAGGCTGACTCCGAGTTGCTCGGCCAACTGCGCGCCGCGCACCGGGCGGCGACGGCGACGCAGATCGTCCAGCAGGTTCAACAAGCGGGTGGCGCGTGAGGTCATCGCGGCGAACAGAAGGGCCCGCCCCAGCATAGCCGGCCGCACCGCGATCGCGGACAAGCTGAATGGAAGGCGGGGGCCTGGCCTGGCCGCGTCGCCGGAACGACGCCATAGGCGCGCTACCATCGCGCTTCCGGCCACCACCACCACCCAAGGAAGCACCCGATGAGCAACGACAGCCTCGCCGACCTCCTGTTCCAGCAACTGCAGGGCGCTCCGCTGCAGCAGATCTCGCAGCAGCTCGGCACCGGCCAGATGCAGACCTCCAACGCCGTCGGCGCGGCGCTGCCCTTGCTGCTGGGCGCACTGGGCAAGAACGCCGCCCAACCCGGCGGCGCGGAAGCCCTGTTCGGTGCGCTGCAGAACGATCACGCCGGTGGCCTCGACCTCGGCGGCATCCTCGGCTCGGTGCTGGGCGGTGGCGCGCCGACCCGGCAGACCGATGGCGGCGCGATCCTCGGCCATATCTTCGGCGCCAGCCAGCCGCGTGCGGAAGCCAGCCTCGGCCAGGCCACGGGCCTGGGCGGCGACAAGACCGCGATGCTGCTGAAGATCCTCGCCCCGATCGTGCTCTCGTTCCTCGCCCAGCGTTTCCTCGGCGGACAGGGCGGCGCGGCGACCGACGCCAGCGGCCTCGGCCAGATCCTCGGCCAGGAACGCCAGGTGCAACAACAGCAGGGCGGCCTGGGCGGCGGCTTGCTCGGCGCAGTGCTCGACCAGGACGGCGATGGCCAGCTCGGGCTGGGCGACATCCTGAAAATCGGCGGCGGGCTGCTGGGCGGCGGCCGCTGACCGTCCCTCCCCTCCGCAATGCCGACGAAGCGCCAGCCATGGCGCTTCGTTCGTTTCGGGGGCAGGCCATCGGATTGTCATAGGCATTCCATATCGGAACGCTCAAATCATTCGATTTCTCCCGCGGGCCGGCGCAAGCTAAGTTGCTCGCACTTCCCAGCCCAAGGTGCCGCGCATGTCGAACGAAGCCAAATGTCCCTTCCACGGTTCCGCCGGCAGCGGCACCAGCAATCGCGACTGGTGGCCGAACCAGCTGCGCGTGGACCTGCTGAACCAGCATTCGGACAAATCGAACCCCTTGGGCAAGTTCGACTACGCCGCTGAATTCAAGAAGCTCGACTACAAGGCGCTGAAGGCCGACCTGGTCAGGCTGATGACCGACAGCCAGGACTGGTGGCCGGCCGACTTCGGCCATTACGGCCCACAGTTCATCCGCATGGCCTGGCACAGCGCCGGCACCTATCGCACCACCGACGGCCGCGGCGGCGGCGGGCGCGGACAGCAGCGCTTCGCCCCGCTCAATTCGTGGCCGGACAACGTCAACATCGACAAGTCGCGGCGCCTGCTGTGGCCGATCAAGCAGAAATACGGGCAGAAGATTTCCTGGGCCGACCTGTACATCCTCGCCGGCAACGTGGCGCTGGAATCGATGGGCTTCCGCACCTTCGGTTTCGGCGGCGGACGCGAGGACGTGTGGGAACCGGACATGGACGTGAGCTGGGGCGCCGAGACCAAGTGGCTGGGCGACGACCAGCGCTTCGAAGGCGACCGCGTGCTGGTCAACAGCCTGGGCGCCACCCACATGGGCCTGATCTACGTGAACCCCGAAGGCCCCAACGCCAGTGGCGATTACCTGGCCGCGGCCAAGGACATCCGCGCCACCTTCCACCGCATGGCGATGGACGACGAGGAAATCGTCGCTCTGATCGCCGGCGGCCACACCTTCGGCAAGGCGCATGGCGCGGCGCCCGAATCGCACAAGGGCCCGGAACCGGAAGGCGGGCCGATCGAGGCGCAGGGCCTGGGCTGGACCAGCGGCTTCGGCAGCGGCAACGGCAAGGACACCATTTCCAGCGGGCTGGAAGTGACCTGGACCAAGACGCCGGCGCTGTGGAGCAACAACTTCTTCGAGAACCTGTTCAAGTACGAATGGGAAATGACGAAGTCGCCGGCCGGTGCCAAGCAATGGACCGCGAAGGACGCGCCCGAGATCATTCCGGACGCGCACGTGCCCGGCAAGTTCCACAAGCCGACCATGCTGACCACCGACCTGACCCTGCGCTTCGACCCGGAGTTCGGCAAGATCTCGAAGCGTTTCCTCGAAGACCCGCAGGCATTCGCCGAAGCCTTCGCCCGCGCCTGGTTCAAGCTGACCCATCGCGACATGGGTCCGAAGGCGCGTTACCTCGGTCCGGAAGTGCCCAGCAAAGACCTGATCTGGCAGGACCCGTTGCCGGCGGCGACGCACCAGCCGAGCGCAGCGGACATCGCCGAGCTGAAGGCGAAGATCGCGGCCTCCGGACTGTCGGTCGGCGAACTGGTGTCGGTGGCGTGGGCGTCGGCCTCGACCTTCCGCGGCGGCGACAAGCGCGGTGGCGCGAACGGCGCGCGATTGGCGCTGGCGCCGCAGAAGGATTGGGAAGTCAACCGCGGCGTCGCCGCGACCGTGGCCAGACTGCGCGAGATCCAGGCGGCGACGAACAAGGCGTCGTTGGCGGACGTGATCGTGCTGGCCGGCGTGGTCGGCATCGAACAGGCGGCCAAGGCGGCCGGCGTGCCGGTCGAGGTGCCGTTCTCGCCGGGCCGCGTCGATGCGACGCAGGCCCAGACCGACGTGGATTCGTTCGCGGTGCTGGAACCGCAGGCGGACGGCTTCCGCAACTACCGCAAGAACGGCGGCGGCGCGCCGACCGAGGCCTTGCTGGTCGATCGCGCGCAGCTGCTGACCTTGAGTGCGCCGGAACTGACTGCACTGATCGGCGGCCTGCGCGTACTGGGAACGAATTTCGACGGCAGCGCGCACGGCGTGCTCACCGACAAGATCGGCGTGCTGAGCAACGATTTCTTCGTCAACCTGCTGGACATGCGCACGGTGTGGACGCCGGTGGATGCCAAGGCGGAACTGTTCGAAGGCAAGGATCGCAAGACGGGCGAAATCCGCTACACCGGCACCCGCAACGACCTGATCTTCGGCTCGAACTCGGTACTGCGCGCCTACGCCGAGGTGTACGCCAGTGCCGACGGCAAGGAACGCCTGGTCAAGGATTTCGTTGCGGCGTGGACCAAGGTGATGGAGCTGGATCGCTTCGACTTGGCTTGACGCGATTCATCGCGGGGTATTGCAGAAACGCCGGCAGTGATGCCGGCGTTTCCGTATCCAGCGCCCCACCCTCACGCATGTCGGTCATCTCTCTTTTGCTCGTCATCCCAGCGAAAGCTGGGATCCATTGCGCCTTTGTCCCACTTCTGCAGGAAGCAACAGCAACATGGATCCCAGCTTTCGCTGGGATGACGGCAGCCACGGAAACGCTGATCCGACATTCGGGGGTCACGACGAACCAAGACGGTCACATCGCGTCGATATCCCCCAGCGCCTGGATCAACCGCCGCGCCCGCTTGTCCGGCTTGCTGCTCGGCGGACGGTAGCCGCCAGCCTCGGCTCGGCGCTGCGCACGCTGTTCCTCGCGACGCTGTTTCGATGCAGCGCTTTCGGCATACAACGCCTGCGCGACCGGCGCCGGCCCACGCGTGCCGCTGAGGGCGACGACTTCGATCTCGAAAGTCTCTTCGGCGCGCGTCACCCGCAATGCATCTCCGACCCGCACTGCCCGGGCCGGCTTGGCGCGTTGTCCGCCCACGTCGACCTTGCCGGTTTCGACGGCATGCTTGGCCAATGCCCGCGTCTTGTAGAAACGCGCGGCCCAGAGCCAGATATCGAGGCGGATGGCTGGGGTTTCGGTCACGGGAAAGACTTGCCGGATTTGCGGCGTATTATCCGCCAATACGGTGGGCGCGCCGTAAAGGCACGGTCATTACGCACTCGACACGACCGGAGGAACTGCGATGCAACCGTTGCGCTCCTTTGCTTTCGCCACCGTGCTGCTGGTCGGCGCATCTGCCGGCAGCCCCGCCGCGGAAACCTCGGTGCAATCCGTGCCCGACAAGGCGTTGCAGGCCATGCTCGACCGGTACGCCGAAGCGGCAACCCTGTTCTACGACGGCAAGCCCGAGGCGGTGAAAGCGCTGTGGTCGCATGCGGACGACGTAACGCTGTCGGGCGCGGCCGGCGGCGATACGGCAAAGGGATGGAACGACGTGAGCTCAAGGCTCGATTGGGCGAGCTCACAGTTCCTGGGCACGAATGGCAGCAAGACCATCGAGCAGATCCAGACCGCCGTCGACGGAAAC
Source organism: Pseudoxanthomonas helianthi (assembly GCF_017939625.1). Classification (GTDB taxonomy): domain Bacteria; phylum Pseudomonadota; class Gammaproteobacteria; order Xanthomonadales; family Xanthomonadaceae; genus Pseudoxanthomonas_A; species Pseudoxanthomonas_A helianthi. The sequence continues at coordinate 227,248 of NZ_JAGKTC010000004.1, forward strand.
TTCGCCTACATCGTGCAGTACGAGCACATCCGTTATCACCGGCCCGGCCAGTCGGAAGTCGCCAGGCGGGATTATCGTGTGACCACGATCTTCCGGCACGAGCCGGAGGGTTGGCGTGTGGTCCACCGCCATGCCGATACGCTGATGACGAGGCAGGACATCAAGTAAAGGTTCAACGACACAATCGATTTTCCCGTCCCAGGCACGAGCCGAGTCGATTCTGCAACTAGGCAGCAAGCGTAGGATGGGTGGAGCGTAGCGATACCCATCGATACAATCTTGCAAGGCGATGTTGGGTATCGCGCTTCGCGCTCACCCAACCTACAGGAGCCATCTCTGTTATCGCTTGATCGGCCTGGGCACCCTTCAGTTATCGTAGCCCACCACCTTCACCCGGCTGCACCGCGAGAACACGCATGGGGAACTTCCCGACCGATATCTACACCGAGCCCAGCCCCGTCGATGTCGACACGCTGGCCAACCTCGGCCCGTTGAAGCCGCTGGCCGGCATCTGGACCGGCGCCGATGGGCTCGACACCAAACCGAAGGCCGCGGGGCCGAAGCAGCAGACCTACGTCGAACGCATGGAAATGCAACCCATCGATCCGGTCACCAACGGCCCGCAACTGCTGTACGGCTTGCGCTACCACACCACCATCACCAAGCCCGCGCAGGTCAAGCAGTACCACGAACAGGTCGGCTACTGGCTGTGGGAACCCGCTACCAGCACCGTCATCCATACCGTGGCCATCCCGCGCGGCGTGATCGCCATGGCCGGTGCGGTGGTCGCGCCCGATGCGAAGCAGTTCACCCTGGTCGCTACCGCCGGCCTCGACGACTGGGGCATCTGCGCCCTGCCCTTCCTCAACCACGCCTTCCGCACCACCGAGTTCCGCATCGACGTCACCGTATACCAGGACGGCAGCTGGGGTTACGACGAGGACACCGTGCTGCAGATCGTCGGCCAGAGCGAACCGTTCCACCATACCGACCACAACCTGCTGAAGAAGGTCGGCGAGGCCACTCCAAACCCATTGGCGCTGCAGGCAGCGGCGGCGACACAAACGGAACCCGCCTGACCGGATGCGCCGATATCTCGCCACGCTGATGTTGCTGGCCCTTTCCGCCTGCGCGAACACAGCACAGCGCGCCGACGGCACGACCCGCTTCATCGTCGTGCGCCATGCCGAAAAGACCGACGATGGCAGCCGCGATCCCGCGCTTAACGCCAAGGGCCAGGCGCGTGCGCAAGCGCTGGGCGAAACATTGGCCGGCGAGCCCTTGCAGGCCGCCTATAGCACCGACTTCCAGCGCACCCGGCAGACCGCGCAACCCGCCGCGCAGGCCCACCAGATCGAAGTCACGACCTACGACGCCAAACAACCGGCCGCGGAATTCGCGACACAACTGCGCCAGCGACATGCCGGGGGCTCGGTGCTGGTGGTCGGCCACAGCAATACCGTGCCCGACATCGTCGCCGCGCTATGCGAATGCAAGGTGCCGTCGCTGGACGAAACCGAATACGACCGGCTTTCGATCGTCGAGATCGCTGCCGGCAAGCCGCCGCGACTGATCCAGCGCCGCTACGGTTCATCCGAACGCGAAGCGGTCGCCAATGCGGATTTCGAAATGGGTGCCGGCGAACAGGTGTCGCTGGGCGGCCTTGGCATGCTGCGCTACGAGAAACTGGTCGGCGATTCGCGCTGCCCGCCGGATGTGCAATGCATCTGGGCCGGCGATGCCGAGGTGCAATTCAGCTGGACACCAAACGCCGGCGAGCCCGAGAGCTTTTCCCTCCACACAGGGGCCGAACCGCGCAGCCGGTCGCTGGCCGGTTATGTGCTGGAACTGAAATCGCTGGGCCGCGGCGACGGCCCGCGTGCCGCGCTGAAGCTGCGCCCCGGGAATCCCTGACGCTCGATTGCCGTCCCGGTGATCGGGGGCAAACAGATTGTTGCAGCGGTGCCTGTACAAAGCCCCTGCGAACCGTGGAATCCTGCCCGCCTCGCCAAGGAGAACCGCCATGACCACGATCATCGCCCCCCGCGTCCACGACCTGGGCGGCTTCCAGGTCCGCCGCGCCGTGCCGACCCTGCAGGCGCGCAGCGTCGGCCCGTTCGTGTTCGTCGACCACATGGGGCCCGCCCTGTTCGAACCCGGCCGCGGCATCGACGTGCGCCCGCACCCGCACATCGGCCTGGCCACGGTGACCTTCCTGTGGGCTGGCGCGATCCAGCATCGCGACACCCTGGGTTCCGAGCAGGTGATCCGCCCCGGCGACGTCAACTGGATGACCGCCGGCCGCGGCATCGCCCATTCCGAACGTACGCCGGCCGACGTGCGCAGCCACGGCGGCGACGTGCACGGCATGCAGACCTGGGTCGCGCTGCCGCAGCGCGACGAGGAAGTCGCGCCGGAATTCCACCACCACCCCGCCACGACCCTGCCGGTGCAGCAACGCGGCGGCGCGCGCATCCAGCTGATCGCCGGCCGCGGCTTCGGCGAGGAAGCGCCGGTGCGCGTATTCGCCGACACCTTCAATGTCGCCCTCGACCTGCAGCCCGATGCCGAACTGGCCATCGACGACGATGCGGTCGAACGCGCGCTCTACGTGCTGGAAGGCGATGCGCAACTGGACGGTGCCGACATCCCCGAAAAGCACCTCGTCGTGCTCGACCGCGGCACCCGTCCGGTGCTGCGCGCGAAGACCCCGCTGAAGGCGATGCTGCTGGGCGGCGAACCGCTCGACGGCCCGCGCCACCTGTGGTGGAACTTCGTTTCCAGCTCGAAAGAGCGCATCGAACAGGCCAAGCAGGACTGGCAAGCAGGCCGCTTCGGCAAAATCCCGGGCGACGAGACCGAGTTCATCCCGCTGCCGGATCACTGAGACACTCCTTCGCCCACGTCTTTCGCAGTTGCCGTTGCGGTTGCTTTTCAGAACCCATCCGCAGCGGCGGAGCCGGTGGGAAAACCCCGCAGGGGCGACGCGCAGAGCCTGCCCCGCACTCGATACGGGGAGGCGCGTCGTTTTCGGAAGGCACAGGGATGTGCCGTCCGAAAATTCCCCCCGGCTCCGCGAACCCTTCGTGCGCAGCACGAAGGGCGCGGGGAAGGGTGTGTTTCTTTGGTTACTTGACCAGCCCTTCGGGCTGTTGAAAAGCGCCTCTTTGCACAAGCAAAGAAAGTAACCCCCCGCGCGTCAGCGCGAAACGCTTTTGCTTCATGCTGATAAAAGCAGATCATTACTGTGTTCGGGATGACAAGCGAGATGACAAGCGAAGGGCGATTCCCGCCTTCGCGGGAATGACGAGTAAAGCGTTGGCAGCCAAGGTCACTCCCACAAAGTCATAACGACACTAACGAAATTTCAACATTCGCCTGCGGCGCTTCCGTTATTTTCCGGCCACCGTCGCCCGCGACGGCACCCGTAAAACAACCAGACAAGGGGGCACCATGGCATTGGGCAAGAAACTCGCGGCCGAGTTCCTCGGCACGTTCTGGCTGGTCCTGGGCGGTTGCGGCAGCGCCGTGCTCGCGGCCAAATTCGGCGGCGACGGCAATCCACTGGGCATCGGCCTGCTGGGCGTGGCCCTGGCCTTCGGCCTGACCGTGCTGACCGGCGCCTACGCGTTCGGCCACATCTCCGGCGGCCACTTCAACCCGGCGGTGAGCTTCGGCCTGTGGGCCGGCGGCCGCTTCTCCGGCAAGGAACTGTTGCCGTACATCGTCGCTCAGGTCCTCGGCGCCATCGCGGCGGCCTTCATCCTGTACCACATCGCCAGCGGCGCGGCCGGCTTCGCCATCGACCCGACGGCGGCAGGCGCCTTCGCCACCAACGGCTACGACGCCCTGTCGCCGGGCGGCTACAGCGCGGCGGCGGCGTTCCTGTGCGAAGTGGTGCTGACCGCGTTCTTCCTGATCGTGATCATGGGCTCCACCCACAGGAACGCACCGGCCGGCTTCGCGCCGATCGCCATCGGCCTGGCGCTGACCCTGATCCACCTGATCAGCATCCCGGTCACCAATACCTCGGTGAACCCGGCGCGCTCGACCGGCGTGGCGCTGGTGGTCGGCAATGGCGCGGTGTCGCAACTGTGGCTGTTCTGGGTTGCGCCGATCCTCGGCGGCCTGATCGGCGGCATCGCCTACAAGTGGCTGGGCCGCGACGACTGAACACGTTGTCTGGTGGTGAAGAAAAAGCCGGGCAATGCCCGGCTTTTTTGTTCTCCCGCACCTGCCTAGCCTTGTAGAGCCGAGCATGCTCGGCTGCTCTTGCTTTCGTAGAAGCAGCGCTTGTCCCGGCTTGCTTTTCGTCATTTGCCGCAAGATCAAAAGCATGCCGGGACAAGCCCGGCATCTACAAGAACAGAAGCAAAAGCTTGCTGCCCGTAGAGTCGAGCTTGCTCGACTGCTTTTTGCTCGAACGCGCGTCAGATGAAGAGCAGTCGAGCAAGCTCGACTCTACAAAGCATTATCAACGCGCTACATCGCTAGTCGCCGCTTTGCGCGGCATCAGCAGCAACGCCAGCAAGGTCAGTACGCCCGCAGCGGTCAGGTAGTAACCGACGTAGGGCAAGCCATGCGCGTCGCCGAGCTTCTTCGCCACGTACGGCGTCATCGATGCGCCGATGATGCCGGCCAGGTTGAACGCCAGCGACGCGCCGGTGTAGCGCACGCGGGTCGGGAACAGTTCCGCCAGGATCGTCCCGCACGGCCCGTAGGTCAGTCCGATCACCACCATGCCGGCGATCAGGAACGTCCATGCGCTGCCGGCGAACCACGCGCCATAGACCAGCCCGAAGCCGCAGATCAGCACGGTGGCCAGCAGCATCGCCTGCCAACGGCCGAAGCGGTCGGCGAACCAGGCGGAAACCGGAATGCCGGCGGCGAAGAACAGCACCGCAACCATCTGCATCAGCAGGAACTGTTCACGCGTGTAGCCCAGCTTCGACGTGGCCCAGCCCAGGGTGAACACCGTCATCAGGTAGAACGTGGCGAAGGTCGCGACCAGCGCGAACGTGCCGGTGATCAGCGCGCGCGGATGCCGCGACAGCACCGACCACATCGGCACGCGCTCGCGTTCGCCCTTGTCCAGCGTCTTCTGGAAATCCGGGGTTTCGGTGATGCGCAGGCGCACCCACAGGCCGACGAACACCAGCAAGGCGCTGGCGATGAACGGCACGCGCCAGCCCCAGGCGAGGAATTGCGTGTCGTCCATCAGTTCGGTCAGCAGCAGGAACACGCCGGTCGAACACAGGAACCCGATCGGTGCGCCGAGCTGCGGAAACATGCCGTACCACGCGCGCTTGCCCGGCGGCGCGTTCTCCGTAGCCAGCAGCACCGCCCCACCCCACTCGCCGCCCAGGCCCACGCCCTGGCCGAAGCGGCACAGCGCCAGCAGCGCCGGCGCGACCACGCCGATGCTGGCATAGGTCGGCAGCAGGCCGATCGCCACGGTCGACAGGCCCATGGTCAGCAGCGCGGCGACCAGCGTGGCCTTGCGCCCGATGCGGTCGCCGAAGTGGCCGAACAGCGCCGAACCCACCGGCCGGGCGAAGAACGCCAAAGCGAACGTCGCGAACGACTGCAGCATCGCGGCGTTCGCATCGGCCTCGGGGAAGAACAGCTTGGGAAAGACGATCACCGCCGCGGTGGCGTAGATGTAGAAATCGAAGAACTCGATGGTGGTGCCGATCAGGCTGGCGAACAGCACGCGCGCGGCGGAGTTGGTGGTCGGGTTCGTCGCTGCGACTATCGTCATGGGAAGGAGGCCTGTCGGTGTCGGCCGATTTTGGCAGATCGGACCGGCGGATTCCGCCTGCCGCGGTGCGGCACGGCCCGGCGGGCGGGTCCGCGTAGAATCCGCCGACCCGCCGGCGCTCCCCACGCCAAGGGCCTGCTAAGGCTATCTGGACAGGCCACGCCACGCTTGGGTGCGTGCGGGGCAAGGAAGAACGAGAGAACTTATGTCGATAAGTGACCGAGTGATGACGCAGCCCCGCGCGCACCCAAGCGCGGCTCTTCGGGTTGCCGTGCCTAGCCGCCAAGCGGCCGCGCGCGGCTTGGGCAGCCGGCCAGCCTGCCGCAGCGCCACGCACAACCACCTGACTGCTAGGCACGACAACGTGGCCTGTCCAGATAGCCTTAGCAGGCCCTGACCGCAACCGGAGAACACCATGCTTGTCGGCGTCCCCAAGGAAATCAAGAACCACGAGTACCGCATCGGCCTGACCCCGGCCGGCGCGCGCGAGCTGGTCGCCAACGGTCACCAGGTCATCGTGCAGCGCGACGGCGGCAAGGCCATCGGCTTGACCGACGAACAGTACGCCAAGGCCGGCGCGCAGATCGTCGACACCGCCGAAGAGGTGTTCGCCCGCGCCGACATGATCGTCAAGGTCAAGGAACCGCAGCCGGTCGAATGCGCGATGCTGCGCCCGGGCCAGGTGCTTTACACCTACCTGCATCTCGCCCCCGATCCCACGCAGACCGCCGCATTGGTGAAGTCGGGCGCCACCTGCATCGCCTACGAAACCGTCACCGACGCACGCGGCGGCCTGCCGCTGCTGGCGCCGATGTCGGAAGTGGCCGGGCGCATGTCGATCCAGGCCGGTGCGCACGCGCTGGAGAAGGCGCAGGGCGGCTCCGGCGTGTTGCTCGGCGGCGTGCCCGGAGTGAAGCCCGGAGAAGTGCTGGTGATCGGCGGCGGCGTGGTCGGCATCAACGCCGCGCGCATGGCGGCGGGACTCAATGCGCACGTCACCGTGCTGGATCGTTCGCTGGACCGGCTGAAATACCTCGACGAGCTGTATGGCCACCAGCTGACCACGATCTACTCGACCCGCGATGCCATCGAGGAACGCCTGCCATACACCGATCTGGTGATCGGCGCGGTGCTGATCCCCGGCGCTGCGGCACCAAAGTTGGTCTCGCGCGAACAGCTGAAGCTGATGCGTCCGGGTTCGGTGCTGGTCGACGTGGCCATCGACCAGGGCGGCTGCTTCGAGACCTCGAAGCCGACCACGCACCAGGACCCGACCTACGAAGTGGACGGCATCATCCACTACTGCGTCGCCAACATGCCCGGCGGCGTCGCCCGTACCTCGACCTTCGCCCTGACCAATGCCACCCTGCCCTTCGCCGTGCAACTGGCCAACAAGGGCGCGCTGCAGGCGTTGCTGGACGATGAGCACCTGCTCAACGGCCTGAACGTTTTCGACGGCAAGGTCACCTATCGCGCGGTCGCCGAGGCGCTCGGGTACGAGTACGTGCCTGCGAGAAAGGCGTTGGGCTGATGCTCTTGTAGGAGCGGGCCTGCCCGCGATGCTTTGACCCTCCAATGAAGGGCACGCGGGCAAGCCTCGCTCCTACGAATTCTTCTCGTACACGTACACCGTCGCCGGCGGCACGTTGCGCAGCACGAACTCGCCCTTGCGCACCTTCAGGCCAAGCTCGGCGACTACCCGGTCCGACACCGGCGCGCGCGGACCATAGGTGAACTGGACGAAACGCCCGCCCTCGCGCAGGCAGTCGAAGGCCGAGGCGAGGATGTCGCGCTGCATCGCCTTCTCCATCGACAGCAGCCCCAGCCCGGATACCACCGCGTCGGCGGGGCCGCCCTGCAGGTAACCCGCCGACGCGGCCGCCGCACGCAACCGGGTCGCGTCTCCTTGCACCACCCATGCTTGCGGAAACTCCTCGCGCAGGTGTCGATGCAATTCGGGGTTCAATTCCAGCACCAGCAGGTCCTGGTCGGCGATGCCGTGTTCCCGGATCGAGCGGGTCAGCGCGCCGGTACCGCCGCCCAGTTCGATCACCCGCCGGGCGCCCGCCGGCATTTCGGCCATCATCGCCACGCCCAGCTCGGGGCTGGACGGCGTCACCGAAGCGACGCTGCGCGGGTGCAGCAACCATTGCCGGAAGAAGGTCCAGCGCGAACGCTTGCGATCCCTGCAGGCGGCCGGACCCGAACTCATGCGCCTTCGCCCGGCCGGCGCAGGCGCCAGCAGCGGTGGATGCGCGGATTGCGTTCGAAGTCGGGGGGCAGGGTCATGCGGCTAATTTCCTCGAATCCGGCAAAGGTAGCAACCGCGTCGTTATTGAATCGGAAACGGCGGAAATTGTTGCTGAAATACAGGGTGCCGCCCGGCGCCAGCCGGGCCACCGCCGCGCGCAGCAGGCGTACATGCTCCTTCTGCACGTCGAAATCGTCGGCCCGCGCGGAATTGGAGAAGGTCGGCGGATCGTAGAAGATCAGGTCGTACTGCCCGCGGTCGGCCTCCAGCCAGCCGACCGCATCGGCCTGCACCAACTGGTGCGCCGCGCCGCCCAGGCCGTTGAGCTGCAGGTTGTCCGCGCACCACTGCAGGTAGGTCGCCGACAGGTCGACCGAGGTCGTGGCCGCGGCACCGGCCACCGCGGCCTGCACGCTGGCCACGCCGGTGTAGCAGAACAGGTTGAGGAAGCGCTTGCCCTTCGCCTCGCGCGCCATCCGCGCACGCAGCGGGCGATGGTCGAGGAACAGGCCGGTGTCGAGATAGTCGAACAGGTTGACCTTCAACCGCGCGCCGTTCTCGCGCACGACGATGGCCTCCTCGCGTTCGGCGAAGCGGCCGTACTTGCTGCCGCCCTTGCCGCGTTCGCGCGACTTCACCGCGACCCGTTCCGACGGCACCGCGAACGCCTCGCGCGCGGCGGCCAGCAATTCGCCGAAACGGCGCCGCACGTCGGTCTCGGGGATGCTCGCCGGCGCGGCGTATTCCTGCACGTGCAGGAAGGTGCGGCCATCGCCGCCGTCTTCGGTGTAGACGTCGATGGCCGCGGCGTATTCGGGCAGGTCGGCATCGTAGGCGCGATAGCAGGTCACGCTTTCGCGCTCGCGCCACGGTTTCAGCTTCTTCAGGTTCTTGCGCAGGCGGTTGGCGACCATCTGCGCGCCTTCCGACAGCGGGCGCGGCTCCGATTCGGGCTTCGCCGCGAAGATCGGATCGCAGACGATCAGCGCGCACTCGATCGCGCCGTTGAACAGCTGGTACTTCTTCGTCGCGCGCAGGCCGGTGGCGAAGGCCAGTTCCTGGCTGCCGCACAGCAGGCTGGCGCGCCATTGCGGCACGGCGCGCTTCAGCGCATCGCCGAGCATGCGATAGAGGCCCGCATCGGCGGCCAGTCGCTCGTCGTAGGGCGGGTTGCACACCACCAGGCCGCGCTCGGAGGCCCGCGCCTGCAACTGCGCCGCATCGCGCACTTCGAATTCGATCAGTCCGGCCAGGCCGGCCAGCACCGCGTTTTCCTTCGCCCCGCGGATCGCCCGCGGATCGAGGTCGCCGCCGAAGAACACCGGCTTCAGCGCCGCGCGACCCGCCTGTTCGCGCGCGACCGCGTCGGCGAACAGTTCTCGCCAGGTCTTCGCATCGAAGCCGAGCCAACGGGTCGGCAGCACGTTGCCGTAACGCTGCAAGCCGGGTGCGACGTCGGCGGCGATCAGCGCGCCTTCGATCAGCAGGGTGCCGCTGCCGCACATGGGGTCGAGCAGCGCACCGCCGTCGCGGTACGCCTGCGGCCAGCCGCCGCGCAGCAGCACCGCCGCGGCGAGGTTTTCCTTCAGCGGCGCCTCGTTCTGTTCCTTGCGCCAGCCACGCCGGTGCATCGGCCCGCCGGACAGGTCGATCGACAACGTCGCCCTGCCCTTGCGCAGCGACAGGTTGAGGCGCACGTCCGGGTTCTCGACGTCCACCGACGGACGCGGCAGGGCGAAGTTGCGGAACTGGTCGACGATGGCGTCCTTGATCTTCTGCGCGGCGTAACGCGCATGGGTGATCGCCTCGCCGGACACGTGCGCGTCCACCGCGATGCTCAGTTCGGCCGACAGGTGCTTCTGCCAGTTCACCTCGGCAGCGCCGTCGTACAGCGCCTGCTCGTCCGGGCAGGCGAATTCGGTGATCGGCCACAGCACGCGGCTGGCCAGCCGCGACCACAGCACCGCGCGCTGCGCATCGACCGCCTCGCCTTCGGCATTGACGCCGGCGATGGTCGCGCTGGCCTTGGCCACGCCGAGCGCAAGCAGCTCGTCGGCGAGCAGGTATTCCAGGCCTTTGGCGCAGGAGACGAAGAATTTCACAAAAACTCCGAATTTCGGTTCCGTCAGCCCAGCGGTTTTTAACAGCCGGATGGCTGATCAAGCCGGGATCCATTTTGCCGTTGTCTTTGGAAGCAACAGCAAAATCAAGATGGATTCCGGCTTTCGCCGGAATGACGATCAAAGGCGGGAAAGCAAAGCCGCGAAGGCTTCGGCTGACGCTTCGACATGGCTCGACAGCCGATGCGAATCGTCCACCAGCAACAGCCGCGCCTTGCGCGGCAGCGCCCATTGCACGACATCGACCGCGGGGATCAGCTCGTCATCCCAGCCGTGCAGGATCGACAACGGCACGTCGGCCACGTCCAGCGCCGGCAGGGGGCCCATCCTCAGCGCCGGCGCCATCAGGAACACGCCGCGCACCGGCACTTCCAGCGAAATGCGTCCGGAAATGTACGCGCCGAGGCTGGAGCCGGCCAGCACCAGCGGCCCGCGTGCGGCAGCCTTCGCGGCCAGTTCGCGCAGGCGCAGCAGGCGAGCCGGCACGTCGCCGAGGTCGCTGATTTCGCGCTTCGCATCCAGGTCGGTGTAGTCCGGCCGTTCATGGGTCCAGCCGAAGCGCTCGGCGACCTCGGCCAATGCGGTGACCTTGGTCGCGTCCGGGCCGCTTTCGAAGCCGTGCGAAAGGATGCAATGGCCGCGTGGCCGCGAGGCGATGTCTGTGTCGGAAGCCGGGGCCATGGTGCGCTTCGGTGTGGAAACCAGGCCAGTTTACCGGAGTGCTAGCATGCGGCCATGACCTTCGAAGCCCCGTCCGTGATCGCCGAACCCCTGCCCTATGAGGCGAAACTGGCGTCGCGGCTGCTGGGGGACATCGATCTGGTGGTGATCCACTGCACCGAGCTGCCCGACCTGGCCATGGCACGGGAATACGGCGAACGTGCGCTGTACGACTCCGGCACCGGCAACAGCGGCCACTACTACATCGACCGCGACGGCAGCGTGCACCGGTATGTCGCCGAGGATCGCGTCGCCCACCACGTGCGCGGTTACAACCCCCGCTCGGTCGGCATCGAACTGGTCAACACTGGCCGCTACCCGCACTGGCTCGCCGCCGGCCACCAGGCCATGGACGAGCCTTACACCGAGGCGCAGATCGCCTCGCTGATCGAATTGCTGCGCCAACTGTCCGCGGCGCTGCCGAACTTGCGCTTCATCGCCGGGCATGAAGACCTGGACACGACGCAGGTGCCGGCCAGCGACGACGAAACCGTGTCGGTCCAGCGCAAGCTCGATCCGGGCCCGTTGTTCCCCTGGGCGCGTGTATTGAATGAAGTGGCCCTGAAACGCCTGCTTCCCTGAAGACAGCCCGTGGGAGTGGTGGCTACGCCACCACTCCCACATCCAGGGTTCAAGAGGGCCGGACGCCCCCCGGTATAATTCGCCCATTCCCGCCGGAAATCCCCACCTTGTCCCCCACCCCCGAACCCGTCGTCTCCGAACTGATCGAGCTGCTGTCGCTGGAGCGGCTCGAGGCCGACCTGTTCCGCGGCCAGAGCCGCGACATCGGCACCAAGTACGTGTTCGGCGGCCAGGTGCTGGGCCAGGCGCTGTCGGCGGCGCAGGCTACCGTCGACGGCGACAGCGGCCGCCGCGCGCATTCGCTGCACGCCTACTTCCTGCGCGCCGGCGACATCGACGCGCCGATCGTCTACGACGTCGACCGCACCCGCGATGGCGGCAGCTTCTCGGTGCGCCGGGTCAGCGCGATCCAGCACGGCAAGGTGATCTTCTTCTGCGCGGCTTCGTTCCAGGGCGAGGAAAGCGGCGCCGAACACCAGCTGTCGATGCCCGAAGTGCCGCGCCCGGAAGACATCGAACCCGCGCCGGCACTGCCTGCCGAAGTGATGGCGAAACTGTCGCCGAAGGTGCAGCGCTGGCTGTCGCGGCGCGGGCCGTTCGAATTCCGCCACGTGTATCCGCGCGACGAACTGAATCCGCCCAAGCGCCCGCCGTTCCAGCAGGTGTGGTTCCGCCTGTGCGAGCCGGTCGGCGATTCGCCGGAACTGCACCGCGCGCTGCTCGCCTACGCCTCCGATTTCCAGCTGCTGGGCACGGCCAACTTCCCGCACGGCATCAGCTACTACCAGCCGAACGTGCAGATGGCTTCGCTCGACCATGCGCTGTGGTTCCACCGCCCGTTCCGTGCCGACGACTGGCTGCTGTATTCCATCGACAGCCCCAGCGCGCAGAACTCACGCGGCCTGGCGCGCGGACAGATCTTCGACCGCCACGGCCGGCTGGTCGCCAGCACCGCGCAGGAAGGGCTGATCCGCGTATTGCCGACGGAGGCGAAGAACTGATGCGCCAGGTATTCACCAGCCAGCGCCTGGAAACCGTCGAGGGTGTCGCCAAGTTGATGGAAGACGCCGGCATCGCCGTGCACATCAGCAACGGGCGCTCGTACAAGGGCGGCATGGGCGGGCAGTTCAGCTTCAGCGACCCGAAACCGGCCCGCAAGCAGCCGGCATTGTGGATCAAGCGCCCCGAAGACCAGCCGCGCGCACGCGAAATCCTGCGCGAAGCCGGCCTGCTGGATTCGACCCGGCCGGACCAGGGCCTGAACTACGTGTTCCGCGACAACGAGGACGAAGCGCCACGCCGCGGCAACTGGGGTTGGCGCGTCCGCGTCGCACTGCTCGCGCTGATCGCGGTGATGGCCTTCCTGACCCTCAACCGTTTCCGCCACGCGCAGCAGGCCCGCCAGCAGGCCGCGCCGCAGGTCCAGCAGCAACAGCAGAAGCCGGAGGCGCAGGAAGAAGAGGAAGTGCGCGTGCGGTTGACGCCGACGAAATGACCGAGAGCCTTGTCATCCCGACCGCAGCGCAGGGATGACAAAAGGATTTCTGTGCAATACGGGCCAACGAAAAACCCGCGCCTTCCGGCGCGGGTTTTTCGTTTCCGTCATGCGCTTCGGTCAGGGCTTCGGCGGGGGCGCATCGATCGGGCCGCCGCGCATCTGGTGCGCCGGCTTCGCCGCGTCGAACTCGGCGCGGCTCAGCTTGCCGTCCTTGTCGGCATCGGCCTTGGCGAACCATTCGTCGCGATGTTGCTTCATGCGTTGCTCGCGGTCGGCCTTGTCCAGGTAGCCGTCCTTGTTCGCGTCCATCTCGTCGAAGCGTGAGGCCATCGGGCCCTTGGCGGCTTCGGCCTTGCTGATGCGGCCGTCCTTGTCGGTGTCGAGTTCGGCGAAGCGGTCGTACATGCCGCCGTTGCGACGACGCATGCCGTCGCGATGCGGGCGTTCGCTGGCGTCCAGCTTGCCGTCCTTGTTCTTGTCCAGGCTGTCGAACTTCTCGGCCAGGCGCGGGACCTTCGCCGCTTCGGCGCGATCGATCGCGCCGTCGCCGTTGGCGTCCAGCTTCGCGTGCACGCGCGGCGCGTCCTTGGCGGCGTCGGACTGGGCTGCGGCGAACGCGGCGCCGCCGGCGGTCAGGCTGGCCAGCACGGCGACGACCAGCAGGGGCTTGTGTTTCATGGCGATTCCTCGGTGGATGGCGGCAGGTTGCCGACCCCCGGGAAAACGCATGGCCGCGCGCCGGGTTGACGCCGGCGCAACACGTTCAGGCTGCGGACGGTCTCCACTCCGGCGACGCGCCCGACGCAGTATGCTGACCGCATGCGCCCCGCCTTCGCCAACCACGCAATCGCCTGATGGGTACCGACAGCGCCAGCTCCGGCGACGACCTGCGCCTGTTCCACACCGGCGAGCACCCGTGCGGCTACTGGCCGGAACGCACCGCGCGCGACCTGGTGCTGGACCCGCGCGACCCGCGCCTGCCGAAGTTCTACCCGACCGCGCTGGGCTGGGGTTTCCGTCGCTCCGGCGACCTGGTCTACCGGCCGCACTGCCAGCACTGCCAGGCCTGCGTCGCGGTGCGCATTCCCGTGCACGATTTCCGCCCCGACCGCGGCCAGCGCCGCTGCGCCGCGCGCAATGCGCACATCGAATCGCGCATCGTCGCGGCCGAGCGCAACGAGGAACACTTCGCCCTGTACCGGCGCTACCTGGCGGCGCGCCACCGCCACGGCGGCATGGACGACCACAGTCCGCTGGAATTCGACCAGTTCCTGATCGGCAGCTGGTCGCAGGGCCGTTTCCTCGAGCTGCGCGACCGCAGCGACGACGGCCACGGCAAACTGGTCGCGGTCGCGGTCACCGACGTCGTGCCCGGCGCGCTGTCGGCGGTCTATACCTTCTACGATCCCGATTACGAAGCGAACGGCCTGGGCACGCTGGCGATCCTGCGCCAGCTGGAATGGGCGCAGCGCGAATACCGCAGCCACCTGTACCTCGGCTACTGGATCGACGGCCACCGCAAGATGGACTACAAGCGCCGTTACCACCCGCTGGAATGGTTCGATGGCCGCGAGTGGCGGCGCGATACGCTGCCGCAGCGCGGCTGAGCGCGACATGCCGGCGCAATGCGGGCATGCCAGAATCGGTGCATGCGCCTTTCCATCCTGCTGTTCCCGGTGTTTGCCCTGGCCGCCTGCACGACGATGACCCGCGGCGACGAGGCGCCGTCCGTGGCCGGCGCGAAAACGCTGCGCGTGGCGACCTACAACACCTCGCTGTATTCGGACGACGCGGGTGGCCTGGTCCGTGAACTGGAAGGCGACAGCGCCCACGCGCGCAAGATCGCCGCGGTGCTGCAGAAGGTGCGTCCCGACCTGGTGCTGTTGAACGAATTCGATTACGACGAGTCCGGGCGCGCCGCGGACCTGTTCCAGCGCAAATACCTGGAAGCCGCGCAACCCGGCGGCGGCGAACCGTTGCGCTACCCGTACCGTTACCTCGCCCCGGTCAACACCGGCGTACCCAGCGGGCTCGACCTGGACGGCAACGGCGCCACCGGCGGAAACGGACGCAACCGCGGCAACGATGCCTGGGGCTACGGCCTGCATCCGGGGCAATACGGCATGCTGGTGCTGTCGCGTCATCCGATCGATGCGGAGCAGGCACGCACGTTCCGGTTGTTGAAATGGAGCGCCCTGCCCGACGCGACGCCGCCCATCGATCCGGCTTCGCGCCGCGCGTTCTATCCCGACGCGATCTGGCGGCAATTGCGCCTGTCTTCGAAATCGCACTGGGACGTGCCGATACGCACGCCGGGCGGCGTGGTCCATTTCCTGGTCTCGCATCCGACGCCGCCGGTGTTCGATGGCCCGGAGGATCGCAATGGCCTGCGCAACGCCGACGAAATCCGCCTGTGGCGGGAATACCTGTCGCCCGGAGACAAGCCCTGGCTATGCGACGACGCCGGACGTTGCGGCGGACTCGCCGAAGGCGAACGCTTCATCATCGCCGGCGACCTCAACAACGATCCCGTCGACGGCGATGGGCGCCACGACGCCATCGTCGAGCTGCTGGAACATCCGCGCGTGATGCGCATGGCCACGCCGCGCAGCGAAGGCGGCGCGGAGACCGCGCGGGACTATGCGGCGAAGGGCATCGTGCATCGCGGCGCGCCGGAGCACGTTACCGGCGACTTCGGTCCGAAGGCCGGCGCGATGCGCCTGGATTACGTGCTGCCTTCGGTCGGCTTCGCCCTGAAAGACAGCGGCGTGTTCTGGCCGAAGAAGAGCGATCCCGATGCCGCCATCGCCGACGGCAGCGACCATCATTTGGTGTGGGTAGACCTGCAACTGCAGGAGCGGGCCCCGTAGAGTCGAGCTTGCTCGACTGCTCTTGCTTCTCGTCAAGAAAGAAAAGCAGTCGAGCAAGCTCGACTCTACGGATCACGCGACCGGCGTGATCGGCGGCGTCGCGGGCGTCGCCGGCTTCACCATCGGGCGCGGGCCGAAGCCGAAGCTGCTGCCGTCGCTGTGCGCGGACACGATCATGCGGATCATGCTGCTGGGCACCATCAGCTCCAGCTCGACGTTGTGCCCATCGGGGCTCTGCCCCACCAGGGTCATCTCGGTGAACGCGCCGGCGGTGTCGATTTCCTTGCAGAAGATGTGCGGGCCCTCGGCCTGTCCGGTCAGATAGGGCTTGACCGCATCGCCGAGCGCTTCCAGCGCCTGCGGGAAGAAAAACACTGCGTAGCCTTCGCTTGCGTTCATGGATTGCGCCTTACTCGAGTCCGATGGTGATGGCGGCGGCCGCCTCGCGCGCAGTCGCGCGGGCGGCGTCGATTTTTTCCCCGCGCGCCAGGGTCACGCCGACCCGGCGATGGCCTTCGACGCGGGGCTTGCCGAACAACCGCAACGCGGTATCCGGTGCCTGCAAGGCCGCTTCGACATTCGAGAACATCGGCACGCCATGGCCGTGGGCCAGCATCGCGCACGAGGCCGACGGACCGTTCTGACGGATGACGGGAATGGGAAGTCCGAGAATCGCCCGCGCGTGGAGGGCGAATTCCGACAATTCCTGCGAGACCAGCGTGACCAGGCCGGTATCGTGCGGACGCGGCGAAACCTCGCTGAACCACACCTCATTGCCCTTGACGAACAATTCCACGCCGAAGAGGCCCCAACCGCCGAGATCGTCGGTGACCGCCTTCGCGATCTCCTGCGCGCGTTGCAGCGCGCGCGGCGACATCGGCTGCGGCTGCCAGCTTTCGCGGTAGTCGCCGTCCTTCTGCAAATGGCCGATGGGTTCGCAGAAGCTCGTGCCGTCGGCGTGGCGCACGGTCAGCAGGGTGATCTCGTAGTCGAAGTCGATGAAGCCTTCGAGGATGCAGCGGCCGGCACCAGCACGTCCGCCGGTCTGCGCGACTTCCCAGGCCGGGCCGATCTCGGCTTCGCTGCGGACGATGCTCTGGCCATGGCCCGAAGACGACATCACCGGCTTGACCACGCAGGGCAGCCCGACCGCGGCGATGGCCTCGCGGTACTCGGCCTCCGTATCGACGAAGCGGTACGGCGAAGTCGGCAGGCCCAGCGTTTCCGCGGCCAGGCGGCGGATGCCTTCGCGATCCATGGTCAGGCGGGCGGCGCGGGCGGTGGGCACGACCTTCTGGCCACGGTCGCGCTCGAGTTCCACCAGGGTTTCGGTGTGGATGGCCTCGATCTCGGGTACGACCAGGTGTGGCTTTTCCTGGTCGATCAGCGCCCTTAGCGCGGCGGGGTCGAGCATGTCCAGCACATGGCTGCGGTGCGCGACCTGCATCGCCGGGGCATTGGCGTAGCGGTCGGCGGCGATGACCTCGACCCCCAGCCGCTGCAGTTCGATGGCGACCTCCTTGCCCAATTCGCCCGAGCCGAGCAGCAGGACGCGGGTGGCGGACGGGCTGAGCGGGGTACCGAACTGGGTCATGGCGGACGGATCGTCGAGGGGGCCGCCATTCTAGCCAGCGGGCCGGCAGCCCGCCGACGAACGGTTATTGAACTTGATATCAATTTGATATCTACTTTTGCCGAACCCGGAGGAACCACCCATGAAAGAGAACCCCATCCGCTCGCTGCCCGGCATCCCCTTCCTGCTCGGCGTACTGGTCGTTGGCCTGCTGGCCGGCTGGCTGGTCGTCACCGGCATCGGGCCCGACCTCAAGGGCGTCGGTCCGGCATCGCCGGCCAGGCTCCTCGCAGGCATCGTCGTCGGCATCGTCGCCTTCCTCAGCCTGATCGGCCTGTACACCGTGCAACCCAACCAGGCCGCGGTGCTGAGCCTGTTCGGCAAGTACATCGGCACGGTCAAGGACAACGGCCTGCGCTGGAACAACCCCTTCTACGCCAAGCGCAAGGTCAGCCAGCGCGTGCGCAACTTCGAATCCGGCAAGCTCAAGGTCAACGAACTGGACGGCAGCCCGATCGAGATCGCCGCGGTGATCGTGTGGCAGGTGGTGGACAGCGCCGAGGCGGTGTTCAACGTCGACGACTACGAAAGCTTCGTCCACATCCAGTCCGAATCCGCGCTGCGCACGATGGCCACCAGCTATCCGTACGACCAGCACGAGGAGGGCCAGGTCGCCCTGCGCAGCCACGCCACCGAGATTTCCCAGCACCTGAAGGACGAACTGGCCGAACGCCTCGCCGATGCCGGCGTGCAGGTGCTCGACGCGCGCATCAGCCACCTCGCCTATGCGCCGGAAATCGCCCAGGCCATGCTGCAGCGCCAGCAGGCCAACGCGATCATCGCCGCGCGCACCCGCATCGTCGCCGGCGCGGTCGGCATGGTCGAAATGGCCCTGGCCGAACTGCAGAAGAACGGCGTGGTGCAGCTCGACGAGGAGCGCAAGGCGGCGATGGTCAGCAACTTGCTGGTGGTGTTGTGCGGCGAACGCGCGACCCAGCCGATCGTCAACGCCGGCACGTTGTACTGAGCGGCCGGCATCGTGGCAGAGAAGAAAGCCTATCCGCTGCGCATCAACGCCGAGGTCCTCGCCGCGGCGCAGCGCTGGGCCGACGACGAGTTGCGCAGCCTCAACGCGCAGATCGAGTACGCGCTGCGCGACGCGCTGCGCAAGGCGGGACGGCTGCCGAACAACAAGCCGGACAACGAAGAAGGAGAGGAACCATGAGCAAGCGCTGGACCTACCAGGTGATCGAAGTGAAGCTGCAGATGTTCGGCAAACCCATCACCGAACGCGCGCAGGAAGAACTGAACCGTGTCGGCCAACTCGGCTGGGAACTGGTGTCGGCCGTCCAGTCCGAGGCCATGGATTCGATCCGCCTGTTCCTGAAAAAGGAAGCATGAGGATGCAGTCCGCCGCCCTGCCCTCGCCGTGGAAACCCGACCTGAAGGTCGCGGCGGTTTTCGCCGTCGTTGCCGGCTTGGCCACGGCTGCGCTGATTCCATACCTGATGCAGATGATGCCGGACAGGTTCGCGCGCATCCCGGTGCCGCTGTGGGTGCTGGTGGTCGCGCAGGCGATCCAGGCTTGCATCGTACTGGGCGGCCTGTCCCTGCTCGGCCTGCGCATGGGCCACCGCGTCGGCCTGGGCGCGCCCCTGCTGCAGCACTGGATCAATCGCCAGCCGCTGGAGAAATCCGGCCTGAAGCCGTTGAATTCCGCCCTGCTCGGCGCGCTCGCCGCCGTGCTGGTGATCGGCGCATCGATGGCGATCGATCCGTTCCTGCCGCCCATGCAGCATCCGCCGGCCGAAGTGGGGGGCGCGCAATCGGCGTTCAACGGATTCCTCGCTTCTTTTTATGGCGGCATTGCCGAAGAACTGCAGTTGCGCCTGTTCCTGATGACCTTGCTGGTGTGGATTGCCGCAAAGGTCAAGGGCGCGCAGCCGCGCGACGCCACCTATTGGAATGCCATCATCGCCGCTGCCCTCCTGTTCGGCGCCGGCCACCTCCCCGCCGCAAATCACGTGTGGGGGCTCGACGCGATGGTCGTGATACGCACCGTGCTGCTCAACGCGCTGGCCGGCGTGGCCTTCGGCTGGCTGTACTGGAAACGCGGCCTGGAAATGGCCATCGTCGGCCACTTCGCCGCCGATATCGTGCTGCACGTGCTCGGACCGCTGCTCTCGCACGGAGCCTCGCCGTGAGGGACCGTGACGCCACGCAGGACTTCCCGCTGCAGCCGTTGCATGCGGCCTCCTGGGCCATCCTAGTCGCCATCGTCGCGGCCGTCGTCATTGGCGTGCTGTTCGTGCCACGGCACCAGGCCACGCCGATGCCGCCCTGGTTGCCGCTGCTGCTCGTGCTGGCGGTGGGGATCCCCCTGCTCGCACTGCGTCGCCGTCGCATCCGCGTCGACGGACGCGAACTTTGCGTGGCCGCGACCTTCTATACCCGGCGCACCCCGATCGATGCGCTCGACCTGGACCACGCGCGTGTCGTGGATCTGGCCGAACGCACCGAGTTGAAGCCGACGCTGAAGACCAACGGCTTCAACCTGCCCTTTTTCCAGGCAGGCCACTATCGCCTGCGCAACCGCAACAAGGCGTTCTGCCTGCTGACCGGCCGCGAACGCGTGCTGGTCCTGCCGCAACGCGACGGGCGATTCATCCTGCTCAGCCCCGAGAAACCCCAGGCGCTGCTCGATGCCCTGCGCGCATCCGGCCCATTCCCGCAAAGTCGTCCGTTCCGGTGAAGCTTAAGGAGACCCCATGTCCGCTTCAGGTTCGCGAGCCTACTGCCGCGTATCGGCATTGATCTTCAGCGTGGTCGCGCTGCTGCAGGTGTATCGCGCGTCGCTCGGTTTGCCGCTCGCCGTCGGGCAATTCGAAATACCCGTTGCGGCTTCGTGGTTCGCCGCAGTGGTAGCTGGCGCAATGGCGATCTGGGGCTGGCGGCAGCGCTGACTGGCGGGGCCGCAGATGCACCGCTAAGCTGCGCCGATGCGCGGCCAGCCCTTGGATCTCCTGAATACGCCCGACATCGAACTGTGGCCGGCGCGCCTGTTGCGCGCGCGAGGCAACGCCGACGCACGGGTGCTGGCGCGCGCGCAATACCTGTTGCGCCGCAAGCGCGACGGTCGTTACCTCGCTGCCACGGTGCCGGAAGGCATCGTTCCGTTGCTGCCGCGCTGGACGCAAGACATCGATGCCGACGCCGCGCTGGACGCGCTGGCGTTGCGCACCGATCGCCGGTTCGACATCGACGCCCTGGGTTGCCTGCCGCTGAATCGCCTGCGCGAACGCCTGCATGCGCTGGGGCTGGACGAAAGTTATGGCGAACGCGTCGGCCTGGACCTGGTGCCGGAACCCGCCGCCCTCGCCTTCGCCGGCTTCGACCGCTACCGCCGGCCACTGTGGCTGACCGCCGCCGCCGCGCGCGCGTGGGAGGCGATGCGCCGCGCCGCCGCGGACGACGACGTGGTGCTGGAAGCGATCTCCGGATACCGCAGCCACGACTACCAACTCGGCATCTTCGAACGCAAGCTCGCGCGCGGACAGACGGTCGAACAGATCCTGACCGTCAACGCAGCACCGGGTTACAGCGAACACCACGGCGGCGACGCGCTCGACATCGGCACGCCAGGCGAACCGCCGGCCGAAGAGTCGTTCGAACGCACCGCAGCCTTCGCGTGGCTGCGCGACCGTGCCGGCGAATTCGGCTTCGTCATGAGCTATCCGCGCGACAACCCGCATGGCATCGTGTACGAGCCGTGGCATTGGCGCCACATCGCTTGATCGTTCGTCGTGGGAGCGACGTCAGTCGCGAATTCGAAGCCCTGTTTCATCGGAATCGACGAAGGCATGGGAAGCAGCGCAGTACTGTTTTCAGCTGTCCGGCGACGCCTGGCAGACCATCGCTTCGTTGATCGCGACTGACGTCGCTCCCACATCGGGTGATACATCAGGACGTAGCAATCAATCCTGCGAACGATTGGTCTTCGACGCAGTGACGTCCTCGCCCTCGCCGTCGGCGATGCGCCACAGGTACAGCCCTGCGTAAGTGCGGTACGGTCCCCATTTCTCGCCACGTGCCTGCAACTGCTTCGGCGTCGGCATCTCGTCCAGCTTGTCCACCACCTGCGCGCCCTTGCGCACGCCCAGGTCGTCGATCGGGAGGACGTCGGGCCGGCCGAGGCGGAACATCAGCATCATTTCCACGGTCCAGCGTCCGATGCCGCGGATCGGCACCAGCGCGGCCACGATCTCGTCGTGGTGCATCGTCGCCATCTGCCGCAACGAGGGTATTTCGCCGCGCGATTCGCGCAGCGCAAGATCGCGCAGGGCCAGGGTCTTGTTGCCCGACACCCCGCAGGCGCGCAGCGCATCGTCGTCGATGCGCCCCAATGTGTCGTGGTGCAGGCGCCGGCTGCCGATCGCTGCCTCGACCCGCCCGACGATGGTCGATGCGGCCTTGCCGCTGAGCTGCTGGAACAGGATCGCCCGCGCCAGCGCATCGACCGGATCGAACGGCTTGCGCCAGCCTGCCTCCGGCGCGAGGTAGCCGATGCGCTTCATCCACGCGCCTAGCTTGCGGTCGCGTTTGCTCAGGTGATCGAAAGCGGCTTCGGTGTCGAAGCCCCGGGCATGTCTTGGCATGCGCGCATCGTAGCGCGATGCGGCCCTATCCTGTTTGCGTAAACGCTTTCGTGGGAGCGGCCTCGGCCGCGAATGCTCTTCAGCGGCCATCGAATTGCGCAAAAGCATTCGCGGCCAAGGCCGCTCCCACGAGAGCCTAGCGACGCAGCGCGTCGAACGCCCACAGCAGCCAGCCCAGCATCAACGCGATGCCGCCCAGCGGCGCCGGCTTCGTGGTGAAACCCCACCATGCATTCGCCGCAAGACTGCCCGAAAACAACAGCGTGCCCAGCAGCAACAGGCCGAGGCCGGTGCGGGCCAGGGTGCGATTGGCGCGCGGCCCAAGGCAGGCCAGGGCGAGGCCATGGCCGAAGGCGTACAACGCGGCGTTCTGCAGGTTGCCCTGCAGATGCGCGTCGGCGACGCCGTGCGCGGCATAGGCCGACAACGCGATCGCGGCCGCGGCGAGCACGCCACCGATGAAGGCGAACAACGAAGGCTTGCTGCGCTGGCGCGAAAGCGGATCGAACATGGCGGAGCCTCGGGTGATTTGGCGTCCTGCCGGGATTTCGTTGGGCCCGAAACGCGACGCGCCGCAGATGCGGCGCGTCGGGTTCCAGGCGACCGGGCTTACTTGACGGCCCAGTAGATGTCGTACTTGCTGTCCATCGAAGTGAACGGCGCGTCGGTGCCGCTGTTCCAGGTTTCGTACGGACGGTCGGTGACTTCGTAGCCGTAGGTCGTCGCCCAGGCGCGCAGCGCGTCGCGGGCGGCGTTCAGGCCGGACATGTAACCGGTGAAGTTGCCGGTCGCGGCGCGATGCGGCTTGGTGTTGACTACCTTGACCGGTGCGCCGCCGCTGATCGTCGCGGTCAGCGTGCCCGGCTCGACGCCGGCCTTGCTGACGGGCTGGGCCACGTCGAAGGCGTACTTGTCGGCGCCCATGTCGGTGGTGATGATGCGGACCGGACCCGCGGCGGTGAGGCCGTTGGCTTCCATCACGCGCTTGATCCATTCCTGGTTCGACTTGATCGAAGCCTTGATCGCGTCGTTGTTCAGGTCGATGTTGCCGGCGTTGACCACCAGCAGGTCTTCGGCGGGCACGTCGACGACCTTCAGGCCGACCAGCTTGCTGCCCTCCTCGCGGTAATCGGAGTTCGGCACGGTCGCCAGCAGGTTGGTCAGCTTGCCGAGGCTGGTCTTCATCGCGTCGCCGACCTGGCGGCTGACGTACATGCCGGCGTAGCGGCCGACCAGGTTCCACCACTGGTACTTCACGTCGTAGATCTGGGTGATCTTGACGTTGCGGTTGTTCTTGCCGGTCGGCTCCAGCTTGAAGGTCGTGGTCTTCTCGCTACCGAGCTTCTTGTCGACGATCGAAAAGACCACCTGGCCGCCCGCGCCCTGCGCGGGACGCTCGCTGCCGGTGATTTCCCAATGGCCCTTGCCGAATTCGGGAGTGTCGAAATCGACGCGCGCGCCGACGCCTTCGTGGTTCTCGCCGCCGCCCGAGTACTTCACGCTCGGCGACTTCGCCGGCAGCAACTGGTTCCAGTCCTTCATCCGGCGCACGTTGTTGAGCGTGTCGTAGACGATGGTCATCTTGCGGTTGGTTTCGACGCTTTCCGACAGGCGACGCTCGGACGGAAGCACGAATCCGACAATCAAGAACAGCGCCAGAACCAGTCCCAACGCGATCAGGAACTCAAGCAAACGGGTCATTCAGGAATCTCCAGGGGCCGGCGCCGGCCGGGACGTGACAAAGCAGGCCCGCATCCTAGCAGGCCGCGCCGCCGAGGTCAGCCTCCCGGGCGGGCGAAGAAGGACGGCGAAGCAGACCAATCGCGACCCTTGCGGCCACTGGTACGCCGGGATGCTGCGCCGCGCCAGAGATCGTCCGGAAGCGACGCGCGTCGCCGGTTACACCAACTGCAATTCGAACGCTTTCAGCACGGCCCGCGTACGGTCGCGTACGCCCAGCTTGCTGAGGATGTTCGACACGTGGTTCTTGATCGTGCCCTCGGCCACGCCCAGCGAATTGGCGATTTCCTTGTTGGAAAAGCCGCTGGCCATCAGGCGCAGGATCTCGGTTTCCCGGTCGGTCAGCGGGTCCGGCCGGTCCAGGCTGACGAAGTCGTTGCGCATGTGTTCCAGGCCCGAGAGCAGGCGCTGGGTAACTGCCGGCTGTACCAGCGAGCCGCCTTCGGCCACGGTGCGGATCGCGCCGACCAGCTGCTCCAGCGACACGTCCTTGAGCAGGTAGCCCTTGGCCCCCGCCTTCAACCCGGCCAGCACCAGCTGGTCGTCGTCGAAGGTGGTCAGGATGATGCTGGGCGGCAGCTGCCCGGCGCGGGCCAGCGCCTGCAGCGCCTCGAGGCCGGACATCACCGGCATGCGCATGTCCATCAGCACCACGTCGGGCCGGACCTGCGGGATCAGTTCGACCGCCTGCTGGCCGTCGCCGGCCTCGGCCACCACCTCGATGCCGTCGTCGAGGGCCAGCAGCGAACGGATGCCCTGGCGCACCAGGGTCTGGTCGTCGACCAGGCAGACTCGGATCATGCGGCACCTCGGGTAGTGGATTCTTCTGGGTCGGTCGGAGCAGCGGCGGCGTGCAGTTCGCCGTCGTGCCAGGGCTCAAGGACGCCCAGCGGCATGCGCAGGCGCAACTGGAAGCCGCGCCCGGCGCCCGGATCGATGGAGACGTCGCCGCCATGCAGGCGCAGGCGCTCGCGCAGGCCGCGCAAACCGTTGCCGGCGACCACCTGCTCGGCGCCGCGCCCGTCGTCGCGGGCCTCGATCACCACCTGCCCGTCCTCGCGGCGGCAGTCGATCCACAGGCGGCTGGCGCCTGCGTGGCGCACGGCATTGGTGATGATTTCCTGCGTGCAGCGCAGCAGGACATGCGCGCGTTCGGGGTCGTCCAGGGCCAGGCCCGGTTCGATGTTCATGCGGATGTCCAGCGAAGGCACGCCTTCGGCCAGCGGCAGCAGGGCCGAGGCCAGGTCGATGGTGTCCTCGCCGCGCAGCTGGCTGACCGCCTCGCGCACGTCGGTCAGCAACAGCTTGGCCAGGGTGTGGGCCTGGCGGACGTGTTCCTGGGCGCGGCCTTCGGTGACGTGGCCGGCGACCTCCAGGTTCAGGCTCAGCGCGGTCAGGTGGTGGCCGAGCAGGTCGTGCAGTTCGCGGGCGATGCGGGTGCGCTCGTTGACCCGGGTGCTTTCGGCCAGCAGGGCGCGGGTCGCGCGCAATTCGGCGTTGAGCCGGCGCTGCTCCTCGCGCGCGGCCGCCTGTTCGCGGGCCACGTAGGCGGTGACCAGCACGAAGGCGGCGAAGCCGACGTAGAACAGCGCCTGGAATACCGCCTCCCAGAAACTGAAGATGCCCAGCGCCATGAACGACGGCACCAGGAACACGTGCGCCAGCACCAGCCACGCGGCCGCGTAGCGCAGGGTCAGCAGCCAGGGCAGCACGCCGGCCACGATCAGCATCAGCAGCGCGCCCAGGCCGGTCTTGGTGAACAGGCCGACCGCCACCGCCGACGCGGTCAGCAGCACCAGCAGCGGCACGTCCCACAGCGAGGCCCGCGCCCGCGACGAGGCCAGCGAGCGCGTCGCCAGCCAGTAGCTGGCGCCGAACAGCAGGTAGGCGGTGATCGCCATCGGCACGTTGATGCCCTGCTCGTCCACCCCGCTGGACGGCGGCAGGAACCAGGCGTTGCCGACGATGGGAATGCCGACCAGCGCCCAGGTGTAGAGGCCGGCGGCGCGCAGCAGGCGGGTATGGCTGAGACGGGACCACATGCCCCCATCTTAGGCGCAACCCGCTGCGGCCACGCCGGACGGAAGTCATGGCGCGAGTGAATTTCCGGTCAGGCCGGCGCCGGGCAACCATGCGATAATCCGCCGCGGCCGCACACGGCCATGCAAGCCCCCATTGGAGTTCCCGGTAATGTCGATCGTCATCCGCGACGTGCGCGAGCACGAGCTGGATTCGGTACTGGCCCTCAACAACAACGCCGGCCTGGCGATCCTGCCGCTGGATGCGCAGCGCCTGCGCCGCTTCCACGAACAGGCCGACTACTTCCGCGTCGCCGAACGCGACGGCAACCTCGCCGGCTTCCTGGTCGGCTTCGGTTCGGACAACGACCACGACAGCAGCAACTTCGCGTGGTTCCGCCAGCGCTATCCGCAGTTCTTCTACATCGACCGCATCGTCGTCGCCAGCCGCCGCCGCGGCGGCGGCGTCGGCCGCGCGTTCTACGCCGACGTGCAGAGCTTCGCCGAGCTGCGCTACCCGCAGCTGGCCTGCGAAGTGTTCATCGACCACGGCGCCGACCCGGCGCTGCTGTTCCATGGCAGCTTCGGCTTCCGCGAAGTCGGCCAGCACGCGATGGAAGGCCTCGGCGTGCGCGCCAGCATGCTGATGAAGGAGCTGTGCAGTTATCCGTGGGTGCGCGACACCTACGGCGACGCCCTGCCCGATCTGCCGTGGACGCGCGCGCGCCGCAAGTCCGTGGCCACCGAGCAGAGGCCGACCGGCACATGAGCGCGACTTCCGCAGCCACCGGCTACGAACAGGCCGGCGAACTGAAAATCGGCCAGGTCGGCATCGCCAACCTGCGCATCCGCACCCTCGACGTGGCCCAGCTGGTGCAGGAAATGCACGAGCGGGTGCAGCGCGCGCCGAAGCTGTTCGGCCGCGCCGCGGTGATCGTCGACTTCGGCGGCCTGAGCCAGCTGCCCGACGCGGCTACCGCGCGTTCGCTGCTCGACGGCCTGCGCGACGCCGGCGTGCTGCCGGTGGCGCTGGCCTACGGCACCAGCGAAACCGAAAGACTTTCCGAACAGCTCGGCCTGCCGCTGCTGGCCAAGTTCCGCGCGCAGTACGAGCGCGTCGGCGAGCCGGCACCGGCCGCCGCGCCCGCGCCCGTCGCCGAAGCACCGAAGGCCGCCGCGCCGAAGCCGCCGGCCGCCAGCAGCCAGCCCGGCCTGGTGCAGAAGCCGCCGGTGCGTTCCGGCCAGCAGCTGTACGCCGAAAACCGCGACCTGACCGTGCTGAGCTCGGTCGGCGCAGGCGCCGAGGTCATCGCCGACGGCTCCATCCACATCTACGGCCCGTTGCGCGGCCGCGCCCTCGCCGGCGCGCAAGGCAACACCGACGCCCGGATCTTCTGCCGCGAATTCCGCGCCGAACTGGTCGCCGTCGCCGGCCACTACATGGTGCTGGACGAAGTGCCGAAGGAACTGCACGGCAAGCCGGTGCAGGTGTGGCTGGAGAAGGACCAGCTGAAGATCGCGGCGCAGGAATAACCCCGAACAAAACAGACGCATCACCGAAGGAGAACCGCATTGACTGAAATCATCGTCGTCACGTCCGGCAAGGGCGGCGTGGGCAAGACCACCACCAGCGCCAGCATCGCCTGCGGCCTGGCCCGCCGCGGCAAGAAGGTCGCGGTCATCGACTTCGACGTCGGCCTGCGCAACCTCGACCTGATCATGGGTTGCGAGCGCCGCGTGGTCTACGACTTCGTCAACGTGACCCAGGGCGAAGCCACGCTGAAGCAGGCCCTGATCAAGGACAAGCGCTTCGACACCCTGTACATCCTCGCCGCCTCGCAGACGCGCGACAAGGACGCGCTGACCAAGGAAGGCGTGGAGAAGGTGCTCAAGGACCTGGCTGCCGACGATTTCGACTACGTGGTCTGCGACTCGCCGGCCGGCATCGAGAAGGGCGCCTACCTGGCGATGTACTTCGCAGACCAGGCGGTGGTCGTGGTCAATCCGGAAGTGTCGTCGGTGCGCGACTCCGACCGCATCCTCGGCCTGCTCGACTCCAAGACCCGACGCGCCGAGAACGGCGAGAACCTCAAGGCCAACCTGCTGCTGACCCGCTACAACCCGGCGCGCGTCGAGGGCGGCGAAATGCTCAGCATCAAAGACGTCGAGGAAGTGCTGGGCCTGAAGACCATCGGCGTGATCCCGGAATCCGGCGACGTGCTCAACGCGTCGAACAAGGGCGAACCGGTGATCCTCGACTTGGAATCCCCGGCCGGCCAGGCCTACGACGACACCGTGGCGCGGTTGCTCGGCGAAGACCGGGCGATGCGCTTCACCACCGCGGAGAAGAAAGGCTTCTTCAGCAAGTTGTTCGGAGGTTGAACATGGGCCTGTTCGATTTCCTGAAGGCGAAGAAGAACACCGCCGAAACCGCGAAGAGCCGCCTGCAGATCATCATCGCGCAGGAACGCACCTCGCGCGGCGCGCCCGACTACCTGCCGTTGCTGCGCCGCGAACTGCTGGAAGTGATCAAGAAGTACGTCAACGTCGACGCCGACGCGGTCAAGGTCGACCTGATGAAGGACGGCGACCACGACGTGCTCGACATCTCGGTCGCGCTGCCGGAAGGTCCGGCCTGATGCTTCCGCGGGAGCGGGCCCGCCCGCTCCCGCGATTCCACGCATGAACGCGCAAGTCGCCGCCGTCGAGCCCGAAGTCCTGCGCCTGCGCGATCTGGACTTCGCCGCCGTGGCCGCGTTGCTCGCCCGCCACGGGCTGGAACTGCACCGCGTCGAGGACGATGCGCCGATACCCGGCAGTTTCTGGGGCGAACCCGAAGCCGGCGTCATCGCCCACCGCGTGTACGCGCGCGGCGACACGCCGATCCATTCGCTGCTGCACGAAGCGGGCCACTTGATCGTGCTGCCGCCGGAGAAGCGCGCCGCGGTGCACACCGACGCGACCGATTCGGTAATCGAGGAAGACGCCACCTGCTGCCTGCAGATCATCCTCGCCGACGAACTGCCCGGCGTCGGCCGCGAGCGGCTGATGGCGGACATGGATGCGTGGGGTTACACGTTCCGCCTCGGCTCCACGCAGGCATGGTTCGAACGCGACGCCGAGGACGCGAAGGCCTGGCTGCTCGAACGGAACCTGCCCGCCGCCTGAGGCGATGAGCCGTTTCGCATTGCAACAACCCTTGCGGCAGCCCGTCGCGCGCACTAGCCTGCCGTTTCCGCATCCGTCGCACGAGGCTCGCCCGTGAAGTCACGCCACCTGTTGCTCGCCCTTGCCGTTGCCGCCGGCCTCGTCGCGCTGTCCGCCTGCAAGAAGGAACAGCCGGCCGAAAGCGCGGGCGTACCGGCGCCACCGAAGGGCGAGAGCGCCGACGAATTCATCGCCCGGGTCAACGACGAATACCGCGACCTGTACGCCGAACTCAGCTCGGCGCAGTGGTTGTCGCAGACCTACATCAACGGCGACACCGAACTGGTCGGCGCCAAGGCCAACGAGCGTTTCTTGACCCGGCTCAATGGCTGGATAGCCCAGTCCGCGCGCTTCGAAGGCAAGCCGATGAAGCCGGAAACCGCGCGCGCCATCAAGCTGCTGAAGCTGATGAGCGACAAGCCCGCGCCGAAGGACCCGAAGAAACTGGCCGAACTGACCGAGATCGCCGTGCGCATGGACGGCATGTACGGTGCCGGCAAGTACTGTACCGGCGAAGGCGAAGCGAAACAGTGCCGCGACATCGGCCAGCTGTCCAAGGTGCTGGCCAGCAGCCGCGACTACGACCAACAGCTCGACGCCTGGCAGGGTTGGCACACGATCTCGGTGCCGATGCGCAACGATTACCAGCGCTTCGTCGAACTGGTCAACGAAGGATCGCGCGACATGGGCTTCGCCGACGCGGGCGAAGTGTGGCGCAGCGGCTACGACATGAGCCCGGCCGAGATCGCCACCGAAACCGACCGCCTGTGGGGCCAGGTCAAGCCGCTGTACGAGCAATTGCATTGCTACACCCGCACGCAACTGGAAAAACAGTACGGTGCGCGCGGCCAGGTCGACGGCGGCATGCTGCCCGCGCACCTGCTGGGCAACCTGTGGCAGCAGGACTGGGGCAACCTGTGGGACCTGCTGCAACCCTATCCCGATGCCGGCAGCCTCGACATCACCGAGGCGCTGCAGGCGCAATACCAGGCGGATTTGCAGAAGGAACTCGCCAAGGCCGGCCCCAGTGCCGACATCGGCAAGAAGTACGAAGCCGAACGCGCGGCCGACCTGGACGTGGCCAGGCAGATGACCGAGCGCGCCCAGGACTTCTACACATCGCTTGGCATGCCGAAACTGCCGCAGGGCTACTGGGAAAAAACCCAGTTCATCCAGCCGCGGGACCGCGACGTGGTCTGCCACGCCAGCGCCTGGGACATGAACATGGCCGGCGACGTGCGCACCAAGATGTGCATCCAGCCGAACGAGGAAGACTTCACCACGATCTACCACGAGCTGGGCCACGTCTATTACTACCTGGCCTACAACAAGCTGCCGCCGCTGTTCCAGAGCGGCGCCAACGACGGCTTCCACGAAGCCATCGGCGACACCATCGTGCTGGCCATGACCCCGCAGTACCTGCATTCGGTGGGCCTGGTCGGCGAACAGCAGCAAAGCAACGAGGCGCTGATCAACGCGCAGATGCGCATGGCCCTGGCCAAGGTGTCGTTCCTGCCGTTCGGCCTGATGATCGACCGCTGGCGCTGGGGCGTGTTCGACGGCTCGATCAAGCCGGACCACTACAACCAGGCCTGGTGGCAGTTGAAGGCGAAGTACCAGGGCGTCGCGCCCGCCACGCCGCGTGGCGAGGAATTCTTCGATCCGGGCGCGAAGTACCACGTGCCCGGCAACACGCCGTACACGCGCTATTTCCTCTCGCACATCCTGCAGTTCCAGTTCTACAAGGGCCTGTGCAACGCCGCCGGACAGAAGGGTCCGCTGTACGACTGCACCTTCTACGGCAACAAGGCCGCCGGACAGAAGTTCTGGGCGATGCTGGAGAAAGGCTCCAGCCAGCCGTGGCAGCCGACGCTGAAGGAATTGACCGGCAGCGACAAGCTCGATGCCACGCCGCTGCTGGAATACTTCGCCCCGCTGCAGGCGTGGCTGAAGAAAGAGAACGAAGGCAAGCAGTGCGGCTGGCAGGTGCCTGCCGGAACGGGCAAACAGGGATGATTGGCGAAGGCCGGCGCAAGCCGGCTTTCGTTTTGATGTGCCC
This sequence comes from Pseudoxanthomonas helianthi, assembly GCF_017939625.1. Lineage (GTDB taxonomy): Bacteria > Pseudomonadota > Gammaproteobacteria > Xanthomonadales > Xanthomonadaceae > Pseudoxanthomonas_A > Pseudoxanthomonas_A helianthi. The sequence goes on from NZ_JAGKTC010000004.1 coordinate 258,302, forward strand.
CGGCGACTTCGGGATCCGCCCCTGATCGCCGATTTCCCCTACCGCATCTTCAGGACGATACTTCCGCCATGAACGCCCAGCCCGACTTCGCCCCGCAGCCTCCCGAAACCGCCACTGCCCTGCCCGCGCGCTACTACGTCGATACGGCGATGGCGGCAATCGACCGGCGTGCGATCTTCGACCGTGCCTGGCAACTGATCGCCCATGTCTCCCAACTGCGCGAACCCGGCGACCACGCCATCGCCGACCTCGCGGGCTTGCCGGTGATCGCGGTGCGCGGCGCCGACGGCGACATCCGCGTCTTCCACAATGTCTGCCGGCATCGCGCCGGCCCGCTGGCGCAATGCGACGGACTGGCGGCGAAGGCGTTGCGCTGTCGCTACCACGGCTGGACCTACACCCTGGAAGGCCAGCTGCGCTCCGCGCCGGAAATGAAGGACGCGCGGGATTTCGACGTCGCCGGGATCCGCCTGCCGCAATTGGCGGTGATGGTCTGGCAGGGGCTGGTGTTCGCCGCCGTCGACGAAACGCACGCACCGGCCTTCGAAGCATTCGTCGAAGGCATCGATGCGCGCCTCGGCGCCGAGCGCGGGCTGGAGCGCTACGGCAACCACCATCGGGTGAGCTACGACATCGCCTGCAACTGGAAGGTCTACGTCGACAACTACCTCGAGGGCTATCACGTTCCGCACGTGCATCCGGGCCTGAACCGGCTGCTCGACTACCGCAGCTACCGCACCGAGCTGATGCATTGGCATTCGCTGCAATGGAGTCCCCTGGAAAGCGACGATTCGCTGTACGGCAACGGCGACGCGCTGTATTACTGGCTGTGGCCGAACACGATGCTCAACATCCTGCCCGGCCGCCTGCAGACCAACCGCGTGGTGCCGCTGGGCGTGGACCGCTGCCGGGTGATCTTCGACAGCTACTACGACCTCGCCGGCGACGATGCGAAGCGCGAAGCCGACCTCGCCTTCAGCGATGAAGTGCAGCACGAAGACCTGGGCATCTGCGAGGACGTGCAGCGCGGCTTCGCTTCCGGCAGCTACGTGCCGGGTCGGCTGAACCCGCTGCGGGAGACCGGCGTGCACCACTTCCACGAGCTGCTGCGCGCGGCCTACCGCGCCGACGCTGGCGCATGAGTGCCCCCCTCCCAGCCTCCCCGCGCGGGCGGGGGGAGGAGAAAAAGACACTGGGCTTGTGGGCGGCGATCGCGCTGGTCGTCGGCAACATGATCGGCAGCGGTGTGTTCCTGTTGCCGGCGTCGTTGGCGCCATACGGCGGGGTGAGCCTGGTCGGCTGGGCGATCACCCTCGCCGGCGCGCTGGCGCTGGCCTTGACCTTCGCCCGGCTGGCGATGCGCTGGCCGCAGACCGGCGGGCCGTACGTGTTCGCACGCAATGCCTTCGGCGAAGTGCCGGGGTTCCTGATCGCGTGGAGCTACTGGGTGTCGATCTGGTGCGCCAACGCGGCCATCGCGGTGGCCTTCGCCGGCAGCATCGGCGCGCTGTTCCCGCAGGCGACGGCGACGCCGCTGCGCGGCGCGGCCTGCGCGCTGGGCGCGCTGTGGCTGTGCGTCGGGGTCAATGTGCTCGGCGTGCGCGAGGCCGGGCGCGTGCAGCTGCTGCTGACCGTGCTGAAGTTCGTGCCCTTGCTGTTGTTCGCGGGCATCGCGCTGTGGTTCGTGCAGCCGCAGCACTTCGTCGCACCGTTCAATCCCAGCGGCGAGTCCCTGCCGCATGCGATCAACGCGACCGCCGCGCTGACCCTGTGGGCGCTGCTCGGGCTGGAGGCCGCCACGGTTCCCGCCGGCGCCATCGAAAACGCCGAACGTACCGTGCCGCGCGCGACCGTGGTCGGCACCCTGCTGGCGGGCGTGGTCACGGTGCTCGCGGTCAGCGCGGTGCTCGGCTTGTTGCCTGCGTCGCAACTGAAGGATTCGACCGCACCGATGGCCGATGCGGCGCGCGCGCTATGGGGCCCATGGGCCGGCCTCGGCATCGCCGCGGTCGCGGCGGTTTCCTGCCTCGGCGCGCTGAATGGCTGGGTGCTGTTGTCCGGGCAGGTGCCGTTTGCCGCCGCCCGCGACGGCGTGCTGCCGTCGCCACTGGCCAAACTGGACGGCAACGGCACGCCGGCAGTCGGCGTGCTGGCCAGCGGCGTGCTTGCCTCGCTGCTGGTCGCGGCGAATTACAGCCGCTCGCTGGCGCAGTTGTTCACCTTCTCGATCCTGCTGTCCACTGCCGCCACCCTGTTGCCCTATCTCGCCGGCACCGCCGCATGGTTGCTGCGCGGCGAACGTCGTGGTCGGCTGCTTGCCTTGGCCGGCCTGCTTTACAGCGCCTACGCGCTGTTCGGCATCGGCCACGAATCGCTGCTGTGGGGCATCGCGCTGCTGCTCGCCGGCCTGCCGGTATACGCCTGGATGCGTTACGGCAGAAACCGATAATCGTAGGGTGGGCCCTGGCCCACCGTCACGACGCCTCGCAATGGCCGGCCAAGGCCCGCCCTACGGTTCAATTGTTCCCGGCCTACCGGTGTACGCGTGATGCGCTACGTCAGAGTTCGTCGGTAGGCTCCAGCGCCGCGGGCGCGACCGGACAACGCAACCTTCGCGCATGCACGCGCATTTCCCAACGCCACAACAGCCACGCCAGCAGGCTGAGCGCTCCGGCCGCGAGCGCGAGGCGGAACAAGTCGTCGCTGAGCCATGGCGACAGCAAACCCGCGACCGCCGCGTTCAACAGCAGGCTGATGAAGGCCTGCATCGAAGATGCCGCACCACGCGACTGCGGGAACATGTCGAGGATCGCCAGGGTCAGGATCGGAAACACCAGGGCGATGCCGAACGAGTTCAACGCCACGGGCAGCACGGTCGGCAACACCGTGGGCGAATCCGTCCAGGCGTGGTAGGCGAGGTTCGCCAGCACCGCCAGTCCGCAGCAGGCGAAACCGATTCGGACCTGGGCCATGCCGCCGACCCTGCCGGCCATGCGTCCGGATGCGAACGCGCCGATCATCATCCCGCCGATCATCGGCACGAAGAACCAGGCGAAACCGTTCTGCCCCAGCTTCAGATGTTCGATCACCAGCGCCGGCGCCGAGGCGATGTACAGGAACAGCGCGGCGAAATTGAAGCTGCCCGCGAAAGCCAGGCGTACGAAGCGCGCGTCGCCCAGCATCGCCGCATAGCCGCCGAGCATCGGCGCGATGCGCAGCGGTTGCCGCGCGGCCGGCGCATGGGTTTCCGGCAACCGCCACAGCACCGCGGCGATCATCGCCAGCGCGAACAACGCCAGGAACCAGAAGATCGCCGGCCAGCGCGCCCAGCCCAGCAGCCACGCGCCGATGATCGGCGCGACCGCCGGCGCCACGCCGAAGATCATCGATACTTGGCTCATCAGCCGCTGCGCATCGTCCCCGTGCAGCACGTCGCGGACCACCGCGCGGCCGACGATCAGGCCGACGCCCGCGGACAGTCCCTGCAGCACGCGGAACGCCAGCAGCGTCGGCAGGCTGTTGGCCAATGCGCAACCCACCGAGGCGATGCCGAACACCGCGAGCCCGGCCAGGATCACCCGACGCCGGCCCAGCGCGTCCGATAGCGGGCCATGCACCACGCTCATCAGCGCGTAGGCCAGCAGGTAGGCGCTGATGGTCTGCTGCATCGCCAGCTTGTCGGCGCCGAACTGCGCGCCGAGTTGCGGGAACGCCGGGAAGATCGTGTCGATCGAGAACGGCCCGAGCATCGCCAGCGCACCCAGCACCGGGGCGAGTTTGCGGGTCAGCGCCGAAGACTTCGACGTCGCGGCTGCGGATTCGTTCATTGGCTGTATTCGACGGAAAGCCGACTCGTCAGGCGAGGCCTGCGGGCGCTCAATGCGCGGGTTTCGCCGCCACGGGCTTGGCCGGCTGCGGCGATGCGACCGGCGCGGAAGCCGGCACATGCGCCGCGGGCGTCGCGGGCGTCACGCGCGCCGGAACCGCGGGAAGCGACTGCAGCCGCCCGACTTCCTCCACCGCGATCGCCTCGGCGCGCTTCTGTTCGGGCCAGTACAGGAACACGAAATCGCCGATGGTGCCCAGCAGGCGCGCCGCGCCCGGCTGCGCCTCGTGGGTGTGCGCCAGGGTGATGCTCACCGCATGGCCCCCGCCGTTGCGGATCGCTTCCGCCTTGCGCTGTACGTAGCCCACCGTCAGCCACAGCGTGGCCCAGATCACGCCGAGCAGCACGCCGGTCGGGAACGAAAAACCCGACCAGCCGAACACGCGCTGGAGGAAATTGGGGGTCTTCTCCCGGTACGGGAACGGCAGCAGCAGGCGCCCCCACCAGCGATCGCGCATCCGTCCGTAATAGCCCGGCCCCTTGTCGCGCGCGTATTCGTGGAAATTCAGCACCAGCATCAGCAGCATCGCCAGCGCGACGATCAGCAGGTAGGCCGGATCCCTCAGGCCCACGGTGATGTAGTCGCTCGGATCCATGTAGTCCATCACCGGGATGCCGAAGCTGGCGAAGAACCAGTAACTGGCCCACAGGCCCAGCGCGGAAACGCCCAGGTAGAACAGGGTCAGCGCGTGCGCCGGTTCGTGGCGCAGCACGCCCAGCAGCCAGTCCGCCCAGGAAAAAGGCGGCGGCGTGGCCGGTGCAGGTGCGGATGCGGCGGCAGGTTCAACGGATGCGTCCGCCGCGGGCAGCGGCAAGGTGGCGGCTTCGGTTTCGGTGGTCATGCGGGCATGGTAACCGAGCCCGCAAGCGGGTCAGCGCCAACCGGCGTCGCGGGCGGCGCGTTCGGCGCGGGCATCGAGCATCTGCTGCTGGCGGGCATCGACTTCGGCCAGCACCGACGCCGGCAAGGCGCTCGCCGCCTGGCGAAGCTCGCCTTGCTGCCTTTCGGCCTCGCCCAGCGCGACCACGTTCCAGCGACCGTTGCCTCGGCAGGCCAGGCCGCCCAGGGGCTGCGTGCCCTGCGCGGTGAAAGTGCGGCAATAGCGACCTTCACTGTCGCGGAAACTCAGGCCGACCGCGAGCGCGTCGCCGGGACGCGCGTCGGCGGCGAGTCTGCCATCGAGTGTCTTCGCCAGTTCGCTGCCTGCGACCAGCGCGCCATCCTGCATGCGCACCGGTCCCTGCGCCGGCGCATGCAGGAATTGCGCGCCGAACACCGTGCCCAGCAACACCGAAGCCGCCAACGCGCCCCACTCGGGCCAGCGCCACTCGCGCACGCGCCGGATCGTGCCGCGTGGACGGAGCGGCACGATGTTGTCGGCGGGCTTTTGCTCCTGTGCCATGCCCAGCGTCGCCAGCAGGCGCTGCGGCGGCGCTTCCTCGGCGACCGGCGCGAACGCCGCGCGCAGGCGCTCGCGCAGCGCGCGTTCGCGTTGCGCGCGATCGGCCAGCGCCGGATCGGCGGCGACCACGCGCGCGACTTCCGCGGCTTCGGTCTCGCCGAGCTCGCCGTCCAGCCACGCCAGCAATCGTTCTTCGCTCACGCCCGTCATTCGCCTTCTCCCAACATCTGTTGCAACGCCGTCCGCGCCCGCGCCAGCCGGCTGGTCAGCGTACCGATCGGCACTTCCAGCGCGGCGGCGGCTTCCTTGTAGGCAAGTCCTTCCACCAGCACCAGCATCACCGCTTCGCGTTGTTCTTCCGGCAGGCGCGCCATCGCCGCTTCGACCGACATCGCCTGATCGCGACGGTCGAACGGCGATTCGCCAACGTGCTCGCCGAGTTCCTCGGGCGCCAGCACCTGGCCGCGCCGCCGGCGCGCCCGCACCTCGTCCAGCCATGCATTGCGGACGATGCCGAACACCCACGCTTCCAAACCATGGCCATCTCCGTCGGATTCCTCGCGAAACTGACCGGCACGCGCCAGCGCGCGCTCGAGTGCGATCTGCACCACGTCGTCGGCGTCGTGCGCGTTGCCGGCCAGGCCGCGCGCGAAGCGGCGCAACCGCGGCAGCAGTTCGCACAGGCGCTCTCGCATCGCGGGTTCTGTCGCTCGATTCATCTGGCTATACGTTCGAGGATGCCGGTTTCTTCCATCGGCCGGGAAATTCTTCCGCGTTCATACCGGACTCAGGCGCGAGGCGCGCACCGCGCTTAAGCTGCGCGCGACTTCACCCGCCCATGTTACGCATGCGCCACCTGTTCCGCCCACTGCTGGCCATCGCCTGCGCCTGCCTGACGGCGATGCCCGCCCACGCGCAGCAGACGTTGGCGCAGCTGGGCCGCAACCTGCCGTCGACCGTCGACCGCGCCTTGCAGGTGCCGGCGCAGGCCCTGCAAGGCGTGCGCGAAACCATCGACCCGGTCACCGGCGAGGTACTGGAACCGCTGCTCGACCGCGCCCGCGAAAGCCGCCGGCTGTTGCGCCGTTTCCCCGATCGGCTCGATACCGATCCCTTGGGCGAACTGGTGATGAAGCGGCAACTGATCGCACTGGCGCCCTCGCCCGACGCATTGGCGCGCATCGTCGGCGCGGGTTTCGTGGTCGCGGAAAGGCGCCCGCCGGACGATCTGGGACTGGAACTCGTGGTGTTGCGCGCACCGGCCGCGCTCGACACGCGCGCCGCGCTGGCCCTGCTGCGGCGGCTGGATCCGACCGGCAGTTACGAGTTCGATCACGTCTACCAGCGCAGCGGCGGCGGAATGCAATCGGGAAGCGCCGTTGCCGCGACCGCGCCGACCGACGCACGCGAAGTGCGCGTGGGCCTGATCGACGGCGGCGTCGATGCCGCGCACCCGGCGCTGGCGAAAACCGACGTGCATGCCTGGGGCTGCAACGGCAAGCGCGTGCCCGACGCGCATGGCACGGCGGTCGCTTCGCTGTTGATGGGCGGCGCGAACGCGCAGGCCGGCGGCGTCCTGTATGCGGCCGATATCTGGTGCGGCCAGCCGGTGGGCGGTGCGACCAGCGTGCTGGTCGAAGCGCTGGCGTGGATGGCCCGCGAGAAAGTGCCGGTGATCAACATCAGCCTGGTCGGGCCGGACAACGCGATACTGCGTCGCGCGACGGAGGCATTGAACCAGCGCGGCTTCGTGTTGATCGCCGCCGTCGGCAACGACGGCCCCGCCGCACCGCCGCTGTACCCGGCCGCGTATCCGGGCGTGATCGGGGTGACCGCCGTCGATCGGCGCGGCCGCGTGTTGCCGGAAGCCGCGCATGGACGGCAGGTGGATTTCGCCGCGCTCGGCAGCGGCCTGCGCGCGGCGCGTCCACACGATAGCTGGGCGACGGTGCGCGGCACTTCGTTCGCCGCACCGTTGGTCGCGCACCGTGCCGCATTGCAGGTCGACGCGCCGCGCGCCGGCAATGCCGAAACCGTGCTGCAGGCGCTTGCGCGCAGCGCACGCAAGACCGGCGGCAGCGTACGCGACGACACCTACGGGTTCGGCATCCTCGAGAACTGAGCTTTACCGGGCCCAACTCCGTGGGAGCGAGCTTGCTCGCGAATGCTTCGCTTCGTTTTTCGTAGAGTCGAGCATGCTCGACTGCTTTTTGCCTAACGATGCCGCAACGAAGAGCAGTCGAGCAAGCTCGACTCTACGAAAGCACGGCAACCTCAAAATCCGATGAGGGAAGGCTGGTTCTCTCAATACGACTCTTGCGGGACCCGGACCCGCATTCCCGAAAACTGAACGATTTCTGAGTTCTTACGTACCCGGAGGGAAGAAACCCGCATCGCGGTTCGTAACCCCTTCAACGCTGCGGATTGGCCGCGGCCGAAAGGAGACGAACCATGAAGACCTCGTTGCTGTTCACCGCCATCCTCGCCACCAGCCTGTTCGCCGCCACCGCGCAGGCGCAAAGCGCCTCCGCCAGCGGCAACGCCCAGGCCGCGGCGCAGGGTTCGCTGCAGGCGGATCGTTCCGGCGTGGACGCCGCGGCTTCGAAGACCACGCAAGCCGCCGCCAACGCCCAGGGCCAGGCCAGCGGCGCGCTGCAGCACGGCGCGTCCACCACGGCGCAAGCCGCGACCAAGGCCACCGCCCAGGCTTCGACCACGCTCGACGCCTCCGGCACCAAGCTGGCCCGGCGTTACGCCGAAGCCGCCGGCTCGGTCGCTGCCGCCGCCGAAATCGTCGGCGACCTGCACAGCGGTGCGGACGGCCAGGCCGCGATGAGCTACGGCTCGATCGACAACACCCTGGCGCTGGCTTCGCAACTGGTCGCCGATGGCCATGCCGCCAGCCTCGATGGAGGCGTCGACATGGTGCAGGACCTGCGTGCCGACGGCCTCGGCTGGGGCAAGGTCGCGAAGCAGCTGGGCTACAACCTGGGCAACGTGGTGTCCGCCGCGCACGATACCGGCGCGCAGGTCGGCCACGGCGTCGGCAACGCGGTTTCCTCGGTGACCTCGGGACTGACTTCGTCGAACCAGGTCGGCATCAACGCCAGCACCCGCCAGGGCAGCGTCAATGTCGGCGCCGATACCGCCACCTCGGTCAGGGCCCGCACCGAACGCCCGTCGCTGGACGCGCAAGGCAGCGGCCGCGTCAACATCGGCGTGGACGCGCGCCCCAGCCTGCCGCTGGTCCGCCCGCTGCTGGGCCACTGAGCCACGCAGGGATCGTCACCCTTCCCTGGCCAGGCACATGGACGCGCCTGGCCACTCTTCCTCCGCAAAGGCTCCCATGACTCTTCGCATCGTTTACGCCGCCCTCGCGCTGGCGCTGTGCGGCACCGCCCAGGCCCGCGATGGCTTCACCCTCGGCGCCGGCGTCGATTACAGCAGCGGCAAATACGGCAGCGACACGCGCACCGATATTTTCGCCGTGCCGGTCACCGCGACCTGGACCCGCGGCATCTTCCGCGCCCGCGTCAGCGTCCCGTGGCTGCGCGTTTCCGGCGATCCGAACGTGGTGCCGGGCGTCGGCGGCGTGGACAACGACAACCCGCTGGGCCGCGGCCGCCTGCCCTTGCTCGGCGGCAGCGATCCGACTACCGGCAACCAGGTCGAACGCGGCACCGCATCGGGCATCGGCGACGTCACCACCGCGCTGACCTGGTCGCTGCCGATGGGCCAGCGCGCCGGCATCGATCTTGGCGTCAACGCCAAGATCGCCACCGCCGACGAGGACAAGGGCCTGGGCACCGGCGCCAACGACTACGGCGCCAGCATCGACCTGTATCGCGACTTCGACGGCACGATGCTGTTCGGCGGCGTCGGCCAGACCCGCCTGGGCGATTCGAAATACATCGACCTGGACCGGGTGAACAGCGGCAACCTCGGCCTGAGCCGGGTGGCCGGCAACGGGCGCGTCGGCGCGATGGTCGAATACCGCAGCGCCAGCACCCGCGACCGCGACGATCGCCGCGACGCCACGCTGTTCTATTCGCGGCCGACGAACAGCGGCGGACGCGTGCAGTTGTACGCCAGCCACGGTTTCACCGACGGCGGTCCGGACTGGGGCGCAGGCGTGTCGGTCAGCAAGGGCTTCTGAGACCCCGCTTTTGTAGAGTCGAGCTTGCTCGACTGCTTTTCGCCTGAAGGTCCGGAAAGCACGAGCAGTCGAGCAAGCTCGACTCTACCCACCTGCATCGATCTACGATTCCGCCTCGCTCTCGCCGGCCGCCGCATTCGCGCGCATCTCGGTTTCCAGCTTCTGCTCGAACTGTTCCAGCGTCATGCCCTGCGCGGCCGCCTCGATTACCGCGGTGTCGCGCAGTTCATCCGAATAGACCAGCCGCACCGGCAGCCCCTGCGCCTCGTGCAGGGCGGCGGCGCGCTTGATCATCGCCAGCACTTCGGCGGCGCTGTCGGAACTGCCGGCGATGCGCCCGTCCATGCCCAGCACCCAGACCCCGGCCTGGCGCACGATGCCGGCCAGCAGTTCCCCCTGCGGGTTGCGCAGTTCGGCATGCGCTTCGACCTTGGGCGCGTTGGCCCGGGCCTGGTTGATCGCCTTCTGCAGCTTGCGTTTCTTCGCGTCGCGGCGGGCCTTGGACTGGATCGACATGGGAATTCCTGAACACGGCGGGCGCCGCGGGGGGCCGACATGCTACCCGTTGCCCGGCGTGGCTGCCCGGCACCGGCTATAATTCGCCGGCAATTCCCGGTGGGAGAAGCGCGGGCCCCGGCCTTCGCTGCCGAAGGCGCAAACGCCCGTAATCGCTCAGGCCGAATACCACCGTCGCAACACAACTCTGGAGAGACCGGCCGGCCGCGAGGCGGGAGCCGGCGCCGAAGGGGCACGAAGCCGGCGTTCATCGGAACGCCGCCGCTTCCAAACTCTCAGGCAAAAGGACAGAGGGGCAAGCGCGCGCCAGCGTGCGCGACCACTTCTGCCCCTTTCCGGATGCCCCTCATGTCCCAGCCATCCCTGCGCGCCTCCAGCCTGCTCGACCTCGAGCACCACGACGCCTTCGTCGAACGCCACATCGGCCCCAACGACGCCGAGATCGCGCAGATGCTGCGCGTCGTCGGCCACGATTCGCTGGACGCGATGACCGAGGCCATCGTTCCCGGCAGCATCGCCGCGACCGGCGCGCTGGCCTTGCGCGGCTCGATGACCGAAGTCCAGGCGCTGCAGGAAATCCGCGCCATCGCCGCGAAGAACGACGTGTTCCGCAGTTTCATCGGCCAGGGCTACTACGGCACCCACACGCCGAACGTGATCCTGCGCAACGTGCTGGAGAACCCCGCTTGGTACACCGCCTACACCCCGTACCAGGCGGAAATCTCGCAGGGCCGCATGGAAGCGCTGATCAACTTCCAGCAGATGTGCGCCGACCTGACCGGCATGGACATCGCCAACGCCTCGCTGCTCGACGAGGCCACCGCCGCCGCCGAAGCGATGACCCTGGCCAAGCGTTCGGCCAAGTCGAAGTCGAACCTGTTCTTCGTCTCCAACGGCGTGCATCCGCAGACCGTCGAAGTGCTGAAGACCCGCGCAGAACCGCTCGGCATCGAACTGGCCTTCGGCGACGACGCCGCTGCGGCCGGCGCCGACGCGTTCGGCGTGCTGCTGCAGTACCCGGACACCTTCGGCGAAATCCGCGACTACAAGGCGCTGGCCGAAACCGTGCACGCGCGAGGCGGCCTGGTCGCGGTGGCGACCGACCTGCTGGCGCTGACCCTGGTCGCCGCCCCTGGCGAATGGGGCGCGGACATCGTTGTCGGCAATTCGCAGCGCTTCGGCGTGCCGTTCGGTTTCGGCGGCCCGCACGCGGCGTTCATGGCCTGTCGCGATGCCTATAAGCGTTCGATGCCGGGCCGTCTGATCGGCGTGTCGGTCGATGCCGAAGGCAAGCCGGCCTACCGCCTGACCCTGCAGACCCGCGAACAGCACATCCGCCGCGAGAAGGCCACGTCCAACATCTGCACCGCCCAGGTGCTGCTGGCGGTGATGGCGTCGATGTACGCGGTGTACCACGGGCCCGAAGGCCTGCTGCGCATCGCCAGGCGCACCCATCGCCTCGCCGCGATCCTCGCCGCCGCGCTGCGCAATGCGGGCCTGCAGGTCGGCGACGCGTTCTTCGACACGCTGCGCGTCGACGGCGTCAACGCCGACGAGATCCACCTGTACGCCAGCCACGACCGGATCAACCTGCGCAAGATCGGACCGGCCAGCGTCGGCATCAGCTTCGACGAAACCACGACCCGCCACGACGTCGTCGCGATCGCCAAGCTCTTCGGCGTGGCCATCGACGACATCGACGCGCTCGACGCCGCGACTGCCGACGCCCTGCCCGCGTCGCTGCTGCGCACCTCGAAGTTCCTGCAGCACCCGGTGTTCAACACCCACCACAGCGAACACGAACTGCTGCGCTACCTGCGCGCGCTGGCCGACAAGGACCTGGCGATGGACCGCACGATGATCCCGCTGGGCTCGTGCACGATGAAGCTCAACGCCACCGCCGAGATGATCCCGGTGACCTGGCCGGAATTCGCCAACATCCATCCGCTGGCCCCGGCCTCGCAGACCCGCGGCTACCAGGAACTGGTCGATTCGCTGGAAGCGATGCTGGTGGAAGTGACCGGCTACGACGCGGTCAGCTTCCAGCCCAATTCCGGCGCCCAGGGCGAATACGCCGGCCTGCTGGCGATCCGCGCCTACCACCAGTCGCGCGGCGAAGGCCATCGCAACATCTGCCTGATCCCCGAATCGGCGCACGGCACCAACCCCGCCAGCGCGCAGATGTGCGGCATGACCGTGGTGGTGACCAAGTGCGACGCCAATGGCAACGTCGACGTCGCCGACATCCGCGCGCAGGCCGAGAAGCATTCGGCCAACCTCGCCGCGCTGATGATCACCTACCCGTCCACGCACGGCGTGTTCGAGGAAGACGTGGTCGAGATCTGCGACATCGTGCACAAGCACGGCGGCCAGGTGTATACCGACGGCGCCAACATGAACGCGCTGGTCGGCGTGGCCAAGCCGGGCAAGTGGGGTTCGGACGTTTCCCACCTCAACCTGCACAAGACCTTCTGCATCCCGCACGGCGGCGGCGGCCCGGGCGTCGGCCCGTGCGCGGTGAAGTCGCACCTCGCTCCTTTCCTGCCCAAGCATTTCGGCGGCGAAGGCGGCGGCATGGTGTCTGCGGCGACGCACGGCTCGGCGTCGATCCTGCCGATCAGCTGGATGTACATCGCGCTGATGGGCAAGGCCGGCCTGCGCAAGGCCACCCAGGTCGCGCTGCTCAATGCCAACTACATCGCCAAGCGCCTGGCACCGCATTACAAGACGCTGTATACCGGCCGCAACGGGCTGGTCGCGCATGAGTGCATCCTCGACCTGCGCCCGCTGAAGGACGCCACCGGCATCAGCGCCGAAGACGTGGCCAAGCGCCTGATCGACTTCGGCTTCCACGCGCCGACCCTGAGCTTCCCGGTCGCCGGCACGCTGATGGTGGAACCGACCGAGTCCGAATCGCAGCACGAGCTCGACCGCTTCATCGACGCGATGATCCAGATCCGCGACGAAATCCGCGCGGTGGAAGACGGCCGCCTGGACCGCGAGGACAACCCGCTGAAGCATGCCCCGCACACCGCCACGCAGGCCGCCGCCAGCGAGTGGACGCACGGCTACAGCCGCGAACTGGCGGTGTTCCCGCTGGAGTCACTGAAGCAGCAGAAGTACTGGCCGCCGGTCGCCCGCGTCGACAACGTGTACGGCGACAAGAACGTGTTCTGCGCGTGCATCCCGATCGGCGAGTTCAAGGACCACGAACCGGAAGCCTTCAGCGAACCGATGGCGATCTGAGCCGCCTCGACAGGTCGAGAAAAAGCCCCGCACGACGGGGCTTTTTCTTTGCCGGGCCCCACGCCCGGCTGCGACAATCCCTTTCCCAATTCGCAACGAAAGGAATCCGGATGCGCCCCGAATGCAAGATCCTGGCCACCGCCGCATCGATCGCCTTCGCCCTGCCCTTCGCCGCATCGGCGGGACACAACGAGGCGAAGGACGTGGCCGCGATCCAGGACGTGGTGGAGAAGTTCCGGACTTCGATCATCCAGCGGGACAAACCGACCTTCACCGGCCTGTTCTTCTCCGAGAAGCCCGAGCGGGTGACCTGGCAGTTCGTCGTGGACGATGCCCGCCTCGCCCGGGTGCAAAAGACCAAACCCGAGGCACGCAAGGCCCGCCACCTGGCCAAAGTGAACTACCTGACGTTCATCGACTCGATCGTCTCCAGCGAGAAATCCAGCGAAGAAGTCTTCTCCGACATCCGCATCGACACAGACGGGGAAGTCGGCTCGGTCGATTTCGATTACCAGTTCCTGGCGGACGGCAAGCAGACCAACTGGGGCCGCGAAAAGTGGCATCTGCTCCGTACCGAAGCCGGCTGGAAGATCATTTCGGTGATCTGGTCCGTCCACGATCCGGTCGGAGACCGATGACGCCACGCTGCGGAGCCCCCATCGGCGGCGGCTCCCAGCCGAACACGCTGCGGCCGCCGTAGGCGTGCGAATCGCGATGCTCCCGCGCGATGAGGGCGTCCACGGAAGGGCCGCGCGCGTTGCGCTCCAGCACGCGCGCCTGCGCGTCGAGCCGGCGCAGCGCGTGCATCTGCTCGTCGCGGCCGAGCTTCGCGTTGCGGACCGCCGTCTTCAACGTGGCGAGGGTGTGGTCGTAGACCCGGGTCGGCACCGGGAACGGATGCCGGTCCTTGCCGCCATGCGCGAACGAGAAGCGCGCGGGATCGCTGAAGCGGCACGGGGTGCCGTGCAGCACCTCGGCGACCTGGGCCAGGGCGAACACGGTGCGCGCGCCGACGCCGGGTTGCTGCAGCAGTTCGGCGAAATCGCGCGGTCCGTTCTCGGCCGCGGCGGCCAGCGCACCGTGCAGGCGGCGCGCGACGACATCCTGTGCGCGCACGTCGTGGCGGTCGGGCATGACCAGGTGCGGCAGCGGTTGCGACGGTGCGAACAGGTCGGCTTGCGGCCCGGCCGGCACGCTGGCCGCGGGCGCCGCGATCCGGCCCCACTCGCGCGAGATGCCTTCCGCGCCGAGTTCACGCAGCAACCCGAGCTGCGCCTGCCGCGAACGCTCCGCGCGACGGTCGGCGAGATTGACGATGTTGCCGCGCTGCGGGCCTTCGACCGCCGCATGCGGATCGTCGAGGAAACTCCCGAGTCCTTCCGACAACCAGTGGTAGCGCCGCGCCTGCTTGCGTTCGCCGCACATGCCCTGCTGCACGACGACCCACTTGCCGTCGGCGGCGACGATGAAGCCGTGCAGGTACAGGTCGAAGCCATCCTGCACCGCCGCGCTGTCGACCTTGGCCACAAGCTTGCTGGTCTTCGCCAGCGCCGCGCCGTCCAGGCCGGTCCGCTCGCCGACCGCAAGCAGCTCGCCCGGCGTGGCCCGCGAATGCCGGCCGCGGCCGCCACAGACGTGCAGGCCCAGTTCGGCCGCACGCGGTGCCAGGCCGCGCTTCAGCGCGCCGATCACGCTGGTGGTGATGCCGGACGAATGCCAGTCCATGCCCATCACCGCGCCAAAGCTCTGGAACCAGAAAGGATGCGCCAGCCGCCGCAGCAGTTCGTCGCGGCCGTATTCGAGCACGACGGCTTCGCAGATCACCGCGCCCAGCCGCGCCAAGCGCGTGGCCAGCCACGGCGGCACGCGGCCGCCATGGAGCGGCAAGTCGGCGCTGCCGGTACGTCGTGACATCGAGGAATCCACCGATCGCAACGGCGCCAGCATCGCATGCGCCCGTCTCAATCTTCGCGATACCTCCCCCGCATGGCCGACTCAGCGCGCGAGGGTCTTGCGTATCCGTTGCAGCGCTACGTCGAGCGCGGCGGACGGGGTCGTCTCGACATCGAGCTCGACGCCCTTTCCTTCCCAGTTGCCGCCGGTGACCGGGTTGACCGGAGATCCGGTCGCAACGAATACGCTGAACCCATTGCCCGCGTCGAAACGTTCGCCCGGATTGGCCGCGCCCGCCGTCTTCGCGCCGACCATCATCGCGCGCCCGGCATGCTTCAAGGTGTAGGCGAACGCCTCGGCCGCCGATGCGGTGCCGTTGTCGACCAGAACGTACAGCGGAACGTCGGTGCGTGGGCGGGGGTACGGCGAGGCAGGCGCTTCGCTGAAGCGCTCCGTGCGCGTGTGGAACACGTTGTAGACATTCGCCCCCGGCGCGACGAAGGCACTGGCCAGGTAACCGACCATGCTCGGCGCGCCTCCATGGTTCCCGCGCAGGTCGATGATCATCGCGCGGGTGCCTGACAGGCGCTGCAAGGCCGAATCCATCGCCTTGCGTGCAGGCGCGTCGCGATCGCCGAAATCGAAGTCGTCGAATTCGCGTAGCGCCAGATAGCCGATCCCGCCCGGCAGCACCTCGGCGCCAGAAAGGCCGCTGCCGCCCGCCTCCGGCGCACGATGCACCGGCGTGCGGCGTGCCGGCCCGGTCGAGTCGCCTTCCCAGCGCACCGTGAAGTGGCGATCGAGCGGCCGCAGCCGTTGCGTCATCGTCGCAGCCAGCGCCTTCGGGTCGGCCAGGGCATCGAATTCGCCGCGGCCCGCGGCGGCACGAAGGCCGTCGGCTATTTCGCGCCCCCTGCCGACGTCGAAATAATTCCGCTCTATCGTCGTGGCAATACCCTCCACGTGGTGCCGCGTGGACTCGTTCGCCCACGACGCGACCGCGCACAGGAAGGACAGCAGGACACAGACCAGCGCTTTCGACAGGACCGCCATCGGAACCCTCCGTTTTCGATTCAATCACGACTAGGGATGCGGGCAACGTGAAAACCGTCGCGGCGGAACGAAAAAAGCCCCGCTTTCGCGGGGCTTTTTCCTTCGGAGCGATGCCGCTTACTTGGCGTGCTTCTTCAACCACGCATCGATCTGCGGCCGGCGCGCGGCGTTGAGCTTGATCCGGGTCTGGATGCCGGTGATCGCGGTTTCGGTGTCGCGACGCGAGGTGGGCGCGATGTACTTGTCGGCGAAGTCCTTCAGCTTCTGCACCATCTCCTGCTTGTCCGAACCGCCGCCCAGGCCAGGGTAGTAGCGGGAAAGCGAAGTGGTGTCGACCAGCTTGTCGACCTGCTCGCGATGGGCCACGGCGAAGTCGAAGGCCATGTCCGGATGCTCGCGCGAAACGCCGGCGATCATGCCTGCGCTGTTGGTCGCGCCCGGCTCGTCGGTCAGGGCCATGTCCAGGGCCTTCTGCGCCAAAGCCTTGTCCTTGGCGATCGACAGCAAGCCGAAGTACTGGTCGCGGATCAGCGACGAGGTTTCCGCCTTGGCCATCGCGTGCAGCTTGTCCCAGGTGGCGGCGTCGGCGTTGTAGGCGACGATGCTCAGCACGGTGCGGCGCAGGTCCGCCGGCAACGCCTTGGGGTCGGTCGCGCTGGCCTCGAAGCGGCGACGCGCTTCGGCCAGCACCGCTTCGTCGCCCAGGCTGCTGAGCTGGCCGATCAGGCGCGTGCGCAACTGCTTGGTGGTGGACGAATCGTCCGGCTTGTTCTCCCATCCCAGCTTCTGGAACACCGGCGACAGGCGCGAGATCGCATAGCGCTTGGCCGGCGCGGCGGCCTTCTCGTCGTCGCCGTAGATATCGACGACGCCACCCAGGGTACCGGCCACGTTCTGCCACACGTCCGGCGAGGCATCCAGCGGCACCTGCGTGGTCAGGTCCAGCGCATCGGCCACCGGCTGCAGGCCCACGGCCGACAGCGCGCTGACGTCCATCATCACGCCCAACTGATCGACCGTGGCCAGCTTGCCGAAGGCGTTGGCCAACGCCTTGAACTGGGCCGGTGCGTACTGAACGCGGAAATAACCCTTCTGCCCCGCGTTGACCAGCGCCGGCGCATCGCAACCGGGCAGCTCGACGCTGGCCTGGCCATCGACCAGTACGCTGACCTTTTCACCGCCGACGGGTTGCACCGCGACCGGTACGTGCCAGCGCAGCGGCTGCTTGCCGGGGCGATCCACGGTGTACTCGCCCTGTTGCAGCGAGACCAGCGTCTTGCCGGCTGCGCACTTCGCATCCACCTTGATCAGCGGAATGCCCGGCTGCAGGGTGAAATCGTGCGCTACCTGGGTGAACTGCTTGCCTGGCGCGGCCTTCTCCATTTCCGCCCACAGGTCGTCGGTGGCGGTGTTGGAATAGGCGTGCTTCTTCATGTAGCTGCGCACGCCGTCGCGCCACGCATCGGCGCCGATGTAGTCCTCCAGCATGTTGATCACCGCCGAGCCCTTGCCGTAGGTGATGCCGTCGAAAGCCTGGCTGGCCTGCTCCACGGTGGCCACGTGCTGCACCACCGGGTGGGTGGTGGCGATCGCGTCGCGGCCCATCGCGCCACGGCTGGTATAGGCCGCGCCGACGCGGTCCGGATCCCATTCCGGGTGCAACTTGTCGGTGGTGCGGTCGGCCATCCACGAAGCGAAGCCTTCGTTCAGCCACAGGTCGTCCCACCACTGCATGGTGACCAGGTCGCCGAACCACTGGTGGGCGATTTCGTGCGCGGCCACGCCGAAGATGCGCTGCTGGTCGGTCACGGTGGCGATGCTGGGATCGAGCAGCAAGGTGTTCTCGAAGGTGAAGATCGCACCCCAGTTCTCCATCGCGCTGAAGAACCGGCTGCTGCCCGGCGCGGCGATGTTGTCCAGCTTCGGCAGCGGGTACGGCACGCCGAAGTAGTCGTTGTATTCCTTCAGCACGTCGCGGCCGGCTTCCAGCCCCAGCTTGGCCTGGTCGACCTTGCCCTTCGGCGTGATCACGCCGACTTCGGTGCCGCCGTCGGCCTTCAGCGTGGCGCGTTCGAATTCGCCCAGGCCGAAGAACAGCAGGTAGGTCGACATCTTCGGCGAGGTCTGGAAGCGCACCTTGCGCAGGCCGCCGGGCAGTTCGTTGTTCTGCGCGATCGGCATGTTGCTGACCGCCATCTGCGCGGCCGGCACGGTGGCGACCAGGTTGAAGGTGGCCTTGTAGTTCGGCTCGTCCCACGACGGCACGAACTTGCGCGCGTCCGAATTCTCGAACTGGGTGTACAGCGCGCGCTTCTTGCCCTCCGGCGTGGCGTAGTCCAGGGCGAACAGGCCGTTGGCCTGGGTGCCGATCTTGCCGGTGTAGTCCATCGACAGCAGGTAGCTGCCGACCGGCAGCGGCTGGTCGAAGGTGAAGGTCGCGGTCTGCGCGGCGGCGTCGACGCTGGTCTTCGGCACCAGGTCCTTGCCGTTGGCGCGGCCGAGGCGGACGTTGGCGAAGGTCATGTCCACCGCGTTGAGCGTGATCGTGCTGGTCGGCGCGAGCACGTCGACGTTGATGCGCACCTTGCCGTCGAACGCCATCTTCTCGGCGTGCGGCACGATCTCGATGTCGTAGTTGGTCGGACGCACCGTGCGCGGCAGCTGGGTGGTCACCTCCGCCGCGGGGGCCGCGGGGGCCTGCGCCGAAGCGACGGTGGTCATGCCGGCCAGGGCCAGCGCGATGGCGGTTGCGAGCGTACGGGACATCAGGTGGCCTCGGTTTCGGTTGAAACCGCCATGGTCGCCGTTGCCGGTCGCGCGGCCCACCCCCGGAAGTCATGGCAGACCGCGCCGATGCCGGCCGTGGCTTCCCCCGCCGTCAGCGTTCACCGGAATCCGCGCGTCCATTGCCCGGCCTTGGCCCTTGCCTCCCTCAACGGCAAGCTTTACACATGCATCCATTGTCTTGCCCGAGGGACCCCGGAACATGCGTCAGGTCGCCATCCCCGCGACTTCCCCGGAGACCGCCATGACCCGCCCCACCGTCCTTTCCCTGCTGTTCGCCCCGGCCGCCCTGCTCGCCTTCGCCGCCGCTCCCTCTTCCGCGAAGGCCGCCGCGATGCAGCACGACCATGCCGCGGCCGAAACCAAAGCCGCCGTTCCAGCCCCCAAGCTGCAGGCCGCCCTGCGCCAGCTCTGGCACGGCCATGTGCTGCAGACCCGCGCCTATGCGATGGCGGTGCATGCGCATCGCGATGCCGATGCGAAACGCGCCGCCGACGGCGTGGTCGCCAACGCCAGGCAGATCGCCGACGCGGTCGGCGGTTTCTACGGGCCCGCCGCCGGCCAGCGCATGCTGCAGCTGCTGGCCGGACACTGGGGCGCGGTCAAGGCCCTGACCGATGCCACTGACGACGCTGCCCAGAAAAAGGCCATGACCGAGCTGACCGCCAACGCGGGCGAAATCGCCAAATTCCTGTCCGGCGCCAATCCCTACCTGCCCGAGAACGCGGTGCTGGCCCTGCTGATGGCGCACGGCGGACACCATGCCGCGCAGATCCGGCAGATCATGGCCGGCGACATGAAGGCCGAAGCGGAGACCTGGAAACAGATGCAGGCGCACATGGACACCATCGCCGATGCGCTGGCCGGCGCCCTGGCCCGCCAGTTCCCCGCGAAGGCCGCCTGAGCCGATGGGCGAGGCGTTGCGCCAGCTCGGCGAAACCCGGCAGCGCTTGCTGCGGCAGCTGCTGCCGGCCGCCGACGGCTGCACGGTGGAGACCCTGTGCGAACGCCTGCGCATCAGCCACAACGCGGTGCGCCAGCACCTGACCGCGCTGATCGGGCGCGGCTGGGTGCGGCGCGTCGAACCCTTGCCCAGCGGCGGCCGCCCGCAGATGCGCTACGGCCTGACCGCCAGCGGGCGCGATCTGTTTCCGCGCAATTACGGCCTGCTGTCGACGGCGCTGCTGGCGCAGTTGCACGAACGGCTCGGCGATGCCGGCCTCGAAGCCCTGCTCGAACAACTCGGCCGCAACATGGCGGCCGCGCAACCATTGCCGGTGGAAAACGTCGACCACGAGGCCCTGGTCCGCGCACTGGCGCAACGCCTGGACGAACTCGGCTACGAAGCGGTACCCGCGCGCCACCATGGCGAATGGCAGGTGGAAGCGTTCAACTGCGTCTTCCATGCCCTGGCCCGACAACACCCGCAGGTCTGCCGCTTCGATCTCGCCTACATGAAGGCAGCCACCGGCCAGCGCATCCACCACATGGAATGCATCGTGCGCGGCGGCCACGTCTGCCGCTTCCGCGTGGGTCCCGAACCGGCGTCGAGCGACCCGGGTTGAGCAGAAGTGGCGTGGCCGGTTTGCACGGCCACGCCACCGCCGCTGGCACTCAGGGCAGCGGCTTGAGCTGGGTCGAATACACGAAGTGGCCGACCTGCTGTCCCAGTTCCACCGATGCGAAGCAACCGCTGCGGAAATGGATGCCGCTGTAGACGCGCGCCATCGCGGATTCGTTCGCGGCTTGCGACAGGGTGTCGTAATGGCGCATCGGGAATCCGCCCGCCGGATTGCCGAAGTCGAACGGCACCGCGTCGGTGCCGAAATAATCGCGCAGCACCGAAGTCGACGTGGAAACGACACTGGGCAGCCCGCACGGATAATCCGGGTACGGCGGGGTGGTCAGGTACGGCTGCCACCCGGCATCCATCTCGGTCTCCGGGTTGCCGTCGATGTCCGCGTTGCGGATCGCCGTGTACGGGCGCCAGAACTTGAACCGGTACTTGGCGTTGAACACCACGGTCAGCCCATCGTTGACCGCCATGCCGATCAGGGCGAACAACCGCGCGTTCTCCCACAGCCGCCCGGATTCCGCGGTGTCCAGCCCGCGTGCGGCGAGGATGGACCGGGTAATGCCGTTTACGTTGGCGCCGGGACCCAGGGTGAAATGGCGCGCGATCAGCGACTCTTCCGAGTTCGGCGCCGCCTGCCGCACCGCTGCCGAGCCGACCACCTTCACCTCGTTGAAATCCTGGGTGTACTGGTTGCTGGCCATGTTGAGGAAATCGCTGCGCCCGGGGGCGAACTGGCGCGCGTTGGCCAGCGCGAACGGAGTCACGTTGCCCCAGTTGCCGAACTGCGGGTACGGCGCGTTGTTCGGCGGCAGCGGCAAGGTCGGCTGGTACATCCCGGCCATGACGGGCTCGGCGTAAGGCAGGTGCGGCGTGGCCGAACCGTCGTTCGCGCGCAGCGCCAGGATGGCTTGGGCCGCTGCTTCGCCGACGATCGCGCCATCCTCGATGCAGGTGGCGTGGTCGGCCGGACACGACAGGCCGCCGAGGTAGTTGGCGTAATCGGCTTCGACGATGCCGTCCTGCACCGGCGGCAACAAGGCGACCAGCACGCCCCGCGCCGCCGCCGCGACCGCGGCTTCGCGCGAAGCGTACGGATTGCCGGGAGGCAGCCCGGTATAGGTGGCGTAGCGCGGCTCGATGGCGTTGAGCGCATCGTGGACCGCGATCTGGGCCATGGCGAAGGCGCGGTATTGCAACGGCGCTCCACCGACGGCGGCGACGTTGTCGTTGGCGACCTTGTTCCAGTAGGTCACGGCATCGGCCGAGGCGACGGCAGGCAGAGCCAGGGCCAGGGCTCCGGCCAGCAGGCCATGGCGAAGCGGGGTGCGCTGACGAAGGATTGCGGATGTTTTCATGGCACGTTCCTTGGGTGCGGGTTGAGTGCGTCGCCGCCATCCGGGGGGATGCGGCGACCCGTTCCTGCGATGCGGACGCATCGCAGGCCGCAACGTGCGCGGTAACCGCGACTACAACTGGAGGCGCCCCTGCGGAAATGCTTGGGAAATGCTTGGGACAGGCAAACGAAAGGCCCGCGATGCGGGCCTTCGTTGGTTCCAGCGATGTCTTCGCTTGCGCGTACCCGGATGGTCCCGGGGTTACTTCTTCGGCATCTCGCCGGCGTCCGGAACGACCTTCAATCCGCTGGCATCGACGTTGGCGACCCCCTTCACCTTGCGTGCGACCTCCGCGGCACGGTCGGCCTCGGCCTGGGAACGGACGTCGCCGGTGAGCGAAACGACGCCATTGACGGTCTTGACCTCGATCTTCGTGCCGGGGACATCCTTCGCCGCCAGCATCTCGGCCTTCACCTTGGTGGTGATCATGCTGTCGTCGAGCGGCTGTTCGGAATCCTTTTGCGGCATCGCCGACTGGTCGGCCGGCGGCGTCGCGGTCTGGTCCGCCGGTGGCGTCGTCGTCTGGTCAGCGGGCGGGGGCGCCGTCTGATCCGCGGGTGGCGGGGTCGACTGGTCGGCCGGTGGAGTCGTCGACTGGTCGGCGGGTGTATTCGGGGAACAGCCCGCGATCGAGATCCCGAAAACGACGAACGAAGAAAGTCCGATCAGGCTGCCGAGAACGGGATGGATCTTGTGCGTATTCATTTGCCTGCCTCCTTGTGATGCATGGCGTATGCAGAACGCGTCTGCATCGGGGATCTTCGGCCCGTGGCCGTTAACCCGATGCCTAGCCGGCGTGATTGCGATGTCATGGCGGCCCTCAACGGCCGGGGTCGTCGTTCTCGCTGCCGACGACCCCGTCGCGGTCCTGGTCGCGCCCGGCCTTGTTGGGCCCGGGCACCACGGGTTTTCGCTGGTTCTGGTTCTGCGGCTGCGGTTTCCGGGCCCCGGAACGCTGCGGCGGGGCGGCAGCGCGCCCGCCGGCGGTGGGCCCTTTTCTTTCGATCTTCATGCGGATCTCCATTCACGAAGGATGATCGTTCGCGCCCTGCACGCCCGACTGGCTCGCGCAATGCGCGCAGCAATAGATCGTGTCGGCATGCTCGATGCCGTGCCCGATCACGCTGCAGCCGCAATGCGCGCAGCGCGGCGCGAAGGCGTGGATGGCGCACTCGAAGGAATCGAACGTGCCGCTCTTCCCGCGCATGGAAACCAGGAAGCTGTTGGCGTAGTCGTTGCCGCAAACGTCGCAAATGGCCATGGCTGTCGCTCCGTCGGCTGGTGGGTTCAGTGGGGTGCGGCAACGCCCTTGAGCAGGCTGTCGGAAGCGCTGTCGTCGCCGCTGTGGGCGAAGTTGGCGAGCGAGACGATGCCGACCAGCCGCTTGTTCGCGTCCACCACCGGCAGGCGCCGGATGCGCAGGTCGGCCATGTTGCGCGAAACCTCGTCGACGTCGTCGTTCTCGAAGCAGTACTTGACGTCTTCCGACATGACTTCGCGGACCGCGGTCATCGGATCCTTGCCTTCGGCGACCGCGCGCACCGCGATGTCGCGATCGGTGATGAAACCGACCAGCCGGTCGTTCTCGCCCACCGGCACGCTGCCGATGTCCTTTTGCACCATCATGCGCGCCGCGTCGCGCAGGGAATCGCCCGGCGCCACGACACAGACGTCCTGCGTCATCATTTCGCTGACTTTCATCGTCGACCTCCGTGGATGGAAACGGTGCCCTTCGCTTATAGGCCCACCACGGAAAACAGACGGTGACGTTTGCGCTAATGCAAGGTGAAACGGACAGGCGACCGGCCCGGCGGTCCGGAGCGCCGGAAAACGAAAGGCCCGCGATGCGGGCCTTCGTGGCTTGCCTTCACGCGTCCGCTTACGCGAACGGATCCTGCAGCACCATGGTGTGGTCGCGGTCCGGACCGGTAGAGACGATGCTGATCGGGCAGCCCGCCAGTTCTTCCAGCGAACGCAGGTAGGCGCGCGCGGCCGGCGGCAGGTCTTCCCAGTTGGTGATGCCGTGGGTGTTCTCGCTCCAGCCCGGGAACTCCAGGTACACCGGCGTGCATTCTTCCCAGCCCTGCGCGTCCAGCGGCGCGTACTCGGTGCGCTTGCCGTTGTATTCGTAGGCGATGCAGACCTTCAGCTTCTCCATGCCATCGAGCACGTCGAGCTTGGTGATGCACAGGCCGCTGATGCCGTTGATCGCCACCGCGCGCTTCAGCGCGACGATGTCCATCCAGCCGCAACGGCGCGGACGGCCGGTGGAAGCGCCGTACTCGGCGCCGCGGTCGCGGATGCCCTGGCCGATCTCGTCGTCCAGCTCGGTCGGGAAGGGACCGCCGCCGACACGGGTGGCGTAGGCCTTGGCGATGCCCAGCACGTAGTCGATCGAATCCGCGCCGACGCCGGTGCCGGCCAGCGCGCCGCCGACCGTGGTGTTGGAGCTGGTCACGTACGGATAGGTGCCGTGGTCGATGTCGAGCAGCGCGCCCTGCGCGCCTTCGAACAGCACACGCTTGCCCTGCTTGCGCAGGTCGTGGAGGATGCCGGCCACGTCGGACTTCATCGGCTGCACGTATTCGCCGAAGGCCAGCGCTTCGTCGAAGGTCTTCTGGAAATCGACCGCTTCGGTGCCCAGGTACTGGGTCAGCACGAAGTTGTGGTAGTCCAGCGCGGTGCGCAGGAGTTCTTCCAGCTGCTTCGGGTAATGCAGGTCGGCGATGCGGATGCCACGGCGCGCGACCTTGTCCTCGTAGGCCGGGCCGATGCCGCGGCCGGTGGTGCCGATGGCCTTGCCGCCGGCGGCCTTTTCGCGCGCCTGGTCCAGGGCGATGTGGTACGGCATGATCAACGGCGCGGCCGGGGAGATCTTCAGGCGCGAACGCACGTCGACGCCGCCGGCTTCCAGTTCCTCGATTTCCTTCTGCAGCGCGGCCGGGGAGATCACCACGCCGTTGCCGATCAGGCACAGGGCATCGTCGCGCAGGATGCCCGACGGGATCAGGTGCAGCACGGTCTTCTTGCCGTTGATGACCAGGGTATGGCCGGCGTTGTGCCCGCCCTGGAAGCGCACGACCGCGCCGATTTCCTCGGTGAGCAGATCGACGATCTTGCCCTTGCCCTCGTCGCCCCACTGGGCGCCCAACACCACTACCGACTGACCCATGACCGCTTGCTCCACGTTGTCGCGGCCATCGGGGCCGCAGGCTTGCCCCGGGTAGGGGGATGAACCGTGCACGGACCGGTTGCGCGGGTGGCGGGGCCATCGGGGCACCGCCGGCGGGGGCCGGTCCAGACACGGAAAAAGCCGGAGGGGCGGGCCCCGTCCGGCTTTTGTGCATTATCCGGGTTTTCGGTGGCGGGGGCTACCCCGCCTCCCGCACGCCACCCCGGCCTCCTTCTCCCCGCACGCGGGGAGAAGGAAAAGCACCACGACGGCGCCCGCGAGCGGGCGCAAATGCCTAACGATCGCTCTTCAGGTACTGCAGGAACGGATCGTTGCGGTCCAGCACGATGACTCCGTTGCCGTCGGCGAAGGCGCCGCGGTAGGCCTCCAGGCTGCGCTGGAAGGCGTAGAAGCCCGGATCCTTGTTCGCCGCCTCGGCGTAGATCGCCGCGGCCTGGGCGTCGCCCTCGCCGCGCAGGCGCTGGGCGTCGCGCTCGGCCTCGGCCAGCAGCACTTGCTGATCTGCATCGGCTTTGGCGCGTATCGTCTGCGCCTGCTCCACGCCTTCCGCGCGACGCTGGTTCGCCACTTGTAGCCGCTGGGAGCGCATCTGGTTGTAGACCGAGTCCAGGACGTTGCTGTCCTGCGGCAATTCGATCCTCTTGATGCGGATGTCGGTGATTTCAACCCCTAAAGTCGCCGCTCCACGATTGATCACGGACAGTTTTGCCTGAACGAACTTGCTGCGGTCGCCGGATACTACCTCTGGCAGAGTCAGCCCATTAATCTCACCGGTCAACGCGTTCTTGATGATAGGCGCCAGACGCAGAACTGCTTCCTTCTCGACACCACCAGTCGCCAGGTAGAAGGCGCGCGCATCATTGACTCGCCCGATTGCGAAGAAGTCGATATCCACGCCCTGTTTGTCATCGGTGTAGAAGCGCTCGGGTTTTGAGTCGAGAACGTTCAGTCGACGATCGAATACACGCGCGGATTCGATCAGCGGCAACCTGAAGTGCAGGCCGGGACCAATATCACTACGCGTCACTCGACCTAGATTCAATATCAGCGCGACTTCACCTTCCCGCACTTGGTATACCGACCCCATGAGACCCAACAACAAGGCTACAACCAAGGCAACGATTACAGAGATTTTCATCGACCACTCTCCTCACGCCCTGTCGGTCGCGTTGGACGCTCTGTACGTTCTGGCACGCTCTGAATCGCTGGCATTACCAAATCAGGCGTTACAGGAGCAACAGGCTGTTGTGCTACCGATGTCGGCGTCGACATCGGCACATAAATGAGTTGGCGGCCGTCACCACCAATCACTTTGCGGTTTTTGCCCACCACTTCCTGCAGCGTTTCCAGCCACAGGCGCTTGCGGGTGACTTCTGGCGCAGCCTTGTACTGCACCTGCAACTGACTAAAGCGCGCGGCATCACCCTGAGCTCGAGCGATGATTGCAGTTTTATAGCCTTGAGCCACAGTACGTAAGCGAGCCGCGTCGCCACGCGCTTCCGGCACCATCTTTGCCGCATAGGCTTGGGCCTGATTGATTGCGGTCTGCTTGTCGGCAGTGGCGCGCTGCGCTTCGTCGAACGCATCTTTCACTTGATCCGGTGGCCTGGCATTCTGCAAGGTAACTCCGCTGATCTCGAGACCCGTTCGGTAGGCTTCGAGGGACGCCTGTAGTTTCTTGCTCACCTCGTCCAATAATTCGCCGCGACTATTAAGGACTGTATCCAGATCGGAACGGCCCACCAATTCGCGCACCGTGCTCATGGCAGCTTGGCGCAATACTTCTTCCGCATCGCGGGTACCGAACAGGAATAACTTCGGATCGCTAATTCGGTACTGGACGTTCAGATCCACCGTTACCATGTTCGTGTCGCGGGTCAGCACCGGCATCGAATCGCTGAACGTCTTGATCTCAGTAGTCTTGACCTTGATGACGCTTTCGATCGGCCATGGCCATTTGAAATTCGGACCTTCCTGCATGATCCGGTTGAACTGACCGAAACGCAGGACCACACCGCGCTCCTGCGCATCCAACAGTTTGAAACTGCTGAACACCAGCAGCAGACCCAGCGCGATGGCGGCCCAGCGCCACCGCTGGCGACTGCCACCGCCGTCGCCACCGAACAGGCCGCGCAGGCGGTCGAGCCACTGGTCGATGCCGCCGCGCGGACTGCGCGGCTGCCACGGGTTGCGCCCGTCCTTGGAACCATCGTCGTTGCCAGACCCGCTACCGGGGGTGTTCCAGGCCATGCCTACTCCAGATTGATTGCGCGCGGGTTGCAGCCCGCCGGATCCGATTCTACAAGATGGGGCCGCGGCGGCCCCGCGCAAGCATCCTCACCAGGCTTCGGCCGGTGCCGGCAGCAGCGGGTCCAGCACGTGGCCGCCGGCCTGCGCGGCGAGCCGCTGCGCGTCGGCCAGGGCCAGGTCGACGGTGACATGCCAACCGTGCTCGTCGTGGTCTTCGGCCAGTACCGCGCCCAACGCATGCAGGCGCGAACGCAGGCGCCCCGAATGCGCCGGCAGGTCCAGCCGTCCGCGCACGCGCTGGAAGCCCAGCCGCTGCGCCAGCACGCCCTTCAGCAGGTCGACGCCCTGCCCGTCGCGGGCGGAAATCCATACACGTTCGCGCCCCTCGTTGGGCGTGTCGTGGCGCGGCTGCGCGCCTTCGATGCGGTCGATCTTGTTGTAGACCAGCAGTTGCGGGATGTCCCCCGCGCCGATCGCCTGCAGCACTTCGTCGACCTGGCCGATGCGCTCTTCGCGCTGCGGGTCGGCGGCGTCGATCACGTGCAGCAGCAGGTCGGCTTCGCGCGCTTCGCTCAAGGTGGAACGGAACGCCGCGACCAGTTCGTGCGGCAGGTCGCGGACGAAGCCGACGGTATCGGCCAGCACCACGCCGCCGCCGGGCAGCTCGATGCGGCGCACGGTCGGGTCCAGGGTCGCGAACAACTGGTCGGCCGCGTACGCCTCGGCGCCGGTCAGCGTGTTGAACAGGGTCGACTTACCGGCGTTGGTGTAGCCGACCAGGGCCACGCGCGGCAGTTCGCTGCGGACGCGGGCGCGGCGCATCTGGGTGCGCTGCACTTCGACTTTCTCCAGCCGCTTCTGCAACTGCTCGACGCGCTTCTGCAGCAGGCGACGATCGGTTTCCAGCTGGGTTTCGCCCGGACCGCGCAGGCCGATCGAACCGCCGCGCTGGCGCTCCAGGTGGGTCCAGCCACGCACCAGCCGGGTGGCCATGTGCTTCAGCTGGGCGAGTTCCACCTGCAGCTTGCCTTCGTGGCTGCGCGCACGCTGGGCGAAGATGTCCAGGATCAGCCCGGTACGGTCGAGCACGCGGCGCTGCAGGAATTTCTCCAGGTTGCGCTCCTGGCCCGGCGACAGGGACACGTTGACCAACACCAGGTCGGCTTCGGTCGCGTCGGCGGCGGCCTTGACCTCTTCCAGCTTGCCGCTGCCGATGTACGTGGAGGAATTGGGGCGGTCGATGCGGGCGGTAATCAGCGTCGCGATGCTGGCCCCGGCCGAACGCGCCAGGTCGGCGAATTCCTCCGTCGCCCCCTCGTCCGGCGGACTGCCGGCGGCATGGGGCTGGATCAGCAAAGCGTGCTCGCCCTTGCGGGATCGTTCGAACATGGGGGAAGTGTGGGGGCTGGGGGGCGGATAAAAAAGGGTCTGGGGGAAAACGGCTGCCTTTGCCGTTGCCCTTGCTTTTCGACCCCCTTGAGGCCCGGCCATCGCGACAGGTAAACCGCGCAGCGGCGGCGCACGGGATGTGCGCCGTTTTCGGAGCCGCAGGATGCGGCTTCCGAAAATTCCCGGCGCGATGACGAACCTTTTGCGCAGCAAAGGGCGGGCCGCGGGTGTGCCTTCTTTTGGTTACTTTTCTTTGCACAAGCAAAGAAAAGTGACTCGCGCGTCAGCGCGAAAAGCTTTTGTAGGAGCGCACTTCAGTGCGCGACCAGCGCAGGATCATCCACGCAGCTTCACTTCTACGGTCGCGCACTGAAGTGCGCTCCTACAGGGCGAAAGCAGAATGGATCCCGGCGTTCGCCGGAATGACAGGCAAAAACTCACCCCAGCAACCGCGCGAATTCCTCGGCCGTCACCGGATACCCCAGCCAATACCCCTGCGCCAGGTCGCAGCCGCGTTCCCGCAGCAATTCGAACTGCCCCTCGGTTTCCACGCCCTCGGCCACCGCCTGGATGCCGAGCGAACGCGCCATCGCGATGATCGCGGTGGTCAGCGCCAGGTCGTCGGCGTCCGTCTCCACGTCGGCGACGAAACTGCGATCGATCTTGACCCCGTCGACCGGCACCCGGCGCAGGTGGCTGAGGCCCGAAAAACCGGTGCCGAAATCGTCCAGCCAGATATTGACACCGGTCTTGTGCAGGCGCGACAGCAGGTCGGCCGCAAGCCCGACATCGCGCAGCAGCGCGGTCTCGGTCAACTCCAGGTGCAGGCGCGACGCCGGCAAACCGCTTTCCCGCAGGCAGGCAGCGACCTGTTCGGTCAGATCGCCGTCGCGCAATTGCCGCGACGACACGTTGACCGAGACGAACGGCGCTGGCCGGCCCGACGGCACCCGCCAGCCCGCGACCGCATTGCAGGCCTGGCGCAGCACCCGCGGGCCGAGTTCGCCGATCAGGTCGGTGCGTTCGGCCACCGAAATGAACTGCGGGGTCGGGATCGTCCCCCGCTCCGGATGCTCCCAACGCAGCAAGGCTTCGGCGCCGACCACCGCCCGGTCGGAAACCCGGCAGATCGGCTGGTACAGCACCTGCAATTCGCCGCGCTCCCACGCGCCGCGCAGATCGTCTTCCAGGCGCAGGCGCTGCGCCGCCTGCTCGTCCATGGCCCGGCTGTAGAAGCGGTAGCAGTTCTTGCCGGCCCGCTTGGCCTGGTACATGGCGATGTCGCCGCGCTTCATCAGTTCGACCGCATCGCCGGCGTCTTCCGGGAACAGGCTGATGCCGATCGAGGTGCCGAGGAAGGCGCGCCGTCCGTGCAGGGCGATCGGGCCGCGGAAGTCCTCGATCAGGGCTTCCGCCAGCCTCCGCACGGTGGCGCGCACGTTGCTGCCCTGCACCAGGATCACGAACTCGTCGCCGCCGAAGCGGGCCAGCAGGGTGTCGGGCCCGCCCCAGCGTTCGACCACGCGCTGGATGCGCTGCGCGTACTGGCGGATGACTTCGTCGCCGGCCTCGTGGCCCAGGGTGTCGTTGATCCGTTTGAAATCGTCGATGTCGGCGAAGGCCAACGCCAACTGGCCCGAGCCCCCGGACAGCGCCGCGATCCGTTCGCCCAGGCTTTCGCGGAAACCCAGCCGGTTGGTCAGCCCGGTCAGGCTGTCGCTGTACGCCATGCGCCGCACGTCGCGGTTCTGGCGCACGATGCTGTCGTGCATCCGGGTGAAGGCGCGGATCAGGTTGCCGACTTCGTCGCGGCGCGCGCTTTCGATTCGGCCCGCGACGTAGTTGCCCGCCTCGATCTCGCCCGCGGCGCGAGCCAGTTGCCGGATCGGCCACACCAGATTGCGCTGCAGCAGCCAGGCCCCGAGCAGGCTGGCCGCGGCCAGGGTCAGCAGCAACGCCAGGACCCACGCGAGATGGCGTTCGCTGGATTCGCTCAGGCGTTCGTGCAGGCGTTCGCGGGTATCGATCTCGTACTTGCGGATCCCATCCAGCGAATAACCCACGCGCACCCCGCCGAGGCGATGCTGCCCCACCAGGATCGGCGCGGACACGTCGAGCACGTGCGCCGACCACTGCGAACGCACGCCGTTGGCCGCGACCGCCGCCGGGGCCAGCGGGTCCGGCATGTTCTGGCCATAGCCGGTGATGTCGGCGGAGCCGTCGTGCACGACCCGTCCCTGCGGATCGAAGACCAGCACGTAGCTGACGTCCGGTTGCCGGCGCGTGCCCTGGATGATCTGGCCGATGGTCTCCAGGTCGAAGTAGTACAGCGGATTGGCCAGCCGGTCGGCCAGTTGGGCGGTGATGCCCTCCCCGCGCAGGCGCAAGGTTTCCATGGCCATGTCGTGCATCGCCTCGAGGCTTTGCGCCTCCACCGCGTCCTGCTGCTGGCGTTCCTTGCGCAGCAACAGGAACAGCAGGCAGACGACCACCAGGAAAGTGACCCCGACCAGGGCCAGGAACCGTGCCTGCAAACCGAACCTGGGCTTCATTCGATCGACTCGCGCACGCGTGCGGCGCCATCGCGGATGCGTTCCATCGCCCGGGTGGACGCCGCGTCGATCGGCAGGAAGCGGGTGGTGCTGAAGAACCGCCGCATCGCCTCGCGCCCCTGCGGGTCCTCGTTCGCATGCAGCAGCACCTCGCGCAGGCGCGCCTCGACCTTCGGGTCCAATCCGGAGCGCACGATCTCGACCGCGCGCGGGTATTCGCCGGTTTCGTGGAAGACGTGGAAGTCGCGCCTGAACGCTGGCGGCACCGCCTCCGGGTTGTTCCAATCGAGGTTGCTGACCACGCCCGCGTCGACCACCCGCTTGTGCACCCAGGCGCTGAGGTTCAGCTCGGTGCCGGCGAACACGTAACCGACCGTATTGCCGGGCGGCCGGTCCTGCGGCGACAGCAGCACTTCGGGACGCAGGCCCGCGTCCAGCAGGGTCATGGCCGGCACCAGGTAGGCGCTGGTCGACGACGTGCGCTGGAACGCCACCGTATGCCCCTTGAGATCGTCCAGGCTGTCGATGCCGCTGTCCTTGCGGGCGAAGAACAGGGAGCGGTAGCGACCCACGCCTCCGCGTTCGGTCAGCAGCAGGGGACGAGCCCCCGCGCGTTGCTGCAATTGCATCGCGTTGCCCGTGGTCTCGGTGACCCAGTCGACCCGGCCGCGGCGCAGGTAGCTGTTCATCTGCTGCGCGTCGCGCGCCATCAGGATGCGGCCTTCGGTGATGCCGACCTCGCGCAGGCGCGGCACCACGTAATCCAGCAGCGGTTTCAGCTGCTCGTAGTGCGCCTTGGGGTTGTCGCTGATCCGGCCCAGTACCAGCACGGAATCGTCTTCGCTGGCCACGGCCACGGCCGACAGGGACAGGCACGCCAACAGCGCCAGTCTGTACGCATAACGGAACCAGCAGCTCATGCCTGTATTTCGACGCCCCCCTGCCAGAGCCGAAGCCTAGCCGAAAAGCGGTATTCCGCAACAGGCTAGCGCCCGCCGGCCTCCCGCAGCAGCCGCGCGATGCGCTGGGTGTCGGCCAGGATGCCGCGCAAAAGGCGCACTTCCTGCTGGGTCAGGTCGCCGCGCAGGAACAGCCGGCGCAGCTTGCGCATCGCCGAATCCGGCGTGCGCCCCTTGTGGAAGTCGATGTCGTCCAGGGTTTCGCCGAGCTGGGCGAAAAAACCCTCCAGTTGCGCATGCGTGGCCGGGACGTCGTCGGCATGCACCGGCGTCGCCCCGCCGCCGCCCCCGGCCAGCACCGCCAGCCGCGCCTCGTAGGCCAGCACCTGCACTGCGGCGGCCAGGTTCAGCGAGCTGTATTCGGGATTGGCCGGAATGTGCACGGCCGCGTGGCACAACTGCAGTTCCTCGTTGCTCAGGCCGGTGCGCTCGCGGCCGAACACCAGCGCCACCTCGTCGCTGGCCGCGGCGATACCGATGGCACGCTCGCCGGCCGCGCGCGGCGCCAGCTCCTCCAATTGCACGCGCCGGCTGCGCGCAGTGCAGCCCAGCACCAGCCGGCAGTCGGCCACCGCCTCGGCCAGGGTCACCACGACCGGGGCCGCGGCCAGCACGTCGTCGGCCCCGGCGGCGCGGCGGAAGGCCTCGTCGCTGGGGAACTGCTCGGGTGCCACCAGCACCAGCCGGGCGAAGCCCATGGTCTTCAGCGCGCGCGCCGCGGCGCCGATATTGCCGGGGTGCTGGGTGCCGACCAGGACGAAACGGACCCGGCTGGCGGCGGAATCTGGGGAATCGGGGGAAAGACTCATGGGCGCGGATGTTAAACTGTCGCCGCCGGCCTCCGCGCCGTGCTGCTCTTTTCCACGCCCGCCCCCGCCTGATCCGAGGTCCGTTCGCATGCTCAATCCCGTCGTCACCGTCATGGT
Organism: Pseudoxanthomonas helianthi; assembly: GCF_017939625.1. Classification (GTDB taxonomy): domain Bacteria; phylum Pseudomonadota; class Gammaproteobacteria; order Xanthomonadales; family Xanthomonadaceae; genus Pseudoxanthomonas_A; species Pseudoxanthomonas_A helianthi. The sequence continues at coordinate 291,478 of NZ_JAGKTC010000004.1, forward strand.
CAAGGCCGCGCGCACCGGGGGCAACGTGCTGTTGCGCGGCATGAACAAGCTCGACGCCCTGAACGTCGTGCAGAAGGAGCGCCTGGACTACGCCAGCGAAGTGGATGCCGACGCCGAGAAGGCGATCATCAAGGAACTGCGCCGCGCCTATCCCGATTACGGCGTACTGGGCGAAGAAGGCGGCCTGCAGCCGGGCAAGGACCCGCGCCGCCACTGGGTCATCGATCCGCTGGACGGTACCAGCAACTACCTGCACGGTTTCCCGCATTTCTGCGTGTCGATCGCCCTGGTCGAGAACGGCGAGCCGACCGACGCGGTGATCTTCGACCCGCTGCGCAACGAGCTGTTCACCGCCAGCCGCGGCGCCGGCGCCCAGCTCAACGAACGCAAGATCCGGGTGGCAGAACGCAAGGACCTGGCCGGCGTCACCGTGACCACCGGCTTTCCGCCGCGCGAGCGCGCCCGCATCGGCGCCCACCTCGAATGCGTGCGCGAGCTGCTGGTGACGGCCGAAGACGTGCGCCGCACCGGTTCGGCCGCGCTGGACCTGGCCTACGTCGCCTGCGGCCGCAGCGACGCCTATTTCGAAGCCGGGGTAAAGGCCTGGGACGTCGCTGCCGGCGTGCTGCTGGTGCGCGAAGCCGGCGGCAAGGTCTGCGATTTCCGCGGCGCGGCGACCGCGCGCATGGATGGCAAGGGCCCGGAAACCCGGCAACTGGTCGCCGGCAACCTCAAGGTCTGCGAAGCGCTGCAGAAGCTTGTCGTGTCTTCGGGTTACGCGAAGACCTTCAACTGAACGCACCGCGTGACGCCGTAGGTCGGGGCTACGCCCCCGACCCGCTGCCGACGGACTCGCGGAATTTTCCTACCCCACGTTGCACCATCCGGCGATGGCGGCGTCGATGGCGGCCCTCGATATTGCCTCCATGCCGCGTTACCGCCGCTATTTCGAGCACGGACAAACTCTCTTCCTGAGCCTTGTTACCGCCGAGCGGCGGCCTTGGCTATCCGACGATGCCGCAAAGGCCATCGCCTTGATCGCGCTGCGCGAAGCCCGCAGGCATCACCCTTTCGTCCACCACGGTCACGTTCTGCTGAACGACCACCTGCACTTGATGCTCAGCCCGGTAACCGGCGTTGCAATCCCTGATCTCGTCGGTAGCTTCAAGCGCGCGGTGCTGGCACGGCTGCCATGCGAATCGCATGGTCATGGAAACCGACTGTGGCAGCGTCGTTACTACGACCACGTCGTCCGTGACCCGGACGATTTCGCGCGGCACCTAGATTACCTGCATTTCAACCCGGTCAAGCATGGACTGGTTTCGGATGCCGGATCATGGCGCTGGTCGAGCCTGGCCATGTGGCAGGCTCGTGGGGGTTATCCGTCCGATTGGGGACGGCTGGAGCCAAAGGATATGCCTGCCGACGTCGGCGAGTGAAAGCAGGTCGGGGACGTAGCCCCGACCTACGGCTTTTGCTTCCGCAATACCAGCCTGTCGCAGCCTGATGGCATGGAGAATGCGCATCGCTTGTCCGTCGCTCTACTGCGGCGGGCGATAGCGGGCCACCGTGTCCTCGATGCCCTTGCTCAGTTCCATCACCTTCAGCGCGTACTCGGCCAGGCGGCGGTCCTCTTCGTCGCGCGGTTGCCAGCCCGGCACAGGCACCGGCTTGCCTTCGACGCCGTCCAGCGCGACGAACACGATCACGCAATGCGTGCACAGGCGCTCGTCGCCCTGCATCGGGTCGCGGGCGCGCACGTCGATGGCGAAATGCATGCTGGTGGTGCCCGTGTGCACCAGGGTCGCGGTCACCGTGACCAGGTCGCTGATCCGGATCGGCGACACGAAGCGGATGCCGCCGACCGCCACGGTCACGCTGTAGTGGCCGCTCCAGCCGACCGCCGCGGCATAGCCGGCCTGGTCGATCCACTTCATCACCACGCCGCCATGGACCTTGCCACCGTAATTGACGTCGGTGGGTTCGGCCAGGAAACGGAAAGTCAGTTCGCGTTGTTCGCCGCTCATCGCCAGGCTCCGGGATCGCTGCGCGCAGTATGCCCGGACCCGCGCTCGGATCGTGAATGTCCTGATGACGGATCGAGACCCGCCCTACCCGCCCTGCGGCAAAAACTCAGGCGCGGTAGAACATCCCGACCGAGTGGTCGGACTGGGCGAAACCGTACTTCGCATACAGATGCTTCGCTTCGCCATCGGCGAACAGCGACACGTGCGCGGTCGGCAATGCATTCGCACGCAGCCATGCATCCAGTGCGTCCATGATCCGCTTGCCCAGGCCGCGTCCCTGCAATTCGGGAACCACCGCGATGTCGACCACGAAGTGGAAGCAGCCGCCGTCGCCGATGATGCGGCCCATGCCCACAACTTCCTCGCCGTGCAGCAGGCTGACGCCGTAGGTGGTGTTGGCCAGCCCGAGCGCCGCAGCCCCGGGCGATTTCTCCGACAGCCCGGTCAGCGCTCGCAAGCGGCAATAGTCCGACGCATCGGGGAAACGCTCGACCAGGACGATGCCGTCGGCGTTCATGCGTGGCCTTCGTCCAGGCCCACGTCGCTGTTCGCCGCTTCGTACACCTGCCGGTCGAGCATGCCGGTTTCCTTCGCCACCAGCACCGGCACCAGCATCTGCCCGGTGACGTTGGTCATCGTGCGCATCATGTCGAGGACGCGGTCGATGGCGTACAGATAGCCGATGGTTTCCAGCGGCAGGCCGGCGGCGCTCAGCACCACCGTGGCCATGATCACCGCCGTGCCCGGCACGCCGGCCGTGCCGAAGCTACCCAGCACCGAGGCCAGCGCGATGATCACGTACTGCGCCACCGACAACTCGATGCCGGCGTACTGCGAAATGAACACCGCCGCCAGCGCCGGGTAGATCGCGCCGCAGCCATCCATCTTGATCGTCGCGCCCAGCGGCACCGCGAACGCGGCGTAGTCCTTGTCCACGCCGAGGTTGTGGGTGGCGCTGCGCAACGACACCGGGAGCGCGGCGAAACTGCTCGAAGCGACGAAACCCACCTGCATGCCGGGCGCCGCGCCGCGGAAGAACTTCAGCGGACTCAGTCCGTGCGCCAGCAGCAGGCCGCTGTACACGACGACGATGTGGAAGGCGCAGGCCACGTACAGCGCGACCACGAACATCAGCAGCGGACGCAGTTGTTCGAAACCGTAGCCGCCGACCAGCGCGGCGATCAGGCCAAAGGTGCCCAGCGGGGTGAACTCCAGCACGAAGCGGGTCACCTGGATCATGATGTCGCTGGCTTCGCCGACCAGCTTGCGCGCGCCGGCGACGCGTTCACCCAGCTTGACCATGGCGAAACCGACCAGCCCGGCGAAGAAGATCACCTGCAGCACCGTGCCGTTGCGCGGCACCAGCACGGTCATGCCGTCGGCGGTCTTGGCGCTGGCCGCGCCGGACAAGGCCTGGAACGGATTCGACGGCACCAGGTTCAACAGCATGTCGAGCACGCCCGGCACGTCCTTGGGCTTGTAGTCGGATGCGATCTGCAGCACGCCGACGCCGACGCCCGGCTTCACTATCCAGCCGACCGCCAGGCCCACGCCGACCGCAAGTACCGCGGTGATCGCGAACCAGACGAAGGTGCGCCCGGCCAGCGCGGCAATCGATTTCTGTCCGCTCAGCGAAGCCACTGCGTTGATTACCGCGAAGAACACCAGCGGCACCGCGATCATCTTGATCAGGGTCACGTACAGGTCGCCGAGCGGCCCGAACCAGTGTTCCGCATTCGGGCCGAAGGCCCAGCCCGCCAACGCACCCAGCACGAAGCCGGCGACGACGCGCTTCCAGAACGGGATCTTCAACCAGGCATGCACCAGCTTCATCGGTCGTTCCAATGCGGAATCCAGCAACGATAACCGAGCCGCACCGGGAAAACGACCGCACCCATGGAATGCGGCATTGCGGCCGTGTGGGAGCGGCCTTGGCCGCGAATGCTTTGCGGGAATCCCGGATAGCGCTGAAAGAGCATTCGCGGCCAAGGCCGCTCCCACGGCGTGTCATGGGCAGGACATTCCCCGGTTGGCATAATCGCCCCGACTCTTCGCCGGAATCCCCAATGCGCCTGAACGCCACCGCCGTGCTCGGCACGGCCGCCCTGACCCTGTTGACCGCCTGCGCCAGCGCGCCGGGCACGCACGCCGGCCCGGCCAGGGCCTACACGGTCGACGTCCCCGCCGTGCAGCATCCGCAGGGCGAGGACGCCGCGTGGTGGTATCGAAACGGCGCGGCGCGCGCCGCTGCCAACGGCGCGATGAACGGCAAGGCGAAGAACGTGATCCTGTTCCTCGGCGATGGCATGAGCCTGACCACGGTCGCCGCCGCGCGCATCTTCGACGGCCAGCGCAAGGGCGGTCCGGGCGAGGACAACCAGCTGTCGTGGGAGAAGTTCCCCTCCACCGCGCTCAGCAAGACCTACAACACCGATTCGCAGGTGCCCGATTCCGCCGGCACCATGACCGCGATCACCACGGGCGTGAAGACCTTCATGGGCGCGATCGGCGTGTCCGCCGGCAAGCGCGGCGACTGCGCCGACAGCCTGAACCGCCAACAGCTCAGCTGGCTGGAACTGGCCGACAGCGCCGGCCTCGCCACCGGCGTGGTCACCACCACGCGCCTGACCCACGCCACGCCTGCGGCCACCTACGCGCACGTGCCCGACCGCAACTGGGAAAACGACACCGACCTGTCGGACGAAGCGAAGGCCGCCGGTTGCAAGGACATCGCCCAGCAGTTGATGACGCCGCGCTTCGGCCATGGCCCGATCGTGGCGATGGGCGGCGGACGCGGCGAATTCACCACGGTCGAGGAACACGATCCGGAACTCGACGACAAGGTCGGCCAGCGCCTCGACGGCCGCGATCTGGTCGCGGAATGGAAGGCCGCGCATCCGCAAGGCGCCTATGTGTGGAACGCGAAGCAGCTGCAGGAGGCGCAGGATGCACCGGCGCTGCTGGGTCTGTTCGAGTACGACCACATGCATTACGACCACGACCGGCCGAAGGACAAAGGCGGCGAGCCAAGCCTGGCCGACATGACCCGCGCGGCGATCCGCACGCTGTCGAAGCAGCCGAACGGTTACGTGCTGATGGTCGAAGGCGGACGCATCGACCATGCCAGCCATTCGGGCAACGCGTATCGAGCGCTGACCGATGCCGTCGCGCTGTCGGAGGCGGTGCAGGCCGCGGCCGATGCGACTTCGGCCGACGACACGCTGATCATCGTCACCGCCGATCATTCGCATACGCTGGGCTTCGTCGGTTATCCGACGCGCGGCAACCCCATTCTCGGCAAGGTGCGCGGCAGCAGCGGCGAAGACGCCAGCGCCGGTTACGCGACCGACGGTCTTGGCCTGCCCTATACCACGCTCAATTACATGAATGGTCCGGGCTACGCGGGCGCCAGCAACGAGCAACCGGCCGGCCCGAAGAAGTTCGATCACTCGCCGAGCAGCTTCGATGCGTTCGATGGCCGTCCCGACTTGAACCATGTCGACACCGAGGATCCGGACTACATGCAGGAGGCGCTGTTCCCGGCCAAGGCCGAAACCCACGGCGGCGACGATGTCGGCATCTGGGCGCGCGGCCCCGGCAGCGATGCGGTACGCGGCACGGTCGAACAGAACACGATCTACCACTTCATCGTGCAAGCCACGCCGAAACTGCGCGAACGCCTGTGTGCAGCCAAGACCTGCAACGCCGATGGCGTGCCGGTGGAGTTGCCGAAGCCGGTGGATTTCGAGAAGAAGTAAGCGGACGGCGATACCGCCATGCCGTCTATCACGGCCCAGCCTGTCCGGCTGGGCCGTTTTGTTATGGCTGCAGGCGACGTGAGGATCGCCCGGAAAATGGCCTGCTCACGGCCATGCGATCGCTGCCTGGTTCGTTCGCGTTATCACTGCGAAGCAGCGGCGTTGGCGAAATAGGCTGCGGATCCGCCGTATAACACCCTCAATGTTGCGGTCGCTTTGACCCGGCGAGATCGACCCAAGCCTTGGATTCTTGTAGGAAAAGTCTGATTGACGGGCTCACGAGGACATGTCCAGAATCCGCGCTACACCCCACTTTGGGGTCTAATCGTAGTTAGGCCGCTATGGCTGAGTACAAGATATTTTCTGGTAAAACCTTAATCGGTCACTCCGCCCTAGAATCCGGCGATCCGCCCATGGGCGTGGCATTTGGTTGTTTCCTCCCTACTCCCGAGTACTCGCTCGTCCAGTCACAGTGCATTGCTTGCCGTGACTCTTCGCAGGAACACCTCGCTTTATCTGTTCTTTGCCCAAACAATGAGCTATTGGCTGCAGAGGGTGGTGTTGCAATCCTTGATTACTCACAGGAGGCTGGCCCAGAGGGGATTGAGGTGCATGCCTTTGGTATTGGCTATCCTCTGTATGAGCAGCTATTTCCCGCACAGATCGCTGCCTATCATCATGGGTAAGCGGC